>NZ_RQGF01000010.1 GCF_004769615.1 Leptospira sarikeiensis | reverse complement strand
AGATTCTCAAAACTCATTACATGACGACGATGTAAGAAGTGCGAACGGTTTATTGAGTTCAAGCGGGATCTATTCCACTCAGGAATTGGAACTTAGGATCGCTCAGGCCGAGTTAAAGGTTTTACAGGATAACCAAACAAGAGCCCAATCCGTATACGATTATGCAGTAGCGAATGTAGGAAATAAAACCGCAGCAGGACTACAAACGGAAGTTGAAACCTTAAAAGCGGACTTTATCGCAAAACAAAATGCATATTTGAGCTTACTTGCAGAACTAAATGGAAGTGGGGCTTCTTCCACATATTCTCAACCAGGACTGGATCCAACTTCGACAACGAATGTAGGAACAAATCCAGGTAGCGGAACAAGTATTTTATCTGATCTAGAGGTTGCAAATAAGGCATTAGAGGAAAAAAGAAAGGCGCTAGAGCTTGCTCGTGCAGAGCTTACAAATTCCCAAGCCGCATATGATAGCACTGTAAAAATGCAGGTGCTTATCC
>NZ_RQGF01000018.1 GCF_004769615.1 Leptospira sarikeiensis | reverse complement strand
AGATTCTCAAAACTCATTACATGACGACGATGTAAGAAGTGCGAACGGTTTATTGAGTTCAAGCGGGATCTATTCTACCCAAGAATTGGAACTTAGGATCGCTCAGGCCGAGTTGAAGGTTTTACAAGATAATCAAACAAGGGCCCAGTCCGTATACGATTATGCAGTAGCGAATGTAGGAAATAAAACCGCGGCAGGGTTACAAACAGAAGTTGAAACCTTAAAAGCCGACTTTATCGCAAAACAGAATGCATATTTGAGCTTACTTGCAGAACTAAATGGAAGTGGTGCTTCTTCCACATATTCTCAACCGGGACTGGATCCAACTTCGACAACGAATGTAGGAACAAATCCAGGTAGTGGAACAAGTATTTTATCGGATCTAGAGGTTGCAAATAAGGCATTAGAGGAAAAAAGAAAGGCGTTAGAGCTTGCTCGTGCAGAGCTTACAAATTCCCAAGCCGCATATGATAGCACTGTAAAAATGCAGGTGCTTATCC
>NZ_RQGF01000037.1 GCF_004769615.1 Leptospira sarikeiensis | reverse complement strand
TCCGTTAGGATCCAAAAGGAAAGTAAGTTGGTCCTTACGCATTAAATATTCGGATTGGAATCCTTCATAATAGGACAATAGTCGATCCGAAACTGATTTTGCTGTAGTATTACGATCTTCTAAACTAGATCTAAAGGCCTGGATAGAATTTCCAAAATTGCCGAATAGTCCGTTCAAGTCATTGAAGGAACTTCCCATTCCAGAAAGAACAGGAGCCCAAGCCTTGGAGCCTGTATCTAGTCCGGATCTAAGCGCAGATAGATCGTTTTTAGCACTCGTTCTTGCAGCGCCTGTCAGACTGGAATCGATTACAGTATCCCCTCTTTGGAATACATCCAATAGGATCGTATTTAGATAATTCGTGGTTTGATCCAAATCGCTCAAATAAGACTGGAAGTTCCCTACACTGATCGCTCCGCCTTGGATATCGTTAACAAGACCTAAGATCCGATTCGAATATTCAAGACTTCCCTTTAAGGAAGCATTTGCACTCGCATATGTTTGGTATTCTCCGGATTTATCTTTTATTAAAGTAAAACCGTCTTTCATGGAAGTACTTACAGTATCCCATTCTGCGAGTAGAGACTCCAAATACGTAATCCCCTGATCCACACGATCAAGTCCAAGATAAGTAGTATCGTAAGAAGAAACAGAACCTAAACTT
>NZ_RQGF01000036.1 GCF_004769615.1 Leptospira sarikeiensis | reverse complement strand
TCCGTTCGGATCCAAAAGGAAGGTAAGTTGGTCCTTACGCATTAAATATTCGGATTGGAATCCTTCATAATAGGATAATAGTCGATCCGAAACTGATTTAGCTGTAGTATTACGATCTTCTAAACTAGATCTAAAAGCTTGGATAGAATTTCCGAAATTACCGAATAGTCCGTTTAAATCATTGAAAGAACTTCCCATTCCAGAAAGAACAGGAGCCCAAGCCTTAGAGCCTGTGTCTAATCCGGATCTAAGCGCAGATAGATCGTTTTTAGCACTTGTTCTTGCAGTTCCTGTCAGACTGGAATCGATTACTGTATCCCCTCTTTGGAATACATCTAGTAGGATCGTATTTAGGTAATTCGTAGTTTGATCCAAATCGCTCAGGTAAGACTGGAAGTTTCCTACACTGATCGCTCCACCTTGGATATCGTTAACAAGACCCAAGATCCGATTCGAATATTCAAGACTTCCCTTTAAAGAAGCATTTGCACTCGCATATGTTTGGTATTCTCCCGACTTATCTTTGATCAAAGAGAATCCATCTTTCATGGAAGTACTTACTGTATCCCATTCTGCGAGTAGAGATTCTAAATACGTAATCCCCTGATCCACACGATCAAGTCCAAGATAAGTAGTATCGTAAGAAGAAACAGAACCTAAACTT
>NZ_RQGF01000024.1 GCF_004769615.1 Leptospira sarikeiensis | reverse complement strand
AAATACGTAATCCCCTGATCCACACGATCAAGTCCAAGATAAGTAGTATCGTAAGAAGAAACAGAACCTAAACTTCCACGGATCCCTTTTAACTGGTTCAGATACTGAGTTAATTCTGATTTTTTGGCGGAAAGTGTATCTGCAGGGAAATTCTGTGCTGCAGTATTCATCAACTGCACCTGAGAATCGAATGTGGTACTTGCACTTACTACAGGTGTATCCAAATTAGAAAGTTTGGACTTCATCTCCGTAAGTTCTTTCTGTAACTGGACCGCTACCGTATTTCCATACAAAGTTACTAAAGTGTTCCCACTTAAGAGAGAATCGATCTTATCGTTTAAGGATCCGTTACCGTCCAGAATACTTTCTAAACTTGCTTTTTTCTCCTTAATATCTTCGAATGCTAAGATCTGGTTTAAACTTTGGTTATAAAAGGACTGAGTGCGAAGAGCATTCTCACGCTCATAGGTAAGCCTATACATGGCCTCTTCCTGTTGGCGTAACACTTCTCTTTGTCTATCCAACTCTTCATTTGCCTGCTCTATCTCATAACGTAATCCGGAATCTGCCTTATTATCTCCGTCGGATTTTAACTCTCCGATCTTTCCGAGTAAGCCAGGGTTCTGGATAAGCACCTGCATTTTTACAGTGCTATCATATGCGGCTTGGGAATTTGTAAGCTCTGCACGAGCAAGCTCTA
>NZ_RQGF01000019.1 GCF_004769615.1 Leptospira sarikeiensis | reverse complement strand
GTTAGACGAACAGCTCTGCATGATATTCGTTCCAAATTTTGCGGGCTTCCATGCCCGCTCGCTTTCATTAATATGAACTCTAAATTTTATAAATGTGCACTAAAATATGCATAATTATATGTATTGACAAAGATTTGTTTCTTATCCATTTTTATATATAGATGGAGTTTGAATGGGATCCAGCAAAAAATGATGAAAATTTGCGGAAACATGGAATTGACTTTTTTGAAGCCCAAAGGGTATTCCTGGATCCAAATAGGGTTATTACTTTAGATGTTACCCATTCTTCAGATTCCGAAAAAAGATATTACTGCTTTGGTCTCATTGATTCGCATGTATCGACGGTAAGATTTACTGTTAGAAATGGTAAAATCAGAATCTTTGGGGCAGGTTATTGGAGGCAAGGTAAGAAAGTTTATGAAAAAGAAAATAAAATACACTGATGCACCAGCATCTATATCATCTTCAATTAAATCTTCTAAGGCTGTTGAGGATTTTCTTCCTCCTCCGAATAAACTTGTTTTGAAAGAAGATAATTCCAGGGTAACGATAGTCTTGAGTAAAAAGAGTATCTCGTTCTTTAAAGAGGAATCTAAGAGATCTGGTATACCTTATCAGACTATGATTAAAAAGGTTCTGGATTTATATACAGAACATTATGCTCATAAATAATTAATAACGCCATCCCTGGCTTAATTTTTATGTATTAACTGCAGAGCCGTCGCCTAACTATCGGCTCTGACGCTGCACTTCGGGATTGCTTCGCAACCCTCGTTTGGCCTTCGGCACATTTCGCTTTGTCACTCGTCTTGCTAAGCAAGCCTCATGCCAAGTGCGTGCGCACTCGCGAAACGTCGTCAAGCCTTGGTCGTTAG
>NZ_RQGF01000044.1 GCF_004769615.1 Leptospira sarikeiensis | reverse complement strand
TATCTCTCCCCACCAAAGCTCACAATTAAAGCCTACTCTAACGATCGTACTGAAGGTACGATCGCTTCATCCGCTAATTTCCGACATACTTCTCATCAACAACATGATTCAAATCGCGTTCTGACTCCATACAACACTAGCTTCTATACTGCTATTACCAAAAAGGTTTTGTCCGACTTCTATCCAAAACACTGCAAGAATTGTAGTGATGTAATGGATAAAGAGATTTCTACGCGTCCGGATGTGATTCGATGCAAAGTCTGTCATTACCAGACTTCACGTCTTAGCTACACTCCACTTCATCATTTCAAATTACCGTTATGGATGTTTGGATTTGTATTCTATGAATCGCTGGTTCAATATCCAAAAGTTCTGACTGCTACCGAGATAGGTGTGCGTTTACGTATTAGTGGGAAGGCCGCTTCTCTTCTCAAGAGACGGTTTCAGCTATTCTGTTCTCAGCAACTTCCTGTTTATAAGAAGTTGGCGTACAATGATTTAGCTGTGCGGTTCCGCGATTTTGTGTTATCTGATGCTGATATCGATATTACTGCTGAAATGGCGAATCGGCCTTATGTATGCGCTGATACAGCCGTTTTGTATTCAGCCAGTGAGCGTGCGAATAAAGGTCGTAAACGGTATCGTCATGGTGGTGCTACTGCTTCTATATATCTTTCAGAGAAACTGGGAGGTAAACAAGTAGGGACTCTTGTTCAAACCATTGCTGTTAAAGGTGGTCCTGCCTTCTTCACCTCAGTTCCCAATCAAAAAGCAAATACTCTGGGACCTATTATTAAAGAACATCTTCCCGCTTCTACTCCGCTATTCACTGATCAAGGATACCCGTGGCTTTGGGGTATTTACAAGAATCACAGAAGTGTGAATCACAATGCGAAGTCTGTGGAAGGCCGATATCGCTGGGCTCGTAACAGGTGGAGCAAGAATGGAGTTCATAATCAAGTTGCAGAAGGAAATCAACGTCTTCTTAAAACTGCATTCGCATCTTACGGATACATAAGGCCGCAAAATTCTACTCTCTATTTGAATGAGTTCTCTTTTATTAAGAATGCACGAGTCTTTGGACTCGATGTGTTGGCGCCAATTTCTACTCATGCGCCGCAAGCGGCGCCTGTGAGGATTGGTGCGAAGGGAT
>NZ_RQGF01000001.1 GCF_004769615.1 Leptospira sarikeiensis | reverse complement strand
GAAAAACAAGGATTCGTATTGTATAAGGCGGGGCTTTATTCTCCGTTTGCCGCTTTGGATCCTATGTCAAATATCAGATCCGATTTCTATCTGAAAAATTATCAGAATGAGACAGGATTCGAGGATCTAGTTTCTAAACTAGGAGAACAGGATCTTAATTTGGTTTTAGAAGGAACTAGGGCTCAGGGAGAAGAGCGTAAGGCAAAATACGCTTACGATGTTGTCAAAGGAAACGTCGTTATAGAGAGTTATTTAAGTTATATTGGTATAGGTGCAGAAGGTCAAACTGCTCCTTCTTTAGATACTCAGATCACAAATAAAGAAAGAGAGTTGGAGTTCCAAGCAGAACAAAGACTTGGAAATTTACTTAGCCTTATCGAAGGTTATAAGAGTTATTCTTTCGATCCTGATAAAACGGAAGCAAACCCTTCTATTCGCCAAGCTCTTAAAGAGATCCAAGATTCGGGTTACGAAATTACGGATACCGTATATAATAAAAACGTAAGTACCGGGACCTACGATTTTATCGGCGGGATCAATAACCTAAAAGGTATCATAGACAACTATGTAGACAATAATTTGCCTGGTAGGGTTGCGATCGACGATCCGTATGCGGAAACAAGTAAAGCAAAAGGTGCTATGTCCAATTATGGAGATACTATCATCGATTCAGGAAAAAGGATCGGGATCCTCACAGATATCGCGGACAAATATAAAGGTTTAACAGGAACCGCATTACAGAATGCTTTAGGTTCGGAACTCTCGATCGTAAAAACCCAATACGATACGAACCAAAAGGCTTTCGAAGACGCCCAAACCGCTTTTAAAAACCAACAAGATACTGTTAAAACTATCCAAGACCAGTATGCCACAAAACAAACTCAGGTAACTGCAGCATACAATACGATGGAAGCTGCATCTGTTGCATTATCTCAAAAGAGTGCGGTATATGATTTTGCAACAGTTCAGGAATACAGCCAAGATGTAGGCGGTATGAATATCCTGGATCTTGCTAAGAATCGACTAACAACTGCAAATGATGCGGTTACAGCAAAATTAAAAGAGATCACAGATCTCCAAAATCTGATCTCTAAACAAACCACTCTTGCAAGTCTGAATTCGGATCCTCAGGTCCAACAGAACCAACAACAAACACAGGAATGGGCAGAGAGAGCACTTCGTTTTAGTAAAGCTGAAGATATTATAAAAGATAAAATGACCGATCTCAAGAGTAGGATCGATGCAGAAAGAAGTACTTTACAGACGTATTTGAATAGTATCCTGGTCCCTATAAATTCTCCGATCAACGCAAGCGGTCTGAA
>NZ_RQGF01000013.1 GCF_004769615.1 Leptospira sarikeiensis | reverse complement strand
CTATCCGAACTCCTTACTATAATCTTGCATTAGAGGAAGCATTGGCGTTGCAACTAACTGCCTTCGGATATATTGGAGGGATCCGCTTTTGGGAAGGACCGAGGTCCATCATACTAGGTCTTTCCGAAAAACCGGAACTTAGTGCGGGAAAAGAGAACGTGCAAAGTTTTATTTCGAAGTTCTCAGATACAAAACTTCCTAAAAAGAATTCTGTAGGAGATCCTACTTATATCGCAAGAAGAGCAAGTGGAGGCGGAACGGTCGTACATGAACCTAATTGGAATTTGAACTTCAGCCTTTTTGTTTCGTTAGAAGCTAAGCCTGAATTATATCCAGTCTCGAATTCTTATCAGATATTCCTTGGGATCATTTCTTCCGCATTGAACAAGCAGGGACTCAAGACCAAATGTAAGGGAAAATCGGATCTTGCATTGGAGATCTCTACAGATGTTTGGAAAAAAATTTCCGGAAATGCCCAATTCAGAAAGAAGAACTGTATTGTCCAACACGGAACACTGATCCTGGATTCCCAATTGATCTCCCTAGTTTCCGACCTTCTTCCCCACCCTCCAGAAGAGCCGGAATACAGAAAAGGGCGATCCCATGAGGAATTTGTAAGCTCTTTACCTGCTTCCTTTTCGTCCGGAAAATTCAAGGAAGACCTTTCCCTTTTATTTGCGGATTATCTGGGGGTTGAAATCCTAGGTACCGAAACGGATCCATCCTTCTTTCGAAAAGTCAGAAAGGAAACGGATCGTCTGTTTCGGGAAAAATACTCAGATCTACGTTATATTCTGGGAGATACTCCCTAAAACAAAACCGAGGAAAAAATGAAATATCTTCCACAACAAGACCCCGAAATTTTCCAAGCACTACAAGCGGAAGACAAAAGACAGGAACAAAACCTGGAAATGATCGCTTCCGAAAACTTCGTGTCCCGATCTGTTCTGGAAGCTTATACATCTACTCTTACCAATAAATACGCGGAAGGATATCCTGGCAAAAGGTACTATAATGGCTGTGTAAACGCAGACGCCGTAGAATCCCTCGCGATCGAAAGAGCTAAAAAGATCTTTAAAGCAGAATATGCGAACGTTCAGCCCCATTCCGGAGCCCAGGCAAATATGGCAGTATTCCTGGCAACCTTGGAACCTGGAGATTCTTTCTTAGGAATGAATCTGGCTCATGGAGGACATTTAACTCATGGTTCTCCTGTAAATATCAGCGGAAGATATTATAAACCGATCCCATACGGAGTGGATCCAAAAACGGAAACAATCGATTACGATTCCTTAGCTTCTCTTGCAAAAGAACATAAGCCTAAGTTGATTGTAGCTGGAGCCTCCGCTTATTCCAGGACCATAGATTTCGATAAATTCGCAGAGATCGCAAAATCCGTAGGCGCAAAACTAATGGCGGACATCGCACATATTTCCGGGTTAGTCGCAACAGGATACCATCCTTCCCCGATCGAA
>NZ_RQGF01000033.1 GCF_004769615.1 Leptospira sarikeiensis | reverse complement strand
CAAGTTATGCTCAATGTGATTTGAGATGATTTAAGGCTTCTCAAAAGACCAATTACTCTTTAAAGGATAGGTCCATCTGGCGAAAGTTTACAGGAAGTCGCTACCGTAATTGTAGATCCTAATAGAAATCCTTTAAACCCGCGGATGTCATTTATACAATCATCAACTTCTGATTTTTTGTAATACTTTTTAACATCAATGCCAGCAATTACAGAAGAGAATATTGCCGTTATTGATATTGACGGTTGGCCTGTAAGTATCGTTGAATTAACTAAGTCAGTCGTTAAAGCCGCATCTGCCATTTTAGACGCAACTTCGTCACCTTTAATTCTATCATAAGATAAACCTAAAGTATCCAAAGCGATGCAATTTGATGCTACCAAAGAAATAAGTAAGATGAATTTCGGTAAATTTTCCTGAATCATAAACGCTCCAATATTTGGCAATCGAATGAAATGACTATCATTTTATAAATATTTAATTTATCAAGTTTGGGATTTATCATCGTCGACGAAAGGCTTCGAGAATTTATCTTGATAAACGTGGTGAACGGAGATATGGAGGCTTGCTCCATTGTATTTACCATTAGATATATCGGTTAATAACTTCTTTGGATCCAAATTCTTTCCCCAATGATGAGAGACAAAATGGACGTGGTTTCCCCATTTCCAATGTTGGCGTTCAAAAGGTGAAAGGTCGTGACTTTCAAAAGAAAATAAATACCATTTATTCTTCCTGAAGAAATGGACGCCTGGAGTTCGCAAGAGAGGCCGATTCTGAGTGAAATGATCTATTCTTTCCTGGGAGATATTTTTGCTCGAGTCAAATTAGGCATAAGAGGTGTAAAGGTCGAACATCTTAAGCAAACTTGGAAATGAATCGGACGGAAATGTAAATAACGTTAATTGAATTTACATTTCCGTTG
This sequence comes from Leptospira sarikeiensis, assembly GCF_004769615.1. GTDB lineage: Bacteria > Spirochaetota > Leptospiria > Leptospirales > Leptospiraceae > Leptospira_B > Leptospira_B sarikeiensis. The sequence goes on along the minus strand of NZ_RQGF01000033.1, from coordinate 728 downwards.
AAAATCTTTAAGGAAGGTTTAGTCTGATCTTGCAGGCAATAGCCTATAATCTCAATACTCGATCCCATAAAATCAGGGAAGGGGATAATGAAGAAAAATACTCAAAAATTATTTTTATCTATCTCATAGTCAAAATCCTTACCAGGCTGATTTATTGGTAATGAATTTGTAATATAACTCCCCCTTTTTTCGTGTTCTAAAACTCTCCGTGCTCTTCTGAGAAGGGTTTTTATACCTCATTTGAGTATTTTTGTTAAACGAATTTGAACGAGTTTTATTAATAAATAATTAATTTTTAATATTAAATACTAATTATATGATGAAATATTTCCAGATTGATTTGATTAAGGTAGTTCGAAATAAATTCTGAGCTTGGAATTCCAGGCGATTGTTTTGTATAAAACTAAAAATTATTCCTTAAGGGGTATTAAGTGTCAAAATCAAAGATTACTTTATTAAACATTCTTCTAATTTTCTGCACAATGTCCGTATTTTCATTGGGTTGTGATGGTGGTTCCAGTGGTACGAATCCAGCACTACTCGCTCTTCTGAAAACTTGCAAATCTGATTCTCTTAGCTGGACTGCACGTTCGGCAAGTGCAGCGAGTGGTTGGTGGGGTATTGCGTATGGAAAAGGTCTTTTTGTCGCGGTAGGGGATAGTGGCACGAACCGAGTTATGACCTCTCCTGACGGAATTACCTGGACCTCTCGAACTGCCGCCGAAAAC
>NZ_RQGF01000029.1 GCF_004769615.1 Leptospira sarikeiensis | reverse complement strand
TCACTCGTCTTGCTAAGCAAGCCTCATGCCAAGTGCGTGCGCACTCGCGAAACGTCGTCAAGCCTTGGTCGTTAGACGAAAATCGGGAAAAAGAAATAGGATATGAATATATCAACAAAAAACTTAAATAAACTTTCAGACATAAAAACTATAAAAAATTTATCAAAGTCAATCGCCGCGTTAGATGCTATCCTTTGTCCTGAATGGGAGTTGAGATATTATTCCTATGACTCTAAATGGTCCGCTTCGGAAGAATTAGGCTCAATGAGAGATGGAAGCGGTAGTGAATATAAAATATTATTTAGCCAGCATGGCGCGGCGATTAATGGTTTTGATCGTGAGTCGAAAATGTCACCTTGGATTAATAAAAAGCCAAAATATTGGCCAGGATTATTTGAAAATATGCCTCCTGAATTTCAGGAGTTTATTGATACCGAACCTATCCCATCAATTGGAACAACTTTCTTTATTTGGAGATTAAATAAAGATAAGGCATGGAAAACGGGGGACATTACTTTTCCGAAGGGAGGAGATGACGGTTCTGAAGAGTTGCTTTATATATTAGATGGTAATCCACTTACTTACCAAAAGTGGGCAGAAGAATACTACGAAATGGAAGTTAGCTTGGATTTGGTAAAAAAGATTTACGCTATGAACAAGATAGATGGTTCCTTTTTGAAAAAGTTAAAAGTAGAAATTGATGATTTAGATCAACTAAGAAGCGATCTAATTGAGATCAATTACCCAATCAATTTTTAGTTTGTCCCGATCTTCGTCTAACTTTCGGCTCTGACGCTGCGCTTCGAGATGCTTGCGCACTCTCGCTTGGCCTCCGGCACATTTCGCTTTGTCACTCGCCTTGCAGAGCAAGTCTCGCGCCAAGTCCTTGCGCACTCGCGAAACGTCGTCAAGCCTTGGTCGTTAGACGCCATGGAGATTAAATATGCCTGTATTCATTAGTTACTCTAGAACGGATCTTGATTTTGTTGATCGTCTCGCAAAAAATTTAGTAAGCGAACGAGTTCACGTTTGGTTAGACCGATGGGAAATGAAAGTCGGTGATTCACTGATTGATAAGATTCAATCAGCGATAAAATCATCAGACTACTTATGTGTGGTGCTCTCTAAAGCATCCGTATCCTCAGATTGGTGCAGAAAAGAGTTAAACTCTGCCCTAATGCGCGAACTTGAAGAAAAGCGAGTAGTAGTTTTGCCTGTTTTATTAGAAGATTGTGAAATACCTTTCTTTCTTAAAGAAAAGTTTTATGCTGATTTTCGAAATTCATTTCAATCTGGCTTTCAAGATCTAAAAAACGCATTAGCTCATGCTGCAACTTCTTCTTTGGGGAGGTTTGAATCTGCTGACTCAGACACGGATTGGGGTATTGATTGGGGATTATTTAATGGAAAATTCTTTTTTGTACGAATGACAGCGGTTCATATTTACAAGAACTATCCGTTCACCTTACTTGCAGAAATACAGTTAACATGCAATGACAAAGCTACTCTGCGTAATCAGTATTTTGAAAGTGCAGGGCTTGGCTGGTTTCATCGTGAAACGATTCTTGAAATTCTTTGGGAATTTGAAGAAATCAGGAATTTACGGATTTTAATTGAAGATAACTTGCCAAAGCAAGTTGTCACTGTATTTAAAGATGCGAATTCAAAGCAAGAAATTACTATCAGCCTATCTATTCGTCGACTTGGAATGGACACTGGGCAAGATACACTTTATGATTTTGATTTCTTGATTGATGGTATTCGTGATGATCGAGAAAATCGTGTTCAGCAGCCCACTGAAGAAGAAAAGAAGAAAATAATCGAATTGATTAAAAGGAATCCCCACGGCGTCTAACTATCGGCTCTGACGCTCCGCTTCGAGCTTGCTTCGCAACTCTCGCTCCGGGCTACGCCACATTTCGCTTTGTCACTCGCCTTGCAGGGCAAGTCTCATGCCAAGTGCTTACGCACTCGCGAAACGTCGTCAAGCCTTGGTCGTTAAGCGCCAGTTGCGTAATGCTCAATAGTAATCCAAGAAATAGGAAATTGTGAAAAATATATATCTTATCAGTGGTTTAGGAGCTGATGAAAGAGTTTTTCGGAATATTGATTTTAAAGGAGAAAATCCAAAGTATATCCGCTGGATAGATCCTTACGTGGAT
>NZ_RQGF01000041.1 GCF_004769615.1 Leptospira sarikeiensis | reverse complement strand
GAATAGATCCCGCTTGAACTCAATAAACCGTTCGCACTTCTTACATCGTCGTCATGTAATGAGTTTTGAGAATCTCTCACTACATTTCGGACCCGGGTCACAAGCCCTTGCCAATATGCAAGTTGTTGTTGATATTCTGTTACTATAGAAGCTGGATATCCGCTATCAGGCTTTTGTGCCCTTTCGATCGCATCTTCAAAAAACTTAATATTTGATTCGATTGTAGTAAGAGTATCTGCTCCACCTGCTACTATATTCTCTATTCCTCGAACATGAGCCTGCCACTGCTCCGATTGTGTAGAAAGAGTTCGATTCAACTCTTCCAAGGCTTTTGCTTTATTTTCTTTTAATTGTGTCTCGGAAGTATCCCAAGCCTCCAGGCCCTTTTGGATCTGCTGGTTTACAACAGTAGTCCAATCGTCCTTCGCTTTTAAGATCTGGTTATATGCGTTTGCCCAGTCAGCCTCTCCTTCTTTTCTTTGGAGTTCTACTTCCTTATCATAACGAAGTTTCCCCAGAACAAGTTGGTCGATCGCATCCTGCCATTGTTTTTGTCCTGCTTGAAGTGCTGCTAAAAACTTGGACTGATAATCGTCTCCATTCGCAACAATCGTATCAGGATCTACATTTTGGGATTGGTTCGGTAAAAATCCGGAAAGATCATTTGTATTTTTCTTTGCTCTTTCGATCAATAATAGTGCGAGTTGGTTCGGGTCCGTCTCTTGAGCGATCTGTCCATCCAGATCATCCAATGAATTTGCCTTCGCTACGAAATTCGAACGATACGCCGCTACGATAGAAGATTCTTCGTAATAATATTCAGATAAAATATATTTCTTAATATCTAAAAGAGCTGTTTCGAAACCCTGTTTCTCTGAAACGGATATTATATTCGAATTACTCTTTAAGGACTCTATTCTTGAGTCCAGATCCGCTTCCCAATTAGAACGGAATGTCGCTAAAAATCCTTGGATATTCGAATCGAATAATCCTGCTTTTGCAGTCGCATCCGTTCCGGATTGAGCCTGGAGCCCTGCATTCAAAACAGCCTGGATTAACGCTGCTTTATCTATATTTTGTAATGCTTCGTCTAAACTTCCCGAAGATACTTTCGCTTTCCATTGCCCTTTTCTGGATTCTATCTCCTCTTGTACGTCATCCTCCCATTCTTCTCGAACAAGGGCCTTCTCCATCAATAATTGTTCTTTTAAGGCTGTGTTGGAACTCCCTCCATTTTCTAAAAGATTTCTTTCGATCGCTCTATCGGCTAATGCTTCCCAATCCGCTTTCAAAAGAGAAAAGCCTCGGTCTACACTCTGGTCCCATTCCGAATCGGTTTCGGATTTATCCGCGCTTTGATATTGCCTTTCTAATTTTCCATCCGATCCGTTTTTCCATAAATCACGAAACAGGGTCGGATCTGCGGATAAAGGAGCAACCGTGATCTCGAAAATAAGTACGAATAATAGAATAGATCTAGCTGAAACAAATAAACTTCGAATACCGAATTTTCGTAAAAGACGCCTATTCTTCTTACTCGCTAAACTCCTGTATCGAATTCGAGAAATCCAGCTAAGTCCCAAAACTAAGAGTAGTCTTTGAGAGATTTGGTTTAAGATTGAATTTTTAAAAAATAGATTCATACCAAGGATTCCTTTTTAGAAACAGAAGATAGGTCGCTTTCACCAAGGCTCGGACCAAACAGAGGATCAAGTTCGGAACTTAAGTGATCACGGGATGTGATCGGAAAGGCGTAAAGTTCCAAGAATGAATGAAGAAAAGCAAAATGTGATAAACACATTGTCCATCCCCTGTCTTTCTGTTTCTTTATGAAATTTTCCGGATCACTATGAGTTAAACGGGCATAATAACGGGTGAGTTTACGATTCGGAACTCGTAACCCTTCGGCAAAATGTAAGCCGTAAAAATTATAATAATAACGATAGAAACTAGAGCCTTGCTCTAAACTAGATAGATCGTTAACTTCAGAAATGGATCTGCGAGTATTTCTATTTTCAGATCCGATGAACAAAGAATAATAATCGGATCCTTCTCCAAAATCGGAAGTCTTTGGTCCTGATCCAGTTTGCTCCATTAATTCCTTTAGAGGAACGGAAGATATGAGTAGTTCCGGATCTTTACGATTTAAATCTTTTTCAAGTTCGCCTTCGATACGGAGCACAAGAAGAATTGGATCGTTCTCGATTCGATCCAGATCTTCTGTCGAAATGAAATGGACCTCTCTATCTTTATGATGAGAATAGCCTAGGTTTTCTATAGAATATTGTGCGCTTTCTTCCCAATCTCCACGGATTAAACCTGCTTCCGACAAAACTTCTGCAGAGATCTCTAAATTGAAAATTAGGGAAATAACGAAAAAGAAAATGAAAAATGCCCTGAAGCGTCTCCGAAATAATTTG
>NZ_RQGF01000021.1 GCF_004769615.1 Leptospira sarikeiensis | reverse complement strand
TTCTGAAAGTCTTCAGAAATTGAAAGAAGATGCGGAGAATCGTAAAAAATTAGAAGGAGCTAAGATCAACGAGAAAGCTCTTGAGATGTTACACGATTATCTTGCGGGTCTTCCACAAAATAGCCGAAATTTCGATACGATCTATCTAAAAGTATTAAAAGATGCAGATACTAGTTCTCTTGGATTGGATCTTGATTCCGATGCGTTGACCAAGAGAAAAGCTTTAGATATCGTTTTAGATTTTTTTAGAAATAATAGAAACGCGATCTCAAACCAATTAGCTTCTACGGATTACGACGATTGGATCTCTAGTTTAGGAGACGAGGTAGACGCGGCAGGCGAAAGCGTATCCTTCTATGAGGACGGGGGTAAGTTTTCGGAAGAGGACAGATCGGATATTAGAGCAAGCGGAACTTCCGAAGAAAAAAGACTTTTAAACGAGTATTATAATTTCGGTAGCACTTTCTTTTTCGGTTCAGCAGTTCAAAGTAAGGTTGCATCTTTAGATCAGGCATCTCAGAACTTCTCCGCATTCGCGACTCAAGTGACTACAAGAGGCGTATTGTCCGCACTTACAGACGACTATTTCGAGGCACAGGAAAATAAAACAAGCGGACTACTTGCAGAGATCCGCTCTAAGATCGGTGGACTTTCTTCTGTTACAGCATCCGATCTTTTACAAGATTCATTCAATATCGGAACCAATTTAGATCATGATAATGAAGAGGAAGATAGACGTAAAAATCTTCTCTCAGAATATCTAACAGGCAAAACAAGTACGGAAGATTTCCTACTTGCGATGAGTGATCTTTCTTCTCTCAGTAATATTTTCGGTGCATCTATCGCAACTAAAGTGTATTCGGATGCAACAGGACTCAAAGGCCAATATACGAGTCAATTAACCGATTATGTAAACGCTTCCAATAACTTAACAAATTCCTTAAATAATGCGAATGACGCTGTAAATTCTGCGGTTGCTTTATTCGCGGATAATCGTCTGGATTATTTTAACGGACAATTGAGCTCTTTACAAGGGATCTATGATCTACGTAATTACGAAGATCCAACAAATCCGGGAGTCCCGGTCTTTACGAGTATGGATTTTAGTAGTCTTGGAAATTATATTTCCGGGATATCTGCAAGTTTAAGCGGCTGGAATACTGCAAAAGGAAACTTACAAACTGCATTTGCTTCTTATAATGATGCAAAGGCAACCTTGTCTTCTTTAACTCCTGGAAGTGATGAATTTTTAACCCAATCCAATACTGTACTTTCTAAGTTTAACGATCTAAAAACCGCATACGACGAAGCAAGAGGTTACTTGCAGATCGTTACTGGGGATACTCAAAGTGCATATACGGAGAGTCGAAACCTAGTCACTCAAATGAAATCGGAAGAAAGTCTTTCCGGTAATTTCCTTTTGAATGCGACTACTCTTGCAACTGCTCCTGCAGGTATTTTGGACCAATATACTACTAATCCAGGGAATTTTACATATTTTGCATCTCTTCAAAGTGGTCCGGTTGAACTTCTGATCACCGAAGAAATGTCTGTGACCCTTGGAATGCTTGGCCTTGCGATTGATCAGAGTGATTTGAGCGGTGTGTTTGCGAAATCAACCGGATTAGATTCTATCACAACAAGCTTAAATTCCGTATCTACTACGTACGCTTCTTTAAACTCCACAAAAACTAAAATCGAAGATTTCCAAGACGGACTTTCGGATCGAGTTGTTGTGTATCTGGGAGAAGGTTCTAAAAATCAGATCGATCAGGAAGAACTTATCTCTTATGTAAAAGATCTTAGAAATTTTTTCATCACCAAACAACAAAATGGAGAACAGGTCAATAGTTCTATTCTTTCGGCTTTAGAGACTGCAGGAGCATATACAGACGAATTGGAGAATTTGAAATATTTCGCCTCCATTGCTGTAGCAGATAGAACGGAAAGTAATCTAAATACAGCTCTTACTACAGCTAAGACCTATACTACTACGATCCAAGAAGCAAGAACCTTGTTTGTGGAATTACAATCCACTTTGAAGGCATTACAGGCTTCAGGCCAACCTGCTTTTAACTCGATTACTCAAATAGAAGCTGGTCTTCAAAAATTTGCTTCTCTTCAAACAAAACTGCAAGGTTCCGATTTTGAATTGGACGCAGACGTTGTTTCCGGCATGGATTCTTTGAAAAACTATGCCTGGGAAATCCGTAAAGAACAGTTAGGAGAAGCATTCTTATCCGAATTAGTATCCAATACTTCTTTAGATCAGTTTATTACGGAAGTAAGAGCTGGAAAACAATGGGCTGTGGATCCGAATTCTGCTTCTACAAATCCGTATGCATTGTCTCAAAACACAGAGGCGAAATTTTTAGGACAGGCTCTTACAGAAACACAGATCCAAGAACTTTATAGTTTCTTAAAAGTATATAGAGACCAGGCGAAGATCCAAAATGCGGATTTAAGTAAAGGGATCGAAAGTGTGCTAATCTCAAGTGATCCTGATATAAAAGAAGAACTGCAAAAACAAGCATTAGCGATAGGTTATGAAAGAATTAACACAAGTCTTGCTCAAGGAGCATTTGCAAGTGCGAGTTCTTATCCTCCTGAACTTGCAGACTATGCTTTGGTCAGTAATTTTTCAGCATACCTTGGAGCGATTGCTGCTGCAGCAACTGCAAACAACCAAACTGTAGATAAAAGCGAAGTATTGAGAAACTTCTTATTAACATATGGAATCGCTTCCCAAGGTCAGTCTCTTTTAGAAAACTTTGTCTCTAATTTTGATACTAGAAATTCCTCTTATTATCTTCCTGATTTCTTGAAAGAAAGAGATCTAACATATGCATATTATTCTAGATCCGCTACAGAAAACATAACTCCGGATAATATGGCTTCTCTCACAAGCTGGCTGCAGAGTAAAAAATACGAATCCAGTCTTGTGAATTCTTTAAATAAAACCGTTCGAATGGATTCTCTTTTAAGCGGTTATTTGGGAGATCCGGATTCTGAGTATTTGGATTATGCTGGAAATAAGTTAAGTGGTGGCCTTTCCGATTCAGAAAAACAAGGATTCGTATTGTATAAGGCAGGGCTTTATTCTCCGTTTGCCGCTTTGGATCCTATGTCAAATATC
>NZ_RQGF01000039.1 GCF_004769615.1 Leptospira sarikeiensis | reverse complement strand
GATATTTGACATAGGATCCAAAGCGGCAAACGGAGAATAAAGCCCCGCCTTATACAATACGAATCCTTGTTTTTCCGAATCGGAAAGCCCACCGCTTAATTTATTTTCTGCGTAATCCAAATATTCCGAATCAGGATCTCCCAAATAACCGCTTAAAAGAGAATCCATTCGAACTGTTTTATTCAAAGAGTTCACAAGACTGGATTCGTATTTTTTACTCTGTAACCAACTTGTAAGAGAAGCCATATTATCCGGAGTTAAGTTTTCCGTAGCGGATCTATAATAATATGCATACGCTAGATCTCTTTCCTTCAGGAAATCAGGAAGATAATAAGAGGAATTTCTAGTATCAAAATTAGAGACAAAGTTTTCTAAAAGGGACTGTCCTTGAGAAGCAATTCCATATGTTAACAGGAAGTTTCTTAATACTTCGCTTTTATCTACAGTTTGGTTATTTGCAGTTGCTGCAGCACTAATCGCTCCTAAGTATGCGGAGAAATTACTGACCAAAGCATAGTCTGCAAGTTCCGGAGGATAAGAACTGGCACTTGCAAACGCTCCTTGAGCGAGGTTCGCATTAATTCTTTCATAACCCAATGCTAATGCTTGTTTTTGTAGTTCTTCTTTTATATCCGGATCGCTTGAGATCAGGATACTTTCGATCCCCTTGCTTAGATCCGCATTTTGGATCTTCGCCTGGTCTCTATATACTTTTAGGAAACTATAAAGTTCTTGGATCTGGGTTTCTGTAAGAGCCTGTCCTAAAAACTTAGCTTCCGTATTTTGAGATAGAGCATATGGATTTGTAGAAGCGGCATTCGGATCCACAGCCCATTGTTTTCCAGCTCTTACTTCCGTAATAAACTGATCCAAAGAAGTATTTGAAATTAATTCGGATAAGAATGCTTCTCCTAACTGCTCTTTACGGATTTCCCAAGCATAGTTTTTCAAGGAATCCATACCGGAAACAACGTCTGCATCCAATTCAAAATCGGAACCTTGCAGTTTTGTTTGAAGAGCAGCAAATTTCTGAAGACCTGCCTCTATCTGGGTAATTGAGTTAAAAGCAGGCTGACCGGAAGCTTGTAATGCCTTCAAAGTGGATTGTAACTCTACAAACAAGGTTCTTGCTTCTTGGATGGTAGTAGTATAGGTCTTAGCCGTTGTAAGAGTAGTATTTAGATTACTTTCCGTTCTATCTGCTACAGGAATGGAAGCGAAATATTTCAAATTCTCCAATTCGTCTGTATATGCTCCCGCAGTCTCCAAAGCGGAAAGGATAGAACTATTGATCTGTTCTCCATTTTGTTGTTTGGTGATGAAAAAATTTCTAAGATCTTTTACATAAGAGATAAGCTCTTCCTGATCGATCTGATTTTTAGAACCTTCTCCCAGATACACTACGATCCGATCCGAAAGTCCGTCTTGGAAATCTTCTATCTTAGTCTTTGCGGAATTTAAAGAAGCATATGTAGTAGATACCGAGTTTAAACTTGTCGTTATAGAATCTAATCCGGTTGATTTCGCAAACACTCCGCTCAAATCACTTTGGTCTATCGCAAGACCAAGCATTCCAAGAGTCACAGACATTTCTTCTGTGATCAAAAGTTCAACAGGACCACTTTGAAGAGATGCAAAATATGTAAAGTTTCCAGGATTCGTATTGTATTGATCCAAAATACCTGCAGGAGCGGTAGCAAGTGTAGTCGCATTCAAAAGGAAATTGCCGGAAAGACTTTCCTCGGACTTCATTTGAGTGACTAGGTTTCGACTCTCCGTATATGCGCTTTGGGTATCTCCCGTAACGATCTGCAAGTATCCTCTTGCTTCTTCATACGCAGTTCTTAGATCATTAAACTTAGAAAGTACTGTATTCGATTGGGTTAAGAATTCATCACTTCCTGGGGTCAAGGAAGACAAGGTTGCCTTTGCATCATTATAAGAAGCAAATGCCGTTTGTAAGTTTCCTTTTGTGGTATTCCAGCCGCTTAAACTTGCAGATATCCCGGAGATATAATTCCCAAGACTGCTAAAATCCATACTCGTAAAGACCGGGACTCCAGGATTTGCAGGATCCTCATAATTACGTAGATCATAGATCCCTTGTAAAGAGCTCAACTGTCCGTTGAAATAATCCAAACGATTGTCCGCAAATAAGGACATCGCAGAATTTACGGCATCATTCGCATTATTTAAGGAATTCGTTAAGTTATTGGAAGCATTTACATAATCGGTCAATTGGCTCGTATATTGGCCTTTGAGCCCTGTTGCATCCGAATACACTTTGGTCGCGATGGATGCTCCAAAAATATTACTGAGAGAAGAAAGATCACTCATCGCAAGTAGGAAATCTTCCGTACTTGTTTTGCCTGTTAGATATTCAGAGAGAAGATTTTTACGTCTATCTTCCTCTTCATTATCATGATCTAAATTTGTTCCTATATTGAAAGAATCTTGTAAAAGATCGGATGCTGTAACAGAAGAAAGCCCTCCAATCTTAGAACGGATCTCTGCAAGTAGTCCGCTTGTTTTATTTTCCTGGGCCTCAAAATAGTCGTCTGTAAGTGCGGACAATACACCTCTTGTGGTTACCTGAGACGCAAATGCGGAGAAGTTTTGAGAAGCTTGGTCTAAAGATGCAATTTTACTTTGAACCGCTGAACCGAAAAAGAAAGTGCTACCGAAATTATAATACTCGTTTAAAAGTCTTTTTTCTTCCGAAGTGCCGCTTGCTCGAATATCGGATCTGTCCTCTTCTGAAAACTTACCTCCGTCCTCATAGAAAGATACTGTCTCACCTGCCGCATCCAACTCGTCCCCTAAACTAGAGATCCAATCTTCATAATCTGTGGAAGCCAGTTGGTTTGAGATCGCGTTCCTATTATTCCTAAAAAAGTCTAAAACGATATCTAAAGCTTTTCTATTCGTCAACGCATCGGGATCGAGATCTAATCCAAGAGAACTAGTATCCGCATCCTTTAATACTTTTAGGTAGATTGTATCGAAATTTCGGCTGTTTTGTGGAAGACCCGCAAGATAATCATGTAACATCTCAAGAGCCTTCTCGTTGATCTTAGCTCCTTCTAATTTTTTACGATTCTCCGCATCTTCTTTCAATTTCTGAAGACTTTCTGAA
>NZ_RQGF01000040.1 GCF_004769615.1 Leptospira sarikeiensis | reverse complement strand
GCAGACGCATTTGATTCGCTTTGGGATAAGATCCAAACTGGAGCGGATTATCAATACTTACGAGATGCAGGATATAAGTTCCAACAAGGTGCCAACGGAACAATCGTAGGAATGAGATCGATCAACAGTGGAGTGTATAAGGTAGAAGGACAAGCAATGCAGGATCCTACTTATACTGCGATCTTTGTGGATCAGTATCTGACGATCCAAACTCAGTTCCAACCACCGGCACTTTCCTTAAGCCAACTTAGTCCAGGAGAACTTGCATCTACCGGATTCAATCCGGATTTAGTAAGCGCATATATGAATGATATCTCCACTCAGGAAGACAATATCAATCCTGCGTATGAACAATTCTCGGATAAATCAGAATATTTGAAAGCATACTCGGATGCAAACGAGGAAGAACGAATTGCAAACGAGAAATACTATGAAGATTCAAGATCTGGAGTATTATTAACATATAATGGACTTCAGAATACATTCCAAAAAGACCAGAATGTTCCAGGCACACCTGCAGCGGAAGCCCCAGTTCAGAAAGATGCGAAGAACGCAAAGTTTGCAGCGATCTCAGATAAACTAAGTGCAGGCAATTCAGGAACAATTAAAGTTTCTATTGGAGTTGGAACAGAGGGAAGCCAACTTCAGGACTTTGCTATAGATCAAAACAAAACTGTTGCAAAAGTCTCAGAAGAATCCCAGCAGGAAACCGTTCAGAAAGGTTTCGATTCCATCATGTCCGATTATAAGGATAACTTAAAGTTATACGGATATGAATTCACAACTGTCGGAGAAGAATACAAAGGGATTTGGAAACTTGTAGGAAGTGCAACAGTTAGTGGAATTCCGATCGATGTAACATTTGGACAAGAAGAGATTAGTGTGCCTACAACTTTCCATCTGGAAAACTTAGGATTCAATTTTGGATTCAGTGGTGTAGGGGAACAATATACAGGACAAAAGCTTCAGGAAGTATATCAAACATATTCTGATTACTTAAATGGTATTCTCAAGGATATCCAAACTCAGCAGGCACAAAATCAAGCCGATGCTGATTTCAAAAGACTCTTATTCGATGTTGCTGCTGGAATGGTCGGCGGACAGAGCATGCAAGAAGCTGCTAAGGGTGTCTACCAAGACAGGGTAACTGGAGCAATCGCAGAAGCTACTGGTCTTCCAGCGTCCTTTGTTGGAGCATTAGTAGGTGGAGGAAGTTTTGGAGATGCTGTAAAAGCATATGTCCAAGACGAGGCTACAAATGCATTAGCGGAAGCGACTGGAATTCCTGCTTGGGTAATCTCTGGAGAACTTGCGAAACATAGTCAACCGAAAGAGCAGTGGTATCAAAGCCAAACTTTCCAAATGGTAACTACAGTTGCAGCGGTTGCAGCAGCACCATTCACAGGCGGAGCATCTTTATATGCAGCTGTTGCGATTGGAGCTGCTACGGGAGCTGCTCAAGGCGGATTGCAAGGAGCAATCGTTGGTGCAGCCGGTGGAGCATTGCAAGCTGCGACCAAAAGTTTAAGTGGTGGAGCTGTTAGCGTAAATCTTAGCTATTCTTATGCAGATGGCTTTGGTGCATCCGTTGGGGTCGGATACGGGCCAATGGCAGCATCCATCAGCGTTACTCAAAATGGTGGAATGACTGGTAGCCTTGGTTTCGATTATAAAGGATTCAACGGTGGAATAAATATCGGAGCAGATGGATCTGTTAGCGGAAACGTAGGATTTAGCGCAGAGAATGGAGCGAACTTCGCTTTAAGTTATAGCCAACAAAGCGGGGTTGGAGTCAACGCTGGTCTTAATAGTGATAAATATGGAGTCGGCGGAAACCTGAGTTTTAGCCAAAACGATGGCTTTGGAGGAGGACTATCTTATGGATCTCCTCAAAATGCGGATAAAACCAATAAATGGGCAGGAACAGGAGCTAATATCAATTGGTCTGAATACGGCTCGACGAATATTAACATTACTGCAGCTGGTGGAAAAGATGGTGCAAACAACACGAGTCAATATGGTTCTGGAGGAGTAACCGCAGGAACCTGGACACAAGGAGATGGTTTTGCTGCAAATACCAATTTCTTGAATGATAAATGGAGCCAGGACTATTTAGAGAAGGCTTCCTCTAAAACAGATACGGATACTCCGGATCCAACCAAACAAGCAACAGGTGACGCGAAACAAAGAGGTGCAGATGCAGTAAATGGAGCGGGATACGAGACTGCTAGGAGAGAGAGTGAGGGTGGCAATCTGCTGGATAGCGTAATCGACAAGATCGTTGGTAGTGGAGCTTCTGATCCAGCGACGATGCGAGATGTACAAGTCGATGCAAATGGCAAAAAGATACTTTCTCAAAATGATGTTGCCGCTTTCTGGGATCAGTGGAAAGGAGACTCTCGAGCAGAGACAGACGGAATTCTTAAATCGCTGAAAGAGTCTGGTTATGAGACTGGCGCATTAGAACAACAGGTTAAGGATTATCGAACTCAGGTAGATACTGCTGCAAAACAAAAGGCAATAGCTGAAGCGCAGGCAAAACAAGTCCAGACTCAAAATGCCGGAGCGACTACTGCAACAACAGGTTCTGATGGACCGGATTGGGGTCGGGCTTTAGTCGCGGGTGTTAGAGTGACTGGAGGACTGATAGAAACAGTCGGTGGAATTGGTATTGCAATAGCTTCCGGAGTCACTGTTGCTGGAGCCTTGGCAGGAGTAGCAATAGCAGCTCATGGTATTACAGAAACTGGTTTTGCAACAGGTGAGTTGATCAACGCTCTTTCTGGGAACGAAAAGAAAATTGGTGGTACAATTGAAACCGTAGCTGGATCGATAAATAAGGATTATGCTGGATATGGCTTAGTCGCTGATAATGTCCTTGGCCTTACTGGAGTTGTCAAAGGGGTCGCAATGGTAGGAACAAAATTGTTGCCAGCTGTTATTTCTACAGAGTCCGTTGCTGGCTCTGCTGGTTTGGGTGTTGGGGCAGGAATGTTGATTAAAAGCACTGAGCCGAATGCAGATGCATGTTCTATAATAAATGCAGGATTGGTAAATGGGCAGGTTTCAGCTGTTGCAGCTCCACTTAGCTCGTTGACAGGTTCATGGCTTGTAAATTCTCTCGCAGGTGGGACTATAATGGGAATAGGAGATGGGATTTCACAAGTTAAAGACAAAGGATTTGATGGCGTTGACGTGGATCAAATGGTTGTAAATGGAATTATCAATGGAGTGTGGATTGGAGCAGCAACTAAACTGAATGGTTTATATGGCGCTTGGTATCCGAAGGCGGGTAATTGGGAAACTTTTGTAAATTCCGATGGAGCAGCTGGCTTATTGCAGGCAGCTCCGTCAATTTTTTCGGGCGGTTATTTTAATAATCGCCCGAAATGATAAAGACAAAGTTAAATAATGAATTAGTCTCGTATAGTCTGT
>NZ_RQGF01000023.1 GCF_004769615.1 Leptospira sarikeiensis | reverse complement strand
GTCGTTTGAAGATAAAGAACTATTGAAAAGTTTTCTTTCTAAAACTGATGGAAAATTTATAAAATGGGCTCTTAAATCTATATTGAAATGGAATAATAAAATACATTCTTCTAATTTGTTTCATATTCATGGAAGCAACGATATGTTATTTCCGAGTAGATTGATAGGGAAGGCGATATTGATAGCTGATGGAGGACATTTTATGGTCCTTAACAAAGCAGAAGAAATTTCTCCAAAATTGGAAGAAATTATAAAAAATTAGTAAGACAACGCAACCAGCGCTTAACTTTCGGCTCTGACGCATCGCTTCGGGTTGCTTCGCACCCTCGCTTGGCCTTCGGCACATTTCGCTTTGTCACTCGCCTTGCAGAGCAAGTCTCGCGCCAAGTGCTTTGCACTCGCGAAACGTCGTCAAGCCTTGGTCGTTAGTCGCCATGACCAAAAATATTCCTATGAGAAAAATATTATTACTTATCTATTTCTGTTTTCTGATGAATTTAGAGGCAAAGGAATTTGAGAATTACAAAGTATATTTAAAAAACGCTTCTGCTATAAAAGTCGAGGTAACACAGGAATATGACAAAAGTGCATTGATATATTTCAAGGATAACTATCTATTACAAAAACAAACTGGTACTTGTTTTCAATACACCGCCCAAGAAGATGGAGTTTTATTATCTGGAGTATTATGTGGGAAAAAGATAGTCTTCTTAGGTGCAAAATCAGTAACTAGAAATTCCATAAAAAGTGTTGATTGGGGTTATGTTAAAGAATTCATCATCACGGATTTTCTGTATATAGAAAATGAAATCCGAGTCGGTGGTTTTGTTTATCTTTTAGAAGATGGAAGGCGGGTTGATTGGTCCTCTTTGAATGGTAATCGATGTATTGAATCTAAAAACTACCAGATTGATCCATCAAAACGGTTTTATACAGAAGACGAAGGGGGAATGGGACTCGTTTTTTGCGAAGTTCCTGAGGGTATAATTTCTAAATGGTATCATTTTTTAGAAAGAAAATCACGATGAAGCTGCTACTTTTCATTGGTCACAGCGACTAACTTTCGGCTCTGACGCT
Source organism: Leptospira sarikeiensis (assembly GCF_004769615.1). Taxonomy (GTDB): domain Bacteria; phylum Spirochaetota; class Leptospiria; order Leptospirales; family Leptospiraceae; genus Leptospira_B; species Leptospira_B sarikeiensis. The sequence goes on along the minus strand of NZ_RQGF01000023.1, from coordinate 8,574 downwards.
TCGCTTCGGGCTTGCTACGCAACCCTCGCTTGGCCTCCGGCACATTTTGTTTCCGTCATTGCGCTTGCGTGCGCAAGCTCATGCCGTCACAAAACGTCGTCAAGCCTTGGTCGTTATCTGCCATGCCGCGCCCCTCATTATGACGCCTGCCGTCCGTGGCAGGCTTTTTTTGTGATGCTAATAAGCGATTACTTTAAATTATAAAAATATAATAGGAAACATATGAAGGAAATGTACATCAGTGAAATTGCAAAAGAACTAAGTGAGGAGAACCTAGCTATTTTCTGCGGTGCCGGATTTTCTATGTCTTCTGGTTTTGTATCGTGGAAGGAATTGATGAGACCTATTGCAAAAGAGATTCAGTTAGATATAGAAAAAGAAACAGATATGGTCGCCATTGCCCAATATCACGTAAATGTGAATTCTTCGAATCGCCACAAGCTCAATCAATTGTTGATCGATGAATTTTCTAGGAATGCAAAGCTAACTGAAAATCATGCCATTATTGCTAGACTTCCTGTGAATGAATATTGGACAACAAATTACGATAAATTAATAGAAACGGCATTGGAAAAGCAAGGACGGATTCCAGATGTTAAATCTACTGTTGAACAGCTCGCTTATACAAAGCCAAAGCGAGACGCCGTCGTTTATAAAATGCACGGAGATATAGGTTCGCCGGATAAGGCCGTTCTCACTAAAGATGATTATGAGTCATATCACGTAAAGTATAGGCAATTTATTATAGCTTTGGCGGGATCTTTAGTCTCGCGCACTTTTTTATTTATTGGGTTTAGTTTTAAAGATCCGAATTTAGATTATATTCTTGGCAGAATACGAGTTGCATATAATTCAAACCAGAGAAGACATTTTTGCTTTATTAAGGAAATTAATAGTAGTGATTACTCAAATAACGAAGAGTATGAATATGATAAGATTAAATTTGAACTGTTTGTCTCTGATTTAAGCAGATTTAATATAAAAGCGATAAGGATATCTGATTATCCAGAAATAACGAACACTCTTAATAAAATTGAAAACCTATATAAGCGTAAAACAATTTTTATTTCTGGAGCAGCAAATGATTATGGAGCGAGAAAACCAAATGATGCTTTTCTTTTTATACACAACTTATCGAAAACTTTAATTCAGGAAGGATATAAAATAGTTTCTGGTTTTGGCCTTGGTGTAGGCAGTTCTGTAATTACAGGGGCCTTGGAAGAAATATATTTAAATCCTAGTCAAAGTTCTAACGATCAACTATTATTGAGGCCGTTTCCTCAAGATATAACTGGATCAATTGATAAGAACACATTGTGGAGAAGATATAGAGAGGATTTGTGCCTATATTCAGGAATTGCAATTTTTCTTTTTGGAAATAAACTTGAATCTGGACATATTGTACGTTCCAACGGAATGGCGTCCGAATTTGAAATAGCTTTCGAAAAGGGGTTGTTTTTAATCCCTATCGGTTCTACAGGCTTTGTCGCCGAGGAAATATGGAATGAGATTAATTCAAATCTTAGCAAATATGCATATACTACAACGAGCCTCGTCTCGAATTTTAAAATGCTCAATGATAAAGCAAAGTCTGATAGTGAACTAATTTCAATAATAATTTCGATATTAAAAGAAGTAGTAAATAATTAGGAGGTTTATGGTGGCTAGAAAAACATTTTTTAGTTTTCATTATAAGAAAGACAATTGGCGTGCATCAATTGTTCGGAACAGTTGGGTTACGCAAGATTCGGCTGGTTTTTTTGATTCTGCGGATTGGGAAGCAGTAAAAAAGAAAGATGATAGTTCCATTGAGAAATGGATTGATAATCAGCTTTCGGGAACCTCTGTCACTGTTATATTAATAGGCTCAGATACTTACGGTAGAAAATGGATTAATTACGAAATTACTAGTAGCTGGAAGAAAGGAAATGGCCTTTTAGGAATTTATATTCATAACATAAAAGATAAGGACGAAAAAACCTCTACAAAAGGCTTAAATCCGTTTACGCAATGGAAATTTACTCTTTCTGGAGAGGAGGTATCTATCCCAACCTATGATTGGATCAAAGATGATGGATACAATAATTTGGGTAAATGGATTGAAGACGCAGCAAAAAGAAGAGGTAGATAATTTTATTAAAGAGTGTTATGAGTTATTTAAGTGAACAAAATTTACTTTCTTATCGTGAACAGTATCGCGGTAAAAATACGAGTCGAATATTCCAAGAAAGTTTGAATGCAAACGTTACTATCTTCCTTTCCCATAGTCATGAAGATAACAATTTAGTTGAAGGGTTAATACTTTATTTAGCTCAATTTGGATTAAATATCTATGTTGATTGGAAAGATTCCGCAATGCCTAAGGAGACGAATAAAACAACGGCCTCGACAATTAAAACAAAGATAAAAGATCTAGATATGTTTTGGGTCTTAGCAACAAAGAATGCAATAAATTCTAAGTGGGTACCTTGGGAAATTGGAATAGCTGATGTTTTGAAAGGTGGAAATGTTTTTATCATCCCTGTTTCAGATGCTAATGGCAAATTTCACGGAAATGAATATTTGCAATTGTATGAACGAATCGAATTAGCAAATAGCGGAGTATTAGCTAGTTTTCAACCTAATAAATATCAAGGGCATACTATAACCGAAATTTTAAAGCGACGCGGTCCTATCTTTGGATAAAGTAATTTTATGACAACCTGCCTCGGTTATGATTTATGATGAGCCGGTTCTCACCCGAACGCGACGCGATCGGAACCCCAAATCTTCATTAAACTTAATCCGATTGCCCTCGTTAAAACTGCTTCGCAGATTTTACTCGGGCTTAATCAGTTTGTTCAATAAGATTGCTTTTAATAAAGGCTGAATAGAAATAGATAGTTGGCTTCCCATAGAGCTTGTACAGCACTAGAAACTCATCTATAAATAGTCGCCTTTGTCCTAACTCAATCTTTGAAATATGACTTCGGCTTCGTTTTAACTTCTTAGCTACGTCCGTTTGAGTTAAGCCAGCATCCTTCCTCGCATCTTTCAAGGCTCTATAAAAGAATTCTTTCTCTTTTTTAGATACTTTCCATTGAGGAAGTACACTCGCAAACATCGTTACCTCGGAATCTGCTGCCTTTTGTGTATTCGAGGGTCTCAGAATCGGTCTTTTTCTGCTTTTCGTATGAGGTGATGCCATAGAAACTAATTCCGTGCCCGTGTATCGGTAAATACATTAATACACCATTAGTGAATTAATGTCAACGAAAAATAAATTATTAGTGTATTTTTAATGACCTCAAAGAAAACTGAAAAACTAATCGGAAAGAAGGTACAAACAGTTATAGAAGATCATGGTGAGAGCCAGAAAGACGCAGCTCCTGAGCTAAATATTTCTCCAGCAGGATTAAACAATATTATCCAAGGTAGAGTAGAATCGCTTTCTCAAGCATTTCTTACTACCTTTAAGGAAAGATATAAGATAAACCTCGATTGGCTTTTAGATGATTCCAAACCTATTAAACCAGTTCTGTATTCTTCTTCTGATGAAGGACAGGTTTTTCAGATGGATGAGGATAAAGTTTTATTCAGCAAAATCAAAAGCACAAAAGGTGTGAAAGAAATCGTAAAGACACTCTTACAAATTTCACCTGATCAGAGAAAGATCATTGCTGATGTAGCTTCTGAATTTGCAAAAAAGAAGTAATCTTTTAAATCTTAAATAGCAATTCTATTGGTGTTCCCTAACCGACTACGCCTTCCGTGGCTTCGCTCGGTTAGAAATTCGGGCGCGGCACAGCAGATAACTTCGGCTTATCGCTACGCTTCGGGGTTCACTTCGTTCTCCCTCGCTCGGGCTTCGCCACATTGGTCTCCGTCACGTTTCTTGCTTAAGCAAGAAAGCGCGCCGACGGTAACGCCTCTTCGAGGCTCACCTACGACCAACGTCGATAAGCCTTGGGTCGTTAGCCGCCATTACTAAAACCTAAATGTCAGCAGATACTTTAAAATTCTATAACTCTGATTTTAAGAGAACGCTATTTCCGCTAAATACAAATCATCTAATTATAAATAAGATGCATTTACAATTGGATAGGAGCATAGCAAACCAAAATGGAAATTTAAATCATCCCCTTCAATTCTTACCTCAAAGTAGGGTGTTCGCGAACAAAGGAGGACGTTTATTAAGAAGGACTGTAAAACTTGATCCTTTTGCCGAGTATTTTATATATGATTTAATTCACAAAAATAGATCATATTTCATTTCTACTAATTCTAAATCACGAAAAATATTTGGATATAATTTCTCCGAAAATAAAGTCCCCAATACTGCGGCATCATACAGTAGTTTTAAAAAGGCAATTAGTGCTTTCACTAACAAATACAAGTATGGAATGAAGTTTGATATATCGTCATACTTCAATTCAATCTATCAACATGACTTAGTTTCTTGGTTTTCTGAAACCACTAACGCTGAAAAAGATACAAAGGATTTTGGACAATTTTTAAGACAGATCAATTCTGGGAGAAGTGTTGATTGCTTGCCTCAAGGGATTTTACCTTGTAAAGTAATAGGCTCGCATTTTCTTAAATTTATAGATAATTCAATATCATTGAAGTGTGAAGGATTTCTGCGATTCATGGATGATTTCTATTTATTTGGGAATGATCAGCAGACGGTTTTTGACGATTTCAATTTAATTCAACAGCTTTTGGGTTTAAAAGGATTAAATATTAATCAATCGAAAACGGTTCATCATATTCCTTCACATATTGATGTGCATTTGGACTCAGTTAAAACAGAGCTATTGCAAATAAGGAGGAAAGTAATTATTGTATCTGGGGAAGAATATGATGTTAGCAATCCATTTCAAGATATTCTTAGCCACGATCAAGTTGAGTATTTGACAACACTTCTTAAAAATCCGAATATTGAAGAGGAAGATGCTGAACTTGTTTTAGTTCTTTTAAGAGATTATTCTCGAAATGTTTTAGATTATTTGGAAGGGATAATCGAAAAATTCCCTAATCTTATTAAGAATATTTTTAGTTTTTCTCGGTTTATAGAAGATAAGGAAGATTATCTTGATATATTAATAAATGTAGTTAGGAATTCACGAGATATAACTGAATACCAATTATTTTGGATAGCATGGATTGTTGAAATTTATCTTTCTGAGTATGAAAAAGCTGGCGAATTAGTAAATTTGCTTTTGATAAATCCTAAAAGTTCTTCAATTTCAAAAGCAAAAATTTTAGAAATGAAAGATAATCGTTTCGGATTGCCAGAAGTCCGCGAAGAATATTTACGTTCTGGACAATCCGATTGGTTAGGGTGGAGTTCTGCCGTTGGATCACAATCTATGAAAAAAATATCAAGAAATCATTTATTAGATTACTTCGGAAATGGAAGCGAAATGAATAAATTAATTGCCGCCTGTGTTAAATCATTAGACTAAAATTAGTAACGGCGGCTAACTATCGGCTCTGACGCAGCGCTTCGAGATTGCTGCGCAACTCTCGCTCGGCCTTCGGCACATTGGCTTCAGTCACGACTTTTGCAAAGCAAAAGATCGCGCCTGTTCTAACGCCTCTTCGAGGCTCAGAAATCGCCAACGTCGTCAAGCCTTGGTCGTTAGGCGAAAGCCTTTTGAAATATTCCTAAATCGAAAAATAAAAGCACCAATCGCATTAGATTATATGAATAATAAATTCATTATTAAATGGGTATTTCTAATAGTTGGAATACTCGCTTCATCAATTCTCTACGTGGATCTTGCAGCTGATCTGGGTGGAGCTTTTCTTGTTTCAGGAATTTATGGATTCGCTTATATAATTTCATTCTTAATGATTTTAATTGGAATATTTCAAAAGTTAACTGGAAAAAAGGCGAAAACTTTGGGAAGAGGCTTATCAATTTTTATTTTCATGGTACCACAGCTTTTTATATCAACGATCATTTCGCAATATCAAGTTAAATGGTCGCTTGAAAGAGGAGAAACCATTATCGCCGCGATAGATAAGTATAAGTCGGAAAACAATGGGATGCCCATATCTCTTGAGGAATTAGTTCCCAATTACATGGATAAAATACCAAATACGTTAATTGGATTAGGTCATCATTCTTTCGAGTATAGAAAAATCCGTGAGGAATACGTTTTGTTATTCGATATATTTCCTGCGAAGACAAAAGTTTACGGATTTAATGATCGATATTGGATTGAATATGACTAGAGAGAAAAGGCCTTCGCCTAACTTACGGCTCTGACGCTGCACTTCGGGATTGCTGCGCAACCCTCGCTGGGCCTTCGGCACATTTTGTTTCCGTCACTTCGTTTGCATGTGCAAACTCGTGCCGTCACAAAACGTCGTCAAGCCTCGGTCGTTAAGCGAAAATCGATGCAAAATATCATTGGTAGATGAAAAATAGAATAATCGGAAGAACGTTTAAAGAAATTTATACGACCGAATATTATCGATTAGAAATAGTCGATAAAGGTTATTATAAATATGTTTTGTCCTATTTTTATTCAATTGTTGTAGTTTTAGGTATCTTATTCTCTTTTGAATTTAGTGGATTTGTTAAATTAGTAATATGCAGCATAAGCTTTTTCATATGCAGGGCAGTATTTCTTTCTATATTCTCTCCTATCGTTTCGGAAAGATTTATGCAAATTGATGAAATAAAAATAGCTTTTTCCCCAGGATGTTCTAATACGTTTGGAGTAAATGCTTTATCATGGAAAAGCATAAAGGAAATTGAAAAAACCAATTATAATTTTCGCGTAGCTAAATATAGCATTGGAAATACATCTACGTTTTATAAATTTACTATGAAGAGAGGAAAGATGGTTGAAATTATTTGTTTCGATATATTGAATCTCGAACTAGAAATACAAAAATACGCTTTACATAATAATATTCGAATTCGGTTCTAATAAGGCATCGATCTTCGCCTAACTTTCGGCTCTGACGCAGCACTTCGGGATTGCTTCGCAACCCTCGCTTGGCCTCCGGCACATTTCGCTTTGTCACTCGTCTTGCAGTAGCAAGTCTCGCGCCAAGTCCTTCGGACTCGCGAAACGTCGTCAAGCCTTGGTCGTTAAGCGAAACGACCAGGCTATATCATAGTAAATATAATAATGAGTATATCTCCAAGTAAACAACATAGATATGAGCTAATATATATAGATGAAATAAGATTCGGACCACCTTACTATTCTTTAAAAATAAATGGCAAGTTATTAAGGAACAGAATATTTGGCGAAGTCGCAAAATGGTCGAATGATTCGAGATATTTGGCTGTACAAGAATGGCTAACTATTGATTATGCAGAAGGCCCAATTACTCGAGTGATGTTATTTGATATGGAAGCGAATAAATATACTACTTTTAAAGAATTGGAAAAAGGTTTTGTGGAGAAATTTCGATTCATAAATGATCAATTAATTTATCTTTGTGATTATAATAATCGGAAGAGAACAAATGAAGAAGTACGTATTGAATTAGGATCCATAAAGAAGTGGTATTCAATGAAGTTATGCATGGTCGCATCGCTTAACTATCGGCTCTGGCGCATCGCTTCGAGCTTGCTTCGCAACTCTCGCTCGGGCTAACGCCACATTTCGCTTTGTCACTCGTCTTGCATGGCAAGTCTCGCGCCAAGTCCTTCGGACTCGCGAAACGTCGTCAAGCCTTGGTCGTTAGACGCAATAACGTAAAAATCAGTCAGATCGTGATCAGATAGGAAGATTCCACGAAAAAAAAGATTAATAAGCTATTTCAAAATTGCGAGATACTAAACTAAAAGCCCTGAAATGTTGAATTTGGAAATTGACGAATTAATTAAGCAAATACGGGATGAACTTGAAAATCTTCTGAGTGAATCTTATAAAGCTCGGTACGACTTAACCATTGATTCAAAGACAATTCGGTTAGCAAAAAGATTTTTGGGAGAGATTTATCCTGGTTGCACTGATGAGCGAATCTATAGTCTTTATAGAGTCCTCGCAGAAGGCGGTTGGTATGGTGATAAGCTTAAAGTGTTACTGGAAAGACTAGATACATTGACTAAACCCGCTAATATCTCTAAAGATGCTGAGAACAAGTTTAAAGAACGATGGTACGAAAAAATTACAAAGTGGTTTATCAATAAGTAACTGAACTTTGGGTAGCTTCGATATGCTCTTAACAAGCACCTTGTTAGGAAAATCTCTTGGTTTACTTACGTTACTGCGTCTAACTTTCGGCTCTGACGCATCGCTTCGAGATCGCTACGCGACTCTCGCTCGGCCTCCGGCACATTGGCTTCAGTCACGACTTTTGCAAAGCAAAAGGTCGCGCCTGTTCTAACGCCTCTTCGAGGCTCAGAAATCGCCAACGTCGTCAAGCCTTGGTCGTTAGACGCAATAACGTAAAAATCAGTCAGATCGTGATCAAATAGGAAGATTCAACAAAAAGAAAATGATTAATAAGCTATTTCAAAATTGCGAGATACTAAACTAAAAGCCCTGAAATGTTGAATTTGGAAATTGACGAATTAATTAAGCAAATACGGGATGAACTTGAAAATCTTCTGAGTGAATC
>NZ_RQGF01000022.1 GCF_004769615.1 Leptospira sarikeiensis | reverse complement strand
ATTTCACATTCGGGTCAGATTCCGATTCTATGGTCCAACGAAATGTTCCTACATCCAGTTTTTCCAAGTCTCTGAGAACGAGATAGAATTTTCCTTAGAGGCCGGATCCTACGACTATAGGATAGCGGCATTGAATAGATTCGGAAAACCTTCTGCATTCACTCCTTGGACCAATTTTAAAGTAGAGCAGGATAGACCTAAAGCGGTCGCGCTCGCGGAAAAAGAAGAAGCAAGCAAGGGTGTGAAAACTTCTAAATTCGTGTGGATCCCGGGGACCGGATATTATTCCAAAGGAGAACGTTGGAAATCCTACGGAATTTGGTCCTGGTTCGCAGCGTTGGCGTATTTAGGAAATTTAGAAAGAGAAGCGGGAAATACTCTCGCATCCAAACCTTTAAACGATCCGGTGAATATTTATTTTTTAGGAACTACTCTTCCTACAAGTTTCACTTTTTATTTCTGGCAAGCTAGAGAAAACGATAAGAAAGAATACGAAGTCCATCAAAGCAACCAGGCTTTGATCGGAGGAATTGCGATATTCAGCTTCGCGATTTCTCTCTGGTTAGAGAACAGGCTTCCTCAAGGAGACACTGTTCAATTCAAAGTTCGTCCGGATTCAAACGGGATCGGGAATAGTTATGCGAATACAGGATCCTCTCAAAATCGTTGGGAAGTCCAATATACTAGGAGCTTTTGATATGATGGCTCGGATTCTAAACTTCATCTTGTTATCTAATTTTTTCTTTTTAGGAGCCTGCTCCAAGCCGTTTCCTGGAGGAGAGTCCTTGATCCTTTTAAGCCTATTGGAAGAGGCTACGAAGATACATTATGTTTTTGTAACATCTTCTACGTTTGATGGAGCACTCGGAGGGGTCGGTGGTGCAGATCTAAAATGCCAAACTGCAAAAGGCACCGATGCGGCTGATCTTCCTGGAACTTCTTTAGAATATGTTGCTTTGATCGCGGCTGCAGCTAGAGTCCCTGGTGGAGTCGGCTGGCCCTTGGTTGCGGGAAAGAACTATTATGCGATGGATCCGACCCAAACCTTGATCTTCCATACGGACTCCTCTGGACTTCCTACAATTCCATTAGATAATGCAGGCGGAATTCCGGGAGGGGGAACTTATTGGACTGGACTCGGCTTAACCACTTTTACGATTGCGGATACATGTTTAGACTGGACGGATTCTACGGGCGGTCAGTCCGGTGATTTCGGTTCCTCAGGAACCGATACGTATGATTCTTTTAATCAGACGTTTTCGGATCCTTGTAACTCGAATCACAGCCTACTCTGTGTTAGAAATTAACTTTCTACGATCCCTGCTCGGATTGCATATACTACTAGGTCTGCAACCTTATGTAGATCCAACTTCTTCATAATATTTGCTCTATGAACCTTTACGGTCGCGGGAGATATATGTAGAAGTTTTCCGATCTTCTCGTTGGAGTTCCCCTCCGAGATCAGTTTTAGGATCTGTCTTTCACGATCTGAAAGAACTGAAAATACGGAAGGACCTTCTTCCTGAAGTTCTCCCGTTTTTTTGCGGCCAATTCCGGAAAGAACTCTAGTCGCGATCCTTGGACTTAAATATGTTTCCTTTCTGCGAACTGCATCGATCGCCCTCAGTAGATCTTCGCCTGCATCATCTTTTAAAACGTAACCGTTGATCCCGAGATCCACAAGTTTTTGGATATATTCTTCATTGTCATGTCGGGAAAGAATGATGACCTGAACCTTAGGGTAATATCTTTTTACACCTTTCACTAAGTCTATACCACTTACTCCAGGCATAGAGATATCAGTGATCAAGATATCAGGTTCTAATTTTCCGATCTCGTCTAATGCCTGTTCGGCGTTGCCGTTTTCTCCGATGATCTCCAGATCGTTTTGTCCGGAAATGATCAGCCTTAGGCCTTCTCTTAAGATTGCGTGATCGTCTACAAGATACAGTTTGCAAACGGAAGGGGTCGCGTTCATACTTTCTCCTTGGAACGTTTTTTTAACGGGATTCTAAGCACATATTGAGTGCCTTTGCCAGGTTCCGTTTCTAAAAATAGAGTACCATTCAGGTCCTCGGTTCTTCTCCGAATATTTTCCAATCCGTATCCGGTAGATCTTATTCTGGCTTCTTTTTCTTTAAATCCTTTTCCATTATCTTTCGCAGATACAACCAAAGTATCTTTCTCTGAAAAGATTCTCAACTCCACTTTATTCGCTTGTGAATGTTTTAATATATTCGCGCAAATTTCCTGTAATATTCTAAAAACTTGGTTTTGTATTTCCTGAGGAATTTTTTCCGGAACTCTAAATTCGGATTTCACTTTTATTTTTTGTATCGGAAAGATCTGATTCGCAAGTGAACTTAGAGCAGCCTCCAGTCCGAGTTCTTTTAAAGAAGATGGTTGCAAATTTGTGTAAATTTCGCGAAGTTCTTGGCTTGCTTTATCGATCAGACCTAGACCAGAGCCGAAAGATTCAGGATGTTCCTTCTCCGATTTTTGATACGCTTGGAAATGTAATTTAGCCGCGAGGATCAATTGCCCTACGCCGTCATGAAGCTCTCTTGCAAGCCTGGATCTTTCTTCCTCTTGAGAAGCGAGTACTTGGGTATGAAGAGTCGCGATCTTCTTCTCTAACTTCTTATTTTCTGTAATGTCTTTTAAGATCATCGCAAGGCTGTCTTTGAATCTAAAGATGGAATAACCGTAGGACTTCTTACCTTTTTTGAATTCCTGGTTTTGTAATTTTGTTTTTAATGCCTTGTGTAGGTTCTCCCTCAAATTTCCCGCTTCTTTCGAATCTAATTTAATGAGTTTAAATAAGTTCTTACCTACTGGGTTTGCAAATCCAAGTCTGAATTCTTTTTTGAAGGAAGCGTTTGCGAATCGAACTACATTGTTTTCGTCCAGCGCTACTATAGGAGAGATCTCTTCGACAAGAGATAGGAACTTAGGGGCCTTCTCCTTGCCGGAGTATGGTCCTACTAACTTGGTTTCTTTCTTTTTAAGGAGTCCTGAAGCCACTTAGGATCAGGTTACCGTTTCGGGGACGGATCGGAAAGGAAAAAAACCCCTCCCCTCGGCCGAATGAGGGAAGGGGGAAATTGCTTTTACTCTTTCAGGAGTCCCAAATTAGGGCGTAGATGGAAACACATCCGAAACATTCGGAGTTCGGAACCAGTCTGTGTCTGTGGTTCCGAGAGATTCATACCAAGATTTGAATTTAGGATAAGAATTACGGATATCCGTAGCCTCATAAGGCCATTGGAAATTTCCAGGAACAAGAAGTACCCAAGGGAAACCTGTGGAATCTCTATAAATATCCTGACCTTCCGCATCGAAATATTTATTCGCCGCATGGATATCTTTTCCGGTGTTGATCACTCGAACAAAAGTATCATAAGGAGCAGGTCCTAAAGCCAATTTAGAGATTGGAGAAGAAAGTATAACTTCCAACTTAGCAGTTTTACCTTTCACAAAAGTTGTGTCCGTTCTGGATGCGTTTGATTTTGCGATCGTTGTAGAACTGTTTCCTAGTAATTCAAGATCAGAGATTGTTGTAGGAGTTCCACTTAGGTTTTCTTCCAAGGTGGTCCCGTCTGCTGCATAACGAAGAAGAGAATAGCTAGTTACGCTCGCTCCAGGTAATCCGAAACGAAGAGTATGATTATAACCTGCACCCTTAGCAACATGGGTGAAGTAACCTCTTACACGGACTACTTCTCCCGCTTTATTAAGATCTTCTTCGAAATAAGAACGAACTACATAGTCGTTAAAGTCCGCGTCACCTTGTTTAGGGAATAAGTCCTCATAAGAAGTAGTATAATAATCTTCTGCAGGGATCCGGATCGTACTTACGCGTGTAGGATCATTCGGGAATACATCTTCAAAATCCTGTACTCCGTCCCCATCAGTATCGAAGATCTGAGTTGTGCTCGCGGTAAACCCAACAGTGATCCTACGATCCACTTTGCTTACGGTTACGATCGTAATATCCGCTTCGTAGAACTTGCCGTATGCTTCCACAGTAAGATGAACCGTTTTAGTATCCCCATCTATGGTAAAACTTCCGGTAACTTCTCCGCTTGTATTCGTATAAGCTTTGAATACGGATTTACTGCTAGCTGCACCCGGAGTGGCAGAAGGAACAGTGACCTGCACCATACTTCCGTTAACTGGAGCAACCGGATCTATGACTTGTACGTTTACAGTAATAGTTCTAGTAGTATCGAATACGAAATCTACCGGAGTAGTCTCGTCATTGATATCGATCCCGAAATCTGTAGGACCGGAAGGAGCTTCCACTGGAGTGGCTCCTGCAACTAAACTCATGAGCCATGCGTAATTCGGATCACTGGAAGAAGCGCAGGAAACGAAAGAGAGACTGAGAGAGGCGAAAAAGCAAACGAGGATTTTTTTTGTCATATAAGCACCCGTACGGATGTCATGATTATGCCGAACTCACTCGTTTAAGCAATACACCCGAAGGTTTAGATTACTAGAACCTTCGGTTAATACTAATTTTGGTACTTTGTTCGAAATGAATCTCTAACTGCCGTTGTACGGGCGAATTAAAGATTAGCTTGGAAACTTTCTAAAGCTTTTGTTCTGAAAGAATGGAAATCCCCAGAAGAGAAAAATTTACAATATTTCAATACTTCTTCAGGGATCTCGGAGAACTTAGCTTCTTCGTTATTGATCTTGATCATCATGTCTCCCAAATAGATAGGGAAGATGATCTCCTTATATTGTTCGTCAGCTAATTGAGGTCTATGATGGTATTCCATCGCTTTGGAATATAACTCAGGAAAATTCCATTTTTCAGCGATCAATGCACCGATCTTAGTGTGAGTGATCCCAAAGGCAGCTTCTTCCATAGAAAGAGAAGATGCAATTTCCTTAGACGCGGAATAATTCTGGATCTTGCCCATTCTCTCCTGCTCCAAGGAAAGTAGGATGATCTCTCCTATATCGTGAAGAAGAGCCGCAGACATCAGATTACTCATCGCTTCCTTAGGCATTGCCAATTTTTGAGCGATCAACTTGCAATAGTAAGCGCATTGGTTGGATTTTTCCCAGATGGTCAAGAATGCAGGGAATTTATTCTCCAGGATCTGTTTAGTTCCAAGAGAATATAATAGAACTTGTAATTCCTTCAGACCGATGAGCTGGATCGCTCTGTCCAAGGATTCCACTTTATTTCCTCTACGGAAAGCTGCGGAGTTGGAAAGCTTTAGGATGTTCGCGGATAATGCCACGTCCTTTTTCACCATTTCCGCGATCTGTCCGATACTTGAATTCGGTTTGTCGATTGCAGTCTGGATATCCTGGATCGCCTTAGGGAATGTAGGAAGTTGATCTACTTCTTTGATGATCTCTTCCGCTTTTTGGATCTGTACATTTTCTTTTTGGATCCGGATCGGGATATCGATAATAACTGAGGTATTGTTCCCTTGGCTTTCTATTTTGTAGGAACTTGCACCTAAACCGTCGTTCTTGAGCATCATTAGGGTCATGATAAGCCCAAGGCCCGCGCCTTCGGTCTCATCCCCTTTTTCCATAAACGCTTCCGCAAGATCGTTATACGTTTTTGCTTTTTCTATTCTTTCGTTGATACGATCTACTTCTTCCGGACTTAGTTTAACATTATTCATGACCCGGATACGGATCGCGTCCTTATTATGGATGAAGGAAACTAAAACTACGTAATTGTTTTTAAAGAGAAGATCTTCGTATTTCTCTTTATTATCTAAATAAGTCTTTTTGAAGCCTGTAATCTTACTGCGGTATACACTTGGATTTAGGATATCAGCCTGTAATTCTCTGAAATAGATCCTTTTGATATTTGCTTTGATCGTATTTGTGATGGTTTCTTTTAGAGCCGCAAGAACAGAATCTCTCACAAAAATAATATCAAGGTGTAGAAGATAACGATCCAAAGTTTTGGATAAGATAGTATCCACTCCTTCGGTAAGATTAAAAAATTTAAAATGGAACGGAATGTTCTCCGAAATAGGATGATTCAGGTCTTTCAAATTGCTGAAAATACCGTGATCCTTGTGATGGAAAAGTTCTAGGGTTTTCCCTTGGCTCATATCAAGTAACTCTGAAAAACGTTAGTGGTCTCTGTCAAGAATTCGCAGATTTTATTTGTTAAAAATAAGATTCTGCTAAGCGAATTATACGGATCAAAGAGACAAAAAAAAACTAAACTATAAATTTATCTTTCAAATCTTGTCAGAAATAAATTTCCAAGATCGTCCTTAGATATTAATCCTTTCGGATTAGTTTATCACTTGTTCAAGTGGGAAATTTATTATCTCTTACTTACTCAACATCTCAACTCTGAGAAAATTGAATTCTTTAATCTGCAAAAATAGCGTCTTTTGAAGACTGGTTCTTATCATAACGGGTTGAATAAAAAAAGACCCCCGTCCAAGGGTCGGAATTTTTTGTATAAAGTTACGGAATGATCATTCAATAAAAAGGTTGCAGCAAAATCCCGAATTTGGTGAAATAATACCTTGGTTCCTACAAATCCGGTTTTTCGGAAGAATGTTAGAACTTAGGAGACCTTCTCATGTCCAGCACAGCTACCCAAACCGCGAGCTCTGTCTCTTCTGCTTCCAGCGGAATAGCTACTTTTCCAGCTCCGAACCCTAAGGAAATGCAAAGAGTATTCGATGTCCAAAAAAGTCATTTTCATAAGGTTTTAAAAGTTTCCAAGGCGAAGGATCGCGTCGCACTTTTGAAAAAACTTTTGGCTTCTGTCGAAAGACTTACCCCAGATATCAAAAAGGCATTACAGAACGATTTTAGAAAAGCTCCTCACGAGACTGACCTAACAGAGATTATGCCTTCGATTGCAGAATTAAAAGATGCAATCCGCCACTTAAAAACATGGATGAAGCCTGAAAGAGTAAAAACTCCTGTTTCCCTTTTCGGAGCCAGAAGTTCTATTTCTTATGAACCAAAGGGAGTGACTCTGATCATTTCTCCTTGGAACTATCCGTTCTATCTTGCAATCGCTCCTTTGACTGCTGCAATCGCTGCGGGAAATACTGCGATCATCAAACCTTCCGAATTTACTCCGGAAACTTCTAAACTTCTAACAAGACTCGTGAAAGAGACCTTCCAAGAGGGAGAAGTTGCAGTATTTGAAGGAGATCATACAGTTTCTACGGCTCTAATGGAACTTCCATTCGATCATATCTTCTTCACAGGAAGTACTCATGTTGGAAAGATCGTAATGGCTGCTGCTGCAAAAAATCTTTCCACAGTAACTCTTGAGTTAGGTGGAAAATCTCCTGCGATCATCGTTCCTGGCGCGAATCTTAAGAAAGCCGCTCAGAAACTTGTTTGGGGAAAAATTATGAATGCAGGACAAACCTGTGTTGCCCCTGACTATCTACTACTTCCGGAAGGACAAACAGAAGAGTTCGTAAAACAAGCGAAGTCTGCTGTAAAATCTTTCTACGGAGAAACTTCTTCCGATATCAAAAACAATAAGGACTTCTGCCGTTTAGTAAACCAAAGGAATTTCCAAAGGGTTTCCGGATATATTCATGAAGCGGTTGAAAAAGGTGGTAAGGTTGTAATGGGAGGAGAAACTGATTCTTCTCAAAATTATATCGAGCCAACTCTCATCGCAAATGTTCCTGAAAATGCAAGGATCATGGAAGATGAGATTTTCGGACCGGTTCTTCCGATCATCACTTACAAAACTTTGGATGAAGCAGTGGAGAAGGTTTTATCTAAACCGAAACCTCTTGCTCTTTATGTATTCGGAAGTAATAACAAATCCATCAATAAAGTCCTAAAAGAAACTTCATCCGGTGGAGCGGCAGTAAACGACGTAATCGTTCACCTAGCGAATCCGAATCTTCCTTTCGGAGGGATCAATCACTCCGGGCACGGAAGTTATCACGGTTGGTGGGGATTTAAGACATTCTCTCATGAGAAATCTGTTTTCAAACAGGCGGCTTTCTCTTCGATCGAAATGTTGTATCCACCATACACAGGATTCGTGGATAAAATGATCCAATTTACTAAGAAGTTCTTCGTTTAAGAATTTCTTCTACTTTCTTCGAACTTTCAAGCCCTCTTGGTCCAACTAAGAGGGCTTTTTTATTTTTGGGCGGACTCCTGGAGATAAGTTTATATTTTCATAATATTCTTTTTCTGTTGTCTTAGTTTTCATGAGAGTCTCGTAAGCGGGAATGGATCTGAAGATATTTGGAATCGGGGAGATTTTGTTAACTTTAGGATCTTTTTCTATTCATGTTGCTGAATATGGAATCCACGTTCCGAGCTAATGGGTAAAAATGTCCCACCCTATTTTGGGTGGGGGCCGGTGCGGTGGTACGTGTGCTCTTTATCATAAATCTTATTTTTTTTCAAGGGAAATTTGCATTCAGCTTTTGATGTTGGAATTCCAACAAAAGATTTGGGCGGCTCCTCACTTTGTTCGGACCTGGCTACTACGGGTTCGCGCATTCGCGCTCGTCCGAGCTAAACTCGGACTAAAGCCCTCCGTATCCTTGCCGCAACGACCGCGAAGCGAGTCGGTGGCCGGTAGGCCAAACGAGAGAAAGGCTATAATTAAAACCATTCGTCTTAACCGAAAGCATTGCTATGAATGGCACGTTGCAATTCACCGCAGCGACCCATAGGGAGCGAGGCAACGACCTTGCGAGCGAACCGTAGAGAGTGAGCAAGCTCGAGATAGCCAGAGGCGTCATCGAGAGCATCCCAAACTTATTCGTAAGCGAGTCGGTGGCCGGTAGGCCAAACGAGAGAAAGGTTATAATTAAAACCATTCGTCTTAACTGAAAGTATTGCTATGAATGGCGCGTTGCAATTCACCGCAGCGACCCGTAATCGACTCTATTGGTGTTAATGAAAGCGTATGGCAATCGGCAGAAGTGAAATAGAAAGGATTTCGCATAGAGTCACGGAGCTCACAGAGAGCCTTATCGTTTTAGCGAAATTAACCCCCCGTTTTTCTTAATGTTGGAATTCTTGCATCATTTAGAAATTTCTAAAATTCCTAATCCTTCTAAAAACTTGTCCGTATACTTCCAAGGTCTCTTTTTGCCGAAATCAAACATGATACAATGAGAGACGGATTCGCAGGCAATTTTGCCGTCGGATTTTCGAATTAATTTTTGAAATACTTTACATCTAGAACCTGAGATCTCGCCAAATTGAGTTTCTATTATAGTTGAATCAGGATAACGTATCTCTGCCTTATAATCTGTTTCTCCCCTTAGGATCATCGGGCCTATGTTTTCGGATTTCATTTGAGAGAAGGAAAGGCCTGCTTCTTCTAAGGCAACCATTCTACCTTCATGAAGAAATACTTGGAAGTTCCCAACATTTAAATGACCATTCGGATCACATTGGCTCCAAAGGACCGGGATTTCGTAAAAGAATGACTTTGAGATTTGCATGCTCTACTCCTCTCTTCCAAAATTAATAGAGAAAAGATTTAGAAAAGTAGGAATTATTGTTTTATATCAAATTATTTATTGGTTGGAAAAACAAAGCATAGGAATGGAAATCTTTTGTGAAGTTTAGGATCTTTTGCTATTCACATTGCTGAATACGGATTCCGCGTTCCGAGTGAATGGGTAAAGGCGCCCCACCCTATTTAGGGTGGGGGCCGGTGCGGTGGTACAAAATGCTCCATAACATAAATTGGATTCCTTTACAAGAAGAATAAATCCGTTTTCTGATGTAGGAGCTCCTACATTAAGTTTGGGCGGATCCTCGCTTCACTCAGACCGGGCTACTTCGAATTCGCGTCCGCTCATCCGGGCAAGGCCCGGACTAAAGTTCTACGTATCCCTTCCGCTTTAGAACGAGTTGGATTTTAATTTACTAACTGGATTTTCTTTTGAAAGGATTATTGTAACTCTTCATTCACTTTCTCTTCAGAAGATTGTTCTTCCTCTATCTCGTCGACTGGCTTTTCAAAGATTGCTGAAATAGTAAATTTTATAAGTGCAGCCAGTCCTATAATACAGATGATAAGCCTTCCTATGGTATAGTATTTATTC
>NZ_RQGF01000034.1 GCF_004769615.1 Leptospira sarikeiensis | reverse complement strand
GCCACCTTGACCACCCTGGCCTCCACGATATCCACCGCCGCCTTCACGGTTTTGGTAGCCTCCGCCACCTTGACCGCCCTGGCCTCCGCGATATCCACCGCCGCCTTCACGGGTTTGGTAGCCTCCGCCACCTTGACCGCCCTGGCCTCCGCGATATCCACCGCCGCCTTCACGGTTTTGGTAGCCTCCGCCACCTTGACCGCCCTGGCCTCCGCGATATCCACCGCCGCCTTCACGGTTTTGGTAGCCTCCGCCACCTTGACCACCCTGGCCTCCGCGATATCCGCCGCCACCTTGACCGCCTTGGTAACCACCACCGCCTTCGCGGTTTTGATAACCTTGGTTTCCATCGGGACGATTTCCGCGGTAGTTTCCACCACCACCTTCGCGGTTCTGGTTAGAATAAGTTGGTCTCTGATTTGGACGAGATACTATAATACTGTTGTCTTCTCTTTGAAAAGGAGCTCTACCTTCGCCTAAAATATGTTCAGGAGGAGCAGATCTAGGAACCGGAGGTTCTTGGCGAACACTTGGCTCTGGGAAAAGAGGCTCGTTCTTTGGCGTAGGAGGAGTAGATTTTGGAGTGCTCGGTCCGGATGCTGCTGCAGACGGTTTGTTTGGAGCCGGTTCAGAAGGAGCTTCTTTTTTTGCAGAAGTAGAAGGCGTTTTTTCATCCGGCTTCTTTTTGATAACCAGCTTCTTCTTCTTGCTCGCGTCAGCAGAAGCGTCGCCCTGGAGCTTTTCCTTGATTGATTTATTCTTATCTTCCATATAATGTCCTGGTCAAGTACGGAAATGTACTGAAAACGGGTCTTAAAGCCCTACCTCAAATCGAGGAGATCAGCTTTCCTCCACCCACTCTACCGATTCTGCCAATATTCTTAGAATTTGTGCAGCGGTAGTCTGTCCTATACCGGGGAGTTTTGCCAAGTCGTCCTGGCTGATCTCGATCAATGTCTCGACGTTATTGATTCCTGCGCTCCTTAATAGGCCGATCAAACGGGTAGAAAGTCCAGGTAGGTCTTCGAGAGCAGTTGCTCCGTCATCCTCTTCTTCTTCAACCTGTGCAACTGGAGGACTGAAAAGTTTATCCAATCTCTCTCTTGCTTCCGGCGAAGAGAATTCTTCGTTATACTGGGCTATCGTTTTAATATCGATTCTGAATCCGGTTAATTGTGACGCCAACTTGACATTGGAACCATTGATTCCGATTGCAAGAGATAATTGTTCTTCTGGAACGATTACCATGGCCTCTCTACCTACCGAATCCGCTTTCACATCATAAGGTTTAGCGGGAGAGATCGCATTTGCGATAAACTCGGTAGGGTCGGAAGAATACTGAACGATATCTATTCTTTCATTTCCTAATTCTCGAACGATGGATTGGATCCTTACACCCTTCATACCAACGCAGGCTCCCACAGGATCGATATCTCCTCTGGTAGCATACACAACGACTTTGGTACGAATGGAAGGCTGACGAGCCACGTTTACGATCTCGACTAAACCGTCGTAGATCTCAGGGATTTCCATTTCGAAAAGTTTACGAACAAAATCAGCAGAAGCTCTTGAAAGAGTAATGACTGGGATCGGTTCTCTAGGACGAAGTTCCACTTTTTGTATAATTGCTTTGAGACGATCCCCGCTATGGTATTTTTCACCAGGGTTTTGCTCACGCTTAGGCATGATCCCTTCGACCTTACCTAGATCGATGGACATAGCGTCTTTTTTCCAACGTTGGAAATAGCCGTGAGTCAGTTCGCCTTCTTTTGCTTTGTATTCCTGATACAGAAGTTCTTTTTCCATATCTCTCAGGCGTTGGAATACCATCTGTTTTGCCTGGCTGGAAATGATACGAGAAAGCTCCATCGGCTTCTCTTTAAAATCTAATACGTCTCCGAGATTCGCATCCGGATAAACAGCCTTAGCATCTTCTAAGGAAATCTCTAAACCGTTCTTAGGAGAAGTCTCTACAACTTGGCGAGATACTACGATTACTACGTTCTCCCCGTCTCCGGAAGAAGCAAATTCTACCTTGATAGGATTTTCTTCCTCTTCCAAAGTTTCGATGCCCGACTTCTTCTTGTACGCGGTAATTAAGGAATCTCGAATGATTCCCATTACAGCTTCCCGGTCTAGGGACTTGTCGGCACAAAATTGTTGGATCGCTTCCAACAGATTGACTTCGGCTTCTTTCTTCTTAACTGCCATAATCAAATACTTACGTACAAATTTCCTTTCAGTATATCCTTCAATTCCAGAATGACTTCCTTTTTTTTAGGGCTCTTTGATTTCCTCTTGGAAAACGGCTCTAAAAAAATCCGGTCTTCTTTCCTATCCAGAATCTTAAAGATTCCTTCTTTATCGCCCGACCCTTCCAACTTATAGACGAGTCGTACCGGTATTCCACGGAATCTATCCAGATCCTCGGGAATCACCAGTTTTCTTTCCGCACCAGCGGAAGAAACCTTAAGAGTATAGTTCAGATCCGGTGAGATCTTTTCCAACTCTTCATTCAGTTTTCTGGAAACTTGCTCACATTCCAGAAGGCTGACGGAACCGTACGGGTGTTCGAGGTGATCCAGCTCTACCTCGATCAGCGTATGGTTTGGCCTTTGGCTAACCATGAGTGCATACAGCTTGACGGGAGTGAGAAGAATTCGATCTAAGATCGTTTCGATAACTTCTTTACTGACTGTCACGCCGGCCTTACAGAGAGTCTCTGAACCGCTTCGTTTTGCCTCAAAAAAGAGGAAAAAACAACCTACAAAATCTCGAGATTCCGAAATTTTCAGGCTTTTCCCATACATAAAATGGGGTGGTTCCCGATATCCATTCAAAATATTTTTAGCTAGCCCTAGTGTAAAGTAAAAAATAGCCCCGGTTCCAAGCCTCTCCGCATTACAAGCGAAATTGCTTGTTTTCTTATACTAAAAAGAAGGATGGTAACGAAATGTCCCGGCTCGCTTAAAAAAGGGTTCGGGTTTTTATTATTACCATGCAAAATTCTTTCTTTTCCGAACTTCAGACTCGTAAATCCGCTAAGTATATTCCGCTTTTTCTATTCTTTCTAATTTTATTAGGAACCTGCTCCAAATTCAGAGTAGATGATTATAATCCCTATCTTTACGGAAGAGTAAAATTAGGAAAAGATCTGAAGGAACTCCAGGTAAGTATCGTAAATAGAGTTCCGACAAATGTTCCGAACCAAGTTGCAGTCGCATCTGGGGTCATCTATGTTCCGGATTTTGAACAATCCCTGATCAAAGCATTCAACTCAGACGGAGACCTGAAGTTTGTGATCGGGAATTCTAAAGAAAAACAGGACAAAGTAAAAACTTATAATATTAAGTTAGGAAGGATCGGCCTAGTAACCGTTTCAGATGGAGATGATATTTTCGTTCAATCCAGGATCACTAAGGAAGATGCAAAGTCCGACAAGGTCGCTGAAAATATTTATACCAAAAAGTCCGGTGAGTTCCAAACAGAAGCCGCAGAAGCAGTTCCTTCAGTCATATTAAAGATCAATGATTCAGGAAAACTTTCCCAAACGATCTACGCAGACGGGGTCGGCGGCTCCACTCCTTTCGGCTATGTGGAAAGAATGGAAGCCGGTAATAACGATCTATTATTCGTATTCCATAGACAAAACGGCGGAATGAAACTAAGCATTTTCGACGAATCCGGAAAACTAAAAAATAAGGTAGAAGGCTCTGACTTTAAGGATTCCTTAAATACTCAAGGGGACAGTTATACATGGTATGTAGACTCCTTCATCTCTCATCCAGACGGAGATTATGTATTAGGCTCATTCAGCTTTTACGAAACTAAATCCGGAAGATTTAAGAATAGAAAAATACTAAGATACGACCTGAAAGATAAGAGGATCACTCCTATAAAAGAAATACAAGACCCTTCCGAAACCTTGTATTGGGTCTTAAATAATGATAATTTTTTCATTTGGGAAACAGAAGTGGAAGAAGGAAATTCGATTAGACTTCAGGTTCATGACGAAGACGGAAATCATGTGAATAATATTCGACTCAATTATCCTCCACCAAGAGGACTTTGGAGAGAAACTTGGATGGATACGAATGATGAGATCTACTCCATGAAGATCAGATCCGGATATTTAGAGATCCATAAATGGAAATAAGATGAGCTCTCGGAAATTCCAAGTTCTTTTCGACGAAGAAGAGGCAAGAGAATTGGATCGGGTCACGATCCAATCCAGAGGGATTTCCGGAACTCTTCTCATGGGCTTTGCTGCCCTTTCCGTTTTTAAGGCTTGGGAAAACAGATTTAGATCCGCTAAAAAGATCCTCATCCTTTGTGGTTCGGGAAATAACGGAGGAGATGGGTACGCTCTCGCTCAATTCCTGAAAGCGGAAGAATTAAGAGTAGAACTGTATTCGAAAAACGGGAATTTTTCGGAAGAAACAAAATATTATAAAAATCTAACAGAAGAATTAGGCATTCCAAATTTCCCCTTAGAGAAGTTCCGAGAAGATCTAATTTCATCCGGGGACATCTTAGTAGATTGTATTCTTGGTACCGGATTTAAAAACCCTCTATCCGAAGAAATTTCTAAAATTATATCCGAGATCAGAACCGCTAAGCAAAGATTAAAAGATTCACTTTTTATTCAGAGTATTGATGCAGTTTCAGGATATTCCCCGGATGAAAAAATTCCCTTCGAAGCGGATGCTATTGCGGAGATCGGTTCTCCCAAGATCAAAAATATTTTTTATCCCTTATCTAAGGATAAAAAATCATTTCATCCAATCGGATTCTTACGCCAAAGATCGGAGTCCAAAAAATTACTTTTAGACAGAGCCTCAAAAGAAGAACTAATCTCCAGACTTTCCAGGGAAAAAGATTCTCATAAATATAAAAACGGTTCCGCAGTATTTGTAGGAGGCTCCGAGGGAATGGCAGGCGCAATTCTATCTTCTGCTCTTGCCTTCCAAGAATTGGGAGGAGGAATTTCCCAAATACTTAGCCCTTCCGGAAATACGATAGAAAGAGTTTTAAAAAAAGATCCTTCCTTCATGATCTCTTCCTTGGATCCAAAAAAAGAATTTTCCTCCTACTCTTTCGTGCAAAAAGCGAAGGTAGTTTGTATCGGTCCAGGGCTCTCCGGTTTTGATTATATCCCTTCTTCTTTTCCAAAAGATCCCAAAATTATTTTAGATGCAGGAGCCTTAAAGGATTTAGAAAAAAACAAATTAGGCCCCAATATTATACTCACTCCTCATTTAGGAGAATGGTCCTCTATCTCCGGTAAAAAATACACAAGTGTATATTCTGCGTTAGATGATGCAAACTTTTGGGCAAAAGAGAAAGGATGTTATTTACTTCTCAAAGGACCTGTTTCCGTATTATTTTCACCGGAAGGGCATTCTTATTTTTGGGAATTCCAAGAACCAAGGCTCGCAGTCATGGGAACTGGAGATCTACTTGTAGGAATTCTAACATTCTTTTTGTCCAGAGGAGAAGAAATGGTCGAGTCGGTTCGACTTTCCCAAAGTCTTCTTCTGTATTGTGCAGAACAATGCAAAGGTTATCCTACCGCAGGAAGGATCCGCAAAAAGATCCGTACCTTGGTTAGTTAGAGGCGCGGAGTTTTGTTGAGCCGCGGGGATTTTTTCACGCAGAGGCGCGGAGTCGCAGAGGATTTAAAGGTGATTTTGGCCCTTCGATACATCTTGCTTCATTAGACACTCAGGGACCAACTACATATCAAATCTCAATCTTTGCTTGTAGTCTTATCGCTTGACCATTTGAGATTTTGATCCCATCATATTTTTATAATCGATGAGGGAGAGTTGTTTATGAACTTTTTTAAATCAGAAACGAGCTGGTCGAATGCAGAATTTATTGTATTCAAACTATGTGTTGCATCCGCATACGTGCTGATCGGCGCCTATTTCAACGATTTTTTCCTGCAGTATCGTATTCCGATCTTGATCGTATTTGGGATCACTGCGATTTGGACCATCAATCTATGGTTACGCAAAATGAAATGGATATGATTATAAGCTTTATGTAAACCTAAGATTTTTAGCTCATTTTTTTCACACAGAGAGCACTGAGGTCACGGAGAGTTAAAAAGACCAAAGCGTAAAAGTATACAGCCATCTCAGCGTTCTCTGTGAACTCCGTGCGAACTCCTCACTCGGATTTGAATTTTATCTTACGGTGGGTACCGTCGCAATATGGTTTATTGGAAGAACCCCCGCAACGGCAAAGATATGTTTCAGTAATTTTGTTCGTAACCTTACCGGTGCCGGAGCATATTTCTAAATTTCCACTAAACTTCAATGGACCGTTTTTAGTAGGTTCGATATTTAATTTTCCATTACGTGTCGGTAATGGTTGGAATTCCTGCACAGGAGGTTCTCCAGTTGCCATAAAGCCGATCCCGACATGACTTGCGTCGCAATACGGTTTATTCGAAGAAGCACCACATCTACAAAGTGTAAGACGATACTCTTTTTCAGTTCCCTCTAATTCAATTTCTGCATGAACCGCAAGTGGTCCGTTCTCTCTAACTCTGAGCACATTTACAAGAGGAGGGGTTTCCGTAAGAGAAGTATCTTCGGACTCGAAACGGATCGCTCCAGACGGACAATTGAGTGCGAGTGATTTTACTTCTTCCGGAGTTGCTTTATCCGGATAGATCCATTCACCTTCAACATTTGGAACGAATACATCGGGTCTGCTTAGTACGCAGTTCCTAGAATGGACACATTTTTTGCCTTCAAAAAGGATCGTTACCTTTTTACCCTTTACAGTTTCCATAAAACGCCTTTCCGAAATTTATTATCCTTTATTTTAAAAGAAGATGCAAGCGAATCCTTCTAACGCGGATCTTTTCAATCTTTCGATTTTTTTCCGTATATCTGGATATAGTCACCAATGATCTTATATGCCTCATCCAAATATATATCCTCTTCTAATCTGGATTTTCTTTCTAAATGGATCTCTCTTGTATAAGTATCCAGTTTTTCCAGACCTCGATCGAATGAATGTGTATCTACGGTGAAACTATCCGATTTTTTATTCGTAGCGATTTGATAATTTTCGTAGAACTTCACTAATTCCGAAAATTCCTCGAAAAAATCCGAAGAATCTAAAGACACCTCGTCCATAGACTTCATTTTTTTGCGAAGTTTAGATGCCATTGATTTGATCTTCGAGAAATTCTCGCTGTCATCAACTCTATCCTCGCTTAAATCCCTTAAGTTAGATAATTCTAGTTCAGGTAATTTTTTATATACGATCTCTTTATATATCTGCTCGGAACGGATTGCTTCCTGAATGTCCCTCTCCCTTCCTGAGAGGTCGGAAAGATCAGGTAAAGAAATATCAGGAATAATCCCCTTTTGCTGATGGGTCATTCCCTGTACCCCAAAATACAAATGTGTGGTTAACTTTAAGAAATCGGAATTTCCTTTTTTGTTTTCTTCCAAAGAGAGAAGGATTTGAGAAGTAGCCTTTCCGTAGCTAGGACTTCCTACGATGACTGCCCTATTATAATTCTGCAAAGCAGATGCCAAAAATTCCGAGGCTGAAGCGCTTTGCCCGTTCAACAACACAACTAAGGGTCCGTCATATACTGTCCCTCGATTACTATCCTTTAAAAGTGAAAGTTCCGAATCGGAAGCTTTTTGTACAAATAAAGGTCCTTGGTCGATGAAGATCCCGGCGAGATCCAGCGCTTCTTCCAATGAACCTCCCCCATTATTCCTCAGATCCAAGATCAGACCTTTTATATTATCTCTTTTTAATTTGATTATTTCTCTTGCGATATCCTCGGCGCATCCTCCTCCTTCTCTCTCCCATTCAGTATAGAATGCAGGCAAGTATAGATACCCTATATTATTTTTTCCGCTCAACAAATAACTGGAGA
This sequence comes from Leptospira sarikeiensis, assembly GCF_004769615.1. Classification (GTDB taxonomy): domain Bacteria; phylum Spirochaetota; class Leptospiria; order Leptospirales; family Leptospiraceae; genus Leptospira_B; species Leptospira_B sarikeiensis. The sequence continues at coordinate 16,046 of NZ_RQGF01000034.1, read as the reverse complement.
TCGTATTTTCTTCTAAACCTATCTTCTCTTGGACCAACGGGATAAAAAAGATCCGGCCGTCATTTTTCCGGATCTTAAATATCGCCTTTTTGGTCTTTGTCCCGGAAAGAACGGATTCCATTTCCTCCGGAGAAAAATCCGAAGTTAACACGGTTCGATTTTTTTCATCCGGGAACCGGACCTCGAGGACCCGATCCCCGTGATTTAACTTTTCGGATTTCCAAGCGGGACTACCTGGAACCAATCTTTCTATCTTAGTATCCCCAAAAAAGTTTCGATTGAATACTATACCGAAAGAAAACCCTTTAGAAGAAAGAGACGTCTCGAATCTGCGTTTTTCAGCGGCGGAGAAATAAGAAGAATGAGGATCAAATTTTTCTAATATAGAATTCAAAAATTGAGATCCCATATAGGATTCAAAGCCGTCCTGGTGTTCCAAGATACTTTTGATCCTTTCCTTCTCCCTTTGGATCACCTCGTTCCTTAGAATAGATTCGGATACAGAAAGGCTTTTTTCGAATTCTTTGCGATCAGCGAACGGCTCGGAATAGAATTTTTTCGTGAGTATCCTGTATCTTAGATAACGTTCCCATCTTTCTTTCCAAGCAACCTTATCTTTTGCGAATTCCGTTTTTCTCTCCTGATAAAATTCGAATTTCCCCTTCGTAATTCCGGATGCGTGTGATTTTTCCAATTCATTCAGATATTCTAAGGTAAGTTTCAATCGTTCCTTAAAAAGTTGAGAAGTGCTCGAAAAAAACGAGGAGACTTCTCCTGGATTAGAAAAATCCAGATGGAACGGTTTTCTTCCGAGTAGATCCAAATCTTCTTTAATAAAATAGAATCCTTGTGGATCCAGATTCATCCAAAATAATCTTTTTACTTCTTCCGCAAGACTTGGTTGGATCCTAGACTTTCCCAAATAATGACGTTCATAAAGTATGTAGAGAATCTCTTGGGTTTTTCTCTCGATACTAGCCCCGAAATTGGATTGGGCCTGGATCTGGATCGATGTAATAAAAACAAGGATCAGGATCAATTTTTTGGTTAAATAAAAGTATTTAGGGAAGCGCACAAAAATAGTTATCTCCACCTATTTGGAAGTTTCCATCAATTCATTTCTAAATTTCTCATTTAGGAAAATATATTTGGAATGCTTGCAATCTTTTCTAGTAGAAAGTAAAGTATGGAAATCGGAAACTTTCCGGTTGGACCGATCTTACCTTAGGTAAGATATACCCCGTCTGTAGGAAGATCAAAAAAAATGAGCAAAGGTTATCATTCCCGCTCTCCGGAAGAATTTCAGGAATTTTTACGTAAAAATAGACAGGTAGATAAATCCAATAATCGGGCCAAATTGGTCCTGTTCTTCGATGTCATTTTATTGATCTTTATCTTTGCAGTCGTTGCAAGGATCCTAAACCCTTTAGCATTCTCTGGTCAATCCGAGTCCAAGGAAATTTCCTCCCAAAGCTTGAGTTATCGACTTTCTTCAAGCAAAGAGAATTCAAAAGATTTTCCTACATTCTTCTTATTTCTAAAAAATAAGGGAACTGAAGAAGTTTATTTTCCCAAGGATAAGGACAAGATCCGGATCTTAGTCAAAAGTGGGGACACATTGTATTGTTTCGAGGATACTTGGTCGATCCCTCCTAAAAAGTTAGAGCCGGGAAGCACTCATTTTTTCAGATACGAAACTTCTTCCGAGGTTATCTCTGGTCTTCCTCCTGAATGTAAGAGTGCAGAAAGATCTGTCTGGAATAATATCAGCCAAACTTTCCGAGGCGGAAAGAAAAGATCCTTTCGTGCGGAAATACTTCGTGAAAGTGAAAATGTTTCTTTAGAAATTCCTAATTTTTGAGATTTTATGAACGAAGAGATCCAAGCCTTAAACAAAATAGTAGCGATCGTGGACGAAAAAGCCTCCTTATTCAAAAAAGATTGGAGCCATATGCCAAAGATCAGAGCGATTACAGAAAAAAAGCTGATCTTAGATTTGATAGAAAATGCTCTCCAATTGGCAAAAAATATCAAACCTTCCCCCACGGATCTTTTAGGAGATTTGCAAAAACTAAAGGCTGAGTTTTCTAGACTTCCGCTTTAAGGTTGGTTCGCACAGAGTTCACGGAGAACATAGAGTTTAGAATGGTCAAATTAAATCTCTCCGTGATCTCAGTGCCCTCTATGCGACAATTTCGAAAGAATTCTAATCGTAATTCTTCGTAACCTTCTTCCATTTCTTTTCAGTGTCTTCCAGATAATCTTTTATTTCGGAATACGATCTACTTCCGTCCAAATATTCTAAAAGGAAATGGTCTCCTACTAAAAGTTGGATCGCAGGTAGATCGGATCTGAACTCATAAGGTCCCTGTAGGAACTCAAACTGGTTCGGATAGAATTCTCTCAAAGTGCGGATCAAATGTAATCCGAAAAGTAGACTATGGAATTTTTTAGGTTTATCCAAAAGGATCTGATATCCTCCGCATACTTTTCCGGAATGTTTATGGAATGTAGGGATAAACTTCAGAGGCCTTAATCTAAAAACACCCTTCTGCTTTTCCTCTAATTTTTCTAAAAGGGCTTTATCCAGGTCATTTATATAAGGCGCCCCAAAAGTTTCGAAAGGACGAGTAGTCCCTCTTCCCTCAGAAAGATTTGTTCCTTCTAGAAGACAAAGTCCAGTATAAACAAAACATGTGGTTTGTGCAGGAATATTCGGAGAAGGCGGCACCCATAAAAACTCGGAACTTTTTTTAGGATAAAGATCTATCCTATAAAATTCCAGATTTAGATTGAAATGATCTTTATAATACTCCAATAATCCCGGAGCAGAAAGCCCGTGTCTATGCAGGGTACCTTCCACACCTACAAAGGAAGAAAATTTTTTTTCCAAAGGAGAGCCTTCTACCCTTGGACCCGCAGGATTTTTCGCATTAGAAACTAGGATCTTAGGTTTTGATTTTCCTTTTTTAGAAAGTCGATCCGCGGCCTGCATCGCGTACAATGCGGTAGTTAAAAAGGTATAATACCTTGCTCCTACATCTCTGATATCTATGATGAAAGTATCCAGATCGGACAGAACATCTTCGGTAGGAGTTAAACTTTCTTCTGTGTCCCCATATAAATTCAGGACTTCCGTATCTCCCAAATCATAAAGAAGGCCAGAACCGGAAACCTGGTCCTGGAGTTCCGCAAATAGTCCATGCTCGGGTAGGAAGAGTTTCTTTAATCCGAATTCTTTCTGTATGGTCTTAAAATGATAATCGCCTTTCCAGCCGTATGCGCTCTGGTTGGTCAGCATTCCGATGGACTTTGCACCGGAGAGAATTTTATTTTTTTTCATTTTCAAAAGAGGTTTTTACGGGGAAAGTCCTTTAGTCAAGCAGGACAATTCGGATCGCCCTAATCTTGGAAATGTTTTGACTCAATTTGGAGAGGAGGCCGTTTTTAGAGATTCCTTTAAAAAAGAGTTTCCCTTATCGAGGAAGGATAGTTTTCTTCTTAATTTGCCCCAACAGCGATCGTATGGCATTAGACACAAGCGTACCAAATCAAAAAGTCACAGTTAAAGCCGGGACGGTTTTATTTCCGGAAGGAAGTACCGCGAATTCTCTCAACGTATTGCATAGTGGTGCCTTACGTTATTTGGTAGAAGCTCCGGGCTCCAGAAAGTTGGAGTTGTTCAAAATTTCCGGAGCGAATTTAACTCCTGGTGCATCTGCACTTTTCGGGACCGGTCGTTATCCTTTTACCATCATTGCTGAACAAGATTGTGTTCTTTCCACGTATGTTATGTCCCCGTCTACTGTGGGTCGTTCCCTCGCTGCAAGAAGTTCTCTTGGGATCATGGTCGGCCGTTCCTTACTCAGAGAGATCACAGAATCTTTCAAAAAAGTAAATCAACTCAGAAAGATCGCTTCCGATATGGGAAGGACAAACGATAATCTTTCTCTTCTTTATTACCAATTTAACCCGAGCGTATTTCCGGATATCAAACCTGGACAACCAATCGCAGATCCGAGTGCTGAGATCGTAGATCCGGTGCTTAGGTTAACCAGAGAAAATTTAAAACATTATTTTGATAATGGTGGCATCCTTCCGGAAAGACCTACCGCAAATTATGTGGAAGAGGATCATTCCCAATTATTAGTGAAATATTATCCGGAAGAAATTGAATTCCAAGACGGAGAATTCAACTTTGTTCGTAAAGTAATTTTAGCCGACCCGAATCTTCTGGCTCAATTATTCGCTCCGGATCCGAGTATGGTTTCTTACGTATGCGACAAGCTCGGAAGGGTCCAAAACAATATTACGGATAATGCAAGAGGAATATTAGAAGAACTTGATGAAGACTTTAGACTTCTTTTAGGTGGAGTAGAAAGTCTTACCGAAAAATATTTCTTAATCCTGGACATGGCTGCAAACGGATATGCCACTGCTCCTCCTGAATTCGTAGTTCCTATTTTACAGGTAGTTGCCCAAAAGATTGAAAGGGCATTAGCAGGACACCAGGCACTTTTCGGTTCTGCACTTCCAAATCCTTCTCCGAACATCAAATCGTTCTTAGAAAAAACGGCGGGGCTATCCAAAAAATTCGAAGCTGCAAATCCTACTGCAAAAGCAGGTTCTAATGGAAGCGGAGTTTCGGTTGATAGTTCGGCAGACGCAACCGCAATCAGAAAAGAACTCGCAAATTCCGCATCTTCTATCATTCAATTTTCCGGATTAGGGGGAGACGCGATCAAAGAGTTTTCCGCGATGATGGTTAAACTCAAGTCTCTCAAAAATCCTTTAGATTCCGACAACGACACTCGTAAGCTCAGAAGATCCATCACAAAGACTTACTTCGATATATATGCTGCCTGCTTTCAAAAATATGTGAACAGCAATAAGAATGTTCCGAAGCCAGTGGACTTAATGTTGAAGTATGGGTTCTTTGATGAGACAATGTTGGATGATTCTCAGCTTGTTTTCATGTCCACCTTCAAAGACGCGATCGCAGCGGTTTCGGATATTCCGATCCATTATGGAACGGAGTGGCTCGAAAGAATTTATAAAAGAGAATGCCCTACTTCTTTGGACGAGCTCGGTCAAAACTTCTTCGATAAGGTGAAGATGGACAACAGGAATGCTGTATTCAAAAAAGAATCAGATCTTCCTCCTGACATCGATAATCCAGAAGCAAGATTAAAGTTCGAGTTCGGTGCGATGTATGAGGCAAACGTTCGACTCACAACAGGATCCTTGGCTACTTATTTGCCGATCCTTACAAAGTATCATTCTCAAATCCCTCTCGGAAAAGCATACGTTACCAAAAAAATGCTGACTGATACGATCCATGATATCATGTCTGTGGACTTTTCTGTCTTCAACAGAGAGGTGATCTATAATAATCCCGAAATGGGGATCAATAAGGAATTCGTTCAAAGAGCGATTGTTCCGGACTTCGTGATCGTTCCTTCCATCGGTAGTAAGATCATGATGTGGCAGGAACTTTCTATCCACAGAGGATCCGGGTCCAAAGAAAGTAGAGGTAGGATCGTTCTTCCTATTTTCGTACAAGGTGATCTAAAGTCCCTTTTGATAGACGCATTTGCTGCGTTTAGATGGGAGCTTTGTAAAACGATCTTAGGACCTGAATGGAATAACGTGGGAAATCCATCCATCACTGCGGATTATATGGACTATGTTCAGTTCTACAAAAAGAACAAAGATCTGTCCATAGAGATCAAGGAAAAACTCGCTGCCGAATTCAAACGTTTCAGAAATGAAAGGGATATTTTTGCGAACGATTACCAGCTTTGGATCAAATACGAAGCGGAAGGTGTACAAAGATTAAATCGTGTTGTTAGAAGTATTTTCTACCGCCATATTCCTTTCTCTAGACAGATCCGAGAGAAGGTTGCAAAAATGCCTGCCTTCGGTGAGATCAATAACCGCTTTATCAATATTCGAACTCGTAAATTTACGGAATTAGAGAACAGATATAAAAAGTATATCAATGCTCTCGGAAGCCTTCCGGATCCATTGCGAGAGAATATGGAATTCTATAGAGTTTAACTCTTTCCTTCTCTTCCGTGAACTTTGTGTAAACTTAAAGACAACTCATTTATTTCGCACAGAGATCACAAAGGTCACAGAGTTTTTAGCACTATAACCTTAACTTAGCGGCTTCGCGACTCTGCGTGAAAAAAGTCTCTGTGTCCTCCGTGTTCTCTGTGCGAAAAGATCGTCGTATCCCTTATTACGATTTGCTTACGCCTTAATCTTATTTTCATTCTTCTCATAGACGAACCGTTCGACAAAATGTTTAATCTATGAATTCTGACGATTCGAAGAGTTACTCTTCAGATCGATAATAGAATGCGAATAAAATTTAAAGTCCTTCTTGTTTCTGTATTTTGCCTTTCTTTATTTTTAGTTTTTGACCGAGTAATTTTTAAGAATTTATTATTCATTCTTCCGAACGAATTGGAATGGGATACTTCTCCTTGGTATAATTTTTTAAGAAAAAGGGAAGATATCCGATTTTCAAAGAATGAAAACGGAGTTTTGATACTTGGAAGTAGCGTTGCCTTATATTCTATTCTTCCTGAAAAATTTTCCGAAAAAGTAAATTCTAAATCGGAAAAAGGCAATTGGATCCGTTCCGAATTTTATGCTCATCCATCCCTTACTCCTTCCGACTTCTATCATTACAAAGAGGATATCGTATCTAAAAAGCCGAAATCGGTGATCTATGTGATCAATCCTGCGGATTTACAGCTCGAATATGTGAAATTCGAAAATAACGAACTCATATACGATGAAGATGGGTTCTTCCAAGATTCCGTAAATACGAGACATCAAAACCGTTTATTATATCCGGATCATTTTCTTTCGGAACATTGGAAAAAAATTTTAGATCTTGGTAAATCCAAATTAGAGGAGTTCGTTTCCAAAACTGTATCATACGGCGTAAGATACAGAAGTTTCTTTTACGATCCTATCCAGGCTTGGTATATGCATAGGTTTAGGTGGGGAAGATCCTATCATTATTATACGGGGATGATTCCGGAACAAGGGATCTATTTAAGAGGTTGGGCAAAACCTAAATTTGAGATAGATTGCGAGATCGAAACGAAAGTTTGGAAAGAGAGTATATTTATCCAAAAACCGGAAACCAAACTAAGCATCCATAGATTAGGATCAAAACGAGAACCGATATTCGAAAGAACGTTTCCTAAAAAAGGATGGTACTATATACAAATTCCTTTTTCCGATCCGCCTTCTAAATTAAGATTAGAATTCGTATCTGACAAACCTGTTTCTTCTTTGGAAGTTGATTCCAGGATATTCGGGACGGAGGAAATATACGGCATTAGGCTCTCTCAAAATTTTTGCAGATCGACATTTCGCGAAGATCATTCATATGAAAGGATCTCCAGTTTGGATGATTCAAGAGTGGAATCTTTGAGCGATCAAAATTACGATATTGATTATCAACGTCGGATCTATAGGCAAAACGATGAGGAAGACGTATTAAGTAGATTCAAAAAGATCCAAGTCTCCAAATCCGATCTATCTAAATCGGATCGTTTTATCGCATGGTCCCAGATGGAATATTTACAACAAGGGATCTTATATTTAAGATCCAAAGGGATCAGGGTATTTCTTGTAAATTCGCCCGAAAATCCAAAGGAGAAAATCTATTACGGTTCTAGCGTTTGGTATTCCGGTTATTTGAGTTTTTTACAGAATACGATGGATGATCCGAATTCTTTTAAAGATTTAAGTGATTTTTTTCCTAAAAAACAATCTTTCCTAGATCCTCATCATCTAACATATTCTTCCTCCGAGGTCTTTACTGAAAAGGTCTCGGATTTATTTTTAGGATTTTCTAAATCTGGAAATTAGGATCTGGATCCGAATTTTTAGAAAGCCATAAATCCTTTTTCCGTAGATCCCGAAAACGATACCTAGGATCAGGGATAGTATAAGGGAAATCCTTGGGTTTTGCTCGAACTGTTTTACCAGACTATATTCCCATCTATCTAATCCTTGGAAACGTACAGCTCCTCCTGAAACTTCCGTTAAAAAATCCTTCAGGGACTCTATTTCTTCCGGATTCAGATTTAGATTCGGCATTCCGCTTACCGGATTTAAAAATTTAGGATTTTGTAATTTGGAAACGATATAGAGTTCTTTCTTTTTACTTTCTTCAAGATTCGGGTCTGCAAGTTTTGCTCTAACCTCATTCCATTTGGAATGTTCAGGTTCATCTAAATAAGATTCCATTTCTTTGACAGTTTTCAAAAATTCAGAACTTTTAAATGTCTCATTCAATCTGGAATCTAGTTGATCCAAATTAGGAGCTACGTTCCCTCCTACTCCTCCTACAGTATGACAACTTCTACATCCTTTTACGTTGATTAGTTGTTCTCCCGTATATTTCATCTTTTCCGCTTGTATCTTTCCGGGTACCAATTTCAAAACCGGGGCAGGAAGAAGACCTCCATCCTTTCTCATTCGAATATGAGAAATATAGATCGAATCTTCTCCTAATGCGAGTCCTGTAAAATCCTGCCTTCTTTCTTCTTCATATTGACTAGGAAGTACTACCCACCAAGGCTCTCCCACTACTCCCTTCTTATCGTCTATCGGAACTGCGAGCAAGGAAGTGATATGAGATGCAGCGATTACTAAATGACCACGTAATGAAACAAGCTTATGGTTCTTTGGAACATAGATCATATCAGCGGGTCCTACTGATTTAGGAAAGGTCATCATATTATTATAAGTCATACTTGGATTGGTATTATCCCAAGGGAAATCGGCACCTCTTTCCGCCTTTAATAATCGATCTATCTCGGGACCGTTGTCTGCAATATAAACCTCTCCACCTTCCGATCTAGCGATCGCAAAAGGATTTCTAAGCCCCATGGAATAAATATAACCTTGTGGATCCGTTTTTTTTCCCGTATAAAACGGATTTGTTTCCGGTTGGGAAAAGTCTACCTTCATTCTTAGGAGTTTTCCGTTCGTACTATCCTTTTTATGTGAACTGGTCCAAGATTGCCCATCGCCAGTTCCAACCCAGATATGATTATTAGGATCCACAAAACAATGTCCTATCTGATGGGCGAGTCCAGCAGTGTCTCCTCTAAACGGAGCATCAAAGACTTCTACTTTTTCGATTTTAGTCCAAGGTTTTTGACCGATGGATCTCCAACGAGTTATCTTATTACTTCTTCCCCAACCTTGTTGGTATACGGCAGTAGTAAAAAGTGTTTTTTCGTCAGAGCTAAAACAAGCACCAGTTTGACCCATCTCGCCTTGAAAGTCCGGAAGTTCTTTTCTGGGTTTGGATATATCTTCATCCTCACCGATCTGTATTACATTCCCGTTTCGTAATCTTGCTTTTATTCCACCCCTCAATTCACCAACCACATAGATTACATCCTCTCGAGAATTTCCCGGTCGTTTTAACAAAGCGATACTTACAGGAGTCGTAAAATTTCCGGCGTCTTCTACAAGAGTGAAACTTTCATTAACAAGCCATTCCGCATTCTTCTCGTTTGCGTTTTTTTGAACTCCTTTATTATTATAAAATTGAGAGAACAGATTATAAGGCAGTAAACTTAAGGATAAAATGATCAGATAGTATTTCGAATTGGTCAAAAACATGACGACAATCACTTTGGTTCGAAAAAAAGAGACAAGCAAAAATCGGATTACAGATATTACAGTATAGGAACATCGAAATAGATCTGTAGGATTTAAAAAACGTATTTCACTCTACTGTAATAAGTTTGCGTTTAGATTGAGATCAAACTTTGGTCTATTGATCTTATGCTGAATCCTAAAGCAGAAAAAAAATGGTTCTGGATCATTATAGGTTTGGGACTTGCCACAAGACTCGCTGCTTCCGTTTTAAACAAAGGATATTTGGCTTTAGACGATTATTATATCCTTTTCTTTTCCGTACCTGCACAATCAGAATCCTTAGCGTTAGTCGATACGATCCAATCAGTCCCTGAAATAAGATCCTTAGTTCCGGATTTTATAATTAGAGTATTTGCAAAGACCGCGTATTGGTTAGGGTTTCAAGATCCTTTAAGTCAAATCCAATTTCTGTTCGCTTGTTTAGGGATCTTATCTATAGTCACCGTATTTACCGGTTACAATCTTTTAAAATTTTTATACACTCCCAAAGGGTTAAGAACAGAAAAAAGAGAAAATTATAAGGATTGGATCCCTCTATCAGGTGCATTTTTACTTTCTTTGCATTTTCTGATGCCTTTCATATCTACTCGCTCTTTGATCGAATCCATGTCGGCGCCTTTTCTTTTGGGAAGTGCATTCTATTTTTCCAAATATTACGTATTAAAAGTAAAAAAATATCTATTCTATTCTTTACTTCTACTTTCGATCTCATGTTTATTCAGGTTTCAGGTGGGAGTATGCGCGATTGCCATTTTTGCATTCGTTTTGTATGATGGATGGAAGAAGAAAGATTGGAAAGATTTAGGCTACTTTTTTGTTTTTTCAGTATTTCTATTCATTCTGACAGGACTTCCGGATCTAATATTTAGAGGATCCTTACACTCTTCCTTAATATCGTATTTTCGTTATAATCTAGATCATTCCGCTGAATACGGGACCTCTCCTTGGTATACATATCTTCCTACGGTTATCGGAGTTTCAATGCTCCCGTTATTGATCGGAAAATACGATGGTTTTGAATGGAAGAAGATCTATAAGGAATTAATACCTGTCTCGCTGTTTTCCGGTATATTTTTCGTTTCTCATTCTTTGATCCCTCATAAGGAAGAGAGGTTTTTACTTCCTATCTTTCCGCTACTTCTACTTTTACTATCTCCTTTGGCTGCGTATTGGTGGGCAAAGGAACATAGAAGAATGTCTATTCGGAGATCTATCTTTTTCTTAGTGAATTTCATACTTCTATCTTTATTGAGCTTTTTCACGATCCAAAGTAACTCGATAGACTTAGTGAGATATCTCCATAGTCATAAAGAGATCAAACAACTTTATGTTTATAAGGACTCGATTCCTCATCTACCAGTATCCTACGCTTATAGGGATCCTTTAGAAAGATATGAATCTATTGAAAGTTTAGATGAAGAAAACCAGCCTAAAATCCCTGGGTTCGATCCATACACTGCCTGTTCATCCGCATTTGTGGTCAGAAAGGATTATGTAGTCGGAGGACAATATCCTGAAGCTCCTTGGGATCTGATCGCGACTTTTAGATCTTCTCCTTTAGAAGAATTTGCAGTTTCATTAAATCCGAATAAGAACAAACGAAGGTCCAGTCTATATTTATATAAATTCAAACTCTGCAAGGATGAGGTCGTTTCCCCTCAAAATCATCTCGGAACGGTAGATCTTTAAACTTAAAATCGAAAATATTTCAAAATTGGAAAAGAAATGAGACCCAAAATAAGCGTATTACTTCCCTCTTATAACGAGGCGGGAAATATAGAACCATGCATAAACAATATCATAAAAATATTAAATGATACAAGCCACGAAATCATAGTCATAGATGATAATAGCCCAGATAAAACCTGGCAAATCGTAGAACAAATACACGAAAAGAACCCCAGAGTAAAACTCATTAGAAGAATGACCGAAAAAGGATTATCATCCGCGATTATCACAGGAATGAACTCGGCTGAAGGAGAATATTTTTTCGTAATGGATGCGGATATGCAACATGATGAAAATCTTCTCCCCGTCATGATAGATCATCTAGATAAAGGCTCGGATGTGATCGTAGGCACCAGATATGCAAACGGAGGCTCGACCGGAAAATGGTCTTTTTTGCGTAAATTTTTGAGCATAGTCGCGACTTCTTTTGCTAAATTCTTTTTACATATCAGTATCTCGGATCCTATGAGCGGATTTTTCGGGATAAAGAGAGAAGTATATTTTAAGAACGGAGAAAACATTAATCCGAGAGGTTTTAAAATTTTATTAGAGATCTTAGGTCGTAACGGAAATGGACTAAAAGTCTCGGAATTACCTTTTCATTTCAGAAATAGGCTTCATGGAGAAACTAAAATTAATAACTCGATCGCAAGAAGTTTCCTAGTCGCAGTATTGGATCTTAGGTTTGGAAAATGGGTTTCTTCTACGTTTTTATTATATTCGTTAGTGGGATTAAGCGGAGTTTTAGTGAACCTACTTGGTTTTATGTTTTTTGAAAGTATCGGAGTTGGAGATTTGAACACAGGCATAAAATTCCTTCCTGTATTTCCCATCTCAGTGTTTTTTGGAATAGAACTCTCGATCATCAGCAATTTTATATTAAATAATTATTTCACTTTCTATGAAACTAGATATGAAAAATGGGCGGCGGTCCGAGGATTCATTATTTTTTCAGGGGTAAGCGCATTAGGCATGTTTGTCCAACTGGGAGTCTTTCAATTAATGTCTTACAAAATCGCTCCCAAATTCGGATTAGGAGAAAACTTCGAAACTAGATTCTTTTGCGAAATGATTTCCATATTTGTCGCGATGTTTACGAACTATTTCCTGAATTCGAATATCACCTGGACAGTAAACAAACCAAAACGATTTCAATGAATCGATTGTAATAATTTGTTTCGTGCAGAAAACACAGAGGATTTTATTTCATGCAGAGCCGTAAAGACTCTAAGTTAATAGAAATACGTCTAAAAACTCTATGACCTCTGTGTTCTCCGTACAAAACCTTAGCCTAGTAAAGCAGCTTTGTTCTCTTTCAAATAAGCTGTTACGTCTATCGGAGATTCTCCTGTTAAATCTTTAACTGCAGAACTGACTTCTTTCAAATAACCTTCTTTGCTAGACACGTCGAAAGAAGCTAAAGCGTCTGCCATAGGCTTAGGAAGCCCTGCACCTACTAGAGCATTCGAAAGATCTGCAGCAGAGATATCCGTATAAGAGATCGGTTTACTCACAAGCTCTGAAGTAAATTTCGCTAGTTCAGTATAGGTCCAGGATTTAGGCCCGCTGATCTCCAAAATTTTATTTCCGGATTCTGAAGATAACAAGGCAGAGGCCGCTGCTTTACCACAATCCAATCTGGTAACATAGGCAGATGCACCTTCTCCGCCGGAACCGAATATAGAACCGCCTGATACTGCGTGTTGCAATTTTGGTATTAGGTAATCAGAATATAGATTATTCCGAAGAATTGTATAAGCTAAACCGCTTTTTTTGATCTTTTCTTCCGTTCCAGCATGTTCAAATGCGAATGTAACCGGGATCGTATCCGCTTTCGTAAGTGAAGTATAGAGAATCCGTTTTGCGCCAGCCTCTATCGCAGCATCGATCGCATTTCCATGTGATTCTATCCTACTTCCAATATTGTCCGTGCTGATGATCAATATTCTATCGGCCCCTTGAAAAGCGGTAACCAAACTTGCCGGATCATCGAAACTTGCCTTTCTAACGACGACACCTTTAGAAACAAAATCCTTCAGGCTATCTGGATTTCGTGTTGTGGCTATGATCTTCTCATGCCCTTTCTTTATTAATTCCTCTAATACAATTTTTCCCAAATGGCCGGAAGCTCCGGTCACTAGGACTGTCTCTGAAATAGAACTCATTTGGATCCTTCGATTTAAATTTTAAGAAATAAAAACGATGGTAGAATTTCTTAAAGTTTTGCTCTGCTTATTTTGAATATAATCATTAGACTACTTGAAACAATAAAAGTTACAAGTTAATTTTTGACTCTGTTTGTTCCGTTGAGCTCCGAGTGAGATTTTTTTTTAGTTCGCACAGAGGACACTGAGATCACAGAGTTTTCTTTGCTTCTCGCGGAAAAATGCAAATTACTGATTTCAGCTATACTTTCGATTCATATGAATGGTTTTGATTATAGCTATTTCTCGTTTGGCTTTCAGCCACCGACTCGCTTACGAATAAGCTTGGAATGCTCTCGATGACGCCTCTGGCTATCTCGGACTTGCTAACTTCTTATGAGGCGTTCGCGAGGAGCCGCCCCAAAACTTTTGTTGGAATTCCAACACATAGGAGGGCGTAGTTTTTTATTAAACTTCTTCTAAGAGATAAGGTCTTGTGTATTCTCTTACGATTTCCACAACGAAACGTCCCCAGGATTTAGGGTCTTCCTGGGAAATTTCAATCTGGCGAACTTTAGGGAAATATGCCTGAGGTTTAAAAGCAGTATGAGTCAGCTCCATTGTTCGTAGATAATTATCCACTCTCTTGACTCGAACAAAATTCAATAATTCACCTTGGATCTTCTCAGTCGGAATATAACCGATGATGATCAGACGAGGGAATAAGGATTTTTTGAGAAGATTGATGAAGTCCGCAAAACTATCCACTCGATCGATAAATCCTTCGTAAGCACCACCGCCCAAATTCATGATCTGGGTTACTATATCCATCGTAAAAGAAACACCTTCCGCAGAAGTCATGTCGGAAATGATGACGATACCCTCGTCCGGTTGAAAAGTTTTGAATTCGCTAGTTGGTTTAAAATGACGGCGAAGTAATTTTGCAGTGGATATATCTATCTCAGCCGCTTTCGGTACCAAAATTTTTCCGGAAGAATCGGAAATCGGTTCGCGAGTGATCAGGTATCTTTTCTTAGCTGCATTCTGGTTCATGACCCGAAAGGCTTTCACCTTTTCTTCCAGCTCGTCCAGAGTACAATACCCGATTTTTAAAACGTTTTCTCTCGCGCGTTTTTTAAGATCTATATCTTCCATACGAGTTTTTTGGGGCCCGGAGGGACCAGCTTAAACTGGGTTCCGAATTCCGCGAGAATTTACCGGGTATCCGGGGAGAGTATATAAAAAAAAACCGGGTCTGAAAAGCCTTCTTTTGGCTATGCAAAAAACCGCTTGTCCCCTAAATGCGCGCTTCTTGAATGGGGAGGAATGGCTATTCTACCATTTTCCAACCCTAGGCGTAACGGAATTAATATTCATTATATAAGAAGAATTTTACCTATCCTTGGCCTTTTATTTCTCTCCTGTTTTTCAGTAGAATTCGTTCCAGAAGGCATCCAAAAAGAAGCGGTTTTATTTTCACATAAAGCAAGCTGGGAACAGATAGAAATTCTAAAACATCCTCCTAAACGTAGGAACTATAAGACCTATGGAAGATTAATCGTAAGGAATTTCGGTGATGGAAGGATAGAGAAATTCTATTACGAAAAAATTAAGAAAGAACTTTATGACAGAGGAATGGACGGAATGTATCTAGCAAATGTCGGTCTTGTTTCAGTCCCTCCCACAATTTTCCAAACAGGGACCACAGAAGGTTATACTACCAGTATGGCTGAGATAGCAAAAGACGCGAAAGTGTTAGAAGGTGTGGCTTTTCGTTATAGAGAGAGAGAAGAAGAGTAATGGCGAGACGTTTGGATAGTGAGATCAAGGTTTTGCCTAACGGAGATTGGATCTTCAGAGATTCTAAAATAGAACAAAAAGACGTTTTGGAATATTTTCGCAAAAATCTAAAAGAAGCTGAAGACGGAATTTATATAGATAATCAATACGGGGAATTTTCCGAAAATGGATATTTGGAATTATTAGGGTATCCCTTAAATCTGATCCGCGTTTGGGAAAAGGACGGAGAATTCTATTTTTTAAGCGATTCCGGAGAAGAACTGTCTATTTCCTCCTTGGAGATCGCAGCAGATTCGGATGGAGAGTTATTCGCCAGAAAGAAGGGAAATACTTTGCTAAAATACAAATTAGCTCGGAATGTTTCCTCGGTTTTAAGCGAATATTTTTCAGAATCTCCCCAAGGATTAAAACTAGTTTGGAATAATAGAGAAATTCCAATCATAGAAACCGGAGAAACTCCGAATGTTTCTCTTCCTTCTGAATTTCAAAAATCATAAGTTTTGTTTCGCACAGAGAACACAGTGTTCACAGAGTTCACAGAGTTTTTTAAATTATATCTTCTTTCTCTATACGGCACTCTGTGTTCTCAGTGAACTCTGTGCGAAACAATTTCACTTTTCGGACAAAACCACTCTGCCTAAAATTTTTCCGGATGAAAGATCGTTTAAT
>NZ_RQGF01000027.1 GCF_004769615.1 Leptospira sarikeiensis | reverse complement strand
TATTGCCCATAACTTTAGTTTTTCCCAAAAACTTGCCTGCGCAGAAATCATTGGTATCGTTTCTAACTTAAAATGAATTAAATCTATACTTAGATCATAATCTGGACTAAATTTTCCAAGTTCCTTCGTATTTCTATAAATTAAGCTAATAATTTCTTTTCTTGTTTCCCACCTTTCATCATAATGAATGTTTAATTGATTTTCTTCCTTTATATTAACTTTAACGACTTTTTGCCATTGTTCTTGGGATATAGAAGCACAATTAAATAAGTAAAATAAAAACGTTATATAGAATATTTTCAAATTAATTTCCTGTTTAGATTATTAGCATTTACGGCGCCTAACTTTCGGCTCTGACGCAGCGCTTCAGGATTGCTTCGCAACCTTCGCTTGGCCTTCGGCACATTTCACTTTGTCACTCGCCTTGCAGTAGCAAGCCTCGCGCCAAGTGCTTACGCACTCGCGAAACGTCGTCAAGCCTTGGTCGTTAGACGAAACGATTTAAAATAATATGTTAGAAGAACTATCTAAAGAATTGAAAGCATCTCTATATGCTCGACTTTCAGATCCTTTCTTAAAAGCTTTTACAGGGAGCTGGATAATTTGGAATTGGCAGCCAATCTCAATTGCTCTTCTTGAAGATCAATCTGTTACATGGAGAATCTCTTATATAATTAGCACATATTTTCCGAATTGTCATGCTCGTGTTCTGGGGACAGGTATACCGGTTTTAACAGCATTACTTTACACTTTTGTTTATCCTTTTGCAAAATTTGGGATAATTAAGTTTACTGCATGGATAAATGGATTAATGCGGGAAGCAAAAGAAAAATATGAAGGAAGCTATAGATTGACAGCCGAGCAATCGCAAAATATCAGAAGAAAGTATGAGTTGGAGCTTGAGCAAGTAAGACTAGTCAATCAAGAAGAAATAAATGTTCATCAAGAATTATCAAACGAACTCATACTATATTATAGAAAGGCAAATGGTTTCGAAAATAACGGAAGTGCAGATATTAGACAATGCTCCCGTCAACTTTCAGTTGGAATATGGGTATCTGATTCGGGACGGACACACGCGGAGCCTGTATCCAATCGGGCTCTTGGGACTTTAGGAGTTGTTATAAAGATAATTGGTCAAAGATATTGCATTACTCAGAATAGTGGAATTGTTAGAGATGTGTTTCATGATCTAATTCCAAACGCTGCATACTACTTAGATTATACGAATCCCGGCCATATAACCAATAACCTTCCGAGAAATGAATCGATAAAAGTTGGCACTGCTTTGAATGAAACTACTCTGGAAATCAAATTGGAACATTACGCTCCTAACCCTGTTTAGAAATCGCTTCGTCTAACTTTCGGCTCTGACGCTTCGCTTCGAGCTTGCTGCGCAACTCTCGCTCGGCCTTCGGCACATTTGCTTCCGTCATTGCGCTTGCATGCGCAAGCTCATGCCGTTGCAAACGTCGTCAAGCCTTGGTCGTTAGGCGAAATAACGCTAAAATTTTCTCTTTATAAAGAATACAGAAAAGAAATTCAGGAGGCCAATCTAATTTTATGAATTATGTTGTTGAAGTTTTAGATAAAGGTTGGGTCGGATCTTTAGTAGGATTTATAGGCGTAAGTTTTGCAATATATCAAATATTTCAAAGAAATGGCGCTAAATTATGTTTTCAATATATGGGCCAATTATTAATAGATGGAAGTTCCAGGATTCTTCCAGATGATGTAAAAGTAACATATAGAAAGAAAGCTGTCTCAAGACTAACCTTAACTCAAGTAGTTATTTGGAATGATGGTCGGGCTCCAATTAGAGGAACGGATATTTCTGAAACTGATGTTCTTAAATGTAAATTTGGCGAAGAAACCATTATTCTCAATGCCGAAATTATTAAAACTTCGAGAACGGCAACCATTGCAGAATTAGAAATTCTTAATGATAATAATAATGAAGTGTTAGTGAAATTCAATTTTCTAGATGAAAAGGATGGTTTCTTAATCAAAATTCTTCACACTGGCATTAATCAAAGCCCGAAGATTTCGGGAACCATTATAGGAATCCCTAAGGGCGTTCAGTCTTTAGGAAGACTTCCAGTTCAAAGGCGATTAAGAAATAGAAGATTAGATGGATCGCCTGAAAATGCAATGGCAGAAACTTTTATACGATTTATGATTCTCACCCGTAGAGTAATGCCATTGCTTGGGTTGATTGGGAGTGCAATATTTTTAATTGGTTTATTTCCAGGCATTGTGCTGACGCCTGAAATTTCTGGTAATGAGAGGATAGGGCTGTTGATATTCGGTTTTATCTATGGACCTATCGTGTTATTCGCTTCTTGGGTTGACCGCAGGAAATGTCCTCATCAATTAACTCCGGATGAAATTGATCTATAATTTTCGGGTTACTAAAAAATATTCAACCAAGCGTTACTTCGCCTAACTATCGGCTCTGACGCATCGCTTCAGGATTGCTTCGCAACCTTCGCTTGGCCTTCGGCACATTTCGCTTTGTCACTCGCCTTGCAGGGGCAAGTCTCGCGCCAAGTCCTTTCGGACTCGCGAAACGTCGTCAAGCCTTGGTCGTTAAGCGCCAGTTGCGTAATATTAACAGTAACCCAAGAAATAGGGAATCGTGAAAAATATATATCTTATCAGTGGTTTAGGAGCTGACGAAAGAGTTTTTCGGAATATTGATTTTAAAGGAGAAAATCCAAAGTATATCCGCTGGATAGATCCTTACGTGGATGAATCTATCGAAAGTTATTCAAAAAGACTTCTCAGCCAGATAGAATCAAAAGAAGAGCTGATATTGATAGGAGTGTCCTTTGGGGGAATAGTTGCTAGTGAAATTGCAAAGCATATTCCAGTAGAAAAAATCATTATTATTTCAAGCATTAAGTCGAGTTCAGAAAAACCGTTAGTTTATCGATTTATTAGCTTTCTAAGATTAATAAATCTAATTCCATCATTTTTACTAAAACTTTATAATCCGATTTTGGCTTACTTTTTGGGGTTTCGTCGTTTGAAGATAAAGAACTATTGAAAAGTTTTCTTTCTAAAACTGATGGAAAATTTATAAAATGGGCTCTTAACTCCATATTAAAATGGAACAATAAAGTATATTCTTCAAAGTTATTTCATATTCATGGAAGCAACGATATGCTATTTCCGAGTAGATTGATAGGGCAGGCGATATTGATAGCCGATGGAGGACATTTTATGGTCCTTAACAAAGCAGAAGAAATATCTCGGAAATTGGCCGAAATTATAAAGAGTTAGTAATACAACGCAACCAGCGCTTAACTTTCGGCTCTGACGCTTCGCTTCGGGATTGCTACGCAACCCTCGCTTGGCCTTCGGCACATTGGCTCCAGTCACGACTTTTGCAAGGCAAAAGATCGTGCCTGTCCCTAACGCCTCTTCGAGGCTCAGGGATCGCCAACGTCGTCAAGCCTTGGTCGTTAGGCGACATGAAGCGCCAAATAATCATTGGAATCGAAAATTTAAGAATCTGGCTGCTTTGGATCCATATTAATTAACTAAACATATAAATAGTTTCTTTCTTGCTCAAAAGTTATATAATATACAAACTGACTGAATGCCTAAGGTTTTCGAAAGAAATGGATTTAAGTTCTTCTTTTTCGCGAATGAGGGAAATCCGAGAGAACCAGTTCACATTCATGTAAGAAAGGGAGAGAAATTAGCTAAATTCTGGTTAAAGCCGAATGTTTTATTAGATGATAATTACGGATTCAGTTCAAAAGAATTAAATTGGATTGAAGAAGAGATTGAAAAGAATTTAGATATAATTCAAGGTAAATGGAATGATTTCTTCGGTATCTGAAGCAAAAGCCCAAAAGATTTGGTTTGATGAAGATAATCTTTGGTTATCTCTCTATGATGGTAGAACTTTATCTGTACCTCTTGCATACTTCCCTAGATTGAGAAAAGCTAGTAAAGACCAGCTACAAAAGTTTGAAATTAGCGGGGGAGGGATCGGATTACACTGGGATGATATTGATGAAGATATTAGTGTTCCTGGTTTACTTCTTGGAACTGGTGATCTCACTCAACGCAATAAGACTGCGTAAATTCTCTCTATTTAAGCGCTTCACGATCGCCTAACTATCGGCTCTGACGCTTCGCTTCGAGATTGCTTCGCAACTCTCGCTTGGCCTTCGGCACATTTCGCTTTGTCATTCGCCTTGCAAGGCAAGGCTCTTGCCAAGTGCTTACGCACTCGCGAAACGTCGTCAAGCCTTGGTCGTTAGTCGCCATGGCAAAATCTGACTCTATTATCTGAAGTAAATTGTATTGAATGTTAAATTCATTTGGTTATGTTATAAAGAGAAACTTATATGGCGCTTAATGAACCAGAATGGCTTGTTCGACAGTTGGAATGTTTTGATAAAAAAACAGAAGAGCTTTTATACGTTAGAAGTTTACCAAAGATAGATCTAAGTTTACTTCAAACTGAGTGGGAACAACAAGCGGATGAACCAATGATAGGTGCGTTTGAAGTTACGAATAGGCAAATTGGCTTTTTGAGCAAGTTGGATCCGACATTAAAATTTAATTTTGATAGATATGATTATTTTATCGGAGCAGTTACAAATGATTGGGAAAAAACTGTAGCTGATGGTGGTTTTATGGGTTTGTTTCCGCCTCCGATTGATCTTTGAAATAATAGAATACTTGTTTCATTTCTAATTGGTTCGACAAATTGCATTAGAACTTATTAGCCTTTTGTCTTCTATAATTGCCACAGCGACTAACTTTCGGCTCTGACGCATCGCTTCGAGATCGCTACGCGACTCTCGCTTGGCCTTCGGCACATTTCGCTTTGTCATTCGTCTTGCAGAGCAAGCCTCATGCCAAGTCCTTGCGGACACGCGAAACGTCGTCAAGCCTTGGTCGTTAGGCGCAATGTTTTGTAAAATTTTCCTAATATAAATAGAATAGAATAATCAATTAAAAATGAATAAACAACAAAGTATTGTCTTTTTCATCGGGGCAGGATTTTCAGCTCCTTTTGGGTTGCCAGTTATGAGAAATTTCATTCATAAGGCAAAGGATATTTATTTTGCGGATCCGGCTCATTTCAAGATATAGAAAGAACTATAAAGCTAATTGATAAATATTCAGTTGTTAAAAATTATATGAATGTTGATTTATATAATATAGAAGATCTGCTTTCAATTGCTTACATGGAATTTTTGATCAATAAAAATTCGAAATCCTTAAAACAAATTACTGATTTCATTAAAGTGGTTGTCGAATCCTATTCAGAAGATGTAGATTTGCAGTATGCGGAATTCTTTGCAAGATTGATTGCAAATGTCCAGAGTCGGCGCGGTAATGCGAGATATCATTTGGGACATGATACATTTGATGAATTTATACCTACGGGAAAATTCTTCGAAAGTACTTCG
Source organism: Leptospira sarikeiensis (assembly GCF_004769615.1). GTDB lineage: Bacteria > Spirochaetota > Leptospiria > Leptospirales > Leptospiraceae > Leptospira_B > Leptospira_B sarikeiensis. The sequence continues at coordinate 21,645 of NZ_RQGF01000027.1, read as the reverse complement.
TTTGGTTTAATTAACTTAAATTATGATCTTCTAATTGAAAAGTCTTTACAATCAGTGTTGCGGAATATTTCGTCCTATCATATACATTCCAAGTTAGAAAGTCCTTACATTGAATACTTTACTCCTAAGAAAAAAATTGAATTTCCTGGTATTCCATTTGCGAAATTGCATGGTTCAGTAGAAAAGGAAATTATTCCTCCAACATGGAATAAGAGTATTAATAAAGAAATTCATGAAGATTGGGAGTTGGCAACAAACCTTTTAACCAACGCAACACATATTATTTTCCTTGGTTATTCATTGCCTCATACTGATAATTATATTCGATTCCTTTTTTCGAGTAGCTTAAACTCTAACAAGCGTTTAAAAAGAATTTCTGCCATTACTCTTGATTCGGGCGGTCAGACAATGCAGAGATATAAAGCCATGTTTGCTCTGGATTTTCATTTTCATAATTCAAACTTAGATCAATTTTTTCAATTTGTATCTGGATTGTCTAGTGAAATAGATTTCGACTATTTCGATGAAGAATTTACTGATTATATTGCTCAACAGTAACTATTGAAATACAAAACACTGCGCCTAACTGTCGGCTCTGACGCATCGCTTCGAGATGCTTCGCACTCTCGCTCGGCCTCCGGCACATTTCGCTTTGTCACTCGCCTTGCAAAAGCAAGTCTCGCGCCAAGTCCTTACGGACTCGCGAAACGTCGTCAAGCCTTGGTCGTTAGGCGTAATGACGCAAGGATCTTCTTTATGAAAATGAAAAATGCATTTGCCATCATGGCAATTTTACTTGCTCATCTTTTCTGTTCAATGTTAAGAAGCAATGAACCAATAATTCCGATTATTAATCAGGCAATATTAGAAAGAACTTACAAGTATCATCCTCTAGCAGGTAACTTAAAAATAAGAGGCTATTGGAGTCCAAATCAAAAAGAAATAAACAACGCTCTAATTAGTGTTGAAAAATATTTGGGAAAATCCTTGAATGCAAAGGAAGAAAAAATATTAAATCGCTTGGAATTATATAAAGTTCAAATAGAGGGAATAATTGTAAATGATAGAAAGGTAATTTATCTAAATTTCTTTAAGCCAATTTATCTAGAAATATTTAAAGGAGAATTTCATACGCGCTGGAAAGAACAACATGTTTTTGCATTGGGCGGTGGAATTGATTATTGGCATTGTTATTTCGATATTTTGGATAATAGAGTATTTGGAATTTTTATAAATGGAGATCTTTAATTGCGTCACTACGCCTAACTATCGGCTCTGACGCATCGCTTCAGGATTGCTTCGCAACCTTCGCTTGGCCTCCGGCACATTTCGCTTTGTCACTCGTTTTGCTGAGCAAAACTCGCGCCAAGTGCTTCGCACTCGCGAAACGTCGTCAAGCCTTGGTCGTTAGCCGGAATTTTGCAAAATGAAATCCTTAAGACAATATAAATTTAAAAACTATTGGAGATCATTGTATGCATATCGGTATTGCACACCGTATGATTATACTGATCAACCAGATCGCTATTCATTTAAAAAATCAGTCAAAGATTTGGAAAGTTGGATAGGAAAGAAGATAAAAATTAACCATCGAGAAAACTTTATCAATGGATTATTTCATAATCTTACACCATGGAGTAGTTATCATTTTCTATGGTTTGTAGAACGTTTAAATGAACTTCAGCGAGAAAATCTAAAAGTCTTCAATATTTTGGTAGAAAAGTTGCGTTCGAATGACTTCTCTTGGGAAGCAAACGAAATTTTAGCTGAAATTGCATTCTTACAGAAGATAATAAATGTTACAGATATAGAGGTCGACGCAAAGATTGAAAATGGCTTAAATCCAGATATTTTGATTAAATCGAAACCCAATTATCCCGAATAGGACAGTAAATTAGTTGGTCAAAGTTCTATTTTTTGAGTTTAGATATTCTTGCTTAATAGATCTGATGGAATCAGTATATCTATCGTTTTCATTTATTCTTTCTAAATTTGCTAACATTATTTCTATATTTTCTTCTAGTTCGATTAGTTGATCAAAATCAGATCTTTGTAAATTTTTCAATGTTTCTGGTAACATTCTAAGAACTCGCCCGAGATTTAATTCCTCAGTACTTTCAACGTAAGAAAGAATAGCATACACATAAGAGCTACATGCGAGAAGATGATTCTCTCCCTCCTTACTAATATTTCCTTGTAGTTGAAATAAACCACCAAGTGTTTTATTAACCTTAGATTCTGCTGAAACTTCTGTTTCTAAAAGCTTTTTCTCTAAATCTTTCTTCAACTCTTCAAATTTTTCCTCAAATACTTTTAAAATTTGTAACTGACTATTTGCAGTCTCTTGAGCGATCTGCTTGCGCAATTCCTCTGTCTTTAAATTGGATGCTCTTCTTTGTAACCATTGCCCTACCAAGGGAATTATTACTCCAATCACAGTAAACATTATGCCAATGAAGAAAAGGAGCTTATTCCAAGATGATTCATAGAAAGTATTTATAGTTTGAGTTATTTCTAATACGTCTTTAGTTTCCATTTATTGCTCCAAGAAAGTATCATCATTAACATAATCAAAATTCTAAAATCCGCAGCATTTTTTGTATTTTCTTCCACTTCCGCAGTTACATGGAGAGTTTGGTGCAGGAATGTGACTAAGAGCGATACGCTCCATTTCTAATCTGAAAAAATGCATTTGGTCCAGTTCTTCCAATTCATTTTCTGTATAAGACATTTTTCCATGCTGAAATTTTCTTTCTCCTTTGTTCATAATTTCATATAATCTATCGTAAACTGAAATTATAGCATCTATAGGTTCAAAAGGATAAAGGGGAATTCGTATATTATTTCTTTGATATCCATCATACGTTAAATACGGATCTTCAAAAAATAATATTTTTTCGTAATATCGCTTTCTAGGCGTAATATCAATTTTCTCACCTTCTGGGCTTTCCCATATAGCGTGAAACTGAGCTTCAATTAAAATCTTCGGTAAAATCCAAATAGCCCAGCCAATAACTCTTCGACCACCAACTAGATTAATTTTGTTTTGAACATTTATAAAACAATCTTCTCTGTTGGCATCAGGCTCAGGCTGGCTATTAACGTAGTATGAAATACCAGTAAAATTCATATGGCTTAATAATTTCTTAACAGGAGGGAAATTGATATCAGGAACAAAAGGGGGTTTTATAAAATTATTCATGACAGTATTTAGTTAATCCTAAAAAAGCCCTAGCTTGACTTCAACTTCTCCAAATAACCGTTTTTCTATCGGGAGGGTAACTGCCTCTATGTCTAGATTGCTTTTTACTAGAGTGATTTCTTTTCTAGTTTTATCACTTGGTAAAGATTTAATCGTAGCAATTAAATTTGAATCATTTGTTCCTAGATTACCCGCTCTTAACTTGCCTGAAGATGCCAAATTTAAATCGGCATTTTCTCTATCTCCTTTTTTAAATGTATTTATAAAATTACTGTCGATGATAGTTCCTTCAGTCACAACAAGTGCTAAATTTAGGTAAAATACTTGATAAACAATGCCCAGTAGCTTGTCGTTTATTCCCGAAGCGTGTTCAACACGATTGTTTTTCTTATTATACACTACTACATCTCTAATTGTAACATGTGGAGAACACCGAAAAAGATAGCATTTAGATCCGAATGTCAATTTATCCATTCCAATCCATAGTTCTGAATCTTCCCAGCTTTCTGCTAAACATTGTCCAATTTGTCTTGCATCATTTATTTTAATAGACCAAGAGGATTTCTTAGACCAATTTACGCCTTTCTCTTTTATACTCATAGCAAATGCGATAAGTGTAGAGTAGAAAACATCTACAATTGGTAGAATTAATGTCCCGAATATGCCTCCCAAAATTATAGGTTCCCAAACTCTTTCGCAACGTTGATCCGCAAGCAAATCAATAAACCTTTTCATTACATCATATGGTTTCATATCAGTGTAATGAAAGGGGGATATTGCTAAGTAGTAAATCTGGTCGAAGTTATGCACTACTAATGCAGTAATAACGGAATATAAAATCGGATGTTTGAATCGTTCTAAAAAAGCTGTAAAAAAATCCTTCATATAAGCAAAATATTCTATATTTTTCTTTTCGAATATTAAAAAATACCACTTTTTGAATATGCGTTATACACTATAGGAGAAATTTTAATTTATGGATATGTTAATTTCATTTGACGCTCACGCGACGGTTAATGGAAAAGAATCCTCAATTGAGGCATATAGTGAATTCTATGACGAACTGGGTAAATTATGCAAAAAAATCATTCACCCATATAATGAAACAAGAATGCCTAGGTCGACATGTTTGTTAAAAGATATTCTTAATGCTGATATTATTAAATTCAAAATAGAATTGTTTAGCGCTGCCAGAAAGCACAAATTAAAACTAACTAAAATTGCAATTTTAAGGGCAGAAGGAAAAGATTATAAATTCTCACTACTATCTTCCTGATTACAAAAAATAGAGTTTTTATAAAACCTTAAAATTATATCTAAATATCTTATTTCATCATCATTTATATTTTTTTCTTTATGCTGCTTTATAATAATATCGCCTGCTGGATCTGCGAATTTTCCACAAAATACTGATCGATGAAGTTCTCCATCGCAAATAGTAGAAAAAGATTTTTCTGCTAATTCTTTTGTTATAGCAAGATGTAACTGCTCAAGCATTGAAGAACAATATTCTTCGCTTATTTTTAAATCCATAACTACTTTAATTAGTAGAATCTTCTTGAGTTATTTCTTCTTTTTTTTCTCCGCTGGCATATTCTTCAGTAAGAGATATTCACTGAATTGGCCTTCTGATTTATCTGATGAATTCATAAACTTATTTAAAATAAGTGATACCCATAGAATAGCTCCAGGGTTTTCTCTAAGGACTTCTACGATCTTCTCAATCTGTTTTTCTTCAGATTTTTTGAGTTTTCTTTCTTTTTTCTCAATTTCAGCCACAGATTTGTCCTACCTACCCTTATAATAGGTCCTGTGAGTAAGGATAAGGGAACAACCATTGTAAGAGCAATCGGAATTTCATTTCTTGAGGTGATGATGAGATTCCCTACTGAACTTGATGTTATAGATTATTTTGTTCATGTCAAATATCCTAAAGGGACTCGTTGTACTCATTGTAATTCTAAAAAGGTATATCGTCGGACTGCTACTCCTCGTAAGTTTCATTGTAACTCATGCAATAATTCATTCTCTATTTTTAAATCTTCCATATTCAAGGACACTAAAGTTGATCTCAGGAAATGGCTCTACGTAATACACTTAGTAACAAATGCTAAGAAAGGAATTAGCGCGTGCCAGGTGCATAGAGAAATTAGAGGGAGCTATAAGACCTCTTGGAGAATGGTTCATCAAATTAGAAAGGCTATGGGGCAAGTCACTACTCAGAATGCTTTCAAGGCGATCTTTGAAATTGATGAGACTTACGTTGCCGCAGGACCTAAAATCAGATTAAAATCTAAAAGAGGGCGAGGAACTTTTAAAACCCCAATCGTAGGCGTCTATAATCGTGATGATGATAGAATTTATGCTACCGTAGCCTTACCTAATAAGATGGGAAAAAAGCTTACCGGGAAACAGCTATTAGGTATCTTAGATAAGGTCGCTACGAAAAATTCAGTAATAATGACGGATGAATTCCGTGGTTATAATATTCTAGATAAAAGAGGATATGATCGCAAGAAAGTAAATCATAGCGAATATCAATACTCATTTGATGGAATTAATGTTAATACTGTAGAAAGTTTTTGGTCTCTTTTTAAGCGAGGGCTTGCAGGATCCTTTCACCATGTGTCAGGAAAATATTTGCAGGCGTATATAGATGAATTTGCATTTCGATTCAATAATAGAAAGAATCCTGATATCTATTATAAGATCTTAGAAAATGCTATTCAATATAATCCACCAACTAAGCCTAAAAAATGATTTATCATTTGTATTCATTACAATTTATAATTTTGCCTACGTAACAAAGAGGATTATCTTTAATTTTTATCATTTCTGCAAAAGGATCTATCTTTTCTTTTAGAAGCCAATTACGCACTTTTTCCTCTTTAACTTTCAAATAAAACGAAAAGAAATAAGCCCAATCATCAACAGATTCGGTTTTACGTTTTTTATTTCGGTTCACTTAAGACTATCAATAAGATCTTTATTAAGAAAATCGAAATCGAAACTACCTATGTTAACTTGGTTGGAGAATAACCTGATTGCTTCAGATGCAATAGGCTCCCATGCTTTAGCATTTCGAACGTTCCACTGTTTTAAGCCAGTTAAAGTGATATAGTCTTCATTTATTCTAAAAAAGAATTCTGGTCCAAAAATGTCTGTCTCGCCCGTATCTTTCTTTTTCATATGAATTTCTAATTCTTGCGCGGTATCGCCTCCTTTAATGAAAAATCCTGTCTTGTCGAAAGCCGCTCCAGTATGAGGATTTTTGTTTAAGCACAATCTAAATAAATCTTTAAATTGATAGCCGCTATCTTCGCCATCGGACCATGTTATTTTGTAATCAGCATATTTGGAATACTTTGGAAAATTTTTCTTTAAATAGATAGAAGCTTTCTCATCTAAAATCATGTTCAAGATCCAATAGTATCTTTTTAATTCAGTTGAAGTCTTAGCTTTTGAAATTAAACCAATTAAGGATTGTATTCCTTTTTGTTTAACCTCCCTAACTACTTTTGCCTTAGTTTCTTCATCTTCTTTAATTACCTTAATTTTGCTAAAAAACGGAATTTCATTTTCCTTTGGACAAACTTTGAAATATAAATGTTTGAAATAAGCGATTTTATCCCAATCATCAATATCAAGAGCATTAGTTGCATATTGCTTTTCTATAACTTTTCCGTCTGGCAGAGCAATAAATTCCCATTTGTTATTCAAATAATGTTTAAGATCTTCTCCATAGAAATATGGAGGTTTATCTCCCTTAATTTTGACAAGAGAACTCTCTAATGGAAACAAATTGTTCGTATACAATATTTCGCTGTTAACTTCCGAAAGATTTAATATTCCAAAGTTTGGACAGGAGGGAGAGACAGGTTTTGATTTAATAGATTCAAGAGAAGAACAGGATAATGAAACAGCTAATGTTAGGATTAGAAAAATCCCCCTATAATTCCTAATGGCGATGAACGGTAGACAGGCGACTAAAAAATGCATAAATCCTCTCAAAAAATAGGTGTAACCTATGTATATCAGGATAAGCATTTCGGTCAATGAAATTTATAACGATCTATAGTTCATGTGTCATGAATCGTGGCTAATTGTTCATAAATCTTTTATTCTTTTAGAATGGATTATGATCCAATTTTAGAAAGCATAATAAAGAAAATAAAAACCATCAGAGAATCGCGAGATATGAGCCAAGAGAGCGTAGCTGGCCTAGAAGTTAGTTTACGATTCTATCAGAAAATTGAAGCGGGAAAGGGCATACCGAGCTTAAAAACACTGCTCATTATTGCGGATTCATTAGGTGTGCATCCTAAGGAACTTTTCGATGTTCCTTTACTAAAAGACAGACCTCTTAAGAAAGAATTTCAAAAGAGAAAAAGACCGCGTTCTGTTTCTAATAAATCGGAACCTGCAGTAAAGAAAAAGAAAAGATAATTACCTTAACCAAGAATTCCATAATTTTTAAGGATTCTATATTCAGGATTTTCAAAACGAAATTTCATTTTTAGTAAATCTTCATACTCTTTTGCTCTTTCTTTGAAATCTCCAAATGTGAAGTAATTGTCTTCTTTAATTTGAAGTGTAAGAGTAATCGTTAAATTTTTAGAATCTTCATGCAAAAGAGCTGGCCGAACTTGGTGTTTTCTAAGCAATTCTAATAAGGATTCTTTTTCGGTACCTTTTATAGGTTTAAAGTCATCAGTCATATAAACATATAGTAGTTATGAATTTGATTATGTTGTAATTTTTTTCATCCTTGATCATAAGAGAAACTAAAGAATATTATGAATGTAATTGGGTTTTAAAGTAATTCTTCATATGATAATGAGAAATTTCAGCATTTCTCGCTGTATTTAACCATGGAAGTTCGGAAAGAGTTAGTTCTTTTAATTTCCATGCCGAATATTGACCATAAAAACGATTAATTTCTTTGAGAAATGCAATTTCAGTTATATGAAATATTTTTGTAGAATCGTAATCAGTAGGAGCTGGTATCGCATCGGATCCATATATACTAAAATCCATATATAGCTCTCTTACTACTGGCCCATGTTCCCAAGCTTCAATAGGATCTTTAAATAAAGGCTTTTTTTTTGCCTGCTAGATAAAATCCCTGAGCATAATAAACTAACTTTTGTATTTTAAGATTTGTTATAAGATCACCAGCATCGGGGTAACGTATACTAAGGAAAAAATCGGCTACGTTTCGTGCTGTTAACTTGATTGGAATTAAAGTCGCCATAATTATTAGTGGTGAGTAATTCGGTGCTGTTAGATTTTTATAATAAAATTAATCAACGATTGGATAGATTTTATGTAGAGGATCGTGCCAAATTGCAATAAACATATCTCCACATGTAAAACCAAAGAATCTAAACTTTCCCATTAATCTGAATCTAAAAATTTCTTCGAAATCATCATTTTCTAATTCAGTTAATCTTTGCCTAGCTTCTTTACAAAGCTTGTTTATTGGATAATAAATATGCTTTTGACGAGTACCTTTTTTGTAATTATATTTTTCTGCAAATATTTCTTTCCAAAGCTTATTAACATAATTTTGTCGGAATGCTTTAATTATTTCTAATGAATCACCAGGCTTTTCCCAGTTTCTATGAGTCCCCCATGTCCATTCTCCCTCATGGTCAGCTCTACTTTCATCAAGTTGTAAAGGAAGATCAAATGTGGGTTTGGCTAGGAGATCTTTTTTATCTAAAGCTTTTTTAATTTGCGAGCGCTCTTTTAGCTCAAATTGAGATATTCTTTTAGTTCCCTTAATTGTAGCATTGATAGTTATTTTTTTATGTACTTCTGGACTATCAACTTTTCTTAGATTTTTTTCGTTGTTGCTCACTATAAACAGCCGAGTAATATTCTACCATTGAGCCCAAAGAAATTACCCTTGCTCCTCTCTCACCTGGCTCAAGTCCTTTTCTTGCTTTAATCCAAGGAGTCTCTTGGTGAGTTAATTGGCTTAATTGTTGTCCTGACAATTTACCATATGCATCTAGAACTGCATCAACAGTTGCTTTTTGTTTTTTAGTAAGTCTACTTTTATTACCGACGCGTAATCCAGATATCACAAAGTCGCCTTTATGCTCTTCGTACAGTTCTCTAATAACGGGACCATTCGCCCATGCTAAAATTTCTTCCTCAAATAAAGGTTCATCATCCCAAACTAGCGACCAAGCTTGTGAATAATAGCATAACTTTTGAAGTTTGAAGGTAGTAATACTTTGGCCGGGATTTAAATGGCTTAAAATATACTTTGCTACATCTAAAACTGAAACTAACATAAAAATAAATTCATTAAAATTACTTATCTAGGCGTAACTTTTAACCTTATAAGTTAGACGTCCAGGAAATTTCTATGATTGCATCATAAAACGACTGATACGTACCTATTTAACTAGTAGTTCCTTCTGGGGGACTTTTCCACTAAGGTCTATTAAATCGCTACTTTTACTCCAATCGGCAGATTCCTTGGATTCTATAGACCTTTCTATAGGCTTTAAGAACTTAATTGAGCCAAATCCCTATTTATTCAAATATAGGATACATGGCGGACAAATCTAAGCTTTCCGAGCATAAACTAACAAAAAAACAAAAAGAAAAATTAGGTAAAATATACAAGGAATTAGAAGAAAACCCTGACCTTTTGCCTTGGGTTGAAGCAACTATCAAATCATATAACAGGAATATTAAAGAGAGCTAAAGTCAAATATGGGTAACATCATTCCCTTTTATTTTTATAGAGTTTCCGTATTACCGAAATTCAACATATTTTAACTCAATCTACCGACATATACATTCTACAAACTAATGAATAATTGAAATATTCCAATTGAGGATAAATCTATCATAGAAATTCTATCTATGAAAAAAGATCATCCTTTACATAAAAGATTTATGAGACGGCTTAGAGAAGCGAGGCTAATCGCTGGATACACTCAGAGGGAAGTTGCTGATTACATCGGAAAGAATTCAAGCTATGTATCTAAAATAGAAAACTGTAAAATTGATTTAGATATGTTTATCCTATTCAGAATGAATGAGCTCTTTAAAAAACCTATAAGCTATTATTTCGAGTCTCAAAGTAAAAGAACAAAGAGAATTAAGAAAGAAAGTTAATGATCTGCTCTTTCATTGAAAATTTTTCATTCCCATTAATTCGAATGGTGAATATGCTGCGACATTTTGATCTAAATTAATTATGTAATGTTCCTGAGTTACATCCAACTTTATATAATCAGCTGTCAGTAAAGTTGGCTCCACTTCATCACTAGGAATATATTCTTCCCACTTACCATTTTCAAAATTTATTGTATATCTTGCCGGACGCTTTTCAATGTTTCCATCTAAAGCTTTTAATTTGATATAACCTTTCGCTACAACTATTCCGAAATCATTATTCGTCTTCTTTAAATAAATTCCGTCAGGACGTCTCTTAATTGCTTTAATAAAAATATTACGGTTATTATCAAATGAAACCGCGTCACCTTCGGAAACCGTTGAATCAATTTTTCCGTGCTGCCATTTAGTGTCCGTAGCTGCTATGGCCGATACAAAAGCACTGTTTCCAGGCTGAAGAATTGTATGAAACCCCCAATAGGCCGATTGCAAGGTTTTGAATTTTAAATTTAAATTTGCGTTCTCTTCCTTAAGATCAATTTTCTGAATTTTCCTTAAAATATTTACTGTTATCGATTTAAAAAATTCATCAACAATGGAATAAATTTTCGGGACCAATATCCTAATTGCTAAAAAGAAAAGTATATAGCAAAATGTTTTGAATACATTTTCACCAAAAGAGAAATGCAAACTTTTTAAGTGTCTTTCAACATCAAAGTAATGAGTGGTATTCATTCTCATTTTATAAATAAAAAGAAAAATTGGATCAAAATTAGCTAATAAAAACCCAATGATGATCGGACTAAAATTCGGATTTTTTAACCTAAGCTTAACTTCATTATACAAATCACCCATTGCACTCATCGATATTCATAATTCCTTTATAGATAACAATAAGGTCATTTATTCTTAAATAGCAACTAACGTACATCCGAAATCCACTAAAGTGTACTAAAATCCGCAATACTAAACGTAAATTTACTAAAATAATTTAATGCACTTTTTCAACCTCCGTTGTTGACAAACGAATTAGGGTACGTTATCGTTTTAGACATAATCCTGGAGGTAAACCTGGAATGAAAATTGAAGGTTTTGATAAGTTTCAAAAACAGCTTAAAGATCTTGAGAGAAATATGAAGAAAATCGGAGGAGAGCATATAGTCCCTCTTAACGAACTTTTCAATACAAGATTTATGAGAACGTATACTCAGTATTCTTCTTTTGAAGAAATGCTTAACGCATCGGGCAACGAGATTGAATCACAAAGCGATCTTGATTCGTTATCGGAAAATCTTGAATGGGATTTATTTGTTTCTCAAAACTCCAGATTTAGAAGTTGGGAAGCTATGAAAATTGCAGCAGGAAAGGAGCATGGACAAAAAATGCTTAACGATGCTGTTAAAAGAGCTTTTCGATAAGTAAATAATAGGGTTAATAAAATGACTTCTTACTCTATTTGTACCCATCCAGAATGTAACAAAGGATACTTATCCGAAATAGGATCCAAAAGAAATGTTTGTGGGATCCACAAATATCCATTGCTTGCAAAGTGCTTTTTCTGTGGTGAGTCTTCTTTAACCCCCGAGGATACATTCTGTACTTTTTGCGGCGTAAACATAAAAGAAACAATGAAGGATGTTCTCACTATATTCTTTATAGCAAAAGTTGTAGCGGGAGTTAAATTGAAATTACATCCGTTAACACCGGTTTATGTCAACAGAGTTAATGAAGACTACAAGGAATACTTTCCTGTAATGGCTTTATTAGAGGCTGGCCCAAACGGAAAACATTCAATTGATGAAAACTTAAATCGTGAATTGCGGAAAATTGAAGAGGATGACTTTAATGATTTCTTAGATAAATTTAGTAAAAAAAATAAGACTTATCTTACACAATGATATCATTCTTATAGCTTATCTTTCCAGAAGTTTAAATACTCTATTATCCTTCGATTAAATCATCCGGTGTAATAATAATTGGGTGCCAAACCCCATCCTTATCTATCCAAAATTCCTTAATACTATTCGGATCTAAATTTTTAGGAAATATAGAGGCATCTATTATTTCTGGCAATTCATCATCTATAACAGTTGTTAGCATATACTCTATTAGTGCTAAATTATAGAAAAATATGATAAGAAAGAAATTTTGTGAGTTTAGAATTGGAACATTCCATATTAAACTGAAGATATCTAACAGAAAGCTTAGTATAATCTACCATCATATGAACACCATACATATGTATAGTTATTTTTCCCGAAAGAAAACAGTTCGATCGTTTCCTGAGGGTTTAGATGAGTAATATAGCCCAATGGGTGAAATTCGCAAAAGCTAGTGGAGGATAGTAATGAGAAAAACTATCAAAAAAATTAAATCCGAAATAAAGAAATACATTCCAATTCTAAAGGAAGTTTACTCTTTTCTAAAATCATTAGGAATGATTTTTGGTTTTATTAGATTCTTATACGAGTTATTTAAAGATGAATGATGAATTTAGTATTTGTAAGAAAAAATCTATTACTATTTTTTTCTTACAAATACTAATAATTGTATATACTTTAACAAAGCATTTTCAGTGGAGAAAGTAAAATGACACGAGAAGAATTGTTAAACTATTTGCGTACCGAATTCAGAAATTTTAAGCAATCTCATGTAAGAAATCCATATAATGATATAGACGATCTGGATTTCTTTATCGAATCATGCAATAGAAACGGTATAAACAGTATATCAGAACTACAAGCTATAGTTGGATTAGATATGAATAGAATTAGAGAAATTTTAGAAATAATGAATCCAACAACAATGATTTCTGAATTAGCTTATCACGTTGCCATACAGAACTATGGATTTTGTATAGAGGGTTTCTTGTCTCACCAAATAGGCATTTTCTATCCAAATGGAAATTCATGACAATGAAACGAATTTAAACCAACTAATTTACTGTCCTATTCGGGATAATTGGGAATCGAAAAAATATGGAGAAACGATCATTGAAATTTCTAGATTAGAAGATTCTGAAGAATCAATGTATTCGCGGCAGTGCACTGAAAAATTGCAGCAATTCATTTTCGGGAATCAATATTTTACCCCTGGTGCATATAAATTTAATCGGCGGCCATCTGAAAAAGAATGGCTTCATTTTATCGAAAATGTATCGGATCAACTATCATTGCAAAATGAATATCTGATTGAAAAAACGGATTTCGTTACCCTAATAATTTGCCGGGCCAATCCGCCTGATTTCAGACTCCTTGCAAAACTATGTGAAGATAATGACCTAGGTTATGGAGAAATGTCAGGATGGGCAATTAATGAAAATACTCCAGATCGCCTAATTAAAAAGATAAAAAGCAAATATAAATATTATGATAAAGGGCGAAACTATATATTGAGTTTATATGGATTGAGTCATATTTTCTTTTTTTACGGACAGGGTATGGCTCAGTCAATTTTAAAGGGAATCTCGAACGACTTTGGCTTCCCAATAAAGTATAATTACCAGTTTATGTATGCTCAGGAAGATGTAGCAAAGGATTTGACCGAGTTTCATAGAATTCATTTTAAAATTCCAAATTCTATTACCATGTGTTCATATTTTCCGAAAGAATACATTTTGAATTCTACTTCAAAGCAATTATTTGTAGATTTACTGCAAAACTTCGGCTAACTATCGGCTCTGACGCTGCGCCTCGAGATGCTTGCGCACTCTCGCTTGGGCTACGCCACATTTCGCTTTGTCACTCGCCTTGCAGGGCAAGTCTCGCGCCAAGTCCTTTCGGACTCGCGAAACGTCGTCAAGCCTTGGTCGTTAGTCGCCATAATCTAAAAGATGATGTTTGAGATTAAAAAACTTTCTCCAGATTCCTGGGAGAATCAAATCATTACATATCTTTTTAATAATCTTGCTGAGAGAGGTGAGCTTTCAGAAGTAGCTGAGATTTTCAAGATAGATGAATCTGGAGAGTTGACTCCTGACTTTTATTCTACAGGATATAACGGCTTATTTGAAGTTAAGAAAGTTACGGAAAACGAGGAAGACATGGCAAAAGTCTCTTCGTCCTTTAAGGCATTAGATGCACTCAGTGAAGATTTAAATCAAAGAAATCCTTTGGCAGGCAGTAATACAACCGCACATATACAAATATTAGATGATTTAATTCTAAAGTCCAGAGGGAAGGAATATGTTCAGTTATGTAATGCGATAATCGAGTCACTAGAGAAACGAGAATTGTTTGGTAAAACAGACCATAATTTCTTTAGAATCGAATATATAGAATTGGAAGAATATTTATCTAGTTTGTGGTTTCGACATGGCGGGACAGTTAGATTTATTAATCCATTCAATTTGAAAATTCCATTGAAGAAAGCTATTTCTAAGGCCAATGAACAACTAAAGTATAAGCAGTTTTCAGAATCGACAAAATATAAACGAATTCTGTTGCTGGGTCATTATTATACTTTTACGAATGATCCGGATGATATAAAAAGGTCAGTAGAATTATTAAAAACTGAGCAACCTGAAATTTTTAATAATATTGATAGAATATATATTTTGTCTAGAGATTATTTTGAATTTATAGACATACAATAGATTACGGCGACTAACTTTCGGCTCTGACGCTGCACTTCGGGATTGCTTCGCAACCCTCGCTTGGCCTCCGGCACATTTCGCTTTGTCACTCGCCTTGCAGAGCAAGTCTCGCGCCAAGTCCTTCGGACTCGCGAAACGTCGTCAAGCCTTGGTCGTTAGGCGTCATTTTTAAAGAATTTCATTAATATCGATAATGATAGATACAAATAATTTAGCTTCACTTTGCCCGACATTGATTGATGTTTTTACCGATCAAGAGGTAAGTAATTCTAAAATAGAAACCTACAATCGAAGATTATCGGAGACACGAGAAAGTTTAGGTAGGTTTTCAAATTATCTTGCTAAACTACATGATTCGTCCTTCAGGATAATATCAAATCTGAATTCCAATCTAATAGTTTCGCTGAAAGATAGAGGATTGGCTGAGAAAGCTGATAAGATCATTGAAGAAAATTCAATTAATATATCGGGAACCGAATTTCCCTTAACTATAAAATTTCTAAACTGCCTTAATGTTCGATTGTATAAGATAAGTGATAAAGGATTTCTAAAAAGAGCGAGTTCCAATGAATTGACTCTGAATTATACGTATCTTTATGATGAATTAATAGAAGTAAAGTCTGGTCAGATTTTATTGGCTATTGTTCTATTTCACGAATCGTTTCGAAGAATTAGGGATCCTTTTAGATTATTACTCGTAAATACGTCTAAAATCGAAGTTGTAGAAGATCATGAAAACTTATGGATAAATCATTTCGATGGCCGTTTTTTAAATGATTTTCATGATTATCGAAATGAATTAGTTTATCTAAGTCTTAAAAACGACGCCTAACTATCGGCTCTGACGCTGCGCCGCGGGATGCTTCGCACCCTTGCTTGGCCTTCGGCACATTTCGCTTTGTCACTCGTTTTGCTGAGCAAAACTCGCGCCAAGTGCTTTGCACTCGCGAAACGTCGTCAAGCCTTGGTCGTTATGCGAAAGCGCAAAAAGTAATACTCAAATGACGAATTCGAACATAGCTAATTGTAGTTTCAAACAGTGAAAAACATGATTTCTAAAGTTAAAAATTTAATCAATATACTAAATACAAATAAACCTATAATTGAAGTTATCAATTCCCTTGTGCTGTCAACTGTAGTAATTGTTACTAGTGTTAGAAGTTGTCAAATGTATGAAAGGCAAGCGAAAGCGGCGGAAGTTCAAATTAGGCCCTCCATTACTGTAAGACATTCCTATGATTATAATGAGAAAAATCGCGATATAGAAACCGATTCTCTGATAATCTCAAATACTCGTGGAGACGTATTAAACATAGACTCTACCGCAATTTCTTTCATAAGATATGAAATCACTAAAGGAAGGAATGTAACTAATTATTTTCTACCTATCATTTATTATGGAATTTCTGCACATACGGGGAATAGCAAGGGGGACTTGATAAAGCATTTTGATTTGAACAATCATCTTTTATTTGGCATTCTGTATAGGACTGAAGTTCTACAGCATCCGAAAGATTTGTTTACAAAATTAGAATTATATACATACTTAAAATTGAATTATGTAGATGAAAGCAGAGAAAAAAATGAAATCTTCTTCCTAATACGACCGGGTGAAATTATTCCTGTTAAGGAGGAGGATTTTGTTTCTTGCAAGGAATATTTAAATAACCTTACATTTCCCCAACACATTTCAAAACTTAACTACTTGATGCTGGTGTCTGATATATCTTCGGGTATATTAAAGCCAGATAATGAAAAGGAATGCAAGTTTGATAGGCGCAATTAATCTTCGCTTTGTCGATGCGCCTTCGCATAACTTTCGGCTCTGACGCTGCACTTCGAGATTGCTTCGCAACTCTCGCTTGGCCTCCGGCACATTTCGCTTTGTCACTCGCCTTGCAGGGCAAGTCTCGTGCCAAGTGCTAAGGCACTCGCGAAACGTCGTCAAGCCTTGGTCGTTAAGCGCCAGTTGCGTAATATTTAATAGTAATCCAAGAAACAGGAAATTGTGAGAAATATATATCTTATCAGTGGTTTAGGAGCTGATGAAAGAGTTTTTCGGAATATTGATTTTAAAGGAGAAAATCCAAAATATATTCGCTGGATAGATCCTTATGTAGATGAATCTATCGAAAGTTATTCAAAAAGACTTCTAAATCAGATAGATTCTAAAGATGAACTGATTTTGATAGGCGTATCCTTTGGTGGAATAATAGCTAGTGAAATTGCAAAGCATATTCCAGTAGAAAAAGTCATTATTATTTCAAGCATTAAGTCAAGTTCAGAAAAACCGTTAATTTATCGCTTTATCAGCTTTCTAAGATTAATAAATCTAATTCCGTCATTTTTACTAAAACTTTATAATCCAATTTTGGCTTATTTCTTTGGGATTTCATCGATAGAGGATAAAGAGCTACTAAAAAGTTTTCTTTCCAAAACCGATGGAAAATTTATAAAATGGGCTCTTAAATCTATATTGAAATGGAATAATAAAATACACTCTTCTAACTTATTTCATATTCATGGAAATAACGATATGCTGTTTCCGAGTAGATTGATAGGGCAGGCGGTATTGATAGCGGATGGAGACCACTTTATGATTCTTAATAAAGCAGAAGAAATATCTCTAAAATTGGCTGAAATTTTAAAGAGTTAGTAAGACAACGCAACCAGCGCTTAACTTTCGGCTCTGACGCTTCGCTTCGAGATTGCTACGCAACTCTCGCTCGGGCTACGCCACATTTCGCTTTGTCACTCGCCTTGCAGAGCAAGTCTCATGCCAAGTCCTTGCGGACTCGCGAAACGTCGTCAAGCCTTGGTCGTTAGGCGTCATGGACAAATAAATATATTGAAATAAATAGATGACAACTTGGAGTAAACTAAGCAAAAATATGAAGAACCGTTGGAATAAATTTTTATCTCATCCTGAATTTGTTCAATTTGCATCGGATTCTAAATGGGTGTTCAAGATTTTATCTAAACTCTTAGTTTTGATAGTGTTCCTATCAGTAATTTTTCCTGCTCTTTATATTTTATTATTTTGGGTGGATTTTAGTAGCTCTAGTTCTCAAGCGGGCAGAACATTTATAGGTCCTTTGGTAATTCTTTTCGCATTTTGCGGCTATTTTTTGTATTCATTAATTTCAATTGTATCTATTTTCAGATTTGGTAAATGGCATGCTACTATCCTAATTGGCTACAATTTGTTTATTGCTATTGTATACTTACTTCAGCAAATTAATTCTTCCGGATACTTTGGGCAAGATGTCTTCTCTGATGTGATTGTATATGGGATTGCTATATCGAATATTCTGATTGCGATTGTTTATTATAGAATATTTAAGAAAAGCATCAAAACTGACAGAAGTATTATTGCCCACGACGCCTAACTTTCGGCTCTGACGCTGCACTTCGGGATTGCTTCGCAACCCTCGCTTGGCCTTCGGCACATTTCTCTTTGTCACTCGCCTTGCAGGGCAAGTCTCGTGCCAAGTCCTTCGGACTCGCGAAACGTCGTCAAGCCTTGGTCGTTATACGCCATCATATGAATTACAAATATTCAAAAATAGTCTTCGTTTTAAACTTCGTAACCTTCATATACTTTTCTTCTGAGATATCTGCAGGCATAGACTTTCTACGAAATATGTTAGGAGGTAAAGACGATAAAATCTATTTTTCAACTATACCTAATATCATCTATTTATTGGAGTTAGTCGGTTGTGCCTATTCACTCGAATCATTTTCAATTGTATATTTACGTAGCCGTAGAAATGTAATAGGCCGGATGAGGGCTGATAGTTTGTATTCAATCAAATATGGAAATGTCAAAGGAAACGATCAGGAAGATTTAGATGATTACGAATCAAGCTTAATAAGCTTGGCATTTTTTGGTGTTCCTTTAATTCTTTCTTTAAGCTATTTCGGCGTTTTAGCAAGAGATAAAGTAGAAGAGCATAGTTTCTTTTTCTTTAAAAAAGAAGAGAAAATAACTGATTTAGTAAAGGTTGATTTTAAAGAGTCGGTATCCATTAAAATGCGAAGAATCAAAACTTTAAATTTTGAATTTAAGAACCAGGAAGAAATAGTAGCTTTCGGATCCTTTGCACTTATTGAGCGGGAACTGAATTCACGCGGAATTCAAATAACAAATATAAAATAAATCACGATTGCGATAGCATATGACGGCGTATAACTTTCGGCTCTGACGCGTCGCTTCGAGATTGCTACGCAACTCTTGCTCGGCCTCCGGCACATTGGCTTCAGTCACGACTTTTGCAATGCAAAAGATCGCGCCTGTCTCTAACGCCTCTGTGAGGCTCAGAGAACGCCAACGTCGTCAAGCCTTGGTCGTTAGACGAAATTGAGAATAAATGGATAAGTAAATGCAAAAAACGCTAGGTGACTATATATCAATTTTTATCTCCATTGTTGGCAGTCTTGCAAGCATTATTGCCTTTTACGTTGTTTTCAAAGACAATTTAAATGAACAAGGGGTTTATGGCGTAATCTTTCTTGGAATTATCTCGATATACCTTTTAATTTCAAATGCTTGGCTTATTGCTAAATATAGAAAAAAGACTCGGTATGTCTCTGTCTTCGAAGAACTAAATGCGGGATATCATAAGATTCACCAAGGGGTTAGAAACGAATCTTTAGATATTGTTGAATTAAAGACTGGTTTAGAAACGTTATGTACGCACCTTACAAATATATTCTCTGAAATAAATGGACACCGCATTTCAACATGCATAAAAATAATAATTAACGAAAATAATAAGCCGCGCTTGATAACCTTATGTCGAGATATATATTCTAAAACAAATCGCGTAATAGGAAATGACGATATAACTAAACATTGGATGACTGAAAATAGCGATTTTAACTTTATTTTTGAAAGTATATCTGAGGGAAAAGTCTCTAACACATTTTTCCATGCCAATTGGCTTCCGGTCCATTATGAGTATAAAAATACTCGATTGGGAGTTTCAAAATTAAGCAATATTCCATTTCTATCTCTTTTACTTCGTTTTTTTCAATGGCCATTGCCATATAAGAGCACAATCGTTGTGCCGATTATACCGTTTTCTATAGAAGGTCAGAAAGATGCATTAAGGGGGTTTTTATGCATAGATTCTCCTAAAAATGTAGCCTTCAATGCACAAATTGACGTACAAATTTTAAACGGTGTCTCGGACGGTATATATACTGTAATTGACAAGATTTTTGAATCCTTAAACAAAAGTACTAAGAAAGGGAAATAAAACCTATGAAGCTTATTGTCCAAATTGGTTCGAAGCCTTCGAAAAGACCTTCCTCAACAGATAAACTACTTATCTCTAAAATTATTGCTGAACTCGCGAATGAAAAAAAGGAAGAAATTGATGCCTTAATTTTTTCCCAAAAACAAGAAGAAGAACTATTAAAGCTTCTTTCAAAATAGATTTATTTTAGATAATTCTCAACTTCGTCTAACTATCGGCTCTGACGCTGCGCTTCAGGATTGCTACGCAACCTTCGCTTGGCCTTCGGCACATTGGCTCAGTCACTCGAATTGCAGAGCAATTCTCGCGCCTGTCTTCGCTTCGCTCAGCTCGCCAACGTCGTCAAGCCTTGGTCGTTAGGCGAAACGCCTTTTAAATTTATCCGTAGCAGAAATTATTCATGTTAGTGATTTTAAACTATATATCTTTATTATTTGCTGTTTTTCTTCTTATTGGTGCTTGCAATAAGCCGGAACAAAAGCAAATCAATAGATGTGCTGATCCCGAGAAGGTTCAGGTTGAAGAGAAAACATATAGAAGACAGACTTTAGGTCTCTATGAATTGAATATGAAAAAGAAAATAGATGAAATACTCCGGGTAGCAGGCAATTCAATAGTGGATCGATATCAAAAAAAATCTGTTCTTGTGCGAGAAGGTGCAGATACAGCAATTCGTGAGGAGAAATTTTGGATTAGCGATAGAGGTATAGTTATTGAAGGTAATACACTTCTTAAGCTGCAATTTTTAATTAATGGTAGTGGTGTAATTATTGATACGAAAGTTCTTTGTTCAAATGGTACTGAAGAGATTAATAAAATTATAACGAATGCTTTTAAGGGGATTAATTTTGGAGAACCACCTGCTTCAGCATCGAATAAATTGAACAGTTTTGAGATTGTGGTTCCAAGTGAATATTTGCCGAGGCGTTAAAAAAAGCGCATCGCCTAACTATCGGCTCTGACGCTGCACTTCGGGATGCTTCGCACCCTCGTTTGGCCTCCGGCACATTGGCTTCAGTCACGACTTTTGCAAAGCAAAAGGTCGTGCCTGTTCTAACGCCTCTTCGAGGCTCAAAAATCGCCAACGTCGTCAAGCCTTGGTCGTTAGGCGCCATAAATGCTAATAATCTAAACAGGAAATTAATTTGAAAATATTCTATATAACGTTTTTATTTTACTTATTTAATTGTGCTTCTATATCCCAAGAACAATGGCAAAAAGTCGTTAAAGTTAATATAAAGGAAGAAAATCAATTAAACATTCATTATGATGAAAGGTGGGAAACAAGAAAAGAAATTATTAGCTTAATTTATAGAAATACGAAGGAACTTGGAAAATTTAGTCCAGATTATGATCTAAGTATAGATTTAATTCATTTTAAGTTAGAAACGATACCAATGATTTCTGCGCAGGCAAGTTTTTGGGAAAAACTAAAGTTATGGGCAATA
>NZ_RQGF01000002.1 GCF_004769615.1 Leptospira sarikeiensis | reverse complement strand
AGCGGATGAAGCGATCGTACCTTCAGTACGATCGTTAGAGTAGGCTTTAATTGTGAGCTTTGGTGGGGAGAGATATAGCAAATTCGACCAATTTGATGATCCCCCAGAGGATGTATTGGAATTTGCGTTTAAAGTCATATTTGATGTGGTAGAAGTCGACACAGATTTAAGCACTATATAGACTACTTGAAGATCTAAAAAATGAATGTCTAGAAAAATATATGTCAACAGGATTTTTAGATATCATGAAATAGTAATTATACTAGGTTCATTGCCTTGATATAGAGATCCCAGATTTCTCAATGATAAATAAAAAGAAGACTAACCCACGAAAGAATGAGAAGAAAAGACAGGCTATCCCTGCTAAAGAACGAGAGTTTGAGAAGGTTGGGAATGCTAAAGGCAAAGGCTTAAAGGGAAGTCAGAGAAGCATTGTGATCGATGATTTCATTGAGATCCGAATTCTTGATAATGCTATTCCGAAAACTATGGATAAAGGTCTTTGGCGCATTCTTAACGTTCAAGATTGGTTTCCAATGAAACAAGAGAAGAATGTAAAGTCTGATTCGGCGTTAATTTTATCTTTGATTCGATATGGCTTTACCAAAGAGGAAATCACGAGCATTTACACAGATTATAACTATAACATAGAGAAGTTTAAATATACGGGAGCGGGGCACAATAGACCTGCCTTTGTAAGAGAAATCGAAGAGCTTTTTAAAAAAGCAAAAAGGAAAAACTTTCAAACGGAATGGGAGAATATTTTTTCCAATTTTCGGATATCAGATAACGCCAACCTATTAGATCAAATAATTGCTGTCCTTTTAGTAAAAGAATATCACTGGACATTAGCTGGCATACCCAGAGTTAACTATTCTAAATTAAGTTGGGAAAGTGGATATTCAAATTACAGAGTCGGTAAGGCCATAAAACGATTTGTTGATGAGGAAATTATCCATATTCATTCGAAGCCTACGAACAAAGGGGGCAATTACGACGGGTGCAAATTTGCTTTTAACGCTGATCGAATAAAGTCTCTAAAGGTCAAATATTTCAATGTACCTGTGATTTACGAAAGGGCGCGGCCAGTTAATCTATTTAGTCCGGAAATTTATCATGAATATTTTAGAGAAATCCCAAAGAGTATCTATGCTATATACAAAATCATAAAAACTCATTATTTTGGAATAGAAGCGAAAGATATAATTACTATGGCGATGTTTCACGGATTGAGCGAAAGGGTTGTGTATAATGCACTGAAAGATTTAAAGCGTGATAGGATAGTCACGTTAAGCGGTAAGATGTATTTTCTGAATAAGCTTAAAAAGGAAAATCTTGATTCACTCGCTCAGAAATTGCGTAGAATGAAAGAGAAGGAAAAATATAAGATTGGTAATATTAAAATCTCATTTCCTCCCGACCATTCGTGACAATTTCTAAGGCTAATTTCTACTTTCTATGTACCCAACCGGTTTGAAGAATATTCAAATAGGGTAATCGGTTACTACGGATTAGATTATATGGACCTGCTTTTGATGCGCGAGTAAAGAGAGCTTATGCGGACTTAAATTGATAGTAATTTCTAACAGTATTCATACTAAGGTTTATTAGATTTAAAGAAATATATACATTGGATCAAAATCTGAATTCCTAAAAGAACCTGAATGATTACTAATAGCCATTGAGTCGAAGATGAATTTCTTACATTTTCTAATTCATTTCGAAGAAGATTAATTTCCTGTTTCAAGGAGTTCAAACTTTCTTTAAGTTCCGAGTGCTCTTCAGTTCTTTTTAAATTATTAAAAGTCTGAGTTGTTTTCCTGACCCTTTGGTTCTTTAACTCTGCAAGTTCGGATTGTAAGGTTTCATTTAAAGGCCATTTTTCGTAAGCCTTATCAAAATAACTCCGGGCCGAAGCTAAATTTCCTTTTTTTCTTTCTTCGCTTCCTAAACCGATCCAAGCTTGAGTAAGAATCAGTTCTGCTTTATTGTTGGAAGGGTCAGATTCCAAAATCGAATTAGCTAGTTTTTCTGCTTCCGAGAATCGTTTTTCTTCTATTAGCTTTTCGCCTTCTTGGACCCATGAACTTTCTGATATATCATTTGAAAATGTGTCTAAAGAAAACATAAAGAAAACTAAGATACAAACCCAAGTTAAACGAAATGATCTTTTTATTAAAACTTGTTTCATCTATCTATCCGAATTGCTTTATGTCCGTATCGTCGATGCGGCATCGGTTCTATTAATGTAGTCCAAGCTGATAAAATTGGATCTGCACTATCTAAAGAATAAACACTATTCTCTGCAACATTGATGGTATGTGATCCACCAAAGACGAATATCTTCCTAGTCTCATAGGAGATTTGTGAAGCAGGGTAGTATAAAGTATTTGGAAGTGTCGGACCTGCAGAAAATGTAGCTGAACCTGGCAACAGAAACTCTGTCTTATCGGATGGCACGATAGAAGTTGCCGGTTGAGCAACGTTTCCGGATCCGGTAGATCCACCAATAACAGCGAACCAGTTTGAATCTGTCGGGTATGCATCGCTAGGAGCTGGTTGGATACATAGACCGGCAGCTCCATGTTTTGATTCACTTAAGCTAGGTTCACTAAAAGAGGTTGTAGTATTTGCTGATGAAACAAATGCATCAGTCGAAGTATTAGTGCTGCCAGTATTATATGTTCTTCCACCTGTATAAAAAATTGTTCCATCGATCCCACAGCCTGACATATCCACTCTACTAAAAATAGTTGAAGCAGATGAATAAGATACCCATTGTCCAGTTGCTCCAATATCGGGATAGAATTTCAGCACAGTATTCAACACTGGACCGTTCGTCATATCCGGGGAGTTAGAGCCTGAGATAATATAAATTTCATCTCCAACAGAGCCAACAACGGCTCCTTGGGATCCGGAAGGCAGAGGAGACATTGTTGTCCAAATATCTAAATATGGATCATAGGCTTCCACTTTTAAGGAGGATACATACGTCCCCGAATTGTTTTCTAAACCGCCGATTACATATATTCTATTTTTATGAGATACGACTGAGGCATAAATTCTTGGAGTAGGTAAGCTTGTGATAGAAGGATACCAGGTCCCAGTAACTGGATCGAACAAATCTATTTCTGCAACAGGAAGTGCATTGGAACCGATACCCCCAACTAGCCAGATCCCTCTTGTTTTAGGAGGGTCACTTGAAATCCAAGTGACGAATTGTAAGACCTGTCCTTCTAACATCTTTTGTGAACCACAGGTTAGAAAAACTGTGTATTCTGTATTCGGGTTTAAGTTTTCTAACTGAATAAAATGATTCTTAGAAGATTTTAGTAAGCTTGGATACACACCTGAAGATACATAGGCTGTTCCTTTCGCTTCCATAGAACATTTCCAAGAAATCGTAGCCGATGTCGGACCTAATTTAGCGATGAATGGAAACTCCGCTTTTGAAGCTTCCTCACCCAAGATCCCGGCTAGTTGCGAATGTCCACAGCTAAAGATGAAGAAAAATGAAAGTAGAATGGTTTTAAAGAATATAATATGAGACTTCATATTTGAAATCCCCAAGAAAACCGAATACCTGATTGGCAGAGAGTAGATCCAGAATCCCAATGACATTGTGAGCGAATACCTGCTCGAATTAAGTGTTTTGAATTCGTTTCCCAAGCCCAACCGAATTCAATAGAAGTATCGGGAGTAATTGTTGATCTAACATCATCTCCGTCAGATCTCGAAATCGAACTAGCGCCTATACCTAAAATCCAGTAAGGCGAAGATGATCCGTAAGACTTTCCTAGATAAATTGATTGGCTCCAAATGGAAAGTTGTCCTGCTTTACCTCGTCCATAAGTAAAATCTGAATTAAGACCATAAAATCTTCCTGGCACTATGGAAGATTTTTCTAGAAACAAGCCGCCTCCATAGGTAAGTGGAAATGCTTGTTGCCATGTTCCTAACGAAGCATATCCCAAAGTGGATATACCCATCCTCCAAGTTCCTGTTCGTCCGTCGGAATCTATGTATCTATCTGGAATGGTTGGCGGTGTTTCGACTATATCGCCGTTATATGAGGCGACTTTGCTAGTATCCAATTCTACAAAGCCGAGTTCAGTTTTGAGAATTAATTTAGAATCCTTTTTCTCAACTAAGATACCTTTTAACATAGTTCCATCGGAAAGTTGAAACTCAGAGTATCTATAGGAAGAATCAGAACCTTTTTTCCGAGGATCTAACCTTTGGATTTCGGTTTTAGGAACTTTATACTTTTGATCCTTCCATGAAAACGTAATGTAAGTTCCACTTTCAACTGCTTCCTCGACGAGGAAAGCGTCTCCATTCTTAAAGAGTAATTCTACTCCGAACTGACTTGTGTAGGGTAAAAAGAAAAGAATAAGTATCCAGAAAAATCGCTTGGACATGAGTCGCTTTAGAGAGCGGAATTCTCATTCCAGAGAATCAGAATTCGCTTAGTAATTTACACCATTAGAAACGTAATATAATGAACGAGTTTCATTTTGAAGCTTTAAGGAAAACAAAATTCTTGTAAGTTTGAAAAAAATTGCCAATTTAAGTCAGATATGTTTGACAGCACTTATTTGCCACGCGTTAGTTACTCTAACTACTTTGTCCCTAATGGGTTACTTATGGGCTAATTAGTTTACAAAGAAAAAGTGAAAGGATCAGAGGGCGAATGGCGCTAGTTCTAAAATCTAATTTCAAAATATTGAGAAAACTAAGATTTTTATACAACAAGGTTCCACTTCGGCTTCAATTCCTTCTTTGGATAGTTCCTGTTCTATTCACTTGCCTTGGATTCTTCTCTCTCTTTTCTTTTACCCAGGAATCGACCATTCCTTTTCCTCTTCCTGAAGTGACGGTGAATTCTTTGGGAAAAGCAGTTACGAATATCGAAATTCCTTTGCCCCCAGGAACTGGAAATGTTGTTCCTTCACTCTCGTTAAAATATAATTCAGAGCCTACAAA
Organism: Leptospira sarikeiensis; assembly: GCF_004769615.1. Taxonomy (GTDB): domain Bacteria; phylum Spirochaetota; class Leptospiria; order Leptospirales; family Leptospiraceae; genus Leptospira_B; species Leptospira_B sarikeiensis. The sequence continues at coordinate 22,833 of NZ_RQGF01000002.1, read as the reverse complement.
TGGAATCCTCGGAGTAGGTTGGGAATTGGATGGGATCGAATTTATTTCTAGAGATCCGAGCTATGGAATTCATTTAGATACTTCTGATCATTATACTTCATCTAGTGCAGGCCCAATAGTGCTAACTTCCACAGGTGATCCTGGATATTATCATTCTAAATTCGAATCTTTCCACCGATTCCAACCAATAACTCTTTCTGAATGTTCGAACGGACCCTGTTCTTGGATAGAGAAATCTCCAGAAGGGATTACATACAATTACGGTGAAAGTGCATCAGGTGGCACTGACTTCCATTCACAAATAATGGCAGAAGGGACAAACACGGTAAAGATTTGGGCTTTAAATAAGGTCCGAGATTTACACGGAAATGGATTTGATATTATCTATCTTCCCGAAACTCAAACTGATTATTATACGCCTCTTCCATACCAAATTATCTATAATCAAGGTGCTACAGTAATTGAATTCGAATATGAAAATCGTTCGGATAAAGAATCCAATTTTGGATTCGGTGGTCCACTTCGCCTCTCGAAAAGATTATCAGGAATTACCGTAAAATTCCAAGGAACCACAATCGATGAATGGGAATTTGATTATGACTACGGATCAAACGGGCAATCTCAATTAACGGAAATCGAAAGAGGAAATTATGCACCTCTTACATTCCAGTATTTTAATGGTGATTTAACTTTTGATACAGGAATGAAAGCATCAGAATTAAATTTCACTGGGCAAGACTTTAATACATATTATAAGAATTCAGACAACACTTATTGTGCTTCTAGTTATAACACTTGTTTAAGCACTGTTTTCTTCGGAAATCCGTTTAGTGCTTTGATGTGTTTGCTTGCGATTAAGGAGGCGGCAGGAGATTGTGATCGAGGGATCGAAAAGAATATCACATTATTCGGAGACGTAAACGGAGATTCTATCGCTGATTTTGCGAGAGTCGTCCCTGCTGGATTTAAAAGACCGGATGGTGTTCTTGTAAATGCTTTAGCCCAAACATTAGGAAAATTAAAAGTAAATCTTATCCAAAAATCGGGTAGTTCTGTTTCGATGGGGGTGGTTACTTTAACCTCTGATCCTTTTTTATTGACCGAAGCTACTAAGATTCTTCCTGGGGATGTTAACGGAGATGGAAAAACTGATTTTCTTATATTAGAAGATTATGATGCCTCTCTCAAGATTGCTTATTCAACTGGGACTGGATTTAATACTGTAGATACAGGAATCCCGTTAATTATACCGAAGAGAGATAAGAAGCGTTGGTATTATCTTCGTCCAGATCAAAAAGTATATCAATTTGCTTCCGATTTTAATGGGGACGGAAGAATTGATTTTATTCAATATAAATCCAAAAATCTACAAGTGTTTTTTGCAAATGATTCAGGGCTTAGCACTACTCCCAAAATTATTCCTTTCGCTCAAATTGGAGAATACGGAGATGCAAATCAAGCTCTCGTAGATTTAGATGGAAACGGTATTCCTGATCTTGTGAGATTTTATCAAATCGATAATTCTACGGAGCGAAGACTTCTTTTTACTCTTTTTGATGAAAACCAAAATGTAATTTTGAACAATACAAAAGTCTTTAAAGAAGATGGTTTATACGGAAATTTCTTTTTCGCCGATGTAAACGGGGACAATTTATTAGATTATATAAGTATAACAAGTGGAGGGAATATAAAAATTAGCCACTTTGATGGAAAAGATTTTTTACCTTTTAGCTCGACTGTTTACGTGAATGGTCTCCACTATATGGAAGACATATCCAAATACATGATCTCAAGTGTTTCTGAACCTTATCTTTTGGATTTGAAGCGAGATGGAGAACCTTTGGATAAGATCCTCGCTCTAGACTTATATGAGCGTCCTGTTTTGCATTTGTACTTGCATGACAATATTTCTCAGTTTACTCAAGACATCGCTGTTGATATGTATTTTGATCCTGGAGTATCAGTTGGCCAGGCTGCTACTACCAATTATGATATTGATGGAGACGGAAATACTGAAGCCATATATATTAAGACTTATTACGATCCAACCCAAGAGGTCAATACACAAGTCTGGGAATTAAACATAGAATATTCGAGCGATGGATATCACTTCAAGCATATATTAGATCAGCCTTGGCTTTATCGAAATTATACCGGTACATCTTCAACAGCTGATAATAGTGGAATGACACTTTCTTTATACAAGAGTTGGAAACTCGGAAAAACTTTCACGGACATGAACGGGGACAATCGCGCTGATCTGGTCTGGTTTGATGGGGATGATATTCGCGTTTCGTATTCAGTTATGAATGGAGATTCTGTTTATTTTGACCCAGATGGGGATTTTGTTGTTCCGGCTAATTCTTTTAATGCAGCGATAGATCTGAACTTAGATGGTAGGCCAGATCTACTTGGAATTGAGTCAGAGATGAATCCAGTATATTCATTCAATGGCTATACAACCATTAATAGTGATACAACAGTCTCTATGACTGGAAAGATCCAGCTTTATTATAAAGAATTTCCAGAACCCATCGGGATTTTAAAAGGAATAGCAAATGATATCGGTGGAAAGCAGATTTCCATCAATTATGCAGATGCTCATTCTCTTGCCAATGCGATACCTAATGCAAGTGCCAATGCGTATCCTGTTCTTTCATATAATGCCCCAGATTATTTAGTACAGAGTGTTCAGACGAACTTTGGAGAGGGGAATACTGGTAGTACTAATTTTTCTTATCTTAATCATTGGTTCAGAACAGGTAATAGAGATGAAAGAAGGAACTTAGGATTCGAAAAGATAACCTCTACTTCTTATTTAAACCAAATTGAATTAACTAAGACCGAGCAATATACGATTCAAAATGGAACATTTTATACCGATGGAATTGTCTATCGCAACTCGAATTATACCCGTGGAAATTTGGTTAGCGATAAAGTCAGTTCAATAGTTGCGGTTAATTCTCCGTTTGGGACAAAGTATTCAAGGTCAAATGGTGAATCCGAGCTTGTTTATAAGGGCGGAGAGTTACTTACTCAGAAATCGACAAGTGTGGCTTATGATACATATGGAAATCCAACCAATATTGCGGAAACAGTTGGAAATTATACAACGACGACAAACAATACTTTCCAGGCAGACTTAGGTCTTTGGTTGCTATGTAAGATCCAATCTTCCCAGAAAACAATTAATGGGCTATTAGTTCAAGACAGGACTTTTTCCTATACCAACTTTGATTTGACTTCAATTGAGGATTTTTCGGGGAAATCGGAATATTCTTCTCAAACTTTTCAATACGATTCTTATGGAAATCGGATCTCCATAAAAGATACATCTAATCGAGAGATGACGATCGAATACGATAGCGTTGTTCATAAATTTCCTATTAAAGTTACAAATCCGTTAGGACAGATTATTCAGAAAGAATACGATCTTTCTCGTGGTCTGGAAACCAAGACAATTGATCCGAATGGTGGCATTAGAGTTAATAAATATGATGTGTATGCAAGACCTATTGAAGTAATTCTTCCCGGAGAATCTGATTGGAGCCAGAGATACGTATATGATCTAACTGGCCAGCCAGGAAATACTGTACAAATGTCCGTTCTCGATAGTGAAAATGGAGAAGTTCCTACAAAAGAATATTACGATGTTCTCGGTCGATCTACTAAAAAAGAGACTTCTTTAGGCAATGGAAACGTTTTAGTCACTTCTTCTGAATATAATTTAGATGGGACTTTAAAGCGCAAAGCGAATCCATATATTTCGGGAATCGATACAACTCATTTTACAGAATACGAATACAATGGACCCGACGGATCTTTGAGCAAGATCATTTATCCTGATGGAAGAACTTCTGAAATTTTTGAATCAGGATTTACCAAAGAGATTGTTCTTAAATCAGCAGATACGGAAATCCAAAGAGAAAAAATTGTTTCCGATGAAAGAGGTAAAGTTCTTTCGAAAGAAATTCAAGGAACTCAAGCGTTTAGTTATGTATATGATGCTGCTGGACGGCTAACTAAAATTACAGATGTTGCATCAGATGTAACGAAAATTTATTACGATTTGGTTGGACGAGTTGTAAAACAATCAGATTCGAATTCTGGAACTACCCTCAATCAGTATGATACTGATGGAAAATTGTGGAAATCAACAGATGCTAGAGGGGTTACATTAACATATTCTTATGACTCACTAGGAAGAGTATCGACTGTAAATGGAGGATCCAATTCTAATTCGATTAGAGTCTTCGAATATGATACGGCAACCAACGGAATCGGGCGTGTTGCAAAAGTGACCGATGGAAGTGGATCTACTCAGTTTGAGTATGATATTCGAGGAAATACAATATCGACTAAAAAACAGATAGATGATCTGATCTTTGTTTTCCGATCAGAATACGACTCGCTTGGAAGACCAATAAAATTGACATATCCAAATGGTTCGATTGCACATAATGAATATTCGGCTGGTGGGTTCTTAAATGGTGTAACTATGGATGTTCCGGACCAGGATAGTTATGGTTTTCCAATTGTAGAATACATTGGTCCTTCCATAGATGAAACATCTGGAGAAATCCAAGTCGTTAGAAAAACGGGAAATGGTGTAGAAACAAAAATTAATATCGATCCAATCCGTGTAAGGGCGAAGGAATATGTTACAACCCTTCCAAATGGAACAGCCGCGGAAAGTGTCTCTTTCTCATATGACGAGAAAGGAAATATTATATCCATTGTGGATCGCAATCGTCCAGATCGTACACAAAGTTTTACATTTGATACTTATAATCGCCTCATACAAGCTACAGGGAAGTATGGAACGGAAGATTATTCTTTCTCACCAAATGGAAACCTCTTAAAAAAAGGAACGACTACATATCAGTATACCGATTCTAATCATACACAGGCTGTTACTTCCATTTCTCTTTCAGGCGGAACGAGTAAGACATATTCATACGATGCGTCTGGAAATATGGTTCGAAGAGATGATTCGAATATCTACTATGATGAGTATGGTAAGCCAATCCAAATAGAGTCTGGATCGGACCTAACTGATTTTGCTTATGATTACACTGGATCTAGAGTTAAACGAACTCGAAATACTGATGGATCAATATTGTTCAGCGTAGGTGACCTTTACGAAATACTGCGTAAGCCTGGGAAAAGCGATGTACATACTTTATATGTAAAAGGGGCAAAGGGGGAGATTGCTGCTCAATTTTCCAGGACGGATTCAACTTTAGTTAGCTGGAACTCGAATCAAAATAATTCGATTTTAGCTATTATAGATAATATCAACGTTTCTTTAAAAGAGTTATTTTATAAAATTCTTGGAGATTTGCATAGACTTGCCTTTTCTCATAGCGGAAACTTTGCATTCTCATTCAGATTGGTCGTTCTTGCTTTCGGGACATTAATGATCTTAATACTGTCCTATCATCGAAATATGAGGACCAACTTTTTCCAAAATCGGAAGTGGGTCGTTTCAATTACTCCATTTTTATTAATCTGCGTATTTTCTTCGGTTGGTTGTAGTGGGTTGCTTCCAGGGGGAGAAAGCGGTACTCCGCCTTGGTTACTTATTCCAACCAATATTGATGGAGATACCCCGAGTATAGATGTACCGAACCCAGGTGGTGGAAGCGGTAGTTCTAACGGATCACCTGCCACAGGTCTCTATTTCTATCAAACAAACCATTTGGGAAGCGTTACGATGCTCACCGATGGTAGCGGAAACCAAATAAGCGGTGGTTCCATGCCTGGGGCAAGCCATGTAAGTTATAAACCGTATGGAGAGATATTAAGAACTGATTCGGCTGGTCCAGATATCTTTAGATATAAGTTCACTGGCCAGATTGAAGATTCTGACAATGGGCTTTATGATTATAAGTCTAGATTTTACGATCCTGAATTGGGAAGATTCTTAACCCCTGATAGTATAGCTTCTGCTAACCAGTCTATGGGAATGAACCGGTATATGTATGTAGAAGGAAATCCTCCGAATTTTGCAGATCCTTCTGGTCATAATAAATGGATTCATCGTTTTAATAACTGGGTTAAAGCAGTCGTTGGGCAAGATAACGAGCAAATGAAACGAAATTTGCGTAAAGATATCATTGGCGCTATGATTGACTCGGATAACCCGGCTCTTTCGATTTTGGGACAATCGTATCTTCATCATGATAATAAAAAGCGATTAAGACAGGCACAACGTGAACAGATGATGATGACTGCTGGGGCTATTGTATTAGCTGCGGCTAGCTTTGGTGCCGCTACTTTATTGGAGGGGAGTCTCTTTTGGTCCGGGGCTTTTACATGGTTAGGTTCTATTGGTATGGGTTATGCGATTGGATCTGGGATAGGGTATGTTGCTGGTGGATTTTTGGGAGCTAAAGAAGGAGAACATGGATGGAATAGTAGGTCTGCTTTATATGGAGCTGCGATTGGAGGTCTTATTGGTGCTGCCATTGGAAATATTGTAGGTATGGAAATGTGGGCCGAAGGTTATGCAACTTCGGCTTCCGCTGAGGATGTTGAAATTGGTAAATTTCTATTTGGGGACCCAAATGGAGCGACTTCTTTCTTTACTGAAACTGCAAGTACACCGTTTGAACCTGGTTTAATACGTTTTTTAATACCAACTATAATAAAAACAGGAATCGTAGAATACGGATTTATGACAAATAGCTCTCATGCTTATGCTGATGGATCAATTTACAGTCTGAGCATACTCTTTAATACATTTTTACCTACTGTTTCAACTATTGAGCATATTCAAGAATTGGAGGATCATTATACGCATCTAACATTTTCTCATAGTCGCGGGAGTAATTAAGAAATATGTTAGTAAGCATACGCAAATATAGAAGATCATTCGTATTTTTTTTCTTACTCCCCTTCTGCTTGATATTGTTACAGAATTGTACATGGAATAGAAAGTATTACATCGCTTATCATCCAATATTAGAAAAGAGTATTTGTTTTATTGAGTTCTCAAAATTCAGTAAAAAACTTGAAATGCGGAATGAAAGACAGGCAGAGTTCTATTTAAAAATTCCATATACGTTAAGTAAACAATCTTCAATTGAAGCCTTGGATCTTTCGAAGGACTTTCTACCTAATCCTGAAGAATATCATTTTATTAATCGTAGTTGTGCAATCTTTGAAGAAAAGTTAGATTCAACATGCTTTGAAAAATTTCCGATCGAATGCGGAAAGATTGAAATTTTAATAAAGTATCGAGAAAGATACATCTCAATTATCCCAGAAATTGCGAAAAATACCGAACTACATATAATTGATGTAATTGATGCAAAGGTGAAATATGAAGTTGTTCGTCCTTAAACTTAGCATTTTAGTATTTATAATTTCTAATTGCATGATTGACTTGATCTCACCCTCCTCGCCGAAATTGAATTTCAAAACCAGATATTACGCTCTGAATAATTTCGAAAATTCATTCATTCTAATTAAGATTAAAGGAACGCAAATCACGGAGTCGGAAACTACAAATGTTTATTTGCCGATTATTCATTCCACTATTTTGGATCAAGATGGTGTCAAAAGAAGAGTCGCTCTTAGGCCAGTAAGGAAAACATTCCCGAATTTTGATGATCAGAATAAGGATCTATTTGGAAATTACTATTCGGTGCCAGTTACATGTGTGGGTCTGTTTCCAATACCTACAGGGCCAATAGGCACCTCAATTCAGATTCGATTTGATAAAAGAAAAAAAATATGGGACGATTTTCCTGAATATAGTGAAAATGTGAACATTGATCTTAAGCTAAATGAATCATTCGAAATTGTAATCGATACTTCAAATGGGAAGATGGTGAATAGAGTTATTGAAACTCCAAAGGAATTATTGAAGAATTTATGTAATAGCAGATGAGTGTTGAACTATTAAGAAGACTAAACCGTGATTTCAAAGCATATATATTTATTAATTACAAAAAATAAAATAAGAAACTTTTGCTTCATTTTGTTTGTTCTGATATTTTTTTCGTGCTATTCGCGATTCCTGACTGCTTATCATCCTTTATTATATAACCAATCTGTCTGCAAGATTGATTTTCGAGAAGTGTTTGAGGGAGAAGATGGAAAGAACAGGGTTCTTGATTTGTATGTGGAATTACCTCAGAAAGAGATTTATTCAATTAAGGAGTTGGTCGAAAGGTTGTTTAATACTTCTGAAGAAGAAGCTCATTTTCATTTAAATAGAGGCTGCAATACTTCTAACCGGTTCGTTAATAATTGCGAAGGACAAGTCTATTTAGGATGTAATTCTTACGATCTATCCATTGAATTAAAGTCCGATACGGTTTCGCATTTATTGGAAAAGAGATTTATTTTTAATGAAGGAGATGAACTTAAGCTTTTCATTTCTGGAAATGGAGGGATATCCTATGCGATTCATAAGTATCATTAGTTTATATATCCCTTTGGTTTTTATTAAATGCTTGGCACCGCATTCATTTTTTGATAATCAAATCATTTCAAGGTATTATTCCTTGTATGATGTACATAATAGTTTTATAGTTCTTCAATTGCCATCTCCTTCAGATAATTTTGTAAGTGAAATTGATAGAAGTAGATTCTATCAATCTGATCTTCAATTATTAATATCGCATGAACGGGATGTTGTTGAATCGGTTAATATTCGGCCTATTCCTTCGGCCATGCAAGCTGTCGGATTGAGTTATTCAGATGGTATCGGAAATAATTATTCGGTTATTTCGGGATGTGATAATTTTTATCCATTCCCGGTGGGTAAGAAGAATGTCAGATTACAGATAACGTTTCAAAAGCCTTTGACGCAAGGATATAAGGATATAAAAGTTAATGAAGTATTCGAGTCAAATTTAATGAAAAGTGAATCGCTTTTCGTAAGTCTGGATTATGGTTTTGAGAAATTATCTTTTAATAAGAAGCCAACCCCTCAGAACATATTAACTAATCGATGTAAATAGAAAGTAATATACCATTTTAAAGGCGAAGTATGAAGACACTTAAAGTTAATTTGATATCCGCAACATTGTTTTTTTTGTTATTACCGTTTATTTCAGGTTGTGATTCAAATGCAGAGAAGAACCCTTTGTCGGCTTTCGGCTTTATTAATGCGGTCATCGCTTCTCTCGATCCTGGTGATGAGTTTCAGTGTGAAGGTAATATCTCCAAAGATACAGCATACGATGTATTTGAAGTTTTCTCGCTTACTGGAAGTATGTCGCAAGGTTGTAGAAAATACTTTCGTTTACTTTCTACACATGATGCTGCATATCGTATTAATAATTTGGAAAGCTTAACTGATAATCAAAATTTTTATATTGGTTATGAAGATGAAGATATTGACGAGAGTGTAGAGCCTTCCTCTTTTGAAACGGAAGGACAGAATGCAAATTTTATACAGATAAAAAATAGCCCAAATGTAAAAGGAATATTTACTCACAAGGATTCTTTTCGTTATTTCGTTGTGGAAGCTCCTCATAATCCAATTAGATACGAATTTATGCCTTCTAGGATTGATTTTGGAACAGGGAGTCCATGTGAATTTCCCGGCGAAGTAAATGGTGGAAATAGTATGCAGAATTTTTTACCAGAACTTGCTATTATTTTTGAACCAGGTCCAACTTTGAAAGGGAATTTACGTGGAGCCGATAATTATTGTTATTATGAAGTTAGGACAAAAGCAGCTCGTTCCGCTCTAACCGCAACACTTACAACCGCTTCGAATCTTTACATTTTTATTTCAGCTGAAAATGATATTAATACCACTGAATTTTCGCTTCAGACAAGTGGCGCGACTAAAACTATTTCAAATATTCCTCTTTCTGCGAATTCAAGAAGATTTATTAAAATTGCCGGAAGTTCTTTATCTGCATGTCCAAATACTTATCCGAATGGGTGTGATTTTACTTTAAATGTTCAGTAGTGAGAAATTGAGAGATAGGGTTCGTTTTCAAGGTTTTGTTTTGAGGAAAAGCTGGTTTATAAGTTTATCCAGAAGAATTAAAATAGAAAGTCTTTATTCTTGTTTGTTCCTTATTCTTCTTAGTTGCAATTTTGTGCGGATCGATAAACCAGCAATACTAATAAGAAATCCAAATTCTACAAATAGTATAAATTTTCAAAAACTTGATATTTCTGTCTTTTATGAAGAGTTAGAAAAACTTATTCCCGAAAATCAAAAAGATGAATTAAGAAAAGAATATTCTTCTATCATAGGGGAAGTTTCTAATAATTTGAAATCAAAACTTATTCAAGATAGCAAGAAAAATGATAAAATCCAAATCAAACTTTCCTATCAAAGCGAAGGGAAACTTTTTTTAGGACTAATTAATATTCAGCCAGAATTAAAAGGTTATAGGGTTGAAATTATTAATACTTTAAGTCTTGGATTAATTCCTTCTTGGTTAAGTTTAAATTTATGTGCGACAGTAATGGTTGATGAAAGTTCCGATGTTATTTGTGGAAAGAAACTACAAGTTTTTCATTTACCCCGTGCGTTAGGTATGTTGTCCTTTTTTATTCTAATACCACTCGATGTTCTTTTCGCTGTTACTGTTTTTCCCTACGAAAAGCGAACTCCTTTGACACAACAGCTATTATACTATGATTCGGATTTTCCTGGATGGATTGCTTCCGATTCGAATTCACCAAATTATCTATCAACATCTCATAAAGATCTTTTATATGAAATTTCTAATGAGATTTCTAAATCAATTTTGAAACTTCAAAGTGAAAGTTCTCTATAAACTATGCCTCTGAAAATTCACACAACTAACGGAAAGTCGACGATTGTTGATGAACAAGACTTTGTAAGATTTCGTTCTCGGGGATGGCATGCAAAGTATAATGAACGAGGAAGACTTGTTTATAGAGTAATCATCGAGAAAGGTAAAAGAAAGATGAGCATCCTTTATCGAGAACTTCTGGATTTGAAGGATTGTTTAGGGGTCGAAGTTCATAAGAAAGAATTCGAACTTCAAATACCCTGATTTAGAATACCTTTACTCAAAGTTGAAGGCGCTGAAACTTAAAAATATTTTGAAGACTGTCGGTATTGTAACAGTTCCTTAGAGAGCATGCAGAGAAATCTTGGGCTCAATTATTTATCTTTGAATTTGTGAGTTTTTTCTTTATTGGGTACATAAGCATAGTTTTGTACCCAATGAAATTGGGATAATTACGCGAACCTGGGCTACGTAATTAAGATGCAGTCGATTTCATAACTCAGCAAGAATTACTATCACCTTTAAATAAGTTATAAATTTCTGTATCGATGTCCTTGAATAGTTCCGCTGCATATTTCCAATAAACTCCTCTTATATATTCATTCGTTTTTACTGCCAAAGCAAGCCCGACAATCTTAAGATTTTTTTCAGGCGTCCATATTCCCGCAGTTGCAGAGTCGTAACTCCAAATTGGGCTTCCGCTTACACCTCTTAATCCTAGTAACGCAGGCTCTTCGTTTGAAATATTTTTATAATTTAAAAGAAAATGTGCTTTAGGATCAAATTCAATCCCCTCAGTCCCTATGGGAATTCTTAAGTAGGTAGATAAACGAAAGTGGTCTGCGTAAATTTTTTTCTCATTAGCGGAATCATGAGAAAGATTATAGGGATACCCTACTACTAGTAGTTCATTTTCAAAATTAACTTTGTAAGATAAATTTCTTTCTGTTAGAATATTATAATGCACGGATACTTTTTCTGCAAATTCGGCCGAGAGCTCAATAATTATTATATCATATTTTTCTCTGAGATTTTTATCACTTATTCTATAAAAATTACATTCTCCAAAATTATAGACAACTCCATTTAAATTGGCGGTTGGAATGCCCACTAAGTCCGAAAATTTTTCAAAATCATCAAAAATATGGCTAGCGGAGATTAAAAAATATCGATCGTTCAATTGAAAAATTGAACCCGTCCCAATGGTACCTGCTCTCTGCTCATGTATTGGAAGCGATATAATTGGGATTACCGACCTTTCGATGAAAGAAATTACTGAGCTTAATTCTATCTTTTCCAAATTGAAATCCTAACATAAAATCCTAAAATTCAAATAGATTATGCCTAACAAAATGTGGCGAAGCCATGAAGTGAGCCATAGTTATGTGCAGTGCTACTTATATTATTTTACAACGGTTGTTAATGAAAAATTGAATAAACCTGTGTCAATTTCCTTGATTATTTCAATTACATTCTTAATATCGGATCTTTCAAATTCAGGCAAATCATCTTGTTCATGAGTTCCTTTGTTAAGTATACTCCATGGATATTTTTCCTTTAATTCCTTTAGTTTATTAAAGATTGTAGTGTTAGGATCAATTGCTTTTAATTCTTTGATTAAAGAATCTACGACTGTAGAAAGCTCAGGCTGAAATCCTGGCGATCTAATTTTTACAGTTAAATTGATGTTTCTTTCTTTTATTATTTTCTTCCAAATTGTTTCAGATAGGCTTTCAACAGCTTGTCTGCATTTAGAGGCTGCATCTTTAAGCGAGTTTTTAGTATAATTTTCTTCCGCTTGAAGAATATAATGTTTGGTATCGCCTGTTGATACTTTTATTCCTCGATACTCAATGGAATCTGAAGGGAAAAAACGATAGTGCCTTACAAGTTTAGAGGCGGCTGAAGCACCAAGTTTGTGCTCAAGTTTATTTATGAATTGTTCACCGTGAGAAGTAATTATCTGTTGTTTTGTTTTGAAGTCAGGGTGTGTTGTTAATAATTCAGCAATACCGCTTCGATGGTCATCGTCAATAGCATTGACTACATCATCGAAAATTATAAATCCTAAATTATCATTAGAGATTTTTGAAAGTAAAATTGATAACCCTAAGACTTTTATATGGCCCTCGCTTAATATATGCAACGCATCTTCTTTATTCTTGATTCCTTTAAAGCGAATTTCTATTTTATCCCCAGGCGTTGATGGTATCGATAGAAAATCCAGTTTTTCAAATTCTGGATCATTTTGATTGATAATGTTGTAGTATTCTAATGCTTTTTCGCTTAAGCCGAATGATAATTTGACAGGTAGTTTATCGCGATAGTTTTTCAGATTACCGATAAGAATATCATAGGCTTCAATATAATTATTAAATTCCGAAATTAACAACTTTTCGTTTTCAATCGCTACTAATTTTTCAGAATTTTCTTCATTGAATTTACTAATTGAAGATTCTATCTCAGATTTTTCTTTATTGAGTTGAATTTCTTGTGTGGACAACTCTACTCGTCTGGTCTCATATTCTTCAAATTTTTGAATTTCAGTGTCGACTTTTTCTTTTTCCGTCCTTTTTTCTTGTAGGTTTAGATTAAAAGAAGAGATCCTTTCAGAAATAAGTGTTATTTCAGGTAAAGCATTCAAAACTGAATTGAGTTCTTCAGAAAGGGTAGGCAGCCAAGTAGGAACGTTCTTTATATCGATATATTCTACATCACTTACGAAAGGAATAACTAGAATTTCCTTTATATTCATTGAGGTAATATCAGTATTAACTTTATTTATTTGAATATTTAGTATATTAATATCTTTAACTGCACTTCGGCAGAGGGATGGGAGATCTTCTTGTAATTTTGATAATGATTTAAGCTTTTCAATTTCCGTTATCGCTTTTTGAAAAGGATTAATAACGACTTGCGTAAGTGGGGTATCACATGCAGGACATTTATCGGCGGATATATCTTTAATACCTATTAATGCAGAGTATAGATCATTGAAGTTCAAATCTGAGCTGTTTATTTGAAATTCGGTTAACTTTTTCGTAATAGTCTTTGAAGTCTCAATTAGTCCGCTAACTTTCTCTTGAATTTCTGAAAAATTTTCAATAACAATATCCTTTTGTATTTCCGAAGCCTTCAATTGCTGCAATTCATATATTTTCCCAGATACACCATCTTCGCCTTTGAGGAATATTTTCAGAGATTCTTTTGTCGAAACATCTGAATTGTTGATTTCTTTGAATAGCGTAGTCCAACATTCTGCAATCACGGCTATGCTTTCGTTAACTTCTTTCAGTTTTGCGATATTTTCGTTATTTGTTTTTTGTGATTCACTAAATTCGTTTGCGAGTTTTGGTTCCAAAGTCAATTGAGGAGCAAAGTTGTTTGTAAATCCGTCAACAAAATCGCTAAATGAATCTAAGCCAAAAAGGGTTGCAATTCTATCTTTCTGATCGGAATTCGTTGTAGCGGTGATACGAGCAAATGCATCTATTCTGTTTTTTTCTATGAACGAAAATTTGTATAATATTTGATTTGCCTGGACAGGGACAGCTTCATTTCTATCGCCATTTTTTGTGTAAACAATGGGTTTCTTACCTTCTTGCTTCGAAGTATTTTTAATGTAATCTTTTATGAGAATTCGTTTAGCAGAGGCTTCTTCGATCTCGTCAAGAAGCGCATATTCTAATCCTTCACAGAAACTCGATTTACCAGATCCATTTGGGCCGTATAGAAAGGTAAAATTAGTATCAAAAGAAAATTTTTCGGATGAATTAAATCCACGAAATGGACCAATTTCTAATTCTGAAATGTTATTAATTCTATCTGTTGAATATCCAATATTTGGTGAAACAAGTGGAAAATCAGCAGCAAGCGTTGATCTGTTTTTTTCAATAAGTTCAGCAATTTTTTTTGCTCTTTGAGATTTGGCTGTTCCCAAGGGTAGTATTGTATCAAAATTTGATATCAATAAATTCAATAGTTTCGTTTGAATTTCGTTTAACGAAGAGTCCTTGAGGGATATTATCCACTGTTCAAATTCATTTCTTATAGCATTATTCATATTTAAAAACCATTTCCGGCTATTTGATTTTATATGTAGGCTTTACGATATTACACATAACTGCTTAAGCGTGTTCTTGCGGGGATTTAATTATACACTTGCTCTGTAAACCGAATGACTGTTTAAAGTTAGACAACATGACTCCTTTATAATGGGGACTTAAACCGCTTCCAAGCCAATTCTGAAGTTACTGTTTTCGGCTGACTTACTGAGTAAAATATCTTTTAAAATATCCCAAGTATTGGGATCAATTTGTTGTTTTAAACCTGAGCAAACAAGTGTAGCCAAAGCAGTCTCGAATTCTTTCCACTTGTCTCCACTAAGAATTTGATTTCTCGCCGAGTTTAGATCTAAATCTCCTTTTCCATTTATATCGATTACAAGTAAAAGAGGAAATGGCCATGCGATTTTGGCTTGATTTGTTAAGAGCCGCCAAGGTTCCGGAAAAAGATTGGTCGGGATATCTATTCCATGCAATGATATTCGCGATTTAGATCTTGCAATCACTCCATGAGAATTTGAGGTTTCTATTTTACCATCGTCGTCTATGGAAATTGACGTTGAAATCTGCATAATTTCATTTTCGAGAATCTGAATTGATTTTGTTAAATCATGGCTTTCCCCTTCAATATCAATATTTTTTTTAGTCAGCTGTATCTCCTCAACTGGAACATTTTTGTCTTCGAGTATTGCAATAATTGCAGTGCCAGATATTCCTTTTTCAGGCAAATTAAGATCTACATTATATTGTTTAACATTTTCATGTTCACCCCAAGAATAATCTCTGAGGGATTCTGCAGTAACGAGGCTAAAGCTAGTTTCATCTATACTTTCACTTTCCGAACCACTTTGTATATTTACTTTAAACGGGGGATTTGGTAAAACACGTTTAACAGAATCTATAAAATCAGCCTCCTTCATTCTTTCCCACGGGTTATTTGACTTACGTAAAGTCAATTTTGTAATTGTGCCTGGAAACTTCCGAATCCCTTCTCTAATCCAAAAAATGCTTTCTTGACCTTCAATCACAATGTTTAACGGATCACTGGAGCTATGTTGTTCATATAATTTTCGTGTTTCAACTTCGAACGAATCAGCAACCATGAAGCATGACAGTATACCGATCCCAAATCTTGAGGTAGGATGGAAATTTGCGTTCGATTGAATTCTCAGATCGTAAAAATCTGCTGATTTATAAAATGAGGATCCTATTTTGGAATAATATTTATCGATAATATACTGATCCATTCCGATTCCGTTATCTTCGATTTCCAAAATATCATCTGAATCTCGTTTATAATAACGTATATTAATTTCGGGGTTATAAGGATTATTCCATGAATCTTCCATCGCCTTCCTTAATTTACAGGCATCAATAGAATTTTGTAAGAGTTCTCTTAGAGCGACTTCAGGATTCCCATAAAGCTTAGTTCCCATTAGCAGATCAATCACTTGGGTTTTACTTAGGCTAAATTGAGTTTCTTTATAATTGTATATCGGTTTTCCTGATAAGTTATGCTTTGTTTGAATTTTACTTTTATCGACGGTTAATGGAAGATTAAAATTTATTTCTCGTTTTATTGTATTCAATTCAGGTTTAATTTTCGATAATATATGATTACACTCAATTAGTTCCTTATTTATATACGAACAAAAAGTGTGTATAGCTGATTCAATTGCTGGATGTTCACATTTTGCTTGAAATTGAATTAACTTATCAGAAATTGTCCATGCTTGAATAGATCTATGTTTATTCCACTCACTGATTGAAATGGGATTTCTTACAAAGAGATGAGAAAATAAAATTGAAGGAGTTCTTTTTGCGTCAAAGTCCAAAATATCGGCTATTCTAAGTATAACACCAATTAGAGGAAGGCAGGCACTTTCTTCCGGTGAGCATAGCAAATTCACATCTAACGCTAACAAAGAAGTGGCATCGTCATTGTGACTAAAGCAAAGTTCTGCAAATTCTAAAGTTAGATCAATGTCTCTATACTTAATTTTTCCGGCCCAATGTTCTTGAATAATTTCTTTTGCTCGGACAGCATGAGTAATGCGAATGTAATCAGTTATAAGATAGTCTCTTGACAATTGTGCTTGGGTTAGGTTTCCATTATTAGCATATTCTTCTATTTTTTCCAGAGTAGAAGGTCTTCCATTAGCAAATTTCGTGAATTTTTTGTATTCCAATTCCTCCCTTTCATTATTAAATTCGGGCTTTTCATCCCAAATTCTTTTCCAAGCTAATACATCTCTCTCATCAGGAGCCATCCCTATATCGTGAAAAAAGGCTCCCAAAATCAAGAGCATCAATTCAGGTGTTGATAGCATTTGAATATTATTAGATAATAATCTTTCCATCAGATGCAATACTCTGAAGAGATGATCGCCATCATGTAGAGTGAATTCTCCCATATGTCTCAGAATTGTCTTTGTTCTTTGATATGCGAAGTAAGTAGCATCATCAATTAATGCTAAAACTAAACTTCCGGACGGATCGGATTCACATTTTTCCTTTAAATTATTATATAACGTGCTTTTACTCAATCTATCCTTAGTTTCGCCCCTCCAGTCATCCATCGTTAATATCCTTTGTAAATTTTAATATGAAATGTTCAGCGGAGTTATAGCATAGAATGAAAGTTGCTATCGATATCTTGACGTTTATGTAGATTAAAATGCTCTTGAATGATCGTGACATATTTTCATAATATAAATCTGGTTTTGGAAACGTATTTATTTTTAATTATTAACATCCTTATTCTTCTTCATTAAATTCTTCAAAAGCATCTTCTAACTCTTTAGCTACGCGAGAAAAAGTAATTGCAATATTATCTTCACTAAATGACTCATATACGATTCCGGAAATGTTTGTAAATTCTTCTACTCCATTTTGCTTCAAAACGAGGACATTGTTCCTTCCAAAGCGACCTTGACAAAATCCAATTTCATGAATAACGTTTTGCCTAGCTCGTAAACCTCCGTCTTTCTGTTCATCGTCAGCGGTCATAATGATAATGGCAAAGTGGCAATCTTCAGTTTCGTCTTCCAGTTTTTCAATAATGGTCCGACCGCGATTAACTTCTTCTTTTAAAACCAAAGTTGCAAAGTTAAGATCTTTATTAATATAACGTTCCAGATCTTTCCATAGAGAGCTTCGCCCGTGCGAGATAAAAACAACAAATTCTTCTTCATCATGCATTAATCGTCTCCAATTCATTAGACACATTTCTTAGTTTGTCCACTTTTATAGGAGGGAAAATAAGAAATGAATAAAACCTTAAAGTTAACCGGAATACATACTTACGACACATATATAAAAAAGTGCAATAATATTTTGAATACACCTAACGTGCCTGAAATCAAGGAATGGCTGGATTCATTAAGAGGGCGGCTCCGTCCGGCTACAATTCGGACGATAAAGTCAGGTCTAAAAAAGTCCATTTTAGAAACATATCGCGGCCAAAGCAATTATGAGTTATTTGCTAGTGTTCTGGACCGAACTTTTCAGGATATCAAAGTTGATAGGGCCGATGCAAAGGTATATTCAGAAAAGGTTTTAAATAAAAATGAGATTCATAAATTAATTAAGAATTCTGCTCCTCGTACCTCCCTGATTATAGAGACCTTGAATCTTACAGGCCTTAGGATTACAGAATTATTGTCTATCCGTCGCAAAAATTGCTGTCATGAAGGTAGATACGTATTTATTCGAATCGTTGGTAAGAATCGAAAGGAGAGGCGCATTTTTATTCCAGTATCCTTATTTAATCAGATTAACGAAGAGTTTAGGGGGAAGACCTTTTTATTTGAAACTATTAACGGTCGTATGATTACTCGAAATTACGCTTGGAAGGAGATAAGCCGGAAGGGATTGGAGATATTAGGAAAGCGGATCCACCCTCATACCTTTCGCCATACGTTTGCAACGAGAACCATCCTTAAGGATAGAAAAGATATCAAAGCTGTCTCCCAATATTTAGGGCATGCGTCTACGTCAATAACGGCTGACATGTATTTGCATTCTGAGTTAAAACCCAAAGATCTTTTCAAATAAGAAAACACGTGTAGGGGCTTCCTTCTGAAGTATTAGAATTCTTTAAATATTGAAAATGCCCTAAAATGGCATATAGTGCATGTATATTTGCGTGCTACTAAACGTGCGATTATTAACTAAATAAACGAGTAGTGAAAAATAGATCAGGGATCAGATCAGGCATATATTTTAATGGACTCCAATACTTTTAAGATCTTAAAAATCGAAAATCTGAATCAGAACAGGGATGCACTTTTTACATGTGATATTTGTGCAAAGCTTCAATGCTATAAATCGAATCAGGATTAGATTTATAAATAGAAATTAAATCCTTACATGAGAATTTTGATTCGCGTTAAAAATTTCTAATACTCTATCGAAAATTAAGGCATCCAATAGCTCCTCATCCGAAGTAAAACTGTCGAATTCAATTTCTTCTTGTAATTCGAATATGGATATAATGTTTTTCTCGTTAAAGTCTTTATCGGTTTCGGATAGTGCTAATTGGGTAATTGCAATATTTTTCAATGGAGAAGCAGATAGCAGAAGAAGCTTTGCTTTTTGTTCTGAAGACCTGTGCCCAATAGTTCCTTTCAGAAACTGAGATTTGAATGGTCCTTCTTTGATTAGCATTTTTAGAAGGAACAGTTTTCTCGCCGCTAAATATACTATCAAAGAGATCTCATCAAAGTTCAATCTGGTAGTTAGTTTATTCCATGCTGATGTTAGAGAGTATTCTTTTCCCTCTGCTTCAACTAAAACCTTTTCATTTTTACTCCTTACAATCCCTATAGTTTCTCCTCTTTTTGTGACTTTTCGAACGGTGTCCCCGATCTTTATTTCATTATAGATCCAATATAATTCAGAAGTGATCTTTCTTAATGTTATAGAACCATCTCCTTCGATCACTCTATTTGTTAAATATTCAGAAGCTTCTGCTGTCAGTGGAAATCGAATTTTCTTAAAGGTCGTATTGAGGTAGTCTTTTGCCCGTGTAACTGCTAAATCATAAGTAAAATATTGAGAATTATCTCGAATCTTCTTCCTGATATCATCTATCTCTTCTGATAAAGAAATAATATCTAAATTTGCGAAGATCTGAGCAATACTTTTCAGATTAATTTCATCAAAACCTCCGGTCTGGTTTATTAAATCAGTGAACAGTTGCTCAAGTCGATCAATGAGTAAAAAGGAGAGAAATTCCAATTCCTTTTCACTGTTTCCTATCTCTGATAGATATTTTTTAATTATTGAAATTAATAGTTCTTCATTTAAGCTTTTCAAAGCTGATAATGACTTATGCTTGTCTTCGATTGTAATCGATAATTGCATTTGCTTTAATTTGAATTTGATTAAAAGAATCTTCGGACGATACTTTTATTCAGTCAAAGGAGAATCTTGATCTTCAACAAGAACTCCTGTTCCTGCAACTTCGACCACTTTGGTATAGATGACTATTTCTGTGCTCTCTTGGTGCTTTCCCCAACCGTGAACTAAAATATAAGGTCCTGAACCAAATAGTTCTTTGTATAGGATGCTTTTGAATGTAATCTTTTCTTTGTCTTTGAGCTGTTGGAATTTATCTGTAACTTGGACTGGAGATATATTTTTTGAGCCGAACAATAAATCATTTGTCCCGCCGACGAGCGTTATTCGAGAGTCGCACTTGAACTTTATAACAATATCTGCTGAGGAATAACTTTCGCTAATTACTTTATATGCATCGCAATTATTTGGATTCTCAATTACTTGACCAACCTTGAAGATCTGGATTAGCTTTTTAAGCGATTTTAGTCGGAGATCATTTGCGAGGGCCGTTCTCCCTTTCTCATGGTAAAGATAAGAGTCGTCGTATTCATTTAACACTTTTGAAGTTAGTTCAATTTGCAATTGATTAGCTTTTGATAATAAAATTCCAATCGGCATTAATATAAATATAATGATTTGTAACTTCTTCATATAGGTTCCTTGGTTTGATACTTAGGGCGGGCTAATAGAGGAAGTTATTACGCTCAAGAACTTGAGAGCGCTGTATACTTATACTTTGGGAAAAGACGAACTTTCCTTCGCCTAAGCTTTGGGAAGGGGAGTTTTTCGAAAAAATATTCGGTTTTTCTCCTTAAGCTACCCTGAAATCTGCCTAAATATCAGAACAAACAGTATACTGTCTGTTCATTTTGTAAACTGCAATTTAACGTTCTTCGGTGGATTTAGAGTCCTATCAAAAGAACTTCCGAAAAAAACTCGGAGCGAAAATCAAGCAGCTAAGGCTTGAAAAGAATATAACTCAGGAAGGAATGGAAGATGGGCCCTATGGATTATCGTGGCGCACTTTTGTTGAAATTGAAAGAGGAAATTCAAACGCAACGATCAACAGCATTATCAAAATTGCGCTACACTTAGGAGTTAAACCGAAAGACTTATTAGATATCTGAACTTCTTTTAAGAGTCCATGCACTAGTTTTCTGCGTTCTGCAATCTTTCGAATTTCTTTCGATTCTTTTCAAAAGCATTTATCCAAATACTTTCCTGATAATGACTTAAATTTGCTCGGCATTGTTTAAAACAAATATCCCATTCTGACTTGCTTCTCGTTAAATCTGGAAATTCACTTCTCAACATTCGTAAATAATTTCTGCGGGACGTCATTGCCCACATATAAGCTTTAATCGATATAGGAACGTTTTTATAGTCTCTAATAAAGCAGTTAAGCTTGTTTATTTCAAGATGAGCAGCACGAAGAAATGATTGGCTAATCGGATCTAATTTATCTGGTCTTTTTGCAAAGTCGTTTAAATCTCTTACAACCGTTTCTATCCGTCTTTCTTTTAAGGAATTAGTATAAGTCTTATTCAGTAGATTCTTTTGTTCAATGGATACATATTTCCAATGTGGATCTTTATGGATATCATCCCGAACGCTTCTTCTTAGGTATGTTAGAAAGTTCTTCTGAGAAGAATTAGCACATTTTCCCCAGCTAATCCAGTCTATTGGTCTATCTTCTTCTCTCAAATAGAAATAATACCTGGAATTTAAGTTGGAGGCAATGCTTCTCGCCAACCAATGCGGAAATTTACTTTTTCTTTTCATATTTTTTCACTGATGAATATCCATACTTCTTTCCTTTCCAATTGATAATATCAGCAGCAAAGTTTACGATCTCCTCTTCTGTATAATATCGCTTTAACTTTGAAAGCGGAGCTATCACGTTGCATATATTTGTAAATTCATGTTCGCCTCCTTTTCTTACAGGAACGATATGCTCTGAATTGGTATTTTCAGGTAACAGCTCTCTACCTGTGAGAAAACATCGATTATCTTGCTGTTTAAGAATCTTATAGAAATCTTCAACAGGGAATTTGTATTTTGATTTTTTCCTTTTACTTGTCATTATCGTAGCCGCGTAGTGGTTTTATTTTTCGATCTAAATTTTGTATAAAGGAGAAACGGAAGTTTCTCCTTTAATGGCCGGATATAGAAGTTGATTCTTCGATCATGCCAAGGCTGAGAAATTCTTCTTTTTTCAATGAGTTTTAGTTTTAGCCATTTCTTTAAAATAGTCAGTAATGTAGTTTTATGAAGCTTTAGAACGGAACAGACTTCGTTTACAGAATGGTATTTTTCGTTTTCTTTTGGAGAATGGATTAAATTCCAGACTTTTTGAGCGGACTTTTGGTATTGAAGTTCTCTTTTTCTTTTAGGATAGTTTGAATGGGAATTCGACCAAAACTTGTTATGGTCTTTCATTTCTCTTTGGAGAATGGAAGACCCCTTGATCGAAACAGATTCATTGAGAGGAGCAAATCCATTCTGTTGAATTGATTTTTTGAATATTGGATTTGCTTCAACTTTATAGGAAAAAGCGCTAAGAGACTGAGAGAGCCAATTTTTAGTGTCCGAAGTGGTTTTCTTCAGTCCATATCCCTTCGCACCAATCCTCACAGGCGCCGCTTGCGGCGCATGAGTAGAAATTGGCGCCAACACATCGAGTCCAA
>NZ_RQGF01000032.1 GCF_004769615.1 Leptospira sarikeiensis | reverse complement strand
AGATTCTAATTATAAAATTGGGAATAAGCCCCGAATCATTATCTTAGAAAATATTTTATTCACTAACCCTTTAAGATTATTTTTTAAGAAAGAAAATCGATATTAACGTATCGTATTTTTGAAATCTGTTCTGATTTCGTATATTAAATTCGTCTTAATAAATTTTAAAAGGTGAAACTTAAAAAAGAATAGAAATATTTAAGGACTATTTTTTTATCCATCGCACATCTTCTCTAAGTTCGTTTTTATATGACGGTGCGAATGATAAAAACTTTTCGGGAAGATCTCTCTGATACTTTTTTTCGATCTTGGTCGGTGACAAAGAGTTTCAGAAAGTCAAGCTTTGAACTCTATCATCAGGAAAAACGATTGTTCAAAGTTTAGACAACAATCCGACATAATTTAAAGTCTATAGAATATTTTGAAATAAATTATTTTAGATGTCTACTCGAACACCTTTGTGTTAAAATCGAGAGGCTATGTTGAATTCGAAACAGATACAAACAATTCTCTCACAAGGATCATTATCACTTAGGAGAGATATCGAGGATAGATATGGCAGAAAACGAAATAGATCTACTCTTAGAAGAAGATGAAGCGGATGACGAAGATACATTAGAGAACAAATTCTTAGTATTCTCATTAGCCGAAAGAGAATACGGATTAGAGATCAAATACATTATAGAGATCATCGGGATGCAACCCATCACCGAAGTTCCCGATATGCCTCCCTTCATCAAGGGAGTGATCAATTTGCGCGGAAAGGTTGTCCCATTAATCGATGTTAGGCTAAGATTCCATATGGAATCCATACCTTATTCCGAAAAAACCTGCGTAATTATTCTAAACATAGAAGGCGAAAGTTTAGGGCTCATCGTCGACACTGTTAGAGAAGTAGTCACAATCCCAACTGAAAATACGGAACCTGCCCCTAAAATGGGTGATGGTGAGGCGAATCGTTTTATTGCCCACTTCGGAAAGGTTGAAGATTCCGTTAAGATCCTACTCGATGTCCGTAAACTTTTGAGAGACGAAGAGTTGGAAGTCATACACGAAAAAATGTCCGAAAACGGTTCGGCAGTTTAAACAAAGAAATTTTAAAGCAAGGATAGGAACATGAGTGTTAAGACTAAATTAACCATTGGATTTTCGACAGTAGTCGTTCTTTTGATCTTCGTAGCAGGATTCGCTATTTATAGATTAAGTAATTTTAATGCGGTTGTGACTAAGGCGGTAAATGTTTCCGCCAAAAAGTCCACTATGCTAGTAGCAATGAGGACCGCACTCTTAAAGATCACCCGAGCGGAAAAGAACACGATCCTTTCCACAGAAGAAGAGGATATGAAAAAGTATATCGGGGAAACTGAAACGAATCTGGCATTGGTAGGCCAATTGGGGACCGACGTATACCCTCTTCTGCAAGAAGCAGGCAAAAGGAATATGGAGGAATTCAGGGTTGTAGAAAAAGAATATAGAGCTACTTTAAAAAGAGTATTAGATCTCGCATACATTAACAAAAACGTAGAAGCAAGACAGATTTCCCAAGTCCAACTCCGCGGATTCATCGATAAGATGGACGGCTTCTTAAATCAAATGATCGATAGGGCCCAAAAGGAATTGGATGATGCGAATAAGAGCACGGACGAACTCTACGCAGAAACCACTTTTTTAATGATCATTATTCCGATCATTTCCTCTTTAATTGCAATAGGTTGCGCAGTTTGGATCACTGTGTCCGTCAATAAAGCCCTTAGCACTGCTTTAGAAGTCGTAGGTTCGGTATCTTCTGCGGCAGCACAAGTATCCGCTACTGCATTCTCTTTAAGCCAATCTTCCAACGAACAAGCGGCAAGCCTGGAAGAAACGACCGCAGCCGTAGAGGAAATGTCTTCTACTATAGAACAAAATTCCCATAATGCAAAAGAAACCAATTCTATGGCAGAGTCCTCAGCTAAAGATGCAAGCAAGGGAAGAAAATCAGTATTAGAAACTTTGAATGCGATGAAAAAGATCTCAGGTAAGATCAATATCATCGAAGAGATCGCATATCAAACTAATTTATTAGCATTAAACGCAGCGATCGAAGCTGCAAGAGCAGGAAAACACGGAAAAGGTTTCGCTGTAGTCGCAGACGAAGTAAGAAAACTTGCAGAAAGAAGCCAGATCGCGGCACAAGAGATCAACGGTCTTTCCAAAGATTCGGTAGAACGTGCAGAAGAAGCAGGTAAATTGATAGAAGAGATCGTTCCGAGTATCGAGAGCACTGCAAAATTGATCCAAGAAATTTCAGTATCTTCGGACGAACAAGCAAGAGGGATCACTCAGATCAATACTGCAATGGTCCAACTAGACCAAGCGACTCAAGAAAACGCGGCTGCTTCGGAAGAATTAGCCTCCACTGCAAAAGAACTGAATGAGCAAGCCGAGACCCTCCTTACCGTTATGGGAACTCTCATCAAGATCAGGGACGAAGCTTTGTCAGTTTCTAAAAGTTCCAAAAAACAAACCAGAGAAGCTGTGCCGAATCAACCTACAAAATCCCATTTGCAAGTGCATCATTTCGATATAAAACAAGCCGCATCCCATTTCGGAAATGCAAAACGGGAAACAAAAAAGAACTCCAATGGTAAAGCAAATTATCTTCCATTGATCGACGATGAAAATTCGTCCGCTCAAAACGAATCGTCTTCAGGTAACGAAGAGAATTCTGGCGAAATTAAAGTATAATTATGGATCGAGAACATCTACTTTCGGAATTCGTTTCGGAAGCTCGGGACTTAATCGATTCTGCGGAAACCGCCCTACTCGCCTTAGAGGAAGAAATAGATACTCTAGGGCAGGGAAATCCGGAAACGATCAATCGGGCTTTCAGATTCTTTCATACTCTTAAAGGTTCTTCAGGACTATTAAAACTGGAAACCGTGGTGAAGATCACTCACCTCGGCGAAACCTTATTAGATACATTAAGAAATCAGAATAAAGTAACCGAGTTCGCTTTCAGCGACGATCTAATGGAGACATTGGATCTTCTTCGCAAGATCTTCGATCGAGTGGAAGAGGAAAGGACCGACTCCGGATTCGAACAAGAGACTACGATCATTCGTGCTAAACTCCAGGAGCAATTGAACCGAATCGCAAATGGGGACGGGACTGAAAAAAATCCTCCCGCAAGTAAATTCGGATTTTTTGAGGAAGCTCCTGCTGCTCCGAAAGGTTTCGGGTTTTTCGATTCGGAAGAGACTAAGGATCCTGCACCTATTATAGAAAAATTATCTATTTCACAGGAAGGGCCTTCTACCATTCAAGAAGTGCAACCTATAGAGAAGAAAAAAGATATTCGTATCTCGACGGATAAGCTGGACCAACTCATGGACTTTATGGGAGAATTGGTCATAGCCGAATCCAACGTAATCCATCACCCGGAATTGGATGGTATTCGACTAGAAGGTTTTCGCTCCGCTGCAAGACATCTCCATAAAATAGTGAGAGATATACAAGAAGTCACTTTATCCATGAGGATGGTCCCGCTATCTGCGACCTTCCAAAAGATGAATCGTTTAGTTAGAGACCTACAAAAACGTTCTCAAAAACGTTTGGACTTTAAGATCGGCGGAGAAGACACCGAAGTAGATAAGTCGGTCGTAGAGATCATACAAGATCCGATCATTCATCTTCTCAGAAATTCCATGGATCATGGTTTGGAAAGTCCCGAGGAAAGAGCTGAGCTAGGTAAAAAAGAAAAAGGGGTCATCCGATTACAAGCCAGACAATCCGCTAACGAAGTTTGGATCCTAGTCGGAGACGACGGAAGAGGTCTCGATCGGGAGAAGATCCTGAACAAGGCAAAGGAAAAAGGAATACTAAAAGGAAATCCGGACGAAATGACGGATAAGGAAGTATTCCAACTGATCTTCACTCCGGGATTTTCCACGGCAGAGAAGTTAACCGACATCTCGGGCAGAGGAGTCGGAATGGATATAGTTCTGCAAAATATCCGCAAACTTGGCGGGAAAGTGGAAGTCAGATCCAAAAAAGGAGAAGGTACCACTTTTATCCTGAGGATCCCTCTCACTTTAGGGATTATAGAAGGAACAGTTTTTGAAGTCGGAGGCACCTATTTAACTCTTCCTACGATAGAAATCAGCGAACTAGTCAGTCTAAAAAACCAAAAGATGATACATCCCTACAAAGACCAAGAAGTCTTGGACCTAAGAGGGATCTATATACCTGTAATACGGATCAACGATTTGTTGGGACTTAGGGAAAAACTGGAATATAAAAGTAAGAATCCGGTATTGATCATCTTGGAAAACGAAGATAGGTTCTTGGGCATACTAGTGGATGAAGTATTAGGAAATCAGAATATAGTGATCAAACCTCTCACATCGTCCATTCAAAAAGCGCAAGGGGTTAACGGTTTCACTATTTTAGGGAACGGAAGGGTCAGTTTGATATTAGATACCAAATTCCTTTTCGAAAAATTCCATGGGGGAGCAGCCTCCGGTCCTCAGGAAAATTCGAATCTGGAAAGATTGGCCTGAAAAAATGATCCGCGTGTACATCATAGACGATAACCGGATTGTCCGTGAAATAATAGCTTCCCAATTGCAGGAAGATCCTAGATTCGAAGTCGTAGGATCTTCCACTGCAACGGACGCGATGAAGGAAGTATTGAACGTTAGGCCGGATATAATCACCCTAGATGTGGAAATGCCCGATATCAGCGGGATTGAATTCCTACAATGGCTCATGCCAAAATTCCCTATTCCGGTAATTATGCTCAGTTCTTTTACCGAAGTAGGGGCAAAAGTAACATTAGATTCTTTGCAAGCGGGTGCTTTGGACTTTGTTCAAAAAGCGGACGGAAGTGAAGAAGATTTTCTCAGAATGGTCTTGGAATTAAAGAACAAGATCAGGGCCTGCGCCAAAACAAACGTATCCGACATTCTCACTCGAAATCGTAAATCAGTACAAAAAAAAACCGAGAATACCGGCTCTGCCTCTAAGATCAAAATTATCGCGATCGGGGCTTCTACCGGTGGCACCCAAGCTCTTGAATATATAGTAAGAAATCTCCCAGGAGAACTTCCTCCTATATTAATCGTACAACATATGCCGGAATATTTCACGAGCATGTTCGCTGAAAGATTAGATTCGGTTTCCAATCTAAAGATAATCGAAGCTGAAGAAGGCCAAAGTATCTCTAAGGGAAATGTATATATCGCAAGAGGAGATCATCATATGGAACTCGGTGATCCTCCTTCTTATAAGATCAAAGTTCATAAGAAAGAAAAAGTAACGGGGCATAGACCTTCCGTAGATGTATTATTCAATTCTCTTGCAAGATCACCCTTAGCTTCTCATTGCGCTGCCTTTCTACTCACCGGAATGGGAAAAGATGGTGCAAAAGGTTTAAAAGCGTTATCCGAAAAAGGTGCTCTGACCTTCGGACAAGACGAATCCACTTCCGTTGTTTACGGAATGCCTAGAGAAGCATTTGAGATAGGCGCGGTAAAAGAACAAATCTCTTTGGATTCGATCCCGGATAAAATCTCCGAACTCTGCTTCAATACGGCAAATAGTTATAATTAAATAGGTAAGGTATAAAATGACAAAAATTCTATGCGTAGACGACGCTCCCACAGTATTAAAACTTCTTGATTTTACTCTCACTGAAGAAGGTTATTCGGTGATCAAGGCGGCAGGGCCGGACGAAGCCTTGACTAAGATCGAATCCGAAGGTCCTTTCGATATAGGTATCTTCGACGTGAACATGCCCGGAAGGACCGGTATAGAACTTACTAAAGAAGTTTTAAGAACGGAAAAAGGAAAAGCAATGAAGATCCTGATCCTTACTACTGAATCCAGCGACGCGATGAAATCACAAGGAAAAGAGGCTGGAGCAAAAGGATGGATGATCAAACCGTTTAACGACGAGGATTTACTCGCAGCGGTAAAACATTTGATCGCTTCCTAATATTTATATTTTCCAATATAATTTTTTCTTATCTAAAAAGAAGAGGATTAAAAACCAAATAACAAGCACAGAAATAGAATACAGAAAGGAACTCAACTCCGGAGAATCTATCCAGCTTTTATAATATTCTAGGTAGATCAGGTTCTTCAATGGGATTTTTTTCCCCTCCGGAGAAGACACCATGATGATATTCAAACTTCTCGCAAAAATTCCAGAGCCGAAAAAGACCAAAAGAGCATTTTTCCCGAAAGGTAAAAAGAAACCTTCTAAAATTTTGAGCGGCCCCGTTCCAAACTTCTCCAAAAATAAAAAGAAAGATACGAATAGAAAAGCCCAACCTGCAGTCCAAAGAGAATAAGTACTAGTCCAAAGACTTTTATTAATCGGAAAATAAATCCCCCAGAGCCCACCCACTAAAAGTAAGCCGAGTCCTCCTAAGAAAATTTTTCCTGAAATTTTAGAAGCAGATTCTTCTTTCTCCAAAGAATTCTTTAAAAGTTCTCCAAGAAAAATTCCGCAAAACACACTTGCAATCGATGAAATAGAACTCAATAGTCCTTCCGGATCCCAGACCTTACCGAATTTCCATAAATGAGATTGCCCGAAAACGGTTCGATCCAACCAAGCTCCCCAATCTTTTCCTTCTTTCATGGTCGGCTCCAAAGCACCAGGAGGAGGAATGAACTCTAATAAGATCCAGTAACCGAGCAAGAGTATTGTAAAAATAGAGATTCTGAATTTTATGTTTTTCTGATTAAAGAGTAAAGCTCCGAAAAAATATGCGAACCCTATCCTCTGCAAAACTCCCGGGAACCTGAGGTTGGCAAAACTCCATTCTCCGAAAATATTCAGGAATAATCCGAGACCGATCAGTATAAGCCCACGTTTTAGTATTTTAGGAAATTCTTGTATTCCGTTCTGAATGGAAAATGGAATAGAGGCGCCGACCACAAAAAGGAAAAAAGGAAAAACCAGATCGGTAGGAGTACATCCGTCCCATTTTGCGTGTTTTAAAGGCCAATACATATTGGACCAAGTGCCAGGATTATTCACAAGGATCATCCCGGCAACAGTTAGGCCTCTTAATAGATCGATGGATAAAATTCTAGGAGCAGTTTCGTTTTTCAATGTATAGAACTACCAAAGAGACCTATGAAACTCTGTAAATCCCCACACATCCTTTATCTGGACCTCTTCTCCTTTTTCAGGTCTAAAACTTCCCGAAAATTTTCCTACAAACTGGCGGAAATATAATTTGGTCCAGATCAAATTTACCTTTTCTCTTCTTTCTCCCTTCGGTTCGAATTCGAGTCGTATCCTACCCTCTTCGTCCCATAACCTCCAAGGTTTATAAGGATCTTTCTGAGAAAAATCGAATATACATTTTGTAACTCTTTGCCTTTCCGAATTGATCCAGTAAGCATTCTCGGGGAAAAAACTTTCGTTTACTAATGCGGCAAAGTTCGCACCTATCTTGGTCCGATTCGGAAGTACGGAGGAAAAAGCCGCCCAATACCAATTCGTTTCTCTTCTTAAATATCCGCCGGACCAATCATAGACCATAGTGGTCCTTTCTCTGTCTTTGACTAGTTCCTTGTTTTCGTACTTTACGGTAATTCGATCAGGGATTAGAGGAGAACATTTTTCTGTGAAAGTCCAACGACTCGGCTCGGAAGGATTTAGGACCCTTAAGGGATTATGCGAAATGAGAGAATACGGAAACTCTCCGGAGATCTCTAATTTATTTCCAAAATTTGCATCCAGAAGAAGTTTCCCTTCTTCATGGGACTTTCTGATATTTAAGAAGGACTTTCCCTTCTTAAAAGAGATCTCGTATTCATCGGGATTCGCAGGGAATTTCAGGGCAAGACCTAAGTCGGGACCTTTTACATCGAACTCGTAAACTTTTCCCTGATCGAATTTATACAAATAAGCAAATACGTTATACGCATATCCTAGGCTCACTGCGGCAATTCCTACCAAACAGTCTTCCATCAAGATGCCTAAATAATTGAAAGAATGGAATGCGAACTTTTTGCGGAGCCCCTTGATTTCCTTTCCGAAAAAATCCTGAAGAGTAAAATCAAGATGATTAAATTCGATCGGACCGTCCCAAACTCCATAGTGTACTTGATTCTCGGGTCCGATAATTTTTTGCATAGATTTCGCTCGATTTTCGAACGCTTAGAGGAAAAATCAATGGGATTTCTTTCCTACTAACCAAATCTGCTTTACAATTAACTTTTTCCTAGCAAGATCGACCTAACAATCGTTCGGGAATATCGGCATAACCATTCTATGGGAGAAATCCAGAGCAAACATGCAGGAAGCAGCGACATACTCGAGACTTCCGACTTAAAAACTCTGAAAGATAAAAAAACTTCCCGAGAAATCTCAGTTCTTCTCTATCGGGTTCTGTTCCGGAGTGAAGAAGTCCGAGGAGGCTCGGTTAAAGTCGTAAAAGAGACTTTTATCCGGACCCATTCCAATCATCCAGAGCTCTTCCCAATCTTAGATAGAACCAAATTCGCTCGAGATATGGTTTCTGTATTCAAAACTTCCTCAGTTCTTAGCCCGGAAAAATTAGATACATTCTTCACTTCTATTCACGCAGCATTCCAAAACGAGATCCGTTACCTATTAGGTAAATCCACTCAATTCACTT
The DNA here is from genome assembly GCF_004769615.1 of Leptospira sarikeiensis. Taxonomy (GTDB): domain Bacteria; phylum Spirochaetota; class Leptospiria; order Leptospirales; family Leptospiraceae; genus Leptospira_B; species Leptospira_B sarikeiensis. Next base: position 22,275 of record NZ_RQGF01000032.1, on the reverse strand, counting down.
TTGATATCATGTTCCAGGTAATCGAATCCATCCTTCAAGAGATGAGCCATCCGGAAGATCAGAGGACTGTGGATGTAAAGGACAGAGAGCTCATCTTAAAACATTTTAGGGCATATAACGACCTATCCAAATATTTTAATAAGATGGGAACTTCAAAAGCGGTAATCGATAAGAAGGACGATATCATCACCGAGATCTCTATCAATCATAAGGAGATTACGATCGTATCCATCGAGAATATGTTCCGAAATATTCTGGCACAGATCTTACTCTCTAGAAAATACAATTGTGGGACATTGATAGATAAATGGTCCACAGAATACGGCTTCGGTCCGGAACAGGCCCAGTCTATGAGAAATTATATCCAGCAGACTGCGACCTTAACCGATTTTAGGACACAATATGCAAACGCATTACGTGCTATCGGAACGGAGAATGATATGGATCTGATGTTCCTAAGAACACTTTCTAACTATTATTCTTCTTGGGTTACCCAGGTTTCAGAGCAGATCCCTGCTTAACTAAAACCCGGGATTTTTAACTTAGCCTAATCTTTTTAAAGAATATCCCAAGCAGTACGAAGCCGCGGCAAGTCCGTAATGAAATAGATCCACTTTGAGGATCGGCCCAATAGATCCTACGGTCCCGATCACGAGTCCGGAAAGAATAAAAAGTAACGCACCTGCGATACCATATAATGCCGCAGTCTTTTGATTTCCCTTATACTTTCTGATACAAACGACGATCACAAAAACTAAAGAAACTCCTCCGATTATAGTGGAGTAAATTCCCAGAGAATAAAGATAATCTAATATAGCTAGAATTAACAGGATCAAACTAAGTAGATTCCAAGTTTTAGGATTTATTTTTCCTAAACCTGCATTGAAGAAGGCGATCCCGATCCAAGGAACTCCTACGACTCCCGCTATATGAACGATAGGTCTGTAAATAGGAGTGATCCAATTACCACCTAAGAAAAAAATAACTCCGAAGAAAGCACCTAAAGCGATCAAGAAAAGACCGTAGGCTCCACCTTTTTTAGAAACATTCCCTTTCGCAGAAGTTTGGACGGAAAGAGCGGCCCAAGCTGCGGCGATTGCCAATACTAAATCTGAAATTGCAGTACTTATTTGCATGACGAACAAGGAATCCGAACCGAATCAAAAATCAAGAAAGAATCATGCCGATCCGATGTGTAATGTTTTAAAATTGATTTTTCGGATGTCTTATCTATACTCGGGACTTTTTATTATGGGCTTGGACTCTTGGATCTTAGAAAACGGCAATCTACGCAAGGATGTTAAAAATCCTTACTCGAGCGGATGTATACTCATAGTCGGCATCTTATTCTTTGTCGTTTTTGGAACGATAGCTTCTCTTTTTTTTGGAGTATTGTTATTAACTGGAGAAGATAAAGTTCTCCCCGGATTCGCGCTCTTCTTCACTGCTACGATTTCCTTTCTTTTCTTTTTCACGATCCGAAATTATAGAAAGGTATCACATCTGATCAAAACGATCGAGTTCCTATCTGAAACTTCTATTCTTTCCATAAGAGAAACAGGCCAGCCGGATACTGAATTTTCTCTCTCAGAATTCATCTCTTATATGATCTTGCAAAGAACGGAAAGATCCAGCTCCTCTAACTCAGGTTCAACCGTCTCTTCCGGAAATTGGAGATACTGGGATCTCTATCTCTTACACCAAGACGGAAGTTGTATCCTAATAGAAACATTTCAAGATAAGGAATCGTTAAAAAAAGGATTAGATTTTTTTAAAACAAAATTTCCATTTCCGATTTTCGATAGATCCGGATCAGGATTAACAAATCCAACATCTTCTCCGATCTCCCAGAAACAAGATCCCAAAAAGGGAGAAACTTCTAGTTTCATTAAAACTAATTTTGTAGATGGAGGAACAAGGATTGATATCTTGGAGCCGAAGTCTTTCGGGAAGAAGTTCATCCTCAGCATAGTCCCGATCTTATTTTTTGGAGGTTGGTTTACAATCCTACACTCCTTTTTGGAAGATCCGGAAAATTTAATTTTCCTAATATTCTTCGTTCCATTCTCCTTACTTTTTTTGGGAATACTAACCGTTCTCACGATTTTTGTTCTTTTCAAAAAGACGGAGATACTTGCAAATTCATCCGGATTAAAATTACGTTATTCCACAAGGATCCCGATCTTAAGTTCTTTATTATATAAAGAGAGAAGTATTCCTATAGAAACTATCCGAAACCTAAGGACCTTACGTATCGAAAAAGATTCTTACGTTCTTTGTGTTTCTCTAAAATCGAACAATGACCAAAAAACGGGATCCATTTTGGATTTCTTATACAATGTGCAAGCAGTCAATCTATCTGATAAAAAACTTCCCGGAGACTCCGAATTATTAGGATTACTTATATTGGGGTCCTGGGTCTTGAATAGTCCCGGTTACTCAGATCTAGTGTATGCAGAAAATGAGATCCAATCCGTACTAGGCTTAGAAGAAGTGACTCTAACATTCTCAGATTTAATCTCTTCTTAATAAAAATCGTAGTTGAGTCTCCGTAAGTTCAGTATAAAAAAGCCCGGGTCATATCTCAGTCTGAATACTGAGGAGTCTAAACACGTATGCAAAATTTAGTCTTAAATCAGTCCGTCCGTTTAAATAACGGGGTCGAAATGCCTGTATTCGGTTTAGGCGTTTGGAAAACAAGATCCGGTAAGGAATGTGTAGATGCAGTTCTCTCTGCTCTCGAATTAGGGTATCGACATATAGATACTGCAAAAATTTACGGGAACGAATCGGACGTAGGAGAAGCCATTCGAAAAAGTGGAGTTCCTCGAAACGAACTATTCATCACAACAAAACTATGGAATAGCGATCAAAAGGATCCCCGCAAATATCTAGAAGAATCCTTAAAAACGATCGGAGTAGATCAAATAGATCTTTATCTCATCCATTTCCCGGTTGCAGGGACCAGAAAACAAGCCTGGAAAGAATTGGAAAAGGCTTACAAAGATGGTTTAGCTAGAGCGATCGGAGTCAGTAATTACACAATCCCTCATCTCCAGGAATTATTCCAATACGCGGAAATTACACCTGCAGTAAATCAGGTAGAATATCATCCATTCTTGAACCAAAACGACCTTCTAAATACTTGCAAAAAGAATAATATAGTATTGGAAGCGTATAGCCCCCTCGCCCATGGCCAAAGGATCTCCGATCCAAAATTAGCAAAAATTGCGAAAAAATATGGAAAAACCCCGGCTCAAATACTGATCCGATGGGCTATAGATAAAGGAATGGTAGTGATCCCTAAATCGGTAAAAAGAGAAAGGATCCTCGAAAATTCTCAGGTATTCGACTTTTCATTGAGCGGATCCGATCTCCAGGAAATGGAAACCTGGAACGAAAATTTTAGGACCTGTTGGGATCCTACAGGAGCATAAAATTGAATAAACGGGGATCCGCACTGACATATTTTTTAAGGCCGATTCTTTCAAAAATACGTTTTCGGATCCTCGTATTATTACTTCCGATCGGATTTCTTGTAAACTGTGACATTACGATCGTATCCATATTCAAAGAAAATGTAATAGATAATAATTATATACCCGCAGGCTCCATGGAACCCAATCTGCAGATCGGGGATTATATAGTTGTCAAAAAATTCAATTTTTCTCCAAAAAGAGGGGATCTGATCACATTTAATGCTCCGGAGGCAGCAGTAGGACCGGAAGAAAGCACCGGACCCTATAGAAAAAAATTTGTGAAAAGACTCATAGGTCTCCCGGGAGATACTATCTCCTATTATTTCGAAAAGACTTCAGGGCCGGAACAATATCATTTTAGGGTCATATTGAATGATGAGTTACTTCCTCTGGAAACTTCCGACGAAGTCCTACACCAGGAAGATTTCGATATCGAGATAGAAGGATTAAAATTATATTATGAACGGGTCGGGGACAAAAAATATAAAATCTTTTCTTATGGAAAACCATACCCTTTTATTTTTTTACCATCAGGTGAAAAACTCACATTAGGGGAAAATGATTATTTCGTATTGGGAGATAATCGGGGAAATTCTTCCGATTCTAGATTTTGGGGTCCGATCCAAGGCGAGGATATTTTAGGGATCGTAGTTTATAAGTATTTATCTTTCAATTGGAAAGATTATACCTGCAAAGAATTTTTAGAAAGAAGCGCAGAAGAATGCCCTAAAGATATTTTTTCCAGATTTTCCAGAATGAAATTTAGAACCAAAAACTTAGGCCCGATCGAATAAATGCCCAGAGTTCCGATCCAAATATTACTCTTACTATTTACCCTACTCTCTACAAATCATTGTACAAAATCCGCTTTGGAGCTGTTTGAAAATCACATATTCGAATTTCATAAAATAGAATCTTTAGATAATGAACCTTCTCTTCAAAAGGGAGACTATGTTCTTATTCGAAAATACGATCTCAGTTTCAAAAGAGGAGATTTAATCTACTACAAGGGGGATGATCCGGAAGGACTTCCGAATAGGATCTATTTTCATAGGATAATCGGTTTGCCTGGAGATAAAATTTCATATTGGTATGAATCTTATAACGGCTGGGACTTTCTTCGTTTTCGAACAAACGAAAAAACGAACGAATTGGTATATCAAAATGAAATTCTAGATCAGGATAGATTCGATTTCGACCTGACCGGACGCGAAAAATTAGAAGAATGGATCGGAGTCCGAAAATATTATATTTTTGGTAATTACGCAAACTATCATCAGAAAGATGAATTCTATTCCCTAAAACAAGAGATTATATTAAAGGATAAAGAATATTTTGTGATCGGAGATCTTCGCTCAGCGTCTTTTGATTCCAGGCATAAGGGTCCGATCAAAAGAGAGAATATTATAGGAAAACCTTCCTTCATCTACTTTTCGATCAATTGGAAGGATAATACCTGTAGAGAAGTTTTGAATGAAGAAGCTACCGAATGTCCTACAAATTTCGGCACAAGGCTACTCAGATCCCATCTCAGGGTCAAAAATATAGGCTCCCCTATGTAGATAGACCAGGGTGCAGAATTCTTTTTTTGTTGACTTTTTCCTATCCGGGCAGTCTATACAGTAATAGTTCAATCTTGAAGTATTATGGCTACTCACTATAAAGGAAAGTCTAGAGATATAAAAGTTTTAGACGCTTATATCAAATTAAGCCGATGTGCGGATTCTATCCGTACTATGGAGGAGAAATTCCTTGGTCAGTACAATCTGACTAGCGGCCAATTTGGATGTTTGGAAACCTTACATCATCTCGGACCTATGTGCCAAAAAGAGATCGGACAGAAAATTTTTTCCTGCGAAGGAAATATCACACAGATCATAGACAATCTAGAAAAAAGAGATCTAGTTGTGAGAGTTAGAAGTGAAGAAGACAGACGTTATTTTATCATTAATCTAACTACAAAGGGAAAAGAGTTAATCGGAACTTCTTTCCCAAATTATTTAGAGCAGTTAAAACAAAAGATGGCCTGCCTAAGTGATGAAGAACTTAAAAATTTAGGACAGATCTGCAAGACTGTCGGACTTAAATCAGCGTAATCTATTAGGAGGTGTTTCATGTTTTTCGGATTTTTCGGCCCATTACTTTAATAATAAACTATTAATCATTAGACTATATATACGTAAATCATTCAGGAGATGATCGTGATTCAAAAAATATTTAAAACAGATACAGACATTACTTCCCTAATTCTCAGAGTTACTCTCGCAGTTGTGATGTTCCCACATGGAGCACAGAAAGTTTTAGGATGGTACGGTGGATACGGACTCTCCGGAACCTACACATATCTTACTACCGCAGGTTTCCCTGGCTTCTTAGTGATCCTATTATTCGTCGCTGAATTTTTAGGACCTTTCGGATTACTCTCAGGTCTTCTTACCAGAGTTGCAGCAGCGGGTATCGCAGTGGTAATGACAGTCGCAATCCTTCCTCATGCAGAGCATGGATTCTTTATGAACTGGGCAGGAAATCAAAAAGGAGAAGGTTTCGAATTCCATCTTCTAATGATCGCAATTTCTTTAGCACTCGTGATCAAGGGTGGAGGAAAGTTATCAGTGGACGGAGTAATTTCTAAAAACTAGAACGAATTATTTATACCTAACTACCAACTTCAGAGAGGTCTCCGGACCTCTTTTTTTTTACTCATGCAAGAAGAAGGTATCGAATATCATTCAACTAACGTGACGAAAAATTGTTTTAAAAATAATCTGAATACAAGGCAAAAAGGAAAAACTAATCATAAGGGGTTAGTATTTTTTCGTTTTTTGATTATTATTAATAAACGAAGAACACGATCTTACATAATTCATTATGAAAATAGAAACAAATAAAATTCCCCGCCGCTTTTTATTCGAACTAGGGTATTATAGTTTTGATAGATTCGAATAGTCTATTTATAACAGTTATGGGAAAAGGAAAAAAGCTCGGGCATCTGGATCGGGTTTTCAAATCGGTCCAAGATTACCTAACTCCAAAAATTCCGGTCTCCTCCGGACTTTCTTTTTGGAGAGAACTGATCTTAACCTCAATCATTTTCAGCATAGCTTTACTAGGCTCGATCGCATATGTCCCGAGTGTATATCTCGCTTGGACAGAAGGAAAAACAGAAGTCCTCTGGATAGATTCCTTCGGATTAGGACTTATCTACCTACTCTTACTTGCAAAAACATTTCCATTCTCCTTAAAGGCCGCATTGGTCCTTACAATGAATTTCTCACTCGGATTTTCTCTTCTACTTTTTATCGGTCCTGAAGGTGGAGGATTACTTTGGTTATTCCCTTTTCCTGTGATCGCCGGAGTATTATTCGGACTAACCCCTTCCCTACTCGGATTACTTGCAAACGCGATCGCAGTATTCGTAGTGGCTCGGTTACAGATGTATATGAACTTACAATGGCATATGCTACCCGAAAGAATGTACGTTGTAGGATTAAATTTCATTATCGCAAATACGATCGTATGCGTTCCTCTTACCATCCTGATGAGAGGTTTGCAGGAAAGTGTTCAAAGAAGACATGAATACCTAACCAGCCTCAGATTAAGAAAAGCTCATATATACAAATCCAAAAGAACTTTGGAAAAAGAGATATCGAGAAGAATAGAAATAGAAAGGACCTTAGAAGAAAATCTAAGAGAGAAGGAAGTTCTACTTCATGAGATACACCATAGGGTAAAAAACAATCTTCAGATCGTATCCGGAATGTTGAATTTGCAAAATATGTATTCATCCGAATCAGGTACATCTGAAATACTTTCCAAGGCACAAAGTAGGATCACTGCAATGGCGATGATCCACGATCATTTGTACAAGCAGGACAAGTTCGCAAATGTGGATATGAAAACATATTTGGAGTCCCTACTCAGACATTTGGTTACATCCTATTTTCCTACAGGGAATCGGATCGGTTTCGAATCGGATCTGGATCCTGTAAGACTTTCTATGGAAAAGGCAATTCCTTGCGGTCTGATAGTTACAGAATTAATTTCAAATTCCTTAAAACATGCATTCCCGAAAGAGGTTGAAGGCAAAATTTCGGTTCAGTTAAAAGTAGAAGCTGATAAGATCCATCTTACCGTCAAAGACGACGGGGTCGGAATGCCTTCTATCCAAGAATGGTTCGGGCAAGGATCTAAAGTTAAATCGGATCAGGATTCCCTCGGTTTGATGATCATCCGTTCTTTATGCAGTCAATTGAAGGCGGAATTAGATCTGAAAAATGTAGGAGGAACTTCTGTTTGCTTGATTTTTAAAACCTGATCGATTTTTCTTACCAAGCAGATCTTTAAACATATCTTCAAACAGTCGAATGATAAGAGGGGAAAATGAATCCAGTTCAACACGATGTCGCTGCCAAAAAATTCCTGATCCTCCAAGATGGAAGAGAAGCTCATTTGGTATATAGGGAGATCGGAACCCATGTATGGGACTTGTATCATACTTTTGTTCCTACTGATTTTAGGGGAAAAGGGATCGCTTCCCTACTGGCAGAAGCCGCATTAAAAGCCGCAAAAGAACAAGGAAAGAAGATCATACCGAACTGTTCCTTCGTTCAAACTTATCTTAAAAGACATCCTCAATATTCCGACCTGGTAATTATGGAATGATCCATCATATCGCGATTGCCACGGAAGATCCGAAAACATTAAAAGAATTTTATATGCAGATCCCAGGCCTCGATTTCGAAAAAGATCATGTCTTACCGGATGGGAATCTCAGATCTTCCTGGTTTTTAGCGGGATCGACTCGGATCATGATTGAAAAGGAAAATGTTCCCAAGGCTCCTCACGCACTTATCTTTTCAGCGAATACTAAGGAAGAAAAAGAAAGATTAGATTCCCTTTTCGGAAATTCGTATGTTCAAAAAACTGAATATTCTAGATATTTCTTGGATCCGGATGGAAATCGTTTAGGATTTAGTTCTTTTCCGGAACCTTGGAATTAGATCTCTGCCAAAGATCTTGCAGCAATATAAGAAGTAGTCCAAGCATTCTGGAAATTAAAACCGCCGGTGATGCCGTCTATATCCAAAACTTCTCCCGCAAAATATAATCCCGGAACTACCCTACTTTCCATTTTAGAAAAATCTACTTCCTTGCGACGAACTCCTCCACAAGTTACGAATTCATCCTTAAACGTTCCTTTTCCGGAGACTTTAAAAACTGTTCTTTTGAGTATTTCTTCCACCTGGTGTAATTCTTTAGAGGAGATATCGGACCATCTTTTCTCGCTTCCGGAAACATTCTCCCAAATCCTTTCCCAAAATCTGGAAGGCAGATCAAATTCAGAATAGGTCCCAGGTTTACGTGCAGGATTTTCCTTTTTCCGAGATAAAAGTTTTTCTCGAACTTCTTGTCTGGACAAATTAGGGACCCAATCCACATAAATTTCAGTTTTATAATCGCATTCGAATAATTCCCTAGCTCCCCAAGCGGAAAGTTTTAGGATAGCGGGCCCGCTTAAACCCCAATGTGTGAAAAGGACAGGGCCTCTTTGTTTTAGTTTAAAATTTTTGAATGTAATCTCTGCGTCAGAAACAGACAACCCTTGGAACCCTTCCAGCAACGGATCCGAGATCTCAAATGTAAATAAAGAAGGGACCGGAGATTCGATCGTATGACCCAAATTTTCCAACCAAGTCCAAACCTTCTTAGCAGAACCGGTAGCAATCAGTACAGAATCGAAATATTCTTCCCCCTCTTCCGTTTGGACCCTGAATCGTTTCTCATTTGGATCTTCACTTTTATAGATCCCTAAAATAGAAACTTTGGTTTTGATCTTTACTCCAGATTTTTTTGCCTCTTCTAAAAGACAGGAAATGATAGTTTCAGAATCGTCCGTAACAGGGAACATTCTTCCATCATTTTCCGTTTTCAATTTCACTCCTCTGGATTCGAAAAACTTTATGGTGTCCTTTGGCTGGAATATTTCGAATGCTCTTCTGAGCTCTTTTTCTCCCCTTGGATAACGTTTTGATAATTCTTCCGGATCGAAACAGGAATGAGTGACATTACACCTTCCCCCGCCTGAAATTTTTACTTTAGAAAGTACGTTGGGAGATTTTTCGTATAAATGAACGGAAGCCTTTCCTTGGGATTGAATTTTAGTTTGGATGGCCCCGAAAAAGCCTGCGGCTCCTCCGCCGATTACGATCACTTTTTTATTTGGGGAACCAGGATACAATCTACTCTCCTAAAACGATCCTTATTCTTGTTTCCAATACTTTCAGGAGCCGTCCCGTGAAAAGAAACTAAAATCCTAGTTTTTGGTATCCCTATCTTCTCCAGAAATCGTTTTACTTCCATGGCCCTGTCTTTAGATAATTTTCTATTTCCAGCGGGAGTTCCATAATCGTCGGTCCATCCTTTAACCGAGATCTGATTTTCCAGTTCTTTCCAGGTTTGTAGGATATCCTTCAAGTTACGATCGGGAGAAGATATAATCTCAGCTCCGCCTGCATGGAAATAAAAAGAGACCTCCAAAACTTCCGGCCTTTTATCTTCAGGCAGAGTAGAGATTAGATTTTCTTGTTTCCGTTTTCTTTTAGGAATTAGAAGATAAAGAGCCGCTCCTCCCAATAGACAAATTAGGATCAGGAACGGCTCCATGAAGGAGTTATATTTTTCCCATTTTTCCTTCCGAATAATCTTCGAAAGCTTGTTGTATCTCTTGAGGAGTTGTCATCACGAAAGGGCCATAACGTGCCACAGGCTCATTCAGAGGTTGCCCTCCTAAGATCAAAACTTCCCAAGCAAAATTTTCAGGAGCACGAAGGCCTATACTTCCTTCCCCCCCTTGGTAATATACGGTTTCTCCTTCTTCCAGATCATGTTCCGCATCCGAATCTATGACGGTCCCTCCTCCTACAAAAGGATACGTTAGAATATTATATCCCTTAGGCACTGGAACCTCCGCATAAGATCCCGGAGAAAGTTTCAAATGAAAGAATACGATCGGGGTCTGTGTCTGGATGACTGCATTCGTTCCCCAGAGGTCTCCCGCGATCACCTTTGCCCAGACTCCGTCCTTTTCTACGGTTGGAAGTTCGGAAGAGTCCATTTCCTGATAGTTTGGGGAAATAAGTTTTTTATCCCTTGGGAGATTGACCCAGATCTGAAATCCGTGCATTCTGCCACCACGAGATTGAAAATCAGAAGAAGGAAGTTCTGAATGTACAAGTCCTGCACCTGCAGTCATCCATTGGATCCCGCCTTCTTTTAATTTTCCTGCATGTCCCCAAGAGTCCCTATGTTCCATTTCTCCAGATAAAAGATATGTAACTGTTTCAAAACCCCTATGAGGATGATCGGGGGCTCCGATCGCTTTTCCCGGTTCGTAAATTACCGGTCCCATTTCATCCAATAGCAAAAATGGATCCCAATAAGAAAATTGCGGAACTGGAAAAGGTCTTCGGACAGGAAATCCTCCACCTTCAATAGTTTTTTCGGCGATTCTTGTTCCGGTTATTCGTCTAAAACCCATATTTCCTCTCTATACTACATTGGACTCGAAAAGGAATTCTAAGGGAATTCTTTTTAATAAAAGAGAGAAGTTTCCATGGCGACGACTACGATAGCATTCACGGTACCAATTTCTCTGGGCAGAGCGTTCGATTATGTTTCGAATTTCGAACGTATGTCCGACTGGTCTAAAAATATTCTCTCCTTTAAAAAAATCGAAAGTACTCCCGGTTTTCAAATAGGAACTAAACTTTGGATTTTCAATTTTAAATATGAATGCCAGATCTTGGAATCCAAGTATCCAAGCAGGCTAGTGTTAAGGATCAAAAACAGATTTTCTGAAAGTACTGAGACCTTCTGCTTTTACCCGGACCCGAAAGGCTCGGATACGGACACAAAAATCCTTTTTACAAGCCAGATGGAATTATCCGGATTTTCTAAACTATTCAGGTCCTGGATTTATCCCAAAGCGTTCGAAAATACCCGCAAAAGTATTAGAAAATTGCAAGAAATCCTATCCCAGGGAAAAGTTTTGGGGGCCCGCAATTTTCAGGTCATTCACAGTTAAATCCGCAAAATAATCCAATAATTCGTTAAATCCTTGCGTTTTTGTTTTCCAATGGGAGGATAAGCCCCACTATTTTTAGTCTATTAGGGTTAGTCTAGAACAATGGAAAACCTTCCGTATAGCGTCGCTCCAATACCCGAAAATGAAGAAGAAAGGCTTCAGGCGTTAAGACGTTATAAAATATTAGATACTCCTCCCGAGGAAAAATACGACGGCATCGTACGTGCGGCATCCCTAATATGTGGGGCTCCGATCGCCCTAGTTACCCTAATCGATTCTGAAAGGCAATGGTTTAAGGCAAGGCTCGGTATAGACGATACTGAAACTCTTAGAAGGGATTCTTTTTGTCAATTTGCGGTTGCAGAGAATAAATTCTTAATTGTAGAAGATGCCGAAACGGATTCGAGATTTAAGAGCAATCCTTATGTATTAGGTGATCCTAATATTCGATTTTATGCAGGTGCCCCTCTCAGAACTCCTGACGGTTATGTTTTGGGGACCTTATGTGTAATCGATTCTAAACCTAAAAAAATAACCCCAGCAGAAATACAGGCTTTAGAAGCACTCGCAGATTCAGTTGTCTCTTTTATGGAATTGGATGCTAAGTCCCAGGCCTTGATCCAATTGCAATCCGTAGCTTTAGAATTACAAAAAGCTAAAGAACAATTTTTTGTGAATATGAACCACGAGTTTAGGACCCCTGTTCATGGGATCCTAGGAATGGTAGATCTACTGCGCCAGACAGAAAATTCAGACCAACAAAAACAGTATCTGGATTCTTTGACGGAGAGTGCAGAACATCTGATCCGACTGATCAATGATGTAATTGATTTTAGTAAGGCCGAATCAGGATCCATGCATTTCACACATCAAGATTTCGATTTGGTCTCTCTTCTGGAAAGATATTCGGAAGAAGCTTCTGATGAAGCGTTTAGAAAAGGATTGGCATTTAAAACGATTCTTCCTCCTGCCAAAACGAGTCTTTATGTTAAGTCGGATGCGATCCGGATCAGACAAATTTTATCCAATCTAGTTTCCAACGCGTTAAAGTTCACCGAAAAAGGTGGAGTCACTTTAGAATTAAAAGTAGAATCGGAAACTGAAAGTAATATTCACTTATCTCTGAGCGTAAGAGATACTGGGATCGGAATTGATTCTCATCGGATCCCGATCTTATTCGAAGCGTTTTCTCAAGCGGATATTTCTTCTTCCAGAAAATACGGCGGAACAGGGCTCGGTCTTGCGATCTGTAAAAGGATTTGCGAAGCCTTGGGATGGGAAATTCATGTTGAGAGCGAGTTCAGAGTAGGATCCACTTTCATTTTAGAAATGGAATTGCCTAAAGCAAGTTCCGCCGAAACGAAACGAAAACTAGAATCCAAAACTCAGAAAGATCTGGATTTCTCTTCTCATTCGGATCTGAAAATTTTAGTCGCCGAAGATAATCCCGTTAACCAAAAGTTAATAGAAAAAATGTTAGAGAGAATGGGCCTTAAATGTGCTCTCGTCGCAAATGGTCTAGACGCATTAGCATATTGGGAAGAAAAAGATCTGGATCTGATCTTATTAGATATCCAAATGCCCGAGTTAAGCGGGATTGAAACTGCAAGGATCTTAAAGAAAAAACCGAGCTCTCGTAAAATCCCTTGGATCGTAGCTGTTACAGCTCATGATAGCCCAGAAGATAGAGCTGCCTGCGCGGAAGCAGGAATCGATGATTATCTCGGGAAACCTTTCCGTATGGAAGATTTGGCAGAAAGGCTCCGAGATTTCCTGAAGTATTCCTCTTCTTCTATCGCTTCTTAATTCGATATTAGAAAATTAGAAAGCATCCTCCTTCCCCCTTCCGTCGCAAAAGATTCCGGATGGAACTGAACCCCTTCTATCATTTTTTCCTTATGACGGATCCCCATGAGCTCATCTCCTGCAAATGCAGTCCTCTCCCACTCCATATCCAGGCTTTTATCATCCACTATCAGGGAGTGATATCTCATCACTTTTAATTCGGCAGGAAGATCCTTAAAGACCCCATCTCCGTCCGTTTTGATAGTGGAGATCTTACCATGCATCGGGTATTCTGCTTTTATAATATTCGCTCCTGCGAAATATGCGATCCCCTGCATTCCTAAACAGACACCTAGGATCGGAACAATCCCTCCCAACTGCTTCAATATCTCCATAGAACATCCAAAATATTGAGGATCTGTAGGAGTTCCAGGTCCGGGAGAAAGTACGATCCTATCATATTTCTCTTTTAGAACCCTGGAAAGATCCGCCTCGTTTTGCCGGATCACATCCAATTGGAATCTATAGGGAAATTCCTCTTCTAAAATTTCTCCTACAAGCTGAAATAGATTATAAGAAAAAGAATCGTGATGATCTACTAATAAAACTTTCATTTGAGAGCCTCCATCGCTTTTAGAACCGCTCCTAATTTATGACCTATCTCCTCGTATTCCGCCTTAGGATCGGAATCGATCACTATGCCGCCCGATGCGCGGATCACAGCTTCTTCTTCCTTTCTGAAATAACTTCGGATCGGGATACAAAAGGAACAATTTCCATCAAAACCGAATCTTCCTACAGCTCCCCCATACGGTCCTCTTGGATCATTCTCGATACGATGAATGATCTTCATGGATTCTATTTTAGGAGCACCACTTAATGTTCCGGTTGGAAAAGATGCCGCAAGGCCTGAGAACATATTTTTTCCGGGCCTAAGTATACCTGAGACTTCGGTAGAAAGATGTTGCACATGACTAAATCTTTTTAACGCAAAAGAATCTCTTACCTTTACTGTCCCGAATTTGGAAACTCTGCCCAGATCGTTTCTGTGAAGATCCACTAACATATTATGCTCCGCGATCTCTTTCGGATCGGATAATAATTGTAGCGCAAATTTACGATCTTCTTCTTCGTTACTCCCTCTTCTAACAGTTCCTGCTAAAGGAAAACTTTCTGCGAGCCCGTCCTTCAAACGAAATAACAACTCAGGACTAGCTCCCAAATGAACTTCTTCCGGAAAGGAAAGAAAGAACATAAAAGGAGAAGGATTCACTTTTCGAACCGATTTATATAATTCTAAATCTCCTTTTCTACGGAAATTTTCCGTTGTATTCTCCCCGATCAGAAATGTTTTTCTGAAACCGATCTGGCATTGGAATGTATTTCCGCTTCGGATCTCTTCCAAAACTTCTTCCACCATAGAACGATGCTCTTCTTGTGTTTTAGAAAAGCCTAAATCGATCGCTTTGAATTTTCCGTTTGGAGGAGTACTTTTGAAAAAGATCTCTTCAAAAAGAGAAAAACGATCCGTTCCGTAATGAAAATATTTGGATTCTCCGGTCCTTCTATCTAAAAGGATCCCGTCTTCCATCCAAGCGAAACAGAACTTAGGAAATTTTGGATGTTCCTTTAATCCGAGGCTTGACTCCATATCATTCGCTGCCTCATATGAAAGATAACCGTAGAGGCCACCGCCTCCGGATTCGCTGTACTCTAAAAATGAATTTCGACCAGGAAAGATTTCCGAAAACATTTCGTACGGATTCCCGATACCGATCGGCCTTCCATCACATTCGAGGATATTCTCTTTTGCTTTAAATGTTCTCTTTGGAAAACCTGAAACGAAACTAAATCTAGAATTATCCGATTCAGGACCTAAACTTTCGAATAAAACCGCAGTTTCAGATCCTTCTAAAAGTTTTTGAAAATAATCCAGAAGCCCTTCTTCTTTTAAAGGAAAAGGTTTTAGGATGGGTTTTGGCGAGAGTGAATTCGCTTCTTTTCTTAAATTTTGTAATTCTATGGACATGATCATCTCCTTTTGGTAATTCCGGACCTTAAATACCCGGAAATTCATTATAAAAACAGAATGTAAATATAATTAGGCCCGGGAGGGCCACCAAGAGGAGTTAGAAAGAATAGAGAAATGAATATTGGATAAAGATAAATAGATCTCAGACTTCCCGAACGAAATGAACGGGAAGTCCTGAGATAATAAGATCAGCTTGTTAAGGCCTGTTCTCAACCTAAAAGCATCTCCAAATTACTTTTGCCTGGAGGAACCATAGGAAGCACCTGCAGGTCCTCGTGGATCGGAATTACAACTAGCCCCGGCCCTTTTTCTTTTAAGAACTTTTCTAGATCGTTTAGATCTTTTCCGGACTCTCCCATATCTAAACTAGAGATCCCGAATGCTCTGGCGATCTTGGAAAACTTTGATTCGGAAGGATAAGAACTGCCATTATACCTTGCTCCGTAAAAAAGATTCTGCTGTTGACGAACCAGTCCTAAATTCCGGTTATCGAATATTATAATTTTAAGATCCGATTGTAATTCACTCAGAGTATCCAGTTCCTGTATATTCATCAGAATAGAACCGTCTCCCGAGAAACATACTACCTTCGAATCAGGATCCGCCAAAGAAGCTCCGATCGCAGCAGGCAAACCGAATCCCATAGTTCCTAATCCTCCGGAAGTAAGCAGGGTCCCCGTCTTTTCAAACGGATAATATTGAGCCACCCACATCTGATGTTGCCCTACATCAGTGCTGATCCTTGCATTAGGACCTAAGAACTTCGCAACGGAAAAAATGATCTCCTGAGGAGAATAACCTTCGGTAGCAGTAATAGAACGTAATGGATAGAGTTGTTTGTAAGAACGAACTTGCTCTCTCCATTCTTCTCTTATTTTTGTCCGGAATTCTCCCATACTTTTTAGGAAGAATTTCAAGTCGGAACAAAAACCAAAATCCGGTTTTCGTAGCTTTCCGATTTCCTTATAATCTATATCCACATGGATCACTTTCGCGTTCGGGCAAAATGTTTCCAATTTGCCTGTAGCACGATCGTCAAAACGAACTCCAAACGCCAATAGTAGATCCGAATCATGCAATAGACGATTCGTATAAGGGGCGCCGTGCATTCCAAGCATTCCTAAAGCCAAAGGATGGTTTTGAGGAAATGAATCTAGGCCCATTAGGGTAGAAACAACCGGAATATCCTGGGTCTCTGCTAAAGATAAGATCAGATCTTCCGCGCCGGATCCTTTTACTCCTCCGCCAATATACAGAATCGGTTTTTTAGAATTCTCTAATAAATGGAAAAATCTGGACCTGTCCGATTCAGAGATAAACGTATCTTGTCGATTTTCCCTTTCTTGTGATGCCCATATCTCTTCGATTTGTTGGATAGATAAAGAGATCGGAGCCGCTTGGATATCCTTCGGAACATCTATCCAAACCGGCCCGGGCCTCGGCCCTTCCGCGATCCGAAATGCTTCCGGTAAAACTCGAATTAATTCCGAAATGGATCGGACGAGATAATTTTTTTTAGTGATCGGTAATGATAGCCCGTAGGTATCTATTTCTTGGAACGCATCCGTTCCGATGAGAGATAATGGCACTTGTCCTGTAATTGCGACTAACGGAATAGAATCCGATTTTGCATCTGCAACTGCTGTAATTAGATTTGTAACTCCTGGGCCCGAGGAAGCTAAACAAACTGTAGGTTTTTTTGTGACCCTAGCTTCTCCTTGGGCCATAAATCCGCCTGCCTGTTCTTGTCTTGCAAGTATATGACGGATCCCACAATTATGAAGAGCATCGTATAACGGTAGATTGGCGCCGCCCGGGATCCCGTATACGTTTTGGATCTTTCTCCTTTTTAAATATGCTACGATCAATTCGGCTCCATTCTGAGGAACCTTATCTTCTCGAAGCCAGGCTTTGTTCTTTTCCGTAATCGTTTCCATTTTTTGCCTCATGCAGTGTAGAAATAAAAAAAGCCCCCCTCGGCTTTACGCCGAGAGGGGCTTTTCGAGGATTGCTGCCTACGAAAGAACCTTAGGGCGTAAAGCCTGACCAGGGTAGCGTGACCACTACCACCATCCAGAGGACGACCCAAAGGGTAAGGTTAGACTGTAGACCGATGTTCTTCATTTCGTAGAAATATAGACGGATAAACCGCTAAGGTTATTCACATTCCTCTCCTAAAAATTTGCAAGAACTTTTTGGAACCTTGCTTCTGTCTGAAAGAATACGGAAGGTGCGGATTTTCGTGTTGCTCAATTTAGATTCTCAACATATCATCCCTTCCCGAAGGAAACAAAAATGACAAGCGTCACTCTTAAAGGTAGCCCAGTTCAACTCGAAGGAAAATTATTAGAAGTAGGAGCAAAGGCTCCGGATTTTGTAGGAACTGCAAAAGATCTAAGCCCAAAATCACTGAAAGATTATAGTGGAAAAGTAAAGATCCTAGTAGCCGTCCCAAGTTTAGATACATCAGTTTGTGCAATGGAAACTAAAAAATTCCATGAGCGTGCAGCGAAATTAGACGGGATCGTAACATTAGTCATCTCAGGCGATCTTCCCTTTGCGATGAATCGTTTTTGTACAATGGAAGGTTTGGATTCTCCTAACTTGGTACCATTGTCACAATTTAGGGATTTTTCCTTTTCCAAAGCTTACGGAACTCATATTTCTGAAGGAGGCCTGAAAGGACTTTCTGCAAGAGCAGTCTTCGTATTGGATAAAAACGATGTAGCACAATATGTAGAATTAGTGCCTGAGATTGCAAGCGAGCCGAATTACGAAGCAGTAATCACCGCGGCAAAAAAATTAGTTTAAGTTTTCATAAACTAAGATGAAAGGACATTTCGGATACAAAGTCCGATCAGGGCAATCTGTCCGAAATGTCCTATAGTGCTAAAACAAAAAGTATTGAATGAAAGATTATCTTTTTGGATGATGTTTTCATGCTTACCCAGGTTTTCCAAAGAGAAAAAAAAGCCCTACTTTTTCTGGCATGTATAGCATTTTCCTTAATAAACTGCGATAAAGATCCTTCTTCCGACTCCGAAAAGATCCTAAGTTTTATCTCTAAACCTTCTTTAGCTATGTACGGGGATAGCATTGTCGCGTCCTGGCCTTCCGAAGAGCAATTATCGGAATTCAACACGTATCGTTTTGCAACCCCCGGAATTGATACAACAAAGATACTTTCATACGTCCAAAATGATAAAAACAGGTATGACGCTTGCCTATATGAAGGCGGGATTAATGATTTTTTAGGAAACTATTCTCCCAGTCAATCTCAAGTAGACGCCACAATAGATAGGCAGATCCAAAGTATCCAGATACTTCAAACAAGATGTAATCATGTATTCGCATTAAATCTTTGGAATATAAAATTCCCTTGGCCGAGCTTAGCGGTTGCAATGATCACGGCTACAATGAAAGAAAGGGTCCAATTTGTTCCGAGAATAGATACGGAATTATTGATCACGGATGATATGCTTACGGATGGGAATCATCCCAATCGAAATGGGTACTTAATTCTATCCAATGCAGTCGGTGATCAAATCAGACCTTATTTCCCGATCTTATACTTAAACGGGCCGGAAAATTGAGATGAAAGTCCCATATATCTTTCTATTTTTAATTTTCTCTTCGATATATTCTATCCCGTTATTTTCTGCACCGAATGATCCTGTTCATCCTAATTTAAACCAAGAGATTGCAGTTTATAATAAAATTTACGTATCAGGAACCGCAACGGAAAGAGCCCCAAGACCGGAAGATGGCTACGAAAGAGAAAGAAAAGTTTCTGCTTACGGAGAAATGAAACTCGGAGATTCTTTTTCAGTAACCGCAAATTACGGTTACGTGGACCATTATTCAACTACTAGAAAAACATGGAGTGGATGGGATAGATGGGGAGTCGGAGCGAAATATTATAAGAAGACCGACTTCGCTTCATTTGGCGGAGGGGTCCAATTCTTTGGTCCGGCAGTGTCCCAGCCGAAAGAAGCGGACATTAATCCTGATCTATTCTTACTCAGAGCCTATTTCGGAGGATTGAAACAGTTTGGAGCATTCTCTGTACAAGCTACTTTCAGTTTCGAGTCTGAAACCAATTCTTCCGGAAAGGAAAGCATAGAGGAAAACTTTAAAAGATTCTTATATTCGGGGCTTACGCTTTCATATAGTTTTACGCCTAAAACGAATCTACTTTTTGAGATCAGCCATAAAACGTCTGCGGGAGATACGATCACTCCTTATTCAGATGCATTAATTTTTGCTCCCGGAATACAATATTCCACAAATCAAAACGGATATCTGACTTTTTCAGCGATGATCCAAACGAGAAGCGATTTCAATATAGATAGAGGATTCAAGATCGGCTATTTGTATTTTTTCGGAGACTAAAAGAATGCGCTTTGAACCAAATAGAAACAAATTCCGAGCCTGGATCATATTCCTATTCTTCCTTTTCATCGGAACACTTTTAGTTTTCGGATATGAGGTTGTCTTATTCTATGAATGCTCTCCTGCGAATTATTGTTTCCATTTTATACGAACTCCTCTCAGAATTTTCCTAGTTTTCTCCATTCTTTCCATTCCAACTTTTGCAATAATGAAGCGATACATAATCATAGGGCTCATTCCTTATATCGTATTTATTATTGCTTGCCGATATTATGATCCGTATTTTTCAAAATCTCAGTTACGTAGATCTTTCGTATTTGGAGCAATTTCCATTTTTGGGATCCCTCATTATTCTGAAATCTCGATACAAGAGATCTTAAGTTCCGAATGAATAACGTTACTCATATCCCATACGCAATAGAGTTCCGTATAGAAAGATAACAATAGATATAAGTTCCCCAAAAAACTAAATCTTCCAAAATATATTTCCAATTTTTTTCGGACCTAAGGTCAACGACCCAGTTCTAACTCTTCATCATCCGGATGAGAACTATATTAGAGGATTAGAATGTTATTAGAAATATTTATTATAGCTGGGATATGCTTGGTCATAGAAAGATTGATCCCGGGATGGAAATTGCCTAAGGTAAAAACTTGGCCTATCAGAGTGATCTTAGTGAACTTGATCCAATTAGGAGTAGTCGTACTAGCGGGTTTCACCTGGGAAAAATGGTTTTACGGAAGTTCTATTTTTCACGTCTCCAATTTTCTAAATCCGATTTGGGGAGGAGTTTTTGCTTATTTTATAGCTACATTTATTTTCTACTGGTGGCATAGATGGAGACACAATTTTGATTTTCTTTGGGTTGGATTTCACCAGATCCATCATAGCCCTCAAAGATTGGAAGTGATTACTTCATTCTATAAACATCCTGGAGAGATGATCCTAAATTCAATTATTGGAAGTATTTTAGTCTACGCGATCTTAGGTTTAAATTACGAAGCAGGTGCCGTTTATACATTCTGTACCGCTATCGGCGAATTTTTCTATCATACGAATATCAAAACTCCTAGATGGATCGGATATTTTTTCCAAAGACCCGAAATGCATAGGATCCATCATCAATATGATCGTCATAAAAATAATTATGGGGACATCGTATGGTGGGATATGTTGTTCGGAACATATGAAAACCCAAAAACATTCGATTATACATGCGGATTCGATCCGGAAAAAGAAGAAAGATTGCTGGACATGCTCGTTTATAAGGATGTTCATAAATAAGGACCAGAGGTGAGTTATGCAGGCGGAAAAAATCGTAGGAACACTTACAGGTTGTATTCTTTTCTTACTCTCCGCCTTGCATGTATATTGGGCCTTCGGTGGAAAAATAGGATTTCTGGACGCCCTACCTGAAATCGAAGGAAAGCCCAGTTTTATGCCAAGCACCGGACTCACACTTCTTGTAGCATTAGCCTTGCTCGGCTTTGGGATCCTCGCTCTATGGGCAGGCGGGATACTTTTTATTCCAAATAAAACTAGTTCGATCTTTTCTCTTTTATTATCCTTAGTTTTTTTTGGAAGAGCGATCGGAGATTTTAAATTGGTCGGGTTCTTTAAGAGAATCAAAAACACCAGGTTTGCAAATCAAGATTATCTCTATTACTCTCCCCTTTGCGTTCTATTAGGTTCTTCGTATTTATTTTTAGGTTATAAGAATTTCTGATCGGTTTCTATTAACCCGATATTTGCTCAGGTTCTTCTGTAGGAATTCCTACAGAAAATTTATAATTTTAGTCTTAATCCTGCATTTAATAGATATATAAAATAAGGACTCTCACTACTCAATGACCCAAACTATATTTCAAGTAATCGAAATCTTCCAAAATATTTGCGTAGGCATAGCATTATTAATTCTATTCTTCGGATATTTTTGGATCGTTACTGCATGCTTTCAAATCCATTGGGGATGGGGCCTTATATCGATCCCGTTAAGTTGCATTATAATCATACCGATTGCTATTCATTGGAAACAACTCAAAGGTCCGGTATTGTTCCTTCTTTGCTTAATTCCTCTGCTTGGAATTTCATTTTTCGGCAATGAATTAATATACTCTATTTACTCTGAAGATGAACCTGTAGCTGTTAATATTGAAGAATTGTATAAAGGAAAATATCCCGACAGCTTTTTTATAAAAATTGGCCCCCACAAAAATATATATACGGAATCCTTTGGAGAACTTGATGAAAAAAATTCTAAAATAAAAGAAGGCACAAAATTCTATTATCCGCTCGGGCTCAAGAAAAGAACACTCAACAAAGAAGATTTCGCCACCCCTATCCTCTTATTAGGACAAGGAATATATGGCGAAATAGATAATGCAGATAAAGATCAAAATACTGATCATTCTTATGGAATGATTAAAAAGAGAGGAGATACTTTATCGAAGGAAATTAAGGATTATTATAGGGAAAATTTTCCTGAGATAGATATAAATAACGT
>NZ_RQGF01000004.1 GCF_004769615.1 Leptospira sarikeiensis | reverse complement strand
AGTTTTGATTACGTGACCACCACAACTCATAAGACACTTAGAGGGCCAAGAGGTGGATTGATCCTATCTAAATTAGAGAACGAAAAGATCTTAAATTCCAGAGTATTCCCTGGGATCCAAGGTGGGCCACTTATGCATGTGATCGCAGCTAAAGCGGTTGCATTCGGAGAAGCATTATCACCGGATTATAAAAAGTATATAGAAACCGTTCTTGCAAACGCGAAAACTCTCGCAGAAGTATTCGTAAAAAGAGGTTTCCGAGTAGTGAGCGGTGGAACAGACAACCACTTAGTATTATTGGATGTTTCCGTAAAAGGACTCACTGGAGCAAAGGCCGCAGACGGATTAGACGAGGTCGGAGTAACAGTAAATAAAAACGCGATCCCATTCGACAAGAATCCACCTGCTGTCGCTTCCGGGATCCGCTTAGGAACTCCTGCACTTACCACAAGAGGGCTCAAACCTTCCGATATAGAAAAAGTAGGACATTTGATCTGCGATTTCTTGGATAATCCTGACGACGAAAAAACGAAAGAGAAGGTTAGAGAGGGAGTGAAAGAGATCACTCAACAATTCCCGATGACTAACTTCCGATTAGATTAAATCATCCGAATATTTCAAGATAGATGAAGTTTTTACCTTTCCTTTTTGAAAAGCGGGAAGATGAACATCCTGCCCTAAACGGACTTAGGGCATTCTCTATCTTTTTAGTGATATTATTCCATATGGGAATAATATTCAAATCGGATGATCCTAGGATCATTTGGTTTCTTCAAAATCTTAGAACTGGCGTAGATCTATTCTTCATGTTGAGTGGATTTTTGATCTACGGAGGTCTATTAAACGAATACAAAAGAACATCCAAATTAGATCTAAAGAGTTTCTACTTAAAACGAACTCTTAGGATCATGCCTGCTTATTATTTCTGCATACTTATAAATTATATTCAGGCAAAGAGCGCATACAAACTCCTCGATAAGATACCTACCCCAACCCAAGCGGAGATCGTTGCACATCAAAAATTAGGCATTACTCTATCGAATACTTGGGGAGACGTTCTATATATCTCCAACTATTTTAAAGAAAGATTATTCCAATTCGGTTGGTCTCTCTCGGTCGAAGAACAATTCTACTTAATCGTTCCTTCTCTTTGTTTGTTCCTACTTTTTAAGGTCAAAGAAAACGTTAGGAGAACGATCTTAGTTATATTATTCTTTATACCTTTGATCATCCGCGTAGTCTATCATTTCATAGGGATCGATAGGATCCTAGTCGAAGTACATACAGAAACCCGTTTTGATTTTTTGATCTTAGGAATGTTGATCGCAGAGTTAACACGCTGGAAGCCCGAATTTTTTCAGAAGAGCACATATAAGACCGGCCTATTATTCAGCGTCGGACTTTTAGCAGTTCTAATATTTACTTTCCAATTAAAACGTACCGGCGCAAATTCCATCTTCATATTCACTCTGTTCCAATTAGGGTACGGATTATTATTTACGATCACCTTGGTAGAAGGAAGTTTTTGGAATAAGATTTTCAGTCTCTCCGTTTTCAGACCGGTAGCACGTACAAGTTATACGATGTATCTATGGCATGACCCATTTATCGGGCTGGCAATATTCACATTATTCGGAAAGAACTTTTCTCCACAGACAAGTATATGGGCGTTCTTGCTCATCGGGATCTATGCAACTGCATTGATATTCTTACTTTGTATTCCTATTTTTTATGCGATCGAAAGACCATTCTTGGCCTTAAAAGATTTTTTAATCAGAAGGTTAAAATCAAAGAAAGAGATAAATATTTAACAGGCCGCCCCCTCGCTTCGCTCGGGCCGGGCTGCTCCGGCTTCGCTAACGCTCATCCCGACAGATTTATACTCGAGATCCGGACCTATCCAGACCCGTCGGGACTAAAGGCCTGCGTATCCCTGGCGGATTTACAAGAATATTTTTCTGTAATCAGATACTTACTAAATTAAAAACAAATTTATAATCGAACAAACCGTTCAATTATAAATGAAAAAACTAGTTTTCAACGAACTCAGATTTTATTTTGTATTTCAAACCGGCAATCTTCCGCCTGTTTACAAAGAGAAAAGAGCAAGAGATTGAAATATTTACTTTCTAAGAATGAATCCGAATTACAGTCGTTAAACGGATTGAGGTCCATATCGATTTTTTTGGTGATAATATATCATTTCTGGCATAACGCAGAGATGAACCATCTTTTGAGCTATGAGAATCCATTAACTAAAATTATTTTTCATAACTTCAGGACCGGTGTGGATCTATTCTTTATATTGAGTGGATTTTTGATCTATAGCGGACTTTTAGCGGAAAAAGATAAAACCGATACGATAGACCTAAAAAAATTCTATCTAAAACGAACTCTTAGGATCATGCCCGCGTATTATATTTGTCTTCTTGTTTCTTATATTCATTCCAAGACATTATTAAAAGTATATACCGCAAATCCTGATATCGCACCAAACGGGGCAGATGGAATTAAAAGATTGGGATTGATGCTCTCCTATTCTTGGACTGATTTTGCATATATCTCCAATTATTTCAAATATCGTCTTTATCTATATGGTTGGTCTCTCTCTATCGAAGAACAATTTTACCTTGTGATTCCGGGATTATGCCTTCTGTTTTTTTTCAAAGTTTCAGATAGAATGCGGAGATATTCCTTACTTCTATTATTTATGGTCCCGTTTATTATACGAATTGTTTATATGCTTCGAAGTTTAGA
This sequence comes from Leptospira sarikeiensis, assembly GCF_004769615.1. Taxonomy (GTDB): domain Bacteria; phylum Spirochaetota; class Leptospiria; order Leptospirales; family Leptospiraceae; genus Leptospira_B; species Leptospira_B sarikeiensis. The sequence goes on along the minus strand of NZ_RQGF01000004.1, from coordinate 40,852 downwards.
TGAAGGGATCATCTTATATCATACGGAAACTAGATTTGATACATTGATCTGCGGAATGTTGATCGCGGAATTTGTTCGTTGGAAACCTGAATTCTTTCAATCGGAAGATCGTAAACCTGCTTATTTCTTAGGGGCAATTTCCATTTTATTTTTAGGACTCGCATACTCCACAGAAAGGATCGGTTTAGGTTTGATATTCAATTTCACCGCTTTTCATATTGGATATTCCGCGTTATTTATATTAACCTTATGGAAAGGTGGGATCTTAAACCGGTTCTTTAGCCTACCGATCTTTCGCCCGACCGCAAGAACTAGTTATACGATGTATTTATGGCATACCCCCTGCACTGCGCTTGCGTTAGGGATTATTTTTGGGAATAAGGTTCCTGGAATTCTAAGCTGGGATAAATTCTGGCTTTACGGTTCTTTTGCGGTCTTAGTTTCCTTTTTAGTTTGTATTCCTATATTTTATATAACCGAAAAACCGTTTCTAACATTAAGAGACTATCTTACCAGAAGGCTCGGAAAGAAAGAATTGGTAAAAGTTTCCTAAATCAAAAGACCCCGAAAGATCGGGGTCTTCTATTATACGATCTTTCGTATCCTCAAGGGGCCTGAGATTTTATCCAAACTTCTCGATCCAGAACATATACCTTACAGTGATCCGTTCCGAATGTCCTGAATTCCAAAAAACGAAATCCGAATTTTTCATAAAATTTATGGGCCTTTAAATTTTCCAAAAGAGGATCTACAAGCACGGAATGAACGGATGAATTCGAAAAACATTTTCCGATTGCGTCCGCCATGATCTTTGTGCCGTAACCTTTTCCTAAATTCTCCTCATCTCCGAGCCAAATATCCACCGCCATAAAACCAGGACCGATCTCACCCCAATAATGAGAATCCTCCCTTTGAGGATCGATGATCTGAACGAATCCGATCGGGACTCCGTTTTTTTCTGCGATCAATTGTTCTCTCCAATCCGGAAAACGTAGTAGCTCGGTTTCCCAACCCCAGTCGTCGTTAGGGTCAGATTGGATCACATGTTCTTTTTCATCCCATTCTTGCAGGATTTGCAGATCGGAATAATTCGCAGGTCTAAGAGAAATTCCGGATTTCTCCATAAGAAATTTATAAAATTCCGTTAATCTCTAACACGATCATAAAGACGGAGGTAGTAAATCCCGCGAGAAAACATCTGTAACTCCATTTTAAATATCTATATTTCGTAAAGTACAAGGACTTTCCCATCTGATATAGATCCCTGCCCAATGCCTCGTACAAAGTAGAATCCTGTTCTGCGATCTGCTCCATCTTAGTTAAAAACTCCGCTTCTGTGTATGGAGCAAAATTCCCGAAAAACAAAGGATTGGTCTTTCCATTCTTCTTTTGTTTAAAGGTGGGCATAACTGCAAAGATCGCTAAAGTCGCAGCGATCACAATAAATACCATCAATGTCAAAAGACCGGCCCTATAAATCGGCTTTTGTACATAACCGAGAGAAAGAGAAAGCATTACAAACGATGCAGCAATCAGTATATTCGCCTTTTGGTCGGCCATTTGGCTAAGTTGAGAATGATGCTGATGAACGGTCCTAAAAAGATAGTCCACCGAAGAACGGGCCTTGACCGCTTTGAAATAATCGGATTCCATATATTTCCAAGGATTTGGGAAAAATTTTTTAGACAAGACTTAAATTCTTATCTAGGTATAAGAAATACGTTTAATAGGAATATGAGAGCGAAAAGTCTCCGTATTCACCTGGATCGACAGCTATACATCTAAACTGACCGTCGAAGGTATTGATTGTTACGGTCGCAGTTGCTACGTCCGCCGCATCTGCATCATATCGATTTGTAATTGTAGCCGATTTATAGTTTTGTTGGTCCAATATAACGTTTTGGTCTCCGACAAATAAACTAATTTGACCACCTTCTGCAGTCAGTGTAAGATCTATCGGATCCGAAATAAAATTCGTAGTAATCCTATAAAAGTAAACCGGCTTCACGACACCAGATCCGTAAATCGGGGGATCCATAAGAGTTAAATCCTGAACCGAAGGATGCGCGCAAGAAGTTGCAGGGGAAGCAATCACAATAGCAGCTAAAGTCATCACAACCATAGGACTGCCTCCTCCGTCATCCTTACATGCCTGTGTAGAAAATAATAGAAAGCAAAGAATAGATAGTATACCAATATAGCGCTTCAAAAAAAGCCTCTTATCTTAATTTCAAATCCATATCTTTAGGTATAATGCTTCCTGACAAATTCAAATTTAGCCATATGAATATCCCGTTTGGATGATCTATCCGATTCAATCTTTCTTTATAAATTTCAGCACCCTCTGCACCACCTCGTAGGAGTATCTTTATTTGCGAACCTCTATGTTTGAATTCCAACATAGAGAAATACTGTTTTGCATATTTAAACTTCGTTCAAAAGATCGTCCCATATAGCATATATTTTATCCGTAATAACGAACAATATCTTTTCTTATGCCAGGCAGGCAAAATAAGGGATTAAATCCCTCTCCCTTGAATAGGAGAAGGATCGCAAATTTGCGGAAGGTAAAAGTCCATGTCGGATCATAAAATGCAAAGAGGAAGCTTAAACGCTCCGAACGATGTTGTTCGTTTCGGTTTAATTAAAAAGGAAGAAGTAGTCTTGGATGGAGTAATCGTGCATAGAGTCACGTTTGATGTAGGAGCAAAATGGTCCAAGGACCTGAAACCGGTTGCGGGAACGGAAAGTTGCCTACTGCCTCATGTCGCTTATGTACAATCAGGACGATTACATGTAGTTATGGATGACGGAAGTGAGGATGAATTCGGCCCTAATGATATTATGCTTCTTCCCCCTGGGCATGATGCCTGGTCCGTGGGTGACGAGGCTTGCGTTTTTATAGAATTCTCCGCAGGCGGAGATATCTACGAACATAATCATTCTCATTAGAATTAAAACGGAATTTCGTTCATTTCGAAATTCCGACCCTATCTCTCTATTATAAATATATAATATATTTAAACATATTCTTTTCGATCTTACATTTCGGATCATAGATCGAGCAAATATAGGATCTTATTCTGTAGGAATTCCGACATAATTCGATTTCGGTCCGAAGTCTAAAATCCTCTTTTTAAGATCCGGCGCCAGCCAAATCACTTTACAATTTTTAACATATCGTATATATAGTATATATGCATTTAGGTCCTTTAGAAGGTTTCCAAGAGCAGTTATATAAACCTATCTTAAGTTGGAATAGGGAAAATATCGGACTTTTAACTGGGAGAGAGGGGATCTATAAATTGGCCTTGGGCTGGGAGTATGCATTTGCAGTTTCCGGATTCCAGGTATTCAATTTGGACTGCGCGATCCGTTTCGATGTATTCAGGATCACAGAAGAGACCAGAAAACACGGGATCTCTCCCGAGGAAATTTTAGAAAGGATCCTAGTCCAAAGAGCATTTACTCCATATCAAATTCTAGATTCGCTTCGAGAAATTTCGTCTTCTAAAAGAGAAAATACAGTCTATTTCATCTTAGCTCCTTGCAAACAATTCTTCGACGGAGATGTGCAAGAAGACGAAGGGCTTTTCCTTTTAGAAAAACTAGTATTACTTTTACAATATATACGAAGCCAACAGATCCCGATCCTTCTTGTGGAATCCACAAAATATCCTCACCCGAATTTTCAAAAAATTTTCCCTAAGCTGATCGAACTCTCGGAAGATCTTTGGGAATTAAGGATCGTAGAAGGTCATTCTTATCTGAAGGTCAGAAAAGCGAAACAGATCACAACTATAGATTCGAATATAGAAGAGGAGTTTACATGGGCAGGACAGTAATTCCTTATTCCAGACAAATGCAATATGTGGAGTCCAGCTTAGGACAATACAGAAGGGGTTTAAGAAAACCGGACCAAGAAATTTTCGATGAATTGATACGAACCGCAAAACTTCAGGTACAAGCTGGGGTAATGGCGTCCTCTCCATATCCTATAGACATTATGCTTCTCACCATGATGATTGATCTAAAAAAGGAAATATCCAGGCTAAAAAAAGAATTGGAAACTTTAAAGGGATCATAGTGAACCTTTTAAAAGCAAAAGGCCATTTGTTCGATGTGTATCATGCGGAAGATACGGTATATCTTTGGTTAAAAACGGAAGACGGGGCCCAATTATTATTTCTAGACAAATTTTATCCGATCATATACGTTAAAGGAGAAGATAAATACCTAAAAAAACTAGTCAAACGACTATACGAATTGGATGCAATCTACGAAGTTCCCAGATATGAGAACAGGACTTTATTCTATGAGAATAGATCTGTACCTGTCCTAAGGATCGTTATCTCCAGACCCTCTATCCTTCCCAAGATCAGCCGCAAACTATACGCTCTATACGGAAAATTCGAGATCTATCATTCGGACCTGGATCTACCTACGAGTTATATGTTTCATAAAGGTTTATTTCCATTATGCAAAATGGAAATCGATTATATCGAGGATCCTGGAGGAAGAAGGATCCAAAAAGTCCAGTCCAAAGATTCTCCCTCTGAAATGGACTATGAAGTCCCTAAATTCAGGATTATGAGATTAAAACTATCCAAAAGCCATAGGATCTCTCTCGAAAATAACCCTCTTATAATAAAAACTGATACTGACTATCATGAATTATCCGGAAAAAATCCCAGAATTTTATTAGAAAAACTTGATACACTTTTAAAACAAGAGGACCCGGATATCCTTCTTACTACTCATGGAGATCAGGTCATTCTACCTTATATCTTTTACCAATCTCAAAAAGCCGGGTTTTTGCCGGCATTGGACAGGGACAGAAGCACTCCTATCCGCAGGAATATCACTACCAAGGGAACCAGTTATTTTACTTACGGGAATATAGTGTTTAGAGCCCCTTCTTATCCGTTATTCGGAAGATGGCATATAGATTCTAAGAACAGCTTCGTATATAAAGAAGCGGATCTAATGGGAGTCATAGAACTAGCTAGATTATCCAGACTCCCCATGCAAAAAATGGCAAGAGCATCCACAGGAAAAGCGCTTACGTATATAGAAACGGACGTGGCATTAAGAAGAGGTTATCTAGTTCCTTGGCAAAAGAGCGCGGTAGAATCTCCAAAAACAGCATTACAATTATTAGAAGCGGATAAAGGAGGGTTGGTATTCCAACCGGATATTACTCAGGGAAAAACCGCCGAAAATGTAGCTCAACTAGACTTCGCACAAATGTATCCTAGCATCATGGCAAATCATAATATTTCTCCTGAATGTGTGAACTGCCTATGCTGCGAATCGGATAATTCAGTTCCTAAAGTCCCCGACATAGGTTATCGTATATGCGATAAACGTATAGGAGTAGTATCGGAAGCCCTCCAACATGTCTTACAGAGAAGAGCATATTATAAACAACAGTCCAAAGTTTCCGAAGGAAAGCGCCTTAAAGAATACGAATCTAAACAAGCTAGTTTAAAATGGATGCTTGTCACTTCATTCGGATATTTAGGATATAGAAATGCAAAATTCGGAAGATTAGAAAGCCATGAAAGTGTGAACGCTTTCGGAAGACAGATACTTCTACTCGCAAAAGAAACAGCTGAAAACTTCGGATACGAATTTGTACACGCGATCACTGATAGTATCTTTATCAAAAAATACGATTCCAGTCCTTTCAAAATAGATGAATTAGATTCTCTATGTATGGAGATCCAAAAACAAACGGGTATAAAGATGGAAGTGGATGGGGTTTATACTTGGTTACTTTTTCCCCCGTCTAGCCAAGATACGGAAATGCCTGTAGCAAATCGTTACATGGGACGATTTCAATCCGGAAAATTAAAATGTAGAGGGATAGGAGCAAGAAGAAAGGACCTACCCTACTTTATAACATATGCTCAAACCGAAATGTTGGAATGGATGCAATCCAAGGTAACGATCAAAGAACTAAAAGAAGGAGAAGAGGAGATTCTATCCATATATAAAAAATATGATTCTATGATCACCTTAAACTGCATCCCTCCCGAAAAACTATTACTTACTAAATCGAGCTCCAGAGATTTAGAAGAATACGAAGTAATGGGGGCGACTGCGCTCTCCATGCTAAAACTGAAAGAATTCGGAATGGGTGTGCAGGCAGGAGAAAAAATCAAATATTTGGTATTAAATCAAAGATCCAAAAATAAGGATAAACGTTACATGCCTGAAGAAGAACTGCAATTATATCCAAATAAGATCAAAGGATCCGGACCGGATACGGAATATTATAGAAAAATGTTAGTAGGCGTATTTAGGGAAGTATGGGCCGAATTTGCTTCTTTCAAGGATTTTGACGCACTTATAGATCCGCAAGGGAGATTTGATTTTTAGATCAAAGTGCTCCTTTCTGCATTAATTCTAAATTTTTAATATACCTTTCCCTTTCCCCAGGGTTATCCGACTTACTCTTAAACTCTAGTCCTAAGACCAAATGCCCGTCCTCATCCTTACTCCACCAACGGATCGTTCCGGAAACGGTAAGAGGAGCCTGCATTTTAAATAAGACATCAAACACAAAATCTTCCTGTTTTGGTAATGTATCTATCAAATTCGGATCATGGATCTTTACCTTGATCCCTTTTGCAGACGCATCTAAAACCCTAAATCTTTCCGTAGTTTTGATCGTATTAGATTCTTTGATCCGATCTACAACTTCTTTAGAAAGTTTTCCAAGCTCGGCAAGATACTCAGAGCTTAGTTTTTTATCCTTACTTTGGATCCAAATATATCCGATCGGGATCATCTCATTAGAATGATTTTTATAAATGATCGGCCGAATAAGTTCCGAAATGATCTTTTGGTCCTTAAACTTGCGGACAACAGTACCGATATCGTCATCGATCTCTTTGGTATAATTCAATCGATCAGGATCCATGGCAGTAGAATAGGACTCTGTATTTTGAGTATCTTCTAAGAGTAAGGATTTACGGGTTCGTTTTACGATCTCGAATTTCCTATCCAAACCGGGTTTAAAAGCATCGATTACTATATTATCCGAACTATTCTTCTTTAAACGATTTTTATAATCCTCGAAGTTGACTTTTACAAGGGTAGGAATATTGAACATATTCGCATCGATTACCGTTTTGGAAGAAATCACATTAGTCACAAAAGTTTTGCCGTTCGGCACTACAATCCTCGGAGCTTCACGATTCATTTTCGCGATCGCCAACCGTTCCACCTTAAGAAGATAAAGGCCCTTTTCTATTTTCTGAAGTAAGAGGCAATCTAACTCTATAAATTTAGCTAAGATCTTATATAGAGAGACCTTCTTGTCTCCGCTCTCATCCAAACCTTCCGGGACTTGGATCAGGACTTTTTCATCCTCTTCCATGTATTTTTTGATGATTGCTTTTTTATCAAAAGGATCTACCTTGAAAGTGAGTTCCTGATCTAAGAGATATTTAGTAATTACGTGTTTTTTTTGGTCCTTAGAACTGATATAGTCCAAAGCCCGAGGATTCTTTTCGAAATATTGCATAATCTGAGTAGACGGTAATTAATAAGCGAATTGTTTCTTTTGAAATAACTGATTCACAATTAGAGCAAAGAATGTCTCTCGTTTTTGTTTTTTTAGGACAAAATACCGAGCTCAGGAAAGAATATTTTGACCGGTCTCCATCCGTTAGGGGCCGATTTAGGATACAAATTATCCCCAAAATTGGGGAGTTACTAAAAAAATAGGAGCTTTTCCGAAGAAAAGGGTCACTAACCGACTCTCGGTCGCTATTTCATTTGATATCTAATCAAATACTAACGTAAGTCCATTCGATAATTAATATCTTGACTATATTTCATTTTGGAAATAAATTATTTATAAATCGAAAGATAATGAAAAAGCTAATTTTAGTCCTTCTATTTATTCTATCGATCCAATCATTCTACGAACTTTCCGCAGACGGTTGTTACTTCTGCGGTTCTGGATCCGGAACGATCTGCAGAGACTACTGCGGTTATTCAGGATCGGATACTTCCGAGAATCGAAAAAAAATGTGAAAAATTGGGCTGTAAGATCGGAGGAACTGCAAGCTGTCCTTCTGCGACCAATTACAAGATTTGTTTTACTGGCATTTTAAATTCTCCTATCCCTCAGAAGAATTTACAAGCATCCCTTCTCGCTAAATAGCTTCGCATCCCGGGGAGAGATCCCCGGGTGTCTTTTCTCATTTAAGAGTATTGATCAAATCACCTAGATCCGCGCTAATCTTATATGAGCTTGCTTCGAATACCATAGCAGGGTTCGTCCCGACAGTCGGACTAAACATTCCTAAACATTCTAGACTTCCTATCCCACATTCTTTAGGATTAGGGGATACCCATAATGCTCTCCATACTGAATAATTATTATCGTAGATCAGTTCTTTTATCGGATTTAGATTTTTATCATACACGATCACTTTGGTATTTGCAGTATATGCTTCATAAGAAGGTAAAATACCTAATGTAGCGACGCTGAATAAGCTGGAAAATATGGTCACAAAATTCAAACCCACATTTCTTGTTTTTTCAAAAACAGGATAATGAAGTCCCATGATATAATAGTCGTAGGGCAAATTTTTAAATGAGTAGATATAATTTTCTCCCGATTTAGAGATCTCTAAAAACTTCTCCAATTCCTTAATACCTGTCGGCCCGGTGACTTCTAAGAAAGATTTTACAAATTTGGAAACTTTCTCCGGATCCAAATCTTTTCGGATCCCATTCGGCTTATTTTCACCCTGGATCGGAAAACTTCCTCCAATCGGATCTTTGATCGTTCTGGAATACGGATCGGATAATGCCTCAAAATCAACAGTCCCGTCCGGGTTTTTTAATTTTGTGGATTTAAACGTATTAAATCCCAAATACGCGATCCTGAATTTTTTGGTTAACTTAGTAGGAGTTCCTACTTCAGTAGTTTGGCTTAGCGAATATCTAGAAGCGCAGGAAATGAATAATATAAGAACTGTTATTAGAAAACTGATCCTGAAAACCATTTGTCGGAAATTTGAACAAACTTTCCAGATTTTGCTACTATTATTTAGTAAAAAAATTTTCGAATTCACTCTACCATGAGGTTTTAAAAAACCTCATGGTAGTCTATATCTATTTGTCTGCCAAAAAACCGGAAAGATCAGATTCAACCTGAGGAATTAAATCCTTATACACTAATCCAGGAACAGCTCCGGACTGCTGTAATCCGCAAGCCCCTCCTTCGCATTCTTTTGGATACGAAGGGGCCCATAATGCTCGTAAAACAGTATAGGACGCGTCATATTCCTTTTCCCAAACTTGATTTAAGTTTTTATCATATACTTTGACTTCCATTTTCGCATTTCCCCATTGGAACGAAGGAAAAATTCCAAGGGACACTACCGAAAATAATGTACTGAACAGATGAGGAAAAACTGTTATAAAATTTGAACTCTGTAAAGCCGGAGATAAATTCCCAACCACATAATAATCCACATCTAAATTCTTTAATTGAGGAGTATAAGTATCTTTTCCGTCTGCGGTTTTCCCACCGTCTTTAACGGCTTCGACCACATGAATAATTTCTTCAGTTCCCGACTTTTTAGTGATCTCAAGATAGTCTGCTACAAACTTGATCACTTTCTCTTTTGGAATATCCTTACGCAAACCGTTGGCTTTTAATTTATAAGCAGGAGTTGCGATCCCTTCCGACAACACTAGGCGGTTCGATTGGTCGATAACTGCGGTATAAGTCCTACTTCTACCATAAGAAGCAGAAAGATAAGATTTGAATGGAACAAACCCGATGTATGCGATTTTCACAGGTTTCTTTAAAGTTACTGGCAGCGTAATGGCCGGATCTGAGGATTTCAGAAAATAATGAGTGTTACAACCGATGAACAATACCCCAATTAGGATAAATGAGCATACTTGAGAAATTCTGAATATTTTAATATTTATCATCAACGGTTCCCCTTGGATTTGCAGACAACAAATCGGTAAGGGGAAATTTTTAAAAGAATAAAAATTGAGATCCGGTCTAAGTTAGCCGGAATCCATCAAAATAACTTTAAACAGTATGTCTTTTTCCGGAAGCTAACACCAAACAGCATAATGCAATTATAATAGTCACGGGAGTAAAAACAATCTGTTCAGTCACGTTCTCCGAATATATATTTCCGACGGTATTTAAGCTAAAAATTAAAACCATAATCCATAACAATCCACGGATCCCAACCATAGGGATTGGAAGACGGATCAGATTTGCTTCTCCAAGTAGAATGATTAAAAAAATAGAATTCAAAACTAGAGATAGCGTTTCAAGAAGAACCATCGACTCCGGGTCGTGAACTCTTCCTCCCCAAACGATCGAATATGGAACCAATCCTGAAAGAACAGAAATATGAAAAAGAATCGATGCAGAAAAAAAGAAGAATAGGATTCCCCTGGCTATCTTATGGATCAGATTCGGTCGATTCATCCTTTCTCCTTTTAAAACTTAAGAACTTCTAAAAGAATTCCTATTACCTGGAAAGATCCAAACCTTTTCAAAAATTTTGGCAAAAAAAATCCCCCAACGAATCAGATTCGGAGGGGGTTTTGTGAATTTTGAAACGGATAAAAGAACTTTAATCTTTTACTTTTTCAGCTCCGGAGCAAGATCCGCAAGCGGAACCTTGTCTTTAGGAAGATTACGATACACATCGTATTCGTATCCGTCTGCAGAATTCCCTTTTGTATTCGGGCCAGCATTCGGATCGTTTTTATGATTGTATCTGTCTCTATCTTCTCTATCCAAGAAAGGTTTGTAATCTGAGCGATAAGCCCATTTGAAAACTGAATTATCAGGATTTTGAGCTACTACCAAACAAACCGGATCGACCCAACCTTCATTCTTTTCGGTTTTGATACGAACTAGTTTTTTAGCTATATAGTAGTGGTTTCTGTAATCGTAAACCTTTACTACTGCACCTACAGGTAAAGATTCCACAATAACCGAGTTAGATTGATCGTCGGAAAGAACTCCAACTTTCGGATCTAATTTACCTTTTTCTAAAGTAGGACAATTAATATTCCCTACCACTTGAGCGGTATTGGAGCAAGCTCCCAACATGAGAGCCGCAATTCCAAGGATCGTAATATTTAATGCTAATTTTCTCATGATCCCTTTCCTTATTGATGATGGTGGAGACAATCTTCTAATCTAGGATCTCCGACCGGAATCAAAGGCGCTTTTTCCAATCTTTTCAGAACTACAAGAGCGAATAAACCGATCACTCCTACTACGGATCCTAAAGATGCAAGGTATCCTCCGAAAGAGAAATCCACGAAATTCGCAGGATATACTAACCAGAAAATTTCAGTCGCTTGAGTGAAAAGGACCCAAACAGCCACTTTTACTAAGAAATCGATATCTCTTTTGTTCGGACGATTTAGCAATAACAAGAACGGAACCGCAAATTTGATCGCAGGTAATGCCAGAGTTAGGTATTGCCATCCGCCGGTAAGTCTTTGTTCGTAGAAGAAAGTTTCTTCCGGAATGGAAGCATACCAGATCAACATGAACTGAGAGAAACCTACATAAGCCCAGAATACTGTAAATCCGAGCATGAATTTTCCTAAGTCATGGATATGGTTTTCGTTAACCAAATTTCCTAAGAACCCTCGTTTCTTGAGGTAATAGGACATGATCACAAAGGAAGAAAGTGCCGCCTGATAAGCTCCTGCGAAACAATACACTCCGAACATAGTAGAGAACCAGTGAGGAGTCAAAGACATGATCAGCATGATCGAAACCAAAGAGAAGGAAAGCGCGAAGAAGATGATATATCCTCCGGCTAACTTCGCATTGAATTGTGTATGCTTAACGTCTTTGTCGCTATCCTGAGTTACGGATTTTTTATGGAAAATATATCCGAAAGTAGACCAAGCAGCGCCTAAAACGATCACCATTCCGGTGAAGAACCCAATGTTTAATAATGGTTTCTTATGTTTTAAGAGTTTATCTGCTTCTACTACTTCAGCGTGAGTCCACTCATATAGATCATGAGATCCTAAGATCAGGACCAGAAGTAAAACTGCAGCCACAGGTACGAATAATCCGTATGTTTCGGAAATTCTACGAAGAGTTACAGGCCAATGAGCTCCCGTAATATGAGCTAAAGATGTGAAAAAGATCCCAGTGAGAGTAATCCCTAAAATGAAGAATGCTCCCACAAGATATGCGGACCAAACAGGATTGGAATGGCCACCTTCATGACGAAGGTTTTCATGTCCAAGACCAAAGGCCGCAAACCCTAGGCTTGCTAAACCTACCAGGATCATCCCGACCAGAGCGTTTCTGGTTTTGGAATCCAGTTTAAAGTTGATTAGGTTTTGTTCTACCTTAACTTCCATTATTTACCAGCCGTTCTATTGGTCTTATTGTCGTATTCTTGTAGTTTACGAACATATAATATGATTTTCCAACGATCTTCGGAAGGAACTTGAGAAGCGTAACTTTTCATCGCTCCCTTTCCTTCAGTGATGATATGATAGATCTGTCCGTCGGAATAACCTTTTGCAGATGCAGAAGTAAGAGCAGCCATCGGGCTTCCATCGGATTGAGCCATGTTCAAACGAGGAGCGGGACCTACTACGGTTCCGTTTCCAAGTCCTCTCACTCCGTGGCAAGGGCTACAATAGGTTTGGTATTTGATCTCTCCTTTTTGAAGGGTAGCCAAATCACCTTTTAGAGGATTAGCTAAACCTTTATTTGGAAGAGCATCCAAACTCTGAGTCCAACCAGCATACTCGTAAGGGAAATATCCCTGAGGAACTGCTCCTACAGGAGGAAGGCGTAAGGAAGTATTGTTCGGAAAATTCGCATCCGCTTCCTGTGCCTCTCTTGCTGGAGAATCCGCCATGTCAGGCATATACTCCATAGGAGGAGTCTTAGACTCGCAGTTCCATAGGATCAAACCTGCGAGAGAAAGAGCAAAAATTCTTTGCAGTGAAATCATCAAGGTTCTCCTATTTCACCGTCTCGACATGTTTAGAGCCGAGGCCTTTGATAAAGTCGGTCACTGAACCTTCGGAATAATTCGCAGAGTTGGAAGGGATCCAAAGAGCGAATTTGTCCGAGGTGATATCCGGATGCAAAACTTTGCGTCCGGTTCTTGGAAGTTTAGCAAGGAAGAACAAAGCTGCAGCAGTAGAAAGTCCAGCCATGAACACTGTAAACTCGAATGTGATTGGAATATATGCAAACCAAGCGTTGAAACTTTTTCCGGAAATATTGATCGGCCAATCGTATTTATGAGTTAAATACTGCATGGAGAAACCGGTAATACATCCAAAAAGACCCATGAAAAAGGTCACCCAAGGAAGTCCGGAACGAGCAAGTCCCATCGCATCATCCAATCCGTGGACAGGATACGGAGTAAAACAATCGAAGTTGGTGTAACCCTTCTCCTTTGTTTTTTGAGCCGCGTCTATGATCTGCGCAGGAGTATCGAATAACCCGAATACTCCGTGCTCTGTCTCTTGGAAAGAATGGAATTGTTCTTTTTTAGGAGAATACATTAATGATGACCTCCGTCTTTATGAGGCATTACCGTTTTCACTTCGGCGATCGCCACAACCGGCAATAATCTACAGAAGAGAAGGAACATTGTGAAGAAGATACCGAAGGTTCCGAGTAACATCATGAAGTCGTAAACTGTTGGAATGTATTTATCCCAGCTGGAAGGTAAGAAGTCCGCGTGTAATGTCATTACGATCACGAAACGTTCGAACCACATCCCGATGTTAACGATGATGGAAACGATGAACATCACAGGGATATTGTTTCTGAGTTTTTTGGACCAGAAAACCTGAGGTGCAAATACGTTACAGCTAAACATGATGAAGTAAGCCCAACCGTAAGGACCGAAAGCTCTGTTTACGAAAGTAAATCCTTCGTATTCGTTTCCGGAATACCATGCCATGAAGAACTCTGTGGAGTAAGCAAGACCCACGATCAAACCGGTGACCATGATCACCTTGTTCATGTTCTCCAAGTGTTTCATAGTGATATAATCTTTCAGCTGGAAGACTTCCCTTGCGATCACCATTAGAGTGACCACCATCGCGAATCCGGAGAAGATCGCACCGGCAACGAAGTATGGAGGGAAGATTGTAGTATGCCATCCAGGAACGATGGAAACCGCGAAGTCGAAGGATACGATCGTGTGCACCGAAAGAACCAGAGGTGTAGAAAGTGCAGCGAGGATCATAGCAACAGTCTCTAAGTGGGACCATGCTTTATTGGATCCGACCCATCCGAAGGAAAGAATATCATATACTTTTCTACGAAGAGGGCTTGTAGCTCTATCTCTTACTGCAGCGATATCCGGGATCAAACCGATATACCAGAACACGAGAGAGATACTCAAGTAAGTGGAAACCGCGAAAGTATCCCAGATCAAAGGAGATCTGAAGTTTACCCAAAGTGGTCCTCTTTCATTCGGATAAGGGAATAACCAGAATCCCATCCAAGGTCGTCCGATGTGGATGATCAAGGTGGAAGCTGCGGTTAATACTGCAAAGATCGTCATCGCTTCTGCGGCACGGTTAATACCGGTTCTCCACTCTTGGCGGAACAGATAAAGAACCGCAGAGATCAGAGTTCCGGCGTGACCGATACCGATCCAGAATACGAAGTTAACGATGAAAAATCCCCAACCTACAGGATTGTTAATCCCGAGGATATAAAGACCTTCGTAAACCAGGTATCCAATGATACCTAAATCGATAACAGTAATGGTAAGAGCCAGAAGGAATGCCTTCCACCACAGAGAAGTGGGGAAAGCTTCTACCGGTCTTAGGATATCCTCGGTTACGTCACGGACGGACTTGCCGCCAGTGACTAAGGGTTGGATATCCAGGGCTTCTTTGATTGCGTTAGGTATAGACATAGCGCTTTAATTACTCCGGATTAAGCTCTTACCCTGGTCAGATATGCGACCTGGGGACCGACATTTAAATACTCAAGAACTCGGAAAGATCTAGGGTCTGCACTAAGTTTGGCAACCTTAGAAGTCTTATCGTTGGTGTTACCGAAGCTGATCGCGTCTGCTGCACAGCTTTGTTCACAAGCACAACGAACTTCTCCGTCTTTAAGAGTTCTACCTTCGTTCTTAGCTTGGATTTTCGCCTCTGCGATTTTGTGAGCGCAGAAGTTACATTTTTCCATAACCCCTCTACCGCGAACCGTAACTTCAGGATTGAGTCCAAGATATCTTGGAGTTCTGGATCCTTTTTCGGCTCCGGTCTCGTTATACCAGTGTTGAGCCCAGTTATAACGACGAACTTTGTAAGGACAGTTGTTAGAGCAGTAACGAGTTCCAACGCAACGGTTATATACCATGTCGTTGATCCCTTCCGAACTATGAACAGTTGCAGCAACCGGACAAACTGTCTCGCAAGGAGCGTTATCACATTGTTGGCACATCATAGGTTGGTGAGCGATCTGAAGATCTTCAGGTCTATCAGGGTCGCCGATATAGTAACGGTCGATACGAAGCCAATGCATCTCGCGACCCACTCTTACTTCGTCTCTTCCTACTACAGGAATATTGTTCTCTACTTGGCAAGCGATGACGCAAGAACCGCAACCGGTACAAGCAGTCAGGTCAATTGCCATACCCCATTTATAGCCAGGGTATTCGTGAACCGGATTGGCTCCGGTTGCGTAGACCATCTTACCGTCTTTTTTGATTTTAGGAATTTCGGATTCCTTCACACCGGAAGCAGGATTTTTCTTCCAATCTTCCAGAGAAGTGGACTGAACTAAAGGACGATCCTCATATCCGAATCCAGGAGATAATACGTGGTGATGTTGGGTGCAGGCAAGTTTGTAGGTTTTGCCGGTCTTTTCTAGAGAAGTAATAGAGATCCCTGAGAATACTCCATCTTCTGCCAGAACATACGCGTTCTTACCTACTTCATTTCCTATTTTTCCAGCAGCAGTTCTTCCGTAACCAACAGCGATCCCGATCGTATCCTTATGCACTCCAGGTTGAACCTGTGCAGGAAGTTCGATAGAACCTTTTGTAGTTTTTACGGAAACTACGTCGTTGGATTGGATCCCTTTCTCTTTTGCTAATGCAGGAGAAATAACTACGTAGTTGTCCCAAGTAACTTTAGTTACCGGGTCCGGAAGTTCTTGTAGAAGAGAGTTGTTTGCAACTTTACCGTCACCGATAGAGCTAGTCTCATACAGAGCTAAACGAAGTCCTGCAGGATAACTTGCAGGTCTTTTCAGAGCAGCTTTGTTGAAACCACGAGTAGCACTTGCAGTTTTTCTGCGATCTTTCGCTCTTACGGTAGTTCCAACTCTTAGAAGTTCTTCCCATTTCTGTTTAGAACCAAGTTTTTTAGTCCAAGAGTTCTTTACGTAATCGTAAAATAACTTCTCTCCGCCGAGTGATCCGCCTGCGAAAGCGATCAAGCTGTCCTCGAAAGAACGAGTGTTGAATAGAGGACGGATCGCAGGTTGTTGGATCGAGAAAATTCCCTTAGTTCCTTCCGAATCTCCCCAAGACTCTAAGAAATGAGTCGTAGAAGCCAGATAATTGGAAGCAAGAGCAGTCTCATCCGCTCTGTCGGAAAGACTTACAGTTAGAGCCGCGTTATGAAGGGAACTTTTCCAGGTTTCTCCAGCTTGGTAAACCAAGTTGGTATCATAAAGAAAAAGAACTCCTACCTTCTGCTGGTCTAAAGATTCACGAAGCTTCTTCAGGTTACCGGAGTAATCCGCTAAACCTTCTTTTTTAGGAGAAGCGTAATCGATGGTCTTACCGTCGTTTTCTAATGTAGAGTTTAAGAAGTTTACAAGGATTTGAAGATCTACAGCTTCTTTAGTAGCAGAAGAAACACCGCCCGCAACCACGAGAGATCTTCCTTTGTTTGACCAAAGAGCCTTAGCAGTTTTTCGAATTCCTTCCGCAGTAACACCAAGATCGTTTGCGAGACTTTCTACAGTAGAAGTTCCAGTAACGTCCTTAGTATTTGCTCCTAATTCTCCAAGACCTGCAGCGATCGCAAGAGCCAATTTAGTTTGGTCTCCAGGACGGATCGGAAGTCTTAGATCCGCGTTAGATCCGGACATAGTAGGAACGGATTCTGCAGCGATGAAGTAATTCAGATCTTTAGCGCCGTCTCTCAAGTTTCTGCGTTTCGCAAAATCTTTTTGATGCTCTTCAGGAGATAACCATCCACCCATGAAGTCGCAATCGATAGAGAGGATCGTATTCGCTAATTCGAAATTATAGTTTGGAACAAGGGCTTTTCCATAAGAAGCAACCTGTCCCTTGGAGATCGCGTCTTCTACAGAAGTGATGGAGATCTCTAAATGTTCTCCGCCACCAACTGCTTTTAAGAAGTCAGCGATAATTGCTTTTGTAGAAGGAGAATCTAAAGGTCTTGTTACGATAACAGTTTTACCTTTATTCTTTGCAAGAGCCTCTTGGACTTTAGAATCCAATGTGGACCATTGAAGATCTTCTACTTTTCCGCCGGAAATTGCAGCTGGGCCTTGTGCTCTATCTGGATCATAAAGATCAAAAATAGCAGCTTGGCCGGAAGCGCCTAGAGCACCTTGAGAAATAGGGTGATCTTCGTTTCCTTCTAATTTAAGAGGACGTCCGTCTTTACATCTTACTAAAAATCCGGTTCCGTTAAATACGGTCGCATAGTAATATGCATGTCCGTGTTTTACGTAATCGAAAGTTCCTTCTTCGGTTTTCAGATCCACATATGGAACGATTTTTTCGACAGGCTTGCGAACGCAGTTTAAGGAAGTCATTGCGACTCCCGCACCCATCAACTTTAAGAAGGTTTTACGATCGAACTCGCCGGATTTAATCCTTGCAATGACTGGATCCGGAGAAGTGAAAAATTCAGAGCGTGCTAGATCCTTCGTTTCTTTATCGTTATCTTTCAGTTCGAGGGAGAGCCAGTGAGCTTTCTTTTCTTTCTGGAAATTCTTTTTATCCATCTGTTATGCTATCTCCTGATTATCTGTGACAGGTGGAACAGTCGGTAGGAGCGTTGTTCTCCCGGTGGCAGTTGATACAGTATCCCATGTTCAGAGATGCTACCTGCTTGACCTTGACCATTTCAGCGACATTGCCGTGGCATTGAGAACAATCCACGCCTCTTGAGATATGGCGTGAGTGATTGAACTGAACATGATCCGGAAGGTCGTGGATCTTCACCCACTCGATCGGTTTGTTCTTCGAATAACTCTCGCTCAAAAATTTGATATCTGGGCTGTTCTTTGCAACAAGCGAGTGACAGTTCATACAAGTTGAAGTATTCGGAACCGTTGCGTGAGCGCTTGTTTCTACACCAGTATGACAATAACGACAATCTATCTTATTATCACCTGCGTGAATCTTGTGGTTAAAAGGTATAGGCTGATCCGGAGAGTAGCCTACATATTTGGAGGGAGAAAAAATCAGGTAAGCCACTGCTGCAATAGCAATAAGCGGAACCGAAAGTTTCAAAGCTTTCTTATTCATTCGTGAGAAGTCCCGTGGGTTCCAAAATAAGGTTTGGGAACAAGGATTTTGGCTTAGGTTAAAATTGCAAGTAAACGCGTAAAAACGTGGTTACTTTGGCGATTTCTTGCATTTTTCTTTGAGACTTAGTATCAATTAAGAAGCGTAACTTTATACTAAGTTCGACCCTTTTTATAACGTAAAAGTTCATGAATAGAGAACCTAAGTTTATTGCGGTTATGTTCAGAACGATCGTTCTTATCTATGTAAAAATTTCTGGATTCTACTTTCGTTCTTCTCTACAATATGAAACTAAATATCAAATTCGGAAAGAATGATGCACCGCGCACTGCTTCGATTTCTGGGAATTCCCTTCGCTTTCCTAGTAACAATTTCCATTATTGCGAAAAGTCCCATAAAAAAGCTAAAGATCACTAGCTTCAATTCCTACTTTCTATACGATGAGATTGGAGATTCGTATAAAACTCCTAAAGATAGAAAACATAGAACGGAAGAAGACTTTTCAAAACTGAAAAAAATAATCTTATCCAATCATCCGGATATCATCGGATTCCAAGAAATAGAAAATGAAGAAGCTTTAAAACATATTATAATAAATGAATATGATTGCAGGGCAACGATAACTCGTGGATATTCCCAGGAAGTTGGCCTTTGCTGGAAAAAAGAATTAGGACAGCCATCGATTCGGGAAATCGAAGAATTATCTCTTAGGCCAGGACTTCGAAAAGGACTTTTGGCAGAATTTGCTTTTGAAAATAAAAAGATCTCGGTCTTAGTCGTTCACTTAAAAGCAGGGCGTTCTCCCAAAGATAAAAAGGAAAGAAAAGAGCAGATCCAGGTCTTACATAAAATTTTACCGGACTTGGGCAAATTCGTTCTATTAGGGGATTTTAATGAAATCCTAGAGAGCCGGATCGATCTTTGGAGAATTTTACAAGGAGATCTAAGGCTCAAGTCCGCAAATTACAAACAACAATCAGACTGCTGGCAACACCAGGATGGATTTATAGATTATCTAATTACAAATCTGCATTGGGAAGAAGGTAGTTTTAAACAGATCAAATTCGGATCAGATGATGGGAATTTCGATGGAAATCCGATCGAGGAGAAAGGTCTTTCGGATCATTGCCCGATCACTGCGGATCTTTTGTTATGATTTGATTGAAAGAAACCGTAAAGGGCCGACTCCAAAGTGAAAAATCGAATTTAATTCTACCAAAGCATTTGTAGGCCATGGGCATCGTAATTTTCTAAATATCTATCTTTTGTAAGGAAAACCAAGCCGAAGTTTAAAGCCTGCCAAATCAAAAATCGATCAAATGGATCCGAATGTTTCACAACAGGTAATTTAAAATAATTCGCAAAAACTTCCGGAGAATCGTTTATAAACTCGAATCCGGATTCTCTGATCTTTCTTGGAAGTTGCTCTGGGGTAATACCATTTAGTTCTAACTTTTTTAAGGAGAATTTTAGTGAGATCTCCCATAGGGAAATACTACTGATAAAGATGCGATTTCTACGATTTAAGATTGTTGTCGCGACTCTATAAGATAGTTTTTCCGGCTGAAATAAGACCCAAAGAAGAGTATGTGTATCCAGAAGATAGGTCACAGATCCAAAAACTCTTCCATATTCATTTTAAAATCTTCGGAAATTTTGAAACTTGCCTTGCCTTTTAAGATCCCGAGCTTTCTCACTTTTGAATTATTAGATTTTTCTTTCTTGGGGTTTTTTTCCGAGGTTTGTCCCAACTCATTTCCTGATTTCTTTTCTAGTGAAAGAGGTTTTTGATTGATTCTTTGATTAATTTTCATGATCTTTATTACATAAAAATTTTGGAATATGTCAATGCGATTCTTAGCAAATCAATAAGGGATAAGCGGAATATTGATTCCAAAGGCGCATTACTCTAAATTCCAGAACTAACACGAACTGTAATTCGATCTTACAAATCGATCTTTCTAAAATTATAATTCTTTTTTCAAAACTGAGATATCAGAGTTCAACTCTTCAATCGAAGATCTCATTTTTCCATTATAAATCCCGCGCAACCGGAGCTGGGGGTCGAGCAGATACACATGATCGGAATGTAAAAAATCGTTTTCTGTTAGCTTTTTCTTTGCGTCTTCTTTGGGAATCGCAGTATCCGCGTTAAAGGAATCTCGAGCCAGATTATAAATTTCCTTTTGATTCCCGGTCAGAAGTTTCCATTTTTCATAGCGGATCTTTCTTTTAGCCCCATATTCCTTCAGTACAGTAGGAGAATCCAGATCAGGTGTCGCAGAAAAAGATAAAATTTGCACATTCGGATCTAACCCGAATTCTTTTTGCACAACACTCAGATTATTCGTGATCGTAGGACAGATCCCAGCGCAACGGGTGAAGAAAAAAGAAACAATCGTAATCTTACCCTTGCAGGAATCTTCGGATACATTTTGATTTTCTTGATCCTTCATTATAAATTTAGAAATCACTCTCGGCTGATCGGTGTTCTCCTGTTCCCAAACCGGCTGTAGATCTTTTCCGAAGTAAAGAGGAAGTTTATCTTTTTGAGGGATCGAAAAACTTGTAATCTCCTTAGAATACTCCTCTTGCGGATCTTTTTTACAATCTTGGAAGATCAGAAAACAAGGAAACAATAGATAACAAAACAATTTAAAATTGGATCGTATTTCCATCCTGGTCTCCTCGGACTTGGCTGCATAATTTTCCACCTGTCATTCCGTATGCTCTTCCTTGATGAATGACGAAATTCATATAGATCTGTCCGTTCTCTCTCCACATCTTCTTTCCGATCACTTTTCCATGATCGAATTTAGAATAAGAATACAAGGATCCTGAATTTCTCCATTCCCATTGGGATCCATGAAATTGACCGTCCAAGTATTCATTATGAAAACGTTTTTTTCCGTCCACAAACCAGCCGAGATGAGTTCCGACTTTTTTGCCTTCTGAAAATTCCCTTTCTGCTAAAACTTTACCGTTTGAGTGTATTTCCTTCTCGGCTCCATCCGGAAGTCCGTTTTTATAGGAAGTGATCCTAATGATCTCTAATTCTTCAAACTTAGATTCCAAAAGTCCGTGAAATTTCTCACCCTTATAAAAAACGACCCTTCCATTCCTAGAAACAAAAGGGTCGTCACTTGCGATCCGGATCGGATCACAAGCGGTCAGAAAGATACAAAATAGGAATATAAAAAATTTCAATCAAACTCTCGATCAGTCTACAGAACCTGGAGTTCCCTTAAAGTAACTTCCTATTATATATCCGTTCAACCCTGTATTGTTTTCTACATGATAACAATAGGTCCCGTCAGGGAACTGAGTAGGAGTACATGCTGTTGAATGTGTCGTAGAATCCAAAGTTGGATAAGATCCGGATTGGCTCTTCTTTCCATAAATCGGAAATCCGTCCAACATCAGCCCTATAAAATTACTATCGTCACTCGTGATTTTATAAGGTTCCGTATGATAATGATACTTTCCAGTGTTCTGAGGATGGCCCTGGGATTGATCCATCGTATAATATTCGGTCGCGAAAGAATCTCCAGGTGCCGCTTGGTTATTGAAGATCACAACTCCTAATGTAGTAACTCCTACAGAATCGGTTCCCGCATTCGATTGGGTACAATTCGTAACTGTCGGAGTAGTCGGGATCGTCATGGTGATATTTTGAGAAATGATACTATTCGGGTTTCCATGAAAACCTCCGCCAGTGTCCATTGCTTCGTAATAAGCGGAAGCTCCACCGTAATAATAACTTTTATGAGGAGGCTTATCATTCGTGGTGATCACATAATTAGAGCCTTCCACAGTTACGGTCACGCAGTGAAAATTATCTTTTATCCAACAAGGGGCCTCTGCTGCGATACTAGTTACGCATGTTGGACCTCCAAATCCGAGGTCATCGGTCGCATCGTTCACTGCTCCTGGGCAGGAAGAATTATCCGTAAGAGTGGTAGGCATTGTAGTGCTGCTCGTAGGCGTACACTGAGAAGCGCCTAATAAAACCGCCGCGGCAGAAAGATCCGTCCCTCCACCCGAGCTATCGCAATTCCAGATGAGAGCCGCAAAAAGAGTAAACGATATATATCGTAATCGAAGCATAAATACTCCAAACTTAGTAGTTCAGAATAATTTACGAAATGTTTCGCTTTAATTCGACCGTCCCAATCGGCTCGAACCATATTTTTATATCTTAACCGGAAGAAACTTTGGAAATTTCTTCTAGAAACTGTGTCGGTGTCTTTCCAGTGACTTTCTTAAAGGAAGTATTGAAAGTAGATTTGGAATTAAACCCATACTCAAGGGCTAATCTTAGGAAATTCGGCCTTTCTTCCGAGAGATTTTTTAATACGGAACTGATGTCTTTAATCCTATATTCGTTCACAAAATTATAGAAATTTGTTTCCAATGTTTCACTTAAGATTTGTGTAATATAGAATCTAGGAATTTCAGTATTTTCGGACAATAGATCGATAGAAAATTCTGAATCCTTATAAGGTTTTTCAGACTCCATATAGGCCCTAATCTTTGAAAGATATTCCGGGACCATATCTTCTCTTAATCCGGACTTTTCGTATTTTTTACGCTCTTCTATTTCCTCTTCTTCTAAAGACCTTTCCTTAAACGCATCTAGTTCTCGATGAGTGTATACAACTGTTTGTCGAACTCCAAACCAGCAGAAAAACGAGGAGAACAACATTACTGCGGTTCCTCGAACTATTCTAGGATCATATGCTTCGGGAGGAAGATCCGTAAAATGTAAACCTTCTAAAATAAAATGGACCAAGGTGGAGACTCCGAAAAGAACAAGGCTCCAATACATCCATCTCAAATCCTTAATACTATCTATATTCGAAAAATGATTTACTATATTCTTTCTATGCCTATTTAAAAGAACAAAAATCCAAATGGAATACACTAACATGGAAATAGAAAGTATACCTCCATTCGGATGAAATCCTCTACTCGGCCTATGCCATTCATGAGGAGAAAATTCCTCCGGAGTTTCCAAAAAGAATAATTTTATAAAAAGAATAAGCTGCAAACAGATGAACGGAAGAAAATGAAATATATCTGTTTTTCTAAAAACTTTGCCTTCCGTAGTTAGATTTCTAATATAAAGTAATAATAATGGTCCGTACGTATAAGTGAATAGGATCGCAAAATCCAAAAATTCCGGCCCCCATTCAAATCTATGGACCAACAAATGTCCTAAATGAGGAAATGCTAAAAATATAGCGAATATGGAATATATAGAATCGAAACGATATCTCGGCTGCTTGGTAAAGATCAAAAAACTGGAGAAGATACAGATCGTTAAAGAGATAATCGGAATCGCCGGAACCATATTAAGATTTACGCAAACCGTATCCGAGTCTAGGAAAATGAATATGCACTTTTCCTACCCGATCATTTTCGGAGGACAATATAATCTCGGAAGAAGTAGATCTAAGCAAGATACCCGAAATTGTCTCATGATCATAAAATTCAGGAGAAACAAGGACCTTATCCCCTTCTTTAAATCCGGTATCTAAAACTTCAGGATCTGAAATGGGCAAAGGTTCCGAATTTTTCGAGATCAACAACGCGTCTTCGCTCGTGATCAAACTCGATTCCTCTTGTCCGAATTCTTTCATACGAGAAAACCAGGCCAGGAGATTTTCCCTTCCGCCGGTCAAGGGCTTCATTTTACGGATCGTATTCAAAAACCAGAATATAGTATAGATCGTAAAATCTGCATATGCCGGAACTTCCCCACCGAAATATCGATTTGAAGAGAGAATGGATCCGAATTTCGGAAGATATTTGGATAAAAGCAAATGTAAGTATTCCACATCCTTTTCCAAATTCTCCCGAGTAAAAGGATAATGCGGATGCATTTTTGCACGATCATCGACCAAATCTTGGGGAAGTTTTTGTGCATAAGATCCCATTACGAATCTGGCGACCTTCACAAAAATTTCCGAATCGACTAAATACCCTATAAGTTCAGCACTTTCTGCATTTTGGTCTGAAGAAATAGCAGGATCCGGAAAAATAGAATGAAGTTTTTCTAATATACTTGAAGTATCACAATATATATCTGATCCGATCTGTAGGACAGGCGCCCTTCTGTATCCTCCGGTTAATGGGATCAGATCGGGTTTAGGAAGAATAGAAGGCATGACCACAGAGGACCAGGAAACCTTCTTAAATCCTAAAAATAGCCTGGCCTTTTCCGAATAGGGAGAAGCTGAATAATGATGAAGAATAATTTTTTCAGAAGATCCCATATATTATAAAGTCATTAAATTTAATAAAAGTTAACTAAACTTGCCCTGGAAAATCTCCGGGTTTTGTTCTCCATCTTCTATGTACCCAGAAGTATTGTTCCGGAAAAAGTTTCACTTCTTCCTCTAATGCTTTTGTCCAAACTTCCGTATAATGCCTGATCGCGGCCTCTCTATCCGAGAATGCAGATTTATCCACAAATCCCAGATCTTTGACCCGAACATTTACCTTTCCATTCTCTCCGCATAAAACAGAATACAATAACATTTTTGCTCCGGTAAGATAGGCCATAAGAGCTGGGCCTTGATAAGTGGAAGCCTTTCGATTGAAGAAATCCACGAAAATTCCAACCTTCCCTGCATTTTGGTCTGAACCGAATCCTACCCAATAACCTTGTTTTAACATTTTGGTTACTTGGCTAGACTCTTCAGTCGAAACCAATTTGATCCCGTTTTTACTTCTCAATCTATAAATGAGTTTATCCACGAAAGGATTTCGGACCTTCTTATAGATCCCTCCTCCCTTCATTCTAATTCCCATAAATTGGACTAAGATCTCCCAAGTCCCAAAATGTCCGGAGATCAAAACGACTCCCACTCCATCTTGGATTGTCTTTTGTTCGATGGCCAAAGACTCCGCATCGTATACTAGATACTTATCCATCCATTTGCGGCTTAAACGGGGAGCGAATAATGTTCCTGCGAGCAAGTTCCCGATATGAAGAAAACTTTTCCATACTAGATCTTTCTTTTGAGCTTCCGAATATTCCGGGAACGCATAAGAAATATTATCGTAAGCGATCTTGCGATGTTTCTTAGCTAATGGATAAAGGAGGCATACTAGAAATTTTCCATAAAAAAGACAGGCTCTATACGGAAGAAATCTAAATGGAAGATAAAACGAATATAAAAATAGGTAAGGAATAATATAGCGAACCAAGGTAGATCCAATTCTTGTTTTGGGCCATCGGACTATATCCAAAGCACATGACAAGCAAAAGAAAGACCCTGGTCTAAAGACCGCTTTGCAAAACAAAGCTGCAAAGAAAGAAGAATATAAAACTAACGATTGTTCTTAATTTCCTCGGGCTTTTCTAAGATCACAAACTTACTAATTATAGAATGTCCTTGAGTAGAAAAGATCGATCATTGGCCACACAAAAATCCAATGTAAAGATCCTGTAAGTTATGGCAGTTCCTACAAATTGTTTATAATAATTTCTGATTGCGAACAAGCTGATTTTTTGATATAGGAAAATCTCGCTCTCCCACAAGCCACTCCCCACCACCCGAAGTCGGGAGGGGGCGATCTTTAAATTACTGTAGGAGTTCCAACATAAGCGGATTTTTACGAAATAGATTTTTCCCCGAACGTGAATTTAAGATATAGGAAGTTTATCGTCAGATCTAAAAAACACTCTGCGTCTTTGCGCCTCTGCATTAAAAAATCCTAAGATCTCTTGCGCTTCTTCCATTACTCAATTCATCTGATGCAGGATCTCGAAAATGATCTGAGTTCCTAACTTAAGATTTTCCAAACTTAAACTTTCGTTCTTAGCATGAAGCATAGTAAGTTCTTTTTCGTTTAGAAGAACCGGGATGAGTCCATAACATTCCAATCCGATCTGACGAAAATATGCATTATCCGTTTTTCCGGGAGAGATAAATGGAGCCGCAACACTTCCTGGGATCTTTTTAGTCGCAACTGCGGCAACCGTTTGAAATAAGATAGAATCTAATCTAGATTTGTCCGAAGTTACCGTTGAAGCCGCTTCCACTTCAACATCATATTTTTTAGCGATCTTTCGGATCTCTTCCAAATATTCCAATGGGTCGAAACCGGGCAAAAGACGAACGTCCAGCTTAGCTTCAGCAAGAGAAGAAAGTACATTATGACCTTTTCCTTCTTCCGTTTTTAGCCCTGAAACCGCTTTTGTATTCCGAGTGATCGCGCTTAATTGCCTGTTTCCTCGGATCGGCCCGTATAATAATCTTTTTAAAATAGGAATATTCGAATTTTTTAAAATAAATGAATTCGGGAAAGGACTGATACTTCCCAATTGATAGAAAAATCCTTGGGTTTCTTCAGAGATCCGGATCTCAGTATCATATTCCAATACTTCTTCCAAAAATTTCAAAAGTCTAAGAGAAGGATAATTCTGGCTGGGAGTACTTCCGTGACCTTGGTCTCCTTTAGCTTTTACGTTCAGCCAAAGATTCCCCTTTTCCGCATATTGTACATTGAAGATTATACTTCCGGGGATCGCAACATCCTTAGTTCCGAAACTTCCCTCGTTCAACATATATCCGTATCCTTTGAATAGTTCAGGATGAGCCTTGATCAAAAATCTTGCTCCCCTTTCACTTCCGGACTCTTCGTCCGCAAGTCCAAGAAACATTATTTTTCTCTTAAGTGGAATTCCGGATCTTTTTAATTCTAAAAAGGAAATGATTTGCATCGCAATAAGCCCTTTACAATCCAAAGAACCTCTTCCGTGGATCCTTCCTTCTTTTACGATACCTCCGAAAGGATCTTCCGCCCAATCTTTAGGCTCCGCTTCTACCACATCTAAATGATTTCCTAAGATCAGGCCTTTTTCAGAACTAGGATTTGTAGGTTCCAACTCGGCGACTAGATTGATACGATCAGGATATCCCGGTTCATGAAAGAATCTGGTCTTTATTCCTTCCTTTTCGAAGATAGATTTGATATATTCAGCGACCAACTTTTCATTCCCTCTGACTGATTTAATCCGGATCAGATCAGTCAGGATTTTTACAGTTTCAGTTTCTCTTTTTTCCCAAGAAAAAAGTTTATTCTCTTCCTTTAATGCAGTTTGCTGAATAGGAGAAGTCACACATTGAAACAATACAAAGATCACATAGAGGAGCAGAGAACGGGAAAAATACATTTGTCATTTCTAATAAAAGAATGATCAAAAGTCGAGAATTACTTATGTGGTTTCGTAAAGTAGTTCACAGAGAACACTGAGGTTAGCGTCGCAGAGCTTGTGAAACTCCGTGCTCTCTGTGCGATAGAAATGATTGAAAACAAGTGGGAAAAGTAGCCCCAGGAGAATCCTGGGACCAAAACCAAACCAGGCTCATAACATAGCCTAATTAAAAATTCGGTGGGTTGTGGAAATTTCCCTTAAACTTTTTTTAATATTTTTTAAAAAAATACAGCAAACCCTATTTGCCCGTAATTTCTTTCCCAGGTTTAAACCGGATCTTACCCAAGTAAACCTTGGTAGTCAAAGAATCTCTTTTTGCCTTTAAGAAGAATCCTAACTCAGGAGTTGCTACCTTATAACTCTGGTATTCCGCGAAAATATCCAAATCTATACGATTTGCTGTAAACTCATCGAAATGAGGCAGATATTTTTCGGAGATCAGGATCATTCTTTCCTCATCCTTCTGCAGCGCTTCGAATAAAACTTCAGGATCGAATAGGGTTCTGGTTAAACGTTTAGAATAGAATGCATAGGATCTTTTGGATGCAGGAACTCCAAACATCAGAAACTTTTCTTTTCCTGGTTCAGCTTCTTGGATAATTTCCCCTACTTCTTTCGATGGCTGATAGGAAACCAGAAGAGGATACGCATACAAACTTACTAAGGTAAAGAAGAAGGAAACAGAAAGCACAAGTGTTCCAAGTGTCACTTCTAATTTAAAATAAAGAAGCAGGAACGCAGCCAAAGCGATATAAATCCCAACCCAAATATAATAAGAAACAGGAACATCCAAAACTAAGATCGGAAATAAGATCCCAGCAGATACAAAGCCGAAACTAGTCAGATAAACTAAAGCTCTTCCCCAGAAGGAGATCGTATCCGTTTGGTCTTCCACGAGTTTAAGTAAAAATCCGGAACCGATCACTGCACCCGCAGGCAAACACCAATAAATGTATTGAGGCAATTGATATTTGGAAAAACTGATCAGGAACAGAAATAAGAAAAGCCAGAATGCAGGAACAAAGTCTTTTTCCTTCCATTCATTTTTTCGAATGCTTGCAAATACTCCGAAACCTTTCTCTTTAAAAAACTTAGATAGGCTCGTCCCAATAAAAAGCAGAAGAGGAAGAATGAAAATCCCGAAAGCCCAGGAAAAATTAGAATAGAAGAATAGAGGATTGAACTTTTGGTCGTACATCTTCACATAAAAACGACCGAAAGATTGGACCCATAAAAAGAAATAAGGACCGTACGTATTGAATTCGGAATATAAAGGAATAGACCATAATAATGGAGGAAGGATCGCCAAAATCCCTCCCGGAAAAATTTTCATTCCGAGAAGACGTTTCCAATCCCTTCTAAAAAGAATATCTCCTCCGATCCCGATCCCTGGGATCACCACCGCAATCGGTCCCTTGGTAATAAACCCCAGTCCCATCGCGAGATACATCGCGTAATAATAGGCGGAATTTTTCTTAGTCCCCAAATAATAAAACGCAAACACAAGAATGATGTATGGTGTTACATAGACATCTATCTTAGGATCGACCACCATCGCATATAATCCGGGAGAAAGAGCATATAAAAAGACAGCGATCCAAGCACGTTTTATATTTCCTGAATATAATCTGGTGATCGTAAAAATTCCCCAAAGAGAGGCAAGAGTCATCAGGATCGCAGGTAAACGAAAAGCGTAATTATTCTGACCGAAAAGAGTAAAAGAAGAACTGATCTTCCAAAAAGTCAAGATCGGCTTATCCAAATATCTTCTACCATTATCACGGATAAAAAGCCAATTCCCGCTATCTGTCATCTCTCTGCCTATCTCGGCGTATTGAGAAGAATCGATATCGATCACATCCAAAGGAAATGTTAAAAATAAAGGCAGGATAGCAATCGCCAAAAGAAACCAGGTAGAATATTTCACTAAAGGGACGTTCTTTTCATCACGGACGAAATTCATATTTTTATAATGCTCCAAATTAAATCGAAAAACGAAAAGATCAGTCCATCAAACCGGATTCCATCAAACAACGAGTGAAACCGGTACATGTTTTTTCGGATTCGTAACAAGGCATTGCGTATCCTTGTTCCCTTAAACAACCGGATTCACATTCTATCTGCATGAAACTTTTTTGAGAAGGATCGATCGGACCTTTTGCCTGGAACTGCTTCTCCACACAAGAAGTGAAAAACCCGCAGATCTCTTGGCATTTTTGTTGGTAAGGGTCCTTACAATCGGTAATACCGATCAAAATAAAAAGGAATAAGAATAAGGTCGAAAAAAGAGAAGGCCTCATTCCAGCTAAATTATCCTAGGCGAATCTAGGGTCAACTTTTTGCGGCAAGCATTCCACAGGCCCCGTTGATGTCTTTTCCTGGGGATCTTCTGTTTAGGATTGGAACTCCTGCAGGTTCCAAATTCCGTAGGAACTCTTTGATTTCCAGATCTGTGGGTCTTCTCCATCCAAAAAACTCTGTGTTCAGAGGGATTACGTTAATTTTACAATCTAAACGTCTTGCGATCTTCACTAGTTTTTTAGCATCTTCCGGGCTCATATTTACTTCAGGGATCATTACATATTCGAAAGTGATCCTACGCTTCAGGACCTTGGTGTATTCCATTGCAGCATCCAATAATTCAGGAAGAGCAAACTTCTCCTCTATGTCCATGATCTCTTTTCTTCCATTCGGATCAGGGTGATTGAGAGAAATTGCGAGATTATAAGGTTCTTTGTTTTCTATAAATCTACGGATCCCATTTACAACTCCGGAAGTGGAGATGGTAATCCTTTTAGCTCCCATTCCTAAAGCTTCCTGGTCATGCAAAAGTTCTGCGGCACGCATAACGTTAAAATAATTATGCATCGGTTCGCCCATTCCCATGAAGACTATATTCGTAGCCCGATCTCCTACAATCTTCTCCACCTGAAGGATCTGATCTATGATCTCTCCTGCTTTTAAATTCCCTTGGTAAGGAAGTTTTGCAGTCGCACAGAATTTACAATTTAAGGTGCAACCTACTTGAGAAGAAATACAGATCGTCTTTCTTCCCCCATCTCCCGAAGGGATCCAAACGGACTCGAATTCTTTTCCGCTGCCTGGTACGGATTCGAAAGTGAATTTCTGGGTACCGTCTACTGATTTTAAATGTTTCGCCACATGGATTGTGGACAGAGAGAATTTTTCCTGGAGTTTTTCTTTTAGATCTTTTCCGATCGTAGAAAAATCATCCCAGGTCTCGTATCGATTTGCGTACAATCCGTTATAGATCTGCTTTGCTCTAAAAGGTTTTTCCCCTAACTCTAAAATAATTTGAGTAAGTTCCTCTAAAGTGTGTCCCTTGACCGGGATCTTTCCGGAGTGAGTCTCCAAAACTTCGGATTCGGAAAGGGTTTCTTTCACTTGCATAAATCCTTATATTCTTTTTCGGCAGGATCATATCCTAGATCCCAAGCCTTTTTATAATCCAGGCAGGCATTTGCCTTTTGTTTTAATATGGCATATCCTAAACCACGATTAAAATAAGAAATAGAATCATCAGGCAGTATCGCTAAAACCCTGGTATAAGCTCCGATACTCTCTCTATATTTTTTTGCAGAATAATATGCATAACCTTGGGAAAAGATCGCGCGAGCATATTTAGGAGCGAGCTCCACTGCCTTTTCCGCGTCTCGAACACCTTCTCTCGTTTTCCCCGAGGCACTTAACTGGATCGCCCTTTCTGCAAAAACATAGGATTTATTTAAACCGGAATCGATCGCTAGGTCCAGATCTTTGATACCTTCTTCCGATCTTTCCAAAGAGATCTTACTCAGACCTCTATAAGATAATGCATCTAAATTATTTGAATCTAAAGAATATGCGTAATCAAAATCCGTCTCCGCCTCTGCATATCGTTTCAAAGAATATTTCGCCAATCCTCTATTATAAAATGCTGAAGTATTCTTGGAATTGATCGCAATATATCGATCATATTGAGAAATACAGTCTTCATATTTTGCGGAATTATAAGAATCCAAACCTTGTTGAAAAAGTTCTTTTAGCTCTTCTTCCGAAAGAGATTCCGGAATAGCTTGAACTCCGGATTCTTTTTCCAATC
Source organism: Leptospira sarikeiensis (assembly GCF_004769615.1). Taxonomy (GTDB): domain Bacteria; phylum Spirochaetota; class Leptospiria; order Leptospirales; family Leptospiraceae; genus Leptospira_B; species Leptospira_B sarikeiensis. Next base: position 8,970 of record NZ_RQGF01000004.1, on the reverse strand, counting down.
CGTCCAACCAAGCGGTAAAGGATGCAAAAATAGAAGAATATTGAGAAGGAGGATCTTCTTGTTTCGTTTCTTCTTCTTTTGGTTCGGGATATGAAAGTTCCCCTGGGGAAAAAAGTTGATACCCCGCTAAAAGAATTCCAACCACAAGGAAGATGCCCAATACTTGCTGCATACGTTTTGTATGACCGGATTTCGGATCGAATGCCAGTCTTTTTCCGGTCAGGAAACCGAAGAATCCGAATGTTCGGAAATAACTTTCCCGTCCTCTAAGATCATTCTTATGAGCCTTGTCATCTCCACAGAGTATTCCACATTTAAGTGTTTCGTCACACCTTCGCAGAAACCGTTGATGATAAGAAGTTTCGCATCGTCTTCGGAAAGTCCTCTGGATTGAAGATAGAAGAGTTGGTCCTCGTCAATACGAGAAACTGTAGCCTCATAATTCAAGGTCCCGTTCTGACCGCTCACATCATTATAAGGATACGCATGGGATTGGGAACGATCATCCATCATAAGACCATCACATTTCACATGGCTATATGCGTTGGAAGAACCTGTCGTAAATTTAACAAGTCCTCTGTAAGAGTTGATCCCACCGTCGAGAGAAACACCTTTTGCAAGAATATTACTGCGAGTGTTTTTTCCCACATGAATGATACGAGCGCCTGTATCTTGGATCTGACCTGAACCGGCAAACGCAAGAGATAGAATATCTCCCGTAGAATTATCACCTTGTAAAACGATACCGGGATACTTGATCGTATTTGCACCGATATTCACATCTGTCCAGGTGATATGAGCAGCTTCATGACAAAGGCCTCGTTTCACTGTCCAGTTGTACATATTCTTTTTCCAGTTTTGGATGGTGGTGTAGAATATTTTGGAATTCTTATGAGCGATCAGTTCCACAACAGCAGTATGGAAATTCGTGCCCTTGTCTTGAACGGAAGAACATCCTTCCGAATATTCCAACTCTGCTCCGTCTTCCGCGATCAAAAGAGTTCTTTCATATTGACCGGAAGAAGCGGCACTGACTTTAAAGTAAGCCTGCAAAGGCATCGGAGTTTTCACACCCTTCGGAACGTAAGCGAATGATCCTCCGGAAAATACTGCTGAGTTTAATGCGGAGAATTTATTGTCCCCGATAGAAACTACTGTTCCTAAATATTTGCGCACGATATCCGGATATTCTCTGATCGCGGTATCAATATCGCAGAATATAATTCCTAGATCGGTAAGTTCCTTTTTAACGTTAGCGTAAACAGTTTCGGAATCTTCCATTGCTTCGATCCCGGCCAGATATTTTCTTTCGTGTTCCGGAATACCTAGTCTTTCAAAACTTTTTAATACTTCAGGATCTACTTCGTCCCAAGATTTTTTCTTTTTATGGTTCGCGCCTATATAATGAACGTATTCGTCTATATCAACTTGGAAGTTTGGAAAAAATCCCCAAGTAGGCATAGGCTTATTCTCATAAACTTTAAATGCTTCGAGGCGGAATTCGGTCAACCAAGCAGGCTCATTTTTAATATGGGAGATGGACTCCACAACTTTACGTGTAAGTCCTTTGGGAAAATTATCCGCACGATAGAATCTCTCTTCGTCTGAAATGATCTCGAGTGCTTGTGCCATACTATTTTCTCCCATATCTTAGACTTTATTAGAAAAGAATGCAATCCTTTCCGATCGTCTAAGTGCGAGTTTTGCCCGATATGAGCTATTATAACCAGATTTTAAGGATAGGGCCCCTTGGACCAGGAGAAATTCTAAGAAAGGAGAATCCGGCCCTAAGACCGGACTCAGTAAAGATTGGATTAGTTTACAGCAGAGAAGTATTCTTTGGACTTTTCTGGATCTGCCTTCATGGTTTTTTTGCCTTCGTCCCAGTTTGCAGGGCAAACTTCGCCGTGTTTTTCCACGTATTGGAAAGCTTTAACCAGACGGATTGCTTCATCAATGTTTCTTCCTACAGGAAGATCATTGATTGTAGACTGACGGATCACTCCAGCTGGATCGATGATGAAAGTTCCTCTTAAAGCCATTCCGCCTTCTAAAAGAACTCCGTAATCTCTAGCGATGGATTTAGTTATGTCCGCAATTAAAGGATACTTGATGTCTCCTAGTCCGCCTTGTTTACGTGGAGTATTTTTCCATGCAAGGTGGGTAAATGCGCTGTCTACGGAAACTCCCAGAACTTCCGCTCCGATTTTTTTGAATTCGTCCAATTTTGCGTCGTACTCGATGATTTCAGTTGGACAAACGAAAGTGAAGTCAAGAGGCCAGAAGAAGAGGACAACCCATTTCCCTTTATAATCGGAAAGTTTGATATCCTTGATTTGCTGGCCGATAACGGCTTCCGCTTTAAAGTCCGGTGCGAGTGAAGTAACTTGAGGCATTTGGCTCTCTCCTATTTAGAATCATTCTAAATTTAGACATCCAGAAAGGAAAGCAGTTTTTCTTTTTTTCCAAAAATCGAAATTTTTACCCAATCTCGATTTCCAGACAGAATTTCAGGTTTTAGGATTTTTTCGCACTGAGTTCACAGAGGGCACTGAGTAGCTTTGTGCGAAGGCAGTTTCCCTTACTCTGTTCTTAACTCTGTGTGCTCCGTGTTCTCTGTGCGAACCTTATCCTTTTGCCATTAGATATTTTTCCATGAACTCTGTGATGTCTTTAATGTTGCGGTTGATCATCTTTCTGAGTTCGGGAGGGATGTTCTGAGATTTAATTACACGATAATAGTTCAATGCATTCTTCAACATCTTTCTACGAGCGAATTCCTGGGCCTTGATCAGCATCGGTTTATACTTATAATATGAGTATTCCATAATACTGTAATTCTTCGAGAGTTTGAAAGAATGAGGGATCTTCCCAAAATCATAAGTTAAGGTCAAGAACGGAGCATCATCCACTTCCGGAGGTTTTAACTCCAGAATACCGTGGATCATCTTAGGCTCGTCGTCCTTATCCGATCCTCCTTGAGATTCAGGTCGATCCTGGTCTAAAGGTTCGAGACCTCCATCCAGAACTTCTATTTCAGGAGCTTCTTCCGCGCCTGGACTTGGAGCCGGAGCAGAAGAAGGAGCACCTGGTCCTGCGAGAGGAGGAATTTCCGGCTTATATTCTTCCTGCCTTTTTTCGTCGATCGCATCCGGAAGATCTATTTTAGGTAAATCTACTGGACCTGCAGGAGCTTGCGTAGCTTCTCCACTAGGTGCGGGTGCCTGTGCAGAACCTGGAGGAGGAGCAGGTTGTGATTCTAGATGTTCTCCTCTTAATAAACGATCTTCCGGATCAGGTAATCTGATCGGAACTAGATCGACTAGAGGTAAAGAAGCAGGAAGATAACCTGGGATCTGATCCGAAAGAGGATATTCAGGTCTCGGCCAATCCTCTGGTAAAGGTTCTTCTAATGCTTGCTCTTCTCTTTCTTGGCGTTTTTCTTCCGCCTTCTTCTTGAGATAATCATCTCTTTGTTGGAATAGATCTTCTTTCCTTCGATCGTCATCACTTCTACGATCCTTACGAGCTCCATCCCCTCCTCTTCTTTCTCCACTGGATCTTCTATCTTCTCCAGTCCTTCTATCTACTAGAGGAAGATCTTTAAACTTATCCCATTCATCCGTGAAGAAAGTATCTTCAGGAAGATCCATTTCGTTCGGATCTAAATGGTCAGGCTCACTAGGTTTTCTAGAAGAAGGTTCCGGAGGAGCAAAATCCTCAGGACCACGCGGGCCTCCACTTGGAGGAGCCCCAGGTCCAGGAGGAAATCCTCCAGGGGGTGGTGCAGTAGGAGCTCCTGCAGAATAAGAGATCGGTGCTCCAGGTGGAGGCGGCGGAAGAGGTCCGGAAGAAGGGGCATAGGAAATAATTTGATAAGAAACTGGACCTGGTGGGAGTTCCGACGGAAGTTTCGGAGCCTCAGTTCCTGGAGGAGCTTGGATCTGGATCGGATTCGAGAAACCTTGGGACATGCTGTTCCCGAGAGCTTGGCTGATATCTTTGATCGCTCTGACCAGGTCTCCCATAGGAATAGGAGGGCCTGTATAATTCGGATCATCCGGAGTATATGTTTCTTCTTCAGGAGGAGCGTTTAAATGATTTTCTATCGCCTCGATATTATCATCGATCTTCTCGTTGATATCCTGATCCGGAATACGAGCATTCGTTCTTTTTAATATTTCAAGAGCGCCTAGGAAATTTTCCTTATCCACCAACGCTTCAGAATGAAGCAATGGTCTTCTATGATGCGCATAACGTGAGTTATTTCGAATGATATCGTCGGTTGCATGAGGAAGTTCTAATTTTTCCTTCTTCTTTAAGCCCGGATAGTCAGGCTTTCCACCCTCTTCTGAAGGAGGACTCCATTCTTGTTTTCCTTTTTGATCCGGTGTAGGAGTTCCACCCCTTTGTGAAGGCGGGGAAGAAGGAGGTTCCTGATCTCCTACATTGACTAACTTCCCTCTATCTGAGGCTCCACTTCCTTCTCCCCCACCTGAACCTGGACCGGCTCCGGGAGAACGACCTCCACCAGGAGAAGGCGCGGGTGATCCGGAAGATCTGTTTGGATCCCGAAATAGTGTGTACGCACCTGCCCCAGCTGAAAGGAGACCTAGTAGTAAAAGAAGTGCCGTCATGGAAAAGATTCTTACCTATTATTTTCGACAGAGTATTACGTCGTTCTTAAACAGAACTCATTAGTAATTTAGGATTGACACCATGAATGTTAAGTAATAACTTGACATATATGAAATCAACGGTTCGGGAAAACCTGAGCTTCGGGTCTAGTCCTGATAATCCGGACGGTCTTCAGTTAAAGATCACCTTTGACGAGGACACCAAAACCGCTTACGGCGACTACACGGTACCTGAAAAGTTCCAAGGGTCACCGGATGTGATCCATCCCGGAATCATCGCTACTATTTTGGACGAAATCATGGCCAAAATCAATGAGGCGATGAATTTTAAAACGACAACCGGCGAATTAACGATCCGCTTTTTGCAGCCTGCCCAAGTGAATCAACCTTTGCATTTACGCGGCTGGTTCGTAAAAAAGAACAAAAAAGTGATCGAAAATAGAGCCGAAATCGAGAACGAGATCGGTAAGATCGTTGCCCGCGGTAAGGGCAAATACATCGAACTCGATTCCTGATCCATTAAGGAATTATTAAACCCGCCGATGTGGTGGAATTGGTAGACGCACTGGATTCAAAATCCAGCGGGGGCAACCCCGTGTCGGTTCGACTCCGACCGTCGGCAGGGTTATTTACCGGATGCTAAGGCGATCGCCTCTTCAAAAGCGTCCTTCTCCACTTGATCGATAGCTTCCAAAATCAGATCCATTTCTTTTCGATCCATTCCGCTAAAGAGCTCTTCTCCCTTTGTAAGAATTCCTGCTCCAAGTTTGATCCCTTCCACTTCTTCCGGGGTATACGTTTTAGGTTTGGATAACATCGTTTTAACTACCGCATCCATAAGTTGTTTAATCTTGGATAAAAGTTCCTTATCCGAAAGTGTAGAGAATAATTTCAGAATATCTTCCCTGAATCGGTCTGCGTCTTTTTTCGGAACGGATGCAAGTACTTTAGAAAATTCGAATGGATCCAAAAGATCTTTTCCTTGGCCGAGCAATTCTTTTGCCTTAGAGAACATTGTCTCTTCGAACCTATGAGCGGTTACATAAGAGTTTAAGGCTGCAAACCCTGCTTGAAATGCGGATTTAAGATGCCTGCCAAGTTTAAACACCGCCATACTAAGGGATCCGAGCAAACCGAAAACTTTGGGAGGAGAATGTACAAAACCGGCAAGAGACTCGAATGCTCCGTCTAATTTTTTTCTTCCTTCCCATTCAGGGTATAAGAGTTCCAAAAAATAACGAACAAGCAGATCCACTTTGTCTTTAGGTATAGAGGAAAATTTTGGATATTTGGAAAGATTTTCCTTAGAATATCTTCTTCTTAAAGCCTCTCTATAAGCGAGTATAAGTTTTGGAAATTCAGGTTCTTCTAATATGGATCCCATAATCTCGGACAATTGACCTGTCACTCAGCCTTGATCCTTTCTTCTTCCAAATCGATCTGGTGAAGAAATTTTCTGATCACAGCTTCTTCTATCTTTCTACCGCTCCGATTCTTTTTCAGCAATAAAGCTCGTTGTTTTTCTAGAACGTTTTTATATATGGACTTTATATGTTCCGGAAGCACCGGAGTTTCGCCCGGTTTTAATTGGATCTCCCATTGTTTAACCAATTTTTGTAAATGAAAACTAACCTTTAATTCTTCCTTATGATTCCCAGTTAAATGATCCAACGATTCTCTCGCTAATTCTTCTCGGATCAGATTCTCCGCTTCATTTTCAGGAAGATGATCGCCATAATCCGGTAATTGTATTTTTTTTATCATGTAAGGAAGAGTTAATCCCTGTAGAACCAAGGTTACTAAGATCACGACGAAAGTAATGAATAAGATCAGATTTCTATGAGGGAATGGAGTTCCATCTGCAAGGGCCACCGGGATGGATAATGCTGCTGCTAAAGAAACCACTCCTCTCATTCCGGCCCATCCGATTATAAGCGGAGCTTTTAATCCCGGATGTTCATCCGCTACTTCGATAAAATGGCTCATGATCCTTGTAGTCATTAACGCTCCGTATCCTACGAGAAGTCTTCCGAATATCAAGAATGCAGTGACTAATAATCCGTATCCTGTCGCTTGATCGAAACTAACTCCTTCTTCCTTTAAGCCGGAAACGATCTCCGGCAAATCTAAACCGATCAGCATAAACACGAGTCCGTTCAGTAGAAAAACAAGGCTTTGCCAAACATTCTCTCCTCTCAAACGAGAAGAACTTCCTAAAAAACGATGTCTATGATAAGATAAAAAAAGCCCTCCACTTACCACTGCTAACACACCCGAAGCGTGAGTTTCTTCCGCGGCTATGTACATTGCATAAGGCGTCACGAAAGTAAGAATTATATCCATGTCCACATCTGTAGGAAGAAGTTGATGTGCCTTCAAAAAAATAAATCCGATCACAAGACCGATCGCTACTCCTCCAATCACCATCCAAACAAAATGAAGTGCAGCTTGATGCCATACGAATTGTCCTGTTGCAACCGCGATCATTGCAAAACGGAAAATGATCAATGAAGAAGCGTCGTTCAAAAGACTTTCTCCTTCTATAATGGAGCTCATTCTTTCAGGTACTTTCACGAATTTCATGATCGCACTCGCGCTCACCGCGTCCGGAGGAGAAATAATTCCTCCCAACAGAAAACCCAATGCTAAAGAAAATCCAGGGATATAAGAATTCGCCACAAGAGCAACCGAGGTCGCAGTCAAAAATACAACGATAAATGCAAAACTCCCGATGATCCTACGCCAATACCAAAGTTCCTTCCATGAATTTGCCCAAGCCGATTCGTATAATAAAGGCGGAAGAAAAATGATAAAAATAAGTTCCGGATCGATTTTCAGGACCGGAATTCCGGGAACAAAACTGATCAAAAGTCCCGCAATCACTAGTAATACTGGATAAGCTACTTTGATCCTGTTACTCAACATGATCACGAGTATGATCAAAACGATCATAGCTAAATAAAAGGGAAAATGTTCCAACATGTCTTAGGCTCGATGCGGTTGTTTCAATTTGATACCAATCGATCCGGGAGGCGGTCCAAAAGTGATATCATTACTGGTTTTTGTGATCGGTATCGAATCTTCCGGTATTTGCAATATTTATTTTTGCTCGGAGTTTTTTATTTCAAGGCTTCCATTCTAAACGAGCAAATTCGTATTTGGAGGAGTTTGCTTCTTCCAAAGCTTTTTTTAAATACGGCAAAACCCAAGGTTTAGTATTTTCCGGAAATGTGTCCTTGAATTTCCAGTTATCTGCAAACATTCTTTTATAATATTCTTTCGGATCTACAGTTACTACGAACTGGATTTTTCGGATTTCCTGAAATTCTTGCCTGGTAAGTTTAGTTTTTAGAAGAGTGGCTTCCCCGGGAGAAAGTCTGGTATCGAAAATTTCAGTTTGTAGTTCTAGGTCCAACATCCATCCTAGAATCTTCTCTGAAATTTTATTTCTTTTGCCGGATTTGGTTTCTGCCCAAACTTCCAAATAAACTTTCGGAACGGAATAGCTAGGAAATAAATGCCCCACTCCACTATTCTTCAATTCGGCAACAACTTCAAAGTTTTCTCCGGATGCCAGAACATTCAAAGAGGTTTGGATCCCGCGGCTCACCATTTCCGGATCTGAGATACCCTTCCATTCATGGTTTCTATCCGGCATATGGCAATTTTGGCAATGGATCTTATTCTTCCCGAACTCGGATCTTTTCCATTGTCCATACGTATCCATCAGGAACTTTCCGTTTACAGGTTTTGCAGTATTTGGAGATTGATGGCAGTTCTTGCAGAATTCGGCCTCTTCGAATTCTTTTTTAGGTATAAAACCTTCGTGAGGAATATTCGAATTTTCTACTATTCTTTCCGATGTTCCATTTTTAGGGATCGGTCCGTAAATTTTCCCGTTCCTAAGATGACAGCTTGCACATTGGATCCCATTCTCTTCTATCCCGGGCTTCCATTTAGGATCTTGGATCTTTTCTTCCCAACCTAAACGGGATAATAATATATTTTTGGTCTCTAAATTAGGGCTATGGCAGTTTGTACATTTTTCGGTACTATGTTTTCCGAGCCTAGGCAATTGCCAAAGAAAGCCCGGGCCTAAGGCCCGGGAGTGAAGAGTCGACTTCCAGGAACCGAATTGTTTGGAATGGCAGCTCCCGCAAGAGGCCGGATCCGGTTCTACTGAAAGCGAGCCTTGGGATTCGAGGGGGAATGCCCAATGCCGTTGGTGAAATTCTTCTTCTTTGCAATATGTTAAGAAGGCATATGGCAATTTTGGCAATGGATCTTATTCTTCCCGAACTCGGATCTTTTCCATTGTCCATACGTATCCATC
>NZ_RQGF01000020.1 GCF_004769615.1 Leptospira sarikeiensis | reverse complement strand
AATGCATGGAAATCCGTCGTCTTTGCCAATGGTCTCTTTGTTGCGGTATCGGAGAATGGCACAAACCAAGTCATGACTTCTCCTGACGGAATTACTTGGACTTCCAGAACAGCCTCTTCCAATCTATCATGGCAAAGTTTGGCCTACGGAAATGGACTCTTCTTTGCCCTTTCCCCTAGTGCTGGAATGAGTTCACCTGACGGGATTACTTGGACGGATCGAACCATACAGTCCGATGGTGGCGCCTCTTGGGTCAATGTTACTTATGGAAACGGTCGTTTTGTTGCTGTAAATCAGAATGGCACGGGCCATGTCATGACCTCTCCGGATGCGATTACTTGGACACTTCGGACTGCATCGGAGAATACTAGTTGGTGGGGGGTCGCGGCTGGAAACGGACTCTATGCCGCCGTTGCCACATCTGGTAAGATCATGACTTCCTCCGATGGGTCCAACTGGACCACGAGAACTGCACCGGAAGCAAACTATTGGTATAATATAACGTATGGAAATGGTTTATTTGTTGCCGTCGCTCTTTCCGGAACAAAAAGAATCATGGCTTCTTCCGATGGGATCAATTGGACCGGATATTCCGCACCACAGGCAAATACCTGGGTCAATGTAGCCTACGGGAATGGTCGTTTCGTTGCTGTTTCAATAGATGGTACTAACCGAGTTGCGACTTCCGATTGCAATTGAGTTTTTTTATAGAGCCGATTCTATTCGGCTCTTCTTCATTACTGACACATTAAAAAATCATTATATTTCCAGTTGTCGGATCGGATTTTCCTTCCAGGACTTCTAAATAAGTAGAAAGGATTTCTTCTTTTCCGGATGCTTTTTTTATATTCATCCATTTTGATATAGAAGGCAGGAATAATTTCCAAGATTCACCAAACTTTGTTTCTACCCCGCCTCGGCCCCAGTCCACGGTCCGCTTTCGGATCCTTGCAGGTGCAAAGAAGAAGCTTGGTTTTGGACCGGGCAAATTTTCTTCTTCCGAACGTTCTTCCCAGTGAGTGACCCCTACGACACAGCTATAGAGTAAATTTTCTTGGAAATACGTATGTATCTCCCTCGTCAATTTTCCGTTTCCGGCCATGTCCACATAAATGGTCGGAGTCGTTTTTGGAAGAGAACCGACTTCTTCATAAGAAATTAGCTCATCATAATATCCTAAAGAACGAATGGATCCTATATTACGCGCAGAAGTTAATCCTATGATCTTACAATCTTTTGGCTTTTTCTTGGAAAGAAAGAATGCGAATGCTAATGCGGTTTTACTAGATGCACTGGATACCAAGACAGATTTGGCTCCGAATAGATTTTTATCAGATAAGAAATCTTCCAATAAAAAAGATGTGATCGCAAGCGGTCGTAGTAACATCTGTTCTGATTCGAAAGCGGGATCATAAGCTGGATCCCCGGAGCATAAATTATAAGAGTTATATGCGGCGGGCAAATTACGTCTATGAGGGGTAGTGTCGAAAAATCCTTCCGGACTAATTCTATCCGGTTTCAAAATAGTAAATGTAGACATCGGTAAATAACCGTAAATACGATCTCCTTCCGACAAAGATTTATGATTCGATCGGAAAACATTTCCAAATCCCCAAACAGGAATACGTCCCCATTCTTCAGATGAGCTCGGAAAAAATTGCCAATACTTCAACGAATCACCGGTTGCCGCATACGTTACGTTATTTGCTGTAAAGCCGAAGCTATCGATTTTTATTAAGATCTCTCCATCTGCCAATTCGATGCCGGGATCAATACCGGCTATGAATTCAGTCTTTCTAAAGTTTTGTTTACCAACTAAAAAATCCGTACTTGTAATAATATTCGAAGCCATAAAATATTCACCTTGTTCAAACTTCAAAAGTTGACCGGCCGTATTTTAAATACTCGGCAATTTTGTTCTATCAAGATTTTGTTTTTGGATCTAATATAGAAAAAAGGTTTGGTGATCGAATTTTTCAGTATTGGATGGCGATTTCCGCAATCCCTTATATTGCGATCACCTTATCCGCATCCATTCCGGATTTCTCCTCTTGCTCTGTTCGGAAACTTGCAGTATCTTTTCCGGGAGGAGTCCCAAAAAATCTTTTATATTCTCTACTGAATTGAGAAGGACTTTCATATCCTACTTGGATCGCCGCGTTATACGCGTTGAGTCCTTCTTGGAGCATGAGTATCCTAGCCTTATGCAGGCGCACATTCTTGATATATTGAATGGGCGAGGCATTGGTTACTGCTTTAAAGCTGGAATGAAAAGTAGAAATACTCATGCCGGCATCGAAGGCCAAAGAGCGAACATCCAAATCCTTGTCAAAAGATTCATGGATCCGGTGTAGAGCTCTGGCTATTTGAAAAAATTTTCGATTTCGATAAGCAAGAGCTTGAAGAGCTCCTCCTTCCTTTCTGCACAAGACACGATAGATGATCTCCTTCACGATGGTAGGCCCTAGGATTTTAGTTTCTTGAGGATTGTGCAATGCTTCTGTTAAGCGGATGGCGGCATCGGTCAGGAGATCGTTAAGTGGAGCGGAGTAAATTCCTTTTGGAAGTTCTTCTTCATCTAACCTAACATCATCCATTTCTAACATGATTTCCCCGACGGATGTAGGATCCACTGTAATATAAATTCCTAATATAGGTTCCTCGGGGCTTGCAAGAGTTTCGCATTCAAGTGGAAGAGGCACTGATAAGACTAAATAATTCCCGGAGTCGTAGGTATATACGTCCGAACCTAGAAAAATTTTCTTTTGCCCTTGAGCCAGAATAATGATGCCAGGTTCATATGCCTTTTGTGCTTTAGGCGCAGGCTCATCGATACGAAAGAGGCGCACTCCTTTTAGATCCGAGGAAAGGATTTGTTCTTCGGGAACTAGATTGTATAAAAGATCCGCGAGTTTTTTACGTTTTTCTGCGGATACAGGAGTGGGCTTATTTTTCTTCATAGATTTAGATAACCCTAGAATTCTGAAGTATGTTAAATTCTCTCATATTCTATAGAATTAGACAAGAAAAAGGAAGATTAATATCTATAAGCTCTAAAATTGGATCGCAATTAAATACATAAAAGTCAGTGGAGAAATGAGAAATCGTAGGATTAGGCAATAAAAAAGACCTTTGTGTATTGAGAAACTTATCCACCGGGCTTAAAGTTTTCTTACTCCAGGGTCAGACAGGAAGATAAGGAGAAGGAAGATGAAAAAAAGAATCTTAGGTAAAGCCGGGTTAGAAGTTTCAGAAATTGGATTCGGCTGTATGGGGATCAGTTTCGGTTATTCCCAAAAATTGGAACGACTGGACGGGGTTCGGATCATTCGGGATGCAGTGGAACAAGGTATTACTTTCTTCGATACTGCAGAAGTTTATGGGCCTTATATAAATGAAGAGATTGTGGGGGAGGCTTTAGCGCCTTATCGAGATAAGGTGGTGATCGCGACAAAGTTTGGATTTAAACAAGATGCTTGGTCGGAGACCGATAGTCGTCCGGAAAATATTAGAAAAGTATGTGATGCTTCTTTAAAAAGACTGAATGTAGAAGCCATCGATCTTTTTTATCAACATAGAGTGGATCGGAATGTTCCGATTGAAGAAGTCGCGGGTACGGTCCGTGATCTGATCCAGGAAGGGAAAGTAAAACATTTCGGCCTTTCAGAAGCAGGTGTGAGCAATATTCGGAAAGCCCATGCAGTCCAACCTGTGGCAGCTTTACAAAGTGAGTATTCTCTTTGGTGGAGAGAACCTGAAGAACAAATACTCCCTGTTTTAGAAGAACTTGGGATCGGCTTTGTTCCTTTTAGTCCTCTTGGAAAGGGTTTTCTGACAGGTAAGATGCCAACGGGCACTACATTCGAAACAGGCGATTTTCGAAGTATTGTTCCTCGCTTTCAGAAAGAAAATTTATCCGCGAATCAAACGTTTGTGGATCTTCTTTCAAAACTTGCACAAAAGAAAAATGTGACTCCCGCTCAGATCGCTCTTGCCTGGATCTTGGCTCAGAAACCTTGGATGGTTCCCATTCCTGGAACAACTAAATCGGAAAGATTGAAAGAGAATAATGGATCGGCTGAAATTCTTCTGACTGAAGTAGATTTGAAAGAAATAGACGACGGCGCAGCGAGACTTAGAGTTCAAGGTGAACGTTATCCGGAACATCTTCAGAAAAGGATAGATCGTTAAAGGGACGTCTCTGTTCAATTTTCCAAAACATTTGAAGGCGAAAAAATCGGCTCTTTCATAGAATTAGGCAAGAATAAATAGGATCAGATATTGATAAGTAGGATCTCAAGGGCTATTGTATAAGTAACTTCTTTGGGGCAAATGTATTTTGTCCGACTGAATTTTTGGGAGTATGTAAATAAAAGATGACGATTAAGGTTTTAGGTTATGCCGCTCAATCCGCGTCCCAAGCACTCGCACCATTTCAATTCGAACGTCGCAGTTTAAGAAATAATGATATAGTAATAGAAATACTTTATTGTGGTGTGTGCCATTCTGATCTTCACCAGGCTAGGAATGATTGGGGAGGTTCTGCCTATCCTATGGTTCCAGGCCACGAGATTGTCGGTAAAGTGATTGGTATTGGGCCAAATACGACTCGTTTTAAGGTAGGAGATCATGTAGGTGTAGGTTGTATGGTAGATTCCTGCCGCGATTGCCAGGCTTGTAAAAAAGGTTTGGAGCAATATTGCGAAAAATTTCCCACTTATACATACAACGGAGTGGATCGACATGATCATACGGTTACCCAAGGTGGCTACTCTGAGAAGATCATAGTTTCGGAAGATTTTGTGGTAAAAATCCCTGATAGCTTGGATCTGAAAGCAGCAGCTCCTCTCCTTTGCGCAGGAATTACTACTTGGTCTCCTTTACGTCATTGGAAAGTAGGTAAAGGAAGTAAGGTTGCGGTTACGGGTCTTGGTGGATTAGGTCATATGGCTATAAAATTCGCAAAAGCTTTAGGAGCCGAGGTAACTCTTTTTACTCGTTCTTTAGGAAAGTCGGAAGATGCAAAAAAGTTAGGTGCCGACCGCATCATTCTTTCCACAGATCGCAAGCAGATGGAATCGGTGAGGGGAGAGTTTGAATTGATTATAGATACCGTTCCTTCCGCTCACGATTTGAATCCATATTTACCGACTCTCGGTTTGGACGGAAATCTTGTGTTAGTCGGACTTTTGGGACCGATCGAACCATTCTTACATACGGTTCCACTTCTTTTAGGTCGTAGATCCGTAACAGGTTCTGCGATTGGAGGAATTGCGGAAACTCAGGAGATGTTAGATTTTTGCGGTAAACACGGGATTGTTTCGGATATTGAAGAAATTAAGATCCAAGAGATCAATGCGGCGTATGAAAGAATGCTCAAGAGCGATGTGAAATATCGTTTCGTGATCGATATCGCTTCTTTGAGATCAGAAGCGGTTTAAGATTTACTGTAGGAACTTTTTGAACTCTCTATAACAAGGAGGAAGAGTGAAATCGAATCACTCCTCCTCTTATATCAAGATCCGAAACTAAAAGCCGATGTCTGCCGGAGAAACGATCCTATTGTAGATTCTAACTTCGTCAATAGTGACTACTTGAGATCCTCCGCCTATAGTGCCGTAGCCTAGTGTAAATGGGGTGCCCGATGTCCAAGGGAGATTCGGATTGTATACAGCCGACGTTACTAGATCATTTCCAATATATAAATTAGCTCTATTGTTGGGAAAATCCCATGTGAAAGTTATATGATACCAGGCATCATCTTGAACGATTACCCCGCAAGGACTGACATTGCTGACAACGCCTGTACCTTGGTTCGTAGTATATACTCTGACTTGTAAGCATACATCATTCATAAGCTGGAATCCTAAGCCATCTCCTTGGCCCATAATAATTCCACCTCCTTGGGTAGGTATGAATTTTCCTTTCACCCAAGCGCTGAAGGTGAAAGAAGCTGTTCCCGTTAAGATTGGTTCTCCTGCACCGGGATCTGAACTATGCCAGGAGTCTATACCGTCATAATGGAATGCGCTGTTTGGTAAACCGTAACGATCTAAAGTAAGAGTAGGTCCTATTGTTCCGAATGCTGTTAAATGTAGTGAGCCAACTTTATCCTTTGCGTCTCCATTTAAGGGCCAATAATGAATCAGGCCTGCAGTCATATTTCCTATTATGGATTCTAGGATATGGTCTTCTCCTGTAGATTGATGCGCATTGAGAAGCAGAACCGTTCCACAATTTTGGAAGCTTAGGATTGCAAGTAAGAATAAGATACGTAAATAAAGGCGTACGTTAGGCATAATCAAATTCTCGATTCTGGCCAATGGTCGGATAGATAGAAATGATATGCAATAAATTATCCCACAAGGGCTTGAATTATCGGTTACAACTATCCTTTTTTACGACCCGCAAACAGAGGCTATTTGCGGGTTTCTTAATTTACACTGCGAGATTCACTCCGTTAAAGAAGTTAACAAGGCTTTGAGGGGAACTTTCTCCAAGGCATAGATCCAAGATCTCTTCCGAGTCTATTGCCTCTGCAGCGCTACGAGAAAACATTTGTTTTTCAAAAGTAATTAGCGCCTCTTCTATATTACTTGGGTTAGCAATAATCGCCTTTCCGAGCTCAGCTCCGTCTAACATCGCAAGATTAGCCCCTTCACCGGAAGGCGGCATCAAGTGTGCAGCATCTCCAAGTAATGTAACTCCTGGAACACGTTCCCATTTATGTTCTATAGGAAGAGTGTGGATCGGGCGAAGGACCGGATCCGTATCTCCTTCTGTGATCAGTGCTGTTAGTTCTTCTGACCAACCTTCGAATTCTTTAGCAATATGAGCTAACGCTTTTTTGGAATTGCTGAAGTCGATCGTATCAAACCAATCTTTCTCCTTGTTTAATTGAACATATGTATGTAGTGTTCCATTCGGTTCGCGATGTGCTACAATACCTTTTCCAGGTGCAAGTGCATACATTGCTCCATCTCCGACGGCTTCTGCGCTCGCTTTATGACGGATATCACTTTCAAATAAGAATGTTTCGATGAACATTGTTCCTACATATTTCGGTTTCTCTTCGGAAAGAAGAGGGCGAACTTTCGACCAAGCGCCGTCTGCGCCTACGAGTAGATCGGTCGTTATTGTAGAACCGTTTGTAAAGACAACCTCATGCCGTCCATCTCCTAATGAGGACACGGATTGGACTTTATGCCCCCATTGAACAACTTCGTTAGGAAGCGAATCCAATAGGATCTGACGAAGGTCTCCTCTTAAAACTTCCGGCCTTGCGCCTGTGCCATCATCAGGCTCATCTAATAAGATATTCCCGTTTTTATCTAGTATCCTAGATGCTTGGGCACCTTCATTAATGATTTCCAGAAATTTATCGAATAACCCAGCTTCCTTAAGTGCAAGTTGTCCATTGTATTCGTGGATATCGAGCATTCCTCCTTGTTTACGAGCGCCCGAAGAAATTTCAGCTTCGTAGACAGTCGATTTGATCCCGTGAACATGAAGGACTCTCGCGAGAGTTAGGCCGCCTAGTCCGGCCCCGATGATAACAATTGGTGTATGGTTCTTTTGATTCATAGTGGATCTCCTTTTTACTTCTGAACCGAAGGTTTTTCCTATTTTTTAATTGACTAAAATATTTAAGTCAATTAAAAAATAAAAAGTAAAAAATCGGATAAAAAAGGAAAAATTTTCGTTTTGGGACTAAGAGAATTAAAAAAGGAACAAACCCGCAAAGCAATCTCAGACCTTGCAACTGGGCTTTTTATGGAGCATGGGTATCACTCGGTCACTACGGCCCAAATTGCCAAACTCGCGAATGTTTCTGTGCCGACCCTGTTTAACTACTTTCCGAACAAAGAATCTCTTGTTTTCGATGAGGATATTGAAAGAGAAGAAAGGCTAGTTAATTCGGTTCGCCTTCGAAAGAAGGGCGTTTCTATCTTGGATGCTCTCTTTGATTTCGGATTGGAGAACCCGGCCTTTAATCCTGCAAATCGTAAACTTGTTCGGGAATTTAGAAATTTTATAAAATCTACGCCTGAACTTTCTATTTATGAAAGGCAGATCACGATGAGGTACGAGGACTCATTGGCAAAAGTTTTACAAAAAGAAGTTCGGAAGAAGTTAGGAGAAGTGGAGGCTAAGTCCATCGCACATTTCATTTTGGATGCATTCTACAGAGCAGCTGACTCCTCTCATCCAAGAAAGACTCTCGAAACTCTTTTTGGGATTTTGAAGAATGGTTGGGCAGAATAAGTGAGGATGTCTTGAATTTTTTAAATTAGATCATGATCTAGTTTATTGACAATTTTTGGTTTCTCCACCATTTTCAATCTATGGGATCCTTTGGAATTATTGTAGCAGTTATAGTTTTTTTGTTTTTAAACTTGGCATTGTCCTTCTTCTCAAGACCTCGCAAGTTGGAAGATCTACTTGATGGGGATTTTGAAGAAGGTGTTAAAAGACTTCTAAACGGAACGTTTCAAGTATCGGTCAGAATTCCAATGCCTGGAGTTTCTCCGGATATGGTAAGGCTTTGGTTTACGGAATATCTGAAAACTACGGAAGATTATAAACGTTGGCATCCTCGCGCTCATGTTTGGATGGATTGGGAGTCGAAAGAGAAGGGAGTCTTAGTGGGTGCAAGTCATCTAGTACATGAATATATAGGTCCAGCTTTGATGAAACTCCGTATTAATTTTGTGGATCCTTCTTCTTTTTTCGGTTCCGATCCAATCCATAAGGATCGTTTTATGGCCTGTGCATTCGTAGGTGATCTAAATTTGCCTGTAAATTTTGGCTTATTATGCCATTCAGTTCGAAGGACGAATGAAGGCGCAGAAATGCGTTCTAGATTTTGGTTGGGTCATATTGCAGCAAGAGGTAAAAAAACGAGTATATTCAAATTTGTTTCTATTGCAAATTTACCCATAATCCGTTTCATTTCGATGCGTCGCTCAACTGCAGAAGATTTAAGATTGCATTGTTTGGAAGAGATGGGAATATTAGCAGGTTTTCTTCCTTCCTTATATAATGAAAACTTGAACAGAAAGAGCTCTTAAGAAAACGGATCGGCTCTTTAGAATATTGAAATAGTCCAGAATAGTTTGTAGATGTTTGAAAAATTTAGGGATAAGATCCCGATCTCTGATCCCAAATGGGAGGAATACGTTTCTTGTTTTCATCGTATGGAAGTCCCTGCGAAAACATCTCTTTTAAACGAAGGAGCCATCTCTAAAAAAGGTTTTTTCGTGGAGAAGGGATGTGTAAGGGTATGGTTTAATAATCGGGGAAAGGATATTACTTTCCAATTTTTTTTCGAAAATTCAAGTTTTTCCTCCTTAGAAAGTTACCTGAAAGAAATCCCGAGTCTTGTTTCTATCGAAACAGTAGAACCCTGCGTCATATGGTATATCCATAAAAAAGATATGGACCGGATCCTCTCCGAGGTAACTGAGATCCCCGAGTTAAGAGAAAAAGTTATAAGGGCGATATTCGAAAGGACTTTTAATTATATGAGGCATTTTTTATCTTTTATTCGCGATACTCCTGAAGAACGTTATCTAAATCTAATAAAGGAAAAACCACAGATCATAGAGCGTGTCCCTCAACATTATATCGCTTCTTATTTGGGGATTAGTAAGGTGCACTTGAGCAGGATCAAAAGTAAACTTTCAAAAATAAAACGTTCTAAATAAGATCATTTTTTCAGAATAGCTTTGATAACATTTGTTATCGATTTTCAGGACTTTCTTCTTTTCTAAACATTCCTATGTGTTGACTTCCTTACATAAGATAATGTCTAACTAAGCCATGAGCGCTAAAAAATGGGTCCTATTTTCTGTTTTCCTAGGTTGTTTGATATTTTCTTTATCGCCGGGGCCGATCCATCTGATCCAAAATCCTACAGTTTGGGAGTTGAGAGAACAGTTAGTTTTTCTCACTGGGGCATGTGCAATGTCCCTTATGGTTTTATCCATGTTAATCTCGGTTCGATTCGAACCTGTCAATCGGGTAATGGGAGGTTTGGATAAGGCGTACGAGATCCATAAATGGGTGGGGATCTTTTCATTCGTATTTATCATATCTCATTGGCTTTTAGAAGAAGGCGCGCATTGGTTGGTAGATCTGGAGTGGATCCCGAATCCGGGAGATCTAAGTGATGGGACCGGATTTTCTGAATTAGAGATCTCTCTCTTCCAAGCAGGGGTTCTATTCGCTGAAATAATATTCTATATGATGATCATATTGATCGGTATTGCTTTAATTAATAAAATTCCTTATAGATTCTTTCGAGTTACTCACAAAGTATTTCCGGGTTTATTCCTTTTATTGGCATTTCATGCAGGTACTGCTCAGATGAAAGAGCATTGGTTATCGAGCCCTGGCGGCTATTTATTACTGATCCTTTTGAGTATCGGATCTGTAGCCGCAGTCATAGGTCTTTTTCAGAAAATAGGAAATTCTAAAAGAATGAAAGGGATCATCGATTCTATTTCAATTCAGGGAGAGATACTGGATCTTCGTCTGAAAACTCAAGACAAGGTTTTATCCTACAAGGCCGGGCAATACGCGTTTTTAAAATTCGAGCATGATAAAGAGCCACATCCTTTTACGATATCTTCCTATGAGGAGAATTCTGATACATTACGTTTTTCCATTAAAGGATTGGGTGATTATACAAAGGAGCTGAAAACTAAAATCCAAAAAGGACAATCCGTAAGGATAGAAGGGCCGTATGGAGAGTTTTTATTTGAAGACGATTCTGAAAAACAAATTTGGATCGCAGGTGGGATCGGAATTACTCCTTTTATGGCTCGTTTAGAATATTTTTCCAATCGTGGAGGTGCCTCTAAACCGATCGATTTTTGGTACTGCACCAGAGGGAGTTTGGATCTTCAGTTCCCTTCTTCTTTAGATAAGATATGTAAGAATAATTCCGTTAATTTGTATCATTTGAATTCTGATCAGGGGGAATATTTATCCTTGGATCTTCTTCGTGAAAAAATGAGAAATTTTGGCGATTTGAGCATTTGGTTCTGCGGTCCAAAAAAGTTCAGAGAATATCTGATCGA
The DNA here is from genome assembly GCF_004769615.1 of Leptospira sarikeiensis. GTDB lineage: Bacteria > Spirochaetota > Leptospiria > Leptospirales > Leptospiraceae > Leptospira_B > Leptospira_B sarikeiensis. The sequence continues at coordinate 34,506 of NZ_RQGF01000020.1, read as the reverse complement.
AGGTTTGAAGGACTATAAATTCGATCTTTCTAAATTTCATTACGATAGTTTTAATATGCGTTAAAGAAAAATTTTCTTATATTAATAGAATGTAGACCAAAACAAAAAAGCCGAGACATTCGTCTCGGCTTTTGATTTTCATTTTAAGAAAGGGTAGTTCTTACTGATTGGATTTAGCGTTAGATACTATTTTTAAGAAGTATCCTTCTACGTCGTACCAGAATTTTCCGGAATTCAATGTGTTTGCACATTGAAGATGATCCACACCAGTAGTAAAAATACTATAGTCAGGTCCTCCCTTGAATGTTCCCCATTTTAAAGAAGAATAAGGAACGAGTCCATCACAAGTCCCACCTTGTCCGTTCAGTAATCCTCCGACGATACAAGCAGGTTGAGTAAGCCCCATCAAAGGATGCTGGATCAGATCCGGGATAGTGATATAAGAACCGTAAGAGAAATATTTCACGCTCGGATTATCAGGAGTACGAGAATTGAAGTTTTCAGTTCCGGCTTTTGTTAAGGATCCCAATGCAGAAAGTACATCCTGGTCTTTGTCTCCCCAAATTAATTGAACGAAAACATTCAAGATAGTCGCAACAAAAGGTTTGATCCACTCAGGCAAGACTCCGTTGATGATGTCTGCAATAGGGGAACCTCTATGAGGAGTATTTAATGAAGTTAAGGTAGAAACCTTGGAACCGAGTCCTAGATTTGAAACTGCATATCTGCTATCCAATCCACCTTGTGAATGTCCCAAGATATGCACTTTGGTAAAGCCGTTTGCAGCCATATATACCAAAACTTTATCTTTCAATTCAGCTCCTCTTGCTTCGTTGGACTGAGCTGCTTTTTTTGCAGGAGCATATACAGTCGCACCTTGGGATTGAAGATAGGTATCCATTCCACCCCAATATGAGAGAATACTAATAAGACCGGTGCTATCGTTTCCCCAACCAAATAGGCCGTGAGAAAGAACGATTGGGTAAGTCCCAGTCAATGGTTTGGAGGAAGAGCCTCCTCCGGAAGCGAGTAAGGATCCGCTGGAGAATAATGCTACCAGAGTAATTAGGATCAATTTACGCATTTGTTTAAACCTCTTCACTTGTTTCGAATTTCTATTTACCCTTTTCTGGGGCTTTGGATGAGATTGTAGCAAGTGCTACAATCGCCTAATTATAGAATCTTAGAATTCCAGAAACTGTCAAGAGAAAACGTTCTAAATAAATTTGTTTCGAATAACAATTGGTATGCAAACAAACTTTTCGTATAACGAGTGTGATTTGATTTTTATTCGATTCAAGGGTAGAAGATCTGAAATCCTACCGTATACGCTTGAGCCAAAAAGACGGATATGAATGAGGCTTTTGATCCTTAAATTCAAGGAATTTTGAATGCTTCTTCTATAGAAGCGAGTTCCTCGGAAAGTTTATCTTTTGTCCATCCAAGTTCGGATGCGGCGAGTTTAGCGACTTGGTCTATCACCTTACAACCTGGATGACCTAATGCACCCATTCCTGTACGTCTAAAGAAAATATCTTTTAGGGTCAGGGCCATTTCGTTTCGGATAGCGAAAACTACTTGTGCGAAAATTTCTCCGTCGTCGTTTGCTTGAATGCCAAGTTCTGGAGAATTGTAAGCCAAATCCAATATGGTTTCATATTCTAAACCGTAATGTCGGATCAAATAATCGATCGTATTCTCTCCAATATCGGACCTGGATCTTTTCTTCCTACTTATGAATTCTTCGATGTTTGGGATATCGCATGCATACAAATATTTTTTATGTGAAATACTAGGTTTAGGGTGTTTATTCACTTTTTTGATAATGTTCTCGAAAATGTTCCGAGCGAATTCCCTGCTAGTTGTGTATTTCCCACCTGCAGCAGTGATCAGTCCTTTGATATTATCTTCTTCATGATCGTGAAATTCTGAACGTCTGGAAGCAGTATATGTATCTTCTAAATTCGTTTCCGCAAGAGGGCGAAGTCCTCCGTATACAAAAAGTACGTCCTTTTTAGTAAGATTTTCCTTTAAGTTCGCCGTACTATTGATTGCGGATAAAAAATTCTCCACACTTTCTGCACTGATCTTCCATTCAGAAACATCTCCTTGATAAGGAGTATCAGTGGGACCGATCAAGCTATGGTTTCTCCAAGGAGCAAAACTAAAATGGCTTTTTCCTCCTACATACAGGAACATTTGATCTGAAAGTTTCCGAGTGATTAGATAGATTCCTTCGGATCTTGTTTTAGGAGTAGGACCCTCCGTTTCTTTGGATGTATTCAGCAGTTTTTGGGTCCAAGCACCTGTTGCATTTATTGTTACCTTCGCCCTAAGTTTTACGATCTTTCCTGTGAGTTTATCTAAAACTTCTGCACCTAAAACTCTATTCTCTTGGATCGTAAGATTTTTTACTTCAGTGTAATTAGAAACCTTCGCTCCATATACAGCGGCGGATTTGATAAAAGTAAGGGTGAGTCTTTCCGGACTAATACTAAGGCAATCGTAATATAGGATTGCATTACGGATCTTTTTCTCTTCGCTCGAAGGTATGGATCCTTTTATTTCTTTTTGAGAGAGGATCTTAAATCCGGGAATACGTTTACTTTTGTCCCGAACAAAATTTCGATCAAATGATAGAAGATCATAAACGAATAGCCCGATCTTTTCGATCCATCCAGTATTCGGAAGAATGATCGGATAAGGATAGATGAAGTTCGGCGCAATATTCGATAAGATCCTTCTTTCTCGCAAGGATTCTCTTACAAGTCCGATCTCGAATTGTTTTAGATAACGAAGCCCGCCATGAATAAGTTTGCCTGTTGCGGCAGAGGTAGCTCCTCCGAAATCATCTTTTTCTACCAACGCAACAGAGTAACCTCTACTCGAGGCTTCGTAAGCAAGCGCGGCTCCTGTGATCCCGCCTCCAATGATGAGGCAATCGAATTCTTCGTCTTTATGATGTTCAATAAATCTGGAAAGTGTGATTATACTCATTTGGTCCCGGATAGGATTTTGCGGATCTGTTTTTGGAGAGAATCTCTTTCGCTATCTATATCCCAGACTCCTGCTCGTAGCAATAGTATAGGAAGTTTCCATGCATCAATTTCTTCCAATGTAATTCCGGAAAGGGATATGTAATTCTTTAGATATCCCCTGAGAATAATACTTCTTACGATCGTATAAAATAATAGTTTTAGTTTTGGTGTTCCGGGCCATAATTCAGCGTCTTTGAAAAGAAAAACCGTATAGGCTACGTCGGCGGCCCGATTTCCTTTGGCCGCAGTTCTCCAGTCGATCACTATATTTTCATCTTTGGATACGACTATATTTTCAGGATGAAAGTCCATATGTAGGATAGAAGATCCGCCGGGTAATGCATCAATGAGTTTCTCCGCTTTTTTTCTCTCTTCTACATTAAGGAATTTTAATGGTTTAAGCGCCAGGGTGCTTTTTGCGTAACTTTTGATCTCTCTAAGGGATCCTGTCTCTTTTTTGTGAAGTTTGGAATGTAATTCAGCTAGTATTTTTGGAACCTCGAATAATTTTATAGGATTTTGTTCCGGCAATTTCGTAAGAGAAACTCCTTCTATAAAGTCTAAGACGATACCGATACGGTTCTCGATCTCTATTTTTTCATAACATCTCATCGAGCATACGCCTAGTTTATTCGCTTCCAGAGTATTCTTATATTCGAATTCTATATCTTCCTTCGGAATATCAGAGAAAAAAAGTTTCACGACCTTTCCTTCACCCCAGGGAAAAATTTCCGCGGATCTTCCGATTGCGATACGAGAGGGAAGTTGAGAAAGTTTAGTAGATTGCACGCTTTTCACCATTCTTGTAATATTTTTGTGGGTCTATATAAAGGTAACAGGTGTTACTTTTATATAGCTAATGATCTACTTTAGGATAGTCAAGCAATTCTCCAAGTTAATCCTCTTCCTGAAATACTGATAATTCTTGGATTTATTCGATAGATTAATACGGGTTGAGCGAATTTCCACAGAATCTAAAATGGTTTGAATGTCCAAGACCCCAGCAAAGCCGGAGGAAATTGATCGGATCAAAAGTAAAATAATCGAAGAATCGATCTCTTTGATCAATGAGATCGGATTTTCCAATTTTAGTATGCGTAAATTGGGAAGTCGTTTGGGAATCGCTGCAAAAACAATCTATAATTATTTTTCGGATAAGGATGAACTTTATCTGCAGGTCTTAGTCCGAGGCTTCTATATTCTGCATAAAAAAATGGAAGAGGCATCATTACTTCATAAGGATCCGTATAAACAATTGTATGCAATGGCTCATGCGTATATTCGATTCGGTCTGGAAAATTCTCATTATTATAATGTTTTATTTAGTTTGGATCTGCCTAGATTTCGAGATTATGTAGGAACAGAACACGAAGAACTTGCTTATTTCCAAAATCAATCCGCGATCAAGATCGCAGAACTAACAGGAGGGATCATAGATAAAATTAGAAAAAAGAAATCGAGTAAAGGGAAGAAGAATACCGGTTATTTACTCTTGCAATTATGGAGTAGGTTGCATGGGATCGTATCTCTTTCTAATAATAGGATCACTCTTGAGGTAGGCGATTTTAAAAGTGTATTAAATCAAATGGTGGATGATGCGGTTTTAGATCTTAAATAAAGATCAAAATGGATTTGAGATCGATTTTAGATAGGTTTTCATTACCTTATAAAGTATATTGAATTGTTTTTTATTTCCTGTTCCTTTCAGAAACCCGTAAATACCTTCGTGAGACATTACTACAAATAAAGCGGCTTCTTTCGTATTAATTTCTTTTTTTAAAAACCCGGATCGTTTTGCTCGGATCAATTGTTTATTAATATTCAATACCCAAAGATCCAAGGCAGTTTGTAGCCTAAGTTTAAAACCTTTGTTCACCACGGATAACTCTTGTGTGAAATTGTTTAACGGACAGCCATATTTTAGAAGTTCCGGTTTTGTATTCCCTATATTCTTTTGCATCAATTCTAAGATCCCAATCACCGGATTCTCGTAATTTTCCAGAGGGGTTACCCAACGTTCTAATATAAGAGGTTTTATGACCTCATCTATTACCGCATATCCTAGTTCATTTTTACTTTGGAATTGATGATAAAATGCTCCCTTCGTAAGAGCTGTATGATGGACCAGATCATCCATACTCGTGGCTTGAAAACCGTTTTTGAAAAAATTTTCAAAAGCCACCTTTAGGATCTGTTTTCTGGTATTTTCCAGATTACGGGTTTTCTTTTCGAGATTATTCGATCTTTTCATACAGAGAGCACCATCATAGTCGATAATTTTTGAAAAAATTTTCAATAAATAAATGGGGTGAGATGATTTTTTCTTTTAACATACTAAATAGTATGTTAAAAACGTTCCCCGGATCTTATCAGATTGAAAGGATCCGTAAGAAATGGTAGGAGTTCATATGTTACCGATCAATTTGATCGCAGTATTAGTATCTGCGATCACGGCTTTTATTCTGGGATTTTTATTTCATGGACCTATATTCGGCAAGGTTTGGATGAAATTGGCAAATATTCATCCTACTGGAAATGAGAAGTTCAGCGATATGGTCCCTCAGATGTTATGGAATCTTTTCGCTAACGTAGTGACTGCTTACGTTCTTGCGGTAATTTATCTTTTTGCTTCTTCCTCCACTTATTTGGGAGGCTCCGGGATTTGGAAGGGCGTGATTTGTGGACTTTGGGTATGGCTTGGATTTATAATTACTTCTACCTCTATGGAAGTGATTTGGATGGGGAGGGGAGTAAAACTTTGGCTATTCGAATGCGGATGTTCTCTGGTTGTAATGGCGGTAATGGGGGCGATCATCGCAGCTTGGTGATCTAAATAATTTTATATTTCTATAATATGTTTTCCGGGAGGAAATTTAATGACCCTCTCGGAAAAACGATTATTTTTTTGAATATCTATAACTTCCGCCAAAGTATGCTCTTGCTCCATGATATGCTGAACAGGAGATTTCCTCTACTTCGATCCTATTGGGAAAAGTTTCGAATTGGAGAAGGCAACAATCCGGATCCTCGGAATTACAATTTGGAGTAGAAGCCCAGGTCCATTTTCCTTCCTGATTTGGAGTCCAGCTTCCGGTCACTTCTCCTATATGAGCTGTAGGCCCTCTGACTACTTCGAAAGAGAATTGTATCTCTTTTTTGGACTTTTCTCGGGAAAGTTTTAGACTTCCTCCAAATCCATCCGTATAAGACCCGATCCCATCTTTTGGTGGATTTGGATGTTCCCATACTTTATGAAAATATTGAGTTCTATCAATTGTGATCTCAGTTTTGCAAAGGATCGTATCTACACCGGTTTCATCCATTGAATACATTGGACCTTCGCAAATTCCGTCTCGATATCCAATCCACATGATTTGCAGTTTTTTTAATTCTTCTTTTTCAGATTCGGAGAGTGTTTCTCGGATCTTTTTATAAGCTTTGTTTAATTCTTTGTCTGCAGCTTGATATTCTTTAGAGGAGCATTTTTTTTGCTCCTCTTTATTTTTAAGTTTTAAACAATCTTCTTCAGTTTCTTTGGATTTGGTTTGTAAAGAAAGACTGAAGATTAATATTCCAAGGAAGATCCAAAAACGCATGCAAGAATTTTAAGATTGGATCATCTATGACAATGATTTTTTTATAAGAATGATCAGAGCCATGATCCTTTTCCTTGGAAAACGAGTTGTTCACTTAGGGCCCAAAGGCGAGTGGCAGCTTCAGGATCTACTGCGTGTGGGAATACTCCATAATTTCCTTTTTCATCCGCTCCGATCAAAGGATCTTTCGGTTTTAGGTCCGAAACGATCGAAGCAATATCATTGTTTTCACAATAAACTCCTCCTTTTTCGTTCAGTTTCGGACTTGTAGCGCACCAAATGCTAGTAGAAGCTCCTTGCTCGACAGTTTTTAATTGGCGACTAGGATCTAAGATCGAATTCCCCTGAGAATCTATTACGCCCATTTTTAATAGTGATTCTTTTGGGATATGTATTCCTAAATCTGTATCTACAATTACTCCCGGATGAACAGAAAAAGAGCGAACACCTTCCGCTTTTCCTCTTTTGTCCAATTCCAATGCAAAAAGTACGTTCGCAGTTTTGGATTGTCCGTAAGCAAGCATCGGATCATATTCTCTATTTTGAAAATTAGGATCTTCGAAAACGATAGGAGAATAACGATGTCCTCTAGAAGAAACAGAGACGACCCTAGATCCATTTGCTTTTAGAAGTGCAGGCCAAAGCTTACTAGTGAGAAGGAAATGCCCAAGATGATTTGTAGAGAATTGGGACTCATATCCTCTTGGGTCTCTTGTTAAAGGATTCGCCATAATTCCTGCGCTATTGATCAATATATGAAGAGGTCTACCGGAAGAGAGAAATTTTTTCGCAAAAGACTCGATCGAATTAGGATCCATTAAATTTAATTCTTCTATTTCTACATCAATTCCCTTTAATGTTTCTTTTGCTTTATCACGATTTCGGACCGGAACGATTACTTCTGCTCCTGCTTTACGAAGTACCCTTGAAGTTTCTACACCGATACCTGAGTATCCTCCAGTAACGATCGCTGTCTTACCTTTTAGGTCTATACCTTTAATAACATCTTCTGCAGTGGAGGCTGCTCCAAATCCTGAATGGATCGGGTTTTGTGTTGTATTCATTTTTATTCTCCTGACTAAAGAATTATAATCTATAGTAGAAAGTTTAAATAGATCATTCGGACATTAATATTGCCTAAAACTACAAAATTAAAAACTGACCGATTCCTTAAGAATGAGCGCCCAAAGCCGGTTTGTTAGATAATTGATATGAACTTTAAAAACTGAAAAAATTTCTATATTGTAGTTTTAGGCAATATTATTGCATTTTCCGACATTTTATTATTTGTCAAACTGGTGTAGAATGTTATGGGTCAAATTTAGATTTTTAGATTCGTTTTTATGCAAAGCAGCGAAGTAAAAAGAAGATATTTTTAGAAAGAGGAAGAGACCTTCTTATCTTTGCACCTTCGCATGGAAATCTACTTAAGTTTATATTTGTTTTATAAGATTTCGGAATGGGATAAATGAGAAAGAAAATAATAGGATCCTCGGATCCGATACTTACTACGAATCAAAAAGTTTTGGATCAGATCATTCCTCTTACTGAAAAATTCGGAGAAGGGAGAACTGAAACGGTCATTCCATTCTTATCCGTTATTCGTAGAAGTAATCCTACTTCTTTTGTACCTGGAGTTCTGACTCCTTCTTTCTGTCTTATCGTTCAAGGGGCAAAAAAGATCCATCTCGGAAAGGAGAAAATACAATACTATGCGGGAGATTTTGTAGCTTCTTTGATCGACATGCCTGCCCAAGGACATGTCATGACTGCAAGTAAATCAAAACCGTTTATCAGTCTTCGAATTGATTTCACTAAAAAGGAGATCGCTGATGTAATTTCAGAAGCGGGGATCCATGTAAAACCTAGAGATAATGGGCTTAATTCTGCAGCTTTTGTCGGAAAAACGGACCCTGATATTTTAGAATTATTCGTTAAGTTATTAAAACTTTTGGATAAACCGGAAGAATCCCTTTTTGTTTCCGAATTAGTAAAAAGGGAAATGATCTTTCGTTTGATGAAAGGTGAATACGGTCATTTATTCTTTCAACCGGTTATTTTTGATAAAAAAGTAAACGGGGTCGGAAAGGTAATCGAATGGATCAAGAATAACTACGCAACCCCCTTCACTGTGGAAAAATTAGCCAAGATCCATAATATGAGCGTTTCAGGTCTTCATCAAAAGTTTAAAACGATCACTACTATGAGCCCTTTGCAATATCAGAAACAACTTAGGCTCCAGGAAGCAAGAAGGCTCATATTAAGCGGATCTGCGGATGCAGCGAGTGCCGCCTTTGATGTGGGATATGAGAGCCCTTCACAATTTAGTAGGGAATACAAAAGATTATTCGGTCAACCCCCTATGAAGGATATTAAATCCCTTCGAAAAAGCCCCGGACTAGATCCTTCTATCTAAACTTTAGTCTAGATTTTTTTCTATAAACATTCAACCAAATGGTTGACTGTATGTATTCGCTTGATATCATTTAACCATATGGTTGAATCTAAGGTATACGATCTGGATCTGATATTTCAAGCTTTGTCTGACCCGACCAGGAGGGCAATGCTTAGAAGTTTGTCTAAAAAAGAAAGGGTGATTACCGAAATTGCGGAGCCTTTCGAGATGTCTTTAGCAGCCGCTTCTAAACATATCAAGGTTTTAGAAAGAGCGAAGTTAGTCCATCGTAGAAAAGAAGGTTCGTTTTCGTATCTGAGCCTAAATAGTAAAGCGATGATGAGTGCGGATAAATGGATCGGATACTATAGAAGGTTCTGGGAAGAACAATTGGATTCTCTCAAAAATTTACTGGAAGGGGAAGAATAATGAAAGCTACAGATTATAAACTGCAGATCTCTAAATTCATAAAAGCAAAAAGAGAGAAAGTTTTCGAAGCATGGGTGCAACCCGAATTGATGAAAAAATGGGGATGTCCCAAAGAATTGACAATCGGTGAGATCGAATTGGATTTTAGGGTTGGCGGGAAATATAGGACTACTATGCTTAGGGATGAAGAGACTTATATCGCATGCGGAGAATATAAGGAAATTATTATGAATGAAAAACTGGTTTTTTCCCATGGATGGGAAGGCCCGGATAGAGAGGATACTTTAGTAACCGTGATTTTTTCGGACAAGGGAGAAGGGACCGAAGTGTTACTTACCCATGAAAAACTTTCCAGCGATAGTTCTATGGAAGGGCATAAAGAAGGTTGGATCAGCACCTTGGAGAACTTAGAGCTCCAATTCTTATAGGCATTCTATATGGCTCTGAAAAAATACTTAGGAAGTTGTAAGTGCAAAAGGGTCCGTTTTGAGGCATGGATCGATCTCTCCCTGGGCACTTTTAAATGTAATTGTACTAACTGCGTTAAAGCAAGATTTTGGGGAGCTTCGGTACTTCCCCAAAACTTTCGTTATCTAGAAGGAGAAAAGGAAGTAACTCATTATTCCACTCGGATAGACGGAATGTTCTGTAAACATTGTGGGGTGGGCATTGGTGGTGGAGGGGACTTTCCGGAGGCTGGAGGCAAGCTTATTGCGATCAATCTAGGTGCTTTGGATAATTTAGACCCTAAGGAATGGGCCGAGGCTCCGGTAAGCTACCTAGATGGGTTACATGATCGTTGGGATCGGGAGCCAGAGTATATCCTACATCTGTAAAAACTAGTATATTAAAGAATTGGAAGAAATGCTTCTTGCCAATTCGTTTATCATTTTTAGTAATAAGGAATTCGATGCCTAAAACGAATTTCGATATTCTTTGGATCATTCTTTCTTCCGGGCTTGTATTTTTCATGCAAGCCGGATTCTTATGCCTTGAGTCGGGTCTGACCCGGACCAAAAACTCTATCAACGTAGCCATCAAGAATATTACCGATTTCGGGATCGCAACGATCGTATTCTATTCCTTGGGATTCGGGTTAATGTTCGGAACGAGCTTTTACGGTTGGATTGGCTCAGATCATTTTTTCCCTGAATTTTCGGAAACGAATCCAGAGATACCCGTCTTCTTTTTATTCCAACTCATGTTCTGCGGAACTGCAGCGACGATCGTCTCGGGTGCTGTCGCAGAAAGAATGAAGTTCGGCGCTTATATCATTGTTACTACGATCATTTCTTCTTTGATCTATCCTGTGTTCGGCCATTGGGTCTGGGGAAGGGAACTTCTGGATTGGAATCATCCTACAGGTTGGCTTGCAAATATTGGATTTGTGGATTTCGCAGGATCTACCGCTGTACATAGCGTGGGCGGTTGGGTTGGACTTTCCGCAATGATCTTGATCGGCAACAGAACCGGTAAATACGGAAGGGACGGAAGTGTTCGAAAGATCACAGGTCATAATCTTCCTTTAGCGATGCTCGGGACTTTGATCCTTTGGTTTGGTTGGATTGGATTTAATGGGGGAAGCACTCTTGCTTTCACTTCTAATGTTCCAAAGATCATCGCGAATACGATGTTTGCTGCTTCCGGCGGAATGGCGTCGAGTTTGATTTATGGTTGGATCCGATTAAAATATGCAGAAGCGACTCTGCCATTAAACGGGACCTTGGCCGGGCTCGTAGCAATCACTGCTCCTTGTCACGCGGTGAATTCTATGGAATCCGTGATCATTGGACTCGTTGCAGGAATTTTAATGTTCGAAGCGGGAGTTTTATTAGATAAACTTAAACTAGACGACGCAGTCGGGGCGATCCCAGTACATTTGGTTTGTGGGATCTGGGGAACATTAGCTGTAGGATTTTTCGGAGATCTATCTCTGCTCGGAACGGGTTTAGGAAGACAGGATCAGATACTCATCCAAGTTTTGGGGATTTTGTCCTGTGCTGCTTTGTCTTTCGGAGTGAGTTATCCTCTTCTATTTATCATCCATCGTTTTTATAGTTTAAGAGTTTCCCCACAAAACGAATACCAGGGTTTAAATTATACCGAACACCGTGCCACTACAGAACTTATAGATCTATTTTTGGAGATGGAATACCAGAAGCAGACCGGTGATTTGAGCCAGGATCTTTCTATAGAGCCGTTTACGGAAGTGGGGCAGATCGCGGAAAGATACAATTTAGTATTAGATAAGATCAGAACGAATATTAAAGAAAAAGAAAGTCTTGCAGTGGAGCTTGAGCATAACTTAAGTCTTCTCCAAAGCGATCTATCTACTGCAAGAAAGATCCAATCAGGGATCATTTCCCAGGAAGATAGGACTACTCCAGATCTGGAAATTACCGTAAGATATCTCCCTTTGACCGAAGTGGGAGGAGATTTTTTTGATATCACTGAACTTCGTCCCGGATTGACCAGAGTGTTCTTGGCGGATGCGACGGGGCATGGGGTGCAAGCAGCACTTCTCACCATGGCGATCAAAGCGATTTACGAATCCTTAAAGCGCGGGATCTATAGTGTAACTGAGATCTTATTCCATTTAAATAACGAGTTCCTACACACGTTCAAGAACCTGAATCAATTTTTTACATGTATCGTGATAGATATAGATACGAATCTAAATCTGGTCCGATATTCTTCTGCAGGACATGTTCCTCAGTATATTCTACAAGGAAACGAGATCCATAATCTGGAAAAAACGGGAAGGATCATGGGAGTGATCCCGAATACGAAATATACTTCCAATGAGATCATATTTACTCCAGAATCTAAAATTATACTATTTACTGATGGGCTCTTTGAACAATGGAATTCATCCAAGGAGGAATTCGGAGAGGAAAGAGTGGAAGAAATCATCCGAGGTCTGAGAAATGTTCCGATGAACGAAGGGATCGATAGAATATTAAGAAAATTGGATGAATTTTTGGCTGGGGCAGTTAAACAGGATGATATTTCTGTTTTAGGTATCAGCAGAAAATCCAAAAAATAAAGAGAACTTTTGTATGCTCTATCTTATCTTAAAATACGTAGTGACTGCGGGGCTCGTCGTTCTGATTTCCGAAATCGCAAAAAGAAATGATAGAATTGGGGCATTAATCGCTTCCTTACCGATTGTGACAATCCTAACTTTGATCTGGTTACAATTCGAGAAAGCAGGCTCCGAAAAAATTTCCAATCACGCATATTACACGTTTTGGTTCGTAATTCCGACTCTACCGATGTTTTTAGTATTTCCTAAATTATATTCCATATACGGATTTTGGTCTGCGCTTCTTGTTTGTATCATTCTAACTGCCGCACTTTTTCTAATTTGTAATTATGTATTGGAAAAATTCGGGATTAAACTTTTAGGATAATCTTTCTCCAAAACGATTCTTTTTTAGTCCAAGTATAGAGTTTTATTTCTATTTGGGTGATTGAGTATCTATGCGCTACTTCTCAGGGGCTTTTTTTCTAGTTCTAATCTTCTTTCTTTCGGGATGTCAGACTTCTTCTATACAAACTTCTAAAAAGATCTGCGATTTGCCTGCTTCTCATTCCTATTGGAAAATCGCAAGTCCGGATGAGATCGGATCTTCTTACCAAAGGTTATGTGATACTCTCCAAAATTCAGTTCCTAAGATAAACAATCTGCATTCAATTCTGATAGAAAAAAATGGAAAGCTGATCGTAGAACTATATCAAAACGGGACCGACAAACCTTTGACGATCATGAACGGTTTTCGTTTTCCATTTACAGGAAAAACTAATTTTGATCGAAATAGTTTGCATGATGTTCGTTCCGTAAGTAAAAGTATCGTTTCCTTATTATATGGGATTGCATTAGAGAAGAAGCTCGTCCCAGAACTTTCTTCTCCAGTCCTGGATTCTTTCCCCGAACTCTCCGATCTAAGATCCGAAACGAATCGATCCATAACATGGGGCCATTTGCTTACAATGGCGAGTGGTTTGGATTGGAAGGAATGGGGAGTCTGGTTTATTAATAATGATGAGGCAAGGTTATACTGGAAGGAAGATCTTACCCGTTACGTTTTCGATCGGCCTACGGTAACTTCCCCCGGAACATCATTTAATTATAATGGAGGAGGGACTTCTGTACTCGCAGAAATTTTAACTCGGAAAACAGGCAAAACATTACCAGAGTTAACTAAAGAATGGATTTTAGATCCTTTGGAGATTAAAGAATACGAATGGGCAACAGATAAATATGGAAGGGCTCTTGCTTTCGGAGGACTTCGTTTAAAACCTATAGATATGTTGAAGATCGGAAGGCTTTTGTTAAACCAAGGAACCTGGGAGAAAAAACAAATCGTTCCGAAAGTTTGGGTAAATGAATCTACCAAATCTCAGATCCTCACGGAGGTCCAATTTTTCTCGGGAGATTCTAGTACCTTAGAATACGGATACCAATGGTGGATCGGAAAGACCAAACTTCCAGACAGAACAATTCTTTGGAAGGCTGCGGTTGGAAACGGCGGGCAAAGGATCTATATTATTCCTGAGCTAGATATGGTAGTCATTACTACAGCCGGAGAATACGGGGAACTGGAGATCCATAAACGGATTGGGAAACTATTGGATGAGATTATAATAAGTTCTATCTAAATCGAAAAGACTACTTGTTCGATGGGTATATGTTTTCTTTTCTTAGTTAATAAATTGCTTTGCACCCGAAAGGAATCCACCCAAATTAGCTAGGAATGTCTGGAATTTTCAGTTTATCCAAGAATATTAAGAAATTTTTATATATTTTCTCAGTTCTACTTTTGATAAATTGTGGAGCAATTTCCACAGAAAACCCATGTGACCCCTCAAGTAATACTTTTTTAAATACCCAACTTCTAAAATTCCTTTTAAACGATACAAGTTCCACCTGTGGGGTAGCAGCAGTTGAATGTGGGATCTTAAAAAAGGGAGAAGCTGCAAATATCGTAATCGGACAACCCGATTTTGTAAGCAATACTGCAGGAACAGGAGATAACCAAAACCAAGGCGCTTGGGGAATTACTGTGGATAACAAGGGTGGACTTTGGATTGCAGATACGAATGTTTCCAGAGTCTTACATTTTTCTGTACCTCAAAGAACTTATCAAAGTGCGGATATTATTCTTACTGATACATTCATAGTGCCAAGAGCAATTGCTGCAGATGCAGCGGGAGGACTTTGGGTAACTTCTTCCACACTTTCCGGGAATGCTGTCTTACATTTTCCTGCCGGAATGAGTACAGGTGATCTTCATGATATCATGCTCGGGACCGGAACATTAGGCGCCTCCATAAACCAGGTTACGAATCCGTTCGGAGTCGGGGTAGATCCTTCCGGAGGAGTATTGGTTGCGGACTACGGTGCGAATCGAATCGTACATTTTTCTCCTCCTTTTACAAATAGTATGAATGCGGATTTCGTCTTAGGACAAGCGAACTTTACTTCTGCTTCTATCGGCCTCTCTGCGAATCAGATGAATGGACCTATGGAAGTAAGAGCGGATCCATCCGGAAAAATTTGGGTCTCGGATCGCGGAAATAATAGAATCCTTAGATTTTCTCCACCCTTTATAAGTGGAATGAATGCGGATCTGGTGCTCGGGCAACCTGATTTTGTGACTTCGAATTTTGGGACAGATGCTTCTACTTTTAGTAGTCCGACCGGAATTAGTTTTGATCTGGCGGGTAGAGTTTGGATAGCGGATAGTAGCAACTCAAGAGCCTTACGTTTTTCCCCTCCATTTACAAACGGAATGGCCGCGGATAATGTAATAGGTAAATCCGATTTTATTACAAATACGAATTCAGGCATTAATGCGAAGGAGATCGGAAATACTACTTCTGTAGCAATTGCTCCCTGCGGGCTCTGGGTATCTGACTCATCCAATAATCGAGTCCTCTTTTTCCCTTAATCACTCTTTATACAAAGTATTTAAAAGGACTACTCGTTATAGGGATTTTGATTTCCGATAATCTGTAAATAAATTGCTTTTCAATAAAAAACGTTTCGTCTAAATTACTTATCACATGTATGGAATTTCTCCCTTGTATAAAAATATTAAGAATTCATTATATATTTTCTCGGCTTTACTAATTGTAAATTGTGGGGCGATTTCCACTGAGAATCCATGTGATCCCTCAAGTAATGCATTTTTAAATACCCAACTTTTAAAATTCCTTTTGAATGATACGAGTTCCACTTGCGGAATTGCGGCAAATGAATGTGGAGTTTTAAAGATGGGAGAGGCGGCAAAGATCGTCCTGGGCCAACCGGATTTTGTAACTAGTTCCGGCGGAAACGCAATTAATCGATTCGGGCCCGCAGGACTGGCGCTTGATACTCATCTAGGCGGGATATGGGTATCTGATGGATCCAATACCAGGGTCATGCATTTTCCTGCGCCTTTGCAAACGAATATGGAATCGGATATTATACTAACCGGCCCTATGGCGGAAGCTAGGTCAATTGCTATGGATTTATCCGGAGGGATCTGGGTAGTCTCCGGAACGACTGCTACAAACGGAAATTCTGTTTTGCATTTTCCTGCCGGAATGAACTCCGGAACTTCTTTTGATATCAGACTTGGAACAGGCACATCTGGCTCTGGTCAAAATACTCTCAGTAATCCTTTTGGAGTTGCTGTGGATGCGAATGACGGGGTCTGGGTTTCAGATTATTTCAACAGCAGAGTTATGCATTATTCCCCTCCATTTTCTTCCGGAATGAACGCGGATCTCGTACTTGGTGTGGCAACCTTTTCCGCTGGAGGTGGGCCCGCATCCATTAGTACATTGGGGGCTCCAATGGCAGTAGGGGTAGATCCTTCCGGGAATGTTTGGGTAGCGGATAGCGGCAATAATCGGGTTTTGCAATTTAAGCCTCCATTTACAAATGGAATGAATGCCGATCTGGTTTTAGGGCAACCTGATTTTGTGACTAGCACTTCTCCGAGCACTCCTAACAAACAAAACTTAATGTCCCCACGTGGATTTGCTTTTGCAGCAAATGGAGCAGTTTGGGTATCCGATGGTGGAAACACAAGAGCCGTGCGTTATTCGCCTCCTTTTACCAATGGAATGGCAGCGGATAACGTTTTGGGTCAGCCCGATTTTATTTCTAAGAATACTACGATGGCGATATCTGCAAAAGTAACAAACAATACGAATGGTATAGCAATAGATCCTTGCGGTGTCTGGGTGGTGGACTCTCCAAATAATAGGGTCCTCTTTTTTCCTTAAAAAAAATTGCACATATAATTCAAAAAACTACTCGTTCGAGGGATTTCACTTTCCTTCGATCAGTAAATAAATTGCTTTGCAATGGAAAACATTTGGCCTAAATTACTTATCGAATGTTCGGATTTTCTCTCTTGAATCGAAATATTAATAATTTATTATATACTATCAGTGTGTCTCTACTTATAAGCTGTAGCGCCATTTCTACCGAGAATCCTTGTGATCCTTCAAGTAATACCTTTTTAAATACCCAGCTCTTAAAATTCCTTTTAAACGATACAAGCTCCACCTGTGGAGTTAAAGTTGCCGGAAATTCCTGCGGTATTTTTGAAAACGGAGAGGCGGCAACTATAGTTCTAGGCCAAGTGGATTTTACGGACAACAGTTCTTTTGGAACAGCCCCCAACCAATTCCGATCGACTTTTGGACTCCAACTGGACTTTCAAGGCGGTCTTTGGGTATCCGATTCTTACGGATCTCCAACTGATGCCAGGATCATGCATTTCCCTCCGCCTTTAGAGACGAATGCGAGTGCAGACATTATACTTGCTGTTACTCCAATGGTTGCAAGGCATATCGCCATGGATCTAAGTGGCGGGATCTGGGTGGTTTCCGGAACTACCTCAACTGGGAACAAGATTCTACATTTTGCTGCTGGAATGAATTCCTCAAGCACGTTTGATATCATGCTCGGAACCGGATCATCTAACCCCAGGGCTATTAACACAATGAGTAACCCCTTCGGTGTCGCAGTCGGCCCAGACGATAAAGTATGGGTTGCAGATTATTTTAATAATCGAGTCTTACGTTTCTCGCCTCCGTTTACTACAAGTATGGATGCAGACTTGGTAATCGGCGCGGATGACTTTACAACTGCAGGAGGTGGAGCTGCGTCGAGTACTAGGATAAATTCCCCTACAGCAGTTGCAGTGGATAAATCAGGAAATCTTTGGGTTTCAGAGTTTGCAAATAACCGGATTCTTCGATTTAGTCCACCGTTTACAAATGGAATGCAAGCAAACATGGTTCTAGGCCAACCTAATTTTACTAGCTCGGCAGGAGGAACAAGTCAGTTTGCCTTAATGGGCCCGAATGGAATTAGCATCCAGTCAAATGGGGCAGTTTGGGTAGCGGATTCTAATAACGGAAGGGCTGTTCGTTTTTCCCCTCCGTTTACCATGGGGAAAGGAGCGGATCGAGTACTAGGTAAACCCAATTTTACTGCGGGCTCTAACACAACTCCTACTACAACAAATACCGGTTCTGTTGTTTCTGTGGCAGCCGCTCCTTGTGGTCTTTGGGTAACGGATTCTAGTAATAGGCGAGTTCTCTTTTTCCCTTAAAGTTTTATGGGCGAACCCGCTTCGCGGACGAGCTATCCGCTTCAATCTGCGAAGCACCATAAACGGTGCATCGCAGTATTTTCGCTACTATCTCTTTCGCAGCGACCCGTAGGGAGCGAGAAAACGACCGCAAAGCGAGAGTCGGTGACCGAAGGTCAAACGAGTCCTAAACTAAACTGGAACGAAATAACAGAACCGAACTCATTGCTTGCAAGAACAAGTTGCATGTTATCGATTTTGAAGAGAAAATCATTTTTTAAAATTATAATTTTCTAATACGATCGCGATTCCCTGACCTCCACCTATACAAAGAGAAGCGACACCATATCTTAGATTCCTACGTTTTAATTCATAGGCTAAAGTAAGAGTAACCCTTGTTCCACTTGCTCCTAAAGGATGGCCGATCGCAATCGCTCCTCCATTCACATTCGTTTTTTCAGGATCTAAACCGAGTTCTCGGATCACTGCCAAAGTTTGAGAAGCATAGGCTTCATTGATCTCAAAAAGATCTATATCTTCCAGTTTTAATCCAGCATTGGAGAGAGCTTTAGGAACTGCAAATACTGGTCCGAGCCCCATCATTTTAGGATCACAACCTACATTCGCATAACCTAATATTTTTGCTAAAGGGTTCAGTCCCGATCTTTTTGCAAACTCTTCCGAAGAAAGTAAAACGGAAGCTGCTCCGTCATTGATCCCAGAGGCGTTCCCTGCAGTCACGGTCCCATCTTTCAAAAAAGCGGTAGGAAGTTTTTTTAATTGGTCTACACATTCCGCTCCTCGGATCTGTTCATCTCGATTTAAAAGAACAGGTTTTTTCCCTCCGGTCTGGACTACTATCATCTCATCCGAAAAACTTCCTTCTAGGCTTGCTTTTTCCGCTCTTACTTGGGAAATTCCCGCCCAAGTATCCTGGTCTTCTCTTGAAATTTTGAAATGAGAAGAGATATTCTCTGCGGTCATTCCCATGGTCAGATCTACAAAACAATCCGTTAAACTTTGGGCGAGCCTGTCTTCTGCGATCGTATCTCCGTATTTATTTCCCCATCTTGCTCCCTTTAGAACAAACGGAGCATTGCTCATAGATTCAGTCCCACCTGCAAGGATGAGTTGATTTTCTTTGGATGCGATTTTACGAGCTCCTAGAAGGATACTTTCTAACCCAGAACCGCAGAGCCGATTTACGGTAAGTGCGCTGGAGGATTGGGAAAGTCCGGATCTAAGTCCTATATGTCTTGCTAAATAAGCGGAATCCTTATTGTCCTGGATCACATTTCCATAAATCGATTCCTCTATCTCTTTCGGATCTATCTCTGTTTTTCGAATGGTTTCTTTTGCAGTGATCACAGCAAGATCGGAAGAACTATAATCTTTTAATCCTCCGCCGAATTTTCCGAAAGGGGTCCTTGCCCCATCCACTAAAACTACCATTTGGATCTCCTTTTTTGTTGTATATACACTATACGGTATAAAACTTAATTTCTAACTCAACTTTAGTATTTAGACTGTCTCTTCTGTTTCTAAAACCGGGATTTTGCGGACTTCAGAGAGTATTTTTAAGGTCTCTTGGAATTTAGGTTTTCCCAATGATTTGGTGATAGAGTTCTGAGCTTCTTCCCAAAGAAAAACGGCCTCTTCTAATTTGGATTCTCCCTTTTTAGTAAGGAAAAGATTTCGAACATTTCCAGTTTCTTTTTTTTCGATCCGGATGAGTCCTTCTCTTTTTAAGATCTCTAAACTTCTTTGCAAAGTTGTTCTATCTATGTCCGTAAGTTTTGCAAGATCCGTAATGCTACATTCTTCCTCGTGGGCTATACTTACTAGGATTGTGAATTGAGTGATCCTCAGACCGGACGGTTTTAAGATAGAATCATAGTAAGAAGTCACTAGTCTAGTGGTCCTTCTTAAGCTTACATTCAAGCAAGAAAGACCGATTTTTTTAAGTTCGTGACTGGAAAGTTTATGTTTCATACTTTCTGTTTTAATGGTGTGTATGCACTATCTGAAAGTCAACACCAAAATCTAAGTTTTTTATTCTGAAAACCATAGTGTCTATTCCGTTCCTTCCAATTGGAATACACTACAATCCTATACGACTAAAAACCATCCTAAAAGAAAGAAGAACTTTATGGGGAAACATATGTCGAATTCCTTCGGTCAGGTTTTAAGGATTTTAAGGGATAGTAAAAAGAAAAGCCAGTTGGATCTGGCTTTGGATGCAGGGATTTCTACAAAACATCT
Organism: Leptospira sarikeiensis; assembly: GCF_004769615.1. Classification (GTDB taxonomy): domain Bacteria; phylum Spirochaetota; class Leptospiria; order Leptospirales; family Leptospiraceae; genus Leptospira_B; species Leptospira_B sarikeiensis. The sequence continues at coordinate 14,186 of NZ_RQGF01000020.1, read as the reverse complement.
TAGCTTTTTAGAATCTGGAAGGGCAAAACCTGGGAAAGAGATCGTTCGTAAATTATCAGATGCCTTAGAGATCTCTTCTCCTTATCAAAACGTATTATTTGTGGCTGCTGGTTTTTCTTCCGAGATCCCTTCCGAAACTAAAGAGCCGAGGGTAGACAAAGAAATCTTAAAAAAAATGATCTTAAATCAGGATCCGAATCCTGCCTGCGCAGTGGATCCGAATGGAAAGATCATTGTATCCAATTTAGGAATGAATTGTCTTGTCTCCGAATTGAACGGAATGTTTTCAGTTGTAGAAGGGATGAGTCGTAACGAACTTATCTTAAGTGAGAATGGTTTAGGGCCTTACTTATTGGATTATGGGGTCTTTGCGGATCGAATGAGTAATTGTAGGATCTTCGAAGAATTGGTAATAGATCAATCTTCAAGAAGATCCAATGAAATCCAAAAAGAAGATCTAAAGGAACTTCCGAAAATCCGTTTAAAATACCAAGGTGTACTTTCTTTCGATGTATTGGAAACAGTGATCGGGCATCCTTTCGATATCCATCTGGGATCCATCCGTTGTTATTATATGATCCCGTCCGACGAAAATACTAAAAATACAATGATATCCATTGTAGAAAATTTTAAACTTTTACCTTCTCGTTTTGCCAGAGGATCGTTTTGAGTTATTGTAAAAATTCGAAATGAAAGAATGAAATATTACCTCCTGGTAATTGAGTTTTTGATCCGGAAATGATCCAATTCTTCTTAAATTCATTTTGGAGAAAGTATGAAACGGTTTTTGAAATTTACTTCTTACGGGTTCTTGATATATCTTTTATCGGGAGTTTTGCTTCATCATTATATATTTCCGGAGCCTCTACCGCCTTCTGAATTATATCCTAAGCCTTCCGATACGATCCTGAATCCTTTTGCTTCTGAAAAAGTGATTTTTATAGAAACGGATTCTAAGAAATATTCGGAAGCTGAGTTATTTTTACAACCTGGTGGTGCGATCCCAAAACCGCATATCCATCCTAATTATGATGAGACCTTTACAGTGAAAAAAGGAAAATTAACTGTGATGTCCGGAGGGGTTACATATGAATTGGGTCCTGGAGAATCTTTTACAGTCCCGAAGGGAACTCCTCATCAACCATTCAATCATGGAGAAGAAGAATTGAATGCGATCGTAAAAGTGAACCCTTCTGAAAAATGGGCTTTCTTTCTAACACAGATCCATGGATTTTTTACGGAGAAAGAAACTCCCAGAAATAATATTGCATTTTTCTTACAGGCGATGTTAGTTACTGGATATTACGAGGATACATATTTAGCTTCTCCTCCTGTAGAAGTCCAAAAGATCCTTTCTTTTCTGATCTCTCCTACTGCGAGACTATTCGGTTTTAGGAGTTGGAAGAAAGAATATGCGCTAAAATGGAAGAAAAAATCGGAGTGATCATGAACCTAAAACCCTTCTCGAAAGTTTCAAACCCTGTTTTGTTTCGGATGAGAGTGGGTTTTATGCTATATTTCGTTTTTCTATTATACTTAGTAGATTGTTCAAATCCGGAAACGGATTCAAATCTTCCTGATCTAGGAAAGTCCAAACTTTCCTATTTTAAGGAGGATTATGGATCGAGTCGGAATTCTTTTCGTATGATCTCTGAAAAGATCAAAAAAGAATATAGTGGAGTGCAAACTGAGGCGATTTCTGTCCCGAACAAATTAGGAGAGGATCTGAGTATAGATTCTCTCTATATTCCTGCACAGAAATCTCAGAAGGGTCTTGTGATATTTACGAGCGGGATCCATGGAACGGAGGCTCCGGCAGGAACTTCTGCGATCCGATTTATCGCGTCGGAACTCCTACCTAAATTTTCTTTGGAAAACACAGGTTTCTTATTCGTACATTCTTTGAATCCGTATGGCTTCCAACATTTCAGAAGGGTAAGCGAGAATAATGTGGATCTAAATCGGAACTGCGATCCAAACCCGAAATCTTTAGCGGGGAATAATCCGATCTATCCTAAGGTATATGATTTTTTGAATCCGAAGGAAAAGGTTTCTTCTAGTTTTGGAAAAGAGACTTTTTATAAGATTCAGGTATTTTCTAAGATCCTCCAGCATGGGACCTCTGGTTTTAGTTCTTCTGTGGCTCAAGGCCAGTATGAGTATCCGGATGGGATCTTTTTCGGAGGACATTCTTTAGAGATCAATCATACTCTCATTTCAACTCTGATAGATAAAGTTGCAAAAGGATATTCTTCCGTATTACTCATCGATTTTCATACAGGGATCGGAGCCAGAGGGAAATTGCATCTAATCGCAAACAAAATGGAAGAATCGGAAAAACAAAAACATCGTTCTCTATTTCCCGGGGACGAGATCCATTTTCATGGAGATAAAAAAGAAGCCTACGCGATTTACGGGAATCTCACTGCTTGTACGAACAAAAGACTTTCTAAAGATCAAAAATTCTACGCGGTGGTAATTGAGTTCGGGACGATCAATAGTCAATCTATATCCGGTTCTTTAGAGTCTTTGAGAAGGGTAAGAGAAGAAAATCAAGGCTTTCATTACGGATATTTTTCGGAAGAGGTTCGAGCGGTTTCCGCAAAAGAATTTAGAGAATTGTTTTTTCCTTCTTCAGAGATCTGGAGAGAAAATGTTTTGTTTGAGACTGAAAGGGCGATCTCGACAGCAATTCCTAAATTTCAGGAGCTGACTTTTAAAAATTAAAACTATTGAATATATAAGAAGGATAAACTAAAATCGAAAATTATATTCTCCGATCTTAGTCGATCTTTCTTTTTACGATTTACTTATCGAACTGCTTTCATGAGTTCTACGAGTTGGTTCAATGCAGCGTTCCAACCGTCTATGAATCCCATCTCTTCATGTTTTTTCTTGTTCTCTTCGTCTTTATGACGTGCAAGAACATGATACTTGGTCCCATTTCCATGCTTTTCCAAAGTGAGGATCGCGGTAAAAAATCCTCCGCTTGCAGCTGGTTTAAATCCTGGTTCTAAAATATCTGTGAATACTAATCTTTCGTTTTCAACGATCTCTAAAAAGGATCCTGAGTTCGGGAATTCTTGCCCTTCAGGAGATAACATTGTAGTTCTGAAAATCCCTCCTGGACGAAGATCTATTTCGCAATCGATCGTTTTCCATGGAGCAGGTGTGAACCATTTTAGAATATGTGCGGGAGTGGTCCATGCTTGCCAAACCAACTCTCTTGGTACGTCTACGATCCTTTCTAATACTAGATCCGTTTTAGGGTCCGGAGTATAATATTTAATTGAGCTCATCTTGTTTCTCCTTTAAGCCGAGCAAATAATCGTCCAGTTGATTTAGTCTTGTTTCCCATACGTTTTTTTGTTTCGCGAACCATTTCTCTCCCTGTTCCAATGTTTCTTGTGTGATCGTATATGTTCTAACTCTCCCCGATTTTTCGGAATGAACTAGAAAACAATCCTCCAAGACTCCTAGATGTTGCATAAGAGAGGGCAATGCCATCTTGAACGGCCCAGCCAATTCTCCTACGGTTGCCGGTCCTAAACTCAATCGTTCCATAATCGAACGTCTTGTAGGATCTCCTAGGGCGTGAAACAGGTTGTCTAAACTTGGACTTTGCTTAGGCATTTGCCTAACTATATCATAGAAATAAACTTAGGTAAATACCTAAGTTTAGGAAAAGTAGAAATTTGCAAGAAAAGGTGACTAGACTTTGGTCTATTTTTAGCTCAGAGCTTTTTTGATTCTTTCTGACTCTGTGAACTCAGTGTTCTCTGTGCGAAACATTTGAGTAATTTAGTTCACACAGAGTGCACAGAGGATTTCGTAAGAACTCCAACACTGCGCCAGGGATCGATGCGGGCGTCGCAAAGCGACCGAAGCGGAGAGCCCGACCGCCTTTAGGCGGGGGCGCCCAAAAAAAATCTTCCGACCATGTCCAATTTTTCAAAACTCGATGCTCATTCTTTTACGAGTCGAGGGACTCAATGGAGAATCAAATGTCGAAGAACCTACAATCTTCCGTGCTTACAAGTTCGGAATTAGAGAAGAAAGAGAAATGGATCCGTGTTTCCAAATGGATCTATTGGACGGTCACAACTTTGCTTGTGAGTACCATGATGCTTGCTGGGATCTTGCTTCTTGCGGGTGCGGGGCCGAATGTAGATGGGATCACTCAACTTGGTTATCCGGTTTATCTTTGTATGATCTTGGGTGCGGCAAAAGTTTTGGGAGGATTTGCGATCTTCCAGAATCGTTTCGAAACTTTAAAAGAATGGGCGTATGCTGGTTACAGTTTTAATTTGATCGGTGCTTCTTTATCTCATCTATTTGCCGGGAGCGGTTTCGGTCATGTAATCACTCCGACCATTATTCTTGGTCTTTTACTTCTTTCGCGCAGACAGTGGAAGACCGGTTGGATCTGAGTTTATAGATTTTATAGGAGGATTATCATGGAAAATAGAATTAATGTGCATGAAAAAGGCCAGGCTGGAATGAGAGCTTTGTATAGTCTCGCGATCTACTTGGAAAAAACTACGATCGAAAAATCTCTTTTACATCTTTTGTATTTTAGGGTCTCTCAGATCAACGGTTGTGCGAATTGTTTGGATATGCATTCCAAAGATTTTCGTCATGAAGGTGGATCCGAGCAAAGATTGTATCTTTTAAACGCTTGGAGAGAGGCACCTTTTTATTCAGAAAGAGAGAAGGCGGCGCTTTCTCTCGCAGAGGTATTGACCCAGATCACAAAAGATCATGTGTCCGATGATATTTACGAGGAAGCGAGAAAACAATTCGACGAGCAAGAATTGATTGATCTGGTCTTTGCGATTATTACGATCAACAGTTATAATCGTGTGAATATTGCATTTCCGGTAGCTCCAGGCTTTTATCAGCCCGGACAGTACGCCGCAAAATCCAAAGGATAATATGGATATTCAAGAATTTTGAATATTCGATTTAAATAAAAGGAAATAAACATGAAAGAATTCTTATTATTATTTCGCCAGCCTAGTTATGATTACAGTAACACTCCTGCGGAAGAAATGCAGGCGATCGGTAAAAAATGGCAGGACTGGGTGGGAGGCATCGCCGCTCAGGGAAAACTTGCGAGTAATGGTCCTCGTCTCGCTTTGGACGGAAAAGTTTTAAAGCAGGGTGGAGTGATCACTGACGGCCCGTTTGTAGAGATCAGAGAGAGGCTCGGAAGTTTTATCATAGTTAGATCCGATACTTTGGAAGACGCGACTACCTTGGCCCATGGTTGTCCTGCGATAGATGCAGGGGGAAGTGTGGAGATCCGACAAGTGATCTCTTAAATCGACGGCCCGTTTTACTGTAGGTAAGGCGGGCTTTTTATATGGATCAAACACAGGAATCTTTCAAAAAACTTTTCCAGCAGGAATTTTCCAAAATGGTTGCCGTGATCAGTAAAGGTTACGGCCTCAGGAATATGGAGATCGCGGAAGATATAGTAAGCGATACTTTTTTACTAGCCACCGAAAACTGGAAGAAGAATGGAGTTCCAGAAAATCCGAGTGCTTGGTTGTACGTGGTAGCAAAACGTAAAACTTTGCATCATTTTAGAAGGAATAAAATTTTAGAAACTAAGATCATTCCTAAGTTGAGCGCAGAGCAGGAAAGAAAGGAAATCGTAGAACTCGATTTTTCTTCGGATAATATCAAAGATAGCCAACTTAGGATGTTGTTTGCGGTATGCGATCCTGTGATCGCGAGTGAGGCTCAGATCGGTCTTGCTCTTAGGATACTTTGCGGTTTTGGGATAGATGAGATCGCAGATGCTTTTTTATCCAATAAAGAAACGATCAATAAACGTTTATTTAGAGCGAAGGAAAAACTTCGGGCCGAAAACATAAAAATGGAAATGCCTCTAGAAAATGAGATCGAGGGGAGATTGGACACCGTTTTGCATATTATCTATTTATTATTTAATGAAGGATACTATTCCAAAACTGAAAATCAAATCTTAAGAAAGGATCTTTGTTTGGAGGCGATGCGTCTTGCAGTCCTTTTATCGGAATATGGGTTTACAAATCTTCCGAAAACGAATGCGCTTCTTGCCTTGATGTGTTTTCATTCTTCTCGATTCGATTCCAGGCAAACCGAAGGGAGTTTTGCGGTCTTATATGAGGACCAGAATGAAGAGTTATGGAATAAGGAATTGATCGGACAGGGAATGCATTTTTTACGTCTTTCTGCGGAAGGTTCAGAGATCAGTTCCTATCATTTGGAAGCGAAGATCGCTTACTGGCATTGTATTAAAGAAGATAGTAAGGAGAAATGGGAGGATATACTATATCTATATAATAAACTTTTAATGATCAATTATTCTCCTAGTGTTGCCTTGAACCGTACATTTGCTTTATACAAGGCGAATGGAGCGGATATTGCAATTTTGGAAGCGGAGAAATTAAAATTAGAGAATAATCATTTCTATTTTCTACTTTTAGCGGAACTTTATAGAGAGAAGGAGCCGGGCAGGTCCAAATTACATTTAGAGAAGGCGTATTCTTTAGCAAAAACCCAGACGGAAAAGTCCGGGATTTTGAAAAAAATAGATTCTATCGAGAGCTGATATATATAGGCTTATTGTCTAAAAGGAAATTCTCCCAGATAATCCCTTTTTCCTAATTCAACTCCATTGTGTCTGAGTATGTCGTAAGCTGTTACGATATGAAAAAAGAAATTCGGAACGATATGATGTAGAGTGTATTCTTTTCCGGTCAGATGTTTTCCTTCCCAACGAGGCAAAGCGATCTTTTTTTCTGCAGCATCCTTGTAGTCTTCCGGAGAAAGTCCTTTTAATATATCTACAACAGAGTCTATTCTTGTGATTACTTCTGCCAGGGTTTTTTCGTTATCCTCGTGACTTGGAAGTTGTTTACCTGTCAGTCTTGCAGCGTTTAGTTTCGCGGTATCACAAGCGTTTTGCACTTGGCGGATAAAGTTATATTGATCCGGAGCAAGTCTTGAATTTAAAAGGACTTCTATATCGATCTTTTTGGACTCGCTAAAACGTACTGCCTTATCTAAAAACTTTTTTAGATGTTCTAGGTTTTTGATGAATTGGGTTACTGTTAGTTCGTAAATGGATATGTCTGACATCTATTCCATGGAAAGGGGAGAATAGAAAGCCGCAAGCCTTAAAATATCTTGTATTTGATTATAGAAAAATCGACTCATTTCTAACGCCGGGAAATCCCAGCGTTAGATCTTTCATTTTAGTCTTTTACGCAGCGAACTCTAAAGGATACCGTATTCGTAGCGCCGCCTCCAAAAGGGGAAACTCCACAATTCACTACCTGTAGATCGTAGATCGTTACGGTATTTTCCAAAATACTTGCAGGACAAGTATTGGTAGGGGCATAGGTCGTAGGATCCGTATCTATATCCACATGAAAAGGGCCTGCTCCTCCAGTTACACTGACTCCTGAATTCAGGGAAAAGTCTACATTATGAATGAATAATGTAGGCATCTGATCGGCGTCAGCGGTCAAAAATCCGATCCCTCCGACTCCTTCCTTACAATCCAGTTTGTCAGTAAGAGTGAAATAGTCTGTGCCTATGATCATACTTACTGTATCCGTATTGGGTTGGGGGAGGTTTGAGATCTGGTTCGCCGCGAGTAACGCGACTATAGCACTATTGTCTGAACCTTTATCGCTACTGCAGTTTATAACCGAAGTCGAGATCAAAATGCTCAGTATTATGATCTGTAAGTTATTAGATGGTTTCATCTTTCTTCCTACTTTAATTTCTTTTGGTTTTCGCTATTTGCTTTCATTCATGTCCCTGGATTTGAAAGCGAGTTCAGAGTTCGTCTGAACGAATCCAATTACGAGGCAACTCCTGAGGAGGCGCCTAACACAGTGTTTATATATTTTAAAAAAGAAAACCGCCTGACATAAACGCGTAAGCGTATATTTGCCGATTGGTGTTTGTATATGTATAAGTCAAAAAATCCCCCGTAGGAACCTGGCAATTCCGTAAGAAAATCCAAAGATCGGGAGCCGAAGGGAGGCTTGGATGAATTCTCTTAAGGGGCAAAAGATCGGAACGGAGAATGTTAATTGGAGTATACATATTTCCCTTTTCCGTTCAGAACAACCTTCGAAAAGGTTATTCTCATAAGAAATCATTAAAGACTCGGAAACGGTCAGGAGAGGAATAAGCGATACAAAATAAGGAACTAACTATTGTTAGTTGATATAGCGAACGTTATACTTTTTTGAAATATTTTGTTTTTACAAAGATAGAATAACGCATTCTAGTTTTTATTAGAAAATTTTCTGACAGATCAAAGACAATTCCCATCCGCTTCTAGGGCTCCGATGGAAATGGATCCTGCTCCAGAAGGAGTAAATGGAGTCGAATTCGTCGTTCTCGGATTTTGTAAAAAATCAGTGATTATAAATGGGGCCACTGTGATAGGGAGTGCGATAGAATTCAGATCAATTCCACCGTATAATGCTGTGCAAGGTGAGTTTGCGGAATTTGGTGTTCCTGTCGTAGTATTATAATTCCAAATCTGATCGATCTGATTCGTACCTGCAAATTTAGGGTTGTCTCCGTAACTATTTGTATAATCTCCTACGAATTGTCCTGCGATAGGATGGGCACAATCGTCCTGATTCAAAACTCCTGAACAGAATATATACTGATCTATTCCGATTACTACAGGAACACTTACATAGAAATTATTTCCTCTGATGATTGAGCTTGAATCAGGTGGAGTTAGAAAATTTATTCCTGCGCTATTCCCGATTTGTGAATTCGAAAATATCTGGTTATTTAAGATCCTATGGATCCCGACTCCTGATTGTAAAAAGATCCCTGTTGCTTTTCCTAAGGAACTTGTTTGGGAATTTCCTACAAAGATATCATTATTGATGATAAGAGTAGAGTCAACTGCATCCGAGAACGCGATCCCATAAGAGTTTTCCGGAATAAACCCAGGATTTAAATATTGATACGCGTTTATTTTGTTTTCTGTGAGAATAACTGCGTCGAAATTCCCTGTCTCGATCCAGACTCCTGCGCTAAATCCGTTCGGATCCGTGCTGACTAAACCGTCCAAAAGATTTCTTGCAAGAACGATCGGTTGGGCAGCGGAACCCGATCCTTCTATCATAGTTCCGATCGAATATTTTCTACCGGAACCTCCGCGTAGCCAATTTTCAGTTACTACAATATTATCCGACTGGTTGATCAAGAGGCCGGCCCTAATTCCGCTTCCCGTATCGTTTGATTCGTTTCCGGCTACTATATTATGAGAAATGAATATTTTTCCCAGATTCGTTCTGGAATCCGTAATCTGTATCCCTGCGGAATAATCAGCGTCTAAGTTAGATTGGATCTGAAATCCGCTCACAGTCAGGTTTTTATTTGTGGAATCTAAACTTGTAGTGGAGATCAGGATCGCGTTGCAGAAGTCAAAAAAGTTGGATCCACAACTCGTGATAAACGAATCTTGTATTCTTGTAGGATGATTTATCGGATCCGAATCTAGATCCGGAAAGCCAACGGCAAATCCGCCAAATAAGGAAGTATTTCCGGAGAGAAGTATCGGAGTTTTAGGGATATAACTTCCTTCCGAAACAAATACGGAACATATAGTTCCGGATAAATTACATTCCGTAATCCCTCTTTCTATACTTTCGCAGAATGCATTTGCTCCAGTTCCAAGACCACAACCAGGGACATCTGTCCCGCTGGAAGAATCTACAAGTCGGATATTCTCAGTAGAAGTAAAATCATATTGGATCGGATTTCCATTTTGGATCTCGAGTCCTTTTGCGGTACATCCTAACAACCGAATAAATGTATTTCCCGCAGGCCCCCAGAAATCGGGAGAATTTGCAGTGATCTGGATGATATTATCATTCGGAGAACCTGGATAGCTGATCGTAGGAGGATTTGTTAAAAGTGCGGCATTCACTTTTCCGGGCAGAGTAATAGAACTGAAAGAACAGGATCCCGGGTCTACTGCATGAGAAGAGATCCTGATCGAAATTTTTCCTCCCGGGGTAAGTAACTTAGACTTGGGCTGTATTTCCAAAACCGACGTACAATTTAATAGTACGGTTAATGATCCTCCTGATATATTCCCCGATCCTGAATTGTTCGGAACGAAGAAACAAGAATGTCCTGTTGGAACGGAGACCAAGCTAATAGAATAAGATGCTGAATCTCCTACCTTATGCGTGAATGTTTTGGTTGAATCCGATTTGAAATTTAGTTTATCTCCTGCATTTTGAACGGTTAAAGGAGAGATTGCCGAGATCGAAGGATCTAATCCGACTACTTGAACGGAAAGATCGTAAAAAACTGTCCCGCAACTAATATAGATCGTAGTGAATGGAAATACGACCGGACCTTCCGGATTATTGATATTACAAGTTTGTTGTAGGGAAGCCCCAGTTAGGCCCATTACGGAAACTGAATAATCGCTTCCCGGTTTGACTAAACTGGGAAACCGTTGAGTGCCGTTAGAATTAAAGATTAGGGACTCGCTGAGTTGGTTCCCAATAGTTAAGGTCCCGGATTTTAAACCTGAGACCTGGACAAAAACTTTGATCGGAGTATTTAAAGCGTCTATATCCGTTTTTAATCCGAAAAAATCCAAAAGAGTAGAAGCCTGAGGAGGCTTGTAACAGGAAAGAAGTAAAAGAGAAATGGGAACTAAGAAGAACCATTTTAAGAAAAAAGAATATTTCGTTATTCTAAAATTCCAAGAGGAAGATCCTTCATAGTTCCCATTCATAAAATTGAGATTTACCCTGATGTTTATATAAGATCAATTTAGGAGAAAAATTGCGTATAAAAATCCAGCGTGTCGAATTATTGAATGTAAGTTTGCACTGGAAAATCTACCGAGTTTCCCGGAGTGGAATTTTTGATACTAAAGAAGGTATGTGTGCTTCCGTCAAAACCCGGATCTAAAATGTAAATTCCATCTCCTAACGCTCCGGCGCTTGTATAACATCTGGAACTTCTGCAAGTGACCGAACTTCCCATAGTAATATTCGATCCGATCGTGGCTCCTGAATAGTTTACGGTAGTTCCCGCAGCTCCTGTGGAAGAATTGATCGGAGTATGATACGTATCAAAGAATAAAGACCCGCTAGAAGTGCATCGTATATCATATCCTAATAATATTCGATTTCCTATATGTCCTGCATAAGGAACATACGTATGGGTTCCTCCGAGTATGTTTGAATTACATCCCGGAACGGTTTCTCTTTTTAGTTGAACTGTGGGGCCTGAAAAATTTCTCCATTCCATCAAACTAGAAGAAAGACTAAATCCTGAAGAACTATCCAAGTTTGCTTGGTTATAAAAAAGAAAAATATCCGAAGAAGTACGAACGAAGTTAGGATGAGAAGTCCCAGCAGATCCCGCTGGAAAAGTAGTGCCCGTTGAGCCAGTTCCTTTATTTAAAAATAATCGGTTTACTACTGAAGAAGCTCCGGCTGTAAATCGATGGATACTAACATAATTATTCGGATCGTCGTCAGTATCGTTATCATGATCTTCGAATGCAGTTATATATTTGGAGCCGTCCCAAACGATATCCAAATACCCGAATTTGGTTCCTACTCCCACGGAAACTTCTTTTATCGGAGTCAATGAGCCGATCACTCCACCGTTCGAATTTAATCGAATGTATCGAACTGCATTATTAAAACTAGCGCTATCACCGAATTCAGAGAATACGACTGCAAATTCATCCGAATCCGGATTATAAACACCTGCCAAAGCACTAACTAACGCAAAGTTTGCCGTAGAAACTACAGATGCCACAGGAAAATCGGAACCTATTGCGGTGAATTCTATATTGAAAAATTTTCCACGGATGGTTTTTCCTGTGTCGGTCCATAAGGCCAGATATTTGCTTCCGGTCCAAATTAGATCGATTGAAGGCAGCCCTGCAAATGAACTAAAAAATATAGGAGATCCTACAAGTGCTTGGGTTTTCTGATTCACATGAAATAAATTCATCACAAGAGTTCCGCTGGAAAACCAGGTCCCGAATACCGCCAAATGCCTTTCACAATCTATTTTTGAAGCAGCGGTTTGGCCTGATTTTCCCGAAGAGCCGGTTAACGTGCAGGTCTGTCCTCCTGTATAAGTGCCTAGATCCACGGTGTAATTTGCTCCTGCATCCAGTTCATCTTCGAATGCAAAAGTCCCGTTCTCCGAAATCGCCAATTGTTGGGTTTCGGAGGTATCCGTGTTCGTTAGTGTAAGTTGCATTTCCTTTCCGGAAAGATTGGAATACCCGGTTATATTTACTTGAATGGAAGAAGGTCCTGTCTTTCCCGCAAATACCCCGATATTCCCATCGAAGGCAAGTGCGCCTAAAGCGGAAGAGCTCGCATCTATATTGACTGCCTTTGCGTTATTACAACCTAAAAGCAGAATGCTGATGAGCGCGATGGCTGTGACTACGAAGGCGACTTTGAGAATAAAATCGAATTGTTTCTCGTTTTTGATGATCTGCTTCATGTATTTCACCGTCGTCTAACTTCCGTTACTCTTTTTGTCGACTCTCAATAAAACAAACAAACCGTATGGATTAATTTGCGTATTTTTATTCTTTAGAAAAATTGAATCAACTAAATCAAGAAAATATAGAGGCCAAATGGGCAGACTCGGACAGTGAAGCTGTCTTCGAAAAAATGTCTCGGAATAAACACTACTAAATTCGGAACGAGCGTGAGTTCGGATCTAGTCCGTTTTAAAAATATCCGTTTATCTCGATGAGAAATGCGTGGGGATTAAAATTACTTCCTCCCGGATTCGGGATCTGGTAGCCGAAAGAAATGGAATAATCCCGATTAAAATTATAGGAAAAACCACAGACAGAAACACCGAGAGAATTTACTCCAGTGATACTATCACATAAAAAATCGATCCGATCCGGAATAATTTCCACACTTAGACCGAACATCAATCCTGTGAGATGGATTCCCGGTTCCGGACTTGGAGCTAGTTTCTGCCTGTATCTACCGAAGAACGCAGAATTCCCCGCGTATGCACCCAGATAAAATTTAGCTCCCAAACTTTTTAATTCATAGGAGCTCATTCCGAAATTAAAGCTGGCAAAATTTGATTCTGCCAGAGAATTCCCTGTGCTTAAACCGGACTTAGTCCCTACACTAAGAGAAATGGATTCGGTAGGTTCGAATTTTTTATGATAAATGAAAAGTAAATTCGGATTTACCTCCGGGTTGGAGCGTAAAGAATCTTGGATAGAATATGCTCTTACTTCCGAGTTCGGATTGTTTAAGAAATAATTCCCCGCATAAACCCCGATCTCTTCGTTATCCCCCAAACCGTACATAAACGTAGTGTCGAATTGCGTTTTATTCGAATAAAATATGAGTTGTTCCTGTAGGAACTGCCTATCCTTTCCGGTGATCTTTAGGTCCGGAATATTGAAAATATCCTGCTGAGCGTACATTAAACCGGATGGAAGTAGAAATAATTTAGAATATAAGAATATTCTATTAATAGAAGGGAATTTCCCTTTCAAATTTTAATCCTTAAAATTAAAAACATGGCTTCCGAACTAGATCGGATTACCGCGTGTGTGTGAGATCGCCCGATGTAAAATGGGAAATCAGATGTTTATGAGTGGAGGAAGAGTTTTAGCAGGGGGAGGTCTTGCGAATTGTAGAAAATTTTTCCCGGAAATAAGAAGGAAGAATAATATAAATACGAAAAGAAACGAAAAAAACGGGCGATCTAATCCGAAAGAATTTGAGGTATTTTTCTTACTCTTATCTTTTTGATGAAAATCCTCGTTTTGATCCAATTGAGAGAATGTATTGGAAGAAAATCTTGGTTTGGATTTTTGAGAAGGGAGTCTAAAACTTCCTGAATGATTCCTTTTGTAGAGTAGATAATTTTGAAATGCTCTTTCTTCGTAATCATTTGGAGCGATTAGGAAAAATGCTACCAAGGGGAAGATAAGATATTTCAAACAGGACATATCTAAAGATCAGATACCAGGATTTGACAATAGATCAAAAAGAAAAGGGAATTTTATGGAGTATTTCTTCTTCCTTTTTTAACTCTCTTAAAGGCCGATCTTTGTAGGATCTCGAATTATATTAAATAAACTTAGGCCATTCCAGCACCTGAGGAATCTCCCG
>NZ_RQGF01000031.1 GCF_004769615.1 Leptospira sarikeiensis | reverse complement strand
CTCTGTGCGAAACAATTTCACTTTTCGGACAAAACCACTCTGCCTAAAATTTTTCCGGATGAAAGATCGTTTAATGCAAAATCTGCTTCTCGAAAATTCCGGATCTCCACCGGGACAGGGCGAATTTTGTTTTTAGATACCAGTTGTAGTAGTTCCTTCAGTTCGCTGGGAGAACCTGTATAACTTCCACGAATCGTCAAACTTCTTAAAGAAAGGATCGGAGTTGGGATCTTTAACTCCCCACCGAATAAGCCAACACTGATCAATTTTCCGTTCTTCTTTAAAAGTGAAAAACCCAAACTAGAAGTTGTGGTATTATTTACGAAATCGATTACTGAAGAAACACCTAAGGAACCGGAAACCTTTTTCACTTCTTCCGCAATATCCGAGCGAGATGAATTTACAGTGTAAAAACCTAGTTCTTTTAATTTTTCCAAACGAGATCCTTCCAAATCCAAAAAGATCACTTTTGCTTCCGTTAAAAACCCAACTAACTGAGAGGCAAACATCCCAAGACCGCCAGCCCCGATGATCACGAGAGAATCATTCTTTTTTAATGGGATTGCCTTTTTTAAAGCTCCGTAAGCGGTAAGGCCAGCACAAGCATAAGAACATGCATACTCAGGAGAAAGATCATAAATGTCTAAAAGCCATTTTGCATCCGGAACCAAAATACGATCCGAATATCCTCCATCTTGGTAGATCCCTAAGGATCTTGGAACAGAACAAAGTTGCGGATTTTCCAAATCACATTCTTCACAAGCACCGCAACCTATCCAAGGATACACTAATTTTACATCCCCTTCTTGGACGGAACTCACCTTAGAACCTTTTTTGATAATTTTTCCTACAACTTCATGGCCTGGGGTTAAAGGTAGTTTTACTCCTCTATCTTTTACAAAAAGTTTTTCGGTTCCTCCCATCTGGTAATATCCGTCCCTAAGATGAAGATCCGAATGGCAAACTCCACAGGAAATTACTTCCAATAAAACTTCATGATCATTCGGGGTAGGATCCGCCTTTTCTTCCCAACGAAGAGGTTGTCCGAACTCCACAAGTCTTGCACTTTTCATTCTTGGACCGCCGCTTCTTTTTGTTTTACAGAAAGTATCCGCCCCATTTCTTCAGAAATGATACGGATGCCCTCGTCCGGAGCTTTCAAAAGATTCACCTTCGTAAAAAAACCATGAGTGTATCCCTGGAATTCCTTGAACAAAACGGAAATCCCGGAGTTCTTTAGTTTTTCTGCATATAGTTTTCCGTCGTCACGTAACGGATCAATATTTGCCGTAAATATAATAGCCGGAGGAAGTCCTTCCCAATCCTTAAAATACAAGGGAGAAGCCTTCCAAGTAGATCTTGTATTTTGCTCGGGTAAATACTGAGAGATAAACCATTTCATATCCTTTTTGGTAAGTCCAGGTCCTAATTCGAATTCTTTATAAGCGTCCGTATTACATAGAGCTTGTGTGACCGGATAGATCAGGATTTGCAGATCAATTTTAGGACCTTCTTCTTTCGCTCTTTGAATGGTAGAAGCCGCTAAATTTCCTCCGGCGCTATCGCCTGCCACGATCAAAGGAAGATCTTTCCAAATCCCCTCTTTCTGGGAATCGATCCATAATGAGGCAGAATAAGAATCTTCTAAAGGAATTGGAAATGGGAACTCAGGTGCTAATCTATAATCCACCAAGGAAACTATACTGGATGTTCCTTCCGAAAGTTTTCTGGCAAAAGGATCAAAATCCCTCAATCTTCCTACAACCCAACCTCCTCCGTGAAAATATAGGATCTTGGATCTAGGTTTTGTTTTTGGAATATAATTTTTTATGCATATATTTCCGTTCAATACCGGAATAGAAACTTCGAATACTTCTTTTAGATCCGGCCCTGGGCCGAGCAGATCTCCGATCGCGGAATATCCGTCCCTTCTCTCTTGAACCGTTCCTTCCGTAAAACCTTTGAGTCCTTTGGAAACGATTAGGTTTGCGTATTCCAACATCTCCGGAGCAAAATCCATCCTCTTCTCCCTTTTAAATAATAAAGGAAGAAAAGAATAGTAGAGATCCGATGATTTGTCGTTCCAGATTATAGATCGGGATCGGAAAAAAGTAGATTAAAAGGAAGAACGATCGGCTTCCATATAATAATGGTTAGGCACAAGCCCTTTGGGTCCGGTAAAATTTCTCGCCTCTACGATTTCGAATCCTAATTTTTTATACAAACCGAATGCGTTCGGATTCTCTTGAGAGACATCCAAGGAAATTTTATCGTAAACAGGAAAAGAAGAGATCGCATGCCTCATCAATTTCTCCGCAATTCCTTGTCTTCTTTCTTTCTGAGAAACCGCGATATGCCCCAGATACAAACGACCTGATTTAGGAGGTTGGATCATCCCCTCCATACTTAAACCCCGGATCGCAACCTTTGGTGCTTTAAGTTTATAGATCTTAAAAATATTTCCTGCAGTTGCCGCATTTTGGAAGAAAAAATTCTCCGAACGAAATATAACGATACTTCCTACGACTTCACCTTGTTTTTCTGCAAGATAATGATTCTTATAACTAAAACTATTTTTGGTACCTTGGAAGGATTTGATCAGAAAATCTTGGGAAGAAATTTTTCCTTCGTTAAACACATAATCCCATGCGGCAGGCCCGGAACTATAGATCAGAGGAACAGTCGCAGCCGCATCTTCCGGTCTTGCTGGGCGAATGGATATATTCGAATTACTCATCTTCTGATAGCTTCGAATTTTAGGAAGAAAACGGGAAGTGAAATTTTTTGGTTCGCACGGAGAACACAGAGATCACGGAGAATAACACAACTCTGTGTCCTCAGTGAACTCTGTGCGAAAAACAGTAGCGACTTAGATCGCGGAGTTGAGTTCTTCTCTAAGGCGTTTTGCCTCTTCAAAATCAGGCTTCATCACGATCGCCTTATGCAGATACTGCAGGGATCTTTCCGGGCGATTCCAGATCTTGTAAAGTGTAGCCAGATTAAAAAGAGAAATATGAGGTGCGTCGTTCAAAGTGCAACGAAGTGATTTTTTGAGCCAAAAAACGGATTCTCTCTCTCTTCCCAAACGAAGAAGAAGTATCCCGATCTCGTTGCATGGATTTCCGTATTCAGGATTCACTTCTACGGAACGGTAAAAATAGTACAGACCTTTTTTCCAATTGCTTCTTTGGTTTTCGATCAGACCTAGAAAAAAATAGGTCTCGTGACTTTCAGAATCTTCCAAAGAGGATTTCAGCAGGAATTCCGAACGATCTAGATCGCCGGTCCTATAAAAAAATTTAGCTGCTTCAAGTTTGTCTTCAGGCGTCAGATTTTCCAATTATCTACCCGTTTTTATTTTAATTTTCGGACGCCACTTGAAATAGCTTAATTCCGTTTTCCGTGTAGGACTTCCTTCTTTACGTTTTCCGTTAAAAACTTGGAGATACTTTTGGCATCCAGGCCATACTCCGCGAAAATTTCCTTTCTCTCCCCGTGATGGATCGTCTCGGAAGGGAAAGCAAAAGTTTTGACGAACTTACCCAGATATTCAGGAGAGATACGATTTAGAAGATAGCCTGAAGCTCCCCCGTCTAAATAACTCTCATCCAAAATTGCAAAATGACGAACATGAGAAAGTTCCTCGTCCAAAGCCTCTTTACCCAGAGGTCTTAGCCAAACCAGATCGATCAAACTGACCGAATAACCTTCTTGTTCCAAAAGAGAAGCCGCCTTTTTCGCTTCTTCCAACATAGAACCAATGGAAAGAAGTGCGATGTCCGCCCCTCTTTGTAACACTCTAAAAGTCCCAGGTTTTAGATCCTTATTTGCAGAAAAATCCAGACCGGAAAGTTCCACACTCGCCTTAGGAAAACGGATCGCTATCGGAGACTTATCATAATGCTCCATATACTTAAGAGAATCTACTAAGTCCTGGCCGGAAGAAGGAACGAATACGTCCATATTCGGTAAGGAAAGAAGATAACTCAGATCGAATAGTCCCTGGTGAGTTTCTCCGTCCGGACCAACACAACCTGCACGATCTATCACGAACCGGACAGGAAGATTCATAAGAGAAACATCTTCTACAAGTTGGTCCATTCCTCGAGTCAAGAATGTGGAATAAATACACATATAAGGGATCACGTCCCCGTTGGTCATAGCACCCGCGAAAGCTACAGAATGTTGTTCTGCGATCCCAACATCATACACATGATCCGGGAATCTGGAAACGTATTCACCTAACCCGGAACCTTCTATCATTGCAGGAGTTACTGCAGCGATCCTTGGGTTCTTTTCAGTCAGATCCGAAAGAACCTTACCCACGATCTTAGAATAGGAAATTTTAGAAGAATCCCCTGAATCCATAGCACCGTCTTCCTTACGGAAAGGGGTCACACCGTGATATTTGATCGGATCTTTTTCCGCAGGAACGTATCCTTTTCCTTTTTGAGTGATCACATGAAAAAGAACAGGCCCCTTCATGGTCTTGATCTTACGAAGCATTTTAACAAGACGGATCACATCATGTCCATCTTCCGGGCCTATATATCCGAAACCTAAGTCCTCAAAAAGTCCGCCTGGAGTAAAAACGTCTTTAAAACCTTTTTCCACTCTTCTGAAAAAACTTTCCATGGCAGGTCCGATAATCGGGATCCATTTTAAGAAAGTATAAAATACTCTTTTCCAGTTGAGATAGAAATGGGAACTGATGATATTATTCAGATAATTGGAAATAGAACCTACGTTTTTGGAGATCGACATATAATTGTCGTTCAGGATCACGAGTAGATCTTTCTTCAAATGTCCCGCGTGGTTCATCGCTTCTAAAGCCATTCCGGTAGCAATGGATGCGTCACCTATAATCGCAGTAACAGCGTATTCTTTTCCGGTAAGATCTCTTGCTACTGCTTCTCCCAAAGCCTGGGAGATAGAAGTCCCTGCGTGACCCGTATTGTATAGATCGTAGACGGATTCTTCCCTTTTAGGAAATCCGGAAAGTCCTTTGAATTTACGGACTGTAGAAAGTTTTTCTTTTCTTCCGGTTAGGATCTTATGAGGATATGTTTGATGTCCCACATCCCAGATCAGTCTATCTTTAGGAGTATCAAAAACATAATGTAAAGCCACAGTAAGCTCTACAACGCCTAGATTACTTGCGAAATGTCCCCCAATTCCTGAGAGAGTATCGATGATATAATTTCGGATCTCGGAACAGAGTTTAGGCAGTTCCTCGAGAGGCAATTTTCTGAGATCCGCCGGTAAGCGGATCCCGTTCAATAACGAATCTTCCTGTTGCATGCATTCCGTCTTTGACGGTCATCGGGACTGCTCTACTGAATGCAAAGGTCTCCTCAGAAGTTTTAGGTCTTCTTCGTTCACTAAGTCGATCAGTTCATAGATCCTGACAGGTTTAGTTTTACCCTTTACCTTAACAAGATCCAGTTCTCTGGCAATTATGCGGTCCTTGACCTTTTCGTATGTATATTCCGAAATAATAATATTTGTGGCATATTCCTTGTTGGATCCTTCCAGACGAGATCCCAGGTTAATGGTATCTCCCATACAAGTATAGTCCATCCGGTGAGAACTTCCCATATTCCCCACGACAGCCGGTCCGGAATTTAATCCAATACCAATGTCCATCACAGGAAGATCCCTTGCTTTCCATTCTTCCTTCAGAACTGCGAGTCTTCTCATCTGAGCGAGAGATGCCGCGCAGGCATAGTAAGCATGGTCTTCTAGAGGAACCGGAGCCCCCCAGAAAGCCATAATCGCATCCCCCATGTATTTATCAATCGTTCCCTTGAACTCGATAATGATCTCCGTCATTTCCGAGAGATACTGATTCAAAAACTGTACCAGTTCTTCCGGCCCCATTTTTTCGGACATGGTCGTAAATCCGCGAATATCCGAGAAGAAAATGGTGATGTCCTTTTTAGAACCCCCCAAATTCAGGTTTTCAGGATTTTTGAGAAGTTCGTCCACGACGTCTTTGGAAACGAATTTGGAGAATGTGGTCCTGATATATTTTACGTTCTCTTCTTCCGTTAGGATCTTATAGACGATGATACCTACGAAAATGAAGAACTGTTCTATCACTACGGACGGGAACACATGAACGATATTAAATTCTGAGAAATCGTAAAGTGTAAGAACACTGTAAACCAGGGCAATCCCGATGATGAATAAGAATCCCCAGGAAGTTTTCATTCTTGGTAGGATCAATCCTACGATAAACGCCATGGCGAAGAAGATCAAAAAATTCCCTGCAAGAGGCATGTCCCAAAGGAAATCTTGGTTTAGGATCGTATTAATTGCGTGAGCGTGGTGTTCGATCCCGGACATATCTCCGAATGGAGACAAGTGAGTATCTTTTGCGGCCCCTCTTCCTGTTGCGTAGAACATCGCTACAAGGAAGATATTATTATTTACCTGAGTTGCGGTGTCGTTGTCCCAACCTTCTGAAACTTCGAAAAACTCGGTAGTATTATAAGAATATAATCCGCCTGGGAAATTGATCTCCATCTGGCCATACTCGTCGATTGGGATGATGATCTCCCTTTTCTCATTCGGCCGAGCCATAATATCTTCTGTGACCATTTTTAAGGTCTTACGATCGAAATAGCTGATGGTTTTTTCAGGAATATTTTTGATCTTAACATATTCCCCCATCACTACTTCTACGTCTTTTTTGATATCTACCCCGTAGTAATTCGCTGCGATCACCAGGTCGATAGAAGGATAATACTCGTCTTCTCTACCCGGGCCTGATCCTAAAATTTTGGCAATGATCGGCATTTTACGGTTCAGACCGGTTTCATCTTTTTTAATATTCGCAAAACCTAATCCGGAAGATTTTTCTCCGATCGGTTCGATAGGAGCCTGAGGGAATTTAAGCCAAGAAAGCCCTTTTTCTTCGTCCTTTACATTCTCCAACTTAAACTTGCGAAGAATTTCAGTTCTCTTGTCCAAATTGATGATCGTACTCTTGGATTCCAAACTGGTTTCCATCGGATAGTCGAACATTACCCTTGGATTTCCGGCGACTGCCTTGGACATCTCTTCCGTTTGGCCAGGCTTATAATCCAGGAAGAACACGTCGAACATGAGGTGGTTAGTGGAAGAAGCGAACTTATCTATTATTTTTGCGTAATATTTCCAAGGAAGAGGCCAAACTCCTCCGAGTTGATCCAAAGTTTTTGTGGTGATCCCGATGATATTGATGTCCCTTCTTGCTTTTTCAGGGGGTTTCAATTGGATCTGCTCCAGATCTCCTTTGTCGGATTCCTTCTCTACTCTTGCATCCGTTTGGTTCCTAAGAACATTAAATCTCCAAGAGATCGAATTTTCCTCCAATTCGGAAACAGGAGTAAATGCGACATACAGATCGAACCAAACGAGCGAGATGATAATCGCAAGCCAGAGACTTCCTACCAACTGAGGTGACTTAGCAAGTTTAGTGATCGTTTTATAGAAGAAGTAGGAAGAAGAATATAATAGAAGTGCGCCTAATAATAATAGCTGAAGAGAATATTCTGCTTCGGAAAAAAACGCGTAATAAAAGTGGGCCAGGATCCCAAGGCTTGTGGTCACCCCGAAAATAATATCCAATGCGGTAAATTTCAGGGCTGGTTTGGACTCGCTCATTCTTTCCTCCGATCCGGAAGATTCTCCTTCCGGGGACGGTTTCGTCAATTTTCTTCCCGGATTTAGGAAAGAAAATATCGATTAGAAAGATGAAACCTTGGATCTATTCCTCGACCTTTTGGCATTGTTCGCACGGAGAACACCGAGATCACAGAGGTTATTTCAATTGTTTTCAAACTCCGTGTGCTCTGTGAACTCTGTGAGAAACTTCCTATTTTAGGAATTTTTCCCTCTCAAAGAGCCGGAAATGGATAGAGCATATTCTTCCAATTTTTTTCTGCAGGCATTTGGATCGGAACCGTTCTCCTCTATGATCCTTTGTACTGCGGAACCTATAATGATGCCGTCAGCATACGCGGAGATCTCTTTTGCCTGGTCCGGGGCGGAAATCCCAAAACCTGCACTTACAGGAAGAGAGATGATCGACTTTGTCAATTTAATCCTTTCTTCCAAATCGTTGGAGACCGCTTTCCTTTCTCCAGTCACTCCATAAGAAGTTACGTAGTAGATAAAACCGGAAGCAAAATCTCGGATCCCTTTCATCCGATTTACAGGAGTCGCTGGAGTCACAAGGTGAATGAGATCGATCCCTCTTCTTTTTAAGGATTTGAAAAGTTCGTCAGTCTCCGGGGTATCGTACGGAAGATCCGGAATGATCATCCCTTGGATCCCAGCAATTTTTGCCTTCTCCGCAAACTTCTCAAAACCGTAACTATAGATCGGATTAAAATACGTTAGATACACTAGAGGAATATGAGGATGCAAAGAATGGATCTTTTCAGTGGTTTCCAAAATTGTATCCATGGAAAACGGATTTGCTAAAGATCTTTTGAATGCCTTTTGGATCACAGGTCCGTCTGCAACGGGGTCCGAAAATGGAATTCCAAGTTCTAAAATATCCGCTCCACCTTTAATAAGAGCATCCGCCCAATCCACACATAGATCGTAATTCGGATCTCCTAAAGAAATATAGGGAATGAATGCGCTTTTAGAATCTGAAAAAACGCTCTTGATTGCGCTCAAATCAAATCTCCTTGAGAAAGACCAACAAGTCTTGCTACTTCCGCCACGTCCTTATCTCCTCTTCCGGAAAGACAGATTAGAATATCTTTTTTCTTTCCTAGATCTTTTGCGAGATCCTTGGCGAATCGAAATGCATGAGCAGTTTCTAATGCAGGAATAATTCCTTCTACCCTACATACTTCCATAAAAGCATCCAAGGCTCCCTGGTCGGAAACGGTTTCGTATTTTACTCTTCCTGAAGAATGTAGAAATGCATGCTCTGGTCCGACACCCGGATAATCTAATCCTGCAGAAACGGAATGCGCAGGAACTACTTGGCCACCATCATCTTGGATCACCAAAGTTTTAGTTCCATGTAAGAAACCTGTTTTACCATAAAGCATGGTTGCAGAATGTTCCCCAGGAGTAGAACCTCTTCCCCCAGCTTCCACACCGTACAGTTTTACTTTTTTATCGTTTAAGAATCCGTAAAACATTCCCATTGCGTTTGAGCCGCCGCCTACACATGCGACTACAGCGTCCGGAAGTTTATCAGTCTCTTTTTTGAACTGTTTTTTGGACTCTTCTCCCACAACTTTCTGGAAATCACGAACGATTGTAGGAAATGGATGAGGTCCGATAACTGAACCCACGATATAATGTGTATTAGAGACATTTAATGCCCAATCTCTCATTGCTTCCGAGGTCGCGTCTTTTAAAGTCGCAGTCCCGGAAGAAACTCCGATCACTTTCGCTCCGAGCATTTGCATACGGATCGCGTTCAGCTTTTGGCGACGAAGATCCTCTTCTCCCATGAAAATCGCAGTCTCGAATTCGAATAACGCTCCCACAGTTGCTGTCGCTACACCGTGCTGACCTGCGCCGGTTTCTGCGATGATCCTACGTTTTCCCATCGCCTTTGCGATTAAAGCCTGACCGATCGTATTATTGATCTTATGAGCGCCAGTATGGTTCAGGTCTTCTCTTTTCAGCCAAATTTTTGCGCCACCCCAGGCCTTTGTGAGTTTTTCTGCATAGGTAATCGGAGAAGGTCTTCCTATATAATTTTTTCTATAAAACTCCAAGTCCTTTTGGAACTTCTTGTCTTTGCGAAGTTTATTATAGGTGTCTTCCAGTTCTATCAATGCTTCGGTCAAAATTTCAGGGGAATATCTTCCTCCAAAATCTCCAAAGTATCCTTCTTTTTCAGTGAAGCTGCGTTCTTTAGCCATGACAGTTTTTGAAGGGTTAATCTCCCAACAACTCCTGGTATAATTCCTGACGAAGGTTTTCTACCCTCGTATTCAAATCGTCGAAATCGGTGAATGTAAAAGTCTCATCCTTATTGTATTTACGATTATAAATGGAGACTTCTCCAGATTCGAAAAACTTTTTACCCACAGTGATCCGGATCGGAAAACCGATCAGCTCAGAATCTTTAAACTTGAATCCAGGTCCAAGATCTCTTTCATCCCAGAAAACTTCGAAACCTTCGTTCTTTAAGTTTTCATAAAATTCAAGAGCTTTGGCTTCCTGTTCTTCACCCTTTGCTATCGTAACAAGAGAGATCTCGAAAGGTGCAATACTGATCGGCCAATAGATCCCGTTCTCATCATTACATTGCTCGATCACAGTCGCCATGGTCCGGTTTACACCGATCCCATAACAACCCATGGTCAAAGTTTTTGCCTTACCCTGTTGATCCAAAACTTGGATCTGGAAGGACTTAGTATATTTATCACCAAGCTTGAAGATATGACCTACTTCGATCCCCTTCTCTGCTTTTAAGTCTTTTGCACAGTTAGGGCAAGGATCTCCTTCTCTTGCGAGAGCAACATCCGCAGTCTCATATTCAACCTTGATCTCGGAAGAAGGAACATATCCTTGGATATGGAAATCTTCTTTTCCTCCACCTACGATATAAGCTCCATCTTTTTGGATAGAAGAGTCTAAAATTACTTTAAAGCCTTCTTTCACATCGGAAGGCCCGATAAATCCGGGAACTAAATTATTATTCTTTAATTCTGCTTCCGGGATTAGATCCAGATCGGACCATTTTAGATAAGACTTGAGTTTATGCTCGTTCAACTCTAAGTCACCACGCAGGAAAACGACTAA
The DNA here is from genome assembly GCF_004769615.1 of Leptospira sarikeiensis. Classification (GTDB taxonomy): domain Bacteria; phylum Spirochaetota; class Leptospiria; order Leptospirales; family Leptospiraceae; genus Leptospira_B; species Leptospira_B sarikeiensis. The sequence continues at coordinate 38,573 of NZ_RQGF01000031.1, read as the reverse complement.
CTTTTCTTTTCCATTTTGGAAAGCAACCGCCTTGATCGTATCCTGAGGCCGAACATTTAAGAAAGAAGAAACATCTTCGATGGATTTTTTGCCTGGAGTCGCAACTTCCTTTTTATCCTTAGGTCCATTAGGAGAATCTTCCGCTTTCGCGATAAAAGGGGTTTTTTCGCTATTTGAACTATAATTACAGGAAGCACAAAGAAGAAGTGTCTCTTCTCCGATCGGAGAAACAACCATAAATTCTTCCGAAGCCGAGCCACCCATTGTTCCGGAATCCGCTTGAACTGGGATCGTTTTCAAACCGCAACGTTGAAAAATTTTACGGTAAGCGGTTCTCATATCCTGGTAAGTCGCATCCAAAGATGTTTCGTCCAAATGATAAGAATATGCATCTTTCATAATGAACTCTCTAGAACGGATCACTCCGAATCTAGGACGGATCTCATCTCTGAACTTAGTATGGATCTGGTATACGTTGATCGGAAGATCCTTATAGGATTTTAGAAGAGGTTTTACTAAATAAGAAAAAGATTCCTCATGAGTGGGACCGAGTGCATACCATTGGTCGTGGCGATCTTTGACTCTCATCATTTCCGGCCCCATTACGCTCCATCTTCCGGACTGTTCCCAAAACTCGGAAGGGGTCATGATTGGAAGTTCGAATTCCAAAGCTCCGGTTGCATCCATTTCTTCTCGGACGATATTCTCTATTTTTTTAAGGACCTTTAGCCCTAATGGTAGGAAGAAATAAAAACCTGATCCGGATTTTCGGACTAGCCCTGCCCGGATCATTAATCTATGGGAAGCGACTACCGCGTCCGAAGGATTTTCTTTTTCAGTGGGTACTAAATATTTAGATGCTCTCATGACTCTCGATTATCGTAAGAAATCGTGGTAAGTCACATAGAGGCCCAAGGATAGAAGGAAGAAGAATCCCAATCTCAAAATCTGTTCTTGAACAGCCATCGGCAGCGGCCTACCGGCGATCGCCTCGTATGTGAAAAAAACGATATGTCCACCGTCGGCCACAGGAATCGGAAGTAAATTCATTATCATTAAGGCGATCGAAATAAATGCTACGAACTGAAAATAGGAATAAAAACCGTCTTCCAAAAACATTACAGACGCTTTCGCTAATCCAACCGGACCGGAAACGCTGTCTTTCACTTTGATCCTTCCTGAAAAGATCATCCCGAGACCTCTCAGGTTATCCGAGATCATTTTTCCTACGTCTTTACCGGATTGGATAAATGCTTCTCCAAAGGAAAGTTTACGATCCATACTTTCCTCTTTCACATGCATTGCCGCAGCGAAGCCTAAAAGCCCGATTTTATAATGCCCGATCTCCGCTTCCCAAACATCCCCTTTAACTTCCAGACGGACCCGTTTGCCAACTTTCGATTCGATTTCTTTCTGGAATTCCTTAGGATCAAGAAAGGATTTCCCATCCATTTTTAGATTCATCAATCTTAGTTTAAATTTAGGATCATGACTTTCTAAACTTTCAGAGTATTCGGCTATTTCGGGATATTTTAGATCTTTGATATTTTTCAGCTCTACGACGTAAGCAGGAATAGCGGTCATTTCAACTTCGGCATTCTCTCTTGTCCAAGGATTCAAGAGAGGGTAAGTTTTACGATCCACCAAGATTTTTACTTTTTCATTCTCGAATTTTCCCAATGTCCTGATCAATTCTTCTCGAGAATGTATTTCTATTCCGTTTATAGAAAGAATACGGTCCCCATCATTCAAATAATCCAAAGCCCTGGATTCTCTATACTCCTGGGCAGCCTTGATCTCATTTAAGGCCATAGCTTCTGGAGTTATCTTTGACTCGATAGCAGCAATTCTTTCTCTTTCCTTTCTATATTTCTCTGCTTCTCCGTCAGGATCTAAAACGGAAATTTTTTTAGAGAACCAATGCTTTAGCTGTGCGGAATATTCGAAAGTAGCCTCTACATGTCTTTCGCCCGCGAAGGAGAATCCAATCCCTGGATCGGAAAAATGGAACTCTAACTCCTTTCCTTCTCGTTCAACTTTCAGTCGAATATCATTTCCTTTTGCAAGGCCTAATTCAGATAATAACTCATATTTAGATTCAGTCTTTATCCCGTTGACTGATACAATTTTGTCCCCACTCCTGAGACCGGTCTGATATCCTGGCGCACTATTTAGAGAAGGATCTATATAAATTTTAGTTCCTGTAGGAGAATAGCCGACTGCATACAATCCGAAGATGATAAAAAATCCAAGGATCAAATTGAATAATGGCCCGCCAAAAACCGGGATCATTCTTTTTAAAGGAGGAGTGGATAAAAATTCTCCCTTCTCTCCTTTTAAGGCACCGCTCTCATCTCCTTTGAAAAGAACATAACCGCCTAAAGGAATTCCCGTGACCTGAAATGTAGTCTCACCGATCTTTTTCTTCCAGATCCCTTTTCCATATCCAATGGAGAAGATCCTGGCTTTAACTCCTACGACCCAACCCATGATGAGATGACCCAACTCATGGATAAAAATACAAAGGGCCAGCATGAAAACGATTCCTAATATATCCGCTAACATATATGCACTACCTTATCTTTTGAGAAATGGATGGCAAATTCTCTTGCCTTTCTATCCGCTTCTTCGTAACCTTCCAGATCCGTCGGGAATGTATTCTGGATCTTTTCCAAAACATTCCGTATGAGAGAAGGTATCTCGGTAAAAAGAATTTTACCTTGTAAGAATAAATCCACTGCCACTTCATTCGCGGCATTAAAAACGGAAGGAGCAGTTCCTCCCGCTCTTCCTGCCTCGTACGCGAGGCTTAATCCTGGATATCTTTCCAGGTCCGGTTCCAAAAATTCCAGAGTTCCCCAAGAAGTTGCAGGATGAGATCTTAAAACCTTAGGAACTATTTTAGGATAATATAATGAATGTGCTACGGGGAAGATCATATCCGGATAAGAAGCGTAAACAAAACTCGCTCCGTCCTTTGTTTCCACAAGACCGTGGGCCACACTTTGAGGATGGATCACTACCCCGATCTTGTCGTAGGAAAATCCGAAAAGAAAATGAGCCTCGATTACCTCGAGTCCCTTGTTGATCATTCCTGCAGAATCGATCGTGATCTTTGGCCCCATATTCCAGGTAGGATGTTTTAAGGCCTGCTCAATCGTTACTTTGGGAAGATCTTCTACTGGAAGTTTACGAAATGGTCCGCCGGAAGCAGTAAGGACGATCCTCTCTAAGGAATCCTTCTTCATATTCTCCAATAATTGGAAAAGTGCATTATGTTCTGAGTCCACAGGGACCAAAGACGATTTAGAATTTTCTAATAAAGATCTGATATAAGGCCCGCAACTGACCAAGGTTTCCTTGTTCGCGATACCTATCTTTTTACCTGCACGGATTGCAGCTACCGTAGGACGGATCCCGCTTGCACCGACTACTGCTGTAACAACGGTTTCCGTATCTGAAACCTGAACGATCTCTTCTAACGCCTTGGTTCCATAGAATACTTTTGTATTTCCGATCTTATTTCCAAGGACTGTTTTATCCGCAGACTCAGAGCTGATACAAAGAACTTCCGGCTGGAATTCCTTCGCTATCTGTTCCGCCTTTTGCAGGTTTGAATGTACGCTAAAAGAAGTGAGTTTAAATTCTTCCGGAAAGGAGCGGAGTATTTTGAGAGTAGACTCTCCTACCGATCCGGAGGCACCTAATATGCAGACGCCTCTTTTCATAATATTACTTAGACCGGAAATCCCAGGGCGCTCTTGATCTGAAGATAAAAATAGAGAATAGGAACTGTTAAAAGTAATGCGTCTGCCCGATCCAAGATACCGCCATGCCCAGGGATCAGATTCCCAGAATCTTTTACCTTCGCATCCCGTTTCATTGCAGATTCCAATAAATCTCCGATAACCCCGACCAAAGATAAAATTAAGGAAACTAAAAATACTTCTGCACCGGTAACGAGAGGAGTCACTCCGGTACTTCTTTCCCATAGAATATTCAGAACAAATACTGAAATGATCGCGACGATGATCCCGGAAACATAACCTTCCCAGGTTTTTTTAGGAGAGATCGCAAGGCCCGCAGGATTTCTTCCGAACCAACGTCCTCCGAAATATCCTCCTACATCCGTTAAGAAAGTAGCTACCGATACTAGGAATACATAATAGATCCCTTCGTTCATTCCCAAAAGAAGAAGAAGATGTCCGAGTGGAATAGAAGCATATACTACTCCTAGAACCGTGGAGCTTACCGAAAAGATCGCTCCATCCAAAGGTCTTCTTAAGATCTGAAGAACAAAACTAAAAAGGAAAAGTAATATGAATGCGAATGTTACTGCATCAAAAGCCGGAACGAACAGTTTGAAATGAGTTTGGAAGAAGATCGGAGGTTCGAATTTGTTCTGAGAGGCTACGAACCTAAAATAATAAATGAGTAAAATTACTATAAAGAAGAAGATCCCGGTCCCTTTGAATGGTCTTCCGTCCTGGCCTCGATCCGAAAGTCTATAAAACTCCGTGAGTCCGATCACTCCTGCTACAAGAAGGATCCCCAAAGTTTGTAGATAATAAAAATCCCTGTAAAAGATCATGAACAGGTAGAACGCCACAAGTACTGCTGCGGAAAGGATCCTTTTTGGTGTTTCACCCATTCTCTAAACCTCCGAATTTTCGGGTCCTTCTTCCGAACCAACTAAGAGCTTCTTTCAGATCCTTATCCCCGAAATCGGGCCAAAGAGTATCCGTAAAAAAAAGTTCCGCATAGGCAGATTGCCATAGAAGGAAATTGGATAATCTCCTCTCCCCCGCAGTTCTGATCAATAAATCTACCGACGGAAGAGGATACGTATACAAATATTTTTCAAGTTCTTTGCCAGATACCGCTTTTTGGGGAGAGACCGATTTCCGTTTTCTCTCTTCCATTAATTTGGAAAAGGCTGTTAAAATCTCTTCCTGGGACCCGTAATTTAAACAAAAGTTCACGGTTAATTTTTTGTTTTTACGGGTTAGATCCGCGGCGCGATCGATTTTAGATAAAACCAAAGAGCTTAGCTTCTTTCTTGAACCTGAATGTAATATTCTGATCCCTCTGGATTGGATCTTATCTAAACGAGAATCTATGAATTCCACAAGTAGATTGAAAATGGATCTGATCTCCGTGACCGGTCGTTTCCAATTTTCTGTGGAGAACGCGTATAATGAAATGTATTCTAAACCTAATGCTAGACTGGAATCCATCAGACGATCAATTGCGTCTGCTCCGGCTCTATGACCCTCTGATCTGGAAAGTCCTTTGGATGTGGCCCATCTTCCATTCCCGTCCATGATAACGGCAATATGACGGGGGTTTTCTTTTTTGGAAGAAGCCAAGCTTAAACCGTAGTGATTTCCTTCTCTTTCTCAGCGGTAACTGCGGATATTTTATCTATATAAGAATCCGTAATTTTTTGCACCTGATCTTGCAGAGTTTTTAATTCGTCTTGGGAAATTCCCTCGGAATGTTTTTTAAGATCTTCCATCGCATCCCTACGAATATTACGGACAGCGACCTTCTTTTCTTCCGATTTGGATTTTACTACTTTTGCCAGTTCTTTACGTCTTTCCCCGGTGAGTTCAGGAATGATGATACGGATCACTACCCCGTCGTTCGTAGGTTGTAGACCTAGGCCGGAGGCTTGGATCGCCTTTTCTATATCCTTCATGATCCCCTTATCATAAGGAGAAACTACGAGAAGTCTAGGTTCCGGAGCGGAGATATTCCCTAATTGGTTGATCGGCGTAGGAGCTCCGTAATAATCCACACGAAGGTCTTCGATCAAAGCAGGATTTGCTCTTCCAGTGCGGACTCCCGCGAAATCTTTTTTGAGAAGTTCCACGGTCTTGTCCATTTTGGATTTCATTGCGTTGATTACTTCTTCATTCGCCATCGATCCGAATATCCTCCGAATTGGAAATCAGGGTCCCGATCTTTTTGTCTCCGAGAACCAAATCTTTTAAATTGCCCCGCTTAAAAATGTCAAATACGATTATTGACATATTGTTTTCCATGCAAAGGCTGAGGGCAGTAGAATCCATGACTTTTAGTCTACGTTTAATGGATTCCATAAAGGAAATATGAGTATATCTTTTAGCGTTCGGTTCCTTTTTAGGGTCCGCGTCGTAAACCCCGTCCACCTTAGTGGCCTTTAGGATCACTTCGCATCCTACTTCTACCGCTCTTAAACTTGCTGCAGTATCCGTAGTAAAATAAGGGTTACCGATCCCACCTGCAAAGATCACGATCCTTTTCTTTTCCAAGTGACGGACCGCTCTTCTGCGAATATAACTTTCTGCGATGGAATGAATATCGATTGCTGATTGAACTCTTGTGTAGAGTCCTTTTTTTTCGCAGGCATCTTGTAGAGCCAATGCGTTTTGAATGGTAGCAAGCATACCCATATAATCTGCGGTAGCTTGGTCCATTCCGACTTTGGCGAGATTTGCTCCTCGGATCAGGTTCCCCCCTCCGACGACTAAAGCGATCTCTACTCCTAAAGAATGGACCTCTTTGATCTCTTCGGCGAGAGAATGGGCCTTATTACTATCGATCCCAAACTCGCCCTCTCCGGCAAGAGCCTCGCCGGAGAGTTTAATCAAGATTCGCTTGTACTTAGAAGTTTCCTGAGACAAGGTTTACGCGCCGCCTACCTGGAAACGAGCAAAACGAGCTACGATGATATTTTCACCGAATTTCGAGATAGCTTCCTTAACCAGATCGTCAACGGTCTTAGTATTATCCTTGATGAAGGCTTGGTTCAAAAGGCATACTTCGGAGTAATACTTTTTGATTTTTCCCGGAATGATCTTTTCGATCTGCTCCGGTTTTTTACCTTCTTCTTTTAATTGAGCCTCGAGAACCTTAGTTTCGCGCTCGATATCCGCTGCAGGAACTTGTTCTTCGCTTACGTATAAAGGAGCCATAGCTGCAATTTGCAGACAGATCTCTTTTCCGAGAGCTTCGAAAGCCTCGTTACGTGCAACGAAGTCAGTCTCAGAGTTGAGCTCGAGTAGAACTCCGATCTTTCCGTCTCCGTGAATATAGGAAATATTTCTTCCTTCTTTGGTCACGCGTCCTGCTTTTTTAGAAGCCTTAGCGATCCCTTTTTCACGCAACCAATCTGCGGATTTGTCTAGATCGTTATTATTCTCTGTAAGAGCTTTTTTACAATCCATCAATCCCGCACCGGTGCGGTCTCTTAATTCCTTAATAAGGTCGGTAGTAGATGCTGACATGATCTTCCCTCTTACTCGCCTTTATCGATTTCAATTGCAGCAGGAGCTTCTGGAGTTACAGCTGGTGCTGGAGCCGGAGCGTCTTCTTTTTTAGAAGCGACTGGATCCTCGTCCATAATGAACTTACCGCTTTCGTCGTACTCACCTTGGTATTCAAGAGCAAGAGCTTCTGAATCCAGATCTTCGCTGAAGCGAGGTTGTTCAACAACTCCACCTGTTCCTTCGATCACCGCGTTAGACATGGTCTCGAGGAATAAGGAGATCGCGCGGATCGCATCATCGTTACCTGGGATCGGATAATCGATCAACTCAGGATCACAGTTTGTATCCACAACCGCAAAAATTTTCAGACCAAGTTTACGAGCTTCTTTAACTGCGATCTCTTCTTTCTTAGGATCGATCACGAAAAGAACTTCAGGAATGCTGGTCATGTCTTTGATCCCGCCTAAAGTTTTGCGGAGTTTGTCCAACTCTCTGCGAAGAGATAAAACTTCTTTTTTGGTTTTTACTTCTTTTTCAAAAGTATTATCTGTTTCCATTCCCTCTAGTTTTTTCAAACGAGCGATGGATTTTTTTACAGTATTCCAGTTGGTTAAAAGTCCGCCCGGCCAGCGGTTATTGATGAAGAACATGCTGCAACGTAATGCTTCTCTTTCGATCGCACCTCTCGCTTGCTTCTTTGTTCCTACGAATAGGACTTTTTTTCCTTCGGAAGTAACCTTCTTCAATGCGTCGTAAGCTTCTTTCGCTTTTTGAACGGTTTTTTGAAGGTCGATGATATGGATCCCGTTTCTTGCAGTGAAGACATAGGGAGCCATTTTCGGATTCCATTTTCTTGTCTGGTGGCCGAAGTGTACTCCGGTCTCCAGTAAATTCTTCATGGAAATTACTGACATGAGTTGTTTACCCCTTTTTTAGTACGAAGAACAATGTCGCCACAAGTCCGATAAGACTTGCAGGGGTAACTTGTGCTTCGACTTTAATTACGTAAAGTTCTAGCCGAACCGGTTCTTGTAAGAGGTAGACGGAGAGGATATGGACCCCAAAAACGTTGTCGATAATGACTCCGACTACGGCTCCGGCCAAGGTTCCTAAGAAGATGGCTAATGCGATTTTGGCCGCTTTTCCGCCGTCCATAGGTCGTTTCGGGCTAGCAGATACCAATTTTCCAGGTTGGACCTAAGGGTCAATCCTTATTAGGAAGGATCATTTCGCAGTTCCCTTCGAAGATCACTCCGTCTGCGATCTGCAGCTTTGCAGTTTTGATATTTCCGTTTACTTTCCCGCTCGGAAGCATTTCCAACCTCTGGGTAGCGATCACATTTCCTGTAATCTCTCCTCCCACGATAACTGTTCCTGCTTTGATATTGGCCCGGACCTTAGCTCCCTCGCTCACAAGAAGAAACCCTTCAGATTCGATCTCTCCCTGGAATTCCCCGGAGATTTCCAAAGGTTTTTTGAAGTTTAGAATGCCTGAAAAATGGGTTTCCTTCCCTAAAACTGTGGCGATTGTCCCGAATTCGGTAATAGTGCGACTTGGTTTGGATGCAGTAGCGGTTTTTTTTGACATGATACCAGATTATTTCGTTTTCATCTCGAAAACCCCATCCCAATCTTCTGGAGGAGGATTCGCGATAAATGCTTCGCAGCGTCCTATATATTTTTTAGAAGGTCCGTCGTTCGGAGTGATCTCGACAGCCTTTTTGAACAGTTCCCAAGCCTCTTTGAACTTTCGATTCTTGTACAAGGCAAGCCCTTCGTCGTACAATTTCAGAGTTTGTTTGAAAGATTCGGTAACCATCTGCTCACTCCTTGTAGAGAACGACTACTGCGGTGGAATAATTCTCCGCATGACTAATGGATACGGAAACTCCGCTATAGCCTTTCTCGAGGAACAATTCTTTCGATTTTCCGTGAAGTACCAATTCTTTTTTTCCGAAATCTTTCCCGAAAAGTTCGATTTCTCTCATATCTAAGATGACTTTATCTCCGGGTTCAATGGCTTTGATGAAGGCTTCCTTCACACAAAACCTTCCGCTTAGGTGAGGAACAGGATCTTTTCTTCCAGAACAATACGCGATCTCAGTCTCGGAAAAAACTCGTTTCAGAAATCTTTCTCCGTGTTTATCGAGTAAGTCTCTGATCCTGGAATTTTCTACGATATCATTCCCGATGGTGATCTTCATTCTTCCTCTGGCTCCGGCAGAGGTTCTTCGGAATTCGGATCAGAACTTCCATCTCCACCATCGTCGGAACCGGTCCCTCCCTGCCCTATATCCGGGCGGACCCTGTATAGGATGGAGATACGGTCCGGGAAAACACCTTGGATCTCAACCGACTTTAAGGTTTTATTATCTTTTTCTAATCGAACCTTCGCCATAACGGGCTTATTATCCGGTAGGATCTTTTTAGTCTTAGGATCGTATTTATTAGCGCACACAACTCTTGCAGAAAGACCTTTGATGATCTGTATACTTCTAAGAGGTGTTTTGGATTGAAGTTTTACTGAAACTTCCTGTTCCGAAAACTCAGCCTCTAGATTTTTATCCAGGCTATCACATTTGACCGGAACTCCTAGGACAATACTTTCTCCAGGAGTGGAAGAATCCGCGACAATATTTACGGTTACGGAAACTTCTTTAATATTATCTCTATATCTCAAACCTGTAGGAAGATCGGGGACCTTAAACTTCTGAGTAAATGTTTTGGTTTTATCTTTTAAAGAAATTTGAGGAAGACTTACTCTTCCTAATTTATCAAATTCCGAAGGATTTCCTACAACCACAAGACTTGCTGGAGAAACGAAATGAGAGGATTTGATATAATCCTTAGGAGGATCCCCTTGGAATTTCGGATCGAAGACTAAAGTCCTACTAATATTGGATTCTACAATGATCTTGACCTTATCTTTTCCAGGAATTTTAGAAATTCGTAATCCCGGCATGGTCCCACCAAAGCGCACTACATTCACTATATTCTCTCCGGGATGAAGATCCGTAGGAGAAATATACGCCTTTAAGGATGGAGTGTAGAAGTTTACGTAATCTCTTACACCTTCCACTTTCACCGGGAATGTAGTATCAGAACCCTTGCCGATTACAAGGCCACCGCTGAGTTTAGGATATTCTATCTTGATATTCACTTCTCTTACGAGAATTTTCGAATTTTGTAAATTGATATAGAAGAGTGTGGCAAGAAGGATAGAGCCTAATTTTGCCTGCCAGTTATTTAGAAGGGCCTTAATCATTCGACTCCCCTGTCTCTTCTAACTCAGTTTTTTTATCACCAGGATGATTCGGTCCCACCTTCTTTTCGTGAAGGATTGTGTTTAAAAGATTTTTTAATTCGATCGGTTTTACCGGATGGATCATTTCTCCGTCGTGACAGACCGAGATCTCGCCGGTCTCTTCCGAAGTAACAACGATCACCGCATCGGATTCTTCCGCGATCCCGAGAGCCGCCCTATGTCTTGCACCCATACGAGCATCGTCCAGGTTTTGGGCCATAGGCAAGAATGCGCCCGCACAAGCGATACGGTTCTGTTCTATGATCACTGCTCCATCATGTAGCGCTGTATTCTTTTTGAAAATTGTAAGAAGAAGGCTCGTGGAAAGGATCGCATCCAGCTGGACCGCCTGCTCCGCGATATCTTTTAAACTATGCTCTCGCACGATCGCGATCAAAGATCCGGTTTTGTTTTTAGCCATGATCTTAGATGCTTCTACGATCTCATCTAAGTCCGTTGCGGTCTTTAAAAGGAATGGGCGGAAGAGTCTAAGCCTTGCCATATCTCCGGTGATCTTACGAAGCTCAGGCTGAAGCAATACGATGATCGCAAACACGAGTGCTGGACGGATATTATCTATGATCCAATCCAAAAGTTCAAAGTTCAGAGTTTGGGCAAAGATCCCAAGCACCCAAATAAGTCCGATCCCTAAGAGTAGCTGGACACCTCTTGTTCTACGGATCGTGGAGTAGAATTGATAGATTAAAAAACTAACGATCAGTATATCCAGGATCATCACGATCCCGAACTTATCACTTTGGAATAAACTGATGTTCTTTAAAAAATCCATCCTAAAACCTTAGAGCCCTAATACGGAGAACATATCGTAGAGTCCTTTTTCTCTTCCGACCAAAAATTCCGCAGCTTTTACGGAACCTACAGCGAATGTTTTCCTGTCCTGAGCCTTATGCGTGATTTCCACTCTTTCTTCCGGAGTGAAAAAATAAACAGTATGATCTCCGATCACTTCCCCTGCACGAAGAGTATGGATTGCGATCTCTTTCGGATCTCTCTCAGGCAGGATCCCGTGACGACCATGTATAATATTTGACTCCGATCTTCCTAAAGTTTCTAGAAGGATCGATTTCAATTTTTCTGCGGTTCCGGAAGGAGCATCTTTTTTATGACGATGATGAATATCTTGGATCTCAATATCCGCAAGATCACCCATTACTTTTGCAGCGATCTCAGTAAGTTTAAATAGAAGATTTACTCCGATGGACATATTCGGAGAATACACGATCGGAATATTTTTAGAAGTTTCTTTTAATAATCCCTTATGAGAATCCGTAAGTCCTGTTGTTCCTACAACGATCGGTTTGTTTAATTCTTTGCATACGGACAATACATCGGATAAAACTTCTCTAATGGAGAAGTCGATCACAGTATCCGCTTCGGAAACCGATTTTGATAGATCGTCCGTGAATAATATTTCGTTCTGCTTGAGTCCGGAATGTAAACCGGAATCCAAACCTAAATATACTGAACCTTTACTGACTACTGCCGCAGATAATTCGGAAATTTTAGATTGGGAAAGTACCTGAATGATAGCCTTCCCCATCCTTCCGGAGGCACCGATGACTGCGACACGATTCTTACGGGACAAATTAAATTCCTTATTTATATCCTTTTGAGATCAGATCGGAAACCGTTTTTTTCAAACGATCCGCTCCGGGACCAGCGCTGAGTGCTGTCATCGGTAGACGAATTTCCGCAGAACAATGACCATTCCAACTCATAGCGGCTTTGATCGGGATCGGATTGGTTTCGATAAAAGCGAGTGCGAATAATTCTATAAAATCGTAATGGATCTTTTGAGCCGTGGCGATCTCTCCTTTTTGAAAAGATTCCACAAGCTTCACAAGGCTTTCCGGAAATAAATTCGAGATTACCGAAACCACACCTTTTCCACCTAACGAGAGAAGAGGAAGAGTTAAGTTATCGTCCCCAGAAAGTACAGTCATCTTATCCCCTACAAGAGAGATCAATTTTGACATTTGTCCGAGATCTCCGGTAGCTTCTTTCATGGATCTGATCTTAGGATGTTCGGAGAGACGAAGAGTAGTCTCAGGCAATAAATTTACGGATGTCCTTCCCGGAATATTATATAACATCACAGGTACGGAAGAATGATCCGCGACTTCTTTAAAATGAAGATATAAACCTTCTTGGGTAGGCTTATTATAGTAAGGATTTACTTGAAGTATTCCGTCCACTCCATCCTTACAAGCAGCCTCGGTCAGTTCTACCGCCTCTCTTGTGGAGTTGGAACCTGTCCCTGCAACGACCAAAACCCGCTTTTTTACATGTTTCACTGTTTCGCGGATCAGTTCCGCGTGCTCTTCATGAGAAAGTGTAGGAGACTCGCCCGTGGTACCGCAAGGCACCACGCCGCTTACCCTAGCTTGGATTTGTTTATCCAGAATGGCAAAATAGGAATCATAGTCTATTTTGCCGTTCCGGAATGGGGTAATAATGGCAGTAAATACGCCTTGAAACATAATATATAAATTCCTGATCCCTGGGCGATTTGGCAACCCCTATTTGGTAGAAGGTTTCGCACAGAAAACATGAAGAGGCCTGAAGCAGTTTCACACAGAGGGCATTGAGATCACAGAGGAATTTAATTTGACGATTCCAAACTCTGTGCGCTCCGTGAACTCTGCACGAAACTTAGAGATTACATCCTTCTGATCTTATTTTTTAGACTTCAAGATGGATGCGAGTTTTTCGAAAGATTCTCCCCAGCCTATTTTCATGACGGATTTCAATCCGTTAAAAGTCTGCCTTTCTGCATCAGCGGCTTCTCCGTAAATTTCCCATCTGACTGTGACCTTTGTTTTTTTCGGACCTTCTTCGGTAAAAGTTACCGTGGTCAGAAGTGTATCCGGATAAGTAGGGGCCATAGGTAACTTAATCAGTTTTCCGTCCTTATCGCAAAAGTTTTGTGCATAAACTAAGAGATCATTCGGACTGATCTTTTTATAATGTAATTTCCCGTATTTCGTCTGACCGTCAGAAGTAGTCATTGTCCATTGAGAAGAACCTTCTTCTCGGACCCCGACACTTAGGAAATACATTTTAGCTCCCTTGGGTCCTAACCATTTAGAAAAACGATCCGAATTGGTCCACATCTCAAAAAGAGTTTTTGGATCCGCCTCGAATGAATGACTGATGATAAAAACATCTTTCTCATCCACTTCTGCCGAAGCGGATACTTCCATCTGTTTTGAAGTTGCACAACCGATCATCAGAAGAAAAAAACCGAGAACTATAGATTGAAAAAATAATCTTTGTAGAAACATATCTATCTCGTTATTTAAGAGTCTCTAAATATTTACCAAACTTAGAGATGTGCTGCTTACCGCCCTCGATCGCTCCGTATTTCTCATTGATCCTTTCCAATTCTTCTTTACTTAAGAATATTTGCTCCATGGTAACATTCGTTCCTTCGCCGGATGTTTCGAATATGATCTTGGATTGAAAATCCACATCCTTGGAACCTTCTCCATCTCCAAGATGCCTATAATAGATATGAAACGGTTTTTGAATATCTACGAATTGGATCTCATTTTTATAATCATGACCATCCGGACCGTGCATAATAAAATCCCAGATCCCTCCGTTTGAAAAATCCAAACTATTGGTAGTTAGGGTAAATCCTTCAGGTCCCCACCATTGAGAGAGATGTTCGTGAGAAGACCAGGCCTCGAATGCAAGATCTATAGAAACGTCAAAGTATCTCTTATAGATCACCTTATTATCTTGGATGATGGTCTCTGAACTATTTTTTACCATGGGCTCTCTCCTTCTTAACTTTTAATAAATATTTTTCCAATTTATCCAAACGTTTATTCCATAGGTTCGTAATATCTAAGATCCAAGAACTAATCTCATCGATCCCCGAATTATCCAGGCTATAAATACGTTTCTGAGCATCCTTCTTTACGTGAAGTACATTCGCTTCTTTCAATATCTTCAAATGTTGTGAAATTGCAGGTGGGCTTAGATCGAAATTTTGACTGATCTCGGTAGAGGTAAGCTCTCCGTTTATGACCACTAATTTCACGATCTCTCTTCTTGTATCATCCGCCAAGGCAGCAAATGCATTCATAGGCTAATTATGAATGATTCACTTAATTAAGTAAACTATTAATTAAGTATTTACTTAATAAAAAATCGAAAATTGTTCCCCAAAAATAAAGAACACTCACGCGAAGTCGCTAAGCAAAAGAAGGTTTTCCTCCATAATGGAAGAATCTTCTAAGCTTTGCGCCTCAGCGTGAAAATAAGAAATGTATAGAAAACTGAAAGATTTTAGGAAAGAAGGAATAAAGCCTAAAACTACTAAATAAAAACCTTCTTCCCTCCGCGCCTTAGCGGCTCTGCGTGGAAAAACCTCAGCGTCTCGAAACCAAAACTCCGCGTCTTAATAATGGATACGGACCTGGTCCATTCTCCAGCTTAAATAGATTAGGATCCCCATCTCCAAAAAACCGGACCAAACAAATGTAGAAGCAATTCCGATGCGATCCGAAAAAAATCCGGACAAGATACCCGAGAATGCAGGTACTAAAAGAAAAACAAGACTATAGAGAGATAAGATCCGCCCTCGAATATGATTTTCAGTATTCTGCTGGATACCTGCTGGGATTAAAGTGATGATCACGCCAGTCATAAAACCGAATACAAAAAAGCAGATCGTAGTAAGTACTAAACTTTCCGCAAGGAAGGGAATGAGAGAAAATAAAAGGCAACTAATAATTGCAGCTCCGAAGAGAATATGGCCCTTCTTCTTTAAACCATGTAGGAAGAAAGTAACTCCTCCTCCGATCACAAGTCCGATCCCTAAAGAAGATAATAATGCACCTCTTAAGCCTTCGCTTAAACCCAAAGTCTCTTTTACATATTTAGGAAGAAGGACCTGGACAGGACCAACGAGTAACACTACAGCTCCCATTAGTAATAAGAATTGAGAAACAAGTTTGGATTTTTTTAGATAATCCAATAACCCCGAAATTCCGGGAGCGGTCGAAGAAGTATTCTGCCCTCTTTCTCTCATCTGTATCGGGATCAAGGTCAAAAAAATCACACTCAGTACATAAGCGGAGCCGATCCCTAAGAAAACGAATTTGAATGCAAAATATTCCTTAAAATATCCTGCGACCAAGGGAGCAAGACCATATCCGAATAATACGAGTGTATTTAGCCAAACACTATGCTTTCCTATTTTAGAATGTTCTAATAGATCCCCTAAGATCGCAAATCTTCCCGGCATTACAAAAGAAAGACCGATCCCTGAAAGAACGGAAGAGATCAAGAGTAGATACGGTTTTCCAGGAGAGATCCAGCCCAGATGCAGCGCGATAGCTGCAAAACCGGATCCGCAGGCCATAGAAATCTGTGCCGCAGCTAAAAGCCATTTTCTGGAATATCTATCTAATAATCTTCCTGCGGTGAAGCTTAAAAAAAGTAATGGAAAACAAACAAAAAAGAAAACGTAAGCCGAGAATGTATCCGAATTCGAAATACTTTGCGCAAGAATGATCGCGGTATAATTGAACATATTCCCGGCGAGTAAACCAAGGATCGAGGAGAGATAATAAAAAAGGATCACGTAGGAAGAATGGAAAATTCTCCCGGACCTGCAAGCCGAATTCGAGTTTTAATGATTGCAGATTGTTTCAAAACCAAACGAAATGATCGATAAGATGAATCCGTTAGACCCGATCTCTCGTGGAAAACTCATTTTAGGAATCGATTGTGCCGCTTTCATCGGTGGAATTACAGTAATTGTATTACACAAACCAATTGCAGAATTTTATAATCTGCCCCAACGTCTTTTACTTTTTATGGGAATTGTAAATCTACTTTACGGCTCCTATTCAGGCTCCTTATTTTTCGGAATGCTCTTTGGAAAATCGGTGAAAAAACTTTGGATCAATATATTAATTTTTGGAAATTTAGGTTGGTCTTTCGTTTGTTTGGGAATGATAGTCAGCCACTGGAATTTGATCAATATTTATGGGATTAGTCATATCGGATCCGAAGGCGTATATGTAATTGCTCTTGGAATTTTAGAATTTCGTTTTGTTCGCCCTTTGGGGGTTTAGAACTACATTCTATTTAATAAATTTTGAGCAATATTTTATTGCCGAATTGTTGCAATTACAATGAAGTTTGCCCGAATTTTGCTGCTCCTATTCACCTTATCCCTATTAAACTGTGATCAAGGTGGGAAAGATATTCCTAGTTCATTAGTATTTCCTTTATTACAAAGTACGGAGGAAGAAGCCGGTCCCTACGGAACGAATCTTGCCCAGGTTACTTTTGATGGTTGGCCATTCGATGACCAACCAGTCATTTCTTGCGATATAAATAATTCCAGTGGAGACGGAATTGTAATAGATCTACCGGATACTTTTCCTCCGGACTATGTGATTAAAATAGAAACTGTACCTTCCGTATCTCCATTTACATTTCCGACCGGAGGAGATTTAGATCTTTATTTCGGAATCTCTCATAAGCCGGACAATTCAACCAACTGCATCCTTACCAGAACCAGTAATACCTCAAGAAGATACAGCGCTTCCATTTCAAGCTCTTGTACTCCAATGAATCATACTCTGACCCGTTTAGAAATAGACTGTATTCCGGATTAGAGATCCGCGAAGGATCGATGCGGGGTCAAAAAATCTTGTAAGAGATTTTTTGACCGAAGCGGAGAGCCTGACCCGAGCTGGCAAAAGTAGAAGTCCTCTAAAAGTGACATTCGAGGGTGCGGCAAACTATATTATAAAAATTTAATTTTAAGCCAAACAATACAACTGAACATCGTTCGGTTGGCTTTTTCTCCAATTGTAACATTACGAATGTTCAATATGCAAAAACCCTCTCAGATTTTGAATATTGACTTATGAGAGTTCATTTCCAAAGTATGCCTCGAAGAGAATAAAAAGATCTCCTTCAATAGAGAGTGGAGTAAATCTAAAAATGAAAAATAGAATCCTTTGGAAAATCCTAGGCGGGTTATTCCTGATCATTACAACTTCTTCGATCTCTGCGCAAAGCCAAGCACAGATGTTTGCAAGACCGGGAGTGATCGGTGATTCCTTAAGCCATGGTTTCTACGGAGCAACAGTAGAAGAGAAAACACAGAACTGGGCGTATCCAGTACTAGTCTCCAAACAAGCTGGCTCAAACGTCACCTATAACGTGTTAAAGGGTCCTTACCTAAACCTGGAAGATGTTTTAAAGGGTGATTGCGGAGTTTTCTGCATCGCTTCTTCCATTATCGGTGGGAACGGGAACACTGTAGGACTTCCTACGCATGCAGGTATTACAGGCGCAGATTACACTACAGTCCTTCAAACTTCCGGTCAATGTGAGAACATCAATGCGACCACTTGGGCAAAGGAATGGTACTGGGCGACTTGGTATTGGTATACTTACCGTTGGGTGCAGGTTCCTGATTGCCAATCTCCGGATAAATTCCATCAATTCGGCCTACGTAGTTCCGGAACACAATTACAAGTAATGCAGGCAGTAAAACCTACATTCTTGTTTGGAAGTGTCGCGGCAAATCATGTTCTTTGTACTGCATTAAGCACTACTACGGATTGTTTAGATCAAAACAGATTCATAACTGATATCAGATCCACCATGTCCAAATTGGCGGCGATCGGTTCAATCAAAGGTGGTGTTTTGTTCACTGTTCCGAACGTAACTGCGATCGCGTTTTTGGAAAATTACAACGATCCTCAAGGAAGAGCGAATTATTCCGGATTAAAAGCTTTCTTCCGTTCTTCTGTTTCCGATCCTTCTCAAGTATTGGACAAGAACGAAGTTGCGACTATTACAAATTTCTTAACTTCCTTGAACAACGAAGTAAAGGCTCAGGCCGTAGCAATGGGTTTTGCTTTGGCAGATCTTAAGGTGTTGTTTGACGATTTAAAAGAAAACGGAAGATTGATCAAAAGTCCTTCCGGGTATAGCCCTGGTTACGCAAAAGCAAACTGGCCTTTACCTGGACAACCTGGTATTTTCGGTTTGGACGGTGTGCATCCGAATATGTATGGTCACTCTGTATTTGCGAACGAGCTAATCAAAGCGATCAATACTAAATACGGATACTCTATCCCTCAGGTAAGTGAGTATACCGCTTGGTATTATGATTCCTTAAATCGTAATCCGATCGATCTGAAAAAATTCCTGACAGATACTATATTCGGTCAGTTCATTTCTTGGGTCATTGGGATCTTCGTTTAATCCCTACCAGAACTTATCCCACTTCGGAAAATCCGAAGTGGGATCTTCATAAGTCATTTTTATAATATATTCTTTCTATAATATCATTCATGCGTTCTATTTTTAAATTCTGGCCTTGGATATTTGCCGGGGCCATCCTAATTTCCTGCTTGGTTTTCATTTTATGGCCGGGCAAAAATCCAGAATCTCCTAGCATTTCGGAAGAAGCCTCCGAAGTAGCAGGGAGAAAATACGGTTTGGAAACCATAGAGTTTCCGGATGCGCCTCACCCTTTCGAAGAAGATCCCGATCTAGAAGGGCATGCCAAAAAACTTTGGCCTTCCGCTTTTCAAAGAAAAAAGTCTCCGGAAGAAAAAGAGAAGATTAGAGAAGAATGGGTAGAATTTGCTTTGAAATACCCGCGTAATATTTATATTCCAAGGGAATTTCGAGCCCCAACAACTTCTCAGGATGAGAAAAAATTATTAGAACAACTCGATAAATTCACTTCGGCGGATACCAAATTTGCTTTGGCGAAAAATTCTGGAAAGTATTCCCAGCCGGGCACAGTTCCAAATCGCCCGAACGAACCCAGTGTAAATCCGGAAGAACAGAAGGCGTATTTTTCCTACAAAATTTCTGAATTAGAATCTAGGATACAATTGGTTCAATATGCGATCCAGCAAGGAAGAATGGATGCTTCTCAAATTCCTCAGGCAAATTCCGATATCTCGTCCTGGCAAAAAGAATTACAACAACTTCGTCAAGTATCCGAATCAGTACCTTGACCTTTTTGAGGAACCGTATCATGTATAAATTTTTTATAAAATATTCCCTGCTCTTCCTTTGCATTTTTCTCTGGGATTGTTTCGGACCGCCTCGTCCGGAACTATTACCGGAAGTCGAAGAAGAGAACCCTCCAAGTTTAGACGAATTAGGATCGGATCTGAAAAGCCAAAATCCTAGATTGAGATCTCAAGCGATTTTAGAACTTGCCAGAAGGAACGAGAGAAAATTTATACCGGTCGCGAGAAATTGGATGAGATCCAAAACAGAGACCGAGACAAAGGCGCCTGCAATCCTTGCCTTAGGGATTTGGAAAGATAGCCCCTCTCTTCCTGAAATTTTAGATCTATTGCAACCGAATTCTAATATAGATCCCTCTACAGTATTGGAAGCAATCGCAAGAATGGAAGATCCGAGCGCGGGGAATCGAGTTGTATCTCTTTTAAACCGGGATGATGCAACCTTACGTTTACTTGCAGTGGATACCTTGGTGCGTATAGGAGCAAAACAATCCGGAAATTTGATACTTTCGGCGGCAAAATTAAATCAAGATCCGGACAAGGCTAAAACATATGCAATGGCATTAGGAAAATTGAATATTAAGGGATCCGAGGATTACCTTATAGAATTGGCAAAAAATTCCGAACCCGGCCCCACTTTGGCTGCTTCATATTTAGCTCTCGGAAAGATCGGAAGTAAAAAAGCGGTTCCGTTTTTAGTGCAAAGATTGCAGGCAGATTTCGAAAAAGGAAGAGAAAATTCCGCGATCGCACTTTCTGAGATCAAAGATCCTAAAAGCCTACCCTTAGTGCTTCCAATCTTAGAACATCAAAATAGGGAGATCAGATATAGAGCTGCTGATATTTTGATCGCCGTTTCTAATCCTCCCTTTCTTCCTAAAATTTTCGAAGTTTTAGAAAAAGGTTCTCCTCTCTCTAAAGGACCGACCTCTCATGTATTAGGAAGTTTAAAATTCAAAGCAGCTCGAGAGAAGATAGAGATCATCTTAACGGATCGAAATATTCCGGACAGAGAAATTATTGCCCAATCCTTAGGGTATTTAGGCGATACAAAGAGTATCCCAGTGCTTGCTAAGGTCCTTGAGGAAAACGATGGAGAAGCGAGATACGGAGCGGTTTGGTCCTTGGGTGCCATCGGTTCGGAGGAAGCTTTACCTTTCGTGGAAAATGCGTGTAGATCAAGAGATCAAAAAATGGCAAGGATCGCATCGGAAAGTCTAGGTATGATAGGTTCTCCCAAATCATTATCTCTTTTGGATGAAAAAACAAAAGACTTTCCTGAACTAGCTTCCGTAACCTTGCCTGCAATTTCTTCCATACCGGGAGATTCATCCAGAGTAATCTTAGAGAAATATGCGAGAGATCGAAATATAAATTTGCATCAGGTTGCTGTCTCTCAGTTAGGAGCAAGAAAAGATCCGGCAGGCATTCCGGTTCTTATAGAACTTTTGCAGGAAGAAGATACAGGTAGAAACCGAAAACTTATTATATCTTCATTAAAATCTATAACCGGATTAAAATATTCCTCAAAAAATGAATGGATCAATTGGAATACTTTACGGAATTCTAAAAAACATCCGTAAGTCTAACAAGCCAAGGATGATTCGGATCGATCTTTTTTGCCTCTTCCGCAAAACGTTTTGCCTCTCCCGATCGATTTAGGTTTCTATAAATGTCCGCAAGATTGATCAAATTCGGCAGAAGTTGTCCGTCTAGATCATAAGCGATCTTTCCGAAATATTCCGCTTTTTCAAAATCCTTATTCAATCTATGAGTATAAGAGGCGTAATATTGGGATTCTAATCGCCTCGGGTTCAGGCTTGCGGCTCTCTCAAAAGTCCTGGAAGCGGAAGAATAATCTTTAAGTTTCAATCTGGACTTTCCTAATAATAATAGGACTTCTTCTTGATTCGCGGAAGGGGCATTAAACCCAGATAAACTTGATATCACAGATTCATAATGTTTATTCTTGTATAGATCTCTGGCCTTACTTAGAATTTCCGGAGTCGAAATGCTTATCGTTTCCGGTATTACTAAGTATTCTAATCTTACCAGAGTAAAATCGTCGGTTAATTCTCCGAATTTCAGGGTTTCATCATAGATTTTTTCTAGATCAGCGTCTGTAATTTCCACTGTTCTCAAAAATTTAGTCTCATCCTCGTTTAAGATCCTTCCCCTTTCATCGTTTCCGATCAGAAGATCGTCTTTACCGTCGGATCCAAGAATAAGAATATCTCCCTTTTTTAATTGGAAAAATTTTACCTGAAAACTTTCCTCATTCCCTGGAATTCCTATCTTTCGAAGAGATAGATCATTATCTAAAAACTCTGCTTTTCCATCCCGATATAGGACAGGCCAAGGATGTTCAGCATTGATATAATATAATCCGCCCGTTCTTTCGTTCAATAAACCGATCACGGTAGATATGTACATAGAACCGTCAAATGATTCGAATATACTTTGTAATTCTAAGAATGATTCTTTTAACCAAATTTCAGGACGTTTAGAATATTCTCCGCCTCGGTTCGTTCTACTCAGAATTGATTGGAATACTGTTCCCATCACCAAGGCTCCCCCGGCGCCCTGGATGGATTTTCCCATAGCGTCTCCATTCACAAAAACAGTATATTGTTCTCCTAAAATGGAAACGTTTGCAGAGATACTTATATCTCCACCTATCTCATAATGTTTTTCTTTAAAACGGATCTGCTTTTTCTGTTTGGAAAAAAAATCTATTTTGAGCGATTTACTCTGACTTCTATTCGTAAATAGAGGCTGGATCAAAAGTGAGGTTAGAAAATAATCTCCATCCTGTTGTACTTTTAAACGGTTTACGTTTTCCAGGGATTCGTTTAACTCTCTGGTCCTTTCCACCACTTTGTTTTCCAGGTCTTCGTTTAATTCCTCTACTTGTTCGTTCAATCGTACGAATTTGTTTGCTAGTATTGTAGCGATACTAATCACGAAAACGAAGAATGTATATCCCACCGTTCTAGGAAAAACGATAATATTCCGATTAGATAAAGTGTCTAAAACTGTGGAAAGAACTACTACGAGTACCCCTAAAAGGATCAAGGTAGCATCCCTGTCTTTCTGAGAGATTTTTTTGATCAAATAGTAAAAGATCAATATCAGATAGGCCGCCCAACCAAGCTGGACTGCGGAATTATTCAATTTATTATATAAAATGACATCATTAGAAATTATATAGAATAGGACAAAAAGAGCGTATATACCATCCAAAAGGTTTATAAATTTACCTCTCGGAAATTTAAAATAAGATCGAATAAAATTTGCAAAAACAGGAATAAGAGCGGTAAGTATAATATATTCTGTTTTCTTCATATATATGAAGGGGATTCCGAGCTCGTATTTGATCTGATTTCTTAGAAATTGATAGAGCACAAGAAACAGTGAGAATATACCGAAATATAGGTTTTCAGTGTCTGTCCTTCTTCTTAAGAATAAAAATAGAAAATATCCTCCTACTGTGAAATAGATCATCAAGAGAGCAATTTTGGTATATTCTGCCCCATAATAATCCCTACGTAAGATTTCCGTATTCCCAATCTCGGTTCTATCCTGTTCTATTCCTACTTCAGGATGGAAAAATCTTTTCACTTCGATAATAAGTATATTTTCAGAACCTCTACGGATCAAAGACGTAGGAATAGGATAAATTCGTATCTTATCGTAAGCTTCAGGAAAAGATGAATCCATATCTCCCGTTTCTCCGATCAATACTCCGTTCAAGTATGTTCTATCTTTATCACTTAAAGTCCCAAGGCGTACAGATATGCCGGCAGCTTTCCAACTTTTGGGAGCGATAAATTTTTTGATCAAATAGACTTTTTCGACAGATTCGGAACTAACCCGATAGACTCCAGGAGCATTATAATTTCCTGTTTTTGTTAAATTAACTTCCCCTTCTAGATAATTCTCCGAATATATCTTTGGATCTATTTTTTCCTCAGTAATTTCCCAAGAATGATCCACTCCGGAATCTAAACTTGATATTGTGTCAAAAGATTCAATTTTTTGAATATTCTCGGCCAAAACCGGAAAAGATAAGAAAAATAAAAGGGTTAAATAAAGATTGGTCCGCAGGAGGATTACAAAACGACCGAACATCAAAAATGCCTTAAAAAGTTTTTATTTTAGCTTATACCTTTCTATGTATAAGGGAACGCTTAGATACTCGGTTGTTTTTCGAATGGTTTTTGTTAGCTTTTTACCTTCTTAATGTATAGAATTCACACAAGCAAAATTCCCAGAACGTTTCGTTACAAGTTTGTGTCTGATTCAACACTTAGTTATTTTGCTGGTGAAGGCCCCGAACAACCCGGAGAATATCCTCCGGGATGGACTTAGGATTTGGTCGTTTGGATCTCAAACAGAGATTGCGATCAATACGACTGCGATCAGAGGAGGAAGCCCTTGGATAAAGGCGGCCCTTGCCATGGAAGGTTTGGAGATAAACAAAACAAGCCCCGCACCAAATACGGACAAACAAGAGAATAACAGAATAGCAGGTGCGTATCCTGGATAAACTTCGAAAAAGATAGCACCGAACAAAGCACCGATAGCAAGAAATAGATTGTAAAAACCTTGGTTCAAGAATACGGATTTCATGGATTCTGCAAGTTTTGTATCCGTAACACCGAATCTTCTATGGATACGTGGGCGCATCCAAAGCACACTCTCCATAATAAAGATCCATACATGAAGTAATCCCACAATCCCTGCGATAATTCTAGCGGCTAATATCATTTCATTCTCTCCATGGATATAAATCCTCGTGAGTTTTAATACGGTATTATTTTTTGTAAAGAGGAATCATATATAAATTAACGTTCGTTCGACAAAGAACTTGTAGAAAATAGATCCGTCTATTTGCAAAAAAGTATGTTTTGGATCCTAAAAAAAGATCACATTCTATTTCCGGCCATCATAGAAATAAAAAAATCTTAATGCGAAAAACCTATAATTCATTAATAATTCCTGATTAAAGAAAAAATGATCTATATTTTCATATTTACAAGTTTAAATAGTTTTATATAAATAGACCGCTTAACGTTTTCCATAAAAACTTTTATATGCAAAATATATAAAATATCGTCTTTTCTATTCATGGCATTAAGATTAAACCTACATAATCCAATTTTAATCGTAGAAGACCAAAAAGAAAATCGAGAGCTGATCGCAAGGTTAGCCAAAGGTTTCGGGGTAGATGCAGATATCGCTCCCGACGGAAAAATTGGCTGTGAAATGGCCGAAAAGAAGGAGTATTCCCTTTATTTGGTGGATCTGGAAATGCCTGTCATGAACGGATTCGATTTTATCAATGCGATAAAGGAGAAAAAACCAGATTCTCTATTCATCGTAATTTCCGGGAATGATGTTCCGGAGATCATCATAAAGGTGATGAAGTTAGGGATTTTCGATTATCTTATCAAACCGATCGATAGAGAAAGATTATACCAAGTGTTGGAGCGGATCTCAGAATTTATACGCCTAAAAGAGAGCGAAAGGATCTTGGTGCAGGAAAATGAAGAGCGTCTTAAGGCCCAACTAAACTGGATCCTTTATAAACAATCCTGGCTGACCGATCTAGAAAAAAATATAGATCTCTCTAAAAGTACTCTCAACAATCTAAAACATAGTTTTTTTAGCGGAGGCGGCTTTGGAGCAATTGTAAGTTTAGTAGAAATGCTCCAAGCAAATGCCAAAAAAGAAGAAACAACTTATAGTTTTTCATCGGATATTATTGAATTACTTTTTGAAAATTCGTTTTATGTAAAAAAAGGACTAAACTCTCTCGAAAAAAGTCTTACGATACTCAATAAGGACTTTCAAAATTCTTTTCAAAAGACCAATAATATAGAAATACATAATCTATTAGAAAAATCCCGATTACGATTGGAAAATTCCAACGGGCGATATTGTAAAAAGAAGAAGATACAAATTCCTCAAATTGCACTTCCTGCCAATGAGTACAATATACAGGTGGATCAAGATTCACTTTCCAGAATATTCAACGAATTGTTGATCAATTCTTTAAAATACTCTCCGAGTAATTCGACTATCTACATATACACTTCGATTTCCGGCGGATATTTGAACATCAACGTGAAAAACGAATTCGATCCTAACTCAATACCAGGTATCCCCAAAAATAAGGAATTACTAGTCAAACAGCCGTTCTATCGACTCGCAGGATTTGTAGATGAAAACCTGGAAGGTGAGGAATATTTTACCGGTTTAGGGTTAACTATTGTGGACTTCGTAATAAAAAAACATAGTGGGATCTTCAGCATACATAATGTTATCGATCATTCTATAGGAGAAAAACCTGTGGAAGTAGTTCTTGCTACAGTTTGTTTGCCAATTAATGACTAGATAGTAAAAATGTATTAACCCTTCGGCTTTTCATCCGGAGTAACGTAGAACTTTTCTTCCTGCTCTTGTTTCTCATCCTTTTCCTGTGGCTTTCCAGGATCTGGATCGAAGTTTTCCGGAGAGGATCCGTTCTCTTGTATGGAAGAATTTTCAGGGACATCTCTCCATTCACTATCAAGATCGGAAGACGATGTGTTTAAAAAATGTTTTGCATCATTCTTTGGATGGATCGCAACATTTGCATAACTCACCCATGTAGAAGCGGCCACAGAAGAACCGGAACCTGGGATCGGAACCCCTTGGTCTTGACCAAACCAAACTGCAGAAACTTCAACAGGAGTCAGGCCTACGAACCAAACATCTCTGGCACCTTTTAAACCAAGACTTTCGTAAGAAGCAGACTCGCTCTCAACAGTCCCGGATTTTCCTGCGATCTCGAAATCCAAATAACCTGATTTTCCACGCTTACGATCTCCGACCCAGGCAGCAGTCCCACCCGGTTCGAAAACCGATTTTAATAGATTTAAGACAGAACCGCAGGTGGATTCCTTAAAGAGTCTCTTAGATCCAAAACTAAACTGTTCATTTTCAAAAACAGTTTCTTGACCCACTTTAATTTTTCTAATGATAGAAGGATCTACAACGGTTCCACCATTTACAATGGAAGAATATAGAGTAACAACCTCTATTGGAGAAAAATCCGCCGATCCTAAGGCTAAAGTCAAATTCCTCGGAAATCTAGAAGCTTCCGATCCGGATAAGGAAAGACCATCCTGCAAATAACGAATGTATCTAGAAATACCCAAATCACGTAAGACTTTTACAGCGACCGTATTTACTGATTTTTGTAATGCTTCCGAAAGACTGATCCTTCCTAGATATTTTCCATACCAGTTACGAGGTTTATACCCGTTGATATCCGTAGGAGAATCTTCCAATTCCGAGTTTTGATCCACTACTCCTTCTTCGATTGCAACTGAATAAAGAAATCCTTTCATAGCGGAACCAACTTGTCTTTTCATATAAAAGGCACGGTTCATACTCTGTAAAGAATCTGAAATTGAAGAGCCTCCGGCAATCGCCAAGATCTCTCCGGTCCTAGGTTCCATGGTAACGAAAACACCCTGGATCCCAGTAGAAAACGATCTAGCTTCTTCATAAGATAACTTAGATTGATTTCTAAAACTCCAGCGTAAAGAATCTATATCTTTATTTAATATATTCTTAATTATACTTTGTTTAACTATATCGATTGTAGTATAGACCTGGATATTCTCTTTAGAATCTTCCAAAGACTCAAAATTTTCAGAAAGATATTTGATCACATACTCGTTCAATTCCGGGCTACGACTGATCTTGAAATATTTATTCGTCCCGAACTTTGCAAGTTTACCGAAAGGATTTTCCAAATCGTTTTCTTTGATCTGGTAGATGGACTTAAACTCTAAAATTTTCTTATTGATCTGTTTCTCAGGTACCAACTCGCTTTTTGAAAGAAGTTCCATTACATACTTCTGTCTTTTTAAGGCAGTTGAGATACTTCGAACCGGATTATATACGGACGGAGCGGGAAGGATGCCGATCAAAAGCGCCGCTTCCGTATATTCCAACTTGGAAGGAGATTTATTAAAATAAAAACGGGATGCTTCTTCTATACCGTATGAATTTTGGCCGAAATATGCCTTATTCAAATATAAGCAGATAATTTCTTTTTTGGTGAGCTGCCTCTCTATATAAAGAGCAACGATGGTTTCATAAATTTTTCGATTAAGAGAATACTTCTTTTTCTCGGTGAACGTATTGCGGGCCAACTGTTGAGTGATCGTTCCACCCCCCTGTTTGATCTCCAAAGAGATCAAATTCCTCCAAAACGCACGAATAATGCCCGAAACTGAAAATCCAGGATGATCGTAAAATTCCCGATCTTCTGACGCTATTAAGGTATTCTCTACTACTCCTAAATTCCCGCATTGTTTTAGAGAAAGAGTAAGGCTTGCTCCTCTATTATATTCTCCTAATAAAGTTCCGTTTCTATCGAAAATAGAAATATTCTGAGTAGGAGCAGACTCTCTAACTCCGTCATGCAACCTAGTCTTCATGTTCCGAAGATCAGAGGAGATCGAATCTTTATTATAGAAAAATATCCCGATCTGGAGAAATGTCATGCAGATCAGCAGAATTGAAATGAATAGAGATGAATAAATTAGGTATTTTTTTAACTTTTTCTTATTTTCAAAAAAGTTCTGTTTATGAATTCGAATGGAACTGAAAATTCGTAAAAAAACTGATTTCAGATCCATTCGCAATTATTCCTACTCGTGATAACTAAGTCCGTCCGACCCGGAGATCGTCCAGATAATTTTATCCCCGTTAGGGTTCACGGAAATCGCAGTAATCTTATTATTCGCTAATCCGTTTTCCTTTTTGTAAGTCACCCAAGATAAACCGTTATCCGTAGAGATATTCAGTCCGTTATCTGTACCGATCAGGATCCTGGAAGATTCCATATAGATCGCATTCACGATGGACTTTCCGCCTACTCCGGACCATTTATCCAGATCTTTTGTATTCGCTTTGGAAACTCCCAGTTCGGTTCCTACAAAAATATCTCCGCCATTGGTTACTCCCACAGCATAGATATAGTCTCCCATATTCGGTTGACCTTTACCCACTCTGTTCCAAGAGAACTTTGCTCCTCCGAAAACACCGGAAGATTCTATAAAGGCATAAAGACCTTTACTAGTTCCCGCAAAAACTTTACCGTCAGGACTGACTGCGATTGAAAGGATCTTAGCATCCAACTCCTCGCCGTTTACATTCGAGGTCCAAGTCTGTCCTCCGTCTTTCGTTTGGGACATTCCTTTTTCGGTAGCTGCGATGATACTTCCATCCTTTTGGAAAGCGATATCATTCACATCGTTCGAACTTAAACCTTGAGCAGTACTAAATTGAGCCCAGGACTTTCCGGTATTGGAAGTTTTCCAAACTCCTCCACCTGTCTCTCCACTTGCTGCCACCCAAATATCCTTATTCACCAAGATCAGTTTATTAATTTTGCCGATAGAATTTCCAAGTGCCTGTGGAACGATCTTCTTCCAGGATTTACCCTTATCAGAGCTGATATGAATACTTCCTGCATCAGTTGCTGCGAGGACCTCTCCATTGTTAGAAACTACGATACCGGAGAATTTAGCTCCTCCGCCCGGGTTTACAACTTTCCAACGAAGTCCACCTTCTAGATTCATTTCGAATGAAATGTATCCGCCAAAAACCCAACCGGATCTTTTTTTAGGTAAAGAGATCTTGTACCAAAAATCAGTAATCCCGTCTTCAGTACTTTCTTTTGTGGAACGATCTACTACATCCAGAACGTCCCCTCTTTTTAAAGTCGCAACAACATCGCCACCGGTAGTGGCGATGTTTCTTACGTTTAGTTCCCCTGCCGTAACTTTTGCCTTTCCAGCTTGGAATGCAGCTTGTCCGAAAACAGGAAGAACGAACGCAATAGCGATAAAAGAAATTAATTTATAAATCGATTTCATTCTTTTACTCTTCTTGATGACGATCAGTCGTAAGACCCTTCCTGATTTTCGGAAGCAGGAGCGGTATATTCGCTACCGGTTAACTTGATCTCGCTTACACAAGAATCGTTTACTTTTCCTTTATGGACTTTAGTAATAATGAATCTGAAGCTGGATCCGACTAAATCAACAGGAATAGCTTGCAGATCAAAATTATTATCATCTAAATCCAAAGTAACGGTTCCACCGTAAGAAGATTCCACTTTAAGAGAAGCGATCCTATTATTTAATTTATAACTTTCTTCGGAACGAGCTAAACCGTTTACAACGGAAATCTCCGATAAATGAATCGCAGTCGGGAAGGAAATATTTACATATTCTCCGAGACCATCATCACCGGTTTTACCTTCACACCAACCGGTTTGGAATTTTCCGTCAAAAACGTTTCTTGGATCATAATCCAATTCTTTTCCTTCTGACTGGATGTATTGAGAAGAAGCAGATATCGTTCCACTGCCTAAGCCAGGGATCTCGATACTTTTAACTACCATCACTCCATCGCCCAAATCACTTTTTGCGATATAAGCTTTTTTGCCTGGATATTGAATATAGACGAAGTTATCTTTTTCTTCTAATTTAAAAACGACCTGTCCAGCTCTTGCCTTACCCGACTTCTCACTTTTTTCATTCGGTCTCAAGAATAGGTCTGCGTCACGAACTATAGTAGCGGATTGTAATTCACCTTCGTAAAGGTTCTTTTCATCCAACCAACCTTTAGTATCCACACCTTTGATTTGAATATAATTGTA
Source organism: Leptospira sarikeiensis (assembly GCF_004769615.1). GTDB lineage: Bacteria > Spirochaetota > Leptospiria > Leptospirales > Leptospiraceae > Leptospira_B > Leptospira_B sarikeiensis. Next base: position 8,234 of record NZ_RQGF01000031.1, on the reverse strand, counting down.
TTTGGTCCCGTTAAAATCCTTTTCTTCTAAAAGGGTGACGAACTCACCACGTTTTACTTTTCCATCCGGAACATATACAGGTTTTTTTTCACCAGGATTTTCCAATAGCACGGAATCCGATATGACGGTTTTACTTTTTTTACAGTTTGTTGCAAATAATGCGGCAATCAGTATTAGGAACAAAAAATTTAAAAACTTTCTACTTCTCACTTTAATTATACCCTCCTAAAGTATCGAGATCGTAATGCGAGATCTCGTCGAAGAAAAAGAATTGGGAATTTGCCGGTTTTTGTAAAGAAAAAAGTGCCAGATAAGCCAAGAAATACAGCCTAACGGGCTTTAATTCACATCCAAACAAATATCATCAATTTTACGAAATAGTGATATCCAAGAATTCGAGATCCTTCTAGGGACATGTATCGAAAAGGATCGAGCCGAAATTGCCCCTTTCCTCTATTTACGATCCATGAAAGAGATGTAGGAACAAATTCTCAAAATCACCGATTTCTATTTATACCTAATTAGGGGTAAACACAGACAAAAGTTTGGATTTTTTTTTAAGAATTCTAATCAACCTTCATATTGATTACCCAAACCAGAGAACTTTGTAACTTCAGCGAATTTTGTCTTGGAATTGTTTTCTTTGGGCCGCGCCCCTTGGGATTGGAATATATTAGGATGCCTTAATTTTAGATCGCTCGGGTCAGGCTCTCACCTCCGGTCAAAAAATCGCATTCACGATTTTTATGACCCCGGCTCGATCCTTCGCGGGTTGTTGATATAGATTTTATCAACAACCAATAAGTTCTATATCAATCCGTTATTTATTCCCAAATTTTGATTTTAAGGGGAAATCAAATATATTTTTGCGTCCATACACCAAATTCATCACTTCACTTTCCGGAATTTCTCGTTCTCGTAAGGCTCTAGTAATCGAACCATTTGGATTTGGAAACTTAATCCCTCTTGCTATCAACATATCTATCAGTTTTTCTTTATGCGATTGTCTTGCATTTGTCCCCCTCGCTTCTGCTATAACTGCAAGACCTTGCAAATTATTCGTATATCCTTTTTCTAAAAACCAAACCGCAATATCAAATCTACCACCTACACCAATCGCTTCTTCTGGCCCATTTTCTATACTTGATCTAGAACTTTGAAAATTAATATCTGCACCCGCATCTACTAGGATTTTGATATTTTCGAAAATTCCATGATATGCAGCTAAAACCATAGGATTACCTGGTGTAGAATCTGCTTTCCCAACTTTTTCTGCGTTGAGATCCCCTCCATACTGGATGGCCAATTTTAAAAATCTAGGATCATTGATTGTAGCTGCAAATACCATTGCTGACCAACCTACTGGGATTATACTAGTACCTTCTCTTCTACCTTGGTCTCCATCACCAACACCATGTCCAGTTCCGCCTAAATTAGGATCTGCTCCTGCTTTTAATAATGCTTCGAAACCTTCCACACTCCCTGCGCAGATTGTCCAAACTAGCATAGGGACCTTATCAGGTTCCAAATAATTCGGATTGGCTCCTTCTTTTACTAATTCCGCAACTTTGTCTTTATTACCCGACACTGCTGCCTTGACTAGTCTGGATGCCATCTCGTTATGATAGGCATCGCGTATTCCGCACCCAGCGCATCGAACAAAGCTTGTGCATGAAATACTAATTACAGATGCAATCATTGCGACTGCACCAATTCTTATTAGTTTTAGAATTCTTGTATTTGATATATTCAAAAGAAAATCTTGTAAAAAATTCGTATCAACGATAATTTATAAATCTCTGAATTAGCAAATCTTGAAACATAAATTTCAATCTGGAATTGGAGCTCCTTTGCAACTTTTATCATTCCATCTACCAGGTTTCAAAGGAAAATCGCGACAGTCTTTTCGGCCATATACTATGTCCATAATTGCTCCCGGAGGTAATTCGCGATATTTATGGAGTTCCTTGTAAGTATTTGAAACAGGAAACCTTATCCCTTTAGCAACAAGCATATCAATCAGCTTTTCTTTATATGATTGTAGTCCTTTATGAACCCCTCGATTTTCCGCAGTCATGGCTAATCCTTGCAAGTCATGAGCATAACCGTTTTCCAAAAACCAAATTGCAATATCAAAACGCCCCATAACTCCGATGGCTTCTTCCGGTCCGTTTCGAGATTGTGTATGTGTATTAATGTCTGCCCCTGCCCCAATTAATATCTTAATATTGTCAAATAATCCATTGTAAGACGCCCAGATTAGTGGATTATCAGGAACTGGTAAATGCTGGCTACCTTTCCTAGAATTTACGTCACCACCGTATTGAATTGCTAACCTTAGAAACCTCGGATCTGGCGTCCCCGCTGCAAAAACTAAAGGTGACCAACCTTCATATACTATGCTTCCCCCATCACCCCCCTGATTTCCTTTACCATGGCCGGTTCCGCTTAAATTAGGATCGGCTCCTGCTTTCAATAATGCTTCAAATCCTTCCACATTATTTGCACAAATCGCCCACATTAAAATTGGAACCTTACCAGGTTCCAGGTGGTTCGGATTGGCACCTTCTTTTACAAATTCAGATACTTTGGCACTATCACCCTGAACGGTCGCTTTCACGAGTTTTTGAGCCAATGGATCTTTATATGCATCAGTTAGTTTACAGCCTGCACACCAAAGTTGTGTAGTTGTTATGCAGGAGACTTGCAATAACATTGAGAGGCTTAGAGCAAAAATGCCGGAAATATTTTTAATATAACTATTCACTGATCCTTAAATTCATCAACTTTCGAAAATGTATATTCCCTTGGTACATCTTAAATTTTATCTCAGTTATTCTTGTTGGGTTACCTCAATTCTTACCATTAGGAACCCAACCAGGACAGCCGATATCTTTCGGGTCTTTTAAACACTTCTGTCGCTTTTTTTCTTCAAACTCTGCCCTTTGCCTGGCGCTTTCCTCATCCCTCTTTTTTTTATCTTCTTTCATCTTTTCAATAGTCCGATGCTCAGGGTAATCTTTTTCCCATTCACATTCTTTCCAGAGAGCGCTATCTGCTCTCCCCCAAGTTAGAAAGACAGGATTACTTACTCGTTCGTAGTATTTAAGATCACAATCATAGCTTGATGTTTTACCATACGCTTCGGGATTATTGTTATATTTCGTCCCCTTAGGATACTCTGAACTTCCTATATCTCTAATAACAAGCTTTTCGTCAGTATTAAAGAATAACCGAATTCCGATGTAGCCGGTTTCCTTTGTTACATATTCATAACTTAATATATACTTTATACTATATTCAGTTCCGCGATAACTTCTTTTAAGTGGAGGATCGAAAGTTAACCTTGTATGATAAACATCGCCTAATATCCTTAATGCGTCTTGAAATGTATTTTCATCTACGACTACATCATCGAGTAAACTTAGGTTCTTAATACTTTGGATATCCTTTTTGGGGGACAATTTGCCGACCCAAGTGTCATCAGGATACCTGTTTCTCCATTTCCCGAAACACCCAGAACAATTCGAAACTAAGAATAGTATGACTAAATATCTCATCGTGAACCTGCATTATTGAATAGCGATTTTGTACAACTTGTTCCGCCATAAGTACACTGGGTTTGAGCTTGAGTTGCATACCAGTAAAGTACTCCACTTGGAGTTCCAGTTGCGTAATGGGAACTATATCCATGGCCTGCTGAATTCCAAGAACTAGTGTCTGGCAATGAATACCTTTTAAATGTATTAGAATTCTCAAAGCTATTGTAAGTCGGCTGAGAATATCCAAACTCAAAACCTTTATCGCTAAATCCTACGACTCCAAATCCACCGCCGTTTTGCGCATTGTATATTCTTTCGTTTCCTATGAATAAATTTGGAACTTTAGGAATTAAATCTCCATTATCGAAGGCTAGCATTTTGGCCCCATTTGACAATAAACCTTCTGGAAGCGAATTATGCGCACCTCCGACTAACACTACGTTAGCAGAGATCGAAAGATCTCGGTCATTTCTCTTTGCTCCCGCAATTGCATCCGTCACTATTTGAGCTCCTTGACTATGCCCTATAATGAGCCCCCCATTTGACACTGCCCCTGCTTCTATCATCTTCTGGACCGTAGATACCGATGGTTCTGTTTGAATATTTCCTCCTGTTAGGTATTGGGTAGCATAATTAAAAAGTTCCCCAAAGATATTCAAACCTGGGAATCGTCCTGTATCGTTGAATACATGGTAGGATTCTTGAGGCAAATAATTTCCTTTTCCTTCAATTTTCATTACATTTTTTAATTCGTCTCTGGAACTGTAGTGCATGTCAACATTACCGATTAGATTATTATCCATACCGCTTTGAGTTATCAATGCCTTTCCAGGTCCATAGTTCGTCGAACTTGCATCTTCCCCTGCGATCCTTATTAACTTACCATCCGCTCCTCTTTTGATGATATCGCCATCGTAAATTTGTTCACCGTTCAATTTGCTTTCGCGATACAAACCGCCTAATCGCTCATTTACAGAAACTTCGTTTACCACTTTTCCATTCAAACTTCCGGATTCAGTCTGCCATAGACCGCCAAATCTTTCTGTTTTAACCATTTTATTACCATTCACATCGTAATAAGCTGTGTCCGTTTTTTGAAAAGTTGCAATATCAAAAGCTGTTTCTGCGACCTTCACAGCCCCGTCTATTGTGGCGTTGAAGGCAGTTTTCATCCCGTCCCAAGCTAATCCTGCAATTCCAACTGTTCCGTTCCAGAGTCCTTGTGATTGAGCACGTAACTGTGTTTGCTCGGTCTGATAGTCTGCATATTCTTTGTCAGACATACCACCGACAGACATAGCCTTAGCTTTACCCACATCTCCAAAGAAATTCTTGTTATAAACAGAATCACCACTGATCGAATCGTAAGTAAGAGCAGTCGCTCCGTTTGCATTCAAGGAAGCAGTATAACCCTTTGTTTGATCGTTGTAAGATAATGTTCCTGTAACACCACCTGCTGAAGGTGTGGTTACACTATATGTATTCCCGCCCCATGCTGTATGACTATAATCTAAACTAGTCTGCGCTGTATATTTATTCGTGTTCTCCGAGAGACCAACAGATTGTCCAAATCCTGTGTTCTTATCGTAGCTTATACCTGCATTGAGCGACGCTAGAGGTGACCCTTTTGAATTACTTCCAAGACCCACACCAAAGCCTGTACTCGCCCCTGTGATACCTGTATTATCAAAATTTATTCCAAGGTTTGCAGTAATACGACCACTCGAAACCATTCTTGCTTGTATTCCAACACTTCCTGAAATATCGCCTGTTCTCTCATTCCAGGAGATGCTTCCACCAAGTCCTATACCTGCTTTTCCTATTCCACCACCTACACTTACCCCAAAGCCTTCTTTATAACTATAAGACATTTCATAAGAAATAGTTCCACCTGAGAGTCCTTGTAAGTACGCGTTTCCAACATTAGCGGCTCCTGCCAAGGCACCTAACACTCCGCCCTCATATGCACCTTGAACGGATTTGTATGCTGCATAAGCGATCAACGAAGCTCCTCCGGTAAACGGTGCGGCTACTACTGCTGCTACTGCAGTCACTGCATCTACTACGTCCTTATTATCATGATACGCCTTCGTTACCGTGTTCGCTAAAGCTTTCGTATCGACTACGTATCCTAATGGTGTAATTTGGACTGCAAATGCGACTGTATCTCCTATTGCGTTAGCAAAACCATCGCTCTTAAGCTCTTGGCCCTTCGCCTGCATCTCATCATACTTCTCTTTTAATTTCAGAGCCGTATAGAAACTGGTGAAGTGATTGTCTCCGAACTTTCCGCCTTCAGTCGGACCGACAAGATAGCCCGAGTTCATAGCGCTTTGTTCCATGACTTTTTTATCTTCGGAGTTTGCTAAGATATATTTTGGATCACTTAATAGACCGCGTAAAGCGCCTTGAGATGCTTGGATCACCTTGGCCATCGCCACCGGATCCATCATTGCGATCTTTTCTTCTCGGTTCTCTTGGTTTACTGGATCGTATGTCTTCTTGAAGTCCTTGTCTAGAACGGTGATCGCAAGTTTCACCATCTGCTGGAGTTCTGCTGTGCTCGGACCTCCGTCTGCAGCAAGTGCGTTATAGTTAGTAAGATCCCATTCCTTACCTTGGGCATCCTTTACTTTTGGAAGTTGTTTTGGTCCTTCGTAACCATATACAGTGTAGTTTGGTAAGATCTGTTGTTGAGGATTACCATCCGGTCCTACTGTTTGGCGAATGAGAAGATCTCCCACAGGTAAGAAGCCGTCTTGCATCACTTTTTGAGTAAGTTGTTTACCCAAGTCCTTGTTTGCTGCGGCAATCATTTCCTCGTAGGTTTTTGGAATATTATAAAGTCCGTCTAAAGTTTGTAATACTACAAGCTTTTGAGAACGTTCTTCCATTTCCTTACTCAAGTCTTGGAATTGTTTAATATTCGAATCGTCTAGTTTGCGTGTAGTTACCTGATCTATAAAGAACTGAACGTCTTGGTATGCTCCCTGGTTGATCAGATTATCATCGAATTTACTTGGAGCTCCCGCAAGGACCTTGTTCAGGATCGTATTTGCGTTCAGCTCAACTCCCACGTCTGTAGGAAGTTCTTTTTTATAACTTTCGATCAAACCTTGGATCTGGCGATATGCCTCTGCGAGTTTATCCGTATCGGTTTGATCTTTATATGTGGAGATAAATTCTTTTTCCCAAGCAGCCTTCTGAGTGATCATCGTAGCGATCTGCTCTAGATGTTGTTTTTCCCCATCTTTTGCCTTTTTGTTAAATTCAGTTCTCCAATCATCCCAACCTTTTAGGATGGTATTGGTCATATCATTGAATTTAGAAAGACCCGCATTCTGTAGGAATTGGATATTCTCCACCCATTCCTGTTTACGTTTATAGAACTCTTCTTCTTTCTGATCCCAAACCGCAGTTTGTTGTTTGTATTGTTGCTGTTGTTCAAGTGTGAATAGCTGATCTATGATCGCGCCCTGACCCATATAGTCGGATACAACTTTTTTGTACATATCGTATTCAACGTTATCTCCACTATTATTGGAGAGTTTTTTGAGAAGATCCGAGTAGAACTGTTCTCTTGCGTCTAAAATAACTTTTTGGTCTGCTTTCTGCCCGCCAGGTCCTACATATTTTTCCTGAGCCGCAAAATACTCATCTCTTTCAATCTCATACTGAGATTGGGAAAGAACTGCAAGAGCGGATACGAATTCGTCCGCACTCGTCATCGTTGCAGTTTTTATACCTGAGGAAGATCCAGTGATCGTTGCAGAAGTTCCCCCTGCATTTTTACCATTGTCTCGAACAAGAAGACCGTATGCATCATGCACATATCTTTCTTGGATTACTGGATTCCCATTCTTTCCAGCAATCTTATTCATATTTAGAGGCTCTTTGCCCCCGTTCCAACTCATAGTACCGTTTGCAAAAGTACCTGTTCCGGTTAGATAATCCATATCCGAAGCAAGTAGCCCTGTATTTAGAGTGTATTTCCCTTCTTCGTTACCGGTTCCAAGTAATACTGATTTCAACTGAGCACTACTCGAGATATCTGTATAATAATTCAGCTCTGCTTGTAGATTTTTCAGATTGATCGCGAACTGTTCTGCCCCATCGATTCCCGCTCGAAGTGCATCTCTTTGAGTTACCCAGGTACTCGTACGTTGGATTGCCTCAGCACCTACCAATGGATTTCCCCATTGCATGACAGCGATCAGAAGTGCTTCGACACCGACTACATAGTCTAAGCCTGCATTCATCTTAGTTTCGTAGTCGCCATAGGTAACAGAACTCGTACGATACGCAGCCGATTGTTTTGCTCCTTCGTATGGGTTCAACCACCACATTCCATCGAATGCTTTCATGGTTGCATCCATCTGGCTTGGAAGCCCTGAAGCTCCTCCATGAGAATTCACAAATGCTAATATACTGTATTCAGGATATAATGAGTCCAGTCCTCCTCCATAAGTTAGAGTTCCTGTTGTGGATCCTCTACCCCCATGGATAAAGTCCCACATACCGATCTTGTCGTTAATCACACCTTCCATGATCTGATATTCTTGGCGAAGATCAGATTCTAGAGATATATAATCCTGTTTTTGATAATCTATCTTACCGTTCAGACCGCTTGCGTTGATCGGAGAATTTATAGGGACCAGGATACTATTCAAATACGTCTGTAAAGTACTTCTT
>NZ_RQGF01000011.1 GCF_004769615.1 Leptospira sarikeiensis | reverse complement strand
AATCTCGCGGGTCACGCTACTCTATATGTTTTCAAAGATCTTTTAAGATCCCCTCAGGACTCTTTCCCTCCCGGGTGAATTCCTTCAGGCGTAAAGACCATATTAATTACGTCACCCAACCGGTCAAATAACTTTTGTAAAAATTGATTCGAATTTTAGTTCGTTTTCAGAGAAAATTCTGAAGATTTTTCTTAGATTTTTTTAAAGAACCGGAAGAATTGAATTCATAATTCTCTTCCGATTGCCGACAGAGTTTTGTTTTAAAAATTAATAATTTATTTCTGCTCTTAAGGAAGATCGTAACGATCTTTTCTTTGATTATAATTTTTCATCTAGCCCATTCATTCAATACTTACAGCAAGACTTACGCTAAACTCCTCAAGAAAGAGGAAGTGTATGAGTTTAATCCGATTTCTTATTTATCCGATTTGTTTTTTCGGAAGTTCAATTTCGTTTTTGATATTAGCGAATTCAAAGTTCGGAATATTTTATTCTTCCGTTCTATGTTTTACGATCTTAGCGATTGTGGTTTTTTATCTGGAAAAGTTTTTTCCTTATGATCCGGAATGGAATCGGAACTTGGGAGATCTTTCCACGGACATCATTCATAATTTTGTAAATTTTCTTTTGATCTTCTTTACTTATGAATCGATTTCTTTTTTAAAAACAAAAATCGAGTATCTAAGTTTCTGGCCGGATCATCTCCCTTTCTTCGTCCAGGTTTTACTCGCAGGACTTTGTATTGATCTTGGAATGTATTGGATCCATAGGCTGAGCCACTCGATCCCTTTCTTATGGAAACTTCACTCTGTTCATCATAGTTCTGAAAGATTGTATTGGCTAAATGGCGAGAAAAGACACCCTATTCATGCGATCTTGGAAGGAACTCCCGGGGTTCTGGTCGTTTTCATTTTAGGAGCTTCTCCTGAGATAGTACTTGGTTGGTTGAGTATCCTAAGTTTTCATCTCATGTTCCAACATGGAAATATGGATTATAAAAGCGGTTTCTTAAAATATATATTCTCGGTTTCAGAATTACATCGCTGGCATCATAGAAAGAAATACAGAGAAACTCAGGTGAATTACGGAGCAGTATTTTCCTTCTGGGATCGGATTTTTGGTAGCTCGTTAGGCGGAGAAGGTTTCGTAAAAGGTGCAGAAGTCGGCTTAGAAAGAGAAACTATCTTCCCGAAAGATTATCTGGGCCAACTCGCAGAGCCGTTTCGTTTTTAGTTTCGCACAGAGAGCACTGAGGTCACAGAGGGGTTTAAGGCTTTTGGCATATTACGATACTTTCTTTTTCACTCAGAGGCGCAGAGCCGCGGAGTTTTTATTTAATTTTACTCCTCCGTGATCTCTGTGTGCTCCGTGAGAACTCTTTTTATTTCGCACGGAGGCAAGGGGAACACAGAGAGATGGGTTAAAATTATTCGAATATACAAAATATTTTACATGTATTCCTAAAAACTGGCCTTTATTCGGAAACAATCCTTTGCCCTACCTCGTATTCTCGAAGTATGAGATCCTTATGGCGCAAATTCTAGATAAAACCACCTTAGATTCCGTTCAGCAATATTACGGAAAAGTCCTACAATCCAGTTCGGACCTAAAAACGGGGGCCTGTTGTTCTACAGAATCCCTTCCTAAAAATGTGCAGGAGATCCTGCCACTTATCCATCAGGAAGTGAAGGATAAATTTTACGGATGTGGCTCCCCTTTTCCGCCTCAATTAAAAGGTGCTAGAGTCCTGGATTTAGGTAGTGGAAGTGGAAGAGATTCCTTTTTACTTTCTAATCTGGTCGGACAAAACGGAAAAGTGATCGGAGTAGATATGACCGAAGAACAAATTTCTTTGGCGAATCGATATGTGGATTATCATACGGAAAAATTCGGATACTCTAAACCAAATATAGAATTTAGACACGGATATATAGAAGATCTGAAAACCCTTGGGATCGAAGACGAATCAGTAGATTTGGTAGTTTCCAACTGCGTGATCAATCTTTCTCCGGATAAAAAAAGCGTTTTTAAAGAGATCTTCAGGGTTTTAAAACCTGGCGGAGAATTATACTTCAGCGATGTATTCGCTAGCAGAAGAGTTCCTACAAATCTTAAAAATGATCCTGTTCTTCTGGGAGAATGTTTAGGAGGAGCTCTTTATACGGAAGACTTCAGAAGGTTGATCTTCGATCTAGGGATCAGAGATTTTAGAGTGATCTCTTCGAGTAAAATTTCCCTTCAGAACGAAGATATAGAAAGAAAAGTAGGAATGATCGATTTCTATTCGGTTACTTATAGAATTTTCAAATTGAAAGAATTGGAAGATAAATGCGAGGACTATGGACAAGTCGCTTTTTATCTCGGAACAATTCCGGAACATCCTCATGCTTTTCTATTGGATGATCATCATATTCTTAGAAAAGGTCTTCCGATGCTTGTTTGCGGAAATACTGCTGCTATGCTTTCCAAGGCTAGATACAAAGATCATTTTAAGATCGTAGGAGATACTTCAGTTCATTATGGTCTTTTTGATTGTGGTCCAAGCCCTGCCTCTCTTGCGATCACTACTCAAGGTATTCCTTCTGCTCCGGATGCTTTGTCTGGTGGTTCGATAGGCGGAGCTTGTTGTTGATCATTCTTTAGCTACAGTTTTCACGCAGAGCCGCGGAGGGTTTTTCTTTTTACTCCGTGATCTCTGTGTGCTCCGTGCGAACTTTTTTGGTTTCGCACTGAGCTCACGGAGAACACAGAGAGTTTATGGTTACGGGTTGCGGGTTCGTGTTTATTCTTATGCAACATGTCCGTTTCAAATTTGACTTCGCTATGCTTCAGTCACCGACTCGCTAACGCGGTCGTTTTCTCGCTTCCTATGGGTCGCTGCGGCAAGGATACGAAGGGCTTTAGTCCGGCGAAGCCGGATGAGCGCAACTGCGCGAACCCGTAGTAGCCTGGTCCTCACGAAGTGAGGAGCCGCCCTGGTTTTGTGAGTTAATATGGGTTCGTGTTTATTCTTATGCAACATGTCCGTTTCAAATTTGACTTCGCTATGCTTCAGTCACCGACTCGCTGACGCGGTCGTTTCCTCGCTTCCTATGGGTCGCTGCGGAATGTTGCAAAAAAGTTTTGCTTTCGATAGAAAAAGAAAATCGAATTTTGAGACTTCACTTCCAAGTTTCTTGCAAAGTGAGAAGGATCAGAAATCATATCTTTGATGAGTTCTTATTTTTCTCCAGGGCAACCAGACCAGAGTGGAATGATCATTGGTTTGCCAAAGGCCAAAAAAGGAGCAAGAGCCTTAGTTGTTGCAGGCGGTGGAATGAAAGGTTCCTTCGCAGGTGGTGCATTGTATGCGATCAACCAAGCAGTGCCTTCTACTTTTTTCGATCTTATTTTGGGGGTTTCTTCCGGTTCTTGCGCCGCGGCTTATTATACTACCGGCTACGAAGCGGATCATGCGGAAGGCCTTCGTATCTTGGACATTTGGAGAAAAGAACTTACCGGAAACCAATTGATCTCCTTCCTTAATCCGTTTCGTGGCAAAACTTTTTTAGACCAAGAATATCTGATCGATTATCTTTTCGGGACAAAGTATAGACTTCCTGCGGAATATTTGGAGAAGAAAGAAACTTCTCCTTTTTATGTTGTGGTTACGAATCTTGCCAAAGCGAGAGCCGAGTATGTGAAAGCAACTGCTTCCAACGTATTAAATCTTTTGAAAGCTGCGACCTCTCTGCCGATCGCTACCAGAGGAAAATGGAAATTAGGAGGGCAATATTACGGGGACGGAGGGATCTCGGATCCGATTCCTGTTGAATCGGTGATCCAAGCAGGATATAAGGACATTACAATTGTCTTAAATAGTCCTGAAGATGAATTTTCCGATCCGATCCCGAAATTCCAAGGTTGGCTTTCCTACCCATCCAATAAAAAATTATCTCATATGATCAGTAAAGTGCATCATACGATGTACAATCGCGCTGTCCATATTATCCATGCTCCCCCGAAAGGAGTAAAGATCAGGGTTATCTCTCCGGAAGAATCAGAGCTTAGTATGGTAACAACTAGTTCTAAATTGCTTAATCGTTCCGTAACAAAAGGAATGGAAGCAGGCCAAAGACTAGTGGCAAACCTAATTACCGAAATATCGGGACTTAAGAGTAAATCCAAACTTTTAAGTAAACTTTTTATTCCGATGATCAAACCTGACGATACAAAACATTAAACCCTAAGCCGCTTCCAATCTACCGATGACTCGGATCTCTGCCTTTTGTTTTAACTTTGTAATTGCGGAATAATAGATCCTTCTTACTGTATACTGGCTCATTCCTAAATAAGAACTGATCGTTCTGAAACTTTTTTCTTCCGAAACGGATAAGGAAGTTTCCCTTAAGTTCTTTCTATAAACCTTCCATTTTTCCACTTTTTTGAAATTATCCATCCAAACGTTTTGATACATTCTCGAAAGTTTATCGTTCAGGATCTTTTGTTTTTTCCAGATCTTTCTTTCTTCCTCTAAATCTTCCAGGTAATAATCTCTAAGACTTTTGTTTTTCTCTTTTAGTTTTAAATATAGGATCCTAAGCTCAGAGAGTTCCAAAGGGATCCTATGTTTTAGTTTTACGATAAGAGAATGTAAGGGCTCCAACTCGGAAAGTATATCGTGGATCTGGTAGGTATTTTCCCTGTGCTGATTCAGGATTTCCTTCGTAAAATCCGAATTCGGATCGTAAAATCGTTCGAAACGGTCCGCTAAAATCTCGGATCTATCAAATCGGATCTCCCTTCTTCTCTGATTGAATATTATTTTTTTAGCATATGATGTGAAAAATGCGGGAAAATTGGAATATTCCCTTTCTCTATACATCTTAAGGATCTCTTCTGCTCGCAAAACAAGTCTTAACACCACTTCTGCGCAAGCGTCCTCATCTAATCCATACCGGCCCATCGCAAGTCTCCAGGCCCAAACCCAGGCTTCTTTTAAAAATTCGCCGACATCCCCTTCTCTATAGTAGAATTCGACGGAAGAAATAAGTCTTTGGTCTTTATCGAATAATTTAGCCATGATCGGATTTCGATTTTTCGGTTCCGATCATCCATTCTTATTAACTTAGAAGGGTTCGCGTTAATTCTATAACTGGAATTTAAAACGAACTTTTTTGATTTTTTTTTCAAGAAATCATTGGATAGAAAACGTAATCTCTCTGTGCCCTCAGTGAACTCTGTGCTAAATCAAAAAAAAGTTCGCACGGAGCCCGCAGAGATCACGGAGTAAAAAACCCTTGGCAGTTTTGCGCGTCTGCGTGAAAACCGAAGCTAAAAAATAATCAAAAAGATTTCCGCTCATAAAACTGTCTGATAAATAATTCAGATCACTTTTCAATTCGCGATCCCAACAGTTAAACTCGCGATATATCCGCCCGAAGAAGTATCTTCGGCGATCGTGCATAATTCCAAACTCAGATCTTTTGCCGAATTTTTAAAGATCCCGTCGGAGCAATTTCCTGATACGGAAGTATTCTGCCCATGAACCGAATACAGAGATCCTTCATATACTATTTTTGTAATATCTTCCGGAAATGCGATCTGAGAAGTAGCAACAAGCCCGTTATTCAAATACACCTGAAAATGAATATGTGTGATTCGTCCAGGATACCAACCTGGATAGATCGTAGTAAAACGAACAATGCCTGATGAGTCCGTAAGCTGTATACCTCTACAAAAAGTTTCTCCCACGTAATCTTTAGTTCCAAGATATCCGGTTTGTTTATATCCCGAATAATAACCGTCCTTATCACAATGCCATATATCCACTCTTGCATTCGCGATCGGATTACAATTATCGTTCACATTTTGTATCTTAAGCACAAGACTGAGAGGAGTTCCAACATGTCCTTCAGTAACATCGGACCTAAAATAGGAAGAATTAGAACTTAGATCCAATGGATACGGACCCTTAACTTCTTCCGGGATCAAAGCACAAATGGAAGAAGAAACCGACACATCATCCGGATTGCAAGATCCTGTATCCATAAGCACACCACCTAGGATCCCTAGATCGGCTGCACTTCCGTTCTTATCCGTATTACATGTTCCTAAACCGGAAAATATCGCTCCGGAAACGAATAAACTTTTCAAAAAATCTTTTCTTCTCAATGATAGCCCTCTTAAAGATTTGCCTATTCGCTTATAAAATGCGGCAAGAGCAAAAGATATTATTCACATATAGATAAACCCGATCCAAAAGGAATGTTCCCGAAAAAAGAGAACTGATCTAAAAAAGTTTCAACTTATTCAATCATAAATGAACTCTCACCGAAAACACAGAGTCCACTGAGGTTTTTAATATATATAAATTCCTTTCGTTCTTCGCGAGTTCTGTGCGCAACTTACTTGAAGCGGACCAAGTAAAAATATAAAATGAAACCGAACCTTACTTTAGCAGGTCGCAATAAAAAACAAAAGGGAAGAACAAGAGAACTTTCCGCAACGAGGACAAACATCATGAAAAGACTCATCTTAAGTGGCGCTTTAATCTTATTATTCGCCGTATCAATTTCCGCTCAACCTGGACCGGGACAAGGAGAAAGACCTCATAGAGAAGATCCATGCAAATCCGAAAGACAAACCTATTGCAAAGATGCAAGGCCAGGTCCTGAAACTCATAACTGTTTAAAAGAAAATCTTAGTAAACTTTCCGAAACTTGCAAAACGCATATCAACGACATGATAGTTCGCATGGAAAAAGTAAAGGCTGCCTGCGCGGAAGACGAAGAAAAATATTGTAAAAACGTGGAACAAGGTAGAGGACATATGAGATGTTTGAAAGAGAATGAAAACAAAATATCCGCTGCTTGTAAAGCGGCGCTTCCTCCTCCACCCCCTAGAATGTAATAGAAATAAGAAAAGCCCTTGGAACGGGGCTTTTCTATACAAAGAATTCTAACTTAAAGCATATCTAATGCGTATAAAGGAAATGAACTTCTCCCGAAATCTCCACTAATTTAAAGCTTTTCGGATCGAATGGAGCTAAAAGATTGTAATTTACTATATCTTTACGGTTCCAAGGATCTCTTTGATGATTTTTCTGAGAAAAGTATTATTCGTTTTGATTGGAATTCTCCTTTTCAGTCGCTGTGCTGCCCCAAGTATTTATGGAAATTTCACACCGACAAATACAATGTTCAAAAAAGTCCCAATCCTTCCTGAACAAGTAATTATATACACAGAATCACTTCCATTAGGCATTAGAAAGGGTTACAGTGGCTTTTTTGAAGTGGAAAACAAATATAAGAATAAAATAGAAATTGTCGGAAAAATAGAAGTAGAGCTCCGCGAGGGTTATATTAATCATCCAGGCTCACATCCAATCCCTTATTTCATTCGACCAGAAGAAGAAGACGGTCTTGGAGAATATTGCCGGGGTTTTCCTCTAGTAATTCTACCTTTGCCGGGCTTTAATATAATTAATCCATTTGCTTGGCCTTGTGCGAGCGCAAAAAATTATGCAGGAAGTCTTCCAGAGTCTATTACTTATAGGAATAAAGTTAGAGAAGAGTGGGTTCGAAAATTAGCTTCTGAAAATGGTGCAGAAATTGTATTTATGTTCGAGGCACAAGAAGGCTATTCTTTTAATACTAGTACGACTACGAGTTATGATAAAAAAACTTCTTACCAAAGCACAAGTATCAATCCTAGGATCGAATGGCAGATTTTTGCTGTAAAGGTATTGGATAAGAATTACTTTAAAATGAAATAAAGGTTCTTATCTTAGGCAGGTAATATCCCGGTATCATATTCCCCATTGGGAAGAGGAGTACAACCGGGTAATTTACTCCAATCAGGTTCGTCTCCTATATGTCTATACTGATGTTCCCAAAGGATACGATCCTTTAACACCAAAAAGACTCCAGGCATTCTTAAAAGATGCCGGCCTTGGACTCCGTAAAAATTTCCTTTTGCTAAAGCACGAACCGCGCTTACCCATACTTCCGGGCCGGCCAATTCTAATAAATTTCCTTCCTGAACATTTGCCATTCCATATAAAACGGCAGAAGGATCTGCAACAACTTTTGCTTCCGGCCAGAATCTAGAGAAAAAATCTTCTCCTTTTCTAAGAGTGTCCGGATATACAAATAAGATAGGAGGCAAGGCCGCCATCTCAGAACTGAAAAGCCGAAGGTCTTCTACAGTTTCTCTGCAGAATATACAACCTAAATGACGCAAAAAAACGACTAAGCTAGGTTTTTGAGGAAGGTTATCTCCTAAAAATTTGCCGATCAAATTTCTTCCTTCGACCGGAGCTTCCAAAATTTCTTTAGGTAGGAATTTCATCTCTTCTATTCAAATCTTCTCCCATGGGGGGAAGGAAATCGATTGCTTTTCTAATCCTTAGACGAATTTCTTTCTACAATGGATTTTCATCTAATAGACCTAATCATCTCTCTTTTGACCCTTACTGCAATGGAAATCGTTCTAGGGATCGATAATATTGTATTTCTTTCCATAGTTGTAGGAAAACTTCCGAAAGAACAACAAAGAAGCGGAAGAACCATAGGTCTAATCGCTGCGCTCGGATTTAGGATCGGATTACTTTTTACAGTTAGTTGGCTTGCAAGTCTTACAAACGGATTATTCCAAGTCGGGAATTTCGTAGTGACAGGTAGAGATCTGATCATGTTAGGAGGAGGACTCTTCCTGATCGCCAAAAGTACAAGCGAGATCCATCATAAAATGGAAGAAGGAGAAACGGATCTAGGCTCCGGAACTTCCCCTTCTTTTTTGAATGTGATCCTACAAATTATCATCTTAGATATTATTTTTTCAGTAGATTCTATCATCACTGCGGTAGGGCTCTCCGGGAATTTAACCGTGATGGTTTTAGCAGTTATCATCTCTCTTGTGATCATGTTGATCTTTTCAGGAAAGGTCAGCGACTTTATCAACGAACATCCTACAATGAAAATTCTTGCGCTCTCCTTTTTGATCATGATCGGAGTGATGTTATTCGCAGATGGATTACATTTCCATATTCCGAAAGGATATATTTATTTCTCTATGGCATTCTCTCTTTTGGTAGAATTCATAAATATGCGGGTTCGTAAGGCAAATCAATCCCCTTAAGCACTTTAGAATTGATCCTTGCCTTTCTATTCCAGATCGCCCAACTTAGATTATAAACTGGAGAAGTCCAAAAATTCGGCAGGATATTCCCATTCACTGCCAATTCCAAAACTTGGTTTCTCCATTTATAATATAATTTAGAAGTTTCCTCCAAAACTTCCTTAGTGATCGGATCTAAGGAAACATTTCTTTTTTGGGAAAGAATAGATCCTACTTTTTGAATATACTTTTCTTGTTTTTCCTTTAGTTCCGCGCTAAAAACGGAGACTGCCTTATCGTAATTTTTTAAACATAATCTGTATAAGATCTCATGATTCCACCATAAGGAAGCATCAGGAGTAGCCCCAGGCTGAACAATATTCCCTTCCATTACTGTTTTTCCAGGAACGGAGAAAGGAATAAAAATAGAAGTGGAAGGAATAGAACAACCTGTCGCCCAAAACTGAGAGTGGATCGGATTCGGATCCAATTCGGCAACAAAGGAGGAAGTTGTTTGATTCGGAGAAAAAGGCCCTCCGGCATGCAAACAAACCGAACCCATTCCTGAATCGGAAGGGGAATATCTTAAACTTTTAGAAGGAAAACCTCCTTGGCTAATCGAGATAGGAACACTACCCTTCTCTTTTCCTTCCAATCTCAAGATCTGCATCGCTTCCATAACACCCAATTTGGAACCGAAAAATTTTCCGGCATCAGAAACGATCTTCCTTCTTATTTTACATTTACTTAAATTAGTAAAAAGAGAATCCGAAAAAGTTTCCCTAAAGGAGAATGTTTCCCCTTTTTTAAGCCAACCCTTCGCTCTTGCAAAATCTATCGCATGAGAATGAAGTCCGTCATAATCCGACTCTAAGGTCAAACCGTTGGAAATAGAATAGAATCCTTTGATCTTTTTCCAAGCCCAGTATCTATCTGCTGTCTCTAAAACGTATGCATCTTTCGAGTCTGCGATAATAAAACTATTATGATAGAAGAAGTCCCGATTCGAATATCCTCCGCATGCATCCTGCCCGAATTTTTCTAAACATTCTATGATCAGATCTCGGGCATCAGAAGCGGAGTCTGAACCTTCCAAAGCCAATCGAAGTAGGTCCATCCCTGTCAGGCCGTCGTTCTTTTTTTCGATCGGGATTTTAGTGAAAACCGCTTCGTTACCGATCGTAACACCTTTGGAATTTGTCCCCATCTCTGCTCCCCAAATATGAAGAGGACGAGAGATCAGGACTTCTCTGGACTTTTTAGAAATAGGAACATCACGAAATGTGACCCTCTGTAAATTTTCCTTATGAGTTTTTTCGGGAAAACGGACCAGGCATTGAGGCTCGTTCGGCTCTCGATCCGAATTTTTTCCAAAGATCATTTTTCCGGAAGAAGTACCATCCGGGGTGGCTACAAAAGTATCACACATAGGCCGGAATCCTAACTCTTCCTACAAGAAGAGCAAGACGTTTTTATAAAACTTCTAAAAGAAGCATGGTCATATCGTCCTTCAAAGGAGAAACATGTAACCCTAAAACTGCATCCCCCAAAGAGTCTAAAAACTCTTTACCCGAGAAAGAAGTATAATCTCTGATCAGATCCAAAAATGATTCGTAGCCGAAAAATTCTTTTCCTTCTCCGTAAAATTCGAAAAGCCCATCCGAAAATAATAAGACCCGATCTCCCGGTTCTAGAAAAATTTCGTAATCTTTATTGAATAATTTAGGAAGAGCCAAAAGTACAGTTCCTTTTCCTGCTAATTCTTGGACTGTGCCGTCCGGCTTGATCAGAACTGCCGGATGGTGTCCTGCATAAGAATAAATTAAACTTCTTTTTTCACGATCGAGTCTCATATAAACTGCAGTGATAAAAAATCCGCCGATCATAGTCATAAGAGATTCGTGAATGAGAGTGAGCCCCTTAGAAGGGCTTTCTGCGATCGGTGCAGTTGTTTTAAAGGCCATTACTGCCATTGCAGAAACCATTGCCGCTGAAACTCCATGGCCTGCTGCGTCGGCGAAGAAAAAATCCAGTTCTCCTTGTTTAGCGAGATCCGTTTTAATAAGATCTCCACCCACACTTTCCAAAGGTTTAAAGTAAGAATAGATCCTAAAATTCCCAGCTTCCGGAAATTCCAGATCCACCAAACTTTTCTGAGTGGTCTGAGCAAGCTCCAATTCCTCTTCGATATTCGCCTGGAATTTTTCCATCTGAACATCTGCTTCTAAAAGAGTTTCGAAGGTTTTCATCCTAAAACCGATTACGAGAACCGAAAGAATTGAGGAAGAAATTAATCCGAAATAGTACATTCCGACTTCTATCTTAGGATTCTCCACATGGATCCCTACGAAAAAGGCGACAGCAATAAACAGAAGAAGAACTGGGATTAACACCCTTCGATTATTGATGGAAACTCCGGTGCTGAAAACCACCAAGATCAGACCGAATAAATAGCCTAAGTATAATCCGTTAATGTATAACAGATAAAATGAATGAAGGCTCATGATAGCGAAATGGAATAAAAGAACGGGTTCGCTATATCGTTTAAAATTCTCGAATTTAAAACTTGAGAATATAGAAATAAAAATGAGAGTAACGTGAGAGATCCGGATCCACCTAGGATCAGAAAGTCCGTTTTCTGCCGGATCCCCGAATAATAGACCGAAACCCGCGAAGAATAGGAACAAAGACATCGCAAACCGAAATCTGGAAAGCGATTCCTCGGATAAAAATTCTTTTACGCTTGTGATTGCCGGTTCTTCAGCTATTTTGTTGGAGAAATTGTTCCTTGTAGGCATTTGGGATCGCCGCCGGTTTACCGGTAGAAAAATTAAACCATAACAGTTCCGCTTTTCCAGTCAACACGCATTCCCCCGCCTGATTCCACATGGAACAAATGATCGAAAACGATCTGTTCTTTACGGATTCCAATTTTACGGAAATATCAATCGTTTCGGGAAATCTTACCTGCTTTCTATAATCCATTTCTATATGAGTTAGGACCGGGCCACCTTCTGCAGGTTTTTGAGGAGATTCCCAAAGTCCCATATCATTAAAATAAGAGGCCCTGGCTGTCTCGAAATATCTTGCGTAAACTACATTATTCACATGGCCGAATGCATCCATGTCTCCCCAGGCAACTTTTTGCTGAACGCTGTATGGGTATCTTTCCGGTTTGGACATAATGTTAGAAAATTAGAATGCCTTAAATCTGAAAAGGAAAGAATTTATACCCTAAATTGATTTATCTTTCAAATAGAAGTGAAGTTGTCCTCTAGGCAACTTCTAAGACAAACTTAGGAGTTTTTCAAAAACTTATCATATTTTTGAAAAGCTTCCGCACTGAGGTCCTTCGAAACGTATTTTTTCAAATACTCCAAAAATATTTCAAAACCGGCTAAATAGGAAATGATCTCAATATAATTCTTTTGTTCATAAACACGAAAAGCCCCCTGTTGAAATCTAACTTTCGAAATACTTTTCCATTGGATCTCTTTTCTTTTTCGTGTGAGTCCGTAAGAAACAATCGAATCTTTCTCCAAAATGATCTCGTGATTTTTACTATAGAAAATTAAAAACAATGCCAAGAACATTAAAGGAACGATTATATAAAACATGATCGGATCAGGTAAAACGAATTTACCGTTCTGTTTATACAAAGAGTAAGAGTCTCCGAGCAAAATGATCGGAAGCGCTAAAAGAAGAATAAACGCAAGATACCAATACACTGTAGGAAATTTTAAAACAATTTTATTCCCGATCTGATTCGGCCTGGTCCTTCTTGCCAAAAAATAAATGAAATAGGAAATAATCCCACCAATTACAAAAGCAATCACTTCTGCTCGAATCTGTTCCCAAATACTATTCCAATCCAAATAATCACCTGATACTTTGTTATTTTCTAATATAACCGCCTTAAAAAAAAACGGTCATTTTATAAAGAAATGCACAGAAAAAATGAATCTAAATTTTGTTTAACTAGGTAGCCTTTCCAAGCCAAAATCAGCCCCCTCCCTGTTTTGGGTGGAGGGGAGTGGCTCGTGGGAGAGCGCTTACACGCCTAACATAAAATCGAGAAAAAGGCAAACAAATTAAAATCACTCGATCTATGTAGGAGCTCCTACAAATGAATCTTCATTCTACAATTGCCTTTTTGCACTACGCAAAGGCCACGTAGAAACAAAACCGCTCCACAAATTCATTTCAACTCTTCAGCAAGTGCAACGATAAAACCTTCCGGGCTTCTAAGGTAACATAGAAGATAACTATCCTCATATTGTTCCACCTTGCCTATAAGTTTAGCTCCATGTTTTTCCAGACGAGCAAGAACTTCTCTTAGATCATCAACTGCAAACATGATGCGACGAATTCCAAGAGTATTCGCTGGCTCATGTTTAGGTTCCAGACTGATCGCAGTAGGTCGAATAAATCGCGCTAGTTCCAAACGACTATGACCGTCTGGAGTTTTCATCATTGCGATATCGACTTGCATACCTTCGAGGCCCACAACATTATCCGCCCAAGACCCTTCTACTCTTGTCTGGCCTTCAAATTCCAAACCAATCTCGGCAAAAAAAGCAATCGTAGCCTCTAGATCCTCTACGATAATGCTAACATTATCCATCCTTTTAAGCGCCATTTCTTTGCACCTCCGCTTCAATCACATTATATCGCTGTATCTTTACGCATATTCACGAAATCCAAAACTACTCTGCCAGTTGAAGATTCGCCTCTATAATAAAAATACAATTATTACTATTTAAGATGAATTAATTTTCTGAGACGTAAAGCATCGTCTACAGTTATTCTTTTATGCTCAAAGAAATGCTGAGATTGCCAAAGTTGTGACAAGGTAGCTTGTTTGTTCAAGGCCGATTCCCAAGGAGGATAGATCCTAAACCCTCTTTTTCCTTCTCTTCTAGAAGAAATAATTCCTTTTTCAATAAGAATACTTTTAGGAAAAATAAAATGCCCGATCCGATCTAATTTTCTGACTTCAACTATAATCAGATCAATTTTATCATCTGACTGAAATGGTATTGTGACTCCGCTTATATTCCTTTTCCAAAGAGTAACAAAAAAGCCGATCTTTTTAGGAGTAATTTTCGCTAATCTAAAAATAACCTTCTTTTTATTTAGATCAAAGAGAGCGGCGTTATAGTCGGAACTTTCTTTTTCTAACTGATAATTCTCGATCTCTATATTGCAATTTTTAGAAAATAGTAGATTAACTTTCCTTAAACTCAAAGGAATTGTGTTCACAAAATCGCCCAACTTCCTTACACACCGGACCTTTTTAATTGTGCTTGGTAATCTAAAAAAGCAATTTCCCAGACATCCGAAGGGACAGATTTTTCTAATGCGAAAAGAAAAACTTCGAAATCGGATAAAAGTGTAACCACTTCAATCTTGTTATTACCGTCGTACAAGAGAAAAGCGGACTTTTTGAATTCGATGGATTCGATCTCTTTCCAGAAAATTTTCCTACGCTTTCGAAAAACTCCCCGAGATAAAATACCGTCCTGCTCTAGGATAATTACATAATATTTGCAATAGAGTATGAGCAAAATTCCGCATAAAAGCAAGATGCCGGAAACCAAAAATAAGATCGGATCCGGATAAGAAAGAATTCCATTCTTTTGAAAAGAAAAATAAAGATCTCCGATAAATATGACCGGGACCATGGACAGCAAAAGAAAACCTACAAATCTATAGGCAACAGGCAAACGAAGAAAACTACGTTTATCTTTTAACCTCAAATCAGTATATTTAATGAAGTAATTAATAATAAATGCGATGGAAGCGGCAAACGCGGATCCAAGAATAAGAGCTAAGATCCCATCTCCCAATTCCAACCACTCCATAATAATAATCCTAAAACCCCGTTTCCCAAAATGAGCTTTTATACTAAAATGCTGCTCTCAGATTTTTAAGTTCGCACGGAGGACACAGAGATCACTGAGAAAATTTCAAACCGCTAAAACTCTGTGCTCTCCGTGAACTCTGTGCGAAAAACAATTGCACTGGAAGGTCCGCCTACGGCCATCCGAACTTGGCCGCACGAAGACAACCCGGATGAACTTCAAAAAATTGCATGCATCCAAACGTCGGAGTATAGTCGCTGCGCTCCTGAAGGTAGATGAATCCTCTTAGAAATTTAAAATATTGCATTGGAAGATCCACCTATAAGCCGGATTTTGTACTCTTACGAGCGATGATCATTTATCTTGGTCTTTTAGTTGCCGAAAAGACTCTTTGCTCTCTACCCGCGGCCCTGCGGAATCAACGATGGCCGCCTATTCGAGATTGCACCCGGGAGGGTTTACATTGCCTGCAAATTTACAAAAGCAGCGGTGGGCTCTTACCCCGCCATTTCACCCTTACTAGAAAAACTAGCGGTATATTTTCTGCTGCACTTTCCATATTCAATCTCTTACGAAATTGAACTCCGGGAATTACCCGGTCCCGCGATTCCATGGTGTCCGGACTTTCCTCACAAACTCCCCGAATGAGGGAAAAATCCACTCGATCAGAAAAGAAAGCGCGACCATCCGGCAGACCTTCCAAAACGAATATAAACAAAAACCGTGCCCCGGCTATCCGTTTTTTCCGAAAAGATTTGGGCGACTCCTCGTTTCACTCGGACCGGGCTCTTCGCTTCAATCAGCGGCTCGCCATTCCATAGCGCACCGCCGGATTTCCGCTACGATCCCTGCCGCAGCAAAGCGAAGTCAAATTTGAAACGGACACATAGCATTAGAACGGACAAAAACCCGCGTCTTCCGCACGGAGAACACAGAGTTCACTGAGGATCCCGAAATATACAAATCTCTGTGATCTCCGTGGACTCTGTGCGAAACATACCCAAACATTTTTTGTAGTAAAAATGTAAAAAAATCGGCCCTCTATTTTGCAACCTTCCTAGCCGAATTACTTCTTACCCTATGATGTCATCCAAGAAATCATCCGTTCAAAAACCCCATCCAGGAAGTTCCGAACTCGCAAGAAGAGCCCTACGTTGGTTCGGAAGGCTATACGGTTCCTTATTCTATAAAACCGAAGTATACGGTTTAGAAAATGTGCCAACGACCGGCCAAGTTTTAGTCTTATCCAAACACCAAAGAAACGACGATATTCCACTCGGATTATCCAAGGCCTTGTATCATGTAAGAATGGATATTTGGGCGATCATGAAAGATTCACTCGCTGCTCCAATCTATATGGACTATTTCTTAAAATGTGGAGGGATCCCTCTCAACAGAAAAGAACCTCGTAAGAGTAAGAACGATCTACTCTTCGCCAAAAAGGTTTTGAATGAAGGGAATATGCTCGTGATCTTTCCGGAACAAACCACAATCCCATACAAAATGGGAAGAGGTCGTCCGGGCGGATTTCGTTTTATCGTAGGAAAACCGGAAAGTCCTCTGCCGGTCCTATGTCTTGGATTAGAATATAAACCTCGGGGTTTCTTACGCAGAACAAGTTTTATCGTGCGCGCAGGAAAACTCAGACATTTTGATTCCAGCATGGATCCGGAAGATTTCCTACATGATTGTATGCATGAGATCGCAAGTCTAACGAATCTCAAATACCCATTCGAACAGAGTAAAAAAACTTCCGACCCTGAGTTGGAAGAAATTTTAGGTTAAACTCTCCGTGGTTTTCTTCGCATCTTGTGAAAACCACAAATTCACCGCGAGCCTGATGGACCTTTCATCAGGCTCAGAGCCTGAGATCCAAGCTATATAGCCATCGGGACGCACAAGTACAGCTCGAATACCTAGATCTTCTTTCGGTCGACCATTAACATATTCCAGTTGGCTTCTATACTCACTCGCCAAATTTTTCAGAGAAGTGCTTCCTCCAAATTCAAGAAGAAGACCATGTCCTTCTCTCATGTGTGTTCCGATCTTTGTTCCATCCTCTAATTCGAAATTCGGAACACTATGACCGAGCAAAGGATGACCTTCTCCAAGATCGTAATGAGTATGGATCCCCCAAACTCGACCCGCAAAATAAGTCGCTCCATCTTTCGTATCCATTAAGTCTCGAATGATCGAATTCATAGCTCGACCATATGGATCCGGTCTCATAATAGACACTTGCGCACGAGACCAATCCAAAACCTTTTCCCCGATCGGATATCTTTCCGCATAATAACTATCTAATAGACCTTCCGGAGCTTTGTTACGGATTGCCGAAGAGAGTTTCCAGCCTAGGTTCATCGCATCTCCAATTCCAAGATTCAAACCTTGGCCTCCTAGTGGAGAATGAATATGAGCCGCATCCCCCGCTAAAAATACACGCCCGTTTCGATAATTCGTGGCCTGTCTTGCTCGATCTGTCCAAGAAGTTGCCGCATGCAAAGCGCTGATCGTAACATCTGTATTCGAGACCTTACGTAATACATCCTGCACATGTTCCAAGGTGATCTGTTTTTCAGAACTATGGAAAGCTCCTCCGTCAAAATCCTGAATGATTACGTAACCAGGCTGAGACTGCAGATACATTCCTTTTGGAGTTACGACTCTACCCGACCCAAGCTTCTCCGGATCTGCGATATCAACTTTTGTGGAATAACCTGTAAATTCAGGTTCTGTTCCATCAAATGTAAATCCTCCTAATTTACGAACTATACTGCGGGCTCCATCACAACCCACGAGCCATTTGCATTCGAAAGAAAGATCGTTTGACTGAACGGTTACTTCGTTCTCAGTTTGTTGAAAATCGGTAATCGCAAATCCTCTCTTAACCTCTACTCCCAAGGTTTTGGCACGACGAGAGAGTATAGTTTCTATCTCCAACATTTCAGATATTAAATTCGTTTCGTTCGAGCTAGAGAGTCGATACATCCACTCAGAATGTTTAATATTTCCTTCATGAAATGGGATGCCTGCAAAATGTCCCACTTGCCTTTGTCCACCCTGCCCTGAATTTTGATGAGGGCTCTTCATACGTTTATGGATCTCAAACTCGTCCAACAAACCACGGCGGTATAAAGCTTCGATCGTAGGAGAAGAGAGCCCTCGTATCCCAAAAGGAATTTGTTTCAATATAGAATTGGGATCTTCTGCCTTTTCGAGTATTAGGACTTTACATTTAGCTAAAGCTAATTCACATCCTAAAAAAAGTCCGACAGGACCGGCGCCTGAAATGATCACATCGTAAATAGGTTTATTTTGATTATTATTCATGAGTATTTAATGTTTCTCCGTTTTAATGATTCACTTGTTCCAACCGTTTTTCAAAATTTTGAACGTGAGATTTAAGGTTTCTTTGGGAGATGTAGAATTACACGCATAGCTTACGCCTTCTAAAAGTAATTTTGCTAAACATTCCGCTTCCAATTTATTCACACCGGAATCGTCCTGGATCTCTTTAGCCAAGGTATTTTCGTATCTGCCCCATAGACCTCTTAGGTAAGAACTCAATTCGGTAGAAGACCTGATTAATTTTCCAAATCCGGAGAATGTCTTTTTATTCGGTGGATTGAACAGTTTGCTAGATAGAAAGTATCCATGAAGTGCATCCAAAATGGATTGGCCTTTTTTTCGGCTTCTGATCGCCTCTAATATATCAGTATCTATCTCATCCTCAAGATCAAAGATGAGAGACTCTTTGGTCGGAAAATAATTGAAAAGTGTGGTAACTGCTACTTCTGCCTTTTCTGCAATTTCAACAATTGTAACTGCCTCGTACCCTCTTTCTATAAATAGATCACGAGCGATATCAGAGATCAGCTTTCTAGTTTTCGCCTTTTTAATCTCACGCAGTCCCATTTAAAGATCCTCTCCTTAACCTTAAGACTAATCGCAATCGATCTAAAAAACAATATCAAGTAAAATTTTGTAGTTACTACAAAATTATATTAAACACACATTTCCCCGATTCCACAAAGCCCAGCTCTGTATTCTCAGTGAACTCTGTGAGAAACCAACCTAAACAACTTTAATTTTCGCACGGAGAGCACAGAGGACACGGAGATGCAGAGATTTTTTCACGCGGAGGCGCAAAGGCGCGGAGAATTTATGTGATACGCTTATCTCTGTGGCTTCGCGGCTTCTGCGTGAAATCCCTGGTTTTTAATAGGATCTTAACGAAGTGGAAGGAACTCCTGACGCTTCTACCCATTCCCAAACAGGCCCAAAATCGCTAAAGTAAGGGCATGTTTCAAACAGCGTGCCAACTGGGCCCAAATTCCCCTTTATCGGATTCCGAGATTCGAAATTTGAAAAAAAATCTAGCTTTTCCTAGAAACTTGGCACGGCGTTTGCAATATTATAGACAAAGCCCCGGCTGGGAGTTAAAAAGATGAACAAATTAATTAAAATTGCCTTAATTTTAAGCATCTCCACTGCAATTTATGCAGAACCTGAGACCAACGTGATAGAAGCTTCGTTTAAAAGTTATACACCGGAATCAGACATCCAGCTAGCAAATAAGCTTACTGCCCTGGGAAGCCTTAAACAAAAAACCAGGGACTATGAAGGTGCAATCGCTTTTTACGACCAGTCCTTAGCCGTGAGAACGAAAATTGGTGATAAAGAAAGTTCCGGATACGCTCTGGTCCTTTACCTAAAATCCATCTCCGAATTCCGTCTCGGCAAATCCTGCCAGGCATTAGAGAACATTAAAGAAGTTATCCATGTATACCAAAAGATTGGTGACCTTGATTCTGCTCTTCACGCAGAGGAAGAAGGTCTGAAAAAATACCAGGAAGCATGCAGCCTGGCTTTTGCGAAACAGCCAAGCCTGACTCTAAACAAGGACTAAGAAACGCTAGGAAATCATCCCATCTCTAGTTCTAACTTCCCTGGTCCGCCCCTTTCGGGGCGGGCGCTTTTTTTGATTTGACTCTGATTTTTTCCATCCTAATCTTACAGGAATTCCTGGGTTGGGATGCCCCTTTCTTTTCCCGTCCAAAAAATACGTTTCTTTAGTTTTTTCGATCTGCATCTGTGCTATGATAAAACTTTGAGAATCCAGAAATAGAAATAGCGGAGGCTTACATGAAAATCGTTTTTAATTGGAAGAATTTGGATCATTCCGGAACGGCAGAAGAATATGCCGGAAAAAAATTAGAACGAGTCTCTAAATACATTCAAAAATTAGTTTCGATGGAAATTTCATTCGAACAGGTGCATGGACTGATCAGTGCGAATTTAAATTTGGCAGCAGACGGAAGCAAATTTAATGCACAACACGAAGACAAAGATATCTATTCCTGTATAGACGGTTTGGAAGATAAGATCGTAAAACAGGTCAGCAAACATCACGACAAAAAAGCCGCCCATTGATGGACCAAGACCGGACCTACGAAGAATCAATTAGACATTTATCCGAAGGAGAATTCGAATTAGCTCGTAACGGTTTCGATTCTTTGTTGGAGGAAAATCCGGAAAACCCCGAGTATGCCTCGGGGTTTTATATTTCTTCCTTTTGGGATCATAGGATCGACAGGATCCATCTCACAAAAGAAGGCAGAGAAAGAACAGGGCTTCTTCTTGAATTCCTAAAAGATTTCGAATCAGTATATAAGACCAAATCTTACCCTAAAGATCTTTCCTATCATTCCGCAATGAATTCTATCTTGCAGGAAACCACGGATCAGGTCCGGATCGCTCTTAGAAAAGAAGGGATCCAGTCTCTTTCTCCTGCATTGATCGCAGAACTTGCGTATCGCCTATTACTTGCAGAAGATACAGAACTTGCCTCTGAGGTCCTAAGAGATTCTTCCGGATTGGAAAAATTCTCCCCAGAACTTTTATTCTTTCGAGCTGAATGTGCCTACCAAACAGGAAATCATTCTCAAGGCTTACTCTTATACAGAGATGCATTCTTAAAAGAACCGAGTGCGATCCGACTGGAATCAGTTCGCTCCGAACCGATCCTCTCCGCTATCAATATCTTAAGAGAGGAATTCAAAGAAGAAGGTGAACTCAAAGAAGCACTTCCCGTTCTGCTCTTAGAAAGAGCTGTATTCAAAGAGATCCGTAAAATGAGCGACAAGGAATTGGAACAGATCCGCACGGAACTATTCAGACTTAGAGATTCTCTCGGATTACGCAAAGGTGGAACTGAATTTAAGGTGAAATGCAGAATGATCCAACTCTGCTGCGCACTACTCGACTCCAGGACTTCTATCCTTTACGGAGAAATGGCCCAAGAAGCAAAACGGATACTGGATTCATTGGATCCGGGGTTATATCATAAAAGATTGAAAGTTTAGTTAAAAGGGCGCGGAGCCTTAAAAGCCACAGAGTTTTTTCACGCAGAGTCGCGGAGATTGGAAGATAGGTCGGTTCCTGAGTGATTCGAGCGAAGTGAGAATCGTATCGCAGGAACCTTGTTCGATAGATTTTATATATTTACGGCCCCTCGATACAACTTGCTTCGCAAGTCACTCGGGAACCGCCTCCTCGAATACCCTATTCAGAGCTGCCTTTCGAATCTAAATGTTACCTTAAGCGGTTATTTGTAAAATCGGCCCCCGGCCCTTCGCAGCGACAATAGAAGCGAGAAGGCGACCGCTTGAAGCGAGTCGATGACCAAAGGTCAAACGAGTGACCACTCTGCATCAGCACGCCCAACCTTCATCGAACCATTTTTCTAAAAACAGCCCCCGCCCAGTTCGGGTGGTGGGGAGTTGCCCGTGGGAGAGCGCTTACACGCCTAACATAAAATTCAGAAATTTACAAGTAAATTAATCACGCTCAATCCATGTAGGAGCTCCTACAAATGAATCTGGATTCAGAGTTTTACGTGAAATGAAGAGTAAGGGAAGAACCTTTTCTCGCAGAGCACACTGAGAAGCACAGAGGCTCTCAGTTGAAACAAAAAGACCACCAAAGTCTCTGTGAACTCGGTGGTCTCCGTGCGAAAGTTTGAAAATTAGGAATCTTTATTTGCCGGTAGATTCTAGAACGTGGCGGATTTCTTGTGCAGTTCTATAATCGCCTTTTTCGATAAAGTATTGCTCTAAAGAAGCTAATGTCTTAGAAGCTTGGGGATTTTTAGCGATTTCTAAAAGATGACGGGAGTTTAAGTCCACATCTACTTTTGCAGAAGAAGGAAGATCCACGAATTCGCGATCAGTCCCAACCGAAAGAGTTCCGGATCTTTCTGCAACACTTGTTTCATTGGAAGAAGAGAAGCGGCCTACTGTTACTGCGAGAACTAAGATCGCAAGAGCAGCGCTTAAGGAATATTGGAAGGAACGGTTCCAAACAAAACTTCTGGAGAACTTGGACCAAGAAGTTTCTTCGTCGAAGCTTACTTGTTTAAGCATATTCTCTAAACGAAGATCAAAATCTTTAGAAAGACGAACTTCCTTCAATTGCTCGTATCTGAGTTCTGAAACTGCTCTAACGAGAGAGTTTTCCAATTTGACATGATCCGGATCTTCCTTTTGAAAGATGCTCGTGAGACCGAATTTCGTGCCAAAGCCTTGTTGTTTTCCTGTCTGTTTTTCCATATACCTTACTACCTAAAAAAGCCTTCGCCCTTACCATCTTTCAGAATCAGATGTTTCAAAAATTCCTTCGCCTTAAAGAGCCGGCTTTTGACTGTCCCGATATTTGTTCCGAGGATATCAGCTATTTGTGAATAGGACATTTCCTCGAAATACCGGAGCTCGATGACTTCTTTATATATGTCCTCGAGTTCGCTTATTTTGTTGATTAGATAGTCGCTCTCGTCAGAAAGTTCTACTTTTTTTTCGAAGCCCATCCGGTCGTCGGTGACCTGGAACTCCGAATCGTCCATAGAATTCTCCCTGGCTCGTTTTCTTTTGGCCAGAAGATCCTTGGATTTATTGACCACGATGCGGTAAAGCCAGGTATATACCCCGGATTCCGCCCTAAAATTGCGGATAGAGCGGTATCCTGAGATAAGAGCATCCTGAACTATATCTTCTGCATCGTCCCCATCTTTTACCATGGAGACAGCTTTTCGGTATAATCTTTCTCTATAAGGTCCGGTAAGCTCTATATACGCTTTGTCATCCCCTTCCTTGATCTGCTTCAGAAGTTGGATTTCCTTTTCTCGGACTGTTTGTTTGCGATGAGGACTGTCGGTTTCGATCATTAAAAGCCTTTACGACATGGGACTGCTATTTGGCGGTCTTTGCAATAAAAATGGCGGCTTAAGCACCGGAAAAAAAAGGATAATTAGCCTTCGAGGGAAAGGTTGATCAGAATTAACGACTCCGTTAGTTCCAGAGGATCTCTAAAACGGATCCCGTATAAAAATTTCTGTTTGGCCTCTACCTGTTTTGGGATTTTCCAAACCACGTCTCCTAGAAATTCCAAACGTTTTCCGGTCCTTCTTTCTATCACGGAACCTTCTATCGGTGATGAGCCTGGAAGATCTTCCCCACTCATCAAAATACAGATCCCTGATTCCGAAATATTTCCAAGTTTGCCTTCTAACGTGATCAAGCCGGAATCCACCTGCACGATGTACTCGTCGAAATCTCTGGGATAAAATCTTGGGCTTCTGGGTTTTTGACCGGGATCGCTCATTAGCAGGGATTCAAAATAGAAACGAATTCTGCAAGTGTCCAGCCTTTTACTTTTTCAGAAGTCGAAGTAGATAAAAGGGATCTCTCCGTCCGGACTTAGGATCGCGAGACAGAATGCAGCGATCGGATAGAGTGAAAATTCTAACCATGCTGGAATTTTGAAGTCCTTTCCTTTTTCGTAAATCAACCATCCCAAGTAATGCCCTAAAATCACACAGAGAATGGCAGGAACTCCTTGCTTCAACATATAAGGGCGAAGTTCCCCACTCTGATACACATACATTCCGTGGATCATTTTCAGAGCGGATTCTATATTTGCGGATCTAAAGATCACTCCAAAGGTGACTGCAACGATACTTGCATAAAGAATTCTAGTTGGGGTTAAAATTTTATCCCAGGTAGGAGAAAGTTTCAGATCAGGGAAGAACTTCGCTTTCCATTCTTTTAATATAGATTCTACAAGAAGAAAGCCTCCTTGTATGGAACCCCAGATGAGGAAGGTCCAATTGGCCCCATGCCAAATTCCTCCCACAAACATTGTGAACCAAACATTGAATCTATGTCGGAATAATCCTACACGATTTCCCCCGAGAGAAATATACACATAGTCTCTAAGCCAGGTAGAAAGAGTGATATGCCATCTTCTCCAATGCTCCGTAACAGACTGAGAAAGATAAGGCATTCTGAAATTCTCAGGCAATTCATAACCTAGAAGAAGTGCAGCAGAATACGCCATATCCGTATAACCGCTAAAATCGCAATATACCTGCACCCAGAAGAGTAATGCTGCAAGCCATAATGCTTCTGTTGAGTAAGAATCCGGATTTTTAAAAATGAGATCTGCGATCGGAGAAATATTATCCGATAAGACTACCTTCTTAAAATAACCCATTAGAAAATAGCGGATCGCCTTTCTGAATGGAATATCTTCTATCCGTTTTTCTGTCTCTAACTGAGGAAGAAAACTTTTCGCAGTAACGATTGGTCCTGCGACCAACTGAGGGAAAAAGGAAACGAATAGTGCAAATCGTATAAAATTTTTCTCGGAAGGGATCGCACCTCGATACACATCGATCGTATAACTCAAACTCTGGAATGTATAAAAGGAGATCCCGACAGGAAGAACGATCTTTAGGATAGGGAATAATCCCTGAAATCCTAAAGAATGTAAGAGAGCATTTAGATTCTCACTTAAGAATCCGTAATATTTAAAAAATCCTAAAATGAATACCAGGTTCAGAACAAGACTGATCACGATCATTCTTTTGCGAAAAACCTGATCCTTGGATTCGTAGATCTTATCCGCTAAATAGAAATCGATTACCGTGGATAATAGTATGAGCCCGCCGAATTTCCAGTTCCAGCTCATATAGAAAATATAGCTCATGATAAGCAGGAAAATATGGATCAGTGTTTTTCTAAGTTTATGATCCGGAAAGATCGCAGGTAATACGTACCAATGGATTATAAATACAAAGGAGAAAAAGAGAAAGAATTCGAGTGTGGGAAATATCACTTTGGTTCCCTAAATAAAAAGGCAGTTGCCTAAAGGACGATCCTGTAATTGAAACCGTCTTTTTTTAGTCCAGAAATACCGGGACTGGAACTAGGTCAAGGGATTCTCATCGTTTCGAGAGGGTCCTCAGAGTCCGAATTTGCTTAGTCAAGATTTTATCTTTCAAAACTCGGATCTGAATGGAATTCTCTTGCAAGATTTTTTCCATCCTGTATTCATAGTTTCCATTCCATTTATACAAAGGAGTTCCGTTCTAAATGGTAAAAAACGTTTTAAAAAAAATCATCCTGTCTCTGGTAATCGTAGGAGTCAGTTTTGGTACCCTGGCAAACTGTTTCGGTAAATTCGCACTTGTAAGAGTTTTTTACAATGCAAACGACGGAATTAATGTGGGCGGTGGCCTTCTTGCTAAAATCGTAAAAACCATCCTATTCTATATTCCTTTCGGGATCTTGATGGCGATCGGTGGTTTTATCGATTTTCTTCTTTTCAACCTGATCGAGTTCTGGTCCGGAAGTAACCCTGTTGGACTAAACGAGTACGACAAAGAAGGAAGATACGCAAAATCATTCGAACAAGAAGGAGAAAAACTGACTCTGGTTTATTCTGATTTCGGTTCAAGAATGGATATGACTGCAGTTTCTAAAGAAGGAAAATCCGAAACTTTAACTGCTTTCCGTTCT
Organism: Leptospira sarikeiensis; assembly: GCF_004769615.1. Classification (GTDB taxonomy): domain Bacteria; phylum Spirochaetota; class Leptospiria; order Leptospirales; family Leptospiraceae; genus Leptospira_B; species Leptospira_B sarikeiensis. The sequence goes on along the minus strand of NZ_RQGF01000011.1, from coordinate 25,189 downwards.
CAGCCTGGAAAATTTTTTGTAGAAAAAGACGGAAAATTATCAGAGATCGAAGTTACCTCTCAGTCGGTTGGATCCCAAGTGATCTTAAAACTTACCGAGCAAGGTAAATTAAAATCTTCTAAAGTTGTGGAAGCACAAAGTTTACAAGATCTACAATTAAAAGCTGCTGAAGCTCTTTAATTTCTTCGAAAGGGATCCGTCTTAGGGCGGATCTCACTTCCCTACAAATCTTCCTTCTATCTTAAGAACGGCGTCTTTTCCGATCCCACGTTTAGCAAACCAACGAGGATTCGCTTCCACAGCATACATCACTTTTTTTGTAGAATGATACAATACCTGTGTTTGGTTCGGGGCCATTTCATATGTATCAGTTAATTTTTTATCACGAGTAAAATAAGCGATACTCAATGGGATTAAGGTATTTTTCATCCAAAAGGAAACGTAATCCTCATTTGGGAAGATAAAGATCATTCCTTCATTCTCCCCCATTTTTTTCCGGAACATCAAACCTCTCTGTCTGGACTCGTCCGTATTCGCGACTTCAACTAAGAGCGGATGATCTCCGATATAAATCGTAGTCTTTTCAAGGTATAGGGGAGAATTGTATTCTCCCCAACCTGCGATCGGCGAAAGTAAGATCAGAAAAAATAAGGAAATCCGAAAGATTTTCATACTAGATCAGAAATTCGGAGCTCTTTTTTCTAGAAATGCGGTCATTCCTTCTTTGGATTCTTTTCCGTAGAATAGATTAGAAAATTCTTTTTTTTCCAATTCGATCCCTTTAGCGAATTGTGTATCCAATCCGTTTAGGATCGTATTTTTAGCGGTAGCAACGGCAATCGGCCCTCTTTTTAAAATAGATTCTGCAATCGTTTTCGCAACAGAGATCAGATCATCTCCGTCTTTAACGAGTTTATTTAATAAACCGATACGGTAAGCTTCTTCTGCACCTATCATGTCTCCGGTAAAAATAAGTTCCGCTGCCCTTCCATACCCGATCAATCTGGATAATCTTTGGGTTCCTCCGAATCCTGGAATAAGTCCAAGAGAAACTTCAGGTAAACCTAATTTAGCTTTTTCGGATCCGATACGAATATCACATGCAAGTGCAAGCTCCAGTCCCCCACCTAACGCAAATCCGTTCACTGCAGCAATGGAGATCAGTTTACTTTTTTGGATCCGATCAAAGGTCCCTTGTCCAAGGGTTGCAAACTCTTCTGCACCACTTACGTCCAAGTCTTTCATATTTGCGATGTCGGCGCCTGCGACGAAAGCTTTTCCTTGTCCTGTAATGATCACAACACGGGTCGTTTCATCTTTTTCTAAACTATGAAAGGCCGCAGTCAGCTCTTTCAATACGGATTCATTTAGTGCGTTTAATGCGGAAGGACGATTAATCTCTAAAATTGCTAATTTGCCTTCTTTTTGGATTTGGATCAATGATTCACTCATGTATTTTCACTCCATCTCGATGATCAAAAAAAGTGTGTCGTCTTCGAATTCAGCATCTCCGAAAAAGTTAGACAATTCCGCCTGCACGGCATCCTTAAACTGTTTCAAATCTTCGAATGACTTATTTCTGTTCAATATTTCAATCAGGCCTTCGCTTCCAAGCTGTTTTCCTTGCGGATTTCGATTCTCGATGAGACCGTCAGTATATAAAAACAACCTTTCTCCGGAAGCTATAGGCAAGGAAACAAGCTCTGCGATCGGTCTTTTGATCCCAAAACCCAGGATACTTCCGGTAGTTTCAATTTCCCTAAAGTCATTCCCGTTTTGAGAATGCATTAAATAGGGATGTCCGCCGTTAGCGAAGTGGATCTCTTTAGATATAAAATCGAAGAAAATATAAACCGCGGAAGCATGGTGGGACTTGAACTGCCTAAGCAAGGTCTCGTCTAAATATTCCAATAATCTGACCGGATGCAATTTTAAACGATAAGGCATGGTCGCTACCATGATCTTAATAAAGGAAGCAACTAACGCGGACGCGATCCCATGTCCTGCGATATCGGTTAAGAATACTCCGGTGTTCCCTTCCCTCAATTGAATAAAATCGTAAAAGTCTCCGCCGATCTCGTTTGGTGTAGAACGAAATACCTCGTATTTAAATCCTTTGATACTGATATCTTCCGGGAATAAGGTCTCTTGCACTTTTCTTGCGATCTGAAGTTCGTGCTGTAAGAATCTATACTCTGAGTCCAATTCCGAAGAAATACGCACGAGTCTACGAACGATCACTACGATCGTTGTACCGATCAAACTTAAGATCAGATATACAACATCCGGAACTAATAAAACTAATGGGAATCCGGGAAGAGGCCCGTCCTTCAACTTAAAGTAAATAAAGCCTAAATGTAAAACGATCGAATAAACCGCGGTTAAAAGGCAACCCTTTACCTTTAAGCGGAACATTTGAAATAATACTAAAAAGCCGACGAGCAAGAAATAGTTATTATACAATTGTAAACTATGCAGATCATCGAATGTATAGAATGATTCGTTCAATACAAGCATCACCAAAAAGGTGATCGTACAATTGGTACCGTGTATTACTGTAGGAAGATATTTCCTTTGGAAGGAGAGAACAATGCTGAGTATGTTTAGGCTTAGAATAAATCCGAAATATATGATCCCTCTAGGCGAGTTCCGGATTTCCGGGATCAAAAGTAAAAAATAAACCAGGAAATGTAGGACGAATGCAAGCCTGATAAAGGATTGGTCTATTCGAACAAAATCCTTCCAAGCACTGACTTCCCTATAATTAAACTCAGTTTCCAGGAAAGACCAAGGGTTTAGTATGCCGTTCGCTTTTTTATTGGATTGATTCATCTAATATTAATTCGTGAATTTCAGATCCGTAAAATCGGATTTTCATATTAAAACCGGATTTTAAATACCGATCCAATTTTTCCGCCAGTTCCAATCCTTCTTTTGCATCCTTAATATTTGAATAATAGAAAGGAGAAGATTTGGATTTATAGTTGTACGGAAATCTTTCATTAACAAGTAAAGTTAAGCGAAATCCGCCAGGTCTTGTCTCTAATACGATATGAATCACATCCTTACGATTCAATATCCTTTCATCCCAATGGAGTTCCCATGGATTGGTAACATCCGAAAAGACGGAAGTTCCATAAAGAAATAGAGCCGCCGCATAAAACAGGATTGTGTTCCTACGTAAATCGCCAGGAGAGATCCAAGTGTTATAAAAAAGGATGCCGGTCTTCATGAGAGACAGGCACAAATCTTACAAAGGGCCTATGAAATGCAAATCAATATCCCTTTCCTTCTCTGTTCGATTTTTTGCATTGCAAAGAAAAATACTTTTCGATCGAACTCAAGTTTTAGAGACTCAATGCCGTATGATTTTCGAAGCTAAATACAAGCCCAAGTCCGAAATATGTCGATTGTTTGTCTTATTCATTCTTATTTTTGAAACTTTCTATTCTTGCAAAGAAGTAGGAGATCCGAATCCATACGCTCCTGTCCTAACAAAAACTGCTCTCTCCCAATCGGAATACTATGTCGGCTTGGAACAGAATGTTTTAATATCCAGGATCTTCAATTTAGATGAGGAATCTAAAAACTATATTAATGAGTTGAACCGGATCGACGGATTCGACGAGTCACCTAGTCAAGTAAACGATTTCGAAAAATTCAGATCCGTTTTAGCCCAAGCTCTCAATTCTTTTGAAGACCCGGTGCGATCTCTTTTACTGAAAAAATTGATCCGGATCTATGTTTGTGAGAATTTAGGGGGAAGCGCAGTTTCTGGGATCGTTCGAGATTCAGACAATCCTATCGGCGGATTCGTAATTTTAGACGCGAATACATTAAACAGAAAAGCAAACGAATGGATCAGTTATAAAGAAAGTTCCACATTTCAAAAAGGATCGCTCAAGATAAAAATTAAGATAGAATCCGAAGAACAAAACACTCAGACAAATGCGCTTCGCTATATACTATTGCATGAATTCGGACATATACTTTCCGAGACCGAAAAAATAGGGCCGAGCTTCTTTGCTTCTAAAAGATCCTTTGCCAATTTTGATTTTTATAAAGAAGTTTGGAAATCTGAAAAGGTTAGCTATTTGGATGAAAATATTTTTAGCCTAAGGCCAAAACTCAGATTTTACTCAGAGTCTTTTGCCTTGGATCCTAATTGGAAACAAATCTATCCGGTCTTAGCAGAAACCCCGTTCCCTACGTTATATTCCGCCACAAACGCAGATGATTTTTTTGCGGATTCCTTTGTTTCCTATGTACATGTAATCTTAGACAAAAAAGCTTGGGAGCTGGAAATATTAGAAAATAATAAATCTATTTATAAAATGGAAAACGGGATCCGAAAGGATTCCTTGTTAAAGCAAAGGAAGATTATAGAAAGAATCATCCGTCCATGATTCATATTTCGCACGGAGACCACGGAGTTCACGGAGGAGTTCTTTCTATCGGAACTCCCACAAATCCAAAACTCTGTGTTCTCAGTGAACTCTGTGCGAACCCTTAAAGTTTGAACTTATCCACGGATCTCAAGAGTCCTTCCGATTGTTGGTGCATCTCTCCGGAGTAAGAAGTCAAATCATCCGCTCCACTCGCAACTTCCTGGGTTCCTTCCGAGATACTCACGATTGTCTTCGTGATCTCATCCGTTGCCCTCTTCTGCTCTTGGACCGCCTCTTCAATCTGTAAACTGAAACTCATTAAGAAATTCGCAGATTGATGAATGTCTTGGGTGTTCTTCTCTTGGGTGCGAACTGAATCCAATACCTTCTTCGCAGATAATCCAAACGAATCCACACTGGTCCTGAGCTTACGAAGTATATCACTGGCTTCTTTTACCTTAGTGTTTCCGTTATGGACCGCATTATTGGTGGATTCTACAAGTTCTCCGATCTCTTGGACTGAACTGGATGTCTGAGATGCAAGTTTACTGATCTCTTCTGCTACGACTGCAAATCCTTTTCCTGCTTCCCCAGCTCTAGCTGCCTCTATCGCCGCATTCAATGCAAGTAGATTGGTTTTCTCAGAAATCTCTGTAATGATAGAAAGAATTTCGTTGATACGACTCGCACTCTCTCCAATCTCATCCATCGCTTGATTGGTTGCACCCATAGCATTCTCACCAGTTAAAGCTCTGTCCTGGGATTCAGAAGCTACCTGGGATAAGGTTTGCATTTCATTATTGATCGTTCCAATTTGTTCACGCAAAAGTACAACGTTCGTATCGATCTCTTTCATATTTTCGATGGCTTTCTCCATCGATCTACGCACATTCTCTGCAGATGCTGCAAGTTCTTCTACTGCTGCTGAAGATTCTTCTGCTGCGGATGCTTGGGCCTGGGCAACGTCTGAGAAGTTACGACTCGACTCTGCCATCTTATCCGAGGTGGAATTCAGTTTGGTAGAAGAAGTCTTGATATCCTGGATGATCTTAGAAAGATTTCCCTTCATAGAATCCATAGATTTTAGAAGTTTACCAATCTCATCTTCTCTTCCAATCTCAATGGAAGAAGTCAAATCTCCATCTGCAATCTTCTCTGAAAAACCGATCGCTTCCAAAAGTCCGGAGGTTATCAATCGATTGAAGATCAGATTCAGAATGAGCAGGATCACTACCATAATCACAAGAGAGGACAAAATCGTCTGTAAGATCACTCCTCTCATATCTGACCAGAAGATCGAATCAGGGATCGAGACTTCTACTGCCCAACTCTTATCATAATTTCCTAATACAAATGGGAAAAAGTGATGACCCTCTCCCCCGCCATGAAGAGAGAAAGGTTTTCCAGTCGCCATTCCTTCCGTGATCTGTTTTAACCATTCAGGATCCGGATGTTTTTTACCCACTAAGGATGGATCTTTTCCGTTGGCAGCGTAAGTCCCGTTCGGAGAGATCAGAGTTAAATATCCTTCTCCTCTAAAAGGACGGATCGGACCTAAAAGTGCCTGAATATTCTCCATTGCGAGATCTGTTCCTACAACCCCGGCAAACTTTCCGTTTCGCATTACAGGCTTCACGAGTGAAACCATAAGAACGTCCTTTCCTCCTACAGGATAAGAAAACGGGTCCGCGATAAAATCATGAAGAGTTCCCTTAGGGATCACATAAAATGCACCCGAATCATCCGTGTTTTCATAATAGATGACTGGCTCTGCGATCACTGCACCCTTCGATTTATTTATATAAGGTACAAATCTACCTGTCTTATCATGATACGGTAGCTTATTCTTATATTTTTGGTCCGGTCCATCGAAACCGTCGGGTTCGAATACTACCCATGTTCCAAAATAATATTGGTTTGATTCTACCAATTTCCAAAGCGCTTTAACTACTTCTTCTCTACCTGGTCTAGCAGTCTCGAGTAAATATTGCATTCCTCTTAACGCGCCTAAGGAGGTATCCAGAAAATCTTTTACCTCGTATGCAAATCTTTCTCCGGCCATTTTAGATCCGTCTTCTACCTGATATTTCAGGCTGAAGTAGGAACCGAGAGAATTTATCGCAGTAAGTATGATTGAACCTGAAAGTAGAACCACTGATAAATAAAGTGAAATTCTAAATCGAATGCTCATTTTAACTATTCCTTATATTTTATCTAAAAGTTTTGACTGAAACCTACACTGAACCAAACCAAATGTGCAGGGATCTTTTGGAGCAGATAAGATTCTCTGACGGATTGCCTTAATTGGTCCGGTATAGTTGTAGAAGTGTTGATAAAATCCAATACCAACTGGTTTGCAGGTCCGTTAACTTTGCCTGGATCCACGATCCTACCATCCTTAGAAGTACTATTCACATAACCTCCGGTAGCTCCGTAATAGTTATCAGTATCGTACATATATAAATTAGGTCTCCAAACATCCGCGGCCTTCACGAAAAACTTACCAAAGAAGAAAGTAATCGTAGAGGTCACGTCCTGGATCCCGTATCTATTATCCACGATATTATTACTCATCGCATAACCTACGTTAACCTGAGGAAGTATTCTAAAAAAATTGCCTTCGAAAAACTCGTGTCCCATCGTTAATGAAAGATAATTTTTACCTGCCATTAAGCCCGCATTCTCTTGTGAGAACTGTGTATAAAATGAAATGGTAGGGTTTACCCATTGCAAGAAAGGCAATTTCCAAAAGAAGAAATATTCCTGCCAAGCTAAACGTGTGATCTGAGTAGAAGGATTATTCGCGCCTGAAACTCCTTGAGCAGCAGGAGAATTAAATCCTCCTAATGCGGGAGAAAGATACGCGGAACTTTTTTGAAAAGTATTATAGAACCAAATTCCCGCAGTGAAAGTTCCCCAACTTGTTTTTTCAAAGTTATAATAGAAGGCGTAGAAGAGTCCGTCCGAACGTTTCATACCATTCTGTTCTTTTTTGAAACCGGGAACATCCCCACCGCAAGTAGATCCTGTGGTTGGATTTCCCGCCATAAAATTGTTTTGAGTATCGTACGGACACGCAGAGTTTAAAGTGTCCGGAGAAGGTGCAGAGAAAGGACTCAAAGAACCAGAAGATCCTTGGCCAGGATATGCAGGCCCGGGGCCTCCAGGATATAATTGAAATCTTCCGTCATTATCCCGATCATTCCGATCCGTTAGCTGGAAATTTCCCCAAAACTGAACTTGAAATCCTTTCAAAGGAGTATTAAAAGTCACAGTAGGTTGATACGAGGGAACTACAGTCATAGCCCTATAACTTTCATTATCCCTACGATTTGCGATCTCTCCGGAGAAACTAAGTCCCCGCCAAATAAAGTCCGTGACCACCTCATGGATCACTTCTATAGAAGTATCCGCTCCATTCCCATTACTGGATCCTGGACTTGGCCCATACATATTCGGAGGGCCAGTTTCCACATGACCTTGAGGTACATCCGATACTTTCTGAGGTGTCCCCTTTTTATCTAATGTAGGAGTTCCTACATTTTGTTTTCCTTTTTCATAACTGACCTGAGCGACCAGATCCTTATCCAAGAAGCGAACATACTCGTCGTTCTCTGCTATCAAAACTTTTTCTTCATCTTCTAAGATGATCTTACCTCGAACCACCTGTCCGTTCTTTAAACGTACGAAATCCGCAGAGAATAATTCTCCGGATCCTAAAAAAACAAACAGTCCTACCAAATAGGCAAAAAGACGCTTCGGCCAATGTCCAGGGAACATAATAGTCTCTCCAATATAATGGGTGGGCAAACCCTCTCTCTTGATCCAAGCCCGAGTACATAGATAGATCTTCTTCGGAGGCGAGAATCTCTTAGAAAGACGAGAAGAATCGGATATTTTTGGCTCTTCGTCATCCAAAAAATTTTCGATCCAAGAGAATCGGTTAATTTATTTCTTATAACGTTTAGAATGTTTCGAATTGATAACGTTTAGCTTGCTTTGGAAAGAACCAAGGGCATTTTTTGCCTTACTCTTTCCACAAAATCACAACAAAGGTCGAATGAAAACCTACCCTAACTCTTATTTTTTGTTTTCAAACGAAGCTTTTCACTTTCTATTAAATAGAGAGTGGATTCTAAAAATAAAAAAAAGAACGGTAAGGATTCCCAAGCAGAGTTAAAAGAAGCGTACAAAAAAATCGCTGAACTCGAAGGAAGGATCGAAAAACTATCTCGCTCCGAATTGGATAACCGTCTCTTAAGGACCCTACTCGATTACTCCCCCTCAGCTATAACAATTGTTAACTACCGAACAGGGATTTTCGAAGAAGTCAACTCCACTGCAGAAACTCTTTTCGGTTATACCAGAGAAGAACTTTTACAATTAGGACCTGCCGACATTTCTCCTGAATTTCAGTCCGGCGAACAGAAATCCAAATCTCTCGCCCTCGAAAAAATGTCTCTAGCAATTCAAGAAGGCCCGCAGTTTTTCAAGTGGGATCATTGTAATAGAGAAAAAAGAATTATTCCTTGCGAAATACATCTAGTGAAAATCCCGGGATCGGACAATCTTATCCGCGGAAATATATTCGATCTAAGTAGAGAACTTGCTGCAGAAGATCTTTTAAAAAGTAGAGAAGAACAATTAGATCTCGTTATAAAAAGTGCGGACCTAGGATTTTGGGATTGGAATATTCCGAATGGGATCATCACTCCGAATGAAAAATGCGCAGAAATTCTTGGATACACTCTGGAAGAGTTTGAAACTACTTCAGAATTTTGGAGATCCAAGATCCATCCGGATGATCGCCCTTCTATCGTAGAAAGATTAAAAGAGCATATAGAAGGTAGAGCGGAACTTTTTGAAACCGATTTTAGAATGTTATGCAAGGACGGAACTTGGAAATGGATCCGATCTAGAGGAAAAGTCTGGGAAAAAGATAAAGAAGGGAATCCTGTCCGTGCGTTAGGAATACATATCGACATTACCGAAAAAAGGGAAACCGCAAAGATCCTAGAAGAAAAAGAAAGGACTTTGGACCTCGCGGTGCAAGGAGCTAATCTAGGAATATGGGATTATAATATTACGACAAACGAACATCATGTAGATGAGAACTGGCTCAAGATGATCGGATATCGTTTAGGAGAAGTTGTTCCTACATACGAATTTTGGAATGAAAGCCTTCATCCGGAAGATAGAGAAAAGACCAATACCGCGTGGCAAAGTTATACTCGGGGAGATGTTTCCACATATTCCACCGTATTCCGTTTAAAATGTAAGGACGGAAGTTATAAATGGATCCTAACCCGAGGAAAGATCGCGGAAAAAAATGCGGACGGGACTCCGGTAAGAATGATCGGGATCCACATAGATATTTCCGAACAAAAACAAATCGAAGACGAACTCAGAGAAACGAAATTATTCTTAGATAGAGCCCAAAAAACGGCTAAAATAGGAAGTTGGGAATATGATATCCCTTCCGGAAAGATCACCGCTTCCGAAGGTTTATATCAGATCTTAGAATCCGATATTCCTTTGGATCTAACATCGATGGATAGGATCCATCCGGAAGATAGGGAAAAGATCTCTACTCATTTTACTAAATCCGTAAAAGAAGGTGTCGCGACCGATATAGAATATAGATCGGTAACTCCGGAAGGAAGAGAAAAATATCTATTAAACCGCACGGATTTTATAAAAGATTCGGACGGAAAGGTGATCAAACTTTTAGGAACCGTCCAAGATATCTCGGATGAAAAAGAAAGAGAAAAAGAAGAAGAAGAAAAACGTAATATAGAGAGACTTACCTCTTCTATTTCCACAGAACTGATAAATAGACCTATATTAGAAATAGAAGATGCGATTGCGAATGCAGTCAAAAAGATCACTAAGGTTTTCAAAATGTCCAGGGGGAACCTGGTTCTGTATGATATGGAACAACTGACCAGGACCTTAGTATATGAATACGTGGTTCCTGAGGCAAAAAACCAAGAACCAAGTTGGCTCCCTGAAAGTCCGATCGACCTAAATAATTTCCTTACAAAGAATATTTTAGCAGGAGAGATACTTACTATAGAGCGAAAAGATTTCACAGACCCTCAGATTCGACAACGAATGAACGAGTTACATGTGCAATTCTTGATCGCTGTCCCTCTTACATTCGAAGGACAAGTAATCGGCGGCTTAGGGATGACTTCCGAGACCCCGATCCAAGAACTCAATTTAAGGTTCGGAGAATTCGAGATCGCGAATTTAAAAGCGATCGGCGAAACTCTCACTAACGCGATCGAAAGAAAAAGAAAACATAGCGAACTGATCGCAGAAAGGGACTTACTTTCTGAAATTATGCGGACCTCCGTTGCAGCGATCACAGTATTAAATCCTAACGGCGAAATTTCCTACGCAAACCCTTCTGCAGAAAAAGTACTCGGGTTGACCTTAGATCAAATCCAAAGAAGGAAATACAATGCGCCCGAATGGAAAGCGACCGCGATCGACGGAGGAGAATGGACTTCCGCGGATCAACCGTTCGTAAGAGTTCTTACGACTGGCCAGCCAGTGTACGACGTAAGACATGCAATAGAAGATCATCTCGGAAATAAAAAATATTTATCCATCAACGGAGCTCCGATCAAAGACAGCTCCGGAAAGATCAAAAACTTAGTTTTTCTAGTATTAGATATTACTGAATCTTTACTTGCAGAAAGAGCTTTAAAACAAAGCGAAGAAAGATATAGAAAAGTCGCAGAACAGACAGGACAACTCGTATACGATTATGATCTTCCTTCTGGAAAGATCACTTGGGCAGGAGCGATCGAGGAGATCACAGGATACACTTTCCAGGAATTTAATCATGTGGATGAAGAATTGCGTATCCAATTTATTCATCCGGAAGATAGAGATAAGGTCAAAGAAGGGATCAAGACAGCAAGAAAGACCGGGGGAAATTTCTCCGCAGAGTATAGATTCTTAAAAAAAGACGGGAATTATATTATCGTAGAAGACAAAGGAGTCATTTTAAAAAACCAGAAATCCGAGAATAATCGCCTACTAGGTGCAATGGCAGATATCACCGAAAGAAGAAATGCGCAAAGAGCGTTAATGGAATCTGAGGAGAGGCTTAGACTAGCTTTAAATGCGTCCAAGATGGGAACTTGGAGTTGGAACTTAAAAGACAGAACCGCACATTGGTCCTCCGATACTGCATCCATTTTCGGGATCGACTTAAAAGATTTTGAAAGTAATACATCCGTTTTTATGGATCTAGTTCATCCTGATGATCAAAGTTTGATACGCCAGTCTGTACGAAATAGTTTTTTAGGAAAAGAGAACGATATCAATCTGGAATATAGAGTATTCCATCCAGACGGGACCATCCACTGGTTGGAAGTAAAAGGACAGGTTTATCGAAATTCAAAAAATATCCCAGGAAGAATGGCAGGAATACTCGCAGACATCACCGATAGAAAAAAATCGGAAGAAAAACTAAAAGCAAGCGAGGCAAGATTTCAGACATTCTATAGATTTGCAAACGAAGCAATTATCTTTTTGGATCCAAGAACAGAAGGAATTCTAGATACGAATCCAGCTTTTCTACGGATATTCGGCTTCACTCAAAAAGATCTACATTCCGTTTCCCCGATCTCATTATTCACTCCGGATTCTTGGGCCACACTTCATGCCAGGATCCGCTCTTTCGAAAGTTCGGAAAATTTAGAGCTGCGTGCGATCCGATGGAATGGGCAGGTATTCTCCGCAATCGGAAGCGTTCATTTTTATACCGAAAGAGAGTCTTATGTTGCAGCGATCAGTTTATTGGATACTTCTGCCATCCAAGAAGTGGAAGAACTAAAAGTAATCAACGACGAGATCTCCGTTAGGAATAGACTCATCGAAATGCAGAAAAACGAACTGCAGGAAACATTAGAAAATCTTAAAAAAGCTCAGGCGCAATTGATCCAATCCGAAAAAATGGCCGCCTTAGGTCAGTTAATTGCCGGAGTTGCCCATGAGATCAACAACCCGATCGGAGCGGTGCAGGCTTCCAACCAAAACCTTCAGGAATGTTTGATCCGTTTTCAAACAATTTTACCAGATGTGCAAAACGTATTAACCGGAATGAACTCGGATCAAATGTTATCCTTCCGGGAATTTTTAGTCTTGGTAAGACAACCAAAAGAACAATTGGCTGGGATGGAAGAGAGAAACGCCAAAAAGAATATTGTCTCTCAATTACAAGAACTGAATATATCGTCCCAATACTCGTTTGCAGAAGCATTAGTGGATATGGGATTTAGGGAATTGCCAAAAGTTGCGATCCCATTCCTCATCTGTGAAAGAGCAAACATATTATTAGAATACTCCACCTTGGAAGCATTCTTCTTCTCCAACACGAATACGATCCAAATCGCAGTGGACCGAGTTTCTAAAATCCTCTATGCATTGAAGAATTTTTCCCACTTCGATACTACTTCTGAAAAGATCCCTGCCTCTATTTCGGAGAATATCGAAACTGTTTTAACGATCTATCAAAACCAGCTTAAAAAAGGAATCAACATCTCGAAAGAATATGAGAATATTCCAAAAATATTATGTTATCCGGACGACCTAATTCATGTTTGGACAAACCTGATCTATAATTCTCTCCAAGCAATGGAATTCAGGGGGGATATCACGATCAAACTCTATCAGAAAGCAGATATGGTAGCAGTGGAGATCACAGACAGTGGTCCAGGCATCCCTGAGAATATCATGGATAAAATTTTCCAACCATTCTTCACTACAAAACTTCCGGGAGAAGGAAGTGGCCTCGGCTTAGACATAGTTAAAAAGATCGTGGAAAGACATGAAGGAAAGATAGAAGTAGAAACGGTCCCAGGACACACAACTTTCCGTATCTTACTACCATTCATAGAAGCAAAGATCTAGAATGAAAGACCACGGAGTTCACTGAGAAGTTCTTTCTATAGGGACTCCCCTCCCACAAATCCAAAACTCTGTGCGAACCCTTAAAGTTTGAACTTATCCACAGATCTTAAGAGTCCCTCGGATTGTTGGTGCATCTCTCCGGAGTAAGAAGTCAAATCATCTGCTCCACTCGCTACTTCCTGAGTTCCTTCCGAGATACTAACGATTGTTTTCGTGATCTCATCCGTTGCCCTCTTTTGCTCCTGGACCGCCTCTTCAATCTGTAAACTGAAACTCATTAAGAAATTCGCAGATTGATGAATGTCTTGGGTGTTCTTCTCTTGGGTACGAACAGAATCCAGCACCTTCTTCGCAGATAATCCGAATGAATCCACACTGGTCCTTAGTTTACGAAGTATATCACTCGCTTCCTTTACCTTAGTGTTTCCGTTATGAACCGCATTGTTGGTAGATTCTACAAGTTCTCCGATCTCTTGGACTGAACTCGAAGTCTGAGATGCAAGTTTACTGATCTCTTCTGCTACGACTGCAAACCCTTTTCCTGCTTCTCCAGCTCTAGCTGCTTCTATCGCTGCATTCAATGCGAGTAGATTTGTTTTCTCAGAAATTTCTGTAATGATAGAAAGAATCTCGTTAATACGGCTCGCACTCTCCCCTATCTCATCCATCGCTTGATTGGTCGCACCCATCGCATTCTCACCAGTCACTGCTCTTTCCTGAGATTCAGAAGCTACTTGTGACAAGGTTTGCATTTCATTATTGATCGTTCCGATTTGCTCGCGCAAAAGTACAACGTTCGTATCGATCTCTTTCATATTTTCGATGGCCTTCTCCATCGATCTACGAACATTCTCTGCTGAGGCTGCAAGTTCTTCTACTGCGGCTGAAGATTCTTCTGCTGCGGATGCTTGTGCCTGGGCCACATCCGAAAAATTACGACTCGATTCTGCCATCTTATCCGAGGTAGAATTCAATTTGGTAGAAGAGGTCTTGATATCTAAGATGATCTTAGAAAGATTTCCCTTCATTGAATCCATAGATTTTAGAAGTTTACCGATCTCATCTTCTCTTCCAATCTCAATGGAAGAAGTCAAATCTCCATCTGCAATCTTCTCTGAAAAACCGATCGCTTCCAAAAGTCCGGAGGTTATCAATCGATTGAAGATCAGATTCAGAATGAGCAGGATCACTACCATGATCACAAGAGAGGACAAGATCGTCTGTAAGATCACTCCTCTCATATCTGACCAGAAGATCGAATCAGGGATCGAGACTTCTACTGCCCAACTCTTATCATAATTTCCTAATACAAAGGGAAAAAAGTATCTAGTGTGTCCGGAGCCTGCGATCTGGAATTCTTCTCCCTTAGCACTTAGTTCTTTTACTTTGGAGCGAACTTCTTCCTCCGGGATCGGTTTTCCAACCAAGCTCGGATCTCCACCGTTTGCCGCATAAATCCCGTCAGGCGAAACCAACGCCAAATAACCTTCTCCCCTAAATGGTCGGATCGGTCCCAAAAGCTCCTGAAGTTTTGCCATGGAGATATCCGTTCCGACTGTTCCCACGAACTTATCATTCTTAAGGATTGGTTTCACCATAGAAACCATTAAGATCTCTTTACCGCTCACGGAATAAACATAAGGATCGGAAATAAAATCCTTATGAGTTTTTTTAGGGATCCTATAGTAGAAACTTGTAATATCATCTACATCGTATGATTCAGCAAAAGTGATCTTTAGATCCCCAGTAGCGCGGTTCCAGTATGGAATAAATCTACCACTCGAATCATGATATGGAGTATTCTTATATCTTGCGTCCTGCCCATCGAAAGCATTCGGTTCATATAATACCCAAGTCCCGAATAAGTTCTGATCCGTTTCGGCTAATTTTTTTAAAGCTGCAATCCCTTCGGTCCTAGTTGGGGTAGAAGTTTCCAGAATGAATTGAAACCCTCTCAATGATCCTAAAATTGAATTTAAAAAATTGGAGATCTCATACTCGTATCTTTTTCCGGCCATAGAAGAACCGGCTGCGACTTGGTTTTTTAAACCGAAATAAGAGGAGAAAGAATTGATACCTGCAAGTACGAAAGATCCGGTCAAAAGAACGACCGACAAATAAAGGGAAATTCTATATCGGATACTCATGGGAAGGCCTGGAAAGAATTTTACAGCGAAACGAAATTGTTATTCGAGGCTTCTTCCCTCACAAGCTAGTTTTATATTTTTGTGAAAAAAGAAAGTCTTAGAAATTAAGATACATAAATTTTTTTTGATCCAAAAAAGGATCTTATTTCGTCTGGAATTTATTCCAACCTAGGAAAAGAAAAACGAAAGATCGTGCAACCTGGTTCGCTTTCCCAGTTCCAACTTCCTTCATATTTTTTAGAAATGGATGCTGCGACGGCAAGGCCAATGCCTGCGCCCTCCCCTTCCATTTTTCCGGAAGAAAGGACTTCTCCCAGTTTCTCTCGGATATCTTTCGGAATTCCGGGACCGCTATCTTCCACTTCACATACAACCTTGGATTCGCTATCGTAAATCCGGATACTAAGCTTTCCTTCCCCGGACATGGCCTGGTATGCATTGTCAACAATTTGTGTCCAAAGTCTCACCAGATCCTCGGGGACACATTTCATTCTGGCTTCGGAAATATAATTTCGTTCTACTATGACACGATTTCCGCCAGCACCTTCATACACTCCAAGTACGGCTTCCATAGTATCCGAAATTTTAACGGATCTTTCGGAATCTTCTCTTGTGATCCCGGAATAGGTTTCTAATGCAGAAACGATCTTGTACATTCGATCAGTAGATCTATGGATCACTTCTTCCGATATCTCAAGCCCTCTTACGGCCATTAAAAATTCGGAGATACGATTCCATTCATTACATATACATAATTTCAATAGAAAATCGGGGCAGTCCGGAAAGCCGAGTTCTGCGACTACCGCGGCCTTATCTCCCGCATTTTCAACATTCTGGCGTTTCAAAAACGCTTCTATAGAATGTCTGGTCTCTCTGAATTTTTTACCGATTAGTTCTTTATTGTTCCCTAATATTCTTTGGAAAGTTTCATTAAATGCATTTCTTTCATCCTCATCCGTTTCGTTTAGATATGTCAGAAGAAATGGCAGAAGAGAGGTGATCCTTTTAACATAATAGGAAATATTTTCTCTGGATGCACCGATGGCTCCGAGGGGGTTATTGATCTGATGACTTACTGCACCCGAGATCCTTCCGATCGCGGCCAATCGTTCATTACGGAGTAATGTTTCTTGTGCAGTTTTTAATTCTCCCAGAGTGATTTCCAATTCTTCCTTTTGAAGTCGGATGATCTCATTCCTAGAGGAAATTTCCGCAGATTCTCTCAGGATCTTTTCGGAACGGATCTGTTGGTCGATCGCGAGTAGTAGTTTTTCCTTCATATTTTCCAAAGAGAGAAAAAGATGATGGATCTCGTCCTTAATATCCCTGGATGGGATTTGAGTAGTATAATTCCCTGCACCTAAAGAATCCGCAAAGGATGCCGCAGAAGAAAGACCTTCCGAAACGTATTTGCAGAAGAAACGATCTATAAAATACAAACATACTGGTAAAAGCGCGAAGGTGATCAAAAGACTTCTTAGAATGATCGGACCAAGATCATTCCATAAGAAAGAATCCGGTACGAAAACTTCTATCGCCCAGTTCTTACTATAACTTCCCATACTGAAAGGGAAGATGTAGGAGTTCCCACTATCTACGGGATAGAAGAAAGGCTGACCGCTCGCTAATGATTTTTGGATTGATTCTCTTACCTCCGGAGGACCTACGTTCTTACCTTGTAAGATCCCTTTAGAACCATGGACTGCGTATTTTCCTCCGGGAGAAATTAAGGAAAGAAATCCTCCTCCGAAAGGTCTTTTGGAAAAAATTTCAGCCTCTAGATCCGAAAGTTTCAGATCCAATCCAACGATCCCTATAAACCTTCCATTACGAATGATTGGACGTATGAGTGATATCATGAATACGTTCACACCTTCCAAAGGATACATATAAGGTTCTCCTACATAATCATGCAGAGTCGCCTTAGGGATCTGATAATAGTTCCCACTCTCGTCGGTATTATCGTAATATACACTTTCTTCTAAACTGATCTTATCCTGGTCCTTAATACTTCTATGAAAGTATGGAACGAACCTACCGTTTGCATTCGAACCTTTTCTTCCTATAAAAGATGAATCTCTTCCATCAAAAAGATTCGGTTCGAATACAGCTCCTGCACCTAGGAACTTTTTATCATTCTGGAACAGATCTACTAAATCTTTTTCGACGGAGGCTCGAGAAGGATGAGTCAATTCCCAGCGAGTTTTTGCTTCTCCTACTTTGGAAATTGCGTCTGAAAAAATTTTACGGATCTCAAAGGATGCTGTTTCTGCCTTAGCAAATGCAGCTTCTTGGGAAGAAACTTTAGAATCGTAATATGCGGAAACCGCTACCAGAAGGGTAAGCAGAACTGAAAAAGTAAATAGAACAGCGGCGCAGTATAAAGAGAAGCGCGTCCGAAGGCTCATATGCCCCCCTATTTATTTAAGGGCTGATGTAATTGTGGTTACTAATTCTTTTTCATCCCAAGGCTTTTTCAAGTAGCTGTATAAATTGATCTCTTTCTTAAGAGCTTCGACAGATGCAATGTCAGCGTGGCCAGTGATGATAATTTTTTGGATCTCGGGATATCTTTGATGAACGATCCTTAAAAATTCATCTCCTTTAATATTCGGCATCAGCCAATCCGAAATTACGATTAGAATTTTGACCCCTTCGGTCACTAATTCCTCGATGATTTGCATCGCCTCGGACGCATCAAGCGCAGTCTCATAACGATAAGTATCTCCCAGATGTCTTTTGACTTGGGACTTCATACTCATCAAAATGAGCGCTTCATCATCAACAAAAAGAATCGCTTTTTCCACCGCTCCCCCGGTACCAACCTGTAAATTAGACGAACAAAAAAGTACAAAACCCCGACCAAAATCCGGAGCAAAACAAGGATAGTTACACCGTAAATTCTCTTTGCAACAAATTTTCGACTTTATTCCGGGAAAGAATGAGTTTCAGGAGATCCTGAAAAAAATAGACCAAAGTACCTATTCAATAATTTTTATCGAGATTGGTGTAATATCCGGCGAAGGCTGCATGATCAGATAGCCCTGAGAATATTCTATACCGAGAGAACGTACTACCTTCAATTCTTCCGGAGTAGAAACAAATTCTGCTACCACCTTCGCTCCGATCCTATGAGCAAGTTCCGTAATTGCGGAAGTTAGAATGAATGCGGTTCGATTCCTTTCCAAAGATTGAATGAATTTACCGTCTATCTTGATGAAGTCCGGTTGGATCTCCAACAAACGCGAGAAATTCGAATGCTCCACTCCAAAATCGTCGATCGCTATCTTTGATCCTAGCTCTTTTAATCCGGCGATCACTTTCAAACGTTCCGGATTTCCATGAAAGCTCGCTGTCTCTAAAATTTCGAACGTAACCCTTGAAGCATTGATCCCGTAATACTCCATTCTAGAAGAAGCCCATTTCGGAAAACTGGGACTCTCCAATTCGGTTTCTGAAAGATTGATAGAAAAAGAATACGTAGAATCTGCAAATTTTCGAAGAGCTTTCTCAAATAGGATCGGACTGATCCTTCTCAGAAGTCCCGTAGATTTTGCCAAATATAAGAAACTCGCGGGAGCATATACCTTCCCATCTTCTACGATCCTTGCAAGGCATTCGAATTTTTCCACCTTGCCTGTTTGATTATCCATGATCCCTTGAAAGTAAGGGACAACATTTCCGGAGTGGATTGCCTGGTTCAGTCTTTTGCCAAGATCCATATTGATCTTGTACAGATCCTGATCGTCCATTTTCTCAGAATAAGAATAAATCCCGGATTCAGAATCGAATTCAGGCTCCTGACTTGCTTTTACAAGAGCAAGCCTTGCCTTATAATATAGATCTTTTTTGCCACTGGCGGTCGCAATCGTCGCATTGATCCTAAAAGAGATACCGGAAGCAGTAAAATAATCGGAACGAAGTAGGATCCTAAATGCGATCAGATGAGGCAGGAACTCCTCTTCCGGCACTTTGGAAAGGATCGCTACCTCGTCTTCGTATACATGAAAGATCTCTCCGTAGTTTCCGAGAATAGATTTCATGGAGTCCAAAAACTTCTTCATTAAATCTTTATACAACGAAACTCCGAAGTCCCTGGTAGTAAGAGAAGTGGATTCGATCCGAATAAGAGCGATCAGTGAATCATCTTTTTCTTGAGAAGCAGCATCCAATCTTCTACGAAGTGATTCCAAATTCGGAAGACCTGAGTCTCGATTATATAATAATGCATCTTCTAACTTTTTATTCAATTCTGAAAGAGAGATATCCGACTCGTAGGAACGGACCGCTTCTTTTACAGTCATCAGTAGATCGTTAGAGTCCCAGGGTTTAGAAAGATATCTGTAAAGGTTGGCTCTATTTAACGCATTTCCCACAGACTCTGCAGTTGCCTGACCGGTAAGCATGATCTTTCTTGTGTTCGGATTTGTTTCCTGTACCTGGATAAGGAACTCATCTCCTCTAATCCCGGGCATTACCTGGTCGCTTAATATTGCAGGAATATGAATGCCCGCCTGATTGCACTCATCCACTATCTGTAGAGCGAGTTCGGCGCTATCAGCAGCTTCGATTTGGTATTCTTTGCCGAAGGCGGACTTTAATTGTTCCTTTAATCCCCGTAATATGATGAGCTCGTCATCGACGCATAAAATTACCGATCTCTTCGGCAATTCTTCGGAAGATCCATTTTCTTGGGCATTCACTATCGGATACTCGGGAGGACTTGGTATTAGACGCAAAAAAAAGAATATCCGGACCGCGAGGCCGAATATTTTTATTCTGAACGAATGTATAGAACGGTCCTAAATGTAGTCTCGTCCTATTTTTCAGACAAACGAAAAAAGAACAAAAACCAAGAACCGCGGATCAGGTAAATAGCCCGAAAGATCTCCCAGATTTATGATAAAAATTATTTTCGAGAATGACAAAGAAGTATTCATAGAACCTTCCGATTCAAGCAAGTCCCTATTACAAATTTCCTTAGATGCGGGGATCCCTCATATACACGCATGTGGGGGTAACGCACGCTGCTCTACTTGTAGGATTATCGTTCAAGATGGAGATGAATATCTTCTGCCTAGGAATGAAAAAGAAACCGCACTTGCGCAAAAGAAAGGTTTTCCGGACAACGTTAGACTTGCCTGCCAAACAAAAACGAATGGGGATATAGTGATCCGCAGATTAGTGATCGATGAAGCGGACCAAACATTAGCCTCCACTTTTTCAGATTTTATTTCCGGGATAGAAAGACCTGTTGCGATCTTATTCAGCGATATTAGAGGTTTTACAAGTTTTTCTGAAAAACATCTTCCATACGACGTGATCCATATTTTGAACCGCTACTTCTATAGAATGGGAGACAAGGTCCTGAAGTATGGAGGAATGATAGATAAGTATATCGGAGATGGACTCATGGCGATCTTCGGTTTAGATGATCCGGATCCTGTTCGAACTAATCTGAATGCAATCCGCTCCGCTCTCGAAATGAGAGGAGAACTCGAAAGCCTAAACCAATATTTGCAAAACCATTTGGGTTCCGAATTCGAAATAGGGATCGGGATCAATTACGGAACTGCGATCCTTGGAAAGTTAGGACATCCTTTAAGCATGTCATTCACCGCGATCGGAGATACTGTAAACTCCGCGAGTAGAATAGAGACAACTACCAAAAAAGCAGGAGCAAAAATCCTTATTTCACAAAAAGTGTATGAGTCCGTTCAGGAAAGGATCCAGAAAGGAAGAAGTTTCGAAACAAAGTTAAAAGGTAAAACCGGGAACTATCGTGTCCATGAAGTGCTCGGGACCAAATCCAATTGTGAAGGAAGCGTTTGGGAAGAAACCAGATACAGGATCTGGGATAAAATAGATCCTACAGAAGCGGGAGCATGGTTACGTATGGTATTCCACGCGGCTTCCATATTCTCTGCGGACGGAGAATGGTTAGGATTAGAAGGTTCGATCCGTTTTCCAAGTATCTTAAACGACGAACATAATCGCGGGATCCATAAACAATTAGAAACAATTATCCATTTGAGAGAAGAGATGGAAAAAGAAGGAAGAGTAGGAGTTCCTTCCTTTTCGGATATGGTCGCTCTCTCTGGGGCCTTAGCTATTCAAAAAGCGGGAGGCCCTCTGGTACATATTCTTCCAGGAAGACAGGATTCAAACTATCCGAGCGGAAGAATGCTTATGCCTGTAGATAGTCCAAACATAAAAGACTCTTTGGATTATTTCTCTATGATGGAATTTTCAGTAAGAGATACTGTCCTACTCTTAGGGGTTCATACATTAGGTTGGCATTCCAAGGGATCTTTTACGGAAACTCCAAACATATTCAATAATCATTATTTTAGGGATCTACTTTTAGATGGTGGAGCCAAAATGCTCGCATCCGATAGAGCCTTACTCGGCCAGGAAGAAACCAGAAGGATCGTAACGGAATACGCTTTGAGCGAATCCCATTTTTTCAGGGACTTCCAGAGTTTATACCAAAGGCTCGTAGAACAAAAACGATTGGAAGAATCCTAAGCCCGATTTTTTCTGGAGAGAGATGCGTTTTCAACCCGCCTTAGACAAAATCCCGGCCTACGAAGCCGGAAAACCGATCGAATTAGTAGTACGAGAATACGGAATTTCTCCGGACAAAGTAGTAAAACTCGCTTCTAACGAAAATCCGTATGGGGTATCTCCCAAGGTTTCACAGGTCGTCAAAGACGCGGTGTATAAGATGCCGTTGTATCCTGACGATTCGTATAGGGCCCTAAAGGAAGCTCTTGCAAAGAACCATGGAGTAGATGCAAAAAACGTAATACAAGGAAATGGTAGTGATCAGATCTTCGATTTTGCTACCAGATCCGTTTTGAATCCCGGGGATAAGATCCTACAAAACGGCAAAACATTCTCCATGTATACGATCTACGCGGGACAATGCGGTGCGGAAACAATCCACACAGAGTCCGAAACACATGATCTAAACCAATTTTTAGATTTATACAAAAAACATTCTCCTAAGATCATATTCATCTGCACTCCTTGTAATCCGATTGGAGATGCATTAGATAAATCGGATCTGTATTCATTTTTAGAAAAGATCTCTCCGGACACAATGGTAGTCGTAGACGCCGCCTATATGGAATTCGGAAAAACAAGAGATCTAAAGAAAGAAGTTCCTGCCTCAGAGTTGATCTCTAAATTCCCGAATGTATTGTATACGAATACATTTTCTAAAATTTATGGATTGGGTGGAATGAGGATCGGGTATGGGATCGGATCGGAAGAAATGATCCGAGCTTTTTATAAGCTCAGACCTCCTTTTAACGTTTCACAACTTTCCCAACTGGCTGCGACTACAGCTCTTTCAGATCGGGAATTTGTGGAAAATTATCTGAAGTCCAATCTAAATGAAATGTCGAGATACGAGAACTTCGCGAAAGAAAAAGGTTTTTTCTACTTCGAATCTTTTGCGAATTTTATCACGATCAAATTGGATTCAGCAAAACTGAATTCCACCCAAACTTTCGAAACACTTCTGAAAGAAGGGATCATATTAAGGAATTTGAAAAGTTACGGATTGAATGCTTTGAGGATCACGATCGGAAGACCTGAGCAGAACGATCTGGTCTTGGGTAGGCTTTCGGAAATTTTGTAGAAGGATCTATTTGTCGTATAGATCCGGTTTAAGTCTGATCATCTTTTCATTCTTACTCTCCGCTTTTTTGGAAGAGTAGTTTGCAGATTCGGAACGATAGAATTCTTTTCTAACCAGGATCGGTCCTGAAGATTGGAATTGGCTTTTTTCGTTTTTCTCTCTTTCGGATTGAAACATTCGAAACCTCCTTTTTTCGTCTTGGAAGGTAAGACCCGCCGGTTCCTTAATTAGTTTCGTCCTGAAACCGGGATTTCCTTACCATATTATGTCAAAAAATTTAACATCTAAGAGCTTACGTACTATCTACAACAAGCGGATGACTGGAATATTACAACTAGGTGTTCTTTTAAAGGGGAAACTTTGAAGGATTAAAGAAATTTCCGGACCGAGATCAGAAAGACACGGCCCGGAGTTTTTTCTTTAGGCTGCAACTGACGGATTGGAATTTTTAGAGAATACTCCAACGCCGGATAATGTATCCTTCACAGGGCAGATTCTTTCGATATGTTGTAAGAGTGAGTCTACGTTTTCTTTAGGAGAATCCGTTTGAATATCCACTCTATATCTGATTTGTGAGAATCCAGGGCGAACAGGTGCAAGTTCCTGAAATCCATCCAGGTCCAAATCCCCTTCTACAAACACTTGGAAGTCTTTTAATTCCACTTTATGAGCTGGTGCATATAAAGAAACGAGTACTCCGACACAACTTGCAAGTCCACCTAACACAAGTTCTACGGGATTTGGTCCCTGATCTGTTCCGCCCAATGCTTGAGGTTCATCTACAACCCATTTATGATCTCTGGACTGAAGATTCAATTTGAGTCCACCTGCCCAAGATGCTTTGCTTTCAAATACAGTATTTGCCATAAATATTCTCCTACCGATTGGGTTGAATCCTTGGAGCCTTTTGAAGAATGGAAAGAACTTTGTATGTTATAACATACAATTTATATGTTTTATTGAACAAAGGATTGGGCAATGGTCAAGTCGATTGGGCAGGACAGAGAAGGACCTTGTTGCTGCTCTCAAGTATTAGAACCTTAAAAATCAAACCCTCTCTGGGCTCCCTGCGAAATTTATTACTCTTTGAGTTCACACAGAGTTCACTGAGAACACAGAGTTCACTGAGAACACAGAGTTCACTGAGAACACAGAGATAGAAATATTGCTAAATATCTTCTTTATACGGTTTATTTTTGGAGAATTGAAGACCTTTATTGTAGGAAACCTATTTCTTCTACCAATCATTCAGTCCTTTTCCTTTCAGGATTTTCTCTTTGCATTTCTCAATTCTAGATTCCCTTGTTAAAGATTGTTTAGGTGCTGAAAAGTGTAGAATATAACCTCTCTGTCTTCCAGGAGTTAAAGCTTCGAAAGCCTTTTTGAATTTTGGCTCCTTATCCATCTTCTTTTGTAATTCTTCCGGGATCGGGTTTCGGTCTTTTTTAAAATCCACTTTTAAGCCGGACTTTTCCACTTCGATGGCTTCTTGGATATAGGATTTGATAACCGGCTCGATCTTATTTATTTCGGAAACACTTGTGAACGGGATGATCTTAGCCGACCTTGTATTCTCTCCCGGTTTTTGAAGGATCCCCTTTGGGTCTTTTAATAAGGCTCCTTTGAAAAAACTGAGAACACAGTATTCTTTTAGTTCTCCTATGATCGCTATATTCTTCTTTTGGAATGAATAACAAGGAGAGCTCCATTTTAATTCTTCTGTCAATCCAGCATCCAGGAGAATTGTTCGGAGTTTTTTAAGCTCCTTTCCCCATCTTTCTGCGTTATTTAAGAATTCATCCACCTTCGGATTGGTCTTACTCATCTTTTACTCTCATTCGATCCAATTTAAATCACATATCTTTGGTTTTTCGCAACCATTATTCTATACTTAGAAACACGGCACGCAAAGGCGCGAAGGGAAAAAGATTCTTCTTTATTATATTCTCAATTTTCGTTTTGATTAAATAAATTTTTTCCTTTTAGATAATGATCTTCTTATTCTTCGCGCCTTTGCGTGCCGTGTTTCTAAGTATAGAATAATGGTTGCGAAAAACCAAAGATATGTGATTTAAATT
>NZ_RQGF01000006.1 GCF_004769615.1 Leptospira sarikeiensis | reverse complement strand
AATTGGATATCTTGTGTCCTATTTTATAGAGCATTATGAAAAATGAATATAAAATATATAGTAGAGAAGATTGGACTTCGGTCCTCCCTTCCGAAGACCGGGGGAGTTTTTAATCGGTTTTTAGTCGTTGTTCTAGGCGCCGCTCTTTTCTTAGGAGCCTGCGTGCAAGATAGAGAGATTCGTTCCAAAGAATCCAAATTATACAAACCTAGTTTTGCGCTATTCGGTGATAGTATTTCCGCCTTCTGGCCTGTTGAAGAACAGTTCCCTGAGTTTGAAACTTACAAAAAAGCTTTTCCGGGAAGAAGGACCTACGAGATCCAAGAGGCTGCAAAGAACGAGACAGGAAGATATAGAGCGTGTATGCTGAATGGAGGTGTGAACGATTTTTTGAATAATTACGAACCCACCTGGGATGAAGTGAATGGTACCGTAAATCGACAACTCCAAACTTTGGAAATTTTGAAAGAGCACTGCGACTATATCATTACTTTGAACGTTTGGTCTGTGGAAGCTCCTTGGCCAGTACAAGCGGCATCTATGATCAACACTGAGATGAAAGAGAGAATGAACTCTGTTCCAAGGATAGATCCAGAAAATTTGATCCATAAAGAAATGTTATTGGATGGAGGACATCTTACTGATGAGGGATACGGAATTCTTTCCAATCGTGTGAGAGACTATCTGAAAGTCACTTTGCCTGAGTTCTGGTTGGAGTTCTTATGAGATATTCTCTTTTATTACTTCTGATCTTTCTTGCTCCTTGGTCTATGATCTTTGCAGATAATAAGGACTCCTTGCCCTATCCGGTTTGGGGGCAATCCTTGGGTGTATATAATATTTTCGTAATTAGCGCGGATGCTAAGGAATATAGGAACTCTACTGATTATGATCGAAATCGTACGATTTCTTTGATCGGAGAGTTGAAACTCGGGGATCATTTTTCGGTTAACGCAGGATATGGATATGTGGACCAGTACGCTACTCAAACCACTTCATGGAGCGGATGGGATAGATGGAGAGCAGGTTTAAAAACTTTTTTTAAATTCGGGATCTTGTCTGTCGGTGGAGGAGTTCATGTATACGGCCCTTCCGTTTCCGAACCTTGGATGGGAGAAAGAAATCCGGATCTATTTTTGGTTAGGCCTCATTTAGGTTTTGCTTTGGATTTTGGTAAGACCAAGTTCCAGGCTTATGCATTATATGAAAGAGAAACGGATTCTCATTTTAAGGATCCGATCCAAGACAAAATGTATCGTTATATGGAAGCAGGTGGAACTATTTCTTATGATCTGGATGAGAAATGGATCTTGCTTGCAGAAGTAACTTACAGACTTGCTGTAGAAGATACAATCTCGGTGGCTCGTTCGGATTCATTCAATCTTCACCCAGGATTTCAATATAAAATAGGAGAAGGTGGAAGATTGTTCTTAAGCGGTTTGTACGGTTTAAGAAAAGATAATACCTACGACCAAGGATTTAAGGTAGGATATCAACAGATGTTCGGGACAGAAGATTAAGCCTTAATCTTCTGTCTTGTAATACTTACTAGAAGCTTCTTTCAGGAACTTTTTCTCTTTTTTATTCAAAGAATTCATTCCTTCTTTTGAGATTTTTTCCAAAATACGATCTACTTCTTCTTTGGCCTGTTCCCTGGTTTTCATTTCTTCCTGCCAGCGGACCATTTTTCTTTTTTGTCTCCATCTGGAAAAAGAGAAGCTGGGGAGCTTGATCCCGAATCTATATTTGATCTTTGTATAATATAGGAAGTAAAGTCCTCCGGCTGCAAATCCTCCGAGCCCGTTTGCGATCGGGCTTCCACTTTGTAAACCGGCGAGTACTAGGATCACAAGAATGATGACCGCCAGATATTTTGCTTTGATCGGGAAAATTCCCCAAAACAATAATTCTCTATTTGGCCAAATCAATGCGTAAGCAGTGATGAGTCCGTACAATACGGCCGACATTCCGATCACGATCCCTTGAGAAAAACCTACAAGAGAAGCAAGAAGTGAGGCAACTCCTCCTCCCAGGATACAGAACATGAAATAACGTAGGAAATTTCTAGTTCCCCAATGGGATTCTAAGGCGGATCCGAACATCCAAAATGCAAGCATTTCGAATAAGAACCATAAACTAGGGGTATGGATGAAACTATAGCTTAGAAGTTGCCAAACGAAAAATTTGCCGATCACAAGTCCCGGGGTCAGTCCGAAAAGACCGAAAACTGCTGCCAGGATCGGGGGGAAGGTCAGGCTCAAGATGAACTCGATCCCGAAAATCGCTATATTTAGGATAAGAAGTTTACGAACGAGGGGGGAGGTCGAGACACCGAATCCACTAGAGAAAGACGCCATTACCCTCCTAGTTTTCTTTCTTCCTTTCGAACGACAACCTAAATCCCGAATTTTGTTTCCTTTGACAGTTTGGGCAAAATATAGTAAATGTTCCAGAAGATGGAAATCTTCTTGTACGGAGTCCGGGGTTCTATTCCTGCCCCCTTATCAAACCAGGAATACAGGGAGAAAGTAATTTCCATTTTAAGGCTGGTGGCCAAGTCGGAGGGAAAAGCTTTCTCTTCTCCCGAAGAATGGTTCGATAATTTGCCCGAACCTCTGAATTTTACCGTGGGTGGAAATACAACCTGTGTTCGAGTGGTCAGTTCTTCTGGTGCGGAATTGGTTGTGGACCTTGGGACCGGGGCAAGGGTCCTGGGAGAAGATTTAGTTCGAGGAAAATTCGGACAGGGAAAGGGAGAAGCTGCCGTATTTTTCACCCATACCCATTGGGATCATATACATGGGATCCCTTTCTTTAAACCGTTATACATTCCTGGTAATAAATTTACCTTTTATTCTCCGTTGGAAGATCTACCGGAAAGATTAAAATACCAACAAGAACCTAGATTTTTCCCAATCCATTTCGATCATTTCGGTTCAGAAAGAAATTTCCATAGGCTCCAGAAGGGAGAAGTTTTGGAAATCGGCGGTATCAAAATAGAATGGATCGCTCTCAAACATCCGGGCGGATCTATCGCTTATAAATTTACTGAAAACGGCAAAAGTTTCATTTTCGCGACTGACGCGGAATATAATGGAGAAGATTTTCCTCTCATCCAAGAGCAAAAACCATTCTTTCAGGGAGCGGAACTTTTGGTTTTGGATGCTCAATACACCTTGGACGAATCCTTCCAAAAATTCGATTGGGGCCATACTTCCTACACAATGGCGGTAAACTGTGCCTCCTCCTGGGACGTCAAAACTCTGGCGCTTACCCACCACGAGCCCGCCTATTCGGACGAAATTTTAGCTATCATCTTGGATGACGCCAGAACCCATGCTGAAAATCTTGGAGCTAAGGACCTATCCATAGTCCTGGCCAGGGAAGGAATGAAATTCGAACTCATATGAATCTATTTAGCGAAGGAATTCACAGAGCCATAAAAGCACTTTTAGTGTTCGCCTTACTCGGCGGTTTATTTTTCGGATATATCATTGCCGAGGTAGACGAGGGAGGAGAGCTTGCGATCTTAGCTTCCTACCAGCCTACTACTCCTACTCGTTTGTATGATAATAACGGGGTAGTATTTGCGGAGTTGTATCGTCATAAACAACAACTTCTGAAGTATCAAGATATTCCTCCTCATGTGATCCAAGCATTCCTTTCTGTAGAGGATAATAACTTCTTCAATCACTTCGGGATCGATTTCTCTGCAATCCTTCGCGCTGCAGTGGTCAATGTGATCTCAGGAAGGATCAAACAGGGTGGTTCTACTCTTACACAACAGCTTGCTAAAACTGTTTTGAACAATCGGAAAAAATCATTCATTCGTAAATTCGTAGAGGCTCTGTTCACTTTGCAGATAGAGCAGGAATACTCTAAGGAAGAAATATTAGAAATTTATTTTAACCTAATATACTTGGGCCACGGGACTACCGGGCTTTCCTCTGCGGCAGATGTATATTTCCATAAGGATGTTTCGGATCTGGATGTGGCAGAAGCTGCCCTTCTTGCAAGACTTCCAAAGGCTCCAGTGGATTATTCTCCTTACAAAAATCCGAGTGCTTCTAAGAGAGCACATTTGGAAGTACTAAAACTGATGGCGTCTCAAGGATTTGTTCCGGAAGATAAGATCCAGACAATTCACGACGAGTTTTGGGAAAAATACTGGCCGATCGTAATTACACAATCTCCTTCTCAGTCTACCTGGGGAACCAAACTGAATCGGGCTCCTCATTTTACAGAATTCGTAAGACAGAGATTATTAAAGGAATTGGGAGAAGATCGGATCTATAGCGGTGGTCTGAAAATTTATACTACCCTGGATATCCGTAAACAAGAGATCGCTCAGGATGAACTTCGTAAGGCACTGAAAAAACACGATGATATGGTTTCCGGTGTTACGGTAAACTATGCGGGCGGGGCCGATCGTGGTTTAGTGGGTTTATATAATTTTATAGGTTCTTTATTCCCAGTAGCTCCTCCTTTTGTGAGCCGTTTGGACGATAAGGCAAACTTCAGAGTCGCTCTCGAAAAAGAACTGATCGATTCTGCGGACGTACTCAGTTTACTTCTTCCAGCGGATAATGAATCCGCTGCATTTACCGAATTTCAAAAACGTTCCGCTGTTTTCGGCAAAAACCTTCACGTAGAAGGTGCAGCGATCACGATCGATCATACGAACGGTTATATCCAAACTATGGTGGGTGGATATGAGTTCACTCCTAAAAACCAATTTAACAGGGCAGTCCAAGCAAGAAGACAGACCGGATCTTCTTTCAAACCTTTTGTGTATGGAGCTGCGATCGCAGAAAGAGTCGTTGGTTCCGGAACAGGGATCATGGATGCTCCACTTACTACTTTAACGGAAGAAGGGGAAGGTTGGTCTCCTCAGGATTTCGATGGAGACTTCCAAGGGATGGTGCCTCTTTCAAGAGCTCTATCCATGTCTTTGAATATAGTATCTGTGCAGGTTTTATTGAGAACAGGTGCAGATGCAGTGATCGATTTTGCTTCTCGTCTCACGAAAGCGGATAAGAGCAGATTTATGGCAAGTCCTGCACTTGCTCTTGGTATCGCTGAATTGAGTCCTTATGAAATGGCAGTGGGATATTCTATCATTGCAAACAAGGGTAGAAATGTGATCCCGCTTTCGGTCCGTTATGTGATCGACCAATCCGGAAATGTAATTTATAACGAAGAGCAGAAAGTTCGAGAAGAATTGGATAAAGAAACAGAAGACGGCTCCATTCAAATTATCAGCGAAGGAACTGCGTATATTCTTCGTAAAATGTTAACCATGGTTGCCATGGGGGGAACTGCTGCTAACGGTCTTCATAGTCCTGACCAAGGGAATTATAAAGGGGTCGCCGCCGGAAAAACGGGATCCACTTCTTCTTTTACCAACGCATGGTATTGCGGATTCGATCCTAAGCTAACTACTGTTATATGGATGGGATTCGATAAGAGTTCGATCTCTTTGGGAAGAGGACAGGCTGCGGGTGTAATTGCAGTTCCGATTTGGGGAAAAATGTATCGTCGTTTTTATAACGGAGAGAATTACCCAAGTTTCGAAGATGAACATGGCCAAGATCCTCAACCAGAAGAAGTGCAAGGCGGAGGAACCTGTGCTTACAATGGGCTTTCTCCTAAGCCTGGTGTTTGTCCCGTTACTCAAAACCTGACATTAAAGCCGATCACTGTAGCTGGCGTGACAAAATCCGTTCAACCGAATCGTCAATGTGATGGAGATAGAGACCACCATAAGTCTATCGACTTCAGAGAATTCTTACAAATGGAATATCAGATCAGTGATGAAGAGATCGGAAAAACGGATCGCAAATTCAAACCGAACGCGGATTAACGCCGGTAATGAGTATTCCGCTTTTGTAATAAAATTATATTCGACTTTCTCTTAATTTGCCGGCGCGCTTGGTTTCATTATGCAAACCATCACCGGCAAAATCAAAAACGGAAAAATCATTCTAGATAAACCTGTTCCGACCCAAGACGGAAAAGTTTTCATTACCTTAATTGATGAAGACGAGGTTTCAAATTTCAAACTTGGAAGTACCGGAAAAGATCTCCAGAAGTTAGGCCTTGCCGGAATTTGGAAAGATCGAGGCCATAAAAGCAGTTCTGAGATCTCAAAAGAGCTGAGAAATAAAATGGAATCCAGACTTGCTAGTTGATTCTGATATTCTAATCGACTATCTTCGAGGGTTCAAAGAGGCGATCTTTTGGCTTCATTCGATCCAGGGTCGGGCCTATATTTCGGGATATACATACTTTGAACTGGTCGAAGGTTGTCATACTGCCTTGGATCTAAAGAGGGTAGAAAAGTTTCTAACGGCCTTCGAAATTCTATGGCTAGACGAAATGGAGATCCAGAAGGCTTTAGATCTTTTTAAGAACCATAAATTTAAGCTTGGGAATGGATTCGTGGATTGTCTGATCGGACAGACTTCGATCTATTACAAAAAGACTCTTTATACATTTAACATCAAACATTATCGGGTGCTTTCTGAAATTCAGGTCTTACGACCCTTTGAAAAGAGGAAAAAATAGAAGCGGAACTGTCCTTTTTTGGAGACACTGATTCTGTCTCGAAATTTCGAAATCATGGGCTTTTTTCGATCCGAAAAACAGCCCAAAACACGGTTTTGCCAAGAACGACTTTACAGAATATTTCCGCTTTCCGAAAGTGAAATGGAGGCGGTCCCGGAACGGGACGTATACACCGACCTCCGTAGGATCAAGATGTCGATAGAGATCAAGGTTCCCGAAATGGGCGAGTCCATTACGGAAGCAACAATAGCAAACTGGGTAAAAAAAGAAGGCGAACGAGTGGAACAGGACGAGGTCCTGGTGGAATTGGAAACCGACAAGGTGACCATGGAGGTACCGGCCCCCTCGGCGGGTGTTCTCCAAAAAATTAACAAGAAACCGGGGGAGACGGTCAAGATCAAAGAAGTGATCGGATTGATAGACCCTTCGGCCTCCGCAAAAAGCACTCCTACTACAAGCACTCCTTCTTCAACAAATACAGCACCAACAAACACAAATAGCGCGACGCAGAACGATACTCTTCCTCCTGCAGTTCGCAAACTGATAGATGATAACGGATTAAATCCTGCTTCTATCTCTGGCACGGGCAAAAACGGACAAATCACGAAAGAAGATGTGTTGAACGCGATTGCAAGTAAACAATCTGCACCTGCTGCAGTTTCCGCTCCGGCGGCAGCTAAAGCTGCACCTTCTCCTGAAATCCCGAAAGCAGTTCCTGCTGCTTCTAGAGGAAATCTTCCGAGAGAAAACGTTGTCCCTATGACTAAACTTCGCCAGACGATCGCGAATCGTTTGGTTGCTGCTCAGCATAACGCTGCTCACCTTACTACTTTTAACGAAGTGGATATGAGTGCGGTGATGGATCTTCGTAACAAATACAAAGACAAGTTCAAAGACGCACATAATGTGGGTCTGGGATTTATGAGCTTCTTCGCTAAAGCGGTGATAGGCGCACTCAAACATGTTCCTGCGATCAACGCAGAGATCAGAGGAACTGATATCGTATACAAAAACTATTATGATATCGGCGTAGCTGTCGGAGGTCCTAAGGGACTAGTAGTTCCTATCGTGAGAGATACCGATCTTCTGACTTTTGCTCAGATAGAATCTGAGATCGTAAGGCTCGCGAATAAGGTGAAGGACGGAAAAATCGATCTTTCCGATATGGAAGGCGGAACATTTACGATCTCCAACGGAGGGATCTACGGTTCCATGATGTCAACCCCTATCCTAAATCCTCCTCAAAGCGGTATATTGGGACTTCATAATATAGTCAAACGTGCAGTTGTAGTAAACGATCAGATCGTGATCCGACCTATGATGTATGTGGCTCTTTCCTATGACCATAGGATCGTAGACGGTAAAGAAGCGGTTACTTTCTTAGTGAAGGTAAAAGAAGCGATCGAAGATCCTACCCGCCTTCTTTTGGATGTTTAAGGAAGTCTAATAAATATGGCGGAACAATACGACGTATTAGTGATCGGATCGGGACCTGGCGGTTATGTAGGCGCGATCCGAGCTGCACAATTAGGATTAAAAACAGGAATTATCGAAAAAAGAAAAACTCTGGGAGGGACCTGCTTGAACGTAGGTTGTATCCCTTCCAAAGCACTTCTGGATTCTTCCGAAGAGTATCATAAAGTTTTACATAAGACGGATATCCATGGGATCGGAGTTGGCAAAGTTACTCTTGATTTGAACAAACTCATGGAACGTAAGAATACCATCGTCAAGGAAGTCACCGACGGAGTAGACTACTTGATGAAAAAGAATAAGATCACTCGTTACGAGGGTTTTGGAAAACTTTTAGGCGGCGGCCAAGTAGAAGTCGCTTTAGTTGATGGTAAAAAAGAAGTATTAAGCGCAAAACATATCGTTCTTGCAACAGGTTCTGTTCCGATCGATATTCCAGGACTTCCTGTAGACGGCAAAAATATCATTACCTCTGATCATGCGATCGATCTTAGATCGGTTCCTAAAAAACTGGTAGTGATCGGTGCTGGAGTAATCGGCTTAGAGCTCGGTTCCGTCTGGGGAAGACTCGGAGCAGAAGTTACCGTGGTGGAACTCCTACCAGGACTTCTTCCGAATACTGATAGATCGTTCGGAAGTTTACTGCAAAGAAGTCTAGAGTCCCAAGGTTTTAATTTCTTATTCGAACATAAGGTTCTTGGAGCTACTGCAGGTAAATCCGGAGCGAAAGTTAAGATCGCCGCACCAGATGGAAAAGAATCCGAATTAGACGCGGATGTAGTTTTAGTCGCAGTGGGGCGTAGGCCTTTTATCGAAGGGATCGGTTTGGAAGAAGCCGGGGTCCAATTAACTGAAAGAAAGAGGATCAAAGTGGATTCTCATTTCAAAACTTCTGCACCTGGGATCTATGCAATCGGGGACGTAATCGACGGGCCTATGCTTGCTCATAAAGCGGAAGAAGAAGGTGTTGCACTTGCCGAATTGATCGCAGGTCAATCCGGTCACGTAAATTACGCAGCGGTTCCAAGCATCATCTATACCTGGCCGGAAATGGCTTGGGTAGGAAAGGGAGAAGAGGAACTAAAAGCCGCCGGTATAGAATACAAGGTGGGTAAGTCATTATTCAAGCCGAACGCAAGAGCGAAGGCAATGAATGAAGCGGAAGGCCAAGTCAAAATTTTAGCGGATAAAAAAACGGATAAGGTATTGGGAGCATTCGTATTCGGACCAAGAGCTTCGGATATGATCGCAGAACTTGCGGTAGCGGTTGAATTCGGAGCTTCTTCCGAAGATATCGCTCGTTCATTCCATGCACATCCTACTTTGTCCGAAGTCGTAAAAGAGGCTGCAATGGCCGTAGACAAGTGGGCGATTCACGCTTAGGGAGATTCCGATTATGAAAATCGAACAATTGATGGCATTATACGGAGAGAACGGAGCATTACTCGAAGAACTTTATGAAAAGTTTAAGAAGGACCCGAACTCTTTGGACAAAGAGTGGTCTCTATTCTTCCAAGAAGTAGAGACTAACGGAGTTTATCCTAACGGCTCCAATGGGAACGGGAACGGGAATGGAAATGGTAAAACTGCTGTAACCACTTCTTTTACGGACGCTCAGGCGGGATCCATCCGAGAGATGGGGATCATCAACCTCTTGAATGCGTATCGTAGACAAGGTCACTTAGCTGCAAAACTGGATCCTCTTGAGATCTCTCAACCGAACAGAAAATTTATCGATTCTAAATTGGGAAATCTTACTCAGACCGATCTGGATACTGTAGTAGATACTCAAAATCCTTCTCTTGGTCGTGCGAAACTTAGAGATGTTGTGGATTGGTTCGAAAAAACCTACTGCAGCACAGTAGGTTACGAGCAATACTATCTAGTAAACGACGAAGAAAGAGAATGGCTCCAAAAACAAGTGGAGTCTGCGGATTATCATGCACCTCTTCCTAAAAGTATTCGTCTTAGATTATTCGAGAAATTATTCCAAGCGGATCATCTTGAAGGATTCCTTGCGAAAAAATACGTAGGTAAAAAACGTTTCTCTCTCGAAGGGGGAGAAAGTATGATCCCTATGCTCGATACCATCGTAGAGGAAGCCGGACGTTTTAAAATGGACGGACTCGTGATCGGTATGGCGCATAGAGGACGTTTGAACGTTCTTGTAAACGTGATCGAAAAACCTGCCTCTTTGGTCTTTGCGGAATTCGAAGAGAAAGCGGATAAGAACGCTCAAAATTACGCGGACGTTAAATACCATTTAGGTTATTCTAATAGCAAAATGACTTCGAGCGGAAAGGAAGTAAAACTTTCTCTCGCATTCAACCCGAGCCATTTGGAAGCTGTGAACCCAGTTGTCACAGGTTCTGTTCGTGCCCGCCAAGAGCAGTACGGTGATCAGGACCGTTCTAAGTTTATGCCGATCACCATTCATGGGGATGCAGCGTTTGCGGGTCAGGGTGTTGTGGCAGAAACCATCAACCTTATGAATCTGGACGGTTATACTACCGGTGGAACCTTTCACATCGTGATCAATAACCAGATCGGGTTCACTACTTTACCGAATGAATCCAGATCTACCTTATATGCGACTGACCTCGCAAAAGGTTACCAGATCCCAATCGTTCACGTCAACGGAGACGACCCGGAAGCTGTTTATCGAGTGACCAAACTCGGAATGGAATATCGCCAGAAATTCAAAAAAGATTTTATCATCGATTTGATCTGTTACCGTAGATTAGGCCATAACGAAACCGACGAACCTGCATTCACTCAGCCAAAGATGTATTCTATCATCAAGAACCATCTTCCTACAGCTCAACTGTATGAGAAAAAACTTATAAATGATGGAGACGTTACCGCAGAAGAATTGGACTTCATTAAGAACGGCTCTGCTCAAGGTTTAGAAGATTCTTTCCAAAGAGCGAAAGAGCAAGATATCAAAATGAAAGTCGATACTATGCAAGGCGTTTGGGCGAAATATTCCAAAGAACCTCTGGATAGCGGGACTGCAACCTCTCTACTTGCAGAACAAATAGATCGTATCGTAAAAGCGATCACTACGGTTCCTGCAGGCTTTACTCCGAATCCTAAATTAGTGAAACTTCTGCAAAGCCGTAAGGAAATGGCGGAAGGGAAAATTTCTTTGGATTACGGAATGGCGGAAGCTCTGTCTTTCGGTTCCATTTTGGAAAACGGATTTAGAGTTCGTCTTTCCGGCCAGGATAGTCAACGCGGAACCTTCTCTCATAGACATGCGGTCCTCGTAGATATCAATTCAGGAGAAAAATACGTAGGTCTGAATCATATTTCTGAAAAACAAGCGAAGGCAGAAGTTGTAAACTCTTCTCTTTCCGAGTTTTCCGTTTTAGGTTTTGAATACGGTTATTCTCTTTCCGATCCGAGTGCTCTCGTTCTTTGGGAAGCTCAGTTCGGGGACTTTGCGAATAATACTCAGGTGATCTTCGACCAATTCCTTTCCAGCTCGGAAGTGAAATGGCAGAGGATGTCCGGTCTTGTGGTTCTTCTTCCTCACGGTTACGAAGGACAAGGACCTGAGCATAGTTCCGGTAGGATCGAAAGATTCCTTCAACTATGTGCGGACAATAATATGCAAGTGGCGAACTGTACGAATGCGGCTCAGTATTTCCATTTGCTTCGTAGGCAGATCCTACGTAATTTCCGCAAACCTCTCATCATCTTCAC
The DNA here is from genome assembly GCF_004769615.1 of Leptospira sarikeiensis. Classification (GTDB taxonomy): domain Bacteria; phylum Spirochaetota; class Leptospiria; order Leptospirales; family Leptospiraceae; genus Leptospira_B; species Leptospira_B sarikeiensis. The sequence goes on along the minus strand of NZ_RQGF01000006.1, from coordinate 46,385 downwards.
TCCAAAATCTCTATTACGTTTCCCTGGTGCTCTTTCTCCGATCGATGATCTGTTAAAAGGAGCCTTCAAGGAAGTCCTACCGGATAGTGGTGACTTAAAAGCGGATAAGGTAGAAAAGGTTGTGTTTAGTTTCGGAAAGGTATATTATGATCTTCTTAAGTATAGAGAAGAGAATAAGGTGCAAAACACGGCACTTATCCGGATGGAACAAGTATATCCTTTCCCTGCGAAAGAAGTTCAGGAGATCTTGAAAACCTACAAAAACGCAAAAACTTTCGTATGGTGCCAAGAAGAACCTAAGAACCAAGGTGCATGGACTTTCGTGCGAGATAGACTTGAGGAAACACTCCCTGCTTCTGCGAAGCTCAAATACGCAGGAAGAAAAGAATCCGCAAGTCCTGCCGCAGGTCATATGAAAGTTCATACCCAGGAACAGGAACAACTAGTCGCGGACGCTTATTCGGCATAACTTATAAATGTCGAATAACGTAGGAGAACCAGTCCTCCTTGCCTTGGTCTTTGCGGATCGAGTGATCTCGGAGGACAACGGGAAAAAAGGGATCATAGGGACTTTTACCAAGTTCTTTGCCGGACAATTTCCCGTCGTTTTTCCTCCTTGGGGAATTTATGTTTGTGTTACCAATCTTTCTCCGGGAGATCATGAATTCTCCCTGGAATTAGAACACGCGGATACTGGCGAGAAAGTGATCGGGGTCGGCGGGAATATCCGCGTAAATAACGGCTCCGAACCGGTAGAGATCGGCATCCCAATCCCTCACGCAGTATTTCCGAAAGAAGGCCGTTATATCCTCTTATTCAAAGTAGGAACCGAGATCGTAGGAAGTCGCCCACTTTGGGTAGATAAACTAAATCCGGCCTGATCTAAAATTCTGTACGAATTCCTTCGTTTTCTTGTACATCCCGGAATAATTTTTTTCCAATATTAATCTTTCGATATATTTCCGGGATTTAGGCTTGCTTTGGAAAAATTTCCGACGTATTCTATCCTTCCTTAATATACAAATTTCTTATATATCGCGAAGTTTTTGCAGAGATCTATAAATTAAAAAATGTTTCGTCTGTAACTAATTATGCTACTGATCTTCGCGAATATAAGCTGGGACAGGAACTAAAGAATCGGTATGGATCATTCCGAGGAAAAATTCTCCAATCTACTTATAGAAAATTCCCAAGAGGCTCAGATCGTCATGTCTATGGAGGGGAAAATCCTCTTTTGGAATACGGGCGCTGAGGCTTTGTTCGGCTATTCTAAGACGGAAGCCCTTGGAGCTTTATTTGAAGAAATCTTATTACCGGAGGACCGTCCGGAAGAAAGTAAATCTAGATTAGGAACTGCATTAGAAACAGGTTCAGTATCTTTCGAATCGGTTCGCAAGAAAAAAGACGGATCTTTGGTCCTTGTGCATTCATTCTATAAGATCCTCCAGGAATCGAATACCAATTCCAGGTTCGTAGCCGTAACCGAGAGAGATATTACGTTACAAAGAACATTAAGAGATTCTAAATTAATAGAGGCTAGGTTTCAGGGACTTTTGGAATCTTTGCCGGATTCTATTGTGATGGTGAACGACACCGGGAATATAGTTTTCGTAAATGACCAAGCTCTTAAAATGTTCGACTATAAAAGGGAAGAATTGATCGGGAATGCGATCGAGATACTTCTTCCGAATAGATTTAGAGTAAATCATATCTCTCATAGAAATCGATATTTTACTCAACCTAGGACAAGATCCATGGGTGTGGGATTGGAGCTCTTCGGTAGGAGGTCCAACGGTGCAGAATTTCCCGTAGAGATTAGTTTAAGTCCTTATAGAACAGAAGAAGTGACCTTAGTGCTAAGCGCGATCCGTGATATCAGGGAGCGTATTAAAGCGGAGGCGAAGTTTAGAGGATTATTGGAGTCGGCTCCCGACGCAGTAGTGATCGTAAATCGAGACGGGAATATCGTACTCGTGAATTCTCAGGCAGAAAAATTATTCGGCTACCAGAGAGAGGAACTCCTACAAAAACCTGTGGAAGTTTTAGTTCCGGAAAGATTTAGAGCAAACCATCCGAAGAACAGGATCGGGTTCTTTAAGGATCCTAAAGTAAGGGGAATGGGAAGCGGCCTGGAATTGTACGGACTAAGAAAAGACGGAGTAGAGTTCCCGGTGGAGATCAGTTTAAGTCCATTGGAGACCGAAGAAGGAATGTTGGTCTCCAGTTCCATCCGGGATATAACTGAAAGAAAACAACAGGAAGAATTCAGACGAGCGGCATTAGAAGAGCAAAACGAAAGAATGAAGGAGACCGCCCGTTTAAAAAGCGAATTTCTTGCCAACATGTCTCACGAGTTAAGGACCCCTTTGAATGCGATCATAGGATTTTCGGAATTACTCTCGGATGAAAGGCCTGGGAACCTGAATGGGAAACAAAAAGAATACTTAACGGATATTTTAAATAGCGCGAACCATCTATTAAAATTGATCAATGATGTTTTGGATCTTGCAAAAGTGGAATCCGGAAAAATGGAATTATTTTTGGAAACTTTCTCCTTATCGAACGCAATCAAAGAGGTTTCTTCCGTGATTCGCCCTTTATTAAAGAAAAAGAAAATAGGGTTTTTGGTAAACGTAGAAGAAACAGTCGATATGGTTAAGCTGGATCCTCAGAAAATAAAACAGATCTTATACAATTTATTATCTAACGCGGTCAAGTTCAGTCACGACGGAGGAAATATCAGGATCAATATGGAGCCTATGGCTGGTAAATTTGTCCGTATGAGATTCGAGGACGACGGTATCGGAATTAAAGAAGACGATTTGAGCAGAATTTTCGAGGAATTCCAACAGATTGATAGTGGTGCAAATCGCCAATATCAGGGAACCGGGCTCGGACTCGCTTTGACTAAAAGGATCGTAGAGCTAATGAACGGAAAAATAGATGTTCAGAGTAGTTTAGGAAAAGGTTCCGTGTTCACCGTCATCCTTCCGCAAACGATCGAAAACGGTAACTGATATGCCTCCTAAAGTATTGGTCGTGGATGATAATCTAACGAATCTAAAACTAATTTGCGAACTATTGGAATTGGATAATTTCGAAGTATTAAAAGCTCATAACGCTGAAGAAGCAGTACAAATCATCGAAGATAATCCGTTGGACTTGATCCTGATGGATATCGAATTACCAGGAGTAGACGGATTAACTTTAACAAGACAACTGAAGAGTGATAAAAAAACGAAAGAAATCCCGATTATTGCCGTAACCGCATTTGCAATGAAAGGGGACGCACAAAAAGCTTACGGAGCGGGTTGTGATGGATATATAACGAAACCTATAGATACCAGGAAATTTATTGATCAGATCAGTACTTTTATCAAAGGGATCTCGAAATGATTCGCAATTTTTTGACCGTCCATTATAAATATATGATCCGAATTTCGGATTTATCTGTATGGTCATTTTAGTCGTAGACGACGCTTATCAGAATCGTAAATTGATCTCCGCTCAACTGGAAAGCGAAGAAAGAAAGATCATTACCGCTTCTAACGGTTTAGAAGCTTTGGAAATAATGGATCATACCGGTGTGGATCTGATCATTTCGGATATTCTTATGCCGCAAATGGATGGATATCAATTTTGTTCTCAGATCAGGCAGAGTGAAAAATTCAAACATATTCCGATTATCGTTTATACGGCTACTTATACTTCGGATTCGGACGAAAAGTTATCTTTCGATCTAGGCGCCGACGCTTTTTTAAAAAAGCCCACTAGTTCCAAACAACTGATCGAAACAGTCGAGACTCTACTTACAAAACCTAGACAGGATCGGAATGTTAAAAAATTAGTCATAGATTCCGTTCCACTAAGGCAATACAATCATAGGCTGGTAGAAAAATTAGAAGAGAAAAACTTCGAACTTCAAAGAAGAAGTGAAGAGCTTGGATACGAAATAGAAGAAAGAAAAAAAGCGGAAAGATTGAATAGAGAAGGGGAAGAGTTATTCAAAGAATTAACCGACGCGATCCATGAAGTGTTTTGGATGACTAGCCTTTCCAAAAACGAGCTAGTCTATATCAGCCAGGGTTATGAGCAAGTCTGGGGAAGATCCAGAGAAAGTCTTTTTAAAAATCCGATCTCTTGGCTGGAATGTATCCATCCTGAAGATAGGGATAGAGTATTTAATAGCGCAAAAACAAAACAAGTCACCGGAGAATATAGGGAAGAATATAGAATCATCCGCCCCGATGGGCAGATCAGATGGATCCGGGATAAGGCTTTTCCGGTAAAGAATGAAAGGGGAGAAACCGTTCGTATAGCAGGCGTAGCCGAAGATATTACTGAACATAAAGTAAAGGAAGCGCAACTAAAAGATACTGAGAAAAAAAGGGCCGAGCTGGAAGAACAATTGATCCAGGCCCAGAAATTGGAAAGTTTAGGCACTCTTGCAAGTGGGATCGCTCATGATTTTAATAATATTCTTTCTATCATCATGGGCCATACTTCAGTAATAGAAAATAATAAATCGAATCCTGAAAAATTTTCCCAGCATATCTCTGCTCTTCATACCGCAACTCAAAGGGGAGCGTCCCTTGTAAGACAACTTTTGACATTTGCAAGGAAAACTGAATTTAATTTGGAGCTTGCTCATATCAACGATATCGTATTAGAAATTAGTAAATTGATTTCTCAGACTTTTCCAAAGAGTATTAGGCTTTTTACCGACTTAAGTGAAAATCTTCCTATGGTCAAAGTGGATACAAACCAGATCCATCAGGTCCTATTAAATTTATGTGTGAACGCGAGAGATGCGATGTCGGAAGGTGGAATACTGAATGTAGAGACTTTTTTAGTAAATGCGGAAAACATCAAAATAGGTTATTCTAAAAGTATTTCGGATCAGTATGTACTTCTTCGGATCTCTGATTCCGGAAGCGGCATGAGTGAAAAAACAAAACAGAGGATCTTCGAGCCTTTTTTTACTACGAAAGATATCGGAAAAGGAACAGGGCTCGGGCTTGCATTGGCGTATAGTGTGGTTGAAAATCATAAGGGTTGGATCGAAGTCGAATCCGAACTTGGTCAAGGGACTACTTTTTTCGTATTTTTGCCTGTTCCTAAGGAAACTACAGAGATAAAAATTAAACCGAGTTTTTCCGAGCCGGGCGCCATCCGGGGAGATGAAAGTATCCTTGTGATAGAAGATGAGGAGCTCCTACGAAATATGTTAGGTGATCTATTGGAGTCCAAAGGTTATAAGGCTTTCCTTGCGGCGGATGGAGAAGATGGTGTGGAGCAGTTCTTACTTCGTCATTCGGAAATCTCTCTGGTGCTTACCGATCTAGGTTTACCTAAGTTTGGGGGAGAAGAAGTGATCAAAAGGATCCGAGCTATCCATAGTTCCGTAAAGATCGTTTTGGCGAGCGGTTTTATGGAACCTGAGTTGAAAGTTTCTCTGAAAGATTTCGGAGTAAGCTATTTCGTTCAAAAACCATATTTGGGTACGGAAATTCTTTCCTGTATCCGTTCTGCATTAGATCAGTAGTAAATTTCTATTTCGCTCCCTTCTTCATTAACTCAAATTAGTTTTCACTTAATTTTAAATTATCTTAGAAATAAAATATTGATCTGTGTAGCGATTGCTACAGTTTTGGTTTTAATTTAAGTGAAAAAGAGAAATGAAAATGAGCCATGCACGACTTTTGCCGGTACTCACCTGGAGGCTGGAGTTATTTACCCATACGGTCCCAGTTCCTTTTGCGGTTTATTTTTCCGCGGTAACAGGTTCCTTATATTCTCTGGAAGAATATATTTCAATGGGTTTTGCAGCAACGATAGCCGCAACCGCAATGTTACTCGGGGCCTTTTATCTTAGATATTTACGTCTGAAAAAAGCCTCTTATTTGGAAGATCATAGTTCGATCGATCCAAGACTTTTAACTTCCGCAAAGTCGATCTATATCACTCAACCGATCTACGAATCTTTTGTGATCGCAGGAAGATGGTTGTTCGGAGTATTACTCGCGCATTTGATCGTTTATCTGATCATAGGGTATCGCCCGAATCTGATCGCAACGATACCTGCACTCTATTTGGGAATTATTCCGATCTCGTTTATCAGCTATTTGTTCATTACTGAATATTCACTTCGTTCCGCTTTGAATAAGAATAAATTCAGAGGGGTGGAGGCGAAGACAAGGTTATTCTTTCCGTATTCAAAACGATTGCTTGTGGTCGTAATGGCAATGATCTCAATGCCATTCAGTTTGTTGGGATATATGTTGTATGCCACCGTTGATGGAAGGATCCGCTTAGAAAATCCTCTTATTCATTTGACGATCATGGCTTTTCTATTTTCCGTTCCTCTAATATTCACGGCTTGGATCGTAACGGAAGCGATACGAAGTAGACTTTCTTCAATAACTGGATTTCTGGAAGAAGTCGGAGAAGGGAATTTTGATCTGAAAATTTCACCTTCTTCCTTGGATGAATTCGGAAAACAGGAACAGAGGATCGGAAAAGTAGTAGAGAGGCTGAAAAGTTTGTATCAAGAGATCCAATCTTTGAACGAAGGTTTGGAATCTAAGGTAGAAGAAAGGACCAGGCAGTTAAAGGAAACTGCAGATGAACTTGGTAAAACTTTAGAAGAGATCCAAAAATTGAAACTAAGCCAGGACGGAGATTATTTTCTAACTTCTCTTTTGACAGAACCTCTTCATTCTATCTACTTGCAAAATTCAGAATATTCGGTAAAAACTCTTACGGTCCAAAAGAAAAAATTCCAATACAAACAGAAAGAAAGACAGATCGGTGGAGATATTTCACTCGCTCATTCCATTCGTTTAAGAGGTAAACCTTATCTTGCATTCGTAAATGCGGATGCGATGGGTAAATCCCTGCAAGGCGCTGTTGGAGCGATCATTCTTGGTTCTATTTCTAGGTCGATGATCGAAAGAACTCCTGCACTTTATCGGAATGTATGGCCTGAAAGATGGTTGAAGAACTGGTTTATAGAATTACAGAAAGTATTCGAAGCTTTCGAAGGTTCCTTGATGGCATCCGCGTTTTTAGGGCTTTTGGATGAGAGTAGAGGAGTATTGTATTATATAAATTGCGAACATCCTTCTCCTGTTCTGTATCGAGATGAAACTACAACTTTCTTAGAACCTAAAGAAAAGTATTTTAAAATAGGTCATTCGGGCATTAGTCGGAATGTTCATATAGAAGTATTCCAACTAAAACAAGGAGATGTTTTGTTTTCAGGTTCGGATGGAAGAGACGATCTTCTGATAGGTTCTGAAATTGATCCGGACGACTCTAGATTTTTAGAGATCGTAGGCAAGGCAAAAGGTGATTTGGATCTAACTTATGAATTCATTTTGAATGAAGGAGAAATTACGGACGATCTTTCTTTATTAAGGATAGAAGCTCCCAAAAAGAATCTATCTTCTCCGGATATTTTGGTGAAAAATTCGGATCAAAATAAGAACGGGACCCAAAAATCCGTTTCTATTCAAGAATGTAGAAGATTGGCTTTGGAATATTATTCCGGCAAAAAATATTCTAAGGCAGGGGAGCTTGGTTTGAAGTATGTTCAAAAAAGACCTACGGATACTGAATTCCTTTTTACCGTAAGTAAACTCCTTCGTAAATCCGGTAAGATCATTCTGTCAATCGATCTGGGAGAAAGGTATCGGATGAGAAATCCACAAGACCCTGATAATTTACTTCATCTCGCTGAGATGTACGCCTCTAAAAACAAATTGGAAAGATCCTTTCAACTTTTGGCAGAAGCGACTATGATTTCACCGGAACATCCGAAAGCGAAAAAACTTTCTGAATTTCTAATAGAGAAAACAGGACAGATCTCTGAATCAAGCGGGGATAGAAGGATATTAAGATAAAAGTTTCACACAGAGTTCACGGAGTGCGCAGAGTTAAATTACTTCCGTAATATTTACGAAAATAAAATCTCAGTGTTCTCTGTGAACTCTGTGCGAAACTTATCTCAGCTTTAATTTTCGGATCTCTTCTCCGATGGATATGTTTTTATATTCTAATCTTTCTTTACCGTAATAGAGTAATGCTTCGATCGAGTTCGATTTAGGGAAATACTTGCGGATCTCTGAGAGTTTGATCCGAATGCTGTTTGATTGTAAGTTTTGGTTTACGAACTCTGTATTCTCAGCTCTTAAAATGAGTTGGAGTTCCTTCGGCCCAAATTCTTTGGTTTTTTCGGAACGAATGACTGCTTCTGAAAATGTTTCTTCTTCTTTTTGTTTGGATAATGTCCTAAATGGAATTGTGATCCATTCGAATAATGCACCGATATCCGCAAACATTCCTAGGATATACCTGTTCCAAGGTTTTTCATCCGTATCTAATTGCCTATAACCATCCGATTTTTTATAATCGTAATGAATGATCTTTGTCTCTAAGGATTTTTTCTTTTGAATGATCTCTTTGTAGGAAGAAGCTTCTATCTTTATGACTATTTCTGAATTTTCAAATTCGTATTCTATTTTGCCCTTATTCGAAATTAATTCCTCTTCTTTCGAATCCAATAGACGAGATTCGATGACTTCTTGCTTGTATGGAAAAACCGTAAAACAGTTTAGGAAAACGAAATGCACTAATACTACGGATAAAAAAACTCTTAAATGTCGAATTTCTTTCACTGGAATAATGGGACCAGTCCATATGCAGATTCAAATGCGTCCGCCTGTTCTTCGCAGGCCCAGAGCTCTAAACTTTTATCATAGGTCTGGTTTGTGACCAAACTAAAGATCGCCTGGTTTTTTCTCACCTGACATCTCACAGTTTCGATCAGTCCCTGTCTGTTCCTATTACAAGCACTTGCGATCCTTAGGATTGCGGAAAGTTTTTGTACGACTTCTTGTTCTTTCGGGCCGACCCTCTGGAATTCCCTATGTTTGGATTTTGGAGCGCTCTTTCTATGATATCTTGCAGTAAGTGCTATGATCTCAATTTCTCCCCAGGTGAATCCTAACATCACCTCAGAGTTTCGGATTAGATAGTAACTATGTTTATGGTAGGCGGAATGGGAGATGAAAAGTCCGACTTCGTGTAGTAAAGAAGAAGCTTCCAAATATTCTCTTTCTTCTTTTCCGAGTCTATGTACAGGTTGTAACTGATCGAAAATATCCAATGCTAATTTAGCAACATGGCGTGCGTATTCCTGATCTCGAGTGTAGGAAACGAGTAGATTCAGTATGGATTTTTGACGGATATCGTCCAGATGTTTGGAATGTTCCGTGTCCTGAAAATGTTCCCATTTCCGGATCGTGTCATAGATGATCCCTTCTCTAAGTGCGAATTCAGAGACTGTCATGTCCGGCAGATCCAGAAGTTGGAACAATTCATCCAAGATCAGCATTCCACCCACGATAATATCCGCACGTTTGGAATCGAAACCGGGGATTTTTCCCCTCTTCTTTGCTGTGTCCGCTTCCAAGACCAAATTCCTGGCTCGTTTAAATTCTGAAGATTGAAATGTATAATGGTTGAGTGGCCTTTCTTCTACTTCTCCTTCAAATGCTCGAATGATCCCTGCAGTTGCCTGGACTGTCCCTGAGGAGCCGATGATGATTTCCGGTTTTAGGTCCTTGATGATCTTGCGGAAAGGTAGAATGATCTCTTCTACATATAGTTTACATTTTCGGATCTGAGAAGAATCCAAAGTTTCAGATCTTAGAAATTTTTCTGTGAGTCGAATGGCTCCTAATTTGAAACTTTTGGAGAATAGAATGTCCCCTCTATAGCCTACGAGAACTTCCGTACTTCCTCCACCTATATCTACAAGTAGAACCTTTTTATCGAAAACCGGAAGGCCTTGCAGGACCCCGAAATAGATTAACCTTGCTTCTTCATATCCACTGATTACGTCTATTTTGATCCCGGCTTCTTTTAAGGCGGCAGCCTGGAATTCGGACCGATTGGAGGCTTCTCTCATTGCAGAAGTGGCGACTGCTCTGATTTCTGCCTTAGAATTGTCTGCAAGCATCTTAAAACGCTTCAAACAGTCGATTGCTCGCTTAAATGCGGGGGGATCGATCTCTCCACCTTCTTCCAAACCGCTTCCGAGACGAACGTTCTCCTTCTCTCTGGCGATTGCTTCAAAGGTTCCGTTTTCTCGGACCCGAACGATGATCATATGAAAGGAGTTTGTGCCTAGATCGATGGCAGCTAGGGTGTTTTCCCGGACCATAAGTTCCCCATGTTTATGGAGGTCGCAAAGGCTTCCAATTTGTTTTTCGTTTTTTTTGTTTTGGAATTGCCCGTAAGGATCGGGCAGGAAATATTGAATTGGATCGTGAGAGTAAAATCCTAGAGATTTTCACGATTTGAGCAGATAATAAAAAAGATCAACCGCCTTCTGGCAGCAAAGGAAAGAAATGATATTCGATAAGCTATACGGATTATTTTCCAACGATATGGGAATCGACCTCGGAACCGCAAACACTCTCGTCCATGTAAAAGGACAAGGTATCGTTCTTTCTGAGCCTTCCGTAGTAGCGGTTCACGCAGCTACGGGCAAAGTTCTCGCAGTAGGCCAGGAAGCGAAAAGAATGCTTGGTCGTACTCCGGGAGAGATCGTGGCAATTCGCCCGATGAAAGACGGAGTGATCGCGGACTTCGAAACTGTCGAAAAGATGATCCGCTATTTTATTGCAAAAGTCCATAATAGAACTACTTTCGTAAAACCTAGGATCGTGATCGGAGTTCCTTCCGGGATCACAGAGGTGGAAAGACGTGCGGTTCGTGAGTCCGCAGAACAAGCTGGAGCAAGAGAGATCTTCCTTATCGACGAAGCACTTGCTGCTGCAATCGGTGCAAACATTCCGATCAATGAACCTGCCGGAAATATGATCGTGGATATCGGTGGTGGAACTACCGAGATCGCGGTAATTTCACTTGGCGGTATGGTAATTGCCGAGTCCATCCGTACAGGTGGAGACGAGTTCGACGATGCTATCATCAAATATCTTAGAAACCAATACAACCTGGTAGTCGGTGAAAGAACTGCAGAAGATATCAAGCTTACTATCGGTAACGCTTACCCTGAGAAAAAAACCGAGACCATGGAAGTAAAAGGTAGGGACGCAATTTCCGGATTACCTCGTACTTTGGAATTAGAATCCAACGAGATCCGTAAGGCTCTCAAAGAACCTACAGACGAAATTTTAGACGGGATCAAAAGAGTTCTAGAAAGAACTCCTCCGGAACTTGCTTCAGATATCGTGGAAAGAGGAATCGTTCTCACCGGAGGAGGATGTCTTCTTCGCGGTTTAGAAACGTATCTTTCCAAAGAAACCGGAGTGCCTGTGTTCAGAGCGGAAAACCCTCTGACTTGCGTGGTACTCGGAACCGGAAAATTCCTAGACGAAGTCAAGTATCTGAAACCTGGGATCCGTTAATTCGGATTTCGGTTTCTAACCGACTGTCCCTTTTTTTAGGATACGGAATTTTTTATGCTTTGGCTCCAAGTAAGTAAAAGTAAGGAAACGGTCTCTCTTCTATTCTGTATCGTATTCTCTCTTCTCTCTTTAACATTTAAAAGTAATGTTTTGGTTCGAGGGATTGCAAGTTTTCAAAGAGTAGGGGATTCTGTTTCCGGTTCGATCGACGGAGTGGGCTCTTTTTTCAAAGGGGCTTATACTAAATTAGAATCTTTTGAAGCAGTTCGTCAGGAAAGGGACGCTTGCGTCGCTGCGATCGACGATTATAAACTTCTTCCCCAAGATCTGGAAAGGATCGGCCGGGAAAATGAAAGCCTTCGAAAAGAATTACGTTTTAATACTAGACAAAAATTCTCCACGGTCAAAGCGGAAGTTCTTTCTGTTCGTTTGAATTCCATTTATAGGACCATCATCATAGACAAAGGAACTGAGGCCGGGATCAAACCTTATATGCCTGTCACTGCTAGAGCCGTGAACCAAAAAGGTGAGATCATAGAAGCGTTAGTCGGAAAAGTGATCGCAGTCACAGGCGGTTCTTCAGTCATCCAACCGATCATCAATTCTAATTATAGCATGGGTGTTTCTATTCCGGAGAGTAATCTTTGGGCAACTCTTTCAGGTAACTCAGGTAGAGGAATGGAAGCTCTGATGAATTATATAGATAGCGGGATCATTATAGATCCTAGGATCTTCGGAGATTATCCAATGGGTCCAAGCGAGATGATCCAATATACGGAATCATTGAGTAAGATCGGAAAACCTGTATATAGCTCCGGGGCTTCCGGAATGTTCCCACCTGGAATTCCTGTTGGAATTATTACGGAAGAAGGTCCACGAAACGGAAGTTTCAAAACCGCATTCTTAAAACCATTCGTACGTTTCGATATGTTGGAGTCTGTTACGATCCTAATGAAACTTCCTGAAAAATGGGCGGAGACTTGGCCGGAAGGACAGAATATTAATATCGAAAATCCTTATTTCGGTGAATTAAATTATCCTAAAGAAGACAGAGAGCCGAAGGCCCCAACTCCTAATGGAAATAAACCTGTGGAAGCTCCTAAGCCTAAGCCGGAAGGTAAAGGTCCAGGATTCTCGGACGAGGAAACGAACTGATGATCTTAGAATATATAGTCATCGGCGCTGGGATCCTGATCTCACATTTCTTGAATGGAACAAATCTATTCGAGATCTCCGGATTTAAACCGGACTTTATGGTCATCTTCGTTTTATTCTTCGCGCTTAGAAGAGGAACTATGGCGGGGATTTGGATCGGATTTTTCGGAGGATTACTTTCCGATTCCGGTTTAGGCGGAGAGATCGTAGGGAACGTAGTCACCTACAAGATAGGGCTTCACTCTCTTACATTCTGCGTGATGGGATATATAGTAGGAAAATTCGCAAGACCTGCCTACCACGAAAATCAGATTTCCATCATGTTGTATTCTTTGATCGTAACTTTGATCTCAAGGATCGCTTCTTATTTCTTGTTCTCTTTATTCTTTCATGAGAATCTGAACTATTCCATTATCAGTACGTCCATCTTTAACGGTGCGATCGCTCCTATCTTCTTTTGGATCTTAGGAAAACTGTACAGATTGGAGCAGGCGGAAGGATAAAATGTTAGGCGGATCTTCTTCAGCCACAGAGTTTAGGCTAGAACGTAGTTTTAGACTTAGACTCTATATGTTCTCTGGGCTTGTTGTATTCGCTTTAGTCGCATTCGTAATCCAATTATTCAATCTTCAGATCGTACAAGGAACGGATAACTCTTTAAAGGCGGAGAAGTTCGTTCGTAAAAGTGAAACGATCCCTGCCGCAAGAGGGGAAATGTTCGATCGGAACTTTCTTACTCCGGAAACTTCTATGGCTCTAGTTTCCAATTATTCCAGTTTGGATGCGGTCTTAAACACTTCTATTTTGAAATATGATCCTGCAAGGGTCAAAAACTTCCTACAGGAATTTGCCCGAACTCTTTCTATTCCAATGTCCTACTACGAAGAGGATCTGCTTGAGCCTAAATTCTCTAAAAAGATCAAGACCAAAAAACCTTTCGTTCTTTTGGAAGCGATCTCAAAGGCACAGCAAGAACGTATATCAGTTTTTGATAATATATCTAAGTATGTGATCTTGGTCCCTTCTCCTCGTAGGATCTATAAGATGGGACCTGCTCTTGCGCATGTGACCGGGTATATAGGAAAACCGAGTAAAACTGACCTTCTCACCCGTGAGATCAAATCTTACCAATGGCTTGGAAAAGACGGATTAGAACTCCAATACGATTCAAGATTGAGAGGAACTGACGGATTTAGGATCCAAAAAAGAAGTTCCGAGGGAAATATAGAAGAAGAGCGGGTAGTAGAACATTCTACTCCTGGAAATAATCTTGTTCTTACGATCGATAAGGATATCCAACTCGCAGCTTATAAAGCCTTAAAAGGAGCCAGAGGAACTGCGATCGCGATGCGACCTTCCACAGGCGAAATTCTCGCAATGGCTTCTAATCCGAGTTATGATCCGAATATTCTCTCCGGAAAAAGTAGATCGGAAAGGACCACACATTATAAACGAGTCGATGCGAACGGTGGATTTTTAAATTTAGCGATCCAATCTAAATTTCCTCCTGCTTCTACTTACAAGACCTTGGTTGCTCTCGCTGCTTTAGAAAGCGGGCATAAGGTGGATTATACTCCTGAAACAAGTTATCATTGCAACGGAAGTTATACTTTAAAGTCCACATTTGCAGGAGTTCCTGACCAAGTGTTCTATTGTTGGGAGAAGGGCGGTCATGGCACGAACGATCTTGCACATGCTCTTCAAAAATCCTGTTCCGTATATTTTTATAATTTAGGTTATAAGTTAGGTTCGGATCCTATACTTACTTATTCTCGTTTGTTCTTATTGGATCAAAAATCCAAAATAGATCTTCCTGGAGAAATTGCAGGACAGGTTCCTTCTCCTGCCTGGAAAAAAAGAGTGTATGGAACCAGATGGTTCGATGGAGATACGATCAATCTTTCTATCGGACAGGGATTCATGTCCGTGACTCCTTTATCCATGACATTATTTTATGCGGGACTTTTGAATCGAGGACAGATCTATCAGCCTTACTTAGTGAACGAGATCAGAGATCCTTTGGACAACTCTATCATCAATAGGACAGATCCACAAAGATTAAGTGATATTCCGATCCAATCATCAACTGTCGAATCCATTAAAACTGGCCTCAGGCTTGTTGTGAAAAATGGAACTGCAGCGTTCGTATTGAATAAACCTGGTCTTCCTGATATCGCGGGAAAAACAGGAACTGCCCAAACAAGAAGAAGGGGCTCTTCCGGATCCAACCACGCTTGGTTTATAGGATATGCTCCCGCGAATGCTCCTGTCAGTGAACAAGTAGTCATCTCTGTATTCGTCGAATACGGAGTAGGTGGAGCTGCGGGCGCTGCACCTGTTGCAAGAGAAATGTTTAGGGCAGCTTTCCCACCGGGAAGTTATAAAAGAACCGCAGAAATTCCAGAAACCGCTCCTGTAGCACCGGAGAATATACAATGATGTCGGATCGTTCCATAGATAGGATCGACTACTTTTTAGTAGGATCTGTTATCATCGTAGTGATTTGTAGTGTTCTTACTTTATATTCCCAAGAATATAATTTTGACGATCCGAGTATCGGGCTCATGAGCCATAAATGGTTCAAACAATTTTTATTTTTCTTATCCGGACTCTTGATCATGTGGTTCGTGTCTAGGGTCAATTATCAATTGATCGGAGCCTATGCGTTATTCATTTACGGATTTGCGATCTTACTCTTAGGACTCACATTGATCAAATGGATCGGATATCTTCCTTCTAGTAGAGGAGCAAGATCTTGGATCAAGGTAGGACCATTTCTTCTTCAGGCCTCAGAGTTTGCAAAACTTGCTACAGTGATCCTACTCGGTCAGTATCTAGTATTAAAAGAGAAAGAAATGAAGAAGCTTGTGGTACTCGTAATCCCATTCGGGATCGTGTTATTACCGATGGCTTTAATTCTACTTCAGCCTGACTTCGGAACTGCGGTTTCATTTTTACCGATCTTATTCACAATGTTGTTTTTAGGAGGAGCCGACTATTTCCATATCGGTTCCTTCATCACATTCGGGGGAATTTCACTCGTTCTTCCGATGTATGTGGAATATTCCAAACTTACATTATTGAATGATATTCTCGCTTTCTTGCAGAGAACCGGAAAGACGGATCTACTTTCGGTGGTGAATCGATTGGGGGGAAAAACTTGGCAGGTCTTGGACGGAAAAGAAGTCGCAGGAGCTAATCTCACACCCAAAACGATTACTGCACTTAGAGAAGTATTCGATCAGGTGATAGACTTGGAAGGAAGTTTTATCTTTAAATTACTCTCTAACCAAGGACTGCTCATCGGAGTAGGCGCAACTCTGATCATATTTAGTATCATCATGATCCTACTTAGGATCGCTCGAGGATCTAAAACATTACGTTCTTATTATATTCCACTCGGGATCCTCGGGATTAGTTTGATCTCGGCAGTTGTGGTAATGAAAACAGTTCCTTTCCGGGAGAATCAGGTTATCCGACTCACGGCATTTTTAAATCCGGACGAGTTCAAACAGGACGCGGGTTATCAGCTTAGGGCTTCTAAACCTGCGGTAGGTTCCGGAAAATTGGTCGGAAAAGGATTCTTGAATGCGGAAATGACAGAAGGAAAAATCCCTCACGTTCCGGAAGCAAGTACTGACTTCATCTTTGCTTCTTGGGCGGAACAAACTGGATTTATCGGCTCCGTATTTTTACTCTTCTTCTTATTTTCCATTCCTTTACGAGGTCTTCAGATCAGCTACGAAAGTAAGGACAGATTCGGATCACTTCTCGCGTCCGGGATTGTCGCGATGTTATTTTACCATATGGCGATCAATATCGGGATCGTGCTCGGGCTTTTACCAGTCACAGGGATCCCACTTTCCTTCATGAGTTATGGAGGTTCCCACTTGCTTATGTCCATGGCTGCGGTCGGGATCATTCTCTCGATCAAGATGAGAAAACACGCAAACTGAAGTTTCCAATCTGTAAAATGGCTGACTTTGCAAAAATGGATGCCGATATTCTATTATAGGCCTCATGGAAAGAGTAAAAGATTCCAGATTTCTATTCGATCTGAAAAGAAAATTCCGCTATATCTTGGAAGAGGTGGAGAAGAACACCTTTGATCAGGATTCGGAAGTCAGAGAGTTAGAAACTCTTTGGGAAGAAATGTTCGATGTTGCCTCCCGAAACGATACTCCTTATTTTAAAGCTAGACTTTCCAATCTAAAAAGACAGTTGGACGGTTTCGTAAAAACCAAAGCATACGAAAAACAAGAGTTTGATCGGATCTATAGACAACTTGAGAAGATACGAAAAGACGATACTGTCGAATTTTTGGACGAGTCCATGCGTTCTACATTAGGAAGGATCGCTGAAAACACGAATCGTGTATCTTCTCTAACCCCATCTGGGATAGAGCCTGGATCCTTGAGTGGTATCCCACTTCTATTAACATTCAGATGTGGTACAGTCCATTTCATCGTAAAATCGGGACCTAAAAAAATATTCAGAAATGTTCATAGAAACAAAGACAAGGTTCTGTACGATGGTAAAAAATATCCGATCTTCCCATCAAGATCCATATACTTTTCTTGGGAAGGGGAAAGTCGTGCTTGGGAAACGGAGCCGGGAAGTCTTTTAATGATCCGTTATCCGGAAGGAAATCGATTCTTCCGATGTGATGCACTTGGAGATACTTTCAGGATCCCTGAAGATACGTTTAAAAGAAGATTGCAGCCCACTGACAAACAAGGTGGAGAGATCAGATACTATTTCAGAAAAGCCGGCATTCGATATTATTATATACCCCAAAAGGGTGAATAAACATTAAGTTTACGATTCAGAAAAATCGATCCAAGAAAAAAGTTGATCTTAATTTACGCGGAGATTTCAGTAAAGAAGTCCATTGGTTAAGTGAAGTTTTTTAACATATTCGAAAATTAAATATATTTGATTACAATTGAAAAGGACATTCAGGGTCGATTGATCTTGATGTGCCCTACATTTTAAGGAAGAAAGATGAAATATTCAAAAATCGCGATATTCTTAGTTTTTATAAACATCTTAGGATGTTTCCCTTCGATTACTGCCGGAGAGGGCTTTCTGATCAAAGCCAGAAAATTCTCAGATATTTCCGAGTTCAAGACCCAAAAAATTTATTTGGACCTAACCTATGAATACGGAATTACTAAGGAAGAAACGAAAACCAAATCGGGAAAGATCGAAAAAACGACCGATGTGGGAATTCCGGAATTATATATTCAATTTAAGGATGCTCTTTATTCAGAACTAAGAGGAAACTATAAATTAGATGTGGAATTGGGACAACCCAAGAAGAAAGATTCTTTAAGCATTTCCGTTTCTCCTAGGATGGATTACCTCAGCAATACGATCGGTAAAGCTAGTGTTATTTTAAGCAAGGGGAAAGATCCGGTATACAAATTAGATATCGTAAATGAAGCAAGGGTAGAAGGATTAAATATCATCCAGCCGAAAACGGTTGAAAAACTTGCCGAGATGTCTGCCGAGCGGATTTACGATTCTATTTTAGGAAAACCTGAAAATTAAATTAGATATTATTTTTGTCTAATTTTGTAAATTAATATGAATCTGAAAAAATTTTTCATAATCCTATTTGCTATATTAAACTTCTCCGGTTGTATATTCGCTGCCGGAGACGGTTATGTAGAATCGGTTAAAAATTATTCCCCCCTCAGAGAACTTAAAACGAGTAAGATATATCTGCATATAGAGGACGAGTTCACTTTATTACATTCCGAGGAAATCAAAACTAGATTTGGAAAAGTGGAGAAGGTGACTAGATTTCCGATCCCGGAACCGTATCTGCTTTTTAGGGACGCATTCTATCACGAATTAAAGGGGAGATATAAGTTGGATGTGGAAGTCGGAATGCCGGAAAAGAAAGATGCAAATGTGATCTCAATCCGACTTTTCAAACCTAGATTTGATGCGTCCATCTCGAAGGCAACTTTTGTATTAAACAAAGGAACAGATCTCGCTTTTAAACTCGAGATAGTCAATGAATGGAAGGTAATATTCTTTATTCTGCCGGTTTATTATCAACGATCCAAATCTCCGAGCGAGTTGGCCGATCTAGCCGCTGCCCAAATTTATAATTCTATTTTGGCAAAATCGGAAGAATAAGATCACCTAACATAAATGTAATGGTATTTTGTTTGCAAATTTAGGAATATAATGGAAAATCCGAACCCTTCGGATGCAACAAAATACTTCTTTCTGGGATAATTGGACTTTCGAAAGTATTTTCGATCTATATTCTAATGGCCTGGATTTTTCGAACGTAAAAGAACTGAAGATCAATAAGGAAACGAATTCCTATGATTGGAGCGAGATCTGCGCAGCATGTATTCAGATCGAAAGTTTATTTTCGCTAATCAATGAATTTATACTAAGAGAAAAGATCTTTTACGATCTCAAATTCTCCGAAGGATGGAATTCTTTTGAGAATTTGGATTCGTTGGATGGTGACCTTCTCGTATCCGTTGATATTCCTACATATAATCCGGAAGTTGCGGACTTTAGGAACGAAGCCTTAAAATTATTATGCGCCACAGATCTTATGAAAAAACACCAGGAAGAGAACCTGGATGGATTTCGAAAAAATAAGGAAGCTCCACATTCTTATTTCAGCCAGGTAGTATGGGGAACTGCAGGAAATTTGGGAAGAAGTTCTCTATTAGGTGCACATTACGTTGCTCATCCGATCAGAGCTTCTCTTCTGGAACAGATTTCCTTTTTTAAACCGCAAAATGATATCAATTCGGAGATCCAGGAATGGATCGATGAAGAAAGATTAAAAGTATTCTCAAGTCTTACTCCTGTAGGAAGAATGAATCATTTCGAGCTGATCCTTCCTCCTTTAGTCGGAGAGGTTTTGGAATCTTCCAACAAACTTTCGGAAATTATCCCTGCGGCGATGGAATGTAGAGAGAAATACAAAAAGATCCGCGAATGGATCGGAGAATACCAAATCGCTACGGAAAGCGAAAATCCGACCCAAATATCTAAGTTTAAGAAAACATTATATACTGTGAGTCAGGATCTGGAAAAGATGAGAAAGCCCGGAGAGTTGGGAGATACTAAGGTTGGAATGTCTTTTATCAGTTTGAATCTTCCTAGCCCGAAATTACCCGATATCAGAAAGTATTGGGGGATCAGAAGTGCTTTGAATAAACTACTATTGAATACGAAAGGCGAGAAGGCTTTATTAAAACTTTTGAAATGGTTCGGCTGTGAAAAAGGAGCCGAGCTTGCAATGATCAGGAAATATTTTCTTTTATAAGATGCGGAAAGAAGAACTGCCCGAAGGCGGAGAGATTACTCTCCGTCCTCGAATAAGTTGTTTAGGCTGTCTAAAAGAACATCCACTTCCACACCGTATCCCATACAAACTTGCTCGATAGTTTCGAGTTCATTGATGGAACAATGGGAGCATCCGCCTAAATGATAGCTGGAGAACACCAACCCCGCTTCCGGATGAAGACCGATTGCTTCGCCTACCGTCATATCTTTAAAAAATCTTGGCTTGACCGCTTCCGACATGGGGAAAATCTCCTAAGTACTGGTTTTCAGTTCCAGTATATAGACTCCCTAGGCCAAAGTCAATTCCATGTTTTTTCAAGAAACCGGCAAATTCTATATCAGGATCGAGGAAAGATTCGAATCCTCTCATTATCTGTACAAATACTTCCCGGACGGTTCCGATGAGCCGATCCACGGTCATTCTTTTAAGGTAGAGGTCTATCTTTCAGGCCAAAAGAATATAGGAGAGGACGGGATTAGTTTCGACTTTCTAACTTCTAAAAAGAGACTAAAAGAGCTGGTCCATGAGTTAGACCATATTCTGATCAATGACCATGCTGATTTTAAGAAGATCAATCCGACTTCTGAAAATATGGCGCGTTGGTTTTATTATGGCTTAAAGGATAGTGTCTCTGCCGCAAAGGGGAAAGTCGATCGGATCGTGATCCACGAAGGCCCAGAAAATTTAGCTTACTACGAGCCCTTCGAGTGACCCGTAGGGAACGAGAAGCCCGTAGGGTGCTTGAGCGAAGCGAAAGCAAATCTATTTCCAAACAAGCTGCACTTGAATCAACACCAACGTATTCCTGACCCATAGGGAAGGAAATTCCCGGGAGGGTGCTTGAGCGAAGCGAAAGCAAATCTATCTCCAAACAAGCTGCACTTGAATCAACACCAACGTATTCATGACCCGTAGGGAACGAGAAACCCGTAGGGTGCCCTTAGCGAAGCGAAAGCAAATCTCTAATCAACAAGCTGCACTTGAATCTGCGCAAATAATTGGGTTTCTCACGAAGGTGAGAAGAAAAGGAAGCCAAAAACCAGAGAGCTTCTTATAATCAATTTTCTTCAATTTCTGAATAAAGATCTTCTGATGCTTAGCGTCTTAGCGTGAAAAAAAACGAAACTAGATCTTATCGTACGTAAAAAGAAAAATCAGATTTGCGACAGCATAAGTGATCGTAAAATAAAAACCGATCCGTAAAGGGCGGGGAAGTCTCATCACTCCGCAAAGAACAAAATGCACCGCTAAAAAACATAAGGCCAATGTATTAGTCCAGAGAACTGCCTTCACGGGTTCCGAATCTGCTCCATACAAAAGAAGTAATACAATCGGTAGAAGCCCTAGGAAACTCATGAATCCGCCGGTTGCGATCCAAACCATCAGTATCATTCTGGATTGTCTTTCATCCGGATGTTGGAAAACGGAAATCGCTCCTCCTACTACAAGTTGGTGTAGAAAACCATGGAACGCGTAGATTAAACTTACGCATAAGAATAGGATTGTTGGTAGATTTAGGTGGTTTAGATCGGACAACTGCAAACTCCGGACTTTCGAACTCACAAATCTTAGGATAAGGCTCGCACTTCTCAACCAATTTACTGTTGACCTTCGATCGAAAAAACCGAGCATATTCGAGCTGATATGAACCAAACTCTTTGGAGCCCGTCTCCCGAACTTATCCAAAATTCCAGATTGACCCAATTCCAAAAATTTGTAGAAGAAAAGACCGGCAAAAAATTCAAAAACTATTCAGAATTGCATACCTGGTCAGTGGACTTCATCGAGGAGTTTTGGGGACTACTATGGGAATTTGCTCCTGTAATCTATTCCCAAACATACGAAGAAGTTTTACGCACTGGAAAAAGTTTTAGAGAGGCTAAGTTCTTTCCCGGAGCCAAATTAAATTTCGCTGAAAATTTACTACGAAAGAAGGATGAGAACCTGGCTTTGGTATACAGAGGAGAGACCGGTGCAGAGAAAAGTTTCACCTATTCGGAGTTATATCAAAGAGTAGGTGCACTTGCAGCGTATTTCAGATCGGAAGGTGTAGTTCCTGGAGATAGGGTTGCGGGACTTATGCCAAATGTTCCGGACACTGTGCTTGCGATGCTCGCTACTACAAGTATTGGTGCCGTTTGGACTTCTTGTTCTCCGGATTTTGGAGTAAAAGGTGTATTGGATCGTTTCGGCCAGATCCGCCCTAAAATACTCATTACTACGGATCGTTATGAATTCAAAGGAAAGTCTCTACCTCTTTCCGGGATCGTAAATGAAATTTCCGCCCAACTTCCGGATCTAAAAAAAATACTAGTCTCTGAATATCCTAGCTTGGACCCGAAAGATCTAAATTCTAGAACCTCCGGATTTCCGGATAAATCAATTCCATTAGAAAAATCTTATGAATTATTTTTGGGAAAAGATCCGATTTTTTATCAGACTTCTTTTGATCATCCCGTTTATATTATGTATTCTTCCGGAACGACGGGATTGCCTAAATGTATGGTGCAAGGCCCTGGAGTATTCTTAAATCATTGGAAAGAACTGGCATTACATACGGATCTGAGAGAAGGAGATGGAATCTTTTATTACACAACCTGTGGATGGATGATGTGGAACTGGCTAATAAGTTCTCTTTCCATAGGCGCGACCTTATATTTATTCGATGGGAATCCATTTTATCCGGATCCAGGAGTACTTTTTAGATACGTTTCCGACAAAAAGATCAAAGTGTTCGGAGTAGGAGCAAAATACATATTAAGTTTGGAGAAGGAAAAGTATAAACCGGATATGGATCTATCTTCCCTAAAGGCTGTACTTTCTACGGGTTCACCTCTTCCTTCTTACGGATTCGATTATATATACGATACTTGGAAGAAGGATCTGAGGCTTTCTTCTATTTCTGGAGGAACGGATCTAAACGGTTGTTTTGCATTAGGTAATCCGAATATACCTGTACATTCAGGAGAACTACAAAGTTTGGGCCTCGGGATGTCTGTAAAAATTTTTGATGATTCCGGAAGGTCCATCCAAGGAGGAAAAGGAGAACTTGTATGTACAAAACCTTTTCCTTCTATGCCATTGGAATTCTGGAATGATGCTGACGGTAAAAAATATTTCGGAGCTTATTTTGATACTTTTCCTGAGATTTGGAGACATGGCGACTTTGCGGAGATCCTTCCAAACGGAGGAATGGTCGTCTATGGAAGATCGGATGCCACTTTAAATCCTGGTGGAGTGCGCATAGGAACAGCGGATCTATATAGTCTTTTGGAAACAATTTCAGAGATTGCGGATTCTGTCGTGATCGGACAAGAATGGAAAGACGACGTAAGAGTGATCTTGTTCTTAAAAATGGCAGAGGGTGCAGCTTTAAATAAGGAATTTGAAACCAAGATCAAAAAAGAGATCAAGGAAAAGGTCTCCCCAAGACATGTTCCATCCAAGATCATCCAAGTCGCGGACATTCCTTATACTAGGAATATGAAGAAGGTTGAGATAGCCGTTAAAAAAACAGTTCAAGGAGAGCCTGTGACGAACCAAGACGCGCTCATCAATCCTGAATCATTAGAATATTATAAAAATATACCGGAACTTCTGACGGATTGATCTTATCTTTGGGTGAAGGAAGTTTCAATGATCAGATCTGTTCCTTCCCAAATATGTTCAGTTTCCAAAGGAGAGGCCAAAAACTCCGCAGAATTTTGATAATTTGAATAAGAGTCTTTGGATTCTTTTTCACTGCGAATATAAAAAGTAGCTATAAGACTGGATATTCCCAAAAGGAGTGCAGCTGCTAACGCTTGTAAAACGAATCGATTAGAAGGAAATATCTTCTTACGGTTTTCTTCTTTTTGTATAATATTTCCTGCGATCCTTTTTGCAAAATTTGGATCTTGGAGTAACGTCTCCATTTTAAGGTCTAAATCGGGATCTTTATAATCGTTCATAAGTTCTCTCCTATCCCTTTTCGATTTGAATTTGCAGATCGGGACAACCATTCTTTTGCTCTGGAAATCCTGGATTTGACTGTGCCTTCGGATATATCCAATTTTTTAGCGATAGATTCCATTTTTTCGCCGTTCAATCTAAGTATCATAGTTTCTTTATATGGGGATGGCAAGAGATTAATTTGAGATTCTATCCATTTGCGTCCGTCCGGTGCCGGTTCCATCGCAGCAAGATCCAAGTTTTCTTTTTTATCGGAAACTTGGACCTCTGCTTGTAATTTGAAATAAGCTTTTCCTTCTCGATTCCATTTACGTATCGCTCTTCTACATTCATTTCTTGCTGCGACATATAACCAACGATTCGCTTCTTGAGGATCTAAAGGTGGTTTATTTTTGAATTTAAGATAATATCTTAAATACGTATCTTGGGCAAGGTCCTCCATTATAGAACCCATGCCTGGTAAAAGATGTCTTCGGATCGATTTTAAGACGGTCTCTTTACTCGATTCGATGATTCTAATTAGATCGGATTCCGTCATTCTTATCGGCAATCCCTCTCTCCGGGAGGAGGAGGTCCATGAGGATGATCCTTACGATCCTTAATTCTTTGTAGCCTTTCTTTATGAAGTTGGGCGAGTTTCTGTTTCTGCTCAGGGGTTAAATAGGATTCGAATTCTAATCTTCCTTGAATATGTAAAAACCTAAGCTCTAATTGTATATCGCTGATCTCCTTTAACTTTGCTTTGACAGCGACTAAATCTACTTTAGGAGATTCTAATAGTTTGCGTAAAGACTCATGAAGTGAAGGAAGTTTTTCTCCGATCGTTCTACTCGCCGCCATTCTTTTATCTCTGGAAACTTTCGCTTTTTCCAATTGTTCTGGAGTGAGAGAGAGTTCTTTGGAGAACCTTTCGAAGTTTTTATCTTCTCTAGGACCTCCTCCCGGAATAAACATATCGAAAGGTTCGGGTCCGAAAGGAGGAGGGGGCGGTTCTGCAAAAATAAATTGGGAACTCCCTAAAAAGAGAAACAATAGGAAAAGAATTTTTAGAGTTTTAGAATCCAAATCGATCACCTTATACTTTTTTTGACGAAATATTTTTATTGTGTGGTACTAGTACTGGAAGAACTTCCGGAAGAAATCGTATTACTTGTACAATTCACTTCTCCCTTAATACTTACTGAGGGTCCTGATACGGTTTGAGTATTATAACAGGTTTGCCCGTCTTGGGTATAACACATACTGGTAGAAGTTGCGGAAGTACAATTAATATAATCTACAGTATAACATTGTGTAAGAGAAAGTGCAGTGTTTCCACTGGAAACTGCAGTTCCGACAAGATCCAGATCTACGGTTAAGTAAGATAATGCCTGGGAACTAGTAACGCTTGTATCTACTGGAACGCCGCTACCTCCCCAATAAATTTTTCCATAATTAGAAACTACTGCAGATGCGCCTACTTTTCCGGAGTAAGAAAAACCTTGGGTGGCATCAATAGATCCTTGGTTCTGAGTCGCGTCGTATAAGAACTTTAAATACAAATAATCCCCGGTCTTAAAATACAATCTACTGATCACAGTGAATAAATTTGTAGAACTAGTGCTCGTGGTTGTAGTCGTAGTGCTAGTTGTGCTAGAAGAACTATAAGGAGTTGCAGTCCCGCAACTTGCGGTCTTATCCATGTCCAATTCTCCATCTATATTGAATGCAACTCCGTCGCCGAATACGGTTAAATTAACCTTATCCGTGTCCCTGTTCTCGCAGGAGAAAAAGGAGGTTAAGAAAAAAATAAGACAGAGAGAGCGAAGGAAGTTCACGAGATCTTTTTTCGGGATTAGAAATATTCTTCTGATGTTCAAGCCTGGATTCCTGGTCTTCTCTTATATAAGTAAACCCGGAGGAGGAGAAACGTTCCCGATTTATTGCAAAAATGAAAAGAGTCACTTAGACGAAAGTCGGCAATAGATCCGTTTTTCCCTTGATCCAAAGTGCGGTTGAATTACAAAAGAGGAGTGATCCGAAAATTCAGTGCAATCATAACGATCTTTTTTACTTTCTCTGTTTACTCTCAACAGACGCCCGGGTCTCGTTTGGAAGAGATCCAAAAAAGAGGAGAATTGCGGGTCACAGGAAATCGCAATTTTGATCCTTTTTATATTTCAGACGCGAAAGAAGGATTTCCCGGTTTTGATGCGGAACTCGGTAGAAAATATGCTGAATTTTTGGGAGTAAAATATAGCTTCACAAATCGTCCTGAGTTCGAGGATTATGCAGAGGCGATCCAGAGCGGAGAAGCGGATATCGCTTTTTCTGGTTTAAGTTCTACATTAGAAAGATCTAAAAAAGGAAATTTCAGTTCTCCTTATTTAATTTCTACCACAGGTGCCTTAGTAAATAAGAATGCATTGCCCCCTCCTCCCGAGGGAAATATCATTTCTACGGTTTATTTCAGAAGTATAAAAGATTTGGAAAGTATAAGCGGCCTTAGCTTTTCCGTGAGGGCATTCTCTGCAAGCCATGATTATCTTTTAAGTATATTCCCGAACTCCAGGGTATTTACTTACGGGTCTATGGAAAGCGCTTGGAATTCGGTAAAAGAAGGACAGGCAAATTGTTTTGTGGGAGATTCCTTATACATCAAAGGGCTTCTACTAAAACAAAGAAGTATTCTATCTAATTTTAGAGCATTGATAGAGCCTGTTCAAGAAAATCATGTGAGTGCATTGTTGCCTAAAGGAGATATTTATTTCTCTAAAAATTTCGAATTTTTTCTGTCGGAACTCAAACGAACCGGCGAGCTAAAAAGTTTAGAAGATAAGTATTTTAACAGAAGCGATTGGGTGAAATAATCGGGCAGTCTAATCCTTATGGCGACTCTTACTAAAAAGAAGGCCCGAAATTCTCCGGGACAACTTTATGTAGATTCAAGTTGTATCGACTGCGAAACTTGTAGGATCCTCGCCTCCGATATTTTTGGGGAAGATCAAAGCGGTTCCTTCGTCAAAAAACAACCCGAATCAGAATCAGAACAATTCAAAGCATTACAAGCATTGGTGGCTTGCCCTACCGCTTCTATCGGAACTGTCGATCGGGTAGATCTCGCAGAAGCAAAATCATCTTTTCCTAGACTAATCCATGAAAATGTATATCATTGTGGATTTCATGCGCGCTCTTCATTCGGTGCATTTTCCTATCTGATCCTAAGAGAAGAAGGGAATGTATTAGTAGATTCCCCTAGATATCTTCCTTCTCTAATTGAAAAAATCAAAAACCTAGGAGGGATTAAATATCATTTTCTAACTCACCGGGATGATATCGGGGATCATGAAAAATTTCACGAAAATTTCGGGACGGAAAGGATCATACATGAAGGAGATCTTTCCGCGGTTTCCGATGCGGAAATTATCCTGAAAGGAAACGAGCCTTTTCAATTGTCGGAGGACCTACTGATCATTCCGGGGCCTGGACATACAAGAGGGCATTGTACTCTATTATATAATAATAAATTTCTATTCTCGGGAGATCATCTTGCATTCGATCCGGAGAGAGAAAGGCTCGTCGCATTTAGGAGTGCTTGTTGGTATTCTTGGGAAGAACAAACCAAGTCGATGAGACAATTGCAAAATTATGATTTCGAATGGTTGCTTCCGGGTCATGGGCATCCTACCCATTCTGACCGGAAGCATATGAGAGAGATGTTAGAGGCCTGCGTTTTATGGATGGAAAAACGTTAAGCAGAGAAGGGATTATTCTCTGCTTCCCAAATATTCTTCCTGTCCGCTAAACACTTCTTCCGCATAGGCAGGAACTCCTCCCCATTTTTTTACCGCGGCAGGGCCCGCGTTATACGCAAGTAACGCCTGGCGAAGATTTCCCTCATGAGTTTCGAGTAAATGGTTTAGGTAGGAAACTCCCAGATGGATATTTGTCTCCGGTAAGAATAGATCTTCTTTTTTGATCTTATTGCCTTCCCAAGACGCAATCCAGGAGCCAGTTCCAGGCATGATTTGCATTAGCCCAAGGGCATTTTTCTTGGATCTTGCTTTCCTATAGAATTCGGATTCGGTCTTGATGATCCCGAGTAAGAGCCCAGCTTTTTCTCCTTCCTGGCAAAATACTCCGCAAGCGCTATCATGGATCCTTCCGGATTCCCGATCGACTGCTCGGGACAGTAATTCTAGCTCTTCTTCGGAGAGACTTGGTCGCTCCGAACGGATATATTCTTTGATCTGAACGACTTCAGGGAGGGAGTTCCTGCCCGGAATCGTTTTTCCAATCAAAGAGCCCGCAATTGGAGCCACAAATGACTGGTAGAGAAGGGGTAACGAGGCGATGAATATGTATCTTTTTCGAATTTTAGGCTGGAGCATTCTCCTTGTCTCCCTATAGTGCAATGCACTATCTACGACCAGTTTTTTGCGACGCACTATGGGGACAAGTAAAAAAGTCTCAGCTTTTTGGGGTCTGGAGAAAAAAGAGCCTCTTTTGAGAGGATTTGCGGCCCTTAAGAACTAATTATATAGAAAGGGTCCGGAAGATTAAAAAGAAGAAGATCGAAATTGAATCGGAATAAACGCCTCATTTTAGGAAATAAATTTCCATTCTCTCTTATCACGATCCTATAATTGCAAAAACATACTGGAAATAAATTTCCAATATGAATACATCTCTGCTATCTTAAAAATTTTTCTTATCGAACATATCTATCAAATAGAAACTTGCGAAACCTTCTCAAATAGAAAAGTAAGAACGAAAAGAAATTCTATATGGAGTAAATCTTTCGGCTTAAAATTTTAAGAAAGATACATCGGAACGATTAGGAAATAAATTTACTAATCTAAAATATGTATCTCATCTTGCATTCGCTTCTCAAAACGATTCTCAAACTTGAATTAATATAACATTCGATTTATTTAATATATTTATGAGCAAAATAAAATTTTTAGTGCAAATTTTCGTAACTCGATCGTCATAATATTTAGAACCGGGGATTTGTTGAACAGACAAGTCTGAAATAAAAAGAAAAACTCCCTTCGCGTTGATCGATCCCGCGATAGAGACAATTTAAAGAACCATTCCACAAAGCTGAAACCCGTACTATACGCGGATTCGATTTCTTAAAAATAAAATCGGGAATCGGATATTTTTACTGGGGAAAAATAATGAGGGTGTCTTTTGCTCTATTAGCAATTTGGTTTATTACGTTTTCATACTGTACTCAAACGGGAAATTCTTCCGGAGACCTTACTTGGGAAGAGAAACAGTTACTTTGGGCCTTATACGGTAAGGAAATGAAAAGTGGTCTGCAACTTACCCAGGCCGCCGTCCAGAAATGGGGATTAGGGATCGATGTTTATCCCGCAAAAACAAGAGTAGATAGAATGAGAAATACGATCGCATTTACCGAATCCGGAAAATGTGCGGTCGAAGGAATTTCCGACAAGAATGCGAAGGATTGCCAATTATTCTCCGCGAATCCTTTCTACCTGGCAGCTTGTTCCATTAGTGCAGGCTCTCGTATAGAAAACAGTGTAATCTTTATATTTACGGATAGAGTGAAGGCTACTGCAGACGCGATGAAATTGGAAGGAAGTACCATAGATTCCAAAGAATATGTGATCGCAACCGTAGCTCATGAAGTCGGTCATTGCCTAGGTCTACAACATTCTCAAGATCCGAATGATCTGATGTTTCCTATGCTTACAGGAAATATTTTCGAACCTAGTGTGACTGAAATGCATGCGGCACAGGCATTATACAATTCTTCCCAAACTCCGGGAGAAATAGAAGAATCTCAACTTTACACGAAACAATCGGATTACACTTATTTAAGACAGTACTCCGTTCCTTCGTTTGCAGTGTTCGGAAATATAGATATAGAAGGTTAGGAAGTCGATACCCCAGAACGGTGAAAACCGATCGATTTTCGAACCGGTGCGAATCGAAGATGGCCGGGGATTAAACTCCCCGGTTTTTTTCTAACTTTTCAGCCAAGTCCACAAGAAGTCTGACTCCATAACCGCTCGGCCCATTTCCAATTTGTGTGCCGGATGCTTTTTTTCTCCAGGCGGTTCCTGCGATGTCTATATGAGCCCAGTCAATTCCCGCATCTACGAAACGTTCCAGGTATTTCCCCGCAGAAAGGCTTCCTCCCGGGCGTCCTGCGATATTTCGTAGATCCGCGATATCGCTTTTTAGATCTTCTCCATATTCATCCCATAATGGAAGATTCCAGGTCCTTTCATCTGAAGAAGCGGAAGCCTCGTCCAAAAGTGTTGTAAGTTTATCCGAGTTACTCATTACACCTGCAGCTTCATGTCCTAAGGAGATAATGATCGCCCCAGTTAATGTTGCAAGATCCACCATATAGTCAGGTTTATATTTTTTTCCTATATAAGACAGAACATCTCCGAGCACGAGCCTTCCTTCTGCATCCGTGTTTTGTACTTCTACCGTCAGACCATTATGAGCGGTATACACGTCTCCCGGTTTTAATGCGGCGGCGTCCGGCATATTCTCTGCAACTCCAATAGCTGCTATAACAGGGACAGAGAGCCCGAGTTCTGCAATCGCACCGATCGCGTGGATCACTGCAGCAGCGCCGCACATATCATATTTCATTTCATGCATATCTTGTGCAGGTTTAATGCTGATCCCACCTGAATCGAAGGTCAGTCCTTTTCCGATAAGTGCTAGTTTCTTTTTGGATTTTGCCTTAGGAGGATTGTATTCTAGAACGATCATCTTCGGTTTTTTATCCGAACCTTGGCTAACTGCAAGGATCCCACCCATCTTTTCTTTTTTAAGTTGGGGCTCGTCCATTACAGTGATCTTTAAGCCGGCTTCCTTTGCGATCTCTTTGGATCTGGAGACAAATTCCTCCGGAGTAAAATGATTTGCCGGAAGATGAGCGATGTATCTTGCACCGTTCACATATTTACTAACTGCTCTGGATTTTTCTAAACCGACTTTTGCGGATTTTTCCGCACCGGGATCCTCCAACAAAAAGCTTACATTTCCGAATTTCAGTTTTTTCTCTTTAAAATCTTTTGTAAGAACATTGATCGGAAATGCTCCAAGATCCAACGAGTTTGCGATCTGATAAACGAGTGTAGAAGGGGAAAGTGTTTTTGTTAAAAAACGAGTGAGTTTGATCTCAAGACCAACTGAATCCCATTTGCGTAGTTTTTCACCGATACTCAAAAAGACCTGAGCGACGGAACGAATACTAACCTTATTCGGGTTCCCGAGTCCCAGATACATGATCCTTTCTGATTCATCTATAAAGGTTTGGCCGGATTCTCCGGAGAAGATCCCGGAACGTATCTGGTCTGAAAATTTCGTTTCTAATTCTTTAGGAAGATTATCTTTTGTGACCGGAATGATCTTATAAATATTTTTGGAAGTATTCTTCCCGATGCTAAAATTGATCTTTGATTTTTCTATCTTCATTTTTTATCCAGCGCCTTAATGTCCCCGAGTATTTCATCCACATGTCCTTTAACGCTGACCTTTGGATATACTTTCAAAATTTTTAGATCTGTTCCGATGAGAAATGTAGTTCTGAGAATTCCCATGAACTCTCTTCCCATGAATTTTTTCAACTGCCAGACCCCGTATGCCTCGCAGATACTTCCGTCTTCGTCGGAGAGTAATGTAAAATTCAGTTCTTGCTTTTCGATGAATTTTTGGTGAGACTTCACTGAATCTTTAGAGACTCCGACTACATTAAATCCTTCTTTTTTCAATCTTGCGAAATTATCCCTAAAATCGCAGGCCTCGGTCGTGCAGCCTGGGGTTTGGTCTTTTGGATAAAAATATAATACCAGACCTTTTTTCCCGACTAAATCCTTGAGGGAAACCTTCTCTCCGTCTTGGTTTTGGGTCGTAAAACTGGGGGCTTTGGAGCCCGCTTTTAAAGTGCTCATACAAAGACAAATGATAGGGAACTCTGGAACTAGACAAGATTTTTTGTTTTCTTTCCGCTTTTGGGTGGGAAATCGACCCTTAAAAAGCCTTGCGAAATCCTAAAACTTGACGATATATATAAGTATGGACCCCAAAGAAAGAATGGAACTGATCCGCCAAGGAAATCAGGCATTTAACGAAGGAGATATCCGTAAGGCCCGGGAATGTTTCCTGAAAACGGAATACAAAGACGGGCTCATTCGTCTCGGGGACCATTTCATGTTCGAGAAAAAACTTCCGATCCTTGCATACGGATATTATAAAAAAGCCGGATACCAAAGAAGGATCGATGAAATTTTCCAAAGAATGTTATGGGCTCTTTCTCAGTGGATCGGGCCGGATAAGTTCAAAAATCCCGAACCCGAAAGAAAAGCCCCGGATCCGGAAGATTTTGTGGTCCATCCAATCTTGAGACAAACCGCTTTGGATATACTCAAGAAAAACGGAATGTCCGTTTAAGTTCTTATTTTTCGAATTCAACCAAATCTATTAGGATCCCATTCGGATCCATCAGCGTGAAATGTTTTCCGTTCACTGGTTCAGAACAAAGTTCTAATACGATCTCTCCTTTTTGATCCGAAAATTTTCTCCATTCTATTTCTACATCTTCCACTTCGAATTGGAATAATAAACCTGGACCTCTAAATTCAGGATGAAAGATCGGTTTTACAAAAGGTGAATTCGGGATACAAAATTGGATCTCATACTCCGGATATTTGGGATGTGATAGAACGATGTATCCTTCCAATTCTTTTACGATCTCAAAGCCTAGATTCCGAGTATAAAATTCCTTAGATTCTTCCAGCTTGGATGTGTAAATTTCCGGAGAAAATTTCATTCAAACCTCTACAGGGGCGGAGTATTTCACGAAATCGATCCCGATCCCGTTTGGATCCAAAACCGCAAAATGCCTATCTCCCCATTCTTCTTCCTTTAGATCTAAAAGTATAGGCAGTCCTTTTTTCTTGAGTTCCGAATAAAAAGGATCCACATCATCCATTTCAATAGTAAGATACATTCCAAATCCTGCATATTCTTTTTGGAAAATAGGATGTTGGTTCTCTAAGTTCGGAAGTAGAAAGGATATCTCCGATTTTCCATTCGGGGTAGAAAGAAGAAGATACCAATCATTTTCAAAAACGATCTTGAATCCCAATTTATTCAGATAGAACTCTTTTGTTTCCTTTAACTTTTGTGTGACTATGCCTGGATTTAATTTCATATAGGCTCCTTATAGTCTTAAATGTAACTTAGGAAGCCAGATATGGATTGTAAAAATCGGACAAAGTTTCAGCGAAATTTTCTAAGGGAAGAAGGAGTCAGCCCTGTGAATTTTTTCCAGTCTTTGATAAAATGGGATTGGTCGTAGAATCCTTCTCCCAGTTCGAATTTATCATTCTCTTTCCAATGGCGAAGAGCCGTTTGAAATCTTAGGATCTTAGAAAATTCTTTGGGTGAGAGGCCGATATTTTCTGAAAATAATCTTCTTAAATGTCTGGAAGTAACCTGCAAATTCAGATTTTCCGTAGGTTTTTGGAAATCGGAATACATTTGGCCTACGGAAAAAAGGACACGGTCGTCCGTTTGTAATTCCTTCTTTCTTAAAAGAGTCGAAAAGAAAACATCGCAGGTCCGGATCCTATGTAAAAAAGAATTAGAAATTCTTAATTTATCTTCTAACTCGACCGCTTCCGAAGGAAAGATGGAGGAAAAAGGAACGGTTTGGCTTTTAAATTCCCCTAGATCGAATCGAAAAAATCTACGTATTCCCAGAGGCAAAAAACGGATCCCGAACCAATTGTCCTTTGGGTTGATCGGGAAATTCTCCAAGGAGGTTGGGGAAAGAGAAATTAGGATCGGGCCATTCGAGGTCGTACTGAAGACTAGATCGACACATCCATCCGGAACGACTTGATAGGAACTAGATAATATGGAATTAGAATGGATTTCCCAGTAGTATGCTATAAAGGGAGAAAGTTCCACACTCGGAAGAATTTCCGAGTAAGTAACTCCTAAATTTAATTGTAAAGGATTGAATTCCGAATTAGGTTCCATCTATTAAGATCCGATCCGAGAAAGCTCATTATGTAAGTAGGAATATTCCACGATCAAGGAATATTCTGATCCGACGGATCTATCTTAAACTTTGTTTCCGGCTTGTCATTGTTCCCATTTATAAAATTCTCGGAAGCCTTGGAACATTATACGTATCGATCCTTTTTTAAGATCTTGATTATTGGGATCTTAGTCATATCTAACTCCTGCATTTTCGAACGTCCTAAAACGGAGCCAAAGCCTACTTCTCTTCCCAAACCGGAAGGCAGATTGACTGCATCCACCTGGTCCCAGGACTTTTATGCGATGATGAAATATGTTCATCTATACGATGAGATCCATCCGTTCTTGTACAATTTAGAAGGTGGGAGAAGTAATACGGGCCGTATTCTTTCCGTATGGAAAAAGAACGAGATCGATGAGAGAGTTCGTTGGCTTCGTTTGATGTCTCCTAAAACCCTGATCATTCCTACAATCTTTCGGTGGGAGAATGATTTTGAAAAAGTATCCGATGCGATCGGATTAAATGGGAATATTAAGGTGCGCGATTCCCATATCCAGAACATACTGAAAGAAATAGATACTTACGGGTATGACGGAATCGATATAGATTATGAAGGAATGACCTGCGAGAAAAAAGAAGCATTTCAAGAATTTTTAATACTTCTCCGGGATGCTCTTCATGTTAAAGGGAAAATATTGTCCGTGGCAATCCATCCGAAAACCGTAGCCGAAAAACCTTCCGTGTATCCTTGCAAAGGATTGAAGGCTCCGATCCAAGTGGATTTTTATGAGGCGTATCGCGGACAATTGACCCATGATTACGAATTTTTAGGAAAAGTAGCTGATAAGGTCAAAATTATGGCCTACGAGTTACATCCGCGCAAACAAGGATTTCCTGGGCCGGGGCCGCAGGCACCGGATTGGTGGATCGATAAAATATTGGAATATGCGGTGAAACGTATCCCGAACGAAAAATTATATATGGCGATCCCTACTTACGGATACGATTGGGCACTCAACTGCGAGATGGAGACAAAATCGGTCTACTATTCCAGGGCAAAATGGATCCAGGATAAGATGGCTCCTAAAAAAGAAGAGCCCACAGATATATTAGAAATATTTAAAACTCTTCCTAAGTCCGGAGATTGGACCTATCTAAGACCATATCTATATCGCCACCAAGGTCATGTGTATTCAGATCCTTCTCTTTGGTATAGGATGGGCGGTTGTGATCGTGTCGCTTTCTATATGAATCGAAGCGCCTTTGAGAAAAAAATGAAGATCCTGGACAAATACAAGATCCGAGGATTTTCATTTTGGCAATTGATCGAAGATAACGATCCGGAGATCCATAAATACCTGGAAGAAAAATTAGGAAAAGAAGCAAATCTATCTTCTTCCCCCTAATTTCCTTAATTCCGAAGTCCTTAGATTATTTTGCTAAACTAACTATAGGATCTCCTTTCCATTGTGTCGGTTCATGTCCGTAGATCACTTTTACTTTCGGAAATTTTTTAGAGAAGGCATTCATTCTACGGATAATGTCTGTACTCTTTTCCTTATTTGTTGTAGCTCCGGGAGGAACCTCATTTTCGAATCCTGCCTTTAGATGAGAGGAATCGAAAGTAAATAATAAGGGTCCGCTTGCGGCATTTAAAAGTACAGCGATTTCTCCTTCCGTATGACCTGTGGCGGATATGATCCAAACGGAACCGTCTCCATAAAGATCATAGACTGAGCCCAAGATCGGCATTTCAAAAAATTTATCTTTAGGAAGAGTAGAAAGATCAAAATCGAAAGACAGAGCTGTAGAAGAGTAGCCGTGGAAAACGGAGAAAGCCTTGCTTGCATCAATTGCTTCTTCTTCGGAGATCAATACTTTTACAGGACCTCTTTTTCTAAGAGCCTCCATACCTCCAATATGATCCCAATGCAAATGAGAAACTAATACGAAATTCAAATCTTTATTCGAAATATTTAATGCATCCAATTGGCCCGCAGAGTTACGGCCCTTTTTCGACTGACATTTCGTATTAAATAGGCCCAAAAGAAGATTAAAATCGCATCGATTGTCTGAATCTACTTCCGGAACTCCCGAATCTAAGAGGAAATATCCTTTTTCCGGATGTTTCACTAAATAACTTAGCACCGGAACCCATTGGTCTTTTTTCTGTTCTTCCGGAGTTTTGGGATGATCCGCATCGATAAGAATGAAAGGCCCGGTAAAAACATGTCCGGTTAGAAAAGCAGTGACTTCTAATCGACTAGGCTTAGAAAAAACCTCTTCCCAATTTTTGAATTTTAGATCGGATTTAGAATTTCTCCAAACTTGCGATTGTTTATTCATAGGAGCTCCCAAAAAACAATCCATACAAGTTATAAGAGAGAAAGATATCAAGCTCCCTAAAATGATCTTTTGAATATGATTCGACATTTAAAACCTCTAGATCTCGGAATTTATGGATTTCCGATTTGTCTAGATCTAAGATACATGGAACTTTATAAATCTCCTGGGACTTTTGTTCCATTTGGCGGAAAAAAATGGAATTTTCGAAAGAAGTTTCAAAGGCTCTGGAATTAAGTATTTTTTCCTCTTTGGAAAAGGAAATATACCAACCTTTACTTAAGAAGGGGATTTTAATAAAACTCAAAGCAGGCCAAATAATTCAGAAAAACCCGGGAGATCCGGAGTATGCAGGGCTTGTGGTCAGCGGATTTTTTCGAATGTATCTTTTTGCAGGATCTGGGCGACAGATTACGGTTCGTTACGCAAAGCAAGGGGATATGATGGGGATTGTAGGAGCTCTAACACCTGAAGAAAAAACCGGTCAACCCGAAGAGACTTTCGTTCAAGCGTTGACCGATTCAGAAGTGCTGGCATTATCTTTTCAAGATTTGAGAACCTATGGAAAAAAATCTGCCGAACTTGCTTGGTTATTTGCAGAAGAATGTGCAATAAGAGTATATGCAGCGCTTCGTGAATTATACGGGGCGAGTTTTACCGGGGTCAGGCAAAGGCTTGCTCGTCATTTATTATTAAATGCAATCAGCGGAGATATACCTCCATTTTTATTTGTGACTTTGTCCCAACAGGATCTTGCGGATTCTATCGGGACTGTAAGAGAAGTAATCGTCAGAGAGCTCAGAAATTTAAAGCAGGATGGATTCATTTCCAGTTCAAGGAACCGGATCGAAATTGTTAATCCGATCGGGTTGCATGCGGTTTCTGAAGAAGGATATTAATTTCTGGAGGTATATTAGTTTTCCTTCATGATAGATCCGGAGATGATCAATTTTTGGATCTCGCTTGTTCCTCCGCCGATTTCTCCTAAGCGAGTGTCCCTATATAAACGAGAAACCTTATATTCGTCCATATAGCCTGCGCCTCCATGGATCTGAACCGCGAGATTGGTTACCTCTCTCGCTGCAGTTGTAGCGAATAATTTGCAAGCTGCACATTTACCTGAAAGTAACATGGAACCTTTTCCTTCCGATTCGATCCTTTCCATTTCCCAAGCAACATTATATGTGAACCATTTTGCCGCTTCGTATTTCGCGTAAATCTCGGCTAACATGAATGCAACACCTTGGTGTTGATAAATTGATTTGCCGAAACTTTTCCTGGAAGAAGCGAAAGATTTGGATTCATCCAGACAAGCTTTCATAACTCCTAAAGAATAAGCCGCGAGAGAAAGTCTTTCCGCATTAAAGGTTTGCATAGTCTGTCTAAAACCTTTTCCTAATTTGCCCAAAATGTTTTCTTCCGAGACTTCCACATCTTCAAAAAATAAAGCACCGGTTGGAGAAGCCTTAAGGCCCATCTTATCCATCGCCACAGATCTAGACACGCCCTTTGATCTTAAATCTACGATGAAATGAGTGAGACCTTTTTCGTTCCCGTTCTCATCTTGAGCTCGAGCTAAAACGAGTGAATAATCTGCATTAGGCGCATTTGTAATAAAAGTTTTTTGCCCCGAAATGAAATAACGATCTCCTTTTTTACGAGCAATAGAAGTAAGAGCGGAAACATCCGAGCCTCCGTCCGGCTCTGTCACTCCTAAGGATCCTATCAGCTTTCCTGAAATAATATCAGGAAGGAATTTTTTCTTTTGATCCGAAGTTCCGAAATGTTTGATCGGTAATCCGAATAAACCTGCAGAAGCACCTGCGCTGAAAAAAGTGGATCCGCAATATTCCGAAACGATTTCCATTGCAAGAGTGCTCAAAAAAACTCCGGCACCCTGTCCTCCAAACTCTTCTTCGTGTAATAGGCCTAAATAACCGGCTTCTCCTAATTTAGTATAATGAGATCTTGGAAATTCTTTCTTTTTGTCCGCCTCTTCCGCAAAGGGATGGATCTCTTTTTTGCAAAAATTGCGAAATGATACAATGAACTCTCGTTCATCTTGGCTGAGGTTAAAATCCATGAATTTCTCCGAGTAGGAACAAGCTCCGGATTTTGACTTTCTAATTCAAGGAGAAATCCTTGAGGCATACTCTTCCGAATAATGTTAGGTTATAATTAAAAAATTTGGGCGGCTCGCTCGCCAATAGCTCGCGACCGCGCTGCTACGTGCTTTGCTATCGCTTCGGTCACTACGTGACTTCCACTTCGCATCGCTTCCGCGAAGAAAATTATTTTCCTTTAAACACGGCAGTTCTTTTTTCCAATAAGGAACGGATCCCTTCTTTGCCATCTTCCGATCTCAGACAATCGGTGACTAATGGGACCAGATCGTCCATAGCTTCTAAATGCCCCACTTCGATCGCCTTCCTAGCGTTTGCAAGAACTGCATCAATTGCTAAAGGTGCTTGCGCGGTAATTTTCTCCGCAAGTTCGATCGCTCGCGAAAGTAATTCCTTTTTTGGAACAATCTCTTGTATAATTCCGATCCTATATGCTTCAGCCACATCAAAACTATCTCCAGTTAAGATATGTTTCATAGCATTTCCCCAACCCGCAGTTCTTACGAAACGGATCGTTGCTCCGCCAAAAGGAAGGATCCCTCTTTGTACTTCCATTTGAGCGAACACAGTTTTTTCTGCTGCGATCGCAATGTCCGAAGCAAGCATAAGTTCTATTCCAAGCGTTAGGCAAAATCCATGTACCGCACAGATCAGAGGTTTTTTACGTATTCGATCCGTTCCTCCTGTATCCCAAGGATTGATAAAATCTCTTCTGAAAAAATTTCTACCTTGCTCCAAAATGGATTTTGCAACGTCTTCTAATTCCAATCCGAAAGTAAAATGAAGCCCGTTTGCATAAATGATTGCAGCCCTTGC
Organism: Leptospira sarikeiensis; assembly: GCF_004769615.1. Taxonomy (GTDB): domain Bacteria; phylum Spirochaetota; class Leptospiria; order Leptospirales; family Leptospiraceae; genus Leptospira_B; species Leptospira_B sarikeiensis. Next base: position 7,202 of record NZ_RQGF01000006.1, on the reverse strand, counting down.
TTCAGGATCGTCTTCATACTCGGTGAGTGCTTCGCTTAATTCCAGTATCATCTGAGTATTCATTGCATTTCTTACATCCGGACGATTTAAGGCGATGCAAAATACCTTTCCCTTTTTTTCAGTTTGAATGTACGTGTAAGATTTCATAAAGGATCCTAATCGGAAAATGTAAGACCAAATACTTTCAGGTTTTCATTCTATGTCTTTCGGTTTTTAGATTTGATATCAAACTTATCTACAAAAAAGGAACTGAAAAACGATTTGGTTCACTAAACAAACATTTTCCGTAATATGCACTTTTATCGCCGAACTGGTGTTCAGAAACCGAAAGGTCACCTTGTGGGACCTCCTACAGAGGGTTGACAGTTTTGGAACATGGAAGATAAAGCCATGGATGCCTTCCTTTCCAGTTACATTCCCGAAAGAGATCCATCATTTTCCTTTCTTTTGGGGATTAGTCTCTTTTGCGGTTTTTGGGACCTATTTGGGAGCCTTACTTTGTATAGGGCAAAATATCCTAGAGAGGAAAACTGCGCTAAATCGTCTTCTTTCCCTGTTGTTTGTAAGTTTGGGTCTATTACAAGGAACCTGTTTATTTTATGTATTCGGTTATTCTAACGAATTCCCGAGGGTCGTATTGCTTCATATTCCAGTGCTCGCATCCATCGGACCGATCTTATATGGGATCCATAAGATCATTCAAAACTCCGAGTTTGAAAAATCCGCTTTAGGTTTGGGTAGAAAACATTCCGTTTTCCCGATCATAATATGGGCATTCTATTTTTTAAGTTTTGTTCCTGACTCTGATACAATCTATCAAAGTATCATCGTTTTCTCGAAAGAAAGAAGCATTTTGGATCTGATCTTCTTCTTCCCATTATCCGTGTTAGCAGCTTATATCATCGGATTACTTCGAGGAAGTAGGATCTTATTCAAATTAAAAGTTTTGAGAGAAGAATGGACTGCGAGGGTTCTACTCTATATCATTCTTGCAACGATCGCAAACCATTCTGTAGGTGCTCTATTTCTTATAGGAAAGGATCCTATCTTTTTATTGATCAGTGCCTCTATGATGGGGCTTAGTCTCTGCGTGTCTTATTTGATCGGTAGAAGATATCCGGCGTATTTCCAAAATTTGCAGGAAGTCGCTCGAGTTACTTTTCAAAAATATTCCAGATCCTTACTCCAAGGGATGGATATACAAACTCTCAGAGAAAATCTTTTGCAGGCAATGCAGATCGAGAAATTATATAAGGACGAGGACTTAAGCCTGGCTAGTCTCGCTGATGAATTGGGACTTTCTTCTCATCAACTTTCTGAGCTGATCAACCAAGAGATGGGTAAAAATTTTTCCGCATTCGTGAACGAATATAGGATCAAGGAGGCCTGTATACTTCTGTCCCAGAAAAAGGATTCTTCCATTTTAGATATCGCCTACGAAGTAGGTTTTCGGAGTAAAACTTCCTTTCATAGGGCATTTCAAAAGGAAGTAGGAGTTCCTCCTTCCGAATTTCGTGAAAAAAGTTAAGGTCAAACGGTCCCATCCTATCAATCGGAACCGAAATATAGGTTTCGGTTTATAGATTGGAACGACGGATCCGAACTTCCGTGTATAATCCTTTTCATCAGATTGAACGGAGTGGATATGAGTTCCTTAGTTCTAGAGCGAAAACAAACCTCGGAAAGATTTACCGAAAAGGAAAAAACCAAACGGATCATGAAATGGATTCGATACCAGGATTCTAAGATCAGAAAACGTTTTTCCTTCCTAAAATACCAGAATACGATCGGATTTTCTATTACCATAGGCTCCGCACTCGGAATGATCGTATTAGGAAGTTTGTATGTAGCTGATATCATTCCATTCTGGGCTTGTATAATCGGTAATGGAATATTCGCGTCCTTTCTTCACGAGATGGAGCACGATCTGATCCATAGTATTTATTTTAAAGAAAATCCTAAAATGCAGAATTTTCTTTTTTGGATGGTTTGGTTATTCCGCGCGAATACAGTCAATCCTTGGTTCAGGAAAGAGATCCATCTTCTTCATCATAAACTTTCGGGAAATATAGAAGATATAGAAGAAAGATTCATTAGTAACGGAATGCCTTGGGGGATCAGAAGGATCCTAGTAATGATCGATCCGATCATGGCTGTAGTACTGCAAGGTCCCAAGATCAGAAAGGATGCGATCCGTTATCTTGCAAAAATAAAGGCGAAGCCGATCAAGGGACCTTATCGTTTAGTATATCTTCTCTTATGGTATTCTTTTCTTGTATGGGGATCTATTTCTTTGATCAATTGGGCTTTCGGAAATCCTATCCAAGAAACAGGGACTACGGCAAATATTCATAATTTCTTAAATACTGCCGCAGTGGTTTATTTGATCCCATGTTGGTTGAGACAATCGGCGATACAGATAGTATCTTCCAATATGCATTATTACGGAGACGTAAAAAGTTTATACCAACAGACCCAAGTGCTGGATTCATTATGGATCTTACCTTTACATTTGTTCTGTTTTAATTTCGGAGCCACTCATGGGATCCATCATTTTGTAGTAACTCAACCGTTCTATCTTAGGCAAGCAGTGGCCCCTAGAGTAAAACCGTTACTAAAAAAATATGGAATTCGTTTCAATGACTTTGAAAGTATGACAAGGGCGAATCGTTACCAGAAAGAAGAAATAAGCGGTGTTGCGATTCCGGCCTAGACCTTTTTAAGTCGGAAAAAGATGCAGAATATACAAGAATCGGAAAAATCACAGGGACAATTCATTCGATCTTTAGATCAAGCAGAGGCGAATTTTTGGTTATATGACCAAGCTTCCTCCATGAACTTCTGCGTAATGGCAGAAGGAGAAGGAAATTTTTCCGAAGATAACTTACGCAAGGGACTGGATATAGTCCAAAGCAAACATGCGTTAGCTAAGGTTCAGATCTTAAAACAGGTAGGGCAGGACTCTCACCTATATTTTGCAACTTCCGATAAAAAGATCCAAATCCAAAAAGAAGTCTATTCTCCGGATTGGAAATCCAAGTTTGCTAAGGAGACCATTAAACTTTTTACTTTAGATGATTCTCCTTTGATCCGGGTTCTTTTTTATGAATCGGATCACTCTAAATTTGCAGTAGGTATTATATTTCATCATAGTATAGCGGATGGAAGATCCGGTTGTCGTTTTTTACTGGATGTATTAAAGGCAAGCGTCGGTGAAACTTTAGAAAATTCAAAGGCAGCGATGGAATATTCTTCCTTAATGGATCTGTACCCCGCAGAAGAATTATACAAAAGCGGACCTAAGCCAGATAAACCGTTATCTATTCCACAATTTGTTAGAAAGAAAGGTGAGCAGGATCCCGAGATTATCAGTTTTTATTTGGAAGAAGATGAGTTAAATTCTCTCATACAAAGCTCCAAGGAAAGGAGGATATCATTACACGGGATTTTGGGTGCAGTGCAGGTGACCGCATTAAGTGAGTTTTTCACAAAGTATCAGGAAGGACTTTTGTATCTTTCTACTCCTGCGGATTTAAGACCACATCTAAGTCATCCAATCCCGGATTCTGCATTGGGCCTTTACATTTCTCTTTTTACCACTCCGGTTAATATCCGTGATTCTTTCGATTCTAAAGCCAAATTGATCATGAATGATGTAAGAACACGTATCGGGAGAAGAGAGGGCCGGGCATTTTACGAGTTACTTCCTCCTTCGGAGCAGTTTTTAGAAAGAGAGGACGGTCTGAAAATTTTCCTTTCTTTAATGAGTCGAAATCCTCAGTCCAGCGTTTTAAGTAATGTAGGGATCATCCAAGGATTTGAATCGGATGAGATCCGTATCCAAGAGCTTTCATTTACGGTTCACCCTGCATTGACCCAAACAGTTTTTACTACCGTCACAACTTTTGAGAATCGGATGATCATCAATATAAACTATGATAAGGCACGTTGGGAAAAGAAGGATATGGATCGTTTTGCCGATTCTTTCCGGAAAAATCTTTTAGCAAATACGAATACCAAAAAATCATTTTAAGAAATCAGAATGGAAGGATCCGTTTTCGATTCGGAAAAACTTTTCTTCCTAAAACCCAACCTGCGAGCAAGATGAAACATCCTAGATAAGAAATTATATTCGGGACTATTTCTATCTTTGTTTCAGCCAAAACCGGCACCTGGAATACCAGACCCGCCAACATTACGATCGTATGGATTTCCGCGACCCTTGACTTTTTTTCATCCAAAAATTTTCCTAAACCCCCGCCGGTGATAAAGGCTAAGGCGCCTAAGATAGCACCGACCCTTCCGATATAAGCTGCAATAGCTTCATATTCTTGTGTATTAGGAAATTGAAATGCGATTAAGAACGGACGGGTGAAAATAAATCCTAAGGAAAGAATTCCTACATACCTATGAAGTTTAAGTTTATTTTTAGGAGAAAGTTCCAAGAGAGATATTAGGCAGGGTCTCCGCTACCAATCGGAACCGGTTCATTCTCTGGAAGTAAACTTAAGCCACCCGGTGCCAATTCAGGTTCCGAGGTATGTAAAGATCCTATGTTCTGAGAAGACTTGGATAATTTGAAATAATAATAAAGAGGAATAGAGAATAATGTAAAAGCAAAACCCCAGAGAGCTTCCGCAGTTTTATTATAAAATAAAGTCCCAATGATCAGAATATTCGAAAGAATATATAAATATGTAGAGTAAGGATAACCTGGGATCTTGAATTCGTTCTTTAAATGTCTCTTCTCAAAAATCACAGGAGTATACGCAGTGATCGTTGCTAATAAAAGTGTGGAACAAGTGATCAAATAGAGAAGAGATTCGATTTCCTTAACGAAACAGAATAAACATGCATACAAAAACTGAAAGACCAGGGATTTATAAGGGCTATGATATTTCGGATGGAGTTTTGCCATTGTAGGGAAGAAAAATCCATCCCTTGCCATTGCAAAATAGATCCTAGATCCACCGATAATGTATGCAGAAATCCCGCCCAAGAAAACCCAACAAATAAACGCAGTGATGAGTATTTTTACTCCTTTGCCGAATAAGAATCCGGAAGCGGTCACTCCGATCTTTTCATCTCCTGCAAGGATTTGGATCGGTGCAGAACTTAAGTATAAAAAGTTGATCAGAACATAAAGTAGGGTCACTAAAATACAGGAGAAGATCACTGCTTTGTAGATATTCTTTTCAGGATCTTTCACTTCTTCTGCTACGTAAGTGATCATATTCCAGCCTAAATAGGAGAATGTCACCGGAATTGCGCCCGCAAGCAATAGATTCCATCCGTTCAGATCCGAAGGAACCAAAGAGAAAGATTCAAAATATTGAATATTATAATTTCCGATCGCAAATCCTAATACGACAAATGCGACCAGTCCCAAAATTTTGAACGTAGTAAAAAAATTTTGGATCCTAGAGGCTAACCCTATACCGAAAAAATTCACGATGGAAAAGAAAAGGATCGTCGAGATCCCTATAATCTGTGCCACGCCTAATGAGAATGTGATCCCTAAAAACTTGGTCTCTAAAAAATAAACATCCAAGCTTGGATCTATTAAAGTCAGAAAAGATTTTGAGAAAGCGATTGCTGAAAGTGAAATGGATGCGGAAAAATTAACAGAAAGAGAAAGCCATCCACTTGAGAAGGCTACGATAGGAGAATACGCTTCCTTTAAATAAACGTAATCTCCTCCTGCGTAAGGAAATATACTTGCAGACTTTGCATAACTCATTGCCCCTGCTATCGCTAAGAGGCCACCTAAGATCCAACAAAGAAGCGCCCAACTTGGATTTGAAGTTTGGGTCAGGATATAACCAGTAGTGATAAAGATCCCGGGTCCTACCATAGAACTAAACATGAGTGAAATGGAATCGTAAAGATTAAGAGAGCGGCGAAGTTTCATTCTGGTTTTAGCCAAAATAGGGCTTTTACTTTCGCTCACAAGACATTTTCAAACTCTTTAAAATCACTCATTGTAGGAGTTCCAACAACTAGTTCATTTAAAAGGCTTGGGCGAATCCTCGCCTTGCTCGGACCAGGCTACTTCGGGCTACGCATTCGCTTCGGTCGCTTTCGCGACTTCCCCTTCGTATCCTTTTCGCAGCGACTCGTAGGGAGCGAGAAAACGACCGGCGAAGCCGAGTCGGTGACTGAAGCGAAGCGAAGTCAAATTTGAAACGGACACGCAGCATTAAAATTAACAAGAACTCGCAGCGACTCGTAGGGAGCGAGAAAGCGACCGGCGAAGCCGAGTCGGTGACTGAAGCGAAGCGAAGTCAAATTTGTAATGAGCACGCAGCATTTAAATTAACAAGAACCCGCAATGATTCGCATTGTTTTCACGCTAAGGCGCTAAGTTTGAGAAGATTCTTTTGTAAGATAATAGATATCTTCTTATCTTTGCGCCTTAGCGTGAAGTTCGAATATGGAAAGTTTCACGCAGAGAGCACGGAGAACACAGAGTTGTAACGTGACGGTTCTGTATGAGATAAACTGCGGCAGCGATGCGTAGATCTTTAGTCCGGGCTTGACCCGGATGAGCGAAACGCGAAATCGAAGCAGCGCGACCCGAGAGAATTCGAGGGAGCCGCCCTTATAAGTTTTTAAGAAAATACTACAGAAGTCCCTTCGTAAGATCAGAATGCAAAGTATGTTGGAACTCCTACGTAAAAAGGAGATCGCCCCCTCCCTGTTTCGGGTGGGGGGAGTGGCCCGTGGGAGAGCTTGTCTACGATTGCCTTATCATATTCTGCCAAAGCTCTGGAGCACTATCCGAGTTTTACGCGGAATTATGATTCTAAGTGCATGTTAGAGGCTCGGATCGATTGCTGCCCATTGTTCTTTATGAAAGATATATTATCATATAATAATGTATAAAATCTATGTCCCAAAGAGCATGTAAGTCTTAAAATCTCTTTGAATTCAATCTTTAATTATGTCACATTAAATTTTCCGTTTTCAAAATTTAAAGAAGATGGATTTGTAAAATTTCTATAAAAACGGTTTGACTGGTCGGGTCGATTTTGTATTTTGGTCTTCTGGCCAATTTTAGGCCGGCAACCGAAATTCTCGAAGAAAACGGCTTTTGCCCTTTGAATCGTGGACGTAGGGAACGAAAAAGTTCTTTTACAACACTATAACTGCGAATGAGAAATTAAAATTTTTTATTAGCTGAGATTGATCCATGGTGATGA
>NZ_RQGF01000003.1 GCF_004769615.1 Leptospira sarikeiensis | reverse complement strand
GAGAAGCACTTTACAAACATATTTGAATAGTATCCTGGTCCCTATAAATTCTCCGATCAACGCAAGCGGTCTGAATGGTAAGATAGATTACCAAAAACAGGATTATATCTCTTTGGAATCTGATCTTCGCCAAGAATACCAGATCATGGAGGGAGTGATTAACGACAAAATCGGTATGTGGGACTTTATCCATGGAGGTAGAGGATCCACAACAGGAACTCTGACTTATGGAGGAGGACTGGACTCTTTATATCCTGAATACAGTATATTAGCATTTGTGAATTCTCATGGAGGAGCTTCAGGGCTTTCTAGCCAGATGGAAGCTACCATGAAAGCATTCGATGGGATGTGGTGGTTGAACCCATACGAAGGTGCAAAACAATCGGCTGCGTATCGTACGAGTTCTGTTACCTATGGCGACTACGAAACTAAGATGAATACAGGTTTGGATAATGTGCTTGGCGTTCAAGCTCTTCTGATCGCGGTCATGCAGTGGGGAAATCCATTGGTGGGTGGGGAAGCAATCCAAAGGAATAATAATTGGATCGCACAGAGAGCTGCGCTTCAAACAGGATTAGACGGGGCAGAACAGTCTGCTATCAATCTGAAAAATCTACAAGCTGAGCTGAATTATTATACAGACATCTCTAGTAGTGCGCAGTTGAAATCAGTACTACTTGGAACCGGTAATGAAGAAGGGAAATATACTCTAAGTACAGGGTTACTTGCTTCGGATATGGATTATCTAACCGGAACAGGTACTTTTGCAAACGGCACTATGACTTGGAACGGAGGCAAAGAGCCTCTGGATATGAATAAAATTGCAGGAAAGAACGGAAATCCTGTAGTTCAGGAAAGATACGTGCATGATGCATACGGTCTTCTTGTTCGAGACAATGGTAAAAATGCAGGGGGAACTTCCGCAACGATCACAGGATCTTCCTCAGGTATAAAAACTGCAACGATGACGAGCGCAGATGAATTCGTATCTGCTCTTGCAGTTCTTTCCCAATCTCAGTACGAAATAGAAAGAGACGAGTATTTTGCAGCTCAGGAAAAATATGTAGGACCTGGCGGGCAAAAAGCGGATCAAAAAGTTATTTTAGACGCAAGAGAACAGTTCTACTCGGATCTTCTCAAAAAACTCTCCAATAGTAATGGAGATAACGTTGAATACGATATGTACAAAAAAGTCGTATCCGACTATATGGGTCAGGGTGCGATCATAGATCAGCTATTCACACTTGAACAACAGCAACAATACAAACAACAAACTGCAGTTTGGGATCAGAAAGAAGAAGAGTTCTATAAACGTAAACAGGAATGGGTGGAGAATATCCAATTCCTACAAAATGCAGGTCTTTCTAAATTTAATGAAATGACTAATACTATCCTGAAAGGTTGGGATGATTGGAGAACCGAGTTTAATAAAAAGGCAAAAGATGGAGAAAAACAACATCTAGAGCAGATCGCTACGATGATCACTCAGAAAGCTGCTTGGGAAAAAGAATTTATCTCCACGTATAAAGATCAAACCGATACGGATAAACTCGCAGAGGCATATCGCCAGATCCAAGGTTTGATCGAAAGTTATAAAAAAGAACTTCCTACAAACGTTGGAGTAGAGCTAAACGCAAATACGATCTTGAATAAGGTCCTTGCGGGAGCTCCAAGTAAATTTGATGATAATTTGATCAACCAAGGAGCATACCAAGACGTTCAGTTCTTTATAGACCAGGTAACGACTCGTAAACTAGACGATTCGAATATTAAACAGTTCCAAGACCTGAGTAAGGAAATGGAAGAACGTTCTCAAAAGCTTGTAGTATTACAAACTTTAGATGGACTTTATAATATTCCGAAAACCTACGAGGAAATGATTGCCGCTGCAAATAAGGACTTGGGTAAACAGCTAGTCCAAAAAGTGATGCAGGACGGCTTCTTACCTGTGGGAGATCTTCTTATTCGACAAACTGTAGGAGCAGATGGACAACCACAACAACAGATCCTACCAAACTATACGAATTATGGATATGAAGGACCAAAACAACTTCCAAAAGTAAAAGATGCCCAAGGAAAGGAATGGGATCTCACCAACTATAACGGACTTACCGGAGAGGGAGGCCCGAGCACAGCGGAACTTCTCCAAATGGTGAAGCTCGCAACAACAGTCTTAGACAAAGATTTCAAGAAGACTTATGATCCAATAAACCAAGAGAACCGAGAAGAAAAGATCACAGCATTGGATCCAGTCGCAATGGCAAGAGTAGCCCAGGCATCCCAAGGAGCAGTAAGAGCACTCTTAAGCGATCCAAGATATTTATCAGCAAGTGCAGATAATAAAAAGGCAATGGAACAGAATGCAATGAACTCAGGGTATCTAGTAGGGCCAACAGAGGGAGGAGTATTCGGAGATTGGCACTTTAACCAATATTATACAACCTTAAAACTCAAATCAAAGTATGATGAATTAGAAGCAAAAGGAAAAGAAGTCAATAGCGACGGATTCTCGAATGCAGTAGGGTCATTCGTATCAGCGTATACACAGTCATTCATATACGGAGCAGGATATGCGGCAATCGTAGCGTCAGGACCTTGGGCAATCTACTTAGCACCAAAGATCATAGAGATCACACAAGATACAGCGGAAAGAAATAAGAACCTGAAGTCAGATACAGCAAACTTCATGCATGATAATAAGGATACGATAGATGCAGCGGCTGCAATTGCGGCAGTGGTCGCATCACCAATGAGTGGGGGAATGTCACTTGTTGCATTTGGAGCATATAAAGCAGCACAGGGAGCATACGAGGGGGGAATCCTCGGCACACTTGCAGGAGCAGCAAATATAGGAAATGCATTTTTACAAGGAGTGAGTTGGGGAGCATTGTCCTACGAAACCTCATACAGTTACAAAGATGGATTTGGAGTGAGTGTAGGAGGAGGATACAAACTCGCAGATGGATTAGCTATCGGAGGAAGTATTGCCTACAATGCAAAATCGGGAGACTTTAACGGAAGTATAGGGTTACAGAATCGATTTGATACAAGTGGAAGACTCACAGGGAACTTAGGAGTATCCTTTAACCAAGATGGATTCACAGGGATCGATGCAGGACTAGGGATCGGATTAGGAACTAAGGCAAATGGAAACTACGCAGGATCCTTGAACTTAGGATTAAACTACGACAATACAAATGGATTTGGACAGTCCGCAGGGATCTCAGAAAATACAAACAAATATCTTCCACAATCTAGTGTAGACTACAACCATTCAGCTTGGGCTGGAAACACATATAGTGTAACAACACCATCCGTAGCAGGTGCAACTGGAACATTATCGTATAACGATATAACCAGAGGATATACGAGCTCAATAAACGTAAATGGTGCAACAGCTATCACATACGACTCGATCAGTGGACAAGCACAGTACAACAAAGGTTTCTTTGGAGATTTGGGTAAGGCCCAAGCTCTTGCTATGGGTGGTATGACCGAAGAAGAGTATAATGATCATGTTAAGAAGCAGGCTGCTTTGCGTGCGGAATCGCAGGGATTGTGGGATAAGACCACTGGGTTCTTTGGTGGGTTATTCTCATCCGATACAAGTCCAGAAACACAAGCATCGAGAGCTGCAAGAGATAGTGCTCAGCGTAACCTTGCAGATGATATGATGGGTGGTTTGATGTATCGTGGAGCAGGTATTGGAGAAGACGAGAGCGGGGGATTACCATTAAAGCAAACTGGTCCAAACACATTTGTGGATAATAATGGTCTGAAATATTTCCTGGTAGATGGTGAATTAGTTAGTGAAACCTTGCGCCCAGATATAGCCTTAAAAGAAGTAGGAAATACTGCTGATAGTGAAGCTAAGTTTAAAGCTGCTATAGATAAACTAGATTCGGATTTGGTACCTATGGATAAAGGGTTGTGGGATAAGTTTAAGGACAAATTGCTTGAAAAAGTAAAAGATAAGTTAAAAGATTTACTTCCAGATGTGTTAAAGCCACACGCCGGCACCCCTGAACTTATGTATAAATTCGGTAGTGACTTAGGTTCGGCCAATTCACTTTCGGATCTGTATCGCCCAATTTTGGATGATATTAAAGATTTATATCAAGCTGCTCAGGCTGCTGCTTATGACAAAAACTATCTAAAGATGGAAGAATTAGAGAACAAAATTTTGGCATTGAGATCAAACAAAGATCCTCTCTTAGATTTAACTGAAACGGCATATGGATTAGAAAAATATAAAGAATTTATTAATAAAAGCTATGAAAACGAGATCAAAATAGCGAAATCTCAAATTCGTAGCTTAGAGGGAGTCGAAGCAGGTTTAAACATAAATGATAGAATGACAAAAGACGACCTTTATCGCACTTTATCTACTCATCTCGATGGATTCACCGGATATGGCGATGCTAAGTTTATTGATAAAGTATCAGCAACCAACGCTTTACTAAAGGCAACATATCAATTGGAAAATACATACAAAACATATAAATATTTACAGGCAAATGATAAAGCAATGTCAGATAAATTGCCCAAGGATTATTCTGGCTTAAAAGATGAATCTATGGATATTGTTCAAGGTATAGTACAAAACGCTTACACAAATTACTTAGAGACATTACGAAAATCTCGTAATACCACAATGCCAGACCGCTATATAATGTTTAACAGGTAATTTAAGATGAATTTCACTATGAAACTAATTCTGATTATTTTATTTACTATAAATCTTTACGCAGAAGAGAAGCTTGAGAAGCCAAGTGAGGATAATTATTTATCAAAATATGAAAATATCGAAAAAGAAGTTCCCGGCGGATTTCAAGCGACTCGGTTACGGGATGGAGAATTCTTCGATCGGATAATAATTTACTATAAAACGCATAAAGAAATCGGACATCTACCTCCAGAAACTATTCCCAAAGCAGTTCCAAAATCGGCGAAATTTAATTTCATTTTCTCAAAATGGGAAGATCTATCAGTTATAGACGGAAAACGCCCTTTATATTATGGAACTTCTGGAAAGAAAGCTGGTTATATTGAAGTAGTAGGCGGTCTATACGAAGGGGAAATGATACTATATTGGCCCACGGGTAAATTAAAAAAGAAGGTATCATATAAAAATGGAAAAGAGAATGGGCTTATCTATTTTTACAACAGAAGAGGTGAATTGCTGGTCACATTTACAATGAAAGACGGTATAGCAGATGGGGAAGCTTGTCGATATGACAAGACGGGGAAAGTAATATTTAAAGAACAGACAAAGCGAGACAGAGAATACGTAGAAAAATATGGATTTCTTGGATAAAACGCGCTGACTTAATTAAAATTCTATTATGGATTAAGCAATATTTCATTTTTTACAACTATTCTCTGAACGGAAGAATTAATAAAGAAAACACAAATCCACCGACCACTAAACCTGCCAGGGATGCGAAGGGCTTTAGTCCCGAGCTCTCCTGGTAAGAGCCTTCGAATAAATCACATATAGCGAAGGGATGAGCGTGACTACGCGAACCCGCAGCAGCCCGGTCCTCGCGTAAGCGAGGAGGCAGCCAAATCTAAATTAATCACGGCATTAGATCCAGTAGCAATGGCAAAGGTAGCACAGGCATCCCAAGGAGCAGTAAGAGCACTCTTAAGCGATCCAAGATATTTATCAGCAAGTTCAGATGATAAAAAAGCAATGGAACAGAATGCATTGAACTCGGGGTATTTGGTGGGACCGACAGAGGGAGGAGTATTCGGAGATTGGCATTTTAATCAATATTATACAACATTAAAACTCAAATCAAAATATGATGAAATAGAAGCAAAAGGAAAAGAATTTAATAGTGATGGATTTGCAAGTGGTGTAGGAACGGTAATTGGGGGATATGCAAATGTGTTTGCAAAAGGAGCAATCTATGTAGCCGGTGCTGCAACTGCATATGTTCTTGCATCTTACGGTCAGACTGGACTCGCATCGAATGTGATGAAGAAAGCTGATAATGTAGCGAACAGTTTCGATTTTAGAAAAGATACCACAGCGTTTTTCCATAAGAACAAAGAAACTATCGATGCAGTGGCTGCAGTAGCAGCTGTCATGACAGGTCCTGCGGGCATGATTGCATTCGCAGCTTATAAAGCTGTGGAAGGAGCATATGACGGTGGGGTCCTCGGGGTTTTAGCGGGAGCAGCAAATATAGGAAACGCTTACTTGATGGGTATGTCGGGCGGTGCTGTTTCCTATGAAACTTCCTACAGTTATAAAGACGGATTTGGAGTGAGTGTAGGAGGAGGATACAAACTCGCAGATGGACTCGCCATTGGGGGAAGTATTGCCTGGAATGATAGAAGTGGAGACTTTAACGGAAGTATAGGGTTACAGAATCGATTTGATACGAGTGGAAGACTCACAGGGAACTTGGGAATATCATTCAACCAAGATGGATTCGCTGGAATCGATGCAGGACTTGGGATCGGGTTAGGAACCAAAGCAAATGGAAACTATGCAGGATCTCTAAATCTAGGATTAAACTACGACAATACAAATGGATTTGGACAATCAGCAGGTTTATCAGAAAACACAAACAAATACCTTCCACAATCCAGTTTAGACTACAATCACACAGCTTGGGGTGGAAACACATATAGTGTAACAACACCATCCGTAGCTGGAGCAACAGGAACATTATCGTATAATGATATAACCAGAGGATATACGAGCTCAATAAACGTAAATGGTGCAACAGCTATCACATACGACTCGATCAGTGGACAAGCACAGTACAACAAAGGTTTCTTTGGAGATCTGGGTAAGGCTCAGGCTCTTGCTATGGGTGGGATGACCGAGGAAGAGTATGATGATTACATAAAAGTTAAGACCGCAAAAGCTAGAGCATTGGAAGAAGGTAAAGAGCAATTTGCTAGTGATTGGAAGCAAAAACATCCAGATGACGTAAATCTGAGCACGGAACAGATCTTATTAAAGAATGCTGAAGAAATGCGTGCCTTAGGATTAAAGAAAGATGGATCTCGGATCGGTCTTTATGAGAATACATCCGGTTGGTTATACGATAAGCTTATGAGCGGTGGAAGCTCAGATAGCTTAGGTTATATAGATAGTGACGGAAAATTCCGTGCCAATGTCTGCTTTGTGGCAGGAACTCCAGTGCATACAAAAGAAGGCATAAGACCGATAGAAACCATAAAAGCAGGGGATGTGGTCTTTACCAAGAGTGATATAACAGGAGACTTGGAATTCAAACGAGTGAAACAAACATTCATCCGGGAGGCGGATACAATCTACAAAGTTGTATTTGCAGATGGAACAATTCTCGAAACAACCTGGAATCATCAATTCAGGAGATTGAAACCTAAAGAGAAAAGGAAGAATTTTGAAATCGAGAATTCAGAATGGAAACAGGCAAAAGATCTTCAATCGGGAGATATTACCTTAACAGTGAATGGAGAAACTCTCGAAATCGAATCTGTTCTTGTCGAAGATCGCTCTGAGACTGTTTATAACTTTGAAGTAGAGGATTTCCACACATACTTTGTAAGTGAAGTCGGAGTTTGGGTGCATAATGATGATAATTATGAAAAGTATTCAAATACGAGAGCTGTACATGATGAAATAGAGAGTAAATTGGATGTAAGAAATCATGTAGCGGATACGGTAACGGGTGGAATAGTTGATGCGATTTTGGGAACCACAAAGGAAATAGGTAAGGCGCTGTATAGTGGAGCGAAAGGTGCTCTTGGTATCTTAGGAATAGTGCTTGAAGTCGGATCAGAAGCATATGCTATGCAGAAAAAATTAAAGGAAATAGTAGAAACCAAAGATACAAAGGATGCCATCCGCCTAATGGATGATCTTTTAATGAGAGAGGAGAAGAAGGCGAAACGAGAATTTAACGATGTGAATGGAGGCCTTGATGCCTTGATTAAAAAACGGAAAGGATTTCTGGATTCTGTTGAAGGAAAAACAACTTATGATACAACTGTCGGAGATCTTGCCGACACAAACATAAACAAGAACTTAATAGATCATAACAAAGAAGTAGCTTATCAGACAATTAAATTGAACGACGATGTACAGGAGAGAAATTCCTTTAACAATTCCTATTATGAAAAGATGAAACTCTTTGATCAGGCAAGGACATTTGGAGAAAATGGAGACTATAGTTCTATGCTTCGAGTCTCAGAAAAAGCATTGATGTATCGAGGACATTCGGATGGTTATGCAGAGATGGAAAGCATTAAGAATTTCCAAACTACGAAGGTAGCTGGCCAATTTGGATACCAAGCCTTGAGTGAGCCTGCATCCAAATTTTCGATTTACACGTTGAATCCGACCTTGCCTGGTATCCAAAAGGCGTATTTGGATTATATGGATACGAGAGAGCAGAATATTCAAAATACTAAAAAGACGAGATGTCAAGACAGAACTTATAATGGAGGTTATTATGTCGTTCCGGTATGTTATAGCTATTAATTTACTGATAGTATTTGTTATAGGTTGTCAGGCTGCAAAAAAGGAACATTTTGAATTACCTGAAATTCGGAAGAAATTTGTACACGAGGTTAATTTTGAAAAAGCTGACTTCATAGAGGAATCGAACTCATATTATCAGCATTTTGATTCTGCAAGTTATAGTTACTCAGTCACTTGGTCCGCTAAAAAGAAATTAATCGCCGAATCTGCTAATTACTCAGATTTGAGTGAGGTGTTTACTTACCAAGACGGAAAATTAAGTATGAAGGCAAAGGCCAAGAAGCATACTTTTGAACCATTCTACAGGGAAAATGTGGATGAAAATTCCGAGCAAACGGAAGATTCGATTTTTTATTATTTAAAATGATAATGAAGCGGGTGAGCCTCGTAAAAACTAAAGTAGCGGACGATTACTCTGCCAAAGCGAATAAAACTATGATAAGAAATGAAAATTATAAATTATTTTTTGCTTAAACTACTTACGAAAAAGATAATTAACGCGTTTTTGTAGTAGTTTCTATATATTCTATGAATCTGTGAGCGTGCGAATTCCTTCTCTGTGTAGCAAAGAATAAAGTGAGAATATGTTTAAAAAAACTTAAGCAGCTTTATCGTAAGAGTAGGTATGATACAATCCACCCAGGATGGGAGTGGAAATTAACTTAGCATCAGGGGGTTTTTCCAAAACAGGAGACGCAATAGGAGTGTTTTTATCTAAAGCTAAATGAGTTCTATAATGATTGTAAAAATGAATGAACTCACCTAAGTTTTTACGAAGATGATATTCATTAGCAGGGATGAAGTAGTCCAGGAATTCGTTTCTTGCAGTTTTTACCCAACGTTCAGCGTAACCGTTTTGCCAAGGGCAGCGAATAGCAGTCCTTTTGTGTGTAATTCCTAATTTCTGTAGATATTCAGAGAGTCTTTTCCCGAAAATGGATTCGTTATCGGATACAAAATATTGAACGTTTGACTTTCCGATTTTACGGATTGCGAATTTAAGCACTTTTCGAATCCATCTTGTAGTAGGGTTTGTATGAATATCGAAATGAAGAATCTCTCTAGATCCGATATGCAGAGAGAAGATTATGCGATAAATTTCTTTGAAATTAGCTGAAAATACGGACAACGTATCAGAGACTATGATGGAGTCCGAATGGAGATGATAAAACTGCTTCCACCTGAGTCTCTTCTTGGGATCAGTTGGTCTTTTAGGGATATATTTGGAAACAGTTCTTTCTGAGATATGGTAACCTAACTTTAAAAGTAAGCCATGTAGTTTGGTAGCACCCCAGATTTGATTTTCTTTTGAGATTCTTCGGATGAGCTTAATGGTATCCCAAGGAATCATTGGTCTTCCAATTTTCTTTGTTTTAGAGATGAGAGTCCAGAAAATCTTAAATTTTCTTTTTCTCCATTTTAGAACTGTGTTTGGTGTTACTAAAACTAAATCATCCTTCCATTGTTTATGGATATATGTAAAGAATATGAAGATTAGGCGTTGGAATGCAGTTGTCTGAAACTTTTTCGCTTTTCTTTTATAAGCTGCTAGCTGGGATTTAAGAAACAAAACTTGAATGCGATTTTGAGCCTGGGTTAGGAAGTAAAAGAGCAGAATAAAGTTTAGAAGTAAGGAGAGATTTAGAAACAAGAGAATCCTTTTTACATTTTATCGGGATAGAAGTGGAGACTTTAACGGAAGTATAGGGTTACAGAATCGATTTGATAATAAAAAAGCCCCGAGTGGTTAACACCCGAGGCTTTCTAATTTTAGAACTCTTGCGAGTATCTTACTTTAGATCAGGAGCATCCTGTAGTTGCCCCGCAGGACATACATTTCAAACAGGAACCGTTTCTAACCATTTCAAAGGATCCACACTCCGTGCAGGAATCTCCAGTATATCCTTTGATCTTAGCGATCTTGATCTCTTCCATCAAAGCAACTCCGGAACTCGGTTTTTCCTTAAACATCATCTGAGAATAAGAAATTGTTTCCGGTTCTGCACTTGGAGTTTCTACTACCGCAGAAGCTACAGGCGCTGGAGCAACGGTCTCTGCCTTAGGCTGAATAGACTCGGAGGATTTTCTGGATCCGATCTCGTCTCCTCTTAGATCTTCCGGAGCTACTTGGCCAAGGTCATATCTTCCAAGATAAGTGATCGCAAGTTCTCTGAAGATGAAGTCGATTACGGAAGTACTCATCTTAATATGTTTGTTTCCGGTTACGATACCGTTCGGCTCAAATTTGAAGAATGTGAATGCATCCACAAATTCTTCCAATGGAACCCCGTGCTGTAATCCGAGAGAAACGGAGATCGCAAATGCGTTCATCAAACTTCTGAATGCTGCACCTTCTTTGTGCATATCCACAAAGATCTCTCCGAGTTGTCCGTCTTCGTATTCACCGGTCCTTAAATAAACTTTGTGACCGCCAACTACAGCTTTTTGAGTATAGCCGGCTCTTCTGTTAGGAAGTTTGCGTCTGTGGGAGATATACTTATAAACGATCTTCTCTGCGAACTGAGAAGGATCTTTAGCGACCGCAGCTTCTGCGATCTCTTCTTGTTCTTCCAACTCGATCCCGTTTAGAAGTTCTAATACGGAATTTAGAGGCTGAGAAAGTTTGGATCCATCACGGTAAAGTGCATTCGCTTTTACCATCATCTTCCAAGAGATATAGTAAGCGTTTTTGATGTCCTCGATAGTAGCATCTTCCGGAAGATTGATCGTTTTAGAGATCGCACCACTGATGAAAGGTTGAGCTGCTGCCATAGTGCGAATATGGGACTCATAGGAAAGATAACGTTTTCCGTATTTTCCACATTTGTTCGCACAATCGAATACAGGGTAATCTTTCTCTTTCAAGTAAGGAGCGTTCTCGATGGTCATCGTTCCGCAAACATAATCGTTTGCTTTATTGATCTCATCTTTAGAGAAACCTAAATGCTCGAGTAAATTGAAAGTGAAAGAATCGTAAGTTTCTTTTGCGATCCCCAAATTCTTTTGTAGGAAGTTTTCTCCCAAATTAAATTTGTTGAATGCGAAATTGATATCAAACGCGTAAGGAAGAGAAGATTCTACTTTTTCCAAAATTTCGTTCGTGAAACCTTTTTCTTTCAAGCTTTGGGTATTGATTACAGGAGCTCCGTTTAAGGTAGCATGTCCCTTACAATAGTTCACGATAGATTCGATCTCAGAAGGGGAGTATCCCAATTTACGAAGTGCTAAAGGAACGGATTGGTTGATGATCTTGAAATAACCACCACCAGCTAACTTTTTGAATTTCACTAACGCGAAATCAGGCTCAATCCCAGTAGTATCACAATCCATTACAAGACCGATAGTTCCCGTAGGCGCAATCACTGTTACTTGAGCATTTCTGTATCCGTGTTCTTCACCAAGAGTTACTGCCTTATCCGAATCTTCTTGAGCAGCTTTTAATAAATAAGAAGGGCAGTATGCAGGATCGATCCCAACTGGAGTGATTGTCAGACCTTCATAATCTTCGGAAGGAACATTATAAGCCGCTCTTTTATGGTTACGAAGAACACGAAGCATATGCTTTTTATTCTTTTCATAACCAGGGAAAGGTCCGAGTTCTTTGGACATTTCCGCAGAAGTAGCGTATGCAGTCATATGCATGATAGAAGTGATAGCACCGGTGATCGCCATTGCTTCTTTTGAATCATAAGGAATTCCCATGATCATCAATGCAGAACCAAGGTTTGCATATCCAAGTCCGAGAGTTCTGAACTTATAAGAAAGTTCTGCGATCTCTCTGGAAGGGAACTGTGCCATGGTCACTGAAATTTCAAGGATGATGGTCCAGAGACGGCAAAGATAACGGAAACTTTCTACATCGAATACAAGAGTTTCCGGATCTACGAATTTCTGTAAGTTTGCAGAAGCAAGGTTACATGCAGTATTGTCCAAGAACATGTATTCTGAACATGGGTTGGAAGCGTTGATATTTCCATCTTCTGGACAAGTATGCCATTCGTTAATGGTAGTATGATACTGGGTTCCAGGGTCCGCGGAAGACCAAGCTGCAAATGAAATTCTATCCCAAAGATCTCTTGCTCTAATCGTTTTCGCAGGCTTTGGAGATCTTTTCTCTTTATGAGCCTTTTCTTTTTCCGTTCTATTGTATAAATGCCAAGGAAGATCTTGCTCTACAGCATTCATGAACTCATTCGGAAGACGAACAGAGTTATTACTGTTCTGACCGGAAACAGTATTATATGCTTCGGATTGCCAGTCGGTAGTTAACTCTTCGAATAGGAGTTCTTTGTATCCTTGTCTTGCAAGATCGATGACTCTTTTGATATAATTATCAGGGATCAAAACTCGTTTTGCTTCTACGATGGCTTTTTTGAGAGCGGAGTTCTTTTTAGGTTCGAAACGATCCTCTCCCTCCATCTCATAACAAGCCTTCATGATTGCGTTCAGATGTCTGTTGTTCAGAATGGATCCGGTTACGAGAGAAGCTACTTTTTTCTCTTCTTCTACTTTCCAATCTACGAAACGGTCGATATCCGGGTGATCCACATCCAAACAAACCATCTTAGCCGCACGACGAGTGGTTCCTCCGGATTTAATCGCGCCTGCAGCACGGTCTCCGATCTTTAAGAAGCTCATTAATCCGGAACTTTTTCCACCACCGGAAAGAGATTCGTTTTCCGCTCTCAAGTTGGAGAAATTTGTTCCAGTTCCAGAACCGTATTTGAATAGGCGAGCCTCACGGACCCAAAGATCCATGATACCACCTTCATTTACTAAATCATCATCAACACTTTGAATAAAACATGCATGAGGTTGTGGATGTTCGTATGCAGAAGAAGATTTTACCAATTTTCCACTGGTAGGATCCACATAGAAATGTCCTTGGGATTTACCGTCGATCCCATAGGCCCAATGTAATCCAGTATTGAACCATTGAGGGGAGTTTGGAGCAGCCATTTGAGAAGCGAGCATGAAAGCTACTTCTTCATAGAAGGTTTTCGCGCTTTCTTCGTCGGAAAAATAACCGTATTTATATCCCCAATATGTCCAGCAGCCCGCTAAACGATGGAAAACTTCCTGTGCAGATGCCTCTCCACCGAAACGATCTTCCGGTTTTAATGAAGAAAGTTTCTCAGTATCCGGTTCGGAGCGCTGTAACCATTCTGGAATGCCTTTTTCATCTACTTTTTTTAAGTATTTCGGCACTCCTTTGCGTCTGAAATACTTCTGGGCCAGGATATCTACTGCAACTTGCGACCATTGGTCCGGAACAAGTATGTCTTTGGCTTCGAAAACGACAGAACCATCCGGGTTAGAAATCTTAGAATTTCTTTTAACCCAGTTCAATTCCTTAGAAAATCCCTTTTCAGGTGAAGTGAAATGTTTATTTAGCTTCATAGCTTGCTCCTCAATGAAACTTCAGCGAAATATAGTGCGTGAATGAATTATGTCACGCTACTATAGCTTTCAAATTTTTCCATAGTACTTTTCCAAATGCTGTTTGGTTTTAACGGAAAAAATCTTCTATGTCTCCTTCAGAAAAATGCCTATGTCTCAAAGATTTTTCATTGCCAACCTGCCTCAATTCTAAAAACTGGATTCTGCTACCGCAAATTCCCCTTTAGCTCAGTCGGTAGAGCAAGTGACTGTTAATCACTGGGTCGCAGGTTCGAGCCCTGCAGGGGGAGCCAATTTTATTCCTTTTTTCCGAATCTTAACAAGAATGACTTTTTAGGATCTATTCAATAGACCCTAAAAGCTAACATTTGTTTAGTCTTTTTTGGAAAAATTTTCCCTTCTATTCAATTATTGAGAAAGTAAGAAACGGGTCCTTGTGCAAAGAACCCGTTGTTAGTCGGAAGGTTCTGCTATTTAGCGTTATAGATCAGGTGGCGATTGTTTCCAGTATCCGTAACGATTAGTTGATTCGAATTGATTAAGGCGAGACCTTGGGGATTGCTCAAGCCGGTCGCAGTCGTATTTGCGCTTGTATCACTAAAGCTTGATTGACCAAGAACTACATCTGCAGCGGCTCCACTAGCTGTAGGCCAGGATTTCCAAATCAATACTCGATTATTCCCAGAGTCCGTCACAAAGATACGAGTTCCGTCAGAAGTTACGTAGGTAGGCCCATTCATCAGATTATTTCCTGAACCGGATATAGCAGGATAAGTATCAAGATCGTCGCTTCCTAAGACTAGATCCGCTGCCTGCCCAAGGGATGTAGGAAAGGTATTCCAAACAAAAACCTTATGATAGAGAGAATCCGCCACAAGCAATTTTGTTCCATCGGTCCATACATCTCTACTAGTTAAACAACCTTCTAAGCCAAGGATGCCGCCTGTATTGGTAAAATTCGTTTGTGCAAGTACAAGGTTCGCACTAGCTCCGTTAGTAGTCGGAATGGAATTCCAGATCAGCACACCGCAGCGATCTGCATCGGAAACAAGGACTTTACCTCCGGAGGTAACGGCAAGACCACCTTTATGCGACCTAAATTCATTTGCAAGGGCAGGGTTTGCCCCTGAATTCGTATTGGTAGAATTCGATTGTCCGATGACTGCATTTGCAGACGCATTGCTCGCAGTGGGGAAGGTATTGTATACGAGTACCCGATTCGCTGTCTGGTCAGAAATCAAAAGTTTGGTCCCGTCGGTGGCAATATCCACAGGTCCAGTGGAAACTGAGGAGGAGGCAGTAGAAGAAGTCGTTGTACCATTTGCCTGTCCGATCACAAAATTCGCTGCCGGATAATTGGAGGTAGGAACCGAATTGAAGACTAGAGTTCTGCAATTTCCGGTATCCGGAATAAAAAGTTTACCGTTGGAATATAAAGGCGATCCTTTGGGAGCAACAGAAGAAGAACAGTCATCTCCTACCGTGGACAAAGAAATGGAACCGGACGTTCCGGAACCGTTATTGTTTGAGACATTCGTAGTAAAATTATTCTGTCCGATCACAACAGACGCCTCTTGTCCAGTTGTAAACCCGGAAGAAGAAGATGAATTAGAGAATGCCAACAAAAGGCCTGTTAGGTTCTGGCCGTCATCGCCAGCACAGGCAGAAAATCCCCCAACAGGGTACAACTCATTAAAAAAATATAATAAACTTTTTCTTCATTTAACAACCTAAATTATAGTTTCGCCATTCGAAGAAATAAATGCTTCTATTACGACAGTGTTTTATTAGAAAAATATTACATTTCTAAATAACTTATTATATCAGTATACATAGCTCCAATAATAATTAAACGAACGTTTACAATGCAGCTTCGAGTTAGAAAAAATTTAGAAATACTGAGAAACTTTCTCTCAAAGTTTTGCCCATTCTTCTATATGTAGATATCAAACAAAATGACACAGATTTAAAATAAAAGTCTCTATTCTTACAAACAAAACAGGACTCCCAAATGCTTTTCCGAAAAATTCAAATTGTTAACCGAATTCGTTCAATAATACGGATTTTTATCTAACAAATGGTTGAATTTAGTATAGGGATTTCTAACAAGCCTTAGATATATTTTTGAACTATTTTTTCCATTCATCATACTTACATAGGCTTTCATCCCAAACTCATTGCACAGTTGCTCAAATACTTATATCTTCCTTTGCATGCAACGCAAATTAGCTCTGGCTACGATATCTGCCCTTATTTTAGGTTTATTCATTCTTTTGGTACTTCCTTCTTCATCACAGGATACGGAAGCTGCTCATTCTCATGCACCAAAAAGCGGTTTTTCCGAAAAGATCTCATCTTTATCCAATTTCTTAGGTCTTAACTCCTCTTCTTCAAACGACGAAGAGGGTTTAATCCCAGCTTCTCTTTTAAGAAATGAAACTCCTGACAATTTATATTGGAAAGCTATCGCGACTCCAAGAGATGCAGCAGAAAAGAAAGCCCAAAACGAATTGAGAGAAGATTGGGCAGCTCTCTACGGAAAAATTTATTCAAACAAGGCCACTCGCGAAGAGATAGTCGAGTATTTTACCACACAGATCAAACTTCATGAAGATCAGTTGGAACTGCTAAAGATTATGGAAGATAGATATCCGGAACGTTTAAACGACGATTCCAGGAGAATGATCTTAGCAGGTAAGGAATTATATGCTAAAAAGTTACAAAGTACCAAAAATGAATATGAAAAACATTTAAACCAAAAATAGATTCGGAGAGAGTTATGAATTATCGGTCAGTACGAAGGTCTGTATTCAGCTTCGTAGTATGTACGATGTTTTTCGCAGGAAGTGCATCCGTGTTTGCGGATCCTTATTGGGGAACATTCAAAAAGGATAGCTGTACGGCTATTTTCCCAGGTAAACGTCAATATTCTGCAATCCTATACGGGATCCCTTCTGGCCAAAGTTGGGAGACTACCTGTGCGAATATGGGAGCTACCATTAACGGCCAAGTGTTTACGAAACCAACTCGTTGCAAGAACACTGGTTTGAACATGTGGGGAGAATTCGATCTAATCGATGATTCCTGTGAAGCAAACTGGTCTGCTACCGACGATGGCGGGGGTTATAATTGGACCCATAAAAACGACGGTTGTCAAACTTCCGGAACCTATGCAGGAAAAAGAAAATATTCTTCCCGTATCTGGAACGTAGTAGGAACCACTTGGGAAGCCGCTTGCGCAGCGCTACCTATTACTATCGCAGGAAAAACTTACACAACTCCAAATAAATGTGTGAATACAAGTAGCACAGGCATGTGGGGAGAATGGTATGTTGCAGATTCAAGTTGTGAATCCGCACCTAAGGCTTATGCAAGAGGAGCAAGTGATTCTTTAAAAAGAACCGGAACTCTTTCAGGTTATGTGGATCTTCATACTCACCCGATGGCTCATTTAGGTTTCGGTGGAGTTATATTCCACGGAGCTCCTTATGGAGAGCCAGCAACTGCGTTAGCCGATTGTCCAAGTATGTCTAATGAAGGTCACTCTGCAGGACATTCAAGGGTAGAAGCAATCGTACAAGACGATATTATCGGAGCACTTCTCTCCACCGCGAAACATGATAATCGCGGATATGCAAGTTTTCCGTATTGGCCGGCGAATAATAGCTACACTCACCAAACAATGTATTATGAGTGGTTGAAACGCGCCTATGAAGGCGGACTTCGTACCATGGTAGTACTTGCTGTAAACGGAGACTATATGTTCGGAGCGACTGATAATGGTCTTCCGGATATTATCAAAGGGATCGCAATCGCTACCGACCCAATCTATGATCTGAACGACATGAACACTCTTCGTCGCCAGACCCAAGCTGTGTATGATATGCAAACTTGGATCGATCAGAAAAGTGGAGGAGCAGGTCTTGGTTGGTTCCGGATCGTAAAAACTCCAGCAGAAGCTCAAACTGTGATCGCCGCAGGTAAACTCGCAGTAGTACTCGGAGCAGAAGTAGACTATTTAGTAGATTGTACTGCAACCACTTGTACTGACGCAATGATCACTCAAGGTGTTCAAGAAATGTATGACGCAGGTTTACGTTATATATTCCCGATCCACTTAAAAACCAATGGTTTTGGTGGAGCAGGTCTCTACAATATCTTAGGAAGCGGAACCAAGTATGACTGTAAACACTACGGTCAAGATTGTAACGTTGCAGGTTTAACTTCTTACGGACCTAAGATCATGAAAGCATTAATGCAAAAAGGAATGATCATAGACGTAGGTCATATGTCTGCAAGATCCTTAGATGGAGCTCTGACTTACGCAGAACAACAGGCTTATCCTGGTATCGTTACAGGCCACACTGGCGTATACGATATGGCGAATAAAGGAAATCGTCACGAAGCAAATCCTACTGGTAACGCTTTAAAACGGATCATCACATTAGGTGGTATGATCGGGCTCATCCCGGGGCAAGGAAACTTGGATGAGGTTGGAGAATATAGACAAAACTCCGACGGATCATATATATCACATGCTTGTGGTGGAACGAGCCAGACATTTGCTCAATCCTATCAATATCTGAAAAATCTAGTAGGGGACCCTGCTTACGACGGAAGAATATCTGTCGGAACAGACTTCAACGGATTTGCTCATATGCCGGGACCTCGCTATGGAACAAGAGCTTGTCCAGGAGGAGTATCCACGATCGCTCAACCTGATTCGGCTAAGGTAGCATATCCATTTGCACCAGACGCTTCTATCAGAAAGGCAGCGACACTTTCCGCTCTTCCTTCTCTGTCAAAGTATACCTTCGGAAATCGTACCTTCGATTTTAACACGGAAGGAGCTTCTCATATAGGGCTCATGCCGGACTTCTTCGAAGACTTAAGACAACAAGGTCTAAAACGATCCGACCTCGAACCGGTATATCGTTCTGCTGATTACTTCGCTAAGATGTGGCAGAATGCTGTGACCAGAGGTGCGAGCATTCAATAAAGGAATCCCTTAAAATAAACTAACTTTAAGTTGGCCCGCTTAATTAAGCGGGCTTTTTTTATTATAAGAGCAGAATGAGAGAAAATTTACGAGAAGGAAAGAGCCGTTTAACCGAGCATTTTTTTAAGAATATTATATCTAGATCTGGATAAGGCTACTTCTGCAGAATCTCCTAAAACAACCTTAAAGTGATTTCCTTTTCCGTGAAGAACCTTTTTTACTTCAGACAAATTGATGATAAAAGAACGATGAGATCTAAAAAAATCAGAATTGAGTTCGGATAACACTGACTCCATAGTCCTACGTATGATTTCTTTTCTTCCAGACTTAAGATGGATCTCTGTGAAATTTCCTGCAGCTTCCAAGTATAAAATATCCTCGAGACGGATCACTTCTAACATCCCGTCTTTTTTTAAGGAGATACTATTCTTACGCATAGAATCCGCTTTGGAAGCGGAAGCGGCTTTCATTCGATCGATGGCCGCAATAAATCTTTCCCTTGTGAAAGGTTTAGCCACAAAATCTAAAACACCGAAATCAAATGCAGTTACCGCGTTTTGTTTGTCGGAAGAGATCACGATCGTATAAAAGGAATCCTTTTCGGGGAGTTTCAGTATCTCGTAACCGGATTGTCCTTTCAGATTGATATCCAAAAGAAGAAGGTCTATCGGATTTTCCTGAATGCTGTAGAGGGCAGGAGTTAATTCGTCGAAAGTTTTCAGAGAAACCAGATTTTTTCCGAAAGCTTCCCTGCAATAATGTTGAATGGTTCTTGCCATAAGTTTGTCATCTTCAACAAGAACCGCTCTCACCATGGTTAGCGAGTTCAACAGAAAAAACCGGAACGGTCAATCCGAAATTACAAAAGAATATGCAAAAAGAAGAATATTATATCCAACGAATTCTGCCCATTTTGTGTCGGAACTTCAAACGCTTTCAAACAGAAGAGTAAAGATCGCTCCTTGTCCTGGCTCGCTATCCAAATTGATCTTAGCATGCAACAGTTCTGCAAGTCTATGAACCGCATACAAACCAACACCTGTAGAAGGTTCGTTACCAGTAGGTCTTGCAGACAAACGAGTGAATCTTGAAAAAGCGAGTTTTTTATCTTCTTCGGTAAATCCTTTTCCCTCGTCTCCGATCTGGATCTGAATAAAATTCCCATCTTCTCTCACGATCTTAGTATCAATAAAGATAGATCCGCCTATAGGAGAATATTTTACTGCGTTCGAAACCAGATTGTCCAAGATCCTAGCGACAGCCTTTCTATCAGAACGGATCCTTAGATCTTCTTTTTCAAATTTAGTATGGAACTGGATTCGTTTTAAAGAAGCTTGATAATCGAAATTTTGCACAGTAGAGCGTATGTACGAATTAATATTAAAAACATCATAATTGATCTTAATATTCTCAAGTCCGGACGCAGCGATCCCCACCAAATCGTCTATATGCCCAAGGATCTTTCTAGAAGAACCTTCTATATCCGTGAGAATTTCTTTTTTTTCGCGGTCCGAAAATGATTTTAAATTTTTGCGTAAAATCGTACTAATACTCATGATACCTGAAAGAGGACTTTTCAGATCATGGACTGCGATACTGATCATATCACTTTTGTTGATATCTTCTTCCCTTAATCTTTCGTTTAGTCGAATGATCCTCTGTGTTTTTAAATATGTATTTGCAAGGGTTAAGAAGGATACTCGATCTAAGATCAGGATCAGAAAAAGGGTCACAAGAGGGTTTTGTATGAGCACAGGCTCACGATTCCCACTATAATATATGAATCCGTACAAGATCGAATAATTGATAATATAGATAAAGTATTTCGTATGATCCGGAAAACGGAACATGATAGCCACACTAAACATCGCGGCAGAGAATAGGGAGATCTCCGGAAGTCTCGGGAAAACCACCACTGTGATACATGTTCCCGTCAAAGAGAGAAGAACGACACCAATCCTAGAGATTAACTTGATCCGACCAAGATCTGCCCGGTGCAAACGGCCGGAATTCAAAAGCACATTCATCAAAATAAATGTAAAATAAAAGAGTAAATCGAATAGAACAAACGAATTGTCTTTTGCCCCGGTAAAAGCATCTACAAGATCATAAGCAGCGAATGGTAAGATAATTACCGGTAAAACGAAATATACATATCTAAGTACTGTAAGTATTTCCAAATAGGCGTTTCGAGTAAATACAGGAGCAAAATTTACGGAAGAAAGGATCTTTGCCTTTCTATATTGCCTAAGAGCAAAACGATAATTAAGTCCGAAAAAAGATTGAAACAGCTTTCGCATTTTCCTTCTGCTACTAGGAATTTCAAAACAAGAGGGTCAATTAGAAAACGACCTTCCCGTTTTTCTATCTTCTCACATTAAGATCATTTCGGTCAAAAAATTCTTTATTTTATTCAAACATTCGATTTAGGAAAAAGAAGGAAAACTTTGTCAAAAATATGATAAAGAAAAGCCATAATTTACAAAGAAAAACAAGAACTGGCGTATAACTCAAAGATCAATTTTCATAAACGAAAATCTTTCGCTCTTAGTCTTGTGACTTAAGTACCAATTCCTATTAAAAACTTAAGCGAGCAACAACTCACTTATAATCTGGAACACGTTATGAAAAACTAATAACATTTTTATAATAAATGAATTAAAAAATTTGCATGCGAAAGTATATATTATATACTTTCGCACCAATGCCATATAGAAAAATAGTTATCGCTGCTGTTTCACTAGTACTCATAACTTTACTAGTTTTATTTTTTACGAAACAGTCGTCGCCAGGACATCCGGGTCATTCATCCAAAAATGTATTAGAAGAAGGATTATCTTTATTCTCCGGTTTCATAGGTTCTAAAGGATCATTCTCCGGAGGAGAGGAAGACGGGATCGTTCCTGCATCTATTTTAAAGAACGAAACTCCTGACAATTTATATTGGGTTGCGGTAGCTACACCGAAGGACCCAGCAGAAAGAAAAGCTCAAGTAGAACTCTTAGAACATTGGGCAACTTTACACGGAAAAATTTATTCGGGAAAAGCGACCCAAAAGGAAATCGACGAATATTTTAAGGCACAGATCAAACTACAAGAAGATCAATTGGAATTATTACATATCTTAGAGGAAAGATATCCTGATCGGATCGACGATGATCGTCGCAGAATGATCACCGCTGGAAAAGAATTGTATAGTAAGAAGCTAAAGAACGTAACTGAAGAATATAAAAAATACTCTAATGAGACTAGGGAGAGAAGATTATGAGCCGATCGTTCAGGAGGATCGCGTTAGTCGTCATATCAGTGACGATTTTTAGCTTTGGCACCTCTTTATTTGCGGATCCGTATTGGGGATCCTTTAAAAAAGATGGATGTAAATCGATTTTTCCAGGCAAAAGACAGTATTCTTCCATTCTGTATGGGATCCCATCCGGACAGAGTTGGGAAACTACCTGCGCAAATATGGGAGCAACCGTTAACGGCCAAGTATTCACAAGACCTACTCGTTGTGTAAACAGCGGTTTTAATATGTGGGGAGAATTCGATGTTACGGATGATTCTTGCGAAGCGAACTGGGCTGCTACGGACGAAGGTGGAATTTACAACTACACTCATAAAAATGACGGATGCCAATCTTCCGGAACGTATGCAGGCAAAAGAAAATATTCTTCACGCATCTGGAACGTAGTAGGGATCAGTTGGGAAGCAGCTTGCGCTCAATTGCCGATCACTATCGCCGGAAAAACTTATACCACTCCTCATAGATGCGTAAATACAGGTGGGGCCACCGGTATGTGGGGAGAATGGTATGTCTCCGATTCAAGTTGTGAATCCGCTCCTCAAGTCTACGCGAGAGGACAGCAAGATTCATTAAAAAGATCAGGTACATTATCCGGTTACGTAGATCTTCATACACACCCGATGGCAAACTTAGGTTTTGGTGGAGTAATATTCCATGGATCTCCTTATGGAGATGCAGTATCTGCACTCGCAAATTGCCCAAGCACTTCCGACGAAGGACATTCTGCAGGACACTCGAGAGTAGAAGCAATCGTCCAAGACGATATCATCGGAGCTCTTTTAGGAACTGCTCGTCACGACAATCGTGGGTATACATTACTACCTTATTGGCCAGCCAACAATAGCTACACTCACCAAACAATGTATTATGAGTGGATCAAACGCGCTTACGAAGGCGGAATGAGAGCAATGGTCGCTCTTGCAGTCAACGGAGATTATATGTTCGGGGCAACCGATAATGGTCTTCCGGATATCATCAAAGGGATTGCAATCGCTACTGATCCGATCTTCGACCTAAACGATATGAACACTCTTCGTAGACAGACCCAAGCGGTATACGATATGCAGACTTGGATCGATACACAGAGTGGTGGACCAGGGCAAGGTTGGTTCCGGATCGTAAAAACTCCAGCTGAAGCGCAGAGTGTGATTGCTTCCGGAAAACTTGCAGTCGTTCTCGGAACGGAAGTGGATTATTTAGCAGATTGTACTGCAGCTACCTGTACAGACGCAATGATCACTCAAGGTGTGCAAGAACTCTATGATCTAGGCTTACGTTATGTATTCCCAATTCACTTAAAAACCAACGGATTTGGTGGAGCAGGTCTTTACAATATCTTAGGAAGTGGAACTAAGTATGACTGTAAACATTATGGCCAAGATTGTAATACCTCAGGTCTGACTACTTACGGACAGAAGGTCCTAAAAGAGCTCATGAAAAAAGGTATGATCATAGACGTAGGTCATATGTCTGCGAAATCCTTGGATGGAGCAATTAGTTACGCAGAACAACAGGCTTATCCTGGTATCGTAACAGGTCACACAGGCGTGTACGATATGGCGAATAAAGGAAATCGTCACGAGGCAAACCCAACAGGAGCAGCCCTTAAAAGGATCGTTACTTTAGGTGGAATGATCGGCCTTATCACTGGCCAAGGAAACTTGGAAGAGATAGGAGAGTGGAGACAAAACTCAGACGGTTCCTATATCGCACATGCTTGCGGTGGAACAAGCCAAACATTCGCTCAATCCTATCAGTATCTTAGAACTCTGATCGGTGATCCGGCTTATGACGGAAGGATTTCGATTGGAACTGACTTCAACGGATTTGCGCATATGCCAGGACCTCGTTTCGGAGGTAGAGCTTGTCCAGGAGGAGTAACCACAATCTCACAACCGGATGCAACGAGAGTTGGTTATCCGTTCTCTCCAGATTCCGCTCTAAGAGTTGCTTCTACCTTACCGAATGCTCCTTCTTTTGGACAGCATCAGTTTGGAAATAGGACCTTCGACTATAATACGGAAGGCGCTGCGCATATCGGATTAATGCCTGACTTCTTTGAAGATCTAAGACAGCAGGGATTAAAACGTTCCGATCTGGAACCGGTGTATAGGTCTGCTGGATTCTTCACAACCATGTGGCAGAATGCAGTGAACCGAAGTCCGAATATCCAGTAATTGACTAGGCCCGCTTTCTTGCGGGCCTTTTTCTATTTCCCTTTAGATACAACCAAAGAAAATCCTTTCTTCTTTGGAACGAAGCGAAGATTCTAGTGTTCTAAGATCTTAGAATATGAACTGGGGCCTTTTTTGAACCTACGAATCCTATCGATCCCGTTATTCTTTTTTCTATTGCTCTCTTGCGCCAAAGGAGACTCTTCCTCTGCGGATGACACAGCCTCGACCCTGCTATATTCCGCATATGGAGCAAGTTTTACTCCGGTCCCACTCACAGGCTGTTCTGACTCTTCCGTCCCAACCATTTTTACGGGTGGAACAGATAGTTTTTCCGGATCCAGTTATCATTATTATTTCTACTCTTTTACAGGAAATGGCGCAACAAATACCTTCAATGTCAGTTTTACTACTGGGGAAGCTGACCTTTGGATCGGTACAGAAAATGCAGTATTGATCCCATCGGATTTTAGCCAGGTAGAATTTAGAAGCGAGAACATTGGAGCAGAAAGTTATTCGGGTGTAACCACAACTAACGGAAGCACTCGTTGTCTGGTAATCCCAGTAACGGATTCCGGAACCATTACACTTTCCGTCCAATAATAGAAATTTAAAATTTTTCTATTCCATTTAGGTTATATACAATGACCTGATTAGGAAATTAAAAATTTCATCAATTTTCTTCTTGATTTCCTGCCATAAAAAGTAAACTTCCCAAGATTCATATTTTTGGAGCAAAAAGAATGGAAGAAAATTCAGGTTCAGGGATCGCAGTAGCCATAACCATAATCGTTTATCTGGCTATCGCTGTGGTATTCATCATTTCCTTCTGGAAAATTTTGGAAAAGGCGGGCAAACCAGGCTGGGCAGCTCTTATTCCGATTTATAACCTTATAGTGTTGTTAGAAGTTGTAGGAAGACCAGGTTGGTGGATAATTCTATACTTCATTCCTTGTGTTGGTCTAGTTATCAGTATCATTACTGCTATCGATTTGGCTAAATCATTCGGAAAATCTGCAGGTTATGCAGTGCTTTTGATTTTCGCGATTGGATATCCTTTACTTGCATTCTCCGATGCAAAATATGTGGGACCTGCTGCAAAATCCGCTTAAGATCCTCCTAATACAAGAAGTCGGGCCTAGTAGAGGCTCGGCTTCTTATCTAAATATTTACTTTATTTCAAAAGTATTCCTTTCACTTTTCCTTTTCCTTCTAATTTCTATTTCGATAGCGTCCGTTTTTCCATTGGATACGGAATCAGAACATTGGTTTACGATCTGCTGGTGGAAACATCTAACAGGATGGGATTGTCCCGGTTGCGGATTAAGTAGGGCAGTAATCTGCTTTTTTAGAGGGGATTTTTCCAGATCCTGGAATTATCATCCATTCGGAATACCAATCTCCATTTTAGGGACTGTAGGTTTTCTGATCAGATTGAATTTCGGGAAACAGGTCTGGGGCAAAATATTAGAAAATCATTATGTTGGATTTTTTTCCTGCATAGGAATTATCGGGATTTTTGTTTGGTACTGTTTTAAACACTTCTTTTAGAACAATTCATCATCATCCGCAGGAGGTGTAGCAGCTCTTGTAGAAGTTTCCGATTTAGTATTTGCAGTTTTTTTCTGGGTCTCTCCGCTTCCAGATTTCGCTAAGTATTCGATCTTACCTTCCGCTTCCGCAAGTATAGACTGACAAAGGGTCCTAAGTTCCATTCCTCTTTCATAAGATTTAATGGACTCTTCTAAGGTCAATTGCCCTCTTTCCAAATTTTCAGCGATCTGCTCTAATTCGGTTAAAGCCTGTTCAAAACTAATTTCCGTTTTTTTGCTCATTGTATTTCACCTTGGTAAGAGACCCGAATTCTTCCTTCGGATAATATAACCTCTAGTTCTTCCTCTTTCTCCAATTGTGCCGGAGATGTAACGACTTTTTTTCCTTTCTTTCGGACCACAGAATATCCTCTTTTTAAGGTCCCTAAAGGAGAGAAACCTTCTAATTTTCCCGAAAGAAGTTGGAACTCCTTCTTCTTGCTTTCCAATTGGGACTTAAAAGAAGTAATGAGTCCATTGGAAACCGGACTGAATTTATTCTGAGCACTCATTAGATAGTTTTTACCTAATAAATGGATCCTGGAATTGATCTCATCCAATTGAAGGATCCGATCATTCAACATAGATCTAGGATCTAAAAATGCTTTCTTATTGGTAAGTATCCTTAACTTTTCCTTTAAGTTGACCGCCTGATTCTTTAAAGCGGTCTTTAATCTAATTTCGAATTCTACGAGTCCCGATTCTATGAGTTCCATTTCTGGCACAGCCATTTCCGCTGCTGCAGTCGGAGTGGGTGCGAAATGATCCGCTGCTAGATCCGAAAGAACTGAATCGATCTGGTGACCCACAGCTGATATGATAGGGACCCTAGATTCCGCAAATGCTAAGACTACTTTTTCGTCATTGAATGCCATTAGATCCTCGGTGCTTCCTCCACCTCGACCAGCGATAATCAGATCCACTTCCCATTTGGGATCATTCAACTGACGGATCGCAGAAATAATAGATTCGGGGGCACCGTCTCCTTGCACAAGACAGGGAGAGATCAAAATATCGATCTTAGGGAATCTTCCTTTTGCGATCCGGATAATATCCTCAATTGCTGCTCCAGTAGGGGATGTAGCGACCCCGATCCTCCAAGGAAAAGAGGGGAGTTTACGTTTCCTATCAGGATCAAAAACCCCTTGGGCGGCCAGTTTACGCTTTAATTCTTCTATTTGAAGAAGTAAATCTCCCTGACCCATTTCTTCTATTTTAGAAATATTTAAATTATACTGCCCTCTTGGCTCATAAACGGAGATCCCACCGAATGCCTTGATCTCCATTCCGTTCTCAAGAGTTTTGCCCTTATAACGAGCATTGCTATACGAAAAAAAAGTACAGGCGATGAGAGATTTTGCGTCTTTTAAGTTAAAGTAAATATGTCCTTGGTGGGATTTAGAATAATTGGATATTTCTCCCTGGATCCAGATATTTCGTAAAATTTCCGGACCGGTTAGAAGTTGTTTAACGATAGAATTAATTTCCGAGACGGAATATGTTTTGGTTTCTTCCATCAGAAATTAGCTAGCGAAAAAGTCTTTTCTGTACAATTTCCAAAAATCCCAAAGGATCACTACCATAGTCACAGCTACTGGTCCAAGTACCAACCCCATGATCCCAAATTCCTGGATCCCGCCGATCAAAGATAAAAAGATCAGAAGAGGGTGTATCCTGAGTTTTTTATCCAACATCTTAGGTTTGACCACATTCTCCAAAACGATGTATAAAGTGAGGCCCATGATCATGAATAAACTGGCACCCAGTATATTATTCTCTATGAACATCAAATATAAACCGATCGGGAGCCAAACCACCGAAGTTCCTACAACCGGGATCAAAGAGAAGAATGCAGCAAGACTCGCGTACAGGAATGGGTTGGAAATTTTAGCGAATAAAAGTAAAATATAAACACCGGCTCCCTGCAAAATGGAAACGATCAGATTTCCTTTAAATACAGTTTGGACCGCAGAAGCGATCTTTCTTCCCACCTGTTCTTCCACTTCCGTAGAAAATGGAAGATTGTCCAAAATGAATCTTTCGATCTTACGCCCATCCTGATAGAAGAAGAAAAGGAGCAAAAGTGAAAAGAATAGATTCATAATGATCCCTGCAGGAAGATCTATGGATCCTAAAATAAAACTGGATGCATTGCTCAAGACGGCATACAAACTATCTAAGTTTAATATATCTATGTAATTTTTTGCAAAATCACCGTATATCTCCGGAAGTTTCACCCAAAAGAATGGATTATCCGTAAACAGATCCGTAAGAATATTCAGGCTCATGATCGTATCTATGATCTTGTCTTCTGAGAGAGAGATCCGGATCTTAAATAGGATGGAAAGAGATTCCTCGATCAATGTACGGATCATAAAATAAGAAGGAAGAATAACGATCATACAAACGGATCCGATCATGATCCAAGGAGCAAAAGGTTCGAATTTAGGTCCGATCAACCTTCTGAGTTGTTTGTATTGTTTCCGCGTAGCTATATATAAGATCAAAGCTACAAGTCCCGAATAAAAATAAGGTCTTAAAACTACGAATAATAGAACTCCTGTCCCAATACAAAAAATACCTAGGATCAGATTGAAAAGTTTACGGTTTGTTTCCTGGCCTTCTTTGGGGGACATTAAAATCCTCTGTTCGTGGTTTTTTGGAATAATTTTACCAAGGATCCATTCTCCTTGGATTGGATGGTAATCGCTACGATCTTATGCCTTAAAACATCCACCAAATACAAACTTTTCCCTTCAGACTTTTGACTTTGTAGGATCTTATGGCCGAAGCTCGTGATCAGATATTCGTAATATCTTTCCATAGTTTGTTTAGGTAGAGCGGTTTTAAAAACTACAACAGCCTCTTTATTTTCCAGAAAACGTTCCGCTTTCAATTCCGTAAAAAAGAGTATCTCAGAATCATCCGGAACAAAATTGCCAGGAATAGAACTAGGTGCCCGATATGGACTTTCTACGATGGTTAGGTTATTATGCCTGAAAATTTTAGGTCTATCTTTAAGCTTTTTCGTTTTTACAGGATCCTGACCCATCAAATCAGGTAATTTGGGTTCCTGAGAAAAAATAGAAAGATTCCCGACTAGGAACGAAATGAGAACCGGAACTAATATTTTCGATAAACTGCGGCCTTGCACGAAATTTAGTTGAATCTAACGCTCCCCACTTGACAATCCTTTTCTAGATGCAATTCGCCGGATTCGATTCTTATATCCAAACTCTATTGGATTGGGTCTCCGGTCTGCCTTCCGCGCTCGTCTGGTTCTTCTTCGCGTTCTCCAATTTTACCGAAAACGTTTTCCCACCTTGGCCTGGAGACACTGTCACAGCCTTCGGAGGATTTTTACTGGCAAGAGGTGGACTAGGATTCTGGGAATTAGTAACAAGCACTCTTGTAGGAAATCTTACAGGAGCCTGGGTAATGTATGTATTCGGGCACAAAGTTTTGGATTGGCTAAAGAACAAAAACTTTC
This sequence comes from Leptospira sarikeiensis, assembly GCF_004769615.1. Taxonomy (GTDB): domain Bacteria; phylum Spirochaetota; class Leptospiria; order Leptospirales; family Leptospiraceae; genus Leptospira_B; species Leptospira_B sarikeiensis. The sequence continues at coordinate 30,880 of NZ_RQGF01000003.1, read as the reverse complement.
CATTCAAAGAAGAACTGTATAATGAAGAGTCCATCCAGAAGACATTGGATTGGTTTTCCAGGAATGGGACCATCGTAGTCATCTTTTCTAGATTTTCAGCAGGGATCCGGTTTTTCGTATCTATCGTAGCCGGTATGGTGGATATGAAACCAATCATCTTCTTTTCCGCATTTTCTTTAGCGGTAACGATCTGGTGTGGGATCCTGATCTACGGAGGATTTTATCTAGGTTCCCATTGGGAGAAAGTTTTAGAGTTTCTAGCCCTGTACAATAAAATTTTCTCCGGATTCTTTATTACCGCAATCGTAGGTTTTATCTTTTATAAGAAGTTTATCGAAAAGAAAAAAGTCGCTTAAGCTTCCAAAACTTCTTTTAAGGTTTTCACGAATTTTTTGTGAACTGCTTCTACTTCTTTCGGAAGTTCCAATTTTTTCGCAAGTTCCAATAAAACATTCGGCTCTATCACTTTTCCTTCGAACCATTGGCCAGCCATTTCTCCTGCAATTTTTAAAACAGAAGATAGATCCAAAATTTCTCTTTCGACTAGCACGAGAGCAAAACCTAAAGCACCATCCGTAGGAATATAAGGCTGGATCCCCTCCATTTTCCAAGGATCGATGCCTGTAGGAAGAGCACTTCTTACATTCCATTTCATTTCTTCCGAAGGAGGTCCAAGTTCCGTCTTGTTCACGAGTACAAGCTGGACCGGATTGATATCTCCGTGGATCCTTCGATTTTCTTCTGCGAGCTCTCGGATCAATTTTGCGTTGTCACGAGTAATCGCATCTCTTCCTAAAAAGTTCAATTTATATAGATAATCTTCTAATTCTTTTCCTTGTAATGCTCCAGTCAGGATCAATTGGTAAAGAATAAAGATCAGATAATCACTTTCAGTATTATCTCCGAGAAGTATTTCTTTTGAATTTGTAGGAAGATAGATCCTATCTCTAAGTAAGATCGTAAGTTTATAAGCCAACTGATCAAATAAACTTTGAAAAGAAGATCCTGCAAATTTGCGAACTCTTTCCAAGGCACCCCAAAGACCTTCCGTCAAAAACTTTGTCGGGTGAGAAAGAGTGTCCCAGAACTTATCCACCATTCCCTTAATTGTACCTTCCAGATACTTTAAGTGAAGAGATTCTGTTCTGACTCCTTGGGTCCTAAATGTAGAAAGTAATGTTCTTCTGAAAAAATGAGGGCTCGCAGAAATAAAACATAAAGGAGAATCGTCTGTAGATTCTCTCAATTCTCTAAATAGAGTAGGCATTCCTGGAAGCGGGAGTTTTTGCTCAGGTGTTTCGAATAATGTAGAAATTTTTCCCTTATTAGAATGGATATCCGTCGCAAGATATGTCTGGTCAATATCGGAAGTGCTTACGATCCCGGAATATTCTTCCGGTAAGATCCTAAGTGCACCCATTCCGATCAAACTCTGAGAAACTAACTCATGTTTGCCTGGAGTGTTTAAATAGGCAAGGTCCTTCCCAAACTGTCTATAAGAGTCCGGTTTTAGAAAATGGATATGAAATACATAATTTCCGGGTTGGATCGGAAATGTAAATTCGTGAAAGAAGAAGCCACTTTCATCACCTCTGATCTCAGGAGAACGATGTAATACTTTTCCGGAACCGTCCACGATCTCTGCCATCAAAATCGGCTTTCTTACGGATTCTAGACTGTAATCCAAAAAGGGAGTGATTTCCTTTTCTTGGCCTTGGAAGAGTCCGGTAAGAAGATCCCATTTTTTAGGATCCGTCATTTCTTCGCTGATCCCGATATCCACAACTTGGCCTCGGATATAATAGCGATTTTCTCTTCCTAAAGTTCCTCCGCAAATAGCGGCTCTACGTTTTTCCGTATTCCGGGAAATTTTGCGCTCTGTTTCTTCTGTCAACTTTCCGGATTCCTTTTCTAGATTTTGGGAAAGGAAAACTCTATCATGGGGCTTCTAAAGGGAAAGCAAAAATCCAATTTCTTTGTTTTCGCAAAAAAAGCTCCGCCTAGGATGGTCCTTAAGATGCCGAAGGGGAAACATTCGGGTAAAAACCAGAAAGGTCCCAAGTCTATCTATATCCGAAAGATGAGATATGAAGAGGCGTACCGGCTCTTGGATCGGGAGATCCAAGCCGCTTTTTTGAAAGGGGAAACCCTGGTAGAAGTGGTGCACGGGATCGGAGAAGGAGTCCTGAAAAGAATGACCGATGATTATATTCGGGAACATTCCTTTCTGAAAATTTTGGAAGATGGAGGCCTTCATCTGGGAAATAATCCAGGCTCCACCTTGGTTGAGATCATGGGCCCTTCTTCGGAAGATTTACAGAAGTATTTAAAATAATGGATCATACCCGAAAAAAAATCCAAATCCTGGATGTGACTCTCCGAGACGGAGAACAGACTAGAGGCGTAAGCTTCTCCGCTTCCGAAAAACTGAATATTGCAAAGTTCTTATTACAAAATCTGAAAGTAGATCGAGTAGAGATCGCGTCCGCGAGAGTCTCTCAAGGAGAATTGGAAAGCGTTCGTGGGATCATGAATTGGGCCAATTCGGAAGGAGTTGGAAATCGGATCGAAATTTTAGGATTCGTAGACTCTCATAAAAGTGTGGATTGGATCTTAGCTTCCGGCGCAAAAACATTAAATCTACTTACAAAAGGTTCTCTTAAACATTTAGAAGGCCAACTCAAAAAAACTCCCAAAGAACATTTTGAAGAAGTTTCAGAAACGATCCAATATGCTAAAAAGAACGGACTCGAAGTAAATATATATCTGGAAGACTGGTCTAACGGATATCTGAATAGCAAGGATTATGTTTTAAGTTTTGTAGAACATCTTTCCAAAGAACCTTTGGGTAAAATTTTTCTTCCCGACACTCTGGGCGTTTTATCTCCGGATGAAACATTCTCCGGAATCTCACTCTTAACTGAAAAATATCCGCATCTTCATTTCGAATTTCATGGACATAACGATTACGATCTTTCTGTAGCAAACTGTATCTTCGCAGTAAAAGCTGGAGCAAAAGGAGTTCATGTGAGTGTGAACGGCCTTGGAGAAAGAGCAGGAAATTCTCCCTTAGAAGCAGTAATCACTGCTCTTCATGATAAAGTTGGTGTAACAACCGATGTCGATGAAAAAGCGATCTCAGAAGCAAGCAGGCTTGTAGAAGTCTTCAGTGGAAAAAGGATCTCCGCAAACCGCCCGGTAGTGGGAGAAGATGTATTCACACAAACTGCGGGAGTGCATGCTGATGGAGATAAAAAAGGCAATTTATACGCGAACCCGATCTTACCGGAACGTTTTGGTAGAAAAAGAAGTTACGCTTTAGGAAAACTCGCAGGAAAAGCAAGTATCTCCGAAAACCTGAAACAATTGGGTCTTGTTCTCTCTCCCGAAATCGAGAAGAAAGTTTTGGAAAAAGTAATCGAACTTGGGGACCAAAACAAGACGATCACTCCGGAAGATCTTCCTTTTATCATCGCAGATGTTTCCGGAAGTTCCAGCATCCAAGCAATCAAGATCACAGGCTGTAAGATCAACTCAGGGATCGGGATCCGACCAAAAGCATTTGTAGAATTGGAACTCCAAGGTAAAAAATATTCGGAAGAGGGAGAAGGGGATGGAGGCTACGACGCATTCATGTCCGCACTCACAAGCATCGCTTCTAAAGCTGGACTTTCTATCCCGAGACTCGTGGATTACGAGGTTCGAATTCCTCCTGGCGGAAAAACGGACGCACTCGTGGAAACTATGATCACTTGGAACAAAACCTTAGAAAATCATGAAGAAGAGAACTTCAAAACTATGGGGATCCATTGCGACCAAACTGTAGCAGCAGTACTTGCTACTGAAAAAATGCTGAACTTAATTCTTCCTACATGGCAAACTTGAAACTATTGATCGTGGGCCTAGGCAATCCCGGCCAGAAATACGAAAAAAATCGTCATAATGCAGGCTTTCTAGTCTTGGATGATATAGCCAAAGATTGGGGAGTTTCCTTAACTGCTTCTCCTAAAGAAGAAAAAGGAAAAATCGACAAGGACGGAATTTCATTCTATTTTCTAAAACCATTAGAGTATATGAATCTTTCCGGAAGAGCTGTGGCTGAACTTTCTAGAAAGAACGGAATTCCTCCCGAGAATATCCTAGTAATCCATGACGAAGTGGATTTTCCATTTACCAAACTCAAATTCAAACAAAGCGGTGGAAACGGAGGCCATAATGGGCTCAAGGACATTGCGGAAAAATTAGGCTCTCCTGATTTTTTTAGGCTCAGATTTGGAGTAGGAAAACCGGGAGATAGCGCACTCACTCCAGGCCATGTTCTATCGAATTTTAATAAGGAAGAAATGTCAAAACTCCCGGAATTATTCGACCAGGCGAAACAAAAAATCAAGGATTGGGTCAGGGAAAGACAGATCCTTTTTTCGAAAGCCTCCGATAAATAAACTATCCCGGGTGGACGATTTTTCCGGGAATTTTTATCCGGAGAACCCTGTGAGCGAATACGCGGTTAAACTTCCCCAATTTCCTTCTGAAATCCTGAATTCTGCCGCAACTCGTTTTTACGAATATTTGAGAGTGGAAAAAAACTATTCTCAAAACACTCTCAACGCATATCTCCTAGATCTAAAATCATTCTTCGAATTTTGCCTACAAGAGCAGATAGAAATTTACCAATTAGAATCGGTAGACGTTCGTTCTTATTTCGCTTTCCTTTCTAAAAACCAAGGTTTGGATAGAAGGACCCAAAGCAGAAAACTTTCCAGCCTCCGAACATTCTACAAAGTATTATTAAAAGATAATTTAGTACCCGGAAATCCGATCCTTTCGGTGAGTTTTCCAAAAACCAGAAAACAAATCCCTAAAAATTTCAAAATAGAAGAGACCGAAAGTATTCTAGAGTATGAATACGAAAACGAGAATGCTTCTGAAATTTTAAATCTAAGAGATAAAGCGATCTTAGAAGTTTTATATTCTTCCGGACTTCGGGTTTTTGAGTTAGTCGATGCGACTTTAGTTCAATTATCTGCAGACCATACGATCCTAAAAGTTTTGGGAAAAAGAAGAAAAGAAAGATTCGTATATTTAGGAAAAGAAGCCATTCAAAGTTTGAATGAATATTTGGAAGTTCGTCCTAGATTCCGCCCAAGATGTGATGAAATTTTTCTAAATCAAAAGGGAAATAAACTGACGACCAGAGGGGTTCGTTATATTTTGAACGAGAGAAGGAAAAGAATGGGATGGGACAAACCCATTACCCCACATAAATTCCGTCACACGTTCGCAACGGACCTACTCGATGCCGGCGCGGATATCCGCGCTGTCCAAGAGCTTTTGGGGCATTCCTCTCTATCCACCACCCAGGTTTACCTGAGCGTGAGTAAGGAAAAGATCAAAGAGGTCTACCGAAAGGCTCACCCACATGCAAGACTCGATAAATCCAAATAAAATCCACGCAACCACAATACTCTGCGTTCGCAAAGACGGAAAAGTAGCGATCGCAGGGGACGGGCAAGTTTCCTTCGGGAACACCGTTATGAAAAACACCGCAAGAAAAGTTCGCAAACTTTATTCCGACAAGATCGTATCCGGCTTCGCAGGTTCTGCAGCGGATGCATTTACATTATTCGAATTATTCGAAAAAAAAGTACAGGAATACGGGGGAAGTCTTTCCAGATCTGCGGTCGAACTTGCGAGAGAGTGGAGATCCGACAGAGCACTTCGTAGACTAGAAGCAATGCTTATAGTTGCAGATAAGGACGAATCTTTTCTAGTTTCCGGAACTGGAGATGTAATTTCTCCCGACGACGGAATACTCGCGATCGGATCCGGTGGAAATTACGCTTTATCAGCTGCAAGAGCATTGTATCATCATACGAATTTGGATCCTTCTCAGATCGTAAAGGAAGCCATGAATATCGCCGCTGATATCTGTATATACACGAATCATAATATTATCGTAGAGGAAATCGGACAATGAACGAACCAATCCCCCTAACTTCCTCCCAAGACGAAAACAAACTAGGTGACGACGAATTAACTCCTAGACAGATCGTTTCCAAATTAGATGAGCATATCATTGGGCAAAAAAACGCCAAAAAAGCGGTAGCGATCGCTCTTAGAAACAGAACTAGACGAAGAAAACTGGATCCTGAATTAAGAGAAGAAATTTATCCTAAAAATATCATTATGATCGGCCCAACGGGAGTAGGAAAGACAGAGATCGCAAGAAGACTTTCTAAACTCTGCGGAGCACCTTTCTTAAAAGTAGAAAGTACGAAATTTACGGAAGTAGGTTATGTAGGAAGAGATGTGGAAAGTATCATCCGCGATCTCGCAATGGTTTCCTTAAACCTTGTAAAACAAGAATTCAGAAAGGAAGTAGAAGCAAAGGCAAAAGAAAGAGCAGAAGAAGCTCTACTCGATATACTATTACCTTTTCCTTCTAAAACTTCTATCGCAGATCCTCATCCTCCCTCCATAGGTTTTTCTACAAACGATGTGGAAGAAGAAAGAGAAAAACGTTTTTTAGAAACCCGCGAAACAATGAGAAAGAAATTAAAAGCGGGAAAACTGAATGATCAGATCATTGAGATAGATATTCCTCAGGCAGGTCCGCAAGGAATGCCTATGCTCCAAGTATTCGGAGCAGGAAATATGGAAGATCTAGACAATCATATCCAAAATGTTTTGGGCGATCTAATGCCTAAAAAACAAAAGAAAAGAAAACTACCGATCACAGAAGCTCTAAAAGTTTTAGAAGAAGTAGAAGCAGAAAAACTTTTGGATCCGGACAAGTTACAGAGAGAAGCCCAAAAAAGAGTAGAGGAAATGGGAATAGTCTTCTTAGACGAGATAGACAAGATCGCGAGTAGAGAAGGAAGAGCCGGAGCGGATGTTTCTAGAGAAGGTGTCCAAAGAGACTTACTTCCTATCGTAGAAGGTGCAACTGTAACTACTAAGATAGGTCCGATCGTAACGGATCATATTTTATTTATCGCAGCTGGCGCTTTTCATATGTCCAAACCTTCCGATCTGATCCCTGAATTACAAGGACGTTTTCCAATCAGGGTAGAGCTTGAAAAACTTTCTATGGACGATTTCGAAAAAATATTAACAGCCCCTAGATCTTCTCTAGTAAAACAATACCAAGCATTACTCGCAACAGACGGGATCAAGATAGAGTTCGCAGCAGATGGGATTCGAGAGATCGCAAAAATTGCCTACGACATGAATGAAAAACATGAAAACATAGGCGCTCGAAGATTGAACACCATCATGGAAAGACTTTTAGAAGATCTAAGTTTCGAAGGCCCGGATCTACCAGAAGATCAAAGAAAATTGGTCATAGATAAAACAGCAGTCGAATCTAAACTGAAAGGAATTATAGAAGATAAAGACCTAAGCCGCTATATTCTTTAGGGTTCGCACAGAGTTCACGGAGCACACAGAGCTCTTTATTCTTATAATTTCTCCGTGCTCTCTGTGATCTCCGTGCGAAATTAAAACGCCATTTCCCGCAGTGCAGTTAAAGGATATCTCATATAAACTGTAGTAGTCCTTGAACCGGAAGTGATGGTGAGAAGATCCAAAGGATTCAGACCCATGGTATAATAACCTTCGTCGATCATCGCAATCCCGAAACCCGCACTTTCTTTTTCGTCCAAAAATTCAGGACGGAAGAAGTCTGCAGAATTTCCCTGGTCGAATAATTCCTTATGACGCAGACGAGATTCTTCTATTCTACCGAAATCCATATTATGGATCGGAGAATCGTTACGGATCCTGAAATTCAGCTCGTCCTTAGTAATCCTGATCTTCACAGAAATTCTCATCCGGTTTTTCTTTAACTTATAGCGGACGTCTGTTAAGAATTCTTTTTCTTCTGATTTTAGGATCTGTTTTTTAGCACGAATTCGATCTTCTAACTGAAGGATATTCTGGACCTGTTTTTTGATCTTATCCGGAACAACATATCTCTGCATCGCATCTCGAAGAGGAGAAGTGTCCATGATGATCTCTAAAAGTTCTTCAGCTTCTTCTTGAGTTTCTCCGAGCTTTTCGATCTTTTTCAAAAGCTCGTCTCTAAAGATAATATGACGGATGTTTCCTTTGATCGCGTTTAAGAGAGCTTACATAAGCCCGCTAAATAGATGAAAGGCAGCAAGTGGATTGGCTCCGATCTCTTCCAAAAGTCCATTCACGAGTTCGGAAAGTATATCCCGAGTCGGTTTGGTCAGACCTTTCAATTCTAAATGAAAGAATCTTCTCTGCTTGAGTTCTTCTATATTTTGGAGGATTTGAGCCCCTTTGAGGACAGATTTCTGGTTTGCCATAGGAGGGAACTTAGAAAATTTAGTACACGTTGGCTTGTGGACTCTATACGGCAAGCTGGTTTTAGAGAGATGACATCAAAAACCGAAGATTTCGAACTAATCACTCCAGACTTGGGCGACACGGATAAGATCGAACTAGTTCGATGGAATTTTCAGTTGGGAGATCAAATTAATGAAGGAGAAGAAGTCTGCGAACTCGTAACAGACAAAGCTTCCTTTCCGATGGAATCTCCGATTAACGGAATATTAGCGAGAATTGATAGAACGAAAGGATCCATCATCAAAAAAGGAGAAATTTTGGGAATGATCCGGAGGAATGTTTCCGAGTGAAATTGGTCCATTTATCGGACCTGCATTTTCCCGTAGTACTTCCTTTCTCTAGTTTGAAAGGAAAGATGATCCCGGGATATTTAAACTATACCTTTCGGCGTAGGAAAAAATATCCGATCTCTCTTTGGAATGCCATTGTTCGAAAAGTAAATTTAATCAATCCGGATGCGATTATTATCTCCGGAGACATCACAAACGTATCTCATTGGAAAGAATACGATGAGTCTAAAAAAATTTTAGAACCTGTACTAAGTAATAATACATTCATGATCCCTGGAAACCATGACAGGTATACGGAAGAAGCAACCGGATATTCAGGAAAAGAGATCCCATACTATGAAAAGTTTTTCTCTCCTTGGATGGGAGAAACAGTTCCGACAAAAAGCGGATATCTTCGAATCAAAAAAATCGGAAAACTTACCTTAGTTGGCTGGGACTCTAATATGCCTCTTTCCGTACTCAATGCATACGGATACGTAAAGGAAGAAATCGTACATTCCACATTAGAATATCTGGAAAAGGAAAAACTGGATCATTATTTTCTGATCTGCCATCATCCGATCTGGAATCCTCCGGAACGTCAGGAAAGCTCTGGCCATAGGATGAAAAATCGGGAAGAGATCGCAGAACTACTTAAAAAAAGACCACCTTTAGCATATTTGCACGGTCATGTACATACGAATTGGGTCAAACATCCCGATCCACAAAAACCGTATTACGTGATCAATTCTGCGTCTAGCACGAGGATCTCAGACCAGAGACACCAAAGTGGATTCCATGTAATGGAATGGAACGAAAAACAATTACAAGTGAAACGATTCTCCTATTCTGAGGAACAGGGAGAATTCACAGAAACACAAACGATCTCATACGAAGAAAAGGAAACAAATGGCCGGTAAACTCCAACCAATAGACATTCAAAGAGAACTCACAAAGATCAAACATCCCGAGCTCAAAAAAGACATCGTCTCTCTCGGAATGATCGGTTCTCTAGAGATCGGAGAAGAAGAAACAAGTATCCTAGTCAAAACTCCTAGCCAAGATAGAAGGGTCCAGATCGGGCTTGAGGCTCAGATCCGTCAGGCACTTTCCAAAAAAGAAGGGGTCGGAAAAGTAAAAATCAAATTCGAAGTGGATCCAAAGATGACCTTGGATGATTCGAATAAGATCCTAGGAGTTAAAAAGGTAATCGCAGTAGGCTCAGGAAAAGGTGGGGTCGGAAAATCGACAGTCACAGTAAACCTTGCTTCTGCAGCTGCAGCACTCGGTTATAAAGTAGGTGTAATGGATGCAGATATCTACGGACCTTCCATTGGAAAAATGTTCGGCATCAACGGTAAAGTCGCACTCAAGGCAGAAGAAGATAAAATTTATCCTTTGGAAAAAGACGGACTTAAGATTATTTCTTTCTCATTTTTAATAGAAGAGAAACAGCCGGTGGTTTGGAGAGGTCCAATGCTTGGAAAGGCTGTGGAACAATTCTTATACGATATCGTATGGGGAGAGTTGGACTATTTATTTATAGACCTTCCTCCTGGAACAGGAGATGTGCAACTATCTCTCGCACAGCTCATAGATTTAGACGGAGCAGTTTTAGTAACTACACCACAAACTGTCGCACTTTTAGATGCAAATAGAGCCGCAGCTATGTTCCAACAAGTCAAAGTACCGATACTAGGTGTAGTGGAAAATATGAGCGAATTTGTGTGTCCAAACTGTGGACACTCTTCTGCAATTTTTTCCAAGGGCGGAGGTCAAAAATTGGCGGATTCTACCGATGCAAAATTCCTGGGAGGGGTCCCACTTACTATGGATGTAATGAGTGCTGGAGAAGCTGGAAAACCGCTGGTTTTTCAAGAACCCGAAGGAATTATCGCTAAATCCTACAAAAACATACTCCAAAACCTGGCTGAAGAGATAAAAAAGTGGGAATAATACTCTGGGGCCAGTCAGTTAGTACAGAGGGAGGCAAACCGTGAAGTTCGAAAAAGGCACAGAGAAGAATCCATCCGGAAACCTCATAGTATATTGCAACGTTGTTGGTGAAAACCCGCTATTTCCGGGCGGCAAAATTATCGCGTCCAACGTAGTGGTCAGTTTTCTTCGAATCGGAGAGAACTTTCCTGTTGTAACATTTCCTCCAGTCTCCCTAGACAGTTACGAAGACTTGAAAAGGATCATCACAGATCATTATGATAAATATGATGTGGTGAAGATCAAAGACTTCGAAATGCCTGCAGGCCAAGAAGATTCAAATTCTTACATCAAAGAAAGAATGGATCATTTCGAGAATGTGGTCATTCGTTACGTTGAATTATGCAAGAATAGAGAAGGAAATTCTTTTCCTCCTCAGGAAAAAGAACCTGAAGGAGTTAGGGATTACCTGGATGCTTTGGCAAATCTTTCCTTAAAAGTAAGACGTTCTAGCGGGATCGCAAGAGAAGCCTCCTTACTTCATATGGAAAGACTCGTAGAGACTTTCTCAGGAAAACATCCAGAATTCGATCTTCATAATTTCAGAAAAGCATTGGAAGTTCCCGGCCAAACGGGAGAAGAATTAGTTGGATTATATCTCCAAAAATTCAATGCAATCTCATACGAAAGATACGAAGATGCTTCCGATCTAAATAAAAAGATCCAAGCAATCGAATCCGTTAGTCCTTAAAAATTTCAGGGCCGCTCGGTCCTGAAACTTAATCTACTTCATTTCTTAGTTGCAATCCAGACCATAAACTGATTTTCATTTTTTGCAATGGGAAACAGTTTTTATATCTGGCCGGACTTAGGTGTTTATTCGGGTGAATCTTTTTCTACCCAAAGACATAGTCATTTTTTCTCCCAGATCTGTTGCACCCTTGACGGAGGACCGGTTCGATTGCAAGGAAGCAACGGAGAATGGAGAGAATACGAAGCCGTTTTCGTTCCATCCAGGATCTCACATAAAACTGAAAAAACCTCTGAAAAATTTATCGTTCTACTAGTGGATCCTTTGGGCATTGGAAAAGGTATATTCCAAAATCCGAAAATTAGAAAGGGAGAACCCGGATTAGAAGTAGGAGATCAAATCTCTATTAAAAAAATCCGAGAGTCGTTTAAAGACGAAGATCCAAAACAAATTAGAAAATGTATTTTAGAAATTTTAGATCCGATCAGATCCTTATGGAATCCTAAAACTATGGATCAAAGGATCCAAAATTCTTTGAAAAAGATCTCAAATGAAGAAGGTTCTCTCACCGAAATTGCGAAAAATTTCGGATTATCACAAAGTAGATTCAGACATTTATTCAGAGAAGAAACAGGAATTACTTTTTCAGAATATAAGATCTGGACAAAGATCAGAAAGGCGATCTTACATTTATCTACTCAACCTCAACTTGTACAAGCTGCACTCGAAGGTGGATTTGCGGACCAGGCTCATTTCACTCGGATCTTCAAGAATTCGTTCGGTCTTCGCCCTTCCGACTTTTTTCAAAAAGAAGAAGTTTTTCTTCCCAGATTTTTTACGGACTAGCCCCAAAATTCAAGACCCGACAAATATATTAGGTTAATCTATTTTTGGAGAATGAGAATGAACTGGATGATGCCTTCAAACTGGAAACTTAGATATAAAATAGAATTGGATCAATATAAAAGTTCCTACAATCGCGGGGACAAACTAGATGCATGGAAATTTTTAGAAAGAGCTCATTTAATTGGGCAATATTATCCAATTCCTCATACGGGGACCCATTTTAGAATGTTATTATTTGCTCTTAGAGAAGGTGATTTAAAAGAAATATTCGGACAATTATTAAGACTTTCTTTTGGTTGGCTTGGTTCTTGGCTAAATCGGATCCCAGTAGGAAACACGGGAGGAGCGAATGTTCCGGTCTTTCAACCTATGCCGATACCCGAAGATTTGCTAGATCTACTTTCTAAAGCAGACCAGACCTCTAAAGGTTTATCAGGTTTAAACAGAAATACTTAATTCAAAAAATCTTATGGAGTCCAGCGAGGATACAGATCTATTTCTCTACCAAGCAATCTAAAGATACGAGTTGCCATAAAATCTCCCAGATCTTCCAAACTTTTGGGCATTTGATAAAAACCGGGGGAAGCAGGTGCAATGATAGCTCCAGCATCATGGAGAGCTAACATATTCTCCAAATGGATCCGATTATAAGGAGTTTCTCTCGGGACAAGGATAAGTTTTCTTCTTTCCTTTAAGGTAACATCCGCAGCTCTTTCAATCAAATTTTCGGTTATACCGGTACGAATAGCCGCAACAGTTTTCATAGAACAGGGAACTACTACCATTCCATCCCAAATATTGGATCCGGAAGCGATATCCGCTCCTATATCTTCGAATTTTCTAATATGGAATTTGTGAACTTGTTTCGGTCCCCATTTTTCTGTAACAAATTTAAGAATATCTTCTCCGGATTGTACATCTGTTTCGAATTCTTCTCTAAAAACTCGAACGGATGCGGGGCTAGAAACGAACCAGGTTTCTCCAGGAATCTCCATTAGAGCACGAATAAATCTAGCAGCATAGATGGAGCCGCTTGCACCAGCCATTGCAAGTACAAGTCTAAGAGGAGCTTCGCTCACAAAGAAAATCCTTGGGTAAATAATCTGATCAGGCCAGGAACCGTTTCCGAAAGGATACCCAAAAAGATCACAAGAGAGATCCAGGAATGGATCTGATAAAAGGAAGGAGGGAAGTTCCCATCCTTATTCTCAAATGCGATTTTTTGTTCTTTAAAGAGCAAAAAGGCGACAAATACTAAGAATATCCAGAAAAAACTATTCAATCCTGCATTTAGCGCCGCAACACCTAAGAAGAGGATTGAAAACACATGAGAAATTCTTGATATGATGAGAGACTTTTGTTCTCCAAAACTTGCCGGAACAGAATGAAGTCCTTCTTTTTTATCAAACTCTCTGTCCTGCAAAGCATACAATATATCGAAGCCTGCCAAATTGAACGCGAGCCCCAACGTCCAAAATCCGGCGATCCAGGAAAATTCCTCTCTGATCGCGATCCAGGTGGCGAGTGGAGCAAGACCTATCGTAACTCCCAAATAAAAATGGCAAAGAAAGGTAAATCGTTTTGTATAAGAATAAGTTAATAGAAGAAATAAAGTAGGAAAAGAAAGATAAAAAGAAAGTGGATTTAAGAACCAGCTTCCTATAAAAAACAAGATCGCGGAACCGACGATAAACAATATTGCCATCGCATCGGAGATCTGTCCGCTTGGGATCTCTCGGTTCGCAGTCCTTGGGTTTTTAGCGTCTATCTTTTTGTCCGCCCATCGGTTAAAACCCATGGCAGCACTTCTTGCGCCCACCATACACACTAAGACCCAAAATAGTTTTTGAGCGATCAAGGAAAGTGGAAGAGCAGGCTCTCTTAAGATCGCGAGAACAAAAGCGATCCCTGCGAAAGGGAGAGCGAACAGAGTATGGGAAAATTTTATGAATCGACCGTATTTGCCTAGGGCGGCCAGAGTATTGGAAGCCATCGATAGAATGATTGGAAAAATCATCTTGGTTAGGAAGCAGATTTTTCCAAACCAAAACGAAAATGGGTGATTTTTTGGCCTTACGAATAAATTCTCGTACTATGATCAAAAATGCGGATACTAAATCAAATCAGACGGTTTCCTCAGAAGAAATCGATTCATTACTTACTTCTATCGTATCCTCCCCTGAGCTACATTTTAAATGGTTAAATACCCTCTCCTTGTTGGAACATATTGGAGCAAGAAAGATCCATACAAGCCAAACCGGGACCGGGCTTTCCGAAATGGTATTAAGACATGCCTCGGAAGAAGCAAGACATGCCGCTTATTTCAAAAAATTGGCATTGAAAGTACTACCGGAAGGCTCTAAAACTTTCGGAAAAGATAGTTTATTATCCGGTTTCTCTGCGGTTTCCTATTTTCAAAAATTGGATCTTTGTGTAGAAAGATCCTTCAAATCAGATAGTCTTCCAAAAGCTACCAAATCCTTTCTTTGTTATTTGTATGTTACCAAGATGATCGAAGAAAGAGCAGGTCTTGTATACGAGATCTATGATCAGATCTTGGATGAACAAAAAATTGGTATCTCTATTAAAGGGATCATCAAAGAAGAAGAATCCCATTTGACCGAAATGGATTCTAATTTAGAAGAATTGGATCCAAAATTCCAAGCCAGAGCGGAAGAATTCAGAAAAGCTGAATATGGATTTTTCGTAAAATACTTTCATAATCTTAGAAAAGAAGTCTTTCAATATTCTTGAGCAAAATGAAACAAATCCCAAAATTCGGAAGAGCAAAAGTATTCGTTTCAATTTTCGCTACGGCAATATTTGTCGCGTCTTCTTCTATTCAACCCCAATCGGATCTATCTAATAGAAAGGATTCTCCGATAGGGTTAGTTGTATATTGCCCTGTAGTTTCCAATGGAGAAACTCCTTTCGATTTTGAAAGAACCTTAGGCCTTTGGTATAAAAGATATAAACAACAAAAGATCCAAGAAGGTGGGGGAGCTATCCTACTCGTTTCCGCTCCTTATATTCCTAAAACCTCTCCCGAAATAGAAAGACTAAAAAAAAGTCTTGGAGCGGAGATCATTTTCACAGGACATCATTCCGTTCTTCCCAAAAAGGAGACTGAGACAAAACCTTCCGATAAAAAAAGTAAAAATAAGAAAGGTTCGAAGAAGAAAAAACAAACTCCTCCTACTGAGTCTCAGACAGATCCTACACAACCAGAAAAATTAACTCCCGTAAAGGTAGAAACTCCTAAACCAAAAGAAGAGACACAGGAAGAGAAGCCGAAACAGACAGTAAAGGCCAAACCTTCTTCCAAACGAAAAGGAAAAAAGAAAGCACCTAAGATTTCCGCCAAAAAACAACCTGTGATTCCTCCAGGTATACTTTCTGTACAAGAAGAGGCAGGTTTAAATTTTGTATTTTATTCTCCTTCTTTAGAATCATTAGCGGTAGATGAAAAGAATCCGGCTGCATGGATCCCCGATTTCAAAAGCCAATATTCTAAAACTGCAGAGTCACAAGTGGTACATTTTCTTTTAGCACAAGATCCAAGTGATAAACCAAAAGAAGATCTGAATCCAATTACAGACGGATTGGCTACATTCAAAAAAGAACTTTCAGATAGTTTACCTTCCGTAACACTTCTATCCGGCCCAAGAGCTTTGCGTTTTTTTAATGGAGAATACAGCTTTGGTTGTGGCGCAACGCCGGACTCACTGAAGATCAGCATACTGGAATTATTCTTTCGGAATGGAAGACTGATCCGTATTTCAGAAGAGACCCAAACCTTAAATTCCAAAGAATCAAACAAGTCCTGGATCTTAGAATAGTAAGCTTTCACACAAATCCTTTCCGAAACGAATTTACAGATTCTCTTTCTGCCAAAAATTGGCCTGTATGAGCTTGAATTGCGGAATTGTAGGACTTCCAAACGTAGGAAAATCGACCATATTTAATGCGTTGACCAAGGCGGGAGCCGAAATGCAAAACTATCCGTTTTGTACGATCGAACCGAACAAGGGAATCGTGGAAGTTCCGGATTCAAGATTAGACAGACTCACTGAACTTTATAAACCTCAAAAAACAGTCCCTGCGATCATGGAATTTGTGGATATCGCCGGCCTTGTAAAAGGCGCAAGCCAGGGAGAAGGTCTTGGAAATAAATTCCTTTCTCATATCAGGGAAGTGGACGCAATCTGCCATGTAGTTCGAGCATTCGAAGATGAAAATATCACCCATGTTCATGGAAAGATTAATCCGGTCGAAGACGCACAAGTCGTTACTATGGAACTTATCTTTGCGGATCTGGAATCCGTAGAAAAACAACATCAAAAAATTGCAAAGAATGCAAAGTCCGGAAATAAGGAAGCCCAAGAGATCGTTCCGGTTTTAGAGAAAATCCTAAATGTTCTGAAAGAAGGAAAGCCCGCAAGACTTGCAGACATCAAACCTGAAGAACAAAAACTCGTAAAAACATTCAATCTGATCACATCCAAACCGGTGCTTTATGTTGCGAATATCACAGATAAAGCAGCGATCGCAAAAGAAAATCCACTCGTGGATGCTGTAAAAAAGATGGCAGAAAGCGAAGGGGCAGAAGTTGTTACTCTTTGCGGAAAATTCGAAGAGGAAATTTCAGGCCTAAGCAAAGAGGAACAGTTGGAGTTCCTAAGCGAGATCGGAGAAAAAAGTAGCGGTCTAGATAGAATGATCCAAGCGGCTTATAAACTTCTTGGGCTTGTTACTTTTTTCACTGCAGGAGAACAGGAAGCAAGAGCCTGGACAACCGGAGTAGGAAGCACAGGTCCGATTGCAGCATCCGTAATCCATTCGGATTTCGAAAAAGGTTATGTTCGTGCAGAAGTAATGAAATTCGAAGATATAGACAGGACCGGAAGCCCTGCCAAAGTAAAAGAAGAAGGAAAACTAAGGATAGAAGGAAAAGAGTATATCGTCCAAGATGGAGACGTGATCTTCTTCCGAATAAACGCCTAAACTATTTAGGCATTCTTAGTGCTACTTTCTTTACGGTATGAATTCGGATTCGTACCGGTAAGTTTTTTAAACTCCAAATAGAATGCGGATCTAGAACTGAATCCCGCCTTTGAACCGATCTCGGTCGTATTCTCATCCGGAAATTCGTTTAAAAGTATTTTAGCCTCTTCTACTCTATACTGATTGATGAGAGAAGGGAAATTCGTTTTGAATTCAGTATTGATCAATTCTGAAAGCTGATGGATCGTTATCCCAAGTTCCTTGGCCATATGCTCTTCTTTTAAAGACTTGGTAAGATATATTTTTTCCTTCTCCAATAGATCGCCTATCTTATTCACATAGTCTTTTATATCCAAAGAAGAAAGGTGAGTTTTACGATTGGAACCTTCTTCTTCTCTTCTTCTTAAGATCTCTCTGGATAATAAAGATACGAACACTGTTAAAGGGGGAAGATAATATAGAACACCATAAACTGCCATTCGATTGTACGGATAAAAATCAAAATGGAAGATTGTCTTGTACAGATCTAAAAGTAGGAAGATCCCCCACACGGAGATGAAGAACATCTCGTACATCGTATTGTTTCGAATGGACGAAATATGAGTCTTCCCGAAATAGAATAACATACATCCGTAATTCAAAACCAAAACCAAGATGCGATGATCATACCAAAATTGGTACAAAGGGATCAGAGGGTATAAGATACCGGCAAAACATACGAGCCAGAAAAACGGGGACCGATAGACGTTTCCGGAATTTTCCCGATTCCAGGATGCTAAATATACAAAGAATGCAAAATGTGTGATCCCTAAAAATAGGAAATAATTATGCCTGAATAGATTATTCTCGTTCCCGACTATGGAAGCGAATTCTTTCCCATGTAGAAAATATAGAGTGGCCCCGACTGCAGTGAGATGCAGTGGAAGTGTTAAAAATAAGAGCTTTTTGGATTTTAAATAGAAGTAAAAATTAAAACTAAATGCAAGAACCAATACAAAACCAATAGAGAGGAATAAGACAGATCTTAGCCTTACGATCACCATATAATCATCTTCAGAAAGTAAACGTACCGGGTAGTTTATATCCTCATTGGATAATACGTATAAATAAAATGTCCTACCTTCCTTCGGTTCTAAACGGATATTAAAATGAGGAAGGGGGGAAATAAAATCGTTCCAAATCGGATCCAGATCGTATCCGGCAAAGCCTGCTTCAAAATTTCCCTTGGAGTCCACAGAACAAAGTTCCGCATCCGGAACATTCAGCCAAAAGAGAACTAAGGTTCTCAAAAGTATCTCGTTGCCGTCGTTCACCAACCGAAATCGGAGCCAATTTCCGGAAGAACTTCTTTTAAGTCTTAAAACATTTCCAGCATTATGATGCCATTCCAGTTGGTTCAGAGAAGAAATGGTTTCAGGTTTACAATGTCTGAACTGGTAGCCTCTGTATCTGTATTCCATTTTTGGACTAATATTTTCCACAGGAGAGGCGGAAGTGAGGCGGATCACCTCTGGACTAGGCAAAGTGATAGGGGCAGAGGAAACATCCAAAGTAAAAAATAAAAAACCGAGAAGTAAACCGGCTCTTAAGAATAGATGTCTGGAAAATGGATTTCGGAGGATCCTAAAACTGGAATCTTTCATTTACGCGTAATACCAGAGAATCCCTTGGAGGGAAGGATACCAGGTATTTTTCCCTAGTCATTCTCTTTTTTACCAAATCCAAGACCCAGGTCGAATTTTGTTCAAGTTTCTAAGAAAGTCCAAAAATATAAACTAAGCTATCTAAGATTATAATCTTGGAAATATTAACTCATTGGTTTATTCATGCCAAAATTCTATATAAATACGATCTCACTCGTATAACAATTGATATGAAAAAATTGAAAAAATGCTAAGCCTACCTATTCATTTTTATCTATTGAAATTAGATGGAAAGTATAATGCCAAGCTGTCACTCGTGGTTTCAAATCGAGATGATTTGTTTATATATTAAGCAGAAAAAGTCCAAGGGTTTAAATCTTAGAAAAAATTCTCAGGATATTTATTTTTTTGTGTCCAATTTTATAAGTTTGGAAGGTATTGTATTCTATAAGTTCGTCCCTTGTTTAGGATAGAACTCAAAATAGTCGGGAAACCTGAAATAACAAAACCCGAGGAGAGACCAAATGGTAGATTCGGCGATTATACAGAACATACTTAACCCACCGGTACTGTTCTTCTTTTTAGGAATGGGCGTGATCCTTTTCAAATCTGATTTGGTCATCCCAGAGGCGTTATCGAAATTCTTTTCGATGTATCTTCTTTTTTCAATCGGGTTCAAGGGTGGACACGAGCTTTTTAAAGCAGAATTCACTTCCGAACACGCATTTACACTTCTCGCATGTAGCATCATGGCGACTCTCGTTCCGATCTACGCGTATTATATTCTTAAAGTAAAGTTAGACAAACATAACGCTGCGGCTTTAGCAGGATCATTCGGCTCGATCAGTGCTGTGACTTTCGTTACCGCAGGTGCTTATCTACACAATAAAGGTGTGGAATACGGCGGATTTATCGTAGCTGGTATGGCCCTAATGGAATCTCCAGCGATCGTAATCGCAGTAGTATTGGATAGACTTTCCAAAAATAAAGCGAACGGCGGCGGAGCAATCAACTGGAAAGCTCTTCTTCACGAAGCATTATTCGGTTCTTCCATCTATCTACTTGTTGGAGCTTTGATCGTAGGATATCTGACAGGAGACAGCGGCTGGAACGCAGAGAAACCGTTTACTGAGGACTTATTTAAAGGGATTTTAACCTTCTTCCTATTAGATATGGGTATTTCCGCTGCGAAACGTTTCAAAGAACTTAAAAATGTAGGATCATTCTTGATCATTGCATCTCTAATCCTTGTAGCGATCAACGCAAGCCTTGGTTTGGTATTAACCAAAGTGATCCACATGCCGGAAGGAGACGCTTTCATGTTTGTGGTGCTTTGTGCTTCCGCTTCTTATATCGCGGTTCCTGCAGCAATGAAAGATATGATCCCTGAAGCAAACCCTAGTATCTATATTACGGTAGCTTTATCGATCATATTCCCAATCAACATCATCGTCGGTATCCCACTGTATCATTACTTAGTAAAAGTTATCATGTAGGGTATTTTTTCCCCTCCGAGGACTTTCCCTCGGAGGGTTTATTTTATTAATTTAATATACAAAAAATCTAAAATTCTTTGGACAATTTCCGAAATCGGGATCTCTATATCCCGTCGAGAATTCGAGGAAAATTTTCCTGGATTCTAAAAGAATAAAACACGGAGAACCATATGAAAATGTTTCAGTTCTTTACGAAAATTCCGCAACAGGGACTTGCGGGAATTTTTAGTTTCGCTCTAATTTTCCTTGCGATCGGCTCTCAGGGGATTTTCGCACAAGCGGCCAATAAAGGCACAGTAACTGCTGAACCGACTGCAACTCCAGCTGTTCCTGCTCCGGCAAAAACAGCCGCAGAAGAGGAAGATAGTTATGTATCACCTATGAAGTCCGGTGGACTTACTCCTGAATACACTAGGAGCATGTTTTTCGAACCAGAGTTAGGTAAAAAAGTCGCGAACCATAAAAAAGCATGGTTGAACGATTGGATCCGTATCGGCGCATATGTTCGCCCTAGATACGAAGACAGATACAACCTAGCATTCGATAAATCGAATAAAGGGTATACTTCGAGAGCAATGCAGACGTCTCAGGTATTCTTCCTAATCGATCCAAGTCCTTATTTTACTGCAAAAGTAACAATTCAAGACGCAAGAGTATGGGGTGGAGAAACTCCAGCAAATGTGGGCGACGTTCGTGCAAACACATTTGATGCGGCGGGAGCAACTGCAGTAAATAATCCTGCAGCAGCCGGCGCGACTACGATCCCAAGTCAAACAACCATCCGTGAAGCTTTCGTAATGTTGAAAAAACTACCTTTAGATGCAAAGTTGCAAGTAGGTAGACAGATCATGGCTTACGGTGATCAGAGAATGATCGGTGGAGCTAACTGGACGATCAACGGTCTTTCCTATGACGGAGCAAGACTTATGTTCGATCAGGACAATTATAAAATCCACTTCTTCGGAACTAAAATCGCAGCGAATCAGAACGGTGTAAACGGTGTAGTTTCCGCAAACGCTCCAGTGAGTGTTACGGATCCTGTGACTAAAAAAGCTACCGTAGTGAACCCAGGGCAACCTGATCAATATTTAGTAGGTACATATAACTCAGTAACCGCTAAAGATTGGTTTACTTTGGATGTTTATGCATTGGGTGTTCTTACTAAAAAGACCGCAATTGCAGGGGCTAAGTCGGACTTAGATCTCTATAATAATGGCTGGGCTAAACAACAAAGTGATTTAGTCACGACCGGATTTAGGATCACAAACCGCACTGCGAACAATAATCTTCCTAAAGACGGTCTCTGGGGAGCTTGGGACTGGGCGATTGAAAGCGCATGGCAATCGGGAGCAACTGGTGAGAGAAGCGTTAAGGATCCATTATTGAATTCTTATGTGCAACAAAACGTCGCAGGAATGGGAACTCAGAATTATGGGACTCAAGCCCAAAAATACTCTGGCTCCTTCCATGTTTTACAAACCGGTTATACTTTCTTCGAGAAGTTCAGAGCGGGATTCCAATATACTTACGCGTCCGGCGATAGAAATCGTACAGACGGAAGTAACGGCACCTTCCAAACACTTACCAACCCTCGTTTCGGAGTATTCCCTTATTGGAATAACGTTGCAGGATTATCCGAGAACATCGATACAAAGAACTTAAGTTCTTATAATATCAACTTCTCCTATAAGACAGACCATTACGGAACTTTCTACGCAGCGTATATCATTAACGATAAGGCTCAAACCCAAGATGCTTGGTATGCGATCAACGGATCCGCAAACACAGGAGCTTCTACTGAAAGCAATGGGGTAGGACAGACTACAGTTACTTTAGGCGGAACTGGAAGAAATATTTATAATGAGTTCGACCTGACTTGGATGTATGTAGTCAACGATTACGTATCCATTTGGATCGGAGGCGGAATTCTTACTGCTGGTAATGCTGTTAAGAACCAAAGAAACGCTCTTTACCATTATAATTTACAAGCAACCTCTACGGAAACTGCGGGGCTGCATTTGAACACAGGAGTCGCTACTGGAGCGAATGGTGTCGCATCTATGGCGCATATGTTCTTCTTCCAAGTAAACGCAGGCTTCTAATAAAGGAATTCGTATGACAGTATTGGCTTATCTATCCGTCATAACTTCTGTGCTTGCACCTTTCCTGATAGGAAATGTGTTAGGACTGGATTTTTTCGGTAAGGATAGTTCGATCGGGCTTGGATTATCTCTCCAAGCGATACTAGGGATTTTCATATCCGTATATGTTTACGGGTATGAAAAAGAAAGAAAGGCGTTAGTCATATTTGGCTACGCCGTTTTTTTTCTAAGTACGGGACTTTGTTATCTCGTAGGAAAAAGTCTGTGGTTGATCCTTTTCTGGGAATTATCCACGATCAGCGCCTTTCTTCTCTATATCGGAGGCAGATGGAACGACGCGTCTATCCGAAGTTTCGTTGCACTTGTTGCTGCGGGCGGAATAGGGGCCTTCTGTTTTACGTTTTGGATTTTTTCGAACGATCCTAGGTCAGGATTGTTCTTCTTAATTTTAGGACTTTTGATCAAGTCCGCTTTTTTCGGAGTTCATTTCTGGCTACCGGAAGCTCATGCCGGAGCTCCTGCACACGCTTCTGCTGCTTATTCCGGCCTATTAGTTAATTTGCCTTTGGTATTATTTTCTAAATTTGCACTTCCTATTTTGCCAGGAACTCATTATGCAACTGTCCTAATTCCGATCGCTGGAATCGGAGTTCTTTGGGCAGGGATCACTGCATTATTCAGTAAGGAAGTTAAAAAATCCATCGCATATAGTACGGTGGAAAATATGAACTTCCTCTGGTTGTGTCTTCTTATTTCGGGATATTGGCAATCAAGCGAACAGGAAAGTCTGAGAATGTTAAGTAAGGCATTCGGAGTTCTTTTCCTGATTTCATTAGTTCACCATAGTATTAGTAAAACGTTTCAGTTCCTTTTCTTCGGATATCTGACCAAATTATCAGGCAAATCCGGATCAGACGATAATACTGGGATCGGCAGGATCAGCGGTGTTCCTACATTCCTCGCTGCTATAGGGACTATGAGTTTCTTAGCTATTCCGGGAACTACGGGTTTCTTATCCGAATCCACCTTTATTAAATTATTATCCGCAGTCTTAGAGGTTACGGATACTAGTGCGGCACTTGTTCTTCCTTTGTTAATCCTGGTTTGTACCGGTTTAGCAGTGGGCGCGGCTGCACATCTAAAATTATTCTTAGGATTAGTACTTTCCAGGCCTCGAGAAAATTTCGAAGACCATGGAAAGAACACCACGATCAACGTTTCCTTATTCCTAACCGGAGGATTAGTCTTAATTTCTCCGATCATTATCCTAATATTAACAAATTATTATGCGCTGAGAGTGGATTGGTTGGATCTTTCTTGGTTCAAGGGGATAGGAATATTAAACGTAATCGGTTTAGTCATACTGTTAAGCGTAGGGTTGTTAGGACTCAGACATAAGATCAAAGAGAGAAAACTGTGGGATTGCGGTGGTTTATTCGGCGGGTCGGAAGTAGCGATCACAAGTTCTGCTCTTTCCGATCCGCTCGCCGCTCCTTTGGGCAGATATTTTACAGACGAATCCGGAAATTCTAGGTTCGATAAGGGATTCATTAAGATCCTTTTAAAAATACTTTCCTCTTTAAAGGCAAAAATCCGCGGAGCAGACGACGAATCCATCTCCGTAGACTTAACTTATTCTTCATTTACCGTACTCACTATATTAATCGTCATCATCGTTGTTCGATTGGCGGAGGGGGACATATGGTCACAGCTACTTTCGTATTGGGCATTCTGATCCAAATTTTAGCTTTTATTTCTCTTCCGTTCCTATGCGGAGGAATTTTACAAAAGATCCGCGCTTACTCCCAAGGAAGAAGAGGAGCACCGGTCCTACAGATCTTTTACGACACGATCCGAATGATCAAAAAAAGTCCTATCGATGGACCGTTCTCAGGATTCTTTTCCGAAAGTTCTGCAATCTTTGCATTCGCATTCGGACTAGTTCTTTGGTCTTTGGTTTCTTTCGAATGGGCGTCCCTGCTACTCATCCCTTTCTTAATCGGAATGATCCGTTTTGCAACGGTTGCGTATGCGGTAGAAAACGGGACTTCCTTCGGTGGAATGGGAGCAGCAAGAGAAACTCTTTTATTCATCTTCGGTGAACCTGTACTAATTTTAGTCTTAGTCGTTCTGGAATCGAATGTAGTATTTCATGAGAACTTCGCAAATATTTCCTTCGCGATCCTTTTCTTCTTAGGCGCAACATTAATCGTTCTTTCAGAACTTGCCAAGCCGCCGTTTGACGATCCAAGAACCCACTTGGAACTCACAATGGTCCACGAAGCGATGCTATTGGAAGCATCCGGAAGAACTAGAGCATTTTTCGAATTAGCTCATCAGTTCAAAACCGCATCTTTATTCCTGTTACTCACAAAACTCGGACTGGAACACGTAGAAGTTTTCTTGGGAGTTTCTTCCGTTCCGATATGGAAAGAACTCGCTTCCTTCGGAGGAGCAATCCTTCTCTCGGCGTTAATCGGTTACTGGGAATCAAACAGTACAAGAAGAAAATGGATCTGGATCCCAGAACTTTTGGGACTCAATTTTATCTTCATGCTGATCCTCGGAATTCTTCTGAAACTAGGTAAATAAATATGAGCACAGACCTTAGTTATCTTATTATTTTACTCACCGGAGTAATGATCCTTTTGGAAAACCGCCTTAAAAGAGTGGTGATCCTACTTGGGGTCCAAGGTTTTCTTTTACTTCTTCCTTTATACCAAGAAGAGGCAGGGGATGGCTTTCATTCTATCTTCTTGGCAGCAATGGTGATCGTATTTAAAGGGATCTTAACCCCGATCATTCTCCTTTGGACAGCAAGAAAGATCCATTCTCCAGAATCAACTTTTCCTAAAGTAGGCTATCTTCCTACGTTGGCCCTATTATTTGCGGGGGCCGCGGCAAGTTATTTCTTCATGGGCATGGTTTCCACATTCTTCGGAAAAACACACCAATACGGATTACTATATGTCCTTCTTCTAATATACATAGGAGTTATCGGATTCATCGTTCGTAGGAACTGGATCGGTGTGATCGCTTGTTTTAGTATTTTTGAGAATGGAACCTTCCTTCTGACCTTACTCTTGAAATCCGGAGTTCCGATCGGTAGCGAATTCGGTTCTTTCTTGGATGCGGTCTTGATCATAGGCGCAGGGGCCGCACTTAGGATCAATAGCGAACAATATAAGGGAGAAGCTTCCAGATGAACTTTGAAATTCTTTTGGGGATCGGAGCAGGGGTTTTTGCTCTTATATTCCTTACCTACGTTTTAGCTCCTACTAAGAACCAAACGAATCTACTCTTTTGGTCTATCTTATTGATCGTATGCGCCGCAATCAATTTTGCTGTTTGGATCATCAGGGATTGGAATGAAGAAGTAAGCACGTTACAGTGGGTTTTGATAGAAGCGACCACATTCGTTGGAGCACTTCTCATCTCTTCGAGTAGAACCGCAAAATCCTTTCCGATCGCTTGGAAATTTTTGTTAATCAATTCATTCGGACTTGGGATTGCTTTTTTAGGGATCATTTTGATCCGCTCTTCTTTGCATGTCATCAATCAACCGATAGAATTTTTAGCGGCAAATTCAGCATCTCATCCGGAGATCATTTGGGTGGAGATCGGTCTTTGGCTCGCGATCTTCGGATACACCGCGAAGTTAGGGCTTTTTCCGAATCACGTTTGGATCGAAGATACATATGGGGAAAGTCCTACTCAAGTTTCTTCTCTACTTTCTTCGTTTATCCCTGTATCGGTTTGTTTCGCACTAAGACCTTTCGTTCACTTAGATCATCAACTTTTTCCTCATACATTCAGCGGCGCAGATGGCTTGTTAGTCCTAGGGATATTTACGATCTTCTTAAGTATATTCGCAGTGTATGATCGCGACGACATCAGAAGGATTTCTGCAAAAGTAGCCCTATTCCATACAGGGGCCTTGGCTGTTTTCCTTTGGATGGATCTGAACGAGACAGTTTTCCTTTTCATGATGGCAACGAACCTAGTAGTAAAATCACTTCTGTTTATCAGTATGGGAATCGTGAGAATGGATGCTGGAAAAAGAGAACTGCATAAGATCATCCAAGCAGATTCCATCAATAAACCTGCATTATCTCTTTTCATTCTCGCACTATTCCTTGCATTCGTAATGCCTGGATCTCCTATCTTTGTTACCGACATCGTACTTATCAAAGCAGGACAAGTCGGAGGAAAAGCATTCGTGATCTTAGTGCCTATCCTTGGGATCGTATTCTTTGGAGTAATGTTGTATAAACTTGCACCTCTTTTGAATATCAAAGGAAGACCTTTTTCGAAAGATCTCTCCACAATTCTTAGGATCAGAATGACGAATGGATTCTTCCTACTTCTACTTCTACTCAGCACAGGTTGCTGGGGATTCTACCTGTTATTGCAAGGTGTATTATGAAAAACGTTACTGGAATTTTTCATTCTTCTGAAACAAAACAAACTCATCGCTTTTGGCTGACTAGAGAAGGGATCGAAAAAGAGACCCTTTCCAAAGCAGCGGAAAAAAATATCTACGAAGATCATTCCAACCCGATCTGGATATTAAGACATAGTCTCGGAACAGATCAAGGCCCTGAAGATTATTCCGGAATCGATTACGAGAAATATCTTTCTCAAGATAGAAAACACTTACTCGAAAAATTCCTGACTAAGTCAGGGATCAAAGACATCGTATATAGAGGGATCAATGTTCCGGTCCCGACTTCCTTTTATTCTCATGCAGTCGGCCCTATTCATGCTGGGGTAATCGAACCGGGACATTTTCGTTTTATAGTAGAAGGAGAGGAGATCCAAAACCTGGATATCCGACTCGGCTTCCAAAAACGTGATCTTCTGGATAAAATGAAAGGGAAGAATAAGGACTCTATTTCTTCCTACGCGGAAGCAATTTCAGGTGATTCCACAGTCGCTTACGGGATCGCATTCAGTAAAGCATTTGAAGAGGCTCACGGCATTGACGTTCCGGAAGAAGTGAATTTCGCAAGGACCGTTCTTTTAGAAATAGAAAGGATCGCGATCCATATCGGAGATATGGGAGCTATTGCGGGTGACGTAGGGTATTATCCACTACAAGGTGTTTGCGCGATGCAGAGAGGTGTTCCTCTAGGAGTTATGGAGGCTTTGACCGGTTCTAGATTCGGAAGAGGAGCTCTTGCCCCAGGAAAAGTACGTCTCAGAAAAGATCTTTCAGAATCTTTCCTAAGCGATCTTGCAAAAAGGATAGAAGACGTAACTTCCGACGTTGCAGCCCATTTCGAAAGAGCAGCAAACCAATCCACCAATAGAGAAAGACTTCAGATCTGCGGAGTTATTACTCCAAAACAACTTAGAGATCTTGGATTTGTGGGAATGGTAGAAAAATGCACAGGTCATTCGAGAGATCTTCGTCATCACGACTCAAGCTATTCATTAGCCGGAGAATCCATCAAACTAGATTTAGATCATGGTCAAATGACTGGTGACGCGTGGGCAAGATTTTATCTTCGTTACGAAGAATTAAAGAATAGTGGACGTTGGTTGATCAAAGCGATCCCAGTATTAAAAAACTTTCATAAAGTTTACGAAACATTTTCCAAATCGAAAATTTCTAAAGCCAAATCCGGAGTTTATTTCGGCTCTGCAGAAGGATGGAGAGGTCCGGTTCTTATCTCATTTACTTTGAATTCTTCAGGAGATATTTCTGAAGCATATGTAAGAGATCCTTCCGTTCTGAACTGGCACGCACTGGAACTCGCGGTAAGAGGCGAAAACATAGGGGATTTTCCTCTCAATAATAAATCTTTCAACCTCAGTTATGTGGGAGTGGATCTATGAAACAAATTCATGAAATCCTAAATATCTTTCGTCCGGCAAAAAATCTAAATTTTGATAAGATGTCGGCAACCAATCCGAATGCAAGAGGGATCCCTGTTCCGAGCACTAAGAAAGGTAGTATAGACAAATCGATCGAGAAAGTTTGTCCTACCGGAGGACTTAAAGTCCTATCTTCTAAAGAGGTAATCTTCGATTACGGAGCCTGTCTACAATGTGGAGCTTGTGTGGAAGTTTCTTCCGGACATCTGGAAAATTCCGGTTTTATCCATGTTTATTCTGTGGATAGAGAGGCTCTGAAAGTCCGTTACGTTGATGGAACTCCTACGGAATACGAGGAGAACATTTCAGAAAACGTAAAACAATTCCGTAAGATTACAAAGAACACCGGCTTTCAGTATAGAGAAGTTGCTGCGAGTGGAAACAATGCAACTGAAGCGGAGATCAACGCCAGCTTTAACGCAGTATTCGATAGTGAAGCTAGTATGGTAAGAGTTGTCGCTTCACCAAAACATTCCGACGCAGTTGTATTTGCAGGGCCTGTGGGTCCGAATATGGAAATTCCTTTGCAAGTTGCCTGGGATACAACTCCAGGACCAAAAGCATTGATTGCCTGTGGAACCGAAGCAGTTTCCGGAGGTTTATTCCAAAGAGGAAAACTCCCAAAAGAGCCGGACCTTTTTATCGGAGGAGATCCTCCCAGACCGGATGTAATCGTAAGCGCGTTTCGTTATTTAATGGGCAGAAAAAAATTCTCTTTCAGAGAAGAACTTTCTAAATTCATAGCGAACCGCTCTCAAAAATCCTAAATCTCCCATTTATAGTTTTACGCGGATGTGATTTTTTCCGCCGCGTAAAACGCTTCCTTTGTTTTCAAACCTATATCAGAGAATTTATCCTCACCGTTAATATCCACGATCACATTCGTAGGATAAGAGATCCTAGGATCTAATTTTGTCTGAATAGGATAGAATCTTTTTTGATCCAAATAAGAATACGTGGTCAAGATCACAATATCCTGGTTCTGAAAAACCGCATCTAGATTGCGGATCATAGTATTGACTCGAGAGGAAATGTTCTCATTAAAATCATTCCAACTTCTCAATTCTCCAGAAACTTCCACATTCAGATGAATAATAATAGGGTAGGGCTTAGCTTCATGTTGCCTGTTCTTTTCTAAAACTTTTTTGGCGACACTTAAAGCATCCGTATCATCCCCTCTTCCTGTTTTAACAAGAACCGCTTTATTCCTTTGCAATAACTCGAAACCTTCTCCGTAGCAGATCAATTCTTCTGCATGGTCCAAATGCCTCCAACGTTCCTCGGCTGGAAGTTTGGATAATTTTCTTTTTTGATTCAGAGAATACGCAACATTCCAAATAATCTGATATAACAAACTAGGAAGCAAGGTAGAAGGGAGTTCTTTGATCCCAGAAAGCTTTTGATAAACTGCATTAAACAGATCTGGATGTATTAATTTCTGAGATTCTATCTCTCCTGAAGAAATGATCGCAGAAATTTCTCGGATCAAAAAAGATTTTAATGAAAGAGAAGTTTGAAAATCTGCGTAAAAATCAGGAATCTTTCCCGAAAAAAGTTCTTCCGGAGTTTTAAATCCTACATTCTTAGAGATCGCAGGATCCTTAATTTTATATTTTAAAAAAGCAGAATGAAAGATCTCTGAAGGCTCATTAAATCCGAAATTCGCCACAATCTCCTGGGAATCTATGATCGTTCCATCGTCAAAAATTAAAGTTTCGGACATTAAATCCGTATTTGTAATTCCTTCGATCACATACAGTTGCTCTTTCGGAAAAACTTTTCTGACTGCGGCGGTTTGATCCTTGATCGCTGCACGAGCGGCTTCTTCATTTCCACCATGAGCAGCGCAACCAAGGCCAGGGATATCCGACCTATGCATATAAGCGATAAATAATGCAGGCATTCCCGGAGTGTTGCATAACGCATCATTTACAACTCGATCGATACGATTCCAGAACCAAAAATTGTTTATATTAGTAGAAACTATATTTCCGTCCGTTCTACCGAACCGGATCGTAGTAACAGGATAACCTTTCAACTTACTTCCATGCACCCGACCGTCTATACACTTAGTAACTAATACTTTAGGAGTTCTTAAACTAAACTCACGGATGACATGTTTCATTCTTTGGATCGTTTCCGATTGCAGAACATTCTCTTTTAAATATAGATCTATGTATTCCTTTGCCGGTCCCACTTAGTTCTCCCTATCTTTTAGTCCCTTCAGAATACTTTCCGAATCCAATAACTTATATATATATAATTCTCAGGATAATAAGATCCACATCTATTGGAAATCATTTATGCGACAGAAGCTTGGTCATAAACTGAATAAAACTTCAAAAGGAGAAGAAGACATCTCCGGCTTATGCTCGGCTTATTTACAGAAGAAATTCCCAGCTATAAAACTCGAAAAAAAAGAGAAAAACCAAGAGAAATAGATACAAAAGTTATTTGACCGGTTGGGTGACGTAATTAATATGGTCTTTACGCCTGAAGGAATTCGCCCGGGAGGGAAAGAGTCCTGAGGGGATCTTAAAAGATCTTTGAAAACATATAGAGTAGCGTGACCCGCGAGATT
>NZ_RQGF01000014.1 GCF_004769615.1 Leptospira sarikeiensis | reverse complement strand
TTACCGTCGCAGAAAAACTCAACCTGATCATCAACTTAACTAGATAAGATTTTCTTTCTCACAGAGGGCACGGAGTTCACTGAGGTGGGTTTCCTTGTTAGGGAAATGAAACGTTTCTTATTTTTTCTCCGTGATCTCTGTGTTCTCCGTGAGAACCGTAGAAAACGGAAAGTTTTTCAGTCCGGGGTGACTTTGATCTTGGTTTTGAATTCCCATTTGCGGAATGGAGCCAGCGCTTGTAGCCTTTCCTCACTTACGAAAAAAAGACCTTCCCCGAATTTAACCAATCCACCCTTATAATGAGCGTATTTGGTTTTGTGATCGATCAGACCTATCTCTTTTACCTTATTCCAATCATCACAGGTTTTCAGGGTAGGAACTCTCCTGAGATACAATTCTTTGATAGAACCGTCCCTTACAGAGTCCCTTAAAATCTTTTCCCATTCCATATAAGCGCAAATTAGAATAAATTCTCTAAAAAGCAACTAAGTTTCCGAATTCGAATATCTCTCCCGAAATTCCGGGAAAAAAGATCTGGCCGGAATTAAAAATGAAAATACTCTGCCTGGTTTTTCAAATCTTCCGATAAATGGGCGAGCCCGACCGAACCGGAACTCAATTCTTCCGTAGAAGACGCGTTGGATTGGGTCATATCGTTGATAATTGAAATCGTTTTCGAAATTTCTTCAATAGCCAGTTTTTGTTCTTGGATAGCGGTTTGTATCCCTTCCGATCTTTCCTTTACTTCCTGGCCTTTTTTGTTCACCACTCGATTTCGGACAAGTTGCTCTCCCATGATCCCTGCGACCTCGTTCATCCGAACATAGATTGTTTCAATCTTTTGGATAATTCCTCCAATGATCGTAACTGTGTCCCGAATATTGCTAACACCGATCCCTATCTCGGTTTCGTTCGCCTGAATGATCGCTTCGATCTCTTTCATACTCTCGGATGTTTTATCCGCGAGTTTCGAGATCTCATCCGCTACGACTGCGAAACCTTTACCGGCTGCTCCGGCCCTTGCGGCTTCTATCGCAGCATTCAATGCAAGAAGATGGATCTGTTCCGAGATAGTTGTGATGATCTCGATCACACCTGTGATCTGCTCGGAACTTTGAGAGATCTTACGAATACTTTGGTCCGTTGACTCTAAGGATTTTCCTCCTTTTCTCGCCTCGTCTGTGATCTCTTTCACATGAGATAATGTTTTATCTAAATTTTCGGAAGTAGCTTGGATAGAATTAGAGAATTCGAACATTTCGGAATCCAAAGAGTTCAGAAGACTTACTTGTTCTTTTGTTCGATAAGAAACAGTATCCATTCCGGCGGAGATCTCTTCTATAGAAGCTGAAATTTCCTCGGAAGCAGCTGCCTGTCCTTGAGCATTATCCGAAATGGATCTTAATGTGCCGGACATTTCTTCCGAAGAGTTTGCGAGTGTATGAGAGGCCTCGAAAATTTTACGAAGTACCGATTTTACCTTACGATTGAACTCGTTGATACTGATCGCCATTTCTCCGATCTCGTCCCTGGAAAGAACCGTCAGAGTATGAGTGAGATCTCCTTCCGACATTTTTTCGATCAGGTTCTGGCTTTCGCTTAAAGGTTTTAAACTTTTGGATAGAATGAAGTAGATGATGATCCCGACCGCAAATAATCCAAAAAAAGAGATCCCGAGCATATAAAAAATAGTGGAGATCGCCTCTTCGGAGATCTCATCGTTCACGACTGCGGCGAAAGAACGAAATCCATATTTTTTGTTCGTTTGAAAGATTAGATATTTATAGGAATCTTCCATAACATACCGGACAGGAACTTCATCTTTTGCATTCAGAAATGATTTTGCAAAAGGAAGATCTTCTATCTTCTTTAATTTTAAATTCTCACTGATATGATTTAAAAAGGTCATCTTAGGAGTAAGAAGCCCGGGATAACCAGTTTTTCCGATCTTGATCGATTGAATGATATTATCCGTTAGATCTCCGATCCGGACCGCAAATACTAAAAATGCCTTTGCACCTTCAGTTAATTCAAATTCTCTAATATATAGGATCACCGGAGATCCGTTTTTAGAAGATGAGGCAGGCTCGCTAAAGAAGAAGGTTCTTTCTTTATGGATATTTCTCATTTCCTCGGCACCGGGGAGTTGGAATTGCGAAGTCAAAGGAACAATCTTACTATCTGACAAAGTCCCTGTGCCGACCGAATACGAAAACCAATCTCCCGCTTCTTTCCAAACTGCGATCCCTTCGAATCTTTGGCTCGCACCTAAAAAATTCTCCAGAAAATTTTCGGCTTCTTTCCATTTTCTTTGGGAAACCAGAGTTGCGAGCGTCTTATTTCGGATGATCAAGTCCGCTTCTTCTTCAGTATCCTCGTAAATCCCTTGGGTCAGTAAATCCAAGGTTTGGACCACATTCTTCATTTGATTGAAGTAGGCATTCTTTAAGGATTCGTAATTTAGTTTATAAACTACGATAGAAACGCCGATCGCTAATACGAATACGATGGAAAAGAATATGAGAGATAGTGTTCTATTTAGCTTTAGTTTTACTAAAGAATCCAAGGAAATGGATCCGAATAGATCCGTCCTTGTCAGATTATCCTTTAGCCAATCCGTAATTAGATAAAAATAAGCTGCACTCGCAAGACTCGCAAATATGAGAAGTGCGGCAAAAATGGAATAATCGGTTTTACTTAAAAGAGAAACTCTCCCGATCGAAATTATCAAAAGTATTCCACCTATCAGGATCCTTATGAAAATATCTGCCGCGTGAAGTATCGGAAGGCGAAAGGCCGCCTTCTGGGCTTTCATCACGGTTTCCTTATTTACTGCCCCGGATTCGAATTGTTTGGAATAATTTCTTAGAGGTTTGAGCTTATATAAAGAGATAAGAATACTGGAGGTTAGGCCTAAGACAAAAATGCCTACAATGATGATCCAAAATGAAGGCATGGACCCAAGATCCAGATCCAAAAAATAGACCATAAAACTGAGAGCAAACGGAGTCCCGATCAAATAACCGATCCCTTCCGTAAGAAATAGAAATCGAAAGGAGAATTTGAATATTTCTTGGTTTATGTTTTTCATAGGCGATCCTTTGTTTCCTGATTCCGATCCTGACTACCGGTCGGATTTTTATATATTTGCGGTTTTTGTTTTTATGGAGGTTCGCTTATTTACTCGGTAAACACCGAGCTTTCGTTTCTATTTGGTTTTTCTTTCGACCTAAAAGATCCAAAAAAAGTTTTCCTAAATTCATCCAAAGAACGAAAGTTAAATTTTCGGACCCAAAGAATGATATTTGATTCTTCTGATATTCGTATCGCTTTAGTGGGAGATATTCACGGATTCTGGACTACGGTCGATACGGAATATTTTTCAGAGAGTAATTATGATCTTCTGATCTTTACCGGAGATCTCGGAAATGCGAAACCTTGGAATACCAATCGGATCGCAAGGGAAATCGCAAAAGTCCGGAAACCAAAGTATTTAATTTTAGGAAATCATGATACTACTTCTATCCCTCAGCTCATATCGGAGATACTGAACGCTCCACCTAATCTAGGTTATCTGGGCCTTATTTCTCATCTATTTAGGTATAAAAAACTTCTAAAAGACCTAGGGGATGTACGGATCTGTCAGTACAATCTCCAGCAAGAAAATAAGGGAATCTCTATCCTAGGAGCAAGGCCTCTTTCTATGGGAGGTCGGTTTAATTTTCAGGTTTTTCTAAAATACATATTCGGGATCGGTTCTATGAAAGGATCCGAAGATAAATTGATAGAATTAGTCAGAGATGCAGATATAGAAAACCAGGATTTAATCGTTCTCGCTCATAATGGCCCGGACGGTCTCGGGGATTCCGCTTCTGATATTTGGGGTTGTGATTTTAAGAAGGAAGAGGGTGATTTCGGAGATCCTGATCTAGGTAATTTTATTCGAAGTATTTCCAAAGGGCCAAAGGCTCCTAAGGTTGTGATTGCAGGGCATATGCACCATTCTTCTCGCAAATTAAGATTGAAGACAAGGATCTGGAAAAAAAGAAAAGATGGGATCCTATATGTAAATCCTGCAAGAGTCCCAAGAGTATTTTCCGACAAAGAAGGGAATAATTGGCATCATCATGTTGAACTCACACGACAGAATGGGATCTGGAATGCGGAAGCAAAATACTTGAAAAGCGGAAAATTGGAAGTTTCCTCCCTCCCTGATTTTTTAGAGAGGGAGAAAAATAGAATAATCGACCCGGAATAAATTATTCCGTGAAAGAATCCAACTTTTGTTTCACCTCTTCGTTTAGAGGTTGTTTCTTATGGAAATCGTTCAGCAACTTGATCGCATCATCTTTTTTGCCCATATCCGAATACAGTTCCGATAATTCCACCACTGGGCGAGGGTCCATTGGGAATTTACGATGAAGATCCACGTAAATTTCTTCTGCCTTATCTCTAGCACCTTTCATTTTTAAGGAAGAGGCCTTCCCTAAAAGAGCGAAATAATCCTCTCCTTCGGAAAGAATTCTATTAAAACATTCTAATGCTTTATCGAACTCACCCATTCCTCTTAAACTATCGGCATAACGGTTGATGATGAGTTTATTATCAGGATCGAATTCCAGGATCCTTTCCCAGAACTCGTTTGCTTTACGGAAATCCTTTTTACCGCGATAGGGCTCTGCAAGTCCGTACAGCGCGAAGAAGTTTCTTGGATCAAGATCTGCTGCTCTACGATAATAACGGATCGCTTCGTCGAAATCTTTGATCTTACGATAACTATTTCCGATCTCGGTCAAGATCTTGATATTATCCGGTTGGATGACTAAAAGTTTTTCCCACCAGCTAATTGCGTCCTTATATCTTTGGCAGGCAAAGAATAAATGCCCAAGTCCGACAATCACGTACTGGTCTTTAGGATTGATCTGAAGTGCTTGCATATAATACACTTCTGATTCTTTGAAGTTTTTGAGTTTCCTATGAGCGTCCGCGACCCTGCTTAGAATGGATGCATCCGTAATAGTAATATGTCTGTATTCTTCCGCTACTTCAATGACTCGATTGAGTAGGTTCATCTCCCTGTAACAATTCATGAGACCCATGAGGGAGAATTTATTGGAGGAATCTTCTTTAATACAACGGTTATAAAAATCCAGAGCCTGTCTGAATTCCTTCCGTTTGAAGTGAAGGTCTCCCATTCCGACTAGTCCGTAGGTATTCCCCGGTTCCTTAGCCAGAAGTTCCTTTAACTTAGACTCGGCCTTGTCCCATTGTCTGCTATCTAGAAAACGGTAGGCTTCTTTCGCTAAACTTTTGATCTGAGCGAAATGTGAATCTTCTTCTTCCTTTCCTGCTTGGGGTTTTTCAATAGGGTCGTTCATCGGACCGAAGTTCCTTTTTAAATTTGGAACGAAGATCCGGGAGGCTCTTCATTCAATTTTTTATTTAATATTACTTTGACGGATGAGTAAAGGTTTTCCTTGGTACTAAATCCGTAAAGAAAATTTGAAATTGGAAAAAAAGAGAGAAAACCCGGTTTGCGCCGCATAAAATAGAGTGAAAGTTATAGTCGGGTCTTTCGATCTCATGTTGGAATTCCTACATTGATCTTGGATAGAATGGCCTTATCATTTTTATTTTGGATCAACCTCCTTGGGGACTTGTTAGGGCTTATACAGGGGAACCTCCTTGACAGGGGCCTTACTTCGCATGAAATGGATTCTAACGAGGGAAAGATGCCGAAAAGTGAAGCAAAAATCTCCGGCGCCCGGTTGATGGTCGAACTCCTGGAAGAATATGGAGTGGATATCGTGTTTGGATATCCCGGCGGAGCCATTCTACCTTTCTATGATGAATTATACAAAAGTACTAAAATTAAACATATCCTAGTCCGTCATGAACAGGGCGCGATCCATATGGCCGAAGGTTACGCTCGTTCCACAGGTAAGTTAGGGGTATGTATTGCAACTTCCGGACCTGGAGCAACCAATCTAGTTACCGGACTTACGGATGCAAAATTGGATTCCGTTCCAATCCTTGCGATCACCGGTCAGGTCGCTACGAATGCGATCGGGACGGATGCTTTCCAAGAAGCTGATATTTATGGGATCACGATCCCAATCACAAAATACAATGCTCTTATCAAATCTGCGGATGATATCGCGAGACATTTCCAAGAAGCGACCTTAGTCGCTCTAGGTGGAAGACCAGGTCCTGTACTTTTGGATTTTCCAAAAGATGTGCAGACCGAACTTACTTCCGTGCGAAAAGCAGAAAAACTTAAAATAGATCCTAGACATTATCAAAAACCTCCGATCGGTGGAGACTTGGATTCTTTCGCTGCGGCATTGAATAAAGCAAAACGTCCTCTTCTTTATGTGGGTGGCGGTGCGATCAATGCGAATGCTTCCAAAGAAATTAGGGAGTTAGCGGAGAAGGGAAATATTCCTGTTACCACAACTCTTATGGGGATCGGTGCATTTCCCGGAACACATCCTCTTTCAGTCGGAATGCTTGGGATGCACGGAACCGCTTACGCGAATAAAGCTGTATTAGAATGTGATTATATTCTAAATTTAGGAGCTAGATTCGACGATCGGGTCGCAAAACCTGGAGAGTTCGCGGAGAATGCAACTAGAGCTCATATAGACATTGATACTGCTGAATTTAATAAAAGGGTTTCAGTAGATTATTTACTCCACGGGGATCTGAAAGAAGTTTTAAAGGTTTTGATCCCTAAGGTGAATAAGGTGGATCGTTCCGATTGGACGGGATTTTTAGATACGATCAAGAAAAATCATCCATTAGAATTCGATAATACAACGGATACGATCAAGCCACAGGCGTTCTTGCATAGATTGTATGAGAAGAGCAAGGGGAAGGCGATTGTCTCTACGGATGTAGGACAGCACCAGATGTGGGCCGCTCAATATTATCTTTTCGACGAAGCAAACCGTTGGTTGACTTCCGGTGGGTTAGGCACTATGGGGTATGGACTACCAGCAGCGATCGGTGCAAAATTCGGGAATCCTAAAGACACAGTGATCTGCGTTTCAGGAGATGGATCGATCCAGATGAATATCCAAGAGCTTGCTACCATTGCGATGTATAAGAAGGGAGTAAAGATACTCATCTTTAATAATAACTTCCTGGGAATGGTTCGTCAATGGCAGGAACTTTTTTACGAGGAGAGATTCTCCGAATCGGAATGGAATTATAATCCGGATTTCGTAAAAATAGGGGAGGCTTATTCCATAAAAGGATTAAAGATCTCTAATAAATCCGAAGTGGATAAGGCAATTGATTTCTTCTTGGAAGACGACGATGCAAGGATCTTAGAAGTTATGATCCCTGCGGAAGAAAAAGTTTTCCCAATGATCCCAGCAGGAAAATCCCAAAAAGATATGATCGAATTTTCAGATACGGTTCGGGCCGGTAAAAAATGAAACATATACTGAAAATTTTGGTCAATAACCATCCAGGTGTAATGAGCCATGTTTCCGGTCTATTCACCAGAAGAAGTTATAATATAGATTCGATCGCTGTGGGAGTTACTGATAATCCTGAAATTTCCAATATGGTAATCGTAGTCAAAGGCGACGACTCTGTGGTGGAACAGGTGAAACGCCAGCTATTAAAACTTCCCGATGTGATCGAAGTGGAAGACCTTGCATATCACGATTGTATCAGCAGGGAACTGATCTTGGTAGTAGTTAAGACGGAGGAAACGAATCGAACTGAAATTATCTCCATTTGTGAAGTTTTTCAGGCAAAGATTGCAGATCTCACTAAAACGACCATGACGATCGAGTTCTCAGGCAATACCAGACAGGTTGAGCATTTCATAGAAATGATGCAAAAATACGGGATTCAAGAGATTGCACGTACTGGGCAGATCGCTTTAAGATATAGATCCGTTTAATTGCTTCTAAAATCGATTTAGTTAAGAGAAACCCGGATTTATTCTCCGGGTTTTTTATTTGGATTTGAGTTTTCGGTCCGAATTTTCCGGTAAAACTAAATGTTACAATATTATTACAATTTAATTACAGTAAAAATCCTTATAAAAATTTATTTCTTAAATACCAATAGAGCGGATTTCATTTCTAACAATTGTTAGAAATCGTAAATTTTCTTTTTTTACAATTTCGTATCAAAAGAAAATTTTTTTGTTCCGTAATTTCCAATTCCGCATTCTAATTCCCTCCTATGAGTATTCGAACCCGCATCTCTCTTTATCTTTCTTTGGTTTTATTTTTAGGTTTTGCGGTCTTAACTGCGATCAACTCTATCATTTCGTATAGAAGTTTACATACGGAGATCGAGTCGGGTTCGGCTTTGAGTGCAGAAAGATATACTTTCGAAGTAAAGGATTACCTAGATTCCGCTATGGGAATGACTAGGGGCTTCAGGATGCTTCTTATCTTTTCTAATCCTAAACGCCAGGAAGTAGTGGATACGATGTTGGAGATCCTACATCGGAACCCTAAATGGTTCGGAATGTGGGCAGTATATGAGCCGAACGCTTTTGACGGTCAAGATGCGCAGTTCAAAAACAAGAAGGGGCATGATTCTAGCGGGAGGTTTATCACCTATGTACATTCCGTAAAATCGCTTACGGATGCAGTCATAGAACCTTCGACTAACTATGATAATACGGACGGGTCCGGAGATTTTTATCAAATCCCTAAAAAGACCATGGAGCCTCTGGTCACAGATCCTTATTTATATACTGCAGGTGGAAAGCAGGTCCAGATGATCTCTCTTTGTGTTCCGGTAAGTAATGGAGGGAAATTTTGGGGTGTCCTTGGAATGGATATCACGACAGCTCAACTCCAAGAGACTATGGGAAGTATAAAACCATTTCGTGGGCTGGGATATATCGCTCTTATTTCCCCGAAAGGAATTTATGCTGCCAATGGAGGGAACCCGGATCTTGTAGGGAAAGTAATTCCGGATGCGGAAGAATTAAAATTAGTACAATCTAAATCAGAAGAACATGATCGTTTTACTTACGAGGCGGGCGGTTTTACACATCATTTCTTTCCGTTCAAGATCGGAAAAGGGCAGAAACAATGGATCATGCAAGTTAGCGTTCCGAATTCCATTTTTACCACTGAACTTTTGAGTGTCTTATTTCAGAATGCACTTTCTTCCTTATTAATCGTTAGTTTGATCGTAGTTGTATTACATTTTATTTTCCAAAAATTAATTTCTGCAGGATTACTACAAGCCATCGGGTTCTCTGAAGAGATTGCAAAAGGGAATTTGTTGGCTTCTTCCACATATGAAAGAAAGGATGAGATCGGTGCATTACTTTCCGCAATGAACACGATGAGAGAGCACCTGTTCAATGTGGTAAGGGAAATAGGAACTTCCACAAGTAAGTTAGCCGGAACAGCGGAGAAGATGGCGGTTTCGTCTAGGAATTTCTCAGATGTCGCCCAAACCCAAGCTTCGGCCGCGGAAGAATGTTCCGCTGCTGTAGAGGAACTTGCAGCTTCCGCTCAGAATGTGGGAAGATCCATGCAGAAAGCAGTTTCTAGCATGAGAGAGATCGACGGAAATGTTATCTTATTAAAAGAACAGATCGCAAGTATCAATGGAGAGATGCAGGGACTAGTAAGTTTAGCTGCCTCTTCTAAAGAAGAAGCAGTAACCGGAGAGTCTGCGATGAGTACTTCTAATCGTGCGATGGGTGCGATCGGAGATAGCGCATCTAGGATCAACGAGATCTTGTCTTTGATCACTGAAATTTCCGAAAAAACGAATTTATTAGCGTTGAACGCTGCGATAGAAGCGGCTCGCGCCGGAGAAGCAGGAAAAGGTTTTGCGGTTGTTGCCGAAGAGATCGGCAAACTTGCATCCCAAACTTCTACAAGCGTTCAGGAGATCAGCGGGCTTGTGAATTCTACCAATACGGCTGTGTCAGACGGAAATAGTAAAATGCATGAGGCGGCTCAGATACTACAAAGGATCAAGGAAAGAGTGGATGAGTTCGATAAATCCGCAAAATCCGTTTTAAGTTCGGTGAAAACACAGGAATCGAATACGAAAGAGATCGCAGAAAGTGCGAATTCACTCATGACTTTCAGTTTGCAGATAGAAGAAGCTGTCTCCGAGCAAAGAAGAGCAACGGAAGAGATCACTAAAACAATCGTAAATATTTCGGAAGGTACTCAGGAAATTGCGAGTGGAGCGGATGATCTGACCTCGTTCTCTGGAGATATGCATGGGCAATCGGAGCAATTGTCCAATCTAATCGGTAAATTTAAAGTAGGTTAAGAAAGATAAGCTTCAACCTTCTTTGTAGGAATTCCAATCTATTAGCCAATTCTCAGTGAGACATAGATTGTAGGAATTCCTACAAATCTTTTCTTTCTTGGCGATCCGGAAATAAAAAGCGTTCCAAAATTTCTTTCCAATTTTACAATGGAAGCCTTATGAGTATTCGGTTCCGAATTTCTTTGTATATTTCCATCGTATTATTCGTCGCGTTTTCCCTGCTCGCGGCCTACAATTCATATTCTTCTTACCAAAACCTGAGAGAAGAAGTGGAACAGAGTTCCGACGTCACTGCGGAAAGATGGACCTACGAGATTATGGAACAGCTAAACACTCTCATGGGAGTTATCAGAGGTTTTAGATTTCCATTGATGTATGCTTCTCCCCAGAGAGAGCAAGTGATCCAAACGATTAGAGAGATCATGAAACGTAACGAAGATTATTTCGGAATGTGGCTTTGTTACGAACAGAATGCATACGACGGAAAAGACGCTATATATAGGAATAGAGCAGGGCATGATGCATCCGGTAGATTTATTCCATACTTAAACAGAGCTCGTGGAAAAGATATCGTAGATCTGGAACCATTAAGAGATTATAATAATACTGATGGAACCGGTGACTTCTATCAGATCACAAAAAAGACGGATAAAATGTCCGTTGTAGGACCGTATAATTATACCGTAAGCGGGAAAAGTATCCTGATGATCTCTCTTGTCGTCCCTATCAGTGTGGACGGGCATTTTTACGGTGCTGCAGGGATGGATATCGATCTTAAACTTTTACAAGAGAAGATAGGAAACAAAAAGCCGTTCCGGAACAAAGGATATATTGCTCTTATCTCTCCAGCAGGACTTTATGCTATCAATGGGGAAAATCCTGAATTATTGGGAAAGAAGATCCCGAACGAAGAGGAACTCAAACAATATCTAGAAAATGTAAAAGAAGGAAAAAGATTCGTATACGAATCGAATGGGAATACAGGTTTCTATTTCCCATTCCATATAGGTAAAGATCCTAAATTTTGGACACTTCTGGTTAATATTCCAAATTCAGTATATTATGAAAATATTGGAGAAATTATCTTAAAAGCTGCCCTCTCTTCTTTTCTGATCCTGATCGTAGTACTTTTATCTTTGAATCTGATCTTTGATCGACTTGTTAGTTCAGGGCTTTTAAAGGCGATCGGATTTTCGGATGAGATCGCAAAAGGAAATCTTACAGTTAAAAACGATTATCCAGTGAAAGATGAGATAGGGACCTTATTCATTTCCATGGACCAAATGAGAGAAAATCTTATGAATGTGGTCAAGGAGATGAGATCTTCTTCCGAAAAACTTAGTTCCAAATCGGAAGAGATGGCAATCTCTTCTCGTAACTTCGCTGACATCGCACAGACACAGGCATCGGCCGCAGAAGAATCATCTGCAGCTGTTGAGGAGCTGGCTGCTTCCGCTCAAAACGTAGGGAAATCTATGGAGAAGGCGGTTGAAAATACGAAAGAGATCGACGGAAACTCCATGCGTTTGAAAGAGCAGATCGTAAGTATCAATCAAGAAATGCAAGGCCTTGTAAATCTAGCTGTCGAATCCAAGAGGCAAGCGGTTACAGGAGAGAATGCAATGTCTGCTTCAACGACAGCAATGGGCGAGATCGGAGAAAGCGCTTCTAGAATTACGGAAATCTTATCTATTATTACCGAGATATCTGAAAAAACGAATCTACTCGCGTTGAATGCGGCAATTGAGGCAGCCCGCGCGGGAGAAGCAGGAAAAGGATTTGCAGTGGTGGCGGAAGAGATCGGAAAACTCGCTTCTCAGACTTCTAGTTCGGTACAAGAGATCGGAGAATTAGTAGAATCCACA
Organism: Leptospira sarikeiensis; assembly: GCF_004769615.1. GTDB lineage: Bacteria > Spirochaetota > Leptospiria > Leptospirales > Leptospiraceae > Leptospira_B > Leptospira_B sarikeiensis. Next base: position 50,249 of record NZ_RQGF01000014.1, on the reverse strand, counting down.
AATGACGCGGTCATGAATGGAAATTCGAAAGTCGACGAGGCTTCTCAGATCTTGAAAAAGTTAAAAGCGAGTGTGAACGAGTTTGAGATCTCTGCGAATAAAGTTTTAGCATCCGTAAAAGATCAGGAAGCAAATACGAGTCAGATCCAAAAAAGTTCCAACACATTGACCTCTTTCAGCATGCAGATAGAAGAAGCTGTGATCGAGCAAAAGAACGCAACTTCTGAGATTACGAAAACGATCATTAGTATTTCAGAAGGTACTCAGGAAATTGCAGGCGGAGCAGACGATCTAACTACATTCTCCGGGGAGACACAAAGGCTTGCGGAGCAACTTTCTAAGTTGATCGAAAGATTTAAGATAAATTAATCCAGATCCGCTAAATCCAATATTTCCGAATCTAAGAATAGGACGGAGGATTGTTTCCATTGGAAAATGCTTCCGTCCAAACTACATTTACCTTCCGAAACTTTTTTCTTTAGTTTGGAAAGTATCCTTTCTTTTTTATCCGGGAAATATTCTAAAAAATTCTTTAGATCGATTGGCAGAAAAACTCTGAACAGGGAAAGTAAGATTTCTTCGAAAGGATCGGAAACTTCGTATATATTGTTTCCTGTTCCACCGATATAAGCAGATGTATTCCTAGGGTTGGAATACCTACCACTAGGAAGAAATCCATGAGCTCCGGGACCGATCCCCAAATAATATTCGTAGGTCCAATATTTCATATTATGGCGAGAATGCATTCCAGATTTAGAATAATTAGAAACCTCATACTGAATAAATCCTTTTGATCTTAAGAAGTTCGGTAGGTTTTTAAGAATATTCTCTTGAACATCTTCCGAAGGAGGAAGCATGGACCCAGCGGATACTTTTCTACTGTATTCCGTTCCTTTTTCCACAGTCAGAGCGTAAATACTGATATGGGAAACTCCAGAAGAAAGCACCGAATTTGCATCCTCGTAAAATTCTTCTTCCGTTTGCCCCGGGACTCCGAACATCAAATCTGCTCCGTAGTTCTTAATTTTAGAATTTTGTAATGCTTCTAAGATCCTCGGGTAGGTGTCCGGATCGAAATAGCGATCCAAAAATTTCAAATTTTTAGGGAGAAAGGATTGGATCCCTACATGGATCCGGTTGACCCCAGCGTCCGCTAAACCTTCTAAATATTCTAAATTCAGATCTTCAGGATTACATTCTAAGGTGATCTCTGAATCAGGAGAAAGATTTAGATTTTCCTTTAGGAATTTTATATAATCTGCATATTTTATGTAGGAAGCCTTGGAAGGAGTTCCACCTCCAAAAAACAAACTATCGAAAATAAGATCCTTGTGATCCGGAAAATGTTTTAAACGAAGTATTAATTCTTCTTTATATTTTTCGAAAAGTTTTCCTTCTAAAGGAGAAGGATCTAAGCCGATCCCCTCCGAATAAAAATCACAGTAACTACATTTATGAACGCAGAAAGGATAATGTACGTAAATCCCCGGCCTGTTTGTCTTTTGTATGACCGGGAGATTTGTTTCCAAATTAAGGAGTGTTTTTGCTTGCCGCGTTTGTTTTCGCTTCCGTGGACGTGGAAGATTTTTTAGGATTCGGTTTTAGGATTAGATCCACTAAAGGGATTTCGTTCTTTCTATCTAAAATAGAATACAGAAGAGCTTTTTTGGATTCTAAAGTAGGGGAGAAGGAAAATAGTATTTTTAGATTCGGATGTTCCGGCAGATCCAAGAACGGAGTTCCATAATGAAGGCTTACTATTTCAATATCCGGAAATTTTTGAGCTAAAGAAGCAGCCAGATCCAATTCGGGCTGTGAAGAAGAGTTAAGGACTGCTCTTTTTACTTCTTTCTTTTCTAATTTTTTACGTAGAGTAGCTAAATCTAGATTCGTAATAGAACGTGATTTTAGATCGGAGAGAAACTCTTCTCCTTTTAAGTAAAAAGCAGTGTCAGCAGAAGAGATTTGTTCTGGAGAATAAGTTTTTGGAAATACAACAACCGCTTTTCTACTCACGTCTCGATTGAGAGTTTCCTGATTGTATTCTGAGGCTAAAATTTCTCTTTGTTTATCTTGTTCGGTGAAATGAGTTTTTAATACTTCCGGAATTTCTTTTGGAAAAATAGTATCCGCTCTCCCTGTTTTGTTCGATCCGGAAAATTCCCAAACGATACCGTATTTTAGTTTATAATAAATTTGTCTTTTAACGGCTTCTTTCAGGAGGTCTTTTCCTTCGCGAACTAAACTTCCTTTTTTATACGCTTTTAAGATCTGATCTCTCATGGACTCGGTGGTTTTTCCCCAACTAGTCATAAGAATAATATCTGCACCTGCAAGAAGTGCTAAGACTCCCGGATCATCTTTTTGATAATGTTCGTCGATCGCATCCATTTCCATTGCGTCCGTTATTATCAAACCTTTGTACTGGAATTCTTTTCTAAGTAGTTCTCCTAAAATTTTAGAAGATAGAGTTGCCGGAAAATTCGGATCAATTTTGGGATATACGATATGGGCACTCATGATCGCATCTGCTCCGTTTTGAATGGAAGTTTGAAAAGGGATGAGTTCGAAATTTTTTAATTCTTCGATCGTCTTTTCTATTTTAGGAAGTCCTAAATGACTATCCACATTTGTGTCCCCATGTCCGGGAAAATGTTTTATGACAGGGATGGAACCTCCAAGTCTTGCTCCTTCTTCGTAAGCAACCCCTGCATTCAAAACTGTTTCTAAATTACTTCCGAGTGATCTAGTATTGATCACAGGATTGAACGGATTATTATTGATGTCCATGTCTGGAGCGAATAAAAAATTTAAGCCCAGCTTTCTAAGTTGGTAAGAAGTGACAAAGCCGACTTTTTTAGCCATGTCCTTATCCTTTGTTTGTCCTAGAGCCATTGCACCTGGGAACTGAGTCACTCCATCTTTTACACGTATCACCCTTCCGCCTTCTTGGTCTACGGAGATAAGAAGAGGAAGACCTGTGTTTTCAAGTGCGTTTGTCTGTAAATTTTGGTTTAAGGATTGGATCTCTGATCTGGAGCCTAAATTTCTTCCGAATAAGATCACTCCTCCGGGTTTAATCGTTTCAATTTCTTTTTTCGCGATCGGATCTAAAATGGTTCCAGGGATCGCTACATGGATGACTTGTCCTACCAATTCTTCCGGACTAAGTTTAGAGGTGATCTCCTCGGCTTGACGAAGCATTCCGTCTTGGATTTCCTGGGCTTGGAGTTCGCTTCTGAATTGGCCTAACCAAAAATAAAGGAATAGTAAGAATGCGGCAAAAACGCCAGCGATTAGAAACCGTTTGAACATACGTACTAGATCCTAATCTTATGCGTATTCGTAAAGCAGAACTTACCCGATCTTTTCTTGGACCTTGACGGATCTACGGAGGTCGAAATGATCAGTAGGAGTAGAAATGAAGCATTTATTATCTTTTCGAACTTTCTCTATTTTGATTTTATTATTCGTTTTTGTTGGATGTGAGAAGGAGAAGGTTGAAACTGGATCCGTGCCCGGTCCTAAAATGGAAATCAATTCGAATGGAAAAAAGATCCTATTTTTCGGAGACAGTCTCACCGCAGGTTACGGTTTGGAAGGTCCGGAAGAATCATTCGCTCATTTAGCGTATCTGGAATTAAAGAAAAAATATTCGGATCTGGAATATGTGAATGCAGGAGTTAGTGGAGACACTACTTCGGGCGGACTTGCAAGACTGGACTGGGTCTTAAATACGAAATTCGATGTATTCGTATTGGAATTAGGAGCAAACGATTCTTTGAGAGGAGTTCCTACAAAGGTAACCGAAGAGAATCTAACCAATATTATCCGAGGAGTCCGTGCAAAATATCCTTCCATTAAGATCCTATTGATTGGAATGAAAACACTCCCGAATATGGGACCTCAGTACGCAAAGGATTTCGGAGCAATCTTCCCAAGAGTTGCCAAAAGGGAGAAGATAGAGTTTATGCCTTTCTTACTCGATGGAGTTGCTGGCGATAGAAGGCTGAATCAAGACGATGGAATTCATCCTACAGCGGAAGGGCACAAAATCCTTGCCAAACATATCATTCCTTACTTAATAAAATTATTGAAATAGTTCGAAAAGTAAAACCGCCTTTTAGTAAGGCGGTTTTTATCTGTAAGATCAGTTTTGATCGTAAGCTTCCTGCAATTTGGAGATATCTATTTTAAACATCTTTAACATTGCCTGCATTACTCTCCCTGCCTTAGCTTGGTCCTTATCTTTAAGATATTTTTCCAAGACAGGGGGAATGATCTGCCAAGAAAGACCGAATTTGTCTTTTACCCATCCGCAGGGTTGTTTGGCACCACCTACTGAAAGTTTTTCGTATAGATCGTCTATCTCTTCTTGGGTATCAGCATTGATATAAAGAGAGATCGCTTCCGAAAATTTGAAATGATGTCCTCCTGAGAAAGCTAAAAATTTCTGGTCTTCTATATGGAAAGTTGCGGAAACCATTCCTTCTCCTATTCTGGATAAACTTTCTACTTTCATATTTTTGAATATACCGGAATAGAATTGGACGGCTTCCTCTAAATTACTTTCGAACATCAAAAATGGAGTGATCTTTTTCATAATTTTATCCTTTGCGATTTTTTAAATAAAATTGCGCACCGAGTAATGAGATCGGGATGGATATTACTATGAGTCCGATCGAATACCAAGAAGGCCCTAAATGTCCCATTTGTAAATGCCCCGCAGTGCTTGCCAATGTTCCTATGATTCCCAAGATCCAAACATGAACGATAGGTGATTTTGGCGCAAATTTTGCAGTCCCCATTCCACCTATAAGAGCTAGAGCAAATCTATAAGAAAAAGCTAATGCAAAAAGTGGATCGGACATTCTTACTCCCATCGGAGGATAAACTCCCGTAGAATGCAGGACTGCATCGATCGATATGGCAGGAATTGCATTGATTAGAATTCCTAGGAAAACAGCACCGATACTTTTGAGAATTGTGAAAATTTTTTCTTTCGCAGCCATGATTATTTATTTCCTTTTCGCAGTTTCTGTAAGGCCATTCAATAATGTTTCCAAACGGTTATAACTTTGGGCAACTCCGCCTTCCATCGGCGATTTGATCACCATATCTCTCGTTTCTTTCGATCCATATAATATAGTTACCACCATAGAAGTGATCCCCTTGGATTCAGTGAAGGTAGTAGTAACGATTGCATCGCCGGCATACCAAGATTCGTCGAAAACTTCGGTGCATACTATTTTTTTCGGCCCACTAATCTCTTTGTATTCTCCGCCCATACCCATGATCGTTCCGTCTTTTAAACTTTTCCAAACATATCTATATTTTCCACCGACCTTGAGATCTATCTCGCAAACGATCATTTCCCAACCGTCAGGGCCATGTAACCATTTCTTCACTAGATCCGGCGTGGTGAAACATTCGAATACCAATTCTTGATCAGCGTTAAATTCCCTGGCCATAACCAGTTCACGATCCCCTTTAGCGGAAACTTTTAATGTACCAACAAAACTCATTCTTTTTCTCCTTTGCGATGTTTACGTTTAGGACGTTTATCTCTCGTTAATTTTAGTTCTTCTAAGAGGGAATCCAATTGTTGGTATCTTCCTTCCCAGAACTCTCTGTAATTCTCTAACCATTCGCTTGCTTCCCCTAAAGCTTTGGCCTCTATTTTCCTAGGCCTCTTTTGAGCTTCTTTTGCGCCCGAGATGAGTCCCGCTTTTTCCAACACCTTCAGATGTTTAGAAATAGCTGGTTGGCTCATGGAGAATGGTTTTGCCAGATCCATGACGGAAACATCTCCCTTTGCTAGACGAGCAAGAATTGCTCGTCTAGTAGGGTCTGCGAGTGCGGCAAATGTCGCATCCAATCGATCGGAATGATTCATTACACGATTCATATTTTCTATATATAACCATATGGTTATATATTTAGAATAATCAACTCTTTTTTAGTAAAATTATTTCAGAAATCGTTTGTTGTAAAAAATAGAGAAAAAGGTAGAATATGAAAGAAATCTCCGTCCACATCCTGATTTTTAATGAAGTAGAAGTTCTGGATTTTTCCGGTCCCTTTGAAGTTTTTTCTATAACCGAAGACGAGGATAAAAAGAAACTTTTCAAAGTTTCACTCGTTGCGGAAAAGAAGGAACTCCTACATGCTCGTAACGGATTCCCCATATTTCCTCATTTAAGTTTAGAAGAAGCCACGGTACCGGATATATTGATCATTCCGGGAGGCTATGGCGCGGAAGAGATAGAGATCCATAATAAAAAATTGATCGGATGGATCAGGGAAATGGAATCCAAAGTTAAGATCCTCGCTTCGATCTGCACCGGAGCGTTTTTACTCGCAGAAGCGGGAATTTTGGACGGGATGGAAATTACGACTCATTGGATGGACCAAGAGGCACTCAGAAATAAGTATCCAAAGATCAAAAAAGTAGTTCACGAAAAATTTATAGATCATGGGCATATTCTGACTTCAGGTGGAGTTTCCAGAGGGATTTTAATGTCCCTACATCTTGTGGAAAAATTGGTTGGAAGAAAGATCGCAGAATTTACTGCGAGAAGAATGGAATTCGATCCTTATTTTTCGGAATAAGATTCCTGTATTGTAGAAATAATTTCTTTCCAGAAGGGGAGAGCTACCAAATCTAAAGCCCGAATTTGCGGTTAGAAAGCTTCTTTTGCGGACCATTCAGAAGGGAAGTTTGATGTTAAAAACCGATTTACATGGGGTCCGAGAGAGAAATCATGGTTCTACCAACCATGCGGGAATAGCTCAGTGGTAGAGCACCTCCTTGCCAAGGAGGGGGTCGCGGGTTCGAATCCCGTTTCCCGCTTACAGAAGACAGAGGACAGAATACAGAAAACGGCCCGGGGTAACCGACCGCTTCTTCTCCTTTTTGGACCAAAACCGACAAGTATTAGAATTCTGTCTTACAGTCCCCCGCCTTCTGTCTTCTGAAGACAATGGAATTCAAGACTAAGAAAAATCAAAACGCATCCGTAGAGTTAAAATTGACCTTTGATAAGAGCGACTTAGAAAAAGCGTTCGAAAAGGCGTATCAAGAAAAACAGAAGGATCTCAAGATCCCGGGCTTTCGTCCCGGCAAGGCTCCTATCGAAATGGTCAAACGCCATTTAGGAGACTCGGTCGCAAACGACGCGATCAACCTTCTTCTTGTAGAATCGATCAGCGAACTTTCAGGAAAGTTGGAGCATAAGATGGTCCGTTTTCCTAAATTCACTGTAGAGGACTATGTTCCGGGAAAAAGTCTCGTGGCCACCGCGGTCTATGATACGGATCCTGAAGTTAGTTTAGGAAAATATAAAAAGATCAAGATCAAACTTCCGGAAGTCCAAGTCACTGACGAGGATGTGGTAGAAGAACTTCAATTCGTCCGTAAACAACTTGCTCGCAAACTTCTCAGAGAACCTTCCGAAGGTGCAGAAGTCGGCGATATCGTGGACATGGAATTCGAAGTGAAAGAAGAGGGCTTAGAAGCCAAAAACGCGAAGAACGGTTCTAGCGATTATAAATTAGGAGAACCGAATAATCTTCCTGGTTTCGATGATCATCTTTACGGGATCAAGACTGGAGAGACAAAAGATTTCTCTTATACTTATCCTACTGATTATGCAAGAGAAGATCTCGCAGGTAAAAAAATGGACTTCGCGATGACCCTAAAGGCTATCTACAAGGAAGTTTTACCGGAGTTAGACGATGACCTCGCGAGCGAATACGACGGTTCTGCTTCTCTACAAGTTTTGAAAGATAAGATCAAAACAGATTTACAGAAAAATTATACCGAAGCCGTAAAATCCAAGAAGATGGAAGAAATCTACAAGGAATTGGTTGCTGATTCCAAGTTCGTTTTCCCGGATTCTTATATCACCGAAGAGTCTGAACATGTGTACCAAAACATGATCCAAGACGCTCTAGGTGGAAGACAGGGAGCTCGGATCCCAAAAGAACATCTTCCTACGATCGAAAAATACGCGGAAATGGTCGGAAAACCTTTGGAGGAAGTCAAAGAATCCTTCAAGACCATCGCAGAAAACCGACTTAAGGGATACTTCTCCAGACAGAAATTGGCTGCGGCAGAAAATATCGTTCTGACAGAGGATGATTTCGACAAGGAAATCGAGTCTCTTGCCTCAAGATACGGTATGCCGGACGCCGATTTTAAAAAAGAGTTGGAAAAAGGTAAACTTCTGGAAACTTACCGGGACAATTTTTTAGCAAAAAAGATAGACGATACCCTCTTCCAGCTTGTAGAAAAGAAATACAACGAGAAGATGAGTATCCGTCAGCTAAAGGAATTCCTTTCAAATAAGGAAACTGGAGAAGTATGGCAATAATTCCCACAGTTATAGAGCAAACCGGTAGAGGTGAGATGCGGTATGACGTATTTTCCCGCCTCTTAAAAGACAGAATTATCTTTCTAGGTGACGCGATTTCGGATGATTACGCGAACGTAATCATCGCCCAACTTTTGTTCCTGGATGCGGAAAATCCGGACAGAGATATTTATCTTTATCTCAATTCTCCGGGTGGTTACGTATCTTCCGGGCTTGCCATTTACGATACTATGCAGTATATTAAGGCTGACGTTCGTACCCTTTGTATCGGGCAAGCGTCTTCCATGGCTGCGCTTCTACTTGCTGGTGGGGCAAAGGGCAAAAGATCCGCTCTTCCTCATTCCAGAATTATGATGCACCAGCCTACCGGAGGAGCTACCGGACAAGCTTCCGATATCGCGATCCAAGCGAAGGAAGTTTTGAAACTGAAGCAGGTGTTGAACGGCTTGTACGCGAAACATACGGGCAAATCGGTGGAAGAAGTGCAAAAGGATACCGAAAGGGACCTTTACATGACTCCGGAAGAAGCCCAAAAGTACGGGATTATCGATTCCGTAATTTCTATAGAGCGTCAAAAGAACTGATAGGGGGATCCCGTGGCAAAGAAACCGACCGGAACCAATAATAAGCAAAAATTATTTTGTTCGTTTTGCGGAAAAGAACAAGACTCCGTAAAACGTCTGGTTGCAGGTCCCGGTGTTTATATTTGCGACGAGTGTATTTCTCTTTGTAACGAGATCATCGCCGAAGAGCCCGAGCAGGAAAAAGAACGCACGGAACTCTTGGGCGAGGTCCCAAATCCTGCAGCAATCAAAGCGATCCTGGACCAGTATGTGATCGGTCAAGATCATGCTAAAAAAGCTCTTTCTGTTGCAGTTTATAACCACTACAAACGAATTTATCTTAAAGACAAAAAAGCTGATATCGAATTAGAAAAATCGAATATTCTTTTGATCGGGCCTACAGGTTCCGGAAAAACACTTCTTGCACAAACTCTTGCTAAGATCATAAAAGTTCCTTTTGCGATCGTAGACGCGACCGCATTAACCGAAGCAGGTTATGTGGGAGAAGACGTAGAAAATATCATTCTTAAACTGATCCAAAACGCTGATAACGATATCAAAAAAGCGGAGATCGGGATCATCTACATAGACGAAGTAGATAAGATCGCTCGCAAATCAGACAGCGCTTCCATCACTCGAGACGTGAGTGGGGAAGGTGTCCAACAAGCATTATTAAAAATTATAGAAGGAACAGTTGCAAACGTTCCTCCTCAGGGCGGAAGAAAACACCCTCACCAAGAATATCTACAAGTGGATACCAAAAATATCCTATTCATCTTGGGTGGAGCTTTCGTAGACCTGGACAATATCATCAAAACCAGGACCGGTGTGAAAACGATCGGATTCGGTAGCGATGAAAAAGACGGCAAGATCCTTCGAGACGAAAGTAAAGGAGAGATCCTTGCTCGAGTGATCCCGGAAGATTTGATGAAGTTCGGACTCATCCCGGAGTTCATCGGTCGTATGCCTGTGATCGCTACTCTCCAAGATTTGAGTGTAGAAATGCTCAAACGTATTTTCAGAGAGCCTAAAAACGCAATTCTTCGTCAGTACACCAAGATCCTAGAAATGGAAAATGTAAAACTTTCCTTCGAAGAAGCTGCAATCGAGAAGATCGCTCAGCTTGCAATAGAAAGAGAGTCCGGTGCTCGCGGACTACGTGCAATCGTAGAAAATCTGATGCTAGATCTAATGTATGAAATTCCTTCTCGCAAAGATGTGGAAGAAGTTATCATTACTGAAGAAGCGGTTGCTGGAACCAAGCCACCTAAACTCATTCTGAAAAAAGAACCAAAAATCGCTTAAGAACAGATTTCGCACTGAGGTCACGGAGAGAGGCTTTATAAACTCTGTGTTCTTCGTGAACTCCGTGCGAAACTTTAAATTAATTTAAACTAGCGATATCGATCACAAATCTGTAGCGCACATCACTTTTGACCACTCTCTCGTAGGCCTCGTTTACTTTTTGGATCGGGATTAGCTCGATATCACTGGTGATATTATGTTTTCCGCAGAAATCCAACATCTCTTGTGTTTCTTGGATCCCTCCAATAAGAGAACCAGCAAGACTTTTGCGGCCACCGATCAAGGAGAATGCTCCGATTGGGACCTGATCTTCCGGAACTCCTACAACCACCATAGAGCCGTCTACTCTAAGAAGACTTAAGTAAAGATTCCAATCCATAGACATAGAAACCGTATTGATGATGAGATCAAAACTTCCTCTTAACTTCGTAAAAGTGTTCTTCTCAGAAGTTGCATAAAAATGATCTGCGCCTAGACGTTTCGCATCCGCTTCTTTTTTATTGGATTGGCTGAGAACTGTTACTTCTGCTCCTAAAGCATGAGCGATCTTAACTCCCATATGGCCTAGACCACCTAAACCGATGATCGCAACTTTTTTACCTGGACCCGCTTTCCAATGAGCTAAAGGAGAGTAAAGAGTGATCCCTGCACAAAGAAGTGGAGCAGCAGCATCCAAAGGAAGATTGTCCGGAATTCTCAAAACATAATCTTGAGCTACGACGATCTTGTCGGAATAACCACCATAAGTAGGAGTTTTCTTGTCTTGCTCTCTTCCGTTGTAAGTGGCACTCATTCCACCTTCGCAGAATTGTTCCAATCCGCTTTTGCAATATTGGCATTCTCTACAAGAGTCCACAAAACAACCGACTCCTACCTTATCTCCAACTTTGAACTTAGTGACCTTGGAGCCGACTTTAGAAACTACACCAGTGATCTCATGCCCTGGGACCATTGGGAAAATTGAACCTCCCCATTCGTCTCTGGCTTGGTGAATATCGGAATGGCAGATACCGCAATATTTGATATCGATCACTACGTCTTCGTCTTTTGCTTCTCTTCTGTCGAAAGTGAATGGAGCTAGCGGAACTTTGGCCGTAGCTGCAGCAAAACCTTTTGTTGGAATCATTTTGTTCCTCGTTTTGGATTTAATATTGGATGAATTTCAAGTGGGGGGAAGAAATTCAAAAACCGGATCCGGAGAATTTTCCGAACTGATTTTTCAGAGGATTAGACAGACTACAAGAAGAACTGTTTTTCTTTTTTCTGCGAATCGCAAAATTTTACATTAGCCCTTGGTCTGCTTAATATTTCGCACAGAGTTCACGGAGATCACAGAGAAAGTTAAACCCTCTGTGTGCTCTGTGTTCTCAGTGCGAAACTAATCCCTCACGCGACCGACTGTCAGGATTGCTGCCTTGGAGAGTCCTTTTTTACCTGCTTCCATTTCCAGGAATCTTCCGAAGTCCAAAGTGAGTTCTCTAGAGTTTTTGTATTCTCTGTTGGAACTCCAATTTTGGAGTTGGATAAGAAGTGGGGCAACCCCGGCAGAACTTGTGATCTCAGTCAGACGATCGCTCAAGAAGACCAGAAATTCTCCGGGCTTCACTTGGATCTTTTTCACATCGCGAGTGGAGTTTCTGAAATCGTAAAAAACTTGTTTAGAGATCGGTAATGAAGTTGTTTTACCGTTTTTATGGACGAGTGCAGGAAGTTTTTGGTATTGAAGAATTCCAGCTTCTCCATTACGGGTTTCTAGATAAAATAGGGTCAAATTTAAATAAGAGATAGGTGTGGACCTAAGAGAACGATCTATCTTATACAAAAGATCTTCTCCTCGCATCCCAGTGGTTTCCTGGGCCAAGGAGATCATGCCTTCAATCCTGGCCTTCATGGAAGATTCTACCGCCCCATGGTTTGGAAATCCCGCCAAGATCCCGAAACAACCGTCTGCAGTCGGAATGATATTTGCGTAGTCCGTTTCACTGGAATCACTTGTGCGAGGGAAAACGGTTATATCCAAATTTTTGATCTTATGCAAACGGATCTTATGAAAAAAAATTTGGATCTTGTCCGAAAGTTCTCTTTCTCTTTTGTTTAAAGCTTCTTGGGAGAAATTTTCTTCCTTCGCTTTTTTCTGATAGAGAGCGATCCTGAAATGTCTAGCTAATTCTCCAAGTTCGTCTTCTCTTTCAGTTTCTCCGGAATCCTCGTATACATCCTGGGTCCAATTTTGTAAGAGTTGAGAGAGCGATTTTAAGGATTTAAAACCGAGCCCGATCAAGTAATACGTTAAAATTCCAAGTAGACCCGAAAAAATAAAACCTACGGATAAGCGAACCCAAACATAGGCTCTAAGTTCTTTTCTGATCTCTTCTCCGAATAAAAAATCATCCAAAAGAAGATACGACAAAAATAGAACGAATGCCGCGGTAAAAGAAGCAAATGCTAATTTATGTTTGGACTGAAGGTTCGGAAACAAAGTTTATTTCCTCTCTATAATTGCGATCAACACCAATGAAATTGCGAATAATAGGATGAGCGGAACAAAGAGCATCAGCATGGAAATTACGTCCGGCCCCGGAGATAATACCGCTGCAGCAAATGCGATCCCAACAAACGCTTCTCTCCAATGTTTTAATAAGAAAGAAAGTTTTAATATACCGACAGCTGCAAGAAGGACCATGATCACCGGAAGTTGAAAAGACAATCCGAAGATCAAATGCATATTAAAGAATACGTCGTAGTATTCGTCTATAGGAAGTCTAGTTTCTATATCCAAAGGACGTACTGTGACTAAGAAAATTTTTAGAAAACTTTCAAATGCCTGAGCCCAGCATAACCAAACACCCAGCCAGAATAGTACTGTGGAAAATGCGATGAGAGCTTTTCCGAGTCTTGCAGTTTTTGGTTCTAAAGCGGGGGAAACAAATCCCCATAAGAATGCTAATACAAAAGGGAAGGTGATTAGTAAGGAAACCATAAACCCGGTCCGTAAATAGACCATGAATGGAGCCATCAATTTGATCTGATAGAAGGTCGCTGAATCCCCTAGAATATTCTTATACGGTTTGATTACTAACTTATGGAGTTCTTCCCCGAAATACAGAGCCACTATGAAAAAAAGAGTAAATACAAGTATGGATCGAATGAGAACGGAACGTAATTCCTCTAGGTGTTCTCCCAAAGTCATATACTTCTCACGATCATGAGGTAAAGATTCTTCGGATGCTTCGATAGAAGGAGTTAGATTTTCCTGAGAGTTTTGGATCTTTTTTTTAGCAGGCATATGGAAAGGTCGGAATTAATATAAGGTTTCGCACAGAGTTCGCGAAAGAACACAGAGGTTTTCAATGCGGAGAATTTTCTCCTAAACTATCTCAGTGAACTCTGTGTCCTCAGTGCGAAATCGCGTTATTAAGCGGATTTTTTGGATTTTTTGTTAGAAGAAGGGGCTGGGGTCGGTTTTGTTTCCGGTTCTTGGATCTTAGCAGATTCTGACTCTGCATCTCCGGAAAGAGATTTGCGGAATTGGCGAATTCCGTCCCCTAAATCTTTTGCCAAAGAGGGAAGTCGCTTGCCCCCGAAAAGCAGGAGAGCTAAACCTAGTATGAAAAAGATTTCCCAAGGGCCTAAATTTAAAAATGCAAGTGGTGCGTACATATATGGTCTCCTTTGTTAGGATTTTGCCTCAGTAATATATGTCAAATAGTTAGTAGGAACAAGCCGATAATTCTATTGGGACGAAAGTTCCTTAGAATGGCGAAAAGGACGAGTTTATGAGAATAGAATCAAATCCCCTAGATTCAATCTCCGTCCCTCTCCCTGTTCGAGAACCCGGGGGAGAGGTCGAGCAAGAAGAAGATCGGAAAAAAGAGGAGAATACTCCGAATGCCGATTATATGTATGCCCTTTCTGTCGGAAGTTTGATCAATGTGCAGGTGTAATTAGAATGGCTCTTACCAAGGAACAAAAGCAGGAATTCCAAGAGAAACTCGTGGATTTTCGGGCGTTTTTGGAAGATTTAAAGAAAGAAGCAAATCTTCTCAAAGCCCAATCCAGAAAGGATCCGAAAATGGAACCTTACTTCAATGTGGCTCTTTCTCTAAATTCTATCAAAAACATAAATACCTGTCTTCTCATCAATGAGATCTCGGTCGCGGTTTTGGATCTAAAATCGGATACCTACTTGAATCAGGGACGGAAAGAAATTTATAGTGCGATCTCTTTTATGGAAAAAGTGGTCGGGACCGACTTCGAGTCTGGTTTAGGGGAGAATAAGGATCTTATTGCCAAAATCCTGGAGTTTAATCCTCTTCAGAGGCTGAATTATGTAAAGGGCCTTCGGACCTGTACTACGAATACCATCGAGGCATTCGGCTCTAACTCTAAATGGAAATGGAGTTTTCCAGAGATCCATTTTAAAATCGCCATACTTAGTAAGAATCTTTTTGACTTCCGGGCTTTTGAGAAGGAAAGAGACTTAGAGAATCCGTTTTATTATCCCAGACAGGAACATTATAATCTGATTCTGGAACTTTGTAACTTCGCAGCCCAGGAGTATCGCGCCAAATTCGACCTTTCTACCCAGGACACCGGGGATTTGAAAAAATCCATATCCCTTTTGGAGGTAAACCGCAAAATCCTCCAAACAACAGGGGAGACAGAGGACCTCGGAAAGACCAAAACCCTGATAGAATCCTTAAAAGAAAAGGTAGAAGCGATAGAAGCTGAGAAGGAAAAGAAGAAAAAGAAGAAATAGACCCGTCCAATTTGTTATAAAGAGTGGGAAAAAAACAGGAGTAAATCTAGCACATGGCATTGACCGAAATTAATGATTCAACTTTCAGTTCCGAGATCGGCGGAGGAATGGTTCTAGTAGATTGCTGGGCCGAATGGTGCGGTCCTTGTAGAATGGTATCCCCGGTTTTGGAAGAACTTTCATCTGAAATGAACGATATCCTAAAAATCAAAAAATTAAACGTAGACGATAATCAAGATACAGCTCAAAAATTAAATATCCAATCCTTACCGACACTTCTACTTTTTAAAGACGGACAATTGGTGGATAAGATCATAGGGGCTCTTCCTAAGGCGCAAATCAAAAGTTTCATCGAAAGACATAAATAAAAAATTCGATCTCGACTGCGGCGGAATTTTCCATGCTAAAAGAACAAACCAGGGGATATATAGAACTTCCTAGAGGAGGTTATCTAGTCGAAACAAGCGAAGGCTATTTCCAGATCGGCTCTCCTCCCGAGACCATCAAAGATACGATGGCCGACAAAAAGACTCCCCTGGTATTTATACTTCCTAATAAATTTTTCCATGTAGAAAAAGGGATCAGCACCGCGGAGCTTGAGTTCCCGATCTACTTCAACTTCTTCTTAAGACAAAAAAAGACCACGATCATATGTACGGCTGAACAAAAAGATCAGCTCATCACAGTACTTAAAGAATCCTTAATGGGTCCGGAAGAGATCAATTTGGAATCCGAGTATTTGAACGGAGCCGAGTCTTTCGGTTTTCCGGACATGAAAGCCGAGATGGGTTATTTCAGAGGATACAAGGGACTAGACGATGTGGTCGATTTCCAAGTATTCGATAGAGATAATATGGTAAATCTCGGAAAAGTTTTAGTTCGAAAACTTCCTTCCGGAGATTTTAGGATCACTGACGGAACAAAAGAAACAGAGATCCCAGGAGAAGTTGGATTTAATATCAAATACGAGATCGGTCATAGACTAGAGGAACCTTTCCAAGCTCCGTTACTCGGGATCACCTGTCTTGGACCTTCTCATGGATTCGATCCGGAAGACAATACATCCGGATTTATCATTTGGTTGAATCACCAAGGGATCATGGTGGATCCTCCTGTGAATTCTACGGAATGGCTTCGCATGTCCAATGTGAATCCGAAACTTATTAACCACGTTATTCTTACACATTGTCATGCGGATCATGACGCGGGTACCTTCCAAAAAATTATGGAAGAAACTAAAATCACCATTCACGCGACCGCGACCGTAATGGAAAGTTTCATCCGCAAATATTCCGCACTTACAAAAATTCCGCGTAAAGAATTACTAGAACTCTTCCATTTCCAACAAATCATCATAGGAAGACCTGCGATGATCAATGGGGGAGAATTCAATTTTCATTATGCATTACATTCTATTCCTTCCGTAGGTTTCGAGTTCTTCTTCCAGGATCAATCCTTCGTGTATACTTCGGATCATTTGAACGAACCGGATGTTCACGACAAGATGTATGAAAAGGGAGTTCTTCCTGAATCTCGCTGGAAATTTTTGAAAGAATTCCCTTGGGATAGAAGGATCATTTATCATGAGGCAGGAATTCCTCCTCTTCATACAAGAGTAAGCTATCTTGCAAGTCTTCCTCCTGAGATCCAAGAAAAGATCACAGTCTATCATATCGCAAGAACGGATATGCCTCCTGGCACAAAACTGAAACTAGCTCGTTTCGGTATAGAGAACACTGTTTATCCGGAAATTACTCCTCCAAAACATATGGAGGCGTATAACTTACTCGATATCTTAAGCCAAATCGATATTTTCAGCGGATTCCCTATAGAGAAGGCGAAGGAATTCCTACTGATCGTTCGCGAAGAAAAATATAAACGCGGGGATCAGATCATTAAGAAGGGAACTCCTGGAGATAAATTTTATATCATTGCATCCGGAAACGTAAAGTTCGAAGGACTTTTAGGAGATTCGGATATAGCGCCGGTTAAACGATACGGGCAATACGAATATTTCGGAGAAGCATCTCTCGTTTTGGATCTACCTCGTGCCGCAGATGTTTACGCAGAAACGGATGTAGTAGCACTCACTATTGAAAAGAATAAGTTCCTACAGTTTATTAGAAATACTGACCTAAGACAAAACCTAATTCGACTGAACAGCATTCGCGATAGCAACTCTTGGAAAACTTTGATCGATTCTCGCCATTTTAAAGGACTTACGAGCCATCAGGTCACTCAATTAGAGATGATTATGCGACTTTCCAAGGTGAACAAAGGTTCAGTGCTTATCTCGGAAAAAGCGTTTTACCACGAAGCATATATTATCCGTCATGGAAAAGTAAGCGTATACCAACAAGGCAAGAAGTTAGCCGAGTTGACGGACGGTGATTTCGTAGGAGAGATCTATGCGATCTCCAAAAAACTGGTGTCCAACTACACGTTCAAAGCGGAATCGGAAACGGAATTGTTTTCTATTTCTCAGAACGAGCTCATCCAGTACATCAAACGGAATCCCGGCGTTTACATGAGAATGAATACCGTCTATTAAGCGGGGGGATATAAATGGATAGAGTCCTACAATTTACCGAAGAGCACGAAGCTTTTCGGGACATGACACGCAAATTTTTCGAAACCGAAGTTACACCTCATCATCATGAATGGGAAAAAGTCGGAATGGTCCCGAAAGAACTTTGGAAGAAGGCTGGAGCAAGCGGTCTTCTTTGCCCGGATGTTCCGGAAGAATACGGTGGATCAGGTGCAGACTTTCTATATAACGTTGTTGTAATAGAAGAATCTTCAAGATCAGGGAACAGCGGATTTTTTGTCTCCTTACATAATGACGTAATCGCTCCTTATATCAGTGCTTACGCAAATGATGAACAAAAAAAGAGATGGTTGCCTGGTTGTTGCACAGGGGACAGCATTTTAGCGGTCGCTATGACGGAACCTGGAGCAGGTTCTGACTTAAAAAGTCTCAGGACTACTGCCGTGGACAAGGGAGACCATTATTTAGTCAACGGCCAAAAAACATTTATTTCCAACGGACAGCTTGCAAATTTAGTAATTACTGCCGTGAAACATGAAAACGGTACGATTTCACTTGTTATGATAGAAGAGGGGATGAAAGGTTTCGAAAGAGGCCGTAATCTCGAGAAGATCGGACTAAAAGCCCAAGATACCTCGGAATTATACTTCAACGACGTAAAAGTCCCTAAAGAGAACGTAATCGGAAAAGACGGACAAGGTTTCCGTTATTTGATGATGAAACTCGCTCAAGAGCGTTTGGTGCTAGCGATTGCGGCGGTGGAAGCTACTGCACTCGTTCAAAGAATGACTCTAAAATATATTAAAGAGAGGATGGCGTTCGGGAAAAAGATCGGAAGTTTTCAACATATCAAATTTCAAATGGCGGAAATGGCTACGGAACTGGAAATGTGCCGTACTTTCGTCGACAAAGTGGTGTCGGAGCATATCGCCGGAAAAAAATTAACTGTAGAGGCTTCTATGGCTAAATATTATTCCACAGAAATGCAAAAACGTCATACAGATCTTTGCCTCCAATTCTTCGGAGGTTATGGATATATGATGGAGTACCCGATCGCAAGGGCGTATTTGGATGCAAGGATCCAAACGATCTACGCGGGAACTACCGAAATCATGAAAGAAATTATTGGTGGTAGTTTAGGACTCTGAAATATTCTCGAAATTGCCCTCGTCCAAAGGTAGAATGGATCGAATGGCTCTTATATCGAGTAAACTTAGGCGGTGTTTTCAAGGCGCCGCCTTCCTTATTTTAGCTTCTTCCTTATATTTTTTCCCAGTTTCTTCTGCGGAAGCCCAGGTTTCTTGCCTTCCTCCTGCGTCAGGAAATAACGTTTGTACTTTAATTCCTGCTTCAACAGCCGCCCAATTTAACGGCTTAGAGGAAACGATCCGAAAGGAATATTTAAACGAACTTACCAAATCGATGGCGGATGCAGCAGTTCTTGCAAATATTAATGCCTCGATGATGGGACCGGGAACTGTGAACCGATTCCAAGTAGGGGCGGGACTCGGTGTTGCCGGAGTCCAGAAAGATGATATTAATATCCAATACGGTGATATCGCTATCCCGAAATTCCCGAACGTAGGAGCTTCGATCAATCCGGGCTTTATGGTGGGAGTGAATTTAGGTTGGTTACTAGGGCAAGGGCCGGCTGATCAACCGGATGCGAACGATAAGGATAAAAATTCTTCAGGTAGAT
This sequence comes from Leptospira sarikeiensis, assembly GCF_004769615.1. Classification (GTDB taxonomy): domain Bacteria; phylum Spirochaetota; class Leptospiria; order Leptospirales; family Leptospiraceae; genus Leptospira_B; species Leptospira_B sarikeiensis. The sequence goes on along the minus strand of NZ_RQGF01000014.1, from coordinate 31,000 downwards.
CCTTCTTACATCGTATCAATATCTATGGTCACGGATTTCAGGGAAATATCGGTGCCGGAGATCTGAAATCTCTTACGGATTCCGCTTCTTCCAAGGACCTTCGTCTTGCAGGAAATGTGAATAGTTTCGGAGTGACTGTCCGCTTTCAAATTTTAAGAGAACGTTATACTAGATTGGACTTTTTCGGATTTACGGGGCTTAGTCTCGGGATCGGTTTCCATAGAAAATGGGAAGAGATCAATCTTGGATACCAACCTACGGGAAGCGACGCTGTTAAAGTAGAATTTGGTCCTGCAACAGGTAAATGGGACGCAGATGTAAACTTTGCATACCAATCTAGAGTGCAATCGGTGCCGGTGGATATTAGGACAGGTGTTCGCTTATTCTACATACTGACATTATTTGCAGGAGCTGGAATCTCCAATAATACAGGTTATACCAAATTGAATTTGGGAGTTAGTGGCCCGTTATATCTTGCATTGGATGCGAATGCTTCCGGGCTTCCTCCTGAAGTCATCCAACAGATGAATGGGAATGCGGGTGGAACATTATCCTTGAGAACTAGCGGTTCTGCGGAAGTAAGGACTCAGATGAATTACTTTGTGGGTGGTTTCGAGCTGAACATTCTGATGTTCAAGGTTCTTGCAGAAGCTATGGCTACAGATGATAAGATCTATTCTGCAAACCTAGGAATTAAATTCGCTTTATAGTAGTCGCTCGAAGAGCGGCTTCACGAAGAGAATGAGTATAGCCACCTGATAAGGTTGCTTTCACGAGCACGGTAAGTATAAAATTCTTACTTTTTAAGATATACATATAAAAAGGGCACGCCTTTTGCATTAATAAAGATACAATGTGAAAGGCTTGATTCTACTGGATATATTGTTCAGGAATTCAGCATTTAGCATTAAAGGTATCCTATGATTACTAGCCCAGGAAAACCGCTTCACCTTTCTTGTATCCCCAGAGGGGAGGCTTATGCCTTAAAAGTGAATATTTCCAAAAATGAGATTGGAATTATTTATAGGGTAACGGCCGTTCTATATGTCCATGGGTGGAATATAGAAGAGGCAATCGCCGAGACATCCACAGACGGTTATATACAAGATATCTTTATTGTTAAACGAATTGATCGTTCTCCTATGACCGATGAACATTTGAACGCTATCCATGCGGATCTTCATGAGTTATTTTACGGGGGAATGTCCGTAATGAATTATCTGGCTCTTCATCCTGAAAAGATGGAAAGTCTAAGAGCTAAGGTAGAAACTGCTCCTGAAATTTTCCTTTTCAACTCGGAAATCAGTGATTCTACCGTAATGGATCTTAGAATGGAAGATAGACCGGGGATCCTGTTCGAGATCTCCCAAATCCTATTTCTGTTCGGAGTAGATATTTTGTCCTTTAAAGCGGTTACAGATTCAGGCCAAGTTCGAGACACATTCCTTCTGAGATTGGAAAATGGCTCTAAATTGGATGAGAACTTACACTTCTTCCGTTTGAAGGAAGCTTTGACAGCAGTTCTTTAATTTTTAGAATTCGGCTGTTTTACTAATAGGAATAATCCTAAAAAGATCACACTGCAAATTCCAGAGACCAAAAAGGAAGTTTGAGGTCCTTTTTGGGAATACACTACGCTGAATAAGATCGGAGAGATCCCTCTTCCGAAAGAACCTAAACTTCTTAAAAGCCCCAAATTTTTTCCCTGTTCGCTTGCGGAAGAGAATAGAGATACGATTGAAGAGATTGAAGGATTTAAGAATGCGCTTCCCATCGCAAGAAATGTCAAAGAGACGAATAGTAGAAAATTGGATTGCTCGGATGCTATGACCGAGGTGCTGGAAAAATATAAGAAAGAAAATCCTAAGATCAGAAAAATTGAGGCTAAGATCCCTACCTTGGTCTCTGCAACTTTGCCACTGATCCTACGTATGATGCCTCCTTGTACGAATACGATGATCAAACCGATATATACGAATGTGTAACCGATGCTAACAGGCTTGAATCCTAAAAACTGATCCAAATAAAAGTTAAGAGAGAATTCGAATCCGGAAAAGAACAGTAAGAAGAATAAATTTAAGAAACTTACATACATGATCTCTTTGGAACCAAGGTCAAAAATCCCAAGAGCAGGATGGAGTCTACCTTCCGATTTTTTTCTAAGATGGTGAGGAAGAGTTTCTCTAAATCTAAAAAGAATTAGCAGAAGATTCACAAAAGAAGCTGCAGTCGCCATAAGAGCGACCGATGGGAATATAGTCATTTTTTCTAAAGGAAGAAAAGGTAGTATATAAGAAGGGTCCGTATGAGCTAATATCCCTCCTATGGAAGGGCCTGCGATAAATCCTAGTCCGATACCGGCACCTACCATTCCCATTCCTTTCGTCCTGTCCTGCTCGGAAGTTGAATCGGCCATTGCAGCAGTTGCAACGGAAATATTTCCTCCCATGAGTCCGGTAACTAATCTGGAAAGAACGAATAGGGAAAAACTTCCTGAGAATAACCAAACTAGGTATCCTAAAAAACTACCGGTGCAAGTGAACACTAACACAGGTCTTCTTCCTGTTGTGTCCGAAAGTTTTCCCCAAATAGGGGAGAATAAAAATTGTAGGATGGAATATAAACTTGCTACGATCCCTCCGAACAAGGCTACGAAAAGTTTCCAATCACTTGTTCTTCCGTCCAAAATTCGGGAAGTCCAACCTGCCAATAGATCCAAAACAGGATCCCCGGCTTGCGCTAAAAAATGATTCAATGTTTCGGGGAAAATAGGGAAGATGAGAGAAAATCCCATCATGTCTATGAAGACAGTAAGAATTAAAATGAAGGATTGGTTCCTCATGGGGGCTAGTATCCGAGACCTGGTTTCTTTGTCCCGAATTTTTCGAACCGCCCCCGTATATCAGATTTTCCGAATCTCATTTTTTAGTGAGCTTTTTCAATTCTTCAATTGCCGATTTTGCCTTTGCTTTAAATTCTTCCGGTAAGGACTCGTCTATCTGGACGGATATCTTTTCGAAATTGTCTTTGAGTTGGCTGATTACGGCTCTCGAACTTTCATTTGCGTTTAGTAGTTTTTCCTGAGCATCCATAACAGTCTTCTGGATCAGGTCCCTGAGACGATTAGCTTGTTCGGACTGATTTCCTGCTCCTTTATTCTTTAATTCCTGATAAGCCTTGTCCAGATCGGATAGACTTGATTTTAGTTTATCTTCTCCAGATTGAAATAATGCGATTCCGGCATTTAGAATGTCCATTAGTGATTTTTCCATGATCGTACTCCGAGGGGACCAAGGATATAGAATATAAGAGGATTGGTCCAGCCGGTTGTAATATCCCCGACCGATTTTTTAGCAATTCCTATGAAGAAATTAGGAAGGATTTTCTAGGAGTTTACGGATTTGATCCCTGATTTTTGCGGCTGTTTCGTAATCCTCGGCTTTTAGAGCATTGTCTAAAGAGTCCTGTAGGATCTCCAACTGGGATTTAGGAAGTTGGGAAATTTTCTCTTTTCCGATGGTTTCGCCAGGGATCTCATCGTCTTTCATTACGATCCCAGCCTCTTCGATCACTTTTTTTGCCAAATAGATCGGAGCATTTGCTCTGAGCGCGAGTGCGATAGAATCGCTAGGTCTTGCGTCTAGAACGATCAATTCCTCGTCTTTGCGCAGAGTGATTTTTGCGTAGAAAGTATTGTCGATGATCTCTTCGATCGCGATTTTTACGATCTGAACTCCAAGAGTAGTGAGAAGGATTGTCATCAGATCATGGGTCATCGGACGAGGAGGTTTTGTGCCTTCCAGAACGGAAGTGATGGAATGAGTTTCCAACGGACCGATAAAAATAGGAACGACCCTCTGATCCGAATCGTCTTTTGCCTTCAAGAATACGGCAAAGCCCACATTCGTGAGAGAGATATTATATATGGTCGCTTCCAAAAGATCCATTTCCTAGTATTTGAACCTATCTTTCGTTTCCCGAAATGTCAAGCGTTCTAAACCTGGGGCTCAAGTCGAGTCCAATCCTTTGATCCAGGTGTCGATTTCTCCGCACATTTCCTTCACTACAGGCATGTGGAAAACGATACCTAAGTGACCCTGTTCGTAAGAAAGAATCTTATTTTTTTTGTGAGGAAGTGCTGCGAGATCTTCTTCGATCGTCTCACTCGGAACCACTTTGTCCACCGAACCTAAAACGGAAAAAAGAGGAATTTGCAGATTTTTTTGGAGCGCGGTATAATCCAAACTTCCATCGTAAGAAAGGAAAGATCTGTCCTGACTCAATTGGGAACGAAGAAATTGTAGAACCACTTTAGTGGATTCTTCGCAGAAAATATCTTCTATCAGAAAATACCATTCCGGTGGAGAGATCTGTTTGTACCCCACGAAATCTCTTAGGTTGACAACTTTTGCATGAAGATCAAAAGAAACAGCTCTGAGAGAAGAGTGTAATCCCAAAAGAAATTTGAAAAATTTATTCAGATCCACTGTAGGAAGAGTTGTTTGGAGAGAAAAAGAAGTTAGATCGAAAAGAAAATCGGAGATCGTTTTGGAAGGAACTAGTTTTAATCCCATCTTCAAAATATCCAATCCTGGAATTTGAGCCTGAAGTCTTACGAAGTTCGGAGAAGTGATGGAAACAATTCCAGAGATCACATCTTCCGGACGAGGAAGAGGGACCGGAGAATTCGGCTTTTGTTTTACGATCTCTTCATATGCGGAAGAATAAAAACGAGGGATCATTCCCCCCATACTATGGCCGACCACTACTAATTTTTCGTTCGGGAAATTATCTCGGATCCAACCAAGTACAGCCGGAAAATCCTCTTGGATAAAATCATCTACGGTCCAGCCTTCTCGTATTCCGAATAGAGGTAGTGTCCTTCTGGATCTTCCCCTCATATCCATAGAGAAAACTCTGTATCCATGTCTGAGGCAAAGTTCTCTGGCTACCTTGTCCATTACCGATCTTCTACAAAAAAAACCCGGGATTAAAAGAAGGTTTTTCCCTGTATCATTTCTATCTTTGGGCTCGAATCTTTTTAAACTAACGGAATATCCGTCTCCGGAAGGGATGAGAAAACTCGCATCCAGGCGATAAGATCTTTGGTAGGTATGAGAATCGAATACGATGGTAGTAACAGGCTCTTCTTGTCCGAAACCTCGAGTATAGAAAAGATGTTTCGCTCTGGAATGAAGATCCGATTTTTCTATATTCTTACGCGCATAATACGGATCTCCTTTGACTCCCATTTCTCTGGTAATCACGAAATCGACTACATCGTATAAGCTGTATAATTGTTGGCGGACTTCTTCCTCCTGTTCTGGAGTCATATTGTCCCTGCGGATCCCCCATAACATTCCGATCGGAAACCCTTTTATAAATAAGGGAATTCCTGCCGCATAGTTCATGGTCTTGGTAAGAAGTTGTTTTAAGTTCGGATGGACCCTTTCGTCATCCAAGCTATGAAAATAAACTTCGGGTCTTGCTTTCTTTTCCACCGAGAGAATCGCTTCTCTCAAATATCTTGCTGAAAGATTTCCCGGATCCTGGATAGAGATCGGGATCGTGTTTCGAATGAAATCCTCGATACTTTGGGAACCTATCCTGTCGGTCACCTGTTTCATTCTGAAATGGGTGGCAGAAGCGACGATCTTTAGATTTTTATCTTGGATCGCTTCGAAAACAGAATATTGAAAAACGGGTTTCCCATTTGGAAGGGTCATGGAGACCATTTTGTTTACGAAGGCGGTCCATACTTTCTGTAGAAATAAGTTTGTACTCTCGGAGAGAGGAAAAATATAAATATCCTCTGCTCCAACGGCGTAAGCTCCACCTTTTCGGCGGGGTCTGGGGTTGACCTTTCGGGCTAGGGTCTGGTCCATAGTATAAGTTTCCATTCCTGCCTGCAGGCTGGCAATCGGGAATTCGAGACGAATTTGCCGAGAATTTTGGAAATGGACCGGAAAATCTGAAGTTCAGGAAATAGGTAGATCGGATTAGTACTGATCTTCTTTTAAAGATATACTAATAGAAACTATTTTCTCTCCATTCAATTTCCATTGAATGTTCCCTCTCAATTGGTCGACTAACATATGAACAAGTTGGAGTCCTAAACCTGGGGAATAATCTGTCCGGAATCCTTTTGGAAAAGGAACTCCATTATCCGAAAGGATCAGATGTAACCAAGAATTTTCTTGGAAAAGTTTAATTGAAATTTTTCCATTCTGATTTTTAGGGAATGCATATTTGAGAACATTCGTGATTAATTCGTTTACGATCAGACCCAGAGGGATTGCGGATTTTACATCCACATCCAATTCTTCCATATCCAAATCTAAATGGATCCCGGTACTTGATTCTTTGAAAGCTGCAAGCAATGTATTTGTGATCTTTCTAATATAGGTATCGATTCGAACAGTGTGGGAATTATTGGAAGAATAGAGTAGGTCGTATAAATTTCCGACAGACTGGATCCGGTTGACTATACTCCCCAATATACTTTCCAATTTCGGATTGGAGGTTCTGCTCGCTTCTATCTCAATGATAGAACTGATCATAGTCATACTATTTTTCACACGATGTTGGAGTTCCTTAAACAAATACTCTCTTTCATGAAGATCTTTGGATAAGGTTTCTAATGCTTCCTTTGCCTCCGTGATATCTACGCAGGAACCTATAAAACCTGCAAAAACGCCAGACTCGTTCGTGATAGGGACCCCGTTGTCTTGGATCCATCTCCAATCTCCTTTTTTATTTTTTAAACGATATGTCATGCTGAAAGGTTTTCTTTCTTCGAAATGAGAAGTGTAGATCTGGATACAATGTTCCAGATCATTCGGATGAACACCTTCTGCCCAACCATCACCTAATTCTTGGCTCATACTTCTACCAGTAAAATCCAACCATGTCTGGTTGAACCAATTGCATTTTTTGTCCAAACCGGAAACCCAGATCATTACGGGAGCGGCATTCGCAACTGCCTTAAACTTAGATTCACTTTCTTTAACGCTTTCTAAGAGAGAATATTCTTTAGATATATCTCGAAAGACCAAGACCGAGCCTACTGTATAACCTTTCTCTGATCGGATTGGTGCGGAACTTTCTGAGATCCTATGTTCTCTTCCTGTTTTAGAAAGAAGTAATGCTTCGTTTTCTAAGCCCATGTTCTTACCTCTAGGGACTAAGGGCTCGACTGAATTTCGGATCCTTCTTCTTGTCTTGGCGTTTACGATCTTAAAGACTCGTTCGATCGGCTCTCCAACAGCTTCGTTAGGAGACCAACCCGTTAGGCTCTCTGCAACGTAATTCATGTCTGTGATATTCCCGAGTTCGTCAGTAGAGATCACTCCGTCACCGATAGATCTTAAGGTTGCTTTTAGTAATTCTTGATTTTCTTTTAAGGATTCTTCGCTTCTTTTTAAACGAAGATGGGACTCGTACAATTTGAACGCCATTTTAATGGACGCGATAAGAACTGTTTCTCCGGAATTTTTGACTACATAGCCGTAGGATGTGATCTTCTCCGTTTTTTCCACCACCTCAGGCTCGGTATGGCTAGAAAGAAAAACGATAGGAACATCTCTGATTTTTAGGATCTGCATCGCTGCATCTGTGCCGTCTTCCTCTCCGCCTAGATCGATATCCATTAGCACCAGATCGACTGTGTAATCGTTAGTTGCAATTTGCACAGCTTCTTCTGATGAGTTTGCGGAGATTACTCTGAATCCGTTTCTCTGTAATCTTTGAGTTTCAGAAAGAGCAATGATCGCTTCGTCTTCTACGAGTAAGACGGTCTTTTTTCTTTCTTCCGGGATCGGGAAATATTCTCTAAAAATCTTTTCTACGCTTTGGATCATCCCTAATCTCCTTAGACAAATTGTGTCAAATTTTCCATTACTTGGCTCTTTTTGACACAATTTACAATATCTCAATTGGGAGGGCAAGCAAAAGGGAAATTTTTTGACTGCTTAATGTAAGAAACAGACTGAAGGAACTAGTGCGAAAGATCTAATATTCTAATTCTTTAAACTTATTCTGTCGCATTGATCGGTTTATGTCTTGTTATAGATTTGAAATAGGAATAATTTATGAATTATGGATATGTTTCAGAAAAGGATCTTACCAACTGCGATCTATTTAGGACTTAGCTCTCTTGCTTTTCTTGTATATCTCTTCTACGAAAGATCTCTCTTAGGTTTTCCTGATGGATATCTTTCCGATTTAGATCGGGCGTATTATTGGTTGTATTTGATCTTTGGAATACAGCATATTTTACATATTCTTATTTTCGTTTACTTCGGCTTTGGTTATGGGACCAGAAAAAACTGGATTACCTTTTTATTATATTACTCCGGAAGTATTTTTCTCTTCTTTGCGATCGAATGGTTCTTGAAATTTATTTTGGATCATGGGGTAGGCGGATAAGATAATAGGGCGGCTCTTCACTTCGTTCAGACCGGGCTACTCCGGGCTTTGCTATCGCTCCGGTCCTTCGGACTTCCCCTGCGTATCCCTGCCGCGGCGACCCGTAATCGACACTGTTGGTATTAATGAAAGCTTATGGTGATTGCTATCCGATTGGATAGCAGCGACTTGCTAAAGCAGTCGCCTTCTCGTTCCCTATGGGTCACTCCGAAGGGAGCGAGCAAGCTCGAGATAGCCGGAGGCGTTATCGAGAGCATCCCAGGTTCATTCGTAGCCGAGTTTATAATTTAATCCATTCTTCTTTGAGCAAACCGGTTATTATCTCATCTTTTAACTCACCGTCTGCCAAACAAAAGTATTTCTTTCGTCTTTTTCCTTCAATTTTGTAGCCAAATCTTTCTTGTAATGATTTGGATGACTCGTTTCCATCAAAGAAACCATTTTCTAGTTTTCTTAATCCTAATTCATCAAATGAAAATCTTATTTTTTCAGCGAAAGCCTCCTTTCCGAGTCCCATTCCGTGAAAATTTTCATTTAGCCATATCCCGCCACCGGCTGTTCCGTTTAATTTGTTGATTCTTGAAATGCTAATCCCACCGATCACTTTTTGATTTGATTTTAGTTCAATGCAAAATTCATATCCGGTTTTATTAGCTTCAGTATTGATACAATAGTGTATCCATTGTTCCGCATCTTTTCTTAAATAAGGAAAAGGTACAACCGCAAGCCACTTCGAAATATTGAAGTTATTTAGACCTTCGATCAAGTCATCGATATCTTTCTCTTCCCAATTTCTCAGAATTAATCTATCGGTTTCCATTTTTTTAATGTTATCGTTTTATCTAAAGCTCGTCTTGAATATTATAAATTTATATCAAAGTAGTAATTTTTAGCTATTTGGCATAAGGCTGACCATAGTGTGAAGGATTTGAAGCTTGGCAAATAAGGATTGGACTTGCCGCGTCACAGTCTCGCATCCTGCTCGACTTGGTTCTGCGGCGTCTTTTGCACTCGCTTCGCCATCCCTGGCTCGCGGCGCATTCATTTACGCTCCCTATGGGTCGCTATGAATGCTTTCGTGCAAAAGCTTCAAGTCCTTCTGGGCCTGATTGAATGTATGATTGTAAATTAGAAAGGAATTTTGGCTCGGAGGATTTGCACCTGCAACCCGGAGATTCTGATTTTGATGTATGAACAATGTGAGATAAGGTTTGGACTTGCCGTTACGCAGTTTGCCTTCCTGGCAAACTTTGCTCCACGGCGTCTTTCTCGCGCCTTCGTCCATCCATGGACTCGGCACGCGTTCATTTACGCTCCCTATGGGTTGCTATGAACGCTTTCGCTCGAAAGCTTCAAGTCCTTCTGGGCCTGATTGAATGTATGATTGTAAATTAGAAAGGAATTTGGGCCCAGAAGGACTTGAACCTTCGACCCGCAGATTATGAGTCTGCTGCTCTAACCAACTGAGCTATAGGCCCGGAGGCTCCATCTTTTGGGAACCTGAGTGGGGGGCAAGTCGATTTTGTAGTTATGGTTTTAGGTATCTGTTCGGATCGGAAAACCAATCCTTTAGATCTTGGCGTTCTTTATAGAATGCTATATAAAATGTGTACGCACTGTCCCCTTTTCTGAGTAGAAAAAAATAGAGCTGTAATGGATTTCCTCCGGATATGTCTTCCTTGGACCACCTTAGGATCTCCGTTTGGTAGATCGTAAATTTTTCGGGTGTGGTTCCTGCAAATACCGCTTCAAGTGCCTTGGTTCCGAGCGTTTCTTCTCCTACTCTGTCTAGTTTTCTCCAAATTGCGAGCCAAGGACGGTCCTTTAAGGGAACTGCTCTCCATCTTTTCCTGGATTCTGTTCTGACTAATGCTTTTTCCGGAAAATCGATTTTGATAAATTCTTCCGTGAAAATTTCGCCAACTTGATAGACTTTTTGGTCCGGATCTAACGGGACCGAATCATTAGGTGAGCTGATGAATAAAAGAGAGATTGCAAAGATCGAAAAGTAGACTAGGCGGATCAAAAGATGATTTCCTCTAAGATCAGTTCCCTATACTTAACGAGTTGAAAGACTGGAATGGATTGTTTCTCTTTTTTATCCGCGAGTGTATCTTCTCCCTTTTTTTTGAACCTTCGGATGGTTTTGTTTTCGAATACTAAAACCCCTTGGTATTCTCCGGTTACTTCGTACGGAGCTCCGGCGGCTAATCTAGATACGTATTTTCTTAATCTTCTATCGAATTTGTTTTCTCTGTATTTATAATATACAGTATGTCCGTTCCAATCGTAAAAGATTGCGTAGTTTTCCTTCAATCCTTGATAGTATAACTTAATAGTCTCAGGATAATTTGGAGAAGAATCGCTTAAGGCTTCTTTAATATCTAAGGCCCTAGGATCTTGGAGTGTGATCGTGCCTCGATAGGTATTTCCTGCGGGTTCCGCAGAGGTCCTTCTCCCATCGATGATCATGAGAACGAACAATAAGATCCAAAATGGGAGAGGTCGAATCTTCATCCTCAGTCGTTCTCCAGATCCTCCGATTCTCCTTTTCCTCCGCCGGAAGAAGATCCGCCGGATGATCCACCAGAGTCGGAAGAACCTCCGCCACCGCCTCCGGTACTTCCTCCCTCTCCACTTAATGGAACTGGATTGGATCCTCCTTCTCCGCTTCCTGGTCTGGACCTACGAGAAGAAGAGGAGCCTCCTGCTTTTCTAGTGCCGCCTTCCTTTGTAGAAGAGGATTTTGTTTCCGGCACTACTGGTGTAAAACTTGGATCCAGTTTTTTGCGTAATTGATCTAATGCATTTTGTGCCGCACGTTTTACTTTTTCGCTCGGATCTCTTTGGGCTTTGTATTCTAAAATTTCGATCACAGCTGGATCTTCCGTTTCCGCTAAATGTTTGATCGCTCTTAAGCGAACCATCGCGTCGTCGTCCCTTGCAAAAGAATATAATTCTTCTATAATCTCTTTATCACCTAAGGATACTAAGGCGGTGATCGTATGGATCTTTAATGCCTGATAATCTTGGATATCGTTCTTAGATTTTAATGCACGGATCTTTTCCAAAAGTTCTCTTAAGGGAGTGATCGCCGCAGTAGATTTGATCTTTCCTAGTGCATTTACCGAATACGCGCGAAGCGTAATCGGTTCCTTCTCGTCTTTTACAGTTGTGATCAGCACATTTTCTATAGAAGGGTTTTTTACTTTTCCGAAGTACAATGCGATCTGTGCTCTTACTTCCGGATCATTGAATTTCTCTTGGAATCTTGCTTCTAATACGGAATAAGCCTCGTTCGCTTGCGGAAACTCTGTGAACGCTTCTATCAAAGCGATCAAGAAATTCGTGTTTTTAGTAAAGTCTTGGCTTTTTAGCAATTCTGTTAGAGTAGGGATTGCAGAATCGAATTTAAGTTTTTTTACAACATAAACCGCTTCTTTTTGAACGTCCTGTTGGTCATGTTTTAGAAGAGCGATGATCTTATCTTCGAATTGAGTTAGCTTTAATATACCGGATATCCGAAGAGCATAAATTTTCATGGACCAGTCCGGATCTTTTCCAAGGATCACTCCGACTTGGTCGTATAGCTCTCCAGCTTCTTCCTTCGGGAAATCTTCCAGTTCTCTGAGTGCGGAGGCTCTTTCTTTTGTTGTACCGTATTTTAAAACTTTGGAGAGTACTTCTTTCTTCTTACGGATCTGTTCTTCCGTATATTTAGGCTTAGGAGGTGCCTCCTTCGCGGAAAGACTAGAAGTTCCGTGGATTAAAAAAGAAAAGAGTAATACTAGACAGGTTAGTCCGTTTCTAAGGATCTTTCCTGTGTGAAATACGGACAGGGAATCATTCTCCCGATTGTTGCAATTTGCGGTTTTCTTCTTCAAGGTCCTTGATTCTTCTATTGAGTTCATTGACTAAATGTTGATTCTCCAGGTTCTGCCGGAACTTATCTATCAAAGATCGGATATCTCTGGTTAGATCCTCGATGTTCCAAGGTTTTTCCACGTATCTGCTCAATCCCCCGAAATTTATCGCATGGATAGCCGAATCTAGGCCGGCCTGACCTGTAAGCAGTATTTTGATCGAATCCGGAGATATCTTATGGACCGACTCTAAGAATTCGGCTCCTTTCATTCCAGGCATTACCTGGTCCGTGATGATGACTTCGATCACAAAGCCGGAAGCCTGTATCTCATCCAAAAGAGCGAGTGCCTCTTCCGCACTTCTTGCTGTTTCGATCTCGTGAGTTTTACCGAATTCGTTATGAAGTTGTTCCTGGAGAGTCTCCAAAACCGACACTTCATCATCGACACAAATAATATAACCTTTATTCATAATCCTTGACCGAAAGGCGGGGCGGCTTCCCGGAACTAGAGAGTCTTGAGGATTTCGCTTTGAATGTCAAGTAGGAAGAATCTATTCTTTTTGTAGGTTCTTCGACTGAATTTGGGTTAGTTAGTCTAGGAGCCTTGTTTCTCTTGAAAGATACATTTTGATGTCGGCCGGAAGTTCGGAGATCTGAGAGCAGATTTTTCTCCATTCTGTTCCGGTCCCTGGAAAATTGGAGGGGCAATTCTCCAAAGAAGTTTCCCAATCAGAAAATGTTTGGACCTTCGGATCCAATTTAGAGATCAGAGGAATTGGGCTCCATTTCTGCAATATTTCGGCTACACTGGTCCTTGTTTTCCATCTGGATTCAGGAATATATCTCGAATTGAATAAACTTCTTCTTCTATGCAGGAAAAATCGATCGTATCTTTCATATCCTGTAGACCTACAATGAGTCTTACTTCCTTCTCTGGAAAATCCGAAACCTTTGAGTAGAACAGATTCTGCTCCTAAAGACTTGAGTAGAGAAACAGCAAGCCCAGCTACATTCAAGCTTGGATTTTCTAAGATGGGCGCCTTGGGATAAAATTTGGCTCCTAAGATTTGGTCCAATGGATGAGTGGAAAGATAAATGATCTTAGGATTTTTTAGATCGAAGATACGAGAAGCTCCTCCAAACCAAGTGAAGATCGGAATATCTGCCGGGATCTTTTCCGGAAAATGGTAGAATGTCCCAAGTCCACTATCTATCGAAAGGACCGCATGAGGTTGGATCTTATTTTCTAATAAAAATCCGAGTGCGGTGTCCGAGCTTAAAAGAAAAATTTTCTCTCGATTCTCTCGGATCCAATCGATCTCCGATTCTAAATTTGGCGAAGCTCCTACAAAACATCCGATCTTTCCGGACTGAGCTTGTAAAGAGCGACCGAGTATCCGATAGGAATTTTTGTTTTCTTCACATTTTTGAAGATGTTTGAAGAAGTTTCGGACCCAAAGTCTTCCATATTCTTCTTTTGCGAGTTTATTCTGAGAAGTTTCTTCTTTCTTCTGGAAGAAGTCTTGGATCTCTTTACCGAGTTCCGGATAACGTCTGGAATAGTTCGGATGAATGAAAATTCGTATGTTTTTTGTTCCGGAAGGGAGCCAGGAGGTTTTTTCAAGAGAAGTGAACCGATTCCAGCCGTAAAATATAGACCGAGTTCCTAGGTTTTCCCGGAGTTCTGTCCCAACGAGAGTTTCCAGTTCTTCAAAAGGCTCGAGTAGAAGGATTTTTGTAGTCACTTCGACGGATTTCAAATACGGAAATATATGATATCCGCAACCGATCCCAATCAGGATCAGTAGTTCGTCTTTTTGGATTATGTTTGGAATAGAGAGGGAGATTCTTTCTCCCTCTTTGATTGGATTTTGAGTGGAATGTAGATGGAAGGAGGAATTTTCCTCCTTCAAATTCAGAGAACCGTTGGCTTGCCGGATTAACTGAAAGATAGATCAGTCCTCGTCTTCTTCTTCCTCGTCGTCCGAATCATCATCATCGTCGTCATCTTCGTCTTCATCCTCATCGTCGTCGGAATCATCTTCCTCTTCGTCATAGGATTCGCCCTCTTCACCGTCTTCCATATCCATAAGAGGTTTCGCAGCTTCTTCCGGAATGAAATCTTCTTCCATATCTTCTTCTGCGATTGGTGCTTGAGGAGCTTCAAAGAGTCCATTGAATTGAGAGTAGGTTGCTCCGTTTCCTTGAGCTTCCGCTTCGATAGTGGCTCTTTCTTCTTTTGTGACGTATTTGTATTGGACTTCGTCGTTAGCGAGTGCAAACATTGCTTGGACCGCTAGTTTACGTCCTTTGATTTTTTTAGGTAATTCGAGTCTGTCGATTCTATCCAGGATTTGAAAGCCTGCTACGGCTCTTTCGTACTTGTTTTTTTTGGCCAGTTCAATCAAAGTTACAATATCGAATTCTGAGTTCTGGTTTTGGGTCATTTTGTATTCCTGAAAGGGGATAGAGGCCTTTGAAACTACCATCATTCTCAATTTCTCTTCTCTGTCAATCCCTTATATCTTTCGTTTATTCCTTGAATTCTGGGGAGAATCTCCGATTTTGGTAAACGCCCATGGATTCTCAGGCCAACTCCGATTCCAGGCTTAGTTTTCCCTTTTCCAAGGGGATTTTCTTCCGCCTAATCCCATTTTTACTTTTGAGCCTTCTATCAGTTTGTGCTCCTTCCGAACAATCTAATCTTGGTGTCCAAGATTACGAAGGTATTAGTTTAGAAGGAGAGACTGTTCGCATCAGTCAGATCCAAGCTGATCGTGTAGCGCTGAACGTTTACGGACCGAATTGTCTTCCTTGTATCAAAGAGATCCCGGTCTTGAACTATCTAAATGCCGAGTTGAAAAAAACTCCTCAAATCAAATTGTATATGATCGTGGACCCGGATATATTTTTTGATAATCCGGAAGCGATGGATCCGGAAGAGAAGATGAAACAAGCTTCTATTCTTATGAAAGAAGAAGTGAAAAAATTCGGGATACAACTTCCGGTCCTTATTATGAAAGCTCCTTTCAAAGTGGACAGAGCGGAAGGACTTGTGACAGGAACTCCGGAAACACTCCTATTCAAAACCAAACCTTTGATCTTATATTATAATTTTATCGGACCGATCAGCGAGGAGTCCGATCCGAACAAAATCCCTAAAAATATGAAAGTGATCTTTTTCAAAAGAATGGCCGGCCAATCATGAGATGTCTCATCGTTCGGTTCAAGGACTGCGAGGGTCCCGGAACTCTATTAGATTCTTTGCAAGCTAGGAATTATAGGATAACCTATCATAACGCGTACGACGAACGAGTTCATATCGTTCCTGCTGCGCATCAGATGTTCGATCTTGTCGTGTTTTTGGGAGGACCTCAAACCGTTCATGATCCTAATCAGCATAAATTTTTTAGGCCCTGGCTGGAACTTGCCTCTCATCTGGTAACTATGAGAGATAAGAAGGTGATCGGGATCTGTTTGGGTTCTCAAATCCTGGCAACTGTTCTAGGTGCGAAAGTGTATGAAGGGGAGAAGGGGCCGGAAGTCGGTTTCTCTGATGTTAAAGTTGCGGATCCTTCTCATCCTGCTTTCGCAAAATTGAACGGGATGACTACTTTTCCTGCATTCCATTTGCATGAAGACGTATTCGAGATCCCGAAAGGAGCCAACCGGCTTTTAGAAGGTAGCTTTTATCAGAATCAAATGTTCGAGTTCGAGAATAGGATATTCGGGATCCAATGTCATTTGGAAGTAACAGAACCTATGTTTGGTGTTTGGAAGAATGTCCATGCCGAGTTTATCAAAAAAGCTGGATGGATTCCCGGACCCGAAATGGAAGATCTTAGGTCTCAAATGGAAAGAGCGGGTCGCTCCTTGTTTGAAGGTATTTTAGATATATAATTTTTCTCACCGGAATGTTCCTACAATCCGGGACTATTATTAAGACGAAACGATTGATGGTGCATACATGATTCAGAAATTACTCAGAGTTTTATTCGGAAGCAAATACGAAAGAGATCTTAAAAAACTCACTCCGATCGTAATCCAGATCAATTCATTGGAAGAATCGATCCGAGCACTTAGTGATTCGGACCTTTCCGCTCAAACTAGTAAGTTCAAGGAAAGAATAGCGAATGGACAGACCTTGGATGATATTCTTCCGGAGGCATTCGCAACTGTAAGAGAGGCTGCATTAAGAAAATTAGGAATGCGCCATTTCGATGTGCAGATGATGGGAGGAACAGCTCTTCATTGGGGAAATATCTCCGAGATGAAGACTGGAGAAGGTAAAACATTAACTTCTACCCTAGCAATTTATCTGAACGCTCTCGCAGGTAAGGGAGTTCACGTAGTTACTGTGAACGATTATCTAGCTAGAAGGGATGCGAACTGGATGAAGCCTATTTATGAATTTTTAGGCCTTTCTGTAGGGATCATCCAGCATGATATGGATCATGATGATCGTAAAAGAGCGTATTCTGCAGATATCACTTACGGAACCAATAACGAATACGGTTTCGATTATTTGAGAGATAATATGGTCTCTCATATAGATCATAAAGTACAGAGATCTCATTTTTTTGCGATCGTGGATGAGGTGGACTCGATCCTTATCGACGAAGCAAGGACCCCTCTCATTATTTCAGGACCTTCGGATGAATCTACTGATAAATATCTTAGGATCGATAAGATCATTCCTAGGCTGATCGAAGGCGAAGATTACGAAAAAGATGAGAAGGCCAAAAACACACTCATGACCGAAAAGGGTGTGGCCCATGTAGAAGAGATCCTAGGGATCGAGAACTTATACGCTCCTCAAAACGTGGATCTAGTTCATCATGTTCACCAAGCATTAAAAGCCCATAAAATATTCCAAAGAGACGTGGACTATGTGGTTCAAAATGGAGAAGTCATCATCGTAGACGAATTCACCGGTCGTCTCATGTCCGGTAGAAGATATTCAGATGGACTTCACCAGGCTTTAGAAGCGAAGGAAGGAGTTCCTATCGCAAGAGAATCCCAAACTCTTGCGAGTATCACATTTCAGAATTATTTCAGATTGTACGATAAACTTTCTGGTATGACAGGAACCGCGGATACGGAAGCGGAAGAATTCCATAAGATCTATAATCTAGATGTAACCGTAATTCCTCCGAACGTTCCAGTTCAAAGAAAGGACGCTGCGGACAGAGTATATCGCACTGAAAAAGAAAAATTCACCGCGATCCTAAATGAGATCAAGGAATGCAGAGATAAAAAACAACCTGTTCTTGTTGGAACTATCTCCATCGAAAAATCGGAAGTGCTCGCAAAACTTCTAACCCAATCCGGAATTCAGCATAATGTATTAAACGCTAAGTTCCACGAAAAAGAAGCTGAGATTATCGCGAACGCAGGAAAGCCTGCCGCTGTTACGATCGCGACAAACATGGCTGGAAGGGGAACGGATATCGTTTTAGGAGGAGCCCAACTTTTTAAAGAAAGTTTGGAATCTTGGAACGAATCCGATCCTGTGATCAGCGAATTTAAAGAAGCTGTGGTTCGTGCCGATTTTGAAAGAGCTGAATCTATTTCTCAAAGATTGGATTCTCAAAATAAAAAATCCAAAGCAAATGAAATCCTAACCAGCGCAAAGATCTGGAGAAAAAACCACGACGAGGTTTTAGAAGCGGGTGGTTTGCATATTTTAGGAACAGAAAGACATGAGGCGAGAAGGATTGATAACCAGTTAAGAGGTCGTTCCGGTCGTCAGGGAGATCCAGGATCTAGTAGATTCTATCTTTCTCTTCAAGATGATCTGATGAGGATCTTCGGGTCTGATCGAATTGCCGGGATCATGGAAAGACTCAAGATGCCGGAAGGACAAGAGATCGAACATCCGATGGTGTCTAACGCGATTGCGAGAGCTCAGAAAAGAGTAGAAGGTCATAACTTCGATATTCGTAAACATCTATTGGAATACGATGATGTGATGAACCGCCAACGTATCGTGATCTACAAGATGAGAAACGAAGTCCTGGAAGGCGGAGATGTAACAGGACTCGCAAAAAGTTTCTTAGAAGAAATGATCGAAGCCCAAGTTGTTACTACCTGCGAAGGTGGAAACCCGAACGGTTGGGAATTGGATACTCTTAAGGAATGGTTCGAGGGTCTCGGACTTCCTTGGAATGTAGATATAGAAGAAATTAAAAAATCCAAAAATGCTCAGCTTTCGATTTTCGATTCTTTAAATAATACCGCTCAGTCTTTTTACCAAGAGAAAGCGGATCGGATCGGCGGAGACGTTTGGAAATTATTAGAAAGAAACATCTTCCTGGATATTCTAGATCATCGTTGGAAAGAGCACCTATATTCTATGGACCATCTCAGAGAAGGGATCTGGACCGTAGGTTATGGAGAAAAAAA
Source organism: Leptospira sarikeiensis (assembly GCF_004769615.1). Taxonomy (GTDB): domain Bacteria; phylum Spirochaetota; class Leptospiria; order Leptospirales; family Leptospiraceae; genus Leptospira_B; species Leptospira_B sarikeiensis. Next base: position 12,303 of record NZ_RQGF01000014.1, on the reverse strand, counting down.
TCCGCTCGTAGAATATAAACTGCAAGGTTTCCGTTTATTCGACCAAGCAATCGAAAATATGAAGTATGAGATCGTAAGTTTCTTACTTCGTGTGGAAGTTACGGAAAAAACCCAGTTGCCGGAAGAGAAAAAAGAGTATAAAAAAGTAGGACAAGAGTTAACAGGCGGCTTCCAAGAGTTACAGGGAGCAAAACCTAGAAATCCGGCAACAGAGGCATTACCTGTGTCTTCCGGAGGGGGTGGTTCGGAAAGAAAAACGAGCCGGAGGAAGCGTCGATGAAATTTAGAATCTTATTAGGAATTTCTTTTTTAGCACTGGTCCATTGTGCATACTTTTTTCCAAACGCAGGAAAAGAAGGAAAAAGCCCGAAACAACTTTATACGGAATGTATGGATACATTCTCGGATGATGCAAAGTGTAAGGAATTTGTATTAAAAGCGATCCCTGATGCCGATGTAACGTTACTTGGAGCGACTGCTCAAATTTCGGAAGAAACATCTTCTAAATTATATATTCGTTCTGAAATGATCCAAAAACTCATGTCCCAAAATAAACTTTTTGTAAAGAACCTTCTTGGCGAGCCGGATGAAAAGGCGATTGTTAATAGTTGGGCACCTGGAATGGAAGAATGGGTGTACTATCGACCTATTTCAAAATACGCAGAAGGGTCTAGGCCAGATAAGGAAATTAGAATTTTGTTTTCTAGAGGCGCTGTCCTTAAAGTAAGACATATTCAGCCAGATCCTATTCGTTAAGTCGAATGGGTTAATTGTGAACTGATTTAAGCGAAAAAAGTTTCCATTTTTTTAATCGAAATCTCAAAAACTTGACGGAAATATCGTCTATATTCTTTTGGCAATTATAGTGCGGCGCGTAGCTTACATTCTGCTGATTTTTTTACAGATCGCTCTTGTTATCTTTTCTTCCTCTTTGGAATGGATGGATAAGGAAGAAGCAAGCCACATTATTTCCCTTTCCCAAAATAAAAAGAGTATGCCTACCTTTATCGAATCGGATTTAACCGAGTCGGAAGGTTTAGTCTATACCCAAGCAAGAGAAAGAGACAGTAGACCGATTGATTTCCTCGCGGATTTCTTTTCGAGTTCTCCTTGGACTCCTTCCTCTTACTCCTCAAAAATCGTCATTCTAAGCGGCCAGAAAAGAACAACCCGCTTCCTGCATTTCAGTTTAATCAACCTACCTCCACCAACTTTGTCCTAATTGTTTTTTAACTTCGGAGCAATTTCTACGCCGAAGGTGTAGGAAAATTCTCCATAGGGGGTCGTTGCATAAGCATAAGCTTATCTCTTGGGATAACTTCGTACAATTATGAATAAAAAGATATTAGCGTTTCTAATTTTGGTCTGGACCACTAATCAGACCGTTTCTCAACCAGATCCTGCTTCGGGTGGTGCTCCCGGGAGTTTGGGCGAGACTTTGTATACAGATGCAAAGATCGCGGCCGCTTCAGGCGATCAGGACAGAACCCAAGTTCGCTTGGATCTGGCCAAAGCAGAGGAACTTCTTTGGAAGAATAACCTGCTTTTACTCGCTGCCAAATATGATATCGATGCACGTAAGGCAGGGATCGAACAAGCCGGACTATATGCGAATCCAAACATATTTTTGGATCAAAGTATTTATGTAGAGCCTTCCGGGAGATACTTCGATTCTACGAGGTCCGGACAAACCGTATTCCAGATCCAACAAGTCTTCCTATTGGGTGGAAAGATCGATAAAAGAGTTCGAGTAGCGGAGTTAAACGCAAAGATGGGAGAACAAGAGTTCTACGATCTTGCAAGAGCTTTGTTAACGAAACTTCGTAGGACCTTCTACTTTATTCATTATTATAGAGAAGCGATCGCCTTTTACGATAAAAGTTTGATCGCTCTAGAGAAGACCGTAAATTCTGCGGAACTCGCATATAAAAGAAGAGCGGTCCTTCAGTCAGAAGTACTACGTCTAAAAGCACTTCTATTCTTCCTAAGAAAAGAAAGAGAAGATCTAAGGATCAAAGTTTTGGAGAAAGAAGCGGATCTTCGCGTTCTTCTGAACGAAGAGTCATACAAGAATCAAGGGATCGCGATCGTTCCTGTTTTGGACCTGGACTTCGTGGAAAAGGCTCCGATCGAAAATTTAAAATTGGACGCGATGCTTTCGAAGGCTAGGGAGTATAGACCCGACTTGAAAAAAGCAGTTCATGCCTTACGGTACGAAGAAGCGAACCTGGAGTTGCAGCATGCGAATGCGATTCCCGATCTAGGCATCGGACCTATGTATAATAGGGGAGGAACCGCTTTCCAGAGTTATTGGGGTATTACCGCCCAGTTCAATATTCCTATTTTCGATAGAAACCAAGGAAATATCAAGGCCGCTGAAAAGAACGTTCAAGTAAGAAAACAGGAATTGAAAAACCTGATCTTGGAAGTTGAAAACGAAGTAAACGTTGCTTTGGCGACCGCAAAGGCGAAAGACAATCTTTATCGGAAATTTAGGAACACTTACACCAAGGATTATTCGGATCTAGCCGAAGATATGATCCTTAGTTACGAAAAACGTTATATATCAATTTTGGAATTTGCGGATTTCTTCGAAACTTACAGATCCAGCATTGTGGAGATGTTAAGGCTTCAAACAGATAGGATGGAAGCGATCGAAGGAGTGAATTACAGTGTAGGAACAGGACTGATCGTACCGAGTCCTAAGACAAATGGCGAATCCGGTGCTACGGAAGGAGGTTCGAAATGATACCATCATCAAACAAACTTAAACTTATTCTAATATTAGTGGTGGCGGCGGTTTCCGTTTCCATTGTTTCCTTAACTTTGAACCGGGCACAGAAGAAGAATGCTCCACGCCCTCAAAAAGCGATCGTTCACGACAAGGGAGAACGGATAGAGTTCAAAGAAGATAGCCCTGGGCTCGAGATCGTTAAAAGTGCGGAAATCGGAAAAGCGGGAGAATTCGTAAATGTTGAAGCTCCTGCGAGATTGATCGCTACAACTTCTCCTTCCGTATCAGACGGGGAACAAATCGTATTATTCGAATCAGCAGAACTCAACGATCTGTATGTAGGTTATGTTCATGCTAAAAACAGTCTGAACAGATCTCGTAAAAATCTGGATCGTATTAAAGACATGTTCAAACATAGAGTCGCGACCGAAAAGGATTTGGTGGAAGCCGAGACCGAAGTAAATAACGACGAAGCTGAATTTGCGGAGTTTGAAGGTAAGTTAAGAGCGGTCGGATTAAATCCTGCTTTGATCAAAAAAGCACCGAGCCAAACCGCTTGGATCATTTCTGATGTTCCTGAATCTCAACTTTCTCGACTGCAAAATGGAAAAAGAGTAAAAGTTGTCTTTAATTCTTTTCCGAGCCAGGAGTGGAATGGAACTGCGGAGGCTCTTGGAGATAACGTAGATCCTTATACAAGAACTGTAAAAGTCCGTATCGCGATCAAGAATGAAGGTTATAGATTAAAACCTGGAATGTTCGCGGTCGTAAAATTCCCTGAAGAAACCAAATCGGATTCTGTGGTGATCCCTTTCAATTCTGTTGTTACGATAGAAGGTAAAAATTACGTATTCATCGAGGAAACACCTCACGAATTTTACAGAAGGGAAGTGGTTCTAGGAATTTCCACCAGAGAAAAAGTCAATGTTCTGGAAGGACTTACTAAAGGGGACAAAGTGGTGGTCGAAGGAGCAATTCTTTTAAAAGGGCTTAGTTTCGGATTTTAGTCTCTATGAAAAGAATATTAAGTTTTATTATTATAATATTCTTATTTTCTTTCGTTTCTTCTGCTTTTGCTCAGGAAAAAAATAAGGAAAATAAGAACGAGGACCCGGTTCCGGAATGGACTCCGGAGGCGGATCGTAAAACCAGATTTGGCGAAGATAAATCTGAAAAAGATGTTTTCGATCAAAAACCTCTTCCTAAGTCGACGAACTTTTTCGTTTACGGACTTTCGGTAGGAACTCCAGGAAGTATTAACGTAAACGTAGGATACTATTTTAAGGATCTAGTAGTTCGAGCTTCCGGTGGTCATTGGGGAGCGCATTGGTGGGGTTGGCAGGCTGATATAGGTGTGAGTTTTTGGAAAACTCCGTTTTTGGCTCATAGTATATCCGCAGTTATCGGCCAGTTCCAGGTGGATCCATTTGCTCCCGAATTAGGAAAAGGTGGGCAAACTCAATATAAAACCGGCTCCGATTTTCCTGGATACCAGCATAGGGATATCACTTACGAAGACGCCATTATCAGATCCTATATCGCAGAACAAAATCCGAATCTTGCGACTGTTTTGGAATACCAAAGTAGGGATAATCAAAAGGTAACCTTGAACCAACGTTATATAGGATTGACTTACGATCTTTATATGGGTAATTTCTTTCTTCAGCTTGGAGGAGGTATCGGGTCGGGAGATTATAAGAATCCTCAACTTCTGATACAAATAGGATATCTGTTTGATACGAGGTCTTCTCAATGAAATTCATCAATCTTATCATAGAAAGCTCGTTACGGTATAAATTAATTACTTTAGTCTTATCCGTATTATTGCTCGTCTTAGGTGTATGGTCTTGGATTCATATTAGAAAAGAAGCATATTCCGATATAGCAGATACTCAGGTCCGTCTTGTAGCGAAGTTTCCCGGAAAAGCCACTTTAGAGGTGGAAGAACGGGTCACCATGCCGATAGAAAGGGTGCTCCATTCTACTCCGAATGTGATCGTTCGTAGATCAAGGACCATTAATGGTCTCGTTGTATTCCAGTTCGTATTCGAAGAAGGAACAGACGATTATTTCGCACGTATGAGGCTTATGGAGAAGGTTCGGGACGCTGTGATCCCGGAAGAAGTAAGTCCTACTCTGGCTCCTATGAGTTCTCCTGTCGGGGAAGTATTTCGTTATGTTGTGGAATCCGTCGACGGTACCAAAACTCCAATGGAGCTTAGGAGTATCCAGGACTGGATCGTAATTCCTAAAATGCTTCAGATCTCAGGGATTGCAGACGTGGTTACGTTCGGGGGTTTGCCTAAACAGTATCACGTTGTGACTTCTCCAGATAAACTGATCCGATATAAGGTTACTGTCGCAGAAGTGATCGATGCGATCCAAGACAATAACTTGAACACTGGTGGTAACTTCCTATTACAAGGGGAACAATCACTCCCTATCAGATCCTTGGGTGCGATCCGTACTCCTGAAGATATTGAAGATATCGTAGTTAAAACCGTGAACGGGGTTCCGGTTTATGTTCGAGATGTGGGTAGTGTGGAAATCTCTCACCCAATCCCGAGCGGGGTCTTGGGATATACAGTCCAAAACGATACGGAAGGTTTGATTGACGTAGATTCCGCAGTACAAGGTCTCGTTGCAATGAGACGTTGGGTGGAACCGAATGCTTTCGGCGAAAGAGTAAGGGCCAAGGTCCAAGAGATCAACGAAAAGTATATGCCGGATGGCACTAGATTAAGAACTACTTATGATCGTGCGGACTTAGTAAATTATACTCTTAGAACAGTTGGGACCACTCTTATCGAAGGGATAGGTGTGGTGAGTTTGGTCGTGATCTTCTTTATCGGAAGTTTTAGAGCTTCGGTAGTTGTGGTCGCGACGATCCCATTCGCTTTATTGTTCTCGTTTACGGTCATGAACGCCTCCGGGATCTCAGCGAGTTTACTCTCTCTAGGTGCGGTGGACTTCGGGATCGTGGTGGATAGTGCCGTAGTAATGGTTGAAAATATCATGAGGCGCTATAAGGAAGCTTCGCCCGACGACAAACAAAAGGGGATCGTTCGATTTACCTACGAATGTGCGACTGAAGTCGGAACTGAGATCTTATTCGCGATCATGATCATCATTCTCGCGTATCTTCCTATCTTCTCATTTGAAAGGATAGAAGGACGATTATTCAAGCCGATGGCATTCACCTTATCCTTCGCGATTTTCGGTGCATTGCTCTTCACGATGACAGTAGTTCCGGTTTTAATGTCCTTCTTCTTCCGAAAATATTTCGAAAGTAATTCTGACAAACCGATCGAATGGCATAACCCTGTATATCATTGGGTAGAATCAAAATACGAGAAGATCGTACATTACTTAGTAGATCGTTCTAAACGAGTGGTAACGATCGCTTTCTCTATCGTAACTGCTCTTTTGGTCGTGGGAGGTTTGTCTTTAGGGACGGAGTTCCTACCTTCTTTGGATGAAGGTGGATTTACCTTAAGATTGTATTTCCCAGTGGGGATCTCATTGCCAGAGGCCAAAAAATTCGTGCCTAAGGTCCGAGAGATCATTTATAAAAATGAACAAGTAAACATGATCTTATCTCAGTACGGACGTAATGACGACGGAACGGATCCTCTACCTCCGAACCGTTTGGAAGTTTATGTTGGTTTAAAAGATTATAAACAGTGGAAGGAAAGGATCACTAAGGAACAATTACTTCTCCGGATGAGAGATAATCTGGAGAGCGGGCTTCCTGGAGTGAGAGTGAGTTTCTCCCAGCCGATTATGGACAACTTGTCCGAGGCGATTATGGGTACAATTGCCGACTTGGCGGTATTCGTATCGGGACAGGACTTACATATTATGAGGGAACTTTCATTACAAATCCTTGATATAGTAGCTTCTATGAAAGGGGCGAGTGAATACGGGATCGAACAGGAAGCTCCAGCTCCTCAGCTTGTGATCCGGATCAAACGTGCAGTAGCCGCGAGATATGGTATCAATGTGGAAGATATCCAAAGAGTGATCGAGGCTGCAGTAGGTATGGAACCTATCAGCTATCTTTACGAAGGTCCTATGGACAATCCTCCTAAAGAGCGTGCCTTATTCGGGATTGCAGTTCGTTTCTCTAAGGATTATAGACAATCCGCAAGAGAGATTGCGAGTATTCCGATCATTTCGCCTAAGGGAGAAAGGATCCCACTTTCTCAGGTCGCGGATATTACTCAGGAAGATTCTCCTACGATGATTTTCCGTCAGGATGGAAAACGTACTCTTACGGTTCGATTGAATGTAAGGGGAAGAGACCAGGGTGGATTCGTATCTGAACTTAGGAACAGAGTGAATAAGGAAATCAAGATCCCGGATGGATACGAAGTTCGTTACGGTGGTCAGTATGAAAACCTGGCTCGCGTAGGAAAGCAGTTGGCCATCGTGATCCCGCTAACGATCGGGATCATTTTCGGATTACTATTCCTATTATACAGAGATCTGAAATCAGTGATTGTTGCCCTGTCCTGTATTCCTTTATCCTTACTTGGAGGAATTTACGCTCTTCTAGGACGAGGGTATTATTTTAACGTATCAGCCGGAGTCGGATTTATTTCTCTTTTCGGGATCGCGACTATGGCAGGGATCTTGTTCGTATCCAAAGCAAATCATATTCTGAGAGATCATCCGAATATGAGCGTTACGGAAGCTTCGATCCATTCCGCAGTGACTCAGCTTCGACCTAGATTAATGACAATGTTACTCGCAATGCTCGGTTTGATCCCTGCAACAATTGCAACCGGAGTAGGTTCGGACGTGCAAAGGCCATTAGCTACTGTGATGGTAGGAGGACTTGCTTCTGCTCTTCTTCTGATACTAACTGTTATGCCTAGCTTGTACATTGTAATCATGGGGAAAAAACAAAAACCTCAGAGTTCAGGTAATACGGGTGGAACGAGTTCAATGGCTTTACATCCGGAAGCTTACGTCTCTCTTTATGATGATGACGAATTGAATGATGTTCCGGTACATAGAAACGGAGGTAAGAAGGTGAAGAAAAAACTTCTTACGAAAAAGAAACGTTGATCGGATCAAAATAGATTTTTCAAACGAAAAAAAGGCTGCGAGTTCGCAGCCTTTTTTATTTTTTCTGGAATTGGAATTTGTTAAAACCGAATTGACTTGGTTTCGATCCAAAAATATGCACTAAAGCCTAATACAAATAGGTGATGACTATGAACTTACCCGAAAAAATTCTCATCTTGACCGGAGTTTTAAACTTAGCTTATGGAAGTTTGACCGGTTTTGCATACGCGTTCGCTCGAAAGAAAGCGGAATTTCCCTCCAGATATTTACAAGCCGCCCATATTGGATCTCTAATGCAAGGTGCCATGCTCTTGGGATTGATATTCGCTTTCCAATTGGCTCCACTTTCGGAGACCCTTTCCATTATAGGAGCAATCTCATTCGCAGTTTCTTCCGGATTTCTGGCTCTCAAAGATACTGTAAATTGGCTCCAAGGAATTAAGGATGAATTTAAAGAAAATCCTCCGCTTGGAAAAATCCTTGGTGGGATCGGAGTGACTGCAAATATTGTTGGGATCGTAATCATAGTATACGGGGTTTTAGCCGCTTAAGAAAGATCCAAAAGTTTTGGAGGGAATTTCGAATTCGTTTAGGAATTTCTTTCAAAACTTCTTCTCAAAAATTAAATCCACTTTAAATAAAAAATCTGTCTGTCTCTTCCTATCGTTCGTATATATCATTCGAATCAATTAGGTTAAACAATGTGTAAATCAGAATTAAAAGGAGAAAAAGTAAAGGTCAAGTTATGGACCGACGTGGATAAAGTGGAGTCTTCCGCTTTACAACAATTACGTAATATAGCTTCTCTGCCATGGGTGTTCAAACATGTGGCGGTGATGCCGGACGTACATTACGGAAAAGGAGCTACAGTCGGATCCGTTATTGCTATGAAGGATGCAGTCGCGCCTGCTGCGGTAGGTGTGGACATAGGATGCGGAATGGCGGCAGTTCTTACGAACTTAACTGGGAATGATCTACCGGATTCTTTGAAAGAGATCCGTTCCGAGATCGAGAAAAATATCCCGGTCGGGTTCAGTATGCATAAACGTCCGGTGGTGGAAAAACTTTTTAAACATGGAGAGACGTATGCTCTCGCAAAATCTTTGTTTAAACAAGAGTTTGAAACACTTTCGGAGAGAGCAAAACCATTATACGAACGTTCTTTAAGCCAGTGCGGGACTTTGGGTGGCGGAAACCATTTTATAGAACTTTGTTTGGATACTGAGAACAGAGTTTGGATGATGCTTCACTCTGGTTCTAGAAATATCGGAAAGGAACTTGCGGAATTCCATATTCATAGAGCGCGTAAACTCGCTCATAACGAACTTCTGCCGGATCGTGATCTTGCAGTATTTCTTTCCGGAACAGTGGAGATGGAAGAATACAGAAGAGATCTATTCTGGGCTCAAAGGTATGCGTATTTAAATCGTCTTACTATGATTGAGTTGTATTTCGAAGCTTTGAAGAAATTTTTTCCTCAGATCCAAGAAGTATCTAGAGTGATCTGTCACCATAATTATGTTTCCGAAGAAACTCATTTCGGAGAAGATGTGGTGGTTACTCGTAAGGGTGCGATCAGCGCTAAGAAGGGTGAATTTGGGATCATTCCTGGTTCTATGGGAACTCGTTCTTTCATCGTAAAAGGTTTAGGAAATCCAGAATCATTCGAATCCGCTTCTCATGGAGCTGGTAGAAGAATGAGTAGAGGAGAAGCCAAAAGGAAATTCACAGAATCGGATCTTTTGGAACAAACCAAAGGTGTAGAATGCAGAAAGGATACTGGCGTTCTGGACGAAATTCCGGGAGCTTATAAAGACATCCATGATGTGATCGAAGCCCAAAAGGATTTGGTGGAAGTAGTTTCCGAACTTAGACAAGTCCTTTGTGTGAAAGGATAGCCATTTCGAAACTGTCCATTATCCGACTAAAAAAATACGAAAAATCTATCTAGGGAACAGGCCATTTCTTAGATGGATTTTAAAATTCCGATACTAGAAACCTACTAACTATAGAAGGATTTTACCATTTTTTTCGCTCCAAGATCTTAGAGGGTAGCAAGATGAGCGAACACTTAAAATCCAAACTGAAACGAGCAGAATCGGGTTTTTGGAAAAGAACGTTCAAATCTTGTTGGAATATCCTTCCTCATTCATTTAGAAAACATTTAGTTGCTATGTCAGGTCAATCCGATCTGGATTTTTGAATCACCCAAAGGAGGTTCTATCATTTGGGATAGGACCTAGTTCGAGCCAGCTTTCTTCTCTTATCATTCTTTCGTTATTTCTTATTTGCTCGATTCTCTATATTTCCCAAAGTAAGTATATAGAGCTATTTGTATGACTTGTTCCATTAAGATGACTCCCGATGCATTGGAAGATATATTAAAATCCGGCACAATTTCATTTTTAATGAAAAAACATATAAATGACTGCTCAGATTGCCAATCGATCGTTTTGGACTATTCTTCGCATTATACAATTCCCGAATCTGTTTTTAAAAGGCCGATCGAAAAACAGAGACTATTATGGTTGGGTGCAGAATTAGAGAATGCAGACAAGGAAGAAGTTCCTGAAAAAGTTACTAAAAAGAAGAAAAAACTTTCGGCTAACGTTGAAGAACCGATAGATGAGCTTGGTTCAACGCCTGGGAAATTCTCTAAATTTCTTGCCTTTTGTTCTCGTTATAAAAAATGGATCTTAGCAATCGGATACTTAGCCTTGATTTATCCGATATTTAGATTGGTAATCGCATTCCTATAATCAATTTCTATTAGATAGTTATAAAATGAAACAAAAAGCAATTTTAATCTCTGCGTCTGTATTACTCGTAGTCTTGGTAGGAGCTGTATATTGGTTCTTCTTTAAAGGAAAATGTGAAGGTAATTGCCGTAACGGATTCGGTTCTATGACATATTGGGACGGAAAAAAATATGTGGGCCAATGGAAAGATGGAGACCCAGACGGATTCGGAATTCTTGTCGATAAGGATCGTAAAGTGCTTTTTAGCGGACGCTGGATCGACGGAAAAGAAGGTCCTAAGGAAAGTTTGAATAAGAATAGGACTAAATAGTTTTATGTCTAAAAATCTGAATATAAGCTCATTTGTTTTCGTTTTATTCCTGACCACGTTAAATCATGTGGACTGCAAAGAGAAAGGGGAGAAAAATTTGAAAGAAGCGGAAAATCGTAATCTACAAGGTGTAGAAGCGCTCCAGAAAGATCCTCAAAAAGCAATTCACAAGTTCAGAACAGAACTCTGGGAATTTGTATGATACTGCTAATAAACTTGTAGATGTGTATTATTATAAAGGAGCTGCAGATAGTTTAAGCCAAGCTATTTCTAACAAGGCATCCGAATCTCAATGGAACCAAGATGGTGCAGACTTAAGTGCTCGTATACGGGATAGTTATGCCCGAGCAGAAGCATACGGAACTGCAGACTTAGATGCAAGTAACAGAATCAATCAACTTGTTGAAATGTTGTATGGAACCGGAGCTTATGCATATGATGCAAATGATCTGGGCCAAATCCAAACAGGTGTCATTGGGTATAACTCTGCTCAAACCTTCTGGCAGGAAGAGATCGATGGAAACTCAAGTGGATTTGGTTTCGATGAAAGAAAGACTGCAGCAGATAATACAAATTCTTCCTACGCAGGGAAGCTCGCAGATATTAACCAGGCTGCTTCTTTGCAGGCAGTGGTCATGGACCAAGAGAAAATCTTACTCCAAGATGTGAATGAGATCTTTATTCAAGAAAAGAAATATACTGAACTCTCTCAAACATTTGCAAGCCAGGGAGATTTTGATACAGCGGAATACTACAAAGGACTTGCGATCAAACAACAGAAACTTGCTCAAGAAAAATTGACTTCCGGATACGGCTCTCTTAGCGAATTCGCTGGAAACCAGGTCACCACAAGCACATTAAATTATACGAAAAATTCCTATATCGTATACGGTCTGAGCCTATTAAGCAAAGGTTCCATGAGCGCAAATGATGTCGCAAATGAGATTCGCAAGAACCAAGATCAAGTATACGCACTTTCTCAATCAGGAATTGATTATAAAAATATCCAGAGTATGATCTCCGACTCTCAGCAACTCTTAAAACAAGGAGATGAGCAAGCAGATAAGGTCAAAGAGCTCATCGCAAGATCCGAAGAACTTGCAAACCGTTCTATCGGAGGAGAATTACTCGCGGGACTCAATGATGTTCTGAATTATCTCACTTCTCAACTTCCGGAAGAAGTGACGACTGCTGGGATCTCAGATGTAATCGCAGCAGATAGCGAGAAAGCGATGGAAGCACAGGACGAGATCGCTTCTCTTCTAATGGATATGAATTCACTTCTTACAAGTCCGGACGACTTAAGAAGGTTGTCCGAACTCCAACAAGCTGCTGGAACAGGAATCAATCTCACTGCAAATACTGCAATCCTCTCTTATCTAGACGATAAAGCCAAAGAGATGGAGGAGTTGAACAAACAAAGATCT
>NZ_RQGF01000038.1 GCF_004769615.1 Leptospira sarikeiensis | reverse complement strand
ATTCCATGGGATAGGTCTACATTAATTCTCATAACCAAAAGTGATTATATATTACTAGGGTGTAGGATTTTCAAATTTGGTGAACTAATAGAAAAACTTCTTATCAAAGCTACAAATATTCAATTTATTGATCTATCAAAATTACCTTCACTAGCGTACTGGCAAAAAGAGCCCGACATGAAAATCATACAAGAAGCAATAGAAAGAGCAAAAATAAATCAAGGAAAGTTAAGTGGCAAATAAAAAGGACCAGGAACAATCATTAGAAATACAAGCAACAGCACCTGAATTTTATACAAACGCAGTAATGATATTTGTATCTGCGTTTGAAGTGGAATTACAGAACCAATTGGTTGATTCCCAGAAAAATGTTAAGGGAGCTATTAACATTCATATGAGCCCTCAAACTGCTTGGACCTTGGCAAAAGAATTAAATCGTCAAATGGATAATTACGAAAAAGCGTATGGACCAATTTCTTTACCAGCAGATATCAAAAAACGATACGATTGATCTTAATATAAAAATCGATTTTCAGTAAGTAAGTCGGTTCTAAATTCCCAACAAAAAGGGCCTTCGGGCCCTACTTCCCCTCCAATTCCTCCACAGTTTCCTCATAGATCAATTGACAGCTTACTAAATTCCCGCAAAGACTTGCATAAATATCTACAGTCCCAGTCCGGACTCCTTGGAAGAGGCGTTTTTCAAGATCGATCACTCGATAGAATTTTTTATCAAACTGGTTTTCGAATTCTTGTTTAGACATTTTTACATTTAGGAATTGAGAAGGATCAACAGGATTTTCGTGTAAAGTATTAACAGTGCCTAAATCCTGCATGAAATAATTGGAATTAAAAATGATCTCTCCCTCTCGATTGTAGATTAGAGGAAGATAGCTAAGTTTATAAGTAGGGTATTGTACTCCTAATCTACGGATATAGCTATATTGATTACTTTTATAATGAATGAATATTGCATGAAAAAATATTGCATCAACTTTATATTTTTTGCATAAATCTACTGCCGTTTCTTTAGAAAGTTGATGTAGTTGAGCAGTTAATGCAATCTCAAGGCCATTTCGGGTATTAACCTCCGTTTTTTGGATCTGAGTATCTTGTATTTCTTCCTTTATTGAAAGAGTTTCAAATTTGTATTTTCCATCTTTTAGGACTTTTACGGCAAGTTTCGTAAAGAATTCGTTTTCCTTTTGGATAGCTGAAGAATAGATCTCCGACTCTTTTACATTAGGCTGGATATTTACCGGGATATTCTCGTTTTGTGGGAATAATTCAGACGGAATATAGAGAGGCAAAACTGAGACAGTTTTTACTTCAGTTTGTAAAGTTTCTTTCGGAATCGTAAAATGATATCCTAAGCAGGATACAAAACACCCGGAGGTCAGCGCTATAATTGCAAGTGATCTAAGAATAAAGCGAGTAAGGATAGTTTTGTAATTTGAAGGGAGAAGCATTGAAACTTTAATATATCCGTTAGGATAAACCCGGATCAATTTACAGTAAATAAAAAAAGAGCGCCCTTTCGGACGCTCTTTCCAAGGAATTCGAAGCTTTAGTTTTAATTAAAACTTAGCAACGATACCTAAGGTTAGACCGTATTGGTCTTTGCTCTTTTCACCTTGAGCGTTAACGAATTGGTATCCGTTTGCCCAGTCTCTTCTCATATCAAGTTTGATGAGAAGGTTCTCGGTGAAGTGCCAAACCGGAGTTACTGTAAAGGTTTTATATGAACCGTAGTTAGTGTTTCCGTAGTTTGTGTAATCTTTTGGCTTCAGAGCTTGCAATAAAGTGGCATTATCTAAGCCTGCAAGAGCAGGGGTAGATGCTTTTACTGCATCAGCCAAAGCATTATCTGTAGCAGTTTGTTGAGCGCTCAAATAGCCATTTGCATTTCTGAATGGATTGAAGGTCGTTAACTGAGTATTGTATTTACTATCGTCGATATATTCGAAACGGAAGTTAATACCCCACTCATCATTCAATTTAACCTTAATCCAAGATCCGTACGCCTTGTAAGTTGCTTTGTTACTGCTGGTATTAACTGCCCCACCTAAGATTTTCTCAAGTGTGTAAGCATCAGAACCATCAGCATTTGCAGCAGCAGCTTCCTTGTTTATCGGCGCAAAACCACCTGCTTTTTCACTCCAAGTATAATCTAAGTCGATTGTTACTCTTTCATGTGGAGTGATGGAAATGATCGCGTGATTCATGAACCAATAGTCTTTATTGTACTTTGCTCTAGGGGTGTAGTTTGCTAAGTTCGCTCCTTCTCCTACAGAAGTAAGGTAATATCCTTCCCATGGGTTGAGTACTCCTGAGCTTCCATCTTGTGAATACAAAGTGTTCCAAGTAATAGCAAGTTTATCTTCGATGATCTGACCTTTTACCTGAGTACCAATCGCTTTATGCTGAGTCGCTGCCTCAACAAAAGTATTCTTTGATGCATCACCAAGTGGTGAGCTTATCGAACCATCTGGGTTATTAGTAAAGGTAGGGGTCACGTAACCAGTACCACCGCCACTGTTGTACAGATAAAAGGTTCCAGACCATTTATCGGTTACTTGAGTGGTTAAGCGAGCACCGGTGTGAATGAAGGGGATTGTATTCTGGAAGATGGCCCCTATCGAGTAGTTGGGATTTCCCATGGACTCGATCACCTCATAACCAATATGAGTCGCCATCTTACCTATATCCAGCGTCATTCCTTTCAATACTGGGAAATACATGCTGATATACGCTTGCTTTAACAAGTTATAGTTAAAGATTCCGTTCGTTGAAGCGTATAGACCTTCTTGATATGGGTTGTTCAAACCATTTTGGAAATCCACACGGAATCCCCAAGGACTTGCTTTTTCTGCGGTTTTTTGAACTGCTAAAGCCGCAGCGTTTACTGCAAAGTTCTTGTTGTTGGTTTCGAAAGCTCTGGTAGCGTCTATGTCATTTCCTTGCAACGGGTTGTTATTGTACATATAGTACACATCCACGAAGCCTGAAAAATCAATTGCATCATACCATTTCTTTTCTACAGGGTCAGCTTTGACAACTGCAGGTGCTGCCTTCGGATCTGGTGTTTCCTTTTTCGCTTGGGCAAAAGCGGAAGAGGCGGTCAACAATCCTAAGGTAGCAATGATGTTCATTGTCTTTTTTCTCATCATTCTCCTAAATCTCCTATGCCCGTATTTATGCAACTAGCGTGCCAACTCGTTAAAAATGAGCAAAGAGACTAAATATGGCTTAAAAACGATTCTAAACCGAATATTTTGTGCTTAGAATATATAAACTTTTCGGACTATTTTTCTTGAGACTGCATTATGCTTAAAAAATAAGCATAATTCTCTTTGCTTAAAGAATGGGCAGATTAGAGGATGCTTTGGTTTTAAAGGGAGTTTTTAGAGGGTAAGAAGCTAGATCTTGTAGGCTCTTCGACGTGAATCTTCGTACTAAAGAAGACTTTGCACTACGGCAAATAGATCTTCTTCCGTATTTGTTTTTGGATCGATAAGCACCTTCGTTAGACAAGCTCTTAACGCTTCTCCTAGTTTTTGAGGCGGAAGATCAGGGAAGTTCTCTTTGATCCGATTTCCATCTAGGGCAAGATCCGAAAGAAGAAGAGGTGGGTCCTTCTTCCATTCGTCTTTTGCGTTCGAAAACCAAGATGCTTCTTTTTTCCAATATGCGGACCAAATGGATGAAAGTTCTTCACAGTAGATAGGCAGTTCTTTTTTACCCGAGTATTGAGCGATCGGATTGAGTAGAAGAGTTCGAATTCCTTTCTCAGTTTGAAGAGCAGTTTCGTTCTCAGAAATAGAGTAGAATGTTTTTATTAAAAATTGAGAATCTTTTAGTCTTTGATTCGAGAATTTAAGATCTTTAAAGAACAGATTCGAATTTGGAAGCCAATCTTCTTTGGAAAAAACAAACAGTAGGAAGAATGCAAGTTTAGATCTTTCCGATCCTGGGAGTAATTTTGTAAGCCCGTCTCTTTTTTCCCAAAGAGTTAGATCTGTATAAAGTTTGGATTTAGTGAATAGTTCTAGGATCCTATATTGTTTCAGAAGATCTAAGGCCGGGATCGGGTTTGGATTTTTTAGGATTTTTAGAAATTCGTCGTGAATCCTTTCCGGAGAAACTTTTGCAGTGATCCCTCTACATGCCTCGATTGCATTTAATGTGTCCGGATGGACGGAAAAACCAAGACTAGAAACGAATCGAATTGCTCGGACCGGTCTTAGACCGTCTTCCGTAAATCTTGCGATCGGGTTTCCGATTGTACGTATGAGTGAATTCTCTATGTCTTGTAATCCGGAATGTTCATCTACTAGTTTTTGTTTTAGCAGATCTAATGCTAAAGCATTCATAGTGAAGTCTCTTCTTTTCAGATCTTCGCTTAAGCTGACTCCGAATTGAACATTCTCCGGTCTTCTTCCATCTATATAATCTTCGTCTTTTCTGAAAGTGGTTAATTCGTAAGCCCTGTCTTGAAAAAGAACCGTGATCGTTCCGTGCTTGATCCCTGTTGGAACAGTCCTTTTGAAAATTTTTTGCATTTCTTCCGGAGAAACAGATACTGCAAGATCATATTCATGAGGAATCTTGTTTAAGACCAGATCTCTCACACTTCCACCGACTAGGTAGGCTTCTCCTCCGGAACTCTGGATTGCCCGGCTGATCTCTAATAGATCTTCTATAAAAGGAGAAGGGATTTTGGAGATAAGGTTTTTTGGATCCGGGCCTATCATTCTTGTACGATTTTTTTCCAGATAGGAAGGTAACGTTCTTTCAGATCCTGATTTTTAGAGAGGATATCTTCTACTTGTTTTTTTGTTTTTTCATCCACAGAAACTCTTAAGAAGGGAAGATCTGTTTGTTGGGATAAGATCTGGTCTATCCTCTTTCCTGTTTCCTCCCAAGCAACACTACAAATTTCTTTGTATTCTTCTTCCTTATGCTCGTTACATAGGATTGCGAGTTCCAAATATTTTCCTTCTTTTTTCAATTCCTTCATCTTGTCCAAGACGCTCGCCTTACAGTTTTGTAGAAGACTAAACGCTGAAAGAATAAGTAATATCTGAACTATATATTTTCTGGAACTCATCTAATATAATTTTCGGAAGATATTCGAAGATAAAATCGTTTTTTATTAAACCCTCTGCGTCGCTGCGCCTCTGCGTGAGTAGACCTGCGCGGTAGTAAGATAATAATATGGGCGGCTCCGGCGCTCCGCTTGGACCGAGCTACTTCGGGCTCGCGCATTCGCGCTCGTCCGGGCAAGCCCGGACTGAAGCCCTGCGTATCTCTTCCGCTGCGCGTTTTTGTCACGCAGAGGCGCAGAGCCGCTGAGAATTTTGCATTTAAGATCTTAAGTATGATTTTGGGATTCGAAGGCTAGGTTTGCTAGTTTATCCGCTCGTTTGTTCTTTTCTCTAGGAACATGGCGGATAATGAAAACTTTGAGTTTGGAGCTTAGGGCTTTGACCCTTTCTTTTGCAACCTGTAGATGAGGGGATTTTACTTTGTATTCCCCTTTGAATTGTTTCACTACTAATTCGGAATCTAAAAATGCTTCTACTTCGTCCGCAGCTTGGGAAATGCAGTATTCTAATCCCGCTTCCAGGGCTGCCCATTCTGCCACATTGTTTGTTCCGTCGGAGATCCTACGTGATATGGAATGGGTTTCCTCATCGGCTTCGTATACCGCAACTCCGATCGAAGAGGGTCCAGGATTACCCTTAGAAGCCCCGTCACAGTAGATTTTGAGCTTTTTCACTGGTTCTCGTTTTTAGCCTTAGATCCGAATAGGATTTGGAAAGGTCTCCAAAGGATTAGATACGCGATCAAGATGAGAGTGGAGCCTAAAAAAGCGAGAATCCCTAAAACGACGAATTGTAGATTTCTATACCAAAGATCGAATGTTTGTGGGAAAAAGATCCCACCTACTAAACAGATTAGTCCTATGAAAAGGAGTGCGAATAGGACCAAAGGCAAAGATAAAAAATAAAAAAGGTAGCTGATCGCCGTTAAGCCGAAAGCTAATTTATATGCGTTCAAACGTGCCGGATGATCCATCATTAAACCGAATACCATCGTTAGTCCTATCCCTCGGAGGCTTTTGTTTGGCAATGGAAAAACTGTCTAGGAACTTGGCATTCTAACAATGCAGATAGATTATTTTCAGTTCCTAAATTCTCTTCCGGAAACCCCTGAGTCGGAATGTAGCTATTATCCGGATAGAACTTCCAAAGTAAAAGGTTTTATCCTAAGGGAAAATATTCCTTCGGAAGGATTGGATGTTCTTTTTAGATTCGGGTTTAGAAGATCCGGGAACTTTTTCTATAGAACGAATTGTTCAGATTGTTCTCATTGTTTAAGTTATCGTGTTCCTTTGGGATCTTTTGAGAAAACATCTTCTCATAAAAGATTGGAGAAGATTAATTCCGATCTGATCCTACAAACTTCTCTTCCGCAAATTGATGAAAGCAAAGAAAGTTTATATCTCAAATACCAAAAGTCGAGACATCAGGGAAGTCATTCTGGATCCGACTTTGAGATTTTGGAAACGATGAAATACCAAATGTATGTAGGTTCAGAAAGTTCATTGGAGCTTCTTCTTTTTAAGGAGAATACTTTGCTAGGATGGATCTTATTAGATCTTGGAAAAGAAACTGTGTCTGCAGTGTATTCCGTTTTTGATCCGGACGAAGACAAAAGAAGTTTGGGAAATTTTCTAATCCTCTCTTCTATCCTTTGGGCGAAGGAGAAGGGTTTTACAGAATTACAATTAGGTCTTTTTCTTCCAGGTCATCCTAAGATGGATTATAAAAAGAACTGGAAACCTTCCGAAATTTTAAACAAAGAGACTGGTCTTTGGGAAAAGACTGAAAGTTTTCTTCCTAGATATTTTTTAGAGAATGGTGGGGACGGGAAACAAAGATCTTCCAACTAAACCAAAGACTATTTGTAGTCCAAAAACCGTCCAAATCAGGCTTGTCATACGGATAGAGCGTCCGAGAAAGGTAGGTTATGGCTAAAAAGATCATCGTAGTAGGCGCTTCTAGCGGTATTGGTAAAGAAATTGCATCCCAATTGATCGAAGAAGGGCATCAAGTCGCTGCCTTCGCAAGAAGGGAGAAGGAATTGAAAAAGATCTCTCCTTCTTCCAAGTCCAAAAATTTATTCATCAAACATGACGTAACCGAATATTCAAAGGTTCCGAACGAATTCGCAAAGGCGGTCAAAGCTTTAGGCGGACTAGATGAGATCTATTATGCTTCCGGAGTTATGCATAGAGTTGGCCCGGATGAATTTCCTGTAGCTAAAAATATAGAAATGTTGGAAGTCAATCTTCTAGGTTGTGTCGCTTGGTTGGATTCTGCTGCGGCTTACTTTCAAGATAAAAAAGCGGGGAAGATCATCGGTATTTCTTCTATCGCAGGTGATAGAGGTAGAAGAGGAAATCCTGTTTATAACGCGTCCAAGGCGGGAATGTCCACTTACTTGGAAGCTCTTAGAAATCGCCTCGCTGTAAAAGGGATCCAAGTCGTTACTGTAAAACCTGGAATGATCCAAACTCCTATGACGGAAGGCTTGCCGGGACTCATGTGGCTAATTACCGCAAAGGAAGCCGCTCAAGTTATATTAGCAAAAGTGAATGCAGGTAAAGAGAATTTTTATGTGCCTGCTCGTTGGGCGATAGTGTCCTTGATCATTAGGCTCATTCCTTCTTTCATATTCAGAAGACTTTCCGTTTAAGGATCCAGGTGATTTGAATGGCTACCGCCTCTAAGAAAAAGACCGCAAAAAAAACTACTTCGTCAAAAAGTAAAACCGCAAAGTTCGATGCTAAAGGATTTGAGTCTCGTTTAAGCCCTGCTCAAAAAGTAGAAGCTTGGGGAATGAATCATTTCTCCAATAGCCGAGTATTTCTTCCTACATCCATCCAAGATTTCAGGGATCTATTCTCTTATGCAAGAGATACGAATTCTAAGATCGCTTTCAGGGGAGGCGGATGTAGTTACGGAGACGCGGCTACGAATGAAAAAGGGATCGTAGTAGATATTCGGAATTTTAACAAAATATTATCCTTCGACCCGAAAACCGGGATTTTGGTCGCTGAGTCCGGAGTTACTATCAAACAACTTTGGGAGTTCGGGATCGAAAGAGGATTTTGGCCACCTGTAGTAAGTGGAACAATGTTCCCTACATTAGGCGGAGCTCTTTCTATGAATATTCATGGAAAGAATAATTTTGCGGTAGGACCTATCGGAGATCATATCCAAGAATTTACTTTTTTAAGTCCTGACGGAAAAGAAACCCTATGTTCTCCTAAAAAGAATTCTGAACTTTTTTACTCTGCGATTTCAGGTTTCGGAATGCTCGGAGCCTTTTTAACGGTAACGATCAAACTGAAAAAGATTTACTCCGGCAAAATGAAAGTGTGGCCGGTGAATACCTCTAATCTTCAAGAGATGTACGATTATTTCGAAAGAGAATACAAACAATCGGATTATTTAGTTGGTTGGGTGGACGCATTTGCCTCCGGAAAAGGTTTAGGAAGAGGACAAATCCATAAAGCAGTTCATTTAAAAACGGGAGAAGATCCTGATTTTCCTGAAAACTGTAAATTAGAGAATCAAATTCTACCGAGCACATTTTTAGGGATCATTCCGAAAGCTTGGATGTGGATCTTCATGTATCCGTTCAGCAATAACCTCGGAATGAGATTCGTAAATTTCGGAAAATGGATCTCAGGTTTTATCGGGAATAATAAACCGTATTTCCAAGGCCATGCGGAGTATGCTTTCCTTTTGGACTATGTTCCGAATTGGAAATATATGTATAAACCTGGGGCGATGATCCAATACCAAAGTTTTATTCCTAAGGAAAATGCCGTAAAAGGTTTCGAAGAAATCCTAAGCGTTTGCCAAAAAAGAGGGATCGTAAACTGGCTCGCAGTATTTAAAAAACATAGACCGGATAAGTTTTTACTCACTCATGCTGTAGACGGATATTCAATGGCCATGGATTTTCCTGTGACGAAGAGAAACAAAACACGTCTTTGGGAACTTGCCAAGGAATTGGATGAGATTGTTGTGAAGAATGGAGGAAGATTTTATTTTGCAAAAGATAGCACTCTTCGCCCCGAAATCTTTAAAAGAGCGATGCCTAAACAAAATCTGGAAAAATTCAGATCGTTAAAGAAAAAACTCGATCCAAAAAATCTTTTAGAATCGGATCTATTCCGAAGAGTTTGGGAAAAATAAAATTTCTTTAAAGGCCCCGTTTTTCGGGGCCTTCTTATATTATCTTTTTTTAAATGTGAAAGTTTCCATATTAATAGAAGGACTTTGGTAGAAACTTCTATTTTCCAGCTCATAATTTTTTGAGTTTGGAACTAGGATCTCTTTTGGATAATTATCTTTAAAACCGACAACAGTTACTTCTTTTTTGCCTATATTTTCCAGTTTGTTCAAGAGTGTATCGAAGGAATCATCCGTGTCGATTTCGTATACCTCTCTTTCTTCCTGAAAAGAATTGGCAGGAAGGAATACCGAACCCTTTCTATAGATCACTATCTTAGAAGTATGTTCACTCAGCTCTTGTTGTTCTTTGACTACCGATTTTGTGAATTTGTAATAGAGTCGATCGAATATGATCCCCCCGATCATCGAATAGATGATAAGAGATAGCGCGGTGATCTTGACCGGTTTAGAAAATTTTTCCCAATTTTTTTCTAGTATGGAGACTAAGAATAAAAGTAAGAAGGGGAGAATTGTCATTAGAAATCTAGGACCGAATAGTACTCCTTGCCAGAAACGAGTAGAAGTTAGGATCCCGGATAAGAGAATGAATAATAGGATTCCGGATAAGATCCTACCTATCGAATTCTTTTCAGGTTTCCAGAAAAATATGAAGGCGAGTACAGGATAGGCACCTAATAATCCTAGGGAACCGTTCCCCCAGAATACTAATTGTCCTAAATAGGAAATCTGATCTATAAAACGGTATACACCTGATTCTTGCAGATAACCTCTGGAACCTAAAGGATGGCCGACTACAGAATAATTGATCAATGCTTGTGCTACTAGTAGTGTTCCGTAGGTAAAAGGGAAAATAGTAGTTTTCGGTTCTCTGAATATTCTAAAAAGATAAACTAGGGATATGGACGCGGAGAGTAGTATAGTTTCCTGCCTGAAAAAAGAAGAAAATCCGAAAAATAATCCAGCAAGTAAAAGGTCCTTGGCTTGAGTGGATTCTTTTTCTCTAAGTAAAAAATAAAACCCTTGGGTCACTCCGTAGATCGCAATCACTGTCTCAGAAAGGTCTGTCGCAAATAGGCTGAACGCAGAGCCGATAAGTAAAAGTCCTAAAAACGTTAATTTTCCCTGAGGTTTTAATTCGAATAGTTCTGAGATTTGAAATAATGCTCTAAGAGTTAAGATCCCGAATACTAATGATAAGAAAAAACTACCGAATCTTCCGAGTAAGAGCGCAAACGGATATTGGATTGCTGTATAATAAAAAGGAAACACATAATAACATTTTCCGTTGTATACATGGGTCATGGTGGACCCTTTTTTCAGATCTAAGGGAAGGAACCGAAACTCTGGATCTATCTCTTTGCCCGAATATCTACAGGAAAAATCCGGGAGACCGTTTTGGATCAGATCTGCTAACTGTTGTTGCTTAATTGCTCCGTCTCCGACTCGGATCCCTGTTTGGTACTGCCAACCAAGAAAAGAAGATAAGAATATCGCCCCAACGATCAAAAACCCGGACGGTTTGCTGGAAAAGGAAAGGATCCTGGAATAAAAGGATATTAGCATTCTGCTAGGAAGTCCTAAGAAAATCCAGGGTCAAGACAAAATACGAAGTAGGATCCACAGGCTTGAGTGGCAATTTGGAAAGAAAAGAGTCGAAAGTTCTTTATAACGAAGAGGAGTAGATCTCGACTTTGGGCTCGAAACAATGTATATCTTCTTTTTCGTCCTTGATAATTCGACAAAGCTTAGTGTATTACTATTTCTTAATTTCTATTTAATTGATCGCCTTTTTATTGTTAGTCTAAGTTGCCATTCGATCGATTTGGCTCCGGATAAATGCAGATACGGTTTCCGGCAAAGAAGAATACTCGGATCCGGATCCTCTCAAATTGTTAAAAAATCCGAAAATGGCCGGGTCTTCCTTTCTAATAACAATCTATCTATGCCTTTTTGCCTATTTTTTCATATATGAACGGGGGAGAGAAGGGATAGAAGCGTAAGTTCGGCTCCATTAAGTAAATTGAAATCTATTTTTTAATAGAAGCCGGATCCAAGATTGAAGAGAAAGTTTTATTTCGTTCTTCAAAATTGTTAATCGAATCGGAAAACTTTTCATAAACGGAAGAATTATGGAAATTCTTCGAAAAAACCTAGGCGAGATTCTGGATTTGATCCAAAATTTAGATCATTCATCTAATCAATGGGAAAATTAAGAAGGGCAGGAGCTCTGACTGCGGGTCGGTTACAAAATCCTAGATTAGATACTTAGGAAATTTGCTCTTTTAGTAAGATAAGCACGAGTTTACATTTTAAATTCTTGATCCTTCCAACAGGGTTTTCATTTTATTGTTAAGAATGAGCGAAGGACGAACTGCTTGGAGCGCTTCCAAATGGCGGGAATGGTTTTCCGAAGGTGAAACAGTTCCGTACTTCCAGCCCATTTTGTCTGTAGAAAAGGATTCCATTTTCGGTTACGAGGCTCTTGCTCGTTTTATAGATAAAGAAGGTGCAGTTCACAGTCTTGGGCCCTTTTTTCTTGCGGATATCCCACATTCTCTTTCCACTGCGGAACGCGAAGAATTCAAAAAACTAAAACTTGAGATAGATCGGACCATTCGCAGAAAGGCGGTCGAAACTATAAGTAAGGCCCGCAATTTAGATCCAAAGGCTAAACTTTTTCTGAATATTTCTCCTTCTTTCATGCAGGATTATCTTTCCTCCAAAACGGATGAGGAGCCTTATACCTTACAAATTGCAAAATCTTCCGGGCTGGATCCTAAAAGGATCGTAATCGAAATTGTTGAGGAACATTTTTCCGGAGAGATCGATCAATTAAAACCTCTGATCAATCTTTATAAAAGATCGGGATTTTTAGTAGCTATAGACGATCTAGGTTCCAAATCCTCGAACTTGGATCGGATTGGAGCTCTTCATCCTGACATTATCAAAGTGGATCTCGGACTTATCCGAAGTTCTGTTGCCTCTCGCAACTTCCAAGAGATCCTATTCACATTGTCTAGACTCGCCGAAAGTTTAGGTTGTTCTCTTTTATTCGAAGGGATAGAGACAGAAACTGAACTTTATAATGCGCTTACTTACGGAGCTAGATTTCTACAAGGGTTTTACTTTGCAGAACCCACGGCTGATCTTGTGGATATCAGCGGCTTAAGTATTCGATTCTCTCAACTGCACGAACTATTCTTTAATTATAAAAAATACCAACTCTTAAGACAGATCAAAAAAGAAAAAGAATTGGAAGATCGTTTAGATTCTTCCGGGATAGAAGTCCAAAGCTCATCGGATGGATTGGTGGCGATCAAACTTAGGAATTCCTACTTACTCGAAAAATCCGTCTTTAGGATGTATGTGACTAATCATGAAGGAAGGCAACTTTCTCCGAATTATTCAAGCATATCCAGTTCTGGAATGTTAGAGGACGATTCTTTTATAGGAAGGAATTGGAGTTGGAGACCTTATTTTTTAGAACAATTTTATAAGAATGCAAAAGATTCTTCCGGAGATTGGATCGCAAGCAATCCTTACTACGATCTAGAAAGTCATCTATTATTAGTGACTTATTCTAAAAGAATGCCCGAAGGAAATGTTCTATTCGTAGATGTTAGAATGTGGGACTTCCCTTAATTTTTATTTTTGGATTCTTCCGCCATTGCTTTTAGATATTCCTGAAGGTTATCTTCCGAAAATGATTTTCTAAATCCGATCAATCGTATTTCCTCAAACTTATGGAAAATATGCCAGAAAAAAGTGTTAATTGAGTTCAAGGAACTGTAAAAGCAAGAATTTCGTAGGCGCAGAGACTTTTTTATAGATTTATATGTTTCTTTCACAGCTTGATTCGGATGATTTTTCATTTTTTTTAATATAGGCAGATAATCTTCCTCATCTAACCAACTCCCAAACATCAACATATCAAAAAGATACGCAGCCTGATATTCTACTGAGGGATCTTCATTGAATAAAAAAGGCTCCACAACTGAAAATGATTTCGGATGGCATATATCCTTTAATAATCTGAGGACATCAGGTTTGTAGTCTTTAGATTTTGGAGAATAAAGTTTTTGAATGCAGTAGTCCGTTGCCTCTTCAGATCTGAGTAATTTCAGAATATCTCCGATAGGAAGAGCAATAATATCTCCGCTTAAATAATAATCTACCGCTGAATGGATATTTTTTATTCCTAGTAAAGAATGTAATAGTTGGCTAGCAGATCCGATACCAAATGAGTATCCATCTTCTCTATAGCCGCCGCTTTTCTTTAGTTGTTTGTGGATCTCGTTTTTCCAGTTAATTGTATTCATGAAAGAAAAGATAGAAATTCTATGCCGAACCTTTTTAAATTATATAAATCATATCCTCTTTCATATTTAAGAAGACAAAATTCTGACTGGTTGAATGGAAAAAATCAGAATCATTAATTCGCCTCAATACTCGCTATATTTGCGGAACGGATCCAGCCGAACAAACTTAAAAATTTTATACACCACCAACCGGGATCCATTTCCCATTTTTGAAGTGAGAACTTGCTAGATTCCGGGAACGCGTGATGATTATTATGAAGGGATTCTCCCATTGTCAAAAGAGAAATAAAAGGAATATTATATCCTTGGGTGCATGCGTTCGGTACGACTCTGTGTAATTCTCCCTTTTTGTGAGCATAATGACTCACGAGCCAATTCCCGATTGTACAGGCTGTAATCCTTCCGAAGACTCCCCATACTACGAGACCTAAGCCGCCAAAGTATGCGAATAGAGCGATGATTGGCAACTGTTGCCATAGCCAGGTTTTTTCTAGGAATTGGATGAATTTATCTTCTCCATAATCGTTCTCATAACGAAACGTTTGCTCTTTCTCCATTTTGATCGTAAAATTATTTTGTATTATAAAATCTTGAAATACATTATCGTAATGACAAAAGTAGGGATGGCAGGCCTCGCTTCTTTGGGCCCAATCCCTTAGATCATGAAAATACCTTAAGGATAATGGGCCACCAAAACCTGTTAAAACTCCTAAATAGAGCAAAGTTCTTTTTAATTGGATCGGAGCAGAATACGAATCATGGAGTATTCCTCGATGTAATCCTACGGAATGACCGAAGCTAAGTGTAATTATGGACAATAGAAAGGAAACGATCGAATTCCTAAGAGAGTAGGTAGAATAACCTAAACTTAAAAAAATTGTTAGGGATGTTAGGAACAGAAGGGATTTAGTGGGAGCCCAGTGCAGTTTGCCCTGGCGAGGATCCAAATTTTGGATTTCAGGAGAGTATATCATAGAGCCTCCTGCGGGCTCCGAGAGAATCACGGCTCCCGCCTTCACTCTAGTTTATATATCTCTGAAAAAATAAATTAAGTCAAAAAAAATCCGAATAGGACCTTAAAATTTTAAGATCAATTCGGACTCACTTTTACGCCTGCATCCGCAAGCAATCGATTCACGTTGTCTATAAAACGTTTTTTCTCTCCCGGCCTTGCAGAGTTTCCCTCGAGAGAAAGACCTACATACAGATTTCCGTCTGTGTCTCTCGCGATGGAACGTACCACTCCATAAGCGGTAATGGGAGATTGCATTTTAAAGAATATATCGAAAGTAAATCCTTTCCTTCTTGGAAGCTCTCCATTCAGATCCGGGTGATTGATCTTAACTCTCAGTCCTCCGGTAGAAAGATCCAACACTGCAAATCTTTCTTTCACCAGGATCGTATTTGATTCTCTAATACGATCCACCATGTCAAAGGTAAGGGTTTTGATTTCCATCACTTCCGAAAGATCGATTTCTCTGGTTCTATTTTGAGCATGTACATAACCGATCGGGATCGCCTGTTCGTCGTGGTTGATATATATGACAGGAACGATGAGTTCCGATTTGATCTTTTGGTTCGCATATTCTATGATCTTTTTGCGAACATCATCTTCGTCGCCTAGTTCATTTTCATAGTCGATAAATCCATTCGGATCGGAGGACTTATAGGAATCAGGCTTTTGAGTATTCGGAATATATAATATTTTACCGGTTTTTTTGACTAGATCGAATTTATCCCCTATGGAACTAAATACATCTATCTTTACGATATCGAATTTGGGTTTGAGAGTCCTTTCCGTATCTGCAAAATTTACTTTTACCGAAGTAGGAATATTGAACAAATTGGCATCGATCGTAGTCTTACTAGTACGGAGATTTGTGATCCAAACCGCGCCATCCGGTGGTTTGATCCTAACAAATTTTCTTTCCCTACTTGCGATGGATACATGCTCCACCTGCATGATGTACTGGTTATTCGGCTTTTCTTCCAGCACCTCGCATTCTAATTCTACGTATCTCGCGAGAAGTTTGTACAATACAATATGAGCATTCAGCTTAAATTGTTCGGCCATCCGACCCTGTACTAAAATTTTTGTGGCGTCTTTATTGACAGAGAGTAATTGCACGGATTCGTGAGTCTCTGTATCCCTTACGAGTAAATCGGTTTTGAGTAGAAATTTTCCAATGATATGGAGTTTTTTCCCAGGTTCTATGATGAACTCTTTATCTCTCTGTTTCCTTTGAACCTTTTCCATTAAATTCCTAGGTGATCGGATTCCGGCGGAAAATTATCTTGATTCCAGCCTTTGGCTTCGTTTTGATGTAATAGGTAAGGTACACTAATGTCAAACCAATCTTACCGAGACTCCCAATTTTTAGACGGCCTATCAGGCGAAGAACTTTTCAGCATGCAAATCGGGCTTACTTATCGGGACTTTTTAGTCCTGCCCGGTTTTATCGATTTTAATCCATCCGACGTAGAATTAGATACTAGACTGACGAAAAAAATAAAACTTAAACGTCCATTCGTAAGTTCTCCTATGGATACTGTTACCGAGTCCTCAATGGCTATCGCACAGGCCCTTATGGGAGGGATCGGTATCATCCATTATAATAATACGATCGATGAACAAGTTGCCGAAGTAAGTAAGGTAAAAAGGTTTGAGAACGGATTTATTTCGGATCCAGTAGTTCTCGGACCTAAGAATACAATTCACGATCTGGACAGGATCAAAGAGACCTTAGGATTTACTGGGATCCCGATCACTGCAGACGGAACAAGAAATTCAAAATTGATCGGAATTGTTACGAATAGAGATATCGATTTCGAAAGAGATCGTTCCATTCCGGTTGAGAAAGTGATGACTACCGAAGTAATCACAGGAAAAGCAGGGATCACATTAAAAGAAGCAAATGACATCATCAAAAAAGAGAAGATCGGAAAACTTCCGATCATCGACAAAGACGGAAAACTTGTCTCTTTAGTAAGTCGTTCCGACCTGAAAAAGAATAAGGAATTCCCGGATTCTTCCAAGGACGAGAACAAAAGACTTAGATGTGGAGCTGCGGTTTCTACTCTTCCTGAATCTAGAGAAAGAGTTGCTGCATTGTATGAGGCAGGAGTCGACGTAATCATCATAGATTCCGCCCAAGGAAATTCGATTTATCAGATCGAAATGCTCCAATTCATTAAATCCAATTTCAAAAATTTGGAAGTGATCGGCGGGAACGTAGTCACTCGTGGCCAGGCAGAAAATCTGATCGGAGCCGGTGCAGACGGGCTTAGGATCGGAATGGGACCGGGTTCCATCTGTATTACCCAAGATACAATGGCTGTGGGAAGAGCTCAGGCAACTGCGATCTACCAAACTGCTTCTCATGCGGCAAAATACGACGTGCCAGTCATCGCTGACGGTGGGATTTCCAACATCGGGGACATCGCAAATGCTTTGGCAATCGGAGCTTCTGCATGTATGATGGGATTCATGTTTGCAGGAACAACCGAGGCTCCTGGCGAGTATTTTTATGAGAATGGAATTCGTCTCAAGAAGTATAGAGGAATGGCAAGTATTGAGGCCATGAAAGCCGGAGGCGACAAACGTTATTTTAACGAAGGTCAGAAGGTAAAAGTGGCTCAAGGTGTAAGCGGTTCTGTGGTGGACAGAGGTTCTATCCTGAATTTTATTCCTTATTTAAGCCTAGGACTCAGACTTTCTTTTCAGGATATGGGATTTCGCACCGTCCAAGATCTACATAAAGGTCTTAGAGAAGGAAAACTCAGATTCGAAAGAAGAAGTGAGTCTGCTCAGGCCCAAGGTTCCGTTCATAGTCTATATTCTTATAGCGCACCTAGTTTAAGAGCGGAATAAACTATACTCTTGGTTTTGTCGGGAAGGAAAGGTTTTGAGAAAGTTACGCGTCATTTCGATAATCCTTTTTCTCCCGATCTTACTCTCAGGGGAATTCTCCTACGCACAAACCTCTCCGGATAAGGTTCGAGTAGCCCAGGAATTAGTTGCAAGACTAGACCAGGCACTTCTCAAAACAGACGGACTCGTAAAAGCAAATCTGATCCTGATCAAAAAAACCGGGGACTCTTGGACCTGGGATATGAGTGTTTTTAGAAAGGGAGAAGATTCACTCTCCTTATTCGAAAGTAAAGGGCGCGGATTAGAATATAAGATCCTATTCAAGGAAGACGGAGAATTGATCTTCGCGTTCAATGCTCTTTCTCGAAAAATTTTCAGAAAGAACGACGAGGAAAAATACGAAAACCATTTAAATACTGGTTTTAGCTTCGTGGATCTCGCAGGTACTTCTTACCAAGCAAATTATAACCCCATCGTCCAAAGTGATTTGGATCTAGGCGGGAAAAAAATGAAACGTGTGGCCCTTAGACCGATCGTTCCGTATTTTTATTCCAAGCTGATCTTACTTTTGGAATCGGATACTCTTAGGCCGATTCGTCTGGATTTTCATGATAAGGACGGGGTTCTTTATAAGACCATGAACATCAAATACGGTCCTGTAAAAGTGAAGGCAAAACAAAAAGTTTCCAAAGAAGATATAATCAGTCGTTTGGAAATGTTGGATCTGAATACAGGTGCGATCAGCGTTCTGGAATATATAGAAGTGGATCGGGACGTAAAACCGGATCCTTCCTTATTCGAATTAGACAATTTAAACAGATTATAATGTCTGAAGAAGAAATCGTTTTTTTTCGACCTGGATTTCTAACTTCTCCTGAATTAAAATTAGAAGGCGAAGAAATTTCTCATCTAAAAGCACTTCGTGTTTTTGCGGAAGAAAAAACGGTCATCATTAAAGACGGTTTGGGGACTTCTTCCTATTATTCAGTTGCAGTTTCTTCTAAATCAGGAAATCTTCTCCGCTCCGAAAAAAAAGAAAGACCTAATGTTTCCGCAAGGATCGCAACCGCTATTCCGAAAGGAAATCGATTAGAATGGCTGATCCAAAAAGGAACTGAGCTTGGTATCACAGAATTTATTTTCTTAGTGTTCTCTCAATCCGATAGAAAGGATCTGAATCCGGAAAGGCTTTTGAAAGTTGCCGCAGAGGCCGCTTCTCAATCCGGTCAGGATTTTCTACCGGAGATCCACGGACCTTTTACACTTTCTAAATTTTTAGACCGGACTAAATCCAAGGAAGAGTTAGTCTTATTCGATCCAAGGGCAGAAGAGAGAATTGATCCGAAGTCGATCCAAGGAAAAACGATCATCATCGGGCCTGAAGGTGGATTTAGGAAGGAAGAATTGGATCTATTGAAAAAAGGATCCGTTCTTTCTGTAAATGTGGGAGAATCGATTTTGAGAATAGAGACCGCAGGAATTTTTGCGGCCTCTGTATTTCGTTTAGGAAATTGATTATTGTCCGAATTTTACGGCGCTAAGGATGAACACACAGTTGTTCAGATAATCGTCACAATCGCTCTTACAGCTTTGCGCTAATTGGAAACAAAGTGTGGAGATATTGCAGCTGGTATTACAGCTGGAAAGGCAAGTGTTTAGGCCCGCTAAATTCGTAGTCGTTACTGTAGTGCCGTATTTGTTCTCACAAGCATTTTTACATGCTGGATAACTTCCCCCGGTGCAGTTCGCGTAAAAAGTAGCTAAGGCGTTTCCCTTAATATCTCTTTCCCCGCTATTGCATGATAAAGAACCTAATATTACGATTGCTAGTAAAAACGGGAAGATTCGGGTCATATAAGTAAATCGTTTTTGGTCGGGACAGATCGGTAAACTAAAAAACATTCGACGTTAGAGGAGAATGGACCGGAATGAAGCAATCTAGACCGAGGTGCATGGAATGATCGTAAACGGTAAAGAATTTCCGATCCAAGAACTTTCTTCTCCAAACGTTTTTTCCTTATTAGAATCCCTAAAACTAAAACCGGAAACCGTAGCGGTCCAAAGAAATGGCGAAATTTTGAAAAGGGATACCTGGCAAAATTCTTCTCTTACCGAAGAAGACCGGGTAGAAATTTTAAAATTCGTAGGCGGGGGCTGAACGATCTTTGGAATATTTACCTAGACCCAGGCAAGGAATCTGGATATCTCCCGGCCTGTATCCGATTTTGGATTTAGAATACTGTGTTAAATCTTCAAAGGACCCGATCCGCTTAGTAGGTCTTTGGAATTCTCGAAGGGATCTAATCCCATTCTATCAAATCCGTGCAAAAAGAGAGACCTCGTCCGGAGTCCGTCAAATTTACAAAACTCTGATAGAGGTATATCCCGATTTTCCAGTGATCATAAACGATTTTTGGGAAGAATCTTTGGAGTTGGAATGTTTTGGATTGCATATCGGAAAAGAAGACTATGCGAGTCTTTCTGCAAAAGATAGGGATCGGATCCGTGAAAGTAAACTTTATCTAGGGACTTCCTGCCACACTTCCAAAGACATATCTTCATTAGAACCGGGGGTTTGGGATTATACCGGACTTGGACCCATTTATACTACGAATTCTAAAGACACTCAGGATCAGCCTGTAGGTTTGGAAGGATTAAAAGAAGCCTTACAAATCGCTAAAATACCAATCACTCCGATCGGTGGGATCGGACCCAAAGAAATTTCGAAATTATCCGGCCTCGGGCCCTTATCTTTTGCAATGATCGCTTCCGCCTCGGAGGAAGAGAGTTTTTATGAATGTATTCGTATCCTTCAGGAGATAAATATCAGTTAAAAAAGCCCTAGGAGCTCTCTTGGGCTTAAGCTTTTGCCCCTAAGGAATATTAAGTTTCTATTGACTCGTAAATTATGTCCAATAAGATGATCCCTATGAAACAGCCAGGGGAAATACGCCATTTATCCGCTAAGGATGATCGCGACTACCTTTTAGATTACCAAACCCTGAATGTGGACGATTTGGAAAAGGCTCCTATTTTAGGCGTGCCGTTTGATAATGCGAGCCTAGACGAGGCAGTCGCTAAAATTTATCATCTCATGGAAGAGAAGGATAAATTCCATCATGTACTTCTTTTAGATCCGATCAAAACAATGGCCCTTCGTAAGGGCAAAAAATTACATAGGATCGCTCAAAAAGCTAGTCTCATCTTAGCCGAGGGAGCTGGGCTTCAATGGGCGGCTAAAAAATTAGGTGGAGAATTAAAGGAAAGAATTCCTACCATCGCACTCATGATGGACCTGGTCCGTCTTTGTGAACTCAGAAATTATTCCATATTCCTATTAGGTGGAAAAGAAGAGATCGTTGAAAAGGTTTACTTCAATCTATCTAGACATTTTCCGGGTGTACGAATTGTAGGAAGACATGCAGGTTATTTAAATACCCAAAGAGAATTACTGGTTAAGGAATCTATCCGCAAGACCAGTCCGAATATTATATTTCTTGCAATGGATTTTCCTGACCAAGAGATCTGGGTGGAAAACAATACCGCATTTTTCGGTCATGCAGTCGTGATCGGAGTCGGTCCTGCCATGGATATTCTTTCCGGAAAGGTTAAAAAAGCTCCTAACGCTTTCAAACTAAAAGGTCTTACATGGCTTTGGAGAATTATGGTCCGTCCTTGGAGATTAATTCGTCTCAGTCGTATGTTCGGATTTTTTATCGTAGTCGCGATCAAATCTCTTTTCGTAAAAAAGAAAAAATAAACTTTTTAAAATTCGTTTCGCACAGAGGCACGGAGTTCACAGAGAATTTCGAAGCGTTAGTTATTCCTCGGTGTTCTCTGTGGGCTCCGTGTGAAATCTTTAGTTTTACTTACGTACTAGATCTTTAATGGAATCTAGAGTAGGAGAAACCCAGTCTTCTAAGAGAGGTTCTCTTTTAAGAGCTTCTTTTTTGAATAGAAGATCCTTATTCGCTAAGGAGATCTCGCTAGATTCGTTGATCTTACGAGCGGTTTCGATCGCTTTCCAATAATTTTGAAGAGCCTGAGCGGTGTAATTCTCCGCTTCTTGAGCTCCTGCTTTTTTAGAAAGTGTCTCGTAAGAAGCGCCAATATTATTATATGCCGCAGTTAAAGTTTGATAAACTTCCTGATGATACGGATCTTCCGTTTTTGGAGAACTCATCTGAGGAAGTTTTTCTTCCATATCATCTTTTACTCTTAGGAAATATCCTAAAGCGGTTTTAGTCTGACCGGTATAGAAGAACGCATTTCCTTTTGCCATGAGAAGAGTTGGGTTATAATATTCGTCCTTGTCTTCGAAACCTGTCCAATCCGCTAAAGATTTGTCGAAGTCCGAATCCATGTATTCCACCCAACCTTTATAGAACTTCATTTCTCTGAGTAGGGAAGCTGGAAGTTCTCTTCTCCATTTGCGGATCAAATCGTATTTAGGTTCTTCAGAATCCACTTTTGCAAATTCTTGGAGGGAATTTTTAAGTTCATTCCTACGGTTTCTTTTTTCTTCCTCTTCTTTTAGGACGGATAAACTTTTTCCGTCCGATTCTGAACGGGAGCGGAAAGGATAAATTTTTCTTCCAGGAAATTCTTTCAGAGATTCTTTTTCCGTAAGACCCGCGGATAATAGGTATCTGATCTTTCCAAGATCGAAATGGACCCTAGCAGGGTTTCCCTCGAATAATGTTTCGTCTTCGTCTTTAGATCCGAACCAACGAACACTAGTTTCATAACGGGATTCAGCTTCTTTTAAAAGATCTTTTGCTTCTTCGAAATTTCCGACTCGAATAGAATGTTCTGCAAGTTCTAAAACTGCCAGCCAATGTTTTGGATCCAGAGTAGCCGCTTTTTCGAAAAATCTTCTAGCTTGGATATTTTCTTTTTGAGAGAGATAATATTGCCCTCTTTGGTAATATCCTTCCGCGTAATCTTTTCCTTCGATCTCGGTTCCGGTCCTTTCGTCTTCCATGGACCTTCTGTAGATAGTATCTAAGAGTCGGATCGCACTTTCTTCTATCTCTATTCCGGAAACTTGATCTACAGGATTGATATTGTATTTAATCCTAAGTTCTTCCGGATCGATCGTAGCATAGAAGTTTGCAAGTTTTGCTAGAGTGTAGAAGGGGAGTTCCGACTCCATATCCAAATTATTTCTGAGTAAACGGTGATGGTTTAGAACGAATTGAGGATCCCCACTTTCTTTCCACATTTCCAAATAAGTGGAAACAAGTCCTGCTTGCCCAGGGACACTTTTCGGGTTCGCTTCTACGATACGATTATAGAAAGACGCCGCTTTTCCGAATTCTCTTCTATTATAATAAATTTTAGCGATCCCTGCCGTAGAATCCTCGTCATAAGGGCTTTCTCCGTCTGTGAATACCTTGGAGTAATAATCCACTGCAAGAGAATCGTTTTTATATCTTCCTTTTTTACCTTCGCTAGGTTCTGCGAAGTCCGGCATGATCTGAGAATGGAACCAACCTAAATTTCGATAAGTTTGATTATCATGAGCCCTGTCTTTCAATCTCATCGCAAGGAATGCACCAGCTTTTAGGACTTTTCTAGGAGTTTTTTCCTGATCTAATAGGAATTTGATCCCTTCTTTTCCTTGGTTTATACCTTGGCTTGTTTTTAATTTTTTCTCACTCCAGGATTCTCCTTGGGCAAGACGGACTAGAGGTGCCTGTTCTCTTTTATTCCAAGAATCTAATGTTCCGGCACCTAGATCAGGCTCGATCCTACCGAATAATTTTTCGAATGAAAGTTCGTATTCTCCCGCGCGGCTGTATTCTACCCCGTACAGGTTCATATATTTTAAATTATATGGATCAATATCGAAACCTTTATCATAGGAATCTTCAATACTGATCAGATATTTTTTGCGATCTTCTTCCCCTAGGGTCCCTGCGAATTTTTTGGCACCCATTTCGCGGATCTGTTCTAATCCAGCTTCATAATTTTGAGCGGCTTGTCTAGGAAGAATGATATGTTTATAAGTGAAGTAACTTCCGAAACCGATCAAAATTGCAGCCGCAGCCATAAAGAACGTTCTGCGGATCTTCTTTCTTCTTTCTAAAAGACCTTCTCTAGTATAGATCGGGTCGGAAGAAATGATCGGCACTCCATCAGCAGAGTAGGCGCCGGATCTATCCGTAAGATTAACTTGGTATCCTAATGCAGAAGATAAGAATGCTGCGATGTCCTCAGGAGTACTTTCTATTTTAATAAGTTCTAATAGATCTCTTTGAGCCTTTTTAGAAAGTTTATCCTGAACGATTGACTCAATTACAGTCCTACGTAGAAGAGGAGGATACTTGAGAATTTGTCTTTGAATAATTGCAAGTTCTTCATCCGTTAAGGACTTATCGATCTCGTCCTTATCTTCCCCGCCTAAGGAGCGAAGATCTTCTTCGAAAGCAGCAGCACCTATATCTTCGGAATCAGAGTCTGAATCAAGATCAGGGGAGAAGCTTGTGAAATCGGATGATTCAGGAACGGATTCCATCTCCATTGCGGAAGCCGGCTCTGCGGAAAAATCAGCAAACGGATCGGATTCAGGAATAGAAGTGGCACTAGAAAGATCAGAGAAAGGATCATGATCTCCACCGGAAACCGGAGCGAAATCAGCAAAAGGATCTGAATCTCCCATCGGAGAATCAGCAAAACTATCATCTCCGCCTCCCATATCAGAAGGGGCGGAATCATCAAAACCTAAATCTCCAAAGTCTCCGGAACTAGGAGAAGCTCCGAACGGATCTCCTTCTTCTAAACCGAATTCATCACCAGGAGTATCTTCCATACCGGAAGCATCAAATGCGGAGAATGGATCATCTCCTCCGGAAGAAGGTGGAGAATCGAAATCTTCTAGGCCTGAACCTGCAGGTTCGTCTCCTCCTAAACCAGCGAACGGATCATCAGAATCGCTAGAAGGAGTATCCATGTCCATTCCTAGATCTGAATCTGCAAATGGATCCGCTCCAGCATCTGTAGGAGCTCCAAAATCTTCTAAAGGAGTATCTAGATCAGGTGCAGAATCAAATCCTCCAAAAGGATCATCCGCTGCAGGAGCTCCAAAATCGCTTAGATCGGTAGAATCTTCCGTAGTTTCTTCTGGAGTTCCGAAATCTTCTAATCCGGAACTTGCAAATGGATCCGCTTCCGGTTCTGGACTGCCGAAATCTCCGAAGTCATCGGAGGCCGGAGGAGGAGAATCGAAATCCGCAAAAGGATCATCACCTGCATCTGCACTAGGTTCTTCGGAAGCCCCGGAAGGTTCGGTCAATAACTCATCTAGATCGATATCATCGTCTTCGGAAAAGGATAATGGCTTTGGTCTTTGTGGGGCCTCTGGAGCTTCTTCTTCATCTGAATCTCCGCCTAGGTCGAAAGGTTCGTCGGAATCAGAAACTTCTTCAGTATCCTGATCCTCATCATCCCCAATAGAGATCGGAACTCCATATCCCATCTTCTCTCTAAAAGAGGTGAGCATAGGATTCAAGTCTTCGGAAGATTCTGGATTTCTACTCAGAGGTTCCAATATGGAACGGATCTGATCTAGTTCCTGTTCTGAATAATTAGAAGATGGCTCGGCCATAAAGTCCTTCCAATAGTATCGGCTGGTCTTTGAAAGAGCAAAGATTTTTTCCTTATGTCGGATCTAGTTTCAGCCCCAGGAAATACGCTTAGGGTTTCCGGCAAATCCTACGACAATCGGGTTATGGTGCATAAAGCCAAGGCCACTGCCTTACTTACCCTGATATTGACCTTCGCCCTTGCTGCGGAAGAGGCGGAAGACTGGATCGGTGCGTTCCGATCCGTAGATTATGAGGAAGGGGAAGAAGCCCTTCCGGAAGAAAAAATTTATTATTTCTGGCAATTGGAGAATTTAAGGAAGGCGGTTCCACCTAGATTCATCCGTTTTGTGGATACTTCCTCCGCTTTAAAGACGGGCAAACTCTTGAACCGCGGAGTTTTATTCAGTTATGAAGGCTTAGCAAACGATGAAGTGAGCGTCTGTGGGGAATTCAATCATTGGCAATGTGTTCCTTTACAAAAGAATGATAAGGGCATCTTTTATACGGTCGTGGATATTCATGGGGACCAATTATACGAAGGAAAACCTGCTTACGAATACAAGTATAAGGTGGACGGGATTTTTACTCATGATCCTGAAAATCCGGACACTGTAGAAGATGGGGAAGGTTCTCTAGTCTCCAGGATCGCCTTTAGAGAAGGTGGCCCAAATAAACAGACAAGCACTAGAGTTTTAGAAGATTCTCCTTACGAAGAAAAGGAATTTAGGACAGTGGAGTTTCGGATCTATCAACCTCAGGCAGAGTCAGTGAGTTTGATTGGAGAGTTTAATCATTGGGATCCAGAATCCGATTTTCTAGTGAAAGAAAGGAACGGTACCTTCCGGATCGTGAAAAAATTGAAACCGGGTGAATACCAGTACAACTTCTTGGTAGATGGTAAAATCGTACTAGATACTTATAATCCTCTTACAGTTCTAAGAGAAGATACCGGGGAAATTTCTTCTTCCTTACGTGTTCCTGACAGAATGGGAGTTTTGGAGAGAAAATAGACTTCACTCTCCGAAATTCAATCTCATCTATCTGTCCAAAATAGATTGACCCCTTGAGGCATAGATCGGATTGTTTAGATCCGTTCTATGGAAAAGTTTCGCCTCTCTGTATATATGGTGATCGGGATCATCATCATCCTGATCGTCTTTACACTTCTAAAAAGTTGGTTCGTATACGATAGAGGGATTGAGCTCGCGAAACATCCATCTAACAATAGCCAAACGGTTTATGTGGAACCGGACGATGATCTTGTGGAACATTCTTCAGTAGCCTGGGGAAAGTTTTTATATTATCCGTTGGGGCTAAACAGGGACAGAGAAAATTTCGGGCCTCGTAAAACCTTAAACCATGCCCAAAACCTCGTATTCGTGGATCTGCAGACAGGTCGCAATCGTAAGGTTTTTAATAAAAGTGTATATATCTGGGATTATTTTTACGGAGCGGAACCGGAAAAATCCAACTCGGAATCGGAAAATTCGGAGCTACTACAAACGGATCTTTTTCTAGGTCTAAAGACCGGAAAAAAATTCATCATAGTTGGAATGCCTGAAGATACGAATAAGGACGGATACTTAAACCAGAAGGATTCCAAAAAAGTATTCGTATACGATCCTGGCTTGGATGAGTTACTTTCCGTTCTTCCCAAAAAATTCTATTTGGAAAAAATACTTCCGGAAACTCCTGAAAATAAATTAGTCATGATCGTAAAGAGAGAAGAAGAAACAGGCGCAGGTAAAAAAAAGCCAAATCTTCCTACATTATATATTTATGATACTCTTCAGAAAAGGGGCCAGATGATAGAGAGGCCTTAAAAAAGGCTGGGCGGCTTCTCGCTTTGCTCGAACCGTGCTGCTTTCGACTTCGCGCATTTGCGCTCATCCGGGCAAATGCCCGGACTAAAGGTCTGCGCATCACTGCCGCGTTATTCTTGAGCTTCTAACCATCTTTCAGCTTCTAATGCTGCCATACAACCCGAACCCGCTGCAGTGATCGCCTGGCGATAATTCTTATCTTGAACATCTCCTGCTGCAAACACACCTTCTACGCTAGTGCGAGTAGTACCTGGAACAGTTTTAATATATCCAGTTTCATCTAGATCCAATTGACCTTCGAAAATTTCAGTATTCGGTT
This sequence comes from Leptospira sarikeiensis, assembly GCF_004769615.1. Lineage (GTDB taxonomy): Bacteria > Spirochaetota > Leptospiria > Leptospirales > Leptospiraceae > Leptospira_B > Leptospira_B sarikeiensis. The sequence continues at coordinate 35,681 of NZ_RQGF01000038.1, read as the reverse complement.
TATGACCGATCGCATAGAACAAACCTCCTACAGGAAGTTCTTTCACTGCTCCTGTAGTAAGTTCTTTTACCGCTAAGGAAGTAAGTTGATTTCCGTTTCCTTTTGCTCCTTCTACGGTTGTGTTCCAGATAATTTCTATCTTAGGATGAGTGGTCGCACGTTTTTGCATGATCTTAGAAGCTCTTAAACTATCTCTTCTATGGATCAAATAAACTTTAGAAGCGAATTTGGTCAGGTGAGCCGCTTCTTCCACTGCAGAATCTCCTCCACCTACGACAGCTAATTCCTTATTTCTATAGATAGGAAGAGCTCCGTCGCAAACCGCACAGGCAGAAATTCCTTTTTGCCAATAAGAATCTTCTCCTTCGATGAACATTCTTTTAGCAGTAGCTCCAGTTGCGATGATCACAGTCTCCGCTTCTATCAGTTCATCATCCGACCAAATACGGAAAGGTCTTTTGGAAAAATCCACTTTGGTAATTGTTTGAGTGATGATCTTTGTTCCGTATTTTTCGGACTGTGCTCTAAATAAGTTCGTGAGCTGGGTCCCATCAATCCCTTCCGGAAAACCTGGAAAGTTTTCGACCTCAGTAGTGGTGGTGAGCTGTCCACCTGCGGCGATCCCTCCCGCCATAAATCCTTCGTACATAACCGGATTTAAATTTGCTCTGGCTGCATAGATGGCTGCCGTATGACCCGCAGGACCGGATCCAATGATGACTACTTTATGGGGCATCTTACTTCCTCTAAGGTTTAGAATGATTCTAAATTGATTTTATTTTTAGACTGGGGAATTGTAAAGTAGATCTTTTTTTTCTCGGAGAAAGAGTCAGAATTCCTACATTCCTTTCTGGGCCGAATTGGCTTGCCACCTGGGCAGGAATCCAAATGCTTTCCAGTATTCATGGATTTTGCCAAAAAATCGTTTTTCGGCTTCCTTTTTTTGATCTTAATCTTCCTCGGAACCGAAGCTGGTCTATTTCTACTCCGCAGTCCTTCCTTACAATACTACCGAGATTTAAAACTCATTCATAGTTTTCATCCCGAATACTACGTAGCCTTAGAGCCGGGAGAATCAAAATACGTTCGGCATTTCGCGGGAAAATGGGAAGGTCAGTTTAGCATTAATTCTCTAGGCCTTAGAGGAGCAGAAGAGCCAATCCCAGGAAAACCGAAACTTTTATGCTTGGGCGATAGTTTGGTTATGGGATTTGGAGTGGGGGATTCTGATACCTTCTGCCAACTTTTGAATGGGATCGAAATTAATGGAGGATCCAGACAAGCACTCAATCTAGGAGTGGATGCATACGGCTCCAGAGGTTCTTACTATAGGCTAAAAGATATTTCTTCCAAACTGGACAATGTAAAAGAAGTTCTTTTCTTCATTTCTCCGAACGATTTCGATATGCCGGAAGCACTTGCAAAAAAAGGAATATTGCCTGACGACCAAACGGATGCGCTTCGGGAAAAAGATCCGAACTATGCACGTAATTTCAAATTCCAATTTATTTTAACAAAAATATCTTATACACTCCAAGCCTTAAAACTCGCATACGAGCAAACCCAAGTCAATTACGCGATCACTAAACTTACAGTTTGTAAGGAATTAGATTCTGCAGGTTTTTATAGATGTGCATTATTGGATGGGGAAGGAAGCCTAGAGCCCGGGAAAGTTTCCGGAAATCTAAGTACCTATATGAAATCCTCCTTTTTTAGAGAGGTTAAAAAACCTAATTGTGATTCTGACTTAAGTCCTAGTTCGGCAGTATTCGGTGCAATGTGCCCTGAGCCAGTTCCTTCTCATGTTACATGTGTGGATTCTCCTCCTTCTTCGGATTCTTTGCCTGTATTGCCGGAACTTACGCAAGAATATTATCAAAAGATGATAGATCTTGCAAAAGAGAAAGGTTTTAAACTTATTCCTGTGATCTTACCGATCCAGATAGAAGAGATCTTTTGTTATAATAACGGAAAATACCATCCTCTGGAAAATTATGCGACCCGCGCCTCTGCTTTTTTTGAAAAAAGAGGGGTAAAAGTCCTAAGGTTTAAGAAGGAAACTTCATCCATGTGCGGTTTTGATCCGAATGGAAAAAAATACGGGATCCTAGATCATTATATACCGGAAGACGGGCATTTTACCAAAAGAGGAAATGTTTGGGCTGCGGAATCTCTGAGAGCTAAATTAAAGGAGTCGGATCTTGCTCTTTAATTCACTTCATTATTTAATATTCGCTCCGGTCGTTATTTTAGTCTATTTCCTGGTCCCATCCAGGTTCCAGAAGTTCTGGTTACTATTGACCAGCCTTTATTTTTATGCGGTTTTCAGAGTTCCTTTTATCTTACTCCTGATCTATTCTATCGGGATCACGTATTTCTGCACACTTTGGATGGATAAGTCGGAGTCCAGATTCGGAAAATTATTTTTTCTGAATATTGCGATCTTCGGAAATTTAGGCCTACTATACTTCTTTAAATACCTGGATTTTTCCTTCTCGGTTTGGAACACAATTCTTGGATTAGTTCCTTGCGAGCCATATTATGCATATCCTTCGGGAATACTTCTCCCAATGGGGATTTCCTTTTTTACACTACAGGCGATCGCGTATGCTGTGGATGTGTATCATAAAAAGGTAAAACGTGCAGAGAGCCTTTTTCAATTCGGATTATTCTTAAGTTTTTTCCCTCAGTTAGTCGCAGGGCCTATCATTCGTGCCCAGGATATGCTTCATCAATTCCTGGATACATATACATTCAAAAAAGAAAATTTACTTCCTGGGATCAGACAACTTGCCTGGGGACTTTTTAAGAAAACATTCGTAGCCGATCCAATTGCAGCGGTAATCGATCCAGTGTTCGCGGATCCTCTGCATTATGGTTGGTTCTCTCTTGCGGTTACCGGTTCCTTATACATTATCCAAATGTACTGTGATTTTTCGGGATATTCTGATGTGGCCATCGGGACAGGAAGGATCATGGGCTTTCATATTCCGATCAACTTTAGACAACCTTTCCTTTCTCAAACAGTTTCTGAGTTTTGGAGACGTTGGCATATTTCCTTCAGCTCTTGGTTGAAAGAATACGTTTATATTTTCTTGGGTGGGAATAAGAAGGGGATCTCTCGGACTTACTTAAATTTATTCCTTACCACATTCGTGAGCGGGATCTGGCATGGCGCTGACTGGAACTTTGTGGTTTGGGGTTTTGTTCATGCAAGTTTGATGGTGATCGAAAGATTCGCATTCTCTTTTGAAAAAGTTAAAACGTATTGGGATAAGATCCCAAGCTTTATCAAAGTAGTATATCCATTCTCTATCTTCGGGATCTCTATGTATTTCTTCCGGGCAAGACCTGTAGAAGGGATCGGAAATAGTGTCCAAGTAGGTTGGGCAATGGTGAGTAGAATGTTCTCAGGAGTAGAAGGAGATTTTCTAACTGTTCCATTCTCAGTTTTAACTACCGTATTTATTCTAATGTTCGGTGATTATCTCATGGAGAAAGAAACTCCTTGGGCCAAAAAACTGTTCGAGAACCGGGTTTGGGTCTACGGGATCTCCGGAATCTTGATCTCCATCTGTTTTATCTTATATAGTGTAACAGTAAGCGCACCTTTCTTGTATTTCCAGTTCTAGTTGTTTCGCACAGAGATCACAGAGGGGAATAATTGTAGTAACTCCTACGCGACTTATACTCTGTGTTCTCTGTGAACTCAGTGTGAAATGATTCCATTTTCACGCAGAGACGCAAAGTCGCAGAGAGAAGTCTTTTAAAACTTGATTTCTCCGCGGCTCAGCGCCTCTACGTGGGAATAATTGTCCTGAAATTTTGTTTCGCACAGAGATCACGGAGGGGTTTATTTGTAAGAACTCCTGCAATAAGTTATTTAATCTCTCCGTGTTCTCAGTGAACTCAGTGCGAAATAATATCCTTCTCAATCTCGGAAGAAATGAAACGATATAAAGAAGGATTCGGGTGCCCGTCTTTAGGTAGGAAGATCTGCTTCTTTCCTTCTTCCCAAAATTTATAGATTGGTTGTTGGAGATCCAACACTCGGATCTTTGAATCAAGAGCGATTTGTCTGACTTCTTTCACTAATGCAGAATCTGCCACTGGCGCATAGCTTGCGGAAGGCTCTGGTAGAAATACAAGAGTTAAAGGAATTTTCTTTTTCTTAGTATATTCGAAAAGAGAAATTAACGCTTTTCTATGAGGATGATCCGGGCCTAAAACGGAGCCACTAGACGGGATCACTAAATTTTCAGCGGATTCTGGTTTATACTTCTCATACAAAATTTTTAAACCGTTAAAAACAGCACTGTATTTGGAAAGAGCATAAGAAATACGAACCAAAGTCCTTTTTTTGAAGGAAACTTTTAGCTCTTCTTCCCTGTATGAATCCGTAAAATCAGAGATATGATAGATCCAATAGGCTTCTTTCGGAGCCGGAGAAATTTCTAAAACTTCTTCCAATCTTTCCTGGATTCCAAAACTTCCAACCGCATCAACTCCTAGGTTCCTTACTTTCCTATTTAGATTCTTTTTTTCTAAATTACTTTGTAAAATCCAAGGAAGGCTCTCCTCATTCGAAACAAGATAACCCATTGCCACCGAATCTCCCAGGATCCAGGTTTCTTCTATCCTGTTGGAAGTTTGAGCTGTGCCAGTGACCCTTTCTCCATTCGGATCGGTGGTTACCTTATACAAAATATCCTTATCCGGATGGTATAAGGTTATACTTTCGTTCGGGCAAAGTCTCATCCAGGGAATAGGATCCGAAAAAGGGGAGAGATTTTTTAAGCAATGAAGCCTTTTATCCTGTAATCTGAATAGAATGGAGGGGATGGGCAGAAGATGAAAAACGATCTCTAGGCCAAAAAAGAAAAACAGGGATCGAAATAAGATCTTATGATAAGGAAATGAGAAAAAATTTTTTCTCATTTTCCTGAAGTTTCCTCATATAACTTCTTTCCGCAATGAGAGAATAATCTTTTAGAAGCAGGGTTGGACTCAGGGATCCGATTTTCCAAAAAACGTTTCCTTTCGGAAACATTCTTCTTATTATCTAAGATACAGGAACTTAAAAATTTTGCGAGGCTCTCCCTGTCCTTGTCCCAACTCTCCGAAAAAGATCTGAGTACAGTATCCGTCTCGTCTCTTGAGCCTGCTAATAAATAAATTTCCAAAAGATAGAGAAGTATCTCAGGGTTTTTCGGATCTTTTTTCAGGGCTTTTTCTAGATAAAGGGAGGCAGATCCTGGAGCTTCTCCACTTTCTGCGAGAAGAATTCCTAAATTTTTATTAGCAGTAAAATTTTCAGGATTTTCTCTGAGTGCTAAATCGTAATAATATAATGCCTCTGCAGTATTGCCTTGCGATTCTTTTTCTCTCGCCATACTTGCTAACTCCCCTGAGGAATCGCAATTTAAGACAAATTGGGACATAAACAAAATTATGGCGTATCGGAACTTCTGTCTCATTTCCATAGTTTTTTTTCCCTTAGGGGATAAGAAAAGGGCAGTTTTTTGTTATGTCGGCCCGTCGAATTTGTACAATTTACGGGCCTCCTCGTGCCGCAATCTTAAAAAAGTTTCAATCTCGAGGGAGAATTTGTCCGAAGGATTTAGTACTGTAATAATCGGAAGCGGGACTAAGAAAGTGACATCTTCTCATAAGAATCTACTCCAAAATTTTCAAGAATACCTCTCGGTTGAGAAGGGTCTGAGCGACAATTCCATTTACTCGTACGGATACGATCTGAACAAGTTTAAGAACTTCCTCGAAAAAGAACATATCGACTTCTTAGAAGTCCAGGCGAACGACATAGTTCGTTTCTTGAACGAAGAACGAAATCGAAAGATCTCTGCGAAGACGATCGCGAGAGAAGTGGTAGCCATCCGGCAATTTTATAAATTCTTAAAAGACGAAAAGAAGTTAGATTCGAATCCAACGGAGAAGATCGAAACTCCTGAAGTGATGAGATCTATCCCTGATTATTTAACTCAGGAAGAGATCGAAGAATTATTTAACGTAATCAAAGAAGATAATCTCTACGAACTCAGAGACAAATGTATATTCGAACTTTTATATTCTTCCGGTCTTCGAATTTCGGAAGCTTGTAATCTAAGACTTACAGATATGGATATGTCCGGAATGACCTTGACTGTAGAAGGAAAAGGCGGGCGCCAAAGACTTGTTCCTTTCGGTGAAAAATCCTTGGACATCTTAAATCGTTATCTAAAACAAAGCAGACCTTATATTTTAAAAAATAGGAACTGCGATTATCTTTTTGTTTCCAAAAAAGGATCTTTCATTAACAGAAAATCAGTTTGGAGACTTCTGAACCATTATATCAAAAGAACTAGTATCAAAAAGAAAGTGACTCCTCACACTTTGAGACACTCTTTTGCGACTCACTTGTTGGAAAATCATGCAGATCTAAAATCAGTTCAAGAACTTTTGGGTCATATCGATATTTCCACCACTCAAATTTACACCCATATGGCGAACAAAACTCTGAAGGAAGTTCATAAGAAATTCCATCCGAGAGGATAATTTTTCGCTGGCGAAGCATTGGCCGATATTAAAAAAAACGACTATTCGAATCAGTTTCGGATACAAGTTCCTTCCCATCCGCGTTACGTTACAGTAGCGCGGAACTTCGTTTATAACCTAGCAAGAGAATCTGGATTTTCCCTGTACGACGCTGCGGATCTAAAACTCGCAGTGGGCGAATGTCTTTTGAACGTGATCAAACACGCATATTTAGGAAAAACGAATTATCCGATTTTTTTGGAAGTTACCGTGTTAGAAAATCGGATGGAAGTACGTATCCGTGATTTCGGTCTTCAAAAAAATATTTCCGAGATCAGAGGATACGATCCTGGGGATTATAGGGAAGAAGGGATCGGTCTGTATTTGGTCCGAAAATTGACGGATCATTTTTATATCGATCAGTCCGGTAAGGGAAATCGCCTCATCCTTACCAAAATGAAATAGACTATAAAATTTTTCCAACCTTCGTATTTTTGAAAGAACGGCTTGCAGAATCGTAAGTATATTCGTCTACTTCGTATATTCAGTTATTTCGAAAACCAAAATGAAATTTATTTCCATTGTCTTTCTCGTAATTTTGTTTTTTTCCTGTAGGAAGGGTCCTTCTTTATCCAAACAGGAAGTTCAGGATCTTAGTCAGAACTATATTAAAGAATTATGTAAAAAAAATTTAGAATGTTCTGCTCAGTATCTGGAATCTCTTCCTTCGGGAGAGCAAAATGCTGCCAAGTCGGGATTTTCTTCCTTGGACCAATGTATGGCAGAGCAGAGTAATCAGTCCATCTTGCCCGACGATTACGAAAAGGTCACGGATGAACAGATCGGAAAAGTAAAACATTGTATGGACGAACTTTTAAAAACCCCTTGTTCCGAAATGGAGCAGGCGGGCGGGATCCCTGCTTGTAGGGAATTATTTCCGGAAGGAGGCTGATCAGTCGGGAGAGGTTTCCGTTTCGACCGATTCTTCCTGCAAAATGCCGAGTCTTTTCGGTTTCACCTTAGAATGAGCCACTTGTCCATCTCCTCCTAAATATAAGAAAGAAGGTCCCGGTAACTCTTTCAGTTTTACGCTGAATTTTTTATTTCTACCTAAATTGATCTCCACTCCGGGGAAAATCTCTCTCTCCACTTCTACAAAAGAATTTCGATCCGGATCGAAGGATAATATCGCGGATTGTTCCTGTGCATAAAGGTTTTCCAAAATGGAATGATACTTTTGGCGGATCGCCTGTAGTTTAGGAAGGCTTTCCTTTTCTTCTGCAGTTAAGGATCTTCTTTGGGAATCATCGTTTAATTTTTGTAGGCTAGTATCTACTTTCTTTATGATCTCTTGATTTTTACGGATCTCGGATTTTAGATCTTCCAATTCTGCTAAAAGTTCGGGAGGCATTCCGCAGCTCAATATCGTTTTGGTTTCTACGATTGCACCTAACTTAGTGCAGGTGATCATTTTACCAGCCACACATTGACCTCCGATGATCTCTCCTCTTCCTCCTCTAACGACTACGGATTCTCCCGCGATCAATTCGGAATGCATTGCGGCTTCTTCTATGAAGATTGAATTTTTTGCGATCATCTTTCCTTGTTCTATGAACTTTGCATAGATATCGGAACCTGATTCTATCATTCCGCCGTTGCGTCCCATAAAACCACCGGAGAGAACGATATCTCCCTTTGCTTTCAAGAACACTTTTCCTACGGATTTTTTGACGATGATGGAACCATCCGTTTCTAATGTGAATCCATCTGCAATGGATTCTTCTACGATGATTGTTCCAGGAAAATTAATATTTCCTGTGGAGAAGTCTACGTTTTCTAATAAACAAACTTCGTCTACTCGTATGGTACCGAAACGATCGATCAATGGGCGACCATCTATTAAGGATTGGACTAGATTTCCATCCTCTGAAATTTTTACGTTCGGGCCCAATCTCCATTCTGCAAATTTACCTTCTTCGAACGGGAGAACTTCTCCTTTTGTATTTTTGCCTGGTTTACCTGGAGAAGGGGAAATTTTTTCAGCGAGCTTTTGGTTCTTCTTCACGCTTTGGATAATCTGGATATTCTTAAAATCCACTCTTCCGAATTCGTCTTCTTCTAAGGTTGGGGTTTCGGGATGTTGGAATAAGATCCGAATGTCCCCGTCCTTTCCTGGGACCGGAGGTTCTCCTTCTGCGATCAAAGTCCTTTTGCCGTATTCTTCCGCTTGAGAAAGTTTACCTATAGCTTCTTCTAAAATTCCGAATACGATCCCGAGAGATCCTAGTTGGGAATGAATTTCTTCTTTAGTTAATAATTTTCCGCCGAATTTGGGAGGATGAAGTATCCCATACACGGACATCTTATCTTCTGAAATTTTTAAGTCCAGGCTAGAAGGTTCCGGTTTGCCGGGCCATTTACCTATCAAATGAGGTTGTGAATCTTTTGAACGTAATACTCGTTTGACCTCGTCTTCTGAAACTTCAGAGATCTTAAAAACTTCCAATCGTTTTAGGATTTCACGATATTCTACATCTTTTCCTTTTTTTCCTGCAGGAAAAATGGTGAGGTATGCGAGTCCGTCTAGGTTTTCCACTTTGAAAAAACCGTTTTCGTTCTCTTCTAAATCTTTTAAAAATGATTCCGTAAAATTGCGGATCGAGTCGCTCATCCTGGGGGGCCGTTGTTGGAGAGTAAGTCCCATCCTATTTTTTACAATCGAAAACCTACAAAAAGACTTAATGAGTCCGGGTGAAAAAGAGGCCCTTTTTCAACTTTTTTCGTTTGGAATTTTAGTCGGTTGGAACTCCTACTTAGACCTTTTTTCCTTCCTTTTTTCCCAAATTATGTCCTTGAAAATCCGGAAGAAACGACCGATGATCCTAGGGTAAGCTTATGGCATTCAATCCGTTTTCATTTCTAACCGGGATCCGGGAGTCTATCGATCAGATCTTGGGCAATCTTCCGCCCAAAACAGTTAAAACGATCGGTATGGCGGCTTTGGCCCTTGCTGTTTTAGTCGGGATCGTTCTATCCTGGTTTAGTTTTCAAAGAGGTTTGGAATTGGCCGGTGAGGAAGATCAGGCAAAAGAACTGGATCGTAAGGCATTATTTTTAGAAGATATTGAGAGAGAATATAATCGGAAAAGAAAAGAGCTCCGTTGGAGTGATCCTTCTTATTCGGATTCTGCGAAATCTTCGCTGGATATAGAAAGATATTCTTTAGAAAAACCGAAAACCGATCCTTCTACTCCTAAACCTGAATTGGAAGAATCTGATACGATCCGTAATTCTAAAATGAAAGAAGGGGATCCTAGGGTCTTTTTCCCGACTGAAAATGAAAGACCTGCGAGAGAAGATCTTCGTCCTTCCGGAACAGAATCGGATTCTCCTCGTTTGGAACCGAATACTAAGTCTCAGAATAAAAACAATTCTTCCGAAAACGAAGGATCTAGATTGAGTCGTCCTCCTAAAAAAGAATTAAAGCCGAGGGGAGAATGAAGAAGTATATTCTGTTTTTTTTATTTTCCTTCTTCTTTGTAGAAAACATTTTTGGAGAACTTATCCTTCCTTTTCCAGATACCGAAACTGCCCGCACTCAGCCTGATTCTACATTGCCTCCTATTTTGACTGAAAACTCAGAGCAAGAGATTTCGGGCCAGGGACAAAATGCAGAGTTAGTTTCTAATCCCGAGGAAAATACAAACGTACCCGAAGAAGTAAAAGTTTCAGAAACAAAACAATCAAATCCTGAACCTATCAGAGAGAAAAAGACACAGCTACCGAATCTAACCGATAGAAAAGAAAAAAAGAACGGTAAGAAAAAAGAAGCTGCGGACCCGAGCAAAGCTGCATTTGAAAGAGGTCTTGCGAGACTTCGCAGCGGACAGAAAGACGCTGCTAAAGAGGAATTTTCCAAAGCGGCCACCACGGAAGGAAGTTATAGTTCTCCCGCTAAATTAGAATTATCCAAATTAGAAAATTCGAAAGCTCCAGAATCCGACGGGGCTTCCGGGCCGGAAGACGATTCTAAATGGAAAACATCCTTGGAATCCGCAAGATCCTTAAGGGCACAGGGAAAAAATTCGGAAGCGGAATCTATTCTTCTTAGGATCTCAACGGAAGCCGACGGGGAATTCAAGTCCAGGGCCTTATTACAATTAGGCGATCTACTTTTTAGGACCGGGCGATATTCAGATGCTCGTAGTTATCTAATGGATTTCTGGAATAAGTTCGGTAAAAGTTTCCCGAACGCTGAAGATGCAAACTCCAGAGAATATAAAAGACAAAGAGAAGAAAAAGAACTAGGAGCTTATTTACTTTTTAAATCCAGCTATAAGGCCGGAGAAGGGGAATGGGCTAAAAGGTTCTTAAAGAAATATTTATCTAATTCCGTTTCCGAATCCCAAGGAGTATATTCCCCTTTGAGAACGGAAATGGAATCTTTCGCAAAAAGCGATCTTTAAGTTAAGGCTACGTTTACTTCTAATTTTCCGAATTTGGAAAATAGGCTGATCCCTAAGGCTTGTTTTTTAGGGATCTTTATAGTTTCATTCTTTGCATCCACTATATTGGGAGCAGTGATCTCTATAGACTGACCTGCAGTAGCGAAAATATTCATCGCGTTACCCGTGGTCATGTTTGCGATCTCACCTAAGATATCTTTATATTCGTTTTTGATATCGTCGTCGCTCATGCCTGGCATCAGCTTCTTGGAAATTTTATAAGCCGCGTCGTAGTTTAGGCCGTAAATGACTTCTCCGTTGAATGTACCTAAAACTCCGATGATGATCGCAAGTTCTAAGGTAGTTTCAGGAGTATCTTTGATCCCGATCTTTCCACGGATCAAATCTGTCTGCAATACATCTCGGAAAACAATTGTAGCTGCTTCCAAGAACGGGTTTACTAACTCGGCGCGGATTTGCATTATTCCTCCGAAACGGTTGGCCGTTCGATTTTGATACTTTCCTCTAGGGATTGTGGAATTTCCATGAGTATTGCTGTTGTGAAAGAAGAGTTTTCTCTCGTTCTTAAGAAACCAGGATCAGGATTTCCGAGTTTAACCCCGGAAAAAGAAACGATCGCATATTTCTCTCCCTGTCTATAAGGCCCGATATTCTTTTTCTGAGTGAATAGACCAGGAAGGCTCAAGTCTTGTAGGAACTTTTTGTCCGCACTCAAAGAGAATACATCTTTTCCGATATTGATCTTATTGAGTTCGGAAAGGGACTTGTTTCTAAGTGAAACTGTGGGTTTTCCTACAAGAGCAGAAATTTTCTGAAGTCCGTCCGCCTCGTTTTGCAAAGCGACTAGTTTCGCTTTTAAACTTTCCAAAGAGTTTTTACGCGCGTCCAATAAAAACTTACTTTTTAAGACCGCCTTTCTTTCTTCGAATGGGATCGGTTTTCCGTCTTTTCCTTTTAGAGTGCCTGGATCTAAAGATTCTTTCTCATACAATTCTTTTAATTGTTGGTCTGTCGGTTCCAGATTTCTTTCGGAAGCTTTTACCAGATCTTCTTCCGTATAGAGGACTGTGTCCAAATCTACTCTTGCTCCGGATGCTTCCGAGAGAATATTCAATTCTCCATCTGTGCGACGGAGTTCTGAAGGAAGGAAACCTTGAAAAAGGAACTGGGACACTTTATAATCAATCCTAAAACGAAGCGGAGCCTGTTGAAGGTACTGACGATAAATTTCTTCAGGTTTTCTCATATCTTCTTCAGAATATCCGGCGCCCTGAAAGGAATTTTTAGATGCTCTTTGAGCGTCTTCCCATAAGGCCTGTTTTTCTGATTCTTCCGTCAGAGTATAGCCGACAGAATTTCCGATCTTACGGAAGATATACTGTCCTTTTAAAGTTTGGAATGCACAATCTGCCCAAAGTGCTTCGGAGCCCTGGCCTTGGTACATCTGGATACAGAATCTTTTGGCCGCGTGAAAGGAATCGATCGGTACATTTTGCCCGTCGATGCTTCCCATGGTAATATTTCCCTTTCCGAAGAGCATATCGATCCCGGCCTGCTCTACATCCGATTTAAGTAGCATAAATGCTAACATGACTACAAGGATCGTTAAAAAAGTCGCCGATCCAACTTTGAATAAAATATCTTTAATGGAAATTCCGTCTGGTTTTGTCATAAAACTACGTTTACAAGGAAGCATCGTCCGTGCCGGGAATCTGTAAAGGAGAAAAACCCTCCGAAAAATGCTTCAGAAACCCCGGCTTTCGATAGATACATATAATGATGCTTTATATTGCCTTAGCACTCATTTTGGTAGGAATTCTCTGCTTTATTTATGTTTCTTTCCAGCCTAATTCTAAAAAAGAGTTTAGCAGTGGAGCATTTTTAAAGGGAAATCCTGTTTCGGGAAGAGAGAAAAAAATTTCCCAGGATACCTTGGCCTCTCTAAAGAAACCGGTGCAGTCCGGACGTTCTGAAATTTATTCCCAAATGGATATCGCATTTGCGGAAGAGAGAAAGATCCGACCTCTTTCGGAAAGACAGAAACAGGAATCGTTTAGAGAGGATTCTGAAATTCCTGAAACAGAGGAAGAAGAAATTCTAACCGAATCCTTAGGAAATTCTAGAGGGGAAATTTTAGAAATGACTACCGAGCCTGAAAGGATCCAAACAGCAAGAATTCCGAAAGAAGAAGAATGGTCTATGGAAGGGGTTCTATTTTTGGATCTTTCCGGAAGACTACCTTATGAGGCTCTCCAAGAAAAGATCCGTCCTGAAACTTTGAAAGGTTTTCGTAGAATGGGAAAAGGATCTATCCGGGAAATTCCGGGAGGTTTTAGCTTCCAGGCCAGAAACTCGGAGTTTAGTTATAAATTAAACGAAGTAGAGAAGATCGTATTTTATGATGAAGGTTTTGCGTTACTCCCTTTAAAAAGAGAATACCCGACCCCGATTTTTCTAACCAAGGACGGGGAGAAATTCAAATCATATCTAGAGTATACGTCTAACGTTTGATCTGAAGGTCGTGAATTAACGACCTTCGACCACCAACCATTTTGTGGTTTTCACTATGATCCTGGTCAGGATATAAAAAGCGGCTCCTAGTCCGAATGTCCAGATCTGAGGCTCCGTAATCACTGTCCAAGGCTCTCTCCAATCCCCGAAAGAATTTTTGAAAGTAGCCGCGTAATCGAATAATACGAAAATTACTAGGATCCCGAACAAGCTCGGATATTCTCTTTTTAGGATATTTTTAAAAGAAAAACTTAACTTAGGTTTTACATAACCTGAAAATTTCGGAATGAATGCCGGGATATTATTCGCCCAATCCAGGTAATCTTTTCCGAATTTTTCTCTTAAGAATTTTTCCTCCGTGAACATTATTCTTTCGTAATAAAATCCGAAAAATAATGCGAACACTAAGGTTAAAGGAAGATCTCTAAAATATAGAACTGGTCCTAAATACATTAAGAAATTTCCAAGATACAATGGATGGCGAACTAAGGAATAGATCCCTTCCTGATTTACCACATCCGCTACTTGTTCTTTTGTATTTCTTCCGGAAGTGCGGGCAGGGGCATATCCGATCACAAAACAACGAACGAATAGACCGATCAAACTTATGAACAAACAAGCTGCCGCGTAGTATAGATTAATCTCGTAGGAATCTTGTAAAAATTCGTAATGGGATAAGGAATAGATACAAAGAAGAAGAATAAAACCTGGGATGTAGGATCTCCAGCGGAATAGGAAATTCCCTTGTTGATCCAATTCTTCGATTAATGCCATACGAATTCCTTATGGGTTTAAATAGTATTAAGGAAAGAAACTTTTATCCCTAGGAGGTGTCAACCAATGATTCCTAAAGCTTTTGCCTGGAGCTTTCAGGGAGAAAGAGGGCTTTTGGCGAATTCGGCTAGATCTTTTTGTAGTATCCTTTCTATATTCCAGGGATCCAAGACCAATTTATAACTTAATCCTTCTCTTTGGAAAACATAGCTGCCTAGTTTTGTCATCCCGATCGGAGAAACCACATATTTATCAGAAACTGTTCTGATCTCTATTTTAAAGTTTTGGTTTTTCGGTATTGAAAGGATCGGTTCAGAGTTATGTAATAAGACCTCGTCTGCGCTTAACTTTTTGATCTGGTCCAAATATAATTCCACTTCTTCAGAAGAGGTCGGGATTTGTTGTCCAGAGACTTGTAATATCCAGGATCCTCCTTCTTCAATTAAGGAAAAATTTCCGGTGTTAGAAAACGGAAAAATAACAATTTGAACAACTTTCTCCCTTTCCGGAAAAGCAGGAACAAGAGATCGACTCAGGAAAAAATCCAATTTACCGTTACCAGTCGCTAATTTTAGATTTTCTTTAACTAACCAGATCTGGTTTTTTTCATCCATGATATAAGTTCCGGATCCTTTTCTGACAGGAGCTCCGATCAATATTTTTCCTATGGATTTTCCGGAAACGTCCTTTAATTCCAAGATAGGTTCATCCCCGCCTAGTCCGAATTCCTCTTTGGAAATAGGATCGGATTCAGTAAGTTGAGTGAATTTTCGTAAATGTAAACAGGCCTGGATCAGCTCTTCTATCCTTGCAGGATCTCCAGGAAGATTGGATTGATCGGAGGACTGAACAGTCCAACCGTCTAAATGCCGATTTAGGATACTTTGTTGTCCCTTTCGGCCGGTGATAATCGTTTGTATTTCTTCCGATTTGATCTTAAAGAAGGCTTCCGAGTTCTGATAATTTCTTTTGAACCAATCCCCCGGATCATAAAGAAGGAAAAGTAAGATCCCTAAAATCATATTCGTAAAAAATAAAGTTAGAGCCGGATTTTCGGCTGCCTTTTCTTTTAAGGTTTGGATGGAATTACGAAGTGTCATACTTACGAATTCCTCTTTTTCAGTCTTCGGAACGCGTAAATTCCTACTAGAAGAGGAATTAGAAATAAATGAAATAAGCTAATTGCTGTTTCTATATAGAAGGGAAGAGATTTCATTTTCAGGACCGCTGATCCTTTGGAACGAACCTCTAATAGATCCGTTTCTCCTCTAAGTATATCGATCGCATTTAATAAAAACGGAATATTTGCATTTTTTAGGATCTCCGAAAATTCAGGAAATGCCAAAAGGTCCGAGACTATATATGGAGAACCTAACACTAAAAATTTCGTTTTTTTACCCGGCTTAGTCTCCAAAAGAAAATCAGGATCTTGAGTTTTTACTTCGGAGAAATAAGAAGTAAATTTACCTTCTGCATATACTCCTAGATGAAAAGGTCCACCGTTTGCATGGATCGGGACAGAGAGTATTTGTTTTTCTCCTAAAGATACAGGTTCGGTTCTTGATTCCGCTTCTGGTCCGCTTCGGATGAGAGAAGTAAAACTAGCGTTTTTTTGTTTTTCCGGGAGAAATAGAATACTAGAAGACCAAGGTAAGACCAAACTTTCCTGATTTTTAGTAAACGGACTTTCAGGATCCAAGGTTGTGATCTTTTGTTCCGAAACGATCCAAGGGGGGTAGGGATATTTTCCTAAAACCCCAGGTTCAATTTCTATTACAGAACCCATCGGGAGAGAATAATCCGGGTCAAAAACGATATCAGAATTAATTCGTATTCCATAATGTTCTAAAATACGGACCATTTCCTCAGAATCCGGGTTTTTTTGAGCAAGCCCTGCACCCAGATCGTTTGGCATAATACCGAAACTTCCTCTTTCGGTATTTGTTTTGAATTCCATCGTTTTTGCTAGAAGAATGAGACTTCCACCATTCATCAAAAACTGATCCAATCTTTTTACTGCAGAGGTAGAAAGAGGGGAAGCTCCGATCCAAATAATTATTTCAGTCCCGGGAGGAATTGGATCTCTTTCTAAATCCAATTCTAAAATTGGGCCGTATTCTCCCCTTAAGATCCTTCTTGCAAAAATTTCCACACGATCTTTAGGAGAACCTTGCTCTTGGAAGTTTAAATTCGCTTCCGATTTCAGAAGAACAATACCTGAGTCCTGGTCTTGTTTTTCCATCTTACGGATAGAACTTAGGATCTGGTATTCCAAATCTTCCGTAAAGAATGCTAGAGAGAGTACTTCCGTTTTATGACCTAAGGTTAAAACGATTCCCATAAATGCTTGTTTGACGGAAGCAGAATCCCTGGAAGTTTTTTGTAGGATTTGAGGTTCTATTCCCATCTCCAATGCTTTTCTGGAATCTTCCTCAGAGGAAGATGGATCGTAAAATCTAAGATGTACATTTTCTTTTCCGATCTTAGAGATCTCTTTCAAAAGCTCTTTAGTAAGTTCCAGTCTAGTTTTATATTCTCCCGGAATTTCGGAAGAATAGAATGCGTCTATAAAAAGAGGCTCATTCAGTTCTTTTAATACATTTTTTGTGCTGTTTGTGATCTGGAACCTTCCTGATCTGGAAAGATCCAATTTACATGGAGCATAAGAAAAAAGCCCATTCAACAGGATGAACAGCAGGATCCCATTCGCAAAACCGAACCAGGGAGATTTAGAAATATCTAATAAAGGTCGGAACAATTCCTTCATGGATGATTTCTCCTTAGGAAAAACACGTTCGCCCAAAGATTTCCTAAGATAAAACTAAAGAAATAGAACAGATCGGATAGATCCAGGATCCCAAGTCTGAAAGATTCAAAATGAGACGATATCGCGAATAGATAGGCGAATGTGGAAAGTCCACCTTCTAAAAACTTCAGGACAGGTTGTGTTCCTAAAAAGAAAAGTAAAAGAGAAATGAGTAAGGTAAGTATATAGGAGTTGATCTGGTCTTTTCCGAAACTGGAAAGAAAGATCCCTAAACTAATATAGGCTCCTCCTAATAGAAAACATCCTAGATATCCGGCAAATACGATCCCTAGATCCAAATCTCCTAACGCCCAAATGAAGAATGGAATACTCAGGCTAAAGCAGATCACTAGTCCCAAAAATGCCCAAGCGGCTAAAAATTTTCCGGCTACGATCTCCCATTTGGAGATTGGGAGAGTGAATAAAACTTCTATACTTCCTGAACGTTTTTCTTCTGACCAAAGTCGCATTGTGATCGCAGGAATAAAAACTACGAATAACAAAGGAGTCCATACGAAGTATTCTTCCATTCCTGCAATCTTACGGTCCCAGAAAGAACCTTCCCCTAAACCGTAAAAGAATAAGAATGAAGAAAGAAACAGATAGAGGATGGAAAAAACATAGCCGATCGGAGTATTAAAATAGGTACCCCATTCTTTTTTAAAAACTGCGATGAGCCCCGGTTTTGTGAGAAAAAATTTCATTCGGATACAAGAGCCTGAAAGACGGATTCTAAGGACTTTTTCGAAATTTTATATTCTAAAATGGGAAAGGAAGAAGTTCGAACGATCTCGAAAATTTCCTCAGGCTTTAAATTAGAAGATGCCAATTGGAATTCTGTAAATTCTCCCTTTGGATGAGTGGAGAGTATTTTGAGATCCTTGTTTTGGAAAATTTTTTCCAGTTCTGCAGTATCCGTTTTTGCAGTAAGGATAACCGAATCCGATTTTTTGAATTCTGAAACCGGAAGATCCGCTATTAAATTTCCTTTATGTAAGATCAATGCGTGGTCGCAAGTCTCTTCCACTTCGGAAAGAATATGAGTGGATAATAATACGATCTTATTCTTTCCTAAATTTCGTAAGATCTCTCTAAAATGAGAAATTTGGATCGGATCCAGACCTGAACTGGGTTCATCTAATACGATCCAATCCGGATCATGTAAAAGAGCGGAAGCAAGAGATAATCTTTGCCTTGTTCCTTTAGATAAGATCCCGGATAGAGAAAATATTTGGGAAGATAGATCACATAATTCTAATACTTCTTTTTTTCTTTTATGGAGTTGTTTTGGTTCCATTCCCCTTGCTTGTCCTATAAAATCCAGATACTCGTTTACAGTCATATCCGGATAAATAGGAGAGGATTCAGGTAGATAACCCAATTTACTTTTTACGAATTCCGGATTGGATCCCAAGGAAACTCCGTCGTAAATTACGGAACCCTGATCGGGTTGAATAAACCCTGTTAAAATTTTGAGAGTAGTAGTTTTACCAGCACCGTTTGGCCCGAGTAAACCAGTGATCCTATTTTTTGGAATGGTGAATTGTAGATTGGAAATTGCAGGTTTTTCGGAATAAGATTTGGAAAGATCCGTTACCTGCAGGGAAGCCACAAAAGTTATTCTTTCGTGGCTGAAACCCTATGCAACATTTTTTCCCGAAAGAATTAAGCTCTGATCCTGAGCATCGCATCCACTTTGAATTTTTTCAGAACATCCATAAGAGCAGGTTGTAAGTTCACGACCTCTAATTTGATCCCGAAATGATCCAATAAATTCCTAAGTGTAAGCAATTTGGCCACGCCGCTTGAAGTGATTTTTTTAGTGGGGGTCATATCTAGGGTTAAATTTTGAATATGTGCCCTAGATGCTTGTTCCGAAATCTCATCAAAGACTTTTTCGTATCCGTCCAGAAGTTGATTTTCGAAACGAACGATTCCGTGTTTATTTTGTATCGTTAATTTGGCCATATAACCAGCTTGTTTAGTGATATAGACTCCAAAAATCGGACCTTCCCAACAATAAAACTATTTAAGAAACTTTCTTACTCTTCCGGGAAGGAGCGCTATTTTTTCCGGCATATAAAATTCCAATAATTTGCCTTTGGTCGGACTTCCCAAGAATCATAATCGGATCCGATCCCTAAAATTTCCATCTTTGAGTTTTCTAAAAGTCGCTTCCATGTCTCTAATGGATACGCCTTATGAAAATGTTCTTCTACTCCTGAAAAATCCGGCCCATTAAATTCCAAACTGGTCTTTAGGATCGCATTTTTCGGATCAAATTCGTTCCGCCAGAGGAGTTTTGTTTTCCCGTGGTTCTCTTTTATAGTCTTGTTTTGGAAATTTTTTTTAAAATTTTCCAAGGTGCTTACATCGAAAAAAAAGACCCCTGGGCTCTCCAAAACCTCGGATACTTGGGAAAAGATCCGGAAAAGCTCTTCTTCATTTAGAAAGTAATTCAGGGTATCATGGACGGAGAATACCAGGTCAAATTTTGCGGGGAAGGGAGGGAAACTGGTCAATTCAGCTAAATGCCGAGTTCCTCTAATTTGCTGAGAATCGGCGATTTGAAGCATTTCAGAAGAATTATCGATCCCCAAAAGATCTGTTTTGTCAGGTAGGAATTTCCATATTTTGCAGGTCCCGCAGCCTAGGTCCAAGGCTCTTTTCGGGATGTTTTTTTCGGTCCCAATCCGATATGCTTCTAAAATCATCTCGGCCCAATCCAAATAAGGGGCCTGTTTCATGACCTTGTCGTAAATGCCCGCAAACGCCGTATAAGGCCTTTTTTTGGGGATTGGAGAAATAATTCTTGATTTATTCTCCTGGTCTCGAGTATTTCTATCCATTTGATGCGACATAATTCTCTGAAGGGGTTTCTTCACAGAATCTTCGTGAAACTCTAAGTATGGGCCTAGAACTCCTTTTACCCTTTTTAGCCAGTGTAGGCATTACTATCCTCCTTCGCAGGATGGACAAGTCGAATTATAAGCTCAGCCAAATCAAAAGATATACTGGCAAACTCCAAGAAGAGTTACAAGAGATCGCATTAGAAAAGATCCAATCCGTAAAGGATTCGGGGATCGAACTGGAGATCAGTTTAAAGCAAACTCGTAAACTTGCGGAAGAAGTTCGTGGCTTAAACGATGAATCCAGACAACTATTGGAAACGATCCGTTCCAATAGGGATTTTTTAAACGCAGTCACAATCGATCTAAAAGAAGTGGTTCATCTTTCCTCCGATATTCGCCAGGAGTCCCAGTCCATCCAAGAAGGACTCCAGAGATTGGAGCTTGGAAAAAAAGAAGTGCATGGGATCGGAAATCGGATCCAAGAGCTTCGTTCCGATACCGAAGTTCTACTAGAAGCATTCCAAGAGAAATTAAACTTTAGATCGGACGATATCCTTCAATCTCTCGCTTCTAAGATCATTGAACTCGAAGGATTATTAGAAATAAAATCGGATCGTATCGAAACCGGTTTGGAAGAATTGGGTGAAGCGTATCGCCAAAAATTAGATAACCAAACCAGATCTCTTTATCATGAAACTGTAGGAAAAGTGGATTCTGCCAGAGAAGAAGTTCAGTCCCTTCTCGAATCCGTAAAGGTCAAAGAAGAAGATCTAGATGCAAGAACAGACAGAATGCAAACGGCATTCTTATCCGTTTCCGAAAAACTAGATCGTCTAGAAACCAGAGTAGATGAGAAGGCAGAACTCGCAGATCGTAAATTAGAGGAAACCTTCCTAAGAAACGAAGCTTCTCTCAGACAGAAATACGATCAAGTATTGGAACAAGTAGTTCATTCCAAAGAAGCATTCTTAAACGGGGTTCGTATCGAGATCGAGGCGATCCGAAAAGAGATCGATGGTATGAGTCTCGAAACTCTAACTAGAAGAGACGAAATTTTAAACGAGACTAGACGCCAGGCGGAAGGGATCAACGACTCCATCAATATCTTCCAAGAAAAATATCTGGAAGCGGAGAACAAACTTCTCAAGCAGGCGGATTCCAGAAAAGCGGATCTGATGCGCCAGATCGATTCTTTCGAGGACGAATTCAATCGTATCTCCAGTTCTCTTCGGATAGAAGCGGAAGATCTTAGAAAAGAGATCCTTTCCGGTCTGAAAGAATTCCATTCTGCTCTCGAAACTTCTCGAGTAGAAGAAGAAAGAAAATCCAAAATTAAATTAGATCAGATCAGGGAATCCCTGGTAGAAGAATTACGTATTTCTCAACTTTCTCAGTCTGAAAAATTTAAAGCAGACTGGGAAGAAGTAAAAGAGAACGCAAAAAACAATAGTCTTCAGATCGCGAATCGAATGAAAGAGATCGATTCTTATATTAAAGATCTGAAAACTTCCTTAGAAGAAGAAGTTGGTGCTTTACACGCTTCTCATTCGGAACGTTTCCGAGAAGAATGGGATTCTATTAAAGAAAACGTAAAGGTCTTCGACGTGCAGGTATCTAACCGCATGAAGGAAATGGACGTTTACGTAAAAGATATCAGAGATGCACTGGAAGGGACGGCCGCGGATATTCTGGGAGAAGCGGAATCCAAAGTAGGAGAGATCAATCTCTCTATCGAGGACGAATTCCGCAAAATGGACAGGAGATTCGAACATTTCTCCCGTTCTTGGGAAGAAGAAGTCCAATCCCAGAAAAATCATACCATGGATGCGATCCGCGGTTTGGAAGAAAGACTGGGACAGATCCACTTTAAGGGTGCGGAGTATTTGGAAGAATTCTCCAAAACCTATGCGGAACAAAAAGATAAGATCGAAGAATTTGTATCTAAGTATAAGGCGAATTTCCGCTCGGAAGGGGAAGAGGTTCGTAACGATCTTCTGACCCGTTTTAAAGATCTGAAAGTAGAAGCTCAAGGTACACTTGAGAATGTAAAAGTAGAATATTCTGCCGCTGGTGAAAGATTCGAAAATCTTCTTCGCAAAAACGAGAAACTTTTAGAAATGCAGGCGGAGAAGATCCGCACTTCTACCGAATCCCAGTTAGAGAAAGCTGGAGAACAGGCTCGCAATGTACTGGATAAATTAAAAGAATCCGGTCAGGAATTCTTCGAAAGACAGGAAGAAAAGATCGATCGTTTGAACGATACGATAGACGCAAAGATCAACAGGCAATTATCCGCTCTATTAGACAAAGGGCAGATCCAACTCAGCCAATTGGAAGAAAGGATCGCAAAACATTTGGCGGATGTAAAACGCCATTTAGAAGAAGCTTTGGATTCAGGCCGCAAAGAAAGCGAAGGCCAGATGAAGGAATTCCAAAATCAGGTCAGATATCTTCTAAAAGAAACGGAAGAATCTTCTGAAGAATTCCTGAAAACCGGAAGGGAAGAATTCCAAAAAGCTCAGAAGGAATACAGGATCTTACAAGTAGATCTTCGTAAAGACTTGGAAGAGATCAAGGATGCAAAACGTTCCTTATTCTCCGAGTTGGAAGAAGAGGCGGAAGTCCTTCGTTCTTCTGTGGATGAGATCTCAGAAAGGATCTTGGACGCAGAGAAACGTTCCGCTCTATTCTTAGAAGTAAAAGAGATCATAGAACGTTCCGAAGAATTCGTTTCCCAAATGAAAGAAGGTTTGGAAGACGCAAACCAAACCGAAAAAACCTACGAAGACTTGGATCTAAACTTAGTGCGTTTGAAAAAGATCCAGGAAGATCTCGAGTCCCGCATTTCCCAAGTGGAAGAAAGGGGAGAAGAAATTCTCTCAATCGAAGGCAAGGCAGAGGTCTTGAAAGTAGAATTCGAGAAGATCATGGAAGAATCTTCTCATTGGAACGATACTCATCGTAAACTAGTCGAAGCGGGAGAAAGGGCCTTCGAAATGGAGTCCCGTTTCTTGGATCTGGAAGATAGGCTAGGCAGAGTTGTCGCTGTTAGAGAAGAAATCAAACAGCTAGACCAAGAAAGCCAAGATCATAAAGAAAGTTCTTTTAAAGTGGCTCAGAAGATCAGAGAGATGGAGAAAGAGATCTCCGTCCTCGAAGCAAGAGAAAGAGAAGTCGCAGAAACATTAAAGAAAACGGATGATAGATTAGAATCTTTAGCGGGACGCAAAGAGGAGATCTTATCGGTGGAAGCCAAGTTCGATAAGATAGAAGATCTTATGTCCGAGCTAGGAGAGCGTCATAAACAGATCAGCACTCTTCAACAGAGGTTGGATGATATGAAAGAGGGAGCTCTTTCTGTGAAAGATGATCTGGAAGGTCTATTATCTGAGGCAGAGGATACGTTTGAAAAGTTATCCACCTTCATGGATGTAGTACAGACCAATATTTCTAAAACCGGTGGGGGAAAATCCGGTAAACAACAAGAAAAGGATCCCCTAGTCGCTAGAAAGAAAGCGACAGTCTTGAATTTATTTCATAATTTTCATTGGCAACCAGAGACGATCGCTGAAAAATTAGGGCTCGAAACTTCGTTAGTCCAAACGATCATTCAGAACGAGACGGTGAAAAAGGGATGATTTTTTTCTTGACCCGAATGTTTTCTCCCAATATGTCTCGTTCCCACTTGTATTATACGACATGCAAAAAATTTCATGGGAGAAACACCTTTCGTTTTTAATAAAAAACTGAAATTATAAAGAGCCTTTCCGAAAATGATTCCTTTTTTCGAGGCGTTTGAAAACGTATCTTTAGTCAAATTTGATACGTTCCGCAAACTCTCGGAATGGAAAAAAGGAGAAGCTCCCAAAGCTCGTTCGTATGGTACAAAAAAAGAAAACTACTGTTAAGAGGAAGAATTCCATGGCTCAAAGCGCTGAAAAGGATACCCTCATCGTCGCAAGCAAGGTAAAAGCTTATATCAAATCAAAAGGCTTTATGACTTCCGGAGACGCGGTCGACGGCTTAAATGAGAAGTTGTACGGACTGATCGACGATGCTTTGAAACGTACCGAGGCGAATAAACGCACTACGGTTAGACCTACCGACTTCTAATCCATTCTTGATTTACATCAAGAACAAGACTGAAATCGAGAAAATGAGGGCGGCGGGCAAATTAGCCGCCGCGCTTCTGGACTATATATCCGGGTACATCCAACCCGGTATTAGTACTCTTGCGATCAATGATCTTTGTGAAGAATTCACAAAGAAGAATGGAGGCAAGTCTGCTCCTCTTGGTTATAAAGGATTTCCTAAATCAGTTTGTACTTCTATCAATGAAGTAGTCTGTCATGGGATCCCGAAAGCCGTAGATGTTCTCAAAGATGGGGATATCGTAAACGTGGATGTGACTCCGATCGTAGATGGTTATCACGGAGATAGCTCTCGCACTTTTATCGTAGGCGGTAAAACTTCTCCCGAAGTGGAACGTCTAGTACAAGATGCGGAACGTGCGATGTGGGTAGGGATCGAACAGGTAAAACCTGGTAATCGTGTGAGCGATATCGCAAATGCGATCGATGATTATCTTACTCCAAAAGGATATGGCATTGTTCGTGATCTAATGGGCCACGGTATCGGAAGAGGTTTTCATGAAGAGCCTCAAATCCCTCATTATCGTTCCGGCCGTAAACTCTCCAAATTAGAGCCTGGTATGACTTTCACAATCGAACCGATGGTGAATCTGGGAACTTGGGAAGTGATCTTTTCCAAGAAGGATGGATGGACCGTCACTACTAGAGACGGAAAATGGTCCGCTCAGTTCGAACATACCATTCTGGTCACAGAAAAAGGCTATGAAATTTTAACCCAAGCATAGTAATCTGTTGTGCATGGATTTCGTTTGGAAATATATTTCTTTACTCGGTAAAGATTGCGCCTTCTTCGTTTTAGGCTTCTTAATCTTTTATATCGGAAAAAAACTAAAGGACTGGACGGAGCCTCGCAAATTGGACGAGGAACTGGTAAAGTCGGATAATAGCGCTCTCGCATTAAGTTTATCCGGTTATTATATCGGGGTCATTGTACTTTTTATTACCATCGTTTCGAACCCCAGCGAAAAAGGGGATTTTTTAGGAGATCTATTTCAGGTCTCTTCATTTGCGATCTTAGGAGTGGTCCTACTTCTTCTTTCCCAAAAGATCAATGACGGTCTGATCTTAGGTGGAATAGACGCGATCGAAGAAATATACGAAAAAAGAAATCTTGCAGTTGCTTCCGTTCTTTTCGGAGGAACGATCGCAAGTTCCTTCTTCATTGCAGCTGCTTTGAACGGAGATATAGGGGAGAAAGTTTTTCCCCAAGGACTTGGACTCGCTGTTTCTCCCTTAGTCGAAAAAACACTAATCGGCTCGATCGTATCCGTGATCTTTTTTTCAGTAGGTCAGATCGGGATGATCTTATTTTCAGTATATTATAAAGTTTGGATCCCTTATAAACTCAAATTGGAATTGGAAGAAAAACAGAACTTGGCTGCAGGCACTGCGTTTGCAGGAGCATTACTCGCGATCGGTATTTTGTTAACCCGCGCATTATTTAGGGAATTCGAGAATTTATACCAAACAGGGATCCTTCTTCTTTTAGATTTAGGTCTCGCTTTTTTCATTATTCCGGTCCTACATTTTTTTGCGGATTGGGTCGTGTTACCAGGTTCTACTTTGAAGGAAGAAATAGAAAGGGATCAAAATTTCGGGGCAGGGCTTTTAGAAGCCGTAGTGCTTGTTTCCTTTTCCGCGATTATCTTTTTTGCAGTTTAGATCCTAGAATAGATCGTGGGAAGAGTATAATTTCCATTCTAAATGATATACTTTTTTGATCCCGAAATCGCAAGCTGCTTGTAGGATCATTTTTTCGTCGGATTCTTGGGAAAGGATTGGATATGCATCTGTAAGATCGGATACAATTTCCGCGAATAAGTGTTTATGAGTGGGTA
Source organism: Leptospira sarikeiensis (assembly GCF_004769615.1). GTDB lineage: Bacteria > Spirochaetota > Leptospiria > Leptospirales > Leptospiraceae > Leptospira_B > Leptospira_B sarikeiensis. The sequence goes on along the minus strand of NZ_RQGF01000038.1, from coordinate 9,752 downwards.
AAAAGGGAGAAAGCCCTCTTTCTGAAAATCCTCTCAACGCACCTAAAATTCCAGCGAGTAAGATCTTACCCAAAGGTCTTTCTCTTTCTTTAGGAAGATCTAAACCTGCTTCTTTGGCTGCTGCTAAAAGTTCTTGGAGAGGAATTCCGCCGGAAAGGGATTGTAAAGACGTTTCTTCTCCTTCTTGCATATAGAAAGAATAAGATATGGTTCTCGAAAGTAAAGAACTTCTGAATGAATTAAAAGCGATTGCCTCCGAGAATGGATTCCAACTTTTTGGGGTCGCAGATGCGCAAATCCCCGATCCAGATAAGGAAAATATTCTTCATTGGGTGGAAGAAGGCAGGCATGGGAATATGAATTGGTATCCCAGGAACATGAACCTTCGTTTGGAGTTGGAAGGCCTTGGATTCAAACCTCAATCCGTCATCGCGTTAGGCGCCTTATATAATGATCCGGAATACGAAAATTTAGATCTTACGTATCGTTTTTCTAGATATGCTATGGGAGAAGATTATCATTCGGTTCTGCGCAAAAAAGCATCCGCTCTAATGGAATTTCTACAAAACTCTTTCCCGAACCAAAAATTTAGACAAGGAGTGGATTCACTTCCTGTTCCTGAAAAAATTTTAGCTCGAGAAGCAGGGATCGGCTGGATCGGAAAAAATACGAATCTAATTCACGAGGAATACGGCTCCTTCTTCTTCATTAGTTTGATCTTTACCGATCTTCCATTAAGATCCGCTTCGTTAATTGCAAAAGATAGATGTGGGACTTGTACTGCTTGTATAGATTCTTGCCCGACTGCTGCTCTTTCTCCTTATAAAATCGATGCAAGAAAATGTATTTCTTATAAAACGATAGAAGATCGTTCAGAGTCCGTTGAAAATTTGCATGGTTGGATCTATGGCTGTGATATCTGCCAGGAAGTTTGCCCTTGGAATCAAGTCAAAGCCAGGAAAAAAGGTTGGAAGACTGAGATCCAAGAATTTAAGATCCGAGATCTTTTTAAACAACAAGGATCTTTAGAAAAACTAGAAGAAAATGAATTTCGAGAGAGGTTCGAGGATTCTGCCGTTAATAGGGTTTCTTATAAACAATTTAGAAGAAACCTAGAAACGAATAGAAGAGAAAAATAAGGTCTCTTCTATTCACTCTTTGTTTCGATAGAAAATTATTTTTTCGGAATATGTTTAGATAAGAAGTTCTTATTCGCCTTGTTCCACTGCTCGATCAATGTTCCTCTTTGTTTATCTAGAGTTTGGTTGATATTATTATATGTAGCTACTAAAGCGTTCACTTCTCCTAATAATTTATTGTAAGAGTCTACATCTTCTTGTGTGCGGTCTTTTGGGTCTTTCTCATTGAATTTCTTTTTATAAGTCTCGAATTGAGCTTTTTTGAGATAGAAGTCTACCAAGGTAGGGATTTGGTCTTTTGCTTCCGCCTTGTAAAAATTTAGATTATTTTTACAGGACTGGATCAAAGATGGATCACCATCATAAGCTACGACCTTATCCAATAACTTAAGTCCTTCTTCCGCATATTTTAAAAGTGTTTCTCTATTTTGTTCGATCGCTTTAACGTCTTGGTCTTTGAGAGCTTGCATTAGATAATATTCTTGTTTATAAGGTTTAAAATCGATCAAATAGATCTCGTCCTTATAATCCATTACTTCCCCTGATTTTTTCAGGAGTAGGCTCATTCTATCCTTACTTTCGTAAAGAGTGATATCGTTATCTTTTGCGAATTCTTTCTGTTCTTTGTTGAATTTGTCCGCGGACTCGCGTAACTTCTCGCTTGCTTTTTTCTCCGCAAGCATATAGGTTTCCATCGCGTCGTAGGATTGTTCTGCCGCTTCTTTTAAGTCTACTATCTTGCCGTAGTCTTCTCTTAGAACAGTGTAATATACATTTAAATATTTGATGACTGCATCTTTAAGATCCGAGTTGCCGTCGTAGTTTGTGGCTTGGTTTGCATTCAGAAGCGCTTTTTCTACGGAAGTGATAATCGCGCCTCTTTTTGTTTCCGTTTCGCGTTTGTTATTGCTATGAGCTAGAGCTTGGATATAAGAAAGGCGATCCGCCGATATTTTGTCTAATGGATCAGTGAGCTCATTTAGATATTTTAATGCTTCCGCAGGACTTTTGGCCGATAGATTTGCAGCGAAGGAAAAAACCAGTGAGGTTACTAGGATTTTCCACGCCATTCCTTTATGTTTCATGCTATTTCCTTTATTCTAATATATGAAATTGTTGAATATCTAGTAATTAGATCTTCCGTTTTCCGATTTATCCTAAATGAGGGATATCGGAAGAATTGGCAAGACCTGAGAATCGATCTTACTTAAGCTATGTGCATAACTTACCAGATAGTCGATGATCTGTTCTGTTTATAGAGCTGCAAATCTTTTTAAAATAGTTTTTGTCGGAAGACCAACAGAATTTGATCTTCCAATCGCTTCTTTTGTATGTCGCGTGCAGTAAGCATAGTTTATTCTTTTTGGAAAGATAGCCGAACAAATTTGGAGGACAATAATTTATCTACCAAGAATAGAAATCCTGCGATGAGTAGAAATAGAACAAAGATCCCGGCTATATTAATGGAGACACCTGAATAACCGAGACGGGGAACGTCCAGAATATTGTAAGGATACCACTCCATGATCGCTCCTCTGATTAGAGTAAACGCAGCGTAAGCGATCGGAAGGATTGCCGCTAAAAAGATCCGTTTCGTTTTAACTGATCCGAAAGGACCAAAGATAACCCAAAGTAATATTCCGAAGATCGGATTTAAGATATGCTCGATATCACTTGTGAATGCTGCAAGTTCACCGCCGCTCGGAGCATTTTGTAGAACGAAATTAAAAACAATTCCGGTGATCGTAATATCTATGAGTCCAATGATACGCCATACATGAAAGGAAGTTGATGTTCTATCGGGTTGTAATGCGAGTAGAAGACTTGTTACTCCCAAGATCGTATTGGATTGGGTCGTGAAAAAGGCAAATTGGTTGAAAAAACTATCGAACCCGGGACCGAATGTCCTCGTAAAACCTGCGTTTGGTGGAAGTTTAGAAGTATGATGATAAGCCCACCATAACTCTAATAGAACTCCTAAAAAACAGGTAATCGCATTTAAAGCGAAGAGATACCGAGCCAAAGTGACACTAGGTTTGGAAGATTCAGTTTTATTCATAAGATCCGAGTCAACGGATTCTTATTAGTTTTATGGATTCGTCAATAGTATTTTTTCCCTCACGTTAGAAGCGTCTCTAACAGGAGAATCTCCGAAAAATCTGGAATATTCTCTATTGAATTGAGAAACACTTTCGTAGCCAACTTCATAGGCGGCGCGTGATGCGGAATAAGCGCTATATACCAAAAGTTTTCTAGCTTCTAATAGTCTGAGTTGTTTTTGGAATTGGACAGGGCTTAATCCAGTGATCTGTTTGAATTGCCGGTGGAAAGTTGTTACAGCCAATCTAGATTTTGCAGCGAGTCGTTTGATTTCCATGGATGCAGTATAATTTTCGCGGATCCATTGGATTGCAGGATATACACTCGGCCCTTTTCCTTGTGCTTGGCAGAGTTGTTTTAAACGCCAACCTTGGGGGCCGAGTAGTGTCCTAAATAAGATCTCCCTTCTATAGACCGGAGCGAGTGCAGGGATATGTTTCGGCGTTTTTAGAAGGTTTAACATTCTGAGCCAAGGTTCTAAATATTCGCTATCTGCATCACAAGCGCAGAATTCGTCATAATGATTTTCATCCGAAAGATCTTTTGAAAGATCATTTAACAAATCAGCAATCGAATCTTGGTCCAGTTGGAGGCCTATGGAAATATATGGACCTTCTTTACCCTGTTGCACCTTACCGGTAGCGGGCACATCTGCAGAAATTACGAAATAAGAAGGAGCGGGTAAATGAATGGTTTGTTCACCTATTGAGATTGTCTTACTTCCTTGCACGACTAAGCCGATCATAGGCTCGTAAATCGCTGCGAGCTGGTGTTCGGACACTTCTCCTTTGATGATCAATATTCCGGGAAGCTCCGTTTTAGTAGGTTCTGTCGTCGCTTTGGTAGTTAATTCGGCGATCTCTTTTAGGATACCTTTCATTCTTTTATAATAGTAAAATAGATCCTTATTTTCAAAAGCGAAAAATTTCCCCAGGTAGGATTAGGCAATGAACCGGTAGTATCCGATCTTTACGATTTTCATAAAATCATCTACGATCTTTTCTATTGGAGAATTTTATGAAACTAGCAATTGTCACAGGTGCAAGTAACGGAATTGGAAAAAGTACCGCATTGGAACTTAGCAGAAGAGGGATTGGAGTCATTATTACCTATCATTCTGATAAAAAAGGCGCGGAAGAAGTAGTAAAGGAAATCGAAAAAAGTGGAGGTAAGGCAATTTGCCTTAAGTTAGATCTGAGCCAAAAAGATTCCTTCGAAAGCTTTGCAGAACTTGCGAAAAAGAATCTTGGAGAGATCTGGCAGAGAAAAACATTCGATTACTTGGTGAATAACGGAGGGATCGGCGGCGGTATGCCTTTTGCGGAGATGACGGAAGAATATTTCGATCAGATCCTAAATACGAATTTTAAGGGACCATTCTTCTTAACCCAATATCTTGTTCGATTTTTAGAAGATAACGGAAGAATCGTGAATACATCCAGTTCTTCCAGTCATGGATCTTTTGTAGGATATTCAGCATACGGTGCCTCAAAGGCAGCTTTATCTTCATGGACAAAGTATCTGGCAAAAGAACTTTCTCCAAGAAAGATCCGAGTAAATGCAGTGTCACCGGGGCCTGTTCATACGAATTTAGGAGGTGGAGCATTTGATAAACATCCAGAATTTATCCAACCGCTTGCAGACCAAACCGCATTAGGAAGGATCGGAAATCCGGATGATATTGCTAAGGTGATCGTGAACTTACTTTCAGATGAACTTTCTTGGGTCACCGCTCAGGACATTGAAGTCTCCGGAGGTTTTTTACTTTAGAAAAGAGTTTCGCAAAACATTTCCACGCGGAGCCGTCGAGTTTGGATTCATTTGTATTCGAATTTCTCTGCGACTCTGCGTGAGAATATAGAAAAACTACCAATCAAAGTAGATTTAGAAAGACTCATTATAAACCCTCAGTGCCCTTTGTGCGAAACCTGTAGGAACTCCTACAAAAACTCCTTTTCGTAGAGAACGCCTGGGGTTTCGATTGTCAGATACATGTCCGCAGGTCTGAGATCAAAAGATCCAATTTTGGATCCCTACAGATTCGATCCTAAAACCAATACCAAACTCAGAAATTGGTTTTTAAAAGAAAAAAGAGACCTACCTTTTAGGAAAAATCGAACTCCTTATTCTACCTGGGTAAGTGAGATCATGCTCCAACAGACTAGGGTAGCCGCTATGCTTCCTTTGTACGAAAAATTTATGCAAAGGTTTCCAACTCCGGAGGAACTTGCAAATGCTGAAGAAGAGGAAGTTCTTAGGTATTGGCAAGGCCTTGGATATTATTCAAGAGCGAAAAATCTCCATCTAGGTGTGAAAAAATTAGTCCATGAATTTGGAGGAAAATTTCCCAAAACTTTGGAAGAAGTTTTGTCTCTGCCCGGGGTTGGACCTTATACAGCACGGGCGATCTTATCCATTTCATATAATCTACCTTTTGCTGTTTTGGACGGGAATGCGAAACGAGTCCTTTCTCGTTTAGTATTATTTCAGGAATCAGGATCAAAAGCGGATCCTAAACTACAAAAGATTGCTGATTCATTTTTAAATACTGAATTTCCTGGAGATCATAATGAAGCAGTGATGGAGCTTGGAGCTAGGGTCTGTATTCCGAAACCTTTATGCAACGAATGTCCATTACAAATCGATTGTGAAGCGAATAAAGCCGGACTGCAAGAGAGTATTCCTCCCATCGAAAAAAAGAAGAAAGAAATTCCTTTAAATATCAGATTTTATCTTTTACATACTGAAAACGGATTTTTACTTCTTCGTTATCCTGAGAGAAGATTTTTTAAAACGATCTATTCACTTCCTTTTGGATTTGAAGGGAAAAATCCTTATGAGTCTGATCCGGTCCTGGATTGGGATCTAAAAGCGAATGATCTATGAATCAAATTCAAACATACGATCACACATCATAAGATCCAGGGGTTTGTCTCTGAACTAGATCTAGATAAAAAGACGGAAAAAAAACTGATCGAGAATTTCCGTAAAATAAGACCTTCTATAGAAATGAGATATTGTAATTGGAAAAATTTGGAAACGGAGTTTCCTTCTTCCATTGCTAAAAAGATCAAGCAGACTCTGGCGAAAAAAGAATCAGTGCTGCCTGGTTTGGAACTAAAACCAGAGAACAAAAAGAGGAAATAATCCATGAGTATTCGGTCCACTTCAGAATTTGTAAAGGAACTCGCTCGTAAAGGACAACTTCTGGAGATCAAAGAAGAGGTGGATCCTATCTTAGAGATCGCCGAGATCCAAAGAAGAGTTGTTGGAAAAAGAGGACCGGCTATTCTATTCTCCAATGTAAAAGGCTCTAAGTTCTCAGTTGCGACGAATTTATACGGTTCTGAAAACAGGATCAAGATCGCTTTTGGGGAAGATCCGGTAAAGTTTATTCAAAAAATCGCATATACTGCAAAACATCTAATGCCGCCTACACCCAAAAAAGTTTGGGAAGCTAGATCTCTTGCTTGGACTGCTTTGAAAGTTGGTTTAAGAAAAGTAAGTAAGGCACCGGTATTGGAACAAGAATTGAATAGCCTCGACGAACTGCCCGCTTTAAAATCTTGGCCGAAAGACGCGGGCAAATTTATCACTCTTCCTCTTGTGTATACGGAAAGTCCTAAAACAGGAAAAGGAAATCTAGGAATGTATCGGATCCAATTCCATGAGCCTAGACTGACCGGTATGCATATCCAGATCCATAGAGGAGGAGGATTTCATTATTCGGAAGCTGAAAGCGAAGGAAATTCTCTTCCTGCTCATATCTATGTAGGTGGTCCTCCCGCACTTACAATTTCTGCGGTAGCTCCTTTACCGGAAGAGATCAGTGAATTTCTTCTCGCCTCATTACTATTAGGCGAAAGATTAAAAGTTTTAAAGAATAAGAAGATCAGTTCTTTACCATTGGTTGCGGACGCCGATTTTGCTCTTATCGGAAAAATTCCTCCTAGGATCCGAAGACCCGAAGGACCGTTCGGAGATCATTACGGATATTACGCACTAAAACATGATTATCCAGTTTTCGAAGTCGATCATATTTATGCACGTAAGGATGCAATCTGGCCTGCGACTGTTGTAGGACGTCCTCCACAAGAAGACCATTGGATCGCAGAATATCTACAACATCTACTTTCACCTATGTTCCCGATCGTAATGCCTCAGGTAAAAGGAGTTTGGGCCTATGAAGAATCGGGAGTCCATTCTCTTGCGGCTGCCATCGTAAAAGAAAGATACAAGAAAGAAGCATTTATGGGAGCACTCCGAATTTTAGGAGAAGGGCAATTATCTCTTACAAAGTTTTTGATCGTGACGGACCAAGATGTGCCCTTAATGGATTTTAGAACCACATTCATCGCAGCTCTAGAAAGATTTCAACCTAGGACCGACTTACATATCTTCTCGAATATTTCTCAGGATACTTTGGATTATACAGGTCCGAAAGTAAATGAAGGAAGTAAGGCTGTTCTTCTAGGGGTTGGTCCTAAAACTCAAAAATTAAAACCTAAGATCACATCCAATCTCAAAAATACTAGATTTAAAGATCCGAAAGTTTATTGCCCAGGAGTTTTAGTCATCTCCGGTCCCAAGTATAAACATAAAGACGGTATCTTGGCGCTTCTTAAAAAAGAAACGATCACTCAAGGATTTTTATTCGTGTTCCTTGTGGATAATTCTGAGGAATCTACAAAGTCGGATCATGATTTCATTTGGAACGTATTCACTCGTTTCGAACCGGCTGCTGATATTTATGGAGATTCCGAACTAGTCAGAAATCATATCTCTTTCACTGGGCCGATCCTTGTAGATGCAAGAATGAAAACCTGGTATCCTTCGGTATTAGAAGAAGATCCTAAAATCACCAAACAGGTTGAGAATAGATTTGGTAGACTTTTGGATTCCCTCTGAACCAATGGAAGAATGGGAATGAAACGAGTCATCGTTACCGGTGGAGCCGGATTGATCGGAAGTAATATTGTAAGACTACTAAACGAGCAGGGTATTGGCGATATACTGGTTGTGGATCATTTAGGCACTTCTTCCAAATGGAAGAACCTAAGAGGACTAGAATATACCGATTACTTGGAAAAAGAGGACTTTTTAGATAAAGTACAAAACTCTAATATACTCAAAGATTATTCCCATATTTTCCATATGGGTGCCTGTTCTTCCACGACTGAAACGGACGCTTCTTACTTAATCCGAAATAATTTCGAATATACTAAGATCCTCGCAGAAGAATCACTTCGAAATAAGATCAATTTCTTATACGCTTCCTCCGCAGCAACTTATGGGGACGGAAAGTTCGGTTATGACGACAAGGCTCCTATCCATTCTCTCAAACCATTGAATATGTACGGATATTCTAAACATATGTTCGATCTATATGCGATCCGAAAGGGTTTTGCGGATAAGATCACTGGAGTAAAATACTTCAATATTTTCGGTTTTGGAGAAGGTCATAAAGGAGACATGAGATCCGTAGTTTTAAAAGGTTACGATCAGATCCTTTCTGAAGGCAAATTGAGACTATTTAAGTCCTATCGCCCTGATTATAAAGACGGGGAGCAGAAAAGGGATTTTCTATATGTTAAGGATGCTGCAAAGATAAGTCTGCATCTATTAGAAAATCGTAAATTTGGTCTTTACAATGTAGGAAGAGGGGAGGCCGAAACCTGGAAATCACTCGCTTCTGCTCTATTCAAAGCTCTCGGAAAACCCGAAAACATCGAATATATGGAAATGCCGGAAAGCCTAAAGGCGAAGTATCAATACTATACAAAGGCTGAAACCCAGAAATTGATCTCTAACGGTTATAAAGAAGGATTTACTAACTTAGAAACTGCGATCGCAGATTACGTGGATCTTTTGAGAAAGGACGAAGAGTAAAAGGGGCTCGATAGAACCCCCCTCAGTTCACTGATTACTTAGAAAAGATCTGAAGTAAAGATTTTGCGAATGCTTTGAACTTCGCATCTTTAATAGAATAAAAAACCTGATTGGAAACTTTTTTGCTGCCTAGGTATCCGGCTTCTTTCATTTTGCTAAGGTGTTGAGACGCTGCTGATTGGCTAATGCCTAATGCGTCCACAAGCTCACCTACGCTGTGTTCTTTTTTAGAAAGGTGAAGAAGAATTTTTAATCTATCAGGATGCGCTACCGCTTTCAAACCACGGATAGTAGAATCCAGATGAGTTTTTTTAATGTCTAACTTTTGGGCTGCCATAATCTGCCTTCTGTTGTATTTGAATCCATTCTACTACATCCTTTGAAATTTACAAGGATTTCCGAAAACTATCCTCATTTTTTGTAAAATTATAAATCGTGTAAATTATGATATAATTATGAAAATAAAATGGAAAATAATTTATTACCAATTGTAGGTATAACTACCTCATTAACTTAACGATATTGAATATTAGTAATTTGAATCCTTCGAATATTAGATTCATATCACGTTAGAAAGATCCCAAAAATCCAATATTCTAATTTATAAATAAACTAATTCCGTAC
>NZ_RQGF01000005.1 GCF_004769615.1 Leptospira sarikeiensis | reverse complement strand
ATATAAAACTATAATCTTCAACCGACTTTCGTATAATATTATATACGATTTTTTTCAAACAATTAAGTCAAACTTAACATAAATTGAAATAAATTTCCTTTAATTCGTTCTGCCTAATTTTTGGAAATTTTTTGAATAAAATGCAAGTCATTCGTCTTTGGTATATTAGAAGGTCTTTAAGCCTTCCAATATTCAGAATGAAGATCGAAATGTGGAAATTTTTTGTCGGAAGTTTTGCGGTTCTTTTTCCGCTCTTCTACTTTATACCTGGGAATCCATCAGGAATGATAGAAGCGGACAGAAATCTTCCAAAATTTGAAATTCTGAATGAAGAAGGAAAAATTACCGATATTCGAGACATTTTGACGGGTACGGATCATCTCGTTTATTTTGGATATTTAAACTGTAAATCTATCTGTCATGGAAGTTTAGCAAAATTAAAAGATCTCATATCAGAACATAAAGAGCTAAAATTAGCATTCGTTAGCTTAGATCCGGAAAAGGATTCAACAGAACGATTCAGAAGCTATTTTTCAAATTCTAATATCAAACCTCTTTTTATCAGAACAGAATCCAGAGGGCAGTCGTTCGAGCTCGCGAGATCGTTCGGTATCCAGGCATTCTCATCCAATAATTCGGCAGATATAGACCATCCGGACTCGCTCTTATGGGTGAATTCACATGGAAAGATCAAAGGTATATTCTTTGAATTTAATAAACATTGGAATCAAAACAGAAAAGAACTTTTAAAATTCATAAGCGACAACAGAAACTAAAGCGGAATAAATACTTAAGCGATTCATAATAAATGAAAATATTTCCTAATTTGTCCGTCAAAGCTAATAGATAAATTGAAAATCGATCGGCCAAAAAACAAAAAGCCGCATACATAAAAACCGATGGGAAAAAATATGAATCTGCCTACACAAAGACAGAATACGATCGAATCAGCTAAAATAAAATTCAAAGAAGAAACCAAAAAAGCAGATCTTTTCTTTTACTTACTTCTTCTAGCGCATATTCCATTCGCTCTTTTACTTTCTATTGAATACGGAACCTGGAAATTCGTCCTGAATTCCTCGGTTGCCATCGGAGTCTTAGCAAGTTTCGGCTTTTTATTCTTAAGAGGTGATTATAGCTTAAGGATACTCAACTCTGTTCTTCTAATGAGTTGGTCGGGAATACTCATACAATCCCAATTCGGAAGAATTGAGATGCATTTCCATGTATTCGTAGCCTTAGCGTTTTTATTATATTATAGAGATTGGAAAACGATACTTCCTGGTGCGCTTTACATCGCGGTCCACCACGGTCTACTATCATTCTGCCAAAGTGTAGGATTTCAACTATTAGAAACACCTATCATTATATTCAATTATGGAAATGGATGGGATATCGTATTATTGCATGCTATTTTTGTAATTTTCGAATCGGCTATATTGATCTATTTTTCTCTAACCTTTAAAAAAGAATTTATGAATCAGGCAATGAGCTTGATCATTCTTGAAGAAGTAAAAAATGATAATTCTTCCATACAGATCGAAGTTCAAGAAACTTCCAAATCTGTTAACGAGATCTTAGAAACCTTAGTCCAAAGCTCTACAACTGTAGCTGATAAAACAAGCGATCAAGCAAATAGTCTGGAAGAGATCAACGTGAGCATGAATCAAATATCCGGAGCGATCTCGGACGTATCCGATTCTGCAAGAAAACAGCTTGAAGCCACAAAAACATTAGAAGGTTCTTTTCAAAATTTAGAGATCAGCTTCCAAGATATGGAAACGGGATTAGTTTCCACTAAAGTTTTGTTCGAAACAGCTTGGAAACATGCTCGAGAGTCGGAAGAAAGTTTAAGATCCATAGAAAGATCGATCAAGCGGATCGAGACAAGTTCTTCCGGAACTGCTGCAAAATTAAGTACGATCAATGATATCGCAGACAAGGTAAATCTTCTTGCTTTAAATGCCTCGATAGAAGCAGCCAGAGCAGGGGAACATGGAAGAGGATTTGCTGTAGTTGCAGATGAAATCTCGAAATTAGCGGATCAGACTGGAAGAACGATCAAAGAAATTTCCAAATTGATCAGAGACGGAAAAGAAGAAATGACTAAAAATACAGAAATAGTCCAATCCGGAACAAAAACCATTTCTTTGATCTTAGGAGATGTGGATTCCATCAAAGACAGCTTAAACTCATTCTTCTCACTTTTAGAAGGCCAAACTGAAGTAAGGGTTACTGTAGCGGGTGCTTTATTCAATGTCGGAAAAATTGCAGAAAACGTGCATATCGCCACGGAAACGGAAAAAAGAAGTTTAGAAGAGATCAGGAACTTTTTGGACAGGATCCAAAACTCGAATTCTATTATTGCATCTCAAGCAATAGAGGCTGCTGAACTCGCAAGAAAATGTGAAGAACTAAGTAACTCACTCCAAAACCAAGTCCAAGAATTTAAGGCTTAGCAAGCCCAGGATAACTTTCTTAGGTCCAATACAGAATTTTTCTCTTAAAGAAATTTTTCGTTTGAAATATTTTCTTTCCAAAAGGAAAGTTCCTATTTGTTTTCGGACCTAACCATGAAAAAGATCCTATTTATTTCCGTTTCGGCCCTAGTTGTTGCGATATTTCTGGCCATTCCAGGCACCTTAAATTCCCAGAGTGGAGATATTGAGGCAGCAATCCAAGCTGCTTGCAATCGCCTAGTAGATGGCGGATTGTATAAAAGTTGCAAACCGGCACCAGGTTTTTCGCTTGGGCAAGGCTATTATAGCCAATCCGCTCAGATTAAATGCCAATGCGAAAACAAATCCGACAATGGCAAAACAATCGTTACGATCTCTTTATGGCAGGGATATTGATCTTTCTTCAATATAGATAGATCAGTCCCGCTTTCTTTTAAATTTAAAGATCCATCTAAAGAAAATTCGAACCAGGCCTTAAGAATTTCTGAACTCGAAAGGCCTGGAGTATCAAAAGTTGATGCCCCTCTTCCACCTAATGCGACATAATATGTATTATCGGAAGTTGGGGGAAGTCTTCCCTTTAAGAAAGACTTCTTGAAAACGTCGTCGTTACTACAAATCCTAAGATTTTCTTCCTTAAATAAAACCTACCTACGATTATTTCCGTTTCCAGATAGCATCAACCGAGAAACGCCCAGGACCGGAAAGATACAGAAACAAGGATCCCAAAACTTGTGAATATTCCGATCGGATCTCATGTAGGACTGCCCAAATCCCAACGATCGGAGGTGCTTGTGGTGGCGGCAACGGAGAGGTTCCGAAAAATAAAGGAAGTTTAGTAAGATACATTGCTACAAACATTTGTATCACAAATATAAAGCTAATCGGTTTTGTTAGGACCCCAAGAAGGATCATTATCCCACCTAAAATCTCTAAACCACCTATTAAAGATGCCACCAACTCAGGCTGAGAAAACCCTAATTTCGTAAAGCGGCCTATCCCCTGATTTACATATAGAAATTTGATGATCCCTTCCCAAATAAAAACTCCTCCTACAAGAATTCGAATGATTATATTATATCTGCCTTCCATATCCTCTATTCGAAAGAAATGACTGAATATATTTTTTAGAAACATTGTTTTTCCTTAGTTTTTGTAAGAGTAAAACCCTTACTTAATTTCCTTTTATTGTTTTCGAATTAGAAGATCGAAAGATGCGAAAAGTAGGAAAAATACATCCGCCTAGGAACAAACGATAAAATTAAAGCCCTTAACCCTTCTTGGTCGTTTGGGCTAAGAACTTTCTCAGGAGCGAGTTCGAAAATTCAGATCAAGGGCCATCGAAGCAGAATTGTATATTATACTAATATAATATACATACCAAAAACCCGATTCGAATAATAAAAAAGATTTCAAACCCAGTTCTTCAAGGTTTGAAATGCTTTTACTGCCAAAGATTCAGAGAAACGATATAGACCGCAGTTTACAGAACCTTTAACAAACTGATACTGGTTTTCCAAATGAATATACGACTCTTACACTATGGTCGGATTTAAGTAAAAGAGTTAGATCAACCCCTCCCATCTTAGAGCATATCTCTAACCTTTTCTCGAAAACTTTCTTTTTATTTACCATCAGCATTATCGATTAGTCTAACTTATGTAGATTACTCATATCAACCATATGTGATTGTAAGATTTTCGATTACTCATTGTAACACACTTCTCGACCGTATTACAAAATACGAATAGACCGCTTTCCATTTTATAGAAAATCACAAATACTTCGGTCGGATTTCAAAATTTTACTGTATGTAATTAATTAATTACTTAATAGATTGAATCCAAAAACACGAAATGGGATTTTGGTTCTATGCGCCCATCCGTCTCCATTATTCTTCCTACATACAACGAAAGCAAAAACCTACCAATCGCAGCGGATCGTATTTCTAGATCTCTGTCAGAATATGAACATGAGATCATCGTGGTGGATGACGATAGCCCGGATCATACATGGGAAGTTGCGGAAAATCTACAAGAGAGTATCCCGCAACTAAAAGTGATCCGTAGGTTGACTGGAAAAGGTTTATCTTCTGCAGTGCTTACTGGGATGGGAGCAGCAGAAGGAGAAGTTTTCGTAGTCATGGATTCGGACTTACAACACGACGAGAAAATTTTACCGGAAATGATCCGTTCATTCTATGAGAGAAATGTTGATCTATGTCTGGGAACTAGATATGCCAAAGGTGGCTCTACTGGGAAATGGTCCCTTGCTAGGATCGGAATTAGCCGTTTTGCAAACTTTTTAGCAAAACGATTTTTGGGACTTCCCGTTTCTGATCCAATGAGCGGTTATTTCGGAATAAAACGTTCGGTATATTCTGAAACTATAAATGAGATCAACCCAAGAGGTTTTAAAATACTTTTGGAGTTTTTAGGAAGAAGCAAAGAAGAATTGAAGATAGAAGAGATCCCATATACCTTTCAGAATCGTGTCTATGGAGAAACAAAACTGAATAACTCAGTGATCAAAAGTTTCTTTTTGGCAATCCTGGATATTCGTTTCGGGAAATGGATCTCTCCAACATTCCTACTCTATTCTCTTGTAGGAGCAACAGGAGTACTTGTAAATCTTCTAGGATTTTTAATAGCAGAATTGTTCAAATTTCCTGAAATACAGACCGGCATCTCCTTTTTAGATCCGTTCTCTTTATCAGTTTTTTTTGGGATTGAACTTTCTATTCTTTCCAATTTCTTCCTAAACAACTATTTTACTTTTTATGAAAGAAGATATTCCGGAAAGAATCTTACCTTCGGGTTCTTACTCTTTCATTCTGTAAGTTTAGTCGGGATCTTAGTACAAATGTCCGCGTTCCATTTCATTTACTACTCGGTATTCTCCAAATGGGCTTTCGCTTCTGAATTAACTTTGAAATTTAGTGCGGATATACTCTCCATACTTACTGCTATGATCTCGAATTATTTCCTCAATTCCAATCTCACTTGGTCCAAAAAACAAGAGTTAGAAGTTTAAAACAAACCCGGTTTTACGCACCGGGTTTTGATTGATTTAATCTTCATAGGTCTTTATTCTTTCATCGAAAGCGGTTTTAATACGTTTTCGATATAGGATAATAAAATGCCGAAAGTTTTGGTCCCTTATGCAGATGGGATGGAAGAAATGGAAGCGGTGATCGTAGTGGACGTTTTGCGCAGAGCCGGGATCGAGGTAGTGTCCGCAGGGATCCAAGATAAAACGGTAACCGCATCCCGTGGAGTAAAGTTAATCGCGGATTCGCTTCTCTCGGAGATTGACCCTTCAGAATTCGATATGATAGTCCTTCCAGGCGGGAATTTGGGAACAAAGAACCTGAACTCGAACGAACTAATTCCTAAAATATTAAAAGATTATAAAGAAGAAAATCGCTGGATCGGAGCAATTTGCGCGGCTCCAAATGTTCTCTTAACTCATTCCATTCTTCAAAATCAGAAATTTACGGCTTTTCCGGGTTCTATCCCAGCAAATGAAATGTATACCGGAAGTAGATTAGAATTAACGGACAAAATTCTCACAAGCATAGGCCCAGGATCCGCATTTGAATTCGCCTTGAAGATCGTAGAACTTCTTTCTGGTGCGGATAAAAAAACGGAAGTAGAAAAGAACTTACATCTTCCTTATTGATATGGAATTCCCTTCAGAGTTAAAAACGAAACTCAAATTTTCTAACAAGGTTTTAGCTCTTACCGGCGCTGGAATTTCTGCAGAAAGTGGAGTTCCTACATTTAGAGGAAAAGAAGGCCTATGGAAACAATATAGAGCGGAAGAACTTGCTACCCCCCAGGCTTTTTCAAAAGATCCTAAATTAGTTTGGGAATGGTATCTATGGAGAATGGAACTTATTTCCGAAAAATCTCCAAATCCCGCTCATTTCGCATTAGCAGAATTAGAAAAAATTAAATCTGATTTTTTCTTAATCACTCAAAACGTGGACGGACTTCACAAAAGATCCGGATCAGAAAAACTCATCGAAATTCACGGAAACATTTTCAGAAATCGTTGCACAAAATGCGGAAGAAGTTCCGCTTCAGATTTAACCAAACTAAAACAATCTACTGAATGCGGATCTTGTTCGAGTTTGGTAAGACCTGATGTTCTTTGGTTTGGAGAAAGTTATGATACGAATCTACTTCAAAGAGCAATCGAACTTGCGGCAGATTCTGAAATTGTTTTAGTAATCGGTTCATCCGGCGCTGTGGGAATTCCTGTAGAGCTCGCCAGGATCGCTAAGGAAAACGGAGCTTTCGTTATTGAGATCAATATAGATCCGAGCGGGTATAGTAGATACGCAGACCTATTTCTACAGGGAAAAGCGGGAGAGATCCTACCTAATATCCTTCCTTATTTTAAATGAGAAACTGAATGAGTTTCCGAAAGTTTTTTGAAGATAAAATCTCCGAAAACAGGAAAACAATTCGGGGACATATGCCCAGGATCCGCAAACTCTTCACAATTATATAAAGGATCTTCGTTCATATTCCAGAAAGCCGTTCCGGTATCTTGATTAAATTTATCTACGATCGGTCTCCAAACTTCTAAAGGAGTTTTTAATCCCTCCGTAGTTTCCACTTTTCGAGTGACATATAGATTAAAATAAGGACGGGCAACCTTTACCCAAATAGTCGCATATGGGATCTTAGATTCCTTTAATATCTGGATGGAATCTTTTTGCATTTCGAACATATTGGAATGAAATGTATATGGTTTTAAATAAGAGGAAAAATCCATTTCGGACGCCTTCACTAATTCCTCGTCAGTATGTTTTTGTTTGACTAGTTCTCTAGGAGTACTTCCTCTCTCTTCTTTTAACATAGTCAAAACTTTCTGAACTGCGCCTTTATATACTTTTGCCAATGCAGAAGAGTTTTGGGTCCTTTCCATAACTCTCCACAATTTAGGCCTATCCCTATACGTATGGAATAGGTTTTTGGAAATAAAAACGGACAATTCTTCCCTTGAGTATCTGGTCCAATGTCTTAAAATAAATTCAAAAGAAAGTCCATAAATCAAAACTTCGTCAAGAGCGAGTACCGGAGTTTTATTATAAATCTCTAAAGATTGATCCAGAAGAACGAATTCAGGTTTCACTCCATCCGACTTAAATCTTTCTACCCAATATAAAAAATAATCTGGAGATCCACCGGGTACGGAAAAATTATACAACACCCAGTCCGGATATTTTTTCTCCAATTCTTTAGTTGGAAGCAGAAGTGCTCTGGAATTTCCAAAGAACACCAATGTTTTTTTACGAGAATCCGGTTTTTCTTTTAGATATTTCTTTAGATCAGAATAAAGATCTTCTTTGCTGATAAAATTCAGATGAGATAAAGTATTGGAATAGTAATATTGAAAAAACTCAAGGGTCAATAAACGATCAATTACAAGGGAGATCAATAATACAAGTAATGGGAGTAGTAAAAAAGTATTCTTTTTCATAAAATTAGAGGCCTAAAATTGGCAATAAATACAAGCCCCTGAATCCTCCGACAATAAGGCGATCGCAAAAACGGTAATTACTCCTGAAAGGACCAATAACCAATCTCTACCCTTCCCCCATTTTAGTAAAAGATCCTTTCTGGATTGGATCAAATGAAAAACGATAAACCCTAGATAAGAGTAACCTATCTTTTCTATATTCTTCATAGATTCCAAAACGAAAGGAGAAGGACCTGTTACCAAGCCTATAGAATTTTCGATCCAACCTAATTGTAGAGAATATAAAGATTCAGAGAGATAATTTTGTGTGTTTGTTACAAGCCCAGTAATATGCTGGAGCATCTTAGTTGCGGAATTTGCCCGGAACATGATCGCGCTAAAGGAGAATAGGCAGAATACGAATTGGATCCTTAAGAAATTTATAATTCTACTCTTCGAATCTTCGTCGTTCCAACCGAACTTACCTACTAAAAATCTTTCGAAAGCGAGGATCACTCCCCAATAAAAACCCCAAGCAATGAATGTATAATCCGAACCATGCCAGATCCCACCTACTGTCATAGTGATGATCAGGTTTAAGTAAGTTCTCCATTCTCCCTTTCTACTTCCGCCCAAAGGGAAATAAATATAATCTCTCAGCCAGAAAGACAAACTCATATGCCATCTCTGCCAGAGCTCCCTTCCTGAAGGTGAAAATAGAGGTGCATTGAAGTTTTCAGGTAACTCGAATCCGAAGTATAATCCAACTCCTCGGGCCATATCGGTTAGTCCTGAAAAATCACAATACACTTGGATCGCGTATCCGAAAGCGGCTAAAACCAAGGACAAATTATCATACTGCCCAGGATTAGAAAAGACTGGAGCAATGACCCCAGCGACCGGATCTGCGATCAGTAATTTTTTAATGAGACCAGAGATGATAAGATAAGACGCTCTTACGATCTTATCCTTATCCGGACTTAGGTGTCCAATATTGATGAAATAATCCTTGGTCCTTAGGATCGGGCCTACGATCAGGATCGGAAAGAATATCACAAAACCTAGATATTGTTTTAGACCTACGATCTCTCCTTCCGGCTTTCTATAAGCATCCACAGCAGCCGCGATCATTTGAAAACTATAAAAACTTACCGCTAAAGGTAAGGAGATTTGTAGTATTCTCGGGACCTCGTCGAAAAAAGGATACCTGGTCAAATCAAATAGGATCTTGTTTATAAAATAAAAATATTTAAAAAATCCTAAATTGAATGCGTTTAAAAGGACTGCAGTTATCATCCAAGATCTGGATCTTGTAGAGGTCCTGATCTTGAAATAGGCATAATAATTCAGTAAAACGATTACAAAAAAATGTAAGAAGAAATAAAATCCGCTTAAGATCGTGGCAGATGCGACAATATAAAAAATGCCGCTAGAAAGAAGTAAAAAGTCGGATCTTCTTTTTTCAGGAAGAAGCCAGTAGATAGAATAAACAATGGAGAAAAAAACGAAGAATAATATCGAATTGTACAGCACTCTTTACTTTCCCTTCTTGAATAGTTCCTTCCAGTAGAGAATCTCTCCCGGAGAAAGTTTTGCGCCAGAGTCTTTTTCTTCCCTAGTAGGTTTTTCCGCTAAGGCGCTCTCTATTTTTTTTACAAACTCTTCGGATAGTATAGGTTTTGTTCCTAGTCTTTTTGCAAAAGCTAAAATTTCCTGATCGGAAGTCACTACGAATAAGTCTGCAGGCCTTGGAGCAAATTTGATATATTCTTTGATCAAATCGTCTGCTTTCCTGTCTTGGCTGAAATACACATGTATCTTTCCATACGAATCTTCTTTGGTTTCGTTCCCTTTTTCTTTTTTGCCATCGAAGAAAACATGGACCTTGGAACTTTTAAGTTTATTCGAATAAGATTCCAAAATTCTTAAGAGACCCACTCTCGCATCTCTCAACCTATTGGAATACATGTATTCTTCCAATTCAGGTATTTTGTAAATCAGATTGAAACCGTCTACGACTAAATGCATCCCTTTAAAACTAGTGACCAGAATGTATGTTTTGGAAAAACTTGTAAAGACAGAACCGAATCGTAAAATGGCTCATGGCTGAAGAGATTCCTAAATCACAAAAAACCTCTAAAATCAGGAACTTCATCCAAACGATAAAATATTGGAGAAGTGTACTCCCCGGAACTGCCAGGGATTATTTTCTTTTAAGTCTAGCATCGATAGACGTATTCTTCCTTCTATTCGTAAATTCCTATAAAGAATTCATTCATAAAGATATTCCTACATACGTTTTGGCATTCGACTTATTCACCATATTTTTATGGGGAATAGAAGTTTGGATCAAAATTAGACAAAAAAAAGACATAAAGAAATATTTACGAACAAATTGGTACGAACTGATCGGTATCGTGCCATTATATTTTTTAAGACCATTCCTTCTTTTAAGAGGAGTAAAACTTGCGATCGCTTTCTATCGATTTGGGACTTCCGGACAAAACGTAAGCGAAGTACTTACTAGAGAAATTACATTTCGATTCAGGGATGTGATCGTAGATACGATCGCGGACGCAGTCTTCCTACATTCTTTGGAAAGAGTGGAAGAAGTTATGCTCAGATTGGACTATAGCCAACTCGCAAAAGAGGCTATCTCCAAACATAATGATCAATTGAACACAAAAGTGAACGAGTCTTTACAGTCCAAGTTTTTGCTCGAAGAATTATCTAAACTACCGTTCATGTCGGAGATCTCCCGAAAATTAGGCGAGGATATCGGAAGAATGATCGCTGAAGTTTTAGAGACGGAAGTAATCGGAGATATTATGAAGGATATCACCGCTAATATCTTAAAAGAAATGGCAGAGCATGTAAAAAAACTTCCTTTAGAAAGAATTACTGAACCGAAGGAAGAGATCCCCTCCCCTCCTTCTCTTCCTAATACTTAATAGTTTTCTGCTTATCATTCCCCTGCCGGTGGGAGCCTCAAAATAAGCACTTGAGTTGTGGACTTAGCTAGAAGTTTCCCCTCTTCGTCAAATGCCTCTCCTTCTAAATAGATATGTTGGTTCCCTCGAGCGACTACCTTTGCTTGGACCGTGATCCGTTGGTTTTCTTTTACCATTCGAATATAACTAACGCTCAATTCCAAAGTGGTAGTAGGCTTACCTGCAGCTAAATAGCATAAGGGCCCGAAAGTATTATCAAATGCAGCCGCTAAAAATCCACCTTGGAAAACGCCCATCGGATTCGAAAATCTAGGCTCTATATAAAAGCTACATACCATTTCTTTTTTACGTACATAAGAAACGAACTCTCCGGATAATTCCTTAAACGCAGGTGGAGGGACCATAAGATTCGGAGCTGCTTTGGAAAACTTCTCCCATTCTTTCTGCATATCTTCTAAATCTTTTTTATTAGCCAAGGGGAGTCTCCTATACTATATTCCGATCTTGTAAAGAAATTGGATTCGTGCAAATTAAAATTGCCATGATTTGGTTCCACAACCAATATGTAGGAATAATGAATCCGGTTTTTTCCTTAGAAAATAGAATTAAAAAAGGATTCCAGACCGCTTGGCAAGAATTCGGTGCGAAAAAGGAAATCGCACTCGCAATTGCCGGAGGTGGTATCAAAGCATTCTACGGATTAGGTTTTGCTTTTGCTCTTAGGACCTGGGGAATAAAAATTAAGGAAGTTTCAGGAGTAAGTGCGGGAGCCGCAATGGCAATCAGCACCCTTTCAGAAACGGAAGAAGATAGCTCCAATTACTTTCAGGAACTTACAAAAAGAAATCCCAAAAACTTCTATTGGAATCGTCTTTTACGTATCCTTCCTCCTTTTCCACATCATGGGATGGCCAAAAGGACGGTAGAGTATTGCTTAAGATTTTCCAAATTAATCTCTAAGTCCGCAAAAATAAGGATCCATACCGTGGAGATCCCGAATGAAAGTTTGGATAAAAATAAAAGCGGCAAACCGATCCAAAGATTGCTCTTAACTAAAGCAGCATCCATCATCCGAGCATATTTTAAGGACGAAACATTAAGAAGAAAGGGAGAAGAACCTTTTGAAGTACTGAAGAGAATGAAAGATTGGGGTTGGAGGGAAAAAGTTTTTACCGAAAAAGATTTTACGGACCCGGAAACCGTCACTCAGATCGTAATGAACTCATGCTCTGCCTTTCCAGTCCTCCCACTACAAAGTTTTAACGGGAATTATTATTTGGACGGGGGCTTAACCAATAACTTATTGCTGGAAGAATTTTCCTCCGACCTACCTAAGATAGGCGTATTCTACGAGCCAACCACATTGATTGGAAAATCCAATTCTATCTTAGGAGATACTTTGCTTGTTTCCCCTAAGGGACCATTTATAGAACAGGGGTTCGATTATACGAGCCCAAGCCTAGTGAAGTACGCATTCGAAACTGGTCGAAAGGATGCCGAAGAACAAAAGGAGAGGATCCTGACTCATCTTGGCCCAAACTGGAAAAAACACTTGCATTCTTTTTTCGAACAAATAAAATAATTAACTTGCCCCGAAAAACGAACAGGTTATACACCTTTCTTTTCCGCGCGGACGCGTTAGGACTAGCGAAAATAGAGAATAGAAAAACTCATTCAGGACCCAGGAAATGCCCAAAATCGTAAACCACGAAAAATATAAAGCCGAGATCCTCTCCAAATGCGTGGATATCTTGGCAAGGCGCGGGTATTCGGCAGTTTCAATGAGAGAGATTGCCACAGAATTAGATGTATCTACCGGAACCCTTTATCATTATTTCTCCACTAAGGAAGATATCTTCAAAGAGCTCGTAAAATTTGTATTAAATAAAGATATAGAAGAGCTACAGGTATATTCCAAAGGAGAAGATAACCAAACCATCGAAAAAAGGGTCGAAGCACTTTTTACCATGGTAAAAGATAGGGAAACTTACTTCCAAAATCTTCTCTACATTATCTGCGATGTTTCTAGATTAAAAAATCATGAAGAAGAGAAACAACTGATCGCGGAAGCTATGAAAGAATATGTGACGATCATCACAAAACATTTGGGGATTACAAATCCGAACCTGAACAGACTTTTGATCAGTATTATCCTAGGAACTGTAGGACAAAGGATCGTAGATCAGGATTCTATCAAGTTGGATGAAGTTGCCGAAGTTGTGAAAGATTTTATGGGAGTCGTTCTCTCAAATACATTCACTTTCTGAATCTTTAATTCACGCTAAAACCGCAAAGAGTTTCGGGTCATTTTTCATAAAAGACCTTCCACACTTAGCGGCTTCGCGTGAAAAATGAATTCTCTCTTATCTCAAAACTTCTTCTTTTTTATCCGAATATATATCGGAGATCAATCCTGAATATTTATCAGTAACCACATGTCGTTTGACTGAAAGTTTTGCTGTTAACTCGTCTCCAGTCTCGAATGGTTTTGGCAATAATCTAAAATCGACTACTCTCTCAAATGATTTAAAACCGTTCGTTGCAGAAATCGAATTTCGGATCACTCCTTGGATCTTAGCGGCACATCTTGCTTCTTCTTCCGCGGAGCTAAATCCTATACCTGGTTTATATTCAGGAAAAAATTCAGGATTTGGCACGATCAAAGCGGAAAGATATTTTTGATCCTGACCAACTACCATACATTGTAGTATAAATTCTGATTGGCTTAAAATATTTTCTATCGGGACAGGTTCCACATTTTCCCCACCTAGAAGAACAATAGTTTCTTTTGTCCTACCTACGATTTTCAGACAATTATTGAATGTCATCATTCCCAGATCGCCAGTATTGAACCAATCTCCCTGCATCACTTTACGGGTATTTTCATCATCATGATAATATCCTGACATGACCTGGTCCCCTTTTACATGGATCTCACCTTTAACTGAATAGGCCTTAGGCCCACCTTCTTCAGTAGTCCAAAGTATTTTGGAAGTATTCGGGTCCACGATACGCAAGGAAGTTTCTTTATACAATGGACCGACTGTTCCGATGACTGCCTGATCTAAAATACGAACGGAGATCACAGGAGAAGTTTCAGTAAGACCATATCCTTCCAAAACCTGGATACCAATCGCGTTAAAAAATTTGTCCACATGAGAAGGAAGAGCTCCTCCTCCGGAAACAGTCCCTTTTAATTTTCCTCCGGTTGCTTGACGGATCTTATTCAGAACGATTAGATCCAATAAAGCCGCCGGGATTATATTCAAAATATATTGAATACTTTTGAATATTCCGACTAGAAAGGAATAGATAAAATTCCTACCGGTCATATCCAGTTCCCTAAAACTGAGCCAACGTTTTGCAGATTGTATATTCGATGAGAAAAACAATGCAGCATGGAAAAGTTTCTGTTTTACGATCGAAGACTTGGACACTGTCGCATAGATCCCCTGATATACACTTTCCCAAAGCCTAGGCGCGGAAGCCATAAATGTGGGCTTCACTCTTTTTAAGTCTTCTTTGAGAGTACGGACCGATGAGTAATAAGTCCCTGCTCCGAAATAGATACATACCATCTCGAACATTCTTTCGAAACTATGCCATACAGGAAGAATGGATAATATTCTCTCCCCCGCCTGCAATCGGATCGGTATCCGATTGATCTGAGACATGATATTCTTATGGGTTAAAGGAACTCCTTTAGGACGCCCCGTAGTTCCGGCAGTATAGATCAGGGTAAATAGATCTTCTTCTTTGATCTTGGAAATTCGATCTTCTATACTTCTATTTCCATTATCTCTTAATTCTTTTCCTCTTTGAACCAGGTCCCAAAACTTCAGTTCTTTTCCGGTTCCCTTCGCGTTCTTATCCATCAATATAATCGTATGTATGTTTTGGATGGAGTTTGGGTTTTGATATAGTTTTTTTAAAACTGTATCATTCTCTGCAAAAACGATCGTAGCACCACTATGAGGAAGTATATGATTCAGATCTGAATCGGTGACATCGGTTCCCCTAGGCACATCCGCACCACCGGCCATAATCACCGCATAATCCGTGATGATCCATTCTAGACGATTGTCTGCAAGAACTGCAGCGTGGCCTTTTTGTGGGAATTCCAACTCAATGAGTGCAGTACCAAGTTGTAAACCGAACTCGTATATTTCCGAATAACTGACCGGATCAAATTCACCGGATTGATTTTTAGTCAGAAATGCTGGTAGATTCCCATATTTATTTTTGGACGATTGAAATAAATCGGCAAGAGTTTTCATGCCACCTCCATGTTTCGGAGGGAGTATAGTCGTCTCTGGGAACTTTGTCGTCCTGTCGTATAACTCAGGACGTTCGAATTTTAAAATTTTATCGAAAGTTTGTATTTTATCGCGGTCTTTCTAAATTCGCTAGGAGTTGTATCTGAAAATTTTTTGAAAGCTTCATTGAATGCGGATTTAGAATTGAATCCGACAGATTCAGAGATCGCAAGAATGGATCTGTCCGGATCTTCTAAAAGAAGTATCTTCGCTTCTTCTACCCTCCAAAAATTGATATAATCGGAGAACTTCATAGACAGACGGTGGTTTAAAAATTCGGATAATTGATGGTTGGTAATTTTTAGCTCATCGGCCAATTGAGAAAGAGTAAGATCTTCGTCTGCATACATCTTCTCCTTCTTCATTAATGCTTCTAACTTTGTCTTTATTTGATTCTCATCCATTCCTTTCAGTCTGGATTTTTTATAACGAACCTCTCTTAAGCTCTTCCCCACAAACCCTAACCAATTCTGTTCTCTATGCGAAAGTAAAAATCCGATTACGAGTAATGCAGGAAGACTAAAAATACTCTCTCGAACAAAATCGATCCTTTTTAAAAGTGTTCCTACTAGACCCCAAGAGATTACAAAAGTGATGAGTATCAGATAGAGTAGGAACATCCTTCTAGCTCTTTCCTCGTTCTCGTTCTTTTCCGCTCGAAAAATATAAGATCTATAACTCCATAAAACCGGAAGAAAATAGGATAAGATCGCTATCTTAGGCGAAATTTGCATAAATGCTAAAACGGAAGAATATCCTCTGGGTTGCCCCATCTGCTTTAATATTTCTTGGCGGAACTCTTCTCCTAAAGTCCAAAAAGGCAAAAACAGTAAGATACAGAACATGCTTGTAGAAAAATGAAAGAAGGCCTCCGTTTTAGAAACAGGTAAACCTAGTAAGGTAATTTGGAAATGTAGATAGAGAACAGGTGCAATTCCCAAAGCGAACGGAAGATGGAATCCGTATAAAATTGTATAGTGGGAAGTCCAACCCGCAAAAAAAGAAACTCCTCCTAGTAACCATATTGAAGAAAAGGATAATAGAAAAAATATCCTTACCCTTTCTCCAAAGGAAGCTGGCGAGAGTAAGATCCCTAGGGCCCAAATGAATCCAAATGCTGCCCCAAAAAGTAAATATATAGAACCTAATCCCATCTTAATTCTTCTCTTTGAAAAATACTACGGCGTAAATTTTTCGAAAAGCTAAAAATGGTAACGAGAAACGATCTCCGAAGTTTCTGTCTTTTTACGAGCGGAATTCCAGCCCAATGTTTTTCCTAACTCATCTAGGATCGTATGAAGAGATTCGTCGGAAGGAATTCCAGGAACACCTGCTCCAGATCTTCTAAAGAAGAAGTCCGTCGCCTTTTCTACTTTTTCTTCCGAAGCGATATATCTGATCTCTGTGGAGCTAAAATGTTCCCCATTATTTAAAGTTACGGATCTGTCTCCGGACTTTTGATACTTCAGCACCTCATACGCAAGACTTCCGTAACGGAAAGCCAGTGTTTCGAGATATTCTCCGGAAAGTTTGGAGTATTTTTTGGAAAGCCCTTTTACTAAAGAAGAATGGTCCGAAAATTCTCCGGAAGATAGAGGGATCTGATCGGTCTCACAAGGTAAAAATTTTCCTGGTAGGTATTCACAAAGTTTATCTGCGATCTTCTCCGCTAAATGTCTACTAGTCGTATATTTTCCACCAAGAGCCGTAAAAAATCCAGGGAGACCTTTTTCTTTATGATCTAATATTTCCGTTTTTCTAGAGGCATTGTAAGTGTCGGATTTTTCACCCGGATCTTCTACCAATGGTCTCATCCCACCGTAATAGAAATCCACATCCGATTCAGTAAGATCGGAATATCCGAATGCGAAATTAATTTCTTCTAATAGGCCATGTATATCCGATTTGGTGACTTTAAATTTATCAGGAGAATCGGAGAATACTGTGTCAGTAGTTCCTATGATCGTTTTTCCTCTCCAAGGTAATACGAACATATGGGTCTTATCTCTTTTCTTTAGAACTACTGCCTTGGAAACAGTAAGAGCTCTTGTGACTATATGAATACCTTTGGAGCGAACAAGCACCTTATCCATTCCAACTCCCGCAAGAGATTCCACAAAATCCGCCCAAGGGCCTGCCGCGTTCACTACAGTCTTTGTAAAGATAGGATATGTTTTACCGCTTCTTTTATCTTTTACGATCGCTTGGTATAATTCTCCCTGCCTGGAAATCGCAACTAGCTCTGTGTAATTTAAAGCAGTTCCACCCTTCTTCTCCGCAGAAAAAATGAACTCGCAGGTATGTCTTTCCGGATTCATATTCTGATAATCGTAATATAAGAATCCGCCTTTTAGGCCGGTTCTAGGAAGACTAGGTGCTTCCATGACTACTTCTTCCGGAGTTAAAAATCTGTATTTAGGGATCCAAGAATCCGAACTGATCTCACGATTCCGGTCATAAGAAAATCTATCATACATTCCAAGACCGATCCCAGTGATCCATTTTTCCGGAGTGGAATAGATTGGAATTAGAAAGCCCAAAGTTTTAAGTGCGTGGGGTCCTATTTTTGCAAGGATCCTTCTTTCTCTTAAGGATTCTCTGACTAAACCGAATTCTGCATTTTTAAGATAACGTAATCCTCCGTGGATCAATTTGGAAGTCGCTTGGGTTGTTCCGGATGCAAAATCGTTTTTTTCTATTAGAACAGCTTTTAACCCGCGTAAGGTGGAATCCCATAAAGTAGTGGCACCAGTGATCCCTCCCCCTATCACTAAGGTATCGAAAATCTGAGAAGAGATTGGAAATCCTGATGTTTTTGAGCTCGGAGTTTTAGGCATGATTCCACAGCCTGGATCGGAGAACTTGGTCGGTCAAGACATTAGAATCACACAAGTTCTTTACTCCAAATCTGAGTCTGATAATTTTTGTTTAGGCTCGGGTTCTTATTTTTCCCTTATTTTAGGATTTTACCGAACGGAGTTCGATTCATAAATGTCATATTCTTCCTCCCGAACCGGGCGCTTTCGAAATAAATGGAATTCGATTTTAGGTTTTTTTAAAAAAGACCAAGATAGAGATGCGTTTGAAAAAGAATACATCCAGGATCTTAGAAGGCAGTTAAGGGCACTTCAATACCCAGGTGCGATCCTAGGAATTTTCGTATGGTTGGGTTTCGCCCTAGGCACGGATCAAAAATTACATCCTGAATTTCCTGAACTTTTTTATTTCCGGATCGGGCTTTCAGCAGTTAGTTTAATTCTTCTTGTAACCTTACTCTTTGATACATTATTTCGGATCCCCACCCGTAAATACAGTTTAGAGATGACCTACATGTATTTCTCTTATCTGCTTTTATCCACGTCTTTTTTTACCGGAAGGATCGCGGACGACCCGAATTACGTATCGGGTTTGCAGATCGTGCTGATCTTAATGGTATTCCTTCCTCTTCCAAAGAAATCATATTATTTTTTTCTAACACTTTCTTTAGTGTTTTTTGTAGGAGCGGTTCTACTTTATTCACCCAATTTAGCTACTCCTCAGGCAGCGTATTCCATGCAGAATCTTGGGATCGCGTATCTTTTAACTCTCGTTTTTGCGATCATCTTAGAAAGATATAGATTCGTAAGTTTCGTAAGTAGATTTAAGATTTTGGAAAGTAATCGGGAGATTTCAGAAAAAATGCTCCAGATCCAAACCTTAAAGGAAAAGCAGGACGGTGATTATTTCTTAACTGCACTTCTACTCTCCCCTTTGATCAAATTGGATAATCTGGAAAATTCCGCGGTTAAGGTGGAATTCCTACTAGATCAGTATAAAAAGTTCTCCTTCAAGGAAAAAGACTACGAATTAGGCGGAGACTTCTTAAGCGCTTATCTAGTTAAGATCCAGGACAAAGAATATACTGCATTCATCAACGGGGACGCGATGGGAAAATCCATCCAAGGTGCGGGAGGAGCCCTAGTACTCGGTTCAGTTTTCAATTCTATCATAAGTAGAACTAGACTTTCTCCTGAGATCCAATCCAAATCACCTGAACGTTGGTTAAAAGAAGCGTTTGCGGACTTACAGAATGTCTTTGAAACATTCGACGGATTTATGCTGATCTCGGCGATCTTAGGGATCGTGGATCATTCTACAGGAACATTATTTTTTATTAATGCAGAACATCCTTGGCCGGTATTATATCGGGACGGCAAGGCTGCGTTTTTGGGAGCCGAATCCAATCTTCGCAAACTAGGAATTTCGGAAATGTTCGGCTCTAAGATCCAGGTCCAAACATTCAGAATGTTACCTGGAGATACGATTTTTTCCGGATCAGACGGAAGGGACGATCTAGTATTAGAAGAGGATTTTTCAGGCAAAAGGATCATGAATGAAGACGAAACAGTCTTCTTAAGTTCCGTAGAAGAAAGCGGTGGAGATCTGAAAATGATCCGAAGATCCTTGATCAGCAGGGGAAAACTTTCAGACGATTTGAGCTTATTATCCATCTCCTATAACCCTTCCAGAAATCCGTATATGGAAGACAAAAGATCCATTTCGGAGGCAGACTCATTCTTCCAAAGAGGAGATGTTTCAAAGGCAATCCAGATATTAGAAGACGGACTCAAAAAAATCCAAATCGGAGCGGACCGTTACGCTCCTCAGGCAGCAAAATTTCTATCAAGATGGTATGATAAAATTTCAAAATTCCAAGAAGCGGCAGCCTGGGCTGAAAAGAGCCTGAACTGGGATCCTTCTGAAACAGAAGTTTTGTTCTACGCGTCTATTCTCTGGAAAAAAGCTTATACTCAAAAGAAGAAGTCTGAATTCCTAGAATCCGCCGCGGAACTTGGGGAAAAGATGAGGGTCCGTTCTCCAAACCATCTAAAAAATCTGATCAATCTGTCGGATATTTATAGGTTACTTGGGAATTCCATTCGAGCCAAAAAATTATTGGAAGAAGCATCCGTCATTTCTCCGGACGATCCTAAAATCGCAGAATTGAAAAAGCGCTTATAAACGACTTAGTTCCTTTTTCCCTTGCCCTCAGGAAAGATTGGGATTTATTGGAAACGTTTTCATCAAGCCGGAGATTTATAACCTATGTTCTATCATGAGCTGAACCCTAAAATTGACTATTCCAGATCGAATCTAAGATGGAATGCTTGGGGTGCAAACGACCAAGATTTCGGAAGAAAATCACAAATGCCCGAGATCTTAAAACTTCTCCAGAGAGAATTCAATTTAAACTCTATTCGTGAGACTCCAGCAGTCGCCTTGGAAGATATTAAACTTCCAAACGGGAAATTAAGCGCATCCGATATCAAAAATCTAAGCGGGATCGTAGGTAAGAATAATCTCAAAACGGATCGATTAGAAAGAGTATTTCACTCTGCCGGAAAAAGTTACTACGACGTACTTAGGCTTCATACAAACACATTAAAGTCATTCGTAGACGGAGTGATCTACCCTAAAAAAGATTCGGAGATCATTAAAGTTTTAGAATATTGTTCTAAAAACAAGATCACTGTCATTCCTTTTGGAGGTGGTTCCTCCGTTGTAGGCGGTTTAGAAGTGATCAAAGGAAAAGGTCAAAAAGCGGTCCTTTCCTTGGACATGACCGAAATGACAGAACTCATCTCATTCGACCCGATCAGTATGACAGCAACTTTTCAAGCAGGGATTTACGGACCGAAATTGGAATACGGACTGAACTTGAAAGGATATACCCTAGGTCATTTTCCTCAATCATTCGAATATTCCACTTTAGGTGGTTGGGTCGCAGCAAGAAGTGCAGGCCAACAATCCAATCGTTACGGTAAGATAGAAGAGATCATCAGTTCCGTAAAATTGATCAGCCCGAATGGAGTTGTGGAAACTTTAAGAGCTCCTGCTGCATCTATTGGACCGGACTGGAATCAGATCATCGCAGGAAGTGAAGGTCTTTTAGGAGTGATCTCTGAAGTAACGATCAAGATCCATAGGATCCCTGAGACTAGAAAATATTTTGGATTGGTATTTCCTGATATTCTATCCTCTATCAATTTTATTAGAAAAGCAAACCACGAAGAAATTAAAACTTCTATGCTTCGTCTTTCAGACGCGAATGAAACCAGGCTGTATGAATACTTAGGTGAATTAGGAAAGAAGAATACTGCAGGTAGAAAATTCAAAAAGTTCCTACAAAACTCTTATCTGAAATGGGTCGGCATCGGCGGAAATAAATGTGTGGTCTTAGTCGGTTTGGACGGATCTAGAACCGAAGTGGACCGTTCTTTTAATTCTCTTAAAAATCTTTGGAAAAAGGGCGGAGCGATCTACGCTGGAGAAAAATTAGGACAAAATTGGATCCATAGCAGATACAATATGCCATTCTTAAGAAATCATATCATGCAATTCGGAATGGGGGTGGATACGATGGAAACTTCCACAACCTATGATAGATTAGAAGATTTGCATAAGGCAGGGATCGAAAGTTTACAAAATTCTATTCCTAGTTCGATAGCAATGTGCCATCTTTCCCATAGTTATCATGATGGAGCTTGTTTGTACTACACGATCCTGTTCCCGATGGACGAAAAGAAACCGGAAGACCAATGGTTCAAAATGAAACGAATGGTTTCTGATACTTTCCATGCACATAAGGCTCCGATCAGCCATCATCATGGAGTTGGATTCGATCATAAAAAATGGTATCAATCCGGATTAGGGAAACCTGGGATCGACGCATTGAATGGATTGAAGAAGAGCCTGGACCAAAAAGAGATTTTGAATCCAGGAAAACTATTTCACTCTTAAGATCAGGTAAATACCGGGCGCCTTCTTTCTAGGATGGATTTCATTCCTTCCTGACCGTTTGGCGCCACAATTGCTTGCGCCAAAAGTTCTACGTCCCTAGATTCCAAAGTTTCCGCGAGTAAACGTTGAGAATCTCTTAATGCTACCTTCACACCTACTACAGATTCGATCGCCATATCTTGGAATTGAGAGCACCATTTCCTAGCTTTAGGAATAAGTTCTTCCGGAGTCGCAGATTCTTCTACAAGTCCGACTTCGACTGCTTCGTCCGCTTTTAAACCTTTTCCGCTGTACAAAAGATCCCTTGCGGTTTTCATTCCGACTAGATCTTTCAAAACAGTTCCAGCTGTAGAAGGAAAATTAAGTCCGATAAGAGATTCCGGAAATCCAAGCCTTCCTTTTTTCTCCACAAGGATCCTATAATCGGAGAAGATAGCGATCACTGCTCCAACACCCATAGAGTGTCCGTTCATCGCGCAAACAACAGGCTTAGGAGAAAATAAAATTCTCCCGCAAGCACCTAATGCTTCGTGTAAAGCTTCCTTGATCTCTTCTAAATTTTTTCCTACAAAAATTTCGGGATTAAAACCGTTGGAAAAAAACTTATCGTTTCTTCCGGAAAGGAGAATTGATTTTACGGATCTGTCTTTCTCAGCCTCGTCCAGCACTTCTCTTAATTTACGAAAGAACTCTCTTCCTAAAGAATTCGTTTCATTCGTTTTAATATAAAGTTCTAATATATGTCCGTTCTTTTCTACGTCTAACATGATTGATTTCCTTTTCTAAAATCCGAACACCACTTGGTTCAATTTATCCGTACGAGTCACTTTTTTCATTTTGATCTCGATACGGTTTTGATCAGATCCATCTTTCCTAGAAACGATCCTTGTAATCGTAGTCCTAGGAGGGAATTCCATTTCTCCCTGAACACTGGTAACAGCGCGAACATTTTTCCCACTCGAATCCCATTCTACGGATCGAATTCCGTTCTCTGCGGTATAATACGTCCATTCTTCCCCAGGTTTACGAACTAGAACAATCCCATCATTCGGCTGAACAAGCGTCCATTCTGGTTTAAAAAGTTCCGCATTTCGATTGGAAAGAAGATAATAGATCACAGGAAAAGGCACAACAGTCTGTTTTCCTGTGTTCGGATCTGAAAGAATGATATCGTCCATTTTTTGTTCATGGATCTTATCCACAGTCGCGGATTTGATACGGATTGTTTGACCATCTGTAAAAACCTTCGAAACGCTGATCCCGAACAGTTTGTCCATTAATTCGATCTGCATCTTACCGCTTGGTTTATCATACGAGATCTTTCCACTTAAGGAGAAGATGTCTTTCTTTGGAAAATAATTCTGGATACGGATATCGAATTCTCCCGTATAGGAAGTATTCGATTCTTCTAATTTACGAAGACCTTCTAAAAACTTGGCTCCGTCCTTTGATTTCGCATTCCAAAACTTGATCTTTCCTTTTTGGCGAAAGTTGATCTCCTCTATATCCGTTGTCACACATGATTGGAATACAAGAAGAATACAGAAAAATAGCCCCGATTGAAATACGGACTTTAAATGGTTTGTTTTCAAAACATAATCCTTCCGGTCGTTTAAGATTTATTAGAGACCGGATTCGTTCTTAACCTCTCCAATTTTTCCCGAATTCGAAGTTTGTCTTCTTTCTTTTGAAAAAGAGATTCCGATTTTTCCCAGAATCTTCTGGCGTCGGAAAATTCCCTTCTTTCATGATGAACATCTCCTAGATGTTCACAGATAGTAGGATCGTATTCGTTCTTATCTTGGAGAATTTGAAATGCTAAATTTAAATGAAGAAGAGCCTCGTTGACCCTACCCTTTTTATAATAGATCCAACCCAAACTGTCTTGGTAAGCTTCGTTATCAGGAGCAAGTTCTACGGCCTTTCGGATCAGATCAAGAGCCTCATCCAATCGGACTCCTTTTTCAGAATAATGATATCCTAAATAATTATACGCGATCGGATTTTCAGGATCCAACTCCATGGATTTTCGCAAGTCCGATTCCATTTCAGGGATCCTTCCCAATTTTTCTAAAGTGGATGCCCTATAAAAATGATACACGGATGATTTCGGCTCGATCGAGATCGCTTGCTCGAAGGCTTTTCTACTTTCATCCAATTTCTCGGATTGCAACAGAACAATTCCCAAGAGATAGTATGCGTAGTGATTGTTCGGATCATTCTTCAGAATATTTTGGATGATCTCTTCCGATTCTTGTACTTTTCCGGGAGGATTTCCTCTAAGCAAAAATGCCAAATGTAATTCATATTTTTTTGAATCTTCAGTCGAAGCGGCGATCTGGATCGCTTTTCTGACGGAAATAATGGAACGAAACACTGAACCTGACTGTTCATAGATACTCGCTAAAAAATCGTATTGTTCCGCGACCAATTGTTTTTCGAATTTTTCCTCTTCTGAGATACGGATCGATTCTAGAAGTAATGTTTCTGCCAAATTATTCAATTGAGACTGTAAAGCAATGGATGCGACTTCTACAAGTTCCCGAACATATTCTTTTTTGTTAATATTCTGGTCTCTTTTCTGGATTTCCAAAACTCCCAATCGAATGGATAATCTTTTAGGAAATCTTTCTTTTAATGGAAATAATATTCTTTTAGCGTCTACATATTTAGAATTTAAAACGGAATACAGACCGAATAGAACTCCGTCTTTATTCAGCTTGCCTTTTTTTCTTAGATCCTCGAAATAACCGGCCGCCATGGATCTACTTTCTATAAAGTACATCTCTCCAAGCATCAATTCCACGGAAGAATTCCCTTGGATCTCCTGTAAGATCCTTTGGAGTTGTTTTTTTGCCTGGGAGAATTTCCCCAATTGGTCCAGGATCTTTGCGAGTAAAAAGCGGATTTCCCAGTTTTCCGGCCTCATCTCCAGATATCCGGAAATATAAAACAATGCCTTTGTATTTTGCCCCAAGCCAAAATAGGTTTTGCCCAAAGATAAATATACGAATTCGGGATATTTCGGATTGGAATCCTTTTGTTTGATCAGATCTCGAAGTGAACTTAAGTAAAGCACTGATTTAGCGTCGTTCTTTAAGGCAAGTTCTGCGGAGCTTAAAAGGTAATAAAAATCAGGGTCTTCGGAAAATTTACTTAGATGAGATTCTAAATAAATCGCGGCCTTTTCGTATTCTCCGCTATTTAAAAGAATGGTCCCCTTCAAAATATAGGTTTCTCTAAAATTCGGTTCCGATTTTTCGGCCAGGTCCAGATCGGAGACTGCGTCTTTCCATTGCCCTAAATAATAATGAGCCAGGGCCTTATTCCAACGAAAAACTGCGGAAACAGGAACTCCCACAGATTCGGAACATTTGATATAATCCTGGTAATTTCTGAGAGCTTCAATGATCTCTTCCGTTCTTTCTTTTCCTTCGGAATTTCTGGCCTTATTCATACTCTCCAGACCGAGAGAATAATAAAAAGCTGGCCAAACGTTTCTTGCCCTTCCGGAAGGATCGATATCCCTACAAACAAAGGGAGAATCTACGTTTCGGGGAGAAGAGAATAAGGAACCGACTGGGAAGATGGAAATTAGGAGGATCGGAATAATGCTTGCGTGTTTCATAATCCCCGGACTTGTATAGGGTTTGGAATCGAAAAAAGCGAAATCTTCACTCTCTCAACTCTCAAGCGGGGGACTCAATTCGTCTAACGAATTTTCCGGAACCTAAGGAAAGAAATTGTTCAGCATCCTAAGAGAAAAGAAAAAACTATTTTTAACGCTTCTATTCATTTGGACCCTGGCAGCGATCTATATCTATCCCAGGAGATTTCAAATTTTAAGGTCCTTCGCGCTTTGGTTGGAACCTCCCGTTTTAAATCCTTCCCTTTCAGCAAAATTGCAATCCAAGGGAGACGATCTATTATCCGAAAAAGTAGAATATAGACAGATAGAACATTATCTCAGAACAGACCAGATGTCCAGGGCCTGTACTCGAGCCTTTCGTTTAGGGAAAGAAGGAACAGACGATATTTTTCGTGTCCCTAGTTGGATGGAAGCGAAACACCAGGGATGGACTATGGAAAGGCTCGCAAATCCAAGCGAGACCAAATTTTCCACGGGAGAAAAACCTGTAGATCCTTTCGAGTATTGGAAGGAATTTTATCAAACACCTCTCGAAGCTTTAGATTATTATAAAAGAGCCTTAAACTATAATCCCTTCGACGGTTATAATTCTCCTGCACCGATCGCTTCTCTTGGAAAAGATAAACCTGAAATTGCAGGAAAAAGTTTACTGGAGAAGATCCGGATCAGTTCCTTCGCTTCTTGTAGACCGGAAGAAGCGATCCTTGCTCATTTCCAATCCATCCAAAGGATCGAAGAATTAGTTTTTGAGAAATTGAAAGAGGCAAAACCTGTTTCTATCCCTTGGTGGAAACGGATCCTGAACTTTTTTAGTTTTAGTTGCAAAGCAGATGATGAAGAAACGGTAGTAGAAGATCTTCCTAAGGATATTCGTATTTGGAAAAAAATTGCCGAATCTCAATCCGAACCTGTCGTATTCTCTCCGGATTATCCTGATACGACAACTCTTACAGCAAATAAGTACAAAACACTTTTACTAAAAACCCTAGAACTTCTTAGATTAAGAACGGACGAATCTCATCCTTCTCTTTCTCCGGAAGAATCAGTATCCTTATTCACTCGTGTGCTCTATTTTTCTTGCTCCAAAAGAAATATACCTGCAGAAGCAAAATATTGGGGTGCAAGTGCGATCGCTGCAATTCCTTGCGAAACCACGGACACAGAAGGAAGTAAGGTTTTCTACTCCAACTTATATAGAACAGCTCAACTTTATTACCGTTTGGGAGAAAGAGATTCCAATTATCGCAAAAAAGCGGGTGAAATGTTCGAAGCTGTCTATCAATCTGCAGCGACTGATCTTGGAGTTCGGTTCGAAGCAAAACTCATGAGAGTTCGTTGTTTATTGTACGAATCCAATTTTGACCAAGCCTTAAAAGAACTAGACGGTCTTGATACCGAAGTCTATACAATAGATCCGAACTATAGAAACGATAAATCGGGTTACGAAGATCTGATCGAAGATAAAAAGAAACTATTGCAGTACGTACTTCGTCGAAAAGGTAGATACGAAGATGCGGACGATATTTTCGATGAAAAAAATTAAATACTTCGATTATAATGCGACCCATCCTCCGATCCCAGGTTTATTATCTAAAATTTTAGAAGAATACGAGGAGGATTTTTTCAATCCTTCCGGGCCTACTCGTTTTTCCTTAGCTAGACAAGGAAAGATAGAAGAGGCCAGAAAACTTTTAGGAAAATTAACAGGAAAAGACCCGAAAGGTTTTGTATTCGTTTCCTCAGGAACGGAAGCGGATCATTCACTCGTATATTTCGTAAAACAAAGTATCAAAACGAGAGCCTATCTTTCTCCTTTTGAACATGCGGCAATGTACGGTGCATTTCAAAGTTTAGGGATTCCTTATACGATTTTAGATACGGATAAATCAGGGCTCGTTTCTTTGACCCAATTAAATTCCTACCTGAAAGAAGAACCTGGGCCCGTATTTATTCTACATGCAGGAAACGAAACCGGGGTCATTCAACCCTTGGAAAAAATATCCGAGATCTGCTCCAAGTATCAGGTCTCTGTATACTCCGATCTAATCCAATCCTTTGGAAAAATCCCTGTTCCATTCTCTATTTTAGACGGTTTTACTTTTTCAGGCCATAAGATCGGCGGAGGACTCGGTTCTTCCGTGTTATGGTTGGATCCAAGTAAATTGAAAGAAGGTGGAGTCTTTCTAGGAGGGAACCAAGAAAACGGTCATAGGGCCGGTACCGAAAATTCTCCTTCAATCCAAGCGTTGGCAGAAGCGGCCAGATTACAATTCTTCGAAATGGAGACTAAGAACAAACGTTTAGAACATTATAGAAATCGAATAGAATCTAAATTAAAAAGTTTAGGTTCGGAGATTGTAGCGGAAAATTCTCCGAGGCTCTTTTCTACTACGTTTGCGCTTCTTCCTTTTGATGATCTGGACTTTTTTATGATGGGAATGGAAGAAAAAGGATTCGCACTCTCCACAGGTTCTTCTTGTAAATCCAGATCCAGAGAAGCTGCCCCTTCCCTTTTGGCAATGGGTTATACGAACGAAGAAGCTTTACGAGCGATTCGGATTTCTACTGGTTTATATACGAGTGAGGAAGAAGTGGATTCTCTTTTGAATGCCTTAGAAGAAACGATCCGGTCGATCGCTTAAGATCATTTTCCGATCCCGGAGGCGGTTTCTTCTGCGTAACGATCCGTCATACCGGCCACGTAATCGCATACACATCTTTCCAAGCCTTCTTTTTCTATCCTTTGCTTGTAAGTTTCTGGGATCCGGTCCGGATGTTTTCTAAAATGGAAAAATAATGTTTCTATAATATCTCTTCCCCGATCACTTGTGACCACGACGGAAGGATGTCTGTATAAGGTTTTGTATAAGAAAGATTTCAGTTCTCTCACCTTCTCTCCATATACAGGTTCGTAAGTCGCGATTCTTTTTCCGTCCTGGTAGGCAAGATTCAGATCGGAACGATCTTTTATTTTCCATTCACCGATCCTGGACTCTATCGTCTGGATCATATTCGAGACCATTCCATTCGTGAGTTCTCGGATTACCGTTCTAAGATATACTTTTCCGGAAAGATTCGGATATTTCTCTTTTACCTTGAAAGACGCCTCCGACCATAAAGAAAGAGGATCCAAATCTTCAGGTTTGAGATATCCCATCTCCAATCCGTCATCAATATCATGGCTCGTATATGCGATCTCATCCGCAACATCCGCACATTGTGCTTCGAGACTCGGCCCCTCGTCCTTTCTTTCTTTTCCGATATTAGAACCGCCGTATTCTGCACCATGTTTCATCATTCCCTTTAGGGTTTCTTTGGATAAGTTCAAACCGGGAAATTCAGGATAACGTGTTTCTAATATAGTTACGATCCGGAGAGATTGTTTATTATGTTCGAAGCCTCCGAATTCTCCCATAAGATCGGAAAGCATATCCTGACCTGCATGCCCGAAAGGAGTATGTCCTAGATCATGAGCAAGTGCGATCGTTTCTGCGAGTAACGAATTCAGTCCCAAGGAAGACGCGATCGTTCTAGAGATCCCGGCCACTTCTAAAGTATGAGTAAGCCGATTGCGATAATTTTCTCCCACTGAGTAAACGAACACTTGGGTCTTATATTGTAATCTTTTGAACGCGCTAGAGTGAACCACTCGATCCCTATCTCTTTGGAAAGGAATACGGTACGGGTGTTCTTCTTCCTTATATTCTCTTCCACCAGTTTCGTCTTGCAAAACTGCGTAGGCGGACAAAATGGAATTTTCGGATTGGATGATTTGATTTCGGTCTTTTTGCACCTAAAACCAAATTAGAACCCAAAAACCATGGAAGCAAGCCAAACAAATCTAGTTTTTCGATTCCCATTTGTCCGGGAAAAGATTCACTGGTGGAATTCTACTTAAGACGCAGATTGAAGGATTCATGGATCTAGTTAATATCCCGGAATTAGTAAATTTTTTTTCCCGTTTTGGGAATGAATTCGCTTACTTAGTTATTTTTCTCACCTTGATCCTTTGCGGTTTCGGTCTTCCAGTCCCGGAAGATATATCCTTAGTATCCGGAGGAGTTCTTGCAGGCCTTGGATACGCAAACGAGCACGTTATGTTCGGTGTAGGAATGGCAGGGGTACTAGTAGGAGACGGTTCCGTATTTTTACTCGGAAGGATTTTCGGGGAGAAGGTTCTACGAATTCCATTTATCGCAAAATTTCTGACTCCGGAACGATTTGCGAAGGTCCAGGAAAAATTTTCCAAGTATGGGAACTGGGTAGTGTTTGTGGCTAGATTTATGCCGGGCCTCCGAATGCCGATCTATCTCACTGCAGGCACTTCTGATCGGATCTCCTTCTTTCGATTCTTATTCTTAGATGCTTTTGCTGCGGCAATCTCAGTTCCGATTTGGGTCTATTTAGGTCATTATGGAGCGAAAAATTTAGATCAATTAAGCTCTTTAGTCCACCAAGGCCAAATTACAGTCTTTGCATTATTAGGAATTCTTGTATTAGCCCTAGTTCTATATTTTACAATTAAGAAGAAACGTTCCGGGAAATAATACTTTTACTCGACATAATTTTATGAACCTATACTGTTTGGTTAGATATGGATGTTCTTACCCAACATGTGTTGGTTCTGAACGCAACCTATGTCCCGGTTGCGATCCGAACGGTCAAAGACGCCGTTATTCTTCTCGTCCTGAATAAAGCAGAACTCATTAAAGATGAAAAAAATCTTTTCATCCGTTCTGAGAAACTTCGCTTCACTACTCCCAGGATCATTCTACTTACAGATTACTATAAAGTTCCCAAACGAAAGCATAAACTTTCCAGAGAGAATATTTTCCTAAGAGATGATCATGAATGTGTATATTGTAGGAGAAAACTCCCTTCTTCTAAACTCACTCTAGATCATGTAATTCCTAAAAGCCGTTGGGAAGAAATTCCTAGAGAAAAAAAGCCTAAGGATTATCATACCTGGGAAAATTTAGTCACTGCCTGCAGGGACTGTAATACTAAAAAGGGAAACAAACTATTACAAGAACTCAAGTGGGAGATCCCTGAAAATCGATCGACAAACAAGAGACGTTTTTCACAATTTTCAGTATCCACCCAATTGGTCGAAAAATTCGGCTGGGCGGATTATATACACAGCTAAATGAATCTTTTTTTATCCGGGAGAACTCTTTGTTTCTTCCCAATTCTACTTTCAGTATTGTCCCTTCTTTCCTGTTATAATTATTCCTCCAACCGGATCTTTACAACTCCTCCTACACTCGTAGGGATCACTTCTATCGGGACAGGAGTGTATGAGTTGAGGCTCCGTGCAGGAAACCCGGAAGCATTTTTTAACGGGTATACTTTATATACTGGAAGTTCTGCAGACGCTTCCAGAAATCCTTCCGATTTTTCTTCGGGAAAAGGATGCCAACTTCCTCTAAATTTACTTCCGAACCAACCAAAAGAATATTCTATCGAAGTGAATCCGACTGCGGGTCCCTTAGCAGTTCCAGGTCCTGGGGAAAACACAAATAGGGTCTGTAAAATTGTAGCTACTTTGAATTCGGGAGACTTTGTTACCTTAAGATCTTCTGTGATCTCTTTGGATCTAAATAGCGGGACAAAGGATATTTACGTATTCTCCATGCCTTCGAATACTCTACAGGTCCCTTAATCCTTAAACCAAACTTCCATTTTTTTTAGTGTTTTTTCAGTATCTTCTCTCCAGATACTTTTGGGAAATTTTTGGAGAAAGTTTTCTAATTCTATTTTAGCAAATCTTAATTCTTCTCTTAAAACGATTAGAGCAGGATTCTCTTCTCCTTTTAAGAAAACAGGATTCCCATCCGTAAACTGAAAATACTTCTCAAGAGCAGAGGCGGCTTTCTGTTTCGCTTCTTTATAAAATTGAAATCCTTCCGGATCCGGTTTTCCATTCTCGGGAGAAGAGAAAGAATGTGACTCTAAGGAAGAAAGTAACACATCCCTTAATTGTACAAGTTCTTTGAATAATACGTCTGTTTCGTATTCACCCGAATCCGGATGATACTTTCTGGAAAGTTCCCGGAACCTGGTCCGGACTAGATTTTCGTCGAATTTTTTGGGAAGTCCGTAAAAGTCCAGGGCTCGGCTCAGCAGGTCCCCGTCTTCCAACCTAGTTTCCTATGAGCTAGGAATTTTTTGAGCTGGATCTTGGTTTGCACCTGATTCAGTTCCTTTTGGTATTCCTGCAGAATGATCTCCATTTTTTCTCCGACTAACGAATTTAGCTCCCTGGACTCTTCCAATTTTTGGAAGATCTCGTCGGAGAGTCGAATGATTTCCAGAGTTTGAGGTGCGGATTCTTCTGATTGTTCTATCTTACGATCTAGAACTTTCATCTTTTCCACAAGTCCGGAATTTTGGAGTTCTAACTTGGCTGCACCTTCTCCATCCCCAAAACCAAGTATTTCTAGTTGGCGTTTTTGAAGAGAGATGAGTTTGTCCAAAAAGGAGATTTTCTCCAAATAGTAGGAGGAAAGTTTTTCTTCCATACGGTTTAGACTTTTAGAAGTTTTAGCAGTCATTTCGTTTTTAAAATTTTATCCTTGGAGGGAAAGCCCTGTTCCTCTTGCACCGGGAGCAGGCATAGGAACTACGGAAGCAGTTTTTTCCTTCTTCTCGATCTCTTCCCAAGCGATTTTCAAATCTTCCATATATTTGATGATCTCTTGTAGGATCTCGCTGTCCTTCTTCATATTGGCTTCTAATAAGCGCTTTTTAATATAAACATAGATCCCGAGTAGGTTATTTGCAACCTCTCCCCCGCTCTCCAAATTCAGAGCAAGCATCAGTTCGGTCACGATCTCTTGGGCTTTTAGGATATGGTTGTTCACCACGTCGTACTTGCGGGGTGTATTATTTTCGATGGCTACGTTTAGGAAGCGGATCGCCCCTTCATATAACATCACGATAAGTCGTCCCTGACTCACAGTAGAAATTTCATTGGATTTATACTGTTCGACGGACGCCGTCGATTTTCTAGCAAGTGACATGTGTCTCTCCTGAAATACTTTTCGACAAAATTCCGGACCGCCTTAACGTGGACTGGTAATTCTTAGCGTATCGGATGCGAAAATTCTTGGCAAGCCTGATTCCCAAACCCAGAAAAAAGCTTGTCTTTTTGGCGTCTGGCCGGGGGAGCAACCTCGAAGCTGTCCTTCAGGGAATCCAAAAGGGCAAAATCCCGGGAAATCCTGCCTTTTTAGTCACTGACAATCCGGAAGCTCTCTCCATTCAAATAGCGGCCAAATACAAGGTCCCTTCAAAAATCCTAGACTTCAGATCTTTCTCCAAAAAGGAAGAATACCATAAGAACCTGTTGGAACTCCTACAGGAGATCTCTCCGGACC
Organism: Leptospira sarikeiensis; assembly: GCF_004769615.1. Taxonomy (GTDB): domain Bacteria; phylum Spirochaetota; class Leptospiria; order Leptospirales; family Leptospiraceae; genus Leptospira_B; species Leptospira_B sarikeiensis. The sequence continues at coordinate 38,367 of NZ_RQGF01000005.1, read as the reverse complement.
TGATCGTAGCCTGCGGGTACATGAGAATTTTGAAGCCGGAGATCATCCGAGCCTTTCCGAATCGGATTATCAATATACATCCTTCTCTTTTACCTGCATTTACAGGGCTACATGCTCAAAAACAGGCCTTCGATTACGGGGTGAAGATCGCCGGCTGCACCTCTCATTTTGTGGATGAGGGTGTGGATTCGGGACCAATCATCCTACAAGGAGTTGTTAAAATCGAGGAAGGAATGAGCGAAAGAGAATTGACTCTTGCCATTCTCAAAGAGGAACATAAAATCCTGCCACTCGCAGTACAGTATTTCTGCGAAGATCGGCTCTCCATCAAAGACAGGAAGGTCTCAATCCTCTAGCATGATCAAAATCACTCGTGCCCTCATTTCAGTTAGCGACAAAACCGGGCTCATCGGATTCGCTAAATATCTAGAGTCCAAAGGAGTGGAAATTATTTCCACAGGCGGAACTCTCAAAACTCTCACAGAGAACGGAATTAAAGCGATCGCTATCGATGACTATACCGGATTTCCGGAAATTTTGGACGGAAGAGTAAAAACCCTTCACCCTAAAGTCCATGGAGGACTTTTAGGCGTTACCTCAAAGCCGGAGCATAAGAAAAAGATGGAAGAGCTTGGCATTCCAAAAATCGATCTGGTTGTTGTGAACTTATACCCTTTCGTGCAAACAGTTTCCAAACCTGGGGTTCATCTGGACGAAGCAATCGAGAATATCGATATAGGCGGACCTTCCATGATCCGCTCTGCAAGTAAAAACTATAGACATACTGTTGTAGTGACTGATCCGAACGATTATAAAACTGTAGAAGAGTCTATGAAGGTTAACGACGGTTCCGTGGACGCGGACACTTCTTTCCTTCTAATGAGAAAAGCTTTTTCTCATACTGCAATGTATGATACCGCGATCTCTTCTTGGTTCAATAAACTAGCTGGGGAAAAGTTTCCGGACATTCTAAACTTATCCTTCACTAAAAAACAAAAGCTTAGATACGGAGAAAACCCTCACCAGGGAGCCGCATTTTACGAGCCTTTATTCACTAAAAGTGAGTTCTCTCCTTTACAAGGAAAAGAATTATCTTTTAATAATATGCTCGATTTTGATGCAGCATTCCATATCTCGGCTCTTCTTCCCGACAATACTGTATGTATCATAAAACATTTGAATCCTTGCGGGATCGCTTATGCGGATGATACCTTAGAAGCATTCCGTCTAGCAAAAAGAACGGATCCTATTTCTGCGTTCGGTGGGATCATAGGGATCAAGGGAACAGTTACCGGAGAGCTCGCAGTCCTTATCGGAGAAACTTTCGTAGAGGGAGTCATCGCTCAAAAATTCGATCCTGCTGCTTTGGAATATTTTGCAAAAAAACCGAATGTTCGTCTGATAGAGATCCAAAATTTCCAAGAAGCATTGGATGAAATGGATCTAAGACCGATCCACCATGGAATTCTTTTACAAGACAGAGACTACGCAACGATCACTGAAAAAGATCTGAAGGTGGTTTCTAAAAAACAACCTACGGAAGAAGATATCCGTGGTCTGATGTTTGCTTGGTCTACCGTAAAATTTATCAAGTCCAACGCGATCGTTTATACCGAAGAGAATGCTACTCTTGGTATCGGCGCCGGCCAAATGTCCAGAGTGGACTCGGTCCAACTAGGTGCGACCAAAGCATTGAACGTGGGACTTTCCGTGGTAGGATCTTACGTAGCAAGTGATGCATTCTTTCCTTTCAGAGATGGGATAGATGCGATCGCAAAAGTTGGAGCAAAGGCAATCATCCAACCTGGCGGATCCATCCGAGACGAAGAAGTGATCAAAGCAGCCGACGAGCACGGGCTCATCATGGTGTTCACCGGCATGAGGCATTTCAGACACTAAGATGGAATTTTTTCTCTACCTAATCTATTTAGTGATCACACTCGTGATCATTTCCTTAGGAGATTATTATTTCCAACTCTTGTATCTGAGTGGAAAGGATACTTTCGAAAAACAGGAACTTACAGATTGGGCGAGAATTATCCCTTTTAAGATCATGAATCTATTCGAATCTGCGGGAAGTCTTCAATACGGACTTCTCGCATTCGGATTAGCTGCATTCTTTTCTTATGTATGGACTTTGACTGGAGGGCTTATCGGCTCTCCTCATTATACGGATTCATTTGGAAATTATTTCTTTCTATCCTTCATAATGCCTGTTCTTCTCTTGGCCTTCTACTCTTTTCTCTCTTCCGAGATCTTAAGAGCGGCAAGGATTTCCCGTAATAGCGGATCATTTTTAGCTCGATTGCTCAACCAAGAGATCCCACTTCTTTCCGGGACCTTTGTCTCGGTAATTGCCTCGAACCTTGCTGTCTACGGTCTTTACCACGAAATTTCCTTTTTATTTGTTCTTCCGAATATTCTGATCTTGATGGTCTTACTCATCCTAAGATGGAACGGAAAAGTCAAATTCGGCGGAATTCGCTTGGATAGAGAGGAAGAAGTGCCTGAGGATTTAGAGGAAGATCCCTAATTCTTATTCGGTTTTCTGCCGATAGTTACAAGTATGAAAGGGCAATCCATTTGCGTATTATTATTCTCCATCCTTCTTCCTTGGAGTTCCGTATTTTCCCAATTTCCGGGAGATAATACTCGAGCAAGCGGCTCCAGACCTACTTTGGACGGATTTGCAGAAGTCGCATGGGAAGCATCTTATGCCCAAGTCCGTGATAAATTTTTATCCTTAGCTGCGAATCCTCAAAGCGACGAGAAAATCGAAGTAGTTCATGAAGATAAGGAAAAGTCCTTACTTGTGCGTCGCAACGGGATCTTCTATTTATATCGTTTTTATTCCACACCCAAATTGGTTTTAGATTCTCGTCCTAAAGATAAAAACCAGCCTCGCGCAGAAAAAGATCCAGCCGCGGATGAAGACGAACATTTGGAACCTGGAAAATTATTCTCCGTGGGAATTTCTTTCAGATATCTTCCTGGCAAAGACGTGCAGAATAAACTGGAAAACAAATACGGCAAACCTAAGAAAGAGACCCTGGATGAAAAAAAGATCGGCGGCGCAGTAGTCTGGGAATTAACAGACGAAAGGCAAGCCCCTCCTGCCGGTGGTTTCATTATTCAATGGAAAGAATCCTACAAAAAACAACCGTTTACTAGACGAGTGGATTATTTCAGTTCTAAAGTAAAAGCCCAGATCGAAAAAGAATATAAAGAGTTCTTCAACGCGGAAGAAATCAAAACTTTAAGAGATCTGATCCCATAAGAAATCCTTGACCCATGGTCCGATCAAGGGCCATTATCCAATAGATTCTAAAAAACCGCCAAAATCAAATGGCGGTTCTAGTTTCCTCTAACTCTTTTTCGATCGAAACGAAGAGTTATAAATTCTAATTTGATTCGGAGCCATATCGTGGAATTATATTTGGATACAGCCAATGTAGACGAGATTAAGGAAATCGCGTCTTACGGTCTTTTGGACGGAGTTACTACAAACCCTTCTTTGATCGCTAAGTCCGGTCGCAATTTTAAAGAAGTGATCAAGGAAATCTGTGCGATCGTTCCAGGTCCAGTGAGCGCAGAAGTGATCGCAACCAAGCATGAGGACATGCTAAAAGAAGCGGACGAGCTAGTACAAATCGCTCCGAACGTAGTGATCAAAGTCCCTTTAATTCCAGAAGGTCTAAAAACTGTAGTAAAACTTACAGAGAAAGGAATTCCGACTAACGTTACTCTTTGTTTCTCCGCTCCTCAAGCTCTATTAGCAGCGAAAGCGGGTGCTACTTATATTTCTCCGTTTATCGGTCGTGTAGACGATACTTCTTGGGACGGAATGGAACTTATTTCAGAGATTAGAGAGATCTATGATAACTACGGTTACGAAACTAAAATTTTGGCTGCTTCTATCCGTGGGCCGATCCACCTAAAAGAATCTGCACTTAGAGGAGCGGATTGTGCTACTATGCCAATTTCCGCTTACCTACAGTTATTCAAACATCCTCTCACCGACATCGGTTTGGAAAAATTCTTAGAAGACGCTAAAAAACTAAAATGGTGATCTAAAATCCTCCGTGATCTCAGTGTTCTCCGTGCGGAATATTTCGCACAGAGTTCACGGAGCGCACAGAGTTCTGATTTAACCAAAGCTTAACTTAAGGAAGCTTCTTCTTTCCCGTATAATCGTTCATCAGAATTTCAGATTGTTCAGAAATACAAAATACACTTTGGTGAGAACCGTCGTAATATAGATCACAAGAACTAAGAGTATTCATATCTGCAGCAGAAGCTCCGTATTTGGAAGCAAGTTCCTGAACTCTAGGCCACCAAGTCTTCTCCAAGCCTAACTCATAGTATCCGGCTCTATAACCTGGATATACTTTAGGCCAGATCAAATAGGCCTTTATTCCTTCCTTCTCAGCAAGTTTTAAGAATTCTTCCACAAAGAAAAATTCAGTCTCTCCTAAGGTGAATCCGGAAAGGTAAATACTTTTTAGGCGAAGCGCATCCTTTTCTAATTTTTTAGGATTATTACTCGCACTCGCATATGCAAGCTGCTCTCCATTTCCTAATTCTAATATCAGATTCTCATGATTTTGATCCGGTCTGTACAATTCCAATTTTTTAGATATAAGCCTAGACCAGAATAATTTGAAACCGGGCTTGATCCTTCTGATCGTAAAAAAATTCTCTTTTAAGATCTCCCATTGGTCGGAGAAAGGAAATTTTTCCCAATAAGCTTTCTTAAATTCTTCATCCGCACCTAAACGTAGAAACGGTTCGTAGAATAGGCCTTTAGAATCGTCGAACCCTTCAGGACTGATCACATAAAAGACCGCTTTTGGTTTGATCCCGGAGTTCAAAATTTTTCGAAACCAATAAAACCCATACGCAGGAACTGCTTGAGGACCTGAGAAATTATAAACTGTCCAATCTTTGGAGAAAGAAGCCGGAAGAGTTTTAATAGAATACGGATAAGCCCTAGAATCCCCGAACGCTAAGAGTAAATTTTTATCTTTTACCGAAGGATCGGCTTTCAACTTTTCGAATAGATGTTTTCTTTGTGAATAATAGACCGGATTTCCTTCTTGATAAAAGGATGTTTGGAAAAAATCCAAAAGAAAAATTTTATCCAACAAAAGCAGGAAAATTAGGAAAACGAAAGGGATATAGATATATTTCTTTTTCATTAGATCAAAACTGCCCGTAAAAGAAGTCCGCATTTCCGCTAGGTAATGCCAATAGTACGATAATCCAGACGATCGGAAGTAAAACAGTCTTCCACTTTAAACTAAATTTGAATTTCTCAGGCCATTCTTCAGCAGAATGGAATAAGATAGCTACAAGTAGTGCGAAAATACAAGGTTCCATATTCGGGAAATTTACCCCGGGAGCCCAAACGAATATCCTCTGTACTGCTGCTACTGCGGATCCGAAATCCGGTGTGAAAAATAAGATCCAAGAGATACTATAAATATTCAGAACAAATAGATAAGTCAGAGTCCTTTTAACATATGGGATCTCTGGCATTAATTTAATATTCCAATCCTTGAAAGCTCGCTCGATAGAAAGATAAAATCCAGTAAGCCCTCCCCAAAGAAGATAATTCAAATTGGCTCCATGCCAAAGCCCACCAAGTCCAAATGCAACTAGGTAATTAAAACAAGTCCTGAATGTCCCACTTCTAGAACCACCAAGAGGAATATACAAATAATCCCGGATCCAAAAAGAGAAGGTCAAATGCCATCTTCTCCAAAAGTCCCCGAATCCATTAAAGAAGAATGGAGCCTTGAAGTTTTGAGGAAGAGTAAATCCTAATAGTTTCCCCATCCCCCTGGCTAGATCAGTTAAGCCTGAAAAATCCAAATAGAGATAGATCGCAAAAAAGTAAACTGTGCTAAGAAGGGCTCCACCGGAGAACGCGGAAGTCTCCGCAAACACTTGGAAGATGGATGCTGACATAAGAACGGAGACAATGGATTTTTTGAATAATCCAATGACGACGAGCCAAAGCCCATCTACCATATCTTCTTTTTCCATCTTAGGAGAATCGAATTGGGAAGAAACATCTCCGAATCTTAAGATTGGCCCAGCGATCATGACCGGAAAAAGGAAAATGAAAGAAGCAATTTTAAAAAACCCCAATTCTTCTTGGATGACACCCTTTTTCTTATCAACTAAAAGTGAGATGAATTGGAATGTATAATAGCTGATCGTCAAAGGAAGAACTACTTCGAATCCGGCCCATTCCAAAGATTTAGATAAGATCCCGTCCAGATTTATTTTATTTTGGAATTCAGGGATCCCGAAGAACATCCCAACCAAATCCGCGAAAAAGTAAAAATATTTAAAAAAAGCTAAATTAAGAACATTGAATCCGATCGAAACGGGCAAAAACCATTTTTTAGACAAAAATAAGCGGATAAGAGCCCAGTTGATCGTAACGACCGCAATCAGATGAAATAAAAATTTCCAGGATGCAAATGCGTAGAAGAGAGCGGAACTTAAGATCAGAAAGTATTTCTTCCAAGGATCCGAAAGATTCCAATACACCAGAAAGACGACGCAGAAAAAAAATAAAAATTCTAAACTGGTAAAATTCATGGTCTCCAAACTTTTGGATCAAGCAATACGAACTTGCCCTCTCCTATTTTTAATTTTTCCAGGGAAAGTTTTCCGATCCGTATTCTTTGTAGATCGATCACTTTACCTCCCAGAACAGAAAACATCCTACGGATCTGGCGTTTTCTTCCTTGTTTTAGTATAACTCTGAATTTAGAGGACTCTTGTCCTTTTCCGAGGGAAACTACTTTCTCCGCTTTTAAAAATTCTCCCTCGTCTATAAATCCGCGTAGGAACTTTTCCTTCACTAGTCGGAATTCCAACTCTTCTTCCAAGACAACTTCGTATTCTTTTTCAGAACCTTCCGAAGGATGAGTGATCTCTTGTACAAGATTTCCTAAATCGGAAAGAAGAAGAAGCCCTCTTGAATCTAGATCCAGTCTTCCTGCGATGAATAGTTTTCCGTATTTTTTAGGAAGGAGCTCGAATATTGTATTAGAATGAAATCTGTCACTATGAGAACAGAGAAACCCTTTCGGTTTATTTAAGGCTAAAAATACGCTCTCTGTAGGAGGTTCTAATTTTTTATTTCCTACCTGCACAGAATCGACACCAACTTTGATTTTGGTGCTCAGGTTCTTTTCGACCGATCCATTCACCCTTACTTTACCGGAAAGGATCAATTCTTCTACCTTTCTACGAGAACCGAGACCGCAGTCGGAGAGAAACCGGTTGATCCGGATCTCTTTTGGGGGATCTTCCCCTTTTTTCACTTTCGTGATGTTTTCGCTCAAACTATCCCCCGGCATTAGCCGATCCCTCCAGAATCAAGGACCCACCTGTTTCCGGCTACCCAAAACACTTGACTCTTTTCCGACTCGGACGGAGGCTTAAAGGGTGAATCCTCTCAAAAAGAAGCCAAGATCTACCGGATACCAACCTCCACCTGAAAAACCGGATTGGCTTAAGGTCAGGCTCCCATTCCGTGAAAAAGAAAACCCAGTCGATCTGGTCCGTAGTTCAGTGGAAGGCGGAAAATTAAACACGGTTTGCGAAAGTGCTTCCTGTCCGAACCTAAACCATTGTTGGTCCAGAAGGACAGCGACCTATATGCTTGCGGGAGATATCTGCACAAGACGTTGTTCCTACTGCGATGTCGCGTTTGGGAAACCGTTTGCTTTAGATCCTGAAGAACCTTTGAGAGTTGCTGAATCTGCAAAAGCCTTGGACCTCAAACATGTAGTGATCACTTCCGTAAACAGGGATGATCTAAGCGACGGAGCAGCAAATCATTATAAAAAAACTGTCGAACTTATCCGTGAAAGACTGCCTGAATGCAAAATTGAGATTTTAGTTCCGGATTTTAAAATGAAGGAAGAAAGTTTAGAGATCATCTATTCTTCCAAGCCGGATATTTTTAATCATAACTTAGAAACAGTGGAGAGATTATTTCCCACAGTCGCCCCCGCTAAAAAATATGAAAGGTCCTTAAACGTTTTACAACATGCATCCGAAAAAGGTTTTCTCACAAAAAGTGGACTTATCTTAGGGCTTGGAGAAACTTTGGAAGAAGTTCATGCGACTCTAAAAGACTTAAGAGCTGTGGGAGTACAAATGGTAACCTTAGGACAATATCTACAACCTACTCCTACACATCTTCCTGTTTCAGAATATATTCGCCCGGAAGTGTTTAAAGATCTAAAAGAATACGGCAAGTCCCTAGGTTTTAGAACAGTATTCTCCGGGCCACTGGTCAGAAGTTCTTATCACGCGGACGAGCAAGTGCCGTGGTTCGCAAATTAAAAAGATCCAAAGATAAATTTCCGGAATCCCCGGATGCAACGGAGATGAAGAAGATCATCTTCCATTCTATTCTTGCGTATCTTTCCAAACAAGACGGTCATGTTTCCAAAACAGAGATCAAAGACATGCTATTCGATTCGATCAGTTTGATCCCGGGTTTTAGAGTAGAATGGGGAGAGATACAAAAATTCGGCAGAGGAAAACTGTTAGTCAATTATAAAGACAAAGTACTTGTTTTAGATATAGAAGAAGTTTCCAACATGATCCTAAAACTCTGGGATCGCTACTTAGACACACACCCTCATCATAAACCTAGGTAACAATTTTCGCACTGAAGACACAGAGATCACTGAGTAGGCTAGCAAGAAGGGTGGTCCCTTTAGTGCCCGAAGCGTGTATCGCACGCGAACCGATCCTCTTACAACCCTTCTCATCTCTGCAGCTTATTAAACTCTGTGCTCTCCGTGATCTCCGTGCGAAATAGTTTTGAAAGAAGGTGTGCCTCTAAATAGAAAAACCCGAGCTACCTTTCGGTAACCCGGGATTTTTCCACCATTTTAAGCCTGGGGATTAGTTTTCGGATTTAGTTTGGAAGTCGTAAATAACTTCTCTTACGTCATCCTGGTTGATCTTCTTGATACCGTCTTCGGTATGGACGATCATTGTACTACCTTGCTGGTCAACAATTGCACCGATGATGGTAGTTTTACCGTCAGCCAATACGATTTTTTCCAGTTTTTCGTAGTAGTTTACAAGATCCTTATTCGTTTTCAGGTTCTTAGGAGCAGAAACAAGAACGTTCTTGAATCTTTTCAACTCGTCAGCTTGACGTTTAGCTAATTCTTCTTCGATTTTCTTTCTCTCGGCTTCGTTAGCAGCATTTGTAGCTTCGTCAATTTTTCCTGATTTAGGATCAACATTTAGTTTTGCTAATTTATCAGTCGTATCTTTATCTAAAGTTACGATAGTTCTGATCTCTTCCTCTTCTGTTTTAGAAACTCCGGAACCGGAAAATTTAGTAACCGCTTTCGGAATATCTTTTTCAAGAGAAGCATCTAGCTTAGTAATTTCTTTCTCACCGAATTTTTTCTCAGGAGCTTTTACTATAGAAGATTCGTCTTTCTCTAAGATAACTTCAGATTTATCCAAAGAATCTTTGATCTTCTTGAGTTCAGCGTTTGAAGAAAGTTCTTCAGCGCTTGCGCCTTCTAAAGCTCTAATTCTTGGAGAAACTGCAACGGATCCTTCCAAAACTTTTATAACAGATCTGTCATTTTTGGTACGATCTACAACGAATGAAGTTCCGCGCACACCAGCGATTGCGGTTGGTGTAACGACAGAGAACTGATCGTCTTTGCTTGCTTTATTGACTTTGGCGAAAACTTTTCCGGAAACTAATGAAAGTTTAGTATCAGTATTTCCTTGGGTATTCAAAGCAAGAGCGGAGAATTCCATAACGGATTTTTCTGCCAAACGAACTGCTGATCCATCAGAGAACTGGATATCAACTTTAGCTTTCGCTTTAGTTTCAATCTTGTCTCCTTCTTTCAAGGCGGTTCCAAGACTTGCTTTGTCTTCAGTTAAATCAGCGTGTTGGATTCTTGCTTCCCCTACGCTAAAGACTACGATTGCCGATGGTTGGCTCTGTTTTGCGTTCGCGGAATTCGCGTTCTCCGCAGGCTTTTTACAAGCTCCGGATGTCAACAGACCGACCATTAGGACGGCTGATGCAACGGAAATGATCTTATTCATACCCCTATCCTTCTTGATCGAGATTGATTCGAAACCGCGGTGGAGGCAGTCCGATCTATATTGGGTTAACATCTATGGATTTGGGATTTTCAATTTATTTCAATTTTTTTTTCCAATTTGGAAGATATTTCCTGAACTAAAATCACCAAAATACAGTTCTCCTGCCGAATCCTGCCCAAATGTGCTAATTTGGAGCCTTGTTTCACCGAGCAGCGTTAATTTCTTCTGATTCTCTCCTGAAACCGGAAAACCCATGATCTTTCCGGTGATAAAGTCCGCGAAAATATACCATCCATATAGTTTGGAAAGATTTTTCCCGCGATAAACGTAACCTCCGGTGATGGAACGTCCAGTTTCATGATCATATTCCAAGATCGGATCGACTAATCCTGGTTTTTCGCACCCTGTTTTAGGGATAAAGCAGTGAAATCCTTCCTTTATATTCCATCCGTAATTTTTCCCCTTTAGAACTAGATCTATTTCTTCCCAATCATCTTGTCCGACATCCGCTAAATATAAATCTCCATTCAAAGAATCGAAAGAAAATTTCCATGGATTTCTAAATCCATAGGCCCAAATCTCTGGCAAGAACCCAGGACTGTTTCTGAAAGGATTATCTTCCGGAATTTTATAAGGAGGAGCACTGGTTTCTAGATTGGGTGTGATCCGGATCAAGGTTCCAAGAAAGGTAGAAGTGTTTTGCCCGTGTTTATATGGATCTCCCCCTGCTCCTCCATCTCCAAATCCGATATATAATTTTCCATCCGGACCGAAGCTAAGCTGTCCTGCATTATGATTGGAATAAGGCTGATCTACTCTAAGTAGGATCCTTTTTCTATCCTTCCAAGTAATGACCCTATCTTCTTCCCAACGAAATTCTAATATGAATGTTTGGTCTTTTCCTGCTTCTTTGGAAACAGCATTGATATAAAAGAGTTTATTCTCCGAGAATTTAGGATGGAATGCGAGACCGAGCAAACCTTCCTCAGATCTAGTCTCTATACTTCCCGTAAAGTCCGCGATCAGCTTGGATTCTTTTTTAGTAAAATCCCAAACTAGGATTTTTCCCTTCTTCTCCAAAACAACCATGGAATTGGAAAGACTAGGATGAAATTGAATATCCGTAATTTCTCTAAAGCCGGACGCCACTTGGGTCCAACCGAAAGTATATTCGGACTTTTTCTCTTCTTTCTTTGGAGTTTCCTTTTTCGTTTTAGCAAGAAGAAGGCCTTCTCCCACTAAAAAAGCAAGTCCCAGAAATAGAAGAAAAGTTAAGATCCTATTGCAAAATCGTCTCATTCTGGCAGAAAAAATACAGATCCAAAACTCTCAGTCAAGGATGAAAAAGCCAAAAACTAGATGCCAAAACTCACCCACAAACCAGTCTGGAGTTAAGATGAGCACTAGCACCCTCCGTCCGGAATCTTCCATAGCCTTACTAGAGGAGATGGAAAGAAAATATAAACAGATCCCTTTCGAAGCGATCGTAAAACAGGACATTCTAAGACAAGGGATCCATTTTCTTCCCGAATCTTTTCAAGTAGAGGGAGATTATAAAACAAAGGACTATTTCATTTTCTCCTTCGACCATATTCCACTTTCGGAAATGAAAGAAGGTACTGATTCCAAGGCTCCGGAAGAGATCAAGATCACCGGAGGATATTTCAATTTATTGCCTACAATTGTTTCTACTAGGAACAATCCAAACTCTCCATATAAAGTAAAAAGGATCCCTGCGGGAGAGAAAGACGAAGGAAGACCAGGTCTTTATTTAAACGAAACATTCTTAGGGAAGCTGGAATACCCGCCTAAGCCTGCATGGTACAGGCATAAAACCAAATCCGGAAAAATCCCGGGAGAGATCGCACCAGTGATCGAATGGGGATATCTGATCTATCTGACAGTATTTCGTAACTGCCAATACTTCGGTAAGGACGAAGAATGCGCATATTGCGATATCAATCATAATTACAGACAACAAAAGAACGCTGGTAGACCATACACAGGCGTTAAAGATATAGAAGATATTTTAGAAGTTCTATCATGGATCGATGCGGAAGACGATATCGCGAAAGTTTACACGATTACAGGCGGCTCGGTCATCACTTCTTTAAAGAAGAAGAATGAAATTGATTTCTATTTGGAATATGCTCAGGCAATCGAACAAAAATTTCCGGGAAGATGGATGGGTAAGATCGTTTCTCAAGCCTGGGAAAACGAAGACTGCAAAAAATTCAAAGATGCTGGGATCCAAGTCTATCATCCTAACTATGAAGTTTGGGAACCTGAATTATTCCGTAAAATTTGCCCTGGTAAAGAAGCTTATATTGGAAGAGATACTTGGATCCGTAGGATCGTAGACTCCGCGGAAATTTTCGGGCCTTCTTATGTGATCCCGAATTTCGTAGGAGGAGTGGAACTTTCTCAGCCTTGGGGATTTGCTACCGTTGCGGAAGCGATCAAGTCTACCGGAGAAGGTTTAGACTTTTTCATGTCTAAGGGGATCATGCCTAGATTCACCGCTTGGTGTCCGGAGCCTTATACTACTCTTGGGACCCAAGCAGGTCCTCCATTGGAATATTTCTGCGAGTTATTGACTGTCTGGAAGGCTACATTCGAAAAATATAATCTTCCAGTACCCCCAGGTTACGGAGAACCAGGTCCCGGCAAAGCGGTGTTCTCTGTCTCCGCATTCATGGATGTAATCGGTTACGCAGGGAGGGCTTAGTCCCCTCCGCTCGTAGAACGTTGCACTCTTCTCCAAGCGTTTGCCCAGGACGCAAAGGAGTTTTGGTTCCGAGTCTGTAGATAGAGTTTTCCCTTACCGGAAAATTTTGCGACGAGTCCTTCTCCTGATAAGAAGAGGGATTTTAATCCTCCTACCTTATCCAAATGATATTCTAGACTCGGTTCAAATCCTACGATATGGCCTGTATCCACGATGTACATTCCATCAACATCTACAGCATGGATTGCTCCAAAACTAGAGAAGAATAAGTCTCCTGATCCGGAAACTTTCAGGAAGAATAAACCTTCTCCGGCAAAAAATCCTTTAAAGCCTCCCCATTTACTGTCGATGACGAGTCCCGTACTTCCTGCAACATAGGCGCCTCTACTTAAGATCAGCTCTTCATTTTGTAGAGTGCGATGTTCCAAATCTCCTTGCGTGGCGGAAGTCAAAAATAATTCTCCGGAACCTTCCGAAGTAAACGTATTCTGAAAGAAAGATTCTCCACTGAATAATGCACGTTTTGCAGAGGCGAAGATCCCACCTTGTGCCTTTGTCTCCATTTTAATTTCAGGAGACATTGCAACCATTGCTCCGGATTCCGCACGGATCGATTCTCCGGAGTTCATTTGCAATTTGATAAGAGGAAAATCAGGTTTTGCTAATATTTCAAATTTCATGTTTGTATTATTCCTTTTTTGGAGGTAATTCGTCTCGGAACCAGGCGCCTAAACTAGGAACATTTCTGGATTGGACCCAAAGCCTTCCCTTTCCCTTAAACTTAGCTACAAACCCTTCTCCACCTAAGAAGAAGGACTTCCAACCTCCGAATTTAGTGATCTCGTATTGTAGGCCTTCTTCGAATGCTACGATATGGCCTGTGTCTACTATAAACTCACCTTCTACATCCAGTAATTCTATTCCGCCGTAACTGGAGATTAAGACCGGTCCAGTTCCTGTGAGTTTTAGGAAGAATAAGGACTCTCCGCTGAAAAAACCTTTGAGTCCTTGGAACTTGGTATCTATTTCTATGTTCGGCTGTGACGCAAGAAAGGAACTAGATTGAATAAAGATGGTCCCGTTCAGATCTAGTTTTTCTATATCGCCAGGCAATGTAGGAGCGAGTAAAACTTCTCCCGATTGAGAAGCGCTAAATGTGTTCATCCAGAAGGATTCTCCACCCAAAAAAGCTGCCTTTAAGGATTTAAAAAGTCCTCCTTGCTGAGCCTTACTAGTCTGCATTTGGATATGAGAGCTCATACTCATAAGAGCTCCCGCTTCCGCCTTGATGGATTCTCCCGAATTCAAATTTACTTTTGCAACTGAATACGAGGGCTTATATAATAGTTGGATATTCATTATAAATTCCTAAATTAAAAAACTTATACCGGAAGTAATTTGGTCAGCCAACCGATAAAACCGGAAGGCACCCTGGACTGGATCCAAAGAGTCCCGTGACCTGAAAAATTTGCTACAAGTCCTTCTCCGCCTAGAAGAGTGGATTTCCAATTTCCACCTGCCTTTCCTACTTTGAACTGCAAAGAATTTTCGAAGGCAACTATATGTCCTGTATCTACTGTGTAATTCCCTTGGACATGGATTGGAACGATCGCACCATAAGAACTTAAGAATAGTTTGCCTATTCCGGAAATTTCGAGTAAGAACAAACCTTCTCCGCCCAATAAGGAACGGAGTCCTCCGAATTTAGAGACCACTTGGATCCCGGAGTCTGAAGCAAGATAAGATCCGGATTGAACAAAAATACTTTTGCCTCCCAAATCCAAATCGATGATGTCTCCAGGTAGATCCGGTGCGAGGCCGATCTCTCCTCCGGAAGAAGGAGCGGTGTACGTGTTGAAGAAAAAAGATTCTCCACCGAAAAATTTACGAGCGAGAGCGGAAAGAAATCCGCTTCCCATTTTAGTTTCCACTCCCATTCCGGAACTCATGTAGACCATGGCACCTGCTTCTGATTTAATCGATTGACCCGAATCTAAACGGAGCTTCAATAAGGAGAACGAAGGTTTATGCGAAATCTGGTATTGCATACGAGAGGAAGTTTGGAAAATATTTTCCAATGCGTCAATCGATTCCCGTAATTCCATATGTCTTTCTAATATATTCTATCCATAAAGAAGAACTTTTAAATGAAACAAGTTTTGATTACAGGTGCAAATCGCGGGATCGGTTTGGAACTCGCAAGTCTCTATTCCGAAAAAGGATACTCAGTTTATGCTGCATGTAGAAAAATTTCGGAACCTCTTGCTAGACTAGGACTGAAAACTTTTGAAGGATTAGATCTTACAGGGAGTCAAAGTTTCGAAACTCTAGCCGGCTTCTTGACCGGAGTCAAATTGGACCTTTTGATCAATAATGCAGGGATCCTTATCCCGGATAATCTAGAAAGTTTAGACTTCAAAGAATTAGAAACTCAGATCTTAGTAAATGCAATCTCTCCGATCCGACTCACCAGAATTCTTCTCCCTAAACTGAAATCGGGCTCAAAAATCGCATTCCTGACTAGCAGAATGGGCTCCATTGGAGACAATGGATCCGGGGCCTATTATGGATACAGAATGTCTAAGGCAGCTTTAAATGCAGGAGCAGTCAGTCTAGCCCGGGATCTTTCCCCAGAAAAAATCTCTGTTGGGATCTATCATCCCGGAATGGTAGCCACTGAAATGACCGGTCGCCAGGGAATTCCTCCAAAAGAAGCGGCCCAAGGATTGTTCCATCAGATAGAAAAACTGGGTCCGGAACGGTCCGGAAGATTCTTTCATCAAAACGGGGAAGAGTTACCATGGTAAATGGATTCTGTCTCCCTAAAACAACACTGTTGTAAAAAAGAGACAGAAGTACAGAAATTTCTTTCAAATTATGTCTAGACTCTTCTGTACCGGCTCATACTCCCCGTCTAAAATCACTTTTTTGCACTGCACCTGGCATGGTTATTGCTTTTATAGTCCTAAAGGGTTAATTTTCTCGGAATTTAAAACCGTCCAAGAGATATAGAAGCCCGGTGCAAAGCGAGAATGGATTCCGGATCGGAAACGATCTGGGGTAGGAAATGATGAATTTCACAGAACATAGAAAAACTCTTAAAGAAACAGTTAGAATTAAGGGGATTGGATTACATTCCGGCAAGGAAGTGAATCTGATCGGACATCCAGCTCCAGCCGGAACAGGGATCGTCTTCGAATATAGAAAGGGAGAAGATAAGGCATCTATCCCTGTAGAACTAAGTAACGTAGTAGATACAAGTAATGCGACCACCCTCGGAGATGGTTTGCACCGAGTTCAAACCGTAGAGCATTTGATGGCAGCGGTATTCTCCGTAGGAATTACGGATATGATCCTGGAAATAGACTCTGTTGAAGTTCCGATCATGGATGGTTCTTCTCTTCCTTTCTTGGAAGCGTTCGAAAGCACAGGATATACTGAATTCGAAGAAAGGATCGAACCGATCTATATCAAAAACCCAATGTGGGTGGTAGACGGGGATAAATACCTGGTCATTCTTCCAAGCGAACAATGGAAAGTGACTTATACGATTGACTTCCCCCATCCTCTTCTCAAAGGCCAGAACATCACCATCGATCTGGACAGAAACGTTCTCAAAAATGATATTTTACCTGCCAGAACCTTCGGATTCTTAAAAGACGTGGAGGCTCTCCAGGCAAGAGGTCTTGCAATGGGAGGTTCCCTGGATAATGCGATCGTTCTTACCCAGGACGGATACTTAAACGAATCCCTTCGATACGAAAACGAATGTGTCCGACATAAAATTTTGGACTTAGTCGGAGATCTTTCCATCGCAGGAAGACCGATCATAGGACATTATCTGGCTTCTAAAGCTGGTCACGCGCTGGACGTATCCATGGCGAAATTAGTCATGAGTTCAGTGACTGGAAACGAACTTGGAAAATACAAGAGCCGTCGGATCCCTCTTTTCGGAAGAAAAGCGGCTGCAGTCTAATTTTCTTCTGTCGGATCTCCGATTTCCGAGAGAAACCTCGGATCTTATAAAAGACTTGTCGATTCACTAAACTGCTGTATTTCTACCTGCGGATATTCTCTGAATGAATGGCGGGAAAAGAACTACGTACATGGGAATCGTCGCTTTTCCCGGCAGATTTTACGGTCGCTGCGTAAAAGTCGGAACGAAAAGAAGACATCTTGCCCACGGTGCATATATTCACGAGTCCCAAAAATCGGAAGAATTGAATAAACTCGTAAAAGCTCTCGAGTCTTCCAAGATGGAATTAAAATCAATCATCACACAACTCAAAGCCAGACCGGAAGATCGGGAGCTAAAAGAAATTTTAGAAACTCAAGTCACGATCACGGAAGATCCGGGTCTACAAGATTCATTCCGGAATCGTATCAAAGAATTTAACGAGAACGCATTTTTAGCAGTACAAAATACGATCAATGAACTCACCGACAAATTTACTCGGATGGACAATCCATTCTTCCGAGAAAGGTCGGATCATTTTCAAGATATCTCCAATCGGATTTTAGAAAATCTTTTAGATAAAAAGGAAGAAGTCTCTTTCTTAGCGGACCAATCCGAAGATGTGATCTTGGTCGCAAGACAATTAACTCCTTCTCAGATGATCCTAATGGATAAGAGCCGTATTAGGGGGATCGCAACGGACCTAGGCGGAAAAACCGGACATATGGCGATCCTCGCTAGGAACTACGGGATCCCTACCATTGTGGGTTTAAAGGAATTCTATAGAAATATTAATGATTTCGAATATGTTTTTTTGGACGCGGACACCGGCCAAATCGTAAGAAATCCTACCATCGAGGAAGTAAAGTATTACGGAGCATCTTCTCCTTTAAGTTTCGAGAAGAAAGTTGCAAAACCTAAAAAAGCGGTCACTACTGATGGGATCAAGATCCGACTAAAATGTAATTTAGAATCGGATACTGACTACGAACTCGCCAAAAAAGCGGATGTGGACGGCGTTGGACTTTTTAGATCCGAGTCCTTATTCTTAAAATACCAGGATAAAAACGTTTCGGGAGAAGAACAATTTCTGGCTTACAAAAGGATTGCGGAAGGAATGGATCCGAATCCCGTCTATGTGCGAACTTTCGATATAGGTGCGGATAAATTTTCCACAGGAGAATTCGAAGAGAATCCGTTCTTAGGAAATCGAGGGATCAGATATAGTCTTCAAAATCCGGAATGGTTCAAGGAACAATTACTCGCGATCCTAAGAGCATCTGCGTATGGGAATTTGAGTATCATGCTTCCCATGGTCACAAGCCTTGCTGAGATCCGAAAAACGAAAGAAATATTAGAAGAATGTAAAAAAGAACTCTCTGCCAAAAAGGAAAAGTACAATAAAAAGATCAAACTAGGAGTGATGGTCGAAACTCCTTCCGCAGTTTCTTCTATGGATGTTCTTGCAAGAGAAGTGGATTTTTTCTCCGTAGGAACAAATGATCTTCTACAATACTTGATGGCAGTGGATAGAAACAATGTAAACGTTTCTTCTCTCTATAATCCATTCCATATTTCTTTCTTAAGAGCTCTTTCCCAGATAGTGGAAACCGCATGGAAATACGAAAGACCTTTGAGTATCTGCGGAGAATTGGCTTCGGATACGAATTTTACGATCTTACTAATTGGTCTCGGGTTTAGAGAACTTTCTATAGCACTTCCATTTGTCGCCCCGATCCGCAAAATTATCGCATCTGTAGGACTCAAACAGGCCAATTTTCTTTTGAAGAAGATCATGGAACTATCTGAGAACGAAGATTACGAGGCAATCGAAGCCTTTTTATTTAGCAAACATTTGGAGTGAAGATCTCTTCAAAATAGAAAGTTCTAGCAGATTCTTACAAGCGGGATCTTAGAAATGCTGCTACCTTTCTAGTATGATCCAATATACCAACGACAAATTAGATATCGCATTAGAAGAGATCCTAGATTACTCCGCAGACCTTAAGAATGGACTGACAAGCCATGCAACAATGGTTGTGGAAGCCTTATACTCTTTAGGAAGGCCTGAAAAAATCCCGGTTTGGTTAGATTCATATAGATCCGAATTCAAAACCAAAGCTCCAGCAATAAAAGAGATCAAGGAAGAGAATTGGGAAACCGCTTTAGGAAATACGAATAGAAACACAGATTGGGTGAACTTCTTTCAAAAAGAATTAGAAGAGAAAGATTGGAAAACTATTTTAGATCTTTGGGTAGGGAGACTTTCCCCCGGTTTTTGCTCTGACGCAACCCACGGAATCATTCGGGTCGGGCACGCGGTCCGAAATCTTTCTAGATCAGTATCAGAGCTTCGTTTGAGAGAATTAGCGGAGGGTTTAGGGAGATGGGCCTGCACCTACCAAACTCTTCCTACAAAAGAATATTCTGACATTATGAAACTAAGACCTGGATCAGCAATTTCTAAGATCAGGGTCGTCCCCAAGGGATCCAGAAAATACGGCGGAACGATCGTAGGTGCCTTAAAGGATTTAGACGAAGATCCGTTTTTTTCAGAAGTGATCGGTATCGTCGATCTATCCGGATCTGTAGAAGTTACAATCTCAGAGCTTACTCATGTATTCGCGAAAGTATTCTTAGAGAACGCGCATGATACTTTAGGTGCAATCGTATTCACTCATGGGGTCACAAGTATCGTTTCGATACGGCATTTGCTTCCTTACGTATCCGATAAAACAAAAAGGAAATTATTGGAATTTGGTTGGCAGTCCTCCTCTTCCCTATACGCAAGTTTCGGAGACCCTAAGAAGTTTGAAATTATAGAGCTAAATTCTAAAACCAAACAAGAGCTGATAGACAAAGCGGTAGAAAATGGGGATGAACACGCAATCAAACTGACTGAGGCTTGTTTATTAGAAAATGATATCTCTCCGGACTCGATCTACTATCTAGCTGCGGAAAAAGCGATCAAACTATTGGAGAAATCAAAATGATCGGTGTCGGAAATGTATTCGGAATATTTTTGATAGTTGGAGGTTTATTGAGGATCTTAGCTTCTTTTCCTATAGAACTACAAATCATAAGCAAGGAAAACTTTTACTTTATTATAGATAGTTTTCTATTCTTGGGAATTATAGGATTATATTTAAGATTCGAGATAAATTTCAAAAGTTTTAAATTTGTGACGTTTATAGTCTCGCTTGCTTCTTCCTTACTTCTGCTGAGCAGAGGATTTATTTTCTATAAAACAAATCCATATTTCATTGGAGCAAGTTTTCTATTATTAGGGTTAACAACTTTTAGTTGGATTGTCAGAACTACCAGTCCAGAAACGAAAATTTCATTTTATTCATTCTTTGGTTCTATGCTTTTTGGGATCTTGGCTTCCATTCTACCGGTCCAATCGTTTCTATTCTCTATTTCCGGGATCCTGTTTGGACTAGGTGCAATATTTTTAGGAAGAAGTAGGATCCGAAAAATAATTTTAGAATAGATACAGCTTAGTTTGAGAATTCAAAAAAACAGAAGGGAAAAAGCCATAAGCTTTTTTAAACGAATTTGCATAATGTGCAGAATCGTAAAAGCCTGCAGCATGAGCTGCATCGGTCAAATTTTCTCCTTGGGAAATGGCAAGGGTAGCGTTCTTAAGTCTTTGCCAATTTCTAAACTCTGTGATTGAGATACCAACTAGCTCTTTAAAAAGATGTTCTAGTCTAGATACGGAGAGTCCAGCTAAACCTGCAAGTTCGGAAGAACTCAAATTTTCTAATAAGTTTTCGGAGATCTTTTTTGTTACGGAATATATCCTAGGATCCGTTGCATTCGGTACAAATTTCGGAGGCAATAAAGAATCTAATTCGTATAAGTAGGATTTTTGTTCTTCCGGATTTTCAGAACACTGATAAAGTTTATTAGAGATACTTTGGAATTTTTCACCAAGTTCTCCGATATTTAAAAACGATCCCGATGAAGGCGAACCCAACCAATTTTCCAGATCTTTCGGATCCGTACTTAGAGCTGCTATCAAGGAATCTTTTCCTTGAAGATCAATATTTAACCCTTTAGGGATCAAAACAGAATGAAATGATTCCCAAGAAGTATTCTCCTTACGAATTTCGAAGTTTTTAGAATTTAAACTGGAAAGAAGATAGCAGGAACGATCCGAATGAAAGGATAATTCTTCGATATTTCCTATCAGCAACGATCTAGAATTCCACACGAATATTTTCATCGAAGGAGCCTAGATCATTGTGATTCGAATTATTTTTCTTGCGAGGAAATTTCTGAAAATTCTAAACTTAAAAACAAGAAAGGATCCTGCTCGATCTTCTTTTCTTGAAGGAATAAAGGCCCGAAAGATTCTTTCGGCTTTAAAAAATTCAAGTAGGATTGTTTTTCAGTTCTTAGAAAAAAATTCCCCTCTAATTTTTTATCCGAATTGAATTTTGAAATTTCTTTGATAATAGACGGAAGATTTCTATCTTCCGATTTACCCGGAGAAAAAAGAGTAAGATAGTTCTTATTTTTCCATTTCCCCTCTAATACGAAGCCTTCCGAGGTGAAAAACTTCCCGAATGGTAGATCTTTCTCGATCTCATCTAGTCTAGAATAAGTACATAAATTTTCCGAGCCAAGTACTTTGGGTAAAAATGAATCTATTTTTATACCAATCGCATTTTCCCAACCAGAACTTAGGCAAAGTCCCTTTTTAAACAAAGGGCTCAGGTTTTTTATTTCTAATTCCGTTCCTGATTTTAGAAAACCTAATTCTGCTCGTGCAAAAACAAATCCCAAGTTTAAGACTGAGAAATCCCGAACCCTAGAAAAATCCCAAGTCTCTTTTCCTTTTAAAGGTGAAAAGTAAAGATTGTCCAGAGCATACAAGTCGGAATGACCGTACGGTTCGAATAGACTCGGTTTAGAAAGGGTCGTTTTCGCCATATATCTAAAATATCGGCGAGGTCTTTCAATCCCACTAGGGCAAAAAAAAGCCCCGGCAATCCAGCCGAGGCCCTTTTCTTCGTAATTTCCCGAACAAAACCGGTAAAAACGAATTATTTATCCGTTGAGTAGACTTTTTTAATCTTATCAGCGTATTTTTCAGTAATCACGTGGCGTTTCATTTTGAGCATATTGTTCAACTCGTCACCCACTTCGAATGGTTTAGCAACTATGAAGAAAGGAGTTACTTGTTCGAAAGATTTGAATCCGTTCTTAGCGTTATTCAATGCTTTGATCTCTTTTCTGAATAGATCCACAACTTTAGGGTTATCGTTCAGAGCTTCTTTATTCGAAATATCCAGTCCGTTCTCTTTCGCCCATTCATCCAACTTTTCGAAATCCGGAACGATGATCGCTCCCAGGTTTTTCTGGTCTTGTCCGATGATCATACACTGGCTGATATAGACAGATTCTTGTAATTTGTTCTCGATTGGGACCGGCTCTACGTTCTCTCCACCGAGTAATACAACAGTATCTTTCGCTCTTCCAGTCAGGGTAAGGGTATGTTTGAAGTTGATCATCCCCATATCGCCTGTGTTCATCCAACCGTCCACAAGTGCTTTAGAAGTAGCCTCTTCATTTTTGAAGTATCCCTTCATAACCTGAGGTCCGTTGACGAATACAACACCCTTACGTCCCAGTTTTCCTTTTACGATCTTTCCATTCGCATCGATCTCTGTTAGAACTTCGTTATTCTCACTTCTGATCTGAAGATGAGTTTTTGGAACGATGGAACCCACGGAGCCGATGATCAATTTTTGGAAAGTTCTTACGGAAAGTACAGGAGAAGTTTCAGTCATACCGTAACCTTCCAAAACGTTGATCCCAATATTATTGAAAAACTCGTCCACGTGGCGAGGAAGAGCTCCTCCTCCTGAGATGGAAGCTTGTAATCTTCCACCGGTCGCAGTTCTGATCTTAGAAAGAACGATCTTATCCAAAGTTGCGCTATTCAGGATCACTCCGAGTCCTGCAAGAATATACAAAGGCAGGCTCAAGTAAGAGAACTCAGTAGGAGCTAACAAATATGCGGCGATCGAAGAGATCACAGTCAAAGTGAAAGGTCCTGTCAATAACAACTGAAAGAACATTAAGATCCCGTAAAATAACGAGAAAATCGGATTTCTTCCGGTATAATCCACTTCTTTTCCGGTGATAAAACGGACAGCAGCATTCTTCTTATCAGAGAAGAAATACGCCAATTTAAAAAGACCTCTCCGGATCGTAGGAGTTTGGCTCGGATCGTTGATACGAGTATAAATACCGTTGTAGATATTTTCCCAAAGACGAGGAGCAGAACCCATAAATGTAGGTTTTACAGTAGCCAAGTCTTGGCGAAGATCTCTTACGTTTGTGTAATAAGTCGCAGCACCAATACTGATACATACGTATTCCACAACTCTTTCGAAAACGTGCCATACAGGAAGAATAGAGAGAAGTCTAGCTTCTGCATTGATCTTAAGCATCGGAGTTACGTTTAGAACCTGATGCATCATATTAGAATGTTTTAATTGAACTCCCTTAGGAAGACCAGTGGTCCCGGAAGTATAGATCAAGGTGAAAAGATCTTCTGGATGGATCGCTGAAACTCTTTCTTCGACTTTGCGAGAACCGGAAGCTCTTAAACTTTTTCCCTTTTCGATGAGTTCATACATTTTAAGAACTCCGGGAGCCTCGGACTCTTTGTCCATCATAATGATTGTTTTTACTTTTCCGAGCTGAGACTTGTTACGATTGAACTTCTCAAGCATCTTATCATTCTCGATAAAGACTACTTCTGATTCGGGATGGCTTACTATATAAACGATTTCGGAGTCGGTGATATCGGTTCCTCTTGGAACGTCCGCGGCACCGGTCATGATGATCCCGTAATCCGCAATGATCCATTCTACACGGTTATCTGCAAGTAGGGCGACATGGTCTCTTGATTGAATGCCTAATTCGATCAATGCTTCCGCAATATTTACACCTGATTCGTATAACTCGGAATAAGTGATGGGCAAATAATTTTTTTGCGCGTCCTTGTATAAAAAGGCCGGCTTGTCTTTGAATTTGTCTGCCGACTCACGAAATAATTGGGCGAGATTCTCAGCCATGAATGGATATTCTCCTGAATGAAAAGGGATAGATGGATCAAGTCCGGTAAGCACCTACCGGTAAATCTGATTCCACATTCAAACTAAATGCTGAAAGATAAATCCTTTTTTTTCGAACGGGACTAAGATTGAGTTTTTATTACACGATCGTTATGAATAGAACGAGATTTTAAGGAGATTCGAGCCAGTTTTTTAGTCTTCCGTTCAAAACAGGTAAATCTCTTTCCGAAATTCCGTATTGAGAGTGGAGTTTTTTACCGGACTTGCTAAATACGAATAAGGCGGGCTGTCCTTCAATTTTCAAAGGGTTCACCAATTTCCATTCAGGATCCAATAAACTTGGATATTCCATCCCGAAATCAGCCGCAGCCTTTTTGATCTCTTCTATACTCAGATCGTCTTCCGTATTTATACCTAGGACGATTGCGGGAGAATCTTTCAATTTAGTTCTCAGCTTTTCTACGACTGGGACAGCTTTTTTACAAGGTTCGCACCAGCTAGCCCAGAAATCCAAAACCACGATCTTTCCCTTGTCTTCTGAGAATTTGTGGGAGTTCCCATCCCAATCCTGAAGAGAGATTTGATACAGAAGAGGAGTTTCTTCCGATTTGCAATTATTAGAAATAAGAACGGTAAATAAGAAAACTAAGA
Organism: Leptospira sarikeiensis; assembly: GCF_004769615.1. Taxonomy (GTDB): domain Bacteria; phylum Spirochaetota; class Leptospiria; order Leptospirales; family Leptospiraceae; genus Leptospira_B; species Leptospira_B sarikeiensis. The sequence goes on along the minus strand of NZ_RQGF01000005.1, from coordinate 13,811 downwards.
AGAAGTGTCTGGCTTTATTAAAAAGCATACTCCCAGAATACAAAAAAGAATCCGCGCTACAAGTCATTTACGTCGAATTCAGAAAGATTCCATTTTTCTCTCCTTGATCTAGAATGCAAGGGTCCAAAACTTGTATAGGTGCCGAGTTTGGAAGAGACTAGGATCTATAATTACTTTTTCCAATTTTCAGAATTCCAAAATTATTTGGAAGGACGGATCTTTCAGGGAGAAGGGATCCATTTTGATTCTGGCTCCTTGGGAGATTCCCAAAAACCGACAAAACTTTTCCTCGAATTTGATCCTAAAAAAGGATTAAGGCTTCGTCTTAAATCCGAAAAAAATCTAGAATTAGTTTCTTCTGAATTTTCAGACAATTTTTGGACTCGAAAAGAAGATCTATTTATTTGGAAACCAAACTCTAAGGAAGAGATCTATTTTCAAGCAATGGATCGAAATAGATTACATATTCATTGGAAATCTTCTTCCGAAATTTATTTTTCCGGAACAATTGGAATTCGACCTAAATCAATTCTAGAAAAAATATTTGGATTTATCTAATGGCCCACATTAAAAATAGTGTTTTCATTTCATAAGCGGATTTTTTTCTTTCGAATTTTTTAAGGTCTGCTTTTGGGAACTTTACATTTTTCTTTTGAAAATCAACAATTGCTTTAACCCAATGATCTTCTGATAAAGGCGGAACGTATTTACAGGATTTTTTTCCGATCTCATGAAATACTTCCAAATTCGAAACGATACAAGGAAGAGAATATGCTAATGCCTCTAAAAGTGGAATACCGAATCCTTCATAAATAGAAGGAAAAAGGAATAATTTGGCTTTAGAATATAGATAATGTAATTCTTCATCGGTTACGAAATCGAGCCAATATAATTCTTTAGAATCGGATGCCTGTTTGAATTTTTCCAAGAAAGCAGGATCTTCCCAACCAGCCTTCCCAGCATGGACCCACACCAAATCCGATTTTTCTTTCTTTAATTTTTCATATGCTCTAAACAGAGTTTGAAAGTTTTTCCGAGGTTCTAAAGTAGAGACCGTTAAGAAAAATTTGGCTGGCAAATCCTTTACTCTGGATGTAGGAGGAGTTTTGATTTTTCGAATCTCTTTTGGTTCATAACCTGGATAGATCACACGGATCCTATCCTTTGGATAAGAATAATACTTTTGTAGTTCGGAAGCGGTAAATTTAGAATTTGCGAAAACAAAACTGGCCCTTTTAATACTTCTCTTTAAATAGAAAAGTTGCTGTAAACGTGCAATCGTTCTCATTGTTTCAGGGAATCGATAGGCCACAAAATCATGATAGGTCAGAAAACCGGGGATTCGTTTCGGTAAAAAGGGAGGAAACACTTGCTGGGTCCCCCAAAACAAATCGATCTGATATTTTCTGATCTGAAACGGAAGATAGAATGCGAAATACAATCCTCCTTTCTTAGCTAATGGACCTTTTCCGATGACTGCTTTTATATTCGGATTTTTGAATAAACTAGAATACCCTTCATGGATTGGGCGAGAAGAGAAAAGATAAAATTCGAAATTTGGATCCCCTTCAAACCCTTTCAAAACGGATTCGATCAGTCTACCAACTCCTGAAACTGGAGTTGATAAGGGTCTTGCATCCAGTGCGATTCTGTATTTTTCTTGGTTCAGGTACAAGGAATTACGACTTATTCTAAAATTCTACTTACCAACGATCTCTTACTGAACTTTGAAGAGAAGTTTTAAACTTTTCCCAGAAATCCTGGACCGTTTTAGATTCGCCCGCAAGTAGACCGATCCCGAGTTTAGAAGTCAGAAACTCGTAATCTTTTCCGGATCTTATCTCCAAGTCTTTTCCAAGAGAAGCTCTTAAAATAGCAAGCCCACCGGCCACATCCCAATCGTTTTTAGGTCTAAGAGAAACCGTCATAGGATATTTTCCAACTGCAACTAAGGCAAGTTTATATGCGATCGAGCCCTTGGATTCGAAAGTATATTCTTTTCCGTAATTTAAATTTTTATAAAGCCCTGCTTTGGACTCCGAAACCGAAACGAGTATTTTGGTAATTTCGGAAGGATCTCTTTTAGGAAGATGAAACGGATTTTCCCAATCGATTGAATTTTCTATATAAGGATGTTTTAAAATTTGATAAGAAGCGCCCTTGCCTTCCATTCCCCAAAAAAATTCACCGTTTGCAGGATTCATCACGATCCCAAAACTCAATTTTCCTTTTTCATAAAGGCCAAGGCTGATCGCAAACTCGGGATTTTTAGCGACAAATTCTCTAGTTCCATCAATTGGATCCAGGATCCAAACTCTCTCTCCTTGGTAGGAAGAATGAGAGAAGTTCGTATCTTCTTCTGAATAAACTTTGTCTTTTAGGATTTGGCGAATACCGCCAGCAATGATCTCGTTTGCTTGTATGTCTGCTTCGGTAAGTGGATCACCTTTGGATTTTTCCATCACATGGAAATCCGTTCCATAGATGGAAAAAATCCTGTCTGCTGCTTCCAGAACGAGCTTAGAAACTATTTCCGCTTCTTCCGGAAATTGCATCGAAGAAAAACTATTTTCCGGCCGGTTGAGCTGGTTGTTTTTCGTCCTTGTGAGCTTCTTCTTCTATATTATCAGGGCGAACATAGAAAACTTCGTTGATAGGAGTTTGTAGATAAATTTCAGGGTCCATTAAATAACTGTAAAATACGATATAAGTCTTGTATTTTACGTAAACTCCGTAAGTTCCCTTTTGAGGCTCGTAAGAAATAGAATCCGCTTTCAGATCCTTGGTATATTCTTTATAATCCAAATATTTACGATGAAGGCTGTATTTTAGCGCGGATAGTAGGTTTTTTTCCAAGGTCGCCTTTTTAGTGGACTCGGAAATTTTTCGGTTCTTATTGAACTCTTCTACTTTATTAAATTCTTCTACTAAACCGCTGACTTTTCCAGCAAACAATGGGCTCGCCAGGCAGAACGCCAAGGCTAGTATTAAGATCCGTTTCATTGTTTCTCCTATGTTCCTGAGAATAGTATCGGTATTTTAGGGGTGGAACTTTCCCCCTAGTTATAATTTCTCCAGGGGCGTATAGGCAAGGAAAAAGTTCTTCTCCAGGTCCCCGAATTTAATTTTTACTTTTCGATTTTTGCCGGTTCCTTGGACGGAAACCACTTTTCCGGGGCCAAACTGGGCATGAGAGACCCGGTCTCCTTCCCGAATATCTGAATCTTCCCCAAGCGGAGTTCCGCTTGGAACGATTTCCCTTGGGATTTCCGGAGTTTTATACGCCCCGGAAGAAGCTACAGGTGGCCCTTGAGGGCGACGAACTCCTCTTTGGGCAAGGACCCCTTCTTCCCCAAAACATTCGCTCGGAATTTCAGGTAAAAATCTAGACGGGATCCGATCTTCTACCTTACCAAATTTCCGAGATGTTCTGGAATAACTTAAGTACAATTTCTCCCTGGCTCTGGTCAATGCTACGTAAAAAAGCCTTCTCTCTTCTTCCTCTCCGTTCGGTTCTTCTAAACTCATGGAATGAGGAAAGGTACCTTCTTCCAACCCTGTGATGAAAACTGTTGGAAATTCCAACCCCTTAGCATTGTGAACCGTCATTAAATGTACGTAATCAGTTAACTGCGCAGTATCCTCTTCCGAGGTAAGAAGGCTGATCTGGTTCAGGTATTCTTCTAAGTTGGGAGAATCTTCTCTGGACTCATATTCTTCGATCGAGTTTACGAATTCTCGTACGTTCTCAACACGAGAGACCGCTTCCTCGTCGTGAGAATTTCTTTCCATATATTCCACCCAGCCCGATCGTTCCACGATCTCTAAGGCAATCTTAGATGGAAGTTCTCCTTTTTCTTTTCGATCGATCAAGTCGTCGAATAAATGATAGAGTTCTTTCGCTTTTCCTAAACTCGCTTTTTTTAGCGGAAGATCCGGACGACCGATCGCTTCCAAAAAAGAAATCCCTTGGTCCAGAGAGAATGTTCTGATCTTTTCTATACTCGCGTCCCCGATCCCTCTGGGCGGAGTATTTACAATCCTGAGTAAAGAGTTGGAATCCATCGGGTTTGCGACTACGTTCAAGTAAGCGATCATGTCTTTGATCTCTGCTCGATCAAAGAATCTAAAACCACCGAAAATTTTGTATGGAATGCCGGAAGATCTTAAACCTTCTTCGAAATATCTAGATTGAGCATTTGTTCTATAGAAGACTGCAAAATCCTTGTATTCGGCTCCTCGGGCGGAACCGGCTCTGATCTTCTTTACGATATCGTATGCTTCTTCATTTTCATTCTCGAACTGAGAAGCCGAGATCGGATCTCCTTGCTCGTTATTTGTGAATAACTCTTTCTCTTTTCTACCGGTATTATTCGAGATCACCTTGGAAGCAGCACGGATGATCCTGGAAGTAGATCTGTAATTTTCTTCCAACTTAACGACAAACGCATTCGGAAAATCACTTTCGAAATTCAGAATATTCGAAATGTCTGCTCCTCTCCAAGAATAAATGGACTGATCGTCGTCACCGACCACACAAAGATTCCCTCTTTCACCGGATAAAAGCCGGACCAATGTATATTGCGCCTTATTCGTATCCTGATACTCGTCCACCATGATATAATTCCAACGATCTTGGTAATTTCGTAGTACAAGCGGGTTTTGTTGGAATAGTTGGACTGTCTTTTGGATCAGATCCCCGAAATCGAAAGCCTGGTTCTTCTTCTTTCTTTTCTCATATTCCTCGTAAATTGTAGAGATCATCTGAGAACGATGGGAAAAATTTTCTTTTCTGATATAAGCATCCGAATCGGAAAGTCCGTCTTTCCAAGAGGAAAATATGCTTACTAAGGAAGAAGGTTTGTATTGTTTAGGATCTTCATGAAGATCTTTGATTACTTGTTTAATTAAGGATTCCTGTAATACAGAATCGTAAACAGTAAATCCCGAGGGCATTCCAAGGGAAGAAGTTTCCCTTCTTAGAATATATAAGCAGAGAGAGTGAAATGTTTTGATCTGAACATTCCAAGGAATGGAAGTTACAAGTTTCCCTACCCTCTCTAACATTTCGGCCGCAGCCTTATTCGTAAATGTTAATGCACAGATAGAATCGGTTCTCTTGTTCAGAATAAGATTAGCGATCCTATGCGTGATGACCCTGGTTTTTCCGGAGCCGGCCCCCGCGAGGATCAGCACAGGGCCTTCTAATTTTTCTACTGCAGCCTTTTGAGGCTCGTTTAGTCCTTCTACAAGATCGACAGACAAAACAAAAATCCCTTAGAATCGGTAATCGCCGATACCGAATACGAATTGGAATGCGTTATCCGACTCGTATTTTTCGAAAGGAGCCCAGAAATTTCCGGTAGGTCTTAATTTTTGAGCAAAATAGATACGCAAAGGAAGAACAGGAATTTGTACCCTTAAGCCCACACCCCAAGAATATCTCATTCTATCCATAGCTACGTTATCCGCAGATAGGATCAAACGGCCAGGGTTATTCAATTCGTCGTAAGTTACGTCGGCCTTACGCCCGTTCTGCAAGTTGAAATTATTCGTAAGATACCAGTTGAGAGGATTTGCAGCGATCTGATCCGCTTTATTCTTATCGTAAGATTCGAAATAATCTTTTTTAGTACCCGTAGCGCGGTTGACCTCTTCATAAAGAGCTCCTCCGTCTAGGAACACTACCAACCACAATAAGCTTGGCTCGATCGGGATCCGGATCTCTGTATCGAATAGGATCCTATGCTGGGCACCATCTCTCCATTCCACTGGATATTTGGAGTCGTTATAATACCAACCTCTTAAGGATTCATAACCACCTATGATCAATAAATCCTGAGGACGGATATAAGGGTCTTGCACAGGATCTTGGTTATGAGAACCTCCCATTGGAGCTCTTTGGAAAATGAAAGTATCCGAAGTTCGAAATTCCTGTACGACTCTCCATCTACGAAGCGCATTGTTTCGGATCAAACCTCCGAAGGTGAAGTCGAACCAGGTATGATAGTATTCCGCTAAGATCCTGTATTGGTCGAAGTGTGAACTTCCACCTAAATACTGTCCTACGTTATCTACTTGGAATAGAAGATCATATCCTCTTGTAGGAGCAAAGACGTTATCTCGAATATCATATGCGAGCCCGTTTGTGACCTGAGATCTGAACTGCCAACCTCTTCTTACGTTTGCAAGAACCGCATCCGAAACAAGAGCAGTCGGATTCGAATAAGAATAAAACGCCGGAGTATATCTATGGAAATGGGTCCAGTTTGTTCCAAGTCTATGAGCAACCCCCATAGTGACTCCCAGACCGTTGTTATCATAAGTAGCATTTTCAACAGTCGGAGCAGTAGTACTATCCGAAATTGCAATTGTAGAAGTGGAACCTAAGAAAATGGTCCGAGAGAAATAGAACATGGAAAGAGACAAAGACCAAGGAGTATCGTACATCCAAGGTTCTGTCCAAGAGATCTGGAAGGACCTTCTATAAGGTCCGAATTCCAAACGGCCGGAAACTTTCTGTCCGGTACCGTTCAGGTTATTCTCTCCGATCTCCGTAAAGATGGTAAAACCGGTAATCGTTCCGTAACCACCACCCATAGAAACCGTTCCGGTAGGTTGTTCCAAAACTTCGATGACAAGGTTCATCTTAGTGTCATCAGAACCAGGTCGCATATTAAAGTTTACTTCTTTAAAATAACCTAAGTTAAAGATCCTCTCCCTAGAACGATTCACGAGTCCCGAATCGAATAGATCTCCAGGTTTGAATAATAGTTCTCTTCGGATTACCTTGTCTTGGGTCTTTTTATTACCCTTAATAATTACGTTCTCTATCTGAGCTAAATTATTTTCCCGTATCGTAAAATCAACGTGAACGAATTTACGCCCTCTTAGATCCGGACTATCTCTATAAATTTCTCTTAATTTACGGATATTTAATTGTTTATATTCTTCGTCACAAGCTTTCTTTTCTACTTCGGACTTTCTGCCGGCGCAGTTTTCATAATATTCCAAACTTTCAGAATCTAAGGAGACTATCTTTCTTCTAGGAATTACCTGAGCGAAGATATGTCCTTTGGAACCGTAAAGTTCGTTTACCGTCGCCCTGTCCCGAGAGAAAACAGTTTCGTCGAATATTTCACCTGCGTCTTTAGAACTATAGTCCAAAGACTTTTCGATTTCCGAAATAGTGAATAGAGGTTTTAATTTATCTTTTGGGGTCTCCGGAGGGTTATTTTCCTTATTCAAAAAAATAGGTCTTCCGTCCCCGTCGGTGGTCATATCATGGGATACTGTATAACCGTTAAAATAATATACCTGGCCCTCGTATAATTTGATATTTACGATGATAACCCTGCGATTTTTTTTCTCAGAGTTTTCCCAATGGATCTCCCAGTTGGTCCCTTCTCGGATCAATTCAGAATCCAAATATCCCTTACTTCTAAGGTAGGCTTGGATCATTTCTTTATCTTTTTCGAATGAACTCTCTTTGAAGTTTCCGCCCTCGAAAAGACCTTCTTCCTTCAACTCCATTAATCCTAGGATCTCAGAAGTTTCTATCGTCTCGTTCCCGTAAATATTGATCTTTGCGACAGGGATCTCTTCTCCCTCATCTATGATGAAACGTACCTTGACTAAGTTGGTTTTAGGGTCAGGTTTTCCTAATTCCACTTTAACATAAGCAAGGAAAAAGCCTTCATCTTTATATTTTTGTAATATAATATCTCTGGATTTGGAAACTTTCTGAGGTGTAATTACCTCGTTATCCTTTAAAGGCATTTTATCCCGAAGGTCTGCCGGAAACACCTCATCAGCACCGATAAATTCGATATCTTTTACTCTTGGTCTTTCTTTTAATTCGAAAGTAACCCGAACTCCACCTTCTACTTCTTCCGCTTTAATATCTATAAAATAGAAAAATCCGGAAGCAAATAATGCCTTTAAGTCTCTGTCGATCCCTGCTTTGGTAAGGATCCTTCCTGTTCTCAATTCCAATAAGGAGCTGATATCGGAGTCAGAGGTGTTTTTGTTCCCGCTGAATTTTATCTCTCGAACGATTTTGCCGAAGTAATCGCTCTTTTTAGAGAAAAGTTGAGAGATCTCGCCGGAGTAAAAAAAGAATCCGCTTACGAAAATAAGGGCGAGCGATTTATATATGGATACTTTTCGTTTCAATAGTTTCGGAAATAGGCCTTAAGGCTTTGGGCAAAATTTAAAATCGAGACGGACTTCTCCCACTCGATAAAAGTCTTCAGATCCACCTAAATGAATCACTGACCTCCCGGTTGACGGACCATAGCAAGATTAAATCTTGTCACTCCCGCCTCGTTCACTTTATCGATCACTTTTACGATGGTTTGATAATTCGCGCCGCCGTCCCCTCTAATGATCACACGATTTTTACTTTGTTCTTTTTTGTCCTTATCGTCCTGATTTTGGCCATTGAACAATTTGATCTTTTCGGTTAATTTTTCCAAGGGAACAGGTTCCGTATCCTTATCTAGAAAAATTTTACCGTCTTTATTAACCGTAATTACGAGTTCGTCTTTTTTCTTTTCCTGAGCGGTACTGGAAGATCTGGGAAGTTCTATCTTTACAACTGTGGATTTTTCCAAAGTTGCATTCATCAAAAAGTAAATTACGATAAAACAGATAACGTCGATCATAGGAGCGAGCTCGATCTGGCCCGCCCTAAAACTTCCGCTTTCTCCCCGACTCCATTTTCTAAATTTCATTTACTTTAAAAACCTAAGAGCCTGCTCGGAAAGGGTTTCCATTTCAGAAATCGCGTCTTCCTTTTTCTTTTGGAAGTAGTTATGGAATATATATGCCGGGATCGCTACGAAGAGTCCCATAGCAGTAGTGATCAATGCCTCACTGATCCCTACTTCTGCTCCCCTTGTTCCGGAGCCTTCCGCAAATGAACGAATGATACCTAGAACCGTTCCAAGAACTCCTAATAAAGGAGAAATGGTTGCGATCGTGGCTAAAGGAGAAAGGAACTTTTCCATTCTCTGGATCTGATTTAATCCTTGGGTTACGATCTCATCATCTACAGAAGATGCACTTTTTTTAAACTGAGAGATCCCAGCTTGAAGAACTTGAGAGACCGGTCCTTGGCTTAAACTTTTCATCAGATCGGATGCCGAATCAAAGTTCTTTTCTCTTAACAGATCTTTTACTCTTCTCCAATCGTCTGGACTAATGGACTTCCAACGAGAGAAAAAGATCAGCCTTTCAATGATTATTGTAAATCCCACTATAGATACTAGAAGAATTAAAATTGGTACGGTTTCCGGAGGGATAATGGAAACCAAAGAATCTGTTTTGGCAAGAATCATGTCGGCTTGAGGTTCTCCAAGGAGTAGAGTTTCCAACTCGGCTGTCCCTGCCAAACGATTTTTAAAAGGAATGCCTCCTTTTTACCGGACCGAAATTGGATCCGGCAAAGAGGATGAGAACTGCAGAGAATTTACACTGCCTTCTTTTTGAGTAATTCCTTCGCGTGGTGGAGAGCGCCTTTGGAGATATTTTGACCCGCAATCATTCTCGCAAGTTCCATTGTCCTCTCTTCCATTCCTAAGAATTCCGTCTCCGACAGGGTCCTTCCTTCTATGACTCTCTTACTCACAAGTAGATGATGATCTGCTGCTGCGGCGATCTGCTGTAAATGGGTCACTAAAATGATTTGATGAGTTTTAGAAAGAGTCCTGAGTTTTTTCGCAACATCCAAAGCGATTTCTCCACCCAGACCAGAGTCAATCTCATCAAAAACTAAAACTTTTCCATCAAAATTGGAACCAAGTACGCTCTTGATGGCCAACATCACTCTGGAAATTTCACCTCCAGAAGCGATTTTACGTAAAGGCCTAGGTTTCTCTCCCGGATTCGGACTAAAATAGAATTCTGCCTGGTCCAAACCGAATTCGTTTACCAAATACGATTTTCCTTGGGCTTCCACTTCTCCTTCAGGACTTGTTTCCCAACGAAGTACCACTTGTAATCCGGCACCCTTCATTCCTAAAACTTCCAACTCTGATTTGAGTTTTGTTTCGAATCGGTTCAGAACTTCTCGTCTTGCCTTCGATAATTGCAAACAACTTTGGGTCAGCTTATCTGCTGCCTTTTTCTTTTCTTTTTCTAAGGACACTTTAGAGTCCAAGTTTTGTTCTAAGGCGGCAAGCTCGTCTTCCGACTTCTTCTTTGTTTCTAAAATTTCCGGGATAGAATTTCCATATTTCTTTTTCAATTTTTGGATCAGATCTAACCTTGATTGCACATGAGACAATCTTTCAGGAGAAAAAAATACCTCTTCCTTTTGGTCCTGTGCATTTGTATTGATCTCTCGGATCGTTACATACACTTCTTTTAAAGAAGAATCCATTTCGTTTAACGATTGGCTCAAAGACTTGATCTTATCGGAAGCGGCAAGCACCTTGGGAAAAACTCCTAAAACGGAAGTTTCACTTTCATGCAGATATCCTGTGATGATATCCAGATTTTCCGCCAATTTTTCCCCATGAACCAGTAAGTTTTCTTCCTTACTGAGTTCCTCTTCTTCTCCATTCTTTAGGTTTGCAGAATGGATCTCGTCGATCTGGTATTGTAGGATCTCTTTTTTACGAGTTTTGTCCGCATGAGATAACTCCAATTCCTCTAATCTTTTTTTCAGGCTTTTATAAGTCAAAAATCCTTCTTTTACCTCTCCTCTAAGAGAGTTCAATCCTGCAAATGTATCCAGGATATCCAGTTGTTGAGCTTTGTCTAAGAGTAAGATCTGATCATTTTGATTATGGACTTCTGATAAGATCTCTCCTAAACCTCTAAGCACCTGGGCAGAAGAAAGAGAATGATTGATCTGGATCTTTGTTTTTCCGTCTCGAGTGAATTCCTTTCGGATCACAATCGTAGATCCATCTAGAGGAAAACCATGTTCCTGCATCCAAAGTTTCGCTGGAGTATTTCCGGAAATATCGAACACAGCTTCTAAACAATACTTATCCGAGCCGGTTCGTATATCCATTGTACTACTCTTGCCTCCAAGTAGAGACGATAAGGCGTCTAGTAATAATGATTTTCCCGAACCGGTCTCTCCAGTGATCGCGGTTAGCCCCTTACTCAGATCGATTTGGGCAGATTCAATTAATGCAAAGTCTCGAATTGTAATTGTTTGAAGCATGATTTTACCTCTTGGTAACACCATACTATTCGTATATTTATATACTTTTGTAAACTATTTTTTTGTATAGTATTTTAAAAAATTCAGAACATACCATAGGGGGACGTCTCCCCCTCGCCGGGAAATGTACTTCTCCGAACCCCGGAACCGGAAAATCGGAACAAACAAATCATTCGAACATCTATCTCCTGAGATACAGCCATTTATAAAATCTATGAATTAGAAAAATTTAAAATGGATCACTCTGGACCTGGATCCGCCAAACACAAAAATACAAATTTGCTTAGATCCTCTTTTTCTCCGGATCCTAATTCCTGGAGAAGTAAAGTGGACAAAAGACATTGTTCATTTTTGTCTACCGGCCTTTGACAAACGGAGAATACAAAAAATAAAGATAGAATGACTATTAAGATCCGTTTATGCATAAAATATATAGAAGTGATTTTTCAGATTATAAATATAAGAAAAGCTAAAATCTCGCTAACGAGTATTTAAGCAGCAGTAATTCCACGATTAGCAACCCTTCCTTCTCAAACCTTTGCGCCTTTGCGTGATTCAATTTTTACTATAATGTTTCCACGCGAAGCCGCGAAGAAAAGAAGATATCTTCAGTGAACTCTTTGATTGGCCTGCGTAGTAGGAGTATTTTGACTCAGTTCTAAATTTATCCCAATATATTTACAAAACAAATCCTTCTCGTATCTTTGCGCCTTCGCGTGATTTAATTTTATTCGGTTCATTTTACGCGGAGCCGCAAAGAAAGGAAGGTATCTTCTTTCCCCGCGAAAGATCGAACTGGGGTCAAAAAATCGTACTGCGATTTTTTGACTGGAAGTGAGAGCTTGGGCCGAGCCGGTCTAACACCGGATCGGACGCGGCCAACACTCGTTTGTATCCTTTTTGAGATCTGAGAAGTGCTGATTTTTGATTGCATGAATCATCCAAGGGGAAAGACTGGGTATCGATTTTATCCCTACAGAGGACTAAACGAGCATGGCAAAAAGTTTCAAAGAATTAGACGCCCAGCTCTCCGATTACATCCTCAATCGCTCCCGCATCTCCGTTCAATCTTCCAGAATGAATTCTAAATTGGAAAAATACGTTTTACGTATTTTGACCGAGGTTCTAGAAAAATTAGGACAGACTAGATACATCGAAATGTTGTACACCATTACCAAAGAAATGGCGATCAACGGAGTGAAGGCCAACCAAAAGCGGGTATTTTTCGAAGATTTAGGTCTAGATATTCGAAATCCAGAGCATTATGACCAGGGGCTAGCCCAGTTTAAGCAGAACTTCTCCGAAAAAATGGCCGACGAATATGGGAAGCGTTGTCTTGCCCGAGGCGTTTTTGTCAAAATTACGGTTACTTATACTACGGAAGGATTAGTAGTAGAAGTAGTAAATAATACACCGGTAATCGAGATCGAAGAATCCCGTATGAGGGAAAAGATGAGAAAGGCGATGGAATACAATGATATCGCCGAATTCTACATGGATAATATGGACAATACGGAAGGAGCGGGACTCGGGATCGCTCTTATCATGATCCTTCTCAAGAGTGAGAATATTGATCCGAATTTGTTTAGGATCCAAACAGATGCTTCCGAAACAGTCGCCAGAGTAGAAATCCCCTTCACTGATAAATACGTAACCATTAGAAGTAAGGAAATCAACCAAGTTGGAAATCACAAATAAGACTGCCGTAGTCACCGGTTCTGCCGGAGGCTTAGGCAAAGAAATGGCGATCCATTTTGCAAAATTGGGCGCTAATATCGTTCTGTCGGATATCTCCGCAGAAAAACTTGCGGAAGCGAAGAAAGAGATCGAAGCGATCGGAGCTAAAGTTATCGCAGTTCCGACAGACGTGTCCAAAGAAAAAGACGCGGAACAATTGATGGAACAAGCGGTTTCCGCATTCGGATCCGTGGACATTGCAGTTCTAAACGCTGGGATCCTAAGAGACGGACTTTTAGTAAAAGCTGATAAACAAACCGGCAAGGTCGCTTCCAAACTTTCCCTGGCGGAATGGCAGGCAGTGATCGATGTAAACTTAACTGGAGTTTTTTTAACCGGTAGAGAAGCGGCAGTTCAAATGGTAAACAACGGAACCAAAGGAGTCATTATTCCGATCGCTTCCGTTTCTATGCACGGAAACCCAGGACAAACAAATTATTCCGCAGCTAAGGCAGGCGTCGCAGCTATGACCAGGCTTTGGGCCAAGGAACTCAGTCGTTATGGCATCCGAGTTGCGGGTATCGCACCTGGATTCATCGCTACGGAAATGGTAATGAAAGACATGAATCCGGAAGCCTTAAAAAAATGGGAGGCGTTAATCCCAATCGGAAGATTAGGAAGACCTGATGAGATCGCAAGCACTGCGGTGTTCATCGCTCAAAACGATCTGGTAGACGGAGTCGTTTTGGAAATTTCAGGAGGGGTCAAGATTTGACCCCTTTTTTATATCTTTGTTAATATACTTCCATTAGTTTTCCCTAATTCTTCCACACTTTTGCCTTGATTATTCTATTTTGGCAAAATCCTATAACACGAAACTCTTAAGTAGCTCTTACATATTTTTCTGAATTAGAATTCCGGCAAATTCGAAGTTTATAATAGTACGGAATTAGTT
>NZ_RQGF01000016.1 GCF_004769615.1 Leptospira sarikeiensis | reverse complement strand
TTCTAATATAACTCCAAGGCCAGAGAGATAATCCTCAGTGATCTGAAGATTAACTGCCTCCGCTCCACCACCTGGAGCAGATCCTGTTAATAATGCGTCTATATCGTCTTGTGAAAGAGAGCCTTCACCCATTCGGACTTGCCTCCAAAGGTTCTTTCTAAATTCTTCGACAGAACCGAAAGATTATACAAGAGAAATTCTAGGAAAGAAGAATGAAACCTGAAGATTGGACTCCTGCCTCGACTCGAAATTCCGGGAATATCCTGGATTTTACCCAGGCAAAAAATCTACTTTATAGCGAATTAAAAGGCCTAGGAGTCCAGGATCCCGAACTTCCTGCATTTTTACCTGACAAAAAGGATCTAAGAATAGAATTCCCTATCCCTGGAGCGGACAAAAGCCAACTTTTAGATTGTATCCAGATCGTTCGCAATCATATCGAAAATCTTCGGATCCATACTTTCGAACCTGGGTATGTCTGCCTCCAAGCCTTGAATGAAAATTTATTCGAAACCAAGAACATTTTGGATAATGCAAAATTTCGTTTTTATTCCGGAAGGAACCAAAGTAAGATCGAGATCACAAAAAAAGGAGATTTTCATAGGGAAGAGATCTTCTCCGCGATTGACCTCTTCAAATATCTCAGGCTTTCTAAACAGGAATCGGTTCAGAATCCAAAGGAACTTCTTCTTAGGCTTGGAATAGATGTATTCGATCCGATCGAAGCAAAGAAGAAGGGGGACTGGCTGACTTTCGATGCAATCGCAGGATATGAGGATGTAAAACGCCAGATCCTAGAATCCATTATACTTCCCTTAAAATCTCCCGGGACCCTGGAGGAACTTGCAAAACTCACCCGGAAATTCCCCGGTAGAACAAAACCTAGAGCGATCCTGTTAGAGGGAGAGCCTGGGGTAGGAAAAACCAGTATGGCAAAGGTAATTTCCTGTATGACTGAAATGCCTTTGATTTATGTACCTGTGGAATCTATTTTAAGTAAATATTATGGGGAAAGCGCCCAGAATATGGCTTATGTCTTTGATGTGGCCGCACTCTTTCCTTCTTGCCTGCTTTTTTTGGACGAAATCGATTCACTTGCAGGTTCTAGGGACGACGGTCTATTCGAAGCCACTAGAAATATACTCTCCGTTCTTCTTAGAAAACTAGACGGTTTTGAAGGGGGGCAGAAATCCATCACCCTGGGAGCCACTAATCGGAAGCAGGATCTTGATAAAGCCCTTGTTTCCAGGTTCGATAGATCCGTTTTCTTTCCTCTTCCCAACGAAAAAGAAAGAGCAGCGATATTAGGAAATTATGCTAAACATTTACAGGAATCCGAACGTTTAACAATATCTCAACGACTGGAAACCTATTCCGGCCGGGATTTAAGGGATTTTTGCGATTTTGTAGAAAGGAGATGGGCAGCGTATTTAATCGAAAAAGGATTGAAACCGACTCCTCCACCCTATGAACTGTATTTGGAAACGAGCTCAAAATCCGGAAAATAAACGTTTTCCGCACGAAAATGTAAGGCTTGGATTTAATCGGGAGTCTATTTTACCGATACTAGAGACAGGGTTTTCTGACCTTTCAGAGGACCTAAACGCAGAAGAGACCAAGGAATAGGGTACAATGAAACGCAAAATCGCATTTTGCCTGGCAATTTTCTCAATCGCAGGCATACTCAACGCTCAAGACAATCAAGCCCAAAAGAAAGAAGATCAGCAAACTGGTGCTGCTATTCTTGAAACGGAAAAAGGTCTGGATCAGAGAGTTACAGCTCTAAATGAAAGACTAAAACGTCATACAGTACTCATGAAAATGAAAGTACGTATTCTGCCTTTCCGCACCGTTTTATACAAAGGGAAAGCGAATAATGACGAATGTGTGCCTGCAGTAAGCAACGCACAAGAGGACGCAGCGAACAACTGTATTCGCGTAGAAGTTTACGATTTCATTAAGGATGAAGAAAGAGGCCAAGGAAAACTCGTCCAAGGTGGACTTTCTAAATATATGGAAATCTACTTCGAAGGACCGAATACAAACGATCCGGATCCTAGAATGGAACCTCCTCGTAAAATCAGCAAAATTATCAGCAGAGTTTACAAAAACAATTTCTTGATCGAAGATAAATCTGTTTCCGAGATCATCGATAGAGCTCCGAACGACCAACCAGGTCATAACGATAAGATCGAACTTTTCTATCAAAAGAACGGTTATCCTGAATGGAATCGCCCGGAAACTCCTAGCGAAAAAGGAGTCGGTAAATATGTGTTAGCTAACGTGGAAAACACTAAGACCCACCCTATTCGTAACTCTTTCAAAAAGACTTTCTACATTAAACATTTGGATACTTTCGACAGATTATTCACTAAGATCTTCGATTATAACGACCAATTGGGTAACGAAAACTACAAAGAGAACGTAGAAACGCTCAAGGAATCCCTGAAATACTAAGTGCGGTATATTCTTCCTTGTTCTTCTTGCGGCACCGAGCTCAGGGTTCCCATCGACATGGGAAAACTGACGGTTCGGTGTCCTAGGTGCTACCATTCTTTCTCCTTTGATCCGGAAGACCCGGCCAGCTTTAGAGGTGGAAGATATGATCTGCCCGGAGGAGAATCTTCCGGTACTAAAGATCCCCGTTCAGTGCGGGGATTTTTTCATTTCTTAGAAACGAAATTTGAAAATTTCAAATCTAGATTCCAAAAGAATAGAAGTTACGGTTGGCAAAACCCTAACTCACCTGCTGAGTCTTACGGTTCTTCTTACGAAGATCAAAATAAGACCGGTTTTGGTCCCCTACTTGCAAAATATATTTTATTCATTCTGATCCTTGTCGGTATTGCGAGAGCTTGTTTCTTCTCTACTGAAAACTGGAAAAATTCCGTTCCGAACTGGACAACTCCGGAAACCCAGGAGCCTCATCAGTCCCCGAATCCGCAGGATGAAAATGAAAAAGCTCCCCAAGTAGAAATTTAAGTTCTATGAATTATCTCATTTTGGATCCCTCCCAAAAACAAAATTCGGGAGAGTTCCTAATCTCTGATCAAACAAAGATCCTTCATATTCGAAATGTATTAAAGAAAAAAGCCGGGGACTCCATAAAGGCAGGCCTCATAGATAATAGTTTAGGGAAATTTAAAATCCTTTCCTTAAACGACACCCAGATCTTGGGAAAATATACTCAGATACTAAAGTCTAAGGAAAGAAGCCCGAAGATCCGACTCGTTGTCTCAGTCCAAAGACCTCCTACAGTGGAAAAGATCCTAGAACTTGCCGGAGTTTGGGGAGTCTCATATTTAGAATTCAGATTAGCAGAACTTTCTAGGAGAGAATACCTTACCTCCCCCGTTTGGAGAGAGGAGAAAATTTTAGAAAAGCTGATCTTGGGAATGGAGCAAGGCGGGAATGTTTTTTTACCAAAGATAGAGCTTGGATTCAGTCTTCCTGGAAATAAACTCAAATCGGAAAAGAA
This sequence comes from Leptospira sarikeiensis, assembly GCF_004769615.1. Lineage (GTDB taxonomy): Bacteria > Spirochaetota > Leptospiria > Leptospirales > Leptospiraceae > Leptospira_B > Leptospira_B sarikeiensis. Next base: position 76,135 of record NZ_RQGF01000016.1, on the reverse strand, counting down.
AGCGACCATTTCGGAAAGAGTTCTTTCAGGCTCGGAAAATTTCTTCTATTTGGATAAAAAAGGGCCTAAGATCGGGATCCATTCTTCATCCTTAAAAGAAAAAGAATATTCCATACTGATCGGGCCAGAAGCTGGCTGGACTTATCCAGAGATCCAAATATTCCAAAAACAGAAAATTCGCCCGCTAGGACTTTCCAAATCGATTTTAAGATCAGAACAAGCAGTCAGTTTTTTTCTTTCCCAATGGGAAGCAAGATAGCCCTTTTTAGAAAGATAGAGAATTAGAAAATAATACTTTCTGTTCGTCTTGTGCTACGAAACTATTGGAAGTACTATCATATACCCATCTTCGAATGTCTTGAACACGGATCGAAATAAATCCTAGATTCAATGCAGCCTCGATCGCTCCGACAGAGTTATCATCCACTTTGAATGCGTCCTTATTCTGATCGAAATTCTTACGGGTATAATATCCAGAGATCATGAACAAGGATCCGATCGGGAAATATAGTCCTATGAAGATCCTAGAATTATTCGGACCTGAATAATTCTCATAGTTCGCTTCCAAAGAAACTCTGTAAAAATTGAGTACGACAGAAGTAAAATACCCTTTTAGTCTAGGACCATTCGGATCTGCAAGTTTAGCAGCTTCCAATTTTGTCATTGGTATTTGGGAATTTACATTGGATTGGAATCTTTCAATCTCGTAGAAACTATCAAAATACATCGGAATATAGTTTGCGTCCATATTCCTGTATTCAGGTTTCACCTTAGCATAAATATCTTTTCCACCGAATCGGAGCATCGCTCCAGTATGAGTTCCTTTTGCATTATTCAAAAGTTTGATTGTGTTTACATCGTAATAAGGAGTAAGTTCGAAATACTTAGTACTAATTAATTTGTATTCTGCATCCATACCCTGGATGACTAATTTTTCGGATTGTTCTACAAGCGGATTATTATTGGAATCCAAACGTAGACGTCCAGTAGTATCAAATGCAAGTTGGGTCGGAGCCTTCGTATCGAATGCCGTAGTATAACCGATAGCGAATCGATTTGCAAAATTGTCCTGATTGAAAAACTCTTTTAGTTTTTCCTTACGAGATTCGGGCTTCTTTTCGATCGGGATCATTTCCTCTCTCATTTGATGAGTTTTTTGGTCCTCAACGAGTGCCCTGTATTTTTCCCGATCTTCAGGATCTACTCCAGCTTCTTCATATACCTTCTTTCTTCCAGCTTCGTCTGCGACATTTCCCTGCCCTAATTGCAACATTCCGAATAGCTGGGATCTACCTGTGAATAGATCAAATAATTTGAATGCGATCGCAAATGGACGAATGTACCCTCTCGCGGATCCTATCTCGTGTGTATAAACTGAATTCGTGAATACCTGCACTCCTCCGTAATCATTATTGAAATCCGCCATAAGACCCACATTATAAATGTCTATCCTTTGGTTATTCACATAACGGTTTACGATGGTCCCGTGCCCAATATACCCATCGAAAAGTTTCCCGGCATAAAAGGAGAATGTTGTTTCTCCCGGTTTATACAACCCGTAGGTTCCATACCAAATATTATTGATGAGCCTGAGATAATCGCTTTTTTGATCGTAATCTATCTTACGAATACTTCCCACTTTTAATGTAGGATCTTTTGGATCCTGATCATATGCGAGAAAGTTCATGGGAGCTGTGAGTGATAATCCGAATTCTCCCCCGAAATTCAAATTTAATGTAGGAGCAAGATAGAGGTAATAATCATTATTAAACTTGTTCACCCCTGCATCGAATGTGAATGGATCAGGAGGTTGCATATACTGTCTGCCAGGAGGCATCCACAATTGGGCTTCCAACTCTTCCCCTGGAATAAGATAGAGGGAAATAAGTAAAAGTCCCGGGATCAGGAAGGTCTTTTTAAACAAATTCAAAAAACGTAATTTCATATCAAGGCCGGAAATTCTCCGGTTAAACCGCATTTCAACTTCTGAAAATAATATCTCTAGTATCGTAAAGATAAGCTAGAATCTAAACAACACAGGCGATTCTATCAGAACCCTCCGATCAAAAACCAGCAAAACAGGAATATTTCTCTTACATCAGAAAATATTTTACAAAAATCAGGATTTTCCATTTCTTAAGGGATACTTTCTCTTGAAAATTTTCTATTTCCACTATATCCGTTATAATGAATATTTTTTCCTATTTATTAAATTTTATATCGACATAAAAGATGAAATTTCCAGAATTAGAAAAAAGGAGCCCTAGCGATGGCAAGAAACTATAAACCAGAAACAATCGTTCTTCATGGAGGACAGGCCCCGGATCCAACTACCACATCCAGGGCAGTCCCTATCTACCAAACTACTTCTTACGTATTTAAAGATACAGATCATGCAGCGAGACTTTTCGGACTCCAAGAGTTCGGGAATATTTATACTCGTATCGGAAACCCAACTACAGACGTTCTTGAGCAAAGAGTGGCGGCATTGGAAGGCGGAGTCGCAGCACTCGCAACCGCATCCGGTCAATCCGCAGAAACATTAGCATTATTGAATATTGTTGAAGCAGGACAGGAGATCGTAGCTTCTTCTTCCCTTTATGGTGGAACTTACAATCTTCTTCATTATACTTTTCCGAAATTAGGGATCAAAGTCCATTTTGTAGACCAATCTAATCCTGAAAATTTCAAAAAAGCGATCAACGATAAGACCAGAGCGATCTTTGCCGAAACCTTAGGAAATCCTAAGTTGGATACTCTGGACATCGAAGCAGTTGCTAAAGTTGCTCACGACGCAGGAATTCCTCTTGTAATCGACAATACTCTTCCTTCTCCATATCTAATCCGTCCGATCGATTTCGGTGCAGACATAGTTGTTCACTCTCTTACTAAATTTTTAGGCGGTCACGGAACTTCTATCGGTGGAATCATCGTAGACTCCGGAAAATTCAACTGGGGGAACGGAAAGTTCAAAAACTTCACCGAGCCGGATCCAAGTTACCATGGCTTGAAATTCTGGGACGTATTCGGTAAATTTGAACCGTTTGGCGGAGTGAATATCGCGTTTATCATCAAGGCTCGAGTCCAAGGTTTAAGAGATTTAGGACCTGCGATCTCCCCTTTCAACGCTTTCAATATTCTACAAGGGATCGAGACCCTTCCTTTGAGAATTACTCAACACTCTCAAAACGCTTTGAAAGTTGCGGAATATCTGTCTAAACATCCGAAAGTATCTTGGGTAAACTATCCAGGTCTTCCTTCCGACAAAAACTATGCTCTTGCCAAAAAATACCATACAAGAGGTTTATTCGGAGCGATTATCGGATTCGGAGTGAAAGGTGGAATTCCGGAAGCGAAAAAATTGATCGATGGTTTAGAACTATTCTCCCTACTCGCAAACGTAGGAGATGCTAAATCTTTGGCAATCCACCCTGCTTCTACAACTCACCAACAGTTGTCTCCGGAAGAGCAGTTGACCACAGGAGTAACTCCTGAGTTCATCCGTCTCTCGGTAGGTCTTGAGCATATTGACGATATTATCACGGACTTGGATGAAGCACTGAAAAAGGTGTGACTTTCGACTCCTTAGAAAAAATCGTCTAAAAATCGGCCACTTTTCTTTTTTACCTTCTTAAATTCGTTTGAGATCGTCTGAAAAGGAAAAGTGGCTTAGCTATTTGAGACTAAATAGAATGGGATCGAAAAAATCAGTCGGCATCGTAGAAGAAAAATCAGCCTCCTTGGGAGACCTACGCCTGGACAATGGCTCCGTTCTTTCCCCTACCGTGGTAGCATACGAAACCTACGGAACACTCTCTCCAAACAAAGATAACGCAATTCTGATTTGCCACGCTCTTTCCGGAGATGCTCACGCGGCAGGTTTCCATTCCTCAGAAGAAAAACGTCCGGGTTGGTGGGATGATTATATTGGTCCCGGAAAAGCATTCGATACGGATCAATTTTTTGTAATATCTTCCAATGTGATCGGTGGCTGCAAAGGCTCTTCCGGTCCAATGAGCATAAATCCAGTTACTGGAAAACCTTATGGTTCCAGCTTTCCTTTCGTTTCCATCAAGGATATGGTGGCTGCTCAAAAACTTTTGGTAGAATCTTTCGGGATCCAAAAATTACTCTGTGTGGCTGGTGGTTCCATGGGAGGAATGCAGGCTCTCCAATGGAGCATCTCTTATCCGGAAGCGCTTGATAATTGTATCATACTCGCTTCTTCTTCCGAACATTCTGCGATGCAGATCGCATTTAACGAGGTAGGAAGACAAGCGATCCTATCCGATCCGAATTGGAGTAATGGTCTCTACGAAGAAAACGCAGCTCCTAGAAAGGGTCTCGCTCTTGCTAGGATGATGGGCCATATTACTTATCTTTCCGATTATAAAATGAGGGAGAAATTCGGTAGGAATCCTCCTCGTGGAAACTTATTAAACTCAGATTTTGCAGTTGGAAGTTATCTGATCTATCAAGGTGAAAGTTTCGTAGATCGTTTTGATGCGAATTCTTATATCTATGTGACCAAGGCTCTGGATCATTTCAGCTTAGGAAAAGGACAGGAGCTTACCAAAGCATTAAGTCCAGCACAATGTAGATTCTTAGTAGTCTCTTATAGTTCCGACTGGTTGTATCCGCCTTCTCAATCTAGCGAGATCGTAAAAAGTCTAGAGGCTTCCGACAAAAGGGTTTTCTATGTGGAGTTGAATACCAAGGAAGGTCATGATAGTTTTCTTCTTCCGAACCAAAAGCAGGAAGATGTGATCCGAGGTTTCTTAAATATGCCGGTGAATGAATGATCGATTCCAAAATTTTAAGTAGCACTACTCTTAGAGAAAGACCGGACTTCGCGTACATTCTGGATACGATCTCTCCAGGTTCCAGAGTCCTGGACTTGGGTTGTGGGAATGGGGATCTTCTCTATCTTCTAAAACAAAAAGGGATCAGAGGTCAGGGAATCGAAAAAGACGAGGATGCAATCGTAGAATGTATCCGCAAGGGTGTCTATGTTCATCACGGCGATATTGATGAAGGCTTAAGTCATCACGAAGACAAACGTTTTGATTACGTGATCTTAAACCAGACCATCCAAGAAACTAGACATCCAGGTGATATCATCAAAGAAGGTTTACGTATCGGTAAACGTGTTATTATTGTTTTCCCGAATTTCGGTTATTGGGAAGTGAGATTTAGGATCCTTTTCCAAGGAAAAACTCCTGTCACGGATCTTCTTCCCTATCGTTGGTTCAATACTCCGAACTTACATTTTCTTTCCGTTCTAGATTTCCAAGAATTTTGCGATATTCGTGGGTTTACTGTAGAAGATAGAGCCTTCTTTACGGATCTTAAACAAGTAAAGTTTAGTCCCAATTTTTTTGCAAAGTTAGCTCTTTTTCAGATTCGTTAACTCAGGCACAGAGTTTAGAGAGAGTCGCAAAGTCTTTCTCACGCAGAGCCGCCGAGACACAGAGATTTAGCTACTTAAATTTCGCACAGAGGGCACTGAGTTCACGGAGCCTAAAGCTGATTTTCTTGCTTAAAAACTCTCTGTGTTCTCCGGCCCTTCGATACAATTTCCGCTTCGCAGAAATCACTCAGGGACCGACTTTATTTCTTACCCAATAATCAACTGACAGGAATTTTACCTGCTCTTTCCAAGCCTTGGTCTATTAATGATTGGTATAGTACTTCGATTGGGATGCCTGCCGCTTTTGCTTGTTGAGGGATCAAACTTGTTTCGGTCATTCCAGGTAATGTATTTGTTTCTAGAACGAAAGGTATTTCTCCAACTACGATAAAGTCAGTTCTAGAGTATCCTTCACAACCAAGAGTTTTATGTGCTAAGATGGATTGTTCTTGGATTTTGGAGATTACCGATGCAGGCAAACGTGCAGGAGTGATTTCCTGTGAAAGTCCAGGCTTGTATTTGGATTCAACATCGAAAAATTCTCCACCTGGAATAATTTCAGTCGGAGGAAGAGCTTCTAAAATTCTTTTAGATCCTTCTTTCTTTTCCCAAACTCCACAGGAGACTTCTGTTCCTTTCAAAAACTTTTGAAGTATAGCGTGTTCTTCCGCTTCGAAAAATTCGGGGAGACGTTTTTTTAGATCTTCGGAACCTTCTATCCTAAATGTATGAAAACTAGAACCACCTTCTACAGGTTTTAGAAAAAGTGGATATTCTAATCCGGAATTTTCGACCGAAGTCGGATTTTCTAAATATTCTTTCCTTTTTAATTCCCAAAATGGGGCAACCGACATTCCAGCAAGTTGGAACAAACGATTTGCTCGAACCTTATCCATTGCCAAAGCAGAAGCTTTTACGTCTGAACCTGTGAAAGGGATCCCGAGAACTTTTAAGAAACCTTGCATCGATCCGTCTTCTCCGCTTGTTCCATGTAGTCCTAAAAACACAATATCACAGTCCAGAGAAGAGAATTCTCCTGCAGAACTAGAATGAAGTTCTGCAAAATCTTTTAAGTAAGTTTCCGGATCTTTGTAATTGCCTTCAGGAAATGTAGACCGATATTCTTTTGGGATCACCCATCTGCCGTCCCTGGAAATCAGAATGGGTTTGACCGAATGTCCCATGGAAGACAAAGTTTTACTTATGAATGTTCCAGTGCGCAGAGAAATTTCATGCTCCGTGGACGTTCCGCCAAATAATACCGCTATTTTCAAAGATCTAAACCCCTATTCTCTTTTAGGACTTTCTCGGAAGAATGTTATATAAGAATCTAATACTGATCCTTTTCTTCCTTGTCTGTACGGAAAGTCTATTTTCGGAATACCCTTTTAAACCGGTTTCTCCCTATCCTTCCGAATACAAACAATTTTGGTTCTTATATCAGTCCGAAAAAAGATTGGGTGAGGAAGAACAAATCTATCGTCCTTTTTTCTCCACGTATAAGGAAACCAAATCCAATTATAGATACGATACTTTCTTATTCCCGATCTACTATTCAGAAAAAACGGATTATTGGAGAGTTTGGAGTTTTCTATTTTTCGTTACTGGAACGGAAACGTATCATGATGATCTAGGTTGGGACGAAGATACTCTTTCTCCTTTTTTCATCTGGGGTAAGGGAGAAACTGCAAGAGAATCTTATGCAGGTTTCTTTCCTCTATTCGGTAGGCTCCGAGGAAAAGCAAGTTATTCGGAGTTGAATTTTACGCTCTTCCCTCTTTATTCAAATTGGAAGTATAAGAACTATAACGCCCACGGAATTTTATGGCCCCTTATAATGTGGGGAGGTTCCGAAGTTCGAAATGATCTCAGGATATTTCCTTTTTATTCTCATAAGATCCATAAGGGTAAGTATGAACGTTATTCTATTCTCTGGCCTTTTTTCCAATGGGGGAATATCAACGAGGACAAAAGAGAACCATTTACTTACAAAATGTTTTGGCCATTCTATCTTGCAAAAGATTCGGAATATGGGAATATGAAGGCCAGAGCTTTTCTCTGGTTTCCGGTCTTGGGTTCTTTATTCTCTTACGGGTATGATAAACGCACTCACGAAAAAGATTTTAACGTCCTATTCTTCCTATTCCAATATGGGCAGAACGATGACGAAGATTATAGAAAGTTAATCTTCTTTCCTTTTTACGGTTATTATAGATTCGCATACAAAGAAACTCGATTTTTTACTCCATTCTATTTTCGTTTGAGTACGGACAGCTATCATCTTAAATCTTCCGAAACCTATTTTATTCCATTTTGGTGGAGAACCAATCGAACATACGTTCAATGGGGAAGAGAAGAAAATTATTATAAACTATGGCCATTCTTCAAATGGCATGAGGATAGAGAAGGAAACCTGACCTGGAATTTTCTTTCTTTATTTCCGATCAAATCCGAAACTGTGGAAAGGATCTGGGACCCGGTCTGGTCTATTGTGGAGTTCCAAAAACTTTCCAACGGGGAAAAAAGACTCTCTTTTCTAATGAGACTCTATACTCAGAGATGGAACGAAGAAGAACTTCATATACATGTACCATTAATCGTGGAGTATAGTTCTACTCCTGAAAAAACATCTTATCAATTTCTATACGGACTTTTCGGGATAGAAAAAAGTAAGGATAAGACTACGGTGCAAATTTTTTGGTGGATTAGGCTCTAATCGAAATGTTCGAAACATTAAAAGAAAAAACGAACGATACTTTATACGCTGCCGGTTATACGATCGTTTTGATCGCGGAAACTTTTCTGAACCTAAGGTTCACAGTCGAAAAAAGAAAAGAGATCCTAGACCAGATGTTTATCGCCGGAGTCGGGAGTCTTTTCGTAGTTTCCGTTGTTGCTGTTTTTACAGGGATGCTTCTCACCTTAAATACTGGATTGGGCCTAAAAGATTTTGGCGCCGAGGGACAGATCGGACTTCTTCTTACGATCACCCTAACAAGAGAAATGTCTCCCTTTATGACTGCACTCATTCTCGCTGCTTCTATCGGTTCCGCGATCGCTGCAGAGATCGGAACTATGAAAGTTTCGGAAGAAATAGATGCTCTCGAAGTGATGTCAATTGATCCGGTCCGGTTCCTTGTCTTTCCAAGAGTATTAGGTTTTTCTTTAATGGTTCCCGTTCTATGTGTTTATTCCAGTATTTTGGGAATTTTGGGAGGAGCGATCGTAGGACATTTTCAATTGGGAATTGAATACATCGTATATTTTCAGGATGTGAACGAAAGGATCACTTCTATCCCTGGTCTAAAAGATCTGTATACAGGTTTATTTAAAGGATATGTTTTTGGGCTGATCATTTCCGCAATTTCTTGCTCTCATGGACTTAGAACAAGTGGAGGAGCAATTGGTGTGGGAAGAGCAACAAGAGAATCGGTAGTCACTTCTTTCTTGATGGTGATCTTCTTCGGATACGTAATTACAGCAATTTTCTACAGGCAATAAGCATGGAAGAATACGCGATCGAACTCATTAATCTACATAAAACTTTCGGGACCAGAAAGATCCTGAAAGGAATGAATCTCCAAGTGAAAAAAGGAGAAACTCTAGTCGTTCTTGGTCCTTCCGGAACCGGCAAGTCGGTCACACTAAAACATATCACCGGGCTTTTGGATCCGGATGCAGGAGAATGTAAGATCTTTGGTGAAAAAATTTCGGGCGCAGAAATTCCGGAAAGAGAAAGGATCCGTTCCAAAATGGGAGTTCTATTCCAATCGGGAGCTCTTATCAACTGGATGACCGTTTTCGATAATGTTGCCCTACCTCTCCGAGAACATAAATTATATCCAGAAGAGGAGATCCAGAAGATCGTCGCGGAGAAGCTGAGACTTGTGGATATGACAGTTGCAAAGGACAATTTTCCGAATGATATCTCAGGTGGGATGAAAAAAAGAGCGGGACTTGCAAGAGCGATCGCTTCTAATCCCGAGATCATTCTCTATGACGAACCTACATCCGGTCTAGATCCTGTTATGTCGAACGTGATCAACGAACTCATTATTCGTATCAAAAAAGAGACAGGTGCCGCGCAAGTGGTAGTAACTCACGATATGTCTAGCGCATATATGATAGCCGACCGCATTTCATTTTTTTATGGTGGTCAGGTCCTATTTACAGGAACTCCGGAGGAAGTGCAGAATTCTCCGAACGAATTCATCCGTCAGTTCATTCACGGGCATACCAAGGGTCCGATGATATTGGAAACTAAGAATTGAAATCCAGGTCATAAGAGAATATCTTGGATAAAAAGTCCGATATATATAGTAAGAGTTCTGGATCCTAGATGAAATCATTTCGTTATCTTTTAGTCGGTGCAATCTTCTCTGTCGCCTTAGTGGTTGTAGGTTATTTTACCGTTATGACCGAAGGTGGCCCCGTTCAAAAAAGAGGGGAATTCCTAAAGATCAATTTCAAAAATTCGGAAGGGATCAAGGTCGGGAATAAGGTAACAGTACAAGGCGTGCCCTTCGGCTACGTTTCTAATATTCGACTCATCCAGATAGATGAAAACGGGGCAGTACTTCCTTCGGGAGAAGTAGGAGTTGCTACTAGAGTAGAAGTTACCATTCTTCTAAAAGAACCTGTACGTCTTTATGAAAATTATGATATTGCGATCAGAAACGAAAGTTTACTTTCAGGACGTGTGATCTCAATCGATCCTGGGACATCCGAGTCGACTGAAGAGACTAAGGCAACTCCAAGAACCTTCCAGGTAGTGGATTATAAAGCAGGCGCTTCCTTAAAAGGAAGAGTTCTCCAAGACCCTCTCGTTTCCCTTTCGGAACTCATTGCGGAAAACAGAGGGGATATCCGAAGGACTTTCTCCAACGTTGCGGATATTACCACAAAGATCAATAACGGGGACGGAACTTTAGGAAGACTCATCAACCGAGACGATCTACATACCAACGTAAATACTGTTTTGACAGACGCACAGATCGTATTAAGAGAACTTAGAGAAGGTTTGGAAGATACAAGGGAGCAGGCTCCAGTTACGAGCTTTATTCGCGCAGCTCTTAGCTCCTTCTAATCAGCTTTTTCTTGCCAAACAAATCGGCTTGGAGGAAATTTCCTCTATGTCGTCTTCACATAAAATTGCAATTATCGGTACTGGGATCATGGGAAGAGGGATTGCATCCAATCTTTCCAAAAACGGCCATACTCTTTCATTATATGCTCGAAGTCCTGAAAAAATCCAGGATCTAAAATCGGAACAGATCCAAATTTTTTCCAATATCCGCGAAGCAGTTTCAGAAGCGGAGATCATTGTGCTTTGTCTTACGGAAGACCATGTTGTGGAAGAGGCAGTTTATTCCTCAGGTCTTTTGAATACAAAAGCAAAATATATAATCGATATGGGCACGACCTCCCCTTCTCTTACAGATAAACTAGATCAAACATTCAAAAAGCAGAATATTCAGTTCTTAGATGCCCCGATGACCGGTTCTAAAAACGCGGCGAGAGACGGACAAATTTTATTCATGGTAGGTGCGAAGAATAAGGAAGAAATACAAAACTTCTCTTTTGTATTCGAGATCTGCGGGAAAAATACAGTATATTGTGGAAAAGTCGGGGACGGTCAAAAAGCTAAGATCGCTCTGAACATGGTCCAAGCGGGTATCTTCCAAGTCTATATGGAAGGTTTTTCCTTAGCAAAAGAGAATGGTATTTCTCCGAACATCTTAAAATCCATTTTAGAACAATCCGCAGCAAAATCAGGAATTTCTGAGTTCAAATTCCCCTTTGTATTTTCAGGAAATTATGAAACTCATTTTGCATTAAAGAATATGTTTAAAGATCTTAAACACGCGATCTCACTTGCCAAAACCTCGAATACAAAACTTCCACTTTGTTCCGGACTGGATCCAATCTACCAATCCGGAATCGAAGCGGGCCTCGGAGAAAAAGACTATTGCAGTCTAAACGAAGTCACTGCGCGGATTTCTCCGGAAAAATGATCTTTTCAATAAGACCATTTCCCTCTTTATCCATACGTAGTTGAATTCTGGCACCGGGTTCTCTTAGTTTATCTTCCAATTCTTTAGCGTTTGCTTCCGGGATAAAATATTTACGGAAAGGATACTGAAAATTTCCGTAACGACATTCTCCCTTTACGTAATTCCAGCAACTCGAGCTAGTCAGGATTTCACTACAATCAGAGAAAAATTGGACTTCGTATTCTGAGGGCTCTCTGGAATCAAAACATACACAGGCTTCTTTTTTATCCAATCTAGACTCTTTCGTATCTTCTCCACTTACAGAAGCAACGTAATCGTTTCTTTGGCAGATATCGGTAGAATACTTTGGATCAATCTGAAATTGCATATAATGACCGGCGAGTAAATCTCTAGGATCATACCCTGTGATCGGTAGGATCAAAATTTTACCGTTTTTCAAATCCAATTCTCTTTCAAAAGCAACGGAAGCCAAAACTAAGATCGGTAAAAATATCGAGATAATAGAAATATAAAATCGTTTCATAATCCAAGTTCCTCCGGAGGAAAGAGTTGGTTTGCTGCGTCTCTGATCTTCTCTCTCGTTTTAAAAACTAATAAACTAAATCCCAGGATAAATATTCCGGAGATGATAAGTCCGATCCCAGTGGCGAGTAGGCTTCCAAAAACTTCCAAATAAACAGTCACGAATCTTAAGCCTAACACGAGTAAGGAGAGGTCGAACCATCTTCTGGACTCGAAGAATACAAATGTAAAAGGGATCCAAGCCAGAAAGAAAAATAACATAGAAGGGACTTTTCCTGTCCAGTGTGTAAGTTGAGGATAATTCAATAATCCTAAAAAGAATCCTGCGATTGCAAATAAGAGAATTTTCCTTCGTGAGAAATGTTTCCTAAAAACTTGAGAAATTCCGATAACAAGAAATGGAATGAGAAATATCCAAAACGGATAAAAAGAAAGTGTGAATTTACTCTCGCCTAATTCCGGATTTGAATAAGAGCTCGAATTCGTTTCGAAACTTCCCCATATGGAAGAAATTAAAAAATAGCCGAATGCCCAAAGCAAAAACGGATTCACTAAAATCGAACTTTTACTCTCCTTAGTTTCGAGTCTTCTTTCGGCAAATGCAGAAATTGTTAAGAATATCCAGGATGCCGAAAAGAAGAACAGAGAGAAATAATCGGATTTATCACCCCAGGCAATATCATCGTAATATTCTATCCAACTTAAAAATGAGGAACTGAATATCGCGATCCAAAGATGTTGCAAAATCCTTCCCGGATACATGATCACCAAAAGAAACGTGATCGCAGACCATAATAATAATCCTTGGTATAATCTACCCTGAGTATGATAAATCTGGGAGATCAAACCTATATTCGCGAAAAATAATAAACAGAGAAGTAAAACTAAAAGGTATCTTACCGTATCGTTCCAAATCCCATTTTTTTGCGTATAAAGAACTGTGAATCCGATAGAAACCAGGATCCCAAAACTTGCGATCAATTTTAAGGAATAATGGATCTGGTCCCAATTTGCTGCGACCATTGCGATCACACCAAGGCCGATCACTACGATTCCGAGTCCTAAGAAGGAATAGAATACATAAGGAACTTTTTTAGAATCTTCGAATTTAAGAATGGACTCTGCCTGGGTTTGGCTGATGAGTCCGGACTCCACCCATAGTTTTAACTTTTTCTTCCAATTCATGCGGAAGTTATATCCGGCTAAAAATCCAAATCAGTCAACTTTCTTTCGAAAATATCTTTCTAATCTTCTTCTTTACTACCTAAAGATCTTTCAATATTTTTCGTATATCTTTCTTTAAAATATGACTTTGATTTTGGAGCTCCGATCCCGGCCTCTTTTAATCTTCTTTCATTCTCTGAAATTCGATCTTCATCCAGCGGATGAGTGCTCAAATATTTTTCTAAAGGAATATCAGGGCCTTTCAACTCAGGATTTGTCTCTCTTTCTTTTTGAATCGCTTTGAAGAAGTCTGCTATCGCTCCCGGATAATACGGAGTGGATCTCATGTATTGAAACCCGAATTCGTCCGCCTCTTCTTCCATGGATCTACTGTTTGCAAGGCCGAGTAAATTTGTAGAAAGGCCCGCGATATCCGCCGCATGCTCCGCAAGTTCCGGCCCCAAAACATAGGATAAAATGAAATAAAGAACAAAGTATAATGTTATGTTCGTGGATAATTGTTTTGTAGAATGTCTTTTTTCTGCATGAGCGATCTCGTGAGAAAGAATTCCTGCAAGAGTCGCTTCATTTTTTACGAAATGTAAAAGACCGGTATACACAAAAATATATCCGCCTGGAGCGCAGACTGCATTGATTACATTATCATTTTCGATTACTGTAACCTTATATTTAAATTCATTCTTATATTGAATGGAATCCGATTTAAGGATACGGTCTACAACCGATTGAAGGTATTTATCTAAGGCCTTGTCCTTATAAACTTTTCCTTGGTCCTTACCTTCGGTCGCTGCCTTATAAAACTGCTCTCCTAAGAATTTATCCACATCTAATGGAAAAACAAGATCGACCATCCATCCACAGTTCTGAACGGAAATAGAAACGAATAGTATCAGTAGAAGTTTACGAATTTTGAATAGATTCATTTAATTTGGATTACTCCGAATATAACTTTATCTCATACCCGCCGTAGGCTCGAATATTGATCACAGTATCTTCAAAAAGAAGATACTGCCCCTTAATTCCGATCAATTTAGAATCAATTTCCTTTTCTTTGTCGGGAGAAAACGATTTGGATTTTTTAGGATATTCTAAGATAGGATAGCTTAATTTTGTGATTTTTTCTTCTTCCGATTCCGTATAGGGAACGCCTAAATCCCAGGAATCCAAAACTTCCAAAAGTTCTTTCTTTTTAGAAACTAGATCGAAAGGAACAGAATCTTCCGTTACCATCTTCTGCCATTTCGTTTTATCATCTATGACAGTGGTAAATTGTTTTTCGATTAGGCCTGCGTCCCTTCTAGAAGAAACTTCTAAAAGAGGAATTGCCTCTTGAGCGCCTTGATCCACCCAACGATTTGAAACAGGTTTTTCTCTAGTAATTCCTACTTTCAAACCGCTTGTGTTTGCAAGATATACGGTATGTTTTTGGAAACAGTATCCTTCTCCCCATTCGGGTTCTCTACAAGTTCCCAAATGAAAATGGCATGTCTCGGGACGAAGAATGCATAGATCATTCTGTGCTAAAGTTTGGAAGCAGGAGAAACAACTTCCTTGATTGAAACTTTTACTGGTAACTTTTCCGCAATTCACACAACGTATCTTGCCGGTGAATTCCAATTTTACTCTTTTTCCGATCAGGCTTCCGATCTTAAAGTCTGAAGGTTTTTCTATTGCTTCTTGTTTTCCCGAATCAGCAGCAGGATATGTTGCCATCATCCAAATGTATTCCACAGGGTCGATCCCCTCATGGTCCATCATTCGTAAGAAACCTGAAGCAACTTCTTTCATGGGAAAAAATATTCCTTACCACCAAGTGGCCTCAATTGTGAGTCCACTTTTACGATCAGAATAGTACTTAACTCTTGGCCTTTCCAGTCAAAAACGATAATCTTGTTTTCGAAGAAATAATGACTTAATCGTCCGTCGACTAGGTAAAATAATTTTAAATCTCCGGTTCCATCCTTAGTCGGAACGGAAAGTACACCCTTTCCGGCAAGAGTTCTGCCTTCATACCATTTTCCTTTTGTAGGAATAGATGGGATCGTCTTAGATTGAGTAAGTCCGGTAGAAGGATTTTTTACCTCTTCTGTGGAAACTTCAGGCTCTTCTATCGTAGAAGCCTTAAGTAATGCACACTGAAATTCTCCCTCTAATTTAGGAAAATTTTCCTCACATAAAGTTTCTCTTACGGACAATTCTTGGTCGAATCTTGCACCGGTTCGAACGCTTTGCGCAATCTTCGCAAATGCATAAAATTTCAAACGACCTAAAACTTCTTTTAAGCCGTATTCTTTCCATTCTCCGCTACCATTAGGACCTTCTGCGAAGATTGGAAAAGATATACATATCAAAAATAAATAAACGGGTTTAAAAATTCTCATATCTTTTACTTCGAGATTTCTTTTTAAAACCTTAGTAGATCCTATATTTTTCGATCTGACGATTTGTAGAAGATTCTAGCTCTGCGTAAGAGGATTTAAATTCTTCGTAAGTTTTTCCAGCGTCCACGAATTCCCTGAACTTTTCTGTTCCCCAGAGAAAATCTATATTATGAGAACCGTCAGCATATTGTCTCCATTTGAAATCCTTATATTTCTTTTTCATGATGGAAGTCAGATTATATGCCATTCGGATCGGATCGTATTTACGATTTACTACAGTTAAGCGAAGTCCCCTGCAGATTTCCCCTTTAAAAGGTCCGAAGGTAGGTTTGAAGAATACACTCTGATAATAATAATCTCCTTTACTATCTTCATTCAACTCTTGGATGATATCTTCTGGTTCATTCATCCAAGGTGCACCGAAATAAACGAATGGAGCCTGGGTCCCTCTTCCCACGGAAACATTTACACCTTCCAATAAAACAAGACCCAAGTAGTTCCTTGCAGAATCCAACATAGGAAGATTCGGAGAAGGCGTAGACCAAGCAATCCCTTCTCTTTCCCAATCAAATCCTCTTTTCAAATTTTCAGGAGAGATGATCTCTAATTTTACTTTTCCGCTCAAATACTCTCCATTATAGAAAGCAGCGGCTTCACCAAGTGTCATCCCTGTAAAAAATAGAGAAGGAAATTCACCCGCGAAGTTTAAAAATTTCTTTTGTATACCTTCTCCCCTTGCTCCTAAATACAAAGCAGGATTCGGATGATCTAAAAGAATGAATCGAGTGCTTGGGTCCGGTAAATTATCCATCAAACGTTTTAGAACGCTTAAATATGTATAACAACGCATTCCCATATCCACTACGTCGAAGACTACAGCATCCGCACCTTTTAAGATCGCAGGGATTTCGGAATTTTTTACTTTATAAATATGATAGATAGGAAGTTGGAATGTTTCATCCACAGTCACCGGAGACTTACTAAAATCTTCTTCTAATCCTAAAAAGCCGTGCTCTAATCCGATCAAATGTTTGATCTTAACTTTTTTATCCTTAAATTCTTTTAGGATCTTTTCAGGATGTCTTCCGATGCCGGAAGGATTTGTAACAAGAACGACTGACTTGCCGGAAAGTGTAGGAAGTACCTGCTCATAAAAAGAGACTTCGGCTGGAATGATCTTAGATTTTGAAATATGACTTCTGGATGACGCTTCTGCGCAAGAGTCTGAGGAAATTGTCAGAAAAAAAATGAGTAAAGTTAGGATTTTTTTGTTTCTTTCTTTGAACCGCATGTAAGATACCTTATTTGTTCAGTAAATAGACAGAATTCAATACATCAAGGAGAAAAAGGAAGCGATATGGCAAAGCTGTCCGTCCTGCGGTTAACCGCTCTCACACTGATTTTAGGTTTCACTTTTGCATGCGCAACGGGCGACGGATCCCGACGCAAGAAAAAAGAAGAATTCACTAGAGAAGGAAATACGATCACAGTAATCGGTGAAGCACCGATCTACAATGGTGATATCGCGAACGCAAAACAAAGAGCGATCAAAGACGCGAAAGTTAATGCGGTTCGTAAAGTAGTTGGTGAAGAAATTTCCAACAAAAGCCAGGCTTCTGACGGAGAAAGTTTAGGATCCAGCCTACTTTCCAAAACAGACGCATTCGTTAAATCTTATGATATCGTTGCAGAAGACCAAGGTAAGATCGATACACAACCGATCCTAAAACTTACTGTTCGTTGCACGATCGAAGAATCTAAACTTTCAACTGCGGTCGAAGGACTTTTAGCAGATGTAGGAAATCCTAGGATCGTAGTTTTAGTTCCTTCTAAAGTAGGTGGAGCTCCGGTTCCTCCTTTGAGCAACGGAAATATTGCAGAAGCGGAGATCATCAAAGGACTCAAAAAAGCAGGAAACAAGATCGTTGATCCAGGAACTGCTTCTAAAACCGTAAAACCTTCCGGCTTAAACGCAGACGCGATCAATGCTTTGGATTCAGGAGCTGCGATCTTAATCCAAGCTCAATCTTCCGGCGCAGAAGTTTTAGTTGTAGGATCTGTTGAAACAGAAGACCAAGCACCTGTAACTGCAATCGGCGGAAAAGCATTAGATAGACCTTTATTCAACACTGCAGCAACCGGACCTTATAAAGTGATCTTACTTTGGGGTGACGGTAAGGTAGTAGCTTCCGGAAACGGAGATGCTCGCGGAGCGGATATCACTCAGAAAGTTTCTAGAGAGAAAGCTCTTGCAGGTTGGGCAGAAGACGTAACCAAAAAGGTAAACAAACAATTAAAAGATGAATGGTTCAATCTCACTGAGAATAATACTATCATCCTCAAGTTTACCGGTTTGGACGCTGACGAATCCACTAAATTCAAAGATGATTTAGCTGAACTGACTGCAGCAAAAGACATTAACGTAAGAACCAGTAATGTAAGCGGATCCGAGTGGGAAGTGACCTACCCTGGAAAAGATGCACTTTTTATGGACGAACTCGTTTATAAAAAAGATAGAGGATTCACTTTCTTAGCTACTAAGAAAATGAATGTGAAGTCTGCTGCAAGAGGAGTGGTAACTTTAGAGTTCACTTCGAATAAATAATCGATTCACAATCGATCTAAAAGAAAAGCCGGCGAGAATTCGTCGGCTTTTCTATTTTAAGCTCTTATTTCTTAGCGATACTTTTTAGTTTTTCGTCATAGGAAGTTTCATGCAAAGCGAATGTCTGCCAGAACTTAGGGACAGAGTCCTTATAAAGTTTTGAAATTAGAATATCAAAATGAGTATGCCATCCGGAAGAAACCATCAGTTTACCGAACTCATCATTCAGTTTATAATGCCTGAGAGTAAGAAGCACATCTTCTCCTTTTTCCTCTAGTTCGAAACTAACTTCAGAATCAGGATGCCAGGTAAAACTTAGAAAACGAGGTGCATCGATCGCTGTAATCGTTTCCACTCCACTGATACCATTCTCCATTGCCTTAAATCTATCAGGGTATGTTTTCTCATCGGAAAGAGAAGAATGCAAAAAGTTTAATTCCACTTTTCCTCCCACCTTCAATTCCATTTTCCCGGAAGCAAGCCAGATGCCACGTTTTTCCGAATCGGTCAGATATTCCCAAACAGTTTCGATCGGCCCAGGCAATAGCCTTTGGAAACGAACCTCGGTGTCCGAAGTGAAGGTCCCATACGTTTTATTTACTGATAGATCTTTCATCACTATCTTCTCCCTTTCTTGATTTTGTTTGCTCTCAATTCTTTTTCCAAAACATCCAATCTGTCTTCCCAGAAAGATTTGGCTCGATCCAACCAATCTTGGATTTCCTTCCAACCTTTATAATCCAGAGAATGGATCCTTCTTTGACCATCCACCCTCACTTGAATCAGATTTGTTTCTCTCAAAACTTTCAAATGTTGGGAAATTGCCGCTGAGCTGATATCGAAATGCCCTGCGATCTCCCCTGCCCCTAATTCACCTTCAAACAGAAGTTCTAAGATCTTTCGCCTGGTAGGATCCGAAATCGCATCTAAAGCGTTCATAGCCATATATTTAAGTTCATACTTATTTAAGTCAATACTTAAATATATGGATTTCGTAAAAATTTATGATCCGAAACGAATAGTAATGAAAAGAAAAACTAGGAAAATTTTTCTGAGAGGGCCGTTTAGAAAAAAAGTAAAAAGACGAATATAGAATTAACAGAAGTATTGCGGAGAATACGAAATAAACATTATAAATTTATAACGAACCCGCTGATTCAATACCTTAAGATAAAAAAACCACCGGAAGTTTTCACTCCCGGTGGCGCCATTTCCCAAAGATTTACATTTGGAGAAGTTTGAGGACCGAATTCGGTTTTATATTGGCTTGCACTAACATCGCCGTACCACTCTGCACGAGTATTTGTTTTGTAGTTAGAGCAACCATTTCCTCCGCCATATCAGCGTCACGAATTCTGGACTCGGATGCTTGCATATTTTCGTATGCAGCCATCAGTCCTTTCGCGGAATATTCAAGCCTATTAAAGTAAGCTCCCATATCCGCCCTCTGCTTCATGATCTTCGCAAGCGCGTCATCGGCAATGCCGATGGTTGTGTTCGCTTTTTCAGGCGTAGAGATTGATATCGGATCTCCGGTCGCCAGCTTCAGCTTAAACGCTTTCGCAGTCATAGTTCCAATGAAGAACCTTTCCCTTTGATTCTGGTTTGGTCCCATATGGAACCACATAGAAGCTCTTTTGGAACCTCTAGCAAAGTCTCCTTCGAACAATTTGAAACGGTTGAACTCTGCTTGAGAGGCAATCCGATCCACTTCGTCGATTAAAGCGGAAACTTCCACCTGAACCAATTGTCTGTCTTCGGGGCTGTAGATCCCATTCGAGGTTTGGATGGCCAAAACCCGGATCCTTTGAATGATATCCGAAGACTGTTGAAGGAATCCTTCCGCAGTCTGGATGAAACTCATCCCGTCTTCCGTATTTCTCTCCGCTTGCCTCAGACCATTAATTTGGGTCCGAAGTTTTTCGGAGACAGCCAAACCTGAAGCATCATCGCCGGCAGAGTTAATCCTCATACCGGAAGATAAAGCCTTCATGGTTTTATCCACAGCTAGCTCGTTGAACTTCAGAGAGCGATGAGAGTTCACCGCACTCAGGTTGTGATTGATAATCATCCTACACTCCTTGTAGAGAGTTTCCGGAGGATCTCCCTATCCTCCGATCGGACATGACCTGTCCGGTGCTCCGGGATGGACCCGGTCGGACCACCCGACAGGCCATACACTCCCGTGGAGAATTGGATGTTTTCAATCAACACATAAGAGCATAACGTTACCGATACGCTCTTATACTAAGTTCAATAAGCTTTAGGTTATTACTAACCCAGTTCGGTTTCTTCGGAATCGTCCTCGGAAAAGGAACCGGAAAAAAATTGGGGATGAATGAATTAAGACCCGACGTTTTTCCTGTACCTTTTCGTTAGGTCCGTAGACGACGATAGCCGCATAGCGGCTTCGGAGTTCTACAGAAAAGTTCCCGGTGCGGGAGCATCACTGCCCCCGCTGCCGGAAAGTCCTAATTACCTAAGTAACTGGAGGACTGACTGAGGTCTTACGTTAGCTTGTGCTAACATTGCAGTTCCCGATTGAACCAAAATTTGGTTCTTGGTGAATGCAACAGTTTCCTCTGCCATATCCGCGTCCCTGATTCTCGACTCTGAAGCTTGGATGTTCTCGTAAGCTACCATTAGGCCTTTAGATGCATGCTCTAAACGGTTATAGTAAGCTCCAAGATTTGCTCTTTGTTTGTTGATTTTCATTAAAGCATCGTCAAGAAAGCCGATTGCTTCGTTTGAAAGTTCAGCAGTAGAAAGAGTCAAAAGTGTTCCGTCAGACTTGATCAAATTCAGAGCCTTAGCGGTCATTGTTGCGATATAAACGCGTTCCCTCTGGTGCTGGTTTGGTCCGATGTGGAACCACATAGAAGCGGTTCTTGATCCACGAGCGAAATCGCCTTGGAGCAATGCCATCTTGTTAAACTCTGCTTGGGAGGAAATACGATCAATCTCGTCAATAAGCTGAGAAACTTCTACTTGGATCATCTGACGGTCTTCTGCACCGTAGATTCCGTTGGAAGATTGGATAGCAAGTACACGGACCCTCTGGATGATATCATTAGTTTCCTGCAGATATCCTTCAGTTGTTTGGATCAGGGACATGCCGTCCTCAGTGTTTCTCTCCGCTTGGCGAAGTCCTTTCACCTGAGTTCTCATTTTCTCGGAAACAGCTAGACCGGAAGCATCGTCACCGGCGCGGTTAATACGCATACCGGAAGATAGAGCCTCCATGTTTTTCGCCACTTCGTTGTTCTGGAACTTCAGAACGCGGTGGGAGTTAATCGCGGCTAAGTTATGGTTAATGATCATTTGTTTCCTCCTTGAAACTTAAGATCATGAGCCCGGCGTCCGTGCCGGGATCTTGTGCTGGTTTGGTTTTGGTCTTTTTTCTATATATTTAAATGAAGGCTGAATTCCTGGAAAAATCCTAGAATTACAGGGTTTCCTTCAGATATATCTTCGGTGAAGGGGTTGGCCTAGATTAATTTTAACGAAAATGGAGAAATTTGCCATTTTTCGGCATTTTTTAATGATTTTTAGTGATTTTTAAAGAAATGAAAAGAAAGGAGCTGAAGTTTTTTTTCCAAAAAATTTCCCTTTTTTGGGCTCATCTAAAGGTTCGAACAAATCGGAAATTTCCATAAGCATTTTTTTTGAAAAGTCGCAGAGTTTAAAGGAGACGCTAAGTATTCCCACGCAGAGGCGCTGAGACGCGGAGGTTTTAGGGAACGACTGATTTCTTCAAAACTACCACCTCAAAACTCCCCCACTCTGTGGCTTGCGGCTTAGCCTGAAAATACATAATGCAATATTTCACACTGAGACCACGGAGTTCACAGAGTTAAGTTCTTTAATAACATAAATTTTTCCTTTACCAATTCCTTCGATACATCCCTTCGATACATCCCTTCGATACATCCCTTCGATACATCCCTTCGACATCTACTCGGGACATTCATAATTCCTCCGTGATCTCTGTGCTCTCCGTGTGAACCCTTCCTCCACTACCTGGCTTTGCGACTCTTCTCTCACCTTAGCGTCTTAGCGTGTCTTTTTTAAAATCTGATAATTTTGTGCACGGAGCTCCATCATACCTAGAGACAAAGCAAGAAGATACGCAAGGATCATTCCTAAGGAAATGAATCCGAGTACAGAGAATAATTTCCAATTTTTGAAAACGATCTGAATGAATTCCCAAGAATCTAAGAATAGAGATTTTGGATTCTCAAGTAGGTCCCAGGAATTCCAACGATAAAATCTACCGATACAAATTCCTAATACTGTTAAAGGAGAAATACAAACAATGAATACCCATCCGAACCATTTATTAAACTTATCCACCAAAAGTAATTGGAGAATTCGTAAGGAAATAAAGCCGGAAAATAGTCCGCACCATGCAAAAGAGAAAATCATCAATATATCGAACCAGATCGGAACAGAATTCCCTACTCTCAAATGCACAAAGTCTGTGACGATATAAGGTGCATTCGGAAATAATGCGAGCCAAACGACTCCCATTATTAAAAATAAAAGATCTATTTTACGATTTCTAAATTCATAATATACATACATAAAATAGGAAATTATTAAAGGAACGACCGCAAGAAACAGATTCCACACTAAAAATGAAAATGATTTTTCTTTCGAGACAGTAATCCGAACTACAATCAAGAAAACGCTAAGAAAACAACTTAAAGAAAGAACGAATAATTGTTGGATAAAAGGTATACTCAATATTAACTTCATAATGTATGCACCAAAAACCCTTTTAGAGGAAATTGGATCTCCCCTAAAAGGAAATATAAGAATTACGTTAGTGACCGATCTTCCTTAGTTCCGAACGAATACCAGTCCACATTTCGAGTGAGATGCATTAGTCCAGCCAATACGAAGAAGATAGCCAATGAACCTAAGAGCAACGCATTCTCTTCCGAAGCAAGGATCACATACAAAAAAGTATAAAGAGCAGTAAAGTATCCACCCGCAAGATATCCTCTCTTCTTGTCTTTTAATACGGATCCGGCATAATAAGAGATCAAAGCGGACACAGAAATAGAGGCGCATATATACGCTGAATTAAATCCAATATGTTCCGAAAGAGAAAGATTCAGAACATAAAATACAAGCATCGCAGCTCCTATCATTAAATACTGGAGAGGATGTAGTATCTTCCCTCCAAAAATCTCAAGCAGGAAGAATAGAGTAAAACTCGCAGTCAAAAACAGGATCGCATACTTAAGAGATCTTTCAGATTTAAGATAATGATCTGCAGGAATGATCAAACGAACTCCATATGCTGAATTTATAATAGAATCCATATACGACCCGTTCATGTCTTGGATTACTTGAGGATAATTTCTCGCGAAATAAGTGGATTCCCAAGCCGCTTGGAAACCTTTTTCTGTTACAGATCTTTCATTCGGCAAAATAGAACCTTCAAACGAAGGGTCCTTCCAATCGGATCTCATTTTGATCGAACTTGTTTTTCCTACAGGAACAACATAAATCGAATCTGAACCTTTTAAAGGGATCTCGATAGAGAATGAAAAATTCCCACTCCCATCCTTTGCATTTAGTTTGGTATGAAGACCTGAAGGAAAAAAATAAGAAGAAGATCCAGGCTGCAAAGAAGTATCCCGCCCGGCTAAATTGAATTTTACGTCTTTACCGATCCCTTTTGGATCTGAAACCGAAAGGATTACTCTTGCCTGGGACCATAGAATATTCTTCGTTTTAGCAGGAAAATCTGCAAGAGTTGGAGATTTAAAACCTCCTTCCATCTTAAAGTCGCCAGAAAAAAGAACTGATTCATATATAGATCTTTTTCTCTTCTCCGCTTTCAGATCGGAATCTACGGTTAAAGTTTCCGGTAGAATATAGATCTCTCCGCTTTCGTTTTCTACTTCCTCTTCATCCTGCTCTTTTACATTCTTTTTGGACTTTTCCAATTTATATGGGATCACTAAAAAAGGACCTGCGATCGTTTGAGTCCCACCCCATTTAGAATTCATTTCTTGGACTGCATCCCTGGAACGATCCTGCCTTTCACTGACTAAGGCTCCCAACATAAATAATGGGACCACAAACCCGACAAGCATAGAGCCTAAGATCAATACTCGAATACCGATGGAAGTTTTTAATTTACTCATACATCCACTCCTAAGTATGAATAGTATCCGAGTTCTAAGTGAGCGGATTATGAGGGAAGTATGTAGATCCTGTGAGGAAAGTAAATTTATGATCGAATGGGCAGAGAAAATTTAGAAATTACTCCTTTATCCCAATTGTATATTTCTACCTTTCCGGAATGTAATTCTGCGACTTCAAAGACAAATGTCAGCCCAAGACCCGAACTTTTCCTTCCAGTATCAGGGCGAGGTAAAGAATAGAATCTTTCGAAGATCCGAGTAAGAGCATACTCCGGAATATTTGGACCTTCATTTTGGATCTCTAAAAACCAATTCTGATCCCCCGAAATCCCGGTTCGGACCCGGATCTCGGTATTTGCATAAGCAAAATCTAAAGCATTCTGAATAAGATTTCTAAACGCAGTCATTAGAAAGAACCGGTTCCCATCTAAAAATGTTTCCTGGATGGAAATATTTAAAAGGATCTTCTTCCGATCCGCTTCGATTGCAAATGAAGCCACAGTCTCGCTGATAATTTCTCTCATGCCGAGACCAGTTTGGATCTCAAGACTGGAAACATTTTCCAAAACACTGAGTTCCAGTAATTTTTCGATCACTGTTTGGATCCTTTTGCTTTCCAATTGGATATTTTGCAAAAGAGTTTCCATTCTATTCGGATCTTCAGATAATAACTCCACTGAAGCGAGTATGGAAGATAAAGGGCTTTTGATCTCATGAGTTAAGACCTGCACATAATTTTCCACATATTCCTTTCCTGCGATCTCACGCACAAGTTGATCCATCTGTTCCCCCAATTCTCTGATCTCGGGAACTCCAATATTTGGAAGACTAGGGCGTTTTTTAGAACGTAATGCAACAACGTAGGAAGATAATTTCCGAATTGGAGAGAAGAGAAAATACACTGCAATACAAAACACAATCGAAATAAAAACAGCGACAAGCAGACTGATCCGATAGAACTTCTCCTTTGCATAATCTATAAAAGGTAATATGCTTGTTTTAGGTTTAATTAAAGTAAGAACTCCTGTGATCTTTCCTTTAAAATAAATGGGGGCGGCGATAAAGATCGCACTTTCCGCATCACTCATTCCTAGTTTACTGGATCGTACTCCGTATTTTCCTTTTAAAGTCAGAAATACATCGTTATATTTGGAATAATCTTCTCCGGTTCTTCTTCCGGAAGAATCGTACAATACGATCCCTTTTGCATCGGTTACATAAAATTCTAGATCTATCTTTCGTTTAGTATGGCTGAAGATCTTTGCCTCGAAGTTTTTTTCCTTCGCTTTCTGAAATGAATCTCCTAATACATGATTTATATTGGATTGGAAAGGAATATCAGGATGTTTTAAAAGTTCTTGTTCGATCAATGAGGAGAGAACATAAACAGTATCGTTCATGGACTCCTCAACCGTTTCCATATAACGAGGACGAATCGACTCTTCTATCTTATCTACTAGATAGTAAAACCCGATCGAGAACGCAAAAAAAAACCGATGATGATCCGTATCCAAAGACTCATATCATCTCCTTTAGGCCGTAGCCTTGTCCCCTTCTCGTTTCGATTGGGTCCAAATCCGGACGGATTTCCTTTAGTCTAGCTCTTAAATTTTTGATCAGAGTATCCACAGCACGATCGAAACTATCTTCCGGTTCTGTCCAAACCAAATCCATAATTTCTTCTCTGGTGAAAATTTTTCCTCTTCGTTTGATGAATAATACCAAAGTTTTATATTCGTAAGGAGTGAGGCTCAAAAGTTTTCCGTGGAAGTAAATCACCTTTCTATCTTCGTCCGTAACGAAATCAGTAGATTTTTCCTCGATTTTAGCGTCGTATCTTCGAAGCACAGCACGGATCCGAGCGACCAATTCCCTCGGGCTAAAAGGTTTTACCATGTAGTCATCCGCACCTAGTTCAAGACCAAGAACTCGGTCCAACTCGGATTCCCTGGCAGTAAGTAGTATTACTGGGATAGAATATTTTTTTCTTAGCTCTTTTAATATATCGAAGCCGTTAGAATCTGGAAGTCCAACGTCTAATACGAGTAGGTCCGGAGATTCAGGCAGAAGAGCAAAACACTCTTTGCTAGTCATAGCGGTCAAAGTCCGGAACCCTTCCGACTCTAATACCATACGGATCGTATCAATGATCCCTGGTTCATCTTCCGTTACAAGAATCGTTCGAGCGGAGTTCATTCAGAAAAAGGAAATCGTAAACTCGTTCCGAGGAAAGGAAAATTTTTTCCTTTCTGTACTCTTTTCTTTTTTTTCGAAATTTTCCGAAATCGGTTTGCATATCCCAGTTCCGCAACGATACTTTGCGATTGTTTCAGCGAACCATAGAATTATGAGCCAACCTAAAACCAAAAAAGAAACCGAAGATCTTTTAGAATTATACAGACAGATGCTTCTTATCAGACGTTTTGAAGAAGCTTCCGCAAAAGCGTACAGCATGGGTAAAATCGGTGGCTTCTGCCATCTATACATCGGCCAGGAAGCGGTCGGCGTAGGAGCAATCTCTGCTTTAGAAGAAAAAGATTATATAGTTTCCACGTATAGGGACCATGGCCATGCGCTTGCCAGAGGCCTTGATCCGAAAGCTCTCATGGCCGAGTTATACGGCAAGAAGACCGGGATTGTTCACGGAAACGGCGGATCCATGCACTTCTTCGATAAAGCTAAAAACTTTATGGGAGGACATGGGATCGTTGGAGGACATATCTCTCTTGCGGCAGGTATGGCATATGCTTCCAAATACAGGAACGACGGTGCAGTCACACTTTGTTTTTTTGGAGAAGGTGCAGCGAACATAGGTTCATTTCATGAAGGAATGAACTTAGCTGCGATCTGGAAACTCCCCCTCGTAATGATCTGTGAGAATAACCATTATGCAATGGGAACTCCTGAGTATAGAGCGCTCTCAGTTAAAGATGTTTCCGTTCGTGCGATCGCATACGATATCGCAAGAGATCATATCGAAGGTGACGAGGTCCGAAAAGTAAGAGAGCACGTAAAAGTTGCGGTAGAAAGAGCAAGAAGAGGAGAAGGTCCTACTCTTATGGAAATTTCCACCTACAGATTCAGAGGACATTCTATGTCTGATCCCGCAAAATACAGGACCAAAGAAGAATTAGAAAAATATAAACAAGGCGATCCTCTCATCCGCGCGGAAAAAGATCTTCTCAACTCAGGTTGGGCCCAAGAGGAATTGACCAAACTGGATGAAACGATCTTAAAACATGTGGAAGACTCGGTCGATTTCGCAGAAAAAAGCGAAGAGCCCCCACTCGGTTGGTTATACAAACACGTTTATGCGGAGAACGTATAATGGCAGTCCTAACTTACAGAGAAGCACTCAATCGAGCAATGACCGAAGAAATGGAGAAAGATCCGAATATCTTCCTCATGGGCGAAGAGGTAGGACATTATGAAGGAGCCTACAAGGTCTCCCAAGGAATGCTTGCTAAGTTTGGAGAAAAAAGGGTCATAGACACTCCAATCTCAGAAAACGGATTTGCGGGAGTAGGAGTCGGAGCGGCGATGGTGGGGCTTAGACCTATCATTGAATTCATGACTTGGAACTTTTCTTTAGTCGCAATCGATCAGATCATTAACTCTGCAGCTAAAATGAATTATATGAGCGCGGGACAATTCCCGATCCCGATCGTATTTAGAGGTGCGGGAGGTGCGGGAGGAAGACTCGCGGCACAACATTCCCAGTCATTCGAAAGTTGGTATGCTCATATTCCCGGCCTAAAGGTCCTCGCTCCTTATACTCCTGCGGATGCGTATGGGCTTCTTAAAACTTCCATTCGAGACAATAACCCTACCATTTTTATAGAAAGTGAAGTATTATATGGCTCTAAGGGAGAAGTTCCAGAAGGAGAATTCTTGATCCCTATGGGAAAATCTGATATTAAAAGAGAAGGAACCCAACTAACTATTGTTAGCTGGTCAAGAGCTCTTATGTATGTGTTACCCGCAGCGGAGAAGCTTGCAAAAGAAGGGATTTCGGTAGAAGTTTTAGATCTTAGAAGCATTCGCCCTTTAGACGAAGAAGGAATTTTAGCTTCTGTGCGAAAAACAAACAGAGCTCTCATTGTGGAAGAAGGATGGAATGTTGCAGGATTTGGAGCACAGGTCGCCTATCAGATCCAAAAAGATGCATTCGATTATTTAGATGCTCCAGTGGAAAGAATTACCCAAGAAGATGTTCCGATGCCTTACGCAGCGAACTTGGAAAAACTATCCCTTCCGAGCGAAGAGAAGATTATAAAAAAAGTCAGAGAAATGTTAAAGTAATTCATAATATTCGAATATTATTATATTATAAATAGGAAAAATAAATGGCAAAAATTTCCGAAATGACCCAACTCTCTCCTACGATGTCCGAGGGAGTTTTGGTAAAATGGCTAAAGAAGAAGGGAGATTCGGTCGGCCCAGGAGAAATTCTAGCCGAGGTAGAAACCGATAAGGCGGTCATGGAAATGGAAGCCTTTGATTCCGGTGTCCTTTTGGAAATTATCGCTCCGGAAGGAGCTAAACTACCCGTAGGAGCCCCGGTCGCCATTATCGGAAAAGCTGGAGAAGATATTACCGCCTTACTCGCAGAGGCAAAATCCAGGTCTACAGCTAATGTGTCGACCCCCGCCCCAGTTTCTAGCCCAAGTCCAGCGCCTTCTTCTATTAAAAAACCGGATCCGGAAACTGTTGCCGCAGCCCCTTCTCCTTCAATCGAAGTGGAAGAACCTACACCAAGGGAAAGTTCGGTTTCCAGAGGACTTTCCTCCTCCGCATTAGAAGGAAGGATCAAGGCTTCTCCTCTCGCAAAACGTTTAGCGGAAGAAAGTGGATTAGATCTTTCTAGGGTTCGAGGAAGTGGACCGGACGGTCGGATCCTAAAAAGAGATATTGAGAATGGGATTTCTTCTGCTGGCATTAGCTCTTCTCCTTTTGCCTCAGCAAATATTCAGGAAGAAAAACTTCCGATCTCAGGAATGAGAAAGACGATCGCTTCCAGACTGGTCCATTCCAAAACCCATCAGCCTCATTTCTATTTAGATATGGAAATAGATGCGGAACCTTTGGTCCATCTAAGGGAAAATTTCAACTCAGACTTAAAAGAATCCGGAGAAGAGATTAAACTCAGCTTAAACGATTTCATTATACGAGCTTCCGCTCTTGCCCTCTTGAAAGTTCCGGAAGTAAATTCTTCCTGGAGAGAAGATCATATTCTAAAACATGGAAGAGTGGATATTGGAGTTGCAGTTTCTATCGAAGGTGGGCTCATCACTCCTTATGTTCGGAACGCGGACAAAAGATCCGTTCTGGAAATTGGTAAGACGGTAAAAGAGCTTGCTTCCCGTGCAAGGGAACGAAAACTCAAACCGGAAGAGTTTTCAGACGGAACCTTCACCGTTTCCAATCTTGGAATGTTCGGTATCGATCGTTTCGCAGCGGTCATCAATGAACCTGAGGCTGCGATCCTTGCGATAGGTAATGTAGTATCCAAACCTGTTGTGAAAAATGGCGCCGTCGTCCCCGGAAAAACTCTTTCTGTCTGCCTTTCCTGTGATCATAGAGTGGTAGATGGAGCTGTAGGAGCCGGTTGGCTGGAAGTGTTTCGAAATTTTCTGGAACATCCACTTCGGTTACTCGCCTAATTCCGGATTCGGCGAAAGAAAGTGGACCAAGATTCCAATCTAAAGATCAGAGACCAAAAAGTAAAAAAAGCAGCCATGCTTCTTCTATCCCTGGATAAAGACGCGGCGGCAAAAGCACTCGCCCAATTGGACGAAAAACTCATAGAAGAGATCGTCCAAGAAATGGCGAAAATCAAGACCATTAGTAAATCCGAAAAGGAAGAAGTTTTACTGGATTTCCAAGGTTCTTTAAAAGACCTAGCAGGCGAATCCAGAGGTGGCCTTGAAACTGCAAGAGAATTACTCCAAAAATCTTTAGGGAAAGAAAAGTCCGAAAATATATTAGGAAAGCTAGATAGAAAAGATACGGAAGAAGATTTCTCCTTTCTGAACGATGCGGAGCCCCAAACTCTCGCTCATCTTTTAGCTCCTGAGCATACACAGACGATTGCGGTAACCCTCGCCTTCCTTCATCCTAAAAAAGCCGCAGAAACTTTAAAATTTCTCCCAAAAGAGC
Organism: Leptospira sarikeiensis; assembly: GCF_004769615.1. Taxonomy (GTDB): domain Bacteria; phylum Spirochaetota; class Leptospiria; order Leptospirales; family Leptospiraceae; genus Leptospira_B; species Leptospira_B sarikeiensis. The sequence continues at coordinate 45,698 of NZ_RQGF01000016.1, read as the reverse complement.
TTCAAAGTAAAGTCGCTCTTAGGCTCGCAAATACTACCAAAACTCATCCGGACGCAATCCGCCAGATCGCAAAAGTACTGAAGAAAAAATACGAACAAAGGGATAAATCCGAATTCAGCGAAGCAGGTGGAGCGGAAGCTCTTGCGAATATCCTAAATCATATGGATAAATCCTTAGAAGAAACGATCCTAAAAGAGTTAGAGGAACATTCTCCGGAACTCGCGTCCCAGGTCAGAGAGAAATTATATACATTCGAAGATGTTCTTCTTCTGAATTCGAAAGAGATGAGGCTCATCATCAATCGGATCGCAAACGACGATTTGATTGCGATCGCTCTACGCGGTGCCTCTGAAGAAATTAAAGTTCACTTTTTCGAAGCAATGTCCAAGAACAGAGCCAATGATATTTTGGAAAGTATGGATCTTCGAGGTAAAGTGACCCTCAAAGAAATTACCGATGCAAGGAACAGTGTCTTAACCGTACTTCGAGATTTGGAAGAAACCGGAGAGATCATTATCAAGAAGGACTCTGACGAGTTTATTTAAGAAATGCGATCTTCGGTTGCGCGTGGTAGCGCATTCTGTTTTTGTTAGTTAAGATTTTTATTTTAAGTAAGATTTTTCTCCTCGGCTTTTGGCCGAGTGCGCGACCTTCAGTCGCTTTATGAGGTTAGCTCTTCCGTGGGTGTGAATTTGGTGTGTGGAAATTTCTGCGAAATTTCACGTACTGGAGCTGACGGGACTCGCCGTTACACAGTTTGCCATCCTGGCAAACTTGGTTCCACGGCGTCTTTTGCGTTCGCTTCGCCATCCATGGCTTGCGTCGCAATCGTTTACGCTTCTTACGGAAGCTACGATTGCTTTCTCGCAAAAGCTTCGAGCCCTTCGCAGCGACAATAGGAGCGAGAAGACGACCGCGAAGCGAGTCGGTGACCAAACCACGTTTGGTCAATTCACACAAAGCTCAAATCAAACGATCCGTTGCAATTGAGTCTAGTTGTCTGTTGGGAATTTCGGAGCTGACGGGACTCGAACCCGCGACATCCTGCGTGACAGGCAGGCACTCTAACCAGCTGAGCTACAGCTCCTTTATGTAGAACATAATTTCTGAGCGAGTCTCTGGGTCAATTCGTTTCTCCGAAAAAGGGATGAATTTTTAAGTCCCTTCCATAGCCTTTCCAATAGTATAGTTTTTTCAACTAAATCGGCCGTATAGATGCTCCACGAAAAAAAACCTAAGGATCTACTCGAGGATAGAGTATTTACTCTCTCTAATTTTCTTTCCGTTTCTAGAGTTTTACTTCTTCCTTTTTTTATCCAATTCACCCGTAAACATATAGAATCTCCTAGAAACAGTGAATATTTATTTCTAGCGATTGGCACTTGTATTCTCGCTGTTCTTACCGATTTTCTAGACGGTTTCTTAGCAAGGCTTCTTAGTCAAGAATCGGTATTAGGAAAATATTTAGATCCGATCTGCGACAAGTTCGTAACGATCGGCGGACTTTCAGTAATTGTTCACTACTATCAATTTCCACTTTGGATCCTGATCATTTATATTCTGAGAGAAATTTTAGGAGTTTGGTTGGGTGGATTCCTATATTTAAAAAGAGGGATCCAAGGTAAACCGAACTGGTGGGGAAAATTCGGAGTTGGTATCGTTGCTGCGGCGGTTTTATGGTATATGACTCTTCCTCTCGTCGGACCTACTCTTCCGGAAGATCATTTCTTCCTACATCCTGAATATGCCGGCTATGTTTTGGTTCTTGTATTAAGCGTAGGTGTGATCGCATATTCTCGCAGATACTGGGATATAGTCTTTCATCCCGACAAATTCGTCTTGGATCCGGAAGATAAAAAACAAAAGAAAAAGTACGAACTGGTCTAAGCAGCAATCCTCGTTTGAATTTCCTTGACATCGGGGGGCACCCACCCATTCTGTCAATCGCGACCGCTCGGGTGGTGGAATTGGTAGACACGCAAGCTTGAGGTGCTTGTGCCGGTTCGGTGTAGGGGTTCGAGTCCCCTCTCGAGCAATTAGGTCCTACCTGAAAACCCCTCCTCCATCTAGGAAAACAAACCCTCGGTAATTTTATATGGCATCGGGTCCCTTATCCGTTAAAGATTTCTTAGATAAAGCCAAACTTGTTTCTTACGGTTTTTTCGGGCTTTTAATATTATTCCTCATCTTATTCTTCTCATCTACCTATATCCTGGTCTCTAAAGCGGATCCTAAAAAGTCGGATGCTCTTGTTTTGGAAGCGATCGAAACCGGGAAAAAAGATAAATTCAAACAAGCAGCCGCACTTTGGAAAAAAGGTTTAGCTCCATCGATCGTGATCCTTTATTCCCCTACAAATCCTGAATCTGATCTAGGTATTGTAGGAGATCCAACAACGGCTTTCCAATCTTATTTAGTTTCCCTAGGTGTGGACGAAACTAAGATCCTGGTCTACACTGTAGAAGCAGGTCCTCAGGAATTTCCTAAAACTCTACTAAAGATCGCTTTAGATAGACAATGGAAAACATTCCTATTGATCGGAAAAGAATACGACTCCGCAACTTTATTAAAACTTTATAGAAACGTATTAGAACCTGCAGGGATCTATTTAGCTGTGTCCAAAGTAAGCGAAGGGATCGGCTCCTGGGACTGGTTCCTAAAACCGAAAAGCCTAGAATCAATTTTAGGAAGACTCTCGAAACATTTATATCTGATATTATTAGGAAATTAGAATGTCCCAAGATCAAAAAGAAACAAACGAACTTATACAACAAAGGATCGAAAAGATCAAGAATCTGAAGGAGAAAGGTATAGATCCTTATCCGATCCGTTTTTTCCCGGATTCTGATTCCGCATCCCTTATAGAAATGTTCTCCAAGACACCTACCGGACCGGAGAAGAAGTTTTTATTAGCAGGACGTTTACATTCTAAAAGAGTTATGGGAAAAGCAAGTTTTGCCCATCTCAAAGATAAATCAGGCGTTATTCAGCTATACGCAACCAGAGACGATCTGGGAGAAGATAATTATACTCTATTCAAAAGTTTGGACTTAGGAGATTTGATCGGTATCGAAGGATACTTATTCCAAACACAGAAGGGAGAAACCACTCTTCATCTTACATCCGTCACACTTCTTGCAAAATGTGTCCGCCCTCTTCCTGTAGTAAAAGAGAAAGACGGAGTGATTTACGACGCATTTGCAGATGTAGAACAAAGATATAGAATGCGTTATGTGGACTTGGTAGTGAACGACCATGTCCGAGATACATTCATCACCAGAAGTAGGATCGTATCTGAGATCCGTAATTTTCTCACCTCCGAAGGATTTCTGGAAGTGGAAACTCCTATGATGCAGCCGATCGCTGGTGGAGCCGCTGCAAGACCTTTCGTTACACATCATAATACTTTGGATATGCAACTCTTCCTAAGGATCGCTCCTGAACTTTATTTGAAACGTCTTATCGTAGGCGGTTTGGATAGAGTTTTTGAATTGAACAGAAATTTTAGGAACGAAGGAATTTCTACAAAACATAACCCTGAATTCACCATGATGGAAGCGTATATGGCTTATGGTGATATGGGAAAAATGTTGGAACTTACTGAAAAACTCATCACCACTGTTGCCCAAAAGATCTGCGGAACTTTGAAGCTCAAATACGGCAATGATCTAGTGGACCTAAGCCCTCCGTGGAGAAGAGTGAAATACGTGGATATTATCAAAGAATATTCCGGAATAGATTTCTCTCAGGTAAAAACATTAGAAGAAGCGAAAGAAAAAGCATCTTCCGTAAAAGTGGACGCAAGCAAATGTACTTCTATCTGGAAAGTGGCAGACGAGGTATTCTCCGAAAAAGCAGAACCGAATCTGATCCAACCAGTATTTGTAACTGATTATCCGAAGGAACTTTCTCCATTAGCGAAATCGAATCCTGAAAATCCAGGTTATGTGGAAAGATTCGAACCATATATCGTAGGTAGAGAGATCGGAAATGCATTCTCAGAGTTGAACGATCCATTTGATCAAAAAGAAAGATTCGAAGATCAAGTAAAACAGAGAGAAGCTGGGGACGACGAGGCATTCATGATGGACGAGGATTATATCCGGGCATTAGAATATGGAATGCCTCCAACTGGAGGTCTCGGGATCGGGATCGATCGATTGGTGATGTTACTTACAAATTCTCATTCAATCAGGGATACCATTCTATTCCCTTTGATGAGACCAGAATAATAGCTCGTAACTAAAAAGTTATCTAATAGAAAAAGCCCCATCAAAAAATGGGGCTTTTTTATATATTAATGATTTGTGATCGTTAGCTTGGACTGAGCATCCAGTTTTTCTTTTAGATCCTTCAATAAAGATTTCAGACTATCGGCATTGGAGGAGCTTAAAGTGAATGTGCTCGTATTATCTCTGGAAGAAAAACTGAATTGTACTTCCTTGGCTGCAAGGAGTTTATCCGCAACATCCGCCGGGAAAACGGAAACTACTCGAACGGTGTCTCCGTAATCGGTAGAGGTTTTTCTAAGGTTATGCCAGGTTTGGTCCAGTTTTACTGAAACTCCTATCGGAAAACTCTCCTCAAAGGAGCTCATATAGTATTCCAAAAAGATCGGCTTCTCCCCTGTTTTATTGATAAGCACTCCCTTAAAGTTTAAGGAGCCAGGTTTACCAACGCTACAGAATATGGCCCCTGGGCAAATCGGTCCGGTTCTGAATAATGTCTGCTCTACTACAGGCTCAGGTAAAACTTGGACCCTGGCCGAACAGGAAAGTAGAAAAATTGAGAAGTATAAGGCCAGGATAGAAAGGGAGAAAAACGGGGAATTTTTGGCGAGCATCGTGTAGGTTGTCTCCGAGTGGTTTCCACTCCATTCTCCCGAGGATCTCGGAAAGGTGAAGTAAAAAATCCGTTTTCAGGGAAGCAAAGGACACGTTCCATGGCAATAGAACTATGATTTCCTACCCAAAAGAAAAGATCAACGTCCTCCTTTTAGAGAATGTGCACCAAGACGCCTTCCAGCTCTTTCAAAAAGACGGTTTTAATGTTCGTCTGCTTCCCCAGGCCTTGGGAGAAGATGAACTTTTAAAAGAGATCGAAAACGTTCATGTTTTGGGGATCCGCAGTAAAACGAATGTCACTGCTCCTGTTTTTGCAAAAGCAAAAAGACTTTTAACAGTAGGCTGCTTCTGCATAGGGACAAACCAAGTGGATTTAGCGGAGGCGGAAAAGAAAGGGATCCCTGTATTCAACGCACCTTATTCAAACACTAGATCCGTAGCGGAATTAGTAATCGCTGAAATCGTAATGTTAGCGAGAAGAGTTCCGGATCATATCAGAAATACTCATTCTGGGGTTTGGAATAAAATATCTAAAAACTGTTTTGAGGTTCGAGGGAAAACTCTTGGGATCGTAGGTTACGGTCATATCGGTTCTCAGGTTTCAGTTCTTGCAGAAGCGATGGGCTTGAAAGTTGTATACTACGATGTGCAAACGGTTCTACCTTTAGGAAACGCAACCCCGATCAATTCTTACGAAGAACTACTCTCCGTTTCCGACTTCATTACTTTCCATGTGCCTGAACTTCCTGAAACGATGAACTTGTATTCTGCAAAAGAGATTAAGGCTACGAAAAAAGGAGCTTATATCATTAATCTTTCCAGAGGAAAAGTTTTGGATCTGGAAGCTTTGGCAGAAGCGATCAAGTCAGGTCATATCGCAGGAGCTGGAGTCGACGTATTTCCGGAAGAGCCTGAATCCAATAGTGATCCTTTCATTACTCCGTTGCAAAATTTACAAAACGTAATTTTAACTCCACATATTGGTGGTTCCACAGAAGAAGCTCAAAAGAATATTGGAAGCGAAGTTGCATCTAAACTTTTGAAATTCGTAAATAACGGTTCGACTACATTCGCAGTGAACTTTCCTCACTTGGAATTGAACCCGATCCCCCAGGGAATGTACAGAATTTTGAATGTACATAAGAACCAGCCTGGTTTCTTGAAAGATATCAACAGTATGGTTTCCGAGATCGGAGCAAATATCAGCTCCCAACATTTAGGGACCAGTGCAGAAATCGGTTATCTTTCTATGGTGATCAATATGAGTGTAGGTGACGAACTGAAAGAAAGGATCGAAAAACACCCTGGCTCTCTCAAAACTAGAATTCTATATTAAGTTCAGACCAAAAACTTTAGCTTATATTCTCTAGGAGAAATGATCTCGATCTTTTGATATTTTTTTAATTTCAGAAGATCGGAATCTCCACTTAAGATCCAATCCGCTTTAGAAAATTCCGCAACATGGAGTATTTGATCGTCATCCGGATCAATACAAACTTTCGGTGGATTTCCTTTGGGTTGGAATACAACACTCCCTCCCCTAAGATGATCTAAAATCCCTCGGATCTCTTTTTCCGGAATTTTGAATTTCCTGGAACAAACTTCTTTGAATTCCGCAAAAATCCATTCGGATACTATAATTTCATGATTCAACCAAATATGGTCGAAAACTTCGGCAGTATAACCTTGAAATAAATAGCTTGAGAGAAGTACGTTCGTGTCTAGAACGATCTTCACGAGATATCTGAATAGATATCTTCCTCGTTGAGATACCCTGCTTTTTCCGCGTATTTTTTTAGGTTTTTACGGAACTGTTTCGCGTCGGTTAAGAAGAAATATTGTTTCAGTGCCTTTTGGACAACTTCACTTTTAGAAATTTTTTGTCTACGTGCGCTTTTGAGTAACATAGATTCTAATTCCTCATCTAAACTAACCGAGACCACTTTCCTCATCTCAGACACCTGTAATACAAAGTAATACACTTAAAAATCAAGAAAAGAAAAAAGAGAAAGGAGGAAAAGTGATTCCGGAATAAAATATTTCCTAAAAAACATAAAGAAGCAAATTGAACCAATTCGCTTAATAAATTAGCAATTCCAGGAAATAAATTGATAAAAATGGAAGATACGAAAAGAAGCCTTTCACCCTTAAGGAACTGGCTTTCTTAGGTAAAAAATGCGAAATTGACAGCATTTCTCTGCTACACTTTGGCAATTGTTCGCTATATTGGAAAGAGACTTAATATTTTAGTGCATTGCACGATTTTCTTTCGTCAAAGCTCCAAATAGAAGATTACTGGTATAAAACTTGCTTAAAATACAATAAACGCCGGTTCCAAGAGATTTCTCGAGTTCGTAAAAGGATCTTAATCGGAACGTAAGCGATCGACTATAAATTTAGAAAGAAATACGGGAGGAAAACCGCCATGAAATACAATAGAATCCCTTCCACCCTTAACGTCGGCTTTCAGGTGCTAGAAAGTTCAAAGTTAAGAATCGCAGAAAATGTGCTCGTTGGGATCGTCCATAGGACTGAATATCCTTTAGAGCCAGGAACGAATCTCGCAGTTCAAGTAAAAACTCTGAGTATTTCCGGTTCTATCGACATTCCAATGAAGGTCATTAAATGTGATCAAGTCTCCGATCTGGAATACGATGTGTTCTTGAATTATACGGAGAAGGATTTCGAAAAGATAAAAGAGATCGAAGAGCTGATCCAAACTTTGGCTTAATCGAATATAACAAACACCGGGAGAAGAATATCCCGGTGTCGTTTTGATCTTTGTCTTACAAACAGGTTTATTGGGATCCGACTAGGCTACGAATAGATCTGCCTTCTGGATCATTGTGAGAGAAATTTTACTCGGAGTCGCTTTTTGAGGGAAATATACAATTTCCTCTCCTACTAGTCTGCGGTTTTTATCCAACTCTACAATCGAGCCGTCTTTCAAATGTAAGATGATATCGATCCCTCTATAATTTACGTATCTTTCCATTTGTTCTTTAAATTTGCTGCTGACCATGTTCGCTCCTAACTACAAAACGTTGGAGGAAAAGTATTTGGGTACATGAAAAGTACAAGTTTTTTTTATGTTTTAGCAGGAAATTTTTTTATGTCTCGGAATTTTTGGTACTAAACAAGCGTAACCGCTAAATACGTTAGGCGTCACTTCCATGCATTACAAGCATGTTTACTTCAAATTTGTTACGTAGAATTGCTCCAGTAGCGATTCCAAAACATCGGGTCTATCATGATGCATATTATGACCCGCATCTTCTATCTCTTTATATTCTAAATTTTTAATATGAGAAAAAACCTCTTTGCTATCATCCAGAGGTAGATTTGTTTTCTGTCCGTAAATCACTAAAACATTGCAAGAGATCGTTTCCCATAAATGTCTAGTAAATTGTGGGCTCAAAAACACAGGAGGTCCATTTTTATACGAAGGATCGCTCTTCCACATAAAACCACCGTCCTCCGCTGGTTTAGTTAAGGTTTCCGTAATTTTCAAAAGACGTTCTTTTGGAAGTCTTGGATAGATAGGAGCAAGTCTCGCAGCCGCATCTTCTACAGATTTGAAATTTTTTTGGCGCTTTCTATCTTTTCCCGCAAGACTGATCTCCCAATTCTCTAACCAACCTAAAAATCTTCTTCTTTCCTTTTCAGGATCTTGGAGAGAACTAAAACCCTCGAGGCAGATCAAACTTTGGACTCTTTCCGGATACAAGCCTGCGATCCTGGAACCCAATCCCCCACCCATAGAATGCCCAAGTATATGGAATTTTTCAGGAAGAAATTTTTGGATGAATGTTTTAGTATCCACCAAGGGAAGCATAAAATGATAAAAACCTTCTCGTAGCCATTCTGAGTTTCCATGACCTCTATAATCGAATCGATAAAGATCGAAATGTTTGGATAGATATTCTTCCTGAAATAGGAAAGTCTCGGAAGAATCCATAAACCCATGGAGAAGTAATAAGGCCCTATTTTTACCGTTATCCCTCTTCGTATAATGAAGTTTATAACCGCCTGATTTGAAAAAACCGGTTTCTATATTTTGATTTTGGGCTTCGGAGACTTCCATTCGGTCATCCTCGGGGAAAAACAGAACTTGAAAACAATTCCTTTGCGTTTTCTTCTATCATTGGAAGAGAAAGTTTCTTAATTTGTTCGATTTCCCAACTATCTTCTCCGGAAAATAATTCTAATAGCGAATTTAAATAGTTAATGAGCCCCTCGTTCTTCTCAACTCCTAGAGAAGACAATTCTCCAGTTTCTGCAAGTTGTAGGAACTTCTGCCTAGACTTCTCCGCTTGCATTTTTGCACCTCGGATATTCGGCTTTACGAATATTTTATTAAGAGAGATCGCAAGTTGTATCCAACCGTGCAAAAGAAGCCTTCGACCGCCTGTTTCCTTCTTCCATTGGAATTCGAATACTTCGTGCAATTCGAAATACCTTCCGATCCGATAGAGTTTTTTACCTTCTTCCCAGGAATAATCGAATGTGGAATCCGCATCTCCCCCTTTGATCTTTTCTAAGATCGCTAATATTTCAGGATCGAATTCCATGTTCTCCCCATTCTAATTTTGAAATATTCGGAAGAGGATTTTTGAATATAGGAAGAATATCTCGGACATATCTTCTTTTTCTCATTCCGAGTAAGACTGTTCCCTTTTCCAATAGAGAAGCCAAATGAAAAACCATCAAAGAGGACAGGCTCTCCGGAGAATTCTCGTTGGAATGAAATTTTTGGATCATAGTTTCATACAATTCGGATAAATTCTCGGAGGCTCGAATACGGATTTGTTCTTCTAATAAAGGAAGAGCGGTATTCAAAACTCGAATATACTCTTCTGCTTCTTCTTTTCCTTTTTCAGAATCGATCTCGTCAATTATGGTTCTTAAACTAGGAATCCAAGATCTCTGCAAGATTGTTTGGAATTGTTCTTCGGAACGGATTTTCTCGCCGTACGCTCCCCAAAGTTTGGAAAGTGAATTCCGATTCGGATTTGCGGAAAGTGTTTCAAGAAAGGAAGATTCTAATTCCAGGATCTGTAGTAACTTAGACAAATCAGGAGCCTGGGCCTGAGGAGCATAGGAAAGCCGGACCATTCCTTTTCCTTCGCGAAACGAATTTAGAGGGCGATTGATCAGAGGAAGAAGGTCGAAGTTACTACAAAGATCCAAAATCGTTTGTCCTTGCGAATTCTTGTTCCGGAGAAATCCATCCTCATACCAGTTCCCTGGAAATTGAACTACTGCGAAACCGTTCTCTTTTCCGGCGACCTTCTCCGCGATTTGTAGGCACTTCGACAAAGAAGTATGGGTGTATTCCCCTTCCGGGATCGGAAATGTATTACTGGAAATTCCATAGAACTGGATCTTTCCCTCTTTTCTGGCCTTTTCCAAAAATAAGAATGCTTCTTTGATCCTACGATAATATTCTGCGTGAGCTTCCTCTTTCGGAACTCCTTTCTTTTCGGCATCGCTTAAGAAATATTCAGGATTATGAAGTAAGAATACATCGATCGTGGAAAGCCCTAAACGTTTACGGGATCTTTCCAGCTGGTCTTCTAAAAATTCTGGAGAAATACAATGATAACAACCGGGTTGGTAGTAAGTGATTTCAGGAAATTGGTTCTTGGTCTTCTCTTTCGATTCGACCAGTTTCATATTTTTTCCTTGGATATAACCGGCCTTAGTGACTATAAAAATTTCTTTTCGATGTAGATTTCTCTTTCGGAAGTTTTCTGCCAAGACCTGTCCGACTAAACTTTCGGCTTCGCCGTCCCCATAGTTAGCCGAGACATCGATCATATTGATCCCAGAATCTAACGCAAAATTTAATGCGTCCTTATGTTCGGGATCTCCTAAGCCGATCCGATATCCACCGAACGCAATTCGGGAAAGTCTAAATTCTCTGAAGAAAAAATAACCAGGGTTGTCTCCCTTTTTCTCTCGGGAGTATTTTTCCTTTTTCCCCTCATGAAGGGGCTCTCTATACAAAGATTGAAATGGGTCCGGAGAAATCATTTGCGTTTTTTCGAATTTTCGCGTCGCACTAGCGCACTAAATGAGACCAAGTCTAAATAATCTCCGACAAATGTCCATTTTTTGTCTTTTACTTTAAAAGTGCTTTTCGCCTAAACCTGCTTTTTTATCATACTTTGTAGAGGGACCAGAAAGAACATTTGTTCTTTTTCCCGGCCCCTTCCTCAAACAAATCGATGACTTCTTCCCATGATCCTTACAGGAGATTTTGAATGGATTTTCAAGCTGGATATCTAAGGTCTTCCATCGGTAGAAAAACTATCGTTGCGATTACCGGAATCATTTTCTTCGGCTTTGTATTCGTACATATGCTGGGGAACCTCCAGATCTTCCAAGAACCGGATAAGATCAATTCTTATGCCGAGTTCCTACAAAGTTTAGGCGGACTCTTATGGCTTGCCCGCGGAATTCTTTTGGTGGCGTTCGTTCTACACGTTTACTACGCACTCCAATTGTCCCTGGAAAATAAAAAAGCAAGGCCAGTCAGCTATGTAAAAAATAGCACGATCCAAGCCACACTTTCTTCCCGCTATATGGCCTTGACCGGTTCAGTATTACTCGCTTTCGTAATATACCATTTACTTCATTTTACGATCGGAAAGATCCAGCCGGAAAATTTCGCACTTCACGAAACGATCGGCGATAAGCAAAGACATGATGTTTATTCTATGGTGGTATTAGGATTTAAGAATATTTATGTTTCTATTTCTTATATCATTGCGATGGCACTTCTTGCTTTCCACCTCCGTCATGGGGTCACAAGTGTTTTCCAAACTCTTGGGTTAAACACTCCTTTCTGGGCACCGAAGACGAATGCATTTGCAATTCTTTACGCTTTGACCATCTTCATCGGAAATACTTCCATGCCGGTGGCCATTCTTCTTAACTTTGTGAAAGTTTCAGGAGCGCAATAATTATGAGTTTAGATTCCAAAATCCCATCGGGTCCCTTGGAAAAGAAATGGGACGACTATAAATCCCATATCAAATTGGTGAACCCTGCCAACAAAAGAAAATACACAGTTATCGTGATCGGAACCGGTCTTGCCGGAGGTTCAGCTTCTGCTACTTTGGCAGAACTCGGATACAATGTAAAAACTTTCTGCTTCCAAGACAGCCCTCGTAGAGCTCACTCCATCGCTGCCCAAGGTGGTATCAACGCTGCGAAAAACTATCAGAATGATGGTGACTCCGTTTACAGACTCTTCTACGACACGATCAAAGGTGGAGACTTCCGCGCGAGAGAAGCAAACGTATATCGTTTAGCTCAAGTTTCTACGAATATCATTGATCAGTGTGTTGCTCAAGGTGTTCCTTTCGCTCGCGAATATGGCGGGCATTTGGATAACCGTTCCTTCGGTGGGGCGCAGGTTTCCAGAACGTTCTACGCGAAAGGTCAAACCGGACAACAGCTTCTATTGGGAGCTTATTCCGCACTTTCCCGCCAGATCGGTCTTGGAAATGTGAAGATGTATCCAAGAACTGAAATGGTGGATCTGGTTGTTATCGATGGTCACGCAAAAGGTGTTGTGATCAGAGACTTAGTTACAGGTCAGATCAGCGTTCATTCTGCGGATGCGGTTGTTCTTGCTTCCGGTGGATATGGAAACGTTTTCTATCTTTCTACGAATGCAAAAGGTTCTAATGTAACCGCAACTTTTAGAGCCTACAAGAAAGGCGCGTTCTTCGCGAACCCTTGTTACACTCAGATCCACCCTACTTGTATCCCTGTTTCCGGAGACCATCAGTCCAAGTTGACCTTGATGTCTGAGTCTTTAAGAAACGACGGAAGAATTTGGGTCCCTAAAAAGCCTGGAGACACTCGTAATCCTGCGGACATCCCAGAGAGTGAAAGAGATTATTACTTAGAAAGAAAGTATCCGAGCTACGGAAACCTTTGCCCTCGGGATATCGCTTCTCGTTCTGCAAAAGAAGTTTGTGATGCAGGACTCGGAGTGGGACCTGGAGGCCAAGGTGTATATCTGGACTTCTCATCCGCAATCAATCGTTTGGGAGAACATACAATTGCAGAAAGATACGGAAACCTCTTCCAAATGTATGAGCAGATCACCGGAGAAAATCCTTACAAGGTTCCGATGAGAATTTATCCAGCGGTTCACTACACTATGGGTGGACTTTGGGTAGATTATAATTTGATGAGTAACCTTCCTGGACTTTTCGTAATCGGTGAAGCAAACTTCTCAGATCACGGAGCGAACAGACTTGGGGCTTCCGCTCTAATGCAAGGTCTTGCAGACGGTTATTTCGTTCTTCCTTACACCATCGGGAATTATCTGGCAGAAGTCGGTTTTGGAAAAACTCCTTCTATCGATCATTCTGAATTCAAAAAAGCTGAATCTGATGCAAACGCTCAGGTAAACAAATTTCTTTCCATCAAAGGTAAAAGAACTGTAGATTCCTTCCATAAAGAACTTGGAAAGATCATGTGGAATAATTGCGGAATGGCAAGAGATGATAAGAGCTTAAAAGAAGCTCTTGTTAAGATCCCACAGATCAGAGAAGAATTCTGGCAAAACGTAAACGTTCCAGGTTCCGGAGCTGATCTAAATCAATCTCTGGAAAAAGCGGGAAGAGTTGCGGACTTCTTAGAGTTCGGAGAACTTCTCTGCTTGGATGCTCTCACAAGAGAAGAATCCTGCGGAGGACATTTCCGCACCGAGCATCAAATGGATGACGGAGAAGCGAAACGTGACGACGACAAATTCTGTCACGCTACCGCTTGGGAATGGAAAGGTGTAGGTGCGAAACCTACGGAGCACAGAGAAAAACTGGAATTCGAGAATATTAAACTCGCTACGAGGAGCTACAAATAATGGACCTCAAACTAAAAGTCTGGAGACAAAAGAACGCGAAAGAGAAAGGCAAGATCGTAAATTACGATGCCAAGGGAGTTTCTCCCGATATGTCCTTTCTCGAAATGTTGGATGTAGTCAACGAGGACCTGATCGTAAAAGGAGAGGATCCGATTGCGTTCGAGCATGATTGTAGAGAAGGTATTTGCGGTTCTTGTAATATTATGATCAACGGGGAGGCTCATGGCCCTCTTCCTGGTGTCACTACTTGCCAACTTCATATGAGAACTTTTAAGGATGGAGATACGATCTATCTAGAGCCTTGGAGAGCAAAAGCATTCCCAGTGCTAAAAGACTTGGTTGTTGATCGTAGCGGTTTCGATCGCATCATCCAAGCTGGAGGATTCGTAAGCATCAATACTGGAGGAGCTCCGGATGCAAACGCTCTTCCTATTCCTAAAAAGGATGCAGACGTTGCAATGGATGCGGCTACCTGTATCGGTTGTGGAGCATGTGTAGCTTCTTGTAAAAATGCTTCTGCGATGTTATTTGTTTCCGCAAAAGTTTCTCATCTTGCCCTACTTCCTCAGGGACAAGTCGAGAAAAAAGAGCGCGTGAAAAACATGGTAAACGCAATGGACAAAGAAGGTTTCGGAAATTGCACGAACCAATACGAGTGCGAGGCAGCTTGTCCAAAAGAGATCAAACGAGATTTTATTAGAGTATTAAACAAAGAATTTATTCTTTCTTAATTGATTCTGATAGATCAGTTTTTAAAAGGCCTTCCATCGAAGGCCTTTTTTATTTGTGAGGTTTAAAGTATGGAAGAAATTCCGGACTGCAAAATCCCACCTTGGTAAATATATAAATTTCTGCCGTCCAATTCTTTATTCTTCATCATTTCCTCAATGACTGAAACAGACTTCGCAGCATAGATAGGCTCTAAATAAAGTCCGAAACGTTTTTGATACTCGTTGGATTTTTCAGACCAATGGTCTCCCTTCTTACCGAACGAAAAACCTGCTCCGATTATTTTGCTTGGATCAAGTAAACTCTCCCAAGGCAATTCAATTGAGTTTTGTCGAAGTGACGACAAATGGTTTCTCATCCAAGAAACAAACTTCTCCTTTTGTAATCCGAGAGAAATCCCAATTACAGGGAGTTTCCCCCAAAGGATCGCCGAAATCCAGGTCAGACCAGAACCTACATCCAGAATGATCCGATCGTAAAGTGTAGGATCGATTTCTTCCCAAAGAGATTGCAAACCATCCAATGCCTCGTCACAGAATAGAAATTCAGGGAGGATCACTTCGCCGGAATGAGGATTCACTTGTAAATCAGGTGATTTTGTAGGTTCTTCGACAGCCTTATTCCATTCTACCCGACTCGAATACAATTCCAGTTCCGAAAATCGATTCGCTAAGATAGAGGCAGGAGTAATAAGCTTAGGATTTCTGGAATAACCTAGAACTTTTGTAGTCACTCCGACAAATCTAAAGAATAGAACCCCGGCAAGGATCGCATTAGAATGAAGATTCCCTTGTAAAACGATCTTTCTGACGGAACCATCTTGGATTTTCGGTAGAATGCTTTTGTAAATTCCAAGTAGTTTACGGATCTTAGTCCCTTGGGAGAAAAAGATACGATCTTCTCTCTTGATGAATAATTCTGAAGAATCGGTTTTGAAAGCAAAATCGACCCCTGTTTTGCCAAGACGCAAAACGGAGTCTTCCAAGATTAATCTCCGGTTTTTAGAACTGCAAGGAATGCTTCTTGAGGAATTTCTACGTTTCCGATCTGTTTCATCCTCTTCTTTCCTTCTTTCTGCTTCTCTAAAAGTTTCTTCTTACGGGTAATATCCCCACCATAACATTTTGCGGTTACATTCTTACGAAGAGCGGAAATACTTTCACGAGCGAGGATCTTACCGCCGACAGCGGCCTGGATCGGGATCATGAATTGGTGACGAGGAATGATCTCCTTCAATTTTTCGATGATCTCTCTTCCTCTGGATTCTGCCTTAGTGGTGTGGACGATCATGGAAAGTGCATCCACAGATTCTCCATTCACAAGAATGTCCATCTTTACCAGACGAGAAGCCTTATAACCGCTCGGCTCGTAATCAAGAGAAGCGTATCCTCTAGTTAAGGATTTTAACTTATCATAAAATTCGAAAATTAACTCAGCAAGTGGAAGTTCATAAGTCAATTGAACCTTATCCTGAGAAAGATATACCGTATCCAACTGGATCCCCCTCTTCTCGATCGCGAGTGTCATGATATTTCCTACATACTCGTTCGGGGTAATGATAGAAGCCTTTACATATGGTTCTTCGGTAGAATCTATAAATACAGGATCCGGGAATTTAGAAGGGTTATCTATATCTAAAACTTCTCCGTTTTTCATCCGGATCGTATATTTTACGGAAGGTGCGGTAGTGATTAGATCTAAATTAAATTCTCTTTCTAAACGTTCTTGGACGATCTCCATATGAAGAAGTCCTAGATAACCTACCCTAAATCCGAATCCTAATGCAGCAGAACTTTCCTTCTCGTATACAAGAGCAGCGTCGTTCAGTTTCATTTTTTCGATCGCGTCTACAAGTTCTTCGAACTGTTCTCCTGCGATCGGAAAGAGTCCTGCAAATACCATAGGTTTTGCATCTTTATAACCAGGAACAGCTTCTGTACTTTGGTTCGAATATAATGTAACAGTGTCTCCAGTTCTTGCGTCGGAAACCTTTTTGATACCGGCGATGATATAACCTACTTCACCGGAGGTAAGTGAATCTGTAGGAGTGAGAGTAATTCCTTTAACCCCTACTTCGTTGACTGTAAAATCTTTTTGACTACTCATAAGAAGGATCCGATCCCCCTTCTTTACAGTTCCATCAAATACGCGAATCTTGATCACAACCCCCATATAAGGATCGAAATAAGAATCATAGATAAGTGCTTTTAGAGGAGCTTTAGGATCTCCTTTAGGCGGAGGAATTTGTTTTGTGATCTCTTCCAGGACTGCCTGAACGTTCAGACCAGTCTTTGCAGAAATTGCTACAGCATTCTCCGCGTCCAAACCAAGGCTATCCTCGATTTGAAGTTTTGTCTTCTCTACATCCGCTGCAGGAAGATCAACTTTATTCATCACAGGAATGATCGCAAGGTCCTGCTCCATAGCAAGATACAAGTTTGCAAGAGTTTGAGCCTCTACACCCTGACTAGCATCCACGATGAGTAAAACTCCTTCGCAAGCTTTTAAGGATCTGGAAACCTCGTAAGTAAAGTCAACGTGGCCCGGGGTATCGATGAGATTCATCGTATACGTATTCCCGTCAGCAGCCGTATAATTGAAGGTGGCGTTATTTGCCTTAATCGTGATCCCTCTCTCCCTTTCTATATCCATGGAGTCGAGGATCTGATCTTTTTTGGTCCGATCATCCGTGATCCGGCCGATCTCCAATAGCCTGTCGGCAAGAGTAGATTTACCATGATCAATATGGGCGATAATTGAAAAATTGCGAATGAATTGCTGGCGATAGGACATTGTTAAAAACAAATTCCAGCGAGAGGGACCCCCTGAAAAGCCTTTTACTGGGGGAAATTCGGCCCCGAACTTCGAATTCAGCGAATGTTCGAGGCAGAATGAAAGAATTAATCCAAATTGCCGTATACGTTATTATCCGGCTGTAAATTGGAACATTGGCCGAATAAAACCGCGATCGTAGGCTGTAGTTTCAAAGCACCGAAAAGTTTGATCTCTTCCACACAAGCATTTACATCTTCTTTCTTATAATATTCGCTTGGTTGCAAATTTACCAAAATTGGAGGTAAGAAGATATTATTGATATAAGTCGAACCAGCCAAATCTCCCGTGCTAATCGCATACAGTTGAGCCGCAACGGTGGCTGCCTCCTCAATTTTATCTTTCGCTTCACTTCCCTTATAACGATTGGTCAACCCTGTGGTATTCAGAGCCACACAATTAGTAACGATTAATATGAAGAAGAATAGCGGTAAAATCCCGATCCGCATTGGAAACCTCTTTAGAGAAAATTTAAACTTCGTTTTGAATTTTTAAAACGAAAGCGTTTCGATTACAAGTAGTTTTATGGAAAGAAATTGCTGATCCGAAATTTAATTTTGGATCTCCACCCCAATTTTTGTCAATTCTTCAGGATTAGAAACGAACCCAGCGATATCGATCTGCTTATGATGATCGAATAAGAAAGTCGTCATTTTTCCTACAAATCTTCCATTATATTTTTCTTCTACGAATCGTAACCAGGAAACAATATCTATGATCTCATGACACATAAATTCAAAATTATAACCCGAATCAGGATCGATAAACTTTTCTCTAGGATTATAAATTTTGTCTTCATCCAGTAACAAAACATTCTCTAAAGTAAACGGATAATCCTTCAATCCACCCGCAAGTCCGATCTGATAAAAATTTTCTGCATCCTTTTTAGCGCGAAATGCTGTTGTTCGTGCATCCCCGAAAAAGGAAAATTTTTCCGGAGTAAATTCAGTAAGGATCCTGGATCTTCCTACAGTAGTTCCAGGATAATCTACTTGATGATCTAGGATTAGATCCTCTCCGTTCTCGGAAGGTTCTATAATACAATAGCCCTTCTCCCAAACCAGAGAGAAAGGAGAAGAAACGGAGATCTTTTTTCTTTTCTCCAATTTTTTCAAATTATTCGAAGAACCATCTAAATAGACTCTATCACAATAATCGAATGTAGGAAAACTGGATTCCACTAAGGAAAAATCGGCATACAATCCATAGGCCAACATCCAAGCGAGAGGATGTTCTATTACTTTTACCTCCCCCAGCTGGATATTATGATTTCCTTTAATACAATATTCGCTTTCAAGATCGTATTTTTTGCCGTTCCAACTAAAACTAGACTTTCCGGCTTCAGTAGGTGAAACTTTTACTTTAGAAAGTTTATTTTCGAAGGTTGCTTTTCCCTCTACTTCGAATTCTTTTTGGATCGTATAAGAATAATCCGGATCGATATCCGTATTTTTTGAAAACTGATTCGGAAGATTTAAAATCTTAGGATTTCTTTCCGAAATCAAATCTTTGATCTCGGAAAGACTTTGTAGGATCTTCATTCTTCTTAAACTTTCCAGACACCTTCTACAAAAAGATAGCTAAAAGTTAATGTACCAAGATAGATCAGCATAGTCGGAAATGCCCAAAGTAGTTTGGTTCTCAAAGGTTTATGCTCCGTATGAAAATATGCGAATGTAGCAAACACTCCGAGCACAAACTCTGGAAATAATACATAAACAGCGACATGCCCAACCATGGATACATTCTGAGCATACCAAACAGGAATTAATCTCATAAATTCTTCTGAGACCAAAAAGATCAAAAATGCGGTCACACCAGCTAACGCGTATTTACCGATCGAACTCGCCTCCGGATATCTTTTAGAATATCTAGTTGCCACATATACTGTAATGAACAATGGGATCGTCCAAAGTCCTGCCATATATCCGGAAACCGTTCCGATCTTATAAAATCCGTCCGGAGGGAACACAAGCACTCCAAGCACCTTAGATAAAAACCAATCCGGGATCACTTGCAAAATACTCACGGGCAGAACGAATAGAAAGATATCCATCCAACGATCATGTTTCCAGACCTGAGCTACTAAAGGGAGACCGATATTATAAACAAGAACTAGGAAAAACATCCTCCAACCGCTTGTTGCCGGAATAGGAAGTAATAAAACTATGATACATAGTATGGTAAACGCTACATGAAAGAAGACGGAATGTTTCTCTGTGGTTTTCATCGGGGGATTTCTATCTTTTAAGCCCTTCCGGGCAATCTTTTTTCCTCCTTTTCCCGCTTGATTTATTTCCCCGTAACAAAAGGATTTCAGGAAAAATCTATAAGAGATAGGTATTATAGGAAATCACATGTCCAAATCCTCCAAAATCTCGGCGATCCGCGCCCGTGAAATCATGGATTCCAGAGGAAATCCAACGGTAGAAGTAGATGTAAAATTAGAAGACGGTTCTTTCGGTAGAGCCGCTGTTCCTTCCGGAGCTTCCACAGGAGAATACGAAGCAGTCGAGCTTAGAGACGGGGACAAATCCCGTTACTTAGGCAAAGGTGTTCTGAAAGCTGTCGAGAATGTGAACGTAAAGATCAAAGACGTTCTGATTGGAGAAGATGCGTTAGACCAAAATCGCATCGACGCTCTGATGTTGGACAAAGACGGCACAAAGAACAAATCCAAATTAGGTGCAAACGCAATCCTCGGAACTTCCATGGCAGTAGCAAAAGCGGCGGCTTCTCATACAGGGCTCCCACTCTACCGATACATCGGTGGAAACTTCGCAAAAGAACTACCGGTTCCGATGATGAACATCATCAACGGTGGAGCCCATGCTGACAATAATGTGGACTTCCAGGAATTTATGATCCTACCGGTTGGGGTGAATAGTTTCAGAGAGGCTCTTAGAGTCGGAGCAGAAGTATTCCACAGCCTAAAATCGGTCCTCAAATCCAAAAAACTCAATACCGCAGTCGGAGACGAGGGTGGATTTGCGCCGGACCTGGCAAGCAATCTGGAAGGACTGGAAGTCATTCTCCAAGCTATCGAAAAAGCGGGTTATAAACCTGAAAAAGACGTATTATTGGGGCTAGACGCAGCTTCTTCTGAGTTCTTCGACAAAACCAAGAAAAAATACGTTCTTGGCGGAGAAGGAAATAAAGAATTCACCAGCGCAGAATTAGTGGAATACTATTCAAATCTTGTCTCAAAGTATCCGATCATTACTATTGAAGACGGTCTGGATGAGAACGACTGGGAAGGTTGGAAACTTTTGAGCGAGAAATTGGGCAAAAAGATCCAGCTTGTTGGGGACGATCTATTCGTTACCAATATAGAAAAGCTCTCCCAAGGTATTTCCCAAAAAGTGGGGAACTCCATCCTGATCAAAGTGAATCAGATCGGAAGTTTGTCCGAAACTTTGGCATCCATCGATATGGCGAAAAAAGCCAAATATTCGAATGTGATCAGCCATAGATCCGGAGAGACTGAAGATGTTACTATTTCGCATATTGCTGTCGCTACGAACGCGGGCCAGATCAAAACAGGCTCACTTTCCAGAACGGACAGGATCGCGAAATATAACGAACTTTTGAGGATCGAAGAAGAATTAGGTGCTTCTGCGGTTTACAAAGGGAGAAATACATTCTATAATCTTTAAGCTTTCTATGGGTATGAATCTGGCAAACAGACTGTTTTTACTTTTACTCTTCCTTTCCGGAATGTTCTATTTCACGGTATTGGGAGAGTCCGGTCTAGTTGTAAGGTCTACCCTTGAAACCAGTCTTTCCAGCCTTCGTTTGGATGTGGAAAGACTGGAGTATGAGAATCGCCAGTTGGAAGAAAGGCAAAAACTTCTAAGAGACGACAAAGTCGCTCTGGAAAAAGAAGCCAGGAAGTATTACCTTCTTTCAGAAAATGCACAAATTATCAAATTTAGAGAGCCTGAGCCGAAACTGGAGAATCGTCCAGTCCTTGCCTCTCGTCTAATTGCTTTAAGAGCGGATCGAGATATGCCGGTCCCTCCGATCCAGTTACTTCGCTTTTTTTACGTTTCCTTCGTGGCTTTCGTATTTATTGGAGTTTTCAGGAAATTACGGAGGAAGAAACTGGAAGAACGAACTGCTACGTAAGGGAGCCAGAATGTCCGAGACAGAAAAAATCAGCGAAGTTTTCGAAGAGCTTGCTGGTAGCAAAATTTCCAAAAAATTCATCGACCATAGAAAAATTTTCTTATGGGGTGCGGTTACGGATGAATCCGCAAAAGACATCGTAGGAAAACTCCTCTACCTAGAAATGTCCGATCCTGGAAAAGAAATTACATTCTATATCAATAGCCCCGGTGGAGTTGTTACCTCCGGACTTACTATCTACGATACTATGAAAATGATCACTTCTCCTGTTCATACTGTTTGTATGGGACTTGCGGCTTCCATGGGATCCGTACTTCTTGCAGCAGGAGTCAAAGGAAAAAGATCCATTTGGCCAAACGGAAAAGTGATGATCCACCAGCCAAGTATCGGAGGACAGATCGTTGCTCCTGCTACTGATCTACAAATCCATGCAGAAGAGATCCTGAAAACAAGAGCAAGACTGAATCAAATTCTTGCAGAAGCTTGTGGACATCCGGTGGAAAAACTGGAAGAAGATACGGACAGAGATTATTATATGGATGCGGATGAAGCGATCAAATACGGGATCGTAGATTCTCTCGCAACTAAGATCGAGTTCCCTAAAACTTCTAACTAAGGCCTCGATTTTGTCGGGAGTTCCTTCCTTAGAAGAAGTAATCGGCTCCTTTCTGGAAACTTTTCCACAAGGAGCTTCCGGATCCGAAAAAGAAATACCTTCCCTATTTCTGGAATTCTCAGAATTACTTTTTGAGAATCCGGAAAATACTTCCAACCAAGTGCTCATTTCACATTTAGGTGGCTTCGAGTTAGACGAGTTTTTGAACTTTTATTTGGAAGATATGTTTCCGGACGATCCTAAGATCCGCACGAAAGGAAAAGACTTCTTAAAGAAGTTCAGAAAATTCTTAGAAAAAAAATCCCTTCTAAACAAAGAACAAGAAATAGAATGGAAAGAATTTTATAAAGAGAACGAGATCCGTTAATGGAAACTTCTCACTTTAGACCTAAAAGATTTGTATCGGGCAAACATGCCCAAACGATCTATAGCACTTTATTTCCTCCAGAAAATCCTCTTAGAACATCTTATTACTGCGAAGATATCCTTCTTACAGTCAGCGGAGAATCTGGAGACAAACTCTGGCTCGAACATAATCCTCCAGTTTCTTCCTACAGGAAAAGTTCGGTCCCATCTAACGGAACGTATATCCTTATGATCCATGGAATGGAAGGAGATTCAGAAAGTTCCTACTTAGTTTCCTTGGCAACGGCTGCATTAGAAAGAGGATACGGAGTCATCCGTATGAATTTTAGAAATTGCGGAAGAGGAAGAGGATTCGCAAAAAAATCCTATTACGCAGGCCAATCGGAAGATGTGCAGGATGTTTTGGATTATATGTATGAATCTTTGAGCCGTAAAATATTGGTCTCAGGATTCTCTTTGTCCGCAAACTTGATCCTAAAATTTTTTGGAGAGACAAGAAATCATAAATCTATCGCATTCTCCGCGGTCTCCCCTCCTTTGGATCTCGCTAAAAACTGCGACTTTATAGATTCCTTATCCGGAAGATTTTATAGAAATCATTTTATCAATAGTTTTAAGAAGAAGATCAAAGAAGGGATTTTAGAACTAACTCCCGGGCAGATAGAGAACTCTAAGAAGATCAAAACATTCTTCGATTTCGATGATATGATTACTGCTCCTTCTTTCGGTTATCCAAGCGCGTTGGAATATTATAAGAAAAATTCCTGTATCCATTATATTTCTTCCATCAAACATCCGGGAATACTCATCCATGCGGAAGATGATCCTGTAGTTCCATTATTCGAATGGAATTCTATCGATTGGAAAAAACTTCCTCATCTTAAGACCATCCTAACACAGAAAGGAGGCCATGTTGGATTCGTAAGTGATTCTAACCCTGATCTTCCTGACGGACGTTGGCTAACGAAAATTCTGCTGGATTATTTCGATTCCAAAATATAATCTGCTGCTTGGCTCACGCGTGAACTCCAAAACCAGCCCTTCCAAACTAAAGAAGCCACTTCCCGCTTCCTTCTTCATTGTAGTTTCCTATGAAAACGAAGAAGCATACTATCGTTTGAAAAAAAAAGCGGAAGATTCTTTCTCCCAGACCTTATACGAATCCAAACCTCTTCCAAAATGGACCCATCAATTCGAGAATTTTTTAGATTCTCCTATCGGAAGATTCACTCGGATCTTATCCCTAAAAAGAAGGATCTCGCGAGAGGAATTACCGAGCCTACAAACCCAATGTGGGAAGTTCCAAACTAGTTTACGAAAATCGGATGAATCCATTCGAATTCTTCCGGGTTATCTTACTCCCTATAATCTTGTTCTTGCTTCTACTGAAGAAGATTTGCATAGAATATATATGTTCCACGGAGTATTTGCGGAAATCATATATACTTATCAGGGACAAAAATGGATCCCACAAGCTCCCTCCTCCGAATTTTTCAAACATCCTGAAGTGATTTACTTTTTTACGAATCTGCGAGAATCTTATGTTAGCTCTTTGGAAAAACGTTAAACTATATCCTTTCTTCTTATTTCTACTCTTCTCCTGCGAGCCGGCTGCTCTTTCTGTAAGCCAAGTGGAACTCTGCGATTATTTCACGAGAGATGGAGTTTGCAGGGAACCTTCTCCATTGAATAAAAAATATTCTGTGGAGATTCCGAATGCCAAAAAACCGAATACTTGGGAAGAGTTAGGAAACTATCTTTATTTTCATGCCAGGGAAACTCCAGGCTTCATTTTAAGAATGAACAGAAAGATGAGTCCTGAAGAAAGAAAACATATTAAAGAAACCTATTTTGCTATGTATGAATTCGCAGGGGTTAAGGGTAAAATGGAAGGTTTCGAGATCGGAGAAGATTGGATCGGTTCTTTCAATTATCTTGGATCGATTGTGAAGGAAAAACAAAAAAAGGAAAATCGTTTGGGACAATATCCTTATGAAACTTCCTTATTTCCGACAGATTTAGAATTTTCTTGGTCAGCAAAAGGGATCAAGGGAAGTACAAAAACAAAGATCGATTTTGTATATCATGTGCTTCCAGCGGAGAAATGATTTAAGGATCAATCGAATAAAGTCTTTTCAGTTTCTAATATTTTAGTAAGTTGCGAATCTAAAATTGGGATTTTGGAAACAACTAAATCCCAAACAATATCATAATCCACCACAAAATACCCATGGATCAAATGATTACGCGTAGCTGATAATTTCCTCCATTCTACTTCGGGATATTTGTTTTTGAATCGATCGGAAACTTTCCCGGCTGCCTCTCCTATAATTTCTATACTCCTAACAAATGCACGTTTGACCACTTCGTCCTGAAGGAAGGTCGCAGACGTTAGATCTTTTGATTTGCTTTTTAGAAATTCAATTTCGCTTTTGATATGTGAAAGATAGTTTAAATCATGTTTCAAAGATGTAAAACCTCTGCCATGATAGAATTTTTAAACTCGTCAGAAATAGAGTCCTCAGTCAGAAGATCTACCTTCGTATTCAGGATTTCTTCTAACTGAAAGTATAGATCCATAAAATTATCAAAATTCTTTTTACCGGACCTAAACTTGACCAAAATATCCACATCGCTATTCAGATTATTCTCTTCTCTGAGCACAGACCCGAATAAATATAACTCTTCCACACCTAATGCTATAATTTCATTTTTATGAGCAGATAATGCAGACTGAATCTGAGCGAAGGTCATTTAAAATCCCTTCACCGATCATGTTAAAAATTTTCTAACATGTCAAGATGAATTAAGGCATGCAATCTAAGAACAAAACAATAGGATCCTAATACATCTCAAAAATTTGGGTCGGATCCAAAAAGATCTGATCGATGCTTAGATCTAATATGAAGTACGCAAATAATCCAAGGACTATGGCAGAAACCACAGGGATCAAAAGATTATCATCCACGATCCCATTCAAATAAGTTCCGCTATACAACTCAGTAACCGCTGCTGCGATTACCGCTGGCAAAACTAAAAGTATATTTTGCCAAAATGTGGCTTCCGCAAAACGATAGATCCCGAATTCCCTTGTATCGGATTGGACCACGTAGATAAACCAAAGCCCCACGATCGCGGAAGAAAGTATGAACGCAACGATCCCTTCCTTAGACTTACCGTTGGAGAAACGATTTTTGCCAAAATGAGTTCCTACCCAGGCCGCCATAGGATCACCGATCACCAAGAATAGAAGAGAAAGGATCGCGATGTCCGGAGGAAAAAAGAAAACGACCAATGTAATCGAAAGGAAATAAGGAAAGGTCCCGTTGATCCTGTATTTCTCTTCTTCTTTCAAAAGTGGTCCCGCAAATTTTACAAAAAGATTTTGTACAGCAGGGATCTTAAATCTTGCCCATTCCAAAAGAACGAGTAATGCGAGACAAATAAGAAGTAAAACAGTGAGTATCGCCCTCGTAGCATATACTAATAAAAATTGGCTATGGAATACATCAAAATAATAGAAAGCGGGTATGATCAGACCGAGTAGATGCCAAGCCTTTCTAAAATAATTAAACGAGGTAGTTTTTTCAGATTTCATTTTTATTTCCGAGAGTTAACCTTCGATCCGAGTATCGCTACAGTTCCAGCTTATATCCTAACGTTTAGATGCCATTTTTAGAGCGGCCTCTTCATCATTTGCGATCAAAAAAAAGCCGTTTAATCCAGCCATTTTAAAAACGTTTATAACCGCCTTGGAAATATTCACTAATACCAATTTATTCTTACTGGCAAAGCTGGATTGGCTCACTTCCTTTAAGGCCTGGACTCCGGTAGAGGAGACCAAATGAACGTCTTCCATATCCATAATTACTGGGCCTTGGCGGACGGCAACGGAAAGCGCATCCTTGAATTTTTTCTCAGTAAAGGAGTTGATAGAACCTTGCAATTTCAGAACTTGAACGCTGTCTATCTTTTCCGTTGAGATAATAATCTCGTTCAGGATCATAACAGTTCGATTCGTCAAGATACCGGAATTTCATAATAGATACAAATGGTTTTTCTCACCTTCACCTCAGCTTATCTATTTTTCAAAACCTACGGGTTTCCATTTTCGGGATGTCTTGTGCTTTGCCTTACGATCGCGTTTTCCCAATTCCATTCCTCCCGTAACCTAAAGACAAATCTTGGGATCTTACTTTTTCCGGCATCTCTATGTCTGATCTCTTTATGGGATGGCTCTTCTCCTGAATCTATCTTAGATCTTGTTTCTATTTGTTTAGCGGGTATGATCTCAAGCGGGGGATTTTCATTTTTAGGGACTAGATCCCCGGCGTTTAAGGAGACCCTTGGAGTATTGATCTTAGCGGGAGCCTGTATTCTTTCCTTTTCCAGAAGAGAATTGTCTCCTTTCCTTCTTCCAGTACTTTCATTATTCATAATTTTCTCGATCCCGAAACGTATCCGGATCTTAATATTATCCGGCTGTATCCTAATCAGCGTAATTTGGATCTTATTCAACTGGGAAAATTCAGGTTCTGAACCTTCCCTATTCAAATCTACATTTATGTCCTTGGGGATTTTTTGGGTGATCTGGAAAGGCAAAGGAGATCCTCTTAGTAAGATCTTATTTTCCGTCCTCTTTTTCCTTATATGTATATCCCGCCCGGGAGAAGAGTTAATGATCCTAAGTCTAGGACTCTTTTTTTCCTACTTGCAAGAAGCAGCATGGGGCCTAGAATCAGGAAGCGAAGTATAAATCCCGGTATCTTTTTCATGAAAATCAAAGTAGCACATCTCTTACGTAAAACTGAAGAAATCGATCGGGACTTGACTGAACTAAGCAAAATCAAGGATAGAATTGCAGCGGATAGAGATTATTCCGAATCCTTAAAGGAGTCGATCGGATCGGAGATGGATAAACTGTCTTCTCAAAGAATTGAGATGCTTTCTCTAAAAACGAAAGAAACTCCTTCTGATTGGAATTCTTCCGGCAACCCTTCCGGAGCCAGGGCAGCAGAAGGTTTATACCAGGATAACGAAAAACGCCTAACTCGCGAAATATCCGTTGAAATCCAAGGTAAGAAGCAGCAACCTGCCCGAAAGACCATTCATAAATACTAGTCTTTTCGAGATCCGAAAAGAACAGGTTATATAAAACAACATGAACAAAAAAATAATCGTACTCTCTTTCTTGGCCGTATTGCTCTTTCAGTGTAATTCGGACACGGATGTTTTAGCCTCCTTCAAAGGCGGCACAATTACCAGAAAAGAACTAAGGAACTTCTACCAACTAAATACGGGCGGACGTAAACCTGAACCGGGTCATCCTACAAAAGAAGAGCAAACACAACTTCTGGAAACACTCGGCCTTTTCAAATTGATCGCATTGTATAATTCCGAGAAAAAATTAGTCTCTGAAGATGAATTAGCCGTCTTTTTAAAATATTCCAAACCACAAATGGCTGCGTCTTTCTTACAAAGAAATTTGGCAGAAAAGTTAGAGCAGGAAGGCAAACTCAAGTTCGCTTTCGTAAGAGCGATTGCGGTTTTCTCTAATAGCCCCACAGAAGAAGAGATCACTAGACAAAGAGCTCAAAGCATT
The DNA here is from genome assembly GCF_004769615.1 of Leptospira sarikeiensis. Taxonomy (GTDB): domain Bacteria; phylum Spirochaetota; class Leptospiria; order Leptospirales; family Leptospiraceae; genus Leptospira_B; species Leptospira_B sarikeiensis. Next base: position 17,694 of record NZ_RQGF01000016.1, on the reverse strand, counting down.
TTCGAAGGGATCCAAAAACTTTCCAAGAAAAAAGAGATCAACCAATATGTTGCGGATCATACGGATCAAAATCCTTATAAAGCCGTTGGTGGACTTTTAGAACCGCAATGTTTAAATTGTGGGAACGATCCGAATCTTGCCTACTACCAAGAAGCCGCTCAGAACGAAGGAAAGTGGATCTTAAAAGAAATAGAAGATCTTGCTCCTCCCGGCTCAGACCCGAAAATCCCTAAAAGAAAAAAATTCCTGATCCTAAGAGTGGAAGGTGTAGAGACCATCTATGCATCCAGAGTAGGAAAGTTCTTCTCTAAAGAATTCGGAAAACTGAAATCACTCGCTAAAACTTATTCTGAAACTCCAGGGATCAGCGAACAAGCCAAGTCAGAAATAAAACGAAATTATCTGGATCTTAAAGTAGACGATATCGCACCAAGATACGAAGACTTTATGAAAAAAAGATATTTATACAGCGCAGTTACCGAACAAGAAGAACAATTAGTGAAAAATGCAGGTTTCGAAAAAGCAGTAATTACTCAAGAGAACCTGAACCAATTCGGTCCTGAATCCGTATTATTGACCAACACCAAAACAGGAGAGACGATCAAATACAAAGACGTACTTTCTGAATTGGAACAATTGGCAAAACAAAGCGGATTAGATTCTTCTAAACTGGATGATAAGGCAAACGTTCTTCAATTTTTCAGACAACAGTATCTTTGGTTTAAGATTTCAGACAGTTCTCCTGAGATCAAAAAGGCTTTAGAATCCAAAGAATTCTTAGAAATGTTCAACGTTATGAAGTTATACATCGTTCAACCTTTGGTTTTCAAAAGAGAACTCCCTACAGATGTAAACGTTTCCGAGCAAGAAATGAGAGAGCAATACGAAGCAGCTAAAATGTTCTCTTATACAAGAGCAAATCCGAACAATCCTCAAGACAGAACTCCTATCCCTTATGGAGAAGTTCGTGAAAAGATTAAAGAAGATTTGATCCGTGCAAAGAAACAGAACTTTGTAAGAGAGCTTACCCAGAAATTGAAAACCGATTACCAATTCATTATGGATTCGGGAAGATTGAAAGAGGGTAAAATATAAGTCTGATCACTATACTCTCCAATACACTTGGAGAGTAAGTACCCAAAACGAGTAGTCCGAAAAGGTTATACAAACCTATACTTCGGGCTACTGACCGTGTTCTATAAAGAGCAGCAGTCTATCGGCTTTTTTTGATAAGTAAAAACTGCAAATGCTTGATTCTTCCACTCATCTCTTTTAGTATAAGCCAACTTTGGAAAAAATTTCTATACTTAAAGGCTGATTAAGCCTTGTGGAAATTTATTCTTGAGACAAAGCAAGGTCGTTTTATAACGGTAAAAAAGGGGAAAAGAATGAACAACCACATCTATATGCTCCGCAAAAAACGGGGAATCAAGCAATATGATATGGCAAGGGCTTTGGGTGTATCCCCTAGCTACCTTTCCAAAATTGAAACCGGAAGCCAAGCTCCGACTGAAAAATTCAGACAAGCTTGTGCTAAGTATTTGAAAACGACATTAGATAAATTATTTAACGAAAGTCCGGTAGAAGAAGTTTACCCTGAATTCAGCCAAGGACTTACCAATAAACTTTGGGCAAAGCGCAGAGAATTGGGAATCAAACAATATGATATGGCCAAAAAATTAAAGGTCTCTACTCCTTTCCTTTCCAAAGTGGAATTGGGATTATTAGAGCCGCCTGAAGACTTTAAGAGCATGGCTTCTAAAGTTTTAAAAATGAAAAAAGAGGAATTATTTCTACATAAAGTAGAATTCTAAATTCAAATACGGGAGGGATTCCCTCCCGTAAAGTAATACTGCACATTCTTTTTCCCTTACTGTGCATTGATCCTAAAACCCCGGTTGTTCCCGGGGTTTTTTATTTCTCAGACTATTTTACGAAGACCTTACCGCCCGAATAATCCAGAACGATACTCTGCCCTTCTTTAAATTCACCTTTGAGGATGAAATTACTCAGAGCGTTTCCTATCTCTCTTTGGATCAGTCGTTTTAAAGGTCTTGCTCCGTATTCAGGATCGAAACCCGCTTGCACGATATGTTTTTTCAATCCAGGAGTGAAGCTTACCGCAAGTCCATTCTCCGCAGCCTTTTTCACCATGATCTGTAATTGTAATTCTGCAATACTCGCGATCATTGTTTCATCTACTGATTTGAATAAGATCACTTCGTCCAAACGGTTCAGGAATTCAGGTTTGAAATGACGTTTCAATCTTTGATCCACCATTCTTTCTTTTTCTTCTTCCGAATATTCTGTAGAACTTAAAACGTCAGAACCGATATTCGAGGTCAGAATGATAACTGTGTTCTTGAAATCCACATTTCGTCCCTTAGAGTCAGTTAGTCTTCCTTCGTCCAAAATTTGTAGGAAGATATTGAACACTTCCGGGTGAGCCTTCTCCACCTCATCAAACAGTAGAACTGAATAAGGTCTACGACGAACTGCTTCTGTCAGTTGTCCACCCTCATCATGTCCTATATAGCCAGGAGGAGCACCGATCAGCCTGGATACTGAATGTGCCTCCATGTATTCGCTCATATCGATTCGAAGCATTGCATTCACATCATCGAATAAGAACTCGGACAGAGCTTTTGCAGTTTCAGTTTTACCTACACCTGTCGGTCCTAAGAATAAAAAGGTTCCGATAGGCCGATTTGGATCCGCAATCCCTGCCCTGGATCTTCGTATTGCCTCGGACAATAATTCCAAAGCATGATCTTGTCCGATGACCTTGATCTTCAGAGAGTCTTCCATCTTAAGTAGTTTTGCTTTTTCTCCCTGAAGCATTTTGGATACAGGGATGCCTGTCCAACGAGAGACTATGTTTGCGATATCTTCCTCGTCTACTTCCTCTTTTAAGAGTCTTCCTGTGCCGGAAATTTTCTTGAGCTCCGCGTTTGCTTTTTCCATTTCTTTGGACAACTCTATTAGTTTTCCATAACGTATTTCGGCGACTCGGTTGATCTCCCCTCTTCTTTCCGCCTCCGCTTCCAGGACCTTATACTTATCAGTCTCCTCTTTAATCTCTTTGATCTTGGAAATTTTAGACTTTTCAAGATCCCAACGAGCCTTCAAGTTCCGGAATAGCTCTTCTTGCTCCGAAAGTTCTTTGGTGATATTTTCCACTCTTTGTTTAGAAGCAGGATCCGTTTCTCTTTTTAAAGCTTCCTTCTCTATCTTCAAGGATTGGATCTTCTTACTCAGCTTATCCAACTCTTCCGGCATAGAATCCATTTCTATCCTCATCTTGGAACTTGCCTCGTCGATTAGATCCACTGCTTTATCAGGTAAAAATCGATCCGCTATATAACGATTAGATAAACTAGCTGCGGCAACGATCGCAGAATCCAAAATTTTGATCCCATGATGAAGTTCGTATCTATCCTTAAGTCCTCTTAGGATCGTAACTGTTTCTTCCACACTTGGCTCTTTTACATAAACGGGTTGAAACCTTCTTTCAAGAGCTGCATCCTTTTCGATATACTTTTGGTATTCCTTTAAGGTGGTTGCACCGATACAACGCAGCTCTCCCCGAGCAAGCATAGGCTTGAGCATATTAGAAGCATCCATAGCTCCTTCTTGCGCGCCTGCTCCCACAAGTGTATGGATCTCATCTATAAATAAGATGATATTTCCATCACTATGTTTGACTTCGTCTAGAGTTGCCTTTAGTCTTTCTTCGAATTCTCCTCTATACTTTGCACCTGCAATCATCGCTCCTAGATCCAATGCATAGATAGTTTTATTCTTAATTCCTTCCGGAACTTCTCCTTGGATGATCTTTCCTGCGAGTCCTTCTACGATCGCAGTCTTACCTACACCTGGCTCCCCGATCAGTACAGGATTATTTTTAGTCCTACGAGAAAGTACTTGGATCGTTCTTCTGATCTCCTCGTCCCTTCCTATGACCGGATCCAGTTTTCCAAGCTTCGCGAGCTCGTTTAGATTTTTGGCATATTTTTTTAAGGCTTCTGCCTTGTTTTCAGGAGTATCATCCATGATCGGTTGTCCTTTTCTAAGTTCTAATACAACTTTTAATAATTTGGAATAATCGAGTCCGAGCTTTTGGAATTCTTGGCGAAGAGAAGAAGTCCCGTTATTCAAAAATCCAAGTAGCACATGGTCTGTAGAAAGATATTCATCCTTCAATTCCGCTCTGATCTTGTCGGAAGACTGTAAAAGTGAGACTGCAGCACGAGAGAATCCCTTCTCCGCCTGACCTTCTACCTTTGGAAGTCTTTGTATGAACTCCTCTGTCTTTTGTAGGAACAAAGACAAATTAAGTCCTATCTTAGAGAATAAGGGAGGAGCAAACCCGTCTCCTTGAGAAAGGATCTGAGCGATGATATGTTCCTCTTGGATCTCGGGATTTTTGTCGTAGGAACTTTGGGCTCCGGAAAGAGCCTCATTCAATTTTATAGTAATCTTATCTAACTTCATTTTTGTACCGAATCTTGTATGTATTCGAGTTACTACTTAGACTGACTAAGCCGATGTTTTTCCAAAAATTTCTGCCAGAAAGTCAGAGACAATTTCCAGCAGATTATGTCCCGTTTTTTTCCATTTCTTATTCGGAATTCGTTTTGACAAGGCGTAAGGACCTATAGGGATTATAGTCCATTCCCTTTTCGGACGGGTTGTAAGTCCGAAATCCCTTAAAGTCGGACCAACCCTAGATGTCAAATGAACCGCCCAAGGAAAGCTGGAAATCCCGTACAGGACTTATATTAACCGTCGCCTCCGGTGCGATTGGCCTCGGAAACTTTTTAAGATTTCCGGGACAAGCAGTGCAAAACGGAGGAGGAGCCTTTCTTCTTCCTTATATCATCAGCTTCATTCTTGTAGGAATTCCAGTCTGTATCACCGAATGGGTGATGGGAAGAATGGGTGGAGAACAAGGGCATAGCTTTCCGAATCTGTTTCGCGCCTATCTTTCCGGTGTTCCTCTTAGACTGCTCGGAGCGATCGGAGTTACGATCCCTCTCTTGATTTATGTGTATTATGTTTTTGTGGAAGCATGGTGTCTTGCATACGCATTCGATTTTGTGACCGGAGGAATTAGCCTTCAATCTCCGACAGGGGACCTGAACGGCCTCATCCAAAATTCTTCCAACCATTTTCATACTCTAGTAGGTGCAAAGGAGAACGGTACCGCAATCCAAGGAAAAATTTTCTACGCCACCCTCGCATGCTTTTTGATGAATTTTATATTAGTATATAGAGGGATCGCAAAAGGGATCGAAGTTTTTGCAAAGATCGCTGTCCCTTCTATGCTTATATGTTCCGTGATCGTTCTTGTACGTGTATTGACTTTAGATAATATAGAGCTCGGGCTCGCTCAAATGTGGAACCCAAATTGGTCGGCATTAGGCGAAGCGAAGGTTTGGATCTCTGCTGCGGGTCAGATCTTCTTTACTCTTTCTGCGGGTTTCGGGATCGCTCTCGTATTCTCTAGCTACTTAAAAAAAGAAAACGATGTGATCCTTTCTTCCGTTTCTGCCGCTTCCTTAAACGAGTTTGTGGAAGTTGCTTTTGGCGGAATGATCACTATCCCTGTTGCATTTTTATTCTTAGGAGTATCCGCGACTTCTTTCGGGACATTCGGGATGGGATTTATCGCACTTCCTTCCGTATTTGCACTAATGCCTGGAGGAGCATTCTTCGGAGCGATCTGGTATTTCGTTCTATTTTTGGCTGCACTTACTTCTTCCGTAACAATGTTGCAACCTGTGATCGTATTTTTGGAAGAAGCATTTCATATCAAAAGAAGGACTTCTAGTTTCTTTCTATTCGTATTCACATTCGCACTTTCTTTCCCGATCTTGTATTTTAATAAAAACTTTAATGCGCTGGATCAAGCTGACTTCTGGGTTGGAACAGTTCTGATCTATATTCTTGCTACCTTGCAGATCCTAATTTTCGGTTGGGTGATCGGTGCCAGAAAAGGATTGGAAGAAGGTCATAAGGGTTCTCACGCACAACTTCCTAAATTTTTCTGGTGGGTGATCCAATACATTACTCCTGCGTTTTTATTGATCGTATTCGGGATGTTTCTCTACCAAAACCTGGGCTCTTATATAAATAAAATGGATGTGGATTGGATGATCGCAAATGCGGCCCCAGGAACAAATCCGGAAGAGGCAAAATTCCAGGCGCTTATTTCTCGTTATGTATTTTTGGCGATACTCGCTGTTTTTGCCTTAGTCTATCTTTTAGTTCATATCAGTTTGAAGAATAAAGAAGAAGCGAAAGACAAATCTAAAAACAAAATACTACCAATCTTTTTGGGAAGTTTTATACTGATCCTGGCATTGTTTATGAACTTTTTACCGTACAAGGAATCTCCTTCGAGTAGCACAGCTTTCGGATCCGTTTCTCCTCATTTGACTCTGGACGGAACACTCATCATGTGGGTTTCTCTAGGACTCGTGACCCTTCTATCCTTATATTGTATCGTAAAACTTTTCCGAACCAGGGAAGCGTGAGAGTTTTGAGCCAAGTAGAAGAACAATTTAAGAAGCTCGCAAAACTCTGGCCTGATTTCGAATCCAGATCCGGGCAGATCCAAATGGCAAATAGCGTAGAAGACGCGTTTGCAAGTTCCAAACATTTGATCGTAGAAGCAGGAACCGGCGTAGGAAAATCATTGGCTTACTTGATCCCGGCAGCGATCAGCGCATTGGAAGGAGAAGAGGTAGTAGTCATCTCTACCGAGACAAAGGCTCTCCAAGACCAGCTCATCAAAAAAGATATTCCTTTAGTCTCTCAAATTTTGGGACAAGAAGTGAAGGCAGAAATTGCGATGGGAGCCTCTAATTATGTTTGTAAGCGTAAATTAGGAAATGTTCTCACACAAGGAACCTTCGGCCCGGAAATGATGGATCATCTTTCTTCTTTTAAAGATTGGGTTTCCAATTCAGAATCGGGAAGAAGACAGGAATACGACGGTTATGCCTCTCCGGATTTTTGGTCCAAGGTCACAAGAGAAGCGGATTCTTGTTTAGGAAGAAGTTGTCCAAACTTCTCTCATTCTTTTTATTTTTTAGAAAGAGCCAAGTGGCAGAAATCCAATCTTCTGATCGTAAACCATTCTCTACTCGCGGCCCATATCGCATCCGATTTCAATATTCTACCTGATTTCAAAAAGATCGTAGTGGATGAGGCTCATAATTTTCCCGAAGTTTTAGGGAATGCGTTTCGGATCGAATTATCTTCCTTAGAGATCCAAAAGATCCTACAAGGAGTTTGGAACTCTCAAAAAAAATCAGGACTTGGAGCAAGGATCAATTCTGTAAAAGTGAATGAACTCGCAAATCTTGCGGGAGAAAAACTATTTATTTGTTTTAATAAGGTAATCGGAGAACTTCCTCTCAACTTTTACGGGTCCCAAAGGATCAGAAGACCTTTAAAAATGGACGGAGGAGAATTGGAAGCAGCGCTCGATTCTCTCCAAGAAACACTTCTATTGGAATTAAAAAAATATTCCAAAGAAAGCGACGAACTAGAAGAGAAAGAAATCGCATTAGAGATCGAAATGTCCGCAGGTAGGATCGGTCAGATCGCAGAGGGTCTACATCTATTCAGGACTATGGACGGAGGAGAGAGAGTGTATTGGGCGGATCCTCCCAATCAAAAAGCGAAGGAAATGTTCCCGAAACTCCTGACCCAACCTTTGGAATCCGAAACGATCTTAAGAGAAATTTTAGAACCAAGAACTGAAAGTATGGTATTCACCTCTGCTACCCTTTCTACTAATAAGGGAGACCTGAGTTATTTTTCGGATCGGATCGGAAAACTTCCTTCCCGTTCCAAATTAGTCGCTTCTCCTTTTCCTTATGAAAAAAATGCTCTTTTGTTTTTGCCTAAAGATATAAAGGACGCAACAGAATCTGCGGAAAGAAATGCAGCGGACCTTTCCCGTTATATTCTGAAATTGATCGAACTTACAAATGGTGGGGCATTCGTTCTTTTCACATCCAATAAATCTTTGAACGAGATCATAGAAACGATCCGACCTCTTACGGATCTACCTATCATTTCCCAATTAGAATCGGGACCTGAAGCAGCAAAGAATCGTTTTCTTGCTGAGAAGAATGGAGTTCTTTTCGGAGTTTCTTCCTTCTGGCAGGGTGTGGATATTAGAGGAGATAAACTCAGATCCGTAATTCTTACGAAACTTCCCTTCCAACCTCCGAATGATCCTGTATTAGAGGCAAGAAGTGAAAAATTGAAAGAGAAAGGTGGAAATCCTTTCAGAGATCTTCAATTGCCTTATGCTACGACTGTTTTAAAACAAGGCTTTGGAAGGCTGATCCGTTCTGAAAGAGACACAGGGATCGTAAGTTTACTCGATTCCAGAATTTGGACTAAATCCTACGGTACAGATTTGATCAATTCCCTTCCTCCTGCGAAAAGGATCTCGGAATGGAATCAGCTTAAATTAGAATATTCTAAACTTCCCAATTACTCCTCAGGAGAAGCAGTATGAAACTTAAATACGGTTCTATTCTTTTGATCCTAAGTGTTTCCGTTTTTGGTTGGGAATCCAAGGATAAAACGGAAACTATCGTAGACTGGAGATCTGGAGAGATCCGTAAGACGATAGAAGTAAAACTTCCGAAAGTGGTCTTTCATCCGGATGATCCTGATTATAATAAGGTTGGAACTGCCAAAAATTTGACAGAAGCAAGGACCATTGCAAAAGAAACCGCAAAGGAAGAGATCCAGAAATATTTATATAGAAGTATGGAAAATCTTAAATTGGATTCCAATCTTCTACTTAGAGAAAAGATCGCACAAGACGAATCCTTTCGGGAAATTTTCCAAGAAATCTACGAAAAAGAACCGATCGAGATCCAAACAAGATACGCGGGCAATAGTTTATTAGCCACGGGAATTCTTTCCTTAAAAGGTAAAAAAGGAATTCTTTCCCATATCACTCTCCCTTATTCTTCCGAAAATTTTCCGGAAGCTCATCCGATCCATACTCCCGCGGATCCTTATACGGGGTTGATCGTGGATGCGAGACATCTTGGAGTCGAACCTGCTTTATTCTCCGAGATAAGAGATGAGGATGGGATCGGGATCTATTCTCCTCTATTCGTTAAAAAAAGTTCCGTTGTGAATTACGGATACATTCGTTATTATGCAAATCCTAAGGATGCGATGAAAGAAGAAGTCGCAGGAATGAAACCATTGTTTACTACTGCGCTTGGTGTTTCCGGAAAATTGGGAGCGGATCTTGTGATCTCCAATGAGGATGCGGAGAAGATCTTGGCCTCCCCTAAATCCAGGGAGGCTCTTTTGAAAGGTAAGGTTATCGTGCTTCTAGGGAAACGAGAGAAGTAAATACTTCCTCCGCTTTTTTATACGATTCAGAGAACAGATACGCATATCCTAGATCCAGAAGTTCACTACGAGTTAATTCCTTCTTCCTTGCTTCGTATTTCGGAATATTCTTAATTCTGTCAGAATACTCTACTACTTTGTCTTCGAAAGAAGGGATCTCTCCTGCGCCCGGAAGTTTTTCCAGGATATTACAAGCTTCTTCGAATCTACCTATATGAACGAAACAAAGTCCAAGAGCCGCAAGAACATCTCTATCTTCTTTTAGGCTTTCAGAATGTTCTTTAAAGATCTTTAATGCTTCTTCGAATTTTCTCAAATGATAGAAGGAGAAAAATTCAAGCTTACCGAAATATCCGTCCGACCATAATGCCTTGTATCTTTGGATCAGATCTGCGCATGCCTTATAAGCCGCTACTTCTTCGCAAGCCTTGATCCCAGTTGTCAAAATTGCATAAGATACAGGACTCGAAGAAGCCTTAAAGTATTCGTGAAATAGGACAGCGGCTTCTTTAGAATTCCCTTTTGCTCTGTGAAGATAAGCTCCCAAAAGAGGAGTAAGAGCCGTTTTGCCTTCTAAAAGGAAATTATTCGCGGTATTTCGATCGGTCTCGAATTCACCGACCGCTCTCAAATGGTTTAAGAACACATTTTTAGGGTTCTTCTCCGCGAGATTAGATACCTCTTCATAGGCTCCCGTTTCAAAGAGTTCCCATGCGGACTCCTCAACTGAAAGCTGTGTGGAAAGGGCGGAACTTTTAGCCATATGATACCTCTACTCTCTGGTATCGGTAACTCTAGAATTTTTCCGTTATTTTTTTAGGCTCTTATAAAGATGTTTCACACGGAGAACACAGAGTTCACGGAGTTCAAAAAACGCAAGATATAGACTCTGTGCTTCTCTGCGATCTCTGTGCGAAATTAGTCCTTAAGGGTACAGTCTTTCCATCATTCGAGGATAAGGGATACATTCTCGAACATGTTGTAATCCGCAGATCCAGGCGATCAGCCTTTCTGTCCCGAGACCGAATCCGGAATGTGGAACGGAGCCGTATTTTCTGAGTTCCAGATACCATTCATAGGATTCTACAGGAAGTTTTTCCTCTTCTAAACGTTTCACTATGTTTTCGTAACTTTCTTCTCTTTCGGAGCCGCCTATGATCTCCCCCACTCCGTCCGGAGCAATTAGGTCCGCATTGAGCACAGTTCTTGGATCTTCCGGATTTACCTTCATATAGAATGCTTTCGCTTCTCTCGGGTATTTTTGGATGAATACAGGTCCGCCGAATTTTTGGCAAAGCATCTGTTCCCTTTCCGAATTGATATCATCTCCCCAAACGATATCCTCTCCTTGGGATTGTAGGTATTCCAACGCTTCCTTATAATCGATGAGAGCAAATGGTTTAGAGATATAATCCAGTAATGGAGAAGGATCTCTTTCCAAGACTTTTAATTCAGGAGCACAAGCAGAGATAGTCTCTCGGATCACCGTTTTTACGAAATCTTCCTGTAACTTTAAGTTTCCTGCATGTGTTAAAAATGCAGTTTCAGCTTCCACCATCCAGAATTCGGTTAAATGCCTTCTGGTTTTACTCTTCTCCGCACGAAATGTAGGTCCGTAACAATATACTTTATTATGAGCGAAGATGGCAGTCTCCAGGTATAACTGTCCGGTTTGTGCAAGATATGCGTTTCCAAGATCGAAATATTCCGTAGAGAATAGTGTCCCGGCAGATTCTCCGATTGAACCTGTCAGGATCGGAGTGTCGATTAGAGTAAATTGATTCGAATGAAAATATTTTCTGATCTGATAGGAAAGTTCGCTTCTCACTTTGATGATCGCAAGCTGTTTACTGGATCTTAACCATAGATGTCTTTGAGAGAGTAAGAAATCGATCCCATGTTCTTTGGGAGTGATCGGGTAATTTTCGGATTCTCCTATCTTTTTGTAAGAAGAAAGTACAAGTTCGTATCCGATCGGGGATTTTTCATTCTCCACAATTTTACCGATTAGTTCCACAGAAGTTTCCTGTTTAAGATGTTTGATATCCGTAAAAACTTCTTCTCCTAAAATTTCTTTCTCAGCGAGGACCTGTAAGATCTTTCCTGAATTTCTAAGGCTTAAGAATTGTCTGGCATTCGAGCCTCTGATACCGTGAACCCAACCCTGGATACGGACTTCTTGGCCTACATGTTCTTTCAATTGATTCAGGTCTATGGTAGAGGTTTCGGACATGATCCTATTTTACGCATTCTACCCGACTGAAAAGGATTATTTTCGGATGACATCGGGGCCTAAAGCGAAATCCTGAACCCATGACTGCGATTTTACTCGATGGCAAAAAACTTTCCCAAAAAATAAAAGATACAATCGCCGAAGAGATCAAATCTCTCACGGCCTCCGGGAAAAAGCCCCCGAAACTCGCGACCATTCTTGTGGGTAGCGACCCTGCCTCTGCGACTTACGTGAATATGAAAGTGAAGGCCTGTCATGCAGTCGGAATGATCTCCGAAAAGATCGAATTGCCTGAAACCACAACCACCCAGGAATTACTCTCAGTCATAGATCGACTGAACGCAGATCCGGACACCCATGGAATTCTTCTACAACATCCTTCCCCTCCCCAAATCGACGAAAGAGCCGCTTTCGATCGGATCGCTTTGAATAAGGATGTGGACGGAGTTACTACATTATCCTTCGGAAAATTATCCATGGGAGTGGAAACCTACCTTCCTTGTACTCCGTACGGGATGGTACTTTTACTAAAAGAATACGGAATTGATCCTGCAGGAAAAAGAGCAGTTGTTGTAGGTCGTTCTCCAATTCTTGGAAAACCGATGGCGATGCTTCTCACGGAAATGAACGCAACCGTTACTCTATGTCATTCTAAAACCAAAAACCTTCCCGAAATCATAGCCCAGGCGGATATCGTAGTTGGTGCAGTCGGAAAGCCTGAATTTATCAAGGCGGATTGGATCAAACCTGGAACGGTTTTATTGGACGCAGGGTATAACGCAGGAAACGTGGGGGATATCGAAATTTCTAAGGCCTGGGAGAAATCCTCTCATTATACCCCGGTTCCGGGTGGTGTAGGACCTATGACGATTTCAGTCCTTCTTCTCCAGACATTGTATTCCGCAAAAGATCACTTTACACCCCCGTTGAAATGAAAACGATGTATCTCTGATGGCTATCAGTTTCGACGAGTGCTTCCAGACATATCCTCCGTTCTCTCCTCCTGCGGATTTGGACGATTTTTGGGCCGAATCGATCCGGGAACTAAAAGGTTTTCCGGTTAAAAATCAGACAAAGGCACTTCTCAAGGGAACGATCCTAAAAGAAACCATCTACGATATTTCTTTCCAATCTTATGGAAACGCGACTCTTACCGGAAGTTTAGTGATCCCTCGAAAAAGAGGAGATCTTCCAGTTCTCGTTTACTTCCACGATTATGCAAAAGACAGGCCACAGATCATCAAGGGCCTAACTGAAGCCGGGATCGCACAACTTATCTTGGATCTGAGAGGACATGGGACACAACTCATTCGCCCTGTTTTGAAAGAAGGTGAACTTCCTGATCCGGATTGGACTCCCGGTTATTATAGAAAAGGATTAGAAGCGAAAGAATCCTTCTTCCTTAAAGCAAACTATTTGGATGTGATCCGCACGATCGAATTTTTAAGACTCACTGACGGGATCGACGGAGATAAGATCATTCTGGCAGGAAAAGGGATCGGAGCTTCCATGGCGCTTTTCGGTGCCGCAAATTCTCCAAGGGTTAAAGCTCTTATATTAGAAACTCCTAATTTTTGTCATGTCGACGATACTCAGCTCAAACTTGGGACTAGTTGGGGAAAAGAAATTGCAGATCAACTTGCAAACTCTAAATCCAAAAAATCCCAATTCAAAAAGAACCTTTCTTATTTCGATAGTTTGAATTTTTCCAAGAAGATCAAGATACCTACTCTGGTTTCCGTCGGAATGGATGATAAGGTTTCTCATCCTAAATCTATTTTCGCATTATTCAATCATTTGGTCTGCGACAAAAGAATGCAGGTATATCCTACGGAAGGGAACGAAGCAGGAGTCGCAGGAGACAAACAAAATTTGGCGAATTTGGAATTTGCCAAAGAGATCCTGTTCCCTGAATGAAAGAGATCCGTTTCTATAATTCTTTAAGCGGAGAAAAGGAAGTATTTCGCCCGGAATTCCCTGATAAGGTAAGGATCTATTCCTGCGGCCCTACCGTTTATAATTTCGCACATCTTGGAAATTTACGTGCATTCCTATTCGTAGATCTACTTAGACGGACTCTACTGTCCTTCGGCTATAAACCGGATATGACAATGAATATTACCGACATAGACGATAAGATCATCCGCGAGTCCATTGCTCAAGAAAAGAATATTAGAGAATTCACGGAACCTTGGGTAAAAGCCTTTCAAGAAGATTTAGATTCTCTGAATATTCTAAAATTAGAACATTATCCTAGAGCTACAGATTCCATTCCGTCCATGGTGGAAATGATCCAGAAATTAAGATCGAACGGACTCGTTTATGAGAAGGACGGAAGTCTTTATTATTCGATTTCCAAATTCAAAAATTACGGAAAACTTTCCAAAATAGACGTAAGCGGAATGAAATCCGGAACTCGTTATGATACGGACGAATACGATAAGGACGACGTAAGAGACTTCGTACTTTGGAAATTCCCAAAACAAGACGGAGAACCTTCTTGGGAAACAGAGATCGGTTCCGGAAGACCCGGTTGGCATTTGGAATGTTCTGCTATGATCCGAGATGTATACGGAACCGGCGTGGATATTCATACGGGTGGCGTGGACCTCACCTTCCCTCACCATGAAAACGAGATCGCTCAAAGTGAAGGAGCTTATCCGGAAGAATCCTTCGTAAAATACTGGCTACACTCGGAACATCTTCTTGTAAACGGAGAGAAGATGGCTAAATCCAAAGGGAATTTTTTCACCTTAAGGGATTTAGTAAAGGAAGGAGAAGATCCTCGCAATATTCGTTTTTTATTAATTTCCGCACATTATAGAAGTAAACTGAATTTCACCAAAGACCGTCTGGAAGAAGCCTCCGGTTCTGTTTCTAAGATACAGAATTGTGTGAACCGTTTATTGGAAGAACTTACTAAATTAGAAAAAAACTTTGTGCTCCAAGAAAACGTTTCCGGTTGGGAAGAGTTTTTAGAAAGCCTCGCAGACGATCTGAATATCTCTAAATTTTTAGCATCGGTATTCGAATTAGTAAAAGATTCAAATCAATACTTGGACCAAAACTCTTCCGAACCAAATGAGATCCTAAAAAGATTATCTCTATTTCATAAGATAGATTCCATTTTGGGAGTTCTTCATTTCGAATTAAAGAAAGAAGTCCTGGATTCCGATATAGACGAACTCGTAAGACAGAGGCAAGAAGCTCGTAAAAATAAAAACTTTGCAGAAGCTGACAGACTCAGAGATACATTAAACGAGCTCGGGATCATATTAGAAGACACTAAAGAAGGTCTTCGCTGGAAAAGAAAATGAGTCGCCCCGATTATATTTACGGAAGAAGAAATATCCGAGAAATTCTGGAAAGACATCTGGAAAAAGGTTCAGAACTTCCTTTCCAAGAAATTTGGCTTACCTCCGGAGCCAAAAAAGAACTGGAAGATCTTCTGGAAGAACTCGGAAGCAAAATACTGATCAAGGAAGCTTCTCCCAGCAAATTGGATAAAATGTATCCTGGTGTGAATCATCAGGGAGTTCTTGCATCTCGCATCCAATTACATTCCGGAGATAAAAAATCTTTCGATTCTCATTTAGAAAATTGTAAAGGACCGATCTTAGTTTTGGATCGGATCCAAGATCCAGGAAATTTGGGAAATATACTTAGGACCGCAGAATGTTTCGGAGTGGAAACGGTACTGATCCCTGAAAGGGATTCCTCCGGGATCACTCCAGCGGTAGAAAAAGTCGCCTCAGGAGCACTCGCCTACTTGAATGTTTTTAAAGTCGGGAACCTAGCTCAAATATTAGAAAAATTGCAAAAACGAAATTTCTGGGTAGTCTCCACTTCCGATAAAGGAACCGAGGATTGGTCCAAAATCCCTCCTTGGGATGAATTAGTGATCCTGATGGGAAATGAAGGAGAAGGTCTAAAAAGGATTCTCATGGAAAAATCGGATTTTACCGTTCGCATTCCACTCCACGGTCATATTTCTTCCTTAAATGTGACGGTCGCCACAGGAATTGTTCTAGATCGTTTGAAAAACCGACCTAGGTAATCCAGTTCAAACATTTATTTCCAATCCGTTACAAAGCATCATTCTAAACTATTTATAGCTTGCGGTAATTCTCCACGCGAAGAAGATTCTTTGTATGAAAAGATTTCTGTCTTTCCAGACCTTAGTTCTATTCTTGTTCTTATTCTCTCTTTCAAATTGCGATTATATTGAAGATCGTATTAAGCCCCCTAATAACGAATCTGTTGGCGATAAAATTAAGGATTATCTCATTTCCGCTTTTTTTGCGGAACAGAATCACGCTCTTTATAAATTCTCTACCTCCTTTCCGGACATGGCAGTTGGTAGTCTATCTCCCCTATATTTTCAAGACCCATATTTTCAGAGAGATAATTCAAAAGCTAAGATCGTGTTCATTCACGGCTGGGACTTTGCAGAAAGGCAGACGGATCCTCCTACTGATTTTAATAAGAAAGTAGCAAACTTACTCGGCACTTGGAACCAAGGTCTTGCATTCACAACACAGACCACCGGGGTTCCGGCCGGTTATTCTGTTAGTGTTTATAACACTTATGAGATCTACGTTTTTACTTATAGAACCTCCGATTATATTGAAGTAAACGGAAGAAGATTTATCGACTCCTTAAACGCAGCCTTTTCTAACTCGGACAAAGTGGTCGTGGTTGCTCACTCAATGGGTGGCCTTGTTTCTAGGGCTGCGATCCAACATCCGAATAATACTAAGGATGTAATCGATCATATAGTAAGTCTCGGAACTCCGTATTATGGTTCTCCCTACTCGTCTCCTCAATATACAGGAAACCTAAACTCCATAGGCACGATCATAAAATTTATGACGGACACTCCGGGTGGTCAAGGCCTTGCGTATACAAATGGTCTTACCACAGCAACTACGATTTCTCCTCCCATTACTGATGGAACGAACCAGGCTTATAATTATTTCTTAGAAAAGATGATCAATAACACTGGCAAGGACGGTGTAACCACCGTATATGGTGGAGACATGGGTCCCACGGATTGTGGCGGCGCAGATCATGCTACGACTTATCAAGCTGCTTGCACAGTAATTACAAATGGAAATCCAATATTCAATAACTCTGATGGAATTGTTTCTCTACCTTCGGCATTATTAAACGGGGCCGGCGGTTTAGCGGATTCACATACTGTTTCCGATATGGATCATTCTCAGATGTCTTTTAGGAATGAATCTGGAGACTCAGGAGGTTTAACGAAAGTGAAAGCCCACTTCAATGATGTTCTCGCGGAAGTTAAAACAATTATAGATAATCTTTAAAATTTAAAAGGAGAATGGAACGAAATTAAAGCCTGACTTTAATTCCCATTTCTTTCATATTCTCCTTTGTCTCACGAATAGTAAACTCGCCAAAATGAAAGATGGATGCGGCAAGTACCGCGTCCGCTTTTCCTCTCAGGATCGCTTCTACCATATGCTCAGGATTTCCGGCTCCACCACTTGCAATAATCGGAATTTCTAAATTAGAAGAAAATAATTTCAGAAGCTGTATATCGAAACCTTTTTTAGTTCCGTCTCTATCCATAGAAGTAAGTAGGATCTCTCCTGCCCCTCTCGACTGAGCTTCTTGTCCCCAGTCCAATGCATCTCTTCCGGTTTCTGTTCTTCCTCCGTGTAGGAAGACTTCGTATCTTTGGCGATCCGGATGGAATTTGACATCCACAGCACAGACAATACATTGTGATCCGTAAATCTCCGCTGCGGCTCTCAGAAGATCAGGATTTTGAAAAGCAGCCGTATTGATAGAAACCTTATCCGCTCCCTTCTCCAATACTGCTTTAACATCGTCCAGATTTCGCAATCCCCCACCGACAGTAAAAGGAATAAAGATCCTTTCAGCGACCGCTTCTACTAAATGAATAAGAATATCTCTTTTATCACTGGAGGCAGTGATATCTAGAAAACATAACTCGTCCGCAAGGATCATTCCCTGCCTCGATATAAAAGACGGTAGGGTCGTTAAAGGAGTCAATTTCGTAAACTTAGTGG
>NZ_RQGF01000043.1 GCF_004769615.1 Leptospira sarikeiensis | reverse complement strand
TGGTAACACATTGAGTCGAGTGATACTAATAGCTCGTGAGGCTTGACCATATTACGAAATGAAAGTAATAACCTTAAGTAAGACTTACTTCTTACTTAAGGTTGGTAACAACGCCAAGTGGGCATCGAAAGATGCCCCGCATGAACATCCATACAAGATGATCAGCAAACAGATCGAATCAATTCGCAAGTTATAGGACCTAAAGGTCCTGCAGCCGACAATAGTCGACTGTAGTGTATTTAAGAATAACACTCCAAAAGCCAGAGTAATCACTCTGGCTTTTTTATTATCCACAGCGACAATAGTGAGCGAGGATACGACCGCATTCGCGAGTCGGTGCCACTACAAGTGGCAAACAAGATGCACTTGAATCAATGCCAACAGAGGACCTATCGGGACTTCATACTTCGCCTTCGCTACGCATGAGTCCCAGTCTCGCATTCGAGGCAACACTGTTGCCTCTCTGTACTCCGACTGGTCACAGATGTAAGTGTGGTAACAAGGCAGGCAAAGGCACTATACAAGATGATCAATAAAGATTCATCGGGATACGACCGCTGTAAGAATTTTAACTCACGCGTTTGGAGTAATTCTGAATCAGCTTTTCTTCGGCTTTATTTTAAGATTTTATCTAAAAGGTTGATATGCCATTGGAAGATTTCTTGGATTGGTGTTTCTAATTGAAAACCTATTTTTAAATATAATTTTTGATAGAATGGAAAATTGCTTAGTCTCAAGTCAGGCTTGCTTGCAAAAAATTTCTGATTCTCCTTCCAAACTGCGATTGAAAATTGAAACGGATCTTTTACTGAGCTTCGAATTGACGGATCAACATATGGAAAAGTATACGGAACTCTTTGTTGAAAATCTCCAAAATTTACTAATAAACCGCAATTATCTTCCGTACTAAATGCAAAAAGATCTCTGGGATCTAAAAGATCATAATTTACAGAACTAATGTTGAAAGAAAAGAAACTATCTATCGAAATATCCAATTCAGATTTGAGATACGATTTCGCTTCTCTCATTGTCTTTCCTGTACAAATATCATCATCATACAGTAGAATATCGTTACGGCCCAATAGATCTTGCAGTTTAGAATTTTGAGAAATCTTTTCCATTTTATAGCCAAGTTTTCGATGCCCATGAATATCGAAAATCCTGGAAACTGATAGATTATATTTTAAGGGAATCATAGGATCTAAACTGATCATATGATCTGTGGACATAGATTTTAGTTTTTGCTTTTGTTTTTCAAGTGGTATGATTTCAATAACATTAAAAAAAATAGATAGAAACTTTGGGATTGGATATCCATCTTCACGGACTTTCAGTATTTTATCGTAAAAATCTTTTTTCTTATAAGATTTACGAATTTCTGAAGAAGAGTTACTGCTTTTGCCTTGGGCAAGATAAACTGATTCTTGATTTTTTACATTGATTTCATATCCATTTCGAGTAATGACGACACAACCATCTTCGCTGTATTTAAATGCATCTGCGAAGCGGAAGTTGTCTCCGCCACAAAGAAAGAAAATTTTAGTATTTAGTTTTGCATTTCTTTCTAAATATTTTTTAAGCCGGTAGACGACTTCAGTAAAATTAACACTGGTTTGATTAAAGACCCCGTTCCACGGGTCTAAGCCGATCCATGGATAATCTTCTATTTTTTCAGTGACGATCCGATTTCTTTCATAAATATTCAAAAAAGAATTTGTTTTAGGACCTACATAGTCGTCATGATCAGGAGAAATATATCCCCCCAAAACTTCATAACCTTCACTTTCCAGGGATTCTTTTGCAATGATCATCATTTCAAGGTGGCCATCGTGAATAGGGCATAAGGCACCAGTGAGTAATAGAACACAATGATTATCGGTTTTCGGCTTTGCTAAGAAGGAATAAGGAGTGCATAGGATAGATATAGTTGCTTCAACATCTATATCTTCTGCGTTTAAATCTTCAAAAAAACCTGCCTTTAATACAGCTTCTAACCCTTCTTCTTGGTATAGTTTACCGAAATAGTGATCTCGCTTTATCTTCCATATCTGGCTATCATTCATAAGGATTTAGCCTGATAGATTATATCGCCTCGAATGATGATCCTTGGAAGATTTTCTTCTCCCAAATATACATCTACATCATGACAGATCCGATGGTCGAAAATCAAGATTGAACCCTCTTGAGGTAAAAAAGAATATAGTACCTCTTCTTTCAATGCTCTTCTATTCCAATCAGAATGATCTCTATCCCATACGTCTATATCTTCTAAATGATTCCGAATGAATCTAGTTGCCCCAGATTGATTCGTGGTTAAATAGATTACAAATGATTTTAAAGTCCGATGAATCCCATCCTCATACATAAATCCTGCGTCGTAATGTGCATAATGTTCACCGCCTGATTCATACTTCATAAAACGAAAGAGAGGGCTGACTTGAACAGGGAGCCAAGCCTGATTCTTCTTCGGGTTTTCTTGCCACCAATCTGTGGAAGTTTTTGCTGAACAAAATTTTTCGTTTAGATGCGGAATAATAAACTCAGAAAGCATATCTGATAATTGAAGGGACCATCCGGTAGCTCTTTTACTTCCTATCCCATAGCTTTGGTCCATTAAACCGTTGATAGATACTGGAGCTAAAATCATAGATTCCAAAAAAATATCCCGAAGGTAATTGCAAGTTTTTGAATTTAAGAAAGGGCTCCAATATTCTACATCAGGCAATATATTGACATGCTTTGCAAAATTTTTAGCTATATGGATTGGGAAGCTGATCGACGGAATTTCCCAGAAGCCCGGGACTTTTGTCGGTTCAGGTTTTTTATGAACTATCAAGACCAACCTCCTTCGACACTTCTTTTCATAACATCTACAAATCTAGAAGGAAGTCCAACTTTGTATTTGTGAAGATTTTTTTTATGTATTGTTTCAATATTTTTAAAACTTTGGATCGTATTGGAAGAGAACAAATTGCTGACGCTTTTGTGACCTATATTGAAATCTTTAAGCAGAATGAAAAATCGGATATCTTCATAATTTGCGCCTATGATCTCTTGGTCAGTTTTTCCATCGAAAATGTCACCTCTGGGCTCTGCTTGAATGATCTCTTCAGGGATCCCAATATTTTTAGCAATTGTATACACTTCACTTTTATGTAAATCTGCAATAGGTTGTAAATCAACCATTCCGTCTGAAGCTTTTCCGTAAAATCCTAAATAGGATCCCTCGTCTCTATTTGTAGTTCCTACAACGATGGATTTGTAATTCTGATCTTGCAAAAGAGCAGCTTGAAAATAAAGAAATGGAATTCGAATAATGGATAGTAGTTGACCGGCTGCGAATGGACTATAATTACCCTCTTCCAATTGAAGATAATTTTCTTGGACACGAGTAAGGTCTTTCTCGGAAAATTCGATCTTACTATTTTGCATACTGAAATGCGATTTTAAAAGTTCAAATTTCCTTAAAGTTTCCTTTTGGCCGGTTGCTCCTATATTAAAGATAGGCAAAGTAATTCCCCTAATTTTTTTAATAGGGGAATTCGGTTCATTAGATGCAAGATCCAATAGTCCAAGAACGACTGAAGAGTCTATTCCGCCGGATAATCCTACAACACAGCTGTCTAAGTTTTCAGTTCTAAAAAAATTATTTATATATTGGATCTTTGACTTAAGATGAATATTTAGATCAAATCCCCTTTTTGTATCAAGAAATCTTCTCAATTCCGATTCTGTTTTTAAGCCTTGGACTAAGTTTGAAATAGAAATACTAGGATTATTATTACGATCTATCATGGAAATATTGGGTCTTTTTTATCTTATCCAGTCTATACGACTCAGTAGGTCAATTTTTTTAGGCCGAAGAAAAAAATCGATATTATCGTTTCTACAAATTCAAGTAAAGTTATGCTCAATTGGATTTTCCTACTTGCGGGGACGCTATATGTTACATTGGTCTAAAATGAAATTTTCAAACCTTTCGGAAGCTCTTTAATACAAAAAGTTTTGCCTTTTCCGTTAAAAGGCCCCAGCCTGGAGGACTTAGGCTATATATGGAAACAATACAAAAAGAAGAAAATAGGGGAACTGGTCCTCGTTCACTTTGGCGAGAATTAAGAAAAGCCCTAGCGGGAACTGAGGCGGATTATACAGAAATCTCCATTGGAAGAGCAGTATTTTTACTCTCCGTTCCAATGGTCCTTGAATTAGTCATGGAATCTGCATTTGCGGTCGTGGATATTTATTTCGTAGGGATCTTGGGTCCATCTGCGATTGCAACAGTCGGATTGACTGAAACATATTTATTCCTTTTTTACTCCGTAGCAATTGGTCTTTCAACAGCAGTCACTGCAATCGTTGCGAGAAGGATCGGAGAAAAAGATAAAGAGCAAGCTGGACTCGCCGGTATACAATCTATCTTTCTTGCTGCAGCGGTTTCAGTCCCTTTTACAATCTTCGGAATTTGGTTCGCAAAAGATCTCTTAGCTTGGATGGGAGCTGACGCTTGGGCATTAGAACATGGGTATCGTTATACTCAGTGGATCTTCGCAGGAAACTTAGCGATCATACTTCTTTTCATCATCAATTCGATCTTTAGAGGTGCAGGGGACGCAGCGATTGCGATGCGGATCCTCTGGATATCAAATGGATTGAATATGATCTTGGATCCGATCTTAATTTTCGGATTCGGTCCGATCCCAGCTATGGGGATAGAAGGTGCGGCTATTGCCACAAATATCGGTCGAGGATTAGGTGTGATCCTACAGTTGTTTTTACTTTTCAAAGGTGGAAAACATATCCAAGTACTTCGTTCTCAGATAAGATTGGAATGGAAGGTCATCGTAGATTTAATCAAAACTTCCTTAGGAGGGATCGGCCAAACTATCATAGGTATGACATCATGGATATTCATGGTTCGGATCATTGCAGAATTTGGAAGCCAAGCGGTAGCAGGGGCAACGATCGCATTACGTATCATGATGTTTACTCTGATGCCTTCTTGGGGCATGTCGAATGCGGTAGCTACTCTTGTCGGACAAAATTTAGGAGCACAGAGACCGGATAGGGCTGAAAAAGCAGTATGGGTAACCGGAGTTTGGAACATGTCATTTTTGATAGCCGTTTCTATTCTTTATTTCTTATTCAGCGAAAAGTTAGTCTCCATTTTTTCAGAAGACTCTACCGTAATTTCTATCGGATCGGAATGGTTAAGGATCGTTTCCTATTCCTACTTTGTATATGCATGGTGGATGGTAAGCGTTCAGGCCTTTAATGGAGCGGGAGATACCGCGACCCCGACCAAGATCAATTTCGTATTTTTCTGGGTCCTACAAATTCCATTCGCGTATGTAATCGCAAAAGTATTGGCTTTCGGATATTCCGGAGTGTTCTGGGCGAGCATGATCACAGAAACTTCGATAGGGCTTTTCACTTTATGGTTATTCACGAAAGGAAACTGGAAAAAAACGCAGGTCTGATCATAAAATTACTACATTAAAATATTATTAACCGGCGCGAGCGGCGCCGGTATATCTTTTTCATTCAAGAGTTCTCTTAGATCGATCTCGATGACTCTGCTTAATGAAGTGATCGGAACGTCGTTCGCGCCACCTTCAAAAGGATTTTCAGTAGCTTCTCCCACTTTTTCCATAGAAGTAAATACCCAAGAAACAAGAATGCTAAAAGGGATCGTCAGCCAAACGAAGTTTTCACCTAGTTTCTGAAATTCGTTCAACATCCCAAACGGAAGAAGAAAAACAAATAACCATATAAAGAATTGATTAATACTCGCGAATTGTCTCGGATAAGGAAAATTTTTGATCCTTTCGCTTTTTCCCTGTTGTTCGAATAAGTCCGTGATCTTTTTGTTTAACTCTAAAAATTCAAGAGGATCTATCTTCTTCTTATCTTTAAGCTCTTTGATCCTTTGAGATTGAATATACAAAAGTTGGCTTGCCTTATTCTTTCTGGTTTGGATGAGACCCAATTCCTTTGCAGAAATGAACTTTAATAATTCATCATCTAATTTCGTTTCCCATTCGAGAACATTATAATGAAGCCTATACTCTTTATTATGAGATTTTGAATTGGCGGTTTCCCAAATTTTAGATTCCCTAAGTTGGAAACGAAGGCAAGTCAACCAAGCTAAATGCCTATAGATAAGTTCTTTATGGACTTCTTTATCCGCTTTTATAAAATCCCTAACCATCATTCCAAAAGAACGACTGTTGTTTACGATCGAACCCCAGATCTGTCTCGCTTCCCAAACACGATTATAACTCTGAGTGTTTTTAAAACCCACGATGAATGCCGCAGCAGTTCCTACTAATGCCACAGGCACCCAAGGGATCGCGATCCATTTATAACCCAGAGCCTGAAATAAACATGTAGGAACAATGGAAAGCAATAGGAGGATATAAATATCTCTTCTTGTCCAAAGTAAAAATTCAAATAAATGATAACGTTTCCCGACATGCATAGGATCACTTCCGATTTAACGAATTTAGATCGAAGCTTTCTCGTGGAAAAGAAATATATTTCAGCATGGATTTAGGTTTTGGGCGGCTCCTTCGCTATCAATTTGAGTTTTCAGTTTAATCTAATCGTTTTGATTTAATCTTCTTACTCGTTTGACCTCGTAAGCTCTCGGTCATCGACTTGCTTGCGCAGTCGCCTTCTCGCTCCTATTGTCGCTGCGAAGGGCTTCGCGTCCGCTCCGGTCGCATTCGCGACTTCCCCTGCGCATCCGTGCCGCGGAGAAATAATAAAAATACTTAAGTAATCGCTTGACTATTTCTCGAATGAGTATATACTTAAGCATATGCTTAACAATTCTTCTTTGGACCGCATATTTTATGCCCTTTCGGATCCCTCCAGGCGTTCCATCGTGGAACGTTTGAGCCGAAAAGAGGCCTCTGTAAGCGAACTTGCGGAACCTTTGGAAATGAGTATGGCTGCCGTTGTTCAGCATATCCAGATCTTGGAGGAGAGCGGTCTGATCAAAACTTTAAAAGTAGGGCGTGTCAGAACTTGCAGAGTAGAGCCGAATTCCCTCGAGTTAGTGGAAAGTTGGCTACTTCAAAGGAAAAGACTCTGGGAGAGAAATCTGGATCAGTTAGGCGAATTTTTAAAGAAATCGAAAGAGAGGAAAAAGTGAGATGGAACGTCTTAAAGTCGCTCATGAAATTTTTAGTATCGAAAAGGTTTACGAAGCTTCTGCTGAAGAAGTTTTTTCCGCATGGAGTAGCTTGGAAGCAAGAGCTCAGTGGTTTATAGGCCCAAGCGGTTGGGAAGTAGTGGAAAGAAAATTAGATTTTAAGGTGGGCGGTAAGGAAATCCTTCATGGACGTTTTGAGAACGGAAGAGAAACCTTATACAGAGCCGAATTTTATAATATCATTCCGAACGAAAGGATCGTATTCGTTTACGATATGCATGTTCATAAAACTTTACATTCAGTTTCCATCGCGTCCGTAGAGTTAGAGTCTGTGGATCCGAAAAATACCAGATTAAAATTCACTGAACAAGTGGCATTCTTAGATGATACTGTAGGTAGCGCAGGAGTTGCTTCTAGAAAAGAAGGCACTTCGGTCATCCTGGATCGTTTAACCATATTTTTAGAGAGCAAGTAGTAGGGAGGATCAGTATGAGTCGTTTTAAATATTTATCCATCTTTTTTGGTATGTTGTTTTCCATTTTGAATTGTATGAGCTCTACTCCGTTCGTTTTGAAAGAGCAACCTCCTAAATTCAGTTCTGAACCGACTGAAAGAGGAAATGCCCAGATCGGAGATCTTTCCATTTATTATGAAGTCCATGGAAAGAATGAAGGAATTCCCTTAGTTTTATTGAACGGGGGAGGGTCTACGATCGAAACAACTTATAGTAAACTTCTGCCGATCTTTTCTAAACATAGAAGGGTGATCGCTTTGGATGAACAAGCTCATGGCAGAACAGGAGATCGTAAGGGACCTCTTCGCTTTCACACTTCCGCGGATGATGTCGCGGGTCTTCTGAAACATCTAAAAATAGAAAAGGTAGATGTATTAGGTTTTAGTAATGGAGCGAGCGTGGCTCTTCATCTGGCTGTTCGTCATCCCAAATTAGTGAACAAATTGGTTTTTGCGTCTTCTATGTCCAAAAAATCGGGAGCTTTTCCTCAATTTTGGGAATACATGAAGAAAACTTCCTTTGAAGAAATGCCTCAGACACTTAAGGATGTTTTCTTACAGGTAAATCCGGATCCTCAAAAACTAAGGAACATGTATGAGAAGGATGTGGAAAGAATGCAGAATTTTAAGGACCTAAGTGATAAGGAAGTGGCTTCTATCAAAATCCCGACCCTAATCGTTCAAGGAGATAGAGATGTTCCAAAATTAGAACATGCAGTCGAGCTTGTTCGTCTCATTCCGAATGCGAGACTCTTGGTGCTTCCTGCAGGGCATGGAGATTATTTGGGAGAGGCTATCGGCGGAAAACAAGATCGTTATCCTGAATTGACTGCTTCTTTGATTGAGGATTTTTTAGACGGATATAAATAATAAGTCCGCTCCAATCAAATAAGATCTTAGAGATAAAATATTCTATCTCTAAGATCTTTTCTGTCAGTATAATTTAAGCGGAATAAACCACGATCTTTGAGAATTTTTCGATCAGAGCATGATCGTCTTGTTTATTAGGGTGAAATCCAGGAATATAATATTCTAAAATATAAAATATCACTGCCCAAGCAAATCCTGGAGATCCGAAAAAGAATCGAATATCTCTTACGATTTGTTTAGGATTCGGAAAGCCGAAATAAAATAGAGCCCTAATAGTTCCTACGATTGCAAGTAGTCCTAATAATTGGACAGCAATTGTCATACCGAGGATCCTTGTGAAATATCCTCCGCCTGAAGTTTGGTATACATCATATGCCACAGCTTTATGCTCTAACTCTTCTAAAGCATGCCATTCGATCACATTCCAACTGATCGGATCGATCCAAGCAACTCTGGATTCAGGTAACGATAAAAGGAACCTGCCTAAAGTAGCTGTGAAATGTTCCGCAGCTGCGGTGATCGAAAGTGCTAATCTTCTTCCCCAAACAGGAAAAAGTTTTAGGATGTTCTTTTCTAAAATATCGAAGAATAACCAGCAAAACATTTTTTCGTGACTGCGAAAATCTAAACCGATTTCCACAAATCTTTCATTCATCTTATCGTGAACGTTTCCGTGGACAGCTTCTTGTCCTGCAAACGCCTTGATCTCATTTCTGAGCGTTTCGTCCGGAACTTGGTTTTGGAAAAACTTAACGGAACGAATGAAGAATCTTTCACCTTCCGGAAATAGAACGCTTAGGCTGGATAAAAATGCCGTAAAGAACGGGATATTTTTACCGAATCCTTTTTCTTTGGCGATTTGTTCCAACGGGAATTTCGGTTTACGGATTTTGGGTTGAACTCGTCCGGATGGGGATATCTGGCTCATAATATTCTCCTAATATAGATCTGCGGTTGATCGCTTATCTTTTCTCCATCGTTTGGGTTATCATTCTGCTCATTAGGAAATTGGAATATATCTGTATATGAAGACCGCTTTATATTCACTTCTTACCTAAAAGAAATCGGTCTTAAGTTTAATGTAGCGATCGTTATATAATTTGGTCAACCGGAATAACGCGTTCTAATTACGTTAAAAATCTATTTTAGAAAGATAAGAAGGATCTAAACAAACGTTCATCTCTACTTAGAAAAAGGCTAAGTTCATTCAAAGATCTGATTTTTTCCATTGACAAAATCAGAACTGGATATTATTTGTGATTGATTAATCAATAATAAAACGAATGAAACAGAAGGCAAACAGTCAGGTATATGAAGATCGTAGGACAGCTATCCTAGAGGCTGCAATTGAGGTCTTTGCGAATCTGGGTTATCATAAGGTGACCACGGCAGATGTTTCTAAGGTGGCCGGGATCTCTCAGCCTTATATCTACAGGTTTTTCGAAACAAAGGAAGCCTTATTCTTGGAAGTCATTCAGCTCATCTACGATAGAGTGTATGCAGCATTCGAAAAGATAGAAGGAAGTCCTGAAAATCTGATGTCGGAACTGATCCAGGCTTATGAGGACTTGATGAAGAAGTATCCGAATGAGATCCTTCTTCAGATCCAGACTTGGGGAATTGCAGAAGAGAACATTCAGAAGCTGGTGAAAGAGTCTTTGGTTCGATTGAAACTTTTGGTGAAAGGTAAGTTTGAAAAGTCAGGACTTTCTGATCCTGAAAATTTATCTAAGGATTTTTTAGCTCGGGGGATTTTATGCAATCTCGCCTTTGCTCTTCATTCTCCTGAGCTTACATACCAAAGGCGGGTTTGATTTTTTTTATGCATTTTTGTTATTGATCAATCAATAAATTTGGAGAAACGGATATGAAGGCATTAGTGTTGGGTGCGAGTGGAGGAAGTGGGCAAGCAATCGCCCAAGAGCTATTATCTAGAGGAATAGATACCATACTCTTTGGGCGTAGTAAGGAGAAGTTAGAGGCACTTGTTAAAGAGTGGGGAAACCCGAAAGGTTTGGAAATAGGAGTGGGGGATGTTTTTGATAAAGGATCCCTTCTGCCTTATTTCAGGAAAGTGGATCTAGTCTTTCAGGCTGCGAATCCTGGGTATGTGGACATGGAAAAACAACTGATCCCATTAGGGCGGGCGGTGATGCAGGCCGCGGAAGAAACTTCTAAGTCGGTCGTATTTGTAGATGGAGTATACGTGTACGGAAAAAATCCAGGCTATCCGGTTGAAGAGACTTATCCGTTCAAAGCTCATACTAAAAAGGGCAGGCTTAAAGTAGAATTTGCAAATTTAGTGTTTTCTAATATTTGGAAGAATGCTCGCGCATTGATCGTTCGACTTCCCGATTATTACGGACCGACAAGTCAGATGGCGTATTTAAATCCTACTTTTGAAAGTTTTATCAGCGGGAAACCTGCGCTTTTTTTCGGAAGTCTCAAGCCTAAACGGGAATACGTTTACTTGCCTGACGCGGCTAAGATGATCGTAGAAATCTCTTTAAAGAAAGATTCTTACGGAGAGAATTGGAATATTCCTGCTACAGATGTTATCGGTGGAAATGAAATTTTAGAAATTTCAAAAGATATTCTGGGTAAGATCCCCATGGTCATTCCGATCGGGAAAAGAATATTACAATTTTTAGGTCTATTCGATCGGTTCTTGAAAGAAGTCGTAGAAATGACTTATTTATTGGAAGATCCTTTGGTTCTAAGTGGTAAAAAATATTCTGAAAGGATCGGTACTATTCCCAAAACAAATTACAGAGATGGAATTCGGATCACTCTGGAATCACTCTCTAAGAAGAACGGTTGAATAAAAAGTGAATCTTTCTTTGGACCCAAGCTAAACTCAGGCACCAGGGTTTAGCTTGGGAGTTTGTAGGAGGAAATAAAATTTAGAATTATTTTTTTGTGATCCTTAAATATGACAGAATTTGTCATATTTAGTATGTAATACTATTCATGTCGGATCTAAGAAGGTCCGTTGAGGAGTTCAGTATGAGTCTGAAAAAATATACAGGTAGTTGTCATTGTGGTGCCGTTCGCTATGAGGCAGAAATAGATCTAAGCTCCGGAACCGGCAGATGTAATTGTTCTTTTTGTAGAAAAGTAAGAAATTGGTCTATTATCATTAAGCCGGAAGCATTCCGTCTATTAAACGGAGAAGATCAATTAGGCGCTTATCAGTTTAACACGAAAAGCACGAATCATCATTTCTGCAAGAACTGTGGAGTTCGGACTTTCTCTAAAGGGCATTTGGAGGAGATCGGTGGTGATTTTGTAAGTATCGCAATTTCCACTTTAGACAATGCAGACATCCAGGAAATTGTCGAGGCTCCCGTTTGGTATGCGGATGGCCTGAATAATAATTGGTATAATCGTCCTACAGAAATCGCTCATTTGTAGAATGAGGCGATCGAAGTTTGGATCTTAGTGGATGAAGGAAAGAGTGTTCTCCGAATACTATTGCGTTAGGGATACGTAGGGCGCGAAGCGGACCCCTTTGCCGGAGGCAAATGGACCGAAGCGATAGCGTAGCCCGTAGTAGCCCGGCCCGCGAGATACTTCGGAAGTTTTATTTGTAGGAACTCCAACTCGCGGGAACGCCCGAAAGCCTTTTATACAAAAGATGTTTGATCCAATTTTTGGTGAAATCTAAGCCCGATCTAAAACTCTGGCTTTCAGAGAGTTCCCCAATGATTAAAATTGCAAACGTTCATAAAGCGTATTCTTCTAATGTTCTTTTTGATGATCTAAATCTGAGTTTGAATCGTGGTGAAAAACTTGGACTTGTAGGAAGAAATGGTCACGGTAAATCCACTCTCTTTCAAATGATCTTGGGGAATGTGGAACCTGATTCGGGCTCTATTATTGTGCCGAAAGGTTATAAGATCGGCCATTTACAACAGCATTTAAAATTCACTAAACCAACTGTTCTGGAAGAGTGCGCTCTTGGTCTTCCTGAAGGTGAGGAATACGAGACTTGGCAGGTCGAAAAAGTTTTGTCGGGTTTGGGTTTTTCAGAAGCGGATATGGAGAGAAATCCGGAAGAGTTTTCCGGAGGTTATCAGATCAGAATGAATTTGGCGAAACTTTTAGTTTCCGGTCCGGATCTTCTAATGTTGGATGAGCCGAATAACTATCTTGATATCGTTACTATTCGTTGGCTGGAGGAATTCCTACGCGAGTGGGAAGGTGAGATCATTTTAGTCACTCACGATAGAGGTTTTATGGATAGTGTTGTAACTCATACTGCTGCCATTCATAGAACTAAGGCGATCAAAGTCCAGGGAGACACTGATAAACTTTATAATCAGATCAATCAGGCAGAAGAAATTTACGAAAGAACTCGTTTGAACGAGGCTAAAAAAAGAAAACAGGAAGAAGTCTTTATCGCTCGTTTTAAAGCGAAGGCAAGTTTCGCGAGTAGAGCTCAATCCAGAGTGAAAAAACTCGAGAAACAAGGTGAGATGAAGGCTTTGGAAGAGATCGAAAGTCTGGAATTATATTTTAATTCGGCACCGTTTGCGGCCAATCAGATGTTATCTTCCGAAGATATTTCATTTTCTTATTCGGGCACGGAACCTTTTTTAATTTCAGATTTTTCTTTGAGCGTCGGCAAAAGAGATCGTATTTGTATTATCGGCAAGAACGGTAAGGGGAAATCCACTCTTCTGAAGTTGATGGCCGGGGAACTCCAACAATCCTCCGGAAAGATCCAAAAACATCCTGCCTTGAAGGAAGGTTATTTCGGACAGACGAATAAACTGAACTTGAATGAGAACGCGACCATTACAGAAGAGATCATGAGTGCGGATAAATCTTGCACTGAATGGTTGGCGCGAACTATCGCCGGTGGATTGATGTTTTCCGACGATATGTCATTAAAGAAAATTAAAGTTCTTTCAGGTGGTGAGAAGAGTAGAGTGCTTCTCGGAAAAATTTTAGTCACTCCTTGTCATCTTCTGTTTCTGGATGAGCCTACAAACCACTTAGATATGCAATCCTGTGACGCATTGATCGAAGCTATCGATGATTTTGACGGTTCTGTGATTATGGTTACTCACAATGAGATGCATTTGAAGGCGGTCGCGACTAAGTTGATCGTTTTTGATAACGATACAATTCGGGTTTTTGACGGTACATACGATGATTTTCTAAACGATGTGGGCTGGTCCGACGAAACGTATTAAGAAAATTTAATTTAAAAGAGGCGGATTGGCGAAGATTCACCCATCCGTTAATCATTTGTAGGAGCTCCTGCAAATGGCCTTTTAGAATTGCATTGCGGAATTTGGATTCCCTATTCCGCAGGTGAAAAGGATGGCCCCACCCTTGTGGGTGGGGCTGGCTGGTGGTACGTTGGCTTGACGATGGTTCGCCTATCACGAATTTATCTTTTTTGCAATCGGTTTTTATGCGTGTGTCTTGTAGGAGCTCCTACATATAGGTTTACATTATTTAAGCTTGATGAAATTTCCGATTTAGCTCTCGGAAGTCCTATATTATCCTTTTCTAACTAACCAGGCGCTTAAAACTAAAAGCCCTAATCCGATTAATTTCTGAATGGAGATCGGTTTTTCAGGAAACCCTAATACTCCCCATTTTTCCAATAATATAGAAGTCACTACTTGGCCTAATAGAAAAAATGCGATCCAGCTTGTTGCTCCCAATTTTGGTGCAAATACCAAAGCGGAGGTTACTACAATTGCCCCTAAGAGCCCTCCCGTCCAAATCCACCAAGGTTGTTCTTTAATCGTTTGAATTATAAATGAGGCTGACTTCATTTCTCCTACTGTGAAGGCGACGATTGCTAAAGCGATTGTTCCTACAAAAAAAGAGACTGTGGATGCGAGCAAAGGGCTTTGGATATTTTTTCCGAGTATCGAATTGATACCTGGTTGAATGGACATTGCTAAACCGGAAAGAAGTGCGAAAATGATCGGAAGGAATAGATTCATTCCTTTAATTTGGAAGCCCGAGATATTTTGGCGAGCTTGTTTATAACAAGGGAGAAAATTTCGTAATTTAGATTAGGAGATTTGAATTTAAACTTTTGAAGAATCTTTATTTTACCTTCTTCTTTGGTTTAGAAACGGAGAATTCCGCTTTTGCCTTCGTTTCTCCATTCACTATAATTTCCAATTTATGTGTTCCGGGAAAATGAACTCTAGTAGTCATTTGCTGAAAGGATTGTTTTCTAATATATTTTTTAACTTCCATCGGAGAAAATGTTTTCTCTTCTATTTGGAATACTTTCGAAGAAAATTTTCCGGAAGGTCTGATATAATGAATTTTGGATTCGAGGCGATAAAGGATCGGTTTTGTCGCTTCGGATCTCATTTCAAAATTATAGATTAGATGTTTTCCGATCTCTACAGTTTTGGGTTGGAGTTCCAACTTTGAAATTTTTGCGGACTTAGTCTTAGAGAAACCGAATAGAGATAAAATTTCAGGATGCCCTTGTTTCAGAAGCCCTCTGAGTGCATGCTTCAGTAACTGATCGGTGTTTTCAGACTTGCCTATCCATTTTTTCGCGATATCTAAAACTAATTTTGGATGATCCTTTGAAATATCGTTTAGATGATTCGCGACACTTCTTCGAACAATCTCGTCGGGATCATTCTTTAAATTTTCTAAGATGGATAAAGTTTTGTTCGGATCTTTTTTTAATCCAGGAATTCCTTTCCCCCAAGGGAGTCTCGGTCTGGAACCTTCACTTGCCAATCTTCTTACACCTGGATGAGGATTTTTAGACCAGCTAAACATTTTTTTCCATGTCTCATCAGGATATCGGATTAAAAATTCCCTTATACAAAACTCGCAGGATATGATCTGAGTAATTTTCTCCATACAATATAACGATTCTGTAGGATAATCGATACCCGAAATCTCAACGATATCCCCTAAAAATATAATGTAAAACTTCTTAGTATCCGAAAATTCCCGAGCGAGATGTTCCGAAAATTTTAGTAAAGGTTTTACTGCCTTCGGAAAAGGTTTAGGTAAATGGGCAGAAGTTACTTCTGCGATCTTTCTGATCCTTTGCTTTAGTTCTAAGCGACTCCAATTTTTCCCTTTAACTTCATGAACAAAATTTAGAGCGTTTATATTCGAAAGGACTTTGCTGAGCTGTTTTCCTATTTCTAAAAGGGCTTGATCGTCGTAAAAGTTTTTAAGCGCTTCCGCCATTCCTTCTTTGATCTCATAAGTATAAATTGGAACAAGAAGTATTTTTCCATATTTTTATATAAAGTTCTTGAATGGCTATTATAGCTGTTTAGTTTCTCTTCTATTTTCTGCGTAGGAAGTCCTACACGGAACGTATTTGTATTTGTGGAGGTTTTATGAATCATTATCGATTCTTGGTGCTTATATCATTTGTGCTGTCTTTGAGTTCTTGTGTTAGTACGGCAAATACTCTCAAAACTGAAGAAAAGAAAAATAAAGTTTTTAGAAACGAACTCTTCGGATTGGAAGTGGATATTTTGGACAAGTGGGTGATCCAATCTGCGGAACAAATAGATAGTTTAAGAGAAAAGGGAACTGATATTGTCGCAGGCGATGATCAAAGAAAGAGAGATCAGATTAAGGCGAGCGCACAAAGTTCCATGAATCTGTTGACTGTTTTTCAATACCCGATCGGTACTGTTGCGGATTTTAATGCCTCATATACAATTGTCGCAGAAAATCTTGCTCCTTTCCCGGGAGTTAAAACAGAAGCAGAATATTTGAGCTCTGTGAAGTTTATTTTGAGCAAAGCTCAAGTTGTTTACGAATTTCCAGAACCGGATTTCAAAAAAGAAATATTAGGAGGGAAAGATTTTTATACATTAAACGCGATCGTAAAATACGGATTCTATGAAATAAAACAAAAATATTATACAAGAATAAGCAATGGATTTGTATTATCGTTCATTATTTCATACATGCATGATTCGCAAAAAGCAGATTTGGACCGTATGCTAACTTCCGTTCAATTTAGTAAATAATCCGTATTCTTTGTTATATCCGCTTTAGATCTTTTCGTGAATATAGCTTTAACTAGACTTAAATATCTTACAGTATTAGGATCTTCTTTAAATTCTCCGGAAAAGGTAGTGGAGACTTTGGGGGCAATTCAAGGCCAGGATTATTATGCTTCTAAATGGGCGATCGGATTACGATCGGTAGGTTCGAAAGATGAAGATATAGAAGATGCTTTTAATCGAAAAAAGATCATTAGGTCTTGGCCTCTAAGAGGGACATTACATATTACCCTTGCTAAAGATATCTATTGGCTATTAGAATTATTAGCTCCTCCAGTGATCTCAAAACACGCAGCGCATTATAGGAAAATAGAGTTAGATACAAAAGTATTGAAAAAATGTTATTCTATACTTTCTAAAAATTTGGAAAATGAAAAGTTCCTCACTAGAAAGGAAATTTCTACAATTCTATCTAAATCCGGGATCTCTACAAATACGACTCGCCTTTCTCATATTTTACAAAGAGCAGGTTTGGAAGGATTGATTTGTTTTGGTCCGCGCCGAGAGAAAGAGTTTACGTATGCCCTAATGGAGGAATGGATCCCAAAGATCAAGAGAGTTAAAAAACCTAAAGAAGAGGCTCTGTACGATCTTTCTAAAAAATATTTTTACACAAGATCTCCGGCGACATTGGCTGACTTCGTATGGTGGTCCGGGTTGAGCGTATCTGATGCGAAACTGGGTTTAGAAAGTATAAAAGAACAATTGGATGAATTTGTGATAGATGGTAGGAACTACTACATCCCGAGAAAGAACAAACCATGGGATAAAAAATCTGAGACTATATTTTTACTTCCGGCGTTTGATGAATTCCTTCTCGCATATACGGATCGTCGCGATTGTATGGACCCTCCTCCTAAAAGGTTATTAACTCCTGCGGACGATTTATTTCGTCCTGTTTTGGTGATAGATGGTTGGGTCAGTGGAGTTTGGCAAAGGGAATTGAAAAAAGAAGAAGTATCGATCAGTGTAAAACCTTATAAGACGATTTCGGAAAAACAGAAAAAAACAATAAAACAACTCGCAGAAGAATATGCTTCCTTCGTCGGGAAGGAATGTGTCTTAAATTTTATTTAAGAATATCTAAGAGCAATTTTCGGATTAAATCAAAATTTTTCCAAGGAATGAAATGGCCTTCTTTCGGTAGTAGGATAATCTCTAATTCAGTTTGAGGAGAAAATTCTGCTCTTATAAATTCGGTGTTCCTTGCATCTACTAAGCCATCATCTTCTCCTTGGACTATGACGGTATGGCTTTTTATCTTCTTCCATTCCTGAGTTAAAATTTCCAGCTGTTCTTTTAGAGAAAGCATTTCGGAGTTACTATGCGTCCATTCTTCCGGTAGGATCCATTTTCCAAACCCTGTATCTGCAATTTTGTTGTACCATCTTACTTCTTCGAATTTCGGATCCATTGCTGCCGCTAGTAAAAATAGATGGGTAAAAATTTCCGGAGAAGTACTCGCCATTCTTGCGGCGACCGGTCCTCCGTAAGAATGCCCTAATAGAACGATTAATTTTCCTTTAGGATCGATAAGCTGTAATAAAGAAGTCGAAATTCTATCCGCTTGGAGATTTACATTCGGGATAGGTGAACTTGATTTCCCGAACCCAGGACGATCGACCGCATACATGCAATATTTTTCCAATAATTGAGGATCGGTAAGATATTTTAGATAATTCACCCAGTTGCCGGGAGACCCATGAATGAATATCAAGATCGGTTTGCGATTCGATTTGTTACATCCAGTGCTTAACCAATGGATCTTTGTACTATCTTTGGGATCATTCGTATAATATTCTTGGAAGAATGTTTCTGAGGCCTTGAGTTTTAGGATGGCCTTATCTTCTGCCATACTCATTTCTTCATAACTACGACAGAAAGTCGATATAAGTAAAATACTCGCTATTAAGAAGTACCTGTTGGGATTTTCCATTGGCCTAAAATAGTATTCTTAGATCGGAGTAATTCGTTACAGATCGAACTTTAGATAAGGAACTTTATCGCTAGGAAAATCCCGAAATTTGCTCCTAATACGATATAAAAGAAAGTAGGGGGAGAAGGTTCTAACTGTTTGTCGATAGCTTTATTCAGACTAGTTTTAATGATCTCCTCCAACACGGATGCGTCTGCCGGATCTTTTTGTTCTACATTGGCTGCAACTTCCTCCACGAATTCATGGATTTTTATCTTTTTCAGGAATGTTTGTAAAATGAATCGAATGATCTTTGGCCAATTTTCTTTTTCCTGTAGAAAGTTCGGAAGTTCTTTCAACTTGGAAGTAAGAAATTGGCTCCAATTTTCTATTCTTTCCGAACCGGCTCTTTTTTTGATCATTTCGGACAAAGTTTTAGAAATATTATTTGTGAACCATGTTTTGTTTTCTGAAACCAGATGATTCAATTCTTTCCCTAAAAGATATTTTTTGACAGAGATAAAATAGAGAAATGGAAAGCCGAATGCAAATCCTAAGATCAAAAGTACTATCGGCCAAAGCTCTAAAACGATCACTATCAAGGCCAAAATGGCCCCTATACCACCAGCTCTTGCAATAGGCATAGGCCCTAAATCGGAAGCGATACTTTTCATTTCCGGAAAACAGAATACCAACAGAATTATATTAAATAGAAATCCTAAAAATAATGAGATGGAAGATAGGAAAAATATTTTTGCGGAACTTTTTGCAGCAGTTTTAATGAATGTTCCGATTTCTTCTTTCATAGGATCTCTCCGTTGTTTGCGTTATTGATAGAAAAACATCCAAAAAGAGATTTTTTGAACGTTTTATTCTGAGGAAGACCCCAGATCTTTATTTACTATTCCTTTTTAGCCACTCTAACATGATCTCGAAAATTTTCTCTTTTCCTGGTTCGTCTGTAAGCCAATGCGCGTGATTGGGGAGAGGGACAAATTCAGAATTTTCGTATCTTCTCGCTACTGCTTTTGTAACTCTGATCGGGATAATCCGATCTTTTTCTCCTGCTAAAACTAAAACAGGGCAGTTCACTTTTTCGGCGGGTATTTTACTTCCCTTAAATGGATCAAAGAACCAGAAGGCGAGCTCGAATAATGCTCTTCCCGATTCGTAATTTAATAAAGAGTAATATTTTTTTCTGACTTCTTTAGGGAGTTGATTGAACAATCCGAAATTTGCTCCCCTATAAGTTGGCCTGAACGGTTTTGCCCAGAATTTCCATTTAAGTGGGACTTCCAACAAAGTGTATAAAGATGAAATTCCTAAAGGGAAAATTCCTGCTGGAGCAGCCGGAGCAAATAAAACGATCCTGGATGCAAAACCTTCTGCAGCAAGAGCCTGTGCTAACCAACCTCCCATAGAATGACCTACCAGAGTTGGCTTCTCCCAACCTTTGTTTCGGATCTCTTGTTTTAGGAATTCAACATAATGTATAAGTCTATATTCTCCTAGTTTGGGGGAAGGGGACTCATTCAAAATATGAAATGGCAGAGTAGGGGAGAATACCTCATGTCCATTCTTTTCTAAAACTTCTCTAACCGATTCCAATGTGTCCGACCTGGACCACATTCCGTGTAATAGTACTATTTTCATAATAAGGCTCGAGGGTCCTTATTGAAGAGAAACTTTAACTCTGAATCAAGAAAAAAACGGATTAAGTTTCCGGGATAAATCCTCTTCGCATAGTATTCTCTGTGATACTGATTGGCTCTACAAATTGTTTTAAATAATCGGGCCCCCCAGCTTTTGCTCCTACACCGGATAGTTTGTAGCCTCCAAATGGTTGTCTATCTACTACTGCGCCCGTGATACCTCGATTGATATACAAATTTCCTACTTCGAATTTTTCTTTTGCGTATGCGATATTTTTAGGGTTTCTGGAGAATACTCCTCCGGTAAGTGCATAGTCCACGTTATTCGCTATTTCTATTGCTTCTTGGAAATTTTTAACTCTGAACAAAGTAACATAAGGACCGAAAAACTCGGTCTGGCCTAAAGGAGAAGAAGGGTCGTTGCTTTCAAAAATAACCGGTTCTACGAAATAACCTTGGGGTTTGACCTGATCTTCTATTTCTAATTTGCTAACTATTTTGGAAGAAAATTCGGTCGCGAGTTGATTTAATCTAGAATGGGATTCCGAATCTATAACTGGGCCGATTTTAACGGATGGGTCTTCCGGTAATCCTGCTCTTAAGGATTGTAATGCTTCTACGAATCTATTTTTGAAAGTTTCATATTTAGAATCTAGGAGAATGATCCTTGAAAGTGCGCTGCATTTTTGACCTTGGAATCCGAAAGCGGATTGAACGGAGGCAGTCACAGCTTCGTCTAAATCGGCATCTTCATCTACAATCAATGCGTTCTTCCCTCCCATCTCCGCAACCACTCGTTTGACGAATTTAAGATTTTGAGAAGAAGCCTCCTTCAACATCCAAAGGCCTACCGCTCTGGACCCTGTGAAATTGATCGTATGGACTTCCGGATGTTTTACGAGATACGCACCGACTTCTTCTCCTTTTCCAGGAAGAAAATGAAGAGAGGAAGTCGGAAAGCCCGCCTCTAATAATATATTAAATAGTTTGAATGCGATTGTGGATGATTGTTCCGCTGGCTTCATGATGACCGGATTTCCGGTCACAAGAGGAGCCACAGTCATGCCGCAAAGGATTGCAAGTGGAAAATTCCAGGGAGCCACAACCAGTGTGACCCCTCTCGGGATATAAGAGTAAGTATTTTCTTCTCCTAGAAGATCTCTTTTCCTAGGAGTAAAAATATTTTTTGCTTCTTCTGCATAAAATTCGCAAAAGTCGATCGCCTCTGCAATTTCTGCGTCAATATCCTTAACTCCTTTTCCGACTTCTAATGAGATCAATGCGGTTAATTCAGTTTTTTGGGCTCGCAGTAGTTCGGCAGCCTTTTTTAGGATTTCGATCCGGACATTTGGATCGGTATGTTTCCATGTTTCGAAAAATTCGACTGATTTAAGGACGGCTTCTTCGGCCTGCTTTACGGTTCCATAATGTATGTCCGCTATTTTTTCCTTTGTATTTGCCGGATTTACACTTGGGACGATTATAGAAGTTTTTTCTTTTTTTCCGGAGATTACCGGATACACTTGTATCGGGAACTCTTTGCGAATGGATCCGAAGCCTGAATCTAAACGTTTTCTTTCTTCTTCTTTAGAGAAGTCTCTTAATATCTCGTTTTGAAAATGATTAGAATTTTGTTGGAAACTCATATAGATCTCGAATTCTCCAAATACAGTAATTGTTCTCTATCTTTTTGATTTGCGTTGATATTCTTCAAAAATCCTTCGTTTGTGGAATTCTCCAACAATCTTCGGACCAGATAAGCCATACCTGGGATAACTTCTCCGATCGGAGAATATTCTCTTACCGAGATACCCAAGCTACGGATCGCTTTTTTATAAGAATCTCCCATCCCATAAAGCATTTGCACCTCGAAGAACTGGTTTGGGACGGAATATTTAGAAGCAAGAACGAATGCGGATGATAAGCTTCTAATATTATGAGAACCGAATGCAGGTCTGATATAAGGATATGAGCTTAAGAGTAACTTAGAACATTCTTCGTAATTTTTGTCCGTATCGGATTTTTTTAGAAATACCGGTGGGTCCCATCCTTTTTGGGCCGATTGTGTCATCTCATATTCCCAATATGCTCCCTTGACCAATCTTACAGTGAGAGGATATTTTCTTTTTTTAGAATATTCTATAACTTTTACCAAATCTTTTTGAGAAGATCTTAAATATGCTTGGATCACGATCCCAAAATGAGGGTAATTTTCAAATTCCTGCTCCGAATAGATCTGCAATGCGGTATCTAAAATAATCTCTTTTGTATCGTACTGCTCCATATCCAAATTGATGAAGATCTTTTTAGAGACTGCAGACCTTAAGATGGGTCTTAATTTTTCCTTTAGATGTGATACGGAAGATTCGTGGGCAAGAGGATCTAATTGAGAGTAGAGGGAAGAACATTTTACGGAAACATTCCCCGTAGGTTCATTCGGAAAATCTTTGCTACGTATAGAATAGAGTTCCTTGTCCTGGGCAACCTCTTCCAATAATTGTAAATATTCTTTTATATATTTTTCCGCTTCTTTTTCGGAAAGTACTGCCTCACCCAAAATGTCTATGGTAGCAGAGATCCCGTTCTTATATCTATTGATGATCTTCTTTCGATCAGAACCGTATGTCCTACCTAGGATAAAAAATTTTGCAGTAAGTTTGATCCCGATTTTAGCTCCTAATGCAAGAAGCGGAGAAGTTATCGGATTTGATAAGAATATCGTAAGAAAGAATACGATCCATTTTGGAATTTCTGTAGGAGTTTCAACAAAATAGATCTTGATATAACGCGAGATTGCGGAAAGGGATATTAGGCTCGGGAATAAGTCTGCGAATCGGAATGCCTGTAATTTGAGAAGAGGAC
This sequence comes from Leptospira sarikeiensis, assembly GCF_004769615.1. Classification (GTDB taxonomy): domain Bacteria; phylum Spirochaetota; class Leptospiria; order Leptospirales; family Leptospiraceae; genus Leptospira_B; species Leptospira_B sarikeiensis. The sequence goes on along the minus strand of NZ_RQGF01000043.1, from coordinate 131,036 downwards.
GGTTTTCTAAGAATAAGAGGCTTTTGGAAAAAAATTTATAAGAACTAAAAAATGATCCTTCAAAAGAATCGCTTAGACGGAAAAGTTCCTTTCCCTTTTCTATAATCTCAGTTTGTAAATCGTTTTGAGAAGAAGATAGATTTGATAGATTGTTTTCTTCTGTCGCCTTCATTCTGATTCTCTTTTAAGTCGAGTTCCGTACAAGATAAAACTTTTAGACCTTTCGGAGTATCCCCTCGATTTTCGCCATACGAACCTATTTAAGGCCTTTTGCATCCATTATTCCTAGAACAAATATTACGAGTTGGAGAAAAGAAAATCTTTTCAAAGTATTACAAATAAAGGATTGTGATCGGAACTTTTAACGGCTTCATGAGTCGAACTACGGAAAGGCCCCTATGAATATCTTCCAACATTCTACCATAAACTTTTATAAGGAGCTTCCTGAGATTTCCGAATTTGCGGAAGTTACGGATAGTAGTCATTTTAGGAAGGTCCCGGAAGACTGGATCGTTATCGTTACGGACATAGTAAAGTCGACTGAAGCGATTTTAGAAGGAAGATATAAGGATGTGAATATGGCCGGGGGCCTAACCTTGATGGGGATCACAAATCTCCTAAAGGATATGGAGTTCCCTTTTTTCTTTGGAGGGGATGGAGTTACGGTTCTTTTGCCCGGATCCAAGGCTATGGAAGTCAGGGATATACTTTCGGATACCCGGACTTTTGTTCGGGAATATTTTAAATTGGATCTTAGGATCGGACTTGTGCCTGTCTCCGATATTTATGCGGAAGGTTTGAGTCTTACTATGGCAAAACTCAGGATCTCTAAACATTATACCCAAGCGGTTTTGGGAGGAACAGGGATTACCTTTGCGGAAGATAAGATTAAAGAAAAAAATTCCAGATATCTAACAGACGAATCTTATGTTCCCGAACTAAGGGCGGATTTTTCAGGATTTACATGTAGATGGAAGGATATCCAAAGCCCTAAGGGAGAAATGGTTGCTCTTATCGTTAAGATCAATTCCAGCTCAGATTCGGAAGCTGCTGAAACTTTTTCTAGTTTATTAGCGCTTATAGATTCTTTATATGGTTCAGAAAGAGAATATCATCCTTTACGCGAGGAAAATCTTAAAATAGCACATTCTTCTTCTATACTGGATCGAGAAGCGATCGCTTCCTCGAAAGGTAATAAAATATTAAAATTATTTTATTTATTAAAAATTAAATTTGAGACATACGCGACCGAACTTGCGATTCGTTGGAATATTCCTTTGAAAGCGTTTCATTATAAACTGAATCATTTGAAAAATTATCAGATAATTTCTTCCGATTTTAGGAAATTCGACGGTACTTTTAAAATGGTTTTTGCAACGGATACCGCAGATAGAAAACGTCTTGAATCCAATTTATTAGATTCGGAAAAAGCAGGCAAACTGCAATACGGGATCCATGTTTCTGATCGTGCATTGATGACCTGTCTTTTGCATGCAGGCACGGAAAGAGAAGTGCATTTTATAGATGGAGCAGGTGGTGGTTACGCTTTAGCCGCAACAGAGTTGAAGAAAAAACTTCAGGCTGCAAGAGTTTGATCCATTTTTAAAAAGTAGGGAGACTCTCGCATTCTTTAGCAAGTGGAATACAGCAACCCAAAGAGCGGATCAGAGATTTTTTATATTCTTCCAAAAGTTTAATCTTGGATTCGATTTGCTCGATTTTTTGTTTTGCCGCTTTTTCATAGTCAGAGCACTCTCTCTTTCCTTCTTCGATCAATGTCAGAAGATCTTTAATTTCCCTAATCGTAAATCCTGAGTCTTGAGCCTTTTGGATAAAACTTAACTTTTTTAGATCCGATTCCGAATAGATCCTATAATTATTCGAGTGTCTATTGGACTGGATCAAACCTTCTTTCTCATAATAGCGGATTGTGTCTGTAGTAACTCCTACAGATTCGGCCAATTGACCGATCAAAAAATTTCTATTTTCTGTAATATTTTTCATCTTGCCTATTGACCTTGGACCTTACTCCAACCTGTATATTGGACCTGTTTTTAGCCTGGAGGTTTTATCATGTTAGCTAAAAAAGCGACTCCGATTGTATGTGATTTGCGAGTGTTTAGTCAGGAAGAAAGGGAAGAGCATATTCGACTTTCGGAAAAGGTTTTGGGATCTAATACCGGTTTTTTTGAAACGGAAAAAGCTTTGGAACTTTATTTCGGTCCGAGCTCTTCTAAAGAGGAATTAACGAAATGGTTTTTGAATGAAAGCAGATGTTGTCCCTTTTTGGATTTCGAATTGGAAGAAAAGGAAAAACGTTTTGTTCTCAAGATCTATTCCAGCAAAGAAGGATTAGAGTATTTTAAATCTGTTTTGATGTCCAAAAGAAAGGAGACTATTAAGAGTCAGATAGATATTAAAAAAGGAGTTGGGATCTTTTCAGTAATCGCTGCGGGGGCTTTATGTTTGGCATGTTTTGCTCCTTTACTTTTCGGATATTTCTCCGCTGAATTTGTGACTAGATTTTTGGATCTGGAAAAATACATGATCCCAGTCTTTGGAGTTTTACTTACAGGTTCTTGGGTTTTAGTCTCTCGTTGGAGAAAAAAAAGAAATCCAGAAAAGTCTTCCGGCTGTGGGTGTTAGTGTCCAAAGCCGGATTTTCAAAATTTGGAGAAAGATTTATTCTTTCTCCAACCAATAATAGAATGCCGGCAAAAGGATCAGAGTTAGGATCGTTGAGGAAAAGATCCCTCCTATTACCACTGTTGCCAAAGGTTTTTGCACTTCTGCACCTAAGCCAGTTCCGAAAGCCATTGGAACAAATCCGAAAGAAGCGACTAATGCTGTCATGACAACTGGGCGGATCCTGCTGATTGCGCCTTCCAATACGGCATCTCTCACTTTCATCTTTTTCTCTTCCCTGATCCGATCGATCGTATAAAGTTTTACTAAACCGTTTAAGACCGCGATCCCGGAAAGAGCAATGCATCCGACGAAAGCAGATACGCTTAGATCCATTCCTCTTAAATACAAGAACCAAATGCCGCCCGTTAACGCGAAAGGAACGCAGAAGAAAACGAGCAATGCCTGTTTTATGGATCTTAGTCCCAGGTAAAGGACTGTGAAAATCATGAATAGAGTGGCAGGAATGATGAGAGAAAGTTTTTCCTTTGCCTGAGCTAAATTTTCTATCTGACCTCCCCAAAAGATGGAATAACCCGGTGGGATGTCCAACTGAGAAACTTTAGAGATCGCATCTTTATAAAAACCTTCCAGGTCCCTTCCTCTTAGATTGACCGAAACTGCAACGAAACGTCTGGACTTATTTCGGGAGATAGTCATTACCTTTTCTTTCTTTTGGATAGAGGCTAAGAATCGGATCGGTACTGTTCCTCCGTCATCAGTTCCTACATTTATATCTGCTATCTCCGATTCTCTGTTCCGAAATTCTTCCGATAAACGGATCTTGATCGGGAATCGCACTTCTTCCTCGTAAAAACCTCCTAGTTCAAATCCGCTCATGGAACTTTCCACGACGGAATTGAATGCAGGTAGGGAAATATTATAATATTTAAGTTTTGCACTATCCGGAATAATATCGATCACATTCGATTTTCTTAATGCCATGATCGGATCTAATTCTACTTCCGCAGCTCCAGGGATCTGCTCTAAAGTATTCTTCAGGTCCTCTTGCAATTTTAAAAGTACATTCAGATCTTTACCAAGAATACGGACGCTTATATCGGCCCTACTTCCTTCTAAAAGTTCGTTAAACCTTGCTTCTAATGGTTGGCTAAGAGTGAGTTCGGACTCTGGGAATTTTTCTCTTACTGAGGTCTCTATCTTATCCAAGAATTTTTCCCAACGATCTTTTGCTAAAAGATCGGAGAGCATTTCTTTTTTAAGAATGATAAATGTGTCCGCATTAAATGGCCCCATTGGATCGTTTGCGACGGAACTTGTTCCTATTCTCGAAAAAACACTCTCCACTTCAGGCATTTGTTTTAGGAAAATTTCCAGTTCCTTCTGTTCTTTCAGACTTTCTTCTAAGCCGGTATTCCCGCTCCGAACAATAACCAACATCAGATCTCCTTCCATAAGTTTTGGAAGAAAGACCGTGCCCATTCTGAAGTAGATCAATAGTGTAACTGCAAAAAATAATAGTGAATACAATATGATCTTACGTGGTTGATCTAAAATTTTAGGTAACTTCTCCGCATACCATTGAATGATCCTACTATCTTTTTTCTTCGTATGAGCTCCTACATTTTGAGGGGCTAAGAAAAAATAGAGTAAAGGAGGAAGAAGAAATACGGAGAGAAGTAGGCTAAAGCCGAGCGCGAGTAATACGGTTTCTGCCATTGGCCGGAACATTCTACCTGGAATACCGTCAAGAGTTAGTATTGGTACGTATACCAACATGATCACTAGTATCCCGAATGAGACCGGCTTTAAAACTTCCAGAGAAGAGTCTAAGATCAGTTTTCTTTTTTCTTCTCGGTTTATATACTTTCCGGATTCGAATTTAGAAAGAACGTTCTCGGTGATTACGATAGATGCATCTACCAAAAGTCCGAAATCGATAGCTCCCAAGCTCATTAAATTTGCGGAAATCCCGAAGGCTCTCATACAAATGGATGCAAGAAGCATAGAACCTGGGATGATAAGAGCAACAATGAGGGAAGCTCTTAAGTTAAACAATATTAGAAAAAGTGTAAGTATTACTAGGATCGCACCCTCTCCTAGATTTTTTAACACAGTTTTTATCGTAGACTGGATCAAAAAAGATCTTTCGAGTAAGATCCTAACCTGAACTCCGTCCGGGAGAGCTAGATTTTCTACCGCTTTGTGTAAAGATTCGTTTACCTTGTAACTATTCTCTCCCTTTAGCATAAGAGCTGTCCCGAGAACAATTTCTTTCCCGTTGGAACTCGCTCCTCCTAGTCTAGGAGTTCCGTGCTCGTTCACATCTCCAATGTCTGAAACTTTAACCGCAGCTCCTGTTAAGGTCCTTCGGACGGACATGGCTGAGATTTCGTTTAGATTTTTTTTGAGCCCGTATGCTCTTACTATGGAAATTTTTCCTTGGTTCTCTATGAATCCTCCTCCGAAACTTTCTCCAATTGTGGAAATGTCCCGAACGATCTGATCGATAGAAAGTCCCCAACGTTTCATCCGATTCGGATCCAGATCTATATGGATCTCTTTCTCGTAACCGCCATTGGAATCCACTTCAACGATTCCCGGCACCATAGCCTTGATCTGAGGGCGGACAGAATAATCCTGTATAGTTCTTAAGAATAAAAGTTTTTCTTCCTCGGGAAGTTTATCCAATTTCGAATCCGGAATCGCTTCCACGGAATAGAAAAATATCTCTCCGAGTCCCGTTGTATTCGGAACAATAGTAGGAGAAACGCCGGGAGGAAGTTTCTCCTTTGCACTGGAAATCCTTTCCAAGACCATGGATCTGGCTTGGTATATATCCGTTGTCTCCTTGAATATAAGTGAAATATTAGATAAACCGAATTTAGATACGGAACGAACGTCTATTAAATTAGGAAGGCCTAACAGTTCAGTCTCTAACGGAAAAGTAATCACTTTTTCCACCTGTTCCGGATCCAAGGAGCCCGTATCTGTAGTGACGATTACCTGAACATTTGTGATATCGGGCACCGCATCTATTGGCACTTCGTTTAAGGAATAAAAAGAGAATACGAATAAAAAAGTTACCAGTCCTACTGATAAAAACGGATTATTTAGGCTGATATTCAAAAGTCTGGCTAGCATTGCCTAACACTCCTATGATATCTTTTTCGTTAGTGATATAAAGTAGGTTCAGAAGACTTTCCAAATGGGAAATTTGTGCGTCTAGAACCGCGTGATGAGTTTCATGTAATTGGTTCTCAAGTTCGAGATAGCTGATCAACTGGATCCTGCCTCGCTTGAATTCCATATCTGCAAAATTCAGATCTCGATCTATTCTATCTAACTGATTGAGATCATATAGATCTAAATTCATCTTGGCTTGTTCATAATCCAGATAGGCTTGTTTGAAAGAAGTTTGGATTAAGTTTTCTTGATATGCCAATCGATCCTGCTTCGACTTCATATTCGTTTCTGCAGAAGCAACTTTGTTTTGGAATTGGTCCCAAACCGGTATTCTGAACTTTAATCCGAAATCATAGAATCTGTTCGCAACTCCGGATTTATCCTCTCCGATCTGGCTCGTAATAGAGTAGTCAGGATATTTTTCCAAATTTGCGAGCCTCAGCTCTGTTCTCGCCTTGTCCAATTCTCCTTTTGCAGCGAGAATAGACGGGTTTTGAGAGATCGCTCTTTTTTCCAGTTCTTTAAGATCAAATTTGATCCCTCCTTTATAATAAGGGATCTTCAATTTCGGGATCGATTCTTGTCTTAAATATAAATTTAAGGATTCATAATCTTTAGAGGCACCCAACTGTAGATCGTTAAAATGTTTTCTAAGAGCTAAAATTTTGGTCTCTATGATATAAAGATCCGTTTTAGCCTGAGGAGTGAAAAAAGGGCGAGCCTTGATATAATTTTCTATCAAGGAAAGTCTCTTTAATCTTTCCTTTACGTGATTTTTCTTATCGGCAGCGACCAGATAACGATACGCAAATTTGATAGAGCTTAGACGAATAGAATTATAAGCTTCTATTTGTTGGATCTCTTTGATCTTAGAATCATTATCCACCAAAAGTTGTTTTAATTCTTTCCTTCCCGGAAAATAAATTGGCTGCTCAATTTGCACCGCATATTCGGCACCGGATTCGTCTGCGGCTTTCCTTTGTCCGTAATCGACATATACAGAAGGGTTTTGTGTCTTACCCTCCTGTCTTCTTTTATAAAAGAGACTTTCTAGATCGGAATGGATCGCAGTTAGAAGCGGAGAATTTTTCTCCGCCGTTTCCATAATGGAACGAAGGTCCCATTCTTTGGAACCTGCTTCCTCAGAGCCATAAAGCGGGTAAAAAACTAGCCAACAAAAAGATAAATATACAAATATTGAATAAAAACGCACGTACACCTCACATTATAAAAACAGAAAATTATAATGTGAGATCTAAATTAATATTCTAATGAAAGAGAGATGAGAAAGAGTTTCTGAACCTGAAATGTTTAGCGGTTCTTTTTCTAAAGTAAATAGAACAGATAGTTCCTGATCTACCAGGCTGATGCGATAGTGCTCTAAAATTTGTAATGGAAAGGAGAAAATAGAGCGGGAATCTTCCATATCCTTTTTGATGGAAACGAGATCCCAATCGCATACAGGCCCACTATCCCGATTTTGTTCTTGGTGGCAGGGGGAAGATTGGGAAGTTCCTGCTTCGATTTCACAGAAAGGCCCGCAGTTAAAAGCGAGCACGAGAATAGAAAGTAAGGCGCAGGTGACCAGGACTTTCAGTGATCTCGATTTCATTCTTCCAAGCTATCAATCTGTCTTATAAAGTAAATTGAAAAAACTCGGATGAGTTCCTACAAAAATTAAGACATAGTATTTATCTTACTTAGACGTCCTAGACTTTGCGGTTTTCTTTTTCGCAGGCGCTTTTCTTTTGACGGTGGGTTTTTTCTTAGCCACCGGTCTCGAAGGTTTTTTGCGAGCAGCCTTTTTCTTTGCGACAGACTTTTTAGAAGAAGATACTCTCGATTTGGATACTTTCTTTTTAGGAGCAGTCTTCTTCTTTAATGTAGAAGCCTTGTTTGCTTCCGCCAATGATTTTCGGAACCAATAGATCAGGTCTTCGTCGTCTTCCAACACTTCTTCCGGAACTTCCCAATAGGAGACTCTGATCAATTTTCCGTCCTTTCCGGGATATGTAAAAGGTGACATCCCTGCGTGTTCGTATTCGGATCGATTGGAATCTCCGACCCTGAAATACAAATGATCTTTGATAATCATAGCAAAAATCTGAGAACCGGAATAAATTCCATGACCTCCGAACATATTTTTGTAAGAAAGCGGACCACAAACTTTTAAACGATCTTGTACATGTATAAGAAAAGAACTCATAGACAAAGGATTATGCAATATAAGCAATAAATTGACAAGAAGAAATCGATTTCTATAATATCCGCTACAAAAAATCGAAGTTCGATCCGGGCCATTGAAAACATAAATTTAAATTTCTTTACATAGAAAAACCCGATTTCAGTCTAATTCATAAATAGGCAGGGTTTAGGCGGATATCATGTCGGTCGCGGAAACATTAAAAGCAGAAGCAAGATTAGAAGTGGCTCGCAAGATGATCCAGAAAGGGATCGAACTTGTGATTGTCTGGAGAGTGACCGGTCTTTCCGAAAAAGAATTAAAAGCGAGTGGGATTATTAAATAGTCTAAACCTATATTATTTTTTCTTTATCTTCTTCCTTGCCGCTTGTTTGGCGCTCTTCACTTTCTTTTTAGCTGCGGTTTTTTTCTTAGGTGATTTCGATTTTTTGGATTCTGCCAAAGATTTTAATATCCACTCTCTGAGGTCATCCGGATTTTCCAAAATTTCTTCCGGGACCTGCCAGTAGGACATTGCTATACGTTTTTGTTGTTTTGCCTCATATACGAAAGGAGACATGCCTGCCGCTTCGTAGTCCGTTTTATTACCGGGGCCGACCTTAAAATACAGAATATCATCCGAGATCAGTCCGAAAATGGTGGATCCGGAATATACTCCATAACCACCGAACATTGGTTTAATGAGAACCGGGCCGAATGTGCTCAGTCTGTCTTCTATATAGTCTAGAAAGGAACTCATTCTATGAAGTTCCGCTAAGAATTATATTTAGTCGATCCGAATTCTTTTATAAAACCGCTTTCAGTTTATCCAATACCGGTGTATTGTTTTGCAGTTTTCCGAAGGAAAGGACTTGAGTAGGGCAACTTACTACGCAAGCAGAACATCTTACACATTGTACGCTGTCCATTGCTCTTCCTTTATTCGCGTAATTCATCACATCGATCCCTTGGTGGCATACGGAAGTGCAGATATTGCAAGAAATACATTTTTTCTTTTCCGCGAAGATCCTGAACTTACTGAATTTAGCATATATATGCATCAGAGCGGAAAGAGGGCAGAACATTCTACACCAGATCCTGCCGGAGAACATGAAGTAAGCTCCTACTCCGACTACTCCTCCTAAACCAAGGTCCACAACTAAATCATAATATACTTTTATGGAATCTGCTCCATATTCTAAAGGCCAGAAAATTTCTCCTGAACTTCCCACTAATTTTGCGATCGTGAGTATAGCGGCTAAGAGTAGGATCCATTGGCCTGAATGTTCCAGTTTATAGGCCCATTTTCCATGAGGCATTCTGTTTCTGTATTCGTCGCCCAATGTCTCTGCGAGGCCTCCGCAGGAACAGATCCATCCACAATAGGCACCCTTGCCATACTTGTAGACTAAATATGGGATCAGCCCAAAGCTCATTAGAAAACCATAAAGTAGCCAGAATGTAGTGATCCCTCCATCGTATAGGACTCCCATATTTAAAGGCCAGGCCAAGATAAAACCGTAAGCCTTCCAATATGCACCGTCAGGAAATACTTGAGTGAGTAAAAATCCGTTGGAAGGTCCGAGTAGACCTTGTTCTCCTAAAAATGGAAGAATGATCTCCGGTAGAAGGAATAATGGAAAGATTTGGATCAGGATCAGAGTGATCGTTTGCAATTTGATATAAGGTGTAGGTCTTACCTTGATCCTTCTGATCCCGAAGAATAGGATGGTAGTGGAGTAAAGAACCGTATAATGAAAGCTAGGATATTTTCCGAAAAGATAAAACCCTGCGTATTTTGCTCCGAAATAAGCGACGCTAAAATAAATTGCTGCAGAGGCGAGATAAAGATTTTTGAATGTTTTCCATCTCCAGGACAAGAATGAATCTTTGGAAATCACAAAACGAACGGATGAGATCAAAAAGATAACCGAAGAAACTAAAGCTACCCAGGAATACCAACCCGCTGCATAAAAAGATGCCTTGCCGAAATATAAAAATAACGCAAAACTGAATAGGGAAACGAATCCTAAAATTTCTCTAGTGTTGATCGTGTTTCGAATATGGATCCCTATTTTTTGCAAAAAAGAAATAGGAGCTTCCGAGCCGATAAGTATTAAGGAAGAGTCCACCTTCTCCGTTTCTTTCTTTTTGCCTACTTTCAGTTGAACCTGTTTAGAAAGGAATTTTTCGGGAGAAGAATTCGGAAGAAATTTAATCTTATTTTCAGAGACTGCTTTTTGGAACCGATTCTTATTCTCTTCTTTTGGTCTGGAGATCTCGGCGTCTCTATAAGAAAGTGTGACGGAAGAAGCTGTATCTACTAAAGACAAGGCTGCCTCAACTGCAGTATCTCCTCCTCCTACAACCAAAACATTTTGGTCTTCGAAGTCTTTGGGATCGATGAGTCTATGAAATACATTTTCCTGATCTTCTCCCGGGATCCCTAAACGTCTACTGTCCCCTGATTTTCCGATCGCAAGTACTACATAATAGGAACGGAATTTTTTTCCGGATTCCGTTTTAATCTGAAATTTTTCTAAAGTATCCTTAGAAGGAAGTATAGATTCTACTTTTTCGCCGGTTAAAATAGGAAGTTTATGTTTTTTTAATGCATTCTCTAAGGACTCGAGTAATTCTTCTTTTGTATTATTCTTTATAATAATGGGAGAATCCGGAATTAGATCGGACGGTTCCGCAAAGATCGGTTTCCCTTTTGGATAACTGGTGATCGTATGAAACGGCTGGTTTGCTTCTAATATTTGAAAATTAAGACCAAGTTTTTTGGCCTCGATCCCTGCAGAGACACCCGCAGGTCCCGCACCTACGATCAAAACGTCTAGTATATCCTTGGAGGCGGATCTAGTTTTTTGAGAAATTGTTCGAATAGCGGAAACTCCGCTTTGAACTGAATACTTCAGCAAAGGAATTCCGGTGAGATCTCCTGCGATAAAAATTCCAGGGACGGAGCTTTCTAATTCAGGATTGATCTCAGGATACTTTTCGGCTTCTCCTTTTGGAGCTCCGTTATTCAACCAATCAAAATATCTCGGAATGAAGGATAGTAGGGCAGTCATAACTATTCGAACGTTGATGAAATCGACTTGCTCCCTAAGGTTGAGACGGAAAAATCCTGACAGATGGATTTTCTGAAAGGACTCGATTTGAAAAACCGTATTTTCTTCTTTTCCGTTTCCCTTTTGGGATTTCTTGGATTCGTTCTCTCTTTGGGAAGAGTAACGATGGATCCTAGCTTAGCAGGTTTCTTTTATAACTCCGATTCTCTCTTTTTTTCGATAATTTACCAGGAACTTTTTTTAAAACCCGGGGCAAACTTTTTAATCTCCTTAAAGGACCTGGGATGGACTCCTGCTCCTTATTTTTTCCCCGATTTAGTGCAGTATTTTGCTCTTAGAACCATTTATTTGCCATTGGATCGAGGTGCTTGGGAATGGACCCATTTATCGTATGCGATCTTTCAGTGGACCCTTTTGTTGTCCGGGATCTTATTCTTTTTACAAAAAGTTCGGAAAGAAAAACTCCAATACGAAGGAATTTTTCTGACATTAGGATTCGGATACTTTGTAGGGATCATATTAATTTTATATAAAATAGATCTGTTTGTATTTTTACCAGGGTTTCACGGAGGGAATCTTGCGGTTTTGAGTTGGGCCTGGGCGTTCTTTCATCAATGGGAGGAAAGAAATTCCGGAAAAGATTTTATTCTAGTCTTTGTTTCAGTTTTCCTTTTCTCTTTGAGCGATCTACTTTTTATTCCGTGTTTTTTGGTCCCGACCCTTGGAGTTCATTTTTGCCAATGGTTTATAGAAGAAAGAAGCGCAAATCGAATTAAGAAAATTGTATATTTATACTTCCCTGTAGTTTTGGGGATCGTATTCTCCAGATTCTTTTTTCAGTGGATACGGAAAATTTCTCCAGTATTTTTTCCGGGGGTAGCGTCTCCTCAGAAAATAGGAGAAGTGATCGGTACCTGGAAATTGGAGGATTTTGCTTATTCTTTAACTAGATTATGGAAAGAAAATTGGATCTACTTGGTATGCATTTTAGCTTTCTTTTTACTTATAAAACTTCTTACAAAAAAAGAAAAATTTCAAACGGATCGTTCGGAGTATCTGTTTCTGGTCTTAGGGATCTTCACACCTTTCGTATTATTGATCTATGGATTTGTTTTTGGTCTCGCGGGGAAACAAGGAATCCAGGAAATAGATAGATACTTCGGGCAGATACTTTTAGGTTTTCTTGGTATTGGTTTCGTATTCATCCTTCGATTTTATCAAAACGGATTTTTTAAATTCGGATCGGCAATTTTACTTTTACTTGTCATACTTTTCTCAATACAATTCACGTACAGAAAAGGTTTGGGTATAGAACATTATCCTAACAAGGTCGCATGTTTGGATCAATTGTCAGAATCTAAAGATTGGAAAAGAGGGATCGCAAGTTTTTGGTATGTAAGACCGATGAGGATCTTCTCTAAAAGGGATCTTCAACCGGATGATTATTTATATGATCTAATGCTATTTTATTGGCAGAATAACCTAAGTTGGTTTGAAAGAGAAACTCCTGCTTATACATTCGCGATCGTAGATGGGATCGACGAAAAGATCCTTAAGAAAAAATTAGGAGAACCTTCTTCGATTACTTATTGCGATGGGATCCCTATCTATTCTTTCGATCGTCCGGAAAAAAGTTCGGAATTTATAAAGGAAAATAGAAATAAGATAGATATGTGGAGAATTTCCACTTCGAGATATTAAACGATCTCTATTTGATTGATCTTTTTCATCCAAGCCGCGAGATCTTTTTCTTCTTCATAACCGGTCTTTTCCAATTCTCGGATCACATTTTTTCTTCTTTCGATCGGATGGTTTTGACTAAGTTTTATTTTTGCTTCGAAACTTAGATCTGTGATCTCGAACCCTTTTATTTTTCCTAGAAGAGCTTTTTTGATCTCTAGTTTGGGAGTTCCATATTTATAGTCGGAACTTTCGGATTCGAAATACAGAATAGACTCTTCTAATATTTTCTCGGTCTGTACTGCATCTAAGATCTTCATAGTTCCTTTTGCATGGACCGAGATATAATTCCAGGTAGGAACAGTTTGGTCCGTTTCATACCAAGTAGGAGAGATATAAGCATGAGGCCCGTGAAATATACAGAGAACATTCGTATTCTTCTTTAATAGAGGATTCACGGATGCCATATGTCCGACTAAACTATTTTTGTTAGAAGAAAGTAGAAGAGGGATATGAGTCGCTTCTAATCCCTGTTCGAGGTTAGAAACAAAAACGGCAAACGGATATTTGCCGATAATTTCATGGATTATATTAAGATCTTCTAATTTAAAATGTTCCGGAGTATACATTATTTACCGGGATCTAATCTTAAGATCTGACCGGAACCGAAATCCGCCAAATAAACGGAACCTCTTGCATCTTTTCCGAATGTGGAGATGAGCACCGGCCATTTTCCTAGAGAGTATGCTTCTTTCACAGGACTTCCGTCTTTTGGAATATCTATCGCCCAAATCCTTCCGGATACGAAATCTCCGAAAACATATTTACCTTGCAGATCGGATATCCTATCATTCGTGACAACATATCCTCCGGTGATAGAACTACCATCTTCTCTTCCGTATTCGTAAACCGGATCTGTTAATCCTTTTTTATCACAATCTGTTTTGGGTTCGAAACAATGTGTAGCTTCCGTTTTATTCCAGCCGTAATTTTTTCCTGCTTCTACTACATCTATCTCTTCATAAAGATCTTGGCCCACATCTGCAATGATCAATCTTCCGGAAGGGTCGAAAGAATATCTCCATGGATTCCTAAATCCGTAAGCGAATGTTTCCGGTTTGAAAGAAGGATTTTGTAGGAATGGATTATCTTTCGGGACCGAGTATTCTTTTCCCGGATCTTTTGAGTTTACATCTATCCTAAGAACGGATCCTAAAAATGTGGAAGGATTTTGTCCGTTCCCTTTCGGATCTCCCATCCAGCCACCATCTCCCCAAGCGATATATAATTTTCCGTCTTTGCCGAAAGCTAATTGTCCTGCGTTATGATTTCCGTAGGGTTGTTTGACTTCCATCAGGATCCTTTCTTTAGAAAGTTTCGCTTTTTTAGGATCCTTAGGAAGGTCTATAGTCCATTCTGAAACTCTGCTTGTTTCTCCGTTCTTTTTGGCTACGTAGTTCAGATATAAGAACGGCTTTTCTGGAAATTCAGGATGTAATACGACTCCTAATAAACCTTGCTCGGAGTCGGTGGAAATTCCATCAAGTTTTAGTAATATACCTGATGTCCCGTCTTTAGGGTCTAACCATTTCAAAGCGCCTGTTTTTTCCGCGACTAAAAATATATCAGGCCCAGGTATCATGAGTAGATCGACTGGTTGTTCGAATCCGCCTCCGATTGTTGTTAGGCTGATCTTGATCTTCTTCCTTTTTTCGTCATTCTGATTGAATACGGCAGCGAGCCCCGATTCTTTTCCCTCGGCTTTGTATTTGGCCATATCATCTACATTTGCGACTAAAAGACGTCGGATATCGTCGCAGGACACGTTAAAGAATAGAAGGGAAAGCACAAAGATCGATGAGAATCTGGAAAAGGAAGTTTTCATGATCCGAATTCTTCCTTCGAATCCGTTTAGATCCAGCTTTTTTCAGGAATATAGGAGAAGGAATCGATTGGTTTTATGAGGATGATTGGAGCGTATCGGGATCGAACCGATGACCTTCTGAATGCAAATCAGATGCTCTCCCAGCTGAGCTAACGCCCCTTTTATCAGGGATGAGTGGAATTTTTGCCGGTTGGAAGTTTGTCGGAATTCCGACATCCACTCATTACCAACCGATTTTACCTGGGCCTGATAAGACTTGAACTTATGACCCCACGCTTATCAAGCGTGTGCTCTAACCAACTGAGCTACAGGCCCGGTAAAAGACATGATTTTTATATGAGATTCTCTGGCAAGGGATTTTTAAAATTACAATACAAGACGAGCAGGGCGAAACCGGTTTCTTTCCCATCCTGTAAGCTTTTTCGTTTACGAATTCTTGGAATCTGCTTAGATTTGCCCAAGTGAAAATCGGAAAGAAATACTTTGTCTTTTTTATCTCCTGTATTCTGATTCTCCAATGTAATTCTAAACTCGGACCAGAATCGCCTAAGGTCATTCGCGGATCTGTAGATTTAAGAGAATGGTCTTTTCAGAAAGATAAAACTTTAGCCTTGGACGGCGAATGGGAGTTTTATTGGAAAGAATTTCTTCCTATAAAGCAAAATCCGGATCCAAAAACAAAAATCTCACCTCGATTCGCAAAAGTTCCTGCTGTTTGGAATTCAGTCCTTCCTGCCCAAGAAAAAGGATCTCTGGAATATGGATATGCATCTTATAGAGCAAAGATCAAACTTAGGGAAGAGGATCGGACTCTTGCATTATATATACCTGATCTAGGGACCTCTTACCAACTTTATGCAAATGGGGAGTTGATCGCAAAAGCCGGAATGGTAGGAAAATCCGGATCCGAATCAAATGCGGAATACATTCCTCAAATGGTCCTTCTTCCTAAGGCCAAAAATTTAGAGATTATATTATATATTTCTAATTATCAAAATAGATGGGGAGGATTTTGGAATTCGATCCGCTTAGGATATTGGGAAGATATATCAAGTGCCCAAAGAAAGAAAAGGGATATAGAATGGGCCTTGGTCCTTATCGCAGCGATCATGGCGATATACAACGTATTCTTCTATTTTTTCAGAAGAAATGAATCCGCACATTTATTATTCGCATTACATTGTTTTTTGATCATGATCCGTTCTTTGACCAACAGTGATTCAAGATTGGGGTATGAGTTCCTACAAAGTTTATCTTGGGAACTTCCGAATCGATTGGAATACATGACCCTTTACGCATCAGGTCCCACATTCTACGCTTTCTTATACCGTTATTGTAAAACGGACTTTTGGCGAAAATACGGCCATTATTTTTGTATTCCATACTATATCGCAGTCGTACTTACGATATTTTTTCCGAATTCGATCTACACTCTAACATTACTTCCTATATCCTTATATATGCCGTTCGTCACTATGCCGATCTGGGGAGTTTTACTTGTTAGTGGATTAAGAAGAAGATTGGAAGGTGTATTAGTCTTATTTTTAGGATACGCGGGTATAAGCCTTTGTACTGTGAATGATATATTATTTAACTACGGAGTTCTTAATACTTTTTACATGATCCAATATGGAGAAGTTGCTCTGATCCTCGCGTATTCGATCTTGATTTCTAAGTTATTCTCCGCTGCTTTTTCTAGATCGGATCGTTTAGGAAATCAGATGAAATCTCTGGTAAGCTCTACGAGGGAAATCATGCTTTCTTCCTCTTACTCGGAAGCTGCAAATTCGACTCTTAAAATTTTATCAGAGGGAAAAAAAGAGAACTCCGTATTATTCGTATATATAGAAGAGCCGAATTCATCCGTATGGAAAAGATACTCCATACCATCTAACGGCGGATTGGAAATTGGAGAAGTACATAAATACGATATCAAGGATAGAATGGGATTGGATCCGAACACACTCTCGGAGCCGATCGTTTTGAACGGAAGGTTGATCATTCCTGTAAAAGGAGAACAGCCTTATTTATCGGTATTGGATCTTCCTTTTTCCGGATATTCGGATGATTCACAAATAGATTGGATCCAAGGGATCGCGCATGCACTTTCTTTTTCTGTTCGGAATATTGCGAGACAAGACCGAGAAAAATTGGCGATCATAGGAGAACTTTCCACGGAAGTGGTCCATGATCTAGGGCACTCAATCGCGATGATCCAGCAGAGTTTAAGGAACTTGGAGAATAAAAAACAAGTCAATCGGAAGAACATCATTTCACAGGCAAAAAAGGAAGTAGACGCTCTTACGAACCTTACTTTGGATATATTAGATTTTTCTAAAAATAAGATTATCTTGGATATGAAGCCGGTGGATATACGTTCTTATTTTACGGAAATTTACGAAGACTTAATTTTATTTTCCCAATCTTCAGATATGAAGATCTCTGTTGATCTGAACGCAAAAGGAAAGATCCGCTTAGATCCTCTTAGGGTCAGGAGATTGATCTTTAATCTTGCTAAAAACGCCTCCGAGGCGATGTCTGGAAGCGGAATATTCTCTATTCGTGTGGAAAAAGAATCGGACGTATTGTATTTAATTTTCGAAGACAATGGAAAAGGATTCGGTCCTGAAATATTGGAATATGTGTACGAAACAGGATTTAATAGTAAAAAGCCTTATGGCTACGGATTGGGATTGTCCATCATCCGAAAGATCGTCTCTGCTCACGGTGGAGAAATACTTTTGAACTCGGAAGAAGGGAAGGGTTCGAAATTTACGATCTTACTTCCTTGTTAGGGTTTTTCGGAAGATTCCAATTGTACAAGTATCCGGGTCAGCTCCACTACGTTCTCCACTTCTAATTTTTTAAAAATAGAAGCTCTATGTGCTTCCACCGTGCGGATACTAACATTTAATTCGGAAGCGATCTCTCTATTTAATCTTCCTTTAGAAAGAAAATGTAGTATCTCTGCCTCTCTTTTAGTTAACTTTTGGATGACTTCTCCGACTTTTTTGATCCAATCTGAATCGTAGCTGAAATTGGTGATCTCTCCCGGAAAGACCTTGCCTCTATTTAATATTTTTCTAATGGATGCCATAATGGACTCCATTGAATCGCTTTTTAAAAGATAACCATCTGCCCCTGCGGAGATTGCATCCTGTAAATAGGACCAATCCCTATGCATAGTCAAAAATACTATTTTTAGATCGGGGAACTTCTTTTTGAGAGAATCCAATTCTTTGATCCCGTTCTCGTCCTGCAGGGAAACATCACAGATCAAAAGATCCGGACCCGCAAAAGTCATGGCTTTTAGTCCTTCCTTGATAGAAGAAGCGGAACCACAATGCTCGAACTCTCCGGAAGACTTGATCTCCGATTCTAACCCGGAGCGAACGATCGGATGATCATCTATTAGAAAAATTTTAGGTCGAGTTCGAACTGGCATTCTTTGGGATTTTACCAAACCTAATAATAAAGGCAATCCTTAAAAATTTCTTCCTCGACCGAATCACTTTATAAAATCATGAAGCACTTTTCAATTGTCTTCGAAAATTGCGTCTGCTTCGTTATAAGATCCATTTCCAGGAACAGTACAAGTCTGCTCTGCGTAGCTTGTATTGAATCCTGGACCTCCTCCTGGAGGAGAAATATAATAACTTCTGGTAGTGATCCCTTCATTGCCTGGATAAGTGCATCGTCCAGTCCGAGTCATACTTGCTGAATTTAGACCGTTACAATCGTGAGAGGCCCCGACGTAAGTGCTTCCTGCTCCTAATCTTTCATAACAAAGTGCTGAGCTGGTCCAGTTGTTGACGGATGTCGCTTGGATCTGCCCACTTGTAATATTCGTTCTATAAAGCGCAGGAAGGAAACCATCTGCATATTTAACTTCTATAATATATGTTCCGGAGGCCAAATTTACCTTTTTGAATTGAGCTCCAGATCTCTCATTTTCGACGATTATCGTTTGTGGGGAAGTTGGAGTCGCGTAATAATATAAGCTTACGTTTACTCCAATATGGCCGAACATATTAAAAAGAACATCTCCGGTGCTACCGACATTGATGCTTAAAAAACTGCTCGGATCGGCGGAACTGATCGGACGATTTAAACTATTCGGAACTGCTAAGGTTACGTCGATGAGAGGTCTGTAACGAACAGTTTTAGAGAGGACAGTGTTTCCCGATTTTTTAACTATCATTGGGAATGTGGCATTTTCGGAAACGCCTGGAACGGTAGGCATTATGAATTCTAAACTTCCATCTCCAGGAAGATCAATCCCGGTCGCAGAAACCCCATTAACCAAAACCGTATAATCTCCGGAAACTCCCGTAAAATTGCCGGAAATCGTATTTTCAGAACCTGGAAAACCTTTTGGAAATACTATATCCGCAACAGGTAGGCTATTCATCACGGCTAATAAACCGAGAGTGTCCGAAAGACTCTGCCCATCGTCTTTTTTACATGCAGAAATACTAATTAAGTAATAAATAAGAATATAGATCCATGCTTTTCGATTTAGGTTCATGACGAATGCCTTACCTTTTTCGAAAAATTATGCCCCTTTAATACATAAATTTCTATTCGTGGAACTACTAGGGTATGTTCCTATTTTAAGTAGAATCCGAAGGGTTTTTAGAAGGAAATCTCAGCGTTGATCCAGAGTCGATGGGGAATTGGATTAATTTTCTTTTCTTTTAAAACTGATCCCTTTATTCCCAAGTACCGTAAGCCAGAAATTGGAATCGCGGATTACAAAATGATAGATCGCAAAGGTTACTAAATAAACCAAAAAGATATGTAGAGCGAATTTGATCCAAATGGAAAGACCTGAGCTTACAACCAAGAATCCGACTCCGAGAGAAATTGGATGATGGATCAGATAAACCGGAAGGCTGGACTCTCTCAGGTATGAACTAAGTTTATTAGTATGATAAAAATATAATTGGAAGAGTCGGATGAAAAATTCGATCCAGATCCAGCCACCCAAACATTTTAAGAAAATATGAAGTATTCTGTTTGAATATCCAGTATATCCGAAATACGACCAGTACGGATCGATCGTGCTGATCCAATAAAAAGCACCAAAGGAAATTATGGAAAGGATCCCTAAGAATAGGATCTCAGAGCGTTCAATTTTTCCTTTTAATACAGTTCCTTCTCTTCCGATCAAAAAACTCCCGAATAAGAAAAAGCTGAAATCGTATACGAATTGTACTGGCTCGATATTAAAATACTTTTCATCCTTTAGAAAAAAGTAATTAATTCCACAGGTCCAGATCGTACACCAGATCCCCGCGATCAATATAGTTTCCCATTTGATCAATTGTTTGGATGCGGAAGAATTTTCTCCGTACCTGGAAACCGGAAGGATCAGATTTCCTATCTTGGAAACTACCGGTCGGACCCCTAAATACAAAAAAGTATATAAAGCAAGATATAATATAAACCAGAGGTGGGAAGGTGCGGGGTTCTTAAGTAGGAACTCTTCCCATAAAAATCTGAAATAATTCCCTTGGTATCCTTCCTGTAACGCATTTACATAATATTGCATCGGAGCAAAAAGGATGATCCCTGGGATCAAGGGTAATATGATCCTAAGCGCCCTAAGTTTTAAGAATTCGTTAAAAGTTTTAGAAAGATAGATCCTCTCCGTAAAGTATCCGGAAAGGACGAAGAACATAGGCATCCTGAAAAGATGGACCCATTCTCCAAACACGTCAAATGCGATGGATCTTTCTTCGTTACGTAGAGGATAAATGATAATTGCTGCATATACGATCGCAACATGGAAGGCTAATCCAAGTAGAAGAGCAAACGATCTAAGATTGTCTAAATAATCCAGCCTAGGGCTTTTGGCCGGTTGTGTTTGAGAAACCAAGAATTACTGGTCCAGAGTATATTTAAAAAACGTTTCCCTGATCAGAATATGGCTCGGGTCGTTTTTAGGTTGTTCGATCAGTTTATCTTTTACTAAAAGATTGATCGCCGATACAAGATCGGTATGTTCTAATCCCACTCTTAAGATGGCCCATTTCATAAAAGCGGCCAAATGGACTTTGTATTGTCCTGAATCTTCTTGTTCGCCCCTAGTTTGCGCAAAAGTGATCAGCGCGGAAGTGACTATATTTTTTCTATCTCCCTTTAACAGGCTCGCGATGGTTTGGTTCGTTTCCCTTAATCTTGAGGAAAGCATTTTAACCATTTTTAAAGAAAAGGAAGGATTTGTTTGGATAAGGTTATAGAACACGCTCTCGGTGATCGCAAAAAGTAGTACATCCGTTTTTGCAATTGCTCTGGCACTTCTTGGTTTTCTGTCTACGAGAGCCATCTCGCCAAACATATCACCTTCTTTCAATTCGATCAGAAGTTTGAAAGCTTCCTTTACCTTTTTGTGGATCCCCACCTTACCGGAAAGAATCAGATACATTTGATCTGCTGGCTCATTCTCATCGAAAATAACTGCGGATTCCTTAAAGCGGAGGCCGTGTTTTTGCACCATATCTTCCGATATCTTCATTATCATAGCGAACTTAAAAAGTTTTAGTCCTCATGTACGATATCGGCGATTGGTTGGGAGCCGCAATCAATTATTCTCGGAAAGATGGTAGGAAGAAGGAATTTTACGTTGACTGGGCACCCTTCGTAGGTAGCGTCTCTTTCGTTTTCCCTAAGGAGGGAATCGTGAACACGAAAAAAATCCTCCTGCTCTTTGCAGCGTTTCTTATCATACTGACAATAGGTTTTGCACTCAAACCTTCCCCGATACAACCAATCGCTTATCAACCTCCTATCGATACCGGTTTGATAGGTGGCTTCCAAGAGAACAAGGCCTTGGAGTCCGCGGAACTCGTGGCTCTCGGAAAAATACATGGCCCGGAAGATATAGAGCCTGACGAAGAAGGAAATATTTACTCAGCAAGCGAAGACGGAAAGATCTATCTCATCTCAAAAGATGGAGAGATCAAGGCTCATGCATTTACGGGAGGAAGACCTCTTGGAATGAAATTATTAGGAGACGGTTCCATCATAGTCGCAGATGCGATCAAGGGTCTACTGAAAGTAGGTCGGGATGGAAAAGTAGAAGTATTAACTACAGAATCAGAAGGTGTCCCTTTCAAATTCACGGACGATCTTGACGTTGCAAAAGATGGAACGATCTATTTTTCGGATGCGAGTGATAAATACGGTTCTGCGGAATATTTATATGACCTAATGGAATCCGTTCCTCACGGAAGACTTTTAAAATACGATCCTCGTACTAAAAAGACCACTACTTTGATGAAGGATCTTTTCTTTCCGAACGGAGTGGCGATCTCTCAGAATGAGGACTTTCTAGTATTAAACGAAACTTACAAATATAGGATCCATAGATATTGGATCAAGGGACCAAAGGCCGGGACAAGCGAGATCTGGGCGGAAAATCTTCCCGGATTTCCGGATAATATCTCCTCCGATAGAAAAGGAAGATTCTATTTAGCGTTATTCACAGTTCGAAATTCAATGGTGGATAAGATCCTACATCCTCGTCCTTGGACAAAATCCTTAGTAGCAAAACTCCCTAAATTTCTTTGGCCTAAGCCTCAACCTTACGGATTTGCAGTGATTTTAGACGAGAATGGGGTGGTGGAAGCGAGCTTTCAAGAGCCGAAGGGAAAACATCTGAAAGAGATTACCTCGGTTAAGAGAAAGGGAGATTATATCTACTTGGGAAGTCTTCATAACGACAGGATCGGTAAATTCAAATTACCTCCTGAACTCATAAAAGAATAAATAAGGAAAACTGAATATACATGGACTTATCCATACCTAAGGAAGTCGAAGGAATTAGAGAAAGAGCTAAGGCATTTGTAGAAGAAGTAGCGATACCCGCAGAAGATCATTATGATTATGATCACGGAAGAATGCCTGAACCTATCGTACAAAAGTTAAGAGAAGAGGCTAAAAAAAGAGGATTATGGACCGCTCATCTTCCTAAATCGGAAGGTGGATTAGGTTTGGACCTGGTCGGGACCGCATTAGTGTTTAGCGAGCTCGGACGTTCTCCGATCGCACCTTATCTTTGCAACTGTGATGCACCCGACGAAGGAAATATGCATCTTCTTCATCTAGCAGCAAACGAAGAACAAAAGAAAAAATTCTACCATCCTCTTGTAGAAGGAAAGATCAGGTCCGGTTTTGCGATGACTGAACCTCCTCCCGGAGCGGGTTCTGATCCGACCACTCTTTCGACTAACGCAGAAAAAGACGGGGATCATTATATCCTGAACGGTCATAAATGGTATTGTACCGGAGCAAACGGAGCTTCCTTTTTGATCGTGATGTCTAAGGTAAACGATAGTTTCAGAAGAACTTCTATGTTCTTAGTGCCAACCGATTCTCCAGGATATACAATGGTACAGGAAATCGGTGTTTTAGGTTCTCATGGTCCAGGTGGACATTGTGAGTTAAAATTCGAAAACGTAAAAGTCCATGAGTCGCAAGTTCTTGGAAAAATAGGAGAAGGTTTTAGACTTTCGCAAGAAAGGCTTGGTCCCGCTCGACTAACACATTGTATGCGATGGATCGGTCTTGCTAGGAGATCCATGGAGATCGCGAGAGATTATGCGATCAAACGTGAACTTTTTGGTGGAAAATTATCCGAACATCAAGGAATCCAATGGATGTTTGCAGAATCTGCTTTGGAAATCGAATCAGGCTTCCTGCTAACATTAAAGGCAGCTGACATTCTTCGTAAAAAAGGAGACGCGAGGCAGGCAGTGTCCTTAGCGAAATGGCAGGTGAGTGAAACTTTGAATAAATGTATTGATAGAGCGATCCAGATCTGCGGTTCTCACGGTTTTAGTCGTTACCTAAAATTAGAATTATTTTATAGAGATGCACGGGCTGCAAGGATCGCTGATGGTCCGACCGAAACTCATAAGATGGTGATCGGAAGGAACTTAATGTCCGGAAAGGAGAACTTTTAATCGTGAAAGATTCCGAATTGAAGGAAAGGCTGGAATCGTATTTAGGAAAAAGGCTACAAGGAACAGTAGAAATCGCTAATATGGTTTCTCTTTCGGGAGGGGCCTGTCAGGAAAATTTTTCGGCCGATATAAAAGTGAACGGTGGCCCCGAGTCCGGAACATATCAAACCGTTTATAGAACGGATAAGGGCGCTGCGTTACTCGCTTCTTTATCCAGGATAGACGAATTTAAAGTATGTAGAATGGCCTTTGAAGCAGGAGTAAAAACTCCTGAGCCTTTCTGGCTGGAGTCAGACCTTGCTATCACGGGGAATCCTTTTTACTTTATGAAAAGGATCCAAGGAAAAGCAACCGGAAGATTTGTAGTTAAAGATGCTAGTTTAAATAAAGTACGTAAACAGATTACACAAGAGCTCGCGGAGAATCTTGCTAAGATCCATTCGGTTACTCCTGACAAATGTAAGGATGAAAAACTAAAAGAGGTTTTGAATTTAGGTCAGTACGTTTCGGGCAAAACCGTTGCTCAAGGTTCCGTTCAGGCGCTACGTTCTCAGTTGGAATCTATGGACGGAGCATATCCTGCTATGGAGATCATTCTGAACTGGCTGGAAAAAAATTCTTTGGAATCCGATTCTGTAGTTTTGATCCATGGAGATTTTAGGACGGGGAACTTTATGGTCAACTCCGAAGGTCTGCAAGGGATCGTAGACTGGGAATTCGCGCATTGGGGAGATCGCCACGAAGATCTTACCTGGTTATGCATGAGAGACTGGAGATTCGGAAAACTGAATAAGGAAGCCGGAGGGTTTGCGGAACGCTCCGAATTTTACGAGATCTACGAAAAAGCTTCCGGAGTAAAATTGGATCCTAAAAAGATCAGATATTGGGAAGTGATGGGAAATCTTCGTTGGGCGATCGGTTGTATCGGTCAGGCAGAAAGACATCTTTCCGGAAAAGATAAGGGTATAGAACTCGCTTCCATCGGTAGAAGAGCCTGCGAGATGGAATACGAAGCAATGAGACTCATAGAAGAGTCCGTAAAATAGAGGATCATATGCAGGATAAACCGAGCGCAACGGAACTTTTGGAAGCGATCCAAGATTTTTTAATGAAGGAAGTCCTACCTGAATTTAAGGACAAAGATCTTTTAGCATATAAAACATTAGTAAGTTGGAATATGTTAGGAGTGATCTCTCGAGAGATACGTTCAGGAGAGGAATTATTGGACAAAGAACTGTCCAGACTTGCTTCCTTATTAGGAAAGAAGAATGAATTCCCTAAAACATGGAATGAGAAAAAATCACTCACTACTTCTTGGAATGAAGAACTAAGAGATATTATCCGTAAGGAAAAAAAATCTTTGGAAGATTCGGACTACTGGAAACATATAAAAGAATCCGTAATCGAAAAAGTGGAAGTAGTAAACCCTAGATTCTCAACGGAATCGTAAAATGTCCGTTCTATATTTAATTCGTCACGGACAGGCGAATTCGACCGGAGAAGATTACGATCTATTGACCGATAGAGGCAAAGAACAAGCATTTGCTCTTGGGAAATGTATGGCGAATAACGGAGATCTTCCGGACAAGATCGTTTCGGGATCTTTGAGACGCCATAAAGAAACTGCAGAATTTTTCTTAAAAGGCGTTCATTCCGTTTGTTCCGAACTCAAAACTGCTCCGGATTTTCATACGATTGATCCGAATTGGAACGAATTTCCTGCCGAGTTATGGAAGAAGTATGCAGAATATCTTTCTTCTACCCGGACTGATTTTGCGAGAACCTTAACTCAATTTGCAAAGGTTCGTCCTCAGGGGGGAATGCGATCCACTGCTTTATTCTTTAAATTAACGGAAGAGATTCTATCTGTCTGGAGAGAAGGGAGTTTTACTCCCCAAGGGATTGAAACTTACGAGAATTTTCAATCAAGAGTAAATCTTGCCTGTGATACCTATTTTCAACCATCTAGTGCAGAAAGGATCTTTATTTTCACTTCCGGCACTCCAATCTCCTTAACCTTAAGGAAGATGCTAAACCAGGATGAGGACGCATTTACATGGATGCCTTGGATCTGGAATAGCTCCGTTAGCATGTTTCGTTGGGTCAGAGGTAGATATATTCCTGTAAGTTTGAATTTTCTGCCTCATATCGCAGACAAGTCTTTGAGAACTTTATATTAGGTTTTTTGCAAGTTTTTAAAATTTATAAAAAATATAGTAGTTTTTATAAATAATTTCTGGGAAAAATTGGTAAAAAGGCAAGTGGAGAATAATTTGGCTGCTCAATTCATTCACCAGTTTCCCATAATAGGAAATACTATACGGGGATATCTCATATTTTTATAGGTAAGATGAACATTCAGGAGATATTTGATAAAGTTAAAATTTTCTCAAAAGAGCTTTTAATGTATGAAAACTACATTTTATATACTAAGCTATCTGAAGGAGAAATTTTCGAAAGGATCCAAAATGTTTCTGGAAATGATTATTACAAAAGAATAGTCGGCAATCAATTCCAAATGTATAGATTTATTGGATATAGAAATTCTTGTCTCCCATATGTACAAGGCACGTTATTTCCTGAGAAAGGAATTACATTTATTTCGATTAGGGCTCGATTGCATCCTGTGATGAAAATCCTACTTGTGCTCTTTATTTTCTTTCCGATTTTGATTTTCATATCGCCTTTGTTTGAGCAGACTGAAACAAACGTAAGCGCTGATAAAATAACTACTAAAATTTTGATTATTCCTCTTGCGGTATATTTTATTGGGTTAGCCTTTTTTAAATTTGAATGTAAAATCATTAAATGGTTTATTGTTCGACTGCTGGATGGAAAGTTTAATTAGGAAATTATTTTTAAAGGGTTTCGAGTTCAATTGTCAATGATGCACATTCGATCAACGTAATATTATGAATTTTGTCGATAGTTCCAAAGTCTCTTATATCATTTTTTTAGAATTTAAAGGGAAGAAGGCTTCAGAAGATGAAATAGCTTTCGTTAAAAAATACGACAATTATCATTCTCAATTTGATCTAAAAGCATTAAAAAGTATTCTCAATCCGTATGAGCTTGGCATTTCGATTGGACGTTTCCCGGAAGCTGAGGCTAATGCGATTTTGAATGAGAATCAAGATTTAAATTTAAAGCTCATTGAAAGAAATCCAACATTAAGAGACAATATCATTCTTTCCACCGAAAGGGAAGCTAGAGCAAAGGCTGAGGAATATCTGAATAATCGATCTCTATCGTTAGGTGACGATAGTTATTTAATAACTGAAATTGAAACGAAAAGATACGGCTGGATCATACATTTTGCAAATAAGAAATACTTGGATACCAATGATGATTCATATCTTTTGTTTGGTTCTGGCCCTTTGATCCTAAATAAGTATGATGGGAGTATTTATCCACTTGGATCAGGAAGCCCTAATGGCGAGATTTACTTATATGAATTACAGTATTTTCCGGATTTCGTAGGTTCTGGTGAATTCGTTGAAAATGAATTAGCTCGCATACTTAGGGAAAACGCAGATGTAGTCGATTTTCCATTTACGGATTTAGACGGAAAGTAATCGAGCTTCTTAAATGGATCCCACTCCGGGCCAGGGATCGATGCGGGGTCAATTTATTTCCAATTCGGGATATGTTCCCGATCTGTTTATTGTGAAATAAATTGACCGAAGCGGAGAGCCCGTCCGGCCGCCAAAAAATGTTTATAAACCCGGATCTTACCTATTGTTGGAATTCCAACATGCTCTAAACGATCTTTAAAAAAGTGTGGACTTAAGTTTTCTAAGGTGTAATATTCACGCCCGCTGATCCGCATGAATGCTCTGGCTACCGCTATAGAAATTCGTTCCTCAAAGGATAAGAGCCTAGGCTTCTTATCTATTTATATCGGATCCATCTTTGTTCTATTTTTATTTATCCTTATTTATTTCACAAATGAAACGGAATTATTACGGATTTTAGATAATATCCATTGGACATCTTCGATGGGGATCGCAACGATCACTGCTTGGTTCGGATATCGTTCTTCAGAAGGAGAGACGAAAAAATTTAGGCTCTATTTCTTTTTAGGAATTCTCTCTTACTTTATCGGACAAATCGTTTGGGAGATCCAGGCGATCATCGAGTTTTATAGTTTTCCTTCCCCGAGTGATCTTTTCTATCCATGGCTTGGACTTTTTTTTGCATTAGGTTTCGCCCGGTTTTTGAAAGACAGAATTCCATCTAACAGAATGAAGGTTGCTTTCATGGACGCGTTAGGGCTTGCGATCGCCGTCCTTGCGGTGACTCTTGTTTTATATCTTTCTAGAAAAGAAGATAGGCCTTGGTTTCAACTTCTAACTCTATCTGTTTATCCTGTGTCCATGTTGTCTGCCGCTTGTATCGGGATCCTGATGAAACCTTCTTTGCGATTAAAAGCGGATTTTTCCTTTCTATGTTTGGTGCTTGGACTTGCAGGTACTGGGATCAGTTGGTTGCAATGGAACTCTCTGTTCTTGATCGCTATTCCGGAAGATGGCACATTGATCAACGCAGGTTTTTCCGCTAGTATTTTACTTTTAGGATATGGAACTCTTACTTGGGATCCTTTGAAGGACGGCATAGAACAAGAGACTGCGACTGAAAGCGGTTTACTTAGGATCCTTCCTTTGTTGGAAGTTTTGGTTTGTTCTGCTGCGATCATTCTGTCCTTAACTCTTCCAGAGCTGCCTGAGATCATTCGTTTAGTGATCTGGTTTTGCTCTGGCGTGATGGTGGTGATCGCAAGTCTTCGTCAAAGTTTGCTTGTTGCGGATCTTGCTACCGCGGAGAAGGTGATCCGAAATGCGAATAAGGAATTGGAGATTACCGTTGCGGAAAGAACTGAAGAGCTCATATCAACTAACAAATATTTGGTGACTGCAAACGATAAACTTCGTTCTGCGATGGATGAATTGAAAAGGACCCAGGAGAATTTAGTTCGTTCAGAAAGAATGGCTGTTTTAGGAAGATTGATGGCCGGGATCGCCCATGAGTTGAATACTCCTTTGGGGGCTATCCGTTCCTCTACGGAAGGTATTCGTTCTATTCTAAGCGAACCTTGGGAGAAACTTATAAAAGAATATTCTTCCTTCAATATGGAAGAAAGGGAATTTTGGGCGATTCTATTCAAGAAAGGAGGAAGTATTAATTCTGATTTCGATTCCAAAGAAGAAAGGGCCAAAAGAAAGAAGACAGAATCTATCTTAAGTTCGGCTGATGTTGAGAATTCCTTAGTTATGGCGGATGCTCTTACTGACTTAGGGATCTCTCCTGAACAAGTTTCTGAGATCCTGGATAAAATTCCTAAAGGAGATAGGGGGTGGATGATAGTCAGTAACGCTTCTTCTCTTTCTAGTATTTCCAGATCGAGTCAGTTGATTTTGGATGCTTCTATCAAAGCTTCTAGAGTGATCCAGGCCTTAAAAGGATATGCAGTTGGTGAAGGGGAATGGACTCCTCATTTGGAATCGATCTCGCCGAGAGAACAAATAGAAAATATTATTACATTATATTATTCTAAAATAAAAAATAAAGTGGTTGTAGATATAAATGTACCTGGATCCGCAAGAATAGCGGGCGATCCGGAAAGATTATATTTGATCTGGACAAATTTGATCACGAACTCTTTGCACGCGATGAATTATTCTGGTAGGATCTTTGTAGATGCGGAAAGAAAAGGTGATTTTTGGGAAATATCCATCCAAGATACCGGAAGTGGTATTTCTCAAGAGATCCAGGAGAGGATTTTCGATCCTTTTTTCACCACAAAATCTCCAGGCGAAGGGACAGGGCTTGGCCTAGATATATGTAAAAACGTTGTGGAAGAACATAAAGGATCGATCCGTTTTAAAAGTTCGGAAGAAGGAACCACCTTCTACGTTACCCTCCCTGCATCCTGACCGAAAACGTATTTAATAAGCGAAATTATTCGGTTGATCCGTAAAATCGGGTGTACAGAGTTGTGCGAGTCTTGTAATGATTATGCAAAGATCCCTATGAACGAACAGAAGAACGAAAACGTATATCGTGATCTATTCGAACAATCGCCGATCGGGTTAATGATTTTCGATAAAGAAGGAAAGGTAATCGAAGCAAACGATTCTTCCTTACGCTTCCTACAAGCAAGTCGAGAAAAAGTTATAGGATTATTATACTCGGACCTTAGAGATAAAAATATTTCCGGTCTGATCAGAAGGGGTTTAGACGGAGAAGCATCCGATTACGAAGGTCCTTATTCCACTACAATTAGCAAAGTTTTACTACAGGTTCGCATCAGAGTGAATCCACTCTCGGATGAATCAGGAGTTTTCGGGATCTCTTTGATTTTTGAGGATCTGACTGAGAAAAAGAAAACCGAGGAAAAATTAGCAGTCACTCTATCCGATATAGAAGCCGCAGAAACGGCTTTAAAAGAGAACGAGATCAAGTTCAAGACCTTATTCGATTCTGCGGGAGAAGCGATCTTTCTCATGGATGAGCGTGTCTTTTTAGAATGTAATCCTAAAACGGTCGAGATGTTCGGTTGCAAACGGGAAGATATCATCGGTGCTTCTCCTGTAGATTTTTCTCCTGAGTTCCAACCGGACGGTTCTCCTTCTTCAGTGAAGGCGATCCAAAAGATCCAGGCTGCTTTTGCGGGAAGACCTCAAACATTCGATTGGGTTCATTGTAGAAAAGACAGAACAACTTTCGATGCGGAAGTGACCTTAAATTCGGTCACTATGAACGGGAGAACTTTACTCCAAGCGATCGTTAGGGATATTTCCGAAAGAAAGAAGTCGGAAGAAGAGATCCGAAAACTAAACGAAGTCTTAGAACAAAAAGTGATCCTAAGAACGGAAGAATTAAAGGCAACGAATACTTATTTGGAAAATACGAATCGGGACTTACTCGTTGCATTGGACGAACTTAAATCCACTCAGGCTCAATTGGTCCAATCCGAAAAGATGGCTGTTCTAGGCCAATTGATCGCGGGGATTGCTCACGAAGTGAATACTCCTCTAGGTGCTATCATCTCTTCGAACGAGGGGATCCAAAGTGTGTTTAGAGATGATTGGGAAAAATTACTTTGCGAGTTTGCAGATCTTGATCCTCCGGAAAGAGATGTATGGAGAAAAATTTTCATAAAAGGAAGTATCTTTCCTGACTTTTATGATTCATCGGAGGAGAGAAGGAATCGAAAGATCATCCGAGAAACATTACTTAAATTGGGATTTTCATCTCCTGAATTCATTTCGGAGAATTTAGCCGAATTGGGTATTCGGGTAGAAGATCTTCCGGATCTGGTAAAACATGTTTCTAAGGAAAAATTTCCGGCCCTTGTGACGAATGCATACAATCTTTCCGGAATATTAAGATACAGTAATGTAGTTAGAGAGGCTGCGATCAAGGCGACTCGCGTGATCCGCGCCTTAAAAACCTATGTTTATCAGGATCATACCGGGATTAGTCTGATCGATATTCGGGAGCAAATGGATCTTGTGCTCACCTTATATTATAATAAAGTAAAACAAGGAGTGGAGATCAGAAGGGATTTCTGCGATAATTCAATGGTTCGAGGCCAGGCGGACCAGTTGACCCAGGTTTGGGCAAACCTGATCAATAACGCATTCCAAGCGATCTCTTACCAAGGAACTTTAGCATTAGAGTCCCATATTTCAGGAAGATTTTTGATAGTTACTGTTACGGACGACGGGCCAGGTATATCGGATGAGATCAAAGATCGGATATTCGAACCATTCTTTACCACAAAAGAAAAAGGAGAAGGAAGCGGTTTGGGCCTGGACATTTGTAGAAAGATAGTAGAAATGCATAAAGGAAAGATCGATTTTGAATCCATTCCTGGAAAGACCACTTTTAGAGTATTTCTTCCTTTGGCAGAGACAGAGATCTCTTAGACGGATTTCTAATCGGGGACTTTTTGCCGCATTACCCGAAACTTTGATTTACTATTCCCTTGTTTTATTTATGAATTTTCGCCATGAAAAGTATTTTAGTGCGAGTGCTTAGTTTTGGATTTTTAGTTTGGCTTGTTCCTTTCGTTGTAGCCATGGGTTTCTTTTCCCCGGAAAGAAAACTTTTGGTGGATATGTTCCTATTTAAAACGATCATGTTGCTTGTAGGAACTGCAACAGGTTCTTATTTATTATTTCTTCTTTCCAAAAGGATCCAAAGACCATCTTTCAAAATTTTCTTAGGAATTGGATCTATCTGGTTAATAGAAAATTGGGTCTTGGATTTTCTGATCCTTCTTCCTTTAAACGGAATGAGTGTCTCCGATTATTTCGTGCAAATTGGACTTAGATATGTTCAAATCGTATTCGTTTCTGCAGCGATCGGAGCTTCCATAGATAAACACGCTTAAACTGGAATGAAATAAGAAGGCCGCTTGTTATCGCGGCCTTTTCGTTTATTTTTTAGGGATTTCAGAACCCTTGATAAAACCCGGTCTTGCTCCCAGTTTTTCTTCCCAAACTTTTAGTTTTGGGAATTCATCCAAGGAAAGATCTATATAAGTTCTACCTTTCACCCAAGGCCAGGTCGCGATATCTGCGATACTTAATTCGCTTCCAGCAAGATATTCGGATTCTTTTAAACGTCTTTCTAAAACCGAATATAATCTTTTGGTCTCGTCCACATAACGATTCATTGCGTATGGGATCTTTTCCGGAGCGAACTTGACGAAATGATTTGCCTGACCTTGCATTGGTCCGACTCCTCCCATCTGGAACATCAACCATTGGATCGCAATAGATCTTTCTTTAGGATCTTTGGATAAGAATTTTCCGGTTTTTTCTGCGAGATAGAGTAGAATTGCTCCGGATTCGAAAACGGGAAAATCCCCATTATCCTTATCAACGATAGCAGGGATCCTTCCGTTCGGATTGATCTTTAGATACCATTCTTCTTTTTGCTCCAATTTGCTAAAGTCGATT
The DNA here is from genome assembly GCF_004769615.1 of Leptospira sarikeiensis. Taxonomy (GTDB): domain Bacteria; phylum Spirochaetota; class Leptospiria; order Leptospirales; family Leptospiraceae; genus Leptospira_B; species Leptospira_B sarikeiensis. Next base: position 98,442 of record NZ_RQGF01000043.1, on the reverse strand, counting down.
GGATGTACTGTATAAGGAATTCCTAATTCTTCCAACATGATGGAAACTTTTTTTCCGTTAGGAGTTCCAGCTGTATATAATTCGATCAAAATATTCTCCTTTTGAGACTTCCGTTTTTATGTAAAAAAGCCCGAAAATCCGAGCTTATAAGTTTGACTCCGTTTTTCGACCCAAGATCAAAATTCTTTTTGGCCGTACCGGTTTTTTATCCAATACTTACGATCCTATTTAAGAAAGTAAAATGGAATGTAGAATATGCCCGGAAAGTAATAACATAGCCAGGATCCCTAGGTTGTAAGAGATGTTTCTCCAAGGTTGCTTATGTAAAAAGTAAAAAATTGCATGTAGTACCCTGGAAACTATAAATATTCCGGAATAAATAATCGTTCCCTCTTGCCAGCAATAAGTCTGAATATACCCGATCAGTAAGAATAAGAAAATCGGAATATTCTCCAGATCATTCCTAAAGATCCCGTTTGCAGTTGCAACTATCGGATGATCATCCGTTGCAGGAAAGGAATGAGTGAAAAACTCTGCATCTTCTTTCCAACGAAATGTTTTGGTTTTGATACGGACCAGTCCTTGAACTATGGAAGTGGAAAGTAGTTTTAAGAAAAGAAGTACGGAAACGATCGAGAAGACTTGCCAGGAAGATTCCATTCTATACTCCGAAACGAAAAAGATTTTCGGAGCATAGAATCCGGATTAAATCCGATTCCGACCAGCAAAAAATAAACTTACTCGGATTTGAGTTTCTCTTTTTTGAGGCGTTTCCTGATCTCCTTTCCTCTTTTCTGATTTTCTTCCAAAACTTTTAGAATGATATCTACTGGAAAAGCGGTGCCTTGGAACATTCTTGAAAAAACCCGATCTGGCATATCGTACCAACGAGCCTTTGAGGTAAGAAGAAGTTCTCCTGTTTTCTTCAAATGCACTGTACCTTTGGTATACAATCTTCTTCGCCTTACCATGGTAACCCAGCACCGAACTTCTATCTCTTCTCCTAAAGGACAAGCCTTGTAATAACGCATGTACAATTGATCCGTCATTACGAAATGTCCTAAATGAAAACAAAGAACTCCTTGTGCTTCATCTAAAAGAGTAGCTAGTGCTCCTCCATGTGCATATCCTGGAGCTCCTTCGAAATCTTTTTCAATCGTCCAATTGAATCGAACTTCTCCAGTAGGTTCATGAAATGGAAAGCTTGCGTGCAAACCTCTTTTATTCTCGGGTCCGCAACCGAAACAATTCTTATGATGCCAATCTTGTCCGTTTTGGCTGGCCCTAATTTGTTTATAAATGTCTTCCGCAGTCATCTGTTATTACTGTATTTACTACTACCATGGAAAAATCGCAGTCTTGGGGAACAAGGACGAAAAAAGCAAGAATAGATAACGAACAGCGTATTCTTCCTACAATCTCAAAGATTTAAATCGTTTCTAAAGAGACAAATTTAGAGAATGGTTTTGGTCCCGAATCGAATCTTAGATCCAAAATTTCTTATCTCAAATCCCTTGACCGATCCGCTAGGATTTATAATCTCATTTCCGTCGAGGAGTTCGAATGAAAGCCGCAGTATTAGAATCCGGAAAAAGAAATTTAATTATCAAAGAAGTCCCTGTTCCAGAACTCGGACCTGAAAAAGTAAAAGTGCGGATCAAAGCATGTGGGATCTGCGGTTCTGATATTCATTTGATCCTACACGGAACTTTAAAATGTAAACATTATCCTCAAATCCCCGGCCACGAAGCTTCCGGCGTTGTGGAAGAAGTCGGAGAAAAAGTGACTCGTGTCAAAAAAGGAGATCGAGTCGTGATCGCTGCAGGAACTAGTTGTGGTGAATGTGCGCATTGTCTTGCAGGAAGAGAGAATTTATGTAAAGATCTCGGAGTATTCGGATTCGATAGAGAAGGTAGTTTCGCAGAATATAATATAGTAGAAGAGCGTTATTTATATCCTTTACCTGACTCAGTTCCGTTCGAGCAGGGTGCGATCCTTGCAGATGCAGTTTCTACTCCTTATAATGCGATCAAGTTCCGAGGAAAGATCCAAGACGGAGATAATGTGGCTGTGTTCGGATGCGGAGGACTCGGGATCCATGGTGTAGTGATCGCAAGGGCTTTGACTAAAGGTAAGGTAATCGCTCTAGATGTGGATAGAGGTGCTCTCGAAAATGCTCTGGCCTATGGAGCCGACGAGGTAATCAATCTTAGAGAAGTAAAAAATCCGGGTAAGGCTTTAAAGGAAGTTTCTAAAGGAGTGGATCTACTCGCGGATTTTTCCGGAAGAATGACAAATATAGAAGAATCTCTTCGCGCAATGAATTCCGGGGGAAGAATGGTACTTGTAGGTATCGGGAGAGAACCGTTAAAATTTGCGATCCCATTTTCCATTATAGAAAAGCAGATCACTGTTGCAGGTTCTTATGGTTCCGATAGAAGGGCGATCCCTGAATTGATCGACTTATATGTACAGGGAAAATTAAATCTCTCCAGATCGATCACCGCAGTGCGAAAATTAGAGGAGATTAATGAAGGACTCCAAGATCTGGAAGATAGAAAAGGGAATCCGATCCGTATCGTGATCACTCCTTGAGAAATCATTGGTTGAAAAGTGTAGGAACTTTGCTTGCTATCGTATTAGCGTTCTAAATTCTATCAGATAGTCGATGTTTAAAGAATATTTGCAATACGTGTTTTCAAGAGGACAAGTGCGATCTATCTTGTTTACCAGATCCATCTTGTTTTTGTTTATAGGTATCACGTACATAGCCATGCTAAATGGCGAAGCGACCGGTTCCGGCGGTTTCATGATCTCGTTTTTAGGTCTAATCATGACTTTTGTTTTTAACGGGTATGTGATCCGTTCGGGAATGGATCCGAAAAAGCCTGTAGATTTCGGGAACTATTTTGTTTTTTTATTTTTACTAGCCATATTTCTAATAGTGTTCGTCTTTTTACTTTTTATTCTAATGGAACCATTTATAGGATCCCAGAATTTAGAAATTTTAAAAAAGCAAGAGGAGGCGGATCCCAAGGCCCCATTTTCTCCTGAATTGATCCGTCTCTCACTGATCATTTTTTTTGTAATGGGCTCGGCCTTGTATTATATTATACCGATCTTTCTTTCGAAGTTAAGTATATTGAAGGGATTAAGAGAATTACCCAATTGTCTAAGAGACCCGGACTATTTTGTGGCATCTTTATCTCCGTTCGTGATCTTGTTCTTTCCTATACTTTTAAGAGCTTTGATCTCGAACTCAAAAGAAATGATGGATTCTTTTTTCGGACAAATATTATCTATCATAATCTTTTTTCTTATTATGACTGCGGATATATATTTGCAGTATCCGACTTATTATCTGTTAAAAAAAGAGAAAAAATCGGAAGAAGATCCAATATCCAACTAAGCCTTTAAAAAGCTCATAGTATCTCTTAGGCTTTTCGCGATATTCAAAAGCCCATTTGCACTTCCTGCAATCTCTTCCGAATTGGCCGCACTACTTTGAACGGTTACTGAAATATTAGAAACTGCATTTGCAGTTTCTGCAACCGCAATCTTTTGTTCTCTTACTGAAGTTCGGATCTCCTCCGACTTGGAATCCACATCATTGACCGCGCCGATGATCGTTTCCTTTTTCTCCAACTGGATCTGCATGGTAGATACTATATTGTCCGAAGATAGTTTAATAAAAGATAAACCTTCCAAAATTTCTCCGTAAACTTTCACGCAACTATCCACAAAGTTTTTGCCTGATTCGATCTCTTTGTTACTTGCTCGGATCAGATCTTCTATCGTTTTAGTACTTTGATCCGTTTGTTCCGCGAGTCTTGTGATCTCAGTTGCCACCACTGCAAAACCTTTTCCATGTTCTCCAGCTCTTGCAGCTTCGATGGCCGCGTTTAATGCGAGAAGATTCACTTTTTCTGAAATTTCCTGAATGATCGCAGTGATGGATCTCATCTCTCCGGAGCTGGATTCAATTTTGATCATACTTTCGGAAAGGCTTCCCATATTTTTTTTACCTGCTTCAGTTTTGGAATACATTTCAGATATTCTACCAAGAGAATCCGAAACAGAATCACCTACCTTCGTGATCAGAGTATCTAATTCTCTCATTTCTTCGGAGAAGGAAAGGATGAGTTTATATTGGGATTCGGCGTTATTAGTGACTTGCTCCATACCTGCGCTGATCTCTTCTACAGACGCGGAGATTTGTTCCACAGAAGCGGATTCACTTTGTGCATTTTCGGAAAGATAGTCGCTTGCTTTGGAAAGTTGTTCTGCAGAGGCCAAAATTGATTCGGAAAAAGTTAGGATAGAAGATAACATATTCTTCACTTTGATCTGGAAATTTTTGAAGATAATTGAGAGAAGAAATAATTCGTCCTGATTCAGTTCATCGTCCTCGATATCGATCGGATGACTGAAGTCGGCATCTCTGATCGATATTCTGACCCGATTCAATCCTTTTACTAAACGGATCGAGAATTTAATAGAAGCATAAAGTATATAAGCAAGGGTCAGAGCGGACAAACTTAAAAAAACGGCCAAACTAAATGCATATTCAGTCTCGGCTCTCTCATAGATCCTTTCCGAAATGAGAAGTTGGACCGAGATCAGTTTTTCGATATTTCCGGCAACAGGATCAATTTTAGAATACATCTTCTGGTCTGCAAAAACACCGAGCCCTTCCTTATCCTTAGCGATCATCAAGCCTTTGGCTTCGTCTACACTCTTATCCGCCTCTTCGAAAAGAGGTTTTAATTGAGTGATCAATACAGTTTCTTCTTCTACTAAATGTGTCTGAAGATAAGTATTCCATTCTTCTTTGATCTCTTTCATCGCAAGATCCAAAGTTTCCACGCCTTGGTCGTATGTAAAAGCCCCGCTTCTTACTTTATGCACGCAATCAACGATAGAGATCGCATAATGATCTGAAATTTTTTTTAACTGTTTTAAAGGAATTAATCTATCGTTTCGGATGGTTTCTATATCCCGGATCCTAGATGCGGAATTGATAAGAGAAAGTGCTAATATGATCAGGAAAGGAATGAGCACGGATGAAAATAGGATGGAAAGTTTTGTTTTCAAACTTAAACGCAGGTACCACTTCATGGAATACTCCGAGGCAGGGATGATATCATAGTATTGGAAAATGATCGAGTAAATTAGAACGTTTCTTTCTCGGATAAGATTTGTGTGGGATATACACTTTCTTACTTTTAGAAGGAAATAAGATTGCCTCAGATTAAATATTCAAGAGGGTATGAAACCTTTACTTCCGGCGCTTACTAGAGGATCCTGATTTATTGTAGCGATCGCTATAGACTTGACAGAACCTGATTGCTGGTTAATGTCGGAGAACAAGCCCCTTGGCTTTTATAATACAAATGTTATAAAATGGGAGAGGCAGGAATGAGCCTTTTGAAACAAAGAATAGAAAGAGAAAAAAAATCCGGGAATCTGCAGCTCCGAATTCTGATTTTATTATTTTTAATCAGCGGATTCGCAATCTCCATATCCGCATTTTCACTAAAACAAATCCCGGATTCGATCGGTCCGGATGGAAGAAATATCTCCAGACAATTCTTCCAATTTTTGAAAACCGCGATTATTAAGAACAAATACGATGGAAGAGCGGAAGGTTTTCATAAATATCTGGATCGCTCCTTGGAAAGATTCGAATTAAAAAATTTATTCAATTCGGAATACATGGAGAAGGACGCAAGCGGCCAACACTATGTGACTTATAGGGGAAGATTCGCTACGGATGGATATAAAGTAAGCCTTGAATCCGTAAGAATGAAAGACGTTGCCATTCCGAACTTCGGCGATTTTACAGCTGAATTTGCCTTAAAACATAATCCGAACCCGACGTATGGTGGGAATTCCTACTCCGGTAATTTGGATGTACTAACACATCTTGGCCCTTTCACTCATAAGCATGGATTGAATGCTATGGATTCAGGCTTACACTTTTTGGATGCGAACAATTTAAAATCTATAAGCGCTCCGGAGACCACATCCTTTAAAAAGATCAAGGATCCTGAAGCGAGAAAAGCGATTAATGATTTTACGGAATCTTTCCCCGCTCTCGCAAAGTTCATGAGCTACTATTTCGGTCTAGATTCTTTGTTAAAAGTGCAACCGGAAGGAAAACTTCCCGGAGTTACTGCATTTAGTTTCGAAGGGAATATCGAGCAGACATTGATGAGGGATTATCCGGATCTAGGCGATTATCTGGATGATATCAAATATTTAGGTTTTATTAAATTAAGGATCACAAACGTTTCCGGAAGATCACTCGCTGAGTTTGCGATAGAATCCAAAACAAGAGAGATCCGTTTCAAATTCTACACTCTGAACGGGAAAGTTATCCCATACGATACTAAGGGGAATTTTTATCCTCAAGAAGCTTTCACATTAAGTTCTCTCTCCGAATTTCCTTTCGTTGTAAAGGCGAGTATGGAAGCGAATTTATACGGATTAGTCTTAGAAAACAACGATGTCCAATTATTGGGTAGATTTTCAAATACGGCTACATCCGGGATCTTAAATTTAAAGATCACTAAGATAGAAGAATTCGATGTAAGTGGTGCTTTCGGATATTTTGCTCCTTCTTGGGCGATCAATATTTTTATTCCGGGAAATCTTCAGTCCATTATCTATGAATTCACTGAAACTTTGGTAAAGGCGAATAATGGAAAAGGAACAAGTATCGTTCTTAGATGGGATCGAGATAATTCAAAAACGGCTATGAGAACCCATATAGAAACCGAGTTCTTGGATAACTTCTTTATTCGATTCGGTTTGAAGATATGGAACCATAAGGTTTTACCGGATGAGGATGCAAAAGACGATATCCGCGCGGTGCTTTCCAAAACGATCGATCTACTCTTAAAAGGGATTTGATCTTAGTCCCATAGATCGGTTTAAGGCTTCGAGCTCTGGCGGGTTCGGAGCCTTTTTCATTTCCTAGATTTAATTTCGAACGAAGCCGATCCGTTTTGTGAGCAGATGATCTAACTCCATTTTATATAATAACGAATATATTATTAAAGAAATGTCTAAAAAAGAAACAAAATCGATTATTAGGGAATTGATTTTGACGTTTTAGGGATATTGAATTACTCATTATTATTAAACGAATTATGAAAACAATATGTAAATTTTCCTTGCAAGAGATCCGTTTATGGTCTCTTTAAATAGCGATGGAAATTTATGTTTGGAAAGGCGATATTACGTCCGTTCAAACGGATGCGGTGGTAAACGCAGCCAATTCTTCCTTGGGGGGAGGAGGCGGTGTAGACGGGGCCATTCATAGAATAGGGGGGCCCAAAATCGCCGAGGAATGTAGGATATTAAAGATCAAAAAATATCCGAACGGACTTCCTACAGGGCAATGCGTTCTGACTTCAGGTGGCCAGCTTCCCTCAAAATACGTGATCCATGCAGTAGGGCCTGTTTGGAAGGGAGGAGAATATTGGGAGGCTTCTCTATTAGAAACCTGTTATAAGAACATACTCCAATTGTCTTTCGAAAGGGCATTCGAGTCGGTTGCGGTCCCAAGTATCAGTACCGGGATTTTTGCCTATCCGAAAGAGTTGGCGGCCCCGATCGCAATCAAAACCGTATTGGAGCATAAAGGCCAATTTCCTAGAAAACTGATCTTTGTATGTTTCGATCAGGAAACAAAAGATCTATATGAAGAAATTCTAAATAAATCCGGGACAGAATATAAAGAGGGTATTTCTTCTTTTTAAATTTATAGACCTAGGCCTGCCGCTCCACCGCATGCTGTGAATAGATCCTGTTTCGGGTTTAAAGAATAGGACTCGTCGGAAGTCGCACTCCCAAAATTCTTATTTATCGTATTATCGAATAAGTTCGTATTTACGCAAGATCCTGAGGAATCATTACATTGAACACTTGCAGGAGGGCTTGCTCCGTTTGCAAATGTATTCAACCAAGTGGAGAATTTCACCCCACCGCTCTTAAGAGAATACATTTCATTGTAAGTAGTGATCGTATGTACATCTCCAGGACCTACATAGTATCTATAATTCGCTTTGGAACTTGCATCTACCATTTTGGCGACGGCTTGTTTAGACCAATCGCAAGTTGTGTAATCGTTCGAGCTGGAACTAGAACCGTCGGGCACGGAACTTCCGTCGCTATCCCCATAAATGGAAGAATAACTTCTGCCTGCTTGATAAGGGTCCGCAACAGCGCTTGTGGAATAAGTTAAAGTCGAGTTATTAATCTTGTTGATCTGACCCATTGTATGATAAAAGAATCTTTGGTTCCCATCGAATAGCGCTGTATACTGCCCTAGAAGATCTCCGGAGTATTCGGTTGCTACTTTTTTAAAGTAATCGTTAATCGAAGGACTTCCTGTAGTAGTATAATTGGCCCCGATCCCGGCTACCCACTGAGGAAGATTTGAATTCGAAAACCCGCTACCACTTCCAATCCCATTCGTTTCCACTCCCCAAGAACTTTCTAATAATGGAAAAAATGCAGGACCTATGGAATAAGCTCCCGTAGGAACCACTGCATTCGAAGCATCGGATAACATTCTGACGGTAGCGCTTGGATCGATCGTAGTGATCGTTTCTCGGATGATCGGATAATTTAGGATCGCTCCATATCCGCCTGCACTTTGACCGGTTACGAAAACCCGATCTAAAGAAGAATAAGAACCTTGAATGAATTTTAAGACGGAGATTACATTATCATATCCGTGGTGTTTGATCGTTCCGCTCGTATAAGTTTTATCCTTGCTACCGATATGCAAATCTCCCGTGCAATACGGAACAAAAATAACATCATAATCTTTGAATGGATTCGCCGCGATGGATTGATCTATGACCCCTTTAAATAAAAGATCCAATGCAAAATCCGGGATCACGTTCAATTGATTGAAATAAGTAACAGTGTTATTGCCAAAACAATTCGCATTGTCCCAACAAGCACCTCCTCCCATAAAATTGATGAGTAGTTTTTTATTATTCGGAGCAACGATTTTTCGGAAGAAATAAAAGTCCACATTTCCTTCAGTACCGCTACATTTCGGATCGAAATTCGCAGTGTATGTGTAAGGTGTCGCCCCATGGTCCACTTGAGTAGTAAATGTGTCCGGTTTAGGAGTGATCCTTACGTAAGGTGTGGTGACTAGATCCAAGATATAAGCCGAAGCCAATAATTGTGTATTATCTTCTTTGTCCGGTTTGGTACAAAAAACTTGGGAGAATACGACTAAGAGAACTAGAAGACGGATTTGCATAAAAACCTAATACGCCCTCTTAAGATGTGAGGGCGATATTAGCTATAGTTTATTCAAGTTTCCGAAAATGTCAAGGGAAGCAAGTCTCGTATAGATCCTTATTCGCGTCGTAAGATTCGTGAGAAGTCGCTCTTTTTAAACTATCATTGTAAGAATTGAAGTTATAATTCTTATCCGTACAAGGATGGGATCCGGAACCTAGAGAACAATCCACATCCGCAGGGATGGATGCACTTGAGATAATCCCTTTCAACCAAGTGTTAAAATTTGTTCCGTTACTTGTAAGACCATACATACTATCGCTTGTAGTGATTGTATGAATATCTCCCGGGGCGATATAATAAGAATAATTAGAGTTCGCGATCCCGGTCATTGCAGTTCTTGCATTGATTGCCCAATTACAATTGGAAGGAGTGTTTCCACCGATCGGATCATCGGAAACCTCTCTCGCATCGCCCGGTCCGAAATAAGAACTAGAGTCCGAATAAGCAGGAGTTCCGGAATCAATGATCCCCATTACATTATAAAACCATCTTTGAGTGGCGTCGAAAGCGGCGGTATATTGACCGATCTTGTCACTTGGGTATGTGTTAGCGACTCTAGTCATATAGTCTTGGATAGAAGGTGTTCCATTTAAGTAGGTGCTTGATCCTACGGCCCAGTCAGGCATGTTGATGGCGCTTCCCCATTTGTCTCTGACTATGTCCTGGAAGAATCCGTTAATGACTGCCCCGTTAGAAGCGTCTGCAACAAGATCCATTTTGTTAAAATTAGGAAATTTTGCAGATTCGCTAAATACCTGGCGAATATGAGGATAATTTAATATTGCTCCGTAACCTCCGGCGCTTTGGCCCGCGACAACTACGTTCGTGACCTGGGAATAGTTCTCCTGAGCGTATTTAAGTACAGAGAGTACGTTATCATGGCCCCTATGGCTGTATTCCGGATCAACCGCCACATACGGATCATTGTAATCGGTTGTGGTATCCCTGGAACCTATATGAAGATCTCCAGTACAATACGGTATAAAAAGAACATCATAATCTTTTAATGGATTGGAGGAATTATTCGCATCTAAAATCCCCTGGAATGCGATCTTGACGAATAGGTCCGGAACCGTGTTTAAAAGATTGAAAAAGGTAGTGGTGTTATTTCCGAAACAATTATTATCGCTCCAACAAGCTCCTCCTCCCATAAAATTGATGAGAAGTTTTTTGTTATTCGGGCTTACTGTTTTTCTATAAAAATAAAATTCCGTATTTCCTGAATTCCCAAAACATTTCGGAGTGTATTGCCTACCTGCTTGGTAACTTGCATTTGTATTTGGGATTGTGATGGTATCCGTTTCGGGAGGAGTGATCCTTTGGTAAGGATTATAAAGCACTTCGGCAAGTACAAGACCGGTTAGAGCCTTGGTATTATCGGGCTCATCTTTTTTACAACCTACGAATAACGTGATCGAGATCATAAGAAAGAGAGTATAATTTTTAAACTGCATGTATGTATCCCCTAGATCTAAACGGCCGAGAAAGTTTTGTATTTTCAATTTAGACTAAATATAAGTACTTAAAAGTCAATCCGTATCCTTTGTTCAGGCAGAGAAGAAAGAACGGTCGTTATATTAAGTTTCGGGATTTGAACATGAGTTCAAGATTTGCCCAAACTTATAAACACTCTGGAAATCAAAGTTTATCCATGTATTTCCCGACAAAATGTTTTCTAGGCCCGGAAATTTTTCCTAATTTTCTCAGGATACCCTCCGTTTTTGGGGACTATCATTTAGAAACCGATCGGATCTAGGAGTTCCTACAAAACTTTTTCCGGGTCGATCCTCTTTTCCTGGCCAATCCAAGGAAAAGAAAGATTTGAGTCTTTGGCAGTAACCCAGAAACTGGAATCCACTCCGAATAATCTTAAAAGCGAAGGTGAAATGTGGATCTTTTTGATAATCTAGGCGAAATTGACGGAAGTATCATCCCGGTAGATTCCATTCTCCCGCCTGAGCTTTTTTTGGTCCCGATCAAGACTAGACCCGTTTTTCCGGGCATTATTACTCCTCTTATCGTTCCGGGTGGGAAATTTTCCAAAGCAGTAGAAGAAGCGCTCAAAGGAAATTCTTTTATCGGACTTGTACTATTAAAGGACGAGGAAAATGAAAAGAAGACGGAGGAGAATATCTACGATTACGGAGTCGTTGCAAAAATCCTAAAAAAAGTAAATCTTCCCGACGGGGCTGTGAATATTCTCATCAATACCGTTCGCAGATTCAAGGTAGAATCTTTTTCGTCAGTCGAACCATTATTGATCTCTAAAGTGACTTATCCGGAAGAAGAAACAGGTGCATCTAAAAATACCATCAAGGCAATGATGAGAACACTTCTGATCATGACAAGAGAGCTTGCTCAGAACAACCCTTTGTTTACGGAAGAGATGAAACTCACTATGCTGAATGTGAACGAGCCGGGTAAAATGGCCGATTTCGTATGCAGTATTTTGAATATAGAAAAAGAAGATTATCAATCCGTGATCGAGTCGGTAAATCTGAAGGATCGGATCGAAAAAGTATTATTATATCTTAAAAAAGAGATCGATCTAGTTAGTCTTCAAAGAGAGATACAGGAAAATATCCAAGATAAGATCGATAAACAACAAAGGCAATTTTTCCTTAGAGAACAACTCAAAGCGATCCAGGCAGAGCTCGGACAGAAAGAGGGAAAATACGAGAAAAAGTACGAAAAGTTTTTAGAAAGACTGAAATCTATCCCTGCGGATCCGGAAGTGATCGAAGAAGTAGAACGTGAAATGGATAAGTTCTTCTACACGGATCAAAATACCGCGGATTATAACGTTATCCGAAATTATTTGGATATTATGGAAAGCCTTCCTTGGGAATCCGCTCCTTCCAGGGAGATCGATCTGGATAAGGCAAGAAAGACCTTAGATAGAGATCACTATAAACTGGACGATGTGAAAGAAAGGATCCTGGAATTTTTAGCGGTGAAAAAATTGAAACCGACTGAGAAAGGTTCCATTCTACTTTTAGTGGGTCCTCCTGGTGTAGGAAAAACTTCTATCGCTAAGTCGATTGCCGAGGCGATGGGCAGAAAATTTTTCCGATTCTCCGTTGGTGGAATGAGAGACGAAGCAGAGATCAAGGGACATCGTAGAACTTATATAGGAGCGATGCCTGGAAAGATCATCACTGCATTAAGGATCACTAAGGAAAAAGACGCAGTCATTCTTTTGGATGAGATAGATAAATTAGGTTTAGGAATGCAGGGAGATCCTGCTGCAGCACTTCTGGAAGTTCTGGATCCGGAGCAGAATAAAACGTTTAGAGATCATTATCTAGATCTTCCATTCGATCTTTCTTCCGTATTCTTTATTGCGACTGCAAATACTTTGGATTCTATCAGTAGGATCCTCTTGGATAGGATGGAAGTGATCAATCTATCCGGATATATCACGGATGAAAAGTTACAGATCTTTACAAAACATTTATGGAAGAAGGTTTTGCAAAAGAACGGTATAGAACCTTACGGGATCCAAATCGATAAGAAGGCGATCGTTAGTCTTATAGATCATTACTCCAGAGAATCGGGGGTTAGGGGTTTAGAAAAACAATCCGACAAACTTGCTCGTAAACTAGCATTACAAATCGTTAAAGGAGAATCTTATCCTAAAGATCTTCAGCCCAAGGATATTGAGAAATTATTGGGAGTTCCAAAATATACTGACGATAGAATGACCAAACCTACCGTTCCGGGAACGGCATTGGGGCTCGCGTGGACCTCTGTAGGAGGTGCGACATTATTGATAGAAGCAGTCTTTGTGAAAGGGAAGGGCGGAATCCTTTTAACAGGTATGATCGGAAAATCGATGGAAGAATCTTCCAGTATCGCTCTTAGCTATATTAAGAATTTCTTAGGTAAAGAGGATCTATTTACCGAAAAAACGATCCACCTACATGTACCTGACGGTGCTACTCCTAAGGACGGCCCGAGTGCGGGGATTACTATGGCGACAACCATTCTCTCGTTAGTCCTTGGCAAAAGGATCAAATTGGGATTCGGGATGACTGGAGAATTGACACTTACCGGGGAAGTTTTGGCAATAGGTGGTTTACGGGAAAAAATTGTGGCCGCTAAAAGGGTCGGAGTACATAAAATTATTTTCCCGGCCGACAATCGCCCTCAATTGGATGAAATTCCTGACTATGTGAAAAAGGGAATGGAATTCTTTCCCGTTTCCAAATTCGAAGAGGTAGCAAAAATACTTTTCGAAGAAAAAGTCCTGGAATCCGTTCGACCAAAGTCCCAAGTTCCTGAAAAAATAGTAAAGGGGAAGAAGACAAAGAGTATTCCTAAAAAGAAATCCAAAGGTAAAAAATTAAATAAGTAAAATTTTGACTCTTCCATTGTGGTTAGAAGATATGTTTTAAAGTAGGAACATCGAGACATGTCTTCATTGCCGTATTTTCGGTATCTTATTTGTATTTTATGCCTATCATCGGGATTTTGTAAACCTTCCGGCGGTTATAATCCGGGAGATCCAAGTTCCCAGGAATTTTACGAAACCCAAATATTGAAATGTATGCTTGGGGAGTTGGCCGAATGCGTAAAGGAGCCACCGCCTCCTTCCGGCCCGACCATATTATATAAAAGAAATATGTTCGATTCCATTGATTTCTATATAGGGTCTACCAAAACTTTTACTCCCGCGGTGACCGGCACGACCCCGATCACTTATTCCATATCCGGAACTCTCCCCGCAGGATTGAATTTTAATACTGCCACCGGTCAAATTTCAGGAACACCTACAGTTCAAACCACTTTACTTTCTTTTACTGTAACTGCGACCAATTCCATAGATGTGGCTCAAGATACGTTTAACGTTTCGGTATGGGATTTAGGAGCAGTCCCTGATACGGGGAAATCTAATTGTACGGATAATTCGGGAAATGGAGCCTCTTGTACTGGCCAAGACGGTCAATATTCCAATCTACCGGGATTCAGGAGTTATAATACACCCACTACACATCCTACATTTACAAATCAAACGATCACTCTAGATCTCATTCGAGGTTTGTATTGGAAGACTTGTGCAGAAGGCCAGACTGATCCGAGCTGCAGTGGAACTCCTACATTCTTGGATTGGGCGGGAGCATCAAATGTATGCACAAATTTGAATACTGCACCTGGTTACGCGGGATTTACCAATTGGAGACTTCCAACCGCAAAGGAATTATATACTTTAATTAGTTTGAATAGTTCCGTGCCTCTGATCGAAACCACATATTTTCCGAACACGGATTCGACAGTCGCATACTGGACATCCACACAATTTGCGGGAAGTGGTGTGCAAGCATACGGAATTCACTTTGCTACGGGAAATTCGATGCCATTTAATAAGGCTTCTAGTTTGGCGGTTCGATGTGTTGCAGGACAAACACTTTCTGCTCCTGTGTTTATGGATCAAGGGAATGGGATCGTACTTGAGGAAAACACACAACTATATATCCAGAAATGTAATAACGGAGAAACATATTCTGCAGGAGCATGTGGATCCGGTGCAAATTCCATAGACTGGGATACTGCTGTCGCTATCTGCAATTCTTTTAATATGAATGCATTTACGTGGAGACTTCCGAACTTAAATGAATTACATCTTCTTGTGGATTATTCGGATAGCACAGATCCAAGAGTGTATTCTATCTTTAATACTATAGCTTCTGTAGGTTATTGGACTTCTTCTTCTCAAGGAGGAGGTGGAACAGAAGTAAACGCATATGCAAATCTTACCGATACCGGCGAGATGACTTTGCAAACTAAGACGAATTTCCTGAATTTTCGCTGTGTAAGTAGCGGTCCTTAAACCTGCCAAAAGAATTTGCTTTTTAGGCCCCTTCTCGGACGCTGTTCGAAGGAGACCATATGGGCGTACCTTTCATAGATATAAAACGATTCGAGCCGGGATTATTAGAAGCTTGGGAAGAGAAAGTAAAAACTCTCAGTAAGAACGCTTCCTTTATCGGGGGAGAAGAAGTCGTAAACCTTGAAAAAAATCTGGCTCAAGCTGCCGGAACAAAATATTCGATCGCTTGTGCGAACGGAACAGACGCACTTCAGCTTGCATTAAGAGCTCTCGGAGTAGGAAAGGGAGACAAAGTCCTTGTTCCGGACTCTACATTCTGGGCAACATTCGAATCGGTAGTAAACGTAGGAGCGGATCCTGCTACTGTGGATACGGATCCTGACGATCTCCAAATGGATTTTGAAGAATTCAAAAAAGCTTTGGATGAAGTAAAACCAAAAGCAGCTATTATCGTTCACCTGTACGGATGGGGAAGCGCAAAATTAGAAGACTATCGCAAACTTTGTAAAGAGAAGGGCGTATTTCTATTGGAAGATGGCGCTCAGTCTTTCGGAGTATTATACAAAGGTAAACCAGTATACCAAGACGCGCTGATCACCACTACTTCCTTCTACCCTGCAAAAGTATTGGGTGGAGCAGGAGACGGTGGAGCGGTATTCACCAATGACGAAGAACTTGCAAACAAAGTCAGAATGCTCGGAAACCATGGACGGACGTCCCACTACGGTTACGGAGATGTGGGTTGGAATTCTAGAATGGATACCTTACAAGCTGCATTCTTAAATTTGAATATTCCATATCTGGATGCAAGGATTGTTTCTCGCAGAAAATCCGCTGAAAAATATTATGAAGTACTTCCTACATTGGGAGTGAATGTAATTCACCCTCCAAAAGATTTCTTGGAGAATGGATATTGTAACGTAACTCTTTTTGATCCGGCTGAAAGACCTAAGATCCAAGAGGTTTTGAAAACAAAAGGGATCGGATTCGGGGTAATTTATCCTGGAGCGATGAGCGATCAACCTGGAGCGAAACCGTACATCGTAGGAAAATTTGGAAAAGAACATAGAACGGGAAAAATCTGCGATTCTATATTAAACTTTCCACTTTTCCCTTACATGACCGATTCTGAATTGGAAGAAGTTTTCACTGCGATCAAAGAATACCGAAAATAAGATTTTCCACATTTGGCAAATTTTAAAGCCGCCTTCGGGCGGTTTTTTTATATCTAAAGGAAATTTTCTTCGAAGATGATGACCGTATACGTTTTTTAAATGTATTTCGATAGTATGCTGTATTGGAAAAAAATAATCTTATTAGTTTTTGTATCGATCCATTTTGGTTTTTGCATTTTGGATCCTGTTTGGGATCAGATAGATAGTATGGATGGAAAAATAAGTCGAGGGGAAGGTAAGTCCCTTTTCGTGAATGCTGTAATCCTTAAATCTTCTACATGTTCCCAGGAGTATCAGTCAGATTTCTCATTTGCAGCTTCGTTTACTCTAAAAGGAGACGGTTGTTCAGCCCCAGACAGTGACCATAAGGCATACAAAGAGGTTAGAAGTTGCGAATCTTCCTATGCTTATATTGATAAGAGCACTCTTAACGGTTGTATCAATCAAGTTCTGCTTACCCCTTGTAATAGCTTTCGGGAAGAGAATCAGTTCTTCGGTATGAGTTTTACACTTCCTACTTTTCCTGCTTGTGTTTCCGCTTTTAATACGGATCCACTTTATAATTATCTTTAATAGGGGTTTTTGCTTAGGAGATCTTTCTATTTTTCTGAAAAAAATTAAGGATTCCGAGTTGATTTAGATCCTAGGGAATTTAAAAAAATCGATTAGAAATCGTTTGCTACTGTCTAAACTATATGTTTAGAATGATTCTAAATAAATAAAATAGGAGAAACTCATGAAGCCGAATATAGGAATTCCGGAAAAAGATAGGGAAGCGATCAACCAAGGATTACAAAAACTTTTAGCGGATACGTATTTTTTATATTTAAAAACTCATAACTACCATTGGAACGTTACCGGGCCCTTATTTAATACATTACATTTGATGTTTATGACCCAGTACACGGAACTTTGGAATGCATTGGATCTAGTTGCGGAAAGGATCCGTTCTCTCGGATACCCCGCTCCAGGAACATACAAGGCATTCTCCAGTCTGACTTCCTTAAAAGAAGAAGATGGAGTTCCTAAGGCAGAAGATATGTTAAAAAATCTAGTCGAGGGTCACGAAGCAGTGATCAGAACTGCGAGGGCGATCCTTCCTTCTGCAGACTCAGGCGGCGACGAAGTGACAACGGATCTTCTAACCCAAAGATTGGAGATCCATGAGAAGACCGCTTGGATGCTCAGAAGTATGTTGGAGTAATTTTCTAATATTAGAAAAATTGAAATTTAGGATCAAATCCTAAAATAAAAGCCCGAGAAGTAAGATCCGGTATTTGATCTTACTTCCCGGGCTCGTTGAGAGTAGTTTAGAGAGTGAGGATATACTCCACTAGATCATCCACCTCAGTTGCGGTGGCGGAACACCAAGGGTGAGGGGCTGCAGGTAATCCGATTGGTTGAGCAGTGCCCAATTCCTGCGGTCCATATTCCCTTCTCATCTTTTGATAATCCCAGTAATACCAATCCGGATCCCAAGGAACGGTTACAAAGTATTTATGTCTTTCAATGAACCTGTTTCTTTTCGTACCAGCATCGTTATTCGGTGACTTGAATACTCTAAATACGTCCGACTTTCTGTTTTGTGGAGGATATGGTTCAGGATGATCCGCTCCGCCTAGTGCAGGAACTACAGGTGCATGAAGAGTATAGTATTGGTTGTATAGAGAGGATCCTTCCGTGCATCGTGCAGGGTTGACCAAGTCTTCTAAGTTACGAACGTGACCGTCGCTCAAAAGACCTCTATGTTGTACCCAATACATATCTCTTAAGAAAGTTGCACGGACGGATTGTTGTTGTTTATGATAAATTGTAGGAGCGAAAAATCTTCCTACTTCGTTGATCTTGAACATCTTCTCGTTGGAGTTCAAACCGACTTTATCATTATGGCAAGATCCACAATCTCTTTGGAAAGTAGCCTTACCTCTTGCAACTGCCGCTGCAATTCCAGGTTGGTTTTCCCATCCAGATTGTACGAATGCTCCTTCTCCTGGATCAGCTCCCGCTTGTGCGAGTAGTTTTCCTTTGGATTTCAACCAACGATAGATCCCGACTTGTCTGAGTGCCTTGTCATTCTGATCTAGTTTAGTCATGTACGCAGTGAGAGCTTGCAATTCTTTTGCATACATTGCTCCGGTCGCTCCATCAGGTTCTTCCGAATGGATATAAGATCCTTCGAATCCAACATAAGATTCAGTATGAGAAAGAGATCTTCTGATTCCCATATAGTTGGTTACGTTTGGAATTGCGATCGGAGAGAATTCGTAATCGTTATCCGTTTCGCTACCTTCTCCTTTGATACGGATCAAAGAATGTTCTCCCGCGCCTTGAGGCATAACGTAGATCAGCATAGTCTTATCCACATCTTTAGAAGAAGAATCGAAACTAGGTCCCGGCTCGTTCTCTTTAATCCCTTTAAAATCTCCTAATAAAGACCATTTCATGGACCATTTAGGATTCGGAAGTCCGGGAATAACTTTTGTTACGGTATTTCCTGGAGAAGCTTCATAAGTGATCTTATACCCGTGGCAAGAAGCACAGTTAAATCCGATCCATTCTCCTTTACCAGTGTAAGGGTGAGAAGCTTCTGCATATCTATATCCTGCCCAACCACTATTCTTAGTAGTTCCTTTGAATAATTGGTCACCGCCTAAATATCCAGGGATCGGAGTAGGTTGCGGATAACGATCAAAGTAAATATTATCGATCGCTGCGGAAGGAACTTGTCCTGCAACAGTTTGGTAAGCGCCGAATAGAAGCAGAGGATCTGCAGTGTATCCAGTAACAGGATCTTTTGCTTGGTATGCAAAAATTTTCTTCCAATCCAAATTACGGATCGCGTGAGCCACACCTATATTGAAGTCGTAAGACCAGAAAATCTTTTCACCTAAGGCTAGAATAGAAGCAAAACCGGGATTATTCACATTCACTTGGAGAGGAGTTGTTCCCTTTGCATCGCTGAGGATAGAGACTACATCACATTTATGTTTGAAATCTTCGTCAGTTACCCTGCGTGTTTGTGCATCGATTACGTTATGAGGTTGTCCCGGATGTAATAAAGAGTCGTTGTATCCAAGCCTTTTTTGGATCTGAACGATCAAAGCACCTGAAGTTGCATGCTCGGGAATTTTGAATTGGATCTGATTATCAGTCCAAGCAAGAACGTATTTGCTCCAGCTATCCAAAGGTTCATCCACTTCGAAGTTCACCTGTTTGGTGATATCCAATCTTTGTTCGAACATTCTTAGATCGGTCTCTAGGATCCTTGTATTTCCGATCATAATTTTAGAGAAGTCTATCTCTGGCCCCGCACCGAAACCTGTTCCTTTCAGAGTGATCGTTTGGCCCGGGCTAAATGTTGGAGTTGGGTAAGCCGGCCCATCCGTCACAGTTTGCCATACAAGATTTCCATTTACCAGCACCTGCTGTAAAACCGGTTCAGGGAAAGAAGATGCGGACACCGCACGAATTCCTTCTCTGATCGGATCAAATTTACATACTTCTTCCTGGTTGGGGAATTCAGTAAAAATTCCTACGGGGCAACCCGCAGCTAATACAGCCATCCCTAACAAGGCGCACCGCAAATAACGTTTTACGGCACGTGTTCTTTGCATTTCCATTTTCCGCTCCTAGTCCGGAGTCTTGAAAGGATCCCGGATCAGTTCTGGCGGAAAAGAATACTCCATAAGAAAAAAAGGGTCGTCCGAGAGACAAAATTCGAACGTTCGAGTTTTATTATTCGAACAGTTGTATAAAAATCCGAATTTTAAAAATAAGTGGAATATAAGCAAAAGAGAGATTTTTCCATTTTGAATTAAGAAAAATGCAAGTGTTCGAAATAAAAATTTTCCTTATATTTTATTGGATGCCAAATGGTTCTAAGCAGTGTTTTGATTGAGAACACTTGACAAGCCTAGGTATTTTCTTAATATACCGCCTATGTTAAATCCCGAAGTGGTAACTCCAATATTCTACTTCGGAAGCGGCCTTTCCTTTTTATTAGTGATCCAAAGGTTGATTCCGCCAAAAAAACGAAGAGAAGACAGGATTGGAGCACTTCTGTTTCTTTCGTTGGGGATCATACTATTTGCAGTTGCGAATGTAGTTCTTGAAATTGATCGAACTTACCCGCATGCAATCTTCTTATTACTCACTTCTTTTTCGGCTATCGGCCCCTTATCTTTGCTATATACGCATTCTTTGATATACCCGAACCAAACATTGTATCGAGACATACGGCTTCATTGTTTAGTTCCTGGACTTTTTCTGTTAGGCGAGATCTTTTTTTTCGGAAGGCCCTGGGATTCGATCATTTCAGATCTAGGTGACTTTAGAAATATTAGATATAAACATTTTCTCTCTTGGGGATTTTTCCTAACGACTGCACTAACTACTGCCTATTTCGGATTCAGGTATAGAATGCTTCTGACTGTGATCTCTATCCCGGATTTAAAGTCTCAGATCCGTTTTATTTTTGTACTGGCTACCATTACGGTTTTTGCAATGTATTCTTTGGTGTTCGGATTCATGTTCGGGATGGATCTTTTGTTTCGGATTGGCGGTTTACTTGTGACTACAATCGTTACGATGTTATTTTTGGCTCCTTCTCGTTATCCCGATTTTTTTGCACCTTTGACCCGCGAAGTTCGAAAGAAGAAGTATGAAAAGTCATTACTAATAGGTATAGATCTGAATCTGTTGGAACTTAGGATCCAGGAGCTTATGAGAGAAGATAAACTCTATAGGGACCCTGAACTCACTCTACATTCCTTATCTGAAGATTTAGGGATTAAACCGTATCAACTGACAGAGTTTTTGAACGAACATCTTCAAACAGGTTTTCATAATTATATTAATGGTTTCAGGATAGATGAGGCGGTAAAACTTTTAGAAGAAAAACCGGATCAGGATATTCTTTCCATCTGCTATTTCGTTGGATTTAATTCCAAATCTTCATTCAACGATGCTTTCCGAAAAGTAACAGGTAAAACCCCAAGCCAATTAAGGCAGAAGAAGTTGGAACCTTCTGAGAAACAAAAGATACATACTAGCCGATCCGGTTTGCCTCTCGGAAAAGGGATCGGTGGCATGGTTGAACTCGGTTCTGAAAAAATTTCTGTGAAAAATCGGCCGGTTAAGGCTGAAAATCGGTAAAGAGAAGGATCCACTCTTCTCCAGTCCTGTCATACCAATCCTTTTCGGCGTAATAAGTCCCACCTAAAAGTTCTATCACCCTTTTCATATAAGGTTCTCCCGGATCGAAATCCAGAGCGTCCAGGAATATGGAACCTCCCCATTTTTTCTTGGCTTGGGTATGGGAGAAAATCCCTTTCAAGGATTCGATCTTCTGGTTATTCAAAGGGATCTCGTATTTTTTGCAAAGCTCTTGTACAAGTTTAGAAACCGCAGTAGTTTGAGCATGATTAGCAAGAAGCATCTCAGTATCTTTTCCTACGATCTCTATCTGGAAACAATTACGGTTGGTCCCGGTCGCTGCTGCGGCCATATGAAGAGGAGAATCTAATAATTGATAAATTTTTCCGTCTTTATCCGCGAGAAAAGTAGCGGCTAAATTCCGTTTTTCTAATACTTTAAGAGTTCCGTCATAATCATTGATCGCGGTAAAATGTAATACCACACAATCCGCGGAGATCGCTCCTCGATAATTGTATCTAAGTCTTTTTTCTTCTATCAATAAACCTTCGGGTGTTTTTTCTATCGTTTCTAATTCCGCTATAGGAGTAGAAGTAACTCCTCTTCCCTTATCGTAGCTCGGATCTTTTACTTCTCCATTTTGTCCTACAAAAGGTTTTTCCTTTCTAAGTACCCATTCTCCGTATCTATCCTTCCATTCCATTTCGGAGAAATAAGAACCTCTTAATTCTTCTAATAAGGATTTGAGAACATTTTCATTCCCACAGTCGCTCCCATTTAAGAAGCCACCGAATTTTTTCTTGGCCTGGCTATGCGTGAAGATCCCTGAACGAGAACCTACATCGAAATTGGAAACCGGGATCCCGAATTCTTTTGCAGTCTTTGCGATCGAATATAAAAGGGCCTTTTTTTGGATCGGGCGTTTGAGTAATTCTTCCTTATCTCCTTCCCAAGAAATATGGATCATATTTTGATCCGTTTTAGGTGCCGCCCTCAGTAAAAAATTCCCAGGCTCTTCTAACCCGTAAATTTTTCCTTTTTTATCCACTATATAATGCACAAGCCATCCTGAATGTGCACTTTTTGTAATGTATTCTTCGGTGGATAATCCTTTCGTGTGATGGATGAGTATCCCGCTTACTTTATTTTTTTTACGGACAGAAGAAAGATCCGTAAGTGTTCGATCCGCAGGAAGTAATTGAGCGATCGGATGTATGGGAGAAACATATTCTGCAATGGAAAAATTCGTCTCCGGCAAAGAAGAACAAGTGGATAATAAAATATAAAGTAAGATGAGGGGGATTGTTTTTAACATCCTTTCTCCGTGAGTTTTTCTTTTAATAAGGAAAGATCGGATCTGACTCTTTCTAAAATGGATTTTGCTTTTGTATGTTTATTGAGTAAGTCTTTGTATTCTAAAACCGCATGGTTTTTAGGAGGAGTGTCGAACTCCGGCTCTAAAGGAAGAGTCTCCAAATCCCTAAGAGCAGCTTCTGCCTCTGTCCTGATCTTGGTCCAATTCGCAGTGTGTCCGGAATAGATCTCTTTCGGGAGTTTTTCCTTAGAGGTTTTGATCCGATCTTCCATCTGAGGCAGATCGATCCGCAAAAATTCCCCCAGTGCTTGGGAATCTTGGACCAATTCCTCTAAGATACTACTTAGATGTTTTTCAATCGCTTCTCTTTGGGTATGGATTGCTTTTCTGGCCCTTCTGAAGATCCGAAGCATTGCCAAGGAAGAAAGAAGTAATACAGATAAGAAGACCCAAAAGGAAAACTTGGAAATTGCCCAGCGAAATCCGGGAGAATCGAACCATTCCTGCAGATAAAACGCAGAGAATCCTAATCCGATAATTGAGAAGATAAATACGAGAGCAAAAATTCGCCTCATTACTTTCTCATTTAGTAAAAGGTTTTCTTTCTGTCAAGGTCAAGACGGACCTTCTCGAAACCGAAACTAATAGGGATGGATGCTTCTGCTGATCGTTACCCTTCTCCTCCCCGCAAATCCGACCCACCTAAGGTCGTAAACCTCGGATTTTACCGGATCAAAAAAACTCTTAGAGAAGAAGGTTTCGAAGTCGTGGAAAAAGCGGACGGCAAGATAACACTCGTGCTTAGAGTGAAAGAATAGCCGCAGAGAGAAAAGAGGCGCGAAGTTTTTTTCACGCAGAGTCGCGGAGCCGCAAAGTTTCGCACAGAGGACACGGAGATCACTGAGGGTTTTCTCGGTAACCGTTCACTAATCTAGTAATTCCATTCTTTAACAAGGTCTCATTAAAATTAATAAGTAACCCATACTGTAAGTTCATTAATCGCAAATACGTGAGCGTTTGTTTTGCATGTATCGGCAATAGTTTTTCCACCGACTTTACTTCGACAATTACTTGCTTTTCGACCAATAGATCGATTCGAAAGGCATTCTTAAGGATAATATCTTCGTATTGGAATGTGATACTCTTCTGCCGATCAATTAAGAGATTCTGTTTTTGTAGCTCCTTTTCTAAGATGAATTCATAAATCGATTCGAATAAGCCAGGACCTATATCTTTATGAATTTTTAAGGCAGAGCCAATGATAATCTCTGTAATTTCGTTGATTTGCAAATCTTTCATACTTAACCCCTAATATTTTACGGGTCTTAGCATGCGTAGTCTGATTGCACTTTTTTCCTAATATCTCTGTGTCCTCCGTGGTCTCTGTGCGAAAAAAAATTAAGAACCGGATTCTTCTAAGGTGGGGAGTTCGTCGGAGAATTCTTTCGGTTCCGGTTTTTTAGGGATCAGTGTTTCTCCACAGGTTTTTTTAAGAAGTGCATCTATTCTGTTTTTTTCAGGAGAGTGGGGAAGTATTCTGAGATAAATTCTATAATTACGAACTGCACCAGCGCAATATCCTGTTTTTAAATAAAGACTTCCTAAAAGTCTTCTGGCTCCCGGATGAGCAGGCTCATGTTCTATGATCTTTGTGGCGAGTCTCATAGATTTGTCCGGATTTGTTTTTGCGTTCTTCTTGGATTCTTCCCAGGTTTTGATTAACTCTTCTTCATATAAATAATAGAGTTGGTTGTTTCCCATTTCTAATACTCTAAATACGATCGCGTCTTTCGCTCCACTTTTGCAAACTCCGAACCAGATATCTTCTCCGCTATCCGTCATCTTGTTCCCGCTGAGTTTTAAAAGATCACTTCCATCTAAACAACCTGCCATCTCATATATATCTCTCATTGCAGCTGGAGAAACTGCGAGTAATACTCTAAGTTGATTTCCATAAGAGGCGATATCGTCTTCAGGTAGTGCGTCTTCCGGATTGACTACGTTCGGAGAGTCGTTGAAGATCCTAAGTTTGATTGAGGATTCTAAAACCCAGTCTGGTAGATCCAAACTTTTGATAAATGCATCCTTTGGTTTCCAAAAGGAACGGATTGTTTCGCAGGAAACGAGAAATCCGAATAGGATCAGGAATATGCAGATTTTAGGGATAGAAGCTTCTTTTCCGGTTGCCACTCAGGGTAACTTGTGTTTTCTCGATATAAGAAGCAACCAGGAAACAGATGCCTCAAGAATTGAAAGCCAAGCTAGACGGAAAGGGACAGAAACACTGTATCGTAGTCTCCCGTTTTAATGAATTCATAGTCGAAAGCCTTTTAAAAGGCTCCCTAGATGGACTCCACGCAACCGGAGTAGAAGATAAGGATATTACTGTAGTCCGTATCCCTGGAGCATACGAACTTCCGATCGTAGTGTCCAAGGCCGCGCAAAGTAAAAAATTCGATTCTATCATTTGCCTAGGTGCAGTGATCCGAGGAGCTACTGCTCATTTTGATTTTGTTGCAGGAGAATCTGCGAAAGTTGGATCTATCGGAGTGCAACATTCCGTTCCAGTGATATTCGGAGTTTTGACCACCGATACGATCGAGCAAGCTATTGAAAGAGCGGGAACCAAGGCTGGAAATAAAGGTTATGAAGCCGCTTTGACTGCGGTGGAAATGACCAATCTTCTGAAACTTCTCTAATCTATGTCATCTTCCCGAAGGAAGTCCCGAGAAATTGCATTAATGGCGTTATATCAGTTGGAGCTGGTGGATCCCGCTTTGTCGGAGGTCCTAAAGTTCCGTTGGTACGATAAAAAGATCGAAACGGAAGAAAGGGATTTTGCCATTTCGATCATAAATGGTGTTGTGAAAAACGCAGAAACAATCGATACTCTCATCAAGAAGTACTCGAGGAATTGGGATTTTGCCAGAATTTCCCCGGTGAACAAATGTATTCTTCGTTTGTCCATTTATGGGTTATTGTTTTCCAAAGAAATTCCACCTAGGGTCACGATCGACGAAGCAGTCGAGCTGACCAAGGAATTCGAGAGTGAGAATTCTGTTCCGTTTATCAACGGGGTTTTGGATTCAATTCTTCAGTACGAGACGAACCGACATGGAAAACCCGATCCGCAAGAACCGAATCTTCCTGGAGACGGAAGAACCTAAACCTTCCTACTATTATGGGGACGAGCCGGAAGAGTTTCGTCCTAAACGTCATTATAATCCGATGGCATTTGCATGGGGAGCACTCGCTGCTTCTCTTCTTCTTTTGCTTGGTCTAGCGATTTGGTATTCTTTTTTCAAAGAAGGAAAGTCCGGATTCGGAACAGGAGTCGCTGATGGTAAATCTCCTCTTATGCCAAAGGGAAGTTTGGCTCAGGAGTTACAAAGACCTTATCTTCCTGACGGTACAAACAATCCTCTTCTCACCAAATGTGTTACCTTATACAAACAAAATTATAGAAAACAGGCCTTCGATTATTGCACTGAGTTTTTGACCGGGCCCGCTACAAGCCAGGAGAAGTCATTGGCTTTGACTGTTCTGGGCGTGATCTATGATGAAGACGGAAGATTTCCTCAAGCGATCGATTCTTTGCAGAAGGCGATCACTTTTGACGGGAATAATGTATACGCTTATTATAATTTAACGTTAGCTTATGCTCATAGCGGTCAAAATTCTGCTGCAAGAAGCACTGCACTTAAGGCGAGAGAGATCGCGCCGAACGATCCTCGTATCGCTCTTATGGCAGGAAATCTTTTCAACGAGATCAATGATCCGGAAGCGGCGATCGATGCTTACAAACAAGGACTTTCTTCTTCTCCGGACGATCCTTATTTAACTTATAATCTTGCATTAAGTTATTTTAAAAAAGGTGAGATCCCTCAGGCAGAAGAACATTTCAAATTGGTCGTGATGAGGGCGAGAGGCGGAAAACTCGCCGCTCTTTCCAATTCTTATTTGGGGAATATCTCTTATAATCGTGGAGATTATATTTCTGCGGAACATTATTTTAGAGAGGCTACTACTCTTTCTCCGAATGATGCAAAGTCTTTATACAATCTTTCTATCGTTTTGAAGAAGAATGGTAAGTTAGAAGAGTCCGTAAAATATCTGGAGCTTGCGAATCAGGCAGGTTCTAATGATCCTGAATTATTCCGTTCTATCGCGGAAGGTTTCGAGCAGTTGAATCAAGGAGAGCAGTCTATCAATGCTCTTCAAAAGGGTTTGAAATATAATCCGAATAATTTGGATCTTCTATTCCAACTTGCAGAGACGTATTATAATCGCGGAGATCTTCTGGCAGCAGAAGAAACATACAGAAGGATCGTAGACTCCACTCCAGGTGATAGTTTCACTGAGACTGCTTTATTGAATCTGGGTGTTGTCCTAGATCAGATGGAAAGATACGGAGAGGCGATCACTTATCTGAATCGTGTTTTGGATCTAAATCCTAAAAACGCTAAGGCATATTATAATCTAGGCCTTGTATACAAGCATACAGGAAACGGCACCCAAGCAATTGAAAATTTCCGTAAGGCTTCTTATCTAGATCCGAATGATATCAAAGCTAAAGAAGCCTTGGGTGATTATTATTTGGAGAGTAAGTTTTATAGAGAAGCGATCGAAGAATATTCTGCGCTCTTCAAACAAAAAGAAGATTACTATAAAGTAGCTCTCAAGCTCGCAGAAGCATATATGGGAACCGGAGAATCCTCCAGCGCGGAAAAGATCCTTTTACAGGTCTTGAATCAATCCAGAAATGCGTCGGAGATCAAACAGGCTCATAAGAAGCTTGCTCTTCTATACAATAAATCCAAGGACCCGGATCTGAAAAATAGGGCTAAAGACGAAGCGTATCGTTCTGCTCATATGGATCCGGAAGATTACGAAGGGCGATTGGTCCTTTCTAAAATTTTATTGGACTCTAATTCCGTTTTAGATAGAGAGAAGGCGATAGAAGAGTTAACTGCGATCGTTCGATCCGAAGTAAAACCTAA
This sequence comes from Leptospira sarikeiensis, assembly GCF_004769615.1. Taxonomy (GTDB): domain Bacteria; phylum Spirochaetota; class Leptospiria; order Leptospirales; family Leptospiraceae; genus Leptospira_B; species Leptospira_B sarikeiensis. The sequence continues at coordinate 70,635 of NZ_RQGF01000043.1, read as the reverse complement.
GACAGCTTCCACCGCTTATAATTATCTGGGAGTTGCTTATTACAAGAACGGAGAATATAAAAAGGCGGTCCGTTCCTTTCAAAATGCAATAGACTTAGATCCGTCCAATACGGAAGCTTACGATAATAAGAGAGCCGCAACGGCTGCGTTGGAGGATTCCTCCAAGAGGGACGGTCTTTTCTGAAAAGAATTCCATTCTTTGGTCTGATTTTTCTTTTTATCTTCCATTTCGGCGGAAACGTTTTCGCCGAAGAACAAAAGGATCCTTTTAAAGAATCCGTATTGTCTAAGGGAAGATCTCAGGCCAGATCCATTTCCGAGATCAAATCCAAGAATCGTCTGGATTTGGTAAAAGAACTTCCTAAAATTATTTCAGAGCCAGAAGCGAGAGACGATAGTATTTTCGCCACTCTCGCTTTATTTTCCGAATTAGAAGATCTGGATCCTCTTGCTCCGAATTGGGCGACTGAACTCGATACAGTTTTTAAAAATACTAAAAATACGGAGATCCAAAATAGGATCTTGGAACTAGCGGATCGCAGAAAAGAAAAAAGACTGATCTATGCGGTAATTGCAGGTTTGACTCATACTGATTTCGAGGTAAGACAATCTTCCTACAGATACGTGCAGGGGATCAAAGACGATAGAGCAATGCCTCATGTGTTGGACTTAGCTGTTTCCAATAACCCAGTGTATCGGGAATATTTTTTAGAATCTGCGATCTGGATCAAAGATGAAAGGGTGCAAAACCTGATCAATAAATTCGCTTCCGACGATAGCCCTGCGCTTCGCAGAAGATTTTTCACTGTATTAAATAGAAATAATATTCCAGATAATCGAGGGAATATTCCCAGAATGGCGGCCTCTGATCCTGACGAGGATGTTCGTTTGCATGGTTTGGAAATTTTAAAGAATAGAAAAAGTAGGCAGTATATTTCCTTATTCTATAAGGGGATCACTGAAACGAATCCTGACCTTAGAAAGATCTGCACGGAAGCTCTTTTTTATTTGGGCGATAAACAAGGGGCAAAGTCGGTTTCAGAACAGTTGGTTAAAGAGAATGTTCCAGGCCTAAAGGCAAGGCTGATCGATCTTCTATTGGAACTAGGCGCTCATGGCGGAGGCCAAGGTTTATTAACCGTTCTGGATGCGGATAAGGATGCAGGTCTTCGTGCTCGTGCCGCAGAAGTAATGGGGAAACTGGGATATAATCCCGGAACGAACGAGTTAAAACGTATATTCGAAAAAGAGAAAGTAAACGAAGTGAAACTTTCTCTATTAAAGGCTCTCGCAGAATTGAAGGATAAAACTTCTGTTCCTGCTCTTATCTCTTTTGCTTTGAACAATAAAAAAGAATATTTGCCACTTCGACTCCAAGCGATCGATACTGTTCGGATCATAGGAGATCCTGAATGTTTACCTGCGTTATTCGATGCATACGTGATCGAAAAAACTCCGGAAGTAAAATCCGAAATGGAAAAAGCAACCAGAGAGATCATTTCTATCAAAGTTTCTAGGTAGAAAAAATAAAGTCTAAATATAGATTTATGCTCTTGTAAATCTCCGTGAACTCTGTGTTCTCCGTGTGAACTTAAAAGGGACTTGAAAATATTTTTCGCACAGAGATCACAAAGAGCACAGATGTTTGGAATAAAATTTTGAAATACTATCTTATTGTTTTCTTATTCTTCACATTCTCCTGTAGAACTGAGGTGGAGAGGAAGTATCTGGAAAAAGAATCCTGGAAAAAGAATCCTGGGAGAAGAAGGCTGGGATTGCGGAAAGGCCGGAGAAATTTCGGCCTGCATATGATATAAGAGCCTGGGAAATCAAAGGAAATTTTCTAAAACAAATATTAGAAGATCCGAATAATAATAGTCTTCCGAATAAAAGAGGCACAAGTATTTTGGATCCGAATTTGGGTTGGGATCCGAAAGGGAAAAGAGTTTTTTTATTAGATATCCGTTCCAATACAGTGTATCGCCCGGTAGATCTTCTGGGCGAAATCGGGATACGTTTAGGAGATTGTGAAGGGATGGATAAGATAGAATATCCTTATACCTATTATTTTTTCCCTTCGGAAAAGGGAGGAAATTCTCAGATCTCTAAATATGAATTCGAAAATTCTAAACTAGATGCAAAATCTAGAAAGAAAATGCTGAATTCGTACGAAGAAGAAACGAAAAGGGTTTTGGTAGCTTTCAAAAATTCCTGTTTCAAGGACGGAATAAATCAGATGGAAGTTCAGATGCTCGGATACGAACTTCTATCTTTTAAGTTTTTCTTTGAATATTAAAACCGATCTTTTATAGATATTGGTTGAGATATTCTTTTCCTTTCAGGTGACTCGGAAAAAGAATTGGGAATTCTACACCAGTGCGTTTTCGTTTTCTTCTATAAGCTTTACTGGATTCAGTATAAACCTCGTATTCCGATTCTACTCTAAACAGTAATTTTTCCCAGAAAAGGAAATGATTGTCTATGAATTCCTGGCGAACGTCTTTTGCTCTGGAAGTAAGAGGACATTTTGTTTGGAATTCCTGCATGAATACGAGCCCTACTAACACTCCTCTTGTATCCAAATAAGGTTCTAAAGGGAATGTCCTACAGCTAATAGATCGATTTTCTCTTTCGCAATGAGCGACGCCCTTACATTCACAAAACGTAATTTTCCTATGATCGTATACTGCGAATTCTTTTTTTTCCTCTCTGGTCATAGGGACGTATGCTTTCCAAAGATCGGTCCTTTTGGATAACATTTCATATTCTGCTTTGTATAATGCCGGAAGAGCATTGTCTGCTTGGCAACAAACCGGGATCCCTCCGTTGGAAGGAGCGCATAAACTACCACAATTGTATTCTGTGACTTCCTCCTGAAGAAGAGTATAATAATACTGTATTTCGTCTTCAGTAAGCGCTTTAGGATCCGATGTCCGAGACTTCTTCATTCTGCTCTATTTCTCTTTTTTTCTCTCTGAATGAGATCACTTTTTCCAGATAGAATATTCGGAACAACGAGTAAGTCGTTCCCATAAACGTTGTGGAAATTAAAAGTCCCCATCTACGATAGAAAAGGTCGACACCCGCCGAGAGCCAACCGTTTTTCTGAAATATCACGAAAACAAGAGAGGAAAGAACTAAAATTGAAAAACATGCCAATATAAAATATACAGTGGCTCTGAAGATCCAAAGTTTATCTTCCCTTTCATACTTTAGCATGAGGAATTGTTTGTAGAGTCTTTCATATTCCTTAGGTGTGGAGATCTTTTGTACTTCGAAATATTTTTCGAATTCTTCCGGGACTCCTTCCGGGTCAGGTAAGACTAATTCGTAATCTAAAGAAGAATCATAACGTTTACGGCGAGTTGGATCGGAGAGGTGATAATAAGCTTCTGCGCCTTCTCTTAATTCCGCTTCTCCCCATGGGACCCAGGAATGTTCTTTTAGGTCTTGTACATAACGATGAAACGCCTCCTCTACCATTCGGGTAGAAGCGTCCCTGGAAATGCCTAGCAGTCCATAATAGTCCGTTTTTCGACTTAAGCCTGTTCCGGATCGATTCATCATATTCTATTCAAGAATTGTGATTATGATCCGATTCTAAGCGGAAAGGAAACTTTTTTTTAATGTTTCGAGCGGGTTGACAGGGTCTTTCCCTCTCCAAAACTGGACCTATGAGCGTTCTAGAAGTCGAGAAAAAAGCCGGAAAGGTATATATAGAAACCTATGGCTGCCAAATGAACGAATACGATTCAGGGATCGTATCCAGTTTAATGCAGGGCGCTCAGTTTGAGACCGTTACGGATCCGGAACTTTCGGATGTTATCTTCTTAAATACTTGTGCGATCCGGGAAAATGCTCACGCCAAAATTTATGGCAGGCTCCAAAGCTTAGGCTATTTGAAAAAAAGAAACCCGGATCTGGTTATCGGGGTTTTGGGTTGTATGGCCCAAAATTTGGGAGACGATCTATTTCATCAGGAACTTCCTTTGGATCTGGTTGTAGGTCCGGATAATTATAGAACTCTTCCTGATCTGATCCAAAATATTCGTACAGGTAAACAGCCCGTTTCTTTAACCCGTCTTTCTAAGATAGAAACGTATGACGAGATAGAACCTCGCGTAGTAAATGGGATCCAAGCATTCGTTACGATCATGAGAGGCTGCAATAATTTCTGCACTTTCTGCGTGGTTCCTTATACAAGAGGAAGAGAGAGAAGTAGAGATCCTCGTTCTATCGTTCGTGAGACCCAAGATTTGGTTTCACAAGGTGTAAAACAACTCACTCTGCTTGGCCAGAATGTGAACTCTTATAAATCAGAAGGCTCAGACTTTGCAGGTTTGATCCGTCTTTTATTAGAAGAAACTGATATAGAAAGGATCCGTTTTACTTCTCCTCACCCTAAAGATTTTCCGATGCATCTTTTGGAGCTCATGGCGGAGAACCCTAGATTCTGTCCGAACATTCATCTTCCTTTACAGTCCGGTAATACGGAAGTATTGGAGAACATGAAAAGAACTTATTCCAAAGAGGAATTTTTGGAAGTAGTGGATCAGATCAAAACGATTGTACCGAATGTGGGACTTACTACGGATATCATTGTTGGATTTCCGGGAGAAACGGAAGAGCAGTTCGAAGATACATTGGATTTGGTCCGCAAAGTCGGATTCGATATGGCGTTCATGTTCAAATATTCCGAAAGAGAAGGGACCATCGCTCAGAAAAGATATCCGGATGATGTTCCGGAAGAAGTGAAAGGGGAGCGTCTCACTAGATTAGTGGATCTTCAGACTTCTATTTCTTTGGAGCAGAACCAAGCAAGGATCGGGAAAGTATTCCCGATCTTGGTAGAAGGACCTTCTAAAAAATCTTCCAAGGAAGCTTGCGGTCGCACTCCTTGCGGGAGAATGACCGTTTTCAAAGTACAAGAAGGCGTAGACGTTAACTCTCTTATAGGTCAAACAGTCTCCGTAAAGATCAATTTTGCTACGAGTGCCACCTTGAAAGGAGAGGTGATCGAGTGAAAAAGATCTCCCGTACATCGGGAGGCGACTCCTCTCCTAAGAAAAAAAAATCGACCTCTCATAAGGCGGATACTACTGGTTTCGGAACGGAAGCTTCCGGAAAAGTAGAACAAGGAAAAGATCTTCGTTCAGTTAGAGTTCATAGTGTTGCAGATCTTCCTGCTGGTTTTTTTGTTCATACGGATAGAGAGAAGTTTTGGAGATGGATACCGATCTTAGATCGTTATATTCTTTCCGAAATTTTTCCTTCCTTCCTCGTAGCTCTTCTATTTTTCACAAGTATCTATATGGCGATCGCTCTTAAGAGTATGATCGGTTTGTTTGTAGGTAAGGGAGTGGATCCGTTCCGACTTTTGGATTATTTCGGGTACTTGCTTGGGAATATTCTTCCTACAACCGCTCCTCTTGCATGTTTGATGAGCGGAGTAATGGCAGCAGGAAGACTTTCTGGCGATTCAGAGATCACTGCAATCAGATCTGCGGGTATAGGCTTCTCCAGGATCTATATCGTATTTATAGGATTCGGAATATTCTTAGCTTCTATCGTTGCTTATCTTTGTTTTTATCTTTCTCCGATCAATACCCGAAAAATGACCGAATTTAATAAATGGGTTTTGGCATATAATCCTCTTCTTGCATTAACTCCCGGTCAATTTGCAGGGGACCAGGTCCAAAACGCTGGCTCAGAAAAAGCGATCGCAATGTATACGGAAGGGGTGAACGCAAAAACGGGGGAACTTTCCGGAGTTCAGATCAGAGAATGGACCGTATTTATTCCGCAAAACCAAGACCCATTTTTAGTTTCTTTAGGTGCCGCAAGTAAGCCCATCCAATTAGGAGAATCTTATATTACACAAATCATATCCGCCAAAAAAGGGACCCTGGTGGAGAAAAAAGGACCTGACGGAGAATTCGAAAAATCCATACGTTTGAAAGACGCTTGGATCTTGGAATGGGATCGTGCAAAACAACAATTCTCAGTAGGCGATCTTAGAAAAGGGGAGATGGACTATAACGTTCCGAAATCCGAAGAGAAAAAAAGTTTAGAGATCAATGTGGATCCTGGATCTTTCACACTTTGGGCCTTGATCGAGATCCGAGACAATATTAAGTCCGGAAAATTGGAAAGAATTCCTGGTTTAGAGATCCTGAAAGAGATGAATATAGACTCTGACGGAAAGGAAACTTTAAAAGATAAACTTCTACGTTTACAATTCGAATTACCGAATATTATGAACGATCCGACTCTTTCCGACGCTCAAAAATCCCAGAGTGTCGCGGTCGTTCTACAATTGACTACTTTATTGAAGGAAGCGAAAAAGAGAGTCTCTCAATTTGATGTTGAGATCCAAAGAAGATACGCGATCCCTGTCTCCTGCATTATTTTTTCGTTAGTCTCCTTACCTTTAGGTCTCGTAGTAAAACGTTCCGGTAAAGGTATGAGTTTTACGATGGCGGTAGTTTTGATCATCGTGTATTGGGCGCTTTTTACTTTTGGTTCGAATGTTTCCGAGAGTTCTAAATTTCCGGTTTGGTTGGGACCTTGGAGTGGGAATATTGCGATCGCCATCATAGGTTCCGTGGTAATGTTAAAACGAACCGATATGCGCTTTCCGCCAAGCGTAGTAAATTTCTTTCAGATCCTGGGCAATTTTTTATCTCCAGTGATCCGCATTTTGTCTCGGATTGTAGGACCTTTTTCTCCCCTAAAAACAAAATTGACAGAGGGAATCAAAAAATTATCCTTATGGAGAAATCGAGAAAATCGTAGTTAAATCCCGTTTTTTCGAAGGATGGGGTTAGCTTTAGACGTCTCATTTAGGGCGTCTGTTAAGGGGGAAGTCGGCTTTGAAAACCGCGAATATTTGGCATATCACTTCCGGAGCTGAATTCCCCGTACATATATGGAAACATCCGAGGATCAATATCGAACTACGTAAGGTCCAGCTTAAGGACTACAGATCGATCGAATTGGATGCTCAAGATATCAACGTATTCTATGTGAATACTAACTTGAAAGAATGGGCCGAGATCAAAGAAGATTTTCTTAAACGTTTCGAACTACATCCTTTTGTCGCACTTACCATCATCTCCTCTCCCGACGCAGAAGAAATTTTCAATAAACTTTCCCCTAAAGGCAAAACGGAAGTTCTGGAAAATCCGGTCCAGCCAAGAGCACTCAGGATCATATTGGATCGTGTAATCCAAACCGAATTTTTCAAAATGGTCGCAAACGAGATCGGGAATAGTTGTCTAGCTAACGTTGGATTTTTCGAGGGAGTATTCGAACTTGCTAATAAGGAATACAAGGATGCGCATAAGGCAAACGCTGCGTTACATGCTATCCTTGAGTTCGAAGCAAAAATTAAGAAGAATAACGAAGATATAAATAAAGCGATCGAAAGGGTAAATGAACTTAAGAACCAAGAGTTACTTACCCTACATGAACGCCTGAAAGTTTCCGAAATTATAGATAATCTGAAGACTATGGAGCTGAAACACGCTCTGGAGTTAAAAAAAGCCACCGAAAGAGCCCTGGAATATTCGAGTATAGAAGAAATAGAAATGAAGAATATACTCGAAGCTCAAACCAAACTTTTCGAGTATACTGAACAGGAAATCAAGGAACTAGTCGAGGAAAACAAACGTTTAAGAAAAGAACTCGGCCTTCCGGAAAACAATTAATCCGTTTTCGATCAGTCTCTGGCAAAAAGTTCTAATACCTTTTTGAATTCGTAGGAATTCCTACCATACGCTTTTTCCGCATACAATATTCCGTGTTTTTTTCGCTGATCCTTATAATATTCCATACCTTCCGGATGCCCTGATTTTTGGGCAGAGAGATACATTCTTTCATAACAATGAGATAAGATCCGATGAGGTTCCGCTTCGTCGTTGAACTTGGGATCTAGAGATATATATTTTTCCAGAAATTCCGCGGATTGATTGAAGTTTTTCAAAGCGTATTGGTGCTTAATAAATTCGCGATATACTCCAGCCTGTAGTTCTAAAAAAGAATCCGATCTTTTAATTTTCGGATTTGCGATCTTATCCATATTCTTCATTGCGAGAGAAAGGTTTTTTACGGATTCCAATCTTGCTTTAGTGAGCTCTCGGTTGAAGGTCCGTTCTGCGTTTTCTAGTCTTGTTTTTCTTTGCCAAGGGAATCGTTCCGAATCTAGGATTTTCCCTTCTTCCTTTTCTCTTTTGGATTTAATACTATCGGAAACTTTTCTGAACCCGTCCATTGCTGTGGATAAATATTCTTCCGTTTTCTCTAAGGATTTTTTGGAACTGTCTTCTGAAAAGTCCCCAAGAATATCTATATCCTTAAATTCGGTAGGATCGTCACTCCAAGGACCTTCTTTTACCGACTCTGGGATCAGTAATTCCAGTCTTTTAGGCCGATCATGAGGATCTTCTTGTGAAAATAGGTATGAAGTCGAGGCGATCAATAGAAGTAAGAAAAAAGTTCTTAAGCATGAAAGCTTGTCGAGTTTCATTAACACTAAGATCGGGAAATGCTTACGGGAGATAAACCATAAAAATGGTTTCATTTGAAAAGCATTCTGCAGAATTTGATTTAGGAGCATTCAATGCAAGGTCCTGAAGTCCCTAAAACAAAACGAATCGTACTAATCGCTCATGATAATAAAAAAGAAGATTTAGTAGAATGGGTGCAACTTCATAAGGAAATTCTTTCTAAACATCATCTATATGCTACTGGGACTACTGGCAAGATTGTTCATGAAAAGACTGACTTGCCTGTTCATAGATTTTTGTCCGGACCGCTGGGTGGAGATCAACAGATCGGAGCAAAGATCGTGGACGGAGAGATCGATGTGGTGATCTTCTTCTGGGATCCTTTGACTGCTCAACCTCATGATCCGGATGTTAAGGCGCTTTTGAGGATCGCGGTTCTTTATAATATACCGATTGCAAATAATCGTAGATCCGCAGATTATCTGATCTCTTCGGATCTACTTGCAAGTTCCTACAAAAAAACTACGATCGATTATAATACAGGTCTTCCTATTTACTAACCTTCGTCTTATTTTCCGTCTTCCGTAAAAGCGGCTCTATACGCTTCCGGAGGGCAGGTCAGATAGCTACAAGAATAGCTATCTGACGAAACTTGTGTCCAAGAACCCATTTCAGTTAATTCATCGCAGGAAACTTTATAGGAATTCGATTTTCCCTTCCCTGTAGGAATTCCTGCACAAGAGAAAACTGGTATGTTCTTATAACAGGAACAATTTCCTTCGAAGGCTCTCGTATCCGAACAATATACACAATCCGATCTTTGGCTGCCGTTGAGTGCGGTAGAGAGTAAGGATTGGTTTTGATAATCCTCTTTTTCCTTTTTCGTGTTCGGATCGGAACTGCATGTAAATAGAATTAAAATAAACGAAATTATATAATATTTATTATTCATGATAAATTCCTCAATTAGATATCAGGGTAAACGGGATGTTCATTTTGAAAGTCACGTTAGTTCCAGGGCTTAATGCATAATCTTTGTACCGGCTAAGATGGTTTACATATTCTTTATTAAATACGTTTAATACTGCAACGTCGAAGGTCGCGGACTCGCTTCCATTCGTCATTCCCGGGATCTCACCACCGAAACCTATATCGTATAAATTGTATCCTTGAGTCGGAGTTTCTAATTTATCCACCTTGTATTGGGATTGTACGAATGTTCCGTTAACCGAAAAATACGGTTTTGAGATCCCTAAAAGTTTGTCCGTTGTAAATCTTAATCCTAAACGAGCTCTGTTAGGAGTGATCCTGGGCAAATATTTACTTTTGATATCCGAGTAAATTGCTTCAGGATCCGTTGCACCGGGGTTTTGTAATATTTCAGGTGGCACGTTTTTTTGAATGGTGGCTCTTAAAATATCGATACCACCGGTAAGGACCAACCAAGAAGAAGTTTGTGCTTGGAAACTAAACTCTCCTCCTTCCAGTTTCGCTGCATCCTGTCTATATCGATATACTGGCAATCCCGAATCGGAATCGAAAGCTCCTGCACTTACAGCATAAATATAATTATCAATTTTGTTCCTGAAGACGCTTAACTCTGCTTGGAATTTATCATTAGCAAATCTTACGGATGCATCATAATTGAGAGAAGTTTCAGGTCTAAGACTATCTTTTCCGATCTCGAATCTGCCGCTTCCTTCGTGAACTCCGTTTGCATATAATTCGAAAGGTGTGGGCGCTCTAAAACCTCTTCCTGCATTAAGAGCGAGAGAAAAATCTTTCGCAAATTTCCAAACAGTTCCAAGAGTCCCTGTGCTTGCAGAATAATTTTTGGTCTGCTCGGCGTTTCCTAAATCCGAATTTGCTCGGATGTCCATGAATCTTCTGTCTGTTCTTGCTCCGGCAGAAAAACTAAAATCCCCTACTTTCCATTCTTCGAATAGAAAGAATCCAATAGCGCTCAAGTTGTAAGCAGGGATCAAGGGTTCGGTCCCGATCGTTGCGCTCTTTTGTTGCATGCCGGAAATTCCGGCGGTTCCTTTTAGACCTTTCCATTCTTTGTGATGTACCTTTGCATCTGCAGTCGTTGTATCTAATGATAAGTTTAAACCCTGCTTATAATCGAATCTATTTACTTGGTAAGCAGAAGCAGCCTTATATAAAGGATCAGCCGTAGGATCTAATAAGGTATCCTTGATAGGCATGTATCTATTCTTATCTTCAATTTCTCTTCGATTATTCCTTTGATACGCCGCATCTAATTCCACATTCACGAAGGGAAGGATGAAGAATGCGTGCATATGCGTTTTTTGGTGAAGGACAGTTTGGTATGCCGTTGAACCTAAAGATTCATTCGGATTATCATATAGATCCTGTTCTTGATATCTCTGGAAAGAATCCACGTAGAAATTTCCCCAAGAACCGTCCGTTCCTAAGGAAGCATTTATATTTCTTTCGTGAAATCCTGTATTAGGAAGTGTTCCGTTCGGTGTGGTAATTCTTCCTGCCTTTCTCGTATCCGTTTGAACTCTATAGCCGAAGTTCGTGTCCTTGTGATAACCGTATAAGGAAATTGCTCCCGCATCTTGTTTGTTATTTGAAAAACTATTTGTTGAAATCGATCCACCTAAAAGAGGAGCACCGTCTTTTGCAGTTGGGGCCTTGGAGCGGATAATATTGATCACGCCTCCTAATGCGTCAGACCCATATAGAACAGAGGCAGGTCCGCGGACGATTTCCATCTTATCCACATTGAATGCATCCAAATCTACGGTATGATCGTCTCCAAACTGTTGTTCTTCTTGGCGGACTCCGTCTGTCATGACTAGTACTCTTTGTCCTGTCAAACCTCGAATGACCGGTTTAGATGTCCCTGCTCCTGTGGTTAATGTGGCGGTTCCGGGAGTATTTTCTAAAGCGGACATTACGTTTTGCCCTCTCAATCTTTGTAGTTGTCTTCCTTCCAAAACCGTTGTGGGCTGAGGAGTGGAGAGAAAATCGGAAGCGACTGTTTTAGCGGTAACATTGATCGCTATACCTTCCAATAAAGAAGGTCTCAAAGTAATTTCTAATGTTTTGTCCAGATCCTTTATTTCGAATCTTTCAGTTTTTAATTCGAAATTCGGTGCAGATACAACCAAAGTATAGTTTCCAGGTGATACATGCTGAAATTCGAATGTTCCATCTTTTCCGGAACGCGAAACCGATTTGGTTTCCGTAAGGAAAAGTTTTGCTCCTACAATTGGTTGTCCTTCCGAATCCTTTAATATTCCTCGTACGTTTACATCTAAGGAGAATATTTCCGAAAATGGGAAGATCAAACCCATGATCAGAGTAAGTAATTTAAATTTATAATATATATTTTTCATTATTCCTAATCGTCGATCCATCATAGGGATCGAATTCGTAACTAAGACGCGACATATCCGATGAAATCATCGATTTGCCGAAATTAACTACAATGTTCTTTGATGATTAGGAAAATAGGGGAGGAGAGCGACCCTGGATGTTTGCGGTTTGAGGCTTCGTTATTGGGGAAGCATTAAAAATTAAGATTTCTTTATATTCTAAGACCGGATCTTTAGATTCTATCTTTTGATCCAGATTTGCATTTGCGTGCGCTTGGATCTGAGAACAGATAATACAAACTTCATGGGTTATTTTAGAAGAATGTTTAGAAAGAAGGCTTTTTTCCGATGCCTCGTGGGTGTGAGCACTTGAAATTATGAATCCGATCAGAAAGGCAAATAAGGCTAGATAGGTCTTTCGGCTTGTAAGCCACTTGGATCTAAATTCTCCGATTTGTTTCTTTCCGGAATTCATTCTGTCAATAATGATAAATCGTTATTAATAAGCAAGGTTTATTTTTGGGAAAAATGCAGTTCAGATGATGATGGAGTATTTTGCCTGAATGTGACCTTTGGGAGGGGGTGTCTACTGTGGGGTGAGTGCTCTCCGGGGTTTTCTGGAGGTGGATTTGGTTGTGTACGGGGGCTTTTGCTTTGTAAGGGGAAACCCCGCCCACATAGGGTGGGGGCCGGTGCGGTGGTACCGGTGGCCTACTGAAAAGGCCTTTAACATAAAATTTGCGTTTATACAAGCAAAAATTCTACCCTTCCAATCTTGTAGGAGGTCCTACAGATTTTTATAATATAGAAGATTGAGCTTCATTCGAAGTTAAGTAGCAAGCAGAATGGAATCGAAATTCCATTCCGGGATTTTTATTAAGAAGTTAATCTTCCACAAAACTCAATTCGATAATTACAGCCGATTTTTTTAGCAGTGACCTGATGGCGTATGAAAAATTCCTTCTTCATAATTCTCACAAGAATGAATTTAAATAAAAAATGATCTACGAACCAAGGAGGAGCGCAGGTTACCTTATCCACTAAGAATGAACTATTATTGCCCGCTTCTTCAAATATATGTTCATGTTGAAATTGTGCAAAAGGACCTGACTCCTGGATATCTACAAATTTAGTTCCGGGCACAAGCTCCGTATGTAAGGCGATCCATCTTATTCTAATTCCAGGAAGGATCTTAAGTTCAACGATTGCCCTGGAGCCAGGTTGTAAAGAAGGTGGAGGAGAAACTACTTTAGCTTTTTTTGATAAACCAACGAGATTCGAAAAACCGTCTGGGCCGGCATGAAATTCATATAGAGAAGAAGCAGAGCATTCAAATTTGGAGCGACATACAAAAATCAAACTATGATCCGACTGAATTAATTTTTAGGAGGCTCTTCCGTTTTCTTCCAGTATGCCTTATTTCCGACTGCAATGTTTCTAAGAACTGCATCTTGGTTTTTCGGAACAATTCTAGCGGTGTATAGGTCCGCTTCGACTACGTCACCTTCTCCCAATAGGGTTGCAGAGTTGAAAAAATAGACTGTTGTCCCTTTCTTAAGTCCGTCGATAGTCCCCGCATTTACTATTAAAGAATCTTCTTTAACTCTATGGACTTTGCCACTAGAAGGGATCAAAGAAAGGATCTTATCTCTTGCTCTCAAAGTTGCTTCGGCCAAAGCATCTCTTCCTTTTGCATAAATCCTGAATTTCCCAAGGATTTTTTCTTCTTTATGATCTCTAACGCTCCATTCTAAGCGCAGATTTCCATCCTGAAAAGAAACCTTGCCGCTTACAACGAAGCGAATATTCTCTCCTTTAGAATTTTTGATAGAAGAATAATTCTTTTCGGATTTATGAATTGCTCCGGAATAAGGCTCCGCCTCTAAGGATTCGGATTTTCTAATATTATCTAAATCTATATTTCGGATCCTTGGATCTGTCGCCAAGAAATGGCGCAAAATTTTCCCCGCCAATGCGGGAAGATCTGTATGTTTTGCTAAAAAATCCTCTCCATCCGGATCAAAAACGAGAACTTCCGGAGGAGTCCTTCCGTAATCCTCTTGGATCCCGAACTCTCCGATTTTCACAAGACCTTCTCTATAACTTAAAGAAGTTTTAAAACCTTCCAGATTATTCTCAACAGAATAGCCGTATTTTTTATTGTCCGGAAATTTATCTCTTAACAACAGCAGAAGGTTAAAATAGTTAGGGAATAGTCCTCGTCTTTTATATTCTTCTAATGTTAATACTAATATTTCAGGGCGATTCGGAAGTAATTCTTTTGCACGAATTAAATGATACCACGCAAGATCGTATAGGAAACTGTTTTTGTTTGCCCTGAACCTTTGGAGTCTATATTCTCCTAAAGTTCTTCTGAGGGAATTACCCTCTGGTAAATTTTCAAGTGAATATAGTTCGGCCCGATTCCTTGCGATTGGATCTAGATCGTCCAAAGAGATCAATTTTTCAAGATCCACTCTTGCATCTTTAGAAGCGGGATCCTTTTTTAGTCTGGCATAGGAACGAAGATAAAGATATTCCGTAGAATTCGGAAATAAGGATAATAATCTGTTTAAATACTCTTCGGCTTCCTGGTATCTTCCGAAGTATATTCTGGTTTTCGCTAATAGTTTTAAGGATTCTTCCTCATTCGGGTGTAAGGATACGGAGCGCTCGAATTTTTCGGCGGCTTCCGCAATTTTAGAATCTCTTTTGTTTCCTTGAGATTTCTCCGCCCATATCAAAAGAAATTTTCCAGAATCTAAAAAAATTCCCGGATCGTCTGAAGATTCGGCTTCCAATTGATTGCGAAGAGTGGAAGCTCTAGTGAAGTTCCCATCAAAAGCCTCCACTTTTGCTTCTAATGCTCTTACTTCTTTATTTTTTGGGATCCTTGAGTAAGCGGAATGAAATTCGAAACTAGCCTTTTGGCTCTTGCCGGATGCAAGCTGGACCTCTATATAGATCGGGAATAGATCGGAATCATATTTATCTTCTTCTAAAAACGGTTTTAGGATCTGGAATGCTTCTTCGTAACGTCCTAATTTCGCAAGAGTGATCGCTTTTTCGCGGACAGCTTTTTTGTTTTTAGGCTCGAGTTCTAAAACTTTATCCAAAGATTGTAGTGCTTCTTTTTCTTTATGGAGTTTAAGTGCAGATTCCGCTAGGCCTAATCTGGAGCGAACAGATAGAGGATTTAAATTAACCGCTTCTCTGAATGAATCATAAGCAGCAGGGTAATTTCGGGATGCTAAGGCGCTTTCTCCTTCTTTGATCCAATCTATGGTTTGTTTGGAAGAAAGAGGGAAAAAACAAAATAATAAAGAAAGAATGGAAATGTTTCTAAGAACAATTTTTAGCCTCGAAACTTTTAGATCATTTTTCATGGCGTAAAAAATCCCGTTTCCGCTTTTCCATTAGAATTTCTGAATATTGCTTCTACCACAACCGGGACATATACGTCCCCTCCGTTGGAGTTGATCCTACTTTTAAAGGATAGGAGATATCTTCTGTCTTTTTTGGAATCTATCCAAGATCTCAAATTTTTCTCCGTTCCTCCTGATGGGATTGTCAGGAATTTTCCGCCCGTTTTCTCGGCGATTTCTTTGTATACGGATGCAGATTCTCCATTTTCTCCCAAACAAAGAAAGTAGATCGGGATATCATGGGCGACTGCGAAGCGGATGATCTTTGTAGGAGAAAATTGCGTAAAGGCCGCCTTTGAATCTTTCCCGGAGACTATCGCTATTACCGCCCTAGGACCTAAGCTGTCCAAAAGATCCGTTATCCCTTTTTGTAAAGATTTACCGATTTGTGATTCTTCTTCGGGCACAAATGAGCGTAATGCCTTTAGGATATCATACATACTTTTTCCGAAGGGATAAGCGGTTTGAGTATCTTTTCCGGAACGAAGTAATTGGATATTATCCTCCGCTCTGATCTCGGATAAAAATGGCCTGATCGCTTTTTCGATAGTAGGGTAGGAATCGGATACTAGTTGGGAATTTTCAGCAACGATAGATACACTAACTCGATTATTGTATTTCTTCATATCGGTTAATCCGATAAGAGGAGCAAGATTATCCATCTCGTAGATCCGAAATGAATTTCTTGGAATTGCTTTAACAGGAACTCCATGCCTATCTTTAGCATGAACGACTAAGGAGATATCCGGATAATCTGAGCTAATCGTTCTTTCAACAATCAGATCCAGGTTAGAAGAAAGTTGTCCCTTCGGAGAAAAGGATTCGATCCTATGGCGATTGAAATCCGCAACAAACATAGAGCCTGTATAATCGAAAGTAACCGAAAATGCCTGATCAAAATTTCGAACTGTATTTTTAGAATCCCTGAAATTGTCGAACCCTGACCATGTTTTGGATATAGAATCGTATGTGAAGAGTCCCGCGGTCTCGTCAGCGACTACGATCTTATTATCTTTAATGGAAAGATTTCTAGGTTTTTTGAAAGAAGGGTTTACGATCTCTTTTAAATAATTTCCTTCATGATCGAAGACTACGAGTCTTTTGTTTCCGCGATCCGCTACGAAAATTTCTCCACGATTATTTACTTTGATCCCCGCCGGTTGTTTAAGAACTCCGACTCCGATCTCTTGGAGAGGTTCTCCTGTTCTGGAAAGTTTTTGGATCCTATTGTTTCCCATATCGGAAACATATAAAAAACCTTCCTTAGTGAAATAAAGCCCGACAGGGCCGTGAAAACTTCCCGGGTCCTTTCCAGTAGAACCGAAACGGTTTACGTAAGAACCTTTAGTGTCGAATTCGTAAATTTTATCCCCTGCATAATCTGCGATGAAAATGGATTTTCCTCTTATAGAGATCCCAACTGGTCCTTCTAAATTCCTTCCGAAGGAACCTTTAAAACTTTCTACCGGAAATCCGTTTGCATCGAATTTTACTATGTTTGCAGTGTCAAAACTTACTACGTATAAATAACCTTCTTCGTCGACTGCAAGGTCTGCGGGATTCCTGAACCTGAATCTTCTCAGATCATCTCCCATAATAGATTTATAATATTCTAAATTATCTCTGCGATTCCCGCCGCCGAGCCTATATCTAAGTGCGTCTAGACGATTTTTGCTGATTAGATCGAGTTTATTAGAAGATTCTAATTGTTCCAATTCGGAAAGGCTTTCCTGCCAGTCTCCGCTTAGGTAGTATGCTTCCGAAAGAAAAAACTTGGGATGGACAAAATCCGGCTTTATAGAAAGTGCACGAATGAAATTTTCTCTTGATGCCGCGAACTCTCCCTTATTATAATAAGCGAGCCCTCGTTTAAAAAAGGTCCTAGCTTCCTTTTCTTTTAATCCGAAATTGGGCAGCGGCTCAGACCAACCTGCTTGCGTGAGGATCCCTAATAGTAGAACTGAAACAAATAGTTTTGTTTGCGTACGTCTCCCCATTCTAATCCTCTATAGTCGATAGAACGGCTTAAGAGACATAATTTCAACCTATTTTTCGAAGCTTTTATGAGAGATTTTGCTAATGGCAAGCTTTTAATTCATCAGGAACTTGTAGGAGCTCCTACAAGTTATGGAGGAGAAAAAGGATTTCTATTAGGCCTTAATTCTGATATTGGGATTCTTATTGAAGTCGTACCACCGCCCGGCCCCCACCCTATGTGGGCGGGGTGTATCTTGCCCTAGACAAAGGTCTCGTTATACTGTTAAATTATTGATAAAGATTCGAAGCGTCAGCCGAGTCTTCTTTTGACGGAGAATCTTTCTTTAAGATTTGAACTAGGAGAATTATTAGAAGGGGATAACCAGGCTCTTTTCCAGTTAGAATGCCATTCGGACCATTCATTTCGAACGGACTGGTTTTGTTGGAGTTCCTCTTCCACCTCTCTAACGAGTCGATCCAGTAAGATCACGTAGTTTCTGAATCGCAGGGCCAGATCGGTATTTGAGGAAAGTTCCTGCATGATTTGAATATCGGCCTTGCGACCTGAAACTAGGCATTTTTTATTCTAATTTTTCAATCGAGAGTAAAAAGTTTAGCCGGCGAGAACGGCGACATGTGCTTCTACGCTCTCAGCCAATGCATCCAGATCGTAACCCCCTTCTAAAAAGGAGATGGTCTTTGCTCCGACTTGTTTGGTGGCGGAAAGGGTCAAACGGGTAAATTCCGCGAATGCATTTGTGCTTAGATTCATTCCTGCAAGAGGATCCCTTTTGTGACCATCGAAGCCTGCAGAGATAAGCACATACTCAGGTTGGAATTCCAACAAAGAGGGTATGATCTTATCTTGGAAATGATGGAAGTATTCCTTATCACCGGAGCCCATAGGAAGAGGAACGTTTAGAGTAAAACCTTCTCCTTTTCCTTCTCCGGTTTCTGAAGCCGAGCCTGTTCCAGGATAATACGGATATTGATGCAAAGAAGCGAAGAATACTTTATCCGAATCATAAAATATTTCTTGGGTCCCATTCCCATGGTGAACATCCCAATCTAATATATAAATTTTTTCCGCGCCTTGAGAAAGAAGGTAACCTGCAGTAATTGCAATATTATTTAATATACAAAATCCCATGGATCTTCCGGTTTCCGCATGGTGCCCTGGGGGCCTCACGAGCGCAATCCCAGTCTCTATTTCATTCGATTGGATCTTTTTAACTAAGTCTACTCCGCTTCCTGCGGCGAGTAATGCGGCGTCAAAACTTGATTCTGAAAAAGGGGTGTCTCCATCAAAACTTCCCTTTTTGCCTTGGATGTTCGAAAACCTTTCTCTATGTCTATGATTGTGGACTGACTCAATAAACTCCATTGGAAGTTTAGTCGGTTTGATCCAATGAAGGTCCTTAAAATAAGAAGTCTTATTTAATCTATTGAGTATGGATTCCAATCTTTGGGGAGATTCCGGATGAAAATTTCCGGTATCGTGAAGTAGGAAAGTATCATCATACGCGTAACCGAGTTTCATTTAATTCTCCCGTTTTTTGATGGAACTCCTACAAAGAGGGCAAGAACAGTCATCTTGGGTTCGATACTATTATATAGATACGGAGTAAAATAAGTGCGCAAACCGTTTTCCCTTTTTCCAATCTTAATTCTTGTAGCCTTTCCGGTTTGTGCCGAGTTTACAATCCCTTATCCCGAAAATCCTAAGAAGCAGGAAATTCCAGTATTAGAACCGGAGAAGGAAGAGAGATCTCGTCCTCAAATTTCTTCTCCGAAAGAAAAGGATAAGAAGGATAGTCGACTTTCTTCCAGAAATGTTTTCGGGGAAAGCGAAAAGGAGTCTCCAAGTCAAAAACCTAAGAAATTTTTTTCAAGACCCGCAAACAGGGGAGCTAGCTTTACCCAACCTAAGTTTTATAGAGGTCTGTATATAAATAACGAGATCGTTTCTAATAAGGCTCGCCAAAAGGAATGGGAAGGTCTTCTAAAAGAAGCATCCGAATATGGGGTCAATGTTCTTGTGATCGATCTACAACCAAAAACTCCTCCTCCGGAAGAGATTGCGAGAGTCAAGGAATTAGGTTTTTATCCCGTAGGAAGATTGGTGAACTTTGATGGTGGATTAAAAACCAAATACCCGAGCCCGGAAAGGTTAAATTCCATTTTAGGTTATGTTCGTAAGGCTTGTCTTTCCGGGTTTCCTGAGATCCAATTGGATTATATACGTTATGCGGATGTTACCGATATAGACCTTGCGTTAAAAGAGAAATATCAAAACATAAATGAGATAGTAACTCGGATCCGTACGGAAGCGAATCAATGTGAAAAACTTCCTTACTTAGGTGCGGATATTTTCGGAAGGATCCCTTTTAATCGTGATGATCAGATCGGTCAGAAGGTGGAGAACTTCGCACAAATGGTAGATGTGATCTATCCTATGCTGTATCCATCTCATTTTTATGGACAACCTTCCAGGATCGCAAATCCATACCAAACAGTTTACGATGGTCTGAAAAATACTAGAAAAAGATCCTTGTCTACAACTCGTGTAGTAGGTTGGATCCAAGGTTTTGGAATGAGTTTAGGTCCTTCCGGAAAATCATTAAAAGATTATATCAAGGCCCAAATAGAAGCGAGTGTGGATAGCAATAGTGACGGCTTTGTTGTTTGGAATATTGTAGGAAAATATGGAGATACCTTTAGGGCTCTGGAAGAAAGTATCCAGAGCGGAAAATTAAAGGTAGAAGATTAGGTTTTTCGAATTCGATTAAAGATCTTTTTCTAGGATCAGAAGATCTTTATCTCCGGGGACATTCTTAGGTCGATGCAGCTTATAAGCCTGGATGGATTCCAGGGCTTTATTTCTTAAGAAGTTCGCTTCTTCACTGAGAGTAGTGGACTTAGAACCTCCGGAAAGTTCTAAATATCTTTTTCCATACAATAAGGATACGAGCCTATGAAGTCTGTAATCCGTAATATTATCCAGGCCTGCTTCTTTTAGAAGTTTCTGAGCGATCTCCCAGGATTTCTCTTGTCGATTCCTGAGCTTTGGATCTTCTTCGGGAGTTGCGGAACCTTTCGGTTTTTTGCTAGGAGAATAAGAAAGATATAATTTATAATAAGTCTCTGCACTTCTGATCAAAAGTTCGTAATCCGTTTTAGAAAGACGAAAACCTTCTCTTGCGACTTCTTGTGCTCTTTCTAATTCTTCCGGTATTTGGCTATTCTTAGCGAAGCTCGGAGCCTGTTCCGCCTTACAATTTAAGAAAGAAACATATTCTCTGGAAAATCGAATGAAGTCTTGATCTGAATCGAATCTGGATCTTTTTTTCCATGCGGAGGAAAATTCTGCGCCTGCACTCATCGGAAGGATACCGGAGCAGATCGATTCTTTGGAATTCACTCCTGCTTCATTCAGATATAACATTCCTAATTTATAATGAGGTACTGGAGAGAGTGGATCCATACGGATCGCTTTTCTATAGGATTGGATCGCTTCAGGGATCTCATCTCTTGTAAAATGATAATCACCTGTTTTACGTTCTACAAGTGCAGGTCCGGTGAGTTCGGAAGATACTGGATAAGCTACAGATAGAACCTTCTCCTTAGCCATTCCAAGATAACCAACTCCTCTCAATTGTTTTCCTGTAAATGCAGTTTGGAATAGGGATTTTACTTCGATTTGTCCTACGATACTTCCATCTTTAAATGTTTCATGATCGAAATCTTTTTCGATTAAATATAAGATCTGTCCAGGACGGATGCCAGGGTCATGATGTACTTGAACTGTGACTATATCAGGACGAGTATCGTAGCCTAACTCTGAACTTTTGTATTTCCCTTCGTATTCGATCGGTTTGACCTTATCGAACATAATGGTCTCTCCGATTAAGATCATTTTCTCTTTTCTAGGCATCCCGTCTTTGCCAGTGTTCTTAGGCATTCCTACATCTCTGAATGCGTATACGAATTCTTTGGAATTTAAGGAAGAAAAGCAAAGAAGGAGAGAGACAAAGATCGATACTGGTCGGGTTAGGGCCATAGTTTTATTTTCGGCCGGATCGAACTCAGGCAATATCCGAAATTTCGAAGAATCCGCCGAAACTCGGATAATATTAACTTAAAATGAGATCTGTAGGAAGAAAATTTCCAGAGGATTAGCTTAGTATCCCGTCAAAATTCTCGATTACCGGGAAAGGGTGCTCGCCTTGAGGATGATTTCCTGGGCGAGAAAGGATGATAGGTTTAATCCCTGCCTTGGTTGCGGCTTCTGCCTCTTCTTTGATATCCGTAAAAAATACGATAGAGCTCGGATGGATCGAAAGTTTCTCCGCGATCTTCGTATAACTATTCGCCTCTCTCTTACCGCCTACGGCAGTATCGAAATAATTTTCGAAAAACCGAGTTAGGTCTCCTGCTTCGCAATATTTATAGATTAGGATTTGTGCTTCTACGCTGCCGGAAGAATATACCGCAGCTCGTTTGCCTGTTTTTTGAATTCTTTCCAAGAACGCGGGGACATCTTTGAATATAGAACTTTTCAGTTCTCCGGATTCGTATCCTATCTTCCAGATCCTTCCTTGGATCTCTTTCAGAATTCCTAATTTACGATCTTTAGATACTAAAAACTTACAAAACTCACTTAAGGATCCGGGAGAATTGGAAACTTCTTCCTTATATTCCGTTTCGTTTTTGGAATATTGGATTAGTTCCTCTGCAAAACCTGGTTCTGCAGAGTTTTTGGAGAAAAAAGTCTGAAAGTTCTGTACCGAGTAAGGAAATAAAACCTTATGCACAAATTCGATCGGGGTAGTTGTTCCTTCTATATCGAATAAGAATAACTCGGTACTTTGATAATCCAATTATGCGGTCCTTTTTACTTTGCCGGCTTCTGAAGCAAGTTCTTCGTGCAATTTTGCTTCGTCATGCTTGAAGTTTTTCAGGATATAAATCCATGCGAGTCCGCAAGGTATCCAGAAGAGGATCGCGATCGTAAAAGCCTGAGTCCTATCGGGTAATACGGAGAGGATCAAGGCTGCCATTGCAGGTCCGAGTCCATTCCCTAAATTATCCGTAAGATTATAAAGAGCGAACATAGAAGATCTACTCTTAGGAGGATTTACATTCATGATCAAGGCTCTTACGTTCGGTCCAGTTACTGAAATAATGATACCTGTAAGTATATTGATAAAAATGAATGCAGGACTTGCGGCGACTGTCCCAGCATGCAATAGATAAACAGTAGGAATAATCCCAAGTAGGATCATGCTTCCGCAGAAGATCGGTAAATAGGTCTTATTCTTATCATATAACTTTTGTCCTACAAGTCCACCGAAGAAGGTACCGATAAAGATCCCTACCGCAGCAAAGATCACCATAGCCGAGGCAACATCCTTGGACATTCCATAATAGAATTCGTAATAATCGTTCAAAAATACGAAGAATACTCCCCAAGGCACGCAGCCCGGGATCCCTTGTAGGAAAATCCCGATATTACTCTTGGTAGCAAAGATAGTTCGAATATCCTTCCATGTTAAACGAACAGATTCCGAATTTAGATCGTTAGAGGCATTTTTAAATTCCTTCTCTTTTCCACCTCTAACAGGCTCCTTACAGAATAATCCGTAAACTAGCATGAATAGGAAAGAAGGGGCAGCCATATAGATGAAACTTTCTCTCCATCCATTGATCGGATCCGAGGTCCCTAAGGTCCCTCCTACCATCTGTCCAAGTCCAACGCCCAATCCCATAGAAAGGGAAAGATAACCTGCGGCAGTGGATCTGGATTTATCCGAAAAATAATCTCCTACAAGAGAGAAAAGAAGAGGGAAACTTCCCCCTAAACCGAAACCGGTTAAGGTCCTTAAAACTAAAAATTCGTCGTAACTTCTGGCGAATCCGGAAAGAAGACAAGGGATCTCTCCCAATAATACTGTTCCGATCACCAAAGGTTTTCTAGGAAATTTTTGGGTGAGATATCCCATATAAACGGAAACAAAACCGCCTAATACGAAAAAGCAGATCGGGATCAGCCCTCCCAGTTTCCAGTCGATTTCCTGTTGGTCGGTAATCCCGAAAGATCCGGCAATATTTCTCAGGTTAGGCGCGATCAGATTCTGGTCCGCAAATAGGAAGAAAGCCATTCCCATGATCATCCAAAACGCGAGGATCGCGTTCCCACCATGGCTGGCAAGTTCGCCTAATCCGAAATATCGAAGTAGGCTTTTTTCAGAAGAAGGTTCTGACATCCAATTCTCTCCAAATTTTACATTTAAGTTAGGCCCATTATTTTTGATTGGGTCCTAACAAATTAATATATGTTTCAAATTCATGTCGGTTTTCCATTCGAAACATGTAAAGCGACAGATTGAATAGGGGAAAGGGAATCGGCAACGAAAATGTGAGTTTGTTCTTCCAACTTTATGTGATGAAACTACTTTATTCTAGGTCGAGTAGTTCGGATTTATCCGTTCCGGAATAAATACTTGACCCATCGTTTACTTATCTATAGCTTCGGTCCGACTACAAGGGATCGCCGCCCCTTACATAGATGGAGCCAAACATGGCCTACCAACATAAAGAATTCTTCCTACAATCTTCCAGAGATAATACCAAACTATTCGGCCAAGCTTGGACCAAATCCGGGGCAAATCGTATCGTTGTTTTTTGTCATGGCTTCGGAGAGCATAGCGGTAGGTATTCCAACCTGATCCAATATTTTAAGGATAGCGATGTTAGCTTTTACGGATTGGATCTAAGAGGTCATGGAAAGTCGGAAGGCAAAAGGGGACATGCTGCGAGTTTCGAATCTTTTGTGGACGACTTGGCTGATTTCGTTCAAGAAGTGAGAAAAAGAGAAAGTAAGGATAAAATCCTACTTTTAGGTCACTCGATGGGGGGAGTTGTGGTGATCCGCTACGCGTTAGAGGGAATTAATCAGGATTATATTTACGGATTATTGGCTTGTTCTTCCGCTTTAAAGATCCCGACAACTGCCGTGCAAAGATTTCAGATCGCAGTTGCCGGTTTTCTTCGCAAAATCGCACCTTCCACTACCTTGGATGCAAATTTAGATACTAGCTTAGTGAGTAGAGATCCGGAAGTAGTGCAGGCGTATATCGACGATCCTCTGGTCCATGGGAAAATTTCCTTTTCTATGGGATATGAACTCTTCCAACAGGGGGCGATCGCAAATAGAAAGGCGGGAATTCTGAGAACTCCGATCCTAGTGTTGCATGGCCTTGCGGACGGGATCGCGGATCCTGCAGGAAGTTTAGAATTTTATAATCATTTAGTTTATAAGAATAAAAGAATGAAGACTTATAAGGGCTTTTATCACGAACTCATGAACGAACCTGCCGGAGAAAGGGACAAGGTTCTAAAGGATATCAAAGAGTTTATGGATTCTCTCGTGCCGGAAAGAAACAAATCCGCTTCTAAGAAGCCTGTTTCTAAAAAGGTAGTAAAAGCAAAACCGGCTTCTAAGAAGAAAGTGGCAGCAAAAAGAAAATAAATCTCTTTCTGCTTCGATTCTCTATTCTTTACGGATCCTATAAGTGATCGTAAATGAAAGGAAGAATAGAAAGGAAAGTACCCCTATCACCCCATAAATCGTCTTTTCCGTAGAGACGAATATACTTCCATTATTGATCTCTCTTTCTTGATTTGCGGTTTCTTGGATCGGTTCTCCCCCGATCACAGAAAGAGTGATCTCATACTGAGGTCCTGCATAAGAAACTATATTCGAAGTCACATCTGGAGGAGCGTCCACCGGAACAGGACGGATCCCTTTCTGCCCTATAAACGAAACCTGCATATCTTTCGGTTTCGAAAAGACCACCTTTTCTCCCTCTCTATTCTCGAAAAGAAGCTTATCCTTGAATTGTGTAGGAGAAAGATTCGTAGAAGGGATCATATAGTTTACGATCAACTGAGAAGTTCCGGGTAAGATCGCGCGATCGATTACCCAACCGTTCTTTCCTTTAGTCAACGGGATCGGGATCGCCATTTGATTCGTGCTCTGTGTAAGTTGAGCATTGATCTCCAAGGCTCCTTCCGGAATATAAACTTCCAAAGGATCATTCGGGTTTTGGAAACTCTTAGGAGGGATCGTATTATTTGTGAGAATAGATACTTTAGAAACTACTAATGCTTCTTTTTCTCTCACTAAATGTAGTAATGATTTTGTTTTGATAACGGAACGATCCGGAGTCTTGTCATAAACGATCACTTCCTGAGGTCTTGTCCTTAACATAGGGACAGGAGGGATCATCTTATTATAATTCACTCCGTTGTAAGTCACTTGTAAGAGTACTGGCAAACCATCGGGTGCATTTATTTTAGATAATTTGAAACTACCTCGAAACGGACCGGAGTCTGGGATCTGCAAAGGCATCATCTGTCTTTCTAATGCGAATAAACGAATACTTTCTGCGGAGCCTGGACCGCCTGTGCTTCCGTTTTTTAGAACGACTTGTAGTTCTAATTCCTCCCCAAACAAGGGAGATAATGCAAAGAATATAAAACTAGAAAAGAATAGGATTAAAATTTGTTTCTGCATGGGATCGATTCCAATGTTTCTTATCCCCTAAAAAAGGGAAAGTCTTTCCCCTGATCCATCTTTTATGTAAAAACTCTAAAATTGTGGACGAATGAGCTGATTTGATTAGAAAGGATGCTTCCATCGGAACAAAAAAAACGAACCTGCGGGGACCCACTTGAAATTACTGAAAAGAATCTTGTTCGTGCTTCTAAGCGCTTTCGCTTTATTATTATTACTCGTATATTTTTCCACCTTTCATCCAAACGATCTAGAAACTGAAGAAGTTAAATGTGAAGGAAATGCTCCAACTTTAGAACCTTCTCAATCCATTAAAGTTTTATCTTGGAATATACAATACTTTGCGGGAAAGGATAGAGTTTTTTGGTATGATGTACCGGACGATAGCGGGCCGGATACAGCTCCTTCCAAGGAGGAGATAGAATCCACTTTAAAGAAAGTAGCAAATCTGATCTTAGAAAGGGATCCCGATCTTGTACTTTTCCAAGAAGTGGATGATGGCGCCAAAAAAACATATGGAGAAAATCAATCCGAGAGGATCTTACCTTTGCTTTCGGATCTGTATCCATGCCGCACGGAAGCGTTTTATTGGAAGGCAGGTTTTGTTCCACATCCAAAGATCATGGGTTCGGTCGGGATGAAGCTAACAATATTCAGTAAATATAAAATACTCTCCGCTTCTCGCCATCAATTGCCAGTCCCTCCTGCGGATCCTTTGACAAGACAACTTTCTTTAAAAAGAGCTCTTTTGGAAGCACAGTTGGAAGTGAAGGGCCAGGAACCGATCACAATTCTAAACACACATTTGGACGCATTCTCCATGGGAACAGATACAATGCATAGACAGGTGCATTATATAGAAGGGGTGTTGGAACAATTGGATCTTAAAAAGTCGGAATGGATCTTAGCGGGAGATTTTAATCTTCTTCCTCCCGGTTTTGCAAGAAGCCAATTACATCCGAATGGAGCCTACTATTATAGCGACGAAGAGGAAATTTCTCCCTTATTCAAGAAATGGAATTCTACTGCGACAAAAGAAGAATTGAACGGACCTGATAAGGAAAAATTTTACACTCATTATCCGAATGATCCGGAGATCGCGAAGCCGGATCGAACCATAGATTATATCTTCTATTCCAAAGGGATCTCTAAGAAGGAGTATTCTGTGTTAAGAGCAAAGGAAGCTTCTGAATCCAGTGACCATCTCCCTTTAGAAGCGGTTTTTACTATCAGCCCACGTTAAATTTCCATCGGACAAATTCTTGCCCTTTTATTAGCAAAAGGAATGTTGGAAAAAAATCGAAGATAGGCCAATATGAGACCGTTTAAAATTCTGGGAATACAGCAGATCGCAGTCGGAGGGGACAGTAAGGAGAAACTCAAAAAATTCTGGGTGGATACCTTAGGGCTCGAGAACACAGGATCATTTCGTAGTGAAAAAGAGAATGTGGACGAAGATATTCTCAGAATGGGAAAAGGACCTTACGCTGTAGAAGTGGATATCATGGAGCCGGTGGATCCTAGCAAAAGCCCGAAAGTAAACGATCCGAAACTAAATCATATCGGACTTTGGGTAGATGATATTCATAAAGCGGTAGAATGGTTAACTTCTCAGGGAGTTCGGTTTACTCCAGGTGGGATCCGTAAAGGAGCCGCTGGTCATGAAGTTACTTTTATTCATCCAAAAGGAAACGAAGAGTTTCCATTAAGCGCAGAAGGAGTACTTGTGGAACTCGTACAAGCTCCTGCAGATGTGATTAAAGCATTAAGTTAATTTGATTTAGGAAGGATCTCGTTCTCTATGAGATCCTTTTCTGAAAGACCGGTTAGTTCTAAAATGGTGGCAAGTTCAAAACCTTTAGCTATCATTCTTCGAGCGATCTCGAGAGTACTTTCCTTTTTTAATTGTTCCGCAATTGTCATAGTGAATGCCTCATAACGAAATAGTTGTCTATCTCCTGCATATGCGGAGAACAATGATTAAAATTAGAATGTCAATGAATGAAGAAAAATGAGAGCGGAAAAGTGATTCCTACTTCTTAGAATCCAAAAGGAAGTAAGTGTGCATCGGGCCTTTTCCTTTCACCTCGATCACATCCCTGTCCTCGAAATTATACTTATCCTTTAAGGAAAGATAAACTGCTTCTGAAACATGGATCCTTCCGGTCGCGCCATGAGATTCCATACGAGAAGCAGTATTCACAGAATCACCCCAGAGATCATATACGAATTTGTTCTTACCGATGACCCCAGCTACAACTTCTCCGGTATGGAGTCCTATCCGAACATTAAACTCGAATTCCAACTCGGGCTTTAATTCGTCCAAACGATGGATCATTTCAAGAGCAGCCTGGGCAGCTTTATATGCGTGATCTTCTGTAGGGACCGGAATGCCACCTGCGAGCATATAACAGTCACCGATCGTTTTAATTTTTTCTAATTTATATTTATCTGCGATCACATCGAATTCAGTGAAGATACGATTTAGGATCTCTACGAGTCTTGTAGGTGTCTGGATCTTGGTAGTAAGTTTGGAAAATCCTACGATATCCGCAAACAGAACGGTAGAAGAAGGGAAATAGTCCGCGATGACTCCTTCTCCGCCCTTTAAACGATCTGCGATACTTCTGGGAAGAATGTTCAGGAGAAGATTTTCTGACTTCTGTCTTTCTTCCTCTATACTCTTATTCAGAACTTCGATCTTTTCCAAAGAATCCTTCAATTCTTTGTTTCTTTTGGAAAGTGTGCGATACGCATCCGCATTATCCACACCGATCGCAACATAGTTCGCGAGAGTTCTAAGAATATTCAACTGATTGGGTTGAAATGCGTTTTTATTATAACTATGAACAGTAAGTATTCCGATTAAACGTTCTTCTACTTTGAGAGGGAAATAAAGAGCCGATTTGGAATTTTCTCCGAAATGTTTTCGGATATCCGCAACGTAGTTCGGAAAGTCAGCATCTATATCTAGAGTGATCAATTCTTTCTGCTGTTTTACGCAATAAGAAGAAGGGTTGTCTTCTTCTAAAGAATCTACCGAAGGGGCCGGGACGTATTTTCCGTCTATTACGCAAAACTTATATTTGATCTCTTTTTTCTCTTCGTCATAAGTCCCGAATGCGAGGACATCCATCGGAACGATAGATTTTGTATTTTCGTAAACTGATTGAATGATTACTTTAGGTTCAAGAGAAGAAGTTATGATCCTTCCGATCTCGGTCACAAGCTTGAGGTCCATATAGGCTGCCTCGAGCATGATATTAGAATCCGTTAATGCTTCTTGGGTTTTGAGAAGTCTATGCTGAGTGGAGTCCCCGATCTTCATAATTTTAGAAGATTGTTTTAAAAGGGACTCGTAAGAATCTACGATCGTCTTTAGTTTATGTTTTGGATCTTCTTTAGGGCTCGAATCTTCTAAAAACGTCTGAGCGTCCGAGAGAAGTTTAAATTCCTGCTCGAAAAAAGTATTTTGTTCTTTCGAAGATTCGTTCTTTTCCACTTGTAGTCCGTTCCAAAATTTAGATTATCTTTAGATAATTAGCCTCGGGTTTCTGGAGCGAAGCGACCATATCCGCACGAATGAGATCTTATTTATAAGATTTCATTTTGAATGGCAGGGACAAATCGGAAGAGAATTCCTCTCCGGTCTCCTGCATGTCTTCATCGTCTTCTTTATAAAGCCATTCTACTTCAACTTTTCCACCTTTGTCATGATACTTTTGGAGATTGTCCAAAATATCCATGATCACTTTGGAAGAACTAGTATTGAAATAATCCATTTGAAAACGGAATTGGATCTGCTTGCTAACGTTTTGGATCGCAGTCAACCATTCGAATACTGGCTTATAAAATGCCATCGCGTTTTCCGGATAGGATTCTCCGATAATTTCTGCGAGCCCCTTATCCGATTCTAAAATAATTTCCGGTGAAGTTTTAGTCTGTTGTATATGTAAGGATTCCATGATTAGTTTTCCTTCGTAAAGAATGCGGAGATTGTAAAAAAGGACAGTTTCCCACCATCCAATCCGTCGAAACGAAACACCAGAGGCCCATCGGACTTTCTAGCGATATCGATTAATCCCACACCTGCTCCTTTGCTATCTTCAGGCCTCTCCGATCTAAGTTGCTGTTGGTAGAAGGACTTTAATTCGTCCTTACTCATGGAGTTGATTTTTTGGATCCTTTCGGTCAAAAACTCGGTTTTCTCGTTTAGTACCAAATTTCCCGAAGCAACATGGTAGCCAACCGAATTTTCCCTAACTATAAGGATCCCTACGCCGGCGTCTTTTTGTTCTTCGTTGATTTTCCGCTCGGCGGAGTAGTGCAGCATATTCTGCGCTAGTTCAATAAATACTGCGAAAATTTTCTTAATTTTAGATTCCGTGCTTAAAGAAGTCCGGATCATAGAGCCCAATTCGGTCAGAACTTCCTGGGACAGTCTGCCCTTAAAGGACACGAGCAGATTGTATTCGCTGGTTTCCTGATAAGTCTTAAACAGATTTACGACTTCATTTTCCATCATCAGCATCTTCCTTTTTCAGAAACATCTCCTTTATATTCCCCCCAATACTACACCGACTAGTGTTATGTCGTCCCGTTGTGCTTCCACATTTTGGTGAGCCAGCAGGAAGGACTCTAGACGTTCTTTTTGTTCCTTACAGGAAAGATGTTCAATCCCGCTCAAGAATGTTAGAAGCCCTTTGGTCCCTATTTTTTGTCGGTCCGGATTTGGCTGATCCATAAAGCCATCCGTGGTTAAGTAAACACTCGTTCGGATTCCTTTTTCTAAGGGAATGGAGTGCGTTGTAAATTTTCGCGTTTCTTCTTTTTGCCTGCCGCCAATCGAGAATCTATCACCTTTAATTTCGGTCAAGACTCCGCCTTTTCCTATAAAAATAGGACGTTTCGCTCCCGCAAAGAATAAATTATTGTCTTGGATCTTTAGTAAACAAAGATCCATACCGTCTCTGGAATTGGTTTGATCCTGGTCCTGCTTTAAAGCCTGTCTGACTTTCTTATGCAGATGTTCCAAAATACTTCCCGGATCCGTAATGCCGATCTCATTCACTATCTGATTGAGCAACGTATTTCCGATCATGGACATAAGAGCCCCCGGAACCCCGTGGCCGGTACAATCGACGGGTGCGATATATATTGCATCCTCCTGTTTTGAAAACCAGTAAAAATCTCCAGAGACTATATCTTTAGGGCGGAAGACGACGAAATAATCGGATAAAGCGCTTCCCAACACTTCCGGAGACGGAAGGATCGCCTGTTGAATATTCAAAGAATATGTTATACTATCCGTAATATGCTGGTTTTTTAATGCCAAGTCGTCGTTGGCTTCCGCTAATTCTTTGGTTCTTTCCGTTACCTTACTTTCCAAGTTCGCATACAATAACGCGTTATCGATGGATATCGCCGCCTGGGAAGACAGAATGGAGATCGTTTGTAGCCTATCCGAAGTAAAGGCAGCTTCGGAAAGATTGTTTTCCAAGTATAAGATCCCGATCAATTCTCCCTGTTTGATGATCGGAGAACATAGAACGGATTTTGTTTTTCTCTCTCGGATATAAGGGTCCTTATTGAACTTCTCGTCCGCGTGAGCATTTCTGAGCACCAGATCTTCTTTGGTCCTTTCTACATAGTAAATAACGCTAATAGGTATATTCTTACTTTCTTGGATCGGGATCCCTTGTAATACTCGGATCTCATCGTCCGTTATGCTTCCTTCGGCTTCTACGAAAAGTTTTCCGTCCCTTCTCAGGATCATGACCCCTTTTTCGGCCCCGACGTTCTCGATGGAGATCTGCATCAAGGTATCCAATAAGGATTCCAGTTTGATCTCTCCGGAGATCGCTGTAGAGCTCTTTAGAATGGATTGGAAGTCGAGGGTCTGCCCTGAATAGACTTCCGTAGCAGAAGCTGTTCTTGTGCTTAAGGTTCCGATCGTGCGAGTAGTTCGGAATGTATCTCTTCCTTTTTCTCGGATGAATTCCGGGAATTTTGTTTTGAGAAGTTCCTGCTTCTTGGTCGCTCCCCATCTTCCGTATTTTTGGTAAGCTTCCGCAATGTATTGGGAACCGATCTTTGCACTTCCTTTGGAGAACCAGAATTTGGAGGCAAGTTCCGCAGCTAAAGCTTCGTCATTATAGTATTCGTTTTTGCCAGCTAGTTGTACCGCTTGCTCGTAGGTTTTTGCAGCCTTCCAGTTTTTGTATTCCAATCTGGCAAGTTCCGCCTCTACTAAAAGGAATTTATGCTCGAAGTTTTCAGGAGCGTTTTCGGAGAGAAGTTTCAGTTTTTCCTGATTCTTTTTGATCCTCTCCAGATACTTAGCCTTCTGTTCTTGGGTGGAAAGTTTATAATTCGCAGCCATCGCAAGAGAATACAAGTATCCATGCTCTTCTACAGCGATCTGTCCCGAAATAAATCCGAGCATACCTTCCGCTTCTTCCAATTCTTTGAGTGCAGCTTCCGGTTCTCCGTAGGACAATAACATTCTACCTTTCATAATTTTGAAAAGACAAACCGGGAAAGGGCTTTGGTGAGAATTACATAATTCTATATATTCTTTCTCGCTCATTTCCTCGATGGAAAATTCAAGATGAGAAGTAGTTTTGCCTCTGATATTGGAGACGACCAGCGCGGAAGCGAGGACAGTATCGATTGCCAGATTGTTTTTTACTTTGCGAGTGAATTTTAAGAGTCCATCTATTTTAGGTTTTACTAATTCTATATTTTTGGATTGAAGTACCACGTTCACCGCGTCGTTCATCGCGCAGTAACCGCCGTGTAGGAATTCCCCGGATTCCAAGCTGGCCTGTATCCCTCTATGGTTGATCTCTTCCGAATACTTTAAATGCCTAACGAAAGGAGTTGTATAGTTCGCTAAAATATTCGCAGCCTTTGCGATACCGCTCGGGTTCTTATATTTTTCACTCACCTTGATCGCAAGTTCTGCGAATTCGTAACCTCTTCTATACTGCTGGAATGCGGAAGTAAGAAGGATCGCATACATAGAATACCCGTACGGATCGGAAAGATTTCCATGTTTGAGATAAAGATTTACCATCTTTAGCGCGATCACTGGGAAAAGAGAAAGAGCGTAATTGTATACTGTAGGGATCGCACTGATGAGAAGATTTACCGCCATGATCTGTTCCTGATGTTGGATCAGTGGGAGGTCCAACAAGGAATCTATCGTTTTATCTTCTAAGGCTTTATCTGTGATCTCTGTTTCAGAACCTACGACCTTCTCATGATCTTTGTCGGGGATATCCACTCCCAGAGGTTGTAATGCCTTGATGATCATAGGAAGTGCAAGGTCGAATTTGCCTAGAGCGGAATACTGTATAATTAAAAGATTATATGCATCCGCTTTTTCGATCGGAGACTTCGCATATTTCAGGATCGTATCGATCGTATTTTGAGAATCTTCGAAATTTCCGGTAAGATATTGGGTTTCGCCCAGTTCTCTAAAAATAGAATAACAAAGTTCGTATCTGGAAGCCCAGAGTTTATCATCTCCTTCCGACGCTTCCGGAAGAAGGAAGAGTAATTCTCTCGCTTTTGCGATATAGGAAAGTGCAGGTTTATATGCAGTGGAATTTTTTGCCTTCTTTCCTGCGATCAGATCCAATTGAGCCAATTTCAATTTTTCGGAAGCTTCCGTGATAAGTCCGGACCCGATATTCATATGGTTTGCGATATCGAAAATATTATCTTCGATCTGCTTGGAGTCCGCGTTTTCTGTTAGGAATCTTCCTAATTGTAAGCGGATTTTCTTTTTCTTTTCTTCTTCTATAATTTCGTAAGCGGCTTGCTGGACCCTATCATGTTGGAATCTGAAAGTAACAGTCTTTGCGGTCTGATAATTCTTATCCTTATTCGCTTCTGTTTCTTCGAAGGATTCCGCTAATCTATAGTTTTCTCCGATCGGAACGATCAATTCTTCGGAGATTGTTTCTTGTAAGGAACCAAGCGCTGTTTTATAATCCGTTTCCAAGATCCTGGTTAAAAGAGCTAGATCGAAACTACTTCCGATACATGCAGCTAGTTCCAAGGTTTCTTGGATCTTAGGAGAAAGTTTTCTGATCCGATTTACTAAAAGTTCTACTACGTTATCAGAGATCTTAGTGTTCTTGATCTTATTGATGTCCCATTTCCAGATACCTTCACCAGGTTTTCCGGAACCTTGGTCGAAATAGACGGAGTCTTCTTTAGCAAGTTGTTTTAGAAGTTCTCCGATGAAGAATGGATTTCCTCCTGTCTTGGAATGGATGATCTCTCCTAATTCTCCGATCTTATCTTCCGAGATATACAAACTGTCTGCTAAAAGTTGTTTTACGTCCTTAAGAGTTAAAGGTTGAAGAACGATCTTGTAAGGATCCAAACCTTCTTTTTCCAAGGTATCCAATAGAGCTTGGAAAGGGTGGGAAGAATCCACCTCGTTGTCTCTGTAAGCAAGTATGATGAAAAGATAATTTACCGTAACATCTTCCATCAGGTTCTTGATGAGCTCCAAAGAAGCGGTATCCGCCCATTGCATATCATCCAAGAAGATCGCGAGAGGATGTTCCGAACTTGCAAAAACCTTAATGAAGTTTTGGAATACTATATAAAAACGGTTTGCGTTTTCTTGGGGGCCAAGCTCTGGGACAGGTTCTTGTTTGCCTATGATGATCTCTAATTCAGGGATCACATCAGTGACCACTTTCCCGTTGGCGCCCACAGCTTTTTTGATCTTACTCTTCCAGGCTTCTATCCTTTCTGGAGGTTCTGTTAGGATCAATTCCACAAGACTAGAGAACACTTGGATAATTGCGGAGAAGGGTAGGTTTCGATTGTATTGGTCGAATTTCCCCGAAATGAAATATCCTTTGGATTCGGTAAGAGGTTTATTGATCTCTTTTACTAAGGAAGATTTTCCTACTCCGGAATAACCTCCGATGAGTACCATTCTGGATCTTCCATTGGCTGCTACTGATTTGAATTCCTCCAAAAGAGTTTGGATGTATTCGTCCCTTCCGTATAGTTTTTGAGGGATCTTAAATTCTGTGGAAAAATCTGTTTGGGCCAGAGGGAAAGAAGGGAAATCAGTCTTTTCTTTCCATAAAGAATATGCTTTTTCTAAATCTCCCTGCAAACCTCTTGCGGTTTGATATCTGTCTTCCGCGTTTTTCGCGAGAAGTTTCATTACGATCTCGGAAAGTACTGTAGGAACTTCCGATCTGACTTCTCTAGGAGCAGAAGGGGTCTTAGCTAAATGTGCATGCACTAATTGAAGAAGATCTTCTCCATCGAAAGGTAATTTCCCGAGAAGCATCTCATAGTATGTGATCCCGAGAGAATAAAAATCACTTCTGTAGTCTACGGAACGATTCATTCTTCCTGTTTGTTCAGGAGAAACATAATGAATGGAACCCTCTAAAATATTAGGAGCGGACCAGGAAGTTTCTTCCTTATTCAAACGAGTGGAGATCCCGAAGTCGATGATCCGGATCTGTTTTTCATCCTTATTGAAGATGATGTTTTCCGGTTTTAAGTCCTTATGTATGATCTTTTTAGAATGTATTTCGCTAAGTCTTTCTGCGAGTTGGATCGCGATCGGAAAAAAGTCCGAAAGTGTCATCGGCTTTTTAGAGATAAAATCCTTTAAGGAACCTCCAGGAACGAAGTCCATAAAAAGAGCGAACCCGTCTTGGAGTTTTTCGAATTTAAGAGGTTTAACAAAAAAACCGGATGATAATAAATTTAAGATATCGTATTCGTTCCTAAGATTCACTACGGAAGGATGTAATTCATCTAATACAGGAAGAAATTTGATAATAACTGATTTGTTGTCCTCTTTACGGACAGCTTTATAAACTTCGGACGCAGATTCGGCATTTAATCTTTCTCTTAGTTCGAACCCTGTTACGATCATCCTTCTACTTCACCTTGCTTTGTATTTTTCTATTCTAATTATCGAATTATCAGAGACGATATAAAAGTCCGCCCCAGTAAAATCCGGCTCCAACCGCAGGAGAGAGGATCAGATCTCCCTTCTTGACGATCCCTTTATAATAATATTCGGATAAAGCGATAGGGATCGAAGCTGCAGAAGTATTTCCGACTCTTTCGAAATTTAAAAGGATTTTTTCCTTAGGGAATTTTGTCCTTTTGAGAACGTCTTGGACCACAACATCCGTTCCAGGATGTGGGATCACCCAATCTATCTCTTCTAAAGAAACTCCGTTCTTTTCTAAAAGATCATCCATAGAAGAAAGAGTGAGGTCTGCAGCATTTGTGACCAACTCAGGATAACTTTTTACGTAAAAGTTCGGTCCTGGTCCAGTTTCGATGATATTGGAAAGATCCCCATTATCTTTTAAGAAAGAATCGATGATCCCGAATTCTTTATTTCCAGTGTATTCGAGTAGAACTCCTGCGGCTGCATCTCCTGCAGTAAATTCTCCATAACCACCCATTCTAGTACGAACGGAGAATCTTTCGCTTCCGATCACGAGTGCGGTTTTAAATTTTCCGGTGCCAAGATACGCAGCACCCATTTGTATTCCGTGAACAAACCCTGTACATGCAGTACAGATATCGAATGCCAGCGCGTTGGATGTGCCTGCAAGTTTAGAAGCTTGTGGGGCAAGATCCGGAAGATAAAGACGGTCCGTCCAGTTTGCAAGAATGAATAAGTCCACATCCTCCGCTTTTTTTCCCGCGTCTTTCAGGATCATTTTAGAAGTTTCTGCCGCCATAAATTGAGCGGTTTCTTTTTCGTTTGCCCTTCTTCTTTCAACGACCCCGATATTTCCGATCACAGCTTTCTCTGCAGGATGCATTTCAGGATATTTTAATCTAGGACGAATTTCGTCGTTTGTGACGATCTTTTCCGGAAGATAATGCCCGATCCCGGTGATCCTAACTCCGTTCGAGGCTAGGTTTTTAGAATTCGCCATGGATCAATACTCCTTCGGTCCATAATAAATTTCCAGTCATAATTCCAATCTTTTGCTTCATCTTTATCATAGTTAAGGCAAACGAGTGTAGACCATAAATTGTTCTGTGTAAATTCTTTCCGGATCCAATTCTCTAAGAGCGGTCAATTCTTCGGAAGTGATCGGCGCTTCCTGCGAAATAGGCAGGTCCTCGTCCGGAGGAAGCCAGAATGTATATCTTAGGACCGCTTCTTCCGCTTCCATTTCATCGTCGGATGCAGGAGCGATCCAAGAGCTAAGCTCGAAAGGATGATCCGAAAAAGATTCTCTCTTGAATCTTCCGAATTGACAGACTGCTTCCACAACTCTGTCTCCCGGAGAAGTGATATGTTTTACTTTTCTAACAAAACGATAACGATTCGCTTTTGCGACTACGATCGTGTCCGCAGTGGAGACGATATCGTTTGCACCGCCGGATCCTACGAGGAAATTTCCTTTACCGTCTAACACCGAGTTGATGTTCCCGAACCAATCCACTTCCGCAGCGCCTATGACTCCTAAACAATCATCAGGAACTACTGTACCTAATATACTGACTATATCGGATAACATGGAGCAGGAATGAGTATGAAGTTGACTGAATAAGAATACGTCTCCTGCAAAAGGTTTCATTCCGTAAAAACCTAGTTCTGCGACGATCTTAATATGGATCCCTTCTTTTTCCAAAAGTTTCGCGGCTGTCCAGGCCGCCATATGAGCGGCACCTATTCCTGCGAGTATGGTCTTATAACCTTTCGTTTTTATTCTTTCAATGATCGCTCTTGCTGCAAGAATGATCATCTGCTCGGAGTCGTTTACAGTTTTAGGATTTTCAGGAGAATTGAGAGAATGTTCCGGAGGAGTCATTTTCAAACGTCTGAGCCTGACTTCTCCGATCATATCCAGATATTCCTC
The DNA here is from genome assembly GCF_004769615.1 of Leptospira sarikeiensis. GTDB lineage: Bacteria > Spirochaetota > Leptospiria > Leptospirales > Leptospiraceae > Leptospira_B > Leptospira_B sarikeiensis. The sequence goes on along the minus strand of NZ_RQGF01000043.1, from coordinate 32,907 downwards.
ATGGCCTCCGGATAACATTACGTTTTCTTTATACCATTTCTCTGCCTTGGAAGGAATTCCAGCGGCCTTATTGGATTCCATTTGGAATTCGTAATCATCCAAATAGGAGTCTATTCCTTCGAATGCGGGAAGATCCGGAAAACCTTGTACTCTTAAAGATTGAGGATGAGCTCCGAATCTTGCAGGAGCAATTCCCAAAACTTTAGAACTAGGAATATGTACAAGTTCTGGAGGTATGGTTCCTCTCGGAACGATTTTTTCTACAGTAGCGATCACACCTTTTGTTGCGGCTAACGCTCCCCAGGCGGCTTCTCCTCCAGGTTGAGAAAGTACGATGTTTCCATCTTCGTCCGCAACCACTCCATGCACTAAAGTGATCTCAGGACAAAGAGGAAGAAGTACCACCATGTCCTTTTCTTTTGTGCCACGACTTTCAGATACTAGGTGAGGACTTGCTGCTTCTCCAAAAGCATTTCCTTCGGTAGGTTTATGATATAAGAAGGCAGTCTTACCTAATTTGTCCGTGATCAGGTCCGAGCCTACTAAAGAGTTTGAAACAAAACCTGGAAGTTTCATCGCTCCAGCCATTAATCTTTGCACTAAGGAAAGAAGTGACCAGAGTTCCAGTTCGAAAGGTTGCCCTCTCATTAAGTCCTTATACAAACCGTTTGGCCCAGGTTTCGGATAATTATCTCCCGCAAATCCGGTGATCATTTTTTTAACGATCCCAGAGAGAGCAAGACTGTGAGCGTTCGAGTGAATTCCTGCTACACTGATCGTGAATTTAGGATCTAGTCCTTCGAAAACTCTACAGAGAGAATAGATAAGAGCGTTTGGCCTGGACATAGTGGTGGCCAAATGTAAGTACATGCCGGGTTTAACGAATTCCCTTACCAGGGAGTCCGGATCGGAGAGGATCTTTATCGACTCTGGATGTTTAAATTCTTGCGGCATTCGTTTATTTTGCAAAAAGACCCGGACAAATAGGCCCTTTTACCAAAGGTCTAATTTTTGACGGAAAAAAGGCCGGATTCATACGAAATCTCAAGGAAAATACTGCCAATAGAGGTTTTAATCCCCGTACTTTTTTCTCATAAACTAACATCGTATCATACGGTTTAGTTTTCTAAATCGGAAGGATTAGATCCCATTTTTTTCGACCAGACTCGAGTATAAAAAATTTCCAGTATACGCTAAATCTGGCCCGAGAAGCCGGAGCTTCGCTTTAAGATCAGATTTCTTGGTTCCGATACTAAGATAGAAACCCTCGATGTGAGAACCGGATGTCCGAAACCCAGATCCAAACCTCTTATCCATTCCAAATGGAACTGACAGTTCGTAGATCCGACACCAGAAGTGCGACCGTAGTAGGCGGATTATACGTTTCTCACCTAACATACGAAACTTTTATTCCATTAGTGAACGAGGTCTTTGACGCTTTTTTAGAATCATACTCATGGTCCAAAGCGGATATTTCCGGTGCGAATATCATCATCCCTAAAATGGAAGTGGAATACAGATCCGAAGCTAAGGCTGGAGACGTTTTAGAATTTTTTGCAGGTGCTTTTCAATTGGGAAAAAAGTCCTGTGAACTTCATATCAAAGCAGTTCAAAAAGTTTCGAAAGAAGAAGTTGGCTTCGCAAAAATCTCTCTGGTCTTCTACGATTACTTGTCCAAAAAAACTTTGGAGATCCCTTCCGGCTTTAGGGAAAAATTTAGCGTATGAGCTCCAAACCCCAAACATCTCAAACGGGTGAATTGGAATTTCCCTCCGAATATTTTTTTTCCACGGAGATCCCGATCCGTAAGATAGATCTGAGTTTAGACATTCATGTTTCTTTCGCGAGTGTTCTGGATCTTGTGATGGAAGCTCATCTTCAGTTTTTCCAATACCTAGGTTATTCCGTTACGGATATCCATGGGAATAGTATTATTTTTGCGAACGCTTCCATTCAATATCAGGGAGAATTATTATTTAAGGATAAGGTGATCATAGACGTATCCTTGAATAATCTGGGAGAGAAGTCATTCGATCTATATTTTAGGCTCTCTAAAAAGAATCGGACGGAAAAAGTATCCTTGGTCAAGATCAGAGTATTATTCTTTGATTATAAAGAAAGAAAAGTAGTTCCGATCCCTTCCGAATTCCGTAAAAAATTCGAAGGCGGAAAATTCGTAAAACAACCTAGTCCTGAGATCGGAAAAGGGTCCGAAAACATATTAGGGCCGGACGGATTCGTATTCGGTTTTCGTAAACTGGAAGTTTGGAATCTATCTCACGTATTTCTTCTTCATTTATATGAGCTTTGCGAAACTTGGAAAGACAAGGTGGAACCTAGCTTAATCGAACATATCAAATCCATTTCTTCTTTATTGCCCGTAAGGATCGCAGGGGCATGGGGAACAAGGATCCGCTCCGAAAAAGTAAAAAATATCCTAAGAGCGAAAGTTCATTTGGAAGAGCTTAGATATCTTTTGATCTTAGTTGCAGATCTGGGAGAAGTAGATCCTTCCCAAGAGTTGGATGACTTACAAACGATCAATTCTCATCTAAAAAAATACCTGAACAAAGTACGAACCGGAGAAACTAGAAAGATCAGATGAAAGATAAGATCGCGTTAGTTACCGGAGGAAATACCGGGATCGGAAAAGCAATCGTTCTTGAATTCGTTTCGAGAGGGGCGAAAGTAATCTTCTGTGGAAGAAGAGAAGACGAAGGAAAAAAAACGGAAGAAGAAGTCCTGAAACTAGGCGGAACAGCGAAATATTTTCCCTGTGACGTATCCAACGATTCTCAAGTAAAAGAATTCGTTCAGAAGGCAGAGTCCGAATTTGGAGGTTTGGACTTTGCGGTAAATAATGCGGCTGTAGGTGGGCTCTCCCAGGATCTGCACCAGTACCCAGAAAAAGTCTGGGACAAAGTGATCTCAGTGGATCTAAAGGGAACTTGGCTCTGTATGAAATACGAGATAGAACTCATGCTGAAGAAACAAGGTGGTTCTATCGTAAATATTTCTTCGATCGCAGGACTTGTGGGAGCAGATTGGAAAGTAGCTCCGTATTCTGCCGCCAAACATGGAGTGGTCGGGCTTACTAAATCCGCCGCTTTGGAATATTCAGAAAAAAAGATCAGAGTAAACGCTGTTTGTCCCGGATTCATCAGGACAGAAATGTTAGAAGGTTTATTTCACTCTTCTCCGGATCCAAAAGAGGCGGAAAAAAAGATCACAAGATTGCATCCAGTCAATCGACTCTCCGAACCTGAGGAAGTGGCGAAAGCGGCAGTTTGGTTATGTTCCAGCGAGGCTTCTTTCATTACAGGCGTGGCGCTTCCGGTAGATGGCGGATACACTGCAAAATAAAAATCACAGAATTTGTTTGGGAATCCATCAAAATTTCGTTATTTTCTCATATGAAGAGCGAATTCTTTTTTCTTGTAGGAATCTTCTGATGAGTCAAAGATACGTTATTCCGTTTCGAAAATTTTCGTAATCGGTTTTTCCGACCAAAAAAATATGAAACTTCGGTATTATGCCATCACAGACAAAGGGAATTTTAGATCTCATAATGAGGATTCCTTTCTAGCTCATGAAAATTTGGTCTGTGGACAAACCCATGGAGAGTCTGATACCGTACAAATTTTAGATACGGATGAGACGGCAGGGCTATTCGCACTCGCAGACGGATTGGGCGGACATGAGGCAGGGGAGATTGCAAGCAGAGTCGCTCTAGAAAAACTTTCTTGGATGGAGAAGGCGATCCGACCCATCGAGGAACTCCCTTCTTCCGGTTGGAAAAATCTTCTACGTAAAATTAATAATGAAGTAAATGCCTACGGAGAATCTATAGGGAAACCCAAGATGGGAACTACACTAGTCGGTTGTCTTTTAGGAAAAAGAAAATCTTGGATCTTTAATGTAGGAGATAGCAGGCTTTATCATCTCAATAAAAATGGTCTGAGCAAGGTTACTGTAGATCATAATATCGGGGAAGAGTTGGGTTCCAGTTATGGTCGAAATTTGCTCACAAGCTGTATCGGTGGCGGAACAAAAAGTATAGAAGTCGACACATTTGATTTTTCCGGAAAATTCTCTTCGGGAGATTTTCTTCTCATCTGCACGGATGGACTGACGGAAGTCCTGAATATAGATCAGATCGAAAAGATCATGAGAGAACACGAGGATCTGAGAGAGACTTGTAGGATACTTTCGGAAGAGGCAAATCTTAGACTAACTAAAGACAATCATACTATTTTAGTGATCCGGATTGACGAGATCTGAATTTATATTCTATTTTTATAATTTAAAACTCCGGAATGACTTTTCCGGTTTGGAATTTTCGTTCCGCTCTTTTTCTATTGATCCAAAAATTTTTCCACCTATAATCTTTTTTATGACTGCCCTGCTATCTGCACACCGATTTTCTCCTAATTTAGGAAAGGCGCTCACCCAAGAGGAATACAACAATCTTCCAGAAGACGGATTCAAGTACGAATTAATCGAAGGAGTATTGTGTTTGAGTCCAAGTGCTTTTTTTATTCATGGGGAAAATCAATCTATCTTTGTATATAAATTGAGAGAATACTTACGCAGAAATCCGATTGCAAGAATGACAATGGAAACCGATAGTTTTTTCCCAGATCCTAAATATGTGCTAAGACCTGATATCAGCGTGATCCTGAACGAAAATAAAAATTCTATCCAAGATCATATTCGTGGAGTTCCAGATTTGGTATGTGAAGTTTTAAGTGAATCTACTCGAAGTTTAGATTTAGGTAAAAAAGCGGATCGGTATCTTGCCTGCGGTGTAAAAGAATATTGGATTATAGATCCGAATCACCAAATGATACAGGTGTGGAAAAACCAAAACAATCAGATTTGGAAAAAAGAATCCGGAAGAATAATCATTAGCGATGTACTTCCTGGATTCTACGTTGAATCTTCCGAATTTTTATACGAAAGAGTTTAGAGACCGGTGGAGTAGGCGCCTTCCAATAGGAATCTTGCGGTAAGTCTAAAGAAAATCTCTTCCGAATCTCCAGACTCTTCAAATTGATAGACTAAAGGCATATCCGATTTTCTTGCGATCTCGTAAAATCCTAAACCGGCTCCCTTGCTTTTTTCAGGTCTGTCGGATCGGATCTGTTCATTATACTTTTGTTTGAGTTCTTCTTGGGAATATTGTTTGGTTTCTTCTAAACGTTTTGTTAAAAAATCAGCCTGTTCTCTGGTGATCGCATTTCCGCAATTCAGTTCCCAGTTATGGGCCTTTCTTCTTAAAACTAAAATTCCGATCCCACTTTTCTCGTCCCTTTCTATGGAATAATGAGCTACGTTTTGTGCCATTTCCACAAAGACAGTCAGGATCCGATTTTTCTTTTTCTCTCCTTCTAATTTCTCTTTCAGAAGATCGTTCAAAGAAGAAATCGTAGTTTCTGAAAAAGGTCCTTTATATAAAAGAGCGACTCCGGTCCTTTTTAAGACATTATATTGTTTTGATAACTGCATATATTCCTCAAAATTCGGGTGCTGCTAAACTGACAAAAGAAGATTGGCTTCCGATCGCGAACGCCATAGAGATTGCGTTTCGTACCTTTGTTTTCCTCGCTCCTTCTGCAACATGATCATGGTCGCATTCAGGATCCGGTTCTTCCAAATTGATCGTAGGACAAAGAGTTTGATTTTTTAGCATGAGAGAGGTTGCCGCAACATTAATAATCCCGGCTGCTCCGAAAGTATGACCGAAGATCGGTTTGATGGAACCTACGGGCGCCCAATGAAATTTGGGTTTCTCATCATAAAGCTGACTGATCGCTCTACTTTCCGCTAAATCGTTATTATGTGTTGCGGTTCCATGTCCGCAGAAATAATCTATATCACCTAAACGTAATCCACTGATCTTGAGAAGATGGCGTAGTCCGTTAGTGGCTTTTTTTCCGGTCATGTCCATTCTCATCGCATGATCCGCTTCGTTATAACTATATGTTCCTAAAACTTCGGAGTAGATCCTTGCTCCTCTTTGTATGGCCCTATCTAATCTTTCCATTACCAAAACGACCGCGCCTTCTCCTAACAAAAATCCATCTCGATTCTTATCATAAGGACGAATTCCTTTTTTAGGATTATCCTTCTCGGTAGACATTACTCTACTCAAAGGATCTGAATACATCATCATCAAAGGTTTGAGCAATGGAAATTCATGGCCTCCTGCATACATTACTTCTGCTCTACCTTTTCGGATCGCTTGGTAACATAAGCTGATCGCGTGATGTCCTCCGACACATGCCGCAGAAACTGTAGTTACAAAACCTTGTATATTCGCGTTGATCGCTGTCAGGTTTGTAGGATTGGAAGCCATGGAAGTAAGAACAGAATATCGATCGAAAACATTATGATCTTTTTCTTCTAAATATTTTCTCCAGGCAAAATCCCACCAAGCCATCGAGGCTCTAGAGGAAGAATCTATGAAGCCGACCCTACTAGGAGCGATTTCTCCTTTTTTAATTCCTGCGTCCTTATTTGCCTCTTCCATAGCAGCCATCAATGCAAGAGTTTCCGTATTATAATTTTTTGAATATTTATCACTCAGATCCGGAAGATGTTTTTTCCAGTCGAAAGTATTCATTTCTCCCGCGACTTTAATCGGGAAGTCTTCCGTTGGAAAACGAGTGATAAAGTCTAGTTGAGATTTCCCTTCGGAAAGATTTGTCCAGAAGTCCTGAACACTGAAAGTATTCGGAAGAATGACTCCGATTCCTGTGATAACTACTCGAGAGTTTTTTCCGTTTTTAGATTTATCCATAGAATTAGAGGGTTTAGAAATTACCTAGGAGGATTGGATTTGGAAATAAAAAAATCATTCCAAAACGTATCCGACGCAAAAAACGGCGAAAAATCTCATAAAACCGGAAATAGGCGAAAGAATTTTAGATTTTAGCGGAATATGATCAGATTTCGGTTTAGTAAGTTTGTGTTATATCAGGTTTTGTTTCTGAAATCGATCCGGGGGGAATTGTATAGGATCATTCTTAAATTTCTCCGAATATATCCAAGATTTGATTGTTGTATCGATATCGGTCTCTGAATTTTTTTGGGCCGAGAAAATTAGATAGAGCCGGTGTATGAATTCAGAGGAATTAAAAAAAATACAAACTCCTTTAAAAGATAAATATCGTGAAAATCCTGATGCAGCAATTTTCACATTAAGAGCGAAAGGAAAATTAGGTGAGGGTATTTCCTGTAACGTAGAAACAGGTAGGGCATTGGCGAGTGCCGGACTTCATCCTGCTACAGGAGGAGACGGAATGCAGCTTTGCTCAGGCGATTTACTATTAGAAGCTTTAGTCGCTTGTGCAGGAGTGACTTTGAGCGCAGTGGCAACTTCTCTCGGAATACAGATCCAAGAAGGAATTGTGAATGCGGAAGGAGATTTGGATTTTAGAGGGACCTTAGGAGTGTCGAAAGAATCGCCTGTAGGGTTTTCTGATATTCGTTTATCTTTCGATTTGGTTTCAAATGCGGATCAAGAAAAAATCCAGACATTACTAAAACTTACTGAAAGATATTGCGTAGTCTATCAAACGATATCTTCAGGAACTAAAGTGAATGCAAAGATAGAAAATAAAGTTTTCAGTTCTTAAGAGATAGGCCGGATCCCTGTTTCTCTTTTCCGGTAAAAGACCAGTAAATATAAAGGATCGCGGTTAATATTCCTAAAGCTACCATTTGCCCTAAATGTACAGTGGTAGCATACACTAGGCCTTCCGAACTTTCTCTTCCTAAGAGAACGAATCCTGAAGTGATGGAAGCGTGATATACTCCAGCCCCGGAAGGAGCGGAAGGGACCATTACTCCGACAGCACCGCAGAACATAATGAATACAGTCTCTAATGGACTTAAATGGATCCCTACTAAATATTGTAATAAGGTATAATGGATCGCATAACCGAAAAGCCAAGTAGCTGCAGTTAATAATCCGTAACTAGATACATTACGAAATGTTAAAAAACTTCCGAGTTCGAAAACCTGTGGCGCAAGTTTTTCGGAGAAAAATTCCTTTTTTCCGATCTTGGAAAATAGGAATTCCCCCAAAGAGATCAATTGTTTATGAAAGAAGCGAACGATCGCGAGTGCAGAGAATATTCCTAGGATACCGAGCAATGGGAAAAGGATTTTAGTTTCGGACTGATTCACGCCTAGAATGAAAAGTGCTCCTAGCCCCGCACAAAAGATGAAGGAGAAGTCCAAGACCTTTTCCAAAAAGATCCCACTTACCAAACTTCCGTATCCGATATCTTCTCCTTTTTTACAGAGATACAATCTAAATAGATCCCCACCTCTAGCAGGAAGGAATTGATTTGCTCCTACTCCAATATATGCGGAAAGAAGTGCGGTTCTAAACGGTACTTTTTTATTTAATAATAAATACCATCTCCATGAGAATAGTAGCAAACCCCAGAGTATTGCGATAAAGAACGGAATTAGGAAGATCGGTTTCCATCTTTCTTGGATGGAACTAAAGCCTGAAAGATCCAGATTCCAGAATAGGAAACCTAAGGATACCGCACTGATCAAAAAACCGAATAATAATTTTTTCAAAATCGATCTCCGCGCTCTATCAACCCGGAGGCCATTTCATTTGTCTTCCACCCAAAATATGGAAATGAAGATGAAAGACCGTTTGTCCGCCTAACACTCCCATATTATTTACCACTCGGAAACCGTCTTTGTTTAACCCCAAGGATTTTGCGATTTCGGAAGCTCTATGTAAAATTTCGCCGAGGAGGGCTTTGTCCTCGGGACCTGTTTTATCCAGGTCTACGATATGTTTTTTGGGAATTACTAGAACATGCGTAGGCGCTTGAGGAGCAATATCATGAAAAGCTAATAGGTTTTCATCCTCGAATTCTATTCTGGCAGGTATTTCTTTGTTGATGATCTTACAAAATATACAATTCGGATCTGTCATGATTTATTGTCCAAACACAAACTTGCTGCTCCTAGAGCACCTGTTACGGATTCTCCAGGAAGTATTTTAACGTATTCTTTGAATATGGGAAATATGATTTCTTTCACCCTGTTTTCAAGTCGTTTTCCGAAAAAGGAATAGGACTTAGCGATCCCTCCGGAAAGAACTATATGTTTCGGATTGAGTAGATGGATCAGATTACGGATCAATTGTGCTAGTGCTTCGATCCCTTCTTCCAGAATTTCGTTGGCTTCTTTATGATCTTGTGTGGTTAGATCGAATAATGTTTGGATATCCGGAAGAGTGGATCCTGTCTTTTCTAAAAATCTAGAAGAAAATCCACTCGCACTAAAATAAGCCTCTGCGCATCCTTTTTGTCCGCAACCACAGAGTGCTCCATTAGGATGGATGGTAGTATGTCCTACTTCCATAGAATTTCCTAAATAACCGTCGAAAAGTTTTCCTTCTAAGACCCAGCCTCCGCCGAGTCCTGTTCCCAAAGTGAGAACGATCAGGTTCGGAGAATTTTTCCCTTCTCCAAACCAATATTCTCCGATCGCAGCGCAGTTCGCGTCGTTATCATAGAATACGGGGACACCGAACTTCTCCTTTAAAAAACCGACTAACTGAACATTCTTTAGCAAAGGAAGATTTGCAGAAGATACTAATATTCCGTTTTCTTTATCTATCGGTCCGGGACTTCCAAGTCCTATCCCTGAGATCGGATTTTCTGATTTCGAAACTAGTTCGGAGATTTGATTTTCCAATAAGGACAAAAAAAGTTTCGAATCCATTCCCGGTCCGGTCTTACGATCGGATTGAAAAAAGATTTTTCCGGTTTCGTTTGTTAGGCAGGCTTTAATACTTTGAGCGCCTATATCAACGCCGATGATAGATCTCATTTTACGACTCTGGTAAAACTTCCTTCTCTCATTTCGTAAATCGTTTTTGCGTCGAAAGCTAAATTCATATCATGAGTCACGAGTAGGATTGTAAGACCTCTGGAATTGAAGTCAGAGAGAAGTTTACGAACAAGCTCGCTGTTTTCAGGATCCAAATCTCCCGAAGGCTCGTCCGCTAATAAAATTTCAGGCTCGTTGATGAGCGCCCTTGCGATCGCAGTCATCTGGATCTGTCCACCGGAAAGGCTGGTCGGAAGTTGGTTCCGGATAGGATGTAAGTTCAAACTGGAAATCAGATATTCACATTTTTCTCTGTATTCCTGCTCTTCGAATTTTCCTACGAGAAGTGCCGGAAGTAGAATATTCTCTTCTACACTTAAATGAGATACTAGTTCTGAAAATTGAAAGATGAGCCCGATATTTCTCGCTCTAAATTTTGCGAGTTCACCTTTGCTCATGGAAGAAAGTCTGAGAGTGTCGAAGTAAATTTCTCCGGAGCTACTGGATAACATTCCGGTGATCATGGAAAGGAGTGTGGTTTTACCCGAACCGGAAGGTCCTACAATCGCGACATAGTCGGATTGATTAATATCGAACGAGATCCCATTTACCGCCTTGGTAGAACCGTACTGTCTGGAGAGATTATTAATCCGAAGGATCATTTTCCCCTCCTAATAGATTGATACGGATCTACTAAAGTGTGAAGATATGCTACAAATGCCCCGGTTGCCCCGGTGAGAATAATTTCTGCCGCCAAACTGCCGATATAGTCGAGGGGAGAAACCAATTCGGACTTTCCGAAAGGGATAAAAACGCTCAAAATCAGTGCTGCAAGGAAGCCGATCCCGTGAATGATCCACAATTCCATGGTTTGCAGGAACACGACTCCCTTTCGATTGCCACCTACCGCCATCATTATACCGTTATCCCCGGAACGAGTCGTGACCCGGACAATGCTCATAAAAATGAAAGCCAGGCCACAAAGAGATAAAAGCAGATACGGAGAATTCAAGAACAGATCGATACTAGAAAGGTTGGTGGGTATTTTTTCCGTACGAAAGGAGAAAAATCCGAATAAAAATCCGTAAGCGAAAAATGTCGAGAATACGACATGCAAAACGCTGGTGGTCCAATCCCGAACGAAGAGGGAAAATGCAAACCTCAGGTAAGTGATTCTTCCCATCGGGAGCAGGATATTGAAAACGTTTGATTTTATCCAACATTTATTTAGTTAATAGCAGAAATTCCGAAAAATGATCTTTGTAGTTCTCGTTGCAGCTGGAATCATCCTGATCGTCGCGGCAGGTTCCTTTCTCATTCAGTCCAAGAAGGACTCTTTTGAGAAAGCACTCGCTCTTGCGGCCATGGGAAACTATGTGGATTCCAGGATCTTGATCCGTGATATACTGGATTCAAATCCTTCTAACGCGAAAGCTCATTTCATCATGGCAAAAATTTACGCCATGGAAGGCGATTATACAAACGAAGCCAAACATTTAGATAAGGTAAAAAAGATCGGGACCTTCGATAAGGAAATTTCCGAAGTTGCAGTTTCAAATAGGATCGCAGATATTTTTTACCAACAGGACCTATACGAAGAGGCGGTCTTTCACTATTCAGATACACTTTCAGTAGACCCGGATAATTTAGAAGCTTGTATCCGGATCGGATTTATGGCGATCGGACAAAAAGAATTCGGGATCGCAGACAAATTCCTTTCAAGAGTTCCGGATGAAAAACTGAAAATGCCTGCACTTCTGATCGGCAAGGGAGTTGTTTCAGCGATCCTTAGAAAAGGGGACCCTAGAACATATTTCCAAAGAGCATTTGAAGAAGATCCAACATCTTCCGTCGCAGGTTTTTTGTATGCGGTAGCACTTTCCAGAGCAGGAGAGCATGACGAGTCCATCAGAGTCGCAAACTCTGTAGTAGATGTTGTGACGGACGAATATGTGAGATACACATTGTTCCAGTTTATCATGTTGGAATTCATACTAAAAGAAAATTGGAATGAAGCATTAAAACATTCCAGATTATGCATGGAGACCGCGAGGAACAATGGATGGAAACAGGAAATGATAGATTCCGATTTTCATTTCTCGCTCATCGCGGTCAAGATGGGAAGATTAGAAGACGCAAGCGAATATCTGATCGAAGCCGAATCCGAAAGAGTGGACGACGATCGCATCATAGAACTTGCGAATTATAAATATCAGGTCGAGACCAAACGATTAGAACTTGGAAAGGTTTCTAAAAACGGATTTAGTCCGGATCAGGAAATCGGAAAATTATTCGCAGAGCTGTTTCCTGTAGAACGTTATTATGAGATCTCGGGTTTAAAATCCTCTAAGTCTTTCCATATTAAAGGGATCATAGACGAAGAAGGAAATAAGATCATAGTAGACGTTAATAAGATCGGGATCAGCGCTATGGATCATTACCGATCACTTAAGGGAGTCGATTTTAAGAACCTTTGTGTCAAAGTGGTCCTTGCCCTGAATTATACTGTTAGTAGAGAGATCCCGAACAAAGAAGGAGACGGGGTCAATTTCCAAGGATTGAATAAAACCGACAAAGAAACCAGAGCATTATTCAAATTTAGAAAATGGAAAGACGCTAAAATATCGGACATTTTCTTGAGGGACACTTTGAGCCAAGTCAAAGACCTCGGACTCGATAAGGCATTTATCGTAGGTGATGCAGAGTTCACGGAAGGAGCTCGAAGGTTTTTGGCGGATAACCCATCCAGGCTCTCGGTATTATACGGCAGGGATTTAGAAGAATTGTTAAAAAAGGCACTGAAGTCCCAAGGATAAGGGAACTTAAACTTTCTAAAGAGGTCTTACCAATGTTCCATCTATCTTCGTTCGGACTTGTTTTGCCTTTTAAATTCGGTTCCCAATCTATTTCTTTTAGTTCCGGTTCTCGATCGGCTCTGTCCTATCTTTTTAGATTCGTTTTTTTTAGTTTTTTTCTATTACAGTTTCATTGCATAAGTTTTGGAGAAAATCTGATTTCTACTAAAAGAAATCCGGAACTTCCTCCCGAGATCAGACAGGGCAAAGTTTTTTTAGCGGGGCATATTGGAGATCATACAAAAGACACGGAAGAAATTCTTAAGATCCTAAAACGACTGATCGATGGAACAGTTGCTAAGGATTTGAATTTTTTACCGGATCTGGTTTCCAAGAAAGAAGGGATTTATCTGGATCTGAAAGGAAATTGGACCAAAGAGCAACTGATCTCAGAACTTTCTTCGACAGAGAATTATTTTCGGACCTATTTTTTCGATCGAGAGCTTCTCGCAAAACAAAAGGGCTCAAATGAGGTAAGGACCGTCCGAGATCTGTTCCTTTCTTCCGGAGGAGTGGAAGCCGATTTTTATTACGAGAGTAAAATCGCCTGCGAACTCAAACTTAGGTTCAGAGAAAATCCCAAATTGGAAAAAGAACTCATCAATCCGTATTTCATAAAGCAGGACGGGAAATGGTACTTATTCAGGCTTTTCTAAACTTCAGATTAAGCCTTCTAAAAAAGCAAACGGACTTGCTCTACCAGGGCTTGGTATTGAAATAGTCATAAGGAAAGAGGATGCGGGAATTCCAATTGTTAACCGAACAAGATCTACTCGATAGAACTTCCTATCAAAAGACTAGAAGTTGGATCCTTCTTTTTATTTTTGCCGCTTCCTCATTCTTATTCCCTTTTGGGATGGTCGTTTTTCCGGAAACAATCCCTTTCGAATCAGGTTCGGAAGAGAAAAAAGGAAATCTCCAAAATTCAAGTTCTAATAAACCGAATCCTAGTGTGCCTCCGGTAACTACTACAGCTTCTTCTACGAATACACAAGCTGCAGGAAAGGTGATCGATTGGGATGTGGATCGGCTGACCGAATATGCGGTCTCGAACAACCCTCTCTATTTATCCGAAAGGCAGAATATGGGGATCGAAAGAGGAAGGGTGATTACCGCTTCCTTATATAGAAATCCTGTGATGCAATTCCAACAGCAGTTCATCGGAGGAACCCCGAATTCCCAAGGGGGAAGCCCGGAAACAGCGCCTGGACTTTACCAAGAAGTGGATGTGTACGGAGTAGTTCCTCTTCGGACCAGAGTTGCAAAAAAATCATTCGAAGCTTCTATCCAAGACTTCCGAAATTTCGATCGGATCTTTAGGATGAGACTTCGCCAAAATTATTGGGCATTCGTATTTTTAACTCTTTTAGTAGATACCAATAAGGAATTCTACGAAAACTATAGCGATCTTTTGGAGCTCACAAAGTTCAGAGTGCAGAAGGGAGATATTTCTCCTTTGGAATTCGAACGTTTGGAGTTGGAAAGGATCCAGGTCGAAAAATTTTATCGTGACGCGATTGTTCGAAGACAGTCGATCGAAAAAGACCTTCGAATTCTTTCCGGGCTTTCGGAAGAAGAAGGTGTATTCGCATTTAAAGTAGACTCCATGAGATTCAGGCCCTTGGACGAAATGGGCCTCCACCTAAAAGAGGACTTTCCTTCTATAGAGCGCCCGGACGTTACCGCCTTGGAACAAAGACTCCAAGAAAAGAAGATGAATATCGAACTGCAAAGAAGGGAGTCCTTCGGCTGGCTACAGTTAGGCGGAGAGTGGAGAGTCAAAGGTGGGGAAAATTACGGAGGAGTATTCGCATCCATTCCTATCCCTATGAATGATAGAGGACAAGGAAAAGTATATTCTGCAAAAGAAGAATACAGAAAATTCGAATTGGCCTTGGATGCGAAAAAACGCGAAGTGATCGCGGAAATAGAAGCGGCTAAAAAGGAATTATTAGCTCGGGAAGAACTTTTGACCAAATACGAAAGGATCAATCTTCTTCAAAAGAACAAACAGTTAGAAGAAAAATCCAGGATCGCATATGTCCGTGGCGCCTCCGATCAAGTTACCTTCCTTCAAGCAGAAAAAAATTACCTCACCATCCTCCGAGAATACTACGATCTACTCTATCTATATTTTAACGCTGTAGAAGCGTATAAAGCCGCGACAGGTAAAATTGCGGAAATTTCCTCCAGTGATAAGGCGAAGGGAGAATGATCATGAAAGCATTATTCCAAAAATATAAAGTATTAATCGTTTTGGCATTGGGGATCACGATCGCCTTTTTCGGTTATAAATATTTGTCCAAGAAAAAACCCGAAAAAAAACAGGTCGAAGAGAATCGAAACGTCTTCACTGTTCCGGAAGATGTTTTAAGAAGACATCCTCTCACTTACGTCGGTTTAAAAGAAGTCTCTCAATTCGAAGAACTTGCCTTGCCTGGTAGGATTACCTACGATCCGGAAAGTATGGCAAAGGTAGGATCCCAGGTAGAAGCAAGGATCAAAAAGGTTTTGGTAAAAGAAGGGGACAAGGTAAGCCAAGGATCTCCTCTCGCGATCCTTTCTTCCATACAATTGGGAGAAGTGGAAGCCGCTTATGTGAAAGCAAGGGCCTCCTTGGACGCATTAAAGATGCAAGCGGACCGTGCTAAGGAACTTTTCGAAATGAAAGTTACTTCTGCAAAAGAATACGAGTTCGCGACCATGCAATATAAAACCGCAAGAACGGAAGTTGAAACCACTCGGATCAAATTGGACAATTACGGTCTTACACCTTCCGAGATAGAAGGGATCGAAAGAGGGATTTACGTTTCTTCTAATTTAATTTTAAGAAGTCCGATCAACGGAGAAGTTACCGAAAGAAAGGCAATCTTGGGCCAACAAGTAACTCGAAATGAGGAATTATTCACTATCGCGAATTTAAGTCATCTTTGGGTGTTATTAGATGTATACGAAAAAGATCTCGCCGGAGTGAGAGAGGGTGCTCAAGCAACCATCTTTCCTTTAGGAGACGAGCATAGTGATATACAGATCCAAGGAAAAGTCGGTTATGTAGGAACCGTTTTGGATAATATTAAACGTACCGCAAAACTTCGGATCATGGTTTCCAACAAGGGAAATAAATTGAAACCGGGTCAAACAGTGACCGCCAAGGTTGCAGGTCTTGTAGTCAGTTCCGGTGGAGGAAAACGTAAAATGGTCCCTCTAGAAGCTGTCCACGAGATAGAAGGAAAGTCTTTTGTATTTGTTCCTCGCGGAGAAGGGAATTTCGAAGCGATTAATGTTGTGGTGGGAGATACCATCGAAGACGATGTCATTATACTCGGAGGACTTCCTGACGGATCGGAAGTTGTCTCCAAAGGTTCATTCGTTCTAAAGAGCGAGTATCTAAAGTTTTAGTAATTTATAATATACGGACAGGGTATTTTTTCAATACCTCGTCCGCAGTAGCGAATTCCCAACCGTTCACCATGGCGTGAGATAGAAGCAATCGATCGAATGGATCCCTATGCAAATTAGGGAGTTTACTTAAGAAGAAGATCGCTTCGTCTTGTAGATCCGCTTTGTCTAAGCCGGATTGGATACAAGCTTTGACAAAAAAGTTTTCAGGCGCGTCATGCAAGGGCAATTTCCCCAGATCATATTTGATCTGTATCTCCCAGATGGATACTTGATGGAATAGGAAGCGTGTATCTTCTTCTTTAGAGACTTCTTTTACTTTTTCGGGAAGTTTGGGATCGTTCAGTAAAAACCAAAGTATGATTTGGGTATCTAATAAGATAACTCTCAAACCTGATCTCCGTAATAATCGGATTCGAATTCGGATAAGGGAGAATTAAAATCATCAGGCACTGAAAACTTTCCGGTTAAAATTCCGGGCTTTAAACGTCTGATCCGGATCGTTTCGAAAATAGGTTTTAGTTCTGCCACAGGGCGATTTCTTTCTAAGATAACGATCTGTTCCCCTGCGCTTGCTGCTTTCAGGTACTTCCCTAAATGGGCTTTCGCTTTGCTTAGATTTACTTTCTTCATATAAGTAGTAGTCTACTATTAGTCTAATTTTAGACTAATAGTTAAGGAATGTCTATATAAAAAATCTCTTGGTCTTGGATCGGTTTTTTATTTTTTACCTCCTCCCAAAAAAGTACTTGCAAAACATTTATTCACTAATAACTTGTTAAGCATGAAGGACTTAACGGAAAAGCAGCTCGCAGTTTTACAATTTATTACCAGTGTAATCAAAGAAAGAGGCTTTCCTCCTACAATCCGAGAGATCGGAGATGAGTTTGGGATCACAGCAAAAGGCGCTTACGATCATCTCAAAGCGATCGAAAAGAAAGGATACCTCAAGACTTCCAAAAATCAATCCCGCGCAATCGAGCTTACCCGTCAGAGTCCTTTCGAAAGTCTACCTGTTCCTACTCCAAGCATTCCTCTCTTAGGGCGAGTGGCCGCTGGTCTACCGATCCTCGCAGAAGAGAACATTGAAGCTTATATTCCTGTTCCGGAAGAAATGGCATCCAAAGGGATCACCTTTGCTTTAAAAGTGCAGGGAGATTCGATGATCGAGGCTGGGATCAATGATGGGGATGTTGCTATCATACAAAAAAAAGACATCGCTCGTAATGGGGAGATCGTAGTTGCCCTGATCGAAGACGAGGCTACATTAAAAGTATATTTTAAAGAGGCGGATCATATCCGTTTGGAAGCTCGTAATCCAAAATACAAACCGATCCGTAGTAAAAAAGTCGTCATCGTAGGAAAACTCATCGGACTCTATCGTTCGTATTGATCCGATTTCCGGATTTCCTAGTTGACACTTGGTCCCGATCAAGGAAAGATTTTGAAAGAGTGAACAATCTTTCCTT
The DNA here is from genome assembly GCF_004769615.1 of Leptospira sarikeiensis. Taxonomy (GTDB): domain Bacteria; phylum Spirochaetota; class Leptospiria; order Leptospirales; family Leptospiraceae; genus Leptospira_B; species Leptospira_B sarikeiensis. The sequence goes on along the minus strand of NZ_RQGF01000043.1, from coordinate 15,314 downwards.
TTTCCGCATTTCTGCGGCATTATTCCTTTTACTTCTCTTATTCAATTGTGCCTCTCGAAAAAAAGAGATCGGTGATCGCGACTTAAAACTTGTATTAGAATATCTAACCGAAGCCAGGCTTGCGGAAAGATTAAATTACACTTCCGAACAAACGATCCGAACAGATCCAGAAATTTTAGAAGCTGCCTGCGAAAGATATCAACTAGATAAGGATTCTGTAATAGAACAGATCCGGATCAAATACCCTAAAACATATTTTGCATTGGTCGGTAAAAATGAAAAATAAAGAAAGATTCGCCTGGGCAGGAACGGTTCTTGTCCTTTTTACCTTAATAGTATTCCGTCCGGTCCAAGCAAAAGCGGTTTCTGAGACTGCTGAAAAATATCTGCAATTATTCCATGAAGTTTTCGGACTTATGCAAAACGGTTATGTCGAAACCGTGGATGAAGAAAAAGTTTTCCTCGGAGCGATCAAAGGAATGCTCGGTTCTCTCGGTGATCCTCATTCTACTTTTTTAGAAGAAGAAGAATATAGGCAAATGAGAGAAGAGACCAGAGGGTCTTTCGGTGGAGTGGGGATGGAAGTCGCGTACACCGACGGCGCGATCGTAGTAGTTTCTCCTATCGAAGATACTCCTGCGATGAAAGCAGGGATCTTACCTCAGGATCGGATCATAGAGATCGACGGAAAAAGTACTGCAAACTTAGGATACTCGGAAGGCATCAAATTGATGCGAGGGAAACCTGGAAGTTCCGTAAGTATCAAAGTGGAAAGAAAGAACGTAAAAGAGCCTCTTCAATTCACTCTTGTTCGTGAAAATATCAAGATCCGATATGTTCGCTCCTATTTCTTTGAAAAAGAAAAAGTGGGCTATCTCCGTTTGAACCAATTCATGGGAGAGAATACATTAGAAGAGTTTAAAAAACATCTCAAATCTTTGTCGGATAAAAAAGCGGAAGGACTGGTCGTAGATCTAAGGATGAATCCTGGTGGATTATTGCCTTTAGCAGTTTCTCTTTCCGATATTTTTCTTCCGGAAGGATTGGATATAGTTTCCGTTCGAGGAAGAGGCGGAGAACTCGCAGACGTTTCCAAATCCACGAATCGTGGAGAAAAGTATGCGACCATTCCTCTGGTTGTTTTGATCAATGAAGGTTCCGCATCCGCTTCCGAAATTTTTGCAGGCGCGATCCAAGACCATAAAAGAGGAAAGATCGTAGGAACTACTTCGTTTGGAAAAGGTTCTGTTCAGATCGTTTATCCTCTTTCTTTCGGAATGGCAGTAAAACTTACGGTACAGAAATATTATACACCTTCCGGAAAATCCTTACACGGAAAAGGGATCCAGCCTGACGTTGCGGTTAAGGCGATCGAGCCGAATGAAGACGATCGTTTTTATCTCAGAAAAATGACCGAGAAAAAACTTTTGGACCAATTGGTTGCAAAGTATCCGGACTATAATGAGCAGAATTTTAATAATTTCGAAAAAGCTCTGAAAGAACAAGGGGTCAAACTTAGTTCAGATGTCGCTCGAGCAGTTTATAAGAATAAAACCCAATCTGAAAAAGAAAGAAGTATGACGGATATGGAGTTGGATCCTCAGTTGAAAAAAGCAGTGGACCTTCTTTCTTCCAAATCATAATTTTATGATCGGTCTTGGGATAGAGACTAGCTGCGACGAAACCAGTTTAGGTATAGTAAAAGACGGGAAAGAATTACTTTCCCTGAAAATTTTTAGCCAAATCGATTTGCATAAACCTTTCAGAGGGATTGTTCCGGAGATCGCTTCCCGAGCACATTTGGAAAAGATAAATCCTTTGCTTTCGGAAGTTCTGGAAGAATCTAAATTGAAATTATCCGATCTGGACTATGTAGCGGTGACCCGTTCTCCCGGCTTAACTGGTTCCTTGATGATCGGAGCTCAATTGGCTCGATCGATCCATGCAATACATGGAACTCCGATTGTTCCTCTTTGTCATTTGCAGGCACATTTTGCCGTACTACAGTTGGAAGGAGTGGAACCGGTCTTCCCGGTATTAGGCCTTCTTCTTTCCGGTGGAAACTCGGCCATTTATAAGATCCCACATTTTGGTAAGATGGAAGTTGTGGGAGACACAATGGACGATGCTTTAGGAGAAGCTTTTGATAAGGTTGCAGGTCTATTATCCTTACCTTATCCAGGTGGACCTCCTATCGAAAAAGAAGCCTCTAAATACAATCCTTCTCCCAAAGAAAAAGATCTTCTGCCTCCATTGCTTAGAAATTTGGAACAGGATAGGGTTGCGTTTTCCTTTTCAGGTTTAAAAACGGCGGTTTCTCATTTGATCGCTAAACAACCGGACCTTTCCGTTCCTGCGGTATGTTATCATTTCCAAAAGACCGCATTCGAACTTGTGGAAAGAAATTTAAAACGTGCGGTCTCTATAACCGGGATTAAAAGGATCGTGGCCGGAGGGGGAGTTTTGGCAAATTCTACTCTTCGAGCTAGATTATCCGGATTCGCGAAAAAAAATTCCCTGGAATTTTTTTCTCCCCAAAAAAAGATCTACTGCACGGATAATGGCGCTATGGTTGCGACCCTCGGTTATTATCTGTTTCAGCAGGGATATTCTAAGAGTTTGGACTTTACCGTAAGTCCGGTTAGGCAGGAGACCTATATATGAATCGCAAGCTACATTGGATTCCAAATATGATCACTCTCGGAAACTTGAGTATGGGATTTGTTTCCATACTCATCGCTTCCGAAGCAACGGGGAATGGTCCCCAATCTTACATCCTATCCGGATTTTTTATTCTGCTCGCTGCAATCTGCGACGGCTTAGACGGAATGGTCGCAAGAGCGCTTGATGCTACGAGTGAGTTAGGAGCGGACCTGGACAGTCTTGCAGATCTCACCGCTTTCGGTATCGCACCAGGATTCCTTTTTTATAATATGGTTCTGGGTGAGTATAAGATAGACGTATTCGGAAAAGAGGATCTTTTCCCGATCGGAATGTTGATCGCTGCCGTTTTTCCTGCTTGTGCCGCGTATCGTCTCGCAAGGTTTAATGTCGCTCACGATCCTTCTTCTTTTACAGGACTACCTTCTCCAATTGCCGGGATCACGATCGGTTTTCTTCCTATCTTCTTAGGAAAAGATCATACTCTTCCTCATTGGGTCGGGATCCCACTTTTCATTCTAATCGCTTTTTTAATGGTTTCTAATATTCGTTATGGAAAACCTCAAGCAGCGATCCGTTCTACATTAACTCCTTTGAAGGCGGGTTTGATGTTAGGTGCCGCTTTGGTTGCCTTATTCTTTGTAGGTTTCCAACGTTGGCCTTGGCTTGTTTACGGTTTGATCTGTCTTTATATATTCTCCGGATTATTGACCTTCCTCATTCATATAATCCAAGAACTAAGGGTGAAGTTGGATTAAGTCCGACTTCACTCCAACACAGGCAAATATACCTGAAATCGAACACTTAATCCGTCACCAGAACTTTCTTTTTCTCTAGTGTGGCGGATATGGATCGCAAAGTATGGATGAAAGATCCGTAAAAAAGAATAAAAAGCCTTATCATTTACTACTAATCCTGTTTCTTCCGGAGTGATTGACTCTTCTGCAAAGGAAGGTAACAGATTTCTTTCATCCGCATACACTAAGCTGGAATAAATTTTCCACTCCTTGCCGATCGATAGTTGGATCCCTGCTTCGGTTAATCTATCTCCGTTTTTTCTCCATTCTTGTCCGATCTCCCATTTCCAAAATCTTTTCTGATAAGAAAGATATAATCCTCGCCCCCAGATCCACTCGGATGTTTCCGAAAAAGAATATGTTCTCAATTGAGCTAACACTGCTATCCAAGGAAATTCTAAAATAGAAATTCTTCCTAAAATGGATTTTGCAGAATAAGACCTTTTTCCATCGGATGAATAAAGATCCGATTCTGCAAATTGGAATCTTTGGTAAAGCCCCGGTTCCCATACAAATCTGAAAAGTTCGGCTCTTTCTTCCGGTTCTCTGCTATCGGATAGATTGAATAATTGTCCTGCTCTTCCTCGGAATCCTGAAAAAAATATTCTGCGATCTTTTTCTCTATCCGACCAAGATGCGGAGAAGATCCCTTGGGGATCCGCTTTTGTTCCATAAATTTCAGTTCTGAACCAATATGGTTTTGTTTCCGATTTTCTTTCTTCGGAAGAAGGAAATTCTAAAAGAAAAAAACCTTCCTTAGTTTCCGGAGAATATGCGAATTCCAAATAATTTTTATAAGGTTTAAAGAAGAAGCCTGGCTGCTTCTTCGCGGAATTTTCTGCGTAATAGGAACCGAACATACTTTCTCCTATCTTTATACCCAAGAATCCGGTCCTAACAGTCGGTTGTTCTAAAAACCAAAAAGAGGAGAAATCGAATGTTTCTCTCAGAAAGAAAAAATGTTGTAAAGGACGGAAACGGTTCCCGTAAGAAAGATAAATTCTCTGATCCTCGTATAAATAAGATCCTAAAAATGTTTCTCCACGTTTTTCCAAAAAGAATTTATGTTTGGAACATTCAGGAAATGATTCGAATAAGATCGGGTATTTCAGACAAAGATCAGTTCTGATCCAGATCGTTTCCTGCCGTTTAGTATAAAATCTAGAATCATAACCTGAAAAAGAAACTCCCATTGAAAAAGGAGAAGGTAGACTTTCCGAGAAAAGTATATTCGGAAAAACAAATAGGATCCAGAGGAGCCGTTTCATTTCAAGCTCCTCTTGGAATAGATCAGTCCTCTAAGTTTTTTCCTCTTTGGCTCAGAAAGTCCTTCTATGTATTCGCGAAATTTTTCACTCTCTCCTTTGGATAAACTGGAGATAAGAAATGCCTCTTGCAGGGAAAATCCTAAACGAAGGATCTCTTCTTCTTTTAAGATTGGAAATATTTCTTTTGGTTTTGGTCTTTGGATGGTAGTGGGGGTGTCTTCTACTTTTGTTTCGGATCTTATAAAAGGAGAAACTCCGAGACCCGCGGTACCGATTGGAGATCCTTCTCCTTCTAAGATCTGGATCTGACCTAAAAGTTTTTCCCAGCTCCAATAAACTCCGATAGAGAATTTATCTTCAGGATCAAAAAGATCGGATCGAATTCTTTCGTAACCTAAACTGATCCGATATTGATCGTTCGGTAAAGAACGGACCAAGATACCGAATGAATTCTCTTCCTGATTTTTTCTGCCGAATAGATCCCAGCTTGTTTTAGAAGTATAAAATCCTAAAGCGCCAAAGTAAGAAGTGTAGCCTGAGGTTTCTCCTCCTAGCTGTGCCTGAAAGCCGAAGTCTGAATTTAGGCTTACCTTGTATCCAAGAGAAAGGATTTCAAAAAATTCTCTTTGGGAATCTCTAGCTGTTCGGATGTACTGAAGCCTATATTCTTCTTTTGGTTCGATCCTGATCGGGATCTGGAAACTGACTCCGGCTCTAGACTTTTCTTCCGATCCGAATATTCCAAAAACGGAAACTTCTCCGCCAACCCACCAAGGTTTTAACCAGATCTCTGCGGGAATGGATTGGCCTTTCCCGAAAATCGGGTCTGCAAGTAGAAGAAAAAGGAGTAAATGAAGGAACCTCATTCCCAAGACGGGTCTGAAAGAAGAGAGGTTGGTGGCGATTTTTGGGATTTTTTTGAAAATTCAGAAGGTAGGGCCGAAATTTGTCCGGGCCAGGAGTAGAATGGAATTTATTGAAAGGGTGATTCCGGAATCGAAATTCGGGAATTTCCCTGAAAAAATACAGTAAACGCTTGACGGTATCTATAAATTCGTATAGTATATAAATAACCGTTTAGTAGATTATTGGTGTGAAAAATCAAATTTATGTCGTCTAACTAAAGACAGGGAGAGAAAGTTTATGATGATTCGATCTCTACAAGATTCAGGGGCTTACGAGAGAAACCGCAAAGGTCTCGCGGGAGCAGGATTCGATTGGAGGGAAAAAGTTCGTTCTTCTGAACCGAACTCTAAAACCTTCGCCGATTATTTAGAAGAGTCTTTCCAAGGAGATTTGGTTCAGGACGGAAATTGGTTCTCTGAGACCCTTTCCGATCTGAGTAAGAAGAACTTGAGAAAAATCTAATCTTGGCTGAGCGCTGGGGCTCAGGCCAAGATCCTAGGACTCGTATCTTTCACGATGCACAGAGCCTAGAAGACTGGGAGCTGATTGCCGTTCTTTTAGGTAAGGGTAGCAAGGGACTTCCTGTCGAAGATCTAAGCCGGGATATTTTAAAAGCATCCCAAGGTTTGGGAGGACTTCTCTCCGCCGATATTTCCAGAAATTTTCATATTCATGGTTTGGGAAAGACCAAGTCCTCGATTCTGATGGCTTCTATCGAGCTGGCAAAACGGATGAAGTACAAATCCATCCAAATGGCAGGTTATGATCCTCAAACACTTTCCACCTATCTACAGTCCTTATTTTCCCCTTTAAAAAGAGAATGTTTTGTTTTAGCTACAATCTCTCCTGCAGGTAATCTTCTCAGAGTAGAAATTGTTTCCAAAGGTAGTTTGGAAGAAGTAGGAGTCCTACCTAGAGATTTAGTAAGGATCATACTGAACGACGAGGCTTCCCAGGCTATACTTGCTCATAATCATCCAGGAATGATCTGCTTTCCAAGCCAAGAGGATTGGGAAGTGTATTTAAATCTAAAGGAGCTTCTTGCTAATTTGGATGTGGAGCTCTTGGATCACTGGATTTTTGGAATTGACGGGATCTTTTCCTGCAAACAATCTACTCGACTAGACGAGAATTAAGCCCTTCTCCTCTTAGAATTGATCCCCAGGTTGTTTTAGTGACCTCTTTTGCATTTTTTCGTAATCTCAGGATCTTACTCGTCCTTGTTAGGAGAGATTACGCTCTACAATATGCAGGTTCCGCTCTCGGTTTGACCTGGATGTTCCTACAAAATGTCAGTTTGATCCTGATCTATACCGTTGTGTTTTACTTTTTGGGAATTCGTTCTCAAGGAGAAAATTCTATAGAATATTTTTCTAATGTACTTAGCGGCTTACTCTTTTGGATCCCTTTACAGGAATATTTGATCAGAGGAACTGGGATCTTAACGGACAATAGGCAATTGATCAAAAGATCTCCTTTAGGTCCTGAAATTTTTCTATGGATCCCCTTCGTTCAATTTTTACTTCATTGGCTGATCACTTCTATCCCTATCTTTTTATTTTTAGGTTGGGCAGGTAAATTGGGAATTTGGAGTTTTCCTCTTTCTTTTTTCTGTATTTTTTGCGCGGGACTTTTTTTATCTTTTCTTCAAAATTATTTGGCGAGGGTAAATATAATTCTCAGGGATATTTCTCCTTTGGTCAGATTATTGACCCAATTTTTATTTTGGGGACTTCCCATCGTTTACGAATCCAAAGGTACATTAGGGAAATTGAATGTATGGAATCCATTTTTCTTCCCTCTGGAACTTTTTCGTTCGGCGTTATTGGTGGGATACGAATCTAAAGCTGTTTTTATAGACTTCTTACCCTTCCTTATCATTTTTTTAGGGATCTTTATTTTGAGTCGGGCTAAACTAAACCAAGTAGTGTTGGATCATCTTTGATTAAGATCGAAAATATTTCTAAAACGTACCAAGGATATAGTAAACCTTGGAATCGTTTACTGAGCGCTTTGACCTTCGGGTATTTGGGCTTGGATGTTAAGTATAAGGCTCTGGATGGTATTTCTTTCTCCGCTGAAAAAGGCCAAGTGATCGGTATCATCGGTAGAAATGGTGCTGGAAAATCCACATTATTGAAATTATTAACAGGGGTTTCCAAGCCTGATTCAGGTAAGTTGGAGAAGAAAGGAACGGTTCGTTCTATCCTGGAGCTTGGTGTAGGATTTAATCCGGAATTATCCGGAGAAGAAAACTTATACTATAACGGTCTCGTTTGGGGATTAGATCCGGAAGAATTGGCAAAATCTTCCGAGGAAATTTTTCAGTTTTCGGGCTTATCGGAATTTAGAAAGAGTCCTCTAAAAAATTATTCTTCCGGAATGACGATGAGATTAGGATTCGCTTTGGCTACGGCAAAACGTCCTGATATTTTGATCGTGGACGAGGCATTAGCTGTAGGTGATGCAAGTTTCCAACAGAAAAGTTTAAATCGATTTAGAAAGTTTTCCGAAGAGGGGACTTTGACATTGATCGTAAGTCATGATCTAGAATTATTAAAATCGGTCTGCACTCGTTTGCTAGTATTAGAAAAAGGGAAACTGGTCTTTGACGGGGATCCGATCGACGGATTTAGGAAATACATGCAGATCATCGCTTCTTCTTCCTTAGAAGGAAATACTAAGATTGAAGATCGGGATTCTTTAGTGGAATCTTTGGATGTGGAAGTCGTTTATGCGGGCAAAACGAATCCTGCAATCCTTCCGGTCGGCGCGGAAATTTTATTAAAAGTTAAGACATCATTTCGGACACAATTGGATGATCTAACTGTTGGTTTTCATATCGACGACCATAGAGGGATACGGGTCTTCGGAACGAATACCTTTCATATAGGCGGTCGTCAGAAAAATATAAAACCTAAGGATGTCGTGGAGATAAATTTTCGTTTTCCCATGAATTTATCCACGGGCAAGTATTCCCTAGGAATCGCATTACATTCGGGAGAGAGTCATGCGGAGGGTTCCTATCTTTGGAAAGACGGGATTATTCAATTTGAATTGGAAAGATTGGATATCCCTAAATTCGAAGGAGCAGCTTGGATCCCTGTAAAAGTAGAGGCGAAAAAAGGGGATTTTTCAGGATAAATTCCTTCCCAGTCTTCCCATAGCAAGGATTCTGGTTTCCGTATGAAAGTTTGCGTAATTGGAAGCGGTTATGTAGGTCTTGTGGCCGGAGCTTCCTTCGCTGAATATGGAAATCATGTGATCTGTGTGGATAAGGACTCTAAAAAAATTGAGGACTTAAAAAAAGGGATCATTCCTATTTATGAGCCTGGTTTATCTGAATTGGTTTTAAGTAACCATAAGGAAAACAGACTCGGTTTCAGTACTTCCATCCAAGAGGGAGTCGAAAGTTCCGAACTTATATTTATCGCTGTAGGAACTCCTACATCCGACGACGGATCTGCCGACCTAAGTGCAGTTTATGCAGTCGCGGAACAAATCGGAAAATCTCTCAACGGTTACAAGGTGATCGTAGATAAATCCACTGTTCCGGTGGGCACTGCTGCAAAAGTAAAAGAGATCATTTCTAAAAATACAAAACATGAATTCGATGTGGTTTCCAATCCGGAGTTCCTAAAAGAAGGCGCTGCGATTGATGACTTTATGAAACCTGAAAGGGTAGTTATCGGGGCGGATAGCGAGAAGGCTGGCGAGCTTGTAGCTCAATTATATGCGCCTTTCGTATTGAACGGAAATCCGATCATCAAAATGGGAACAGTTTCCGCAGAGCTAACTAAATACGCGTGTAATGCATTCCTAGCTACAAAAATTTCTTTCGCAAACGAGATCGCGAACTTATGCGAATCGGTTGGCGCGGATTATGAAGACGTAAGAAAAGGGATGGGAACCGATTCAAGGATCGGTCGCCAATTCTTATACGCAGGGATCGGATACGGCGGTTCTTGTTTTCCTAAAGACGTTAGGGCTCTTATTAGGACTTCGGAAAACTTTTCTTCTTCTTTGAGGATCATCAAAGAAGTTGAAAATGTAAACGAAGACCAAAAGGTCCGTTTATATACTAAGATAGAGAATTTTTTCGGAAAAGATCAGATCAAGGGCAAAACTTTCGCAGTTTGGGGTCTTGCATTCAAGCCAGGCACGGACGATATGAGAGAAGCTCCTTCCATTCCTTTATTATTAAAGCTGCATGAAGAAGGTGCTAAGATCAAAGCGTTCGATCCTGTTGCGAAAGAAACTTCCGAACATTATTTTAAAGGTAAGATCGAATATTCTAAAGACGCTTATGAAGCTCTTCAGGATGCGGATGCACTTCTCCTTTTGACCGAATGGAGAGAGTTCAGAGAGCCTGATTTTTCGAGAATGAAAAAACTAATGAAAGGCCATGTGATCTTTGACGGTAGAAATCAGTATCGTCCGGATCATATGAAGAAGGAAGGATTTAAATATCTTTCCATCGGTAAAAAACCGGTTTAATTTTTAAATTTGGTTTAATAAGTCCTGGATCTCTTTTTTCTCTTCGGGATCCGTGCTGAGCTCCAGGGCTTTTTTCAGATCTTCAGTCGCTTCTTTTTTATTTCCCAAAGCCTTATGTGCATCTCCTCTATAATAATAGGCAGCCTTTGCACGACCTGTAGGGAACTTATCCAAATATAATGAAAACGTTTTGATCGTTTTCTCCCAGTTCTTCAATTCGGAAAAACTTAATCCCAGATTGAATAATGCCTTATGCCTGTTCTCAGGAGTTCTGGGATCTTCGGAAGCAAAGGATCTATAAAAGAAATCCGCAGATTTTTTATAATCTCTTGCTTCGTAATAATACTCGCCGATTTTTAGAAGGAGCAGATTATTTTCCGGATCCTTCTCTAATTCTCCAAGTAATACCACTTCTTTATCTCGTTTTAAATAAGCGGACTGTAATGTTCTAATGACCATTTTATGGTCCGGCATTCCTGCGATCTTTTCAGTTAAGCTTCCGTTCTTATCCAAAAATAATAGAGTGGGATAACCTGTTACGCTATACTTCTTCTTTAAATTTGGAAAACGATCTCCGTCCAAAGATAATAATACGAATTTGGACATTTCTTTTCGGACTTCTTTTTTAGGATAAATTTCTTTCTTTAGGGTTTTGCAGTAACCACACCAATCCGCATATACATCTATGAAGATCGGTTTACCTTCCTTTTTCGCTTTTTGAAAGGCGGTCTCTACGGAAGTTTCCCATACTTCGGCGGATACGGGGAAAGAAAGACTGATGAGTAGGATGAAAAAGGGGATCTTTAAAAAATGAAGCATGAGCCTATTCTCTTCGACCTTTTTTTCCGCGTTTCGTTTTAAAGGAAACGCAGAAATTGCGGAATTTTTTGTTTACCCGTACGAACAGGCCCGGATATTCGAAGTATCTTCGGTGGTAATGATGGACTTTCTGCTTCAGTTAGAGCAAATCCTTAAAAAAAGAAAAGAGGAACTCCCAGAAAAATCTTATACTGCGGACCTCTTTAGAGGCGGAGTAGACCGTATCTTGAAAAAGGTAGGGGAAGAAGCTGGGGAAGTCATTATTGCGGCAAAAAATGCCGACAAAAAAGAACTCACTCATGAATCCGCAGATTTACTCTTTCATTTACAGGTATTATTAGTGGAGAGGGGCCTGTCTTTCGCGGATATAGTGGAAGAACTCCGCAAAAGACATTCTTAAGATCAGATCTTCTTTTAGGCCTGTAGTTTGGTCCCGCATTCCGGGCAGAACTTTGCTCCAAAAATTTCTATTTTAAATCCACAGTTATGACAGAACTTTCCTCCTAACTGTGGTTTGGATTCTGATGCAGTTACTTGGCTCGCAGCGCCCGAGCTAATCTTTTTGTCTTGGTCTTCCAATTCTTTCACGAGTCCGGAAGAGATGGATTTAAATTCAGGCTCAGTCAATTTTCCGGTATCGAATTCTATTTTTAGATCTTTCAAGTTATCTAATAGAACATCTCTTCTATCGAATAATTCGGAACTTTCCGGATTTGTCTCGAACGGGATCTGCTTAGCGAACATGCTTACATAAACGAAAGGGGAGGCGATAATCCCTACTAAAACTATATAAAAGAAAATTAATAAATAATCCATTATTTCTGTTTTTCCTCTATCTCGGAGATATATTTATTAAAGGAGGAATCGTGTTCTATCTCAGTAGCGATCGCAGCTTTCGGAACGGTTCTTTTCTTGAGATATAAATAAATAAGTAATATTCCCAACGCCGCGGCTACTGCGATGCTAAAGTCTATCCAGGAAGAGTCCGGTTTTGCCAATATATCCGGTCCGAATCCCATGATCACTCCTTGAGCCATCCCTTGGTTTCCGGTTTCTATAAATTTTGCAATGACCGGATCTGATTCTACTTCCGGGCCGAAACCGTGGATCATTTTGTCTACGATCACATCTGCAGATTCTCCTGCACGGATCCTATTCTCGATAAACAATTTTAGTTTAGCAGAAACTGTGCAATTATTGAAGGAACAACTTTTGATCGCGATAGAAGGAATACAGATACAACGGATCCTTTCGGTAACATTATGGAAGCTGCGAATTTGTTCAGGATCCGTTAGATTCGTAAATGTGGAATCCGAATAGATCGCACTCGTCCAAACAAAGAATGAAAGAAGTATAAGTAGGATCTTTGGGAACTTAGAAAAAGTAGATCTCATTTTTTATCTTCTCCGATCGGTAAAAGGATCAATAATCCGGATAAAAAGAACATCAAGGAACCTGCCCAGATGAATTTTACAAGAGGGTTGATCCACACTTCTAAGTTTGCTACGATTTGATTCGGAAATCTCAGATACTTAGCTGCTTTGATCGCAGGATCTCTTGTAAAAAAGAAATCCAAGAACATTCCAGGTAGATCAGGATTCTCATCGGAAAGATCCGCATGTTCTATCGCACCCAATTGAATATATAGATCTTCTTTCGGTGTGGAAGAGATAGAAGGTTCACTTGTAGGAATATGAGTCTCGAAATCCCCGCTAAGATGTGAGATCTGAGGATAATACCTACGTTCGGTCACCATCGTATCGAATTCTTTCAGCTGTCTTTTGACTTCGAAGGTAGCTTCGTGAGAAACAATTACGTTTCTATGATTGACTCCGGCTTCGGGATCCCCGTTTACGATCGGTTTGATCTTTAGAGTGTTTGCTCCGATCGTATAATCTCCAAGAATTGCTGTATCATCGCTCGTATAGATTAGCTCATTTGTTGGGGAAAATCTGAGGAAATAGAAAAATTTAACGGAAGTGTTTTGTTTGAATGCATTTCCCGCAAGGCCTATGAATAGGATTACCATGGACAAATGCACAAGATAGCCGCCGTATCTTCTTTTATTCTTCAGAAGCATTCTGAAACCGGCTTGGAAATAATTCTCGTTAGGAATAGCAGCTCTTCTCGCCTTAATGCCGCTATGGTATTCTTGAACTATACCGGCTATCGTAAAAATAGCGAGCCCGACTGTAAGAACGCTATAAACTTCTCCCAACACATCTCCTAAACTATAATCACTGATGGAGAAATTTTTGGTGTAATATAGAATATAAAGTCCGGCACCGATCACACCTGCGAGTAGAGGTTTGAATAATGTAGTAAAAAAGATCTTATCCGCTCCCTTTCTCCAGGCAAGAAGAGGCGCTGCTCCCATTAAAAGAATAAGTAGGATCCCTGCAGGAACTCCCCAGGAGTTGAACCAAGGAGCCTTATATTCCACTCCGGATAATAAAGGAGAGAATACTCCCAGTAGAATGGAGAGAGTTGCGATCACCAAAAGGAAATTATTCAGTAAGAAACTTCCTTCTTTGGATGTGATCGCTTCTAAATTTCTTTCCGGTTTTAGTTTCTCTTTTCTATATATCAGTATTCCTAAGTAGAAAACGAAACTTACTCCGATAAATACTATGAAAGGTGTTCCTATGCTAGATTTGGAAAAGGAATGTGGTCCTTCCAAAACCCCACTTCGAGTGATCCAGGTCCCGAGAAGGCAAAAATGGAATGCTAGTATGATCAAAAGCATATTCCAAAATTTTAACATTCCTCTTCTTTCTTGGATGATCATGGAATGAAGAAATGCAGTGGATAGAAGCCAAGGCATTAAGCTTGCGTTTTCCACCGGATCCCAGGCCCAGTAACCGCCCCAGCCAAGTTCTTCGTAAGCCCACTTGGATCCAAGTAAGATCCCTGTGCCTAAAAAGAACCAGGAGAAGATACTCCATCTTCTTACGAATCTAAACCAGTTTTCGGAAAGTTGTCCTGTAATAAGAGCGGAAGCCGCGATCGCAAAAGGTATCGCAAAACTTACGTAACCCACATAGAGGATCGGAGGATGGATGATCATCGCCCAGTGTTGTAATAAAGGATTTAAACCTCTTCCTGCAACAGCCGCAGGTTGGAATTCTCTAAAAGGTTGCGCGTCCGGAAAGAAGATCGCTAAAAAGGAGAAGAAACACGCGATCACTCCCAGGGAAAGATTCATGACTGGAATTCTTTCATTCAAAAGATCTCTGGTTTGCCAGAGAACTGTAAAAGTGAATCCTGATAATAATAAATTCCAAAAGAGAAGAGAGCCTGAAGATCCGGACCATACGGAAGTGATCTTGTAGAATAAAGGTAAATGTTGGCTCGAATGCATCGCAACATAATAGTTGGATAGATCCGTTCTCATAAGTTGGACAACCAACACAATAAATGCGAGAAGGATGACCGCAAAATTGGCCATCAATGTATAGCGGCCAAGTTCTAAGGCCCTGGTGTCATTCTTAAAGATTCCGTAACTGGTTTGGACAATCGAGAATAATAGGATGGAAAAGGAGGATATGAGACAAACAGCGCCTAAATCGTTCATTGTTTTACTTTTTTAAAAATTGGGACCTTAGTTTAAACTTGGAACAAAAAAATCCGAACTATTCGCAAGGATTCTACCATTATGAAATTATAATATTAATATTCTTTTCCGTCTTCTTCCTTATAACCCGCTTCGTATTTTGAAGCGCATTTAGCTTCTACTTTATCTGCGACTAAAACACCGTTTTTCCAGACACCGTCCACTCTGGCTCTTGTGCCCTCTTTAAATGCGTCAGGTAATAATGTAGCCCCTGTAAAAAAAACTGGAACTTCTTTTTCGTTTAGTTGGAGAACAAACTTGGCTGTTTTTCCTTCTCTAACTACAGAGCCTAATTTTACAAAACCTCTTACTCTTAGAAGATCGTCCGGTTCGTATTTAGCAGGATTTGCAGCCAGATCAGAAGCATCCAATAGAGTATAAGAGGTTTCTTTTGATGAGAAGAATGCGATCGAACCCAAGGACAGTCCGATTATACTTGCAAGCACAGTAAATTTTATGTTCATATTTATGTTTAATTCCAGTCCTTAGACCAAGGATATCGGATACGGAGGGGAAGAAAAGTGGAAATACTCTCCCTAAACCCGTAAACGAAAAGCCCGATCCTTTCCTTCCATGCAATGCTAGTATTCTCCAAGCTCTGGGAAGAAGGAATAAAATCATCTATTGTTAGGATTTTTACTCTCGACCTATAGTCAGTAGGCCAAGGATGGATCTTGATCCCAGTATTTGAGAATACTAAAAGAGATCTTTCCATATGAAATGCGGAAGTAATTAAGATCGCGGATTTCCATT
>NZ_RQGF01000026.1 GCF_004769615.1 Leptospira sarikeiensis | reverse complement strand
ATCTTATGGAATTATTTAAAATTCTTTATGAATTTTTGGAAAAAAACTAATTTCTCTTTCATCTTATAGAAGAAGTATTACGTTAGGTACAAATCCATAAGTTGATTATAGTATACTAACAAGGATAAACGTTTGGAATCAAATCGAGTATTACAGGAAAAGGAGAAAACCCCCGCGGTCTTTGTAAATGTGGGGGAATATAAATTTTCGGAAGCTCCTATTGCGATGAAAACTCTTTTGGGTTCCTGTGTTTCTGTATGTTTATTCGATCCATTCAATCGTTTCGGAGGAATGAATCATATTCTTCTGCCGGGGAAGGCAGGTGTGGACGAGTCTTCCAGATTCGGGATCAACGCGATGGAATTATTGATCAATGAATTCGTTAAAAAAGGTGTTCCAAGAAGTCGACTCCAAGCAAAAATTATTGGGGGAGGGCAGGTTCTTCGTTTGGGTTCTAAAAATCCGATCGGGGATAAGAATGTGCAATTTGTGAAAGATTTTTTAAAATCTGAGGAAATTTCTGTTTCCGGAGAAGAAACGGGAGGACAGTATTATAGAAATCTTCGATTTTTCACTCATACCTTCGAGGTATTCGTTAAAAGAGTTCAAATCGATCTAGAAAAGAATATGATCGAGAAAAACGAAGCGGCTTATTTGGACAAAATACGGGAGAATATGCGGAAGAAAACGCCTACTACCTTCTTCTGAATCCGAACGAAAATATATATTTGTTTGGATTGATTTCAGGCTAACTCTTTGGAGAAAAGATTGGACTCTCTCGTACGTAATTTACTCTCACCCGCCATATTAACCGAAGAAAACGGTACAATTATCGAATCCAATGATTCCTTTGCCGAATTAGTTGGAAAGGAATTGGACGCTACTTTCGACTTTTTGGATTGGATCCATCCAGTAGATAGGGAACATGAAGTTTCCCTTTGGGAAAAGGATCCCAGTCTTAAACATTATGAAATGGTAAAGCGTATCAAGAATAACGACGAGATCTTCTTGGCCTACCATACGGTAACCTCCAGAACGATCGACGGGAAGCTTCTGACCATTTTCCTTCCGATGGAAACGCATCTTCCTTCCGATTTTAAAAATATAGCGATCCATCCTACCGGAGAGAGCGTAAAAAAGGCAGAGATCGAGATCTACAGAAAGGCTCTTGAAATATTCGATTGGAAACAATCTCTAAAAGACAGATATTCTTCCACCGCTTGGATGGATTCTGCAATCAAACAGATCAATATCACTCTCATGCAAGGGACGGGTGTTGGAAGTTTGATGAGCGTTCTTTCCATGATACTTTCTAAAGCTAAAAGGAAAGAAGGAGACGAGTTTGTCGAAATTCGCTCCAATTTATTCGACCTGCTTCAGGATGGAGTCGCGAGCGCATCTAGATTTACGAAATTTTTATCTTCTGCTCAGGCACTATTTGAGGAAAGTGAAACTGCGGAAGAGGTAGGAACTGTTGCGGAGTTTATAGACGTCGTGAGGGAAGTAATCGACGAGATAGGTCCTTCCGTTGCTTTAAAGGACCAGAAGATCCTAGTTTCAGACAATTTGCATATACTTTCGAATCGTTTAAAATTCAAAAAGGTCTGGGTCTCTACGATCTCCAAGGAAGTCCTGATCAATGCATTAAAATATTCACCCGAAAAATCCAGTGTTTTGATATTGGTGCTTAGGATCGGGGATGAATTACAGTTTAAGGTGATCAATGATCCTCCTTTTTCCGGCTATATACAGGATTTTCACGAAGACCTAGTCTTTGAACCTTTTTATAGAGGCGTTAAGTTCATGGATGAAAGGTTCGACCAAGAACAATTCGGAATGGGGCTTGGGCTTCCTGTCGTAAAAAAACTCGTAGAATTACAGAACGGAAAAGTGCATCTCCAAACTATGAATTTGAATTTGGATGAGGCAAGGAAAGAAGGCATTTGCCTTACGATCCGTTTTCCTGTAATCGAATAGTTTTTCATTCTGCATTATCTTTTCTTAATGTCCGACCAAGATGGGTAGATCCATTTCCATAAGGACCATCGTCTCTTCTTCTTCGTCCAAAAAACTTGTGACGTTGAATGTGGATATCTTCCCTTCATGGTTTGACACTATCTTCTCCACTAACGGTAATCCGAGACCGTAATCCAAGGTAGGGATATCCTCGTGTACGTATTTTGTAAGCCTTGCAAACGGTTGGAATACGAACTCTGATTCTTCGCTCGGAATCCCTTTAGGTATACCTGCTTCGTTTTTAGGGGAATTTAAAACGGAGATCAAAAGTTTTCTCTTTTTTAAAGTGAATAGAACGTAGATCGTTGTGTTAGGTTCGGAAAACTTGATCGCGTTTAGCAGAAGTTCTTCCAATGCCTTTTTAAAACTTTCTGCATGGATCCCTACTTCTGCGCGAGAGTCCCTATATTTATCCTCACAGATCTTAATGGAAAGTCGTTTGGACCTGGCTAATTCAAGTACTTTGGAAATCTCTTTTTTGAATAAGGAATGGATCTGGGAAATGGAATAAACCTCTTTGATCTGAGGATTATGGATGAAGTAATCCATCTCGTTAAAGATCTCAATGATCCGGTTTGCCGTTTCCGCATTTGAAAATAAAAGTTCTATCAATGTTGAAGGAACTTCATAATATTTTCCGTTCAACTTTGCCTTCTTTTTGAGAAGTCCGATTGCGGAAACTAACGCGCCGAATCCGGAACCTTGGCTTAAGGAAGTCCTGATATTTGAAATTAGATATGCACTTTTAGTCTGAAGATCCTTTCGGATCAGATCTTTTCGAAAAGAGTTCCAGTCTAGATCTCCTTGGATCTTATTAAACCTTTCCGTTTCCAGATCATCCTGAAGTAGATCCAATTCCCAATTCTCCTTCATATGCATCAAGGTCTCTGTGATCTCACTAGGAGAAGTTTCTTGGATTGCAATACAATCGAAGGCACCTAAACGTAATGCTTTTACGATCGTTCTTGCATTCGGATTTTCTAGACCCAAGATGAAGATCGGATTCCTTTTAGAGTTGGAGAATTTTTTTGTAAGAGTCTCGAAATCTGAGATACTTAATTCACAATAAACGATCCCGAATTCAACATCCAACTCTAGGCGATCGACAGAGTCAGAATGGAAGAATGTAAGTCCCACTCTCTCGCAAATTTTTGCAAGAAGATCCGTTCGTTCCGGATTTGTTCCAACCAACAAAATATTTTTTTTAGCACGCCTTTCAAATCGACGTGCTTCTTTGTTTTCTATTCCAACGTTCGTCATAGACGAGATCCATCCAAAAAGCGTTTCCTAAATCGGAAAAATTTTATATATCGGCTTTTTATTTGATCCTAACTCTAGAATAACGTAGAAAAATGAAATATTAAATTTTCTACGTTTTGTATACTAAGATAAGAAAAACGAAAAAAAATATATTTATAAACAAGTATATCGAATTTTCTTAAAATAATTTTATGTAAAGTTATACACGATAATTCTTTCGGTGTATATTAAAAAATTACAATAGAGAGAATGTGTTATTCTATTTTTCTTATTTCGTAATAAAAAAATTATACATAAGTTGATAAAAAAAATAGGATTGGCCGCCTTTCGGCACAGATCATGAATTCAACTTTCTCGGGTTTGGCGAAAGGTTCGATTGAATTTGGAGCGCATTCTAACGAGAATTATACGAACGAGATAGATCCGTATATTGCGTTATATCGAGGTTTGGTGAAGATTTGGAAATAAAAAACGCCGTTCCCTTTCGGAAAACGGCGTTCGGAAATTCGAAAAAGAAAGAAATTAGATTTTTTCGATCACTGTTGCGATTCCCATTCCCCCTCCGATGCAGAGGGTGATGAGTGCATAACGTTGATTTCTTCTTTCCAGCTCATCTAAAGCTGTCCCTAAAAGGATAGCTCCTGTAGCTCCAAGAGGGTGGCCGAGGGCAATAGCTCCTCCATTCACATTGATCTTTTCCAGAGGGATCCCTAGGCTTTTTTGAGTATAAAGGACCACGGAAGCGAATGCTTCATTGATCTCCCAGATGTCGATGTCTTCTACTTTTAACCCCGCCATTTGAAGCGCTTTTTTAGAAGCGGATACCGGACCTGTAAGCATGATTGTAGGATCTTCGCCTGTAGCAACAGTAGATAGGATCTTTGCTCTTGGTTTAAGTCCGTATTTTTTTACTCCTTCGTCATTCGCGATCAGAACGGAAGCTGCACCGTCCACGATCCCGGATGAATTGCCGAGGGTATGGATATGATTGATCTTGCCTACGTCCGGATAGGATCTTAGAGCGATCGCATCTAATTCTCTTTCGCCTACGGTCTTAAAAACCGCTCCTAAGCTGGAGAGGAATGCATAGTCGGACTCGATCCGAGGGTTTTCATCGGTATCTACGACCGTACCATCTTCTAATTTAATTGGGATGATGGATTTTTTGAAAACACCTTCTTTGATCGCTTTATCCGCTTTTAATTGAGAGGATTCTGCGAATTTATCAGCTTCTTCTCTGGAGATATTATATTTAGTCGCGATCAAGTCTGCGGAAATCCCTTGCGGAACAAGATTATAATGTTTTTGAATATTAGGATTTCCTATATTAAAATCTCTATCCCCTAAATCTGCTCCCATTTTTACGCGGCTCATGGATTCAACCCCACCGCCCAAACCTACGGCCATTGCTCCGGACTGTACGTGGTTTGCGATATTGTTTACTGCTTGTAATCCGGACCCGCAGAAACGGTTTACAGTATAACCTGGAACGGAATTCGGCCATTGTGCAGCCATAACCGCATAACGTGCGATACACGCGGCTTGGTCATCTACTTGGGAGACGCATCCTAAAACTACTTCTTCTACTATTTCGGGTTTTAATCCATTTCTTTCTTGGATCGCGTTTAAAGTAGAAGCGGATAGTTCTTGTGGATGAACTGAGGCAAGGGTTCCTCTTTTTTTACCTTTACCACGAGGGGTACGGACCGCATCGATTACGTATGCGTTGGACATAGTATTTCTCCTATAACGAAAGCCGTTCGGTTATTCTTGAACCTATGTTCAAAAACGAAATATGCTTCCGGCTTGAGTTTAGTAGAAAGGGGGGAAATGCAAGTCGTTTTGTTAACCGAAAATCACCCGATCAAAAACGCGGAAATACCAACAGTCTCCTTTTAGGTTTTCGTAAAATCCGTTATGACCGCCGTATTTTTGGATAAATATTTTGAGCTTCGAACCTTTAGGAATTTCTTCAAATTCATCCGGACGAATGATCGGATCGTCAGCGGAAGTAACGATTGTAAGATCCACTTTTAATTTTTCGAAATCTTTCGGGCCTAAGGTATAAGAATTAAAATAGTCGTCCGTATTCTTGAATTGGGACGTGGAAGCTACAATACGATCCGTCATTTCCATAACCGATTTACCTTCCATGATGCTTGGATACGGATGAAGATCCGGATAATGCACATTCTTCTTTGCTAGGGATTGTTTCCATTTATCCAAGAAATATTTTCCGATGATCAGTTTTGAATCCATCATTTCTGTAGCTGACTTTGGATGAAGAGGTGGGCTTACCGCGATACAATGTTTTAGATTCGGGACCATCTGCTTATTTCTAGAATGTTCTCTTGCAACCCGGATCGTAAAATTTCCACCCATCGAAAATCCTGCAAGATATACCGGCAGTTTCTGTCCGAATTCTTTTGCGATCTTACGAACCGCTTCATAAGTTTCTCTAATCAAACTACCATTGAATGGTTCGGGATTCAAATGATGAGTATCCCCATGGTCTCTTAAGTTCAGTCTAAAGATAGATACTCCCTTATCATAAAATCTCCGAGAAGTTCTTTGGATATAATTTGAATCCATACTTCCTTCCCAACCATGAATGAGGATCAATAAAGCCTTATTCTCGGAAGATTTGGAATAATGCCCTAATAGTTTTACTCCTTTGCCTGCGTCGATGACGACTGCCTTGGCGTTCTTATCCATAGGATGATCAGGTGCTTTTTGTCTCATCAAAGAAGCGAGAACGGTTTGGATGAAAGGATGTCTGAGATGAAATGGCGGTTTAAAAGGATGGAGTGTATCCATGCCGACATTTTTTCCGAGCTCTGCTTTCGAAGGCAAGCGATTCGTTAGAGAAAATCGGAAAGAACTTTATAGAGTTGTTTCGGTTGGAAAGGTTTGCCGATAAAACCTTCTATTCCGTGTTGAGTACATTTTTCAAAAGTTTCGGAGAAGGAACTCGCGGTCACTGCGATGATCGGGATCTTTGAATTAGAAGAATCTAAAGAATGTATTGCGTCTGCAGTTTGGTATCCGTCCATTTCAGGCATTTGAAGATCCAATAAGATCAGATCGTATTTTTTTCCTTCTGTGTTTAACAGTTCTAATGCTTCTTTTCCGCTTAACACAGTATCAGATCTTAATCCTGTCTTACTGATCTGTTTAGATAGGATTTTGAGATTAATTTCGTTATCGTCTACGATCAAAACAGAGCCGGAAGGAAATACAGGCGGGGCTTCCGGTTCCACTTGAGAAACGTTTTTGCTTTTATCCACATCCAATTTTAAAGGAAGTATTACTGAAAATTCAGAGCCAAATCCAGGTTCTGAATCTAATCGGATCTCTCCATGCATGACTGAAGTAAGCCTTTTTGCAATATAAAGCCCGAGCCCTACGCCTTTATGTTTTCTTGTATCTGCTAGATCTTCTTGATGGAAAGCGTCAAAGATCCTTTGTCTTGCTTCTTCTTTGATCCCAATTCCAGTATCCTTAACCTTGAATATAATGGAATTCTCTCCTTCCAGATCTACGCTAACTGAGACGGATCCAATTTCCGTGAACTTTAGAGAGTTTGTAAGAAGATTTAGAACGATCTGTTCTATCCTGGTCCTATCCCCGATGATCTTTGGCGGGACTTTCGGAGAGATGGAAAGTATGAGATCTATATTTTTTTCTTTTGCTCTCGGTTCGGTAAGTATTTGAATGAGATCCATCATCGCCTTTATATCGAAGGTCTCTTCTCTAATTTCCATTTTCGCGGAATCTAAAGTAACTACTTGTAAAAGATCATCTATTAACCTGGAAAGGATCTCAGTAGAATCTAAAAGATCCTTCATATATTCTTTTTGTTCAGGATCCAGATCCGAAGAGGATAGAAGGGAGGCCATTCCTGTGATACCGTTCAGAGGAGTTCTCATCTCATGAGAGATCATTCCTAAGAACTCGGATTTAGCCTGGTCAGCCTTTTCTGCCTTTTCTTTTGCTTCTTCCAAAGTTAACTCGGTCCTTTTAGCTAAGGAGATATCTGTATGAGTTCCTACAATTCTAGTAGGATCCCCGTTCTCATCTTTCAGAATAAGAGCTCTGGAGCGGATGAACATATATTCTCCGTCCTTTCTTTTAAATCTTAGGACCTTATCGAATCTTTCCGTCTGTTCCGTTCTATGTCTTTGGAATGCGGAGAGCGCGATCCTAAGATCGTTTCGATGTACTAATTTTCTCCATACCTGAGGATCGTCGGAAGAGACCTCCTCATCCGTATAACCGAGCATTGTTTTCCATCTCTCCGAAAGGAAAAGTTTTTCGGTTCTCATATTATAATCCCAGTATCCGTCAGTGGACGCAAGGTATGTAAATTCTAACTGTTCTTTTTGGATCCTAAGTTGGTTCTCTACATTCCTTACTTCGGTAATATTCTTATTACTGATCACTAAACCTTCATACACTCTGCTGATCTGAAGTAGATAAAATCCCGGGTTTCCGTTCTTGGAATTTATTTCGTATTCTTTTTTCTCAGCCTGTTCAGTTAGATAAACTTTCTTATATAGATCGAAGGTCCCCATTTCCAAGTTTTGAGGAAATAATACGCATAATTTTTTGCCGATCGCGACATCTTTAGACATTCCGATCTCAGCTTCCGCTGCCGGATTTAGATCCTTATAACAGAAATCTGTAATATTTCCATTGCTGTCAAAGAGGGGCTCTAAGTAATAGATCGCATCCTCGTTCCTATAAGCGGCTTCTCTAAAAATATCCTTTTCTTTGATCTCTTGGTTTAAGTCTTTTGCTATAGAGATGACCCAATCGTCCTGAGGACATATGATCGTAGAGTCGAAATATTTTCCTGAAATTGCAGATTGGCGGATGCCTCTCCATTCTGAGCCAGCTTTACTGATCGTATCCATAAACTGGCCTAGTTCTGGCTTACTTTCGAAATGGCCCGGTTTTATCTCGGTATAATTTTTACCGATGAGTACATCCTTCTCCATTTTCAAAAGTTTTGCACCCTGCTCGTTGCAGTAGTTCAACTTCATGTCTACGATCTTACCATCCTCGTTCCGAATGAGGTGGTTGACGAACACAGAGGTTCCGTCTGAATTTTCAAAAAATTTAATAAAGGTAAGAATATCTGTCGGGATCTCGGTCGTTATCATATTCTGAACCAAAACGCGCCGGCATGTAAATTAGGCCGGCGGATTCGCTTTTATAGGACGTCCCGAATCCTAAAAAATGCCCGGGATTTTTTTTGTCCTAAAACGGCATTAAAGTGATCAGAATTTTTGGATTTCGTCTCGAACGATTTATGGTTGGAAGAAGTATTTTTGTAGGAAGAGGAGAAGGACCTTGGCTATAGAACTTCTCCATCTAACTCAGAATTTATGCCTTCTAGTTCCGAGTTTTTGGATGGAAGATTCCAAATTTCATTCCGAGAGGGATACGATTCCCTAGGTTCGACTTCTTTTTGTATAGATTCCAGCTTCCTGCAGAGGTCCAGAAATGGATGGCGGAGGGAGGAGGCACCACGTATGCTCATGCACAGATTTTTATATAATGAGACTCAATATCAATAAATTCTCGAGATTTTTGAAATTTTTCTGTTGACGTGGGAAACAATAAAATGGGATTTTGTTTCCTATGGGTGGGAAACAAAATATACTATAAATGTTTCCTATTGAATCTTATGAAACAGAAACAGAATCAACCGTCATTTCGTTCCCTTCTTTTTGTAGGGATATTCCTGAGCTCCTTCTCCGTTTATGGAGAAAGCCAGGAGGAGTTGGAGAGAGAAGGAGTCTGGACAACTACTTCTCTAATTCGTTATTCGTTGGAAAATTCAGTGCAGGCAAGGATGAGCCGCATGGATTTGGATAACTCCGAATACGATTGGGAAAAGGAGAATGGTAAGTATAATTTTATCGGGACATTAACTGCCAATACCCAAAAGACGAATAACTTACCTCTTCCTCAATATACCTTACAAGGTAGAGAGATCACAAGTAATACACTTTCGGCAGGTCTTTCTAAACAGTTCAGCACAGGGACTTCTGCAAGCCTTACCGTTTCGGATAATAGATACGAGACTGACGCAGGAAAGAGGCCTGAACAACAGGGCACGATCGCACAACAATTTGCCCAGCCTAGTTTACATTTTGCGAATCTAGGATTTACGCTCAAACAGGAATTGCTGAAAAACATTTTCGGGTACCAACAGAGAAGATCCTTAGAGATCAGCAGGAGAAGTTCCGCAGTCAGAAGATTGGATGCGATGAATAATCTCTCCAGGAATGTTGTTCAATCTTTATTAGCATTTTGGAATTTATCTTTAGCGGACGAGAACCAGAAAACCGCTGAACTTCTGGTAAAAAGTGTGAAGAATGTAAAAGAGATCACTTCTTCCAAAGTTCGCTTGGGTGTGGCAGAAGATTATGAGTCCGGACAATGGAATGCTCTTCTAATTACTGCAGAAAATCAATTAAGACAGACAAAACTGGAGAAGGACAGAGTTCGCAGGGATTTGCTTGTTTCTTTGGGAAAAGATCCTGAAACCAAAGTGGGATTTTCCCTGGTTTTGGACGAGGCTCTTCCCGTTTTAGGAGCGGAAGAATCGGAAACTGAAGAAGCTTTCAAACATAGATACGATTTCAAAAGTCTTGCATTACAAAAACAGAATGCAGGGGCCGCTTTGGAAATTGCTAAGAACGGACTTTTGCCTTCTCTTTATATCAGTGGAACATATAATTCCAGGGAATACGATCGGAATTTTCCGAATAGTTTTGATGGGATTGGGACCGGTAGATATACTCAGAATTCTGCAGAGATCAAAATGGATTATCCTCTAGGCAATGATACTGCAAGAGCGGAATTCAGGAATTCACAAACACAAAGTAGAAAAATGGACCTGCTGATGGAACAAACCAAGGAGCAGGTTAAAACGGACGTAAGACAAGGACTTCAGAAGATCCGTACGACTCATGAAATTTTAGAAGAATCCAAGAAGAATCTTTCTCAAGCGGAGAAGTTTTATGCAGGAATTCTTCCAAGATATAGATACGGAAGAGCCACATCCGTAAACGTAAAGAACGCATTAGACCTGGTAGCTCAAGCTAGATACGGACTGATGCAGGCAAAAGTGAATTATAACTCAGCGCTAGTGCAATACGAACTCTCCAAGGGTACCTTATTCCGTAAATACGGAATGGATTCCGAGGAAGTTCTGAACCAAACCACCGGAGACCAAAAATGAATTTTGCAGAATTGTCGATCAAACGACCGATATTCATCACTTGTACGGTCCTCATCATACTTGTTTCAGGTTATCTTTCCTTAAACAAGTTGGGAGTAGATCTTTTTCCTAACGTAACAATTCCGGTAGTCACAGTGACTGTGCCTTATCCGGGTGCTGCTCCTAACGAGATCGAAACCTTGATCGCAAAACCTGTTGAGGATGAGCTTTCTACGATCTCCGGAGTAAAACGGATCCGTTCCACTTGTAGTGAAGGTTCCGGAACAGTAGTCTTAGAATTTACCTTAGAAACAGACGTTAAATACGCGGAACAACAGGTAAGAGATAAGGTCTCTGCAGTAAAACCTAAATTACCGAATGATATCAAAGAACCTGTTATCAGAAGGATAGACCCTGCGGACCAACCGATCATCATTCTTGCATTGAATGCTGACTTGAACGAGGCTCAGATCTACGATATCGCGAATGAAGAGATTAAACAAAATCTTCTAACTGCTAAGGACGTGGGAAATATCACGATCTATGGTGGAAGAAAAAGAGAGATCCATGTAGCCTTAGATCGACAAAAACTAAAACAACATATGATCCCTGCTTCCGTGGTTTCTAATCGTTTAGCTTCCGGTGGAACGAATATCCCGGCAGGAAAAGTAAGTAAGGCTGATTCTGAGTTAGTTTATAGGACCATTAATGAATTCAAATCCCCTCAAGAGATCCGAGATACTCCTATTTCCTTATTCGGGAATGAGGTTCCTGTTCGGATCGGACAATTAGGAGAGGTCGTAGATACTTTAGAAGATGAAAGCACTCGCGCGTATTTTAACGGTAAAAAAGCGGTCTTCTTGTTAGTATTCAAACAATCCGGTTCCAATACTGTTGCGGTTGCCCAAGAGGTGAAAAAAAGGATCGAAGATCTGAACAAGGAACTCGCGAGAAGAGAGGGAGGAGCAGTTCTTTCCATCGCAAACGATAACTCCATTCAGATCGATGATAATATCTACGACGTAAAAGAGACAATCATCATAGGGATCGCGCTTACGATCGTTGTGGTGTTACTCTTCTTAGGAAGTGTTCGTTCTACGATCATCACGGGCCTTGCGTTACCGAACTCACTTTTAGGTGCATTCATTTTGATGGCGGTTGCTGGCTTCACAGTAAACGTGATGACACTTCTTGCATTGAGCTTGGCGGTAGGGCTACTCATCGACGACGCGATCGTTGTTAGGGAGAATATTTTCCGCCATAGGGAAATGGGAAAAACCGCAAGAGAAGCTTCTACAGAAGGAACGAAAGAAGTTACCTTGGCAGTAATCGCAACTACTATGACAGTGATCGCGGTATTCTTACCGATCGCTTTCGTAAGTGGTGTGGTGGGACAGTTCTTAAGAGAATTCGGGTTAACAGTCTGTTTTGCTCTTTTGATCTCTCTTTATGATGCGCTAACCATCGCTCCTATGTTATCCGCATACTTTGGTGGAAAAATTTCAGGATCTCATGCAGCGAAAACTTCTCATGGTTCTGCGTCTGCTGAATTCACAAGTCTTCCTGAGAGTGGAAAAAAGAGAAAGAAAACTGAAACTACTCCTTTGGAAGAGATCGCATTCTCTAAGATCAGAGCTCAAGAAGCTCCTAAAGGAATTGTGGCTCGTGCTTTCGGGGCATTGATCGAACTTCTGAAACTTGTCCTTAGGGTTTTGGGTGCAGTTCTTTCTCCAGTGGAAAAAGGTTTAGATTCAGTATTATCCTGGTTTAACGTATTCCAAACTTGGTTGGAGAATATATATGCAGGAGTTCTAAAGTTCACTTTAAAACGACCTGTATTCATTTTGAGCGGTGCGGTATTAATTTTCGTAGCGAGCTTGATGCTGACCAAATATATCCCGAAAACTTTCTTACCTGCTCAGGACCAAGGAAAGTTCCAGGTAACCTTGGATATGCCTCCTGGTACTTCAGTTCAACGTATGGCAGATATCGCTCAAGAAGCGTACAAACAGATCGCCGCTCATAAGGAGATCAAATTGGTTGCGATGTTCAATACGAACAGAACGACCACTATGTTCGTAGAAATGGTCCCTGCGAAACAAAGGAATATGAACACTTCTCAGTTCAAAGACCTTATGCGTAAGGAATTAGAGAACTTCTCCTACGCGAATCCGATCGTAAAAGATATAGATAACGTAGGTGGAGGGCAGAGACCTTTTACCTTAGTAGTTAGCGGACAAAACGGTAAGGTTGTAGAAGAATATTCCAGAAAACTTTTCAATAAATTAAAAGAATCTAAAGCTCTTTTAGATGTGGATACAAGCTATAGAGCGGGAGCTCCTGAGTTCAGAGTTGTGCCGGATCGCCAAAGAGAAGTTTTACTTGGGATCCCTGGAACAGTGATCGGAACAGAGTTGAGAACTCTTGTCGAAGGAACTACTCCTGCAGTATATCGCGAGAACGGAGTGGAGTACGATATCAGGGTCCGTTTGAAAGAAGGGCAAAGAGATCTAAAGGAAAACTTCTATAGTTCTTTTGTTCCAAACTTCAATAATATGATGATCCCGATCCAAAACGTTGCGAAAGCAGAAGAGACAACAGGTCTTGCGACGATTAACAGGATGAACAGAAATCAATCCGTGGAAATTTACGCAGACGTAAATCCGGATGGGCCTGGAATGGGCGGGGCAATGGAAGAAGTTGCAAAATTGACCCAAACAGAACTTCCTCTTCCTCCAGGCGTTCGTATCGGATATACAGGGCAGGCGGAAAACTTCAAAGAGATGGGAACTTCTCTAGGGATCGCAATGGGGCTCGGAGTATTATTCATCTACATGGTACTTGCTTCCTTGTATGAAAGTTTTATCACTCCGATCGCGATCATGTTGGTCCTCCCACTTGCGCTTTGTGGAGCGTTTATCGCTTTATTCATGACCCAAAAGTCTTTGGATATTTTCTCCATGATCGGGCTAATCATGCTCATCGGGGTGGCTACCAAAAACTCGATCCTACTCGTGGACTTCACGAACCAGTTGATACAGAAGGGTGTAGAGATGAAAGAAGCGATCATAGAAGCGGGAAGAGAACGTCTTCGTCCGATCTTAATGACTTCATTCGCTTTGATCGCAGGGATGGCGCCGATCGCTATCGGGTTGAACGAGGCTTCTAAACAAAGAACTAGTATGGGAGTTGCGATCATAGGTGGTTTGATCTCTTCTACCGTCCTGACTTTGGTAGTGGTTCCGGCTGCATTCTCTTATATAGAAAAATTGAATCAGATGGTCCGCAGGAATTCTCCGAATCCGGATGCATGAGAATATCATGAAATTCTCCGAGAAAAAAAACAGGCTCCGCTTATTACGCGGGGCCTCTCGGGTCTTTCTCCGGAAAGGATATGCGAAAACTCGAATGGAGGACTTTGTAGAAGAGTCCAAGATCGGAAAGAAGACCTTATACGAATATTATTCCAATAAGGAAGAAGTTTTAAAGGCGGCTGCCGAATACCGTCAAAGTAAGGCCGCCTTTAAGATGCAAAGGATCCGAAAAAACCGCTTCTTGGACTTTCCAGGGCGATTCATCAGGATGAGGATAGAGCTATTGGATGTTTGGAAACCAAGTCATTTCTCTCTTTGGAAAGAATTACAGGATCAAATCCCTGAAATTTGGAGAATGGTGAAGGAGAAAAGGGTCCAATTAATAGATAGGGAAATTACATACTTATTAGAAGAAGGGAAAAAATTAGGAGAATTCAGAGCGGACTTGCACCCTGACTTGTTCATTATGGCTTTATTAGCCTGTTCAGATGCAGTCTATCAGTCGGGAGAATGCCCGACCGATCGTCGGGCAGGAATATCCGAACTGGACAATATTTTCCTTTATGGCATAATACGCAGAGGAAACGAAGATGTTTAATCGTCTTCAGATTGAAAAATCGTTTCCTAAGCGGAAGGGGGATAATAAAGTGCATAGCGCCGTGGAACAGGAACTAACCCAAGAGAAGGACGAAGTCCGTCAGAGAATATTCGAGAAATCGTTCGAACTATTTTTGCGATACGGTTTTGCGAAAACTCGAATGGAGGAGATCGCCCGTACACTTCGGATTAGCCGCAAAACACTTTATAAACATTTCGCTAACAAACATGAATTGTTAAAAGAAGTGATGACTGATAAACATCTCAGGATCCACGGTCGTATCGAAGGGATCTTCCAAGACCCTGAAAAATCCATTAAAGAAAAGATCGCGGCTATGAGAGGTTGTCTCTCTTCCGAGATCCCTCACGGAATGAACGAATTCTTAAGAGAGATCCGCGACCAAGCTCCTGATATTTGGAAACAAATCCAGTCTCTAAAAGAAAAAAATATAAATAGAACAATGAGAAAGATGATCGAGACCGGGATCAAGAACGGTGAAATTCGTTCCGAAGTAAATCCGGATATCGTACTTTTGATCCACTCAGCGGCTTCAGAAGCTATGTTTGATCCGAACTTTCTTGCTCAAACACCATATTCAATCCGAGATCTAGTCCAGGAATTGGATAATATCATCTTCTATGGGATCGTAAAACGGGACGATATTTGAGTTTTTAACAAAAACTCGGACGTTAGGTTTTCATTCCAAAATATATCTTCTTTTTTCAAAAAGATTCGCCTAGTTTTGAATTCTTTCGGAATATACCACTTATATCCGATTGAAATCATATGATCGTTCTTTTATTCTTCTTAGGCTGGATCTTCTCTTCTATTCCCTTCTATTTCCTTTTTTCTCGATTAAAAGAACTTAAGAGGATCGGGCTTCTTCTCTTATCCTTCATTTGCCCGTTATTATATGTAGGGCTTATCGCTTTAACTCTTACTGCCTTGGGGATATACAGTATCCAGAAAATACTGACCTCCTTGTTTTTACTTTCCGGATCAGGATTTATTTTCAGACAGATCTTAAATAAAAAAATATATCGAAAACAATCCAATTCATCGCAACGATCCGAGTTTGGAAAAATTGAGACTGTTCTTTTAGTCGTTTTCGCCTGCTTTGCGTTTTATTTATATTCCGCTTTTCCTACTTATTATTTGGATGGCGGAAGGGATCAGGGACAGTATACAATTTTCGGGATCGTAATCGCTAAGACCGGCGGATTACATTTGGAAGTTCCGGACACTAGATTGATTGAAGATATTTTCGAAGATTCGGTTTTAGTGGACTATCAATCCATTGCATCCGAATTCCAAATCGGTTTATCAGATTCTGAAACTTACAGGTCTCCTAGATTTTTTCATCTTTTGCCTGCATATCTAGCGCTCGGTTATGATCTGTTTGGTTTGGACGGTTTATTTAGAGTTAATGCAGTATTTGCGTTTTTGTCCGTTTTTCTATTTTACTTAATTTCCAGAAGAATGCTCGATCCTTGGTTAGGATCCGTCGCGACGGTTTTATACGTATTAAATCCTGCTCAATTATGGAACGTAAGATCCACTCTATCTGAAACGATTTCGCAATTTTTAATATTACTTACGGTATATTTGATCCAATTATTTTTTAGAAAAAAAAGTCCGATCTACATGTTAATGGTCGGATCTGTTTTCGGGATCAGCTCATTCGTAAGAATAGATAGTTATATATATTTTCCCACACTAACTTTATATTCGGTTTTTCTGTCTTTGTATACAAAGGATAAATATAAGAATTTTCTGTATTTTCTTCTCTCATTTCTTGTTATATCCTTTCTATCTTTAATTTACGCTTATTTCTACTCTAAGTTGTATCTATTTAATTTATGGGAATTCGGTTTTCTGAAGATAGTTCTTATCGCTTGGATCCTTTCTGCAGGAATTTTAATAACTCAATACGTTATCCATACGAGATATTATTTCTTGATAGACCGTATCAGGATTACCTTAAGTAAGAATAAAAAAAACTTAAGATATATTTTATTTTCCCTTTTTATATTCGTGTTTTTGTTCGCCTACTTCATAAGGCCAGGGCTTAAGATCGATATAAATGGATCCGGAAATTTGAAATATCTGGCGGCAAATTCTTTATCGATCTTCTTTTGGTACGTTCCGTTTTGGTTATTCTTTTTCCTTATCTTTGCCTGCGACTTATTTCTGATTAGAAAAAAGAATATAATCTCTTCTTTCATATTTTTTATCGGAATATTTTTACTCTTAGTGTATTTGTTAGATCCGGGGATTGCGCCGGACCATTTTTGGGCGTCTAGAAGATGGATGCTCTTTTCTATCCCGTTTGCCATTTTAGGAGCTTTTATTGGAATTCGTTCTTTAGAGATCCGTAATGCGATTTTTAAACTAACATTGGTTTTTTCACTTTCGATTCTCTCGATTATTTATACAATTTGGAGATCAGAAATGATCCTATTTCAAACAATGATGGAAGGTTATCCGAAAGGATACGGATCCTTCGCAAGTGTAACTCCTAACGAAAATTCTTTTTATTTTACTACAAAACGTTCGATAGCAAGCCCTCTCAGATACATCTACGGAAAGAATATTTATCTTATTAATGACACTGAAGAGTTTCTGAAGAAGGTCCCGAAACTTTTGCAATTAAACAAACAAGTTTTTATCATTCAAAACGGAGGTTTTTCCGGAGCTGATCGTGATCTTAAATTCACTCAGATTGCGAATTTAATTCTAAACGGGAAATTTCCGGTGGAATCCATTCATAGATATCCTGAATTTTTATATCATAAAAACTTAAATCTTCAGACTTTCAGGATCGAAAAAGCGGACCCCAAGGTTTCCCCAGAACCGATCGAATTTGATTGGATCCCTGCAGGGGGTGGGTTTTTGTCCAGAGTTGGGAAGATCGAAGAAGACGGGACGATCTCCGCGACTAGACATCAAGGGCCTTTAGTATTTGGACCCTTTCTGACTCTCCCAAAAGGGAGATACCAGATTGAATGGATCGGCCGGAATATAAATAATGCTGAATTCGATATCACTTACAACGGCGGATCCTCCCTTTTGCATCCGAGACAAAAAGGAAAACTTGCAGATTCTGAAACCTTAAATTTTGAAATTCAGGATCCGGTTATAGACGACCTAGAGTTTAGAGTATTTGTAGAAGGAAAATCTGGAGTTCATATTCAAAAAATCCGATTAAAAAGGATCCTATGAAGTCCGTATTTGTTCCTAGCTGAATATATTAAGTAAATCAATAAGATATTAGGGACTGAAAATGAAATACGTTTATCTTTATTTAATTTTGATTCTTTTCTCTTTGAATTTATCCGCCGGTGATAAGGGAAAGGGAGACAAATGTACGATGGATATTCAATGCGGTTTTGGACTTCAATGTAGCGGCGGAGTTTGTACGAAAAAGCAAGAGTTTGATCATGGAAGTTCAGGAAAATCCGGAAACCAATGCAATTCGGATGCCGATTGTATCGGCTCTGGGTCCTGTGTCTCCGGTACTTACGGAAAAAAATACTGCTCCGGCAGTTGATTTGATCCGACCGGAGAGGATTTCGTAAAATGATTTGAAGCCTGGAAGAGTTGGCAAGTATTAGCGATTCTGCAAATACTTGTCCTTTGGACTTTCTAAAGCTCTCAACTTTTCCAATTCGGACTGAATTTCCTGAATGGATAATTCACCTCCGCCTGAATTCTCTGACAAATTTTTCAAAACAGGCTGAAGTTTCGCGGCCTCTTCTTTACTTATAGAGATCCCTGATTGCATTAGGATTTCATAAACTGCGGATTTACCGGATTGGCTTGTAAAAGCGATCCTATCTCCTTCGGGCCTACCGATCAAGTCAGCATCAAATGCTCTATACGCTCCTTTTTTCAGATCTTTCGTCTTAGATACGCCGTCTTGATGAATGCCACTTCTATGAGCTACAACGTCGTCTCCTACCAATGGAGCCTTTTCCGGAATAGGAACACCGGACATACGGGAAACGATCCTAGAAGTCTCATAGATGGATTGCAAATTTAAGTCCACTTTCACTCCGCAATTATGTAAAGCGATCGCGACCTCGTAAGTGTTTGTATTCCCGGCTCTTTCGCCCAAACCGTTTAATGCAGTCTCTAGTTGAGTTGCACCTGCAAAAAAACTTTCCACAGTGGTTGCGGTTGCCATTCCCAAATCGTTATGAGTATGCACCGAAATCTTACTGCCTTGGGGAAGTGCTTCCGCTACTTTTCTGACCATTGCTACAAAAAGATAAGGCCTATATCTTTCCACAGTATTCGGAAGATTGACTACGTCCGCGCCTGCGTCCAAAGCCGCCTGAAACGCTTCCACGGCAAATTCCATATTCTCCAAAGAATCTCCGAAATGTTCACCGGAAAATTGGACCTCACCGTAATTTCCTGCAAGTTTACGGGCATAGGATACGGAACGTATTATATTTTCTTTAACTTCTTTTTCAGAAATTCCCAAAACATTCCGGATCGTAAAATCGCTGATCGGATAAACGATATGTATTCTCGGTTTTGGAGCTTTTCTGATCGCTTCCCAAGAAAGATCTATTTCTTTTTCTACGGCTCTAGAAAGGCTTGAGATGGAAACATTTTCGGGAGCTAAGGATGCAAGATACGAACATGCCTCGAAGTCTTGGCGACTTGCGGAAGCAAATCCAACTTCTATCCCTTGTACTCCTAATTTCAAAAGTCTTTTGAAGATGATCTCTTTTTCTTCCAAGTTCCAAGGTTTACGAAGAGCTTGGTTCCCATCTCTTAAAGTCACGTCCATAAAGAAAGGAGACACCGGAGGAGTTTTTAAACCTTGCCCGGGCACGATCATGTCTTGGATGGATGGGTATTGGGTCGCGTTATTCGCGTTTATTATTTGTTCCATGTGGCCTCTTTTTTTCCGATCTCTCCGAGAGGGATTTTGTCCGGAAAGAAGCCCAGATACAAAAAAACCCGCTCAGAGGAGCGGGTTTTTGCTCACGCAATATCCTATGCCCCTCTAACTCCAAAGTAGGAGAAGGAGGAGTCCGAGCAAGTTTGCTTGAAAGGAATTCTGCGCCATAACTATACTTTTAGACTCGGCAAATCCAGAAAAGAAGTCAAGTATAAAAGAAAAAAGAATTTGGGGTCAGCTTTTAAAAGTTCGGGGCGACTTCTTCGCTACGCTCGAAACGCGCTGCTTCCGGGCTTCGCTAGCGCTTCGGTCTCTTCGAGACTTCCCCTGCGCATCGCTGTCGCGGTTCTTTGATCAGGACTCTTCTTCTTTTTTAAGGAAACTCCAGATGCCGCCTTGTTCGAATTGTTTCTCTTCTAATAATTGTTTTAATTGAAGATATTCTTTTTTGACCTGATCCGGGACCCCTACGATCTCTAATTTGCGAAAAGTCTCTCTTGCTTCTTCGAAACGGTTCGTTCTTACATAACAAATCGCTAATGCATATAATGTGGGAGAATCGGATAATTCAGACTCAGGTAGATCCTTTAGTAGATCCAGTGCTCGATCGAATTTAGAGGCTCCTGTATAAACCGCAGCAAGATTCTTTTTAGCAAAAACATCCGTATCATCCAATTCTAATGCCTTGGATAGATGGAATTCCGCCTTCGGTTTATCTTTTTTGCGAGCGAATAAAACACCTAAACCAACCCAAGCTTGGACATGGGCAGGTTCTAAACGGATACATTCTTGGAGAGCCGATTCTGCGGGAGCCATTTCTCCTAATTGAGAAAGGCACATTCCTAAATGAAAAAAAGAGTTCGGATTATTAGGTTCCGATTCCGTCCAGGAGATCAATACGGACTTTGCCGAATTCGAGTCTCCTCTTTTCAGATAATCCAACGCGGTTTTCAATCTTGGATCCATTCTTTTTCCATTTCTTTTCTTCCTTATGGATACGACTATCTTTTTCCTCTTTAGTTTCTCTGTTACAATGTTGGGCGGATGCTTTCCATTCCCAATCCGCGTTGATCTTGATACGTTCTTTGTCTATCTGATATTTTTCCATAAGAGTATCCAAAAGCCGAACGTCTTCCCAATCATCTGCGTTTACGAAATGGTTGGATTCTTTCATGAATTCTTCTTTCCAATTGGAAACGAATACGTCCAAATGATCTTCCTTAAAATCTTCCAAGCTGTCTTCGGAGTTGGAGCATTCATTTATCAGAAATTCGACATGTTTCTTTCTCAGTTTTTCTTCTGAAGTTTCAGTTATTTTCTTATAACTCACATAAATAAGTCCGACGGTCAGGGTGGTTTCGAATGCAAAAGGTACAGGAGTAATTGCCGCGATCGCTAAGACCCCGCCTAATCTTCTCACAATAGAGCTACTATCTTTCTTTAATTCAGAAGTATAAAGGGAGACTTCTTTGATCCGATCCAAATATTTTTGTTTTTGAGGCTCTATGAATTCCGATTCGAATTTTTCAAGATCAGACAACGCATCCTTATATTTCGTTTTAAGACTTAAACTTGCGTGATAAACATTCCCGTCTTCATTCGTATAAAATAAGGAATATTGATGCTCTCTAGATATCAGTGACTTGTCTTTTCTGGGAAAAGAAGAACAGTAAAATGACATTAGAATGAAAATGAACGGAAGATATTTGGATCTTAATGGAAAAAACATTAAAAGAATATAATGATTTGATGATAAAAAACGCATTTGGCGCCGCCTTAGGCATTAGCCTATTTATGCAAACCTGAAATATATCTGGGGTCTTTTACAATCCGGACACCTGAAATAAATTTCTTATGTCGAAATTGGGTGAAAGCTTTTAGATTGGCTGTCCGTCTAACTCCGCTTTTTGCTGGACAGAAATTCTTTAGAGGCTTTCATAGAAGGGCGGAATTAAATATGAACTCTTTTCTAAAATATACTTCTATCCACCTGGTCTCAACTTTTGTGTTTATTCTCTCCTGCTCAAGCGCCGAGAAAAAAAAGGAAGAAGTTCAGGTCCCTGCTTCGGGAGAACTAAGAGCCGAGATGCCAATTCTGATCCAGTTTGAAGAAGATCAGGATTATGATGTAAAAACTTTGATGGCTACTTTTGCGACCGGAACGGAAGGCAAGGATAGAAGATTAGATAGGGAATACGCAAAATTCCCGATCTTAGTCGGAACCGGAGCAAGATCCAAAGAGCTGGAATTGGAAGGCACTGTAACCCGAAGGATATCATGGAGTAGATCCGAAAAAAAAGAAGTACTGATCTCAATAGAAGGAAATAAGATCTCGCATAATTGTGGTTTGGGGATTACTGATAAATCTCTTAAAGTTTCAGATCCTGGCAAAAAACCGTTTCGTGCAGTTCGTATCTATTTTAAAGGAACAGGAGAAAGAGACTCCTCTTCTACCGGACTTGCTTGGGTCTTAGGAGCTGGAACTTATCTATTATATCCTCTAATTTATAGCGGATTCGTGGTGGAAAAGTTGGATTGTGGCTTGGTTCTCGAAGGTTAATTTTGCTTTTCTAATTCGTCTAATTAGAAGAATATAACAGAAAGGAAGAAGAATATGCCGTATATGGCTGTCGGTTCCCGACAAATCCTGTATTCCGATTCTACGGCTCCTGCGATGGTGGGGGACCAACCTAGAGAAGTAGCTTCCGTTTCGGACAATCCGATTGTCCAACCACAAACATTAGTGGTTCCTCCTGGCGGGTTGCCTCCTCATCTAGGACAGTTCCTAGATTCTACAGTTTAAGGACATTGATGTACAGACTGCTTTTCTCCATTTTACTTCAGTCTCTGGTTGTTGTATTCGTTTTCCCTTTGATCGATTCCGGTTTTAGGATCAGCAATAGTGTTTGGGACGTAGTAGTAATCGTTCTATTTTTTGGATTCCTGAATTTTCTTTTAAGATGGTTCTTAGTGATCATGACTTTGGGACTTGGATATCTTGTGTATCTTCTCTCTTTGGGGCTTGCAGGACTCGTGGTAAATGCGATCGTGCTTTCTTGGATCGGAGATATATTCCCGGATAAGATCGTAGTCCCGGGATTTTGGCCTGCGTTTTGGGGAGGAGCAATCCTTGCTTTAGCCAATTATGTGGCTAAGAAGGAATCCCAGGACAGCGGACATCATCGTTCCGATCGTAAAAAGAAAAAGTAATATTAAATTTCTATAATGATTCGGGAAATCCAAGCAATTTTCAAGAACGATCCTGCCGCAAGGGGAATGGAATTTATACTTTATCCAGGTTTACATTCCATTCTAATGCATAAGTATATCGCTTACCCTTTGCATAAAATAGGCCTGAAGTTTATCGCACGTTTCATTTCTCAATTGAACCGTTTTTTGACAGGAATAGAGATCCATCCCGGAGCAAAAATCGGAAAGGGACTTTTTATCGATCATGGTATGGGAATCGTGATCGGGGGAACAGCTGAGATCGGAGATGATTGTATTCTCTTCCACGGAGTAACTTTGGGCGGGACCGGAAATCATCAAGGCAAACGTCATCCTAGCGTGGGAAATAATGTTCTGATCGGAGCTAGGGCCACGGTACTCGGTCCGGTAAAAGTAGGGAATAATGTTAAGATCGGAGCGGAAGCAGTAATTATAGATCATGATATCCCGAACGATTGTACCGTCGTAGGAGCACCGGGAAAAATAGTGAGACTAAAGGGAAAGAAGGTAAGGAAAGCTTTACTTAAGACTAAAATAGTTTAGATCTTTATAATATATTTTTAAGCTGGGATAACATCTCTTCTTCTAATTCTATAAAATATTTAGGATCATGGGTCATCACATAAAATTGTGAATTTCCTTGAAATAATTTCAAAAACAGTTCCGCTTTACTTCTAGAATTGAAATTTTGAGGTAATAAAAATTCCTTTTTACTTTTATTGAAATAATTCTCTAAACAAGAGATCCAGCTCTCTAATACATCCGAACTCTGTCTTGCCCATTCTATATCGGGTCTATCCAAGCTTCCCATAAATCGAGCTAAGGGGCATCCGAAATATTTTCCGGATTTCACCTGCTTCTTTAAAAGTGCCATCCAACGATGGATAAACTCTGTTGGATTTTCGGATCTTTCCATAAGTCTTTCCCAGGCCTCTCTAAAATCTCTACCCTGCCTATCTATGTATTCTTTTCCTAAGTCTTCCTTCGTTTGGAAGTATCTATAAAAACTTGCCTTATGAGATTCGGATTCATCGATTACCTGATTGATAGAAGTTCCGGCATAACCTTGAGAATACATAAGCCTGACAGCAGTGGATGCAATCCTTTCAAAAGGACCTTCCGACTGGTGGTTTTCCGGTTTTCGTTTGCTCATCAGGCTAAAATAAAATGATAGACTAACCGGTCTATTCTATTTTTATAAGGCAGATTTGCTTATAGACCAACTGGTCTATTGAGGTGAGATTATGCAACAATTGCAGTTTATAAAAAGAAATCAAATAAATTGGGTAGAAGTTCCCGATCCTAAAATTTCTGGCAAGAACCAGGCCTTAGTGAGACCCCTTGCAGTCGCTAGATGCGATCTGGATCTTCCTATTTTAAGAGGGCAGACATTGTTCCGACCACCTTTTCCATTGGGGCACGAGTTTGTGGGAGAAGTTATAGATATTAGCGAAGATCTTTCTTCTATTTATCCGAAAGGAACAAGGGTAGCGGTTCCATTCCAGATATCCTGTGGACATTGTGCGAATTGTGAGACTGGCCTTACTAAAAGTTGTAGCACAGTTCCTCATACGAGTGCCTACGGAATGGGGAAGGGTGCAAAAGAATTCGGAGGGGCATTATCCGATTCTGTTTTGATACCATATGCAAGTGAGATGCTTATACCTTTCTCTACTAAAACCGATCCGGCAGCGATCGCAAGTATCAGTGATAATATAGTAGAAGCCTGGAAACTTGTAGGAATACATTTAAAAGAAAATAAAAACAGATCGGTATTGGTATTAGGAGGATTTGCTTCTAGTATTGGGCTCTATACGGCTGCTCTAGCAAAACATATGGGGGCTGCGGATCTGATCTATTTAGATACGGATAAAAAACGTTTAGAGATCGCTGAGTCTTACGGGATAAAAGTAGAACAGATCGATCAATTCCCGAAAAGTTTCGGTAAATTCGATATCGTAGCAGATGCGAACGGAACAGCGGAAGGTTGGGATTGCGGTCTTCGTTCTCTAGGAATAGAAGGAGAATTCGGTTCTGCATCCATCTTCTGGACCAATACTGTGCCGATCCCTTATTTAGAATTATATAATAATGGAGCAACGATCCGTTTAGGAAGAGTTCGATCCAGAGAATGGATCCCAGAAATTTTACGCTTAGTCGAAGAGGAAGGATTTGATCCTTCTAAGGTTACCACAAGAAAAGCTTCTTGGTCGGATGCGGCCGATGCGTTTTTGGAAGAAGAAACGAAATTGATCGTAGTGAGATAAAAGCCTATCTAGGCTCTTGAAGCCCGTGACTTAGTATTACTCGGTGCTCTAAGTTTTCGGACGAATTATAAAGTACATTGGCTTAAGGACGAGGAAACTCGTCCTTGTTTTTTAATATAGTCCGATAGATCTGAAATAATCCCCTAAAAGGCCGTCTACCTCTTCAAAGGAAGAGTATCCTTTCGTTAATATTCCTCGATCCAAACCATCCGAAAATACTAAACAAGGAAATCCTGAGACCCCTAATATGTATCCGTAGTTAAAATCGTTTCTCGTTTCCAATAGGGTTTCTTCTCTATAGTATAATTCTTTGAATTCATCCTCAGGCAGGGAAAGTTCTTTTGCGATCTCAGCGTAAGTCTGGAAATCATTCGGATCCTTTCCTTTCGCGTGAAAACTTTCTAATAATTTATCTAAGAACGAAAAAGTGAGAGAAGGATTTAATCTTTGGGCAGTGATGACTGCCCTGGATCCGGGTTCCGAGTCGTAACGGATAAATCTGTCCTTAAGTATTTCATATTCGAAATTTCTTTTGGATGTCCTTTCCACTTCTTTCCATAGGTATTTAAGCGTTTCTGTAAAACCTTCCGAAAATACTTCCGTATCTGAGCCGTATTTTAATCCACCCAGCACTAAGGTGAAATCGATCTTGTCAGAATATTTTTCCCGGATCTTTTCGAAAACCGGGGCGAAGCCGTAACACCAGGCGCAGATCGGGTCGGCGACATAGATGATGGAATGTTTTGTATCCGGACGTTTTACTTCTAGACTCACAGATACATGGATAATTCTTCTTTTATCTTTTCCAACTAATAAAAAAGGCGGGAACTAAGTCCCGCCTTCCATTCCTTTTCAAATAGGAGGATCTTTTTTAGATTTCGTTCGGGTGTTTGACGTAGTAGAGCGACAGCCATACTACCCCGAAAAGTACCCCCGCGTAAGCTAGGATCGCAGTTGCGATGTCTATCATCGGAAGAACAGCAGCAATTGGTGTAACTTTAGCTGCTGTGATCTTCGTAGCTTCACCTAGAATTAGGAAAAGACCTCCTAATCCGATTAAGTGATAGCGATTCATCGCATCCTTGGATACTCGGGCAAACCGGGCAAACACAGGAACAGCCAAAAGCGCTAATGCGAAGATGGTCACTGTATCCATGTTCATACCTCCTTAAGGTACTAGGTTAGACCGCTCGATGGTTCTGCACATTTCATATCTTTCTGAAAAATAGTTTAAAAAAACATCATGTAATATAACGAGCGGTTTAAAATAAAAACTACGATGTAGTTCTTAAGGGTTAAATTTATTTTTTATTCTATTTATCATGAAAGTGATAGTTTATCTTATTTTTTAATAATATTCATTAGTATATTATAATAATTTAATTATTAATGAGCGAAGTCTTCGGATTGCGGGACATCACCTATTTTTGGCCGGGTTCTGTAGGAAGAAATCGAGAGTAAGAAGTGATAAATCGAGCCATAAGATTCATCGAATCGTAATCTAAAAGAAAGAATTTTTTTGGACCGGAAAGCCCCACCCAAAGTAGACATTATAAAAGTGGATGTATTATCATACTATTTGGAAACATACGAAGCCTGTAGAAAGGCCTTTCTTTCCTATAAAAAACAATTAAAAGCCAAGTTCTCCCGCTTCGAATATGATCGTCTGGAAATCCCTAAAGACGGTGGGGAAGTTGATATCTTCTATTTAGGCGAAAAGAAAAAAAGCGCCAAAAGGCTTGTGATCATGAGTTCTGGGATTCATGGAGTAGAGGGTTATGCAGGTTCTGCATTCCAACGCAGATGGATTGAGGAGTTCCTACTCGATGATAAAAACCCTTATCAACTTCCCAAAAATTCGGATTTTCTGATCCTACATGGGATTAATGCTTTCGGTTTTAAAAACTTCCTCAGGGTGAATGAGAGAAATGTGGATTTAAACCGGAACTTCGCTCTTAAGAGAGAAAAACTCCATAAAAAATTTAAGAATAAGAATTACAGAAAGATCCAATCCTTCTTAAACCCTGCTTCAGAATTCGGAGGATTCTTTTTCGAATATATTTTCTTTATCATTCGATTCATAGGAGTGGTGCTTAGATTCGGAGCGAAATACGTTTTGGATGCCGCCGTAAACGGACAATACGAATTTCCGAAAGGGATCTATTACGGAGGAAGAAAACCAGAACCTGTTGTAAGGACCCTTAGAAAGTATTTCAAAAAAGTTTTAAAACCTTATGATCGTATTTTGATATTGGACTTTCATACCGGATACGGAGCGAAAAACGGGATTAGTCTCATGCAGAATGCGGAGAAAGGCTCTAGAGAAGATAAAAATTTAAAAAGAGTATTCGGCGATTTCGGTTTGTTATTAAACGAAGGGGAAGAAGACTTTTATAGAACTTCCGGAGATTTTACAGACTTCTTCGGAAAAATATTAGCAAAGGAAAAGGACCTATTTCCGATTACTGTCGAGCTCGGAACATTCGGTAACTTGAGTTTTCGGGGCGCTATTCGAGGAAGTTTTCTAATGATCAGCGAAAATCGTATCCGATTTTTCGGCGCGAGATCCGAATCTGAGGCGGAAAGAGTTAAGGAAGAATTTAAGGAAATGTTCTATCCTAGTAGAGAAGATTGGAGACTCGCTGCGATGGATCATGTTTTTGGGATCCTTCCAGAAACGATCACTCGATTTTCAAAATTATAAACTTATTTTATTTCTAAAGAATGAAGTCCGATCTTCTCTTCTAAAAATTGGGAGAATTTTCGGACTCGTTTCGGTACATTTTCGGAAGGAAACAGGATACATCCCATTGTTCCCGAATCCAGGATTACATTCGGTAAAACTCTTTTTAGTTTTCCGGAACGTAGATACGGCTCTACATCCCAATAAGATCTGAATAGAATACCTCCG
This sequence comes from Leptospira sarikeiensis, assembly GCF_004769615.1. Classification (GTDB taxonomy): domain Bacteria; phylum Spirochaetota; class Leptospiria; order Leptospirales; family Leptospiraceae; genus Leptospira_B; species Leptospira_B sarikeiensis. The sequence continues at coordinate 147,755 of NZ_RQGF01000026.1, read as the reverse complement.
CCTCCATTTGCCGCGTATTCGCAAAGAAAAGTGGCATGGTTCGATTTGATTTGCCTTTCTCCACTCAAGTCCTGCAGTCTTTTTTTAGTTTTTGGAACTTCGATCCTAGAATGCTCTTCTACATACATGATTTTATGTTTGGAAAGGTCGTCCAATCGTGTCGGAACTCCAACACGATCCAAGTAATTAGGATTCGCTACTGCAATTACGGGATTTTCTAATACTGTAAGACATTTTGATCCTCCGTTAGGTTTCATGATCCGAAAGGCAAGATCCAATTGTTCCGATATTAAATTGGATTTTTCGTTAGCGAAGATCAATTCTACTCCGATCTCAGGATATAAATTTGAAAACTCGGAGATACATTCGGGTAGGATCCGATACGCGAAGGGAAGAGGTGCAGTCATTCTGATCTTCCCCTTCATTTCTTTTTCTTTACTCGCTTCTTTTTCCGCTTCCTTGATCTCTGAAAGTATCCTTTCGCAGCGGATCAAAAAGTTTTGACCTGCTTCTGTGAGCTTCATAGATCTAGTAGTTCTGTTGAATAGGATTACTTTTAAGGATTTCTCCAGTCTAGAGATCCGTTTGCTAACCGACGGAACGGAGTTACGGGTTTTTTTAGCTGCCTTTGCAAAACTACCTTCCTTGCAGACTGCTTCGAAAATTTCCAGATCGGATAGGTTTTCCAGGTTCATTCTTTCCATTTTGGAAAGAATCTCTTTCAAATGCAAGGTATTGTGGAAAATATAGTTTTTGTTATTATCTATATTATCCGTGAGTAAAGCATGAAGCCGATCCAAGACCAATAGTCTTAGAAAAACTCCAGACGGATTCTTATATAAGGAGAATGAATTTGAAAGCAATGATAATCCAATCCTTCGGTGGGCCCGAAGTGTTCCAAATGGGAGAATTGCCAAAGCCGAGCCTGAAAGAAGGCCATGTTTTGGTGAAAGTAAAAGCGACTAGCGTAAATCCGGTAGATTATAAAATTCGAAAGTTTGGACCGCCTATTTCTCCGGAGTTGCCCGCAGTCTTACATGGGGATGTATCCGGTATTATTCAAGAAGTGCCTTCTACTGAAAAGTTTTGGAAAGTGGGAGATGAAGTTTTCGGATGTGCAGGAGGAGTTGCAGGTAGCGGTGGTGCATTAGCCGAGTATATGCTTGTAGATTCCAAATTGATCGCGAGAAAACCGAAAAATATCAGCTTTGAAGAAACAGCAGTCCTTCCATTAGTTTCTATCACTGCGTGGGAAGGTCTTTTCGATAAAGGAAAACTTTCCGCAGGAAATACGATCCTAGTGACTGGAGGTGCCGGCGGGGTTGGACATATCGCAGTTCAATTAGCGCGTTGGGCTGGAGCAAGAGTGATCTCCACTGCTACTGGAGAGTCCAAGAAAAATTTGGTTTTATCTTTGGGTGCAGAAGCAGTTGCAGATAGAGGAATAGATTCTATTCGTGAAACAGCGAATCGGATTTTCGGAACTAGTGAATTCGATTTGGGTTTAGATACTGCAGGAGGAGAAGGTTTCCAAACAGTGATCCAATCGGTTCGAATTAAAGGAAAAGCGATCACTATCAATGGAAGCGGATCATTCGATCTATCTACTGCTCATTCTAAAAGTTTGGATCTAAGTATAGTCTTTATGCTTCTTCCTTTATTGAAAGGAGTAGGAAGAGAATATCATGGAAAGATCCTTACGGAAATATCCAGACTTGTGGAAGCGGGAATTATAAAACCGATTGTGGATCCTGAAATTTTCGATTGGACTGAAATTGGAAAGGCCCATCAAAAATTAGAAGAAGGTAAAGCAATCGGAAAGATTGCAGTCAGAGTAGGGAATTAAGATCCTAAACTCGATCAACGATCAGAAGTGTGACATCGTCTTCAAAATCGGATCTATGGCAGTATGTTCTACATTCCTTCAATAAGGCTTCTGCAGCTCCTGCCGAATTTGATTGAGAGTGAGTGCGCACTGCCAATGTTAAAAGATCTTCGCTGTATCTTCTTGTTCTTTCTGCATTTGAATGTTCAGTGATACCGTCGGTATAAAGTACCAATCTATCTTGCGGTTGAAAAGAAGTAACATATTCCTCGAAGAATAGATCCGGGATCACTCCCACCAGTTTTCCTTTCGTTTCCAAATGTAAGGATGTTCCTTCGGATTTTCTATAAAGGATCGGAGGGTTATGGCCCGCGTTCGTATAAGACAAAGTATTGGCAGAAGTGTTTACGATCCCGTAGAATGCGGTCAGAAAATTTCCGGCCAACTTATTATATAAAGCATAATTGAGAGCCGTAAAAAATTTAGAAGGACTTGATAAGGTATCCGGATCGAAAGTCCCAACAACCGTATGAATGACCGTGGCTATAACTGAGGCGGAAAGTCCGTGACCGGAAACGTCTGCGATCAAAATTGCAGTAAGATTCTCATCTAATTTTATAATATTATAAAAATCTCCGCCTACGTTATCGTATGGAATATGTTGTACTCCAAACTCTAATCCCCCCACATAAGGAAGACTGGACGGTAGGATCTTATGCATCACTTCTCGGGCACGTTTGAGTTCTCTGTCAGTATCCAATACTTTATGGAATAAATTCGCATTCTTGATCGTGACACTTAGTCTGTTTGCGATCGCTCCTAACATTTCTAGATCCGCTTGAGTGAATGCAAATCCGGAATACTTGTTGTTCACGCTGATCACTCCCAATAATTCCCCTCTGAATAATAGAGGGGCGGAGATAAGTGAATTTGCTTCGAACTTATATTTTGCGGATTTATCGTATCTAGGATCTTCGTCCAAGTTTTGGATGAGTAAAGTTTGTTTCTCCTTTGCTACCCAGCCTGAAATTCCTTCTCCGTAAGGGACTTGTATATTGTGGATCGCTTCTTCAGGAATACCTCTTGCGGCAAGTACGCGTAGGACTTCCAACGTAGGATCCGCGAGATAAATTGTTCCCGCCTTTGCTTCTAAAAATTCCAAAACTTTATCTAAAAGCCAATTTCCTAGCTCGTTGATACTCTTCTCTGCTACAGTTAATTTTTCGAATTCGTAAAGAAGTCGGAGTTCCAACACTCTCTTTTTTAAGGTTTCGTGAGCCTGAGCGTTCTTGATCGCGATCGCAGCCATCTCCGAAAGTGAATTTAACACTTCTATATCCGAGTTTTCGAAACTACGATTTTGGGATTTATTCAGGATCTCTAAAGTTCCGATCACTTTATCCTGGATGAATAAAGGCACACATGCAAGAGATCTGGTGCGAAATCCTGTCTTTTGATCTAATGCAGGATTAAAACGAGGATCCGTATAAGCGTCTTCGAGTAGGATCGGTTTTTTTTCTTTTGCTACCCATCCTGCGATACCTTGGCCGGGCTCCAATCTTGCGTATTTTTGGATGATCTCTCCTTTTTCTCCCAAAGCTACTTCGCAGTATAAGAATCCGTCTTTTTCTTCTAATAGAAATAGGGAGCTTGCTTCCGCTTCCAATAGATCCTTGGAATATAACATAATAAGAGGAAGTAGTTGGTATAGGTCCAGATTGGCGTTTAGGATAGTACTCGTGTTCAGTAGGCTTTTGTATTTTCTGGCTTCCGAGTCAAGATTGGACATAGATGGGGCAAGACTCTCATGGATCGTTAAGTAAGTCAACGGATTGTCGTTTTCTGTAGGAACAAAATCAAAGAAAGACGGAATTTCGAGGAACTCCGAGCATTTTTTTCGGTCGGATATAAGAGTTAGTGAGTATGGAGTTCGATTTGCAAAGGCTCGTTGTTTTTCTCAGCATTTTTACATGCATTCTTTTTCTAGGTTATTCGTACGCGACAAGTCGTTTGATCGCTCCCTTCGAACTGGGAACTCTTCAAAAAGTCTTTCTTTGGATTGGAGTGGTTTTTTTGGTCTTACTCACTCCGAGTGCATATATTTTGAGCCTCTTTTATAGAGAGACTTCATGGCAAAAATTTTGGGCATATTCCGCATTCACAACTTTGGGATTTGCCACCATCTTGGTTTCTTTCGTAATTTTTAAGGATTTAGGAAATCTAGTTTGGAAGTCTGCAATCTTTCTCTCAGATCTATTTCAGTCCAAAGGTATTCCTAGTTCGGAAACTACTAGTATTTCTTCTGAAGTGGAGAAGTTTACAAGAGGAGATTTTTTATCTAGGATCTCTTCTTTTGCTCTATTAGGAATAGCTGGAGGAATGACTGCATTTGGTTTTTACCAAGCGAAAAAAACTCCTTCTATCAAACGAGTAAGTATTAAAGTAAAAGATCTTCCGGAAGGATTGCACGGATTTAAGATCGCACAACTTTCGGATATTCATATTGGCCCGACGATCAAGGGGCATTTTTTAGAAGGTGTCGTTCAGAAGACAAATTCGTTGGAGCCGGATCTAGTCGCTATCACCGGAGACTTGGTAGATGGTACAGTGAATATGCTGAAACATCATGTTACTCCATTAAAAGATCTAGAATCAAAATACGGTACTTTCTTTGTGACCGGAAACCATGAGTATTATTCCGGAGTGATTGCTTGGATCCGTGAGTTGGAAGATCTAGGCATTCAAGTATTGCTAAATCAGAATAAATTAATAGAGCATCAGGGAGCTAAGATCGCGGTTGCAGGAGTGACTGATTATAAGGCCCATACCATCATCCCTGGTCATAAAACGGATCCGAAACAAGCTTCTCTTGGAACGGAAGATGCACACTATAAAGTATTACTCGCCCACCAACCAAATTCGGTTTTTGAAGCTGCTAAGGTCGGATATGATCTGCAATTATCCGGCCATACTCATGGTGGACAATATTTTCCTGGAAACGTGTTTATCCATTTATTCCAGAAATTCGTAGCGGGCTTAAGTAAGTGGGAAGATACCCAATTGTATGTGAGTAGAGGTACCGGATATTGGGGCCCTCCACTTAGGATAGGAGCTCCTTCTGAAATCACTTTGCTAGTTTTAGAAAAAGCCTGATTCGAATTGACATCCCGACTTTTATAAGCTCCTTTGACGGGTATCTAGGAGTTGGGATGTTCAAAGAAGTATTTTCGTCCGGGTTTTCAGTATTTTCGATTTTTAGTTCTCAGAACAAAATAAGCTCCGGACATAAGGGAATACTTCTTAGATCTTTTTGCTTCATTCTTCTTTTCTTTTTTGTTTCTTCTTCCCTCATACATTGTTCTAAACCAAAACCTAAATCCAACTCAGAGATAGAAAGGTTAAAGCCTAAAAAGAAAGCGGATGATCGGGACCAAGATTCGGATCTTTCCAATCGAGAATATTTCGACGAGGACGCGGAAGGAAAACCGATCGAACGAAAACCCGAGCCAAGTCCAGGAGTAAATTTAAGATCTTATGCAAGCGGTTCTTCCGGATGCAAGAAAGGAAATTGCAAGAATGGAGAAGGTATCTATGTGTATGATACTAAAGACGTTTATTCCGGAAGATTCGTGGACGAGATGAGGGAAGGTTGGGGGACTCTTGCATATTCCGACGGAGATAGATACGAAGGAAATTGGTCCGAAGATAGAAAGTCAGGTGCAGGACGTTATGTGTTTAGAGACGGCTCCGTATTTAGCGGTGCGTTTTCTGGAGAAGGAAGTGGAAACGGGAAATATATAAAGGCCGGAAGAGCCCTGAAATGTAAATTAGAGAATCGTAAACTGTTCTGTAAGTAGTATGGTGATAAAGAACGGACCTGATTTTACTCGGAGAGATTTGGATGGAAAAATGGGTTTTATACGCAATTCTTTCGATGTTAGCCGCTGGAGTTACGGCGATATTAGCTAAGGTCGGTATCCAAGATGTCTCTGCAGAAACCGGACTATTAGTCCGCACTACCGTTATATTTTCTTTACTTATGGGTTTGGGAATTTACGGGAACTATTTCCGAGAATTGCCAAGTATATCTATATCTCAATGGTGGTTTCTGATTATATCAGGGATAACTACTTGTATAAGCTGGTATTTTTATTATAAGGCAATGAAAGAGGGACTCGTCTCTTATGTTTCCGCGATCGATAAAGCAAGTATTATAGTAACCTTAATTCTATCCTTTTGGATATTGAAAGAACCGATTACGCTTCAAATATTAATAGGTACCGGATTGATTGGAGCGGGATTATTCGTATTAGTATGGAAATGATATAATCTCAAAGAGTTATTTTCCTTCTTTAATAAACGATTGTTCGATTATAAGCTTATTCTTTTTTACAAGAGATCTTGATTTTCATTTAAAGAAAGATAGAATGTTCCATCGCTGGGCGGAGGTCCGTATGGAAAGATGGCATGATTGGTTAGAGACCCATCGAGATTGGTGGATCGATATGGTTCGAGTTTATCTGGGTGGAGTTTTAGTTTATAAAGGACTTGAATTCCTTACTGATACGGGTGCTTTGATCCGAATTATGGAATTGAATAATGCTCCATATGCATCCACGTTGCTCGCTCATTATATTGTGATCGCGCATATTTGCGGAGGTCTCTTGCTAATGGTGGGACTTTTAACCAGATTTTCTGCGATGTTGCAATTACCTGTGTTAGTAGGAGCGGTTCTCTTCATCCATTCTAAGGAAGGGTTCGTATCTCCAGGATCGAATCTACCTTATGCTTCGATGATACTTCTTCTGCTCTTACATTTCTCTTTGTATGGATCAGGTCGTATCTCAGCGGATTTTTATATAGAAACACATAAGAGTGTTTGAAAGTGATTTTGTAAGCTCTTTGTTCTCTCAAAGAGCTTACAAAACTGTTTATCAGGTTAGAACTGCGACTTGATCTAACAGACCGACCCAATCCGTTCTTTCCGGTTGTCCCGGTTTTCTTTTTCCGAAAAACTGCACGATGAGTTCTCCGTTGGAATCGTATACTTCCATGGAATGGATCACTCCGTCTTTGGAAGGTTTGTCTACGATGTAAGTCTCTGCGATCAGATCGGATCTTAAATGTAGATTGAATTCAGGATCTAAAACATTCCACCAATGTTCTAAAACTTTAATATTAGTCACTTCTCCTGTATGGATCTGTATGGATCCGGCATTTCCTACGAATACCATGATAGGAATTCTGTCCAAGGAAGCTCTTTCCAGCATTTTTAAGACTGCCTTAGACTCGACAGCCTTGGTGAATTTTCCTTTGGCCAATTCCATGGATTGTATCCTGGATACTCCATGTTTTTTTAATAGAGAGAAAAACTCGTGTGTATCTTCCAGTTTTCCCCAATCGTTTAAAAATTCTGCCTTCGTTTCGGAGCTGATCTCTTTTTTCTCGGGAGCCGCCTCTTCCTTTTTAATTTCGGTAGAGAATAGAGAGGAAAGATCGGCAGACTCGTTCTTAAATTCTGTCTTAAGTTTTTCCCAAGCGGAAACATTCGATTTATCCGTTAGGAAAATTTTGAAAAGAGCTCCTCCTTTCTCGCAGAAAAACTGAAAGGATCTTTGAGTGGAGTCTTGTTTAGGTTCTTCTACAGCAAATCCGAATTTCCAAACTCCAGGGAAAAGTCTGAGATCTATATCTGCGCCCACTACTAGGATATGACCAGGGCCAGAACTTACTTTTTCAAAGATCCCTTTTCTTTCATGGACACAGGCTTCGTTCCTGGTTAATACCATTACGTGTCCCAGTTCTCCTAATTTGGAAAATAATTCTCCCCAATTGGTCTGAAGAGATTGTACTTTCGGGAATCCTTCCGCTTTCGAAATTTCGGAAGCGGCTAATAATCCTCCTTCCGATGTTTTTAATTCGGAGGCGATTTCTCTCATTCTTAAACGAGGCTGGGTTTCTTTAATATTTTTCCAGTCTTTGATAATTGTTTCGATCTCTAACGATTCAGCGATGGACATTTTCTTTAACTCCTTTAGCATTTGGGGAATAGGGCATATGATTCGATTCCGGTTCTGCGGGACCTAGGGGGATCAAATAAGATCCTCCCTCCGGAAATGGGACCTTTCTGGTCCTTAATTGGAAATGTTGTAGGACGAAATTTTCTTCTAGGATGGATTCGGGAGCGCCTTCCGCGAGAAGTTTACCTTCTTTTAATACTGCGATCCGATCCGCATATCTTAATGCTAAATTCAGATCGTGTAATATACATAGAACTCCTCTTCCTTCCTTACTAAGCTGTTTCGCTTTTTCCAAAAGTGTATGGATACGATTCGGGTCTAACGATGCTCCTGGCTCATCCAAAAGAACATAACTTTCTCTTTGGGTCGGCTCTTTGTCTTGGACTAGTACCCTTGCCATTTGGGTCCTCTGTTTTTCTCCACCAGAAAGTTTATTGTAAATCTGGAATCTTTCTCTTTCTCCTAGATGCACTGCTTTAAATGCAGAATCGGTGATCTTATCTTCCAAAGGTTTTGGAACTCTTAATTTGGAAGAAGATCTTCCCATTCTGACTATCTCGTCCGAAGTGAATGGAAAATGAATATCGGATTCTTGGGAAAGTACACTTCTTCTGATCGCTAATTCTTCCGTATCATATTTTGATAATGGAATACCATCTAGTAATACGATCCCTTTATCGGGTTGGATCTCACCGGAGAATAGTTTGAGTAAGGTGGATTTTCCGGCACCATTCGGGCCAAGAACGATAAGAAGTTCTCCCGGATATAAACTTAAACTTACTCCGGATAATAAAAATCTTCCTCCCCTAGAAAGAGAAATGTCTGATAAAACCAAACTCATCTGAATTCTCCTTCTCTACGTTTTGCTTGTAGGATCAAGAATAGGAAGAAAGGGCCACCGATCCCGGCTGCGATAATCCCGATCGGAAGTTCGGAGGGAAATGCAACTGTTCTTGCCGCGAGATCTGCAGTCGCCATTAGAAATGCTCCACCGAATAGGGATGCAGGTAATAAGATCCTATGGCCTGGGCCTAAAACCATTCTAAGAATATGAGGGACAATTAAACCTACAAAGGAAATGTTCCCACAAATAGAAATACTTACGCCCACTAGAAGGCTTGCGAGAACGATGGTAAGATTTCGAATCCTTTTGACTTTAAATCCGGTATAGAATGCTTCCGCTTCTCCTAAGGATAATGCGTCTAACCCTCTGGATAAAACGGGAAAGAAGAATGTGACTACCATTAACACAAGGCCTAATAGATAGATCTTATGCCAACTTGCTACAGCCATACTTCCTAAACTCCAAAAAGTCAGGTTCCTAAGTTGTGTGTCATCTGCTAGATAAGATAAAAATCCTAAAAGAGAAACGACGGTGGCGTTTACTGCGATACCAGCTAAAACTAAAACGAGGGAAAATCCTCCTCCTTCTCTTTTGGAGACTACATGTAAGAAGAAGGAAACCGCGAGCGCTCCACCGAATGCGCATAACTGTAATATTATACTTTCTTTACCTTTGAATTCCGGTGGTAGAAAGGTAAGTATTTTTTCGGAGCATACGATCCAGACGGATGCAGCAAGTGCTGCTCCAGGACTAACTCCTATAAAACCCGGCTCTACTAAAGGGTTTCTGAATAGACCTTGGATACAAACCCCTGCGGATGCGAGGCAAGCGCCTACGAGCATCGCAAGGATCAATCTAGGCATTCTTAAATTCCAAATTATAACAGAATGTGGGACTTCCAACTCGGAGAGAGCGTCTTGTCCTAAAAATAAGACTTTCAGGATCTCTTCTATTGAAAGTTGTATGGATCCGAATTTTAAAGAAAGTACACCGATGCCGAAAAGCCCGACGATCAATATGATGAATACTAGGATCGGCGGGACCTTTCGCCCTGTTTTCTTTTTAGTCTCTTCTACTACCGGTTCCACCGGAGAAGAAGTTTCCGGAGAGGATACGATCATTTTTTATCTGAGGTTTTTGGATGAAGTGAATTGTACAATTCTTCTATCCCGAGGCCAAGTCTTGGTCCGAATCCTAAGAGAACTAGATCGTCGATCGCAACTACTCTGGAATTTTTTCCTGCAGGAGTATCTTTTACTCCAGGAAGAGAGAATACTCCGTCCTTTCCGCCCAAACTCTCGAATCCTCTAGTAGGGATCAGGATCACATCGGGTTGAGCTGCGATAACCGCTTCAGGAGTGATCGGCTTAAAACCTTTGAATCCTACGACTGCGTTAGTCCCACCTCCAAGACGGATCATTTCGTCCGCTGGCGTTTCAGTTCCGGAAACTTGAGCAAGGCTTGTTCCTCTATGATATACGAACAAAACTTTCGGTTTGGATTTAAGTTTGGAAATTTTGCCTGCGATCTGTTCGGATCTTTTTTTGATGTCCTGAACGATTTTTTGGGCTTCTTTTCCTGCTCCGATCTCTTTTCCAATCGCAAGAATATTATCTAATGCAGGTTGTACTCCGGGAAGTCCAGGATAGATGATAACTTTTAGGCCGGCTGCTTTTAGTTGCTCGATCACTTCCGGAGGTCCTGCGTATTCTAAACCTAATATCAAATTAGGCTTTAAGGAAAGAATTCCTTCTGCTGAAAGAGCTCTTTGATATCCTACTTTAGGAAGAGCTAATGCTTCCGGCGGATATAAGGAAGATGTATCGTTACCTACTACTAATTTTCCTTTTCCTAAAGCAAAAACGATTTCGGAAACGGTTCCGTTCAAAGTAACGATCCTTAATTCTTTGTTTTGTGCAAAGACGGAACTTGCGGGAAGGCAAAGGAACAATGCCAAGACCAGGATTTTTTTCATATCGGTTCTCCGAATTTTAAAAGGTTTTTATCAGGGTCCGAAACATAGAATTCCCTCATCCCCCATGGTTTATCTTCCAAGGTCCCTTTGGGATGAATCGCGGATTTATATTTTGCGAAATAGGAATCTATATTTTGAACACGAATATAACAGCTAGATACTTCCGGGATTTTCGGATCGTCACAACCCCATAAATGGAGTTCTTGTCCTTCCAGGAATAATATTAATAAATTAGAATATTCAGACCTTAACTCGAAACCCAAAAATTCCACATAAAACTTCTTACTTTTTTGGAGATTTAAAACCGGAAGTTGAGGAATGATGGATAGTAGTTTTGGGTCTTTCATTATTGGCTACCGAATTGTGGACGGAACCGCCGTCGGAGATGTAGAAGGCATTGGCGATGCGGAATAATCGACAGGACCGGATGAAGTAGCATTAAATCTTCCGTCTATCCCCACATAATAGAATCTTGGCTTTTGTGGATTATAAGTCAGATCGAATGTATCTAAAACGTTGTCCACACCTGCAAATATTTCAAAGGTGCCCAAAACTTTCTGAGATACCCTGAAATTCAAGTTGGTATGAGGATTCACCATACGAACTCCGTAAGTAGCTGCAGTCGTACAGTAGGATAGGTTTCTTTCTGTACAATATTCCTGAACTCCACCCGGGATATTTCCAAATAGAGCATTGATCGTATTTGTTGCTTCTGCGGTAAGTTGTGCGGATATTGCTGAAAATTCGCTCGGTAGTACTGGATCACACCAAAGAGGATTTTTCGTACAGTAGTACGGTTGTTTGCCAAAGATCACCGCAAACAAAGAGAAGCTGAATCCACTCGGTTGATGGTCGAAACGAATGTTTGCATTCCATCTATGATATCCTCTTCCTTCCAAAGGTAGATTCGTAAGCTCGTCTCTAGTATCCGTATAAGTATATCCTGTTCCTACGGAGAAGTTTTGATGAACACGAAAGGTCAAAGAAGACTCGAACCCTTTTGTAAGAGCTTTTTGATAGTTGGAAGTATTAAAGATCTGTAATCCGGATGCATCCCTTTGAGGGTTCGTCCTGAACCCGATCAAGTTATCCACATTATTGTAGAAGAAGTTGAAGCTGAACCAAACAAGTTTATTCGGTTCCCATTCCCCTCCTAAATTATAACTTCTGGAAAGTTCGGGTTTAAGGTCCGGATTTCCCGCTACACGATAGCCCACACCAGGATTTATGAAATTATAATATAGATCCTGGAAGCTTGGTGCTCTATAACCTAGACCGTTTGCGGCCCTGATCTTGAATTTATCGGTTACATCGTACCGGATCGCAAGTTTCGGAAGTGTTTGTCCTCCGTAAATGGAGTCATGGTCGGAGCGAATTCCCGGGACGATTTGGATCCTAGGAGCATTTGATACTCTCCATTCATCCTGAATATAGATCGCATTTCTTTGTCTTTGCGCATATCCATTTTGGGTCTGATAAGTATCAGAGGAACCTAAAATATCACTAGCGCATATATTCGGAAAATTCCGTTTACAATCCGGAGCGATCCTCGCAGAAGAAAACTGATCGATCAAAGTTTCCGCTCCGTAAGAGATCACATGGCCTTCTGAAATTTTATGATCTAAACGGGTCCTAACTTCCGTAACCGCGTTGTCCAGTTTTTCTCTTTTATCCTGGGCATCCGATTTTCTCTGATCATATGTGTATGTATCGAAGAATCTGGCGTAGTTCGCGTTTACGTTCAAATTTAGATTTTTAGTAACTTCCCAGTCCGCATTTATTGCGCCCATGAAGTCATGGGTTTTATTACTTCTATCGTAGACTGCTCGAGGAGGAACGGCGTCTACAGCGTTTTGATTTAAGTATCTATAATAGAATTGGAATCCTAATTTAAAAGTTTCCGAAATATCGAAAGTAGTTTTATTGGAAACGTTTAAGTCTTCGAAAGCGCTTCCGGATGTGGATTCTAAAGGACCTTCATACGGAAGTTTTTTGCGATAAAGATAAACTTTTGTCCAGAGAGGTGTATCTACTGGAAAGGGAGAATAACTTGGAGAAAGGCTTTCTATCCTACCGTTCTTAGGTCCAAGAGTTGCATCAGGAGTAAGATCGTATCCATCTCCTCTATGCCATCCTGCAGTAAAAGTTGTAGAGACGATTCCTTTTCGTACTCCTGCAGAAGCATAATTCCTGAATTCGAAACCTGTTCCATAATAAGTAGGATTTCCTCCTCCCATAAACGTTCTGAAGTTTCCGGTATAAGGATCCTTTTGCTCTTTGGTGATGATATTGATCACACCTGCGATTGCGTCCGATCCATAAAGAGCGGAAGAGGCTCCTTTGACGATCTCTATCCTTTCGATATCTTCCGCTTTAAATCTTGTTAAATCGATTGAACCACTGAATCTTCCTGTAGTTCTTTGTCCGTCGACTAAGATCAGAACGTTTTGTCCGGAGAGACCTTGGAGACGAACCGTAGCGCCACGTTCTCCCGCTTGAGCAGGGCGGACTTCTATACCTGGAACGTTTCCTAAGGTTTGGGAAATATCCCTCGCACCCATAGCATCAATATCTTTTCTTGTGATCACTTCTGTAGTGATCGTGGAATCTTTTAAGAAACCTTTTCTTCTGGTACCAGTTACTGTAATGATAGAGCCTCTATCATTTGTTCCGTTACCAGCTTCTTTATTCGTTTCCGGAGTTGTCTTTTGGCCGTCCGGGTCTTGTTTTTCTTCTACCTTTTTCTCCGGAGCAACTTCTCCTTGGGAAAAAATAGGGACCCCGATGATACAGAGTCCGGAAAAAAGGATCAGATATAAAGTTTTAAGAAGAGAAAATGGTCTCATCTTCTCCATCAGAGAGGCTTCCAAGTGATTTTAGGAAATCCGCTTGTACCTGCGCCGTCGTAATAATCGACTACTTCTAATGCAAACTTAGATACACCATCCGAGCCTTGGATATAATATCCGATCGGATAAGGGCTGAGAACATGTGTAGTTCCGTTATAATTATACCAGGTCCAAAGAGCAGGGCTTGCACTTTCTGTGGCGGTCCCGAAACCTCCACCACCTGTTTGAGATTGAACTGCGTCAACTTCGAGACCGGGGCTAATACAATCTCCAACGCCCGTTACATCATTGATGCCGGTCACAGGATCTCCATCTCCGACCCTACAAGAGCCACCGTCTCTTGTTCCGCTATCGCCGCTGTTTGTTCCTATAATGAATCTTTTAAATCTTAGATCCCAGGTTCCGGATTTAGTAGTCTCTACTCCGCCGGCTTTAAGATCTAAATAAACCCAACAACCACTTGCGGTTGCATTTACTTGAGTAGTTTTAGTGCCGGATCCTGTTGTAGTAGTTTCTCCGGGGGCTTTGATACATCCGCCTGCTCCTCCGTCTTCCAGCGCAGCCAAAAGAGCTAAGCCGTCCTCTCCTCCGTTAGATGGGCCGCAAAATGCGGTAGAAACCCCGATAAGAATAATGAAAAATGAATATAATATTTTCATTATTTAGAAACCCCCGTTTTCAATAATAATTACAGTAGGCGGCCGAAATTCGACCGCCAAATTTTTTAAAGAGCAGTAGTACTATAAGTTACTACTTTAGTTGCAGTTACTCCGGTTGCAGAGCTTCCGGTCTTATAGTAAGTGCTTGTGCTACCTGTAGAACCGATCCCGGCTCCATTTGTCCAATCAGCTTTGTTAATGATCGCGTTTGAGGAAGTTAGGGTACATCTCTTCTTACAATTTGCACTTTTGTAACCAGTTGCCCAAACGGTAAGTCTAGGAGTAGTGTCTCCTGTGATATCGTAACAAATATCGCTTGCGCTAGTTGCGAAAGCCGAGAAGAGGCTAGTTCCTGTTCCGCCAAGAGCAGTCGGAGCGTCTCCATTATCTGTTCCGTATACGGTGACTCCAGAATAACCGCTATATACCAGAGGTCCGCCTTGGTACAGGTTCAACACGTGTCTTCCGTCTCCGGCAGTATTGCTCACGGTAGCAGTGGTTCCTGCTAAACCGTCAGTGTATCCAGTTGCTAGATAGATGGTTCCATGTCCGCTTGGCGCTTGAGTCAGAGCTCCTTCAATTCTTATATGTCTTGCTGCACCTGCAGAAGGAACGTTGATCAATTGAAAAGTATTGATCCCAGCGGTTATAGCAGTTTCCGCGGTTTCATTACTTGCAACTGCTGCATCTACACAAGAGCTGTTCAATGCTCCAAGGATAAGGGCAGCGTTCGACTCCTTCGAGCCTGAGTCGCAATTCGTTAAGAAGCTTAATCCTAAAATCATGATCATTAGGATCTTGGTTGTGTTCCGTTTCATGTATACTCCTGTTGAGACTCAATTCTCATTAGTAGGAGTCATGTTTCTATATTTTTACTTCGAAATGAGTCTAAAACTCAAAATCAAAATGTCATCCAATATGTCAACCAAGATTGAGAACAATTCTCAGAAGAAGAGCTGAAAAGTCCAGTAAAGAATTCCAGAAACGCCCTATATCCGACCGGAGTATAGATTGATATATGTCTGCAGAAATGACTGAGTGCAGGGATAAGTATGTTCTATCGCCAAACAATCTAGGAATAGTTTGGATCTATATTGAATTTTTCTAATCCTTTGTTCTTAAAAAGGTGAAACCTTGTCCTAACATTCGTTACGGCTTTATTATACAAAAAATGTTTCTATCGCTTTCTTTTTCAGAAACGAATGCACTTCGGGAAAAGTTATTGATAGGCTCTTCTACTTGGGTTAAAACTACTTCGCCGAAATCCGAGCCGTCTGGTAAGGAGAAGTTTCATAAGTTAGGAGGGTAATATATGAAAAAAAAATGGGTGGTGGTTGCGAACCGAAGCGAGGCGAAAATTTTCGAATACCAAGGACCGTCTAACGGTTTGAAATTGGTGCAATCGATGGAAAATCCGGAAGGAAGGCTTAGGAATTCGGATCTAGTAACGGGTGCTGGACAAGCCTCCCGATCCGACTTTGATTTTTTTCATGAACCTAAGAAGAGGGTGGCTGCAGCCTTTGCAGGTAAACTTTGCGATTTTGTGAATTTAGAAAGGAAGAAGGACTCTTTTTCTAATTTTATATTAGTTTCAGAGCCTGGCTTTATGGGAATGATCCTTGGCAAGTTGGATGATAAATCCAGAGAAAGGATCTATCATAAGATGCCTAAGGATATAGTGCATGAGAGAGAGTCCAATTTGATGAATCATTTAAAAAGTGTTTTGGTCAGCGAAGCTTAAAGAGCAGAAGATCCAAATCGATTTTTATAGAACCGCCTTCGGGCGGTTTTTTTATGCTTAAACGATAAGGGTAGAAGATTGATACTGAACTTCGTTCGACTTTAAAATCGCGAATACTATTCACTTGACGAGACCGAATCTCCAAGGATTCTACCTCAGAAAAAAGGGAGAGAGGGTCCATGGCTGCCTCAAAAGAGAAATTCATTCTTTCTATCGATAGCGGTGGAAGCGGAATACGAGCGATCGTATTCGATAAAAAAGGTAGGATCGTTTCCCGTCAGTATGAAAAGACTCCGCCTATCATAAGTGAGCCGGGTGCCCTCGAGCACGATCCTGAAAAACTTTGGCAGGCACTTCTATCCATTCTGAAAAAAACATTTAAGAATAAAAAATACCAACCTGCAAATATAGAAGGTCTCGGTATCTGTAACCAAAGAGGCTCTTTTTTGCTTTGGGATAAGACAACAGGAAAGCCTCTTACTAAACTGATCAGTTGGGCAGACGTAAGAGCTGGAAAAACTTCCTCTAACATGAATTCGAATACGGTTTGGAAGATCCTACAATTCGTTTCCAAAATTTTGGGTAGTATCACCGGTCATCCGATGTTGATTGCTACCTACATGTTGAAGTTTACGACCGATCATGCATCGGTTCGTTTAAAATGGGTTTTCGATCATCATCCAGAATTGAAAAAAAGAGCAAAGAAGGGAGAGATCCTATTTGGTACCCTAGATACATGGTTTGTATATAAACTTAGCAAAGGAAAAGAACATGTGAGCGATCCTTCTAACGCTACAGTTACTGGTATGTTCAATCCTTTTCAGCTGCAATGGAATGCTCCTCTTTGTGGGATCTTCGGCATACCTATGAAAATTTTTCCGCAAGTCAAAGATACTGCTGCAGATTTCGGGAATACGGATCCTTCTCTTTTTGGCGGAGTTGCGATCCCGATCCGCGCAGTAGTCGGAGATCAAATGGCTGCGTTATTCGGTCATGCATGCTTTGATAAGGGTGGAGTAAAGATCTCCCAAGGTTCAGGTGCTTTCGTAGATATGAATATGGGAGATAAACCTAAAATTTCTAAGAGAGGTTTATTCCCCCTAGTAGCTTGGAGATTGAACGGTAAACCTACATATATGTTGGAAGGTTTTACCGGAACTGTAGGAACTCTTATAGATTGGCTTGGAAAGGGGATCGGACTTTCGGACACTCCGAAAGTTTTGAACGAACTTGCATCCCAAACCCAGGACACTGAGGGAGTCATCTTTGTGCCGACTGCTTCCGGTATGAGATTCCCTCATTTTAATCCGAATGCAAAGGCATCCGTTTTCGGACTTTCACTTGCGACACATAGAAGGCATGTTGCCCGAGCTGTACTGGAAGGAATTGCATTATCTTTATTTGATATTCTAGAAGGGATCAAAAAAGACACCAAGGTCCCCGTAAGCGCGATCATGGTGGACGGAGGAGTTTCTCAGTCGGATATTCTATTACAATGTTTGGCGGACTTCTGCCAAGTAGATGTGAAGAGAGCTCCGGAGCCGGATATGACCGCTACAGGCGCTGCTTATCTTGCAGGTTTAGGTTCCGGTTATTGGAAAAGTTTGGAAGAGTTGAGTAAACTTGAAAGAGGTTATAAAATTTTCAAACCTAAGATGGATCTAAAAACTAGAGAAGTAAAACTGGAGCGTTGGCATAGAGCTGTACAATCCACTCTTAGGATAGATTAGATCATTCCTGGATACGAATGGAGCTGACTACGGTGGTAATTTGTTCTGCAAGTTCTTCCGTAGGGGCTTCGTCCCCATTATAAGTGATCAGGATCATTCTTTTTTTTGCTGAAATTGAATACACCATCCAATGCCTTCCGTCTTCTTTCAGGAATTCACAGGCGATAATTTTAGTACCTTCATTATTCTCAAAAAAAGCGGCCTTATCCGATTCATATTCTATCTTGTGAGTGGTTAGATATCTTTCCATCTCTTGTTCCGGATCGAATGTGCCTTCCTTGTTCTCGAAAGCATATACCTGCATCGCACCTGCGCCATTCTCCTCGAAAAAAGCAGGAATCCCTTCGATTACAATATTTTGCCAATGACCCGGGATCACCATACTGTACCAGCCGGAAGGAGAACGATAAAGTCTGTAGTCTAGTTTTTTATCCATCGAAGAAACTCTTTTGTCATTTTAATCCGATCAAAATTCCATGCAAGCATGTTTGGGAATACTTGACATTCGTATTGTCTAAGACAATCTTCTCAGTTGTGATTGCGATCCTGAAAAATAGAAGAGGTCCTTTTTATCTGATCACGACTTTCTTCGCGATCATCTTTTTTGCTGTGTTCGCTTCTTCATTGGCGATCCTGTTTTCCCTTTTTCTGATCGCAGTTCTGATCTTATATCCCGTTCTTTTAGACTGGTTTTCCCGTTTATACGGTCAGGAAGATATTGCTGACGAAGTCCATTATGCAAAAACAAAAGACGGATGGAATATCGCCCTCCATAGACATATTCCTCCGATCCCGAATCCTGAGTTAGCACCTGTAATTGTCGTACATGGGATCGCAACAAACAAATACGTCATCGATTTGGACAAAAGACATTCTCTTCCCTATTATTTAAAGTTAAGAGGTTACGAGGTTTTCGCTGTATCTCTTAGAGGTGCCGGGAGTTCCTACCATGAAAGCAGGGGAGGCTACGAGGATTTTACTTTTGACGATTTAGTAAAATATGATGTTCCTGCAATCGTTTCCAAGGTGCTTTCTTTAACTGAGAGTAAAAGAGCGACTTGGATCGGACATTCTATGGGGGCCATGATCTTTTATTCTTATTTGGGAATTGCATCCAAGGCGGAAAAAGAAAAGATCTCATGTTTCGTTTCTTTGGGTGGTCCCGGAAATTTAAATCATTTGGGTTTAAGTTTGATCGGCTTACTTTCCAGATTTCCAAGAGCACGAAAAGTTTTGGATCTAAAATTCGGAGCTTCTATGCTCGCTCCTTTGGCAGGAGAAATTTATACTCCGATCGATCAGATCTTATATAATCCAAGAGCAACCCGTCCTAGAACCGTTAAAAAAGTAATGAAGAATGCGATCGAAAATATCAGCGAAGGCCTTATAGAACAATTCATGTCCTGGATCGAAACTAAAAGGATGAGTTCTTTGAACGGATTTTATGATTATATAGATCTGCAAAAAGAGATTACCGTTCCTAGCCTTTTTATCGCAGGTGCAAATGACGCGATCGCTACTCCTGACACGGTTCGTTTCGTTTACGAAAGAGCTGGAGCCAAAGTCAAAAAATTCCAAGTGATCTCAAGAGAAGAAGGGGCAAGCGACGATTACGGACATGGTTGTTTGATCCTAGCAGAAAGAGCAGAAGATGATGTCTTCCCTAAAGTCGAAAGCTTCCTGAGAGAGTTTGGAACCTCTAAAAAGTTAGGCTGGTTCTTTAAATTAAAAAGGAAATTCCGAAAGAAAATCGGAGTCTCCTAAGACATAATCCTTCAAATACTACCTCAAAAGAGCAGCATTCTTCCTTTTATATCACCAAGTTGAAAGCATGCTCCAAGATTTATATGCCTAATTAATAGGCATTCCATATCACGCATCCCAGAAAATAGGCATTATTTCCCTCTATGAGGAATTGGTACGCTATTTGCATAAGATCTTGGTAGAGCGAAACGGATCCCAAGAAAAATAGAATCAGATTCGTAGAGGTGCTTGACCATGATAGAACTCAAATTCGGGCAAAGAAAAGTCGTAAGTTTTCGCGGAGCAAGGAAGGTCGTAGGCGGTTTAACCGAGAAGAACAAGATCGACATCCTTCTCTATATTAGTAAGGAATTCGCAAACGCGGATAAGGAAGAGGAACTTTACGATATCGTAATAAGCCTCTGTAAGGATATCTTCGAATGCGATAATACCACTCTTAGGATGTGGAAGGGGAATTTTCTAGTCCCTTCTCGCTTCTTAAAAGAAACTATACCGCCTCGCAGAGATCTCAGTCAGGATGAAGGTTATTCAGGGTTCACATTTAAGACCCGTATGCCTCTTCTGATCCAAGACTTAACGCATCACGCGGAATACATAGACGAGGGCGAGACAACTCGTGCAGTTATGTGTGTTCCGATCATGTATAAGGAAGATTGTCTCGGAACGATCGCGGTAGAATGTGATACCGAATTTTTCTATAGAGAAGATGACCTGGAGATCTTAGAAGCATTAGGTTCCCAGCTTGCATTAGCAATCACTAGTGTTCGTTTGATCCAAGGTTTGGTTCACGCGAACGAAAGAGAGGCCCAGATCCTAAAACAATTGGAATGGGACATGAGAATGGGCCGTAACGTCCAGAGCCAGATCGTTGAAACTACGATCGCTCCTTGGAACGGTCTTCATTTCGGAACTTATTACGAGCCGATGACCGAAGTTTCAGGTGACTATTTTAACGTAGTCAGACAAGGAAACTCGATCACAGCTATCATAGTGGATGTGTCCGGACACGGTATTCCTGCCGCGTTAGTCACGATGTCTATCCACTATCAATTCCAACGTTGTACATCCCTTGGTATGGGACTATCCGAAACTTTGGCCGAGTTGGGTGAATCCGTTCGGCCACAGCTTCCGGATGGCACTTATTTTACTGCGTTCATTCTGAAAGTATACAGTGACTATACTTACTCTTATGTAAATGCGGCTCACCAGAAGATGCTTCATTACCATAATGGTCATGGAAGAATTGAAGAGCTGGATACCCAAGGAGTTCCTCTAGGGATTTTCGAAGTGGAAAGAAGTAACTTCGAAGAAAAACACGGACGGATCCTTCCGGGAGATATTCTATTCTTACCTACTGACGGGATCACTGAACAGAAAAACGACCAACGCCAAGAATTAGGAAACCAAAGATTTATAGAATGGATCCGCCAAGAAAAGGCAACTATCGAGGAACAAAGAGATAAGATCTATGTTTCGGATTTAGTCGGCTCCTTGATCGGTAGATTCAAAAGATATAAAGGAGATGTTCGTAACGGAGACGACGTTTCTCTTTTAGCTCTTCAATGTAATCCGGAACTTGGAAAAGCAAAGACCTTATTATCTTTAGCTAAGTCAGCTGCAAAAGCTAAGAAAGACCAAGTAGCTTACGACAAAGCCCTGGAAGTATTCTCCATGGATGAGTCTTTAAAAGACAGTCTTGTTCTTCTTGGAAAGATGTATTACAGAGATAGAAATTTCGAAAAGAGCGTTCAGTTCCTCGAAAAATATATCAGGACAAGCGGAGAAGAATCGGAGCATATCCATTATCTACTCGGAAGAGCTTACTACGAGTTAGAGAATATTCCGGAAGCGAAGCGCGCCTTAAAACGTTCTCTCGCGATCGACCACACCTACGCAAAATCCAGTTTGAGACTGGCAAGATGTTATTTGAAAGATAACGAAACCCCTAAGGCGATCAAGGTACTTCAACAAGGTATCAAGAGTGCGCCTACGAATGAGTATCTGAAAATTTCCCTCAAAAAATTGGAAGAACTCGTAAAAAGAAAATCCGGAGAAGTCTCTTCGGAACAAAGAAAAGAAGCGGTTTAGTTAATAAGCGAAGTTCAGGAATCACGATTTAGAAATATACAGGAGATTTAGGAAAAATATGCGCATACTGATATTACTAATGCTCGCGTTTGTCTCGAGCGGAATTTGGGCCGACGAAGCAGCGCCGGTCACTGCGGAGGCGGCATTACAAGCCGTTAACACTTTAAGAGATGAAACAAACTGGTTATGGACCTGTATTGCAGGGTTCTTAGTATT
The DNA here is from genome assembly GCF_004769615.1 of Leptospira sarikeiensis. Classification (GTDB taxonomy): domain Bacteria; phylum Spirochaetota; class Leptospiria; order Leptospirales; family Leptospiraceae; genus Leptospira_B; species Leptospira_B sarikeiensis. The sequence goes on along the minus strand of NZ_RQGF01000026.1, from coordinate 126,044 downwards.
TTTTATGCAGGCCGGTTTTGCTTTGGTCGAAGCAGGATTTACCCGCGCAAAAAACACAGTAAACATTTTGATGAAGAACTTCATGGACTTTGCTCTGGGTTCTTTGGCCTATTGGTTGATCGGATTCTCGATCATGTTCGGACCTCAGATCATTAGCGGTATTGGATTTGGTTCCATCTCGCTTGCGGATAGCCTTCTAATGGTAGACGGTAAACCGGATCCAAGTAAGTTTACTTTCTTTATCTTCCAGTTAGTATTCGCAGGAACTGCTGCGACTATCGTTTCAGGAGCAATGGCGGAAAGAACTAAGTTCGTAGATTATGTGATCTTCTCCGTTCTTATTACAGCTTTCGTTTATCCGTTCTTCGGATCTTTAGCTTGGTCTAATCTTTTCAACCCGGACAATAAAGGTTATTTAGTAGAGATCGGTTTGATCGACTTCGCAGGATCCACAGTGGTTCACTCCGTTGGTGGTTGGGCTGGTCTTGCCGGAACCATTGTGCTTGGGCCTCGTATAGGTAAATACCAGGATGGGAAAGTTCTTCCGATCCTAGGTCATAACATGACGATCGCAGCTCTTGGGGTTTTCATCCTGTGGTTAGGTTGGTTCGGATTTAACCCTGGTTCTACTACTTCAGTGGGCGGGGGAACGTTCGCAGTCATTGCAGTTACTACGAATTTCGCGGCTGCTGCAGGTGCTGTTTCTTCTATGATCGTTACCTGGATCTTATTCAAAAAACCGGATATCGGTCTGACCCTGAATGGAGCTTTAGCAGGTCTTGTTGCGATTACTGCTCCTTGTGCAAACGTAAGCATTAGTTCCGCGATCATCATCGGTTTGATCGGTGGGGTGCTTGTAGTATTCAGCGTTCTGTTCTTCGATAAGATCAAAGTAGACGACCCGGTTGGTGCAGTTTCCGTTCACGGAGTTTGCGGAGCTTGGGGAACTATCGCTGCAGGTCTTTTTGCAGAAGAAGCTTTCGGTGGAGTAAACGGTCTATTCTTCGGTGGCGGAATTAGCCAATTATTAGTTCAGCTACAAGGTGTAGGTTTAGGTTTTGTTTGGGCGTTCGGAGCAAGTTTAGTTATCTTCTTGGCCCTCAAATTCACCATCGGTCTAAGAGTTTCCGAAGACGAGGAAATCCAAGGTTTGGATATCCTGGAACACGGAAACGAAGCGTATCCTATCTCCAAATAAGGATCCATATCCGAAAACCTCCGTGGGAAACCTCGGGGGTTTTCTTTTCCCGTTGACGAAAAGTTAGGATCTACCCGAATTGAGAGTATGCGTTCGGGTTTTTCCAGCCGCTTTTTCAAAAAATTCCTCATTTGTTTTTCTTTTCTTTTTTTCGGTTGTTTCGAATACGAAGAAACTCTGAATATCAATGCGAACTTAAGCGGGACTTTGGAGATCACCTATGTGGTTCCCACCAAACGTAAGTCCGACGAATCTCTGATCAAATTTCTTCCTACAAGAAAAGAAGAGATCCAGAATAGATTAAATAAAGGTTTTTTCTACAAAAGCCTCGTACTCAAAGATTATACCTTCCAAAAACTGGAAACTTCCGAAGCGGAGCCCGGAGCTTTCAGAGAAAAAGCTAGGGTCAGTTATAAACTCGAATTCACCGATATCTCTCAGTTGGAAAATATCCTGATCGGGAATGTGCAGATCAAAAAAGAAAAGGCAAATACGATCTATATCAAAAGAGAATTTCCTTCTATCAGCAAATCTCTGGAGTCAATGCAAATGGATGGAGAGAAAAAATTGATGAGCGAAACTCTTAGATTGATCCGTGGGAATGCTTTAAATTTTAAAGTGAACTTTCCTATCACTTCTGTCTGTTATACCAATCGGGGAGAACAAGGTTTGGGAAGGCTCGCTTACAGGCTGCCTCTTGCGGATACTGTGGAGAAGTTCGGGAACAAGTCCTGGGACTATCGGATTACCTTCGTCTACTAATCTAGTGGAGAGGGTTTTTTAGTTGCCGCTGCGCTGCGAGTCTCGCTTCGCGAGCTCTTGCTTGGCCTTCGGCACATTGCCCTTCGGGCAACGTCGGCAACCTTGTGCTGAGTGGTTTTTGTTGTAGATGTGAATTTGGTGGGGTTTAGGAAGAAGGGCCGCACGTTGTTTGGTTGGGCGCTGTTTTCTAGAGGATTCCGAGGTCGTTGCAATATTTTCCGAATAGTTCGAATCCTTTTCGATCGCTTTCAGTGATTTCGTAATGTAGTTCTTCGGTAAGGTAGGTTCGTACTAGATCCGAGGGAAGTCTTGTTTCCTTTTCGATGATCTCTTCTATATGTTGTAGTCCGTAATCCAGGGATTCTTGATAAAAACTATCCGGGAGTTCTAAGGGTTTTTTGGACGCCCAGAGTGCGAATATGAATGAGGTGCCTGTGGTTTCATACCACCATTCTGCTAGATCTTTTACCTCGTAAGTTTCCGGGTCCCAGTCGGCGAATAACGCATTGTCCCCGAATAACATATGGGATCCTCTTCCGATGCTGATCTCTTGTTTGATGATTTTAGGGTCTGTGGGGGCTACTTCCGGCAATTGTCCGGAATCGTTATGCACCAATACCCGGACTAGGGCCATGCTGGTTCGGGATCCGTTGTCTGTTAGGATTCGATATGGCGGATAACTTTCTTTTTTATTTTTGAAAAACTTAATAGAACGTACTTGTTTTGAGGCGCAAACTCCGACTTTCATCGATACGGAGAGCACGTCTTCATTTCGGAGGCATTCGATGGAGGAGATCAACCCTACATCGACTAATCCCCGCAATAGGTAATCTTTGAGTAGGGAAGGGTTTTCCGGTACGACTTTATGTTCGGAATTTTGCTCGAATCCCCAGGTTAGGGGACGTGCATTCAAATGTTTGACGATTCCGATTCTCACTTACCGTTTTTTTTCCAGGAAAAAGTTCTGTTTTTTTCGCCTATTTACCAGAAAATCGATGCTTCTCTTCTAAGCCAGAAAAATTAGTTTTTCCTTTCCTTTTCCAGCCTCTTTCCCGACTGTATTCCGAGGTAGGGACCAATTCGTCCAATCTATGGAATGAGTCCATCTGAACCGATGCTGATCAAAGTAGATTATGAGATCCTAAACGGAGATCATGAGGCTTTGCGCGCCTATTTGAATTCTCATGTGGAAGGGAATCCAGGATCCATTATTTTGGACCTGGACGATGTCCAAGTGATTACCTCGGTGGCCTTGGGTTCTTTAGTTGCATTCGCAAACAGACTTCGGGGCCAGGGGGTCGTTTTAGAAACGATCAATGTGAGCCCTAAATTATTGGAAATTATCAAATTAGTTTCTCTAGACCAAGCATTGGGTATTCGCTGATTTATGGATGACCATCTCTCCAATTTTTCCCAGATCACAGACGAAGAGTTTAAGTTCATCAAGGATTTGATGTATAAGGAGACCGGAATATTCTTAGCGGATCATAAAAAGATTATGGTCCAGTCTAGATTGAATTCCAGGGCAAGAATGCATAAAATGCAGAATGTCTCGGAATATATTCGAGGCCTCCAAGCGGATCGGAAATTTTTCCAAAGTGAACTTACGGAACTCATCAATCGTATCACTACGAACAAGACCGACTTCTTCCGTGAGAACCACCATTTCGAATTTTTAAAAGATACTTTCTTCCCTTCCTTGGAGGAGAAAGCTTTAAAATCGGGAAAGAAAAGTGTGAGGATCTGGTCAAGCGCCTGTTCCACAGGAGAAGAGCCGTATTCTATCGCGATCACTTGCGCTGAATATTTCCTACATAAGCCGGGCTGGGATATTAAAATTTTTGCATCCGATATCGATACCAATGTGGTGCAAACCGCTCACGAAGGTATTTATAAGGCGGATCGTTTGGAGCCTGTAAGTGAGTCTTTGAAAAAAAGATATTTTCTAAAAGTGAAAGATCTTTCTGGTAAAAATCAGGATACGTATCAGGTAAAACCGGAGATCAAATCAATGATCGAGTTCCATAAGGCAAATCTTTTGGAAACTCCTTATCCTGTTAGAGAAAAGATGGATTGTATCTTTTGTAGGAATGTGATCATCTATTTCGATAAACCTACTCAGAAGAAAATTTTTGAAAATTTCGAGAATGTCCTAAAAGATAGAGGTCTTCTTGTGATCGGTCACTCCGAGACTCTTTTCGGTATTTCTGAGGCTTATAAATTTTTAGGTCATACTGTGTATCAGAAGAAGCCTAAGATCTGAATTCATTCCGAGATTTTTATGCGTCCTAAACTTTGTTTTCTTTTATTTCTTCTTTCCTTTAGTCTTTACTCCTGCGGTAAAAGTAACTCCGATAAGGAAATTTCGGATTGGGTGGAGAATGGCGCTCTTGTCGTCGACGTTCGAACTCCTAAAGAATTCGAAAGAGAACATTTTCCTGGCGCTATCAATATTCCTATCGATAGTATTTCTTTAAGACAAGACGAGTTAGGCCCTAAGGACAGACAAATTATTCTGTATTGCCAATCCGGTGGAAGAAGTTCAAGAGCTGAATCTTTTCTTTTGGAAGAAGGTTTTACGAAAGTGAAGAATGCTGGCGGGATAGAACATCTATTCTCCGCCACTTCCAAATAATTATAATCTGAATTTTTCGGATATATTCTTCAGTATTTCCGCGGTATTCGACAAGTTTCTGGCAGAAGAAGACATTTCTTCCGCGCCGGAAGCAGTATTGATCGTATGCTCGTTGATTTGTGTGATCACTTGAGCGATCTCTTGGACCGCTTTTTTTTGCTCGTCTGTGGATAGTTTTACCGACTCTGACTCTGTTCTTACTCTTCCCGCGTTATCCGTTACTGCTCTGTTTATATCGGTTTGTGAACCGGTAATTGCGTATAATCTATCCATCGCATCGGAGACCTGGTCCACATTCTTAATGATCGCGTGAATGATCTCGGTAGAAGCCTGGATCCCTTGGGCACCGCTATCCAATTCTCCTGTGTTTTTAGTGATCATCGCAGAGATGGATTTGATAGAAGAGGCTGTCTTTTCGGAAAGTTTGGAAATCTCTTCTGCGACTACTGCAAATCCTTTTCCAGCTTCTCCTGCTCTTGCAGCTTCTATCGCTGCGTTTAATGCAAGTAGTTGTGTTTGATCGGAGATATCATTGATAATCCCTACGATCGCGTTCATTTCTCCCGAAGATTTTAGAATATTCGAGATCATTGCATTCATTCCGGAAAGCTACTCTTCTCCTTTTTTCGCCTGGAGGGAAATGGATTTTGCCATATTCAAAGTGTTTTGGATCTCTTCTCCGATCTGATTTACACTTTGGGAAAGTTCATTGATCTTGATCTGGAACTCGGAGATATTTTTGTACTGATTGTAAATAGAACCGGAGATATTTTCCATACCGGCGGACATTTCTTCTACTGTTGCAGACATTTCTTCAGTCGAGGCTGCAGTGGACTGAGCGCCGTTCGAAAAGTTTTCTGAACTGGAGGAAAGTTCTTCCGCAGAAGTCGCCAGTTCTTGGGAGATCTTTTGGATGTCTCGTACCGAATTTCTTAAACTTTCCAAGAATGAATTTGTGTCCTTGCTTAGATCCCCGATCTCATCCTCATGATAAATTTTGAGATTGGAACTTAGATCTCCGGAAGACATGGAACGGAACAATTCTCTTGCTTCCTGCAATGGATGTAGTCTTACGTTTACGATCCTATAGATGATGAATATGGAAACGATTAAGAAGACGATAGCGAATCCGATAATTCTATATAACATCTGATGAACGACTGCAGCAAGTTCATCTTTGGAAACTACGGATGCGATCCTAAGCCTATATTCAGGAATATCGTAAGATGTGGCGATTTTTTCTTTTTTGAAAAAATACTCCATATGTTCTTCCGAAGGAAGGGTCATGAGTTTTTTTCCCCAATCCGTTTTGCTTAGATCTAAATTCAGGATCAAAGATTTGTCCGGATGTCCTACGACTACTCCATCCGCGTCCGTAACTGCTATATACCCGTCTGAACCGATCGTGATGCCGCTGACTACAGCCTCCGTCATTTTACTTAAGGAAATTGCGAAGCCTAGAATACCTACTACCTTAGTTCCGTCTTTTACCGGGACTGTTAATACCGCGACCGCTTCTCCCGTTACAGGGGATTTGTTGACCTTACTTAGGTAATTTTTTCCTTCTAACGCGGCTTTGATATTATCTTCAAAACCTGTTCCTCCCCATCTGAAACCGATTGCTTTGCCGTTTGCATCCGCAAATACTAAAGGATTCGTTTCGGGAGTGGATAAGAATACGTTTTCGTAAGTATTATATTTTTTGAATACATTGAGAAGTGTCGGATCCAGGTTCCCTCTGTCCTTTGCGGCTGTCGCTCTTACGAAAGGAGCGTTGGAGGATACGAATTCGGCCAAAGTGGTTTGTTGGTCGAAGAAATATTTGATATGTTTTCCAGCTAGTTTGGAGATTTTTTTCATCTCGTCTATATAAGCTTCTTCAACGTATTTTTTGGCAGTAAAGTAGGCGAATGACGTGATCCCGATCGTAAGTAATACGATGGTTATTGTGCTTACCGCGAGTATAATAATTTTAAGACTGTTTCTTTGCATGTGTGATCGAACCGGATCGAGTTATATTTTAAACTTTTCGGTTATGTTTTTTAGTATTTCCGCAGTGCTCGCCAGGTTCTGAGCAGAAGAAGACATTTCTTCCGAGCCGGATGCGGTATTCAATGTATGTTCGTTAATCTGAGTGATCACTTGCGCGATCTCTCTGACTGCTCTTTTTTGTTCGTCTGTGGATAGTTTTACCGCTTCTGCTTCTGTTCCTACGCGATCGGATTGTTCGTCAACAGATCTATTCACGGACTCCTGTGCGGATGTGATCTCGAAAAGATGATTCATCGCGTTACCTACAGAATCCACGTTTTTGATGATACTATGTAGGATCTCCACGGAAGAACGGATCCCTTTTGCGCCCTCGTCCAATTCGGAATTATTCTTATTGATCATTTCTCCGATGGATTTGATAGAAGAGGCGGTTTTGATCGAAAGTTTGGAAATTTCTTCCGCAACTACTGCGAATCCTTTTCCTGCCTCTCCAGCTCTAGCAGCTTCTATAGCAGCGTTTAATGCAAGTAGCTGTGTTTGGTCGGAGATATCGTTGATAATTCCTATAATGGATTTCATTTCTCCGGAAGATTTGAGAATATTTTCTATCATATTACTCATTCCGGTAAGAGAGGATTCTCCTTTTTTTGCTTCCGTTGAAATGGAATCAGCAATCTGAAGAGTGTTTTTGATCTCTTCTCCGATCTTTCTTACTCCGGAGGAGAGTTCTTTGATTTTAGTATGAAATTCTAATATATTCGAATATTGTCTATCAGTGACTGAGGATATGTTCTCCATTCCCGCAGACATTTCTTCTACAGTTGCCGACATTTGTTCGGAAGAAGCGGCTGTGGATTGGGCTCCGGTAGCAAAACTTTGAGATGAGACCGTCAATTCTTCCGCAGAAGATGCGAGTTCCATTGCGATCCGTTGGATGTCCCTCATGGAGTTCCTAAGACTTGCGATAAACGAATTTAGATCCGCGCTCATCGCTCCGATCTCGTCGCTATACACTACTTTGATATCCGAGGTAAGGTCTCCCTGGGCCATTACTTGGAAAAGTTTGCTCGCGTTTTCTAGAGGATCCAATCTTTTCTTTAGAAGAATATAAAGTAGGAAAACGGAGATAGACACTGTGACTATGCTTGTTAATCCTATGAAAAGTAAAAGTTCTGTGAGTGCTTCTCTTACTTCCGTTTTTGGTTGGATCGCGATTACGGACATTCTCCATTGGTCCAATCTATAAACAGTGGAGTATCTATCCGCGCCTTTGAAGTTGAACTCGAATATTTCTCCGCTTTTTAGTTCCAACATTTTCTGGCCGTAAGGTTCTTTCGCGACGTCCAGATTCATGATCATTTCTTTTTTAGGATGGGCGATCACGAGACCTGCCTGGCTCATTACAGAAACGTAACCTAGTTCTCCTATATGGATCTTGTTGGTTACTTTTTCGGAAACGTCTTCGAAGGAGAGCGCTATGTTCAGCATTCCGACAAGTTTTCCCTTATCGGTGATCGGGACAGAAATGACTGCGACTGGAAGTCCTGTGATCGGAGATTTTTGAGGAGGACCTAAATAATGTTTTCCTTCCGCAACTGCAGTGAGGTTGTCCTTGAGTTCGTCACCTTGGGCCTTATATCCTAAGGACTTTCCTCCCAAACTATCTGCTAAGATACTTTTGTCGCCGGTAGTACTCATCACGAAAATATTTTCATAGATCCCGTATCGTTTATGTACTTCCGAAAAGAAGTCTCCGGCAATCGGCTTTCGAGTGATCGCAGTTTGGATCACTCTCGGATCTGCGGCTAAAGTTTTTGCAACGTTAGTGTGTGAAGTTAAGAATGCATCGAACTCTTGTGCGACTACCGACACGACGTTTTGCATTTGGTTCAGATAATTTTCAGTGATCTTCTTCTGACCGAAATAATATGCAGTGCCTGCGATCAATAACGTTAGAACTGTGAGTATAACGATTCCAGTACCTAAAAGAATAAACTTTAAGCTGCTCTTTTGCATATGTATAAAAAGGCCTTCCTAAAAAGGGACAGGGTATATGATAATTCGTCGGCTGAATGGAACAAATCCTTTCAAGCCGAATGCACCAGGACGGAATTTTCTCTATGAAGAGGACGAAATCAAGAAGAGGCCGATAAAGGTCCTTCCTAACCGGGGGCATTGTAGCTTGGAAAGGCCCGGAGTCAAGATCTTTAGCTTCTTATTACGAAACAGTTGGTTACATACCCTAATAGGATTATATATTCGAATTGTTACGACTAATGTAGGAATTCCCACCTATGTCTTGAAAGAATCTATATTCGGAAAGGTTCTTAGTTGCCTTTTGGATACCCGGGAAGAATTTGGAAAATGAATTGGAACCTGTCCATTATTCGGTACTATACCGGGAGATCCTTTCCTTCTTTCTTTCCGTATTCGACGGAGATAGGGAATTCCTTTTTTTGGACGGAACCGCAGGAGAGGGTGGTCATAGTCTTCTCCTCTTAGAAAAATTTCCCAAATCAAAACTTGTACTGGTAGATCGCGACTCCGTGATGTTATCCAGGGCTCAAGAAAGACTTTCCTCTTTTAGTTCCAGAGTGATCCCGATCGAAGCGAACTTTTCGGATCTAGACATGGAGTTTCTGAAAGGTTTTGGAGTTTCGAGTCCCCCTGACGGTATCCTATTGGATCTAGGAATTTCCACATTTCATTTATTACATGCAGGAAGAGGTTTCAGTTTTAGAGAGAACGAGCCCTTGGACATGAGACTTTCTTCTTCCGGTGGGATCTCCGCAGAAGATGTGATTAACACTTATCCTGAAAAAGCATTATCAAAGATCTTTTACGAATATGGGGAAGAGCGTTGGACTAAAAAGATCGTGGAAGCGATCCTTGAAAGAAGAAGACATACTCGGATCGGATACTCAGGTGATCTGGCTCAACTCGTTTCCAGAGTGATCCCTAGAAAATTTTGGCCTCCTGGAAAACATCCAGCGACTAGGGTTTTTCAAGCGCTTCGAATAGAAGTGAATCAGGAACTTCTCCATATAGAGATCGGAGTAAAAAAACTTTTGGATCTTCTTGCTCCAGGAGGACTTTTACAGGTTATCTCTTTCCATTCTTTAGAAGATCGAATTATCAAAAATTTGTTTAGGGATTATGCAAGATCGGGTGAAGCAAAACTTCTGACTAAAAAACCTGCTCTTCCTTCCGATTTGGAAACAAAAGAAAATCCTGCCTCCCGTTCCGCAAAATTACGTGTCATTCATAAATCGGTTCCGACCGATAATGATATGGAAGAGGAGGAAGACGGATCATGAGTAGAGTTTCCGAATTTTTATCACTTCGTCTTTGGCCCGATATGGGATACTTATTTCGAATTTTCGGATGGGTCCTAGTTCCTTTTACGATCGCACTCTTATTCGTATGGCAGAACGTTCAAGTATCCAGATTGAATCGTGAGCTTGCGATCGCTTCCCAAGAAAAAGAAAAACTCCTAAAAAAGAACGACGATTTAAAGATCGGAATGGCTACTTATACTTCCGCTCGCAGGATCGAAGCATTATATCGTAAGACATATCATTATTTGCCGATCACTGTAGGAGATCGGATCATCACCGTGACTCTACCTCCGGAGAGAAACGAGGCGGAACTTGAAACTTTCAGAGCTCCTTGATCTTTATTCAGAGATTAAAATAGAACAAGGGTCTTATTCTCCGGATGAAAGGATACGTTTCGTGCGTACCGATTCTAGAAAGTTGGATAAGGACGATCTATTTTGTGTTCCAAATTCCTCTGGGGAGAAGGGGGCTGATTATGCTTCCGATTCTAATTCTCGTTTTATATTAATAAATTCTAATTTAAAGATCCAAAACTTAGAAGGGAAGGTCATCCTTAAAACGGCTCTGGATCCGGAAAGTCTCGCGGGGCCGATCGCTTCTTCCATATTGGGAAATCCTTCCGAAAAATTGAAGGTGATCGGAGTTACCGGGACTAATGGAAAAACTTCTCTAACACATATTCTTTCTTATTTAGGAGAATCCCAGGGAAAATCCTGCGGGATCATCGGTACTACCGGCGTTAAGTATAAGGGAAAATTATCTGACACAGGATATACAACTCCTGATCCTAGTAGTCTGCAGTTGATCTTAAAAGAGATGTTGGATGCCGGTGTTGAATATGTTTTTATGGAAGCAAGTTCTCATGGTCTGAAATTGGGCAGAACAAACGGAGTCCGTTTCCAAGCGGGAGTATTTTCTAACCTGACTCAAGACCATTTGGATTTCCATCCGGATATGTTGGATTACCTACAGAGTAAGGCTCTTCTATTTTCTTCTCTTTCTAAACATCCGAATACTTTCGGGGTGATCGATACGGATGCTCCGGGAGGAAAAGATTTTCAAAAATATGTTCGTTCTATTTCTCAAGATCTAAAACTTTTTCACTTAGGCAAAGAAGAAGGTGAATTTCCTATTTCTAAGGAAACATTCTCTCTGGAAAAAACTTCTTATACGATCCGTCTTTCCGAACTTTGGGGAAAGGATACGATTGTGGATACCAATCTTCTGGGTGGATTTAATGTAAGAAATACAGCTCTTGCATTCGTGACCGCACTAGGCTTAGGCTGGGATAAACAATCTCTTTTGAATTCTCTACAAAGTATTCCTCAGATCCCGGGAAGATTTCAGATCTACTATAGCAAGGATAGATCTAGGATGGCTGTCGTAGATTACGCTCACACGCCCGACGCTCTGGAGAATATCCTAAAAAGTATTCGAGAATCTAAGCCGAATGAATTGATCGCACTTTTCGGATGTGGTGGAGATAGGGACAGGACCAAACGTCCTAAGATGGCGAAAATCGCGCAAGATCTCGCGGATAAGGTCATTCTTACTTCTGACAATCCGAGAACGGAAGATCCGGAGATCATTCTAAACGATATCCAAGCAGGATTTGTAGGAGAATATTCTCCATTCTTAAGAGAGGCAGATCGTGCAAAGGCGATCCATTTCGGGATTTCTTCCTTAAAGGAAGGAAGTTGTCTTCTTGTGGCAGGAAAAGGTCATGAGGATTACCAGATCATAGGTAAAGAAAAAAGACATTTCGACGACGGAGAAGAGATCCGGAAGGCTTTCGATTCCTTCGGTTTATAAGTTTGTTCCCAAAAAGTATGCGGGGATCCGCTGTTTGCGTCGATATTTGAAGTAAAGAAGAAGATTTTCTTTTTTCCGTTTACTCGTACTCAAGCGCATTGATCCTGTCTTTACCGAAGTAATATGTTTTATTTTTTATACGAAAGATTTTTCCAAGATCTAGACTCCCTTAGGCTATTCAGCTATGTTACCGTTCGTGCATTAATGGCCGGTTTGACTTCCATGTTCCTTACCTTTTGGTTCGGAGGAAGAGTGATCGAATTCCTAGTTGGATTAAAATTCCGAGAAAGTGTAAGGGACGACGGACCAAAATCTCATAGCGCAAAATCGGGGACTCCCACTATGGGTGGGTTGATGATCGTTTCTGCGATGACGATCTCGGTTTTGCTCTGGGGAAATTTAAGGAATTTGAATATTCTTTTGCTTCTTGCCTGTGCTATTTCTTTTTCTGCGTTGGGTTTTGCGGACGACTATATGAAGTCCGTAAAAAAGATCAAAGGTGGAATGAGAGCTAGAACAAAATTTGCCGCTTCCGTAGTGCTCGCTATCTTATTCTGTGTAACATTTTTATATTATACCGGGGAGGCTCCTAAGGGAACTTCCGGAAAGATCCTATTCCATTTGACCGATCTTTTTCTTCCTTTTGTGAAGGGACCGGTTTGGGCCTGGGGTGCAATTGCGATCCCATTTTCTATTTTAGTAATATTAGGTTCTTCTCATGGAGTCAATTTGACCGACGGTTTGGACGGACTTGCAGGAGGGACAGCCGGTATAGTTGTAGGAACTCTCGGATTGATCGCCTATGTTTCCGGAACTCCTGTCGCTGCAAATTATCTGAATATTCCTTATCTTCCTCATGCCCATGAGTATAGTGTGTTTTTGGCGGCTTTGACCGGAGCATTGATCGGATTCTTATGGTTCAATAGTCATCCTGCACAAGTTTTTATGGGAGATACGGGCTCTTTGTTTTTGGGAGCGACCATCGGACTTACATGTGTGATGTTGAAAAAAGAGATTCTTTTAGTGATCTTGGGCGGGATTTTTGTAGCAGAATCTTTGTCGGTGATCCTACAAGTAGGCTCTTTCAAGCTCACTCAAAAAAGAATATTTAGAATGGCTCCTCTTCATCACCATTTTGAGTTGGGCGGAGTGCCTGAAACAAAAGTGGTGATCCGATTCTGGATTGCCGCGATCATCTTAGCGATCATATCCTTATCTAGTTTAAAGATACAATGAAGGCACTCGGGAGAAAGTTCAAAGATTTTTGGGAATCTCCCGGTTCCCCTTTCGATCTGGTCCTAGTCGGGACCGTATTCTTCCTTTTATTATTCGGCATCTGTGTGATGTATTCCAGTTCCTCCGTAACTGCATGGAGAGAATTCCAGGACGCAGAATATTTTTTAAAAAAACAATTAGCCTGGGCGATAATCGGACTTATCGTATTCTTCTTTTTCGCGAATTTTCCGTACAAACGATTGGAAAGATTCGCGTTAGCCGGAATTGTAATCAGCGTTTTTCTACTAGTATTGGTCTTTATCCCGGGAGTGGGGAAATCCGTAGGAACATATTACGGTCGAAATTTCCATAGATGGATCGGGATCGGCCCTTATCAATTACAACCTTCTGAGATCGCAAAACTTGCCGTGGTAGTATATCTTTCTTCTTTGATCGTTAAGTTAAAGATGAAAGAAACAAAAGATCCTAAGAAGTTCATTCTTCCTGCGGTGCTTCTACTTTCCGTTCTTATATTGATATTGATCGAGCCTGCATTTGGGACCACGATGGAGATCCTATTCGTGGTGATCGCTTTTGTCTTTTTATTCGGTTTTCCTGTTCGAAATCTTTTGCTCGTGGGCCTTGTCTCTCTTCCTTTAGCATATCTTCTTGTCAATCAAGTAGGTTATAGAAGGAAGAGAATGGAAGTATGGTTGGATCCGTATCGATTCAGATATGATGAAGGCCATCAGTTGGTAACTTCTTTTCGAGCATTTTTGGATGGAGGTTGGTTCGGGAATAAATTAGCCAGCGGTTATGCGCATAGGTATCTAACGTATAGTCATACTGACTTTGTTCTTGCGACGTATGTGGAAGATTTCGGATTTATAGGATTTCTTTTTTTCTTCGCATTGGTGCTTATCCTTTTATCCAGGACTTATGTTTTATTAAAAAGAGTAGAAGATCCATTCGGATTTTATCTAGGAGCTGGACTGCTCTTTATTTTAGGCACTCAATTCGTTATCAATAGTTATGTGGTCACCGGTCTTTTTCCGATTACAGGGATCAGTTTACCCTTCATGAGTTACGGTGGATCCTCTTTACTCGTGGTTCTCGCGGCTTTCGGAATTCTTGTCAATATAACCAGAAAAGAAAACATAGGCGTATGAGATCGGTTTTAATCGCCGCAGGGGGCACCGGAGGTCATATATCTCCAGGGGTGGCTCTTGCAGAAAGTCTTGTAGCTAAGAAAGATCCTTTTGGGATACAAAATGTTTTTTTACATTCTCTGATCCGAAACAAGGATAATCCGGACTTAAAGCAGTCTCCTTGCGAAGTAGTTTGGCATAATACTCCATCTCTCTCCGGGAATTTTATCTTATTACCTTTTAAATATGTATTCCAACTTTTGAGATCTTGGAGCAAGTTCCGAAAATTAGGTGTGGACGCTGTGATCGGAATGGGCGGCTATTCCAGTGTTCCTGCTCTTTTGTATGCTGTGATCTTTAGGAAGAAGTTATACTTATGCGAGCAAAATTGTATTCCGGGAAAGGTAAATCGGATCTTCTTTCGTTTTGCTGATAAGGTCTCTTTTAGTTTTCCACCTAAGGACACGAAACTTTCCTGTAGCTGGGAAATTTTAGGAAATCCTCTTCGCTCCAAAACGGTTCCTAAACTCGCTTTAAAGTTTAGCGAAAAATGGGACCCGAAAAAGAAGAAACAATTTAACGTTTTAGTAATGGGTGGATCACAAGGTGCAAGACAGATCAATAATATGGTCGTGAACCTGATGAAACACGAGGTGATCCAAGAAAGATTCCGTTTTAGGATGTTAACTGGAACTGCTTTATACGACGAGGTTTCCAAGAAGACTAAGGACGCGGATCTGATCTCTTATTCCGATAATATGGCGGAACACTATGAATGGGCAAACTTAGTGATCGCACGTTCAGGCTCCGGAGTGCTTTCAGAATGTGCGGCTTACGCTCTTCCTATGATCTTGATCCCTTATCCTTTTGCAAAAGACGATCATCAGACAGCGAACGCTAAATATATGGAAGCGAACGGGGCTGCTGCACTCTTAGAACAAAGGGACGAGGATGAAAGTAAATTGTTCCGTATCCTGAATGAGTTCGCTCAAAACCCGGAATTGCTAAACGATATGTCTATTAGATCATTAGAATGTTCTCATGTGGAAGCTTCCTTAGAAACTGCGAATTTCTTCTTTGAAAATCCCAAATAATGGATCCGAAATTACCTAAACCGGGACTCGGATTTACCAAACCTTTTTTTCTAGGGATCGGTGGCTCGGGAATGTCCAGCCTCGCTCATATCTTGGCAGATGCTGGGTTAGATGTTTGCGGTTACGACGGCAAAAGAAGTCAAGTGACCGAAAATCTGGAAAAGAAGGGAGTTAAGATCTTCTCCTCACTTTCTGATCTTGGGGAAGAGGTAAATTACGACGCTGCGATCTATTCCTCCGCTATCAGATTGGATTCTCATCCCATCGCTTCTTTTTTTAAGAAGAAAGGGATCCGGTTTTATCATCGATCTGAAGTTTTGCATTCTTGTTTCGAACATCTGATATGTGTGGGTGTTGCCGGTTCTCACGGAAAGACCACTACGACTGCAATGACCGGTCATATTCTAAATGAATTAGGTTTTTCTCCTTCCGTAATGGTAGGAGGAGATGTTTCTTTTTTGAACGGAGTAGGCGGGAGATATTCTTCTGGAAAGATCGGTGTTTTTGAATCGGATGAGTCCGATGGCACTTTTTTAAATCATAAGGCAGGGATCCGCATCTTAACGAATATAGATGAAGATCATTTGGATTTTTATCATACTAGAGAAAAACTGTTGGAAGCATTTGCCAAATATATCTCCTTCGGAACGGAAGCCGTGATCTTGGATCTAGACGATCCTGGGATCAGGGATTGTTTGGAATTAGTTCCGGATAAAACTAGGATCCTAGGTTTCAGTTCCGATGTTGATGCGGGAACCAAATTCCCTGATCTTAAAAGTTTAGTACATTATAAAATAGAAAATAAGAAACTGATCTTCCGTTTGGATGGGAAAGAATTGGAGATTACATCCAGATTTCCCGGGAGACATTATCTAACAAATTCATTGGCGGCCCTGATCGCATCCTTTATCTTAGGCGCCGATCCTTCGAAAGCAGCAATCGCAGTTTCAGGTTATGCGGGAGTAAAACGTAGACTGGAATATATCGGCACAAAGGATGGGATCGACATTTACGATGATTATGGCCACCATCCTACTGAAGTCCAGGCGGTTCTTTCTTCTATCCGAGAGTTATCAGGGGGAAGGGGAAAACCTGTGATCCTTTTTCAACCTCATCGTTATACTCGCACAAAGAACCTATACAAGGACTTTGCAAAAAGTTTAGACCAAGTGGACACTGTCCTACTTTTACCGATCTATCCCGCTGGGGAAGATCCTATAGAAGGAGTTTCCTCCGATTTAATTGCGAACGAGATGCAAATAAAACCTAAAATTCTTTCCGGAAATTTATCCATCGATTTGTCTCTTCTCAAAGATATCCTAAGGCCAGGCGATGTATTTGTAAGTTTAGGTGCAGGGAATGTTCGGGATTGGGGATTGGAGTTTTTAAAAACCTAAATTACTGTTATTGAAGAGATCTTCTATCCTGAATTGTTTATGAAAGCTTCATAGTTCTTCCAAATTATAGAAATTGTAAAAAGTATTGGACGAATGACGAAAATCTCGCATTCTGACAGGCAGTAGAATGAAGTTAGTAATCAATATACCTTGCTATAACGAGGAAGCAACTCTTTCTACAGTACTTTCCGAGATCCCAAAAAAGATCCCAGGCATCCAGACTATAGAAGTTCAAATTGTAGATGATGGTTCGAAGGATCGTACCGCTGAGATCGCCGCGCAATACGGCTGTAAAATTATTTCTCATAAAAAGAATCTAGGTTTAGGTAGGGCTTTCAAATCCGGGCTTGAAGCTGCACTTGCAAGTGGTGCGGATATTTTTGTGAATACCGATGCGGATAATCAATATCCTTCTTCTTATATCCCCGATCTAATCGCTCCTGTCCTGACCGGTTCCTCCGACATCGTAATCGGAAATCGTGTACCTTGGAAGGTGGAACATTTTTCACCTTTAAAAAGAACATTACAATGGTTCGGGAATTTAGTCGTGAGGAATTTGATCGGTACGAATATCCCTGACACGGTATCCGGCTTTAGGGCATATTCTAGAGAAAGTCTTTTAAGATTAAATATCACTACAAAGTTTTCTTATGTTCTAGATACGATAGTTCAAGCGGTTAAAATGGATTTGGCCGTTTCTTCTATCCCAATTCCTACAAACCCTCCCACAAGGAAATCCAGACTATTTAAGAATATTTTTCAACATATGTGGAAGTCTGGGACCTCGTTAGTAAGATTGCTGATCATCTATAGACCATTCCAATTTTTCGGGGCCTTATCTATAGTTTCCTTTTTGCCTGCGCTTGCGATCGCAATTCGTTTTTTGATTTTTTTCTTTTTAGGAATAGGAAAAGGGCATGTCCAGTCCTTACTCTTTGCAGTCGTATTAGTTATTATTTCCGGATTATTTCTAGTAGTGGGTATCGTTGCGTTTCTAGTCGGTATGAATCGTAAATTAATCGAAGAGATGTTATACTACGAGAGAAAGAAAGCATTTTGGAAACAATCTTCCGACATCACTGTCCATTCCACAAAATCATCTAAAAGGTCAAAATAACTCTCTAACCGAACGGCTATGGCGAATCATAAAAAAATCGCCCTATTGGGGCCTATTACTCCGTATCGGGGCGGTATCGCTCAATATAACACTTTCTTGAGAAGATCACTTGCTCAAGTCAGCGATTTGCATACCATTTCTTTTAAACGGCAATATCCTAAATTTCTTTATCCAGGAGAAAGTGATATAGATCCGTTTTCAAACGTTAAAGAGCTTCATGTAAATTATATGCTTGATGCTCTGAATCCGTTTAGCCTACTAAAAGTAGCAAAGTATATTATAAAAAATGAAATTGATACTGTCATTCTTACTTGGTGGACTTTATTTTGGGCTCCTGGATTTGCTTTAATAGCTTATTTAGCTCGAAGAAAAAAAATCCCCGTTGTTTTTATTTGCCATAATTTGACGGATCATGGTGCCAAGGGGTTAAAGAAAAGAATTACCGAATTCCTTTTGTCGACCGCGAACGGTTTCATCGTTCATTCTAGCGAACATGCGGCGATCTTGAAGTCAAAGTTCCCGTCAAAGCCGGTATTAAAAATTTATATCCCATCCTATGATGAATTCACTGCTCCTAAGGGTACTTTGAAAAAAAGAGGCAGGCTCGAACTTTTATTTTTCGGTTTCATTCGCCCATACAAGGGTTTGGATATTCTTTTTAACGCATTATCACAATTAAACGATCCGGAAATATTTCTAACGGTAGTCGGGGAAACCTGGGAGAGTAAAGAAACTCTTTATGAGTCCGTTAAAGATCTAAACTTAAAGAACATAGAATTATATTTGTCATATACGAAAGAAGAACAGCTTGCAGAGTTTTTCGAAAGGTCCGACGCTATAGTTCTTCCATATCGTTCCGCTTCAGGTAGTGCAGTCGCCGCAGTCGCTTATCGTTATGATTGTCCAATTATAGCTACTCGCGTGGGTGGGCTGGTAGATATAGTTAGAGACGGGGAAACAGGTTTCTTGGTCGAACCTGGATCGTCCGAATCTCTAGCCGAAACGCTTAAGGCAGTTTCCAGAAAAAAATTAGCGGCTCTAAAAGGACCGATCCGTGAGTTCAAAAAAGAACTTACTTGGGAACATGTAGCAGAGAAAATTCTGGGGTTTACATCGGAGTTAAAGCAATAGAAGAACTATTGGGGGAAGAAGGAACCGGGTAGGCTAAACCTATTTATAGTTAAGCGCTCCTGCTTCGGATTGATATCATGGGAAATAATTTGAGCTTAAGCAAGTTGACTCTCTTATACGGGGCGGCCAATATTTTTTCCAAAGGATTGACCTTCATAATATTCTTTGTTTTTACCTTCTTCTTAAAAAAAGAAGAGATAGGGCTATTTGATATAATCTTAACCAGCTCCACGCTCGCCGTACCTTTGATAGCACTCCAATTGTATGATGGGATACTGAGATGGTGCTTAAACGAGGAAAAAGATTCCCCTGAAATACCGAAAGTTATTTCAGCAGTGACTATTGCGTTCTTTTTAAATGTAATCATCTTTTCAGTTATATACTGGATATTCAGCCTTATAGTCCCTATCCCATTTTCTATCCTTGTTTATTTATTTATAATATGCCAGGCTTTTTATACGATTGTTCTACAATTTGCGAGATCTAGATCTCTTAATTTCGTTTATGCATTTTCTGGCGTAATTTATTCGGCCATATTTACTTTGGGGTCCTTGGCGACTTTATTCGCTTCTAATCTAGGATTACAAGGCGTGATCTTGGCGAATTTGCTGGCGGTTTTTACGACTTTAACCTATCTTCTTTTTAAAACCGGCTTCTTTTCCTACTTTCGTTTTGGCTCGTTCCAATTATCTTTATTGAGTTCCATGTTGCTTTATACTCTGCCTTTGATCCCCAATCAAATGAGTTGGTGGGCGATTTCCGAATCGAATCGGTATATGATCTTGTATTATTTAGGGCTGACTGCAAACGGCTTATTTGCAATCGCAATAAAATTCCCGAATATATTGCTGACAATGCATTTGATATTTAACCAAGCATGGCAAGAGAAAGTAATTCGTTTGTTTGGAACGGAGGGAAGTTTAACATACTTCAATGATATTATCGGTAAATATTTGAAATTACTCTTAGGCCTAACGGCACTCGCGATCAGTTTTTCCAAACCAGTGCTTCCGATTATTGTAGATCGAACTTATTTTGAAGTATGGAAATATTTACCTCTTTTCTATTTTGCAGTTTGTTTCCAGGCTTTGGCTAGTTTTTATGGAGGAGGATATTTGGCTGCGAAAAGAACGAGTAGCGCTTTTTACACAACTCTGGTTGGGGCATCGGTGAATGTGTCCTTAAATATTATCTTGATCCCTTATTTCGGCTTATTGGGTTGTGCAATCTCATTGTTTGTAGGAAATGTGGTTCTCTTTATTGTTCGTTATTTTCATTCAAAAGCTTTCTTCCCAATCGAATTTCCCATAAATAATCTAATGATAAATATTATATTCATATCATTTTTTGCAGTTTGTTCGATAGCGGAAGACCAGCGGATCTTATTTTTGAATATTATTGCTAGCGTGCTGTATTTTATATATTTGAATAAGAAACTACTTCTTGATTTTCTTCATTATGGACGAAGTAGGCTCGCAGAGAGGAAATAATAATTGCCTCATCTCGGTATAATTTTACAAATCCTATATAATTCGAATTAAGTATGAAATTTATATACTATAAAGCTAAAAAAGGGAATTTCGGAGATGATCTTAATCCTTGGCTTTGGGAAAAGCTTTTTGGAAAGGAAGATGTATCCGACGGTTTGGATCTTGTGGGAATAGGATCCATACTTTTTGATGGGAATAAAATATTCAGCAAAGATAGAAAGAAAATAGTTTTCGGTAGCGGGATCCGCCCGAATTCCAACAGTTTCAATCCGGATCCGACATGGAAGATCCTCTTTTTAAGAGGGCCATTGTCAGCTAGATCTATGAATAATGATTATCCATATATTACGGATTCTGCTTATTCTATTAGGCAGGCTCGAATTTTTAAGGATATAGTTCGAGAGAAGAAAAAATATGAAATTAGTTTTATGCCGCATTATCAATCATTAGGGCTTATTGATTGGGAAGACTTATGCAATAAACTAAATATCCATTATATATCGTGTAAGAGCGAGTCGGGCATTGAGTTTACTCTGAGAGAAATTGCTAGGTCTAAATCAATCATAACCGAATCGATGCACGGAGCAATTTTAGCCGATGCGTTTCGTGTGCCTTGGCATCGTTTGATATTGTCGACACCTTATACCGAAGGATCGTTGATATCGGAATTTAAATGGAAAGACTGGCTGCTAACGATTAATAAAGTCGATTTTCAAACTACAGGCGTTAAACTTTACGAAAAATATTTATTAGGTAAGATCATTAATAAGCTTACATTTGGAAGAGTGAATGCGGAATTTTTCTCAAAAAGCCCGATCCACCGAAGCCTTCTGTCGGCATTATCGAAAATCAATGCTTACTCTTTATCGGATGAAAGGACGATCACAAAATTGGACAACCTTTTAAAGAAAGAGATCAAAAAGGTCGGAGATATTCAAAAGACCAATAAAACACGCGGCTTATGACTTCTCCTTCTAAGACTATTGAATTAATTTCTCCGAAAAACTCTCTAGGTATTACTAGATACTGCAAAACTTTTGAGACGATTTTCAGATCGAAAGGGATGGATGTAAAATTTTTAGAAAAACCATCTAGCCCCAGCTCATTAGCTCATTTTCATATAGGAAATAGCGGCAGAGAGTTATTAATTTCCGCTTCAAAACATAAAACCAAGGCGATCGTTACTCTGCATGATATATTGCCTAGGGATAAGATCTTACGATTTATTATGGGCCGTTTACAATTGTTCTCTCTCCGAAAACATGCATTAGTGGTCCATTCGGAATATTCTAAGAAGCTCGCTGCAAAGTTCGGTTATAATAGACCGATCGAAGTAGTGCCGATGGGGCCTCACCCTTTGGAAGATTTGGCGGATCAGTCGCAAAATGATCTTAGTTTAAAGTCGCATGGGAAAGGATCGGGAAAAACTCTTCGACTATGCCAACCGGGAGTGGCTAAAAAAGCAAAAGCTTTGCCTGAATTGATAGAAGCCATTTCAAATTTTCCAGAAATTACATTGGTGATAGCAGGTGGAATAAAAGATAAATTGACTAGGGACTTTATTCAAAAATACCAAAAACCCAATCTGATTGTGTTAGGGTATTGTGATGACGAAGTCCTGAATCAAGAAATTAGAAAGTCCGATTATGTTACTTGTTTTCGTGTGGATTCGGTAGGAGAAGCGAACGGGCCCTTAGTACTCTCGCATTATTTAGGAATTCCAATAGTAGGGTGGTCGATCGGATCCATTCCGGAATATGCCTTAGATGGTGATCGGATATTTCCTGAGAATACTCCGATTGCGAAGATCCTAAAAACTCTTTTGGAAGAAGATAGATCGACCAATGTTAGGCCAGGATTTCTTAGAGAACAGGTTATGAACTATTGGGATGTTACTTTCGATAGATATAGAGAGATATATTCAAAGATGGGTTGGATATAAAGTTTATGTATCGAATTGAAATCGAATACCAAGCCGCCTTTTTGAAAGTTAATGTGATGAGCGATATAGATTTCGCCAAAAAATGATAACTGTGCGTAGTTTAAATACTTAAAGGTTTCATTCGTAAAAAAGAGAAATGGATAGATTGATTTTTAGATTAGGCTGGATGATAGTTTGAAACATAATGAATTGGTAAAGTATCGTCCTGATGTGGACGGCTTACGTGCAGTAGCAGTTTTATCTGTAGTTCTCTTCCATGCGTTTCCATCGTTTCTGACCGGCGGCTTCGTTGGAGTCGATGTATTTTTCGTTATATCCGGTTTTTTGATCTCGAGTATTCTTTTTAAGAATCTACAAAGCGGGACTTTTAATTTTTTCGAATTTTACGTTCGGCGAGTACGACGTATTTTCCCGGCGTTGCTTGTCGTTTTGTTTTTTTGTCTCGGTTTAGGTTATTATATCCTTTTGGGAGAAGAATATAAACAATTAGGGAGACATACGTTTGCAGGTAGTTTGTTCTTTTCTAATTTTGCTCTTCTTGATGAGTTTACAGATTATTTTAATGTAGCGGCTGAGCTGAAACCTTTGCTACATCTTTGGTCTCTGGGAATAGAGGAGCAGTTTTATATATTCTGGCCCTTATTCTTATATATAGGTTGGAGATTAAGACTAAATCTATTCCTTGTTACTCTTTTTTTCGGAGTCGTATCCTTCTTCCTGAATATTGCCGAGTTCCAGAGAAACCCGATCTATACATTTTATCTTCCTTATACTAGAATATGGGAATTGTTAGCTGGGGCGATTTTGGCTTGGTTTCATACTAATGAAATAAAAGTATTCGGAGATCTGCTTCCACACTACTTTGATAAATTTAAATTTTCCGAATATAGGCTCTCTTTTTCTTTTTTGAGAGAAAAGAGATTTCAGGATCTTTTTTCTAGTTTAGGATTTCTATTTATTTTAATCTCAGTATTATTTTATAATAAACTCACTCCCTTCCCGGGATTTGCGGCGGTGCTTCCTGTATTTGGTTCTTTATTGATCTTATTTGCCGGTCCGGAAGGGATTGTGAATCGCAAACTGCTGAGCACAAAGCCAATGGTATTCGTTGGTTTGATCAGTTTTCCTTTATATTTATGGCATTGGCCCCTTCTTTCCTTCGCTACGATCTTGGAGAGCGGGACTCCTTCTCAAGGATGGAGGATCACAGCAGTAATCCTATCCATCTTATTTTCTGTTTTAACCTGGCAATTCGTAGAGAAGAAGATCCGCTTCCGAGAAGGAAGATCCGTTTTATGGGTGTTAGTCGGTCTTTTGCTCTCGGTCGCATTTATAGGGCAGAATATTTATAAACGCAACGGCTGGGAATGGAGAGTTAAAGAGTATAAGGAGAACGCAAAAATTTTTGAAGGCTGGCGGATCGAAGACGACGCGTGTATTCAGAAATTCAGGCCGAAATTCGGAGATAATATTAGATATTGCTTATTAGGATCCTCCGATAGTGAACCGGTCGCCGCATTTTTAGGAGATAGCCACGCAAATTCCTTGGCATATGGATTGATCCGTAAATTAAAAGACCAAGGAACTAACGTGCTGCATATGGGAACTGGAGGGTGCCCGCCGTTTTTTGGAATGATCGGTAATGAAAAATGGCCTTGTGATAAAGAAAATTTCGCTTTGGAAATTTTAGAAAAAGATCCTAAGATCAAAACTTTCATCTTAAATAGTTCCGGTCCTAGATATATGAACTTATCAAATTATGAAGATAAGGCTTCTCTCAAGGGAATAAAATACCAGTATAGACCGGATATAACTGATCCGAAACAAGCCTTTGTTCAAGCGTTTCGTGACACAGTGAAGAGGCTTCTGTTGGCAGGCAAAGAGGTCGTTTATATAGTAGATGTCCCAGAAATGGATTTTGATCCGAAACGTTGTGTTCCTTTAAGGCCTTTCCGTTTAGGATTCGAAAATTTAGAACAATCCTGTCGTGTGAAACGAGCCGATTTTGACGAAAGAAATAAAGAATATCATGAAATAGTAAATTCGCTCAAGCATGAATTTCCCCGAATGAAAGTCTGGGAGGCTTGGAGGCCAATTTGTGACAACGAGTATTGTTATGCTCTTAAAGATGGGAAATTACTATATCGAGATAGTCATCATGTATCTTTGGAAGGTTCTTACTGGTTGGGAGAGAAATACGATCCGAAATAAGAGCTTTATAATTAAAAAGCTTTGCCCGGATTTTCTCCCACAAAATTCCAGTGACCCATTTTTCGATCTTGCCTAGGGTCCGATTTTCCGTAGAGATGCAAAGTGTATCTAGGATCGGATAGGTATTCGATCCACTTCGCGGAGGCCGGCTGATAATCCTGGCCTAAAATATTTTTCATAGAAGAAGTTATAGAGGATAATTCTTTCGGAAATGGAAGTCCAGTAAGACATCTGAGTTGTAATTGGAACTGGGAAATGTTTGCTCCGTCTTGAGAAAAATGTCCAGAGTTATGAGGTCTAGGAGCAAATTCGTTGAGTACGATCTTTTCTCCTTTGATAAAAAACTCTAAGCCGAATACTCCCACATAATCGATCCCATCCGCTAAAATTTTTGCGGATTCTATCATCTGTCTTTTAACCGAGTCTGAAAAGTTTCCGGGATGTATCGTGAGATCCAAAATATGGTTTTTATGAATATTCTCGGATGGGGAGAAGTATACAATGTTTCCTTTTTGGTCGCGGGCTAAAATGACGGAACCTTCTTTGTCGAACTCGTACCATTCTTCTAAAATTAAGTCCAATGGTTCTTGTCCTAAGGATCCTACCCAAGCTCTGAATTCTTCTTTGGTCTTAAATTTAGTCTGTCCTTTTCCGTCATATCCGAACGAAGAAGTTTTTAATACTGCAGGGAATTTTGAAGTATTCGCAGCTTCGGTCGCTTCCGCCTTGTTTGTGATCGGATAAAATGGAACAGTAGGAAGTCCTAATTTAGAAAATAATGTTTTTTCTCGGATCCTATGTTGTGCGATACGGATACATTCCGGGCTTGGAAATACAGGAAGAGAATTTTTCTTAGAATATTCTGAAATAAAATTTAATTCTCCTCCGGGAATATTCTCGAATTCGAAAGTGAGAGCATCGATGGATCCCAAAAATTTTCTTAAGGATTCTTCGTCTTCGTATGGGGCCACAGTTTCGACGGCTCCGACTTGAGATGCGGGACTATTTCTTTCCGGAGAATAAACTGCGACTTGATAACCCATGGTGATCGCTTCTTGGGCGAACATTCTTCCGAGTTGGCCGGATCCCATAACTCCCAGTTGAGATGGGGGAACTAGAATTTTATTCATATTAGATCTTTATTTTTGGACAATGCTTCTTCTCTAATATCGTTTCTGTATTGTTCCAATTTTTGGGATAATTTCTCATCTTGTAAGGAGAGGATCCTTGCTGCAAGTAAGCCTGCGTTTTTTGCTCCTGCAGTTCCGATCGCTAATGTTCCTACAGGAACTCCTCCCGGCATTTGGACGATGGACAATAAACTGTCCAAACCGGAGAGCGCTTTACTTTGTACAGGCACACCTAAGACCGGCAAAGTGGTCAAAGATGCGATCATTCCTGGAAGATGGGCAGCTCCTCCTGCTCCTGCGATAATGATCTCGAATCCTTTGGATCTTGCTGATTTGGAAAATTCAAACAAAAGTTCTGGAGAACGATGCGCGGAGACAATTTCCTGATGACATTCTATCCCGAATTGTTTCAGGATCAGAACCGCTTCCTTCATGGTTTCCCAATCGGAGCTACTTCCCATTACGACTGCGACTTTCGTTTTCACACTAGCAAATTCTCTCGAAACGGATTATCGGGCAAGCCCGAAAATGTTCTATATTAGTGTTGCTTAGGAATTTAATTCTTCGACGGCTCTTTCTAATTTCATTCCTCTGGAAGCTTTTGCCAAAAGATAAGAACCTTTCGGAACTTCTTTGCGGATGGTCTCGACTAGATCTTTTAACCCTTCTTCATTTCCTGGAAAAGAAAAGGAGGGAAGATCCGGTTTTGCTTTTTTGCGAAAACCTTTTAATGTATAAGAAGAGTCCGGGCCGTACAAAAACACACCTTTGCAGTTCTTTAATCCTGCGGCAAAGATCCCGATCTCGGTGTGGAATTTTCGGGAATAATTTCCTACTTCTTTCATGTCTCCTAAGACTGCGTAAAATCCATCTTCTCCGGAGATTTGGGAACATGCTTCTAAGGAAGAGAACATGGATTCTCTATTTGCGTTATAGGTGTCGTTTAGGATTTTATAATGTCCTACTTGGAAATCCAAACGTTTATCGGCAGATCTAAAATTGCGGATCCCATTCTGTATCCATTCAGTTGGAACTCCTACTTCTTCCAATAGGGAAACGCATAGAGATAGATTCTCTAACAGTTTGATCCCTGGCAAACTCCAATCCAGAGAGGAGTTTAGAAATGAGATCTTAAAACCTTCTCTATTCGTTTCCAGGATCTCTATTCTTCTTTTTAAAGGGATAGATTTAAATTTAATTCCGTAACGAAGACATTTACGTTTTAGGAAATTCTTATATTCTCCGGTCTCGGGATAGAATAATGTTCCACCTTTTAACATCCCTTCTAAAATTTCAGCCTTAGCTTTTGCAATTCCCTTCCTGGATCCTAATAATTCTATATGTGCAGTGCCGATCGTCGTAATGATGGAATAATCCGGCCTTGCCATCTTTGTGAGTCTGGAGATCTCTCCGAGATGGTTCATCCCCATCTCGCATACTACGTATCTAGTTTTTGAGTTTATCCCGAAAAGTGTGAATGGAACACCGATCTCATTATTATAATTTTTTTCAGTTACGAGTAACGCTTCTCCTAAACCGGAAAGGCAAGAAGATAAGATCTCTTTTGTGGTGGTCTTACCGCTGGATCCGGTAACCGCAATTATGATCGGATTAAATCTAGATCTATGATAAGACGCAAGTTTTCCGAGAGAGAGTAATGTATCCTTGACTTGGATCGCTTTTTGTTTCTGTTCCGAAGAGAGTGTTTCTAAGATCGGGTGGTTCTTCTCGCATAAAAAGTAAGAAGCGCCTTTTTCCAATGCGTCTAAAATAAATTCATGCCCGTCCCTATTTCCCCTTAAAGGTACGAATAATGTTCCAGGTTCGGCCATTCCGGAAGAGGTTGTGATACTCTTGATCTCTTCTTCCTTAAGAAAAGAAAACTCGGATGTGCTTTGTAATACCTTTCGTATCGTTTCCGGATCATATAGAAATGGGGCTTTCATCGGAACCAATATATCTTCCGGCGAAATACAAAGCAGTCTATTTTTAAAAATTCCTCTTGCATAGTTCCTATCCTGGATTTCAAGTATGCGGGATGCGAAAATCCAAACTAGTCTTAGTTGGTTTAGGTAGGATTGCCTCTTCTTTAGAAAAGGATCCTTATCGAAACAAACCTTGTACTCATTCGGGGGTCATTTTCGGCGATTGGGGCAAAAAGAATTTTGAGTTCTTAGGAGGCTTCGATCCGCATCCAGATAAAAGAGAGAAGTTCCTACAACAATGGAAACTTCCCCAAAATTTCGCGCATCCGGATTGGGAAAGTTACCATTCCAGATCCGTTCCGGATATTGCAGTCATCGCAAGTCCTTCCGAAAATCATTATAGAAACGCAGTTGAATGGATAGAAAGGGGAACCAAAAACTTACTCATTGAAAAGCCTGTATGCGAGACTTATCTGCAAGCAAAGGATCTAGAAAAACTCTCGCGTAAGAAAGGAGTTCGTATCTGGGTGAATCATGAGAGAAGGTATCATCCAAAATATGCATGGGCTAAGGAAGTTATAGATTCGGAAAAGTTTGGTCCGGTTAGAACGATCCGAGCTTCCGTTCTTACTTCTGCGCTCGCGCCTGGTCGGGCTTTTCAAGGAAGGACCGGGCCCTTATTTCATGACGGAACTCATGCGGTCGATTTGATCTATTGGTTCTTGGGAAAACCGGACAGAATACGTTCTTCTTTGACCAGACGAAAGGGGATACCGATAGAAGATCGGGCTCTTGCGTTCTTAGAATATAAGTCCGGGCCTGTGGTTTTTTTAGAAGCAGGCGGAGCTCGTAAGTATTTTCAATTTGAGATAGATATTATGACCGAAGAGGCTCGGATCCTTCTCTCCAATGATGGGATGAGGCTTTTTCATTCCAAACCTTCTAAGAAGTACAAAGGATTTAATAGTTTGACGGAAGTCTCATTTCCCGAAAAATCATTCCTCGGACCGAACCCGTTTATGAACTTATATAAAGAAATACGAAACGTTCTCACGGGAAAATCGGAAAGGATCACCGGCGATATTGGAGAAAATCGGAACATCATGGAACTTTTACATCGTATTAAGACCGGCGCCGAAATTAGAACCGTTTCGGAAATATAGATCGTATGCCCGCAAGTTCCCCATCCACAAACGGAAATCAATTACCTAATTATTCTGCGAGAGGCAGATATTATAGAGGGAGCTTCTTCCTTTGGAAAAAAATATTCTCCCTATTCTGGTATTATAAATTCGTAAGATTATTTCTTTCTTCTAAAACAAGAGAAGAAAGAGAATTAGAATTTTATAAATCTCTTGGATCGGAATGTAGGGACTTCTTCCTAAAAATGGGAGGAGTGTATGTGAAATTAGGTCAATATTTCGCTTCTCTATCCCATCTATTCCCTGAAAGTTTTACCGAACCTTTACAGGATCTTCAAGATAGAGTTCCTCCTCATCCATTCTCGGAGATCCGAGAAAGATTCAAAAAAGAATTCGGAAAAGAAATTGTGGAAACTTTTCCGGATATTTCCGAGACTCCTCTTGCTTCCGCTTCTATCGCCCAAGTACATTCCGCCACATATAAAGGAGAGAAGATCGCAGTTAAGATCTTATATCCCGGCATAGAAGATATTATCCAGAAAGATCTAAAAGCAGTTCGTAAATTCCTAAAACGTATCAATCGTTTTTTAGTTAGCTTCGATTTTAAAACGGTTCATAAAGAAATTTCGAAGTTGGTTGGAAGAGAAACGGATCTTCGTTTGGAAGCCGAGTCCATGGACAGAATGGCCAGATATTTTGCGGAAGAGCCGGATTATGTTTTTCCTAAGCTGATCCCTGAGTGGAGCGGTAAAAGTGTGTTAACCGCTCAGTTTATAGAAGGGATCCGTATCACTCAGGCAGGGAGTTTGAAAAAAGGTCAGGCAAAGTCTAGACCGGTTGATCTTTTGATAAGAGCTTATATCCTGATGGTGTTCGAGTTTCGTTTCTATCACGCGGACCCACATCCGGGAAATATGATCTATACTCCGGATGAAAAACTTTGCTTTATAGATTTTGGTGCGGTAGGAGAGATCCCACCTAGCCAGGCCGTCGCCTTAAGAAAGATCATACTTCATGCGATGACAAAAGATTATCCCGCTTTGATAGAAGCTCTGGATGAATTAGGGATTATTTCTAAAAAGGCGGATCGTGAAAAGTTGGAAGAAGTTGTCCGTTATTCTATGGAAAAACTTTCCCGCTTCTTATCCGATACGGATTCATTTAAGAATATCAAGTTCGAGCAGATCCATACTCCGGAAGATCTGAAATTTTTGAAAGAGATCAACTCGAGCCTCCGAGGACTTTTGAGAATGATCCAATTGCCTACATCTCTTGTTCCTTTGGAAAGGGTACTTGGACTTCTGGTTGGAATTACTGCAAACTTGGATCCGTATAGAACCGTATTAGACTACGGCGAAAAACCTTTTAAGGGTCTCGTCTTTCAGGGGGAGAACCAATGGCAGAAGGTTTTGGTCCAAGAAGGTGGTATCTGGGGTCAGGCAGTTTCTCTTCCTGGAGAATTATTACAGGCAGTTAAAAATTTAAATCGGGGTAAACAAGCGTACAAGTTACCCGATCTGGAACAACATACAAAAAGAATGTATTCCCTCGGTCATCAGATCATATCTAGCGCATTTATATTATTCGGGATCCATTATGGAACCGATAGATTGGATAAAGGGATCGAAACCCATGCGATGGTAGCTTACGGAGTTTCCGTTTTCTTCGGAATCCTCCTTGCTCTATCCGTAATCAAAAATAAATTCAGCTCTAAAAGGAATCGTCAGTGAAATATTTCGAAAAGAAATTCTTAGAGGTTTATCCTCCTATATTCATCGTAAGCGTTATTGTCGGAACTATTATAGACCTAGTAACCAAATACATAGCGATTTTATATTTAAGACCTCATAACCCAGTCGAATTGCTTGGCGATTTCTTTCGTTTGACCCTGACCTTCAATACCGGTTTCGTCATGGGATTGTTCCAAGGATTTCCAAGGACCTCTTTATCCTTAACCGCAGTTGCGATCCTAGTGCTTATCGCGTACCGTTGGAAAAATTCCGATCTGGGGCATCCTGCCGGTTGGGCATTAGTAATGTCCGGAGCTTTTGGGAATTTTATAGATAAGTTTTTTGTAAAGATCATAGGTATCGGAGCGGAGTTCGGGTTCATCGAAAATCGTTACGAAGGAAGATTTATCGGAGTAGTGGATTTCTTAGACTTCGATTGGCCGAATTGGCTTTTTATAGAAAGATGGCCAGCTTTCAATTTTGCGGATTCCTGCGTAAGTGTAGGGCTCGTCATTCTTGTATTAACGATGAAGATCGAAGAGGATAAGAAGTAGTTTTGAATTTTCTCCAACTCCCAATCTGGAAAAAAATAGTTAAGAAGAAGGGAACGTCTAATCCCGAGATCATGCGTTTTCTTCGGGAAACTTCCGTATTCGGAAAACTGAAAAGAAGGACCTTACACGAGATCGCAAGACTTGTTCATGTAAGGCAATATTCCGAGGGAGAGGAAATTTTCAGGCAGGGAGAAGCTGGAGCGGGATTTTATATGATCTTCGACGGCAAGGTCGCCATTCGTTCCGTAAGAGACGGAGTCGAACTAGATCTAGCTCATTTAGATCAACATTCCTTCTTTGGAGAGTTATCCTTATTCTCCGAGGAAAGAAGAACTGCGACTGCGATCGCTCAGGAACCTTCTACACTTCTTGGATTTTTTCAACCGGATCTGAAAGAGATCATAGAGACAAAACCTAAGATCGGGATCGAGATCCTCTTAAGTCTCACGGGTGTCGTTGTGGAAAGGCTCCAAAAGACGAACCAATTATTAGAAAAAGCTTATTATAAGGGCAAACAGAAAAATGCCTGAGTCTACGAAACCGCTCTCCACGTACGTTATACGAGTAATTTTCTTTTTCTTGGTCGGAGCGGCCATCGTATTTTTCGTAATCGGCTTACAACTTTTGATCGTGCCGATAGCCTTATCGCTTATCCTTTTTTATATTTTTAACGGTTCAATTAACTATTTCGAGACATTAGGTATTCCTAGGATCCTATCCGTTGCGATCTTGATCTTTTTACTTTGTCTTCCGATCTATTGGATCGCGACTGAGGTTGCGCCTCCAATCGTTTCTACTCTGCAACCAATCGTTAAAAATTGGAAACAGGATATAGACGATGCTAAGTTCAAATATTTAGTCGTAGGTTTCCAGCTTAGATTCAACGATTATCCTGCAAGTTGGGAAGATACGATCCGTCCGGAAGAATTGGTTAAACAAGCTGCAGAATTGATCCACACTCAAGTAAACGCTCTTGTGTCTGTGATACCAACATTGATCGGTTATTTGGTGGTCACTCCTTTGTTTGCATTCCTGTTTTTGCTGAACGGTAACGGAGTGTATAAGAATATAGTCAGCCTTGTTCCGAATCGTTATTTCGAAATGACATTGATGGTTACAGCAAAGATCAATGAACAGATCACGAATTATCTGAGAAGTTTAGTGATCCAAAGTGCAATCATCACTGCGGTCTCAATGATCGGTTTTTATATAATCGGTTTGAAATATTTTTATATATTCGCGTTATTTGTGGGGATCGCAAATTCAATTCCATATCTTGGCCCGATCATCGGAATGGTTCCTCCTTTGTTCATGACATTGACCCAAGGGATCGGTATTTTTAACCCGAACTCTATCAATGATGGAATGGGAATGTATGAGTTGATGGTCGCGATCTTTGTTGTGATCCTCATCGCTCAGGCTGTGGATAATTTCTTTGTCCAACCTGTGATCATTTCCGACGCAGTATCTCTTCACCCCGTAATAGTGGTGGGGGCGGTTACAGTCGGAGGAAGTTTACTCGGTATCGCTGGAATGCTTGTCGCAGTTCCTTTAGCTGCGATCCTAAAAGTGACAATTGCTTCCTTGTACAGATCTATGAAAGACCATAAGCTGCTTTAGAAAAAAGCAGCTTATTCTTATATAGATTTATTCTGCTCCTACTCCCAAGTATACCCTTACTTTTTCAGATTCGTATCTTTCTATAGCGTTTGTATCCGGAAATAGTTTAGAAAAAACGAATGCACTCAAAAATGCCAGGGACATAGAGGCAATCGCCGGATTTTTCAAAGGAAAGATCGCCTCTTGGAATTTAAACACATCTACCCAAACCGTAGGACTAAAAATAATAAATAGGGTTGCGGATACTGATCCGACCAATATAGAGGAAACTCCTCCAATTGTACTGAAATTTTTCCAAAGAATGGAAAGGATCAATGCGGGGAAATTCCCGCTCGCCGCGATTGCAAATGCAAGTCCTACCATGAATGCAACGTTTTGGTCCTTGAATAGTATCCCTAAAAGAATTCCCACAATGCTGAAGACTACAGTTGCTTTTTTTGCAACGGATACCTGTTCTTTCTCTGTCGCTCTTCCTTCCGTAAATACATTGAAGTAAAGATCATGAGATATGGTAGAAGCCGCTGCTAAAGTTAAACCTGCAACTACCGCAAGTATTGTGGCGAATGCAACTGCAGCAATAAATCCTAAGAAAGGAGTTCCTCCTAATAATTCCGCAAGAAGTGCTGCGGCCATGTTCCCGCCCTTGTCTATACCGGCGATCTGTTCTCTTCCTATCAAAACCGCCGCCGCAAATCCTACGATAGGAATGATGATATAGAAATATCCGATGAAGCTAGTTGCATAAGCTACCGATTTTCTGGCTTCTTTTGCGTCCGGTACAGTATAAAATCTCATAAGAATATGAGGTAATCCTAATAGACCGAACATTAATGCGAGTCCTAAGGAAATTGAATCGATCGGACTAGAAGCAAAGCCACCCGGTTCCAAAGCGGTTCTTCCGAACTTAGTCTCAACTGCAGAAAAAAGATTTTCTAAGCTGAAGCCGAACTTCGCCATAGACAGGATCACAAGTAAAGTGACTCCGAAAAGAAGAAGACAGGCTTTTATGATCTGAACCCAAGTTGTCGCGATCATTCCCCCGAATAAAACGTATAGAAGCATGACTCCGCCTACGATCAAAACTGCGAGTTCATAGGGAAGACCGAACATCAGATTGATCAGTTTACCTGAACCTACGATCTGAGCGATGGAGTAGGTGATTGTCACTAAGATCCCTCCGACCGATGCAACGATCCGGATCGGTTTTTGTTTTAAACGAAATGCTAATACGTCTGCAAAAGTATATTTTCCTAAATTACGTAAAGGTTCTGCAAGCAGGAACATGAGCGCAGGCCAACCCACTAACCAGCCGACTGCATAGATGATACCGTCATAACCTTTTAACGCCACCATACCTGAAATTCCCAAAAAGGAAGCTGCAGACATGAAGTCTCCGGACAATGCAAGTCCATTCTGAAATCCCGTAATGGATCTACCCGCTGCGTAAAATTCGCTGGAGGTTTTGGTCTTTTTTGCGGCCCAGTAAGTGACTCCTAAGGTTAGGATCACAAAAATAACGAAGAAGGAAATTGAAATAAGGTTCGGTTGTCCCAATGCGGATACCATTATCGATTCTCCGTTTCTAATTTGGATTTTAAAACATCTACTTCTTTATCGTAGAATCGATTGGCCCAAAAAACATATATGAAAGTAAGAAACCATGCGAATACGATCACGCCGGCTCCTGCGTATAGTCCGTAGTTTGCAAAATTTCCTATCCTTTCGGTCACCAATTCCTTTTTTAAGGCGATGACTAGGATAAATCCGTAATAATTCAAGAATAGAAAGAATAATAAAACAAAACTTACAATCCATCTAACACGGACTAGTTTTTTGAATTCTGGAGATTCTATTAACTGATGGGCTTTTACTTTCATGGAAGAGATCCTCGAAACAGGGAAGGAGGATAAAAGTATAACCTAGGTTGGCAAGGAAAAAAGAAATAATACTTCTAGTTTGATTAGAAGAAGAGATCATTTTGAAGTTCAAACGATTGAACAAACGGATGCTAATTTAGAACAGTCCGTTGATCCCGTTGATGTTTACGGTTTTAATGATCTCTTTCTCTTGCTCGGTTTCGGCCACTTTCCAGGTAACTCCGGTCGGAGTGGAAAGAAGACTTCTTCCAATTTTCTTTTTACCGAAAGGAAGACCGTAACCGGAGGAACGGATGAGGAAGATCCCATACTTAGAGGAAAGATCCGCATAATTTTTGAGATCTTGAGAGTAATCCGTACCGTTATCCGAAACCGAATCTAAATGAAATGCAAGATTGATCTTTTCGGATTTTAGCTTTTCTAATCTGGTATTATTTTGGATCTCTTTTCCGGCAAAGATCCCGAATCTAAATCCGCCTAAGATCAGAGAATCCTCTCCTGAACCAGGAATCGCGGGAGAATCTTCCGAAGATAATTCCTTCACATCGTACCAATCTACCAATACTACGTTTTGAATGATCGGAATAGAAAATCTTAATTTACCTTCTTCATCCCTGCGGAACATTCCTCCGCCAAAAATAGCTCCCTTATAAACTTCCGAGATCGCAAAAATCTCATCTAAAAATGTTTTTGCTCTAGACGCTAAAGATTCCGGAGAACCATGTCCTCCTCCCGGGAAATAAAGAGGGAGGATCAAAAAATCAGATTTCTCTTTAGAAAGTTTAGATCTTTGTTCCGGAGAAACTGGTTGAGATAAGTCCTTTTGGAAAAGGGTAATTTTAACTGATGTCACTCGTTACCTGCGACTTAGAATTTAATCGGAAAGTATCGACGGGTCTACGCCGAAATTTTCATCTTCTGCGCTGGACTCGGTTCCGGGCTCCAAAAGTTCTCCTTCGGGAGCGCTACTTGCAACCTTAATCCCGAATTCTTTCTCCATTTCTTCTGCGGATAATTCCGGAACTCCTCCGAATAGATCACCGCTTTCGAGACGCTCCGAGAATGCGAGAGCAAAACAATAAGATTCCATAATACATTGTTTTATAGGTTTCTTATTCAATCTCTTTTTGGATTCCATCAAGTCGAAAGTCATCAAAGTTTCCATATTGGTGACGATCTCTTTTTTGCCCTTCATATCGGCGATCAATTTGGAAAGAAGTTCCGCACCCTTTTGGAGAAAATCCTTAGCGGTAACTCTAACGTTACGCGATTGTTGGCTTCTTTTTGTTTCCAGGGCGGAGGTTTTTTTGGATGCTTCGATATAATTTGCACCCGGATTTTTCAGGTGGCTTTCAAGTTCTTTATAATATTGGTCGTAGATCCTAAATTGTTCGTGGATGGCTCTGGTAGTCTCGTAAAGATCGATCAGTTTTTCGCGATAATCCATTTTGGATCCGCCTACGATCGTAGGTTTCAGATCGATCTTCTTCGTAGTCATTACGAAAGAATATTCTTCATCGAATTCTTTGAAAAATAACCAAGTGAGTAGGGCCTTGTCTCCTGCAGGGATCAGATCATGTTCTCCTCTTGGATCATGACGTTTTCTTAATTGTTCTAGAGGAATAGATCTCATCAATTTGAGACCGTATTTGAGCTCTTTGCTTAAGCCCTCTTCCGGATCCACAGGTTTTTCTTCCGGAGTTTCTTCGGTGTCCTCTTCTTCTATATGGGCGCCGCCGGAGATTTCGTCTAACTCTTCGCCCTGCTTTCTTTGGCCGAGTTTTTCTTCCGGAAGGATCCCCAGAACATTTTCCATATAAGTGCTGAGAAGGGGAATATTCTTGTTCTCGCTCCTTAGAACTGCAAGATACAATTTATCGAAAATAGTTCCATAAAGTACATCGAACTCTTGAAGGGCTCTCTTTCGTTTCGTGTTATAAACGGAAGCAGGCTTTCCTTCCAGTTTTTCCAGAGCCTGATAACCCAAGGAGACGGCTTTTACGTAAGATCCTTGGAATGGATACATGTAATATAGCTTTTTGAAAATAGAATAGATCGGCTGTCTTACTCTTGAGATCGAAATAGGAAGATCGGGCGCTGCGTTATGCCCTTCTAGAAGCTGGTTTAATTCCACATTATCGTAAACTTTATGCATTCTTCCTAAAAGTTCGATATACAGAGGATTTTGAGTATCCAATTCTTTTGCGATCTTAGCGGCGTAAGCAGGATTACCCAAAAGATCGTTGCCTACAAAATTCATCTCTAGAAGCGCTTTTTTACCCGCGATATTCAATTCAGACATGAACGCAGGTAATAGATCGCTGGAAGAAAAAGACGTTACGCGAGAGATCCAACATTTGAAGCGGACAGCCATTTTGTTGAAAAAATTTCCCATCTCGTCTTCCAAAGCTTTTCGATCCATAAATTGGTTCGGCTTTGGAGCGGCCTGCTTTGTAGGAACTTTATTAGATCTTGACGATTGATTTTGTCTAGGGTCTCTTCCTCCGGCTTGGCTTCTATCGCCCTGGCGAATTTGAGGTTGCTCTTTCTGTTTACGAAGAGCTTCTTCCCTTTTTTTATCCTTGTCGGAGACGACCTTTCCACCGGCGGACTGGAACTTGTCGAACATTTCCCGCCTGGCTTTGTCGTCTAGGTTATTAGCACCGATACTTTTTCTGGTTTTATCGAATTCGGACATGCACTGGATCCCTTGGAAACCGCTCTGATTGTATCTTGGCTTTCTGGCGAAATAAATCAACAAAGATACTTATTTCTTGACATACTTCGAATTCCCGGGCCTGTTATTTTCCCATGATTCTTAAAAGTCTCTCCCGAGAAAATCACCTGGTACTTTCGGTCCAGGAGGATATCTTGATGGATAATTCCCGGGACTTTTATCTGGAATTCGAGGAAAGTGTACGGGAAGGATATCCTCCCGTAGTCAGTTTCCATTTGGGCCTTGTAAAATTTATAGACTCCTCTGGGATCGGGATCATTATCAAAGTCCGAAACCAAATCCGGGATCATCGAGGCACAGTAAATATATTCGGTCTAAATAAGTCCCTACATTCTGTTTTTAGGCTTTCCGGTCTAGATAGAATTGTAAATCTGTACACGATCGAAGAATTTCTGGAGAAATACCCCGACTTTCGGGAATTTCTGGCAGTAGAATGAACCGGAAACTCTTCTAAAAAGTTCCAACAAATAGATGAATCTATCCGGCAAGAGTCCTGTAATGAGTTTTTCAATCCTTGATCTTATAAAGGGGAGAATGGTCCGAATCTCCTTAGTGCTTCTAACAACGATTAGTTTTTCGGGATGTTATCCTTATTTCTTTAAGGATAGAATGTTCCGTTCGGAAGGAATGGGATTCTTTACGATCGATATCTCGGACCTTTCCGATTTTGATAAGGTCTTAAAAAACTCTTCTGCGCTGGAACATCCGGTCCAATTGGATCAGGCAAAAATAAAGGATTATTTTGGAAATTTAAGATATTCTAAACGTTCTTCCGTTGGGTATTTCTCGGATTTCGTTTTTTCCGATCATGAATTGGATCTGCTTGCGAGAGATCTTCCTTTCGCTCTTAAGAACCTTCCAAAAGATAAATTACTTCTGATCATTTCCAAGTATGATGATACACAATCGGTTATTTCATTCGATGAGGTTACCAGTTGTATCCTTTGGGTAGGAGAAGGAAGGATCAATCTATTATTCGGTCGTATCAAAAGGGAGCTTGTGGACAGAGATGCTGCTCTTGATTTTGATCGTTGGACAAGGATAGAAAAGATCCGTCTGACTCACGGCTCTGATGGGACCGAGATTTCGGAAGGGGAGAATGTGGATTTTGGCCAGGTAGATGGACTTCCTCTTCGCAAATGGGTCGTTTTCGATATGAAAAACCCAAGTAAATATAAGTTCCTTCCTAGAAAACAATACCAGCCGGTCAAACTTACAGACGAGAACGATCGCCCTTAATTCAAAACGAATATTACAAATAGTAAATATTCCATGGAGAAACCTCGCGAATAAGCGGGGTTTTTTATTTTCTACCGAAAGATTTGAAAGGTCTTTCGGATCCTAATTAAAGACTTGAAGCCTTGTCCTGCCTTTTCAGAATTCCGGTATGAGCTCAGAATCCTGCTGTTTGAATCCTAATATAGAAGATCCTAAAGACCTGATTTCTTTCGAATACATTAATCCTGAAATTTTAGAGCTGATACAGAAAGACCCTAGATTTAGAAAAGATAGTAAAATGATCTCACTCGGAGAGCTGAATCTTGCAACGATGAAGTATATCCAGAGTATGATCCAAAAAGAAACTTCCGAATTAACTTCATTGGAAGAGGAAGTGAAGAACAGTTTGGAAAATCAGGAATTGATCTCGGAAGATATCAACCAAACTTTCCAATCAGGACTTACATTCGGACAAAGGATCGCAGATAAGGTAGCGGATTTCGGGGGAAGTTGGACATTCATTATCCTCTTCGGGTCCGGAATGGCTTTATGGATCGGTTTGAATGTGATCTCTTCCATTTGGAAATTTGATCCTTATCCATTTATTCTTCTGAACTTATTATTATCCACATTGGCTGCGATCCAAGCTCCCATTATTATGATGAGCCAGAATAGACAGGAAGCAAAGGACAGAGCTCGTTCCGAAATGGATTATAAGATCAACTTAAAGGCAGAGTTGGAGATCCGACATCTTCATGAAAAAATAGATCATATTCTCAAAAACCAATGGAGAAGGTTGACTGAGATCCAACAAATCCAAATGCAGATGATGCAGATCTTAGGAAATCGGAAGTAGGTATTTCTATTTTAATCGAAAAAATTTAAATAAAGATCATATTGTTTAGTCCCATAGAAAGATCTTTTCTTTTTAAGATTGGAAATTATTTTTTACAATCCGACGTATGATCCTATTCATTCTCTTCCTTATCGTTTCCTTTTTATCCCATTTCGTTTTAGCGAAAATTTTATACATTGCAGGATGGTTTCGTTTGCCGGAGGGAGAGGGTGTAAAAGATATCCGGTTACTTTCTCCGGAAGATATTTCCATTCTCGCAAATGAAAATCCACATCAGGTCATTCTGTATCAAATGATCCGAGATGAAAAGATCCAATTTGAACGGATCGGAAAGGAAGAAGATTCTACAAGACTGGAGCTACTTGTTCCGAGAGAACGATTGTCTAATGCTGAAAGAGCCTGGATTGATCAATGTTTGATCGAAGATCGTGATAGTATTACAGGCAAAGAGCTTCACTCATATTATTCCGAAAAAAACAAAGACTTCTCTTTTCGATCTTCTGTTGTAACTCCGTTTCAAGATGATTTTTATTCCAAAAATCCCAGTTATGAACCTTCAGAGATCAATTTCGGTTCTATTTTACTTTTTCTGTCTTCCTTCGGATTTACTTGTTTTGTATGTTATTCGATCTTTCCGATTTTTTATTCTTGGGGACTTCATCGAGAGATGGATTCGGAAGAATGGGATGTATACGACATGCTGATCGCACTCGGATTTTTACAATTGATGATTGGATTTTTCGCCTCCAAAAGAAATTCGGGACTTTATTTCTTTAGAAAGTATAATAGATCAGGATATATCGTGGATTGGTTTTTATCCAATGTTCCGGTCTTCTTTCTTGTGATCTTCTCAAGTCTACAGAATGGTGTGATCCGTTTAAGGATCTCGGATTATATATTATTTTTATTGAATGGGATCTTATTCTCTTTGGCCTGGGGGCCTTTGGCGTATTCGGGACGCTGGAAAAAGATAAAACCGATACTCGTTTTAAGAAAAGAGAAAGAGGCTTTTTTAAGGTCCAAAGATTCTTTCTTCAGATCGGAACTGGACGATTTAGTTCCGGAATTCTATTCTATAGGAATGCAAAGAGAAATTTGGGAATTGGACCAAAGCGATTATTTTGAAGAGATCTGGGATAAGATAGAATCATTTCAGTCCGAGTCCGAATTTACGGTTTCTTCGGACTGAAATTTTTTTAGGAACTTAAATCGCCGCAGCGCAACGTTTACAGAGACCGTCTTTTCTTTCTTCCGCAGGATGTCTCCAGCAACGAGGGCATTCTTCTTCTTTAGGTTTTACTACTCTAACAAAGAAATGATCGTCTGAATATTCGGACAAAAGTTCACGATCCGTTTTATCGAATCCAACTTGCGAAACAGTAAATATCAGTTCCAAACCTTCTACCGAAAAATCTCCTTGGATCTTCTTCTCATTTGTAGAAGAGATCTCTACTGCGGCTTCCAAGGACTTTCCTAACTTTCCGGCTTGTCTTGCAAGTTCCAAAGACTTATGCACTGTTTCTCTCGCTAATAATGCGTTTTCAAACTTAGTTTCTAGGTCTTTGTTTCTGTAGGAAGAAAGGTCCGGAAATTCTTCCGTAAATACGGATTCTTTTTTGCCGTTCTCTTTCCAAACTTCTTCAGAGGTGAAACTTAAGATAGGAGCGGAGAAGATACAAAGAGTTTCCAACACGATCTGCAATGCTGTGCTAGAAGATCTTCTGGTTTTAGAATCTCTACGATCACAGTACATTCTATCCCGGATCATTTCGAAATAATCCTGGGACAAGGTTACGGTGCAGAATAGGAGGAGTTTCTGATATACTTGGTGGAACTGGTAATTTTCGTAATGGTTTTTTAACTCTTCTGCAAGTTGTGCGAGTTTAGACAGATAGTATTTATCTACCTCTTCCAATTCGGAAGCTGCTACATTTTGATCGGAAGAATGTCCCGCAAGATTTCCAAGAAGATATCTGAATGTATTTCTGATCTTTCTATAATTATCAGCGATGATCTTAAGTCCGTCTTTTCCGACTCGAACATCATCCCTGAAATCCTGGGAGCTTACCCAAAGTCTTAGAATATCCGCACCATATACATTGATGATATCCGTCGTAGGATCGATCCCGTTCCCAAGGGATTTGGACATCGCTCTTCCTTGCTCATCCAATACGTAACCATGAGTTAGTACGGATTTATAAGGAGGAATTCCGCGTAATGCCATAGAAGGCCAAAGGCTGGATTGAAACCAACCTCTATGTTGGTCCGAACCTTCCAAATAAAGATCTGCAGGAGGTTCATTGCCTCTGTCTTTTAAAACCGCAAAATTAGAAACCCCTGAGTCGAACCAAACGTCCAGGATGTCTTTGCCTTTTCTGAAAGAAGAGGATCCACATTTGGAACATTTTGTATCAGAAGGTAATAATGTTTCTGCAGGCTCGCTATACCAGATCTCTATCCCTTTTGTTCTGACTAGATCAGTGAAGAATTTTACGGATTTTGCATCTAGATGTGTTTCATTACAATTTTCGCAAGTAAATGCTGGGATCGGAACTCCCCAATTCCTTTGTCTGGAAAGACACCAGTCAGGTCTTGTTTCCACCATGGATCGGATCCTGGAGATACCCCAGTTCGGGATCCAGCTTACCTTATCGATTGCCTCTAAAGATTTTTCCCTTAATTCTTTATAATCAATTTGGAAAAACCATTGTGGAGTCGCTCTGAAGATCAGTGGTTTTTTACTTCTCCAACTATGAGGATAACTATGTTCGAACTCTGAGTAATGGACTAATAGATTTTTTTCTCTTAAGAGTTCAACGATCTTAGGGTTCGCATCCCAAACCTTGATCCCTTTCATCATCGGAAATTCATCCGTATATCTACCGTAATCATCTACAGGAGAATATGGTTCCAATCCTGCAGCCAAACCTACTTTATAGTCGTCTTGACCGTGACCAGGTGCAGTATGGACGGCTCCTGTTCCTGCATCCAGAGTAACATGTTCTCCGAATAAAGGAATGGAGTCTTGGTCCAAGAAAGGATGTCGGAACAACATCTTAGCAAGGGACTCTTTAGATACAGATTCCTTTTTGGTAAGTTGAATTTCTGCAGCTTTTTCCACCGCTTCTTTTAATCCGTCCGCGATCAGTAACTCGTCTCCGCTAGGAGTAGAATAGAATGAATAAGAGAATTTTGGATTAAAGCTGATCGCTAGGTTAGCAGGAAGTGTCCAAGGAGTTGTCGTCCAGATCAGACAGTATTTCCCTTCCTGTCCTTTTACAGGGAATTTTACATAAATAGAAGGAGATTTATGAGGATAGTATTCGATTTCCGCTTCTGCGTGTGCAGTCGCCAGTTCGATACACCAATAAACAGGTTTTTTTCCCCGATATACATAACCTTTTTCGAATAGATCTCCGAAAACTTCCACGATCTTCGCTTCGAAGTCCGGGCTCATGGTCTTGTAAATTTTTCCTTCTTCCCAAAAACAAAGGAAGCGGGAAAGATCCTGGCCTTGTTTTCCTACGAATTGTTCTGCGTATTCTCTACAAAGTTTTCTTAATTCTTCGGGACCGATCTCTCTCGCTTTTTTCCCCAAGTTTTTGAGGACCTGTACTTCGATCGGAAGTCCATGACAATCCCAGCCAGGGATCATATCAGTATAATAGCCTGCAAAAAATTTGGACTTAACGATCATATCCTTTAGGATCTTATTTAAAGCATGCCCTGTATGAAAGTTACCGTTTGCGTATGGAGGCCCGTCATGAAGGATA
Source organism: Leptospira sarikeiensis (assembly GCF_004769615.1). Classification (GTDB taxonomy): domain Bacteria; phylum Spirochaetota; class Leptospiria; order Leptospirales; family Leptospiraceae; genus Leptospira_B; species Leptospira_B sarikeiensis. The sequence continues at coordinate 83,000 of NZ_RQGF01000026.1, read as the reverse complement.
AATTCAGGACGACCTTTTCTTTTTTCCTGCATCTTACGCAGGATCTTATCCGAATGCCAGGTTTTGATCTGATCCGGTTCTCTCGTGGAGAGCCCCGCTTTCATAGGAAAGTCTGTCTGAGGGAGTATTACGGTATTTGAATATGGATTCTTCTTATCTTCTTCTTTCATAATGGATTAAAATTCTATCTTCACTTTTGGGAGAAGTTTTCTTGCGGATTCTATCTGAGAAGGTTTTAGCCCTGTTTCTTTCAGGATCAATAGTCTAAGTTTAGGGTGAGTCGCTAAAAATCCTAAATTTTTAGGAAAGGATGCGATCTTTCTGTTTCTCGCTAGATCCAATATTTCCAATTTCTGAAATCCCATTAGGATATCTACATCTGATTCTTTGAGCTCTATTTTATTTGAATCCAAATAAATGGCTTCTATCGGAGTTCCGGTTAACTCTGAAGGTATATTTTCGAAATCGTTGTTTCCTGCGAAGAAAAATCTAAGTTTGGAAAGTTTAGATATTGAAGCGGGAAGTTTTTCTATATCATTCCCGTATATATTCAAATGTTCTAAATTACTCCAGTCTCCTGAGTTTTCAGGTAAGGAAGTAAGCTCGTTCATTCTTAGATCCAACCATTTCAGATTTGGAAAATTGAAAAGTGTTGGGGGGATCGTTCCAAGTTTTCCTAAGCCCAGATCTAGTTTTTCAATGCTGGACGGATTGCGAGAAGCCGTTTCCAAAACCTCGGAAGCAGGTTTTCTGCAATGTGAAAATACGAAGACTAATAATGAAAATGCGAGAAGGTGTCCGAATTTTTGAAAAGTTCTCATCTAAATACCTCTTCTAAACCGGATTCATAAACCGATCTTAATTGTTCTAAACCGATTGAAATTCCGTAATCTTCTACGATCAGTTTTGGTTCGGATTCTACTGTTCCTACTGAGATCAGATCTAATCCTTTGTCCTTTACTAATTTGGCGATACTGTCTTCGTCACCTTTTTCGTATCCGATTAGAACTGAGGTCGCAGTCTCTCCGAAAAGAGTAAGATCGTTCCTGGTTTGTTTTAACCCTTTTAGGTTTGCTTTGATCCCAAGCCCTGATAACAAAACAATTTTTGCTAATGAGATCGAGATGCCGCCTAAAGAAAGGTCTTTGGCAAAGGAAAGTTTTCCTCCTTTTCTAAGAGACACTAATAATTCTAATAAAGACTTTTCATCCGCAAGTTCGAATTGAGGAATTTTCCCTTGTACTGTTTTGGAAAAAGTTTTTTGATATTCACTTCCTCCAAGGCTGGGTTTGAATTTTCCGATCAATGCTAAGGATAGTCCTGCTTTTTTAGGAAAATGCCAAATTGCTTCTTTCCTTTTATCCAAGATCCCGACCATACCTATGGTAGGAGTAGGGAAGATCGGACCTTCCGGAGATTCATTATAGAAGGATACATTCCCCCCTGTAACAGGAAGTCCTAAAAATCTGCAAGCATCTCCCATTCCTCTTACACATTCAGAAAACATATAATAGTTTTCCGGAATATACGGATTTGCAAAATTCAGGTTGTTTGTGACCCCTAAAGGCTCAGCGCCGGTAACTGCAACGTTTCTTGCGGCTTCACAAACGGCAAGAGCAGCTCCCCAATAAGGATCCAGATATGTGAATCTGGAATTGCAATCAGTTGCGGTAGCTAAGGCCATATCCGTTTCAGGAATTGCGGAGAGGCCTCCGTCAGCGCCGGGGCCGATCAGTTTTACTAAACCTACTTCAGTATCGTATTGTTCTATGATTGGTTTACGCGAGGAGATATTCCAAGAACCTAAAAGTTTTAGAAGTTTTTCCGTAGCGGAACTTTCTGAAATATCGCCGGTAGATTCAGGTGTCCAAGAAGAAACCTGATCCAAGTAAGCTGGACGTTTCGTTTCTCTTACGTATCTTGGAGCTCCTCCTCCTAATACCAATGTATCAGCCGGGATCTTTGCTTTTAGTTTTCCATCTTTATAAACTTCTAATAAACCGGTATCGGTCACTTCTCCGATCTGGACTGCGTTTAGATTCCATTTTTTGAATATAGCTACGAGTTCTTCCTCTTTTCCCTTTTGTGGGATTACCAACATTCTCTCTTGGCTTTCGGATAACATCGCTTCATAAGCATTCATTTCGGTTTCTCGGAAAGGGACCAGATCTAAATTGATCTTCATTCCGGACTTACCTTTGGCGCTCATCTCTGAAGTTGCACAAGAAATTCCGGCTGCTCCCATATCCTGGATCCCGATCAAAAGTTTTTTCTGGATCGCTTCTAAAGAAGCTTCCATTAACAACTTCTCCATGAACGGGTCGCCTACTTGAACTGCAGAACGTTTAGATTCGGATTCTTTTGTAAGATCTTTGGATGCAAAGGAAGCTCCGTGAATTCCGTCCCTTCCTGTAGTAGATCCTACGATAAATACAGCGTTACCTACTTTTCCTCCGGTAGTTGCGCTTGCCATTTGATCGTGTCGAACGATTCCGACCGTCATTGCATTTACTAAAGGGTTTTTGGAAAAACATTCATCTATAAATAATTCTCCGCCGGAGACTGCTATTCCTAAGGAGTTCCCATAATCTCCGATCCCTTTTACCGCTCTGGATAATAGATATTTATTTCTGGGTTCGTCAGGATTTCCGAATCTTAGAGAATTTAATGAAACGATCGGTCTTGCACCCATCGTGAATATATCTCTCATGATCCCACCCACACCTGTTGCTGCTCCTTGGTAAGGTTCTACTGCGGTAGGGTGATTATGGCTTTCGATCTTGAAAACAACTGCGAGTCCTTGGCCAATATCCATGGCCCCGGCATTCTCTTCGCCCGCTTGGGCCAAAAGTTTGTCCGATTTTGTAGGAAGAGTTTTTAATTGTAGGATAGAATTTTTATAAGAGCAATGTTCTGACCACATTGCAGAGAAAATCCCTAGTTCAGTAGAGTTAGGAACTCTTCCTAGGATTTCCTGGATTTTGCTAAATTCTTCTGAGGTAAGACCGTGTTCGAGAGCGTCTTGGAGGGAGACGGATTCTTTTTCCATTAGGGACCAGTTTTTCGGGCTTGGCCCCCACTGAAAACTATTTTAGGGCAAAGATTCCACTTCGGTTCCGGATTCTATCCTACATTATCGCCTGTAAGATTGGGACCTGGAACTTGAAGTTTCTAAGGTCTTTATTTAAAGCAGTTTATATAAGGCTATATAGAAAGGGACCGCCCCAAATACAGATGCCACAATCCATTTGGTCTGGGTCTGCACAGATTCCTGGACCTGAAAGATCGCCTTGTAAACATCCTTAAACTGTTCTTGAACTCCTCCGAAACCGGCATGCATCTCCGCTCTTAACTCTGCGATTTCCACTCTAAGTTTTCCGGTTTCCTCGGCCAATCTTCGTTCATATTTTTCCGTTGAAAGTTCGATCATTGTCTTATTTCCAAATCGTTGTGAATCCTGAATGAATTCTATTAACGCATCCGATACTTCGTCGCCTAAGGCATCTCGCAGTATTTTTGATGGTTTCGGAACCAATTCTAAGCCCATTGTATTCTCCTTTCGAAGCCTTTGCAACCGCTTCTTCCCTTTTCAGGTCAGGATCTTTCCAATCTGCTTACGTTTTTTTTACTATTCCTTTCGCTTTTTTATCGAACCAATTTATATTATGAATTTAGAATCCAGATTCCGCGTTCTTTTTCTATTTTTTATTATTGCATTTGTAATTGCCGGAAAGGCAGAAAGGGCAGTTAACTTTAATATCGTATTTATTTAAAGTGATTAGCGGGAAGAAGAAGGGTAAAAACCCTTCCTATTCAGATGCTATGATAACCTCTGCGATAATATAGAAGTGGTCTTTTGGAATTTTCGGAAGTCGCGAATATGACCCTTCCGATAACGATCGTATGATCTCCTCCATCCACTTGTTTTTCCAATTCGCATTCGATCCTTGCCAAGGCTCCATTTAAATAAGGAACTCCATTATGACCTAGATCGCATGCAAGTTTTTGGATCAATTCGTGTTTATCAATTTTTCCGGATGCAAATTGGTTGGATAATTCTTCCTGATCGGAAGCTAAAATATTCACAGTAAATAATCCGGAAGCAAGTAAAGGATCATGACTTGTAATTTGTTTTTGGATACTAAAAAGCACCAAAGGAGGATCCATAGAAAGGGCACTAAAACTACTTACAGTTAAACCTCCCGCTCTTGTTGTATCCGAAAAAGTCACAACCGTTACTCCGGATGCAAAATGAGAAAGAGAATTTTTAAATTCGTCCGTACTGAATGACATAGGAAAATAGATCCTTTTTTCATCCGGATTTGTAAAGTGGAATTGGCGTAAAATTTTTTACGCCTAATAAAAAACAAAAACTACTTCAAGTAGACTTTAAGATTTTTTTATGTCCGCCCAGGGGCGTTCTTTTTCCAATTGCCCCGCCAATCTGAACAAAATATCTTCTCTTCCTCTTTTAGAAGTGAATAACATTCCGATTGGAAGACCCAAAGTTGTTTTGGAAAGTGGAACGGACATAGAAGGTTGACCTGTAAGATTTGCAAGTTGAGTGAATGGAGTTCTAGAAAGGTTTTTTTCTACGAGTTGATCCACCATTCCGCTTGCTAAAAGAAGTTTTCCGGTCCCGATCCTACCGATAATCTGCATTGCAATTTCTTCATACAACTTCGGTGCAAGTTCTCCTATTTTAGCAGGAGGTTCCGCAGTAGTAGGGGTCAGATAAAGATCGTAGGATTCCAGGAATGTTTCTGAAATATACGCTGCTTCGTCCCAATAACGGATCGCAGAAACAAAATCTCCGGCTGAGATCGATCTTCCAAGTAATCCAAGGATCCAACTTGTAGATTCCACATCTCCCATTCTAGCTTTTCTTCCCAGCACTTTGTCTAAGCGGCTGATCTCGGAAGCAACTTCTCCAAAATACATTGTGACGTATGATTTAGCTAAACGTTTTCCATCGATTGTGGGAGTTGCTTCTTCTAATTTATGGCCTAAGGATCGTAGAAGTTTTACTGTATCGTGTAATGCTTCTATATGATCCTGATTGACCGGTGTTCCGATAGGAGAAGTGAATGAATAAGCGATCTTTAATTTACCTGGAGATTTTTTCGCTTCGGAGAGGTAAGACGTTTTACTTTTTTCTAATGAAAATGCTTCTTCTATTCCTACACCCGAGATCAGATCTAAAACTGCAGCACTATCTCGGACGGATTTTGTAAGAACATGATCTTGAGAAGCTCCCTGCCAGACTCTTCCGTAAGGACGAACCGGGACTCTTCCTCTACTCGGTTTTAATCCGAACAGGCCACAATATGCAGCCGGGATACGAATGGATCCTCCTCCATCCGAGCCGGTTGCTATCGTGCTCATCCCAGAAGCAACCGCAGCTCCTGAACCTCCGCTAGAACCTCCTGGAGTTCTTTCCGGATCCCAAGGGTTTCGGGTAGGTCCATGAAACTTCGGCTCAGTAATTCCCATTAGAGCAAATTCTGGTACGTTTGTAGTACCGATAAATAGAAAGCCTGCCTTCCTTAGTCTAGAAACAAATACGCTGTCATCAGGAGCCGAGTAGTTTCGATATGCCTTGGATCCTGCGGTGATCTTCTGTCCCTTTACATGATGTAATAAATCCTTAATAAGAAGGGGAACTCCGTAGAAGGATCCCTTAGGTACCTTACCTGATTTTAGCTCTTCTCTCGCTTTCTCTATCGTGTTTAAAACGACTGCATTCAATTCCGGATTGAATCTTTCGATCTTTGCTTCAGAAAAATCTAATAATTCCTTAGGTTGTACCTTTTTTTTACGAATTAATTCCGAAAGACCGATGGTATCATAAGAATCGAAAGGGAATTTGTCAGTAGCCATAGTATTTCCGCCGGAGAAGTGTTTTAGTGGTTTAGGACTCGGTCGAATTGAAGTAAATCCCGGGTCAAATTCGATTTCATTTGGGAACCATTCCCTGATTAAACCGCTCTAAGGGAGAGAGGCATAAATCCTCTGCTCTGATGGTCAAGGATATTCCCCCGCTATTGGGAATTTTCATTTATAGAATCGGAGCCAAAATCAGGATGGGCTATATCGGTGCTTGGAATCATGGAATTATTGGAAAAATACAGCAAACTTAGAAGAGAAACTTGGGCGGTCCTGGTCTTCGTCTTCAGTTTGGCGATCGAGGCCAACACGGAACTCGATAGGCAATTCCTTACTTCCGTGAAAGAGGGCGATCTTAAGAAGGTGGAATTATTACTATCTCAAGGGGCAACCGTAGACGCAAAAGACGATGAGGGTCGCACTGCGATCATGCTCGCTCAGGGTGAGGATGTAGTGGAATTTCTCATCAAGCATGGAGCGAATATAAATGCCCAGGATGTGGATGGGAATTCCGTTCTATTCTATCGTTTATTACCCATACTAAAAGTAAAAATACCGGATATGGACGATTTGGCCGAAGCCAAAAGATTGATCGAGTCCGGAGCCCTTGTGGAATACACTGCAAGAAAGGGAGAAGATCAAAAACCTGTCTCTCTTTTGAATATGGCGATCCGTAACCAAAGCCTTGCCTTGGTAAAATTTTTGATCGAGAACGGTGCCAACGCAAACCATGATCCGGGTGGGGTGGAAGAATATCCTTTATTCTTAGCAGTTGGTGGAGCTTCTTCTCCTGCGAGTCTTGCAATCACAGAATATTTACTAGCGAATGGTTCCAAGGCAGTATTTACTAGCAGATTGAAGGATGCCTATACTCCTGCAGGCAGTCACCAAATCGGTGCTAGAAACGCATTCCATTATGCTACTGAAAGTAAACAAATCGATCCTAAAATTTTAGATGTTTTAGCGAAAGCCGGAACGAACTTAAATCATAGGGACGCGGAAGGGAAAACTCCCTTGATGGAAGCGATCGAAAGAAAAAATATCCAGGCTTCTCAAAAATTGATCCAACTAGGCGCGGACCTTTCTCTCTCGGATAACCAGGGTAAGACGGCGTTAGATCTGGCAAAAGAATTTCATCTTGATGAAATAGAACGAATTTTGACAGAAAAACTTTCCTCTAAGCTTCAGTAAGACAAATTCCTTTAGTATACAGTTTTTATAGTATACCGAATTAAATTTTCAGTATACGATCTTTTTTCCAATCTGCACTAACAATTGTAAGGTTGTCATGGAGATGCGTCGTCATATGAACGCTATAATAGGCGAAAATGATCTGTCCATGCAAAGACCAAATTGAATCCACTCGGAAAGAGCAAGACTCTAAAGCAAAAGAGAAAGCTCTAGGACAATTTTTTACACCTTCTGGTCTTGTGGGTCCCATGTTGGAGTGGGTTTCCGAAACTTCTAGGGCCGCGGAGGATCAAGTCTTGAAAATTCTGGATCCCGGAACGGGAGAGGGGATCTTTTTTAAAGAGTATAACAGGCGTTTTTCGGATCTGAACACCGAGTTTCATGGTTGGGAGATAGATCCGGATCTCCATACGAAATGTATACAAAACCTAGAGAAAGAGGGAATCTCCAACAAACGTTTCCATTTAACTCTCGGAGATTTTCTGGAATCAAAACAGGAAGAGAAATACGATATAATCTTATGCAATCCTCCTTACCTAAGATTAAGCCATTCTAAGCTTGGAAAAAAAATGCTAAGAGCGTTCGAGGATGAGATCGGAGAAGAGATCCCTGGGACAGCGAATCTATATGTATTTTTCTTACTTCGTATACTAAAATTATTAAAGCCTGGCGGAAGGGCTTCTATTCTGGTCCCTTATGAATTTTTAAATGCTGGATACGGAGTTCCGATCAAAAAAGCGATTATTCAGTCAGGATATTTGCGTCGTATACTAATTCTGGATTCTTCATGGTCTTTGTTTGCAGGGGCTGTCACTTCTTCCTGTATACTGTTCTTAGAGAATTCGGAAACGGACAAAGAAGGTTTTCTTTGGGCAAGAACTTCATCATTCACTAAAGGAGATAGTATACAACTTTCCGAGATGACTTGGAGAAATGTCCACCCGGATGCAGAGGTAAAATGGACAAGACTCTTGAGTGATGACTCGGAACCGGTACAAAATATAAAAAATGATGATAAAAATTCACCTAACAATAATTATGTGACTATGTCCGAAGATAATCGTCACGGATGGGTCCCCATTAAGGAATTTGGAAGTTTTAGGAGAGGAATCGCTACAGGGGACAACGGATATTTTCTTTTATCCGAGAAGGATGCCTCAAACTTATCTATCCCTCGTAATTATCTTAGATCTTCCATTCCAAAAGCTCAATATGCACTTTCTCCCTTCTTTACCGGAGATGATTGGAATACTTTGAAGTCCCAAGGAGCCAAGGTTTGGCTTTTGGATGCGAAAGAGGTCCCTAAAGATCAGGAAGAAGAAGGGATTAATAAGTATCTAGAAGAAGGGATTAAAAGAGGAGTTCCGAAAAGATTCCTCCCTTCCAAAAGAAAACCTTGGCATTCACAGGAAAACAGGGGGCCTTGTAAGATACTAGCGACTTCTTTTCATAGAGAAGAGGTGAGATTCGTATACAACCAAAGCCCCGCTGTCCATCTAACTTGTTTTCACGGATTTTCTTCCAAACCCGAATATGCACACTTTGAAGAATTTTTATTCGCTTATTTGATCACTCCTCATGTTCGTAAAGAACTGGAAACGAGAACGAGAGAGTATGCACAAGGACTTAGAAAAGTTGAGCCTGGAGATCTGAATTCTTTGCTTGTTCCTGATTTCAGAAAAATGAAGGAAGCGGAAAAGGAGAAGATCGGTAAACTACTTCATAACTATAGGAAGTTGATCCCGCCATGGACTCCAGGGAGAAGGCAAAAAGGGGAAAAAGGAAGTAAAAACCCGGAAGAAGAAGCGGTGCTCAAAAGTATAGAGCACGAATTCTTAACCGGGCTTTAATAAGGTTCTATTTTAGATTTTTATAAAGTTTATCCAAAAGCCTGACAAGATCCTTTTTTTCGGGTTCCGTAAAACCTTTGTATAAACCTGCAAGCAAAGATCTGGAAATCCCTAACATGACCGGCCGGATAGAATAAGCTTTACGAGTAAGTTGAAGATTAACGATCCTTTGGTCTTGTGTGTCTCGGACCCTTTCCACATATCCTAGATCCTGTAGTTTATCCACAAGAGCGGTGAGAGTGGATTTGTCCCTGTCTATCATCCTTGCGATTTCCTGCATTGGAACTCGTTTGGACATCGCAAGTGCAAAAAGGATATCGGCATGAGTCGTGGTTAATTGGCCTAGGCCTTTATCCTTTAGCTCCGAGTTCAAACGTCTGTGAAATTCGTCCCGGATCCTAGAGATCAGATAAATAATCGTGCGGGGATTCATAGTTTTTTCCCTATTCGATTAAGCGAATTGGTAGAGGTAGATCACTTCGCCGATAGCTGCAGGTTTTGCCGCACCTTCCACTTCGAAGCTTAACTTTAAGGTCATTCTTGCAGTACCTTTTAGATCTTTTAATTCTATAAGTTCTGCCTTAAGTCTGAGTTTGGAACCTACTTTGACCGGATCTAAGAAGCGCAATTTCTCCATTCCGTAGTTAATTCCCATCTTGATATTCTTCAATTCGAGGATCTGGCCCAAAAGATAAGGGGCCATAGAAAGAGTTAAATATCCGTGAGCGATCGTAGTTCCAAAAGGAGATTCTTTTGCAGCTCTTGCAGGATCCGTATGGATCCACTGATGGTCCAGGGTAGCGTTTGCAAAAGTATCTATCTGTGCTTGAGTGATTTCGTGGGCGTCGGAAACCCCTAGTTCTTTTCCTTCATAAGCCTGCAGTTCGGCAAAGCTGGAGATGACGAGTTTAGCCATTTGATTTCTTCCTGTCTTTCGAGGATCTATATGGTCAATAGCCTAAGCACTTAAATAGTTTTGTCACCAACTTTTTAGGTGAAACCAGAACGACTGTTCTGTTCGGTAGGCAAAGTATTAAGGCTGAGTTATAGATATTTATTAGATTTTTCGGAATTTATATCCCTCGGTGATCTCCGTGCTCTCAGTGTGAACCGAAAGAGCTTAAAAGTTTCGCACAAGAGGTCACGGAGATCACTGAGTTTTCTTATTTGCAAATTCCATAGAGTTTACAGGAAAATTTATATTTTATAAAAACATAATATATTTTTTCGAACGCAGAACAGTCGTTCTGTTTTTGGAAAAGAAAATTGGATTTTTTTCGAGAGCTTATTGAAAAGCATTCTCATTTCGAAACTTGTTAAAAATCAAAATGTAAAATGATAGAATCCGGTCTTCCGCCTGCACGAAAGGGCAGCGTTTGGGATTTTAGATTGACATAGGTGAGTATCAGGGTTTGATAGAAGTTAGATATGGGAAGTTCGCCGGACCATCTAGGTCCACTGCTGATTCAATTTCTCCTGGGAGTAGGATTCTCCGCTCTCATACTTGGCCTCGCCTTTCTACTAAATCCCAAAAAAAAGTCAAAACCTCACGACACTTTCGAGTGTGGAGTGCCCTATTATGGGGATGCAAAAGGATTGTTTAATATCAAATTTTATTTGGTCGCGGTCCTTTTTATACTTTTTGATATAGAAGCGGTCTTTCTTTTCCCTTACGCGGTGAATTTAAAATCATTCAAAGAGGCGGGACTCGGGAATTTTCTACTGATCGAGATGTTCGTTTTCATTTTTACTCTTGTAGTCGGACTGTATTATATTCGGAAAAAGGGGGCTTTGGAATGGGACTGAACGAACAACTGGCTCAACCTGGATCGTCTTATGGAGATTCTTTCCAAATTGCGACTGTAGACTCCGTTATCAATTGGGGAAGGAGTTATTCTCTCTGGCCTTATCCTTTTGCAACTGCATGTTGCGGGATAGAATATATGAGTACTTCCTGCGCGGACTATGATATCGCCAGATTCGGAGCGGAAAGACCTTCTTTCTCCCCGAGACAGGCTGATATGATCCTAGTGCTTGGGACGATTACCTACAAAATGGCACCTGTCCTTCGGGAAATTTACGATCAATTGGCTGAGCCAAAGTTCGTAATTAGTTACGGAGCCTGCGCTTCTTCCGGAGGGATGTTCCACGCATACTCTGTTCTGCAAGGAGTGGATCGTATTCTTCCGGTGGATTTATATGTTCCGGGTTGTCCTCCAAGACCGGAGGCACTTTTGGATGCAGTCATCAAGCTCCAAGAAAAGTTAAAAACCCAAGGATTGGAAGCAAGAAGACAAGAAGTAATGGATAAGATTCGGGAAATGAACGAAAGAAACAAACCCCTGGTCGTCCGATGAAAGAAACAGTCCAGAGTTTCCTAAAAGACAAATTTTCTCATTTTATCTCCAAGGAAGAAGAGATCCAATCCAATCTTCCTACCTTCTTCTTAAAGCCGGAAGGAATTGTTCCGGTGCTAACAGCACTTAAAACGGCTCCTGGCATAGAACTAAATTATCTGAACGATCTAACTGCAATCGATTGGCTCGGAAAGAAGAAGCCTCGCTTCGAAGTATGTTATCTTCTCCGCTCCGGAAATAAGTCCTCTACAAAGGTACAATTCAGAGTCGCTTTGGAAGAAGACGAAGAGGTTCCGACCATCATCGGGATCTTCAAAGGTGCAAATTGGCCGGAAAGAGAAGTTTATGATCTTTTCGGAATTAAATTCACGGGGCACCCTAGAATGGATCGTTTGATCATGCCTGATAATTTCCAAGGGCATCCATTACGAAAAGATTATCCTTTAGAAGGTTTTGGCCAGGACTATCTGGTAGAAGATCTTCTCACCATCCACTTAAAAGAGGATATGGAGGCTTAAGATGACGGCGATGTACGAAAAAACCGCGGAACATTTCAGCCTTAAACAGAAAAAACTCCCGGAAGGTCATCTACTCGTAAACTTGGGACCTTCTCACCCTTCTACTCACGGAATTTTACAAAATGTGATCCAGCTCGATGGAGAAAGAGTCGTCGAAGCAGAGTCTGTGATCGGATACGTTCATCGTAGTTTTGAAAAATTAGGAGAACGTTATACTTATAATCAGTTCTTGGTCTGCACGGACAGAATGAACTACGTCTCCACTCCTTTGAATAATATCGGTTGGATCCTTGCGGTAGAAAAAATGCTCGGGATAGAAGTTCCGGACAAGGTAACCTATGTTCGTATGATTGTGTCCGAACTTTCCAGGACAATGGATCATATCATCTGCAACGGGATTTTGGGTGTGGACCTTGGGGCATTCTCCGGGATGTTACATCTTTTTCATCATAGAGAAAATATCTACCAAGTGCTGGAGAAACTGACCGGTGCAAGACTCACTACTACTTTCTGTAGAGTTGGCGGATTAGAAAAAGATATTTATCCTGAATTCGTAAAGGATGTGAAGACAATTATCAAAGGGCTTCGTCCTGCGATCGAAGAGTTCCAATCCTTACTCGTGAATAATAGAATTTTTATGGATCGGACCGAAGGTGTCGGCGGGATTTCCGCAGAAGACGCGATCGCTTACGGATATTCCGGTCCGAATTTGAGAGCCGCGGGTGTTCCTTGGGATATTCGTAAAGATGATCCTTATATGTTCTACGATAAGGTGGATTTCGATGTTCCTGTCGGAGAGGACGGTTCCGTTCTTCATAGGACTCTTGTTCGTATGGAGGAGATGCGCCAGTCACTTAGGATCGTGGAACAACTAATCGATGGTCTTCCAACAGGCGCTCATCACGCGGATATGCCTCATATCTTTCTTCCTGAAAAAAGCAAAGTGTATAAGAATATGGAAGAGTTGATCTACCATTTCAAATTGATCATGCACGGGATCAAAGTCCCTCCGGGAGAATATTATATGTCTACCGAAGCGGCAAATGGCGAGCTCGGTTTTTATATCGTTTCCGAAGGAGAGAAGTCTCCATGGAGAGTGCATGTGCGTAGGCCTTGTTTTTGGTTCTATCAATCCTTTCCTGAATTAGTAAAAGGTTCTCTTCTTGCGGACACTGTCGCCACTATGAGCTCTATGAATGTGATCGCAGGGGAGTTGGACTGCTGATGAGTTATCAATTTTCTTCCGAATCGATCTCCAGATTGGACAAACTTCTGGAGATGTTCCCTGATAAACGAAGTGTGATCCTTCCTGGGTTGTACCTCCTACAAAAAGAACAGGGATATGTGGACAGAGACGGGATGGAGGCACTTGCTGGGAAGATAGGTGATCCGATCTCTCTTGCTCATATATATGGGGTCGCTACATTCTACACTCTTTATAATAAGAAACCCGTAGGAAAGTATCATATCCAGATCTGCGGGACTTCTTCTTGTTATATAAGAGGGAACGATAAACTCGAAAAACATATTTGTTCCCGCTTAGGGATCGAGCTCGGAGAGACCACTCCGGACAAAAAGTTCACTCTGGAAGAAGTAGAATGTCTGGGTGCTTGCGGATACGCTCCAATGGTGCAGATCAACGAAGCATATTATGAAAATTTAACGTTCGAAAAGATGGATGAGATCCTGAAGGATCTGAAGTAAGGGGAAAACTATGGCAGAAATGAAAATCCTTACAAAATTTATAGAAGATCCTCGTTCGAACGAACTGGAATTCTACGAGTCGGTCCATGGTTACGACGGGATGAAAAAAGCCCTCGCCATGGCGCCTGAAGAAATTATTGATATCGTAAAAAAATCGGGACTGAGAGGAAGAGGGGGCGCAGGCTTCCCTACCGGTATGAAATGGTCCTTCATTCCGAAAGATATTCCTAAGCCTAAGTATCTTATCTGCAATGCAGACGAGGGAGAACCTGGAACATTCAAAGATCGTAAACTGATCGAAAATCTTCCCCACCAGATCATTGAAGGAATGGTGATCGGGGCTAAGGCGATCGGCGCTAATAAAGGATTCTTTTATATTCGCGGAGAATTTAATAAAGGGATCGATTCCATGCAGAAGGCGATAGATGAAGCCTATGCGAAAGGATATTTAGGAAAAAATATCTTAGGAAGCGGATTCGATTTTGATCTGGTATTATATGCCGGTGCAGGCGCTTATATCTGCGGAGAAGAAACTGCTCTGATCAATTCTTTGGAAGGCAGAAGAGGCCATCCAAGATTAAAGCCTCCGTTCCCTGCGGTTTCCGGATTATATCGTTGTCCTACTGTTGTGAATAATGTGGAAACTTTTTCTACAGTTCCTCATATCATCGATAAGGGCGCGGACTGGTATTCCAAGATCGGGACTGAAAAGTCTCCAGGCACTCGTTTATTCTCCGTATCCGGTCATGTAAAAAGACCTGGAGTGTATGAGATAGAACTTGGGACTCCTTTGCTCGAACTCATCAATGATCTTTGTGGTGGAATGTTGGATGATATTCCTCTTAAGGCTGTGATCCCGGGCGGGTCTTCCGTTCCGATCCTAACTGCGGAAGAATGTAAAACTGCGAATATGGATTTTGAATCCATGGCAGCTCATAAGACGATGCTTGGTTCCGGTGCAGTGATCGTGATCGGAGAAGGAACTGATCTTGTAGAAACTACTTATAGATTCGCTAGATTCTACGCTCATGAATCCTGCGGGCAATGTACTCCTTGTAGAGAAGGTACTCATTGGGTGAGGGACCTCTTACATAAGATCCGAGAAGGAGAAGGAACTACTGCCGATTTGGATCTTATACTTTCTCTCGCAAGAAACATGGAAGGTGGAACTACGATCTGCCCTCTTTCGGATGCTTGTGTGGGTGCGGTTCGACCTACGATCTTAAAGTTCAAACATGAATTCGAAGCTAGATTAAAAGACAAGGCGGCTAAAGAAGAAGTGGAACAGCCTGCTGCGAGCGGGGCCTGATTCATGGATTGGAATATAGTTCTACTCTGGCTTCTGAAAAGTGCGCTCTTTTTCTTCGTATTCATCACTGCTTGCGCTTACTATACATTAGCAGAACGTAAAGTGGCTGGATTTATCCAGGATAGAAAAGGGCCGAATCGTGCAGGTCCTTTCGGTTTATTTCAACCTTTGGCGGATGGGATCAAGTTCTTAACCAAAGAGGAAATTTTCCCTAAGAATGTAAATCGTGTGATGTATCTCATTGCACCTGCAATTTCTATGACCTGTGCTATCATGGCCTGGGCTGTTGTTCCTCTTGGGGGAACGATCCTTCTGCCTGACTGGCTTGCAAAAGAAGTCGGATTTGCATCTTTGGATCTACAAATCGCAAATCCTGATACAGGGATCCTATTCTTATTTGCGATCTCCAGTTTGTCAGTATATGGGATCATCTTGGCAGGTTGGTCCAGTAATAATAAATACTCTCTGATCGGAGGGATTCGTTCCACCGCTCAGATGATCAGTTACGAATTGCCTCTCGGGCTTTCTGTGGCCTCTATCGTGATCCTGACTGGATCTTTAAAGCTAACGGATATCAATGATGCTCAGATTGGTCTTTGGAATATTTTTAAACTTCCTGGATTTATCGCATTCTCGGTGTTTGTGGTAGCGATGTTTGCGGAAACGAATCGTCTTCCTTTCGATTTGGCAGAAGCGGAGTCGGAGCTAGTTGTAGGATTTCATACGGAATACGGAGCATTTAAGTTCGCATTATTCTTTATCGCTGAATACATGAATATGATCACAATGAGTTGTGTGGTCACAATTCTGTTCTTTGGTGGATATCATCTTCCTTTCGGTTGGTTGAACGGTTCAGCTTGGCAGGCTTGGGCAGGGCTCGGGTTTTTCACCTTGAAGGTCCTGTTCTTTGCATTCTTATTCATGTGGGTGAGATGGACCCTGCCTAGATTTCGTTATGATCAGCTGATGACTATCGGTTGGAAAAAAATGATCCCTTGGGCGGTCGCAAATATTTTGATCGCAAGCATTTACGTTAGTTTGGACGGTTTCTGGAAATGGTAGGAGTATTCGACAATCCTCAACTTCTGCTCTTTTTTATTTTTGGCGGAGTATTGATCGCCGGAGCACTCGGAGTTGTATTTCATCCGAATCCTATAAGCTCTGCGATTTTACTCGTGCTTGCATTCTTTGCGTTAGCGGGAATTTACGCAGTCATCGGTTCGGTGTTCGTAGCAACCATGCAGGTTTTGGTATATGCGGGCGCCATCATGGTTCTCGTCGTATTCGTTCTTATGCTATTATCTTTGCATGACGAAGGGATCGCGAAACTCTGGGATCATCCTTTGAAAAAAGTTTTGGTATTATCCGTAGTCGTGTTGCTCGGAATAGTTCTTATCAATTCGGTTCGAGAAGGTGTCCCGAATACGGATGCGAATGCAAAAGGTTATTCCAGCACAGGAGCTTATGAATATCCTTTGACCAAGGCGGAAGAGGGAAAGATCCAAGTTCTTGCGGAAGGAAACACCGCAGTTGTAGGAAGTTCCATGTTTTTGGATTATCTTCTTCCTTTTGAGATAGTCTCTATTTTGTTATTAGCCGCTGTTCTTGGCGCAGTTATATTAGGAAAAAAGAATTTAGGCAAAAAGTCCGAAGAAGGGGAGCCATGAATCCTGGAGTTCTGAAACCAACTCTTGCGGGAATTCCCGTAGAGTATCTGCTGATCCTTGCCTGTATCGTTTTTTCGATCGGAGTTGCCGGAGTTTTATTCAGAAGAAGTGCAGTAGTCATCTTCATGTGTATAGAGCTGATGCTCAATTCTGTAAATTTGGTCTTTGTGGTATTCTCTAAATCTCTCCAACAAGTGCAGGGAGAGGTAGTAGTATTTTTCGTAATGGCAATCGCCGCCGCAGAAGCCGCTATAGGACTCGCATTGGTAGTTGCAATTCACAGAAAGAAAAAGACAAGTTTCGTAGACGAAATGAATTTAATGAAATGGTAATCTCATGAGTTGGGAAATTCTTTTACCGATCTTAGTTTTCTCTCCTCTTCTTGGATCCGTTCTGAATGCTTTATTCGGAAGATATTGGAAAGGTTCCTCCGGTCCAATCGGAACTATCTTCTCCTTTATTTCTTTTGGAGCGAGCGTATTCGCATACTTGCAATTCCAACCTTTGCAGAACACAGTTCCAAAATTAGTATCCTTGTTCAATTGGGTAGATGTAGGAAATTTTAAAGTAGATCTAGCATATCAGGTGGATCAGCTTTCTTTATTTATGGCGCTCGTCATCACCGGGATCGGTAGTTTGATCCATCTGTATTCCGTCGGATACATGAAAGGAAATCCTGGGATCGCTAGATTTTTCTCTTACCTGAACTTATTCGTATTCTTCATGCTTCATTTGGTTTTGGCTGAAAACCTTGTAGTCCTGTTTTTCGGTTGGGAAGGAGTGGGACTTTGTTCTTACCTTCTGATCGGTTTCGATACTCATAAGGAAAATGCGGCAAACGCAAGTATCAAGGCATTCGTTACTAACAGGGTTGCCGACCTTGCGATGATCGCAGGGATTGCCTTGACGTATTGGCTTGTAGGATCCGTTTCTTTTATTACGATTTCCGAATCTTTGCCTCAGGCTAAATTTTTCCTGAATGCACTTCCTTTAGTCGCTATCTGCTTTTTTGTAGGCGCGATGGGGAAATCCGCGCAGTTCCCATTCCATGTTTGGTTACCGGATGCGATGGCAGGTCCTACTCCGGTTTCTGCTTTGATCCATGCTGCTACAATGGTGACTGCCGGATTATTTCTGATCGCTAGATTGAATTTTATATTCATTCTAGTTCCTAAGGTCGGATTTTGGATCGTTTGTATAGGGACTTTCACTGCATTCTTTGCTGCGACCATTGGCGTTTATCAGAATGATATCAAAAAGGTTTTGGCCTATTCTACCGTTTCCCAGCTAGGTTATATGTTCGTTGCTATGGGAACCGGCGCGTATGTTGCTGGTTTGTTCCATTTATTAACTCATGCTTTCTTTAAGGCGCTTCTATTCTTAGGTTCAGGTTCCGTAATCCACGGTTTGTCGGATGAACAAGACCTAAGAAAAATGGGAGGCCTAAAATCCCAGATGAAGATCACTTGGTGGACATTCCTTCTCGGGACATTGGCGATTGTAGGAGCTCCTCCATTCAGTGGATTTTTTTCCAAGGATCTGATCTTAGAAAAGGCATTCTTCTTCCATCCAGTATTCTTTGCAATGGGAGTAGTGACTGCATTTTTAACCACGTTCTACATGTTCCGTCTAACGTTCTTGGCGTTTACCGGAAAGTCCAGGGTCTCTCATCATGTTCATCCTCATGAGTCTCCTTGGACTATGACTTTGCCTTTAGTCATTCTTTCTCTTGGAGCTGCTTTTTCCGGATATCTACTTGTTCCGGAATCTTTGGGCGGGGGGATCGATTTCTTAGAGAAGTATTTTGCCCCTGTTTTTGCAAAAGGTTTACTGTATTCTTCTCAGCTTAAGAATGTTTCCGTCGAGGCTCATCATTTAACTCATGAGTTGGAGCTCCTACTTGCAGTTCTTTCTTTGGGAGCTATCCTCCTTGGAGTAGGTATCTATTGGCTCTTCTTCGGGAAAAAAGAAAAACTTCCTTTGGACGAATCGGCTTATACAGGCTGGAGAATTCTTCCTGCAAATAAGTATTTTATAGATGAGATCATTCAGAATGTTTTCATCGGGCCTTTAAATGTTTTGTCCGAATTTTTATCAGAAGTGGTGGAAAAACTTTGGATCGATCGAGTTTTGACCGGCACCGCTAGACTTTCCGGTGGGATCTCTTCTTTTTTGAGAAGATTACAGACCGGAACCGTAGTAGATTACGCTTTCTTAATAGTGTTGGGAACAGTCTTGATTTTATCCGTGTTTTTATGGAGGGGGATCTAAAATGCCCCAATATTATTTAAGTATTCTTCTGTTTTTACCGGTTCTCGGGATACCTTTCTTATTTCTTTCTAAGAACGAAAAATGGATCCGAACTTGGTCCTCTATCGTAACTCTGGGAGCTTTCGGGATGGTAATCCCTCTCTTTTTAGAGTTCATAAAAGGGGATAGTGGATTCCAATTCACCCATAAGATCTGGAATTTCTTAGATCTTCAATCCGGAGGTTTGGACTATCATATCGCTGCAGACGGTTTTTCTCTGCTTTTGATCACGATGTCCTCTCTTCTTTTCTTCCTTTCCGCTCTATCCGCTTTCTCCAATGTAAAACATAGACTTAGGGAATTTTTTATCCTACTTCTACTTGTGGAAACTGGAGTGATCGGTGTATTTCTTTCAGTAAATCTGATCCAGTTCTACGTTTTTTGGGAATGGATGGTGTTACCTTTCACTCTCATGGTGGGGATTTGGGGAGAAACTGGAAGGATCAAGGCAGCGATGAAGTATCTGGTGTTCTCTTTTACCGGATCTGTATTCATGCTCGCATGCATTCTGGTCTTATATCATTACACTCATACTTTCGATTTGGAAGAGCTCGCAGTCAATTCACTGAATTTAATTCCTGCGAATATTAAGTTTTGGTTATTTATCGGATTTAGTTTTGCATTCGCGATCAAGGTCCCTTTATTTCCATTCCATACTTGGATGCCTGATGTTCACGAAGAAGCACCTACTGTGGGGTCCGTGGACTTGGCCGGTATTTTATTGAAGATCGGTCTATTCGCCTATGTAAGAGTGGCTATTCCTCTTTTTCCTCAGGTATTTTTGGAATACAGATTTATATTAGCCGGACTTGCAGTTGCAGGGATCGTTTATGGAGCGATCGTGGCCTTAACCCAAAAGAATAGTAAACGTCTTATTGCATTCTCCTCTTTATCTCATATGGGATTTTGTATCTTAGGAATACTAACTCTTACGGAAGAAGGAGTCGCGGGTGGAATGTTGCAAATGATCAACCACGGCTTTACTTCAGGCCTTCTTTTCTTTATATTAGGTTTCTTGCATGAAAGAACCGGGACGAACGAGCTGGATAAGTATTCAGGTATAGCTAAAGCGGCTCCTTTTTTAGCGATTACCATAGGTATAGCGAGTTTCGCGAGTGCTGGACTTCCCGGAACGAACGGATTCGTGGGAGAATTCTTAGTATTACTCGGAACATTTAAATATAGTCTCTTATATGGATTCTTAGCGGGAAGTGCGGTAATTTTTGCAGCAGGATACATGTTATACTTCGCAAAAAAATTGCTCTTCGGGGAGCCGAACTCTCTTTCTTCTAGTCTATCGCCTCTTACATTACGGGAGAAGTTTATTGTGATCGTGACTGCCGGGATCATCATTGTCACAGGGATCTTTCCGAATACGCTCCTTGATTATTTGAAACCCAGCGCGAGAGTCGTATTGAATCTGACTTCTAAACAAGCCTTGGAAGAAAGGGCCTTTTTAGAACAGGAAGGTACTTTGAAAAATACCAAGAAGAAATTTATAAACTACAGAACTTTAGGTGCAAACCCACCTAACTACGAGGATCGGATCAGTTCCGTAAAAGGAATGGGGATCCCAGGTAAAAAAACCGTGGCAGAGGAGGCGGAAGAATGAATCTGATCCCGAATTCAGCGGATTTACTTTCCATACTTCCTATTCTGATCTTATCCGGTGGTGGGATCCTATTATTAGGATTACAATTTTTCTTCCATGGATTCGAATTCCGGATCGTAAGATTTACTTCCGGATTGATCATCATCGCCGCTTTTCTTTCGCTTTTACAAACTCAAATGAATCCCGGTTTAGGTTCTTATTTTTCGGGTCACTATGAAATTTCAGTTTTAGGCTTTTGGTTCGGAGCATTGTATTTAGTCGCTGCGTTCTGCACTGTGCTTGCTTCTCCAAGAGTATTAGAACAACATAAAATGGAATTTCCGGAATTCTATCCACTTCTGCTTTTTTCGGTTGTTGGAATGTTCCTAATGACTTCCGGAACGGATACTGTCACGATCTTCGTCGGCTTGGAACTCATGTCGGTTTCCTTATATGTGCTCGTAGGAATGGCTCGAAGTGATATCTATTCATTGGAAGCTAGTTTGAAATATTTTCTTTTAGGAAGTTTTTCCACAGGATTTTTCCTTTTTGGAATGGCATTCTTATTCGGCGGATCTGGAACGACTCATTTAGAAACTTCTTTAAAACCATTAGTAAGTGCAGGATTCGATTCGAATTTTACAAAGATCGGATTATTGTTATTACTTACTGGAATCTCGTTTAAGATCGCGTTATTCCCTTATCATTCTTGGACACCGGATGCGTATGAAGGTGCTTTAACTCCGGTTACCGGTTTTATGGCGACTGCTTCCAAGTCTGCTTCCATGGGATTATTACTGGTTGTGTTCTCCAAGTTACCAGTGTCTGTTTCTGGGGGAGAATGGACTTGGATCATGGGAATACTCGCTTTACTTTCCATGACTTACGGAAATTTCGTAGCATTAAAACAAACTAATATTAAAAGGGTGTTGGCATATTCTTCTATTGCCCATGCGGGTTACGTGGTTGCTGGGATCTCTTTAGGTGGAAAAGAAGAAGCTCTCTTTTATTTGATCGTATATTCGTTCATGAGTTTAGGAGCCTTTGCAGTACTCTCTTTCTTGGAAGAAGGAAATCGTCAGGTGACTTACGAATCTATTTCAGGACTCGCAAAGTCCAGGCCATGGACAAGCTTAGTATTCTTCTTATTCTTTCTTTCATTGGCAGGTATACCTCCTCTTGGTGGTTTCTGGGCGAAGTTATTCTTATTCCAGAAAATTGCAGACCAGTCGAGTGCCATCGCTAAATGGCTTTTGATCGGGGGAATTGCAAACTCTGCATTAGCATTATATTATTATGTAAAAGTAGGCATCGTAGTTTATATGAGTTCGGAAGAAGGGGAAATATCTAAATTAGATTCTCCTAAAGCTAGCTACGGAGTCGTTTTGGTATCCGCAATATCATTAGTTGCGATACTTGCAGGATGGTATTTTCTCCAACCTAAAGATTTGGTCGAACTTAAGTTTGCACCTAAATCTGCAGAACTCAGAAAGTGATCATGTCGGTTACAGGTAAAATTTTTTCTTTCATAAAAGATTATTTAGAGCCGATCCCTAAGTTTGACGGAGAGAATGCCGGGTTTAGGGAAGCTATTTATCTCTACTCCAAAAAACGTTCCGAAAAAAATCTGGAGAAACTTTCAGCGGAACTAACCAAAGCGTATTTTTTGATCCCTCATGCTGGGGCAGAGCAACTCCCTAAAAAAGCAAAGCCTAAGAAAAAAGTGGCGGCTAAAAAAAAGAAGAAGGCCACTCCTAAAAAAGGGCCTGAGCCGATCGTATTATTATATGTAAGCGACGAACGTGGAAGAGTATTTCTTCCTGCCTTCTCCCATCCCTCCGAATCGATCCGATACTTCGGAAAGGAAACAGCACTTGTTCCGATCACCGCAAGAGAGTTATGGGCTTTAGGACTACAGAATAAGGGAGTATCCGGAGTGGCGATAGATCCAGGTTCCACGTTATGGATCCTTTCTAGAGAACATTTGGAACTCCTACAAAAAGAGAAATAAGAGATTTTTTTGAAATTGGATCTGTTTTAGGCCAAACAAATCTACCTTTTGAATTGAAACCGCGCATTTCAGTTTTTATGAATTCGAGCTGGATTCTCTAATGGTATTTCGAATGATTGTCTGAAAAAGATCATTTTTCCGGACTTTCTGATGCGTTCCGCATTTCGAATATATACATATTTTTCCCTGCTTTTATTTTTCACGATTTTTAAGAATTGTGTCTTGGTTTCCAGGATGGAGTTTTCGGGGCCTTCTTCTTTGAATGAAGGGCAAACATTAAAACATTATAAAAAAGCTTCTTTGAAAGTTATCTATATTCCCGAAAAAGACGACACCGTCTATAATTTGGAAGAGGAAGAACAAAAAGAAAGAGAAGAAACCTGGACTGGTACTCTTCTTTCAGCGTACGAAGATTCCGGATTATTTAGAGAAGTTACTTCCACTCCTGATGGCGATCTGAAGATCCAGATCAAGATCGTGGAATCCCAAGCGGAATATAGAGGTATTGAATACGTATTTTCCAAAGGTTGGGGATTTAGGCCATATAGAGAAGAGGGCGCTTTCTCGATGAGTACAGACTTCTACGATTCGAAAGGAAACCTACTAGGGTCCGTGGATTTGACTGAAAAATATGATTTCTACTATCAGGTTTTCTTTATATTCTTAGCCCCATTCTATTCTCCCGGAAATGAATACGAAAAATTGGGTAGATATATGGGTTTAAAAACCTTGGATCTGGCTTTATCCAAACAGATCTTCACTCCTAAAAAATGATCCTATATAAATTGTCGGAAGTAATTCACCCAAATCCCGAATAGTATAAAATTACTGGAGGCGAATGCTAGTAATCTATGTATTACGTTATTATATGTAAGATGGATCATACTATGTATAATTCTCAGAAAAACGTAGATCCAAGCGAGTTGGAAGTTCAGAGAATCTTCCTTATTCGTTAAAAAATGGATCAGACAAATCAGATAAAAAAGTAAAGGGATCTCCAACAGATTCATGTAATTCCGATTTGCAATGGAAACCCAACTTGGAACGTTTTTTGATTCTCCAAATTTAAAATCTTCCGCAAATACCTTACCGGTGAAAGCGGCATAAAAACGGCGGATCGGAATTTGAAGAAGAACGAAAAAAGTCAGTAGCGCCAAAGCAGCGATCGGAAGAAGCCAATACTCTCTAAACATCGTATGCCCTTAATAGTCTAAGTGAATTTTATATGAATCCGTTTTGATCCTCTTCTGCAAGCAAAAGACACGAATTTTCCTTAGAAGTTGCAGGTCTAAGTTTCTATTTTCATTGACTCGAAAAACTTTTTGACTAAGCTGTAGGCCCTTTATCTCGTCTTATACTTCAAAATGTCCGAAACTTTGGAAAAGTTAATCTATGAATGGATTCAAGCCGACTGGGAAGGCTTTCAATTCATTCAAAATTCTGGTTTAGATGGTCTTTGGGCCTTGGATATAGAAGACCCGAAACGATTCTGGATAAATCCTAAACTTAGATCCGTTCTCGGAATTTCGGAATTCGAGTGTAAAGAAATTCAACCTCGAAATATCATCTTAGACGAAGACTACCTATTATTAGAAAATTTCATCTCGAATAAGACCGGATCTGAGATCTTATCTGTTCGATATAAAACTTCCCAAGGAAGCCAGATCTTTTCGGATACTAAACTTCATTTCCTCCAAAATTTTCAAGGCAAACAAATTTGTATCGGAGGGGTTCGAATCTTAAACGAGTCCGAGATCCGTTTAAAACATAAAGATCTCGATTTTCTATTTTTGATCGATACATTGCCTTATCTGATCGGATATTGGGATTCTAATCTGATCAATCGTTTGGCGAATAAGGCTTACTTAAAGTGGTTCGGGATAGAACCTGAAAAAGTAGTGGGCCAACATATGCGCACAATTTTAGGAGAAGAACTTTTTAATTTAAATCTTCCTTGTATCGAAGGAGTTTTAAGAGGAGAGCCTCAGTCATTCGAAAGAAAAGTCCCTTCTCCAGATGGAAGATTTTTCAGACATTCTTTAGCAATTTATATACCTGATATAAAAGACGGGAAAGTAGTCGGATTTTCCGTAACTGTAAATGATATCTCTGAAATACGAAGTGCTGAAAAAGAATTAGTTCGTACCAAAGAATTTTTAGAGCAAACGAATAAAGTCGCAAAAGTCGGCGGCTGGGATTTTAATTTGGAAACGGGGCAGATGTATCTCTCCGATATTGCCAAAGAAATTTTCGAGACCAATTCCGAAAATGTTCCGGATCTAGCGTCTATGCTAGTCTTATTTTCGGAAGGGGATTGTAGGACAAAAATTACAGAGGCCGCGAAGAAAGGTACAGAGGACGGGGCTTCTTGGGATCTGGAATTACAGATCAAGACGGAAGGTCATGGCCTAAAATGGGTACGTATCATTGGTCATTCCGAATTTACCGAAAAAAGATCTAAAAGACTTTTCGGGATCATCCAAGATATCAACGAACGAAAAATAGTAGAAATGTCTAATGTACGTTTGGCTCGGATCGTAGAATCCTCAGACGACGCGATCATCGGAAAAGATCTGCAAGGAAGGATCATTTCCTGGAATCAGGGAGCCGAGAAAATTTTCGGCTATAACGCAGGAGAAATATTAGGCTCTAAAATAAATGTTCTGTTCCCTGAAGAATCAAAAACTTCAGAAGAACAAGTGGATCTTAGGATGAGATCGGAAAAAGAGACCGTACGTTTCGAGTCGGTTCGTAAGGCAAAAGACGGTCACTCTATCGAAATGTCTATTACACTTTCCCCGATGTACGATTCCAGAGGAAAGATAAACGGTTCATCCGAAATTGCAAGAGATATCGGCGAAAGAAAAAGGATGCAAAGTTCTTTTCAGAGCGCTTTCGAATATTCTGCGATCGGGATGTCCATTTTGGATCCGGAAGGTAAATGGATACAAGTTAACGAAAATCTCATTAAGTTGTTGGGGTATGAGTGGAGAGAATTATCTAAATTAACTTTTCGTGATATTACTCATCCGGACGATTTGGACAAAGATTTACGCCTTCTTTCCGAAACATTAGAAGGAAAAAGATCCGGGTATCATTTGGAGAAACGTTATATTAAGAAAAACGGAGAGATCGTTTGGATCTTATTGTCCGTGGCCCTGGTTCGAGATGCGGATGGAAAGCCGGATCATTTTATTGCTCAGATAATGGATATCGACGAGATCAAAAGGACCGAAGAAGAATTAACACACGCTAAGGAATTATTAGAGCAAACTAGTAAATTGGTAAGGATTGGGGCTTGGGATCTGGATCTTAAAAGGAATATAGGAACTTGGTCTTCCGTAACTAAGGAAATGCATGAGGTCCCGGCCGATTTTGAACCGAATATCCCCGAAGGACTCAAGTTCATAAAAGAAGGAGAGAGCAGAGAGAAAGTTGCAGCCGCAGTAGATAGATTGATTAAGGAAGGAGTTCCTTATGATCTAGAAATGCAATTGGTAACCGCAAAAGGGAACGAGCTTTGGGTAAGGACTGTAGGAAGCGCTGAATTTGAGAATGGGGAATGTATCAGGATCTTCGGAGCCTTGTTCGATATTGATAAAAATAAAAGGGCTGAGCTGGAATTATTTAAGGAGAAGTCCAGACTTTCGGCTTTCGTAGAACATGCACCTGCAGCGGTGGCGATGTTTGATACGAATATATGTTATGTTGCGGTCAGTGAAAGATGGATGAATGAATATCATCTGATTGGAAAAAATATCATTGGCCTATCTCATTATGAAGTTTTTCCGAATGTTTCCGACGAATGGAAGGCGATCCATCAGAAATGCCTCTCCGGCGAAGTCTTAAAGAACGACGAAGATGTTTGGAGACCGGAAGGTTGGGATCATGATCAATATCTTCGTTGGGAAGTACGTCCTTGGTATCAATTGGACGGTTCTATCGGCGGGATCATGATGTTCACTCAGGATATAACCGAAAGTTGCCTCCAACGAGAGGAATTGCGAAATGCGATATCGGTTGCCGAGCAAGCGAATAGGGCGAAGTCGGATTTTCTTGCAAATATGAGCCATGAGATCAGGACTCCTTTGAATGGGATCATAGGATTCTCGGATCTATTACTTAGAACGTCGATGGATTCGACGCAACACCAATATATGATGACGATTTTCCAATCGGCTGAGTCATTGTTGGATATTATAAATGATATATTAGATTTTTCTAAGATAGAAGCGGGAAAGCTGGAGCTTTCCTATGAAAGAACGAACCTTCTGGAACTCTGCGGCCAGATCATAAGTACAATAAAATTCCAGGCGCGGAAAAAAGGTTTAGAAGTTTTAGTGAATATGGCCTGGGATGTTCCTAGATTCGTTAAGTCGGACATAGTAAGACTAAGACAGGTCATCGTAAATCTTTTCAGTAATTCAGTTAAGTTTACAGAAGCGGGTGAAATAGAACTTAAGATAGAAATTTTACGGAAAATTTCAGAGAATGAAGCTGAGTTTAGGTTCTCGGTAAGGGATACGGGGATCGGGATCCGTCCCGAAGACAGGGAGAAAATTTTCGACGCGTTTACACAGGGCGACGTGTCCACTACGCGCAAGTTCGGAGGAACCGGGCTTGGACTTGCGATCTCAAATAAACTTCTTTCTATGATGGGTAGTAAACTTCAGCTGGAAAGTGATTTTGGAAAAGGAAGTAAATTCTATTTCGATCTTAAATTGAACATATTAGAAACTGTGGGAGAAGATTGGATACGTCTTCGTTCTATTAAAAAGATACTCGTAGCGGATAAGAATCAAGAAAACATTAAGTTGATCGGCGATATGTTGTCCTTACAAAATATTCCAGCGGATTTTTCCGCAAATGAGGAGGATATGCTTCGTTCCTTGTCAGAAGGAAAAAGATATGATGTGATCTTAATGGACTCCGATATGCCGGAAGGCGACGGTTTAGAGTTAGTTCGTAAAGTACGTGAGGACTTAAAGATCAGAAGCGAAGACCAGCCGATTATCATATTCGCTAAACCGGAAGTAAGGAATCCGGATTTTACCGAAAAGACCAGGAGATTGGGAATCCAGGAGGTGATCCCAAAGCCGATCCATGTGCAAAGGTTATTCGATATATTGGCAAAAAATCAGATTTTTAGAGAACCCTTTGTGTTCCCTTTGAATTCAAGAACTCAAGAAGGAGCTCCTACAATCCAGAAAACAGCGACCATATTAATCGCGGAAGATAATTCTGTGAATATGATGCTTGCAACGAGTATTGTAAAACGTATACTACCCGCCGCAAAATGTATAGAGGCTCAAAATGGAAAGGAAGCAGTAGAAAAATTTAAAGAAACTTCTCCCGATCTGATCTTTATGGATATTCAAATGCCTGAAATGAACGGTTATGAAGCCACTAGAATGATCCGAAGTATGGAGAAAAATGGCCAGAGAGTTCCGATTATTGCTGTGACGGCAGGGATTGTATCCGGAGAAAGAGAAAGATGTATCGAGGCAGGTATGGACGATTATATTAGTAAACCGGCAGTGAAAGCAGACTTCGCGAAAATTATTTTTCGTTGGATGAGTTAGTTTTTTTGCCAAGACTTATACTTGCAATTTTTTTCATATAGTCATTGATTGCCATGTTATGCCTAAAGCTTTAAAAATTTTCCTGATTGTTTTTGTGTCCCTTGCATTGCTTGGAGGAGGATGTTTTTACGCTGTAAGTCGTTTTGTTGACGAGATCGGACCGGATTTAGCCCAAAAAGGTAAGAAAGCTAAAGAAGAGGGCGAAATTTGGGGTAAGGCACATACTCAGCAACAGTCTCTTATTGAAGGTATACGCAGAGCTAATACATGTAGTTCGGAGTTGGATATCCTATGTTTGGTAGAGCAGAAGATATTTTTAAAAGTAAGTTTAGAATATTCTAAACCTAGCCCGAAATTCTGCGATGGGGTCCCGAAAATAACGGAGATTTGGGAAACTACTACTTGGAGATCAAAACGTTGTTCAGAATTGGCTCCTGATCATTTACAGATTTGTAATAATATAATAGAGGCGGTCCAAGCAGATTGTGAGGAGCGGTCTGCAAAATCGGCTAAATAAAAAAGATGGATAAAAAGAAGAAAGACATACTAATCAATCTCGGCTTAGTTCTTTTATTCTTAGCCGTTTGTATTTTTTCCGAATTTCTAATTCCTAGTTCTCATAAGAAGGATTGGGATTTTCGAACTGGTAGGATATTCGGAAGGCTATTTTCTGCTGCTTTACTTTCTTCTCTTTTTCTTTTGATCCGTGATCTAAGAAAATTCAGGATCTTCCTTTATATTTCCTTAGGATTTGCGACTGCCAGTATAATAGGAAATCTGTTTGTTCGGTCTTATACGTATTGGGGAAAGATAGACGTTTCCTTTCCGGGAATTTATGTAGAGTTAGAGGAAAACAGGAATTCTGAACTTGGAGAATTCGATATATTTTCCAAGGTTCTTGAAGTGAATGATATCAGTCTAGTCTTACATGAGATAACATTCTTTAAAAAACATACAAAGATCTATTTGGAAGATTTGGTGGAGATGGAAAAACGTAAAACGTTATCCGATCCTGGGACCGAATTGGTATCTCAAATTGAAAAGAACGATATATTCGGGCCCGAATCGATAGAGCTGGTGTTAAAATTAGAGCCGGATCGTTATGTTAAATCTAGATATTATATTCAGTCGGAAAAAATATATCAGGTATCCGTTTATGCTCCTCTTTCCGAGCTGGAGGGAAAAATATCACGACAGTTTTTTGATTCGATCCATATTAAAAGAAAGTTCTTCATCTTTTAAAAGTTCGGATTAACGGATCATTTTCCAATAGGTCCAGGATCTTAGCGCCCATTCCATCGGACCTAAGGTAAAAAACCTCTTCCAAATCAAGGCTACAATACTAAAGAAGATCCAAATAAAAGGAGTCAAAAGTAAAACTAGATAACTTCCAAGTTGGTCAAAATATCCTAATCCCCATCCGCAAAAAATCCAAGTGCAAACGAATGATTCCCCTATATAGATGCTTAAGGATAATTTCCCCATAGACTCGAACCATGGTTTATCCCCAAAACTTCTTTCCGAAAAGAAATAATTTCCTAATAGATAAACATAACAAAATGTGAGAGCGGGAGCACTTGCGGTGTCTGTAATCGCAAATACAAACTTCCAAATGATCTGTATGTTTTCAGGAAGAATATGACGGGAATGTAATGTGTACAGACCATTTCCTAAGATGCCGATTATCAGCATCCATGGAAAAAATTTCCGAAGTCCAGACCTTGTTTTTTCCCAGTCCGAAAAAATAGAACCTTTTGCGGCTGCAAATCCGAAGCAAAACATAGAAAGAACATTCGGCCATTGATAAAAAACCAAGAATGGAATAGAGAGGATCGTGTCTATAGTCCTTTGTTTTGTGTTTTCCCAAAAGCCGCCTAAATATGCCTTTCTACTCTCTTCCAATAGTTGCGGAAGTCTGGATTCTAATTCGGATTTAAAATACCCTTCGGCGAGGCTCATTCCGATCCTGCAAATTATAGCAAGAACCAGAAAATAAAGGGATAATCTTAAAAGTTGGGGAATGGATCGATTTCGTAAGAACCAAAGAAGGACTCCTAAGATCGCGTAAGATAAAAGAATATCTCCTATAAACAGGAATATTCCATGCAAAATACCTAATATACCTAGTCCTAAGATCCGTCTAAAATATCTTGCTTTTGTAGAGTTTTTGGGGCCATTTGTTAGCTGAATATAAAATCCGTAGCCAAAGAGAAAGGAGAATAAGACATAGAATTTTGACTCGAAAAAGAATGCGACGATCCAACTACCGATACAGTCAAATAGGGTCTTATTTTCTCCCAAAGAAGCTATCAAATACATCGGTTTTGAAAAAAAAGGGAGATTGACTGCCAAAATCCCGAATAATGCAAATCCTCTTAGAAAATCGATAAATCCTATTCTATTCGAATTCATAAAATTAATGTTTAGGCTTCCAGTTCCAAGTAAATGCCAGGAACACGATTGCTAAGATCGCGGAAATAAATATCAAGAAAATTGAATATTCCCATTTAAACCAAGGATAGGAACTCATCCAACCTAATCCTTTGGAAAGCGCAGTCCTTCCCAAGTAACCGAAAAGACCGATAAAACCTGCTGCGGTCCCAACCGCTTTTTTAGAAGTGAAATCCAATCCTGCCACTCCGAGTAACATGACCGGCGGATATATAAAAAATCCTACGATACCAAAAAGTGTCAGGTCGGCCCATAAGTATCCTGATGGAAGCATGAGTATTCCGAATAATGCAAATAAGATGGGGACTATACAGACAAGGCTTACTAAACCTCTTTTTCCTCCTACTTTGTCGGAATACCAACCTACAAGTAAAGTGGAACCTATTCCTGCGAATTCATAGATCAGAGTGCTGATCCCGCCTTTTTCTAAACTCGCACCTTTCGCGAATTTTAAGTAAGAAGGGCCCCAATCCGTCAGGCTATAACGAACAATATATACGAAGAAGTTGGCTAAAGCAAAGACCCAGATATATTTATTTAAAAGTACGGAATCTACGAAAATTTCCTTAAAACTAAGTTCTCTTTCCGGATCGGTTGTATCTTTAGTTTCTGCTACAGTGTCTGTATATTCTTCAATCGAAGGAAGTCCTACAGATTGAGGAGTATCCAATAATCTAAAATACAAATAGATCGCGGTTATAAATGAAAGTGCCGCCGGAATGTAAAAAGCATTTCTCCAACCGAACCAAGACGCGCTATAAGCGGCGATCACACCTACAAGACCGCCACCAACATTATGAGCGATATTCCAAACTGCGAATTTTTCTCCTCTTTCTTTAACGGAAAACCAATGACCTAAGGATCTACCGCAAGGAGGCCATCCCATTCCCTGGACTAATCCATTGAGTCCCCATAAAAGCAAATGGGTTTCGTAATCCGAACTGGCTCCGAAAAGTATATTAAAAATTCCTGTTAGAACTAGACCTAATGGCATAAAGGTTTTCGGATTACTTTTATCGGAAAGGGCCCCCATCAGGAATTTTCCGATCCCATATGAGATCGCTGTGATCGCCAGAATATTTCCGATCTGTTCTTGAGAATAAGATAAGGCTTGTCCTATTTCTTTGGAAACGACAGGGAAATTGTTCCTTACAGTATAAAAAACGGAATATCCTAGAAAGGTAGCTTCTAAAATTCTCAATCTATACTTAGGGTATAAGACGGCGATCTCAGATTCGGAACGTAAAGGTTTTGCTGGACTAGGTAAAATCCAGGAAAGAAGGCGAGTTCTCATTTCGATCGGGAAGAATGATCTGCCTTTGCATAAGCACAAGAAGAATTTGTTTAAAAATGCCTAAATCCTGATTCTTTTGGAAGATAGGGTTTTCCTTCATATGAGTACCGGACATGTGGAGTTTCTCCATTTTCTAAACGACTTACAGTACCTATCTGTCGAATTGAGATCCCATCCCAGCTTGTAGGAAGTTCTTCCGGAGATAAAAATAAAAGTTCCAATTCCTCTCCCGAAGTTAATATACCTTCTATTCCTATAGATTCTTTTATCCCGTTCTCGTAAGGAAGTTTATCTAGATCCAATTCGATAAGTACTCCGGAAGATTTTGCAAGTTTAAACACGTCCTGTTTGAGCCCATCGGTGAGATCCATACCTGCATGTATTCTGTTTTTTGAATATAGGGAACGGCTTAAATTCAGCCTGGATTTTGGGCGTAGATGCCTATCTAACGCTATCTTTTTAATTTCCGGAGAAAGGGAAATATGTGCTCCTTCTAAAATTTTGTAACCTAAAAGAGAAGAGCCTATATGTCCGCTTAAATAGACCTTATCACCCGGCTTACCTCCTTTTCTATCGATCGGAGCTCCCGATTTTCCTAAAAGAGTTAAAGTAAGGTTTAACTCTTGGCTTCTATATGTATCTCCTCCACAAAGTTCTATTTGATAAACTTCCAAGGATTTTTTAAAAGAGTCGATAAACGGTTCTAAAAATTCCTTTCGATTGCAAGAAGGAGAAAGACCGAAATTGAAAAATGCTTTTCCAGGGATACCGTTGGCTGCGGCGATATCCGATACGTTAACTTCTACTAATTTATTCGCCAAATCCTGGGGGAGGCTCCAATCCAATCTGAAATGAGTCCCTTCTACGATCGTATCGGTAGTGATCAGATTACCGTCAGAATCCGAATAACAATCGTTTTCCTGTTCCCGGCCGGGTGGATAAAGAGAGGAGATAAGTTCTTCTTCGTTCACGAGTTCCCCAATAGATTAGAGTCTGGTAGAGTGCTTTAAAAGTAACGAAATTTTTCCGTACAGATTTGCCTTTGTAGGAATTCCTACTGAGGGATATTTCGTATCGTTTATTGATCAGAAAACGGATCCAATTCTAAAAATCTTGACTTTGTTTTCTTTCAACCCTAGTATAAGGTCATGAAATTACGTATAAATTCTTTTTATTCCAAATCTTTCGCGACTCTAACACTAACTGTATTTGCTTTAAGTGGAAGTTTACGATTTAACTCATTATCGGCTCAAGGTTCTTGTACATATTCAGTTAGCCAAGACGCGACCAGCTTAGATTGGAAAGCATTCAAATTTACTGAAAAAACCGGAGTAGGTGGTAAATTTACAAAGGTAAGTATTTCGGGAGCGAAATCCTCTGCAAATATTCCAGATGCTCTCAAAGGTTTAAAATTCTCTATTGATTCTTTGGATCTAGATAGTGCTAACCCGGAAAGAGATCCAAAAATAAAAGGTACGTTCTTCGGAAATCTAAAAGCAAACGGAAAGATTAGCGGTTCGGTTTCTTCTGCAAAACTAGAAGCGGATGGAAAATCCGGATCCGGGATCGTGAAACTTACTTGGAACGGAGTTACTAAAGATCTTCCATTACAATTTACTTTTGAAAACGGAGTGATCGAAGCAAAAGGTTCATTAGATGTAAATGATTGGAAGGGTGGAAAAGCTTTAGCAGCATTAAACGCGGCATGTAGTGAACTTCACAAAAGTAAAGACGGCAAATCGGTTCTTTGGCCGAATGTGGACATCGTAATCAAGTCCACTTTAAAGAAAGATTGTAAATAGAAGTAATGAGGGCGGGATGTTTTATCCCGCTCTATTAAAAATTTAAAATACTCTTATTATTTTTTATCCTCCGCTTGCTACAGGTCTGTAACAAATGCAGATGATAGGATGCGATTCACTGCATGGTACGCCAACACCGCCACCGTACCATGACTCAAAGGCTACAATAGTAGGACTTCCAACATATCCGGCATAACTACCCGTATTATCTTCCCCATTATTGCAGCTATTAGCTGCATAAAAATTTCCAGCTGCGTCTGCGAATGCCCAAAAACTAGAATTGCTTATTCCTGCATTAGAGAAACTAGTTTTTAGGTCTAAAGAGAATACAGATGGTAGGTCATCTGAGACAATCGTACCTGAAGGCCCTCTTACCGGAATATTCGTAGGAATATCTGCATAAAGCGAAGTTAAATTGTTTGCGCCTACGACAGAAGTTGCTATGAAGGGGGCAACATTTTGGCAACCGAAATCTATAATTGGTACAAACGGTCTTTCTTGACTACAAATTGTATGTAGGCTACTGTCAAGAGTCCCCGCACCTAGGATCGCTAAATTTCCATTTCGAGCGGAAGTCGAGTAGAGATACAAACCTTCCGGGGCAGAAACGAAACTAAGAAGGTTTGCTATAGGACTACATGTTCTATCTTGATTAGAGCATGTTTTTTCCGACATACATGTCTGAGTAAATAGTGAGAACAGTAAAATCGGAAAAATGCGATAGGTCATAGCTGAGTTTTTTTACAACTAGCTCGTTTTGTAAAATTAAATTCCCCGCTTTCTATTATAAATTTAAGATATTCTTTTATCCTCCGGTTGCCACTGGCCTATAGCAGATACATAAAATGGGATGAAGGCTATTGCAATAGTCGGATGTGCTCGCAAACCAAGATAATGCTGTAGTAAGAATCGAATTT
Organism: Leptospira sarikeiensis; assembly: GCF_004769615.1. Lineage (GTDB taxonomy): Bacteria > Spirochaetota > Leptospiria > Leptospirales > Leptospiraceae > Leptospira_B > Leptospira_B sarikeiensis. Next base: position 48,560 of record NZ_RQGF01000026.1, on the reverse strand, counting down.
CCGATTGCTCCTGTATATGCGTCCGTATAATCGTCTCCGCTATTACAGCTAACAGATGGGGCAGAAGATCCTTCTCCATCTGAGAAGGACCAGAAACTTCCATTGCTAATTCCTGCATTAGCTAAAGTGGTTTTTAAGTCTACACCGAAGAGAGAAGTTAGACCGTCTGAAATGATCGTTCCCGAAGGTCCTCTTACCGGAATGGTCGTAGGAATATCTGCGTAAAGAGAAGTTAAACTATTTGCAGATACTGTTGCTGACGATACCAAGGGAGCTACACTTGAACAACCTATATCTATGATTGGTGCAAACGGTCTATCTTGGCTACAAATTGTATGAAGGCTTGGATCCAGAGTGCCCGAGCCTAGGACTGCTAGATTTCCTGTTCTTGCAGAGCTCGAATATACATAAACTCCTTCCGGAGCAGTGAAAAAACTCAATATGTTTGCTTGTACACTACAAGTCCGGTCCTGATCGGAGCATGTTTTTTCCGACATGCATGCTTGAGTGAAAAGCAAGAAAGGTAGTATCAGAAGAACACGTTGGAACATAGCTTATTATCGAATTAAGCTATCCGAATTGCAAATTAAATTCATATATCCGAAAATTAAAGGAACGTTCTTTGGAAGTCTAAACGCAAATGGAAAGGTTAGTCGTTCACCTTTTTTAGCAAAGTTAGAAGAGGGTAGTAAATCTGTTCTTTGGCAGAATGTAAATATTACGATTAAGTCTACTTTAAAGAAAAACCGTAAATAGAGATGAAAATGACTTGGAACGGATGCCTCGTCTTATCTTACACTGAAGAATACTTTTTGGGGATCAATTTTCATCATTTGATCCAGGGTTATAACATAAACAAAGAATTTTATGAAACTCCGCGCAAGAGCGAATATCGGTCTCAAACCAACTTTCTCTAGCTTTGTTTAATGTATTTCCTACCGTTCCTCGAAGAAATAAAGTTCCATCATCGTTTCCATTCAAACAATTATTGGATGCCTGGAGGCCTGTTCTATCTCCGAAACTCCAAAATGTTTGTCTTCCTAAACCAGCTCTTTCTAAACTAATTTCCAGATCTGATGAGAATAAATTCACAAAATCTCGAGCTATAAATGTTCCAAAAAGACTTCGAATTGGGACGTCTATGAGCGGCATATCTTCATAATTTGTACCTAAAGAATTGGCGGGAGTAGAAAATGTAGAAATTAGCGGGGCATATTTATAGCAAAGATTGTTTGTCGTAGTAATGAGAGATCCTTCTTGTTTACATAAATAATTTAAACTGTCATCGAGACGCTCAGGGCCAAGAACGGATAAATTCCCATTATAACTACGGCTTGTCGCAAACAAAAAAATTCCTTCTCCGACCGGTAAAATTCTTCCGAAATAGGTAGGGCAATCCACAGCGCTACAGTGTTCATTGGTATTACAAGTTTGAATTAAAGCAGCCAATCCTAGAATGATTAAAAAACGATATGCTGTTTGTCTGGTCACTCGGTTCTTCCCGCAGTATTAAATATTATAAATTTATTAAATTAACCTCCGCCTGATACAGGTATATAGCACATACAAAGAACTTTATGAGTTTGACTACAAGTAACAGTGCTAGTGCCTAACCAACTTCCAGAGGTTGTAACATTACTTACTCCGCTTGCGCCTAATAAGCTCGTATTATCTTCTCCATTTGAGCAACTATCTGTAGCAGTGTTTCCGGCTCCATCGCTAAAGCTCCAAAAGGAAATATTCCCTGTTCCGGCTTTTTCTAAGCTCACTTCCAGATCAACAGTAAAAAGGCTCGCGTAATCGGAAGCGACCATTGTTCCGTTTGGCCCTCTTACCGGATATTCGGTAGTTGGAAAGTCTGCATAAAAAATATCTATTGAATTTACCGGAACTAGTGTTGTCGAAACCAAAGGCGCTACTTTAGAACACCGGTTACTTGTCATGTTTGAAAAGGCAAGTTCTTGGCCGCAAAGAAAATTTAAACTAGAATCCAAAGCTCCAGTACCAAGGACAGATAGATTTCCCTGGTAACTTGCATTTGAAGCGTATATATAAATTCCGTCCGGTCCTAAAAGAAGAAGGCTCAGAAGATTTGCCTGAGGATTGCATGTTCTGTCCTGATCCGAGCACGTTTTGTCGGTTATACATGTTTGAACAAATAATGAGAGAATTAAGATCAGAAAAATGCGATTGATCATAACTAAGTCTTTTGACAAATAGCTTGATTTGTAAAATTAAATTTAACAAGTCCGCAATTAATCTTGGTACGATATTTTTTATTCAGGTAAAATTAGAATATTGTACAATTTAGATTGGATTCTCAATGTATCCGTTTTTAACCACCACCCGAAGTCGGAACGTAACACATGCAAAGAATTTTATAAGTTTGGTTGCAGCCAAAAACATTACCACCAAACCAGCCTCCGGATATTGTAGTATTGCTGATTCCGGTTTCTCCGAATATACTGCTGGTATTATCCTCTCCATCAGAACAATTGTCTGCTGAGTAATTTCCTCCCACATCGCTAAAGGTCCAGAAGGAAATATTTCCGGTCCCGGCTGCTTCTAAACTTGCTTCCAGATCAAGTGTAAAAAGATTTCCATAATCGGTGGCAACCATTGTTCCATTCGGTCCTCTTACTGGAACTCCAGTCATTGGAAAGTCTGCATAGAGTAGATCCGTTTGATTTACGGAAACCGCCAATGTAGAAACCATGGGTGCCACTTTCGAACAGCTATTACTGATCATATTTGAGAAGGCAAGTTCTTGGCCGCAAAGAAAGTTTAAGCTAGAATCTAAATTCGAAGGTCCCAAGACGGATAAATTTCCCTGATAACTTGCGTTTGTAGCATAAATGTAGATCCCTTCAGGCCCAGAGAAAAGAATACTGAGAAGATTTGCAGTCGGACTACAGGTCCTGTCTTGGTCAGAACAAGTTTTTGCGGTCATACAATTGTTAAGAAAAAAAACAAAAATAAGTACATAAATTATTGAGCGAATCATCGATTGATTCTCTACCTATTTTCATTAAACCGCAAGAGATTAAATTCTATATTTTATGGAATAAACTAGAGTGTTTCTCCGTTTATGGGGTATTAAATAATATTACCCTTCGGTTGCTCCACTTCCACTAGCCGGTGGAACGTAACATATACAAAGGATCCTATGGGATTGGCTGCAGGAAAGAATATCTGTAGCAAACCAGCTTCCCTGTGTAACCACCTTCGGACTTCCTAATTGGCCGAGAGATCCTGAAGTAGAATCTGTGCCTCCATTGCAATCGTCTGCAGCGTAGCCACCATTACCTGTACCGAAACTCCAGAATAGCGAATCTCCTAAACCCGCAGCAGATAGACTCAATTGCAAATCGCCACTAGAAAATAAAGTAGACATTTCTTGAGTAATTAGAGCTCCGAAGGGTCCTCTAATTGCGACACCGTTATAGGGTAAATCAGCATATAACAAATTTAAATCATTAGCCGGAACAGCCGAGGTAGATACGAGTGGAGCTACGCTTTGGCAATTTTGATCTATAATCGGAGCAAGTAAACGGTCATTTTGACAAATAGAATGAAGACTTGCATCTAAAGTCCCGGTACCAAGGATCGCTAGATTTCCTTTATATGTAGCTGAGCTTGAATAAACGTATATTCCGGATGGAGCAGAAAATTTGGATAAAATCAGTGCTTCTACGCTACAGCTTCTATCCTCATCAGAACATGTTTTATCAGTAATACATTCAGTTAAAGAAAACGAGAAAAACAAAATTAGAAAAAGACGATAGAACATTGCCCAACGCTCTGCTAATCCTTATTAGTCGGCAAGAATTTATTTTTATCTTATTCTATAAAGGCTTGGAGCTTTATTTAATTGAGTGATTCAATTTGGTTCAATAACAAGCGCAAATAATCGGATGATATTCTGAACAACCAGGAGCTCCTGATGATACCCAACCATTCGTGGGCTCATCGGGGGTTCCAATGGCGCCCGCTGCACTGTTACTTGTTCCCGCGATACAATTGTCTGCAGAATTATAAACACCTCCAAGACTGGAAAATGTCCAAAAATTTTGGGATACCACACCTGCTGCTTGCAATGTTATTAACGGATTTTCATCAAGGAATAGGTTCCAAGAATTTGCGATGATATCCCCTTTAGCTCCTCTTACTGGATAGGAAGAAGTATCAGGCATACCGTAATCAGTCGGAAAATTTGATAGGTTATGAGTTGAGGTTGATACTAATGGAAGCACATTTGAACAACTGGAATTTATGATCGATGCGAATAGTCGATTACCCGTGCAAATATTATGCAGACTATCCTCAAAACTAGATCCGTATTTTGCTAGATCTCCTTGGTAGGATGTCTGAGTGGAATATAAATAGATTCCCTGTGGTGCGGAGAAGATAGAAAGTATCTGTCCTTCAACACCGCAGCTTCTATCCTTATCTGAGCAGGTATCTGAGGACATACAAGCATTGGAGAAAAAAAGTAAAATTGTAAAAAAGTAGAACGGCTTATACATGCAAAAATTCCTTAAATTATATCTTTATAGTTTATAACTGGATAAAGTTCTTCAATAACAAATACAAAGGACTTTTTTAAATTGATCGCAAGTTCTGTTTCCAAAGGAGAACCAACTTAGGTTTGTATCATTCGGATCTCCGATATTTCCTGTGTCTCCATTGTCGAAATTCACTCCGTTCGTACAATTCGAACTACTATAACTTCCGCCCGTACTAAATGTCCAAAATTCTTCCGTGGTAACGCCTGCTTGGTTCATGGATAAATTCGGTATAGAAGCGAAGATAGAATTCCAAGTATTAAAAATTAGTTCGCCTCTTGCTCCTCTTACGGGGAGAGTTCCATCTAAGGAAAAATCGGTCACGTATGTGTTCATTGAACTGGAATCGGTCGAAGTAAAAGGGAGCACGTTTCCACAAGAGGATATAGTTTGGGCGAAGAATCTAGCTTCAGAGCAAATATTCATTAGGCTAAGTTGAAGATTCGAGCCATATGCCGCCAAATTTCCTTGGTAGTATTCTTGAGTGGAATACATATAAATACCAGGAGGAACGGATATATAAGAATATAAAATTTCATTAAAACTGCAGCTTTTATCCTCTGAGGAACAAGTTTTGCCGTTCATACAAGCATTAGAGGAAAGAAGAATAAGCAGAAATAACGGAGCAAAAAATTTCACCGCATGATTTAAAACCGATCACACTCGTTTGGCAAGAAATAATTTATTATCGTCTTTCTAAGTTAGGAATTTAGGGAGTAAAACAAGTACATAGAACTCTATGAAAGGTATCACAATTCTCCGAGGAATCTCCTCCTGGGCTCAACCAATCCGAATCTTTCGTATTCGCTGAACCGATTAATCCGTTGAGTTCGGAACCTTTATCCGTACCTATATTACAATTGTTTGAGGGTGCTCCGCTCTCAATAGAGAAAGACCAAAAATCTTCGGTTCCTAAACCTGCCTCCGCAAGAGATCGGTTTAAAGGTAGGGGAGTTTCAGTGCTCATGAATTCGCCCCAATTGTTCGCAAGTTGAATTCCTGTCGGACCTAATACAGGAATATTCGTAGGTAGAGAATATGAAGTCGGAAAATCATATAGGGGAACGGAATCACTTGCAATCAAGGCCCATACATCCGGGCAAAGTTGATTCACTAAAGAAGAAAATAATTTTTCTCCCCTGCATATGTTTTGTCCGCTAATCTCCAATGTTGAACCGTAAGCGGCTAAATTTCCTTGGTATTTTGTGCTTGTTGAGTATATGTAAACTCCGCTTGGAATACCAAAATAAGAGGTAAATAATGCCTGAGTATTGCAGCTCTTATCCTCATCAGAGCATGTTTTGTCCGAGATACATCCAAAAGATAAAAGGCTAAAAAGAAGGATAAAGATATAAATTCGCATAACGACTGTCCATACGTTATTATATCTTTTTAAAAATGCAAGAAGCTTTATAAACCGGATGTGTCCGGTGTAAAACAAATACAAAGAACGCGTTGAGCCGTATTACAAGTGGCAGTGTTGCTAGCCGGAGGATTCAGCCAATCAGAAGTAGTGATTGTTGCGCTTCCTATCGATCCATCCGTTTCGCCATCTTTTTGTGTACCGGAATTACAGTCCAAAGCTAGGGTTCCTCCAACGAGAGAGAAGCCCCAGAAAGGATCTGCTCCTAAACCAGCGCTATACAAACTCATATTCAAAGAAGATGTACCATCAAGAATGGTTGGCAAATTATCACCGATCTTAAGACCAGAAGGACCGTAGATTGGTAAGGTACTAGACACACCGTAACTTGCAGGAAAATCGTAAAGATTACCTTCCGTTGTGGGGACAAATGCTAACACTTCCGGACAAAATAGATTGAGTAGATTGGAAAATAGACGTTCATTTCTACAAATATTATCCGCTCCGGTTCTTACACTCGTTCCGTGAGAAGCCAAATCTCCATAATATTTGGTATAAGTGGAATACATATAGATCCCGTCTGGCAAAGAAGAAGAGAGAGCGAGATAAGATAGGGGATTGCAGGCTCTATCCTCATCCGAACAAGTTTTATCTGAAATACATCCGAAAGACAGAAAGTTTAATAGAAGGATATAAATAGAAATTCGCACCGTGATCTTAAACTTTTAAGATAGCACGGAATTGCAAGAAGCTTATTGTTGTTCTTCTCCAGAAGAAACTTCAGGTGTAAAACAAATGCAGAGTACACGATGAGTCGTATTGCAGCTTGCGATGGCCTCTCCACCAGGCCTTAACCAGTCCGGGTCTTTCACAGTAGCGGAGCCAAATGCTCCAGATCCTTCCGAAGTTTTGTCTGTCCCACCGCTACAATTACTTCCGGCATAACCTCCTCCCTGACCGGAGAAAGTCCAAAAATCATCCGTACCTAAATTTGCATCCGATAAAGGACGCTCTAAAAACAATTCGCCGAGTATGAAGTTGTCCCAAGTAGATGCAAGTTCGATCCCTGTTGGACCGAAAACTGGAATAGAAGTAGGGACGGAAAACGAAGTGGAAAAAGTATTTATAGGGACAGACTCGCTAGCGATAAGAGCCCATACATCCGGACAAAGTTGATTCACAAGAGAGGAAAATAATTTTTCCCCTCTGCATATGTTTTGACCGCTAAACTCAGGAGTAGAGCCATAAGCAGAAAGATTACCTGCATACTTTGTGGCAGTGGAATAAACATAAATTCCCTGGGGTATCAATAAGGAAGAAGTTAGGAATGCTTGAGGATTACAAGACTTGTCCTCATCAGAACATGTTTTATCTGTGATACAACCGAATGATAAAAAGCTAACAAGGAGTATATAGATGTAAATTCGCATAACAAACTGACCTTAAGCTCATAGGCCGGTTTAAAATTACAAGAAAATTCTTGTGCTCTTTAAAGTGCGGCGCTTTCTCCTGCGATATAACAGATGCATAATATTCTTAAAGATTTATCGCAATAAGAGGTGTTTGGTGACGCACCGTTAAGCCAGTTGACCGCAGTGCTATTCGGAGTGCCGATGCTTCCTACTATTTCGAAATCTTTACTATTCCCGCTGGAACAATCACTTGATTGGTTTCCTGCCGAATCCGAAAAAGTCCAAAATAGTTCGGATCCTAGTCCCGCGGCAGAGAGTGTGGTTTTTAGAGGCATTGCTGAACTTCCGAAAAAGGCACTCCAGTTATCAGCGATCAAAATCCCTGTCGGGCCCAAAATATTAACGTTACCGGGGACACCATACTCGCTTGAATAATCAAATAAGGGCGCATTTGCAGTAGATACGATTGCCTGAACATTCGGACAGAATTGATTGGCCAGTCCTGAGAAAAACTTCTCGTTTTTGCAGATGTTTTGGAGACTCTCTTCCTCAGTTGTTCCGTAAGCGGCTAGATTCCCTTGGAACTTTTGGTTTGTAGAATATATATAGATCGCATCTTGCGAAAAGGCAAGGTAAGAAGAAATCATAGCCTCAGGACTACAACTTTTGTCATCCCCGGAACAGGTCTTGTCCGTAAAACATCCAGAAAACGAAAAACTAAATAAAATGATCCCGATAAAATTGCGCATTCCTTCTAACGCTTACGGACTCTCCTTAGAATGCAAGATATTTACTGTTCTTATTCTTCAGAGGGTGCGTATGTAGGCGATACAGCCTGCAAAACATATTGGCATTTTGTTATTAAGCGAAATCTAAGTATGTCAAGGCCCTTGTCTTAATTTAATATAATTAGCAAAATGATCTTCTTCTCGATAATCTTATCGTAATAAAAGCGATCTATTTCGAATGAAGTCCGGGTTTGTATTGGACGGATTTGCGGATTTCTAAGCCTAATCTTCAACGAATTTCTCATTCCACTTGACTAAATTATCTAAAAGTATTTTCTTCTGCCAAGATGCGCCCAATTCTTAGATCTTGTTCCAAACTAGTAGTACTACTTATAACGATCCTCCTTCCAATCGGCCTATTTGCCGACCAAACCATCCTTCTTCGTAAAGGAGGCAAGATCATCGGTAACGTTGTGGGCCAGAACGAAAAAACAATCACAGTCCAATCCGATTCCGGAAAGCAGACCATAAACAAAAGAGATATATTAAAAATTATTTATAAAGATATCACTGCTGAAGAAGAGAAAAAGATCCGTAAGGAAGAGGAAAAAAAGATCCAGGAAAATCCTCAGGTAGTAGAGGAGCCTATCCAGATCCTTCCACCTAGTTCTACAGAACCTAAGCGTAGTCGTTGGAGTGCAGTTTGGCGTTCCGCTTTGATACCGGGCTGGGGGCAATGGTATACTGGCCATAAGTTAGAAGGTGGAATTACTGGGGGAGCATTCCTCGGATCCCTTGCATACTCTGCTTCTTCTAGATCCGAAGCGGAATCTGCAAAGAGTAAATACGATGATGCAGTTTCTAAAAGTAGCACCACAGGTTCCCTGATTTTTGGGGGAGGAGTTGCGAACTTTTATCTTCTAACCGTTGTTCCGGGTGCAAGAGCAGACTATGAAAGCGCCATTCAATCTTATAATACTTCCGTTTATGTGCTTGGAACCGTATATTTAGCTCAGCTTGTTCGTTCCTATTTCTTAGGAAAAGCCTGGGAGAATGAAGCAGGTTCCAACCCTGTTGCCTGGACTGTTACTCCAAAACCGGATTGGATGGTAGGCAAAATGGGCTGGGGCGCAGAAGCAAGCGTCACCCTCGGATTTTAGGAATTTTCCTAACAAAAAAGGGCTTTTGAGACTAGGATTTTTCTCCTAAAGCCCTAAAACCTCAAATTTCCTTGACCCCTTAGGCCGGTACGCGAAATTGGCCAATACAGGACATACCCATGCCAATCGTATCTAAACCGCAGAGAACTCCTTCCTTAAAAAAGGAACAAGCAAACAAAGCTTGGTACGTTGTCGATGCTGAAGGTAAAACTTTAGGTCGCCTTGCGTCGGAAATCGCACATAGACTTCGCGGTAAACATAAACCTACTTTTACTCCGAACGTTGATTGCGGAGATAATATCATCGTTATTAATGCAGCGAAAGTTGCTGTGACTGGAAATAAAGAAACTCAAAAAGAATATTTCCACCACTCACGTTACCCAGGCGGGATGACCGCTACTACTCTCCAAAACATGAGAGTAAAACATCCTGAAAAAATTCTATACGAAGCAGTTAAGGGTATGCTTCCAAAAAGCAAACTTGGTGCGGAAATCCTGACTCATTTCAGGATTTTCCCAGGAAGTGAGCATAACCTCGGCGCTCAAAAGCCGGTAAAACTGGAACTATAGGAGATATTAGAATATGGCAAGCTCCAAGGAAATCTGGGCAGTAGGTCGTCGTAAGAACGCAATCGCCCGCGTAAAATTAAAAGAAGGTTCCGGTAAAATTGTAATCAACGATAGAGATTACAAAGATTATCTTCAAAACAGCCGTTCTAATATTAAAGAAGCTTTAACAGCTTTAACTCTGATGAATGTTTCCGAAAAGTTTGATCTTAAGGTAAACGTTTCCGGAGGAGGGATCATCGGACAAGTCGGAGCGATCCGTCACGCACTTGCGAGAGTGATCTGCCGTTATAATCCTGAGTTCAGAGCTACTGTTAAAAAAGAAGGCCTTCTGACTCGTGACCCACGTATGGTGGAACGTAAAAAATACGGTCTACATAAAGCACGTAGAGGAACTCAGTTCTCTAAACGTTAATCTACGCTTTTTAGATCTATTTTGTGGAATGCCTGAAGTTCTTGTAAAAGACCTCGGGCATTTTCTGTTTTTAGAGGTTGCATGAATTTTAAAAAAGTTTCCGAAGTCCGCAAAATCTTTTTGGATTATTTTAAGGAGAAGGGCCACACAATAGTTCCTTCTTCGTCTCTTCTGCCTGCGGGAGATCCTACTCTTCTTTTCACTACTGCCGGGATGGTACAGTTCAAACCATTATTCACCGGAGCAGTGGAACTTCCTTATACAAGAGCAACCTCCGCTCAAAAATGTCTTAGGACCACCGACTTAGAGAATGTTGGAAAGACTGAAAGGCATTGTACATTCTTCGAAATGCTCGGAAACTTCAGTTTCGGAGATTATTTTAAGGAAGAAGCGATCGAATACGCTTTGGATTGTTCCGTAAATCGTCTTGGATTTCCTGTGGAAAAAATTTGGATCACAGTATTCGAGAATGACGATGAAGCTGAGAAGATCTGGATCTCTAAAGGGATCCCAAAAGAAAGGATCACTCGTTTAGGCAAAAAAGATAATTTCTGGGGACCTGCGGGAGATAGCGGAGCCTGCGGACCTTGTTCGGAATTGTATTTGGATAGAGGACCTGAAAAGGCACTTCCTGATTGCGGGGTAAAATACGAATGTAAACCCGGCTGCGATTGCGATCGTTTTTTAGAATTTTGGAATATAGTATTCAACCAATTTAATCAGGACACGGAAGGAAATCTTCATCCTTTAAAACAAACCGGGATTGATACAGGTTCAGGACTCGAGAGAGTAGCTCTTCTTTTACAAGGAGTAGATTCTGTTTATGATACTGATGAACTAAGAGGAATCATCACTGAGGTCGAAAAAATCTCAGTTAAAACCTATCAGGAATCCACAAAAGTCCCATTCAGAGTAATCACGGATCATATTCGTTCCGTATTATTTACAGTTTCCGACGGGATCTATCCCGATAGAACGGGCAGAGGTTATGTAATCCGAAGATTGATCCGAAGAGCAGTCTTATTCGCGCGTAAATTGGATCTGAGGGAACCCTTCTTATACAAACTCGTAAAGCCGGTATGCAATATTTATAAAGAAAGATATCCGGAACTTGAAAAACACGCTGCTGCGGTAGAAAGGACTCTTCTAGCAGAAGAGGAACTCTTCTTAAAAACTTTGGAAATCGGTTTGGAGAAGATAGAAGTTTTAGTTTCAAAAACAAAATCCGAGGGTTCCAACACATTCTCCGGAAAAGACAGTTTCTTACTCTATGGAACTTATGGTTTTCCTGCGGAAATGACCGAAGAGATCGTAGCAGAACATGGACTTTCCTTCGATCGTAAAGGTTTTGAAGAAGAACTTGAGAAAGACAGACAGTCTTCCAGAGAGACTTGGAAAGCAAATAAGGTTTCCTTATTCACAGGGATCAAAACGGATAAGACCCAATTTTTGGGTTACGATGTATTAGAAGCAGAGTCCGATCTGAAGTTTATTTTCTCCGAAAATAAACAGGCTCAAACTTTAAAAGAAGGAGAGTCTGGAGTTTTAGTATTTTCTTCCAGCCCATTCTATCCGGAAGGAGGGGGCCAGGTTGGAGATATCGGATTCATCCGAAAAGACGGGTCCGTCTTCAAAGTATTGGATACTCAAAAGGAAAATGATATCATCCTACATATCGGTACTGTTCTTTCCGGAAGTTTTTCCTCCGGAGACAGGGCAAAACTGGAAGTAGAAAAAGAAAGAAGAGAAAGATTAAAATTCCACCATTCAGGTACTCACTTGCTGAATGGTGCTCTGAGAAATCTTTTGGGAAATCATGTACTCCAAAAAGGATCCATCGTATCACCAGAATATCTTCGTTTTGATTTTTCACATCCGAGCCCTTTAAGTGTAGAAGAAATTCGTAATATAGAATCCTGGGTGAACGAAAGTATCGTTCGTCATATTCCTGTGGAGACAAAAGTCCTTCCGATAGAGGAAGCAAAGAAGACGGGTGCAGTCGCAGCCTTCGACGAAAAATACGGAGATAGCGTCAGAGTTCTTCAAATGGGAGATCGTTCCCTGGAATTCTGCGGAGGAACTCACGTAGTAAATACCGGAGATATCGGATACTTCTTCATCAAAAAAGAATCCAGCCCTGGTGCAGGTAACAGAAGAATAGAAGCTGTCGCTGGTCCTTTAGTGATCGAGACCTTTCAGAATCGTTTTGCGGAATTAACGGAATCGGTACAAAATATTAATCTAAAGATCAAAGACGAGCTTGGAGCAGAAGGGACTTCTCTTTCTATTAAAACTTCAATACCTGGTCCGGATGAGATCCGTTCTTTATTCGAAACAAAGGGTGCGGGTGCAGTAGTTCCTCTTCGGGATCTTTCTGAAAAACTCTCTTTGGAGTTAGAAGAGACGCAGTCCAAATTCCTGAAAGAAAAGAAAAATAGAGAGTCCAGAGATTTCGAAAATAATCCTGACGTCATCGCAAAAGTATTCGAAAATTCTAAAGTGATCGGTTCTACTAAGGTAGTATCCGCTATTTTCGAGTCCAAGGACGCGAAGGCATTAAAGGGACTTTCAGACAATATTAAGGTTAGAGAAAAAGAGATCGTGGCAATTCTTGCGAGTAAGAACGCGGAAGATGCAAGTATTGTGATCACCTGCTCTTCTTCTTTAGTTGGAAAAGTTCATTGCGGAGATTTAGTAAAGGCCGCTTGTGAAATTTTAGGCGGTAAGGGCGGAGGTAAACCGGACATGGCCCAAGGCGGAGGAAAAGAAGTCTCCAAAGTGGAAGAAGCCGTTCGCTCCGCATTAGATAAAATTTCTCTTAGCCTAAATGGAGGAAAATAATGAGCGATCCATCATTCGACGTAGTTTCCGAGATCGACAAACCTGAATTACAAAATGCGGTCACCCAAGCGATCGCAGAGATCAAAAATAGATTCGATTTTAAGGGTTCCAAATCAGAGATCAAATTGGAAGAAGAGAATCTTGTTTTAACTTCCGACAACGAAGCGAAGTTGGAAAGTGTAATCGATGTTCTCATCAACAAAATGGCGAAAAGAGGACTCGGTCTCAAATCTTTCGACTTTAAATCCAAAATAGAGCCTGCAACCGGTAACACTGTTCGGATGAAAGTGAAGATCCGTAATGGTCTAGAAAAAGAGCAGACCAAAGAAATTACAAAGATCGTAAAAGATTCTAAACTGAAAGTGATCCCAACCATCATGGGAAACTGCGTCAGGATCCAAGGTAAGAAGAAGGATGATCTGCAAGAGATTATGAGACTTCTAAAAGCAGCCGATCTACCTTTCGACGTTCAGTTCCAAAACTTTAAGGGCTAATCATTATTCTCCGGTAATCAATATTCCGCAGGAGTCTGCGGTTTTTGAAAATTTGTAGTTCCAATTTTTGGAACTTTCTGGTAGATTCGTGATATGCGAAAAAACCGAATCATTTCCAGAGCAACACTTGTGGATTTCTGGAAAAAACATCCAAAAGCAGAAATTCCTTTATCTGCCTGGTACTGGGACGCTAAGAAATCATTTTGGACAGAACCTAAGATCATCAGAGAAAGATATAGGTCCGCTGATTTTTTTCCGGGGAATCGAGTCGTTTTTAATGTGGGCGGGAATAATTACAGAATTATTGTAAAGATGGAATATAAGTTTGGGGGAGTGTTTATTCGATTTGTAGGAACTCATTCCGAATACGATCGAATAGATGCGACCACGATTTAGATTCTGTCCAAGGGTTTTATTATGACAAATGCGATTCTAGTACAGCCGGTGATTTCCAAAACTGATCATAAATCTGCCTTAAAGCGGATCGAAACATTGATGGATCTTGAAAAAAGAACAAGAGATCAAGAAATCGAATTAGAGACATTATTTGTCTTGGTAAGTAATTATGAGGAGAAACATGTCCTGATCTTTCCGCCTCATCCGATAGATGCGATCCTCTTCAGAATGGAACAACAAGGTCTTACTCAAAAGGACGTGGCAAAAATTTTAGGATCTAAACAGAGAGCCTCCGAGTATCTGAACAAAAAAATCCCACTTTCGATCGAAGCGATCAGAAAACTGAATGATTCCTTAGGTATTTCGGGTGATATATTGATCCAAAAATACACCACAAAAAAATAAAAGGTTAGCGGCTTGACAAAACATTCGGATGCGCTGAGGGTCTAATTTACGTATGAAACGTTTCTCATTCGCCGCAATTATATCTATCTTATTGATCTCCGGTCTTTCGGCAGAGGAAGAGAGCCCGATCAAATTTAAATTAGAAAGATCATCCCCTTCTTCTTATCTTCTCAAAGTGATTCATCCTGAAAATTTCGGGATACAAAAAGAAGCTCCTCACAGAATTCTGATCAACCCTGGACCTGGGCTAAAAGTGATTTCCGCCGACTTAAAACTAAAGGGAAAAACATCCACTCGTAAAAAAGAATATTTTGAAACTGTGGAGCCTATGCAAGTGAAGTTGGAAGGAAGCGGAGAATTGGAAATACACGCGAAAATTTTCTACTGCGATTATAATCGTAATATCTGTATCCCAGGAAAGATATTACAAAAAGAAATTATTCAATGATCCGAGACCGGATCTGATGGAAGGAAAGCGGCAAATATGCCGCTTTTTTTATGTACTATTTTTTAATCTCTATTTTTAAGTCAGGCTGAGAAACATGAAATAGATAATAAGTCTTTCCATTGATAGGCTTGGAAGTTTTTACGATCTTACCTTTTGTATCCACAAGTTCTTTTAAAAATTTTCTGTCGGTAGGACGGAAAGAATCTCCCTTCTCCGCGATAAACAGATTTAAGGCCCTTTTTTTAGCCAGGTCGAGAGCCTCTCCTTCGTTACTATCTAAAGAAGAAACAACTACTTGGTATGTTGAAGAACTGATAAATCCTTCGGTAGCCTTAACGAATTGATCGTCTTCGGTAGGCGCAGATTCTTCTGTTACGTTTTTAGGAGTTTCTTTTTTAGGCTCTTCCGTTTGAGGAGTTTTACAAACGGAAATTAGAGAAACGATCAGTATTGCAAAAATCGTTTTTGTAGGCATAGATTGGATTTCCTCTATCTCACTGAGTTATTTTTGTTTCTAAGGTCCGCTTTAGTAAATCCGCATCTACGATCCGAAATACCATTGTGCAGGTCTTGGGATCGCTATAGTCTTCTTTGTATAAGAACAATCTATCTAAAAGCCAAGCGAAACTTGCTCGGTAGGTTAGATAATCCGCATTTATGATTTCCGTCTTCTTCTTTTCTTTTTTTTCCTCAGGGCCGGTGTCCTCTTCTTGGGTTTGGACAACCTGGGTGGCTATGGATGCAGCGCCCATAGGAGAATTGGATTTAGTTCTGACTGCCTGGATCGGTCCAGGAAGAGGTTCATATTTTGGAACGGTAGAATTGACTCCGACCCCGATCCAAGTTTTATTTTCTTCGGTGATTTGCGCGATTATTAGATTGATCGATATCTCGTCCCGTTTACGTATCGCTCTGGTCTTACAATCTTCTCTCAATGTTAATAGAGGCTTCTCTTGATTGGGAACTGGGACAGTTACTACGACTTGGAAATAGTCATGCGATATAAATCCTGAGTCGTTCAGGTTTTCCCAAACTTTTCTTCTATATTCGGGATCCGCAGGTTCGCAGGAGGAAAGAATAAGAAGAAGGAATGAGACCGACAAAACCCGGAACATAGTTCCTAGTTTATAGCATCCCTCTACAAAAACCAGCGGGATTTTTTCTTGGTAACTTCTGGACAACATTTGTTTTTGAGGAAATCTTGTTGGTTATGTCGAGACATCTATTCGGATCCGTCATCTCTCGTTTCTTTTTACTCTTTTTTATTCTGAACTTTTTTATAAATTTCGGAACCTTTGCCGATGGGGATATCTTCCAAGAGATCAGAACCACGCTCGAATCCAGGACCAAGAAGATCGTTTTAAAAAACGGGATCAGGCTCCTAATGATGAAGAGGGAAGATTCTCCTACTGTTGCGGTTTATACCAAATTTTTAGTAGGAGCCGCGGATGAAACTCCAGAGATCGCGGGAACTGCACATTTGCTCGAACATATGCTTTTTAAGGGCACAAAGAATATAGGTGTCACCGATTATAAAAAAGAAAAAGTATATTTGGACCAGATACGAGTTTGGGGAAAACGTCTGGATTCTTATCGTTTGCAAGAGAGAGAGTTAACTTCAAAGGGACAACCGGTCCCTGAAAAATTGATCAAAGATAAGAATATATTGGAGACCAGATTTAAAAACCTGTTGGAACTACATCGCAAGTTTGTGGTTTCCAATGAAGATTCTTATATATACGAAAAAAACGGTGGCACAGGTTTTAACGCGTATACCACCAACGATGTTACGAATTATCAGATCTTACTTCCTGCAAATAGATTGGAGATCTGGGCCAAATTGGAATCGGATAGGCTCAAGGATCCTATATTAAGAGAATATTATACTGAAAGGGACGTGGTCTTAGAAGAAAGAAGGATGCGTGTCGAAAACCAAGGAATGGGGATCCTGAGAGAGAAATTTTTGGGAGCAGCTTTCGAAAAACATTCTTATGGAATGCCTGTGATCGGTTTCGAGTCCAATCTTCCTTTTTTAGATATAGATAAGACAGAGAAATTTTTTAAACAAAAATACAGACCTCATAATATGGCGATCGGGATCGTTGGTGATCTAGATTTTGATAAGACCGAAAAATTAGTACGCAAATACTTCGAAGATATTCCTGACGGGCCTTCTCCTGTTACTGAAAATCCTGAAGAGAGTTTCGATCATGAAACAAGAAGAGTAACGGTAAAACATTCTTCCGGGCCGATGAAGGTGATGGGTTGGTTAACCCCTGCTTCTCCTCATCCGGACAAACCTGTATTGGAACTCATCGATGCGATCTTATCCCAAGGTGAGACCGGAAGATTGTATAAAAGATTAGTACTTCGGGACAAACTCGCTCAAAGAGTCGCGTGTTGGACGGGAGAGCCCGGAGAAAGATATGCGAATTTATTCGCGATCTACGTTACCAATGTAAGGGGAGCAGATCCTGATAAAATAGAATCTTCTATTTTAGAAGAGTTGGAAACTCTGAAAAACGAGCCGGTTACTGAAGAAGAACTTCTGAAGATTAAAAATCAGATCGTGGCGGATTATATCAGAGGTCTGAACAGTAACTCCAAACTTGCGGATGTCCTTACTTACTACGAATTGGTGGCGGGAGATTGGACTGAGATCTTCGACGATTATGCTCGTCTGGATCGTGTAACCCCTGAAGACATTATGAGAGTTACAAAAAAATATTTTACATCCAGGAATTTAACAGTGGGTGATCTAGTGAATTCAGACGGAGAGAAAAAATGAATATTCGAAAAAGATTAATTATCTCCTCACTCGTTTTATTATTTTCCTTCAGCGCAAATGATGCAGCACCCGGAGATTTTGTTAAGGATGTAAAGGTCCCAACATTAGAATTCCATTTCCCGGAAATAAAAGATCTAGGAACCGATCCAAATACTCGTATCCTATATTTGGAAAATCCCGAGTTTCCGATCAAAACCTTGGAAATTTCATTTTATGCGGGACCTTCTTATTTCACTAAAACTTCTTCCGAGCTTGTGGAAATTTTTCCGGAGGCATGGAAGAAAGGGGGAACAAATTCTCACCCGGGAGAAAGTTTTGCGGAAGTTTGGGAGTCATACGGCTCCAAGCTCAGAGTGGATTCCGATCTTGATACGGTCACTTTGACTTTCTCTTGGCTTTCCAGATATGATAAGGAGTCCAAGGCGCTCATTTCCGAATTTTTGAAAGAGCCTATATTCGGCAAAGAAGCTTTCGAGATCGCAAGATTGCAATTAGGAGAGCAGATCAAAAGAAGAAATGATAATATCACCGGGCTTGCTTTTAGAAAAGCGACCGAACTTGTATATCATGGAAAAGTAAAAGGTAAGTCTCTTTCTTTGCAAAATTTGGATGAGTTAAAAGAAGAGAGCCTAAACGAATATTATAAAAATCAATTATTGAATTCCAGAAGGTCTATTTTATTGACCGGGAAATGGAAACAAGAAGAGATCCCCAAATTTTTAGAGGATATCCTTCCTGGTTTTTCCGGAAAACCTATCATGGAATCGGAAGGTTCCAGTTCGGAAGAATTAAATAAGAATCTAAAAGAAAGAGATCTCAAAAACCTGATCGTGGACAAGGCAAATACTCAGAACTTAGTTTTGTTCTTAGGCGTTGGTCCTGCACATAATGATAAGGATTTTTATGCAGTACAAGTCCTGAATTACCTGATCGGAGGTGGAGGTTTTACTTCCTACTTTATGAACAAGATCCGATCCGATAAAGGGTTAGCTTACTCTTCTTCCAGTCATCCTGTATTCGAAAAGGATCATTCGGTTCTTTATTTTTTCACCCAGACAAAATCCCAAAGTACGATGGAAGTCTATAATCTTATGGGAGAGATCCTGAGTGATGAAACATTTTCTAATATACGCGAAGATGAATTGAAGAATGCGAAGGAAGCGATATTGAATAAGTTTATTTTCTTATTCACGGATTCTATGGAAATTCTTCGCAACGAAGTGAGATTTAGAGAGCATAAAATGCCTAAGGATTATCTTCGTAAGTATAGGGACAAGATCCAGGAAGTAAGCCTTGCGGATCTTAAAAGAGTTGGTAAAATATATTTCAGAAGAGACAAATTAACTGCAGTCGTTTCCGGACCGAAATCCGTGGTCTCTTCTGAGTTGCCCGGACAAAAAGTTGTAGGTCCGGAAGATCCGATCCCCTGATGGAGTGTAGATTCGAACATAAAGGTTATATATTCGAAGGAATTTCGGAAGGGGGAATTCGCACATCTATAGCTCTTCCTCGTTTGGATCTGATGTTCGATATAGGTCATCAGAATCCGGATCGAGTTAATATTGAAAGATTGTTACTGACTCATGCTCATTTGGATCATTCTGCGGGGATCCCATATTATATTTCTCAAAGATCATTACGTAAATTAACCCCTCCTAAAATTTATCTTCCTAAAGACTTGGAAGCACCGATGAGGGAGATTTTATCTCTTTATTCCAAAATAGAGGATTTCCCGTATGTATATGAAATGAAAGCCTTGGGAGAAGGGGAAGAAGTGGATTTGGATACATTCCATTTTTTTAAAGCTTGGAGAACATTTCATAGGGTTTCTTCTCAAGGATACACGATCTACGAGAGAAAGAAAAAACTTAAATCGGAATTCTCAGGACTGACTGGGCCTGAACTTGTCCAAAAAAAATCGGAAGGTGTGGAAGTAAACGAACTGATCACCAAACCTTTGGTAAGCTTTTCCGGAGACACAAAAATAGAATACGTGTTAACTCATAAGGATGTAGCAGAATCCGAAGTCCTGTTTTTAGAATGTACTTATATAGACCAAGAAAGGACAGTCGAGAACGCAAGAGAATGGGGACATACACATTTGGATGAGATCCTACACCATCTGCCTTCTTTTAAGAACGAAAAAATCGTGCTAATCCATTTTTCCAAACGTTATCCTCCGAGCTATATTAGGAAAGTATTATCTAAGAGGATCCCTTCTTCAGAAAAAGACAGGATCCATCTATTTATTCCGGATTGAAATTATGAGTTCTCAGAAAGGAAAATACGGGACTTCTATTTTTTCGGATGGTTTGGAAGATTGGATCCATTCGGAGCTTGTGCAGAGGCCTTATGATTGGATGCTTGAGCTGGAAAAAAAAGCAGCGGAGGACAAGTTTCCAGTACTAAGCCCTGCGTCTGGTTCCGTTCTTTCTTTTCTGATTTCCTCTTGGGATCCTGATTTTGTATTAGAGCTTGGAACTGGATATGGAGTCTCTTTAGTTTGGATTTTATCTTCCCTCTCCAAAAACGCAAAGATCAAAACTGTGGATCGTGAACTTGATTTTATACAGACCGCAAGGTCTTATCTGGAGAAATTAGGCCCCGAGATCGAAAGGGTGGAATTTTTGAATGCGGATTGTTCTCTGGCAGCTCTCGAATTTTTGGATTCTCCCATTTCGGATAGAAAAGAGTTCTTATTTGTGGATTGTGATAAGATCAAATATCCGGAAATTTTAGAAATGATATTGGAGAAGGGGAAGCACCGCAACCTGAGAGTTGTTTATGACAATGTTCTATGGCATGGAAGGATCGCAGATCCTCAAAACCAGGCTCCTTCCGATCAGGCTGTCAGAAAATTATGGACCTTAGCCAAAAGTTCTAAGATTAAATACACCTTATTCCCTGTTGGTGACGGAATATTATGTTTCGATTTTAATCAATAAAAAGCTTGTTCCCTTCTTCCTGATTGTGTTATATTACCGCGAAGGGTCGATCACATGACAAAAATTTCTTTCCCTCGGACCTTAGCTCTATTCGCAAGCTTGGTCCTAATCTCGTACGGTGTGTCTG
Source organism: Leptospira sarikeiensis (assembly GCF_004769615.1). Classification (GTDB taxonomy): domain Bacteria; phylum Spirochaetota; class Leptospiria; order Leptospirales; family Leptospiraceae; genus Leptospira_B; species Leptospira_B sarikeiensis. Next base: position 27,907 of record NZ_RQGF01000026.1, on the reverse strand, counting down.
CACAAAATAAACCAGCAAATAACGATGGTAAGGGAGCTGCTTTATCTGCGGCAGAAGATCCTAAATACCAGGGAGATTATTTGGAGGAATTCCATTTTGCCAGAACCTTGGATTCCACTCAAAATAAGATCAAAAACGATCTAGGCGCTTTGGAAGTGGTAGTAAAAAATTTCGGATCTCAGGTGCAGAACTCCCAACAGGACTTCGACACTATCTGGAAAAAATACAACGAAGCGTATCGTTATTCTTTAATGCGTAAATACGTAGTTGCCGGTCGCAAGATGAAGGAAACTGAAGACGAGACTAATAAGTTATACAATAAGTTCTCCGATCTGTATAATCAAAAGGTAGATCAACTTCTTGGAGAATGCGCGGACGCAATCGTTTCTATCGAGCAAAAACAAGGCCCTGGAGCGGCTGCGAAATATGCAGGTAGAGAAATTTCTCAAAACCAACATAAACTTCAGATCGCTTATTATCAGTTTATCCAGGCTGAAAAAATGAGAAGGGACTCTCGTTATAAGGATAGTCTCATGCATCTTAGGATCGCGAAGGAATACGGGATCTCTATTCTGAGCAAACTGAAAACGGAAGAAGAGAGTAAGAATATCCGGGAAAAATATAAAGTAGATCTGAGCGATAACCGGAATATGGTATTCGCCGAATCTAAACTCTAAGTTTCTTTCCGGATCCTGAAATTAATTTCTGGATTCCTTGACGTATCAACTGGGGATACCAGGCTATGCCTGATATCCTCGGAGAAATAAATTTCCATTCGTGATACGAAAAATTTTCTTATATCTTCTCTTCTTCATTTGTTCCATCCCAAGTCTTGCGCAAGAAATCCCTAAAAAAACCTACAATATCATCATAGATCCGGGGCATGGCGGATTGGACCTCAAACCGAAGGAAGAGCATGGAGATAAATATGATCCGATCTCTAATAAATATCTAGAGCCTTATAAAGCGGGAGCTCAGACAAAATCCAGACGTGAAAGCGAAGTGGTCTTGTCTCTTGCAAAAGAAGTAAAAGAGATCCTTGACTTGACTAAAACTCAGGAAGGATTTGAAACATTCCGTTCTCATGCAAAAAAATTCACGAGCGATCCCTTGCCTTGGATCCGTATCGATTCGGATCTCACTCGAGAAGAAACAGCAAAGGAAGAAGGTGCGGATCTTAGTTCGGATCCTAATGCATTCTATAGGCTTTATGATTATCCTGATAAAAAGACGGGAAAGATAAAACCGGGTAGGATCTCTAGGATCAATGCCGCGAGACCGTATCTTGTCGTATCTCTACATTTGAATCCTAGTTGGAAAGGTCATCCGGGAGGAATGGCTGCAGTACTTACTCCTTCTTATCGTACCTTCTATAATTTGAGAAAAATTTCGGAAGGTAAATCCTCTAAATCTTTTGAAGAAGGGCCTTGGAACGAATGGATGCGCTTTAAGATGGAATGGTCCAGATTAGAGAATGCAGTCGCGGATGCTTGGATCTATTTTAACGGTTACTGGCCTAATAAATCCGGAAAAAAAACGGACCTATCTAATTTCGAAGGTTATCGCCAAAACATGGTTAGTTGGAAATATGCGGACCCTTCCGGTTGGGTTGAAAAGGCGAAAGAAGGAGGTCCGGGACCTTATGCCAAGAAACATCCGGAATATTCCGCTAAAGGTAAATTTTGGGATAGAGAAAGAGCAGAACCGGAACTTTGGAGAAGGGAAGACGGATTAGAAGGATTCGGTGGAGATAATCATTACGCCGCTGCAGAATTAATGAGATTTGTACAATACGGTCTAAAAAATTTTCCAAGCCAAGAAGAGGAACTTAGTAACCCGGGGCCGATCAACGATCCGTATATTTCCACATATAGCCTCCCTACATTTATCAATGCAATTTCCGCTTATTTAGAGATTGGTTATATAGATAAAGAAAAAGATATGAAGATCCTTACTCAAAGAAGGAAGGATACCGCAATTAGTATAGCAGTCGGTATTTATTCTTTGTTCCATGGTATTAAGATAAAATCTGCCGATTCTACTTATATCCCCAAGGGAAAAAAGATCGATTGGGCACGTTACGAAAATTTAAAAGAAGGAAATTATTTTAGATTAGTAAGAGATGAGTAAAGTAGGTTGTTGAGAAATATTTTTAATTCTTTAGGTGGAACCATAGAGGTCTCAACATCAAAAATAAACATACTAAACTCATCATTAAAACGACAACCCCGATAAATTTTATTCTATAAATCGTGCTTGAGTCCGCCGCTGCAAGTTTTGCAATTTCTGTTTGTTCTCCATTAACAATCCAGTTTTGAACTGCGGAAGTGCGAAAAATGCGCAAATAGCTATAATAAGCCAAGGCAGCACTTAAGCAAAAAAGCTCAATACTAGCTATAATAGTATATATCATTTGATCTTCCAAAATTAAATTTTCCAATTTCCAGAATACTTAGCAAGGGTTTTCTTTTCCGTTCTATACCGTTTTCATTCAAGCGTTTCTGACCTCTCTTGAGTAAAATGATTGAATGAATCGTAAGAGATATTTATATTTACTCGTTCTTGCAGTTGTTGTGATCGTTTTTTGGAATTTAATCTCTATTCCAGAAGATCATTTCAAAAAGCAGATTGGAGAGCCTGTTCAATTTCATTATAACGAGGAAATCGAAAAAGTAAAGGACTCCAAAGATCTATCCGAACTAGGGATCCAAACATCGTTTACAGATGTTCCCGCTCAAGACGAGATCTTACTTCAAGAAAATTTAGGAAGAGCCTTTGTGGCTTCGATGGATGGATTTATCTGGATCCTGGATTTACAGAAAAATAAGGCGGAGCAGTTCGTCAAAGCTCCATTGATGCCGGGCGGAATGGTCTCTCATCCTAAAGATCCGGATCTGATCTATTTTTGTGCATCCAGGGGAAAAAAGGATGATCCGGTAGACCCGAGTGGTCCCGGTATCTATGAATTAAAAATATCTAATAAAACGATCCGTAAAATTTCTACTCGGGTCCCGATAATCCCGAAAACTCCTGATCAAAATATAACGAGTTCTTTCGGAAAATTATATTCGAACGGAAAAGGGCCTAAACTTCGTTTTTCGGAAATGAATGATTCGAATAGCCGTCTTATAGAAAAAGCGGATGATTTAGCGATCAGTAGGGACGGAGAGCGCATATATTTTACTGAACCGTATGATCATGCAGGTGCAATTTTAGGTGTGAGCGATCAATCTAGGAATGAAGCATTAACCTTGGGGCAAAACGGTAATGTTTGGAAGTTGGATTTGAAAGAAAATACTGCGAGTCTCGTAGCGTATGATTATGCTTATGTGGATGGGATCTTGTTGGAATACCCGCCCGGCCAAAATATCGAAACTTCCATTCTACTGAACGAAGTATCTAAGTTTCGACTTTTGCGTCTACATTTGTCAGGTCAAAATTCAGGAAAAGACGAGGTCGCGATAGACGGGTTGCCTGGATTTCCGGATGGGATGGATCGTGATCCTCAAGGAAGAGTTTGGGTAGCATTAGTTTTTGAAAGATCCAAACTAGTGACTTGGCTTCATAGTCATCCATTCTGGAAGAATATCGTGTTGTATATCCCACAAAGATTTCAGCCGGTCTCTAGAAAATCCGGACTGTTGCTCCTTTCAGAAGATGGCAAAAAACCTTTATATTATGGAATACATAACGGTTCTATTTTTTCCACTTTGATCGTTGTGATCCCTGGAAAGGAAAAAGTATTCTTATCCGTTTATGAAAAAGGATATAAGGGGATTAATACTATCCCATATCCTTTATAATCTGAGTATTTCATAAAAACAGAATGTTCTCTTGAAAGAGCATTCTGTTTTAAGTCAATTTGTCTCTATGGAACCAGGATCACCTTCCCAATATTTTGTCTGGATTCTATATATTGATGCGCTTCTCCGACTTGATCGAACTTAAAAACCTTGTCCACATGAGGATTGATCCATCCTTCTTTTTGACCTGACAATAGAATGTCGGCCCAGATCCTGACTTTTTTCTTTTCATGCCAGAGTCTTGCCATATTAACACCGAATACTCCTTTATTGCTTAATAAAAATTGAAATGGGTGAAAGATCGGAGTTTGGAATAACATTTTTAATTTTTGGAATGTGCCACCCAATCCCGGTTCGGTAACTACGGACAAACCGAAAAGTCCTACTCTTCCGGTGCTACTTACTGACTGATAACTTTGTTTCAAATTTTTTCCACCGATAGGATCTAAGACCAAATCAACTCCTCTTCCGTTAGTTAATTTCATCAACTCGTCTTTCCAATTTTGATTACGATAGTCTATCGCATATTTTAAGCCTTTTTTCTTTAGGAATTCATGTTTTCTTTGGCTTGCAGTTCCGAATGTTTCTGCGCCGATATGATTAGATATTTCTAACGCAGCGAGGCCGACTCCTCCTCCTACATTATGGATCAGTACTGTTTCGTGGGATTGTAAACTTCCCATTGCAGATAGTATAAGATATGCAGTGAGGTAATTCACAGGAAAAGCTGCGGCTTGTTCGAATGACATCGTGGGAGGTTTTTCAAAAACTTGATCTATCGGTACGATTACTTGCTCCGCTTGGCCTTTATATTTTGTGATAGCTAATACTTCTTTACCTAACCAAGAAGGATCGATTCCGGAAGAAATTTTATCTATGATACCTGACACTTCATATCCCATTACGCAAGGATAGGGTGGTGCATCCGGATAAACTCCCATTCTGGTCATGATATCTGCGAAATTTAATCCTGAGGCTTTTACGGAAATTCTCACTTCTCCCGAACTTGGTAGTAAATCCGCTACCTCCAATACTTTCAGGACCTGAGGCCCTCCTTTTTTAGTGATTACGATTTGTCTCATTCAACTCTCCGATCTTTCGTCTTCATTATTTGAAAAAGTATCATAATTATTTCGGTTTCCGCTTGAACGAATCCGGTAAAACGAAAAAAACATATCTCCGAAACCTTTCATGGATTTTACTTCGAACGGAATTCTATATTTAATGAATGGTCGTGTGTTGTTTGCAACGAACGCGATGCAAACGGATTTTCATGTTCATTATGCAGCAACTCTTGCGATCTCTTTAAAAGAAAATATTCAGATAGAAACTGAGAACGGAAAAGAGGAATATAGGGTAGCCTTAGTAGGCCCGAATACGTATCATAGAACTGTCTCTCCAGGTAAGGAGATGGTTGCCCTACTGATAGATCCTGAAACATACGAATACTCTTCCATTTCAGAATACGCGGAGATGGGAAAGGTAAAACGATTAGATGTGTCGGAATTCCAACACTTGATAGAGAGACTTTGGGATCTATATTACGGCAAATTAAAAGACCAGGAAGTTTGGGATCTACATTTAGATCTTTTACGTTCTGTTTACCCTTTTCAAAAACTTACCAAATCCATAGATGAGAGGATCATACAGATTGCCGAGATGATCCGTAAGGAAATTCCCGATAGTATTCGAATGAAAGAAATTGGTAAACATTTCTCGGTGTCTGAAGATAGACTGATCCGTCTTTTTAAAGAGAATCTGGGGATCCCTCTTCGAAGATACTTATTATGGGTTCGGATACTTGAGTCTGCAAAACTTCTGAAAGAAGGTAAAAATCTGACCGAGGCTGCCCACGCTGCAGGATTTTCGGATTCCGCTCATTTCACTAGAACGTTTAAGGAGAATTTCGGATTTGTGCCTTCTCTCTTTTTTGGGCATTTAAAATCGATTGAGCTTAGATTTTGTGAAATCGAATAGTTTATCTAATTAAAAAAAAGATCCACACCGGAATCATTCAAGCCTTAGACTCCCAATTCTGTTACTCTTTTGTTAGGAACGAAGAGAAACATATGCCTATAGAAAATCGAAAGGGAATCCTATCTAAACTTTCTTCTAAGATCTCCAGATATAATTCCAGCTCAATCAAGATACCGAGTAAAGAAGAGAAGGAAGGCTTTTTAAAAGCACAACGATTAGCGTATCAATGCGTAACGGAAGTCGAAAAAGAAATACGGGAAGGTTGGACGGAAAAACAAGCCGCAAAACGAATGGATATGTTTTTGCGAGATCATGGAGTTAAAGTTTTTCTACATCGCCCATTTGCATGGTTCGGAGAACACGCAAGATTTGATGGTTATAAAAGATTCACACAGTTTCACCCGAGCAAACGTATATTAAAAGAAAACGAATCTTTCATTTTGGATGTGTCACCCGTTGTAGACGGTTATATCGGGGACATCGGATATTCTTCTTCACTTACTCAAAATTCAGAATTGGATTCCGGAATGAGATATCTTATGAAATTAAGATCAGAGATCCCTAAGTATTTTGCATCTTCTATGAGTTCTTCAGAAATTTGGTGGAAGATAGATCAGGACGCAAAACAAAGCGGATTCGATAATGTACATTCTTTGTACCCATTTGCAGTATTGGGACATCGAGTATATAAAGTGCATCTTCCTAAAATTTCTTTTCCATTACTGCCAATCAGTTTTGCAAGTTGGTTTAGCTTGCAAGGATCCTTTGAATTTTTATCCCATAAGGTTTTGCCAGAACTATTAACTCCGGACCATGAGGGAGAAAAAATAGGACTTTGGGCGATCGAACCTCACCTAGGAAGAGGAAAAACCGGATTCAAATTCGAAGAGATATTAGTGGTAGAAAAAGATAAGGTATATTGGTTGGACGAAGAAGTCCCGCATGTAAAAAAATACGGAGAACTAAGGGAAATCGCGTGAATAAAAATAATAAATTTATAATATATATAATTCTCCTATATTGTATCGGTTGTAATTCAGGAAAGATTAAAATAGGAGAGTCCTATACCCTGGGAGAAGTTCCTGCATCTATATCGGAGGTAAAGGCTCAACAAGATCCATTTTTAAACGGTCTTCAGGTGGAAATGAAAGACCTTCCAGGGCATGATGATTTGATCTTTGACCCGAAAAACAAGAACGCATACGCTTCCGGTATGGACGGTTGGATCTGGAAATTGGATTTTCAATCCGAAAAAGCACAACAATGGGTTAAACCTCCTGTTAATCCGGCCGGAATGAGATTTGCAGACAAAAATAAGGAACGGATCCTCGTATGCTCGTCACGCCTAGGAGGAGAATCTTATACTGAAAAAAATCGAGTAGGGTTATATGAAGTCCATGTGAACTCTAAAAATGTTACTCCGATTCTATTAGACTTACCTAAAATACAAAAGGAAGAATTCGAAAAAGTTTACACTGATTCGGAAAGGCCTACATACAAGATTGATGAACTGAATACTTCGAATTCTCGTCCTTTTTCATTATGTAATGATCTCGCGATTTCTGACGATGGAAATAGGATCTATATCACCGAACCGTTTGAAAGAGAAGATGCCGCAATGGGAAGTGGCGCGGTTCCGGAAGCGATCGGACTTTATCCTCATGGAAAGCTATGGATGTATGATCGCGAAAAAAGAACGATATCACTTATCCTCAGCGGGTTCACATTTGTGGACGGGATACTGATCGACACATCGGGAAAGAACGACGAAGAGTCTGTTGTATTTACTGAGACTACCAAGTTTAGGATCATAAAGGCTTATATAAGCGGATCAAAACAAGGAACGTCGGAAGTCCTACTAGAGAATTTGCCAGGTCTTGCAGACGGATTAGAAAGAGATGAGCAAGGAAGGATTTGGGTGGGGATCATTAAAAAAAGATCGGGACTTGTTAATTTTGTGCATCGTAACCCTTGGCTAAAGACCTTCATTCTATCCATTCCCCAAAAAATATTACCTATCTCGCATAATACAGGTTTGTTGGTGTTGGATCAAAAAGGAGAAAAACCTCTTTATTATTATATGCACGATGGTTCTAAGATCAGGGATATTTCCGTCTCGGTCCCTTTTGCAGGAAGAGCGTATTTTCCTTCCTTCGATAAAAATTCCAGGGGTTTGTATTCATTATCGATCTCTTCTTTGGGGATGAAGGAATAGAATATTAACTATTTATAAAATATGGGCGATTCCTCGCTATGCTCGGACCGGGCTACTCCGGCCTCGGGCTTCGCCCTCGTCTCTTCGAGACTAAAGGCCTACGTATCCCTATCGCGGGAGAATGCAGTCGTGCTCGAAGTGTCTCTGAAACTAAGCGGAAATATTGCTCAGGAATCTTTAATGGACTTCGACTGCGAGAAGGGTCACATCGTCTTGAAAGCCTCTTGGGCCTACAAAAATTTGAAGTTCCGAAATAAGTCCTTCTGCGACTTCTCGAAGTCCTACATCTTTACTTAATAATGAGAGTACTCTATTCTCTCCGAATTCCCTTTTTTCTTGGTCGAATTCCTCGAAAATCCCATCCGAGAAGAAAAATATCCTATTTCCAGGTCTTAAGGAAACTTTTACGTTTTTATAAGTAGCTTCCTTTTTTAATCCGATGATTGGACCTCTGGAGTATAGATAATCCGCTTCTTCTTGTTTTTGTTTTAGGACTTGGGGAGGATGACCCGCGGAAGAATAATAAAGAGTGTTATTATTCAGATCTATATCCGCCAAAACCGCAGAGAAAATGATGTTAATACTTCTATATTTCTGACAGCAGGCTTTATTCAACAATTCTAATACTTTGGAAGGTTCTTCCTTCGTGAATTTTAGGCTTTCGAATTCCGCCTTAATCGTCATGGTCAATAAGGCTGCTTGCACTCCATGGCCGGTCGCATCCACTAAAAATAATCTGAAATAACCGGGTTCTAATTCGAATACATCGTAATAATCTCCTCCTATCTCGGACATAGGAAGATAATACGGATGAATAGAGACCTTTTTATCATTTAGGTCTAAAGTAGGAAGTGTCTTCTGTTGCAATTTTTTAGCTAAAGATAAATCCCCGCGCAGTAGTTTTAAGGATTCGTTTAGGTTTTCCGTTCTTTCTACTACGATCTGTTCTAGATTTATATTCAGTTTTTTTAATTCCTCTCCTAGATCTTCCGCCAACAGAAATCCTTTGGAAAATCTGGATGCGAGCAGCACACATTGGGAAAGAACAAGAGCCAAAACCCCATACGGAACAAGATAAAAAGAATCTATAAATTTATTCAGATAGAGTATATCATTTGCGACTGTGATCAGGTTAACCAGCAGACTGAAAAAACAGATCCTTGCTCCATCTATCGCTTGGAAAGACATAAATGCTAATCTGAAAAACAAATAGGCTAAAACCGCTATCATTTGGATTTCAAGCGCATTAACAAAGAAAGAATGGGTGTAGATCTTTGTCGGTAAGATCACAGCTGAAAGCACTAAAGGTATACTTAAGTAAAATATAATATTTAAGAATTTGTCTTTTTTTAGTTGGTCCTTGAACACCGATTGAACGTATAAGATCGTTCCCGGAAGAAGTAAAAAAAGAAAAAGTAACTCACCTCGAACGGCAAACTCGTAATTTTGAAAGATCGGAAATACGTTAAAGAAGATCCTTTCTCCGTAAAAAGCGACTCGTAAGGCGATACAAAGGCATAGGATCGCGAAAAATAGAGCAGAAGGATCCCTTCTTCTCATTAAATAGAAAGTAAAATGATATAGGGACATTACGAACAAAGTCCCGAACGTGATAGAGTCGAGCATTGTTGCTCTTAAGGAAAGTTGTTGGATCTCCGAATTGGAGCCTAAACGGATCGAGTTCCAAATTCCGGAACCGTTCGAATACCTATAATTCGCTACATGTAGTACGATCTCAAGTTCCGAGCCAGGTGAAATAAAGCTGAATACTCCTGGATGGTAGCCAGAATTTGAACTAGACTCATCATTTCCAATGGACCCTCCTCTTGAAATCTCCTTGCCATTAATAAATAAAACATATGAGGAACTGATGGAAGCGATCTTGACGCTTAGTTGAGAACCTGATCCTGGCAAAAGGATCTTTGCGCGGTAACTTGCGAATCCGTAGCTTGGATACTTTGTAGGAACATTTCTTCCCTTATCCCATTTAGCGGGCACTTTGATATAGGTTTTGGAAGGATCTAGTTTTGTATCGTTTTCTTTTGTTAAAAGAGAGTTCCAATAAAATTCCCAATCCCCGTCTAAACTAACACTCCCGTCCGTTTGAAAGTCCCAATTTCTGAGATCAAGAACGCCTTGGATCACTCTTGGGTTTTCTTTGACGGGTTGGCAGGCAAATAGAACGAGTAGAAGTACCGATGAGGAAAAATATCGTATGATCCTACTCATATTTAAAGGGGAATGTCTAACGCCGACGTGTCAGAAATTTCAATGAACTTAGCCGAGCCCGAGTTTTCCGATAGCTAAAAACAAATAGGTTTCTGTTTTTTTATTAGATCATAGATCCGGTCCGATCTCGATTTGAAACAGTTTTGGCAAATATTTCGTTCAATCGTACGCAGTGTTAGAGATGCAGTTCAAAGGATCGGTCTTGGTAAAAATCTAAAAGAAGATCTTTCTATTTAGCTCCTATTGAATTTTAATTAAGAATTTATTTCCTATGATTGATCTTTTTACTTTTAACAATATTAAAATACTTTCAAAAGAGTGAAAGATGCGTTAGTAATACATGGAACCTTTCGAAAAAGGTTTATATATAGTATACTGATAGACTTCTTTTTGCTACTTCTCTTATAAAACAATGATTGCCCGTTATTTGGGAAATTTTTGGATTTCTATCGAATTACTTAGATCTTTTTCGTCGAATGCAAGGACTTGATCCCGTTTCGGGATCTTCCTCAAAGTAAGGAAACTTCGATGATATGAAAGCGGAAGAATTCTGGAAGATACAAAGACGCATTTTAGTCATCGAAGAGAGGGAAGAGGAATATCAAAAGATCCGCGGCCTACTGGGAGAGATAGAATGGGGAAATTTAATCTCTGTTCGTGTCCCTAATTTGAGCGAGGCTTCAGAAAGGATCCGCGGGGAATTTTTCGATATCACTATTTTATTGCTGAAAAGAGGAGATGATCTTTCCGTTTTTGAGGAGTTCCTACAAATTCTTCCTCCAATTGTAGCAATTTATGAGGATTCTTCTGTAAAAGATCTTGCTACGAATTCTAAACTCCGTTTTTCGGATCTTCTTCCTAAAGAAAAATTAAATGCGGAATTATTGGATCGTTCTCTTCGTTTGATCTTAAAGGATCAAATTTCCAAAGATAATCTGAACCTTCTTAAGATAGGGATTGAAAGATCGAATGATATATTTCTGATCACGGAAGCTCAGCCGATAGACGAACCCGGTCCCAGGATCGTTTATGTAAACAAAGCATTCGAACGCCTCACGGGTTATAAGCGGGAAGAAGTTTTAGGTAAAACTCCTAGAATATTACAAGGGCCTAAAACGGATCGTGTTGTATTAGATAGGATCAGAAAGGCGATATCCGAAGCCAAACCATGTTTTGAAGAGATCGTTAATTACGATAAAGATGGGAAAGAATATTGGATTGAAATGGATATTTTTCCGATCGTGAACGATCAAGGCTCGGTCACCCATTTAATGGGGATCGAAAGAGATATTACGGAACGCCGTAATACGGAAGAAAGGGTCAGGCATTCCCAAAAAATGGAAGCGATAGGGCAACTCGCCGGGGGAATGGCGCATGATTTTAATAATTTATTAAATGTTATATTAGCAAATCTAGATCTTCTTGAATTAAAATTAAAAGACTCCGAAGACCTGATGAAAAGGGTGAGATCCGCTCAGGATGCGATCCAAAGGGGAGTGGAGATCAATAAGAGATTACTTGCATTTTCTAGAAAGCAAGCCTTGAACCCTGAATCATGCGACGTAAATCGGGTGTTGCGGGATTTTGTCCCTATTCTGGATCGGATCAAGACCGAAAAGATCGAATTGGAGTATGAGCTATCGGATGAGAGGATTATTTGCGACATAGAAAAGGTAGGATTCGAAAATGCGATCCTAAATCTTGCCTTAAACGCGAGAGACTCGATGCCGGATGGTGGGAAAATATATATTTCCACGGGATTCTTGAACAATCGTGAGGAAGTTGGACCTAAAATTTCCGGTTTGGATACGGAAGATTACTTTTTGATCACAGTTACTGATACTGGAAGCGGGATGGATGAAGCGATCAAGTCAAGAATTTTCGATCCATTTTTTTCGACTAAGGGGGGAGGAAAAGGAACCGGTTTAGGATTGACCATGGTTTACGGTTTTGTAAAACAATCGAACGGTTTTCTTAAAGTGATTACTGTGCCGGATTACGGCTCTAGCTTTCTGATCTTTTTGCCGGTGCATAAGGATTTATCCGAAACTCTGAAACAAAAAGTGGATCCGGATGAACTCGGGAATAAAGGGAAAGTTTTGGTAATCGAAGAAAATCGTGAAACTGCAGAATTGGCCTGTGTATATTTGAGGGAACTCGGTTTCGAGCCTCATATTAGTTCTGATATGAAAAGATTAGCGAATTTCTTTTCGGGGGACTCTGAGACTTCTTTAGTCTTGTTGGACCTCCAACTTGTAGAATCGAAAGGGGTAGATCTAAAAAAAGAATTAGAAAGATTCGGAACTAAAAGGATGATCGCAACCTCTTCAAAACAAATCAAAAGTTCTGAGTTCCCGAGCGGGATCCCTCTCATTCAAAAACCGTATACTAAAACTTTACTCAGAGAAGCGGTTCGTAGCATAGGAGAAGTTCTTCCATGACGGACCCTAAAAATTCCAAAAAGTTACTCATCCTAGATGATGAAGAGGAGATCGCAAAGATCCTAGGCGAGATCGCAGAAGATTGCGGATTCAAAGCGTCTCTTACTCATACCGCTCCTGATTTTTTAGATCGTGTGGATCCTAGTTTCGATTGTGTTATCTTAGATTTAATGATCCCTGGAATGGATGGAGTAGATGTGATCCGCTCCTTATCCGAAAAGGAAGTTCATCCGGACGTAATACTAATTTCAGGCGCAGATCGTAGGACATTGCATAGTGCGGAAACATTAGCGGGAGAATACGGTCTTCATATTGCTGCAGTTATGGAGAAGCCGATCCGAGTTTCGGATATTAGAAATATTCTGTCAGCTATAAGCGAAAAGGAAAGAGATAGTTCTTCTCGCTCTAAAGATGGTGGTAAGAGCTCTCTTCCTGTTTTTCAAAAAGAAGAAGTTTTAGATGCCGTTCGTTCCGATCAGTTTATACTTTTCTACCAGCCTAAATTCGATCTAAAAACTGGGAAAGTTGAAGGATTCGAAGCATTAGTAAGATGGAACCATCCTAAATTAGGTCTGATCTTTCCGGATTCTTTTTTGCCATTAATGGAAAAGGAAACCGCCATTCTGAATTTAATGACAGAGAAGATCATCGATCTTGCTTTGGATGAAAAAAGGATATGGAATGCTAACGGAAAAAAACTCAGAGTCGCGGTTAACGTATCTCCTGTTACATTGACTGAGTTGGATTTTCCGGAAAGGATCCTCGCTAAGATCAAAAACAAAGGAATTCCTCAAAGCCAGTTCCAAATGGAAATTACTGAGACAAACTTTTTGGAGAATATACGTTTTACTCAGGATATTCTGACAAGGCTTAGGATAAGAGGGATCGGTTTGTCTATCGATGATTTTGGCACAGGATATTCTTCTCTTAAACAATTGCATAGATTCCCGTTTACTGAACTCAAAATCGATAAATCCTTCGTGATGGATTCCCCAAGGGATAGAGAATCTTTATTTATTTGTCAAGCTTCCATAGATTTAGGGCATAAGTTAGGAATGCATGTCGTCGCGGAAGGTATCGAGACTGAAGAAGTGGAAAGATTAATGAAGGAAGCAGGGTGTGACGTAGGCCAAGGATACTATTATTCTAGACCTATTCATCCGGAAAAAATTCCAGAAATTCTTTCCAAATTCGGTTAATACTTATACCATTGGCAAGATGTCCTCAGAGGATAATAAAAGGATCAAAAAAGAGATTTCTTGGGCCATAGGCGAAAGTCTTCTCTGGGACATCTCTACCTCGGACAATCTTACTTCCGCTTTCTCGAAAGTCCTAAAAACTTTGATCAAAAATACTCCATGGACTTTCGGCCAGATCTGGAGATCCAAGGAGAATATCGTATATATATACGATAACGATCCATTCGTATACGGTTCCGAATCTCATCTTTCTTTCAGGGAAAACTCCAAAAAAAGCTTCTTCAATATGAAGGAGGGTATCTTAAAGATCGTTAGCGAGACGGGAGAGTTATATTTTATTCCGGACTTAGCTAAAGATAACGAATTAAAGAGGAAAAATATTGCATTGGAGGCAGGATTTAGATCCTGGCTTGCAATTCCGATCCTCTCTCACGGTAGATTTTACGAAATAGAACTTCTTTCTGAAAAAATATTGGATCCGGAAGAAGCGAATTTGGATCTACTCGGAGTTGTCTCCAAAAGATTTGCAGAGATCGTAAGTAGAAGAGTAGCGGACGAAGAAAGAAAAGCGCTTATAGAGCTTTCCTCCGAGATCATTCTAACTGTTGGCACGGATTGTATGATCCGGAAAACGAATCCTGCCTTCCAAAAAGTTTTGGGCTACGAAAGAAAACATATCAAAAATAAAAGCCTGTTGGAATTCATACACCCGGATGATGTCGAACTCACAAAAGCTAAGATCGCTTCAGGCACAAAAGAAGGATTCGAAAATCGTTATATAACGAAATACGGACAGATCAGATATATCGATTGGAATATATCTCATTCTCCCGAATCCGGAACCGTGTTTTGTATCGGCAGAGACATTACGGATGATAGATTAACCATTCAAAAATTGGAATCCTTTGCGGATCAATTAAACGTAAATCGTGAACAGCTATATAATGCCCAAAAGCTTGCAAAAATGGGAAGCTGGACTATGGAGTTTGATGGAAAAGTAAATTGGTCTCCCGGTTTGTTCGAAATATTCGGCTTGGATCCGAACGACCCTCCACCAGGTTTCGAAGATTTTATCCAATTTATTCCGCCAGAAGATAGAGGTCGCATCTCTCAGAATTACGAAAAATTCCTCTCCCAGGGTATATTCGAAGAAACAGAACTTCGTATCATCTCAAAGGATGGGATCGAAAAATATCTTTCGGTCAAGGGAGAAGGTTTACTGAATCGTAAAGGAAAGTTTATCGGTGGGACCGGGACCATGCAGGATATAACTGAAGAGAAAGAATGGAATGCTTCTCTTCGCCAATTCCAAAAGATGGAAGCAGTCGGACAATTAGCCGGTGGGATGGCCCATGATTTTAATAATCTTCTAAATATCATTCTTGCGAATTTAGATCTACTCGAACTGAATCTGCGAGAAACTCCGGATCTATTAAAAAGGATCTTCTCTGCTCAAGATGCGGTAAAAAGAGGAGTGGAGTTGAATAGAAGATTACTTTCATTTTCTCGCAAACAAGCAATCAATCCGGAAAATGCGGACGTGAATCAAGTTGTCTCCGAATTTTCGGAAATTATCTCAAAGATCAAAAATGATATTATAAAATTAGAATTCTGTTTTGAGAGTTTTCCATTAATTTGTTCTTTCGAAAAGAACGGGTTAGAGAACGCGCTTTTGAATATTTGTATAAATGCAAGGGATTCTATGCCGGAAGGCGGAAAAATACTCGTGCATGTAGGATTTTCTCCCGCCGGTAAAGAACATAGATCTATGATATCCGGCCTTATCGAAATGGGTGATGCTTGTATAATTTCGGTAAGAGATGAAGGAACCGGAATGGATTCCAAAGTATTGGAAAGACTTTTCGAACCTTTTTTTACTACCAAGGGAGTCGGTAAAGGTACCGGTCTCGGAATGCCAATGGTTTACGCTTTCGTAAAACAATCCAATGGAATGGTCCATGTGCATAGCGAATTGAATAAAGGAACCTCTGTGGAGATTTTTCTTCCATTAGTCCAAGCCCCTTCTCTTGGAGATGAAAATAATAAACGTAGAATATTGATTGTTGAAAAAGGTTTAAAAGGACAGACTTATTTGACTGCTCTTTTGAGAAGGACAGGATTCGAGATCATGCATGCATATGATATATATGAGGCGAATGCGCTCTTGGCAAGTTATCCTGAAATCTCCGCAATATTCGTCGAAGAAGAATTAAAATTGTCTGAATCCGATTCCGCAGAATGGGAAAAAATTAAAACGAAGACTATACTCGTTTCTGAATGGAATTCCAAGGACCGGCATGATCCATCCGAATTCGTCTTATATAGACCTTATTCTTGGACTAAGTTGAAAAAATTATTGGAAAGCCCGATCGTATCCGATCCCGCTAAAAATTAAATTTTAAAGAAAGTAAGCTTAAAGAAAATATAAAGTATTTTGGCTCCTGCCTTCAGACTTCCTATCAAGTTCCCGCTGATCTTAGACTTTCCTCCTTTTCTTTTTCCGTAGTGTACGGATACTTCTTGGAATTTCAGATTTTTCCGGATCGCTTTGATCTGCATTTCCAAATTCCAACCCCAAGTAGGATCTTTTAATTCTAAGGCCAATAAGGATTTCCATTTTAAAATACGAAAAGGGCCCAAATCACTGAATCGAACTCTATAAAAGATCCGGATGAGCAAACAAGAGAGCCAATTCCCGAATTTTTGTAAAAAAGATAAAGAACCTGGTTCCGCATAAAATACCCTCGATCCGATTACGAAATCGGTATCCGGGGCCTTGGAAAAGACTGAAAATAATTCGTTTAGATCCTTGGGATCATCCGAACCGTCAGCATCCATAAATACGATATATTCTGGAGAAATATTATTTTTAAGTAAATAACCTATCCCCGCTAAACAAGCTCTGCCATAACCTTTTTCAGGTTCTTGGATCAGGATCGTACCGGAATTAATAGCGATCTGAGGGGTAGAATCCTTAGATCCATTATCTAAGATCAGTATTTGATTCGGTTGGATACCTAAATCGAAAAGAGAATCCAAAACCTTTGGCAAAGACTCCTCTTCATTTAAAGCAGGGATCAAAAACTTAGCAGAGGTCCAAAGACTTTCTGGTCTCAATTCGGGTCATTCTCCTTTTCTTGTTTTGGAGATCCTAATCAGTTCTTCCGGAGAATACACTTTATTTTTTCTTAAATTCAGATCTATTTCTTCCTTATGGATCAAACTAGAAAAAGGATAATGGTTTTCTATATGTGAGATCTTATCCTTTAGATTGTTCGAAACGGAAATGCTATTCTTTCTCATATGTTCCGCATTGGCTTCTTTCAATCTTACATGATAGATCTCGAATACTAGTTTGGATGGAGTTTTGTCCGTAACTAATATATTTTCCTTCCAGATTTTGGTCTCTCCTGGCAGGATTCTCGTATCCGAAACTAACCTCGCCTTAGGATACCATTCCCATTCTTGTCCGAACTTGATCTCTTTGGAGAAAACCTTTTCTCCTTTCGTATCTAAAACAAAAGCTTTTAATAGTAAAAATCTCTCCGGGTCCCCCGTAGGAATATTATGCGCTGCCTTTTCATTCTTAAAGGAAACAGAATATTCTAGATTATTTCCGATCTTTTTCCATTCAATCGGTTGAATATTGAGCCCGGTTCTATAACCGCCTGGGATCTGTTTCTCATACAAATCGAATTTTTTAGGGACTCCGCCACCGATAAAGGAGTGTTTATGAGCGGTACGGACCGGAGTGTTCAATTCAGATTTTACGAATTTACGTTGGACTTCCCCCATATGGCAGGATCCGCATGCAAGTTTCCCATGGGAATTACCTTGTTGTTCTAACTCGTTCCCCGTTTTAAATGCGCATACTAACTGATCGTCCAATACATAGTTTGCATTGTGACAGTCCAAACATCTATTTCTTAACTTATCAGGATCTATTTTGATCGGATGAGGAGGATTCGTCTTACCGTTTGCACCCAAAACGTAGGATCTCCCTTGTTCATCCAATCGAACATGGCAGACCGCACAAGTAACCGCTTCCGCTTTCATTTTAGGATCGAAGTTAGGATTCGGCTCCTCGATCGGTGTTCTATAATCTCCGTTTTGTAAGTAGTTCACCAAGGTTTCTCTTTGGTTTGCAACGGGAGTATGACAGTTCAAACAAAGCCAACGAGGAGAAGAAGATTTGGATAATTCGGATTGGAATTGCAGATCGGAAAGAGCATTTGCATGAGTGGAAGTTTTCCATTCTGCATAAATTTCAGTGTGGCATTTTCCGCAGTTTTCGGCTCTAACTTCTCCGACTCCTGCTAAAGGAGGGAGATTCGGTAGAGGTTTTGCCCAAGGCGCATTTGGAAAAACGGAATCTATCGAGACCGCTCCTTGTGCCGGTCTGGAAAAAAGTAGATAAAAGATCGCTACGGAAAGGACCAGAAAACCGATCCCTATTCCGAAAAAATATTTTCTTCTGTGTTGATGGAACATTATAAAAATTTTATCTAGCTACTAAAGGGAAATTTTGGTTTTCTTTAGAAGACCACTCCCACATGGAACCTGCATAATTCTTAGCGTCATATCCTAGGGAAACAAGAACGGATGTCATCCAGCCTGATCTTACTCCTCCGGTGCAGTATGAGATCACTTTTTTGTCCTTAGAGATCCCTAGTTCGTTCAACTTCGCTGTAATTTTGGATTCACTTAGAAGATATCCGTCTTTATCCAATAATTGTTTGTAATACACCCATTTTGCTCCAGGAAGATGACCTCCTCTGGATTCTCCGTAGGGTGTTTGTCCTTGGTATTCTCTCTCTTCTCTAGTGTCTATGAACACTGATTTTTTGGAAGAAAGTTCAGATTGTACTGATTTCGAATCTACGATCCAATTTTTGTTTTCGTTTCCGGAGGATTTGATCTTAGTCAGAAGTTCCGGGCGATTCGGTATCTGCGATTTGGAGGCCTTTTGAAGAGCGGAATATCCCCCATCCACTATAAATGCTTTAGAAAATCCTAATGTTCTTAGGGACCAAACGATCCTTCCTTCTTCTCCCCAGCCGCCTGCAGGGTCTCCGAATACTAATACGATCTTATCCGGATCCAGGCCTTTTTTATGTAGGAGTTCCTTCGCTTCTCCCACAGGGATCAAATTTCCTTGGTTCGGAAAATCTTTTTTGGAGATTTCCTGCCATCCCAAAGAGATCGATTTGGAAATTGAGGTAAGTTTTATATCCTCTCTCGCATCCACGAGTAATGCTCCGTTTTGCTGTAGATACAATGCTTCCGGAGCACTGATGAACCAACCTTTTAGTCCGGAAAGTCTTTCGGAGCCAAAAGCGGATTGGGTCACAAAGAATAGTAACACCAAAGAGAATAAGATTTTCATTTGGACAACTTCAGTTTTAAGGGGTTTTGCGTCAATAAGTAATACAAAAAATCTTATATAACAGAATATTTTTAATATTACAGAAGTATTGCTTCGTAGAAAATGGCGAATTAGAGAATAAGCCCGGCTAAAGAAGGATGAGATTCGGATTGGAAAAGGAATTAGGCAAGGGGACAAACGTTTGGACAAATCTGATCTGGATTTTCGCGGCATTCGTTTTTATTCTGATCTTTTGGTTCTGGCAGGTACAAAATCTCGAAAGGAAGCTAAATGGGCCACATTATCTTATAGGCTTTTTAATATTAAGTTTTCTTTATGTTCTATTATTTTTTTCTAAAATACCTATCCGATTCGATCAGATCGGTTTCTATTTAGGGGTATTTCTCAGGCTTTTTTTAGTATTTTTGGTCCCGATCTTTGAGGACGATTGGGCCAGATATCTTTGGGATGGCTGGGTGATACAGGAAAGAGGGACTCCATACGGGATTTCTCCCGATTCTTTCTTCGGTGATCTGGATCCGGTACGAGCAGAGATACTTTCTAGGATCAATCATCCGGATTGGCCTACCATATACGGTCCGGTGCTCGAGATCTATTTCTACTTTTCCCATGCTCTGTTTCCATGGAAACTCTGGGCGTTAAAACTTTTTCTGATCATTCCGGATTTGATTCTATATTTTTTAATTCGGAATAAATTCGGGATCCGATCCGGTTTACTTTATTTCTGGAATCCTATCCTTCTAAAGGAAATTTTTCTGAACGCACATCCGGATATTTTAGGGGTCGCTATTTTATTTTTCTCAATTGATCAGGCAGAAAAAGGAAAATATCGATCTTCTTTCTTATTATGGGGTTTAAGTCTTGCCGTAAAAGGATTCGGTATCGTTGTTCTACCTTATTTGGTTTATAAATTTTGGAAACAGGATCCGGATCTTAAAAGACTTATCGTTCTGGCATGTCATTCTTTATTAGGGTTTCTTCTTCCCTATCTTCCCTTCTTATTCTTTTCCAAGGAGACTGATTTTCTTGCATTGACTAAGTTTTTAGGGAACTTCTCCTTTTTTCCATTAGGTTATACTATACTGTTAAGCGCATTAGGAGAGATTTCCAGATATCTATGGGCCGTACCTTCTTTTGTATTTACTTTTATTTTTCTTTATAAGAAGAGAGATCGTATCAGTATTGAAGAAGGAATTGCAGGCGCCTATTTCTTGTTTTTCCTATTCTCTCCCGTAGTGAACGCCTGGTATTTGTTATGGGTACTTCCGTTTCTGTTTCCGATAGATAGAACCTTTTGGCCTTCTTGGATCTTACTTTTCGTCGGACAATTTTCTTATTTGAACTACGCGAATATGGGAAATTGGAGGGCAGTGTTAGAAAAAGGATATTATGCTCATCCGGATTGGCTTCTAAACTCTCTCAGTATTTTCTCTTTCTCCATTTTAGGTCTTTGGTTTTGGACCAGATTCTATAGAAAATCTTCTGAAATCGCAACAAATCCATCCCCTTTGGGCTAAGCCAGATTTTTTTCCCTTTTTATAGAATTTTGGTTGTTATTTTGGATCATATTTCCAATAAGTTGGATAAATTATCAGTATAGTATCCTGAAGTTTCAAGTCTGGGCAGACCAAAAGGGAGGCCAACATGCCAACGATCGATCCAATTGAAAGAGGTTTGATCCAATCCATCGGAAATTTAGTTCGAAAGAGAAGACAGGAATTGGGTCTCTCACTCGGAAAGTTAGCCGAATTATCTCAAGTCAGTAGAGGAATGCTGAGCTTAGTCGAGTCAGGAAAGGCTGCTCCTTCTATCGCCTTATTATGGAAAATCTCGAAGGCAATCCGTTTACCTTTATCAAGCCTTATGGAATTTTCTAAGGAAGAATTTCCTAAAATTTATAGAAAAGAAGACTCCAGCGAAAGCTCGGTAGAAGAAAATCAATATGTGATCCGACCTCTTCTGCATGAAGAAACCAGATTTCAAACTAGATTATTCGAGATAAAACTTCTTCCAGGGGTCGCTAAAACTTTCATTACGAAAGTGCAATCCAAACAAAGACAGAATCTTTTTCTACAATCTGGTGTGATCCGTTTAAAAGTGGGTGGAAAATGGTTCGATCTACAAGAAGGGGATAGTATGACTTTTTTAGGTAAGGATTTGCAGGAACTTGCAAATTTGGGAGAAACGGACTCCTTCTTGATCTGGTCTTCCTCTCTTTCCGATGATTAAAACCCCCTAAGCGAAAATTCTCTCCTAACATTAAATCGATCTAGATTCGTTTTGTTAATTGCAATTCTCAGGCGCTAGCCGAGGATAATCCGGATATTTATTACTTAGTTTTCCGGATAAGATGAGTGTATTCGAAAAAATTCGAGAAGGTTTCCTGGATCGAAAAAAAACGTTTTTATGTTTATTCATCGGGCTTCTGTCTTTCTTCTTTTTAAAAGAAGCTTCTTATTTTTTGTATCAGACTTCTCCGGGATCTCAGGTGATCGATTCCGGAGCCTATTACGCTTCTAAATCGGATCTATCGGAAGGACACGATTCCGATTCTTTTTTGTTCCCATATCATCTCAAAATTTTAAGATCAGATCTTTCTCCACAGGAATTCAAAAATTATTGTAAGTTTTTATTATATATCGCGACTGCGATCCTGATCTCTTATTCCAGTTTTACGAGAGGATATTTTTTCGGGATATTTATCGGCTTCTTTCTACTATTCTCTCCCTTATACTTGATACAGAATACTTGGCTCGGATTTGCGGATCACCTTACCTTCTTATGGTCCGTACTACTTCTATTGTTTTTGGATCAATATTATAAGAATAAAGATCGTAAAATATATTCTTACGCGATACTTCTTATACTTATTTTAGGTTCTTGGACCCATTTTTACCAGTTCTTGATCATTTCCTTTTTGATAATGTTCCTGTTCTTCCGGGAAAAAAAGGAAATGGATTTGAATATTTTAAAAGTTTTCGTTTCAGGAGTTTTGGCGGGAAGGATTTCGGCATTCCTGATCTTTTATGCGCAAGGAATAGAATGGAATGAGAGAAGATTGTATACAGCCGGAGCCCATGGGTTTAGACACTGGTATTCCAATCATACGAAACATCTACTTTTGTCTTTATTATCTTTTTTTAATGGATTGCTGCCCTTATTTTTCGAAAATTTACTCCAGAGAAGGATCTCTTTCTATTTGGTTTTTTTAGGAGCAATACTGATCACTTTTTTTACAGCTGACGCGACTAGAGTATTTGCCAATTTATTTTACCCTTTATGGATAGGCTTTTGGCTTCTTCGCGCAAACAAAGGATTTTCCAAAAATGAAAAATGGATCCTTACTTCCGGATTGGTCCTTGCTTTCTTATATCTTCTTTTACTCGATCCATTCTACCAATGGGGGGGAGATATATTCTTCTTGAAGAAAGGAAAATTATAAAAATGGGATATAGGAAATGAGATCTTCTTATTCCATTTGGAATGAATGACATATTTTCGAGGATCGATACCATCCTATTTTTCTTTGTAGTATGTCTTGTATTCGGATCCTGAAGATAGAATTATCAGATGAATATTGGATACATTCTGATCAACACTACAAAAAAAGAGATCATACATTTTTTACATGTTCCGGTGATTACGGACCGGGAAATCACCGCTAGTCCTGTGGGCGCTGCGATATCCACATGGTACTTATTAAAAAATTCCGGGGATCAGATCGGATTTATTCCGGATAACGTGGATGAGCTCTCGGATGATTGGCCATTTAAAGATATTTCTTCCAAAGAGATAGATAGTTATGAAGAAGTGACCGATCGGGTCATATCCGACTTGATCGAGAATCAGATTTTAGAGGATCAGGGTATCGATATCTTAGATCCTTCCGAACCGGAACTATATTATAGAATATTGAAGAACCGGTTCGTTTCCGACTTTGATCTGATCCGGGATCCTTTTCTTTCCTGAAGCTTTTAAACCCTCTTAATTTGGCAATTTAAGGCATTTTTGGGGAATGGACGCTATGATTTTGGGATCCAACGTGCCCTACTGTTTAAAAAATTAGTCTATTATCCTAATATATCGTCCTATTTGACGAACATTATATCCGTTATATTGAAATTAATTTGGTAAAAACGGAGCCAGTTTTCGAATTTGTTATAGAGTCCGCAGGTGAATAAATATGAGGGAATCCCGACCGGACCAGCATTTAGGAGAACAAAAATGAAAAATACGCTCATATATTCGAGCCTCCTGGCAGTTACGCTGGGATTACTCGGGAACTGTGGAGAAGATTCAGCGGATAGTTCCGCATTAGCGTTAGCTGCAATTGGTGGAGGAAGTTCCTCCGTAAAAGTTGCGAGCGCTTCCGATCTATCGATCGAATCCGCGGAAGATTATAACGACAACAAATACGGTCTTATTTCGGCAGATACTCTCAGAACTTGGGTAAACGATTGGGCAAACAATAAGCCTGCAGGTATTACCGGAAACTTGGTGATCTATCAAACAAGCAAGGCTGGAGCAGATGCTAACAAAAGTTTAATCTTACCTAAGACAGGAGTGAAAGTTTTCTTCGCTGTAGATGGAAACAATTCCGCTCTTTATTCTTGGAAAACTTTTAGAGAGACCAGAGATAACGGACTTATCTCCATTCCTGGTGGAACTTCTACCACAGGTGGTTTTGGTCTGATCAGTGGAGCGAACATCGACGAGTGGTTCCATACTTACGGTGTAGATCCTACTAAGGACCTAATCGTTTTCGCAAGCGGTAGTGGAGACAACTACGGCTCGATCGGTCACCAACATTATTCACTAAGATATTGGGGTGTTGCTCATTCTCACCTTGCAATCTTAAACGGAACCATCAAAGGTCAATTCCCTGAAACAGAATTAGGAAATGACACTGACGAATCTGTTCCTCCTTTAAACGGGACTTTCTCAGTAAAACAACTGAAGAATGTTGATAACAGGATCTTGACCTTAAGTATCGAAGATACGATCGAAGTAGCAAAAAATAACGGACATCATAGTGTGAAAGGACTCTCTTCCACAGTTTTGATCTCTGATAACAGAACTAAGAACAATACTAATACGATCGCTTCTTATACTTCTGCTGCTGGATGGCAGGAATATGACGGTGCAGAAAACGCAACTGGAACCACAAAAACTTCAGGTGGAGCAATTGCTTTTGAAGGTCACTTGAAAGGTGCGATTTTTGTTCCTCACTACAACGTAGTAGAACGTGCTGCTTTGGATAACACTTATGCTTATGGAGCTTCTGCTGCAGGAACTTTCAATACATTGAAATTCAAATCCAAATCTGATGTTCAGGATATCTGGGACTCTTACGGGACAACTGGTGGACCAAACTCTGGAGCACCTGCATACGAAGAAGGGCAAACTATTCTTCAATACTGCAGAACAAACACAAGAACTCAAACGAGCGGTATTTCTACTCAATTGATCTTGGGACGTCCTTCCGTATTCTTGGAAGACGGATGGAGCATCTTTGGATTCTTAGCTGGTAATTTTCCATCTGGGAACTTTACCGATGATGTGACTGCAGGAGCTTCTACTTATCCTTCTATTCCGGCAAAATTTGCACCGGATGTTCAAGGTGCGGTAGAATCTGGCGCAAGAGGATCCGGAAGCGGGCCACACTACAACACTGGTGTGAAAAAATCCACTGTGGATTATTTCTTAATCAACTCTTCCGCGACCACTACTAAGAAAGCGTTCGTAGAGGACTGGAACTACAAAAACCAATAAATCTAAACTAACTAAGGATGGAGGGAACCCTCCATCCTTTTCAATTCTGTAACATATAAAAATAAGAGGGAGTTACAAAATTTATGAAAGTATTATATATCTCAGCACTTATCAGTGTGCTTCTTTTCTCTTCTTTACATTCCATTTTCGCTTCAGGCGGTTTTGGAGGAGGCGGGGTTGCCGGGCAGGCTCTTCGTGGAAAAGAAAGAGAAAAATTCAATCTTGGAAAAGCGATCTACAATGGTGAAGTCGCTTTAGATCCTAAGAAGGAAGATCTCGCAAAATCCCAGAAGAACCGTTTGGAATATCTACAAGGTTCTTTGCCTAACTCGGAAAAAGGAAGGGTCAATCTTGAAGATTTGGCCGGCCAACTCTCGGAAGAACAAATTTCCGCACTCGAGTTTTTCGTTAGTATCCGCTTCAACGTTAAGTTGGAGGAGAAAAAGGATTAATCAGGGAATTTTTATATAATGAAATCTTTATTTAGGAAGGGGTTTTTTCTTTCCCTTCTGCTTTTCGCCTATCCGATTTTTTTCGGGGAAATTTTTTCTCAGACGGTGTGGGCTCCTTATCAGAGGCAATTATGGGTTCGGACCACTGCAGTGAATTCGGTATATGATTCGGCTTACGTTGGAAAATATCATGCTAAATATGATGATGACGTACGTTTGAATATCGGAGCGATCGCTTTCGAGTATGGAATTACGGATCGTCTTACCGTGGATCTGCAAACAGGATTCGGTAAATTGGGAAGGACCCAGTTGATAGATCGTTATTTCGGAACTTTAACTTCTCCAGAACAACCGGATAAATATGGGATCATAGATTCTAGGGCCGGTATTCGTTATAAGGTCTTGGATGAGTATGATTATGATTCTATTTGGGTTCCTACCATCAGTGTTCGTATTGGTGGGATTAAGAAAGGGGACTATGATCGAAACCCACAAGCGTTAGGAGACGGAGCAAACGGAGCAGAAGTCAACGTTTACTTAGGAAAAGACTTCAACATTTGGGGTCTTGGAGCTCTCGGAGAATGGAGTTATAGAAAAAGAGAACATCCTGTTCCGGATGATATTCTTTATTACGGAGCCTTGTACAAAAGGTTCTTAGATTCTTTCATCTTCATCGTAGGAAGTAGAGGACAGATCGGACAAAGCGGTTATGCATTTGCGGATCCTAGGGGGACTCCTCCTTTAAACCTGATCCAATTAGATCCGCCTTCTATCCCACCTTTCGGAACAGATTGGTACAATTATTATTTGGAGCATGAAAGACCTGCTTGGGGGAGAAAAGAGATCTACCATAACTTGGAAGTGAGTTTAGGTTATACGGATAAGTACGGGAATTACTACAATTTCTTTTATTCTCATACATATGCCGGATACAACACGGCAATCTTAAGGACCTTCGGGTTCATGATCAATTTTCCGTTTAACTTGTAAATTGGAGGGGAATATGTTCGGTTTAAATATTAAAAATTTAGGAAGTAAAATTTTACTTCTGATATTGTTTGCGAGTTGTGGAGCTCCGGATTATCTAACTCCTTATCAAAAACTTGCTTTGACTATTCCGGTCCAGGTCTTTGAGACTTCTCAGCTTGTAGGTGTTTCTAACAGTGACTATAATGAAAATACTCACGGATTGATTACTGCAAGTACTCTTGAGTCTTGGAGATCTAATTGGAATCGAAATCGTCCTGCAGGAATTTCCGGAAGATTGATCATTTTTCAGATTAGTTCCGGGACGTCGTCAGGAAGTTTCATACGTCCTGATACGGGCGTGAGAGTTTATGGGATCTCGGCTTCTTCTACCGATTATACTTTTTTTGGACAAACAAGATTTAACGGTTTGATAGATACTGAGACCATTGTGCCCGAAGGAGCAAATATCGATGCATTCTTAAAAAGATTCGGTGTAAATCCTGCAACGGATCTTATCGTTCTTGCACAAGATGTTCCTACAGACGGGAATTTAATGTTAACATTACGTTCTTGGTATACTCTTTATTATTGGGGAGTGGAAAAGACCCATCTCGCTGTTTTGAATGGAGCTGCTTCTACTAAGATCACTGCTTCTCAATTGACTGGAGGTTCTATATATACTGTTCCTACATCCAGTGGAGCTGGAACTGTTGGAAGTCTATATCGGGATCATACGATCTTACAAGCTACACTTGCAGACGTGTTCAATGCAGTTCAAGGTATAACGGATCCGACTTTCACGAACTCTACTCCCGCTCCGGCAGGAGGAAGTTTCATTATGGATGCAAGATCATCTTCTGAATACGATGGGACCGGAAGTACGGCGGGACCTTCCAATCTAACATGTGCGGATACTCCAAGCTGTTATACTCCGTTTGAAGGACATGTTAAGACTGCGAAAAATCTGCCTTTCGCGAATTTTATCAACGCGAATAAGGAGTTCCTTCCTAAAGCGGATCTCGCAAATCTTTTGAGTTCTAACGGATATACTTCCGGCCAAACCATTATTGCATATTGTAGAACCAATGTAAGATCTTCTATCACTGGGTTTGCTACGATGGCAATACTCGGTTACCCAACCAGATTTTATGACGGCTCTTGGGTAGAATGGGGATCTCTTGCTTACGATTCGGGTGCGACTTGGTCCAATCTAAGCGCCGTTTCTCCTTGGAGAACGGATAGAGGAACCGTAACAGAATCAATCACGTATAACGTTGGCAAGGGCGGCATAGACGCTTCCAACATTTCCAATTTAGGTGGCTATTTTTCTCCCGATCGTAACTTCGCCAAAGGTACGAACGATATCATCGACCAGGATAAAAAATATCTTTCTGGATCCGGTTCTACTGAAAGCGAGCCTTGGGATTCGAGGGGGAATGCCCAATGCCGTTGGTGAAATTCTTC
>NZ_RQGF01000008.1 GCF_004769615.1 Leptospira sarikeiensis | reverse complement strand
TGGTAACACATTGAGTCGAGTGATACTAATAGCTCGTGAGGCTTGACCATATTACGAAATGAAAGTAATAACCTTGAGTAAGACTTACTTCTTACTTAAGGTTGGTAACAACGCCAAGTGGGCATCGTAAGATGCCCCGCATGAACATCCATATGATGATCAGCAACAGTGAGATATTCGCAAGTTATAGGACCTAAAGGTCCTGCAGCCGACAATAGTCGACTGTAGTGTGTTTAAGAATAACACTCCAAAAGCCAGAGTTAACACTCTGGCTTTTTTATTATCCGCACCCTCCAGTTGAATAGCGACTTCGTTTTTACTTTGTAAGACGAAGAGATGGAACGAGAAAATAATAATCTGTAATATTACAAAGTGCTAACGTTGTGTATTGTGCTAAAGGCAATTTTTGATGTTTCTCATAGAGGGAATTTGCTAATAACCTTCTATATCCCAAATATTATATTCGATCCTATTAATAACTTCATTTGAATATTGCGAAAATTTAATTTTTGCCATAGATGCTTTCAATATTCATTGAGATTTGTCTTTAAGCTAAATTTTCTGTATATACTTAAGTAAAATACATCTCGAGAATTTCTTTGGATCATTCATGTTTAAAATTTTATAAGATTGTGACGGTTATCGTTTTCTTCTTTGCATTTGGAAATTGTACAAAGGATACATCGATCCCATTACTATTTGGAGCATCATCTTCGAATGGTTCCTATAAAGGGATCCAAGGTATATACTTGATTGATCAAGAGGGAAAAAAATATCCAAGTGGTTCTACATATTCCTTTGGAAATTCTTATGAATATACCTCAAGTCCTGTCCAAAACTTTACAATAGCTTGTGATTGTCCGGATTCTGAGTTCGTAAATTTAACGGGGAACCCGATCATTGATGTTGCAGGTTTACATCTTGATCAATTTATGTTTCCCGGAATTTTACCTTCTTATGGCGAGACAATTTCCGAAAATAATCCATCGAATGTAGAGATTAGTTTTTTACCTAGTAGCTTAGGAGTTAAAACAGCAAAACTGATTATCCCAACAAACGATCCGAATATTGGATCCTATATTCTGAATTTAGTTGGGACAGGTAAAAATTTTGCCGCTCCTAGATTTCAAGTAACTGAAGAAGGTGAAAATACTTATATCGGGGGTAGGATTAATTTTGTTACTTCTCCTGGACAAAGTATAACAAGGACTTTTGTTGTTTCTAATACTGGTGAAAAAGAGTTAACAGTGAATTTGGAAGATCCATATTCAGATCATATCGGATTTACTTGGTCGGAAACAAATTTAACGATTGCGCCAGGCAAAAAAAAGAAATTCACAACGACCTATAACTATAGTCCCACTGGCTTTCTATATTATGGGATAACTCTTCGGTTTACTACGAACGATCCAAACTCTCCCATCTTCGACCATTTTTATGGAGCATTCTCCGTTGCTACACCTGCTCCTGCCGTAGATATTTCTTATGGAAATGAGAATGGAATGATCGATGTAAGGGGGTCCGGCGCTGTTGTTCAAGTAGGAAATGCTGAACCTGGGAAAACCTCTTCCGCTTTGGTATTCACTATGAAGAATACAGGGAACGCGAATTTAGATTTTTCTCAAGGCACATTTAGTTTAAGCGGGGACAATCAAAACGAATTCGTGGTTATCCCTCCTACCCAAGCCATCTTGGCTCCAGGAGAAAAGACAACCTTTAGTGTAAGATTGAAGCCGAACTCTGTTGGATTTAAGATTGCTCTGTTAACTTTTGAATATGCGACTAGATATGCTGACGATCCGTATCCTTACCCCTTCAACATTACTCTTCTCGGAGGGGGAGGTAAGAAGGATGTTTATGTTACCTGGCCCATTTCCAGAAACAAAGAGGTGAACACTTATAAAGGAGGTCACACTGTCTGCTATAAGAAAGGATCCAGCTTTTCTGCGGAGACTGATCCTGGAACAAAATGTGAAGACGTGCTGAATTGGGAATCGTTTGCTTATGCACCTACATTTACAAAATTATATAAACTTTCCAAAGGAACTTGGTATGTTCGTATAAAATCATTTGTGAATCGTTCTCCATACGGCCTTTGGAAATCTGAGTTTTCTCCAGTGCAAACGGTAGTTATTCCATGAAATTATATATGAAGAACCGCTTTTTTATTTACTCTTTATTTTTCTGCTTTTTAGGTTTCGCATTAGTTAGTGGACTTTATTCTCAAAGTAAAGGTATACATGCTCTAGATCTATTTAAATCTGTTTGGTATGCTAACGGAACAGAAAGTAATAGCTCACACTGGAAAGGAGCATATTCATCTTCTCAAAAAATTTTTTATCATCCAACGGAAATTCTAGTCAAGTTTAGAAATAATTCCGGGAATTCAGTAAAGTCGTACGTTGCAAATAGTTTTAGCGCGAAGGTCGAAGATTTTCAAGTTTCAAACAATGGGCTTTCGTTAGTTTCCATTCGTGAGGGATCTTCGATCGAAGAAGCGGTTCAGGAATTTTCAGAACATCCTGATGTAGAATTTGCTCAACCGAATTATATTTATACTGCGAGTATTATCCCGAACGATCCTCTCTTTTCAAATCAATGGGGTTTTCGTAATATAGGGCAAACAATATCAAATTCCGTTTATGTAACGAATAACCCACCAGGAAGCACCGGAAATGATATGGGACTTGCCGAG
This sequence comes from Leptospira sarikeiensis, assembly GCF_004769615.1. Classification (GTDB taxonomy): domain Bacteria; phylum Spirochaetota; class Leptospiria; order Leptospirales; family Leptospiraceae; genus Leptospira_B; species Leptospira_B sarikeiensis. Next base: position 186,893 of record NZ_RQGF01000008.1, on the reverse strand, counting down.
GCTTGTGAGAATTTTGAGAAAACTTGTAATCAAACTACCGTCGCAGTTTTAGATTCTGGGATCAATTATAATCACCAAGATCTGAATTATTGGAGTTCATCGGAATGTTTTTCCGAGCAAGGAGTTTCGCTAGGAGCTTGTTCATACGGCTGGGATTTCGTAGAGAACGACGGCAACCCAATGGACTTCAATGGTCATGGAACTCATGTTGCAGGTATCATTGGTGCAAAGGGAAATAACGGACTTGGAGGAACAGGTGTCTGTTGGGGAGCGCCAGTTATGGCTGTCCGAGTATTAGATGGAAATGGGATAGGTTCTACGTCCTCTGTTGTAAAGGGAATACAATTTGCAGTTCGTAATGGAGCGAAAGTTTTAAACCTAAGCCTTGCAGGATCTAATTATGATGAGGCTTTACGTTCTGCAATTGCTGAAGCCGGTTCTAAATATGATGCATTAATTGTAGTTGCTGCTGGAAACGAGAATGCTAATCTAAAAGATTCCAATTCATATCCTTGTGAATTCTCTGAATCAAATTTGCTTTGTATCGCCGCTTTAGACCAAGCCTATCAATTGGGAAGTTTCTCCAATTACGATACTTCTCGAAAAAGTGTAGATTTAGCTGCTCCTGGAACAAATATTCAAAACGTATGGGCAGGAGCTGAATCGGACGCATTTGCGAGTTCTGAATTTTCAGATTGGACTTATCAAAATGTTTCTGGAACTCCATTTGGATATTTATCTTGTTTAGTATCTGTAGAGGGCGAACCAGCCTCATCTTATACCAGTTTGCTACTACCAAATAATTGTAATATACCTCTTGCGGGAAAAACAGCAGGTGCTTATCTTCCATCCACTCTTTCTCGTGTTTATAAGTCTGTGCCGATTAGCTCTTCTGCTGATAAGGTAATCGCGGAAATGGTTTTGACTGTTGATTCTCTTCGAGATTATGATTCTCTAAATTTCTTTTACGGGATCAATTCATCCGCTCCCTTCTTGGAACCGAACGGAAAAATGATCTCTTATATAAGCGGAGAGATGAATGGGAAGTTATTACCTTTGACTTTACCTTTAAACGATTGTGTCGGCCAAAGTAGATGTACATTTGGATTTGAATTTTCCTCAGGACCTTATACGGGAAAGTCTGGAGTAGCTGTTATTGGGATTAGCTTAAATACATTTGATAAAGATGTATTGAATGTGTATAAAGTATTAAACGGGACTTCTATGGCTGCGCCGCATGTGGCCGGACTTGCAGCTCTGATCCGTTCTTATAATCCCGAATTTAATTATAAGGACACGATAAATGCTCTTACTACGGGGGGTAGGGCGGTCCCTGATTTGGCTAATAAGACTAAATACGGGAAAGCTGCCGAAGCAGTCGGTTCCTTCAAATATTTAATCCCACCAGAAGAGATTAAAATTGTATTACCTTAATGTATTGTATACAAAAGCCAGAGAAAGATCCCTGGCTTCTTATTTTAAAATTATATAATATTCTTTAATCTAAGGACGGACCTTCCACAGATCATTTTGGAATTCGTTATTTCCATTTGAATCTATACCCATTCCGCCAAAGATCCAGATATTTCCTTTTGAGTCTGTCCATCCGCTAGATCCGTAACGACCTCCGGGATAATAGTCTGTTCCTGCTTTTCCTTTTGGCCCAAAATTTCCAGCCTGAGTGATCAAATCCGTTCCACCTTTCCAGGTCCATTTTTTTCCGTCGAAAATCCAGAGATCGTTTAGTTGCCCCGAGTCGCCGGCAGAGTCTACCCCTTGCCCGCCAAAAATCCAAATCTTACCATTTGGAAGTTTTCCTCCGATTGCGCTATATCGACCCCCGATACTATTACTAGATTTGGTTATATTCTTTTTACCATAAACTCCCGTTTGATCCGACAAGTTAGAACCACCTTTCCAAGTCCAGTTTGTACCATCGAATTTCCAGAGATCATTCAACTGTCCTGCATCATCATAGCTCGCTCCACCGAATAACCAAAGATTGTCGGAAGAATCGACCCAGGATACTGCCTTCCCTCTGGAAGAAGGAATATTGCTGGCAGAAGTAATATTGATCGTTCCCCAATTTCCATCTCCAGGGCCCCCTATTGTTTTCTTTCCAGCTACCCAGGTCCAATTGGCTCCATCAAATTTCCAGAGGTCTTGCATCACTGAGGTAGAGCCGAACGATTCATCGAGGCCGGCATTCGCTCCGAATATCCATGCAGTATCGGAAGAATCTATCCATCCAACGGCACCTTGTCTTCCTCCAGGAAAATTCGCAGAGTTGGCGACACCTTGTGTGCCATAGACTCCGTTTGTATTCTTAGTATTTGGCCCAGCTACCCAAGTCCAATTTGTTCCGTCGAATTTCCAAAGATCACTAAAACAATCGGAACTGTTTATGCTACTGCAACCCCCGAAAAGCCAAAGATTTCCGGAAGAATCCACCCAAGTAGTTCCACTCATCCTTGCACCCGGATCATTTCCTGAATTCGTTACACCTTTAGTCCCGTAAGCTCCTGCTGAATTTACACTATTCGATCCTCTCACCCAAGTCCAATTTTCACCGTCGAATTTCCATAGATCATTCAATCGTCCGAAACCAGTTGCCGCGTCTCTTCCTTGTCCACCGAAGAGCCAAAGATTATTGGATGAATCCACCCATTGCATTGAGTCTTGGCGTCCTCCTGGGAAATTTGCAGGATCGGCTACACCTTTTGTTCCGTAGACAGGTAGGCCGTAGCCACCGCCGAGAATATCCGATGATCTTCCGCTCATCCAAGTCCATGTGGTTGGCAGTTCGGTGGATCCGCCAAGCAAAGCTAATAGACCGAGAGAGTTGTTGCCACCTCCATCCGAACAAGCGGATAAGAAAAACATTATTAAAATTGAATATAGAAATTTGCGCTTCCGTTTTAAGAAATTCACTAGGACGTCCCAAAATTTAAATTATAGGGAATTGTACCTATATTTTGGGAAATTTCTATTCGTACTAATACTTATGTTGAAGAGGCAAATTGGTAGTTATACGAATTTATACGCCTGTAAGAAAGTTAAACGATCGGTAAAAAGAACTGGGACCTTATTCGATCTGCAGAAAATGTCCCATTTAATAAGAAGTAAATTTAAGGGCCGACTACCACACTACCAATGTCTGCCACGTTGATCTCAACGACTCCTATGATTTGCCCCGCCCGCAAGTCCGGAAACCATACATTATAAACATTATCAGAGACTCGATAAATAACTCGAGCCTTTCCTGGAGTAAAACCACTTACGTTAAAACCATCTGAATAGTTAGGAAAGCAGTCATCTATATAAAGATTATCCCAGGTACCGTGTTCGCCACCTGAAATTGTAATATTCGCACCATCTTTACTTCCATAGAAGGTTATGTTTACTTGATTACAGCCGCCTGAAAATGGGAGAGTTCCTGAAACCGTATAATTTCCGCTATTCCCTGCCATAAAGTTTACAGGTGTGCTCGGAAAACTCATCCAACTGATCGGCTCGATTACTAAAGGTGCTTCGCCTGATGAACCACCTAATAACGCGAGTAAGCTTGAGTTTTGATCCTCGCGACCCTGTCCATCTAACTTGTTCTTATATAGAAGCGCCATCCCACAATTGGTATAACTAGATAGGCAAATGGAGATTATAAAGAGAATTTGAATGAATTGTTTTAGCATTTAAATGGCGATTCGGAAAATCTAAGACCGTTTATAATACTTACCAGACCAAAGAACAAGAGATTTTTATGAAGACAGAACAGTCTAAGTAAGAAAACTTAATAAAGAAATGGATCCGGTCCATTTTATATATATAAATACTCGGGAGATTTTCGTGCTAGATTGGATTAAAAATTGGGTCTCAAATCGTACAACGATCCATCAAGGAAAGGAGCTTTTCGCCTCAATTGAAAAAGGCGACAGGCAGGGATTTCGCAAGATCCTGGATCATATCAAAGCAAAAACAGGTCTTAAAGAATGTACGAAAGGGATGCTCGGCTTTTGTGCTTCCGAGATCCAAGACCCGTTCTATTTGGAGACGTTACTCAATATGGGAGTGGACCCGAATATTCCGGATGCCGCTGGGATCTTTCCCCTTCATAAAGCAGTAGAGAACGGTAAATTCGAACCTGTTCAAATTTTATTGGAACATGGGGCTGATCCGAATGTTGCGGATCCTAAAGGAGTTACCCCTTTACATATTTCTTATAGTTATGATGGGTTAGGCGATATCTCGGATCTACTTTTGGCAAAAGGAGCCAATCCGGATCAAAGAGATAATATAGGCAAAAGATATCTAATGTAGAATCCTACAAGTGGGTCTAACGTAAAGTGAATCGTTTCATTCTTTTTTGTTAATCATGTTCACTTATATAAGCCGGATTGCTTTAAGCTTGCGGAAAGAAAGATGATAAAAAGGGAGAAAAGAACAAGGAAAATGCTCTTCTCCCTTCTATCAAATTTTTATAATTCTTATAATTACTTTCTTTCCGTATCGGAAGTTAAATCCGTACTAAAATATCCAGTCTGATCTAACTTCAAAAAAATAGCACCATTCGGGATTGAATATACTACTTTGAAAGCCGTGGATTCACCCGGAGAAAGCCAACCGGAACTAGTACTTGCTCTGTCCGTATCTCGGGACATTGGGGTTCCAAACTCACATGCAACCATTGCCGCTGCGAATAGGTTACCGCTTATATTAGGGAATACCGGTTTACCCGAATAGGTAGAAACCGGATGATTTACTGCAGACGGAATTTCCACTATAAGCTTCATTTGTGGAAAGCCTTGGAGAAATCCTTCTTTGTCGAATTGTTCCGGGTTGGCCTGATAAGCAGCTTTGATATTTGGGTTCCTAGAAAGAATATAATTAAAATTGAATTCTTTTAATTTGTTATTACATACTTGATAGAATTTGTATTTTTGAGATACGTTCTTAACTCGAATTTCGGCAATGTAGAAATCCTTTCCCCACCAATTCCCTCGAACGTCACGATAAAGTCCAAAATCCGCCAATTGGATTTCCCAATCTTTAGAATCATTTTTTACGTTAGAAGCACGGTAATATGGTGCACGAATATCTAAACTCATACAACTCGTAAGAAGTAAAAGTGCTGCAATTTGAAGTAATATCTTACTTTTCATTGCGCTAATATATTTTTTATTTTCATTCTTTCAATAAATTTTTAAGAAACTACTACTTTGACAATCTCTCCTCTCTTTGGAATAAAGTTTCTGATTCGAATCGGATTAATTGTGTAGGACTTCCAACTTCTGGTCGAAGGTTTTGGGCGGCTCGCTCGCGAAATGCTCGCGACCGCGCTGCTACGTGCTTCGCTATCGCTTCGGTCGCATTCGCGACTTCCACTTCGCATCGCTGCCGCATACAAAATACTTTTCTATCATTCAATTTCTGGCGGATCGATATCTTACAAGAACTCGGTTTCTTTACTTGTATCCAAAATTTAATAATCGTATCTGAAATTTTAGGATCTTTACTCGTTTCGACTTATCCTATTTCCTTAGATGAAGAATATATTATTCTTTCGAAAAGGGATCATTTTTAGTTTATTCCTCTTAGTTTTATCCTGCAATAGAGAGCCTGGCTTTTCGTATTCTGTTCAAATTATTGATCAAGATCAAAAAGAAGAAATTCATTCCTTGGCAAAATGGGCAACGGAAGAACAATTTCAAACGAGCGGTTCTAAAATTCGAACAAACGCGATTTTGGTCTCTAAAAATGGGAAGATCGTTTTGGAGGCCTATTCTTCCGGATTCGATGCCGAAACACTTCATCCGACTTGGTCGATCAGTAAATTTTTACTGAATGGTGCTGTAGGCAATGCAATTTCTATCGGAAAACTGGATCTTGAAAAACCGGTAAAACAGTACCTAAAAAATTCTCCCATTCATCCCAACGAAGAATTAAAAGTGAAACATCTCCTTTTCTTCGCATCAGGACTCGACTGGAAGGAAAGATACGAGTGGAGCCCTTTTAATTCGGATATTCTAGAAATATTATACGGAGAAGGGAATTCGGATATTACGGAATATATATCTAAATTAAATTTTTCAAATATACCAGGAACAGCTATTTCTTACTCGAGTGGAGATTCGAATCTATTATCCGCGGTCCTTAATTCGGTAGATCCTGATTATTCCAATTCTTTATTCCGTAAATATGGCATTCATTCCTATATTTGGGAAAAAGATCCGAAGGGTGTACCAATTGCTTCTTCCTATGCTTATTTATCCGCAAGAGATCTTTCTAAAATAGGACATATATATTTAGAAGAAGGATGGGGGAGTGCTTCCGGTATTTTTCCGAAGAATTGGGTTCGGGAAACATTTCGCTATTACGATCCTAAGATTGAAAGGCCTTGGTACACAAAATTGATCCGTCTTCCGATTTTAGGAGGCCATGTTTATCTCAATCGTTCGAATACGAAAACGGATGATCTTTATTATCCTCAAATTTCTTCGGATTCTTTTTTTGCTTCGGGGCATTGGGGGCAGTTTTTAGTGGTCGATCCTAAATCGAAATTAGTCATCGTACGTTTCGGGAACGATCGTGGAGGCAGATTTCCTATGGGAGAATTTTTGACTAAATTAACGAAGGTCCTCGAAGACGAAAAATATATGGATAAATAAAATGAATCGATTTATAAAATTCTTATGTATTTCCTTTTTCATTTCGTTAGTATTAATTCTCTCTTTATATTCCATTTTAAATTGGAGAATTTTGCCGGACAAATTAGGCAAAATATATCCTTCTTTTGCAGCCAAGGAAGGCTGCTCTTGTCTATTTGTAGCCAAAGGTTCCGAAGAATATTGTAAGGATTATGTGAAACAGTTTTTTAAACCGGATGAATGGATTGCCGGGAAAAACTTTCTATCTATAAAATTTTCTACATCGTTTTCGGATTTTCACGTAAAGGCAGTATATAGGCCAAAGCTAGGATGCAATTTGGGACCTATTCCCTGATTAAAATAACCCGAATATTTAAGTTTTAAAAGAGCCGGCCTACTTAATCCATTTCTAAGAGTTTCTTCAATTTTCTGATATTCTTATTTTCCGGATCGATCTCTTCTGCAGACTTTGTGAAGCCAATTGCTTCTTCTCTATTTCCTAAAAGACGATTTAGATCGGACAGATGGACTAAATTTTGTACATTCATAGGCTGCATTTGATTCACCATCATCGCTGCTTCCAAGGATTGAGCTAAATTGCCGATCCGCTTTTCTGCGATCGATAAATAATACCAAAGTTCCGCGGTATCAGGATCTTGAGCTAGATATTTGCTGAGCACTTTTACAGCTAAAGGATAATCTTTTTCTTTGAAAGAGATCAATCCCAGAAGTTTATTCAACTTCTGATTGCTTGCGTCTGTTGCATAAGCATCTAATAGAATGGAGATTGCCTTCTGAGCTTCTCCATTGCGATAGAGTTCTTTTCCTTCTTTATAAAGGTTTTGCAATACCACTCTATCTGCAAATTCGTTTCCATCATCTCTTTGTTCGATCGATGGAGCGTTTGTTTCTTGAAAGCCGATCCGTAAGATGGAAAGATCGTCGATTACTTCTCCGATATTTCGTATATTTTTTTCTATATTTTTAATATCTCCGTCTGAATTTTCCACCACTTCTAAGAATACGTTTTCGTCTTCGTTGATGATCCGTTTTCCATTATGATGGGATAGCAACAGATCGTCTCTTCCGTCAGACGCCAAGATAATTAGATCTCCAGGCAGAAGTTGGAATTTTTTCACCTTAAATTCAAACTCGGAATCTAACCCTAATTTACGAAGTTCTAATGTATCTTCTATAAAGGAAGCTTTTCCGTCCCTGTAGAGAACTGAAAAAGGGTGCTCTGCATTCCAATAGAACATCTCCCCGCTTTCATCGTCAATGAGTGCGACAGTTGCGGATATAACCATGGTCCCGTCAAAACTTTTGAATACGGAATGGATCTCGTTATAAGCTTCAGTTAGCCATTCTGCTGCAGTTTTATTTAATACTCTTTTATTAGCAGCGGAACGGGCCATGATGGAATTCATTACGACCCCCATCACAAGAGAACCTCCGGCACCTTGCATGGATTTCCCCATTGCATCCCCGTTCATTGCCATGGTGTATTTTTTATAATGATCCGGAGTTCCCAGTCTTAGATTTCCGGTTAAGCAGATATCTCCTCCCAATTCTCCTTGTTTATTTCGGAATTCGAAATATTTCTTTTGGCGGATCAGAAAGTTCGTATTAACTTTCGATGATTTGTTTGCATTATAGAAGAGAGGTTTTGCTAAGAGAGAAGTTAAGAAATAGTCCCCATCCTGTTGTATTTTAAGACGTTGGACCTCCTCCATTTTTTCCTGCACTTCTTTTGTACGTTCTTCTACCTTCTCTTCTAGGTGATCTGCGTGTTCTTGTAATTGTTCTCTTGCAACTCGTATAGAATCTACCATGGAGTTAAAGGAGAGAGAAAGGAATCCTATCTCGTCCATAGTTTTTATCCGAACGTTAACGTTTAAATCTCCGTGATTTACTTTTTCAACTCCGGATAGAAGATTGTTTAGAGGGTCGATTAAACTAACTCTTAGTAGGATCGGAAAGGCTACTAAAATGAAAAAAGTGGTCCCGAAGATGATCAAAATTAACCAACGTGCCACGTCATGGATGATCTGTCTGAATTCTATGTATGCAAACCCTACTTCGTATCTGGTTTGCCCTAATTCAAAATCATAATGGATAAAAAAATCTCCCGCGACTCTAAAAAGCCTGGATCCTAGAGGTAATTCGGTCTCTTTCATTTCTTTTAGGGAAATTTCCTCTAGTTCCGGATCGGATTTTCCCTTATGTTTTCTTCTGATCTTCTCTACTGATTCTCTGAGAAGTTGATTTTTATAATACTTCTCTCCTTCCTTCAGAGTATTTTGGTTCAATCCATCCTTAGAATATAAGATCTCATATTTATGATCGAATATGCCTGTCCCGACAGGGCGTGAAATGACGTATTTCACGTTTGGAGGAAAATTAGAGTCCCCGTTCCTGATCTCGGTTTTTACCGAGTTCATCTCCACTAAGTCTTCTTTTTCTATGGATCTATCTGTGGAGAATAGAGTGATGTAACTGATCGCACCAAGAGCAAGAACCACTGTGACGACCGCACTTGAAAGGATCTTGACCATGAAGCTTGTCGGTTCGGGAGAATGATTTAAATAAGCGGTCTGAATGAAAAATATCGTAACTACAGATAAAATAAAATAGGTGATCGCATAAGTATCGTAGGATAAAACTCCTGATTTATTCAGTACATTATTATAAGCATTTACGATATTCAATATTACAGTGAATAAAAATGCTCTTAACGCAATTCCTTCTTTCCCCGCAGGAAGAAGGACTCTCATAAAATTTAATGGGAGGAAAATTGCGACCTTTGTTGCGATTTTTAAAGGTAAGGGTAAAGAGTTGGAGCCTATATTCCATTTTAAAAAGATCCCGGAATAACGGGAGAAATGTATCGTCTTCCTGATCAGTATAATCGTGCTAATAATAAAACAGAGTAATATTGCAAAGCTTGCTTCTTTACCAAAGTCGAAACTGTAATGATGTGCCGTGAATAAATATATCTTCTCTTTGCCATATGTCTTTATTATAAAATGGATCCATGCTCCAAGGGCGATGAAAAGGGAAAGTGGGATAACTACTTTAGATTCTTTAGGATAAATGTTTCTGGGAAAATGATAACAAAAGCCTATAAAACCTACGATCCCGAATATCACGAAAACTGTAAGATATCTATGATAGGCTGCGAATGGGTGAAACGCCGAATAGGATAAGAAATATCCCAAGAACATGATCCCGTATCCCCAATACATTAAAATTAAATAATATGTAGGGAGGCTTCTGCTCTTTTTGAAGATGAGGAATCCTGAAAGAACGAAGGTTAAAAGGAATAAAGAGAAAACTCCGCTAGCGTGATGTGAGAATAAGATGGAGTCGACCATATCGGACTTGTTAGGTTTTGCATAAATGGGTAATTGTCAAGAGGATTCCATCTATCTTCATAAATTGATGGAATGTAAGATATAGTTCCTAGCTTTTTTATCGAGCATTTGATCGACAAAAATAATTTTAAGATCAAGTCGAATGCTGCCTATTACAAATTCGAAATTCGTTTCAAATTTGTTTCGGATTCTGTGTTAAATGACGTGCTGCACTAAGTCTTTAGGATTATGGAGCTGATTCGACTTTCTTATATTAGGTGAGATGAGATAAATTTTTTCGTAACGATTGCTCGGTCTTAAACAACAAATAACTTGTTTAAGACCGAGATCTTAGTTTAGTTCAACCAGACTTTCTTATTTTCTTCTGCATATTGATCAAAACTGATCGGTTCTTTACCGGTGATCTCCTTTACCGTATTTAAAATAGGAGATGCGTGACCTTCTTTTAAGGCTCCGGCAATAAATACCATAAAACTTGCATAGTCTTCGGGGAGTCCCGCTTCTAAGAGTCCGCTTTTGAAAGTTTCCGGGCTAATGTCTTCATAACCTATCTTCAACCCGGTATGTTTTGAGATCTTATCAGCAACTTCTCCATGAGTGATCGCTTCCTTGCCGGTTAAAGTAAGTCCTTTTCCATTGAATGAGTCATCAAGCAGAACGGAGACAACGGAAGAGGCGATATCGTCAGCATGAATGAAGCTTGTTTTTGCATCTCCAGCAGGGAAGTAGATCTTCTTATCCTTTAATATGCTTGAGATCCAATATGTTTGGAAGTTTTGCATAAACCAATTCGGACGAAGGATCGTATAACTTAATCCTGAGTTTTCTAAGCTTAATTCCAATTTTCTGAACGGAGCCTCAGGAGGAGCAAAGTCCACTCCCATTGCGGACATTAAAACCGTTTTTTTCAATTTTACGGATTTGGCTTTTTCAAACCAAGGATTCAGGACGGAATATTGATCCGTATATCCAGGAGGAGAAAGGAAGAAGGCTCTTTCAACTTTTTCTAAAATTTCCAAACCTTTGTTCGGTTGTGTCGCATCTGCGAATACCCAATGTAGTCCGTTTGATTTTTTTCCTTCTTCCGGTTTCCTTGTGCCTGCGTATACCTCGTGTCCTAAGTCCAAAAGTTTTTTGATCACCAAACCGGAAATATGGCCTGTTCCGGCGTAAACGAATACTTTCATATATATTTCTCCTTGTATAAATAATAGTAGCTCGGAATTAAAAAATAGGCTATGTCCCAGGATCTAAAAAACATATCCAAAAGTATAATTGAATCGACTTTTAGATATGTTGGAATATATTATAAGAATGGATCTATTATCTGAAATACTGACTAATGCGGCTTGGAAAGCAGATCTTCTGGCCAGAACATCCGTTTATAAAGCTTGGGGGCTTCGTTTTCCTTGTAGCAAGAGTGGAGGCTTTCATATAATTTCTCAGGGTTCTTGTTTTGCAAGATTGAAGGGAAAGTTGATCCAGTTGGAAAAGGGAGATATATTATTCGTAGCGAAAGGGCTGGACCACGAGCTTGTATATTCTCCAAAAGATAAAGTGATGGACATTACCAAGTTTCATGAAATGTCCCAAAAAGAAAATAAGGCAAACAGACCTCCTTTAACTACTTTCGTTTCAGTGCGTTACGAGGTTCCTGAAACTCCTCAGCATCCGTTCTTTATGGAAATTCCCGAATATATTTTAGTCCGTTCTTCTGATATACTTGCTCATCATCCACTCAATGCCACCCAGATCCTAATTTCTCAGGAGCTAGATTCTGGGATAGGATCCGATCTTATTCTTCAAAGATTGACGGATATACTATTATATTACGTAATTCGCCATTGGTTGGAAATCCATCCTAGTTCTTCCCCTGGATGGAGAAGCGCTTTTAAAGACGAAAAGATCCTAAGCGCTTTGGAAGTTTTACATCGTAGGATCTCCTACCCATGGACTTTAGAAAAACTTTCGAAATCCGTAGGAGTTTCCAGAGCTTCGATCGCGAATCGTTTTAGGGAAGTTTTAGGTTGTACTCCCATGGATTATCTGGCTAAACTTAGAATGGATAAAGGTAAGGTCTTAATGGCGGACGCGAATTCCACTTTAGAGGAAGTTGCTCGGACCGTAGGTTATTCTTCTGCATTCGCTTTCTCAAAAGCATACAAGAGAATTCACGGACTTTCTCCAAGGAATGACGAACAGGAAAAGATCGGAGCTTGAGAGAGGATTATTTTCTACTATAACCAGTTCTAATCTATATCGTTGTAAAGTTCAGGCGTATCTATACGTCTTTTTAAAGGCCGGTTTTATATCAGAAATATTCGTATTTGATCTGTGGATCTATCGTGATATGAAAGCCTAAATTCTTCTTTAAAACCAATCTTTCTTGACGGAAAACTTTTTGGGAATTCTGCTTGGGCAGCCTTTATGGAACAGTTCTATTTTAATTTTTATTTCTTCGGTTCTTTACTTGCCTGTTTATTTTCCATCTATGTGACCTACTTTTTCTTAAGCATCAAGGATAGAAGTAAGGCTGCATTCCATTTAGGTCTTTCCACTTTGGCGATGACCATATTTCATCTCGCGTATATTATCGCCTTCATATCTTTCGAAGAATGGACAATATTTCATCGTTGGCTGGCGATACCGTCTCCGATGATGGGTTTTACTCAATGTTTTATATTCTTTTTCTATTTTCCAACCGAAAGAAACGTTAAGCTTGGTTTGACCATTTATTCTATTCTTTATGCCGGGCTTGCTATTGTTACGGCGACTTTTATCGCTATCACATTGCAGTCCGATCATCGTTTTAATATCGGCAGTAACTATTGGGATTTCGAATCGCATAATTTTTATAAAAAATTTTCTATCATTGTTCTGATCTATAACTTCTCTTTTCTTGCATCCGCTACTTGGAGAGCGATCATCGAAAAAGGAAAAGAACGTAGATGGATCATTTATATTGCAGTCGCTTATTCCACGATCACGATCGTTCCGGGAATTTTAAATGTGATGAGCAGGGATGGATCCATTTCTAGGAAAGTGTTCCAACATACTACGGATATAGCCCTTGTAGCCGGATTGTTTTTAGTACTCATCATCTATGCGAATGCAACTAAAGAAAGAACAACGATCCTAAGTAAGATCGTCGCAGTCACAATGGCGACCTTTCTTTTGGCATTTCAGTTAGTAGGTTACGTACTATTGAATGGTTACGATACTTCCTACGATCAGTTAAAGTCCCAAGCATCTGAACTAGCTGCTATCCAGGGTAAAAAACCGGAAGGATTTGCTTATTTGGTTTCTTATGATCCTGACCAGAAAGAATTCAAATTGGAAAGGGGGGAGAAGGACCCTAGGTTTGATCCGGAAGATAAATTAGAGATCAAGTTTTTTGATACATCTAGAAAGTTAGCCGATCTTGGAACTTTAACTGCAAAAGAGAGATGGGAAAGATCTAAGATAATTTTATCCGACTCTCCTAAAGAGTTTTACGCATATTCGGAAGGGATAAAAGAATTTTTGGGATCTAAGGGCATAGACAAAGTCTCAGACGAAGAGATCCTGATCTTTTTCAAATATTTAAATGAAAAGTTAAATATTGTAAAAAATAAATTCTCCAACCTTCCTTCGAAATCGGATCTTACTTCAATCTCCAAATTACTGAATTCAAGTGAACCCGGCTTAAAGGCTGTGCTTGAGCAAGTCCGTAAGAGAGTAGAAAAGGATATTTCTTCCGGAAAATCCGAAAATGAGATACGTTCTTCTTTTATTCTGCCCTTGTCTCCTTTGCGAGCAATCGGAGAAAGAATGTACAGAGGTGCTAAGTTCAATAAGGCGAACGAAAAAACTCCTGAGTTCTACGTGGCGTATCTGGTACTTCATCCGGAAAATGGAAAAATTTACGAAGTAGGTTTTACATACAGATCTTTAAGGGAATACTTACATTCTCCTTCTTTAATATTAGTTATCTGTCTTTTGGCGGTTATTTTTACGATCAGTTTCGGGTTTAGGTTTTTCTTTCAAAATGCGATCGTGAATCCTATGGAAGAAGTCGTAGTTGGATTGACTGAAGTCAATTCCGGAAACTTGGAATATAGATTAGTGCCAAGAGTAGAGGACGAGATCGGATTTATTGCTCGTTCATTTAATAGAATGGCAAGATCCATTCAGGCCGCCAGGAAAAGATTAGAACAATACGCCAACGAATTAGAAGAGAAGGTCAAGGACCGCACTAAAGAATTAGAACAATCCCTGAATGAGGTGCAGGAACTCAAACAACAACAAGACGCGGATTATTTTTTAACTTCCTTATTGATCAAACCTTTGGGATCCAACAAGGCAAACCAGGAGAATGTTAAGGTCGAGTTCCTCTTGAAACAAAAGAAAAAATTCACATTTAGGAAACACGAGGATGAGATCGGTGGTGATCTTAATATTTCAAATCATATTGAGTTACAGGGTAGATCTTATACAGTCTTTTTGAACGGAGATGCGATGGGTAAATCCATGCAAGGGGCGGGAGGAGCCTTGGTTCTCGGATCAGTATTCGAATCGATCATTGAAAGAACAAGGGTTGTGGATATTATAAAAAAGCAGTCCCCAGAGAGATGGTTAAAGAACGCGTTTATTGAATTGCATAAAGTATTCGAAAGTTTTGACGGCTCCATGTTGGTTTCTTCAGTTATAGGTCTTGTGGATGATGAACTTGGAATATTATATTATATTAATGCGGAACACCCTTGGACTGTTTTGTATCGGGACGGGATCGCCAGCTTCATAGAAAACGAGTTTATGTTCCGCAAATTGGGAACTACCGGAGTAGAGGGTACTATTTTTATCAAAACTTTCCAATTGGAACCGGGGGACGTGATCTTTGCGGGATCGGACGGAAGAGATGATATTATTCTCGGAATGGATTCGGATGGGGATCGTATTATCAACGACGACGAAAAACTATTTTTACATTCTGTGGAACAAGGGAAAGGGGATTTGCAGGAAATCTACAAGGTGATCCTGAATAGAGGGCCGCTAAGTGACGATTTATCTTTGATCCGTTTATCTTTCGAAGGAAATGGTAAAAACGAAATACTCCATGGAGAAAAAAGGCAGAGGATCAAGGAATTACTTCGAAATGCAAAGGAGACTTTTTTGAATAAAGACACTCAAGAAGCTTTAAGTTATTTGGAAGAAGCGGAATCTTTGGATAGTAGAGTCCCGGAAGTTAAAAAGAATTTCGTTAAATTGTTCTTAAAACTGAAAGATTATCAGAAGGTCGCTAGATATGCGGAAGATTATTTTAAGATCAATCCGATCGATAATGAGATCTTATATGTAGCTTCCTTTGCTGCAAGGAAGGTCGGGCAGATCAGAAAGGCATTGGATTTTAGCGAAAGGCTCCGTTTAAGAGAACCGGCTCATATAAAAAATTTGGCTAATTTGGCGGAAATTTATATAGCGATCAAAAATTTCGATAGAGCGGCTTCTATCCTAAAAGACGCGGATAAATTAGAGTCGAATAATGAATCTATTTTAAAAGTAAAAGAATTATTGAAAAAATATTCGGAACGTTTTGCAAACAAGAATGGAAAGCCGAAGGAATGAATAACTTCCCTCGGCGTTTGCACTTTATTATTTTTTAATATGATATCCTGTTTTAAACATCCAGGCGACCACTCCTAAGCAGGATGTTAAGAATAATAAGATCATTAAAAGGCTGATCTCCAAGCTTACGTCTCCAATTTCGTAGAAGCTCCATCTAAATCCGCTAACTAAATATAGGATAGGGTTGAATAGGGTCACTTTTTGCCAAAAAGGTGGGAGCATGCTTGCCGAATAAAAACTTCCTCCTAGGAAAACAAGAGGAGTGATCACGAGCATAGGAATTACTTGCAGTTTCTCGAAATTGTCCGCCCAGATCCCGATGATAAATCCGAAAAGGCTGAACGAAACACAGGTTAAGACTAAGAAGAAAACCATTAAGAAAGGATGTGCTATTTTGATCTCCACGAATAAGGATGCAGTTGCAAGCATGACTGTTCCTAAGATCAAGGATTTGGTAGCTGCGGCTCCAACAAATCCGATGACCGCTTCCATACTGGAAACCGGCGCGGATAAAATTTCGTAAATAGTACCTGTAAATTTTGGGAAATAGATCCCGAAAGAAGCATTTGAAATACTTTCAGTTAATAAGGAAAGCATTACGAGTCCGGGAACTATAAAAGAGCCATAAGAAACTCCATTCACTTCTTGGATCCTGGATCCGATCGCTGAACCGAAAACTATAAAATAAAGTGAAGTAGAAAGAACTGGAGACGCGATACTTTGCATTAAAGTCCTTCTAGTTCTCGCCATCTCGAAAAAGTAAATTGCCTTAATTGCGTTCAGGTTCATTTGGACTCCTTCACTAGTTGTACGAAAATTTCCTCTAGACTGCTTTGAGTGGTATTCAAGTCCCGGAATTCTATACCTGATTTTTTTAATTGGTCCAAGAAATCCGCAATTCCGGTCTCCTTCTCATGACCATCGTAGGTATATAAAAGTTGTCTTCCTTCATTCTTTAATTCTAATTCATATTTTTTTAAACTATCAGGAAGAGACTTTTGAGGAGATACAAGATCCAGTAAGATCTGCTTTTTTCCCAGTTTATGCATAAGTTCGGTTTTTTCTTCTACTAGTACTAGTTCTCCCTTATTTATGATCCCGACCCGATCTGCGATCTCTTCCGCTTCTTCTATATAATGAGTCGTTAAAATAATCGTGACTCCTTGGTCCCTAAGAGATCGGACAACGTTCCACATATCTTTTCTTAATTCTACGTCTACTCCTGCACTAGGTTCGTCCAAAAACAGGACTTTAGGCTCGTGAGAGAGTGCTTTAGCGATCAAAACCCTTCTTTTCATCCCTCCGGATAAGGTCATGATCATTTGGTCTTTTTTTTCCCATAAGGAAAGGGATCTCAAAACTTTCTCCACATAATCGGGATTAGGTGATTTTCCGAATAGACCTCTGCTGAAATTTACAGTAGTAAGGACTGATTCGAATGAATGGACAGTTAATTCCTGTGGAACCAATCCGATCATGGACCTGGTTTGCCTGTAATTTTTTACGATGTCGTAACTACCCACCGTGACGGTTCCTTCTGTAGGAGTTACGATCCCGCAGATCAAAGAGATCAGTGTGGTTTTTCCGGCGCCGTTTGGACCCAAAAGTGCGATGATCTCTCCTTCTTGGATCTCTAAATTTATGCTTTTTAAGGCCTGAAAACCGTTGGAGTAAGACTTAGAAATGTTTTTGATCGAAACAATAGAGGATTTGGACTGCATATGATTGATCTTATTTAAATCCGTTCAATAAATTGTAGGATAATCCAAATTATAGAACTTCATTCCCTGAGCACAGTTCAATTTTGTAGGAAGATCCGTTTTGGTGTAAGATAGAAATAGGTCGGTCCCTGTGATCAGGAACCGACTGTAGGAACTCCTACTTATTCGGAAAAATCGATCAGTTCGAGCTTTGTTTTCCTCTTAGGTAAATATAATATGCGAGTCCGACTGCGACTCCAGGAACAACTCCTAGTAAAAGAGCGATCCATCCATTTTTGATACCTTTGGTCTTTGATTCGTATAGGATCCAAGCAGCTAAAACGAACCATGTAAATATAACATCCAAAGAATATCCTGTGGAGAACGGATTTACAAACCCGCCTAAAAAAGCTCCGAAAACATCGAAGTTTTGGGAGAGAGGAGGGATTACTAAATACAGAAAACAAATCGTAAAAGCGGAGCCTAATACGATCAAAAATATATGTAAGGTTTTCAAATTCATAGCTGAGCACTTGTATTTATGTTTTTCAAATCTACAAGCTTTTTTAAAATTTCAGGTCTATATCCACTTAAGTTCTTTCTGAGCGATTGAAAATACTGGTATACCTTATGCATTCTCATGAAATGATCTCATTTTTGGTACATGGATCCTGTTGCGGAATTAAAAAGTAAGTTCGGTATCTCGGAATTCAGATCCTCTCAAGAGAAGATCATTCGAGATGTTTTGGATGGAACTAATTGCCTGGTCATTATGCCGACCGGGATGGGAAAATCCATCTGCTATCAGTTGCCTGCTCTAATCTTGGATGAATTGACTGTAGTTATTTCTCCTTTGATCGCGCTTATGCAGGATCAGGTGGATCGTTTGAAATCCATAGGAGTGGATGCGGAATATATCAATTCTTCCATAAGTAAAGAAGAAAGGATACAACGTTACGAAAATCTAAAGAATGGAAAATATAGGATCTTATACGTTTCTCCGGAAAGATTTCGTAAATCCGCTTTTCTAGAAATTTTTAAAACTAGAAAAGTTTCTCTATTGGTTGTGGACGAAGCGCATTGTATCAGCCAATGGGGACATGATTTTCGCCCGGATTATACTAAAATTTCAGAGTTCAGAAGGATCCTAAGTTATCCTAGAACAATCGCTTTAACTGCTACTGCAACTTCCGAAATACAAGAAGATATTATCCGTCAGATTGGATTATCTAGATCGGAAATCAAAGTTTATAACGAGGGAATTTGTAGGCCGAATCTTTATATGGAGGTTCGAACTTTTACGGATTCTTCTTCAAAGGCGAAGGAGCTGATTTCCTATCTTAAAGAGTCTAAAGGAAATACGATCGTATATTTTAATCTGATCAAAAACTTAGAAAGTTTCTCCGAATTATTAGATCTTGAAAAAATGAATTATAGGATCTACCACGGTCAGCTAAATCCGGATCGTAGAAAGAAGGTCCAAAACGATTTTTTAAACTCTAAAAATATGTTATTACTCGCTACGAATGCTTTCGGGATGGGAGTGGATAAAGCAAATATTAGGACCGTGATCCATGCTGAATTACCTTCTTCGCTTGAGTCTTACTACCAAGAGATCGGTAGAGCAGGCAGGGATGGTGATCGATCTAATTGTTTACTTTTTTATAATGAAGATGATCTGGCGGTATTGATGGATTTTATCGAATGGCAAAATCCGGATCCTAGTTTTATATCTAAAACCTATCAGGTATTAAAAAGAGAAAAAGATAAATTATCCTCTTTAGGTTACGAGGATCTGCAGGCTATGTTGGTCCATAAGAACAGAGGGGACCATCGTTTGCAAACGGTCTTGAATCTTTTTGAAAGACACGGAGTGGTTTCGGGTGAATTGGAGAGAAATTCGTTAAAGTTAAGAGGTGAAGTTCCGGATACGCTGTTAGATCCTAAACTTTCGGCGGAGAGGAAAACGAAAAGCCTGAACCGTCTGTATCAGATGTTATTATATTCTAAGAGTAAAACATGTCGAAGGGAATTTTTATATAAGTATTTTGATGCTAATTTTTCGGAATGCGGGAATTGTGATATTTGTTTAGGGAAGGATCAAAATTGAGGAATGGAAAAGATGAATTTACTTCCATTTTTTTCTTCCGATTCGACTGAGATCTTTCCGTTATAAGCTTTTATGATGCTATAGACCAGTGGTAATCCTAGGCCTGTTCCGGATTCGTTTTTAGTTCCTAAACGTGTGGACTTGATCTCCGTTGCAAATAAGTTCGGGATCATGTCTTTTGGGATCCCGATCCCAGTATCTTCCACGAAAAATTCTGGGCCTCTTTGACCTTCCACCGTTCCGATCTTGATGATATCATTCTCTCTACAGAATTTAATGGAATTAGAAATTAGATTAATAAAAATTTCAGCGAATAAGGTCCGGTCCACATTCAATTTCAGATCATCAGGAATCTCATTCTTGAGTTGTATTTTTTTAGATTCAGCTTGAGGTAAAAGTTTTAATAATACTCCTTCTACCTCGGGATATACATAGATTAGGCTATTATCTAATGGGAAGGATCCGGACTTTAATCGATTTAAATCGAGTAACGTAGCGATCATTTCCAAGGATTGAGAGGATGTATGTTCTGCTCTATCCAACCATTCGAGTATGGAAGCTTCATCCATTTGTTTGTATTCGTTTTTAATAAGTTGCACTATTCCGATGACCGTAGTGATCGGAGATCTTAGATCATGAGTTACTAAGGAAAGGAATGTATCTTTAAGAGAATTCGCTTCTTCGGCGACTTGTTTCGCTTCTGCTAATTCTTTGGTCCTTTCTTTTACCTTTTGTTCTAAAGATTTTTGTAATTCTTCCAATCTCACAAATGCGTTGGAAAATCTTAAGGAAAGCATGACGGTTTGGGAGAATAAGAATGCGAGTAGTCCCCAGCTTGCAATATATTCTGCTTTTATAACTAAGCTTTGGTTTAATATATCATTTAAGGTTGTTATGAATAAAATGAATGAACCAAGAGAGAATAATATAGCGCCCTCGCGTCTTTTGACGATGGTGACTACGATCAATGCGAAGAAGTAGAAAATGGCACTTCCGACGAACCATTGAAAGAATTTAATATAATACATGTATTCGGAAGAAGGTAGAAATAATACTACGATGAAGAATACGGAACTAACTGCAAAAAATCCCTTATTGAAAAATTGATGGAACTTTTCCTCAGGGAAAACGGCCTTGAGAAAGACCGAAAAAAGAGGAAGTGCTAATACGAAAGTCAATATATCTAATTTATGCAGGAATATCCAAAAAGAATCCGGTGTGATCTCATAGATGAAAACGGATCCCGTAAAAAATCCTCTGAGACTAAGATCGATACAAAACAATCCGAACCATAATGCGGATTTATCCACTCTTCTCATCAAAAATAAGATCAGATGATACAATCCCATGAAGAAGGTGGCTCCGAATACGACCCATCCTAATGCTACCTGTCTTTTTTTAGCCTCGAAGATCGGTAGGGTTTGACCGATCCGGATCGATTTACGAAGGCCTCCGGTTACATGATAAAAATTTGATATTTGTAAGGTAATATTTAGTTCTTTGGATTCTTCATTGATCAATACGATCGGATGTTTATAAGAGGGAAACATTTCCTCTTTCGTTTTTCCTACTTTACCGTTCTCGATCAGGAGTTTTCCATTCAGATAAAGTTTGAATGCGGTAGAAATATCACCCACTAAGAATGCTAAATTTTTGACCGGTTTATCTAAAAGTATTTTGAGTTTATAGGTTCCGGCACCCTGGCCACCATGTGTTTTGCCATTATTTGAGAACTTGTTCCAAGCTCCCGGAACAGGAATGAAACCTTCTTTTGTGAAATTTTCAGGCTCGGCTAATCCGTCGGTAAATTCCCAATCTCCGTCTAAAGAGACGATTGGAAAAACATCACCGTTCCAATTTCTTAGATCCAAAACCCCTTCCTTAGCGATCGGGGAATAAGTTTCAATGTCTTGTTTGCATCCGCCAAATATTACAAGACAGAATAGGAAATAAGGAATGAAAGACCTCATTTGGATTTCAGGTATGAGTTTATACTCCTCCCAAACTATGTATAGAAAATTTTTTAATCTAAAATAGGACAATTCATAAGGCAATTACAGACCGTATGATAATATAACTTGCGGGGGCATGTAGCGAAATGATGAAAAAAAGATTTCAAATATGAATTTTAAAGGAACGGATCAATATTTTTAGGCAACAGTAGAATTCGATCTAAATTAAGAAAATTGCATATTCTTCGCTCTTAGAATAATACGGAAAATCCCAAGAAAAATCCTCTTAGGATCTCATAGTTCCCGGATCTCGAACCGTTTGTGATAGTGAATGCACCCGGAGCTTGAGTTTGACAAGTTAAATCCAATTGATCATAATGTAAATAACTGAAATAAGAGTAGATCTGATTATAGCCTGCATGGAATTTCATATTAGAATGGAATTGGTATTGGAAGGAAATTTCTGATTCGGTCCCTCTATAGATCCCTCTCGTTCCAGCGCTTCCATTTGTGATCAAAAGTGTATCCGGAGTAAGAAGAGGGGTTTTAAGAAAGCGAGTGCCTTCCGTATAAAATAGATCCAAACTTAGATTTAAAGAAAAATTTTCCGTAAAAAGGTAAGAGGATTGCAGAGAGATCTGAGGACCGTACGTATAAAAATATTCACTAAAGGCTCCGTCTTTAACGTAATTTCCGTAAGTATACTTGTTTATATTTCGAATTCCACCGCCTAAAAAGAGGCTCCAATTCTCGGTTGGGTTTATAATTTTATAGATATTTGCTTCGAATTCAGATCTTGCGAGTGGAGAATAATAATGCCTCTCTGCGGAAAGAATACCGGAGTTACTTTTTAGAACATTAGAATTCGGATTTACTAATTCCACTTCATAATAAGATATCTCGGCTCTAAAATTTTTCTCATAATTCTCATAGCTGAAAACTGCAGGGACTAAAACTTTCTGGTTTTGTTGCAGATGATTTGCCACTACAGATTCATTGGGATCTGTTCTCTCCGAAAATGAAGTAAAATTATATGGTGTAATACTATATGTCTGTCTTTTGAGAAGTAGTTCGAACTTTTGTTTCTTTTTTCCGGCAGGAATATTCCCGTTTTCTTCTTCTGAAGCTTCTAAACCAAAAACAGATAAAAGCATAAAGAGTAGAATATGGCATTTTCTGAATATTTTCATACGAACTCCCTTAAGAAGGATCTTAAACGGAATATATGGTAAGTAGGATTAAATTTTTTAAAATCTATTTTTAGGATTTTTTTCTCTATATTCCGTAGGCGACATTCCGGTAAAAGATTTAAATGCAGGATGGAAAGAGGATTTAGAATTGAACCCCACGGAAAGAGCCACAGTTAAAACTGAAAGATTTGGATTTGAGATCAATAATTCGCATGCTTCTTTGATCCTGTATTCGTTTATGAACTGATTGAAATTCTTTTCGTAGGTTGTATTCACAAACTCGGAGATCTGTTCCGGAGTTATTTTTTCCCCTTCTTCGTTCAGAGAAGATGCGAAAACGGAAATGCTCAATTCTTCCGTTCTATATATTTTTTCTTCTTCTAAAAGTTTTTCTATTCTTTGTTTTAGCCGAGCAATATCCAGGGATTGTAATCTACTTTTCTTTTGTTTTCCATTCGGATCCGGGCTGAAGAGGATAGGGAATCTTTGAGAGAAAAAATATAAAAAGCAGATCGTGAGAGTGATAAATAATGCTCCTAAGCCGTGAAGATCACTTTTTAGCATTCCTAAGGATTGTGCGATTAAACTGATCCCAGTTCCAAGTGCCGCAATTGCAGTAAGAAGTAGGAAACTTCTACGAAAAGAGATCCAATCCTTATCCTGCCTATTATTCTTTAATCCTTCTATAAATAGAATGATCGAGATCAGGATTGTAATGATCCTAGGGCCATATGAAAAAAATGCAAGTGGGATGGAAGAAGGAGTTCCTACATTCGGATCGGACCAGGTTGCGACCGCAAGATCTTTCCAATCATAAACTTCCTCTCTGCAAATCCAAAGAAAGAATATTTATAGAATAGATACGAATATGAAAAGGAATATAGAAAGATATGGCTCTTTTCGTATTCGGATTTCAGGCTCTAAAAGTTTTTTTCCGTATAGGTAGAATAAAGGAAGAAATGCGTAAGCCGCCGGAAGATTTAAAAGAGAATAGGGCGCTAGTATTTCCTTTTTCAATTCGAGCAGACTAAAAGCGGTCTGTCCCTGCCAAATACCGAGTAGGAACAACATAAACGCTAGAATAAATTGAGAAGATGATTTTTGGGGCTTAAATAGGATCCCTAAGAATAAGATCCAAGAAAAAAAGGCTCCTAGAAGGACTGCAAATCCCAGGGCGGAATTCATAGAAAAGAAAGATCCTCGAACGTTCTTCTCAGATCAATTCGGAAAAATTGTGATCTTACACTGGTCCGAGATCCTGATTTTGGACGACCAATCCCTTCTAATATTGTATATTCTTTTGAGAAGTTTATTTAAGGATCCATTAGGAGAAGATATGAACGTATTTATTACGGGTGCCTCAGGTTTTGTAGGAGGAGCTGTTGCCCGGCATTTGAAAAACAAATATAAGATTAAGGTATTATCCCGTTCCCAAAAAACGGATGAATTATTATCTAAAGAAGGTTTTGAGATCGTAAGGGGAGATCTTGGGTCCATT
Source organism: Leptospira sarikeiensis (assembly GCF_004769615.1). Lineage (GTDB taxonomy): Bacteria > Spirochaetota > Leptospiria > Leptospirales > Leptospiraceae > Leptospira_B > Leptospira_B sarikeiensis. The sequence goes on along the minus strand of NZ_RQGF01000008.1, from coordinate 162,821 downwards.
CGCCCGGAAGATCTCAAAGGGACTGATATAGTCATACATTGTGCAGCTTTTGTGGGGCCTTGGGGAACCAAGGAAGATTTTTGGAAAGGGAATGTAGACGGGACAAGCAGGCTTCTGGAAATTTCAAAAAAAGCGGGAGTAAAAAGATTCATCCATATGGGGACGGAGGCAGCGTTGTTTCATGGACAAGACATGATCCAAATAGACGAAACATATCCTTATCCTAAAAAAACACCTTATCTTTATAGTATCACAAAGGGAGAAGCGGAAAGAAGAGTGGTTTCTGCAAATAGTTCCGGATTCGAAACGATCGTGCTAAGACCAAGGCTCGTTTGGGGACCGGGAGATACTTCCGTTCTTCCTGTTTTAAAACAAATGGTCTCTGAAGGAAAATTTATGTGGCTGGATCATGGGACCGCAAAAACTTCCGTTACTTGTATCCCGAATTTAGTTGCCGCAACCGAACTTTCCATTACGAAGGGAAAACCCGGCGAAGTATATTTTATCACCGATGATGAAGATAAGACGATACATGAATTTTTAACTTCAATGATGGGAACTCAAGGGATCGTTCTACCTAAAAATTCTATCCCTTCTTCCATTGCAGGATTTGCAGCGAGGATTGTGGAGGGTATCTGGAGAATATTCGGAATTCGTAAAGAACCTCCTTTGATGAGATTTCCGATCGATATTATGGGAAAAGAATGTACGATCCGTATAGATAAGGCAAAAAAGGAATTAGGTTATAGGCCGGTCGTGACCGTGGCTCAAGGCCTGGAGCTAATGAGAAGCGCCCACTAAATTCGATTCTTTCTAAACTAGATTAACGCTTAGCTCTTTGTTTTCTATTCTGATACTTTCGAGAATGGTGTCCAAAAGGCCCGGAAATTTTTTTTCCAAGATCTCTTTGCGCAGAATAGAAAACCTTTGGGTCCCCTCGTATCTGGTAAAGATTAGGCCAGCTTCTCTTAGTTTACTCATATGGTAGGAAAGATTCGTTTTAGGCGCATAGACCAGAAATGTCGAACAATTGGATTCTCCTCTTTCGGAAAGGTCCCAGAGGATCTTTCTACGGATCGGATCGCTAACCGCTTCGAAAATCGAATTCAATTCTATCTGCTCAATACCTGGATGGGTTGGGTTCTTCGACATTGGATTTTTTCCAAAACTCCTAATAAAGTTCAATAATATTTGAACAAAAGATTGACAAGCACTTTCTAAGTTTTATAGTTCAAATATTATTGAACTAATGGGAATAAACGTCGTTCTACCTTAAAAAACCGAAATAAAGGCAGGGCGACGAAAAGGAGACTCCTTATGATAGAGCTTAGGTCGATCCATAAAACTCACAAAAGTTTTCCTCTTCTATTGTTTTCTTTCTTTTTGCTTTCTCCTCTTTATGGGGACGAGATCAAACTGAAGTCCGGGAAAACACTTCAGAATCTAAAACTGGAAAAAGAAGCGGAAGATTATTATATATTTAGTTTGGAAGATTCGATTCCGGTCCGGATCCCGAAATCGGAAATTGCAAGTATCCAAAAAGGCGAGACCAAAACCCAGGAATTAAAAATTGAAAAGCCTGGGACTGCGATCCCTCCTAAAAGGAATTTCGATCTGACTTGGACCCAGTCCTTGACGAATGATGTTTTCATTAACGGAAATAGTTTATATGGGAACGCGTTTGATAGAAGAGGCGGATTACATTACTCGGATATGCCCAAGGCACTTATTTTAGATACTATGGTAAACATTCCAACTCCGATCGAGGGATTGAGCCTAACGATCCGAGATTATTCTCCTTTGACTGCCAGAACAAATCGGGATGTGGACGGTGTGTATCAGGCGCATACATACGGACCCGGAGTCGATCTAGAGAAGGCGATGCAAGATCCGAATACATATCAATTGAGAAAGGAAGCCAACGGATTGAGAGAAGGTCTTGCTACACTGCTCAATTATAGATGGACCACGAATCGATTGGGAGACTGGAATGCAGGTTGGATCTATTATGCAAATAACCAACCTAGTTTTGCTTTAGGCTTATTCACTTTCGGATGGGCGTTACCTATTTTTAAATATGTTCATCCTACATATCAATACAACGTGAGGGTGACTTCTGAAAGAATGGGTGGATCGAGTATCGGAGGTGAGAAGGACTTAGAATCAGGTTATCCTACAAATGCGTTCAACGGAACTACCTTCCATAGATTTTCCTTATTCCATGAATATGAGATCACTGAAAATTTTAAGATCCAACCTGGAGTGGATTTCGGATATCAGTATTATAATGATAATATAGATAGAAGATCCGGATTTAAGAATATAGATTATAAGATAACTGTTAAGTATCTAGGACTTTCTTTCTCTTTAACGGATGTTTATAGACCGAACACTTATATGGTGGATAATAACTATTATTATCCAAATACTGTAGGAGGTCAAACCGTGGGAACAGTTCCTGGAGCTACTTGGGTTACTCCTCTAACCGGAAATACGAACGATGGTTTAACAGTAGATCCTTCTAAAGGTTATGGTTTTGTGAACGATTTTATCTTAAGTTCTATCCAGAACTCAGGGTTGGATCCAAACGTAAAACAGGCATTAGTGAACAAACATCTGGAACAAAAAATACCTCTTCATAGTATCGTTTGGTCTTTCGGATATTCGATCAAGATCTGATCGGAAAAACCGGAGAAGATATATTAAAAAAAATGAATTTACTTCTCCGGTTATTTCAAATTTAGGATGCTCTTCCGAGTTCGGTTGCTTCCTTTACTTCTACCAATTTTCCGGTTCTTACATCGTAATAATAACCGTACACCGGGATATCCTTAGGGATCAAAGGATGGTTTCTGATCCTTTTTACATCGTCTACCACGCTCTTTTCCAAATTTTCGAAAGTTAAGAACGGGATATATTTCGCTTCGTCGGAACCTCCGGATTCTTCCAAGTTTCTCCAACCATTTGCATCAACAGTTGCTGTTTTCAAACTTTTCGCTAATAGGTTTCGGATGATCTGGTCAGTGAATAATTCCATCCCACAATCGGAGTGGTGGATCACGAAAAATTCTTTTGTGCCTAAAAGTTTGTGGGAGATAATCAAAGAGCGGATCGCGTCGTCGCTTGCTCTTCCTCCGGCATTACGAATTACGTGCGCATCTCCTTCGGAAAGCCCGGCGTATTTTGCCGGATCCAAACGAGCGTCCATACATGTGAGGATCGTGAAACTTCTGGCAGGAGGAAGAGCTAATTCTCCCTTCTTCCCGAACTCTGAAACATATTTATTGTTTGCTTCGATTACTTCTTGGTGGATCTTACTGGTTTCTTTTTGCAGAACTGCTGAATTTGACATAGCGTAATTTTATCCGTAATAACGGATAAATCTTCAGTTATTTTAGACAGGGTTTAAGAAAAAGCGGAAATCGGGCCAATTCTCTCTAGAGGTTTCTAGTATTTTAGCCAGTGCATATTGCGTTATTCGGCCTTGGAAGGAGGGAGTTCCTGCCAATCGAATGATTTATTTCCAAAATTTGTCCGTATAGATCGCAGGCAAGATATACGTTTCAGGACGGAAGCTCCGAATCTATGATCAAAAAAATATTTTGCCTAAGTACCTTATCTATACTCTTACTGAATTGTTCCAGCCTTCAGAAAATTTTCACGAACGATCGGAACGATTTTCTATTTTCTTCCCGTTATAAAGAAACCCAAGTTTTTCTCATCCAAGCAGACAAAGACTCTCAAGTGAAAGGAGAAGAGGGAACCATCATCCATTTTCCTTCCAGCTCCTTGCTTGGAGAAGATGGAAAACCGTTGGTAGGAGAGGTTCGGGTAGAACTTTCGGAATATTATTCCAACGCAGATATTCTGCTTTCCGGTTTAAGCACTACAAGCGGCGAGAAAGCGATCGAAACCAAGGGAATGATTCGCTTAGAGGCGTATTCGTCTGAAGGCAAAAAAGTAAGGATCAATAAGAGAAATCCTTTAAGTATAGAATTCAAAAATTCTCCGGAACCAGGTTACGAGATTTTTTATGGTAAGAAGAAAGAAGACGGAAGCCTAGATTGGACGAACGATAGTCTGGGTTGGAATTCCGACATTTCTTTTGCTCCGGCTAAAACAAAAGCTCAGGCAACAAGCCCTTATCCTTATTCTGAAACTGACGGATCCATTCGAATAAACGAAAGAGAAGGTTTTACTCTCTATAATTTCGGCTGGATCAATTGTGATCGCTTCTTAGGCTTCTCCCCAATCATTCCACTTTATCTCAATGTTCTGGAAGAAGAGGTCGTGAAAAAGAATTTTGAAGATAGACCGATCTTTTTGTTAATTTTCAAAGACATCAGTTCTATTATGCCTGTTTATACGGATCCAAACAAAAGAGTTCTATATTTTCCGAATCTACCTCCCGGAAAAAAAGCAACTGTGATCGGTTGGAGAAAGTCTGGAGAAACTAAATGGCTTTATTGGAAAAAAGATCTAATAATTGGAGAAGAAGACAATCTAACTCCTGAATGGACTTCTCATTCTACGAAACAATTGGCTAAACTTTTGAAAGAGATAAAACCGGACGAGCCTCTGGCAAAGAAATAGGGATCTTACGTAATAGGTCATTTAATTGAAAATCTTTAGCCTTTTCATTTTTATATCATTAATTTCCTGTATTTCTATACAGAAATTAAATTCCCAAAGAGATCAAGAGTCAATTTTGACTTTAATGTATAAGAAAACTCAAGTCTACTATACCGATCCTGCGAAAAATTCCGAAATTAAAGGTGATGAAGGTACTCGAATTTATATACAAAAAAATTCAATTTTAACAAAGGACGGAAAGCAAGTTTCTGGAATTGTTAGATTCGAGCTTTCTGAATATTATTCATTTTCTGATATTATCTTGTCTCGACTTTCGACGGAGAGTGAGAGGAAACCAATACAAACAAAAGGGATGATTCGGCTACATGCATATTTGGAGTCGGGAGATTCTTTAGAAATTAATCCAGATTATCCTATTGAAGTTCGTTTTGCAACGCGGCCAGAAAAAGGATATGAACTTTTTTATGGAGGAACAAGAGGAGATGGGAATATAGATTGGAAAGCTGGCAACAAAGATAGAACATTTGATGCTCAAATAAACAATTACAAAGATGATAGTTTGGGGTTCTATACATTAGTAACCTGTGCAAAGCCTAAGGAACGAAAGGGAGCGCCTTTTGCTATTTCATCTAAAAAACAATTATGTTCTGTCGAGAAAAGAATCAGTTTGCCAATTTACGAATTTGGTTGGATTAATTGTGATCGATTCTTGAATTTTAATGATCTAAGAACCATTGTAATTACGGAAAATGAAAGAAGTCTGGATTTGATTGAAAGCCCATACTATATTTTACTATTCCCTGAAATTAAATCTATTCTTCCTGCAGTTTTCGATCCAAAACAAAAGAAGTATATATTTCAGAATATACCCAACGGTGAAAAAGCAATTCTCCTAGGTTTCATACGAATGGAAAACAGGAAATGGAATTACGGAGAGAAAAAATTTATTGTTGGAGCTGAAGGCATTGAGATATCAAAATGGATTCAATATGATGCTCTTGAATTGGAGAGAAGGATTCAGAGTCTAACATTCTGATATTCACGGTTTACATTATCACAACATACAATCTGCAGGAATTCTTGCGGATTGTATTTCATCAAAAGATTAATCTGAAACTCGTTTATCACTTCTCTTGCGGATCTTATCTCCGATCCATTGGAAACTTTGCACTAATGCAATGAGCACGAAAACTGTCGCAAACATGATATCGTCTTCGTATCTATAGTATCCGAATCGGATTGCAAGATCCCCGATCCCGCCTCCTCCTACAATTCCCGCCATTGCAGAATATCCGAGTAAGCTGATCGTAGTTACAGTGATCGCTGAATAAATTCCGGGTAAGGCTTCCGGGATCAGTACTTCTTGGATGATCAATGAAAGTTTTGCTCCGGTAGAAACTGCAGCTTCCAATACTCCTTCCGGAATTTCCCTGAGAGATGTTTCGACTAGTCTTGCTAAGAAAGGTATGGCTGCGACGGATAATGGAACGGAAGCCGCTAATGGGCCGATCGTAGTTCCTACTAATGCTTGTGTGAGAGGGATAAGCGCTACGAGTAAGATCACAAAAGGAATGGAACGAATTAGATTTGCAATAATTCCTAGAACCGCATGAAAGAATTTGTTCGGAATAAATAATTTTTTATCGGTTAGGTAGATTAGAAATCCTAAAGGGATCCCGAATATCAATGCGGAAGATAAAGATATTCCGAGCATTAAGAATGTTTGTCCGAATGCATTCAGTAATTCAGGAAAAAGCTCGATCCATTTAGCAAAATTCATTTGAAAATTTCCTCTACGAAAGCTCCATATCTAACGAATGCAGATCGGATCGTTTCTGCTTGGTCGTCTAGATCCGTTTCTAAATAAAATACTCCGATCGGTTTTCCACCTATGTATTCTATTTTACTATGTATGATGTTCGGGACTATGTTCGTGGCTCGGATGACTTTCCCTAAAATAGGTTCTGTTGCGATCTCGTTTTTCAAGACTATCCTGAGTATTCTACCGTTCGTTCTGGCTAAGGTTTCTTCCGGGATGGAATAATTGAAAACGTTCCCCGTTAATTTTCTGGTGATCTCTTGGGAGGGATCTGCAAACAAGGAATAAACGGATCCACTTTCGATCAATTTACCCTTTTCTAATACTGCAACCGAATCGCAGATTTCTCTTACTACATTCATCTCATGGGTTACAATAAGTATTGTGATCGAAAATTTTTCGTGAATGTCTTTTAGTAAAGATAGAATAGAGCGTGTTGTTTCAGGATCCAATGCAGAAGTAGGTTCGTCGCAGAGTAATAGTGTCGGATGATTTGCAATGGCTCTTGCAATCCCCACCCTTTGTTTTTGCCCTCCACTCAATTGGCTTGGATAAGAATTGATCTTATCTTCCAATCCGATGAGTGAAAGTAATTCCGTGACTCTATGTTTTATATCTGCGGAGTTCCATCCGGAAGCTTTGAGAGGTAATGCGATATTATCGAATACCTTTCTGTTCAGTACTAGATGGGATTGTTGGAATACCATCCCAACTCTGGATCTATGCTCTCTGAGTTCTTTTCCGTTTAAGGAAGAAATATCTTCCGATTCGAAGAATACTTTCCCTGAGTCTGGAGTTTCGAGTAGATTTGCAAATCTAAGTAATGTACTTTTTCCAGCGCCTGTCGTGCCGATAATCCCGAAAATATCTCCTTTACGTATTTGTAAGGATATATCTTGGATAGAAGGATGTAAAGATTTCGGGAACGTCTTAAAAACGTTCCGAAATTCTAATATAGTTTGGTCTTTTTGGTTTACTTCCGTTTCCCGAACCATTCCGGCTTTTGGAATCCTTTAAAATCAGTATCGACTACGGTTTCGAAATTGGAAGAATGGACCGCTTCAACGATATCTTTCGCGAATACGCTGTCCTTTTCCTCTTCTCTCACTACGATGATATTCTTATGTTCTTCCGCCAATTTTTCCAGAATGACCGCTTTTGTCAGATCTAAACCGGATGCGATCGCGAAATTTCCATTGATCGCGGAGAAATCGGTGCTCTCTAATGATCTAGGCAACTGAGCAGCTTCCAAAGGAAGGAATTGGATCTGCTTTTTATTCTCTACTATATCGCTTATAGAAGCTTTTGTAGGAAGAGCTTCCGGATTTACTTTAATAAAACCTAATTCTTGGAATAGTTTTAATGCTCTTAATAGATTAGTGGGATCGTTCGGAAGAGCAATGGATGCTTTTTCTTTGATCGCTTTAGGATCTTTTGTCTTTCCAGCAAATACCGACATCGGAGCTGTGGGAACATTAACGATCGCGCTCAGTTTAAGATTCTTATCTGCAGTGAATTTTTTTAAGTAGGGAACATGTTGGAACAAATTCGCGTCTATATCACCAGATGCGAGTGCCAGATTCGGTTGGATATAATCGCTAAACTGAACGATCTCTATCTTATACCCTTTCTTTTCTAACTCAGGAAATACTCCCTTCTTTAAAAGGTCACCGTAAGGCCCGGGACAGATCCCTATCTTCAGGTTCTTCCTATCACCTGGAAGATTCGGAGCTTCTTTCTTTCCGCAATTGATTAGAAGGGAAAGAAGGGTCATAGCTACGATAATTGCTTTTCGATTCACTTTATTTACCTCTTGCATCATATTTTGACGGGTATTAAAATTTGTAAATCGATATGTCTCGGATGACAGAAAAAATACGTTATATTGAATAATATATTCAAAATAACGTCATGAGATTGAATGGGAATATAGAAGTGGCAGGAACTCCTTTCAAGGAAGAGAATCAGCGTATTCTTTCAATTTATGGAAGAAACGATTTGCTTCCGGATAGGTGAGGTGAAGCCCGTCGCTGTCCTCGTACACAGTCGTTTGATCTCTAAACCAGAGATATTCGGAGGGGGGAAATTTTTTCAAAATGGAATCTCTTGTTCTAGTTTCCTTTGCTGAGATTAGAATTTCAGGATGCATAGGCATTTCGAAAAAAACCGGCCGGATCCCTTTGGAACGTAATTCGCCGAGAACACCTGCAATATACTCCGTTCTCTCATTTAATTTTTTCTGCTCAACGGCGGCGCCATACCAACGTTTCACTTCTTGGATATGATCCTCTTTTAACTTTTTGGAAATTTTTACAGCTTCTTCGTCGGTTCCATTTTTTGTTTGGGTCTCTTTTGGGAAGAAACGATCCGTGAATTGGATCACAAAACCTACTGCATAATTCAAAGGTTGTTTTTCAGAACGTAAGATCGGAAAATTCCTGCGAGTAAATACGAAAAACGGATCCGTGTTCTCTTTGGAAAACTTCTCATTCTCTTTTACAGAGAGTTGATTCACTTCTATAAATACGAATTTAGGAACAGAATCGGAACGGTTTAATATGGATAGCCCGGTCAATCCTCCTTCTCCCACTAAAGAAAGATTGAACCATCCTGAATCTTGTTCAGGCAACATTCTATCCGACATGGAAGATCCTACGATCACGTATTTCGCGTCTTTTCCTTCTGTCAGAAAACTTTCTACTCGTACCCGATTATGCTGCCACCAACTTTGTTTCGGGATCTTTACCGGAGATACAAAATGGATCAAGATCGCATAGAGTCCTGAAAATATCAAAAATAGAAGAGTGAGCCTTAGAAAAAATTTCATAATTAAAACTGAAAATAGATAAACGCCGCAGAAGGGCCCTTATTCAAAACGATCAGAAAAAGCAAAAACGCATATCCGATAACCGAAAGTTTTTCATTCGTTTCATTTTGCGATCTTTCCTTATACCATCCATAAAAATGATATAGGAATACCGGAATGGAGAAGAATATTATAAAAGTGCAAAGTTCCCAATCGGTTGCCAGGTTTAGATTCGTTTTTACCAATCCCAAATATTGTAATGCCACTTCAAAATTCGGTAAACGGAAAAGAAGCCAGAGTAGGGAAACGCTTAAAAAGACGAGTCCTCCTCTTAAAAAAGAAACGATCCTATTTCCGGGAAGTGAGAAAGGGATATTCTGTTCAAAAAATCTTTCTATCAATAATAGTAGTCCGTGGCCTATTCCCCAGACCATATATCTCCATTCCGCTCCATGCCAAAGACCACCTAATGCCATGACTAGAAATAAGTTTATATAGGTCCTGAAATTTCCCTTCCGGTTTCCTCCGAGAGGAATGTAAAGGTAATCTCTCAACCATGTAGAAAGAGATATATGCCATCTTCTCCAAAATTCGGAAAAGCTGGAAGATATATAAGGAAAATTGAAATTTGTAGGAAGTTTATATCCGAATAAAAATGCAGTCCCGATCGCGATGAGAGAATATCCGGCAAAATCGGCAAAAATCTGAGCAGAATATCCAAAGATCAGTAAGATCAATGTGAATGTAGAATGATGAGTATTATACGGGAAATCGATCACAAAAGTGAGATCATTTAGATTATCTGCGATCACTGTTTTTAAAAAATATCCCAAGATCAGGATTTTTGCAGACTGGATCCATGGAATATCCTTAAAATACTTGGGCTGGATCTGAGGAAAAAATTCCTTCGCCTTAACGATGGGGCCTGCTACGAGTTGAGGGAAAAAGTTTATATAAAGTGAAGAGCGTAAGATCAGATTCGGATAGGGGACCTTCTCTTTAAAAATTTCAGGTCCGATCCTATAAAAATCCACGACCATACTGATCCCATGGAACGTATAAAAGGAAATTCCGATCGGTAAAGGGATCAAAAATATCCAGTGCAAATCCCCTTGGCCGGAACTTCCTAAGAAAGTTTTAGCAAATAATCCGCTATATTTAAAAAAGAATAATACGGTTAGATTTAAGACGACCCCGAGTGCTAAGATCGATCTTTTGGAGCGAAAATCCGGAGACTGTATTAAATATACGATACTCGCATTCCAAAAGATGGAGAATAAGAGTAGGATCAAGAGCCAAGGATCAGCGGCTGCATAGAAATAAAAACTTGCTCCGACTACGGTGGCTAATTGGAATCTTTTTAAAAAGGGAAGGTAATAAAGGAAGAAGGTGATCAGTAGGAAAATGAAAAATTCGAGACTGTTAAAATTCATTGGAAAGAAGAACTGACTGGTTCAAATTCTTTCCTGGAATTCTTAGGTCAAGGAGCAATAGGATCGTTTTCCAAAATATTTCAGGACTAGGTTCTTATCTGCTCTTCTTCCTGTTCTCTTGCCGCCTTGACTAAAAACATCTCGATCTCTCCCTTGTTTTTGGCTTTGATGAGCCCTCTTGGCTCGCAGATAAAATCTTCTCTTACAAAATGGAAAGTGTCTTTGGAGATATTTACTTCACCTGGGACTCCTGAACTTTCCATTCTACTAGCTGTATTGACCGTATCTCCCCATATATCGTAGGCAAACTTTTCAGTTCCGATCACTCCTGCGACTACACTCCCAGTATGTATCCCTAAACGTAATTCCCATGTAGGAAGACCTAATTTTAGTTTCTCTTCCTTATGCTTTTTCATAAATTCCTGAAATTCTAAGCCGCAAAAAACCGCGTCTCTCGCATGAGTATGATTTTGTGTAGGAAGTCCTCCAGCAGCCATATAGGAATCCCCGATGGTTTTGATCTTTTCCAAACCGTATTTTTTAGCGATCTTATCGAATTCCGCAAAGAAATAATGAAGTTCTCCTACAAGTTCTTCCGGGCTCATTTTTTCGGCGATCTGAGTGAAACCGGCCATATCCGTAAAAAGTACAGTTACGCTTTCATATCTTTTCGGTTGGACGGAATCGTTCATCTTTAATTCTTCAGCGATAGATTCCGGAAGAATATTTCGAAGTAGATTATCAGATTTTTTTCTTTCTATGTTCAGATTTCGACTTAAGATAAAAATTAATATACCGGTCAATATTTGCACAAACAGATAATTCCCGCCCAAGTCCATGTATTCAGAATCTCTATCTTTTTGAGGGACGATCAGATTCGGATATATATACTCGATCAGATAAAGTGAACCTGTTATGAATGCATAGAACGCATAGATTAAAATAATATTATGGTTTTTTAATAATATGGTGGCAATCACTAAGGCAGGTATGAAGTAATAATGATTCCCTCCGTTGGATCCTCCGTGCAAAAACCAGAGTGAAGAAAGGAATATCAATATTGTTAGGTTTAAAGGCCAGAATAGAACGTAATAGATGCTCTTTACCCTGGAAAAATAATACATTGCTAAAAGGATTAGCCCGGAAACCAGATTTAAGAATATCACCCGATGGGAATATTCTGTCTTTTCTTCAAAAATAGAACCTAATATATTCAGGCTTCCGTTTACCAAAGAGATCGCGTTGAAAAGCCTATGCTCTAAGGAATTCTTTTTAGGATCTCCAAAAATTAGATAAATCAATCGGACAAGTTTCTGTTTCATACGATCCACCCAAATCTGAAAGCCCTAACTGGAAAGGTCGGAGATAATCCTATCCCCTAAATAAAAATTATATAATGCTTTTAAAATGGAAAATAGACCTGCACGTTTTCCCTTGGACTGTCTGGAAATTTTAAAGAGAATTTTCCATTGAGAAAATAGGATGGAATATCTTTCCTTCAGTGAAAATCTAGGATCGTATAAGTTCGTGGACTCGGAAGTGACTCCATTTAGTTCCACAATATGCAAATCCTTGCCTTGCAAAAAGTTTTGTAAGGAAGAGAATCGAATATCATATCTTCCAAAATAAAATCCCGGAAAAGTAAAAGAGATCTTATCTATACTTTCTTCCAATTCCGGAGTGATCCATTCCGAACCGTCCAAGAACAAGGTCCCTTGACAATGATTCCCGGCTTCCGACAATGAGATCGTTTTTCCTTTGGGCAAAACTTCTTCCCAAATTCCTGAAAATCTAGCTCTAAATTTTTCTTTTTGAAGTTTGAACCTAGGATGATCCTCGATCAAAGTTTTAAGAGCCGAGATACCGTCTCCGGTTACTCTAGGAAATACTTTCCTAGTGATAGAGAAAATTCTCCCTTTTTCTTCATTCGGGAACCTATAGTAAAAGATCCCTACCTCAAACGGACCAGGATGATATTCTTGAACGAGTAGGTCCACATTCGATTCTTTTAGATAGTTTTCCAACTCGAAAGAGTTTTTGATCTTTCTTACTCCTTGTCCTCTTTGTCCTGAATCCGGTTTGAGGATGATAGGAAATTCTAATCCAAGAGAATTCATTTTTTCTAAAATGGTTTCCGGATTTTTGGAATCTTTCGGTATAAAAAAGAATTTGAGGACTGATTCAGACTTTATGTTATTTAATATCTGTGCTTTAGATTCTCCGACTAATCCTCCAAGAGGGATGGCAGGATTTGCTGCAGAGATAGAACCGAAACCTAAAGAGCTTAACGATCCAAGGCGTATGGAGCGAAACGATTCGAATACGATATAAGGAATTAGAGGTAGATATAATTTCCAAGTCGGCCAAAATTCCATACTGTCCGATTGGCGCAGTAGATCTTGTTCGGTTTGGGATTCTAACATACTAAATGACCGGATCCCAAGCGAGTAATGGTCTAGAGCTATTGTATTGCAAAGTAGAAATTGCGAACCCGAAACTTTCCGGTATATCTTCAAAGCCCATATGCTCTAACGCCACACGAATGATCGCTTCGTGGTGAATAGTATGTTCTTGAACGTATAACAATTCCCTTTCCCAAGAAGAATCTAATATATTCTCTATTCCGGAGTTAGGATCTACAAGGTAAGACACTTTTATATCACCCTCCCAATCGATACGATTGAATTCTTTCGCAAGTTCCAATATCCTTTCCGCTGTGGCTTTGGGAGAGTTTTCGTAAATAGGATTTCTTGCTCTTTGATCGTAGGAGATTAAATCGGAACCAAAGCCTGATACAAGTGTTTCGGCAACTTCTAAGCAATGGCGGACCTGCTTTCCTACGGTTGCTCCCGACAATAATTGTAAAGGTTTTGTATAGTTTTTATCTGAGATCTTTAAAAGTAAATCCGCTAGCCTTTGAAACAAGGATTCGATCGATCCAACTAATGCAGGTTGTGTTTGGTACATCGCGGAGAACTTCGGATTTCGGTCCCAGTAGGTTACATGAATAAAAAGATTTTTCCATTACGAATTTCTCTTTGGGATAAAAAGTATAAAGAAAAGAGGGTTTAAGGATCGAGAAGGGCAAAAAAAAGCCGGCTATAGCCGGCAGATGATAGGAAAAAATTTCTTTTGGTTAACCGAACTTTCCGGAAATATAATCTTCGGTTTCCTTTTTGGAAGGGTCGTGGAACATTTTTTTAGTAGTATCGAATTCCACTAAACGACCCATATAAAAGAATCCTGTATAATCGCTTACCCTGGCAGCTTGTTGCATATTATGAGTAACGATCACGATCGTATAAGAATCCTTAAATTCAGAGATAAACTCTTCCACCTTTTTCGTGGAAATCGGATCTAATGCGGAGCAAGGCTCATCCATAAGGATCACTTCAGGATTCATTGCAATCGCTCTTGCAATACAAAGTCTTTGTTGTTGTCCACCGGAAAGACCTAAAGCGCTATCGTTCAATCTATCTTTGACTTCTTTCCATAAAGCGGATTTTCTCAAACTTTCTTCAACGATATGATCCATTTCGTCTTTGGAAACTTTACCGTTCAATTTTAATCCATAAGCGATATTTTCGTAGATAGATTTTGGAAACGGGAATGATTTTTGAAATACCATTCCGACCCTTTTTCTAAGCTCTACGACATTCATTAGAGGATCGTAAATATTGATCCCGTCTATTTCCAGTTTGCCGTTTATTTTAGAACTATCGATCACGTCGTTCATACGATTGATCGAACGTAGGAAAGTGGATTTACCACAACCGGAAGGTCCGATAAAAGCGGTCACTTTTTTGGATTGTATTTCCAAGGAGATATCGTGCAGAGCCTGGTTCTCTCCGTAGAAAAAATTGAAATGGCGGGATTTGATTTTTATTTTTGTATCTTTCATCTGCGATTAACTCCTCGCATTCACAATAAAAACATTATACATGGGAACTGCTCCTTGATCTTCGGATCCTGTATCTTAGGAAGGTCGCAAAGAAACTCATTCCGAAAGTAAGAGTAAGTAGAACTACAGTGGTAGCATATTGTTTCGGCATCGCAGCATCCACGTCCGGAGACTGGGTCGCGAGAACGAATAGGTGATATCCTAACTGCATGAATTGATCGGAAAGATGAGAGGGTAGTTCCGGTAAGGAATATACTACTCCTACAAATAGGATCGGTGCTACTTCTCCGGCTCCTCTTCCTATTGCTAAAATTGCTCCAGTCAAGATCCCGGTTAAGGAATTTGGAAGGATGAGTTTCCAGATCGTCTGCCATTTAGTAGCGCCGAGTGCTAAGCTCGATTCTCTCATTTCTCTCGGAATACTTCTCATCGTTTCTTCTACAGAAATGATCACTACTGGTAATGTAAGGATTGCAAGTGTTGCCGCTGCCCAGATCAAAGCTGGTTTTCCCCAGATCGGAGTGGAGTTATTCGCAACGTAATCCATTCCTTTTCCGATGAATTGGATAAAAAATCCGACTCCAAACAAGCCGAATACGATGGAAGGAACTCCTGCCAAAGTATTGATCGCAAAACGAACGGTCATAGCGAACTTGGAATCCCTGGCGGTATATTCGGAAAGAAAGATCCCTGTAGCTGTCCCGATCGGAATACTAAAAAGGATCATTATGAAAACAAGATATACTGTTCCGTAGATCGCTGGGAAAATACCTCCCTCCAGGTTATTATTCCTTGGAGATTCGGTCAAAAATTCCCAGTTCACTCCCGAAATACCTTTATAAAATATATTTCCGAGCATTAGAAGGATTGCAGATAAGATGAGTCCGGTCGCAAGCATCGGGGCTCCCCAAGCAAGAACGGAATAAATCTTGTCTCTAATGATCCTTCTTCTTTTAAGTCTGACTTTTTTCCATTTCAAAGAGGTTTACCAAATCTTATTCGTATTAGGAGCCTTGGAATTTTTTCATGAGTTTCTTTTTAACGTATAACTCAGTGATTGCATTCAAGGTAAAAGTGAAAAGGAAAAGTAGCACCCCTAGGAAAAACAGAATATTATAATGTTCTGATCCCCAGATAACTTCTCCCATTTCCGCGCCGATAGTGGCTGCAAAAGTCCTGCTCGGGTCAAAGACCCCGAAACTCATCATAGGGGCGTTCCCGGTTGCCATTAGTGCGATCATTGTCTCACCAAATGCACGGCCGACCCCTAAAAGAACTGCTGCGAAAACACCGGGTAGTGCCGCTGGAAGCATCACTCTATAAGCAGTTTGCCATTCCGTGGCTCCTAAAGCTAAGGAAGCCTGCCTATAAGATTGGGGAACTGTACTAAGAGCGTCTTCCGCTACGGTGAAGATGATCGGAGTAACTGCAAGAGCGAGGCCGATCCCTCCAGTAAGAGCGTTCAATCTAAAATCAATATCGAATGTTGCTTTTACTACGGTCGCAACATCCATTAAACAAAAAAATCCGATCACTACGGAAGGAAAGTTTGCAAGCATTTCGATCGCAGGTTTAACTATTTCTCTTACTCTTCTCGGAACAAAAAAAGTGATATTTAATGCCGCCAAGATCGCCAAAGGAGCTCCGAGTAAGATTGCAATAAACGTAGTTTTAGCAGTTCCTACGATTAAAGGAAGTATTCCGAATTTAGGAACGGAAGAAACCGGTTGCCAGATCTTGCTCACAAGATTTTCGAATAAGGAAAGTTTTTCCGGTTCAGGGACGGGAATCGTTTCAGTCTTTGCAATTTCCAAAGTATCTCCGTCCGGATTGTATTCGGTTGGAGCATCATTCGTGGTTTGTTCGATGGAAGAAGACGAAGAAGGGCTCGAGAAGAATAGGGAAGAAGCTTCTCTAAAAACGAAGAAAAAAATTAGAAGAATGATCAGGATGGAGGTCGCTGCGATCCCTTTTACCAAGGTTTCTGCGAAGATGTCTATTTTTCTTCTGCTCGGATGTAATAGATATCTCAGCAGAGGATCGAGTTTGCTCATTTAGGATATTCCAAATTTTGGATTTAGGATCGGCTCTCGTTCCCGAGAGCCGACCTATTAGATATTATTTTTTCTTAAGAGGGAAGTAACCTACGTCCTTCACTACTTTTTGTCCGTCTTTTCCGATGATCCAATCGATAAACTTTTTAGTTTGATCCTTTGGAGCTTCTCTCAGATAAAAATACAGATATCTGGAGATCGGATATTTATTTGAAAGGATATTCGCTTCTGTAGGAAGTTCGGCTTTGGAATTTGCATCCGCAGCGACTGCGATGTCCTTCACTCCGGCAGCGTAAGCTGCTCCACCGTAACCGATTCCCCATTTGTCTTTAGAGATCGCGTTAACAAGTGCAGCTGTTCCTACCATATGCTGAACGGAAGCATCAAAATCCTGTTTTTCCAGGACATGATCCTTAAAGTATTCGTAAGTTCCAGAGTTATTTTCCCTGCTGTAAAGAACGATTTTATGATCTTCTCCGCCTAATTCTTTCCAGTTGGTGATCTTTCCTGTAAAAACTTTGCGGATTTCTTCGATAGTCAGCTTTGCAACTGGGTTTTTCTTATTTGCATAAATAGAAAGCCCGTCAATTGCCACTTTGATCTCCACGCCGTTGGAATTGTATTTTTCTTTTAGCTGTTGGATTTCTTGAGGTTTAAGTGGACGAGAAGCGGAGCAAATATCCGTAGTTCCGTTGATTAGAGCTGCAATTCCGGTACCGGAACCCCCTCCAGTAACTTGGAATTGAACGGATTTATCCGGAAAGGTTTCCGTCCATTTTTGGACTAGGATAACCATTGTATCGGATCCTTTGATCGTAATTGTCTTTTTCTCTTCCCCGGATACGGAAAATGAAGAAAGAACTAAAACTAATAAGACAGAAAGTCTTAAACCTATCTTTTTCATCTCTTTGATATTTCTCCTGAAATATTTTTGAATCATAAATACAAACCGTTACGAACTGATTTCTCGAATATTACAATCCTGATACACTCGATTCTATCGCATGGAAACGGCATTTTAACGCATTCTACGAAAATGAAGAAGTTCCCGGAATTACCGGGAACTTTGGTCCATTAATCTGTAGGAAATCCTACTGCAGTCTTGATTTTGTCACCGCAATTTCCGCCCGCTTGGCCTAAATTCGGATCACAGGTATAGTATTTAAAGTTTACAGGGGTCGCATTTGTCGGGATCCCCGATCCTAAAAATCCTAAAGAGGAGCAGGTAGAACTAGAAAGAGCTGACTTTCTAAGCTCGGTATCCAGCGAATGACCAAACATTATGTAAGTATAATAGTTGGTCGGAGAGATCTGGCTATTAGAAACTCCAAGTACAGTAAAACTATCGTAACATTCTCCGGTATAATCCGTAAAGTTACCTGCAACTTCCACAACTACGATCGATTTGTTTCCGTCGTCAGGAGTTCCAACTAATGCAGTAAGCAAGGCGGAATCTTCCGTTTTATTTGAAGAACAAGAAATCGCCAAGAATCCTAAAATAGGAAGGATGAATTTAAGTTTAGATTTCATAAAAATTTCCTAGTCCTCTTAATCTAATCTTGTATTTAATTGGTCCGGGGTTACCATTCCGGTCCAGAATGTCGCCTGGAGTTGGAAATAGATCGTTTGATTATTGACAGTTTCAGGCTCTCTTGTGATCGGATCTATTCCCAGTTTTAAAACAGGGATTTGGTAGAATAACTGCGCTTTGAATAAGTGTTTGTCTCCGAAAAGATTTAAACCCACCCAATAGTATTTTTTCAAATCAGTCTCTTCGATCTTGCCGTTGCGATTAAAATCTCCTTTTAGGAAATCGTATCTGAATACGGGCATAATATAGTATTTATCGAAGATTTGGATATTGTATCCGACGGTTGCCTGCCATCCGGAGAGGCTATTGGACGCAGCTCCTGTATAAGTGGTATAAGCTCCGCTCAGATAGAAACCGTTCCAGCTCATAGTTCCGTCGTACGTATATCCTCTTAAATCCAGATTTTTTTGGCAATAGCTCGTTTGGTAACTTGGAACAGTGCAATCGTAAGTGCTATTATCCGCAGTTGTTTGAGTGGTTAGAAGATATTGTGTAGGAGCTCCTCTTGGAATGGCTCCATCCACTGCTAAAGTGGAAGCAGGACCGGAACTAAAACTTACGTTCTTGGTCTGCATAGTAGCGGCGCCTAAGGATATTTTAAGGTCTTTTTGGAAAATTTCTTCTCCTTCTTGCCATCCTACATTGCTTCCATTCTCTTTTACTAAACCTCCAAGTACGTTCCATTGAACCCTTGCGAAGTAAAGAGGGGAGTTTAAGATCGGTTGATTCGGTCTTCCCGCAACAGTTAGATCTTGGCGTCTACCAGTACCATAGTCTCCGCCACCACCGTGTCCGTTTCCTGCCATCAGATCGATCGTAAGATATCTTTCGTATTTCCCTTCGAAAAAATCCTTTAAAGGAGAGAGTCTTAAGTTTACTCCCATATCGAATTGTGGGTAAGCGTTTGTCATATAAGAACGTTCTAATGCGATGAAGTTTGCAGAAGACATCAGGTATTCCCTGTGGAATTGAGTAGGCAGCTGGCCAAAACTCAATCTCGCACCTAAAATTGGAATATTCACAAAAAGTAAAGCTTCTTGAATATAACCTCTACCTTCTCTTAGGGAAACGTTCGTTACTTCTCCGGTCGCGTTTTTTGATTGGGTGAGATATGGAGCATTCAACATGTTTTCACCACGGATGTTCAAGGCCATTCCCCACCAAGAATTTCCTTGGTATTGAAGTCCCAAACGAAGACGTCTGAAGTTCCAATCTACTGAATTAAAATCCCCGTTCCCATTATTATAATTAGAACCTGTCTGAGCGGAAATCCCTCTAAATTGGATCCTGCCTGTGATAGTCAGTCTTTCTTTCTGAGGTTCGTCGGGTCTACTAGTTAGATGATTTGGATAAGCATTGAATTTAGGGTCGCTCTTATTGATCGCCTTATCCATTTTACTTTTAAAACGTCCTGGTCCGGGCTTAGTGTACAATTGCCCGTCTTGATCTTCATAGATCGTAAATTCTTCCGGTTTCGGTTTTTCTACCTTAGGAGGCTCGCCTCCCGCTTGGGCGATATCATTCGTCGAGTTCGCCTGAGCGAAGAGCGACTTAGAGAATAGGATCAGCCCAAGAATTAGAAAATGAATTTTTACTCCCTCTAAGTTCTTTCTCTTTTTTGCATTCTGGTTCATTCAGAGTTACCTTTGGTATTCGCTTGTTAGGATTTCCCTTTGCGAATTCTATTTTACGTTCGGGTAACAGAATGCCCCTATTTGGTTACAAAATGATTACAGTATAATGAGGATTTAGTCACAAGGGCCGGTTTATGCAGGTTTGGTATCATTCTAATTACAGATACAAAACATAAATATCTAATCATATGTTTGTATTTAATGTATGAATTCGAGAAAATTTACCTAAATAGTTGAGAATTCTCTGAGCTTTGTTTTCGAATTGTAACAATTAGGGGAAAGTAGAGGAAGGATCAGCGTAGAGAGCCATACTATATTCTTAGTCTTTTACTACTCTCTACGCGTTCTCTGAGATCTATTTGCCTGATGCTAATTCCTGTTTCATTCGGTTTGCATCTATTGAGAAACTTCTAGATGCTAAGAAGACGAATACGGAAGTTAAAAGCACGGTGACCGGGATCAAATATAAGGAATCATGCAGTCCAATTGCCTTGAATTGTTCCGACATCTCAGTCGCTCCTGCTTGGATCATTGCAGTACGAGTCAGATAATCTGAAAGTGAGCCGACAACTGCGGGCCCCGCGGCCCCACCTAATAGATACATTGCTGCGAAATAAATTGCCATTGCAGTGGCTCTTAAGCGAGGCTCGATCACATCTTGGATAGCGGGATAAACGCAGGTATAATAATTATAAGAGAGCAGCCAGCCGGCTCCGAGAAGAAGAGAAAATGCTAATACTAATTCTTCCGTCTGAAGAAGAGAAAGCAAGATCAGAATTCCTGAAATGAAGAGTGCTAAGGCGCCGAAAAGTAAACGACCTTTCTCAGATCTTTGATGGATCTTATCTGCGATCCAACCGCCTACAGTAAGTCCGACTAAACCTGTGATCCCAACAATAAAACCTGTAGTCACAGCTGCTTTGACCAGAGTGAAATGGAAAAATCTTTGGAGAAGTGAAACTAGAAAACTATTCACTGCGTATGCGGCAAAATTGAAAGTTAATCCGGAAAGAATGATCCACCACATGGTCGGAATTCTAAGTACTTTACGGATCGGTTGTTCAGGTTTTGTTTGAGAGATCTGTACGGATTCTGCGGCTCCTCTTTCCGGTTCTTTAATGAAGAAAAAGAAAATGGATAGAAGAATACCGGGAATGGCTGCTATGAAGAACGGAGCTCTCCAACTTCCGAATGCTTTCACAAGAGCGCCTATCGTAAAAAACGCGAGTACAAGTCCTAAAGGTAATCCGAGCATGAAAATTCCGACTGCTCTTGCTCTTTTATGAGAGGGAAATAGGTCTCCGATGAGCGAATTTGCAGCGGGAGCATAACTTGCTTCTCCGATCCCGACTCCCATTCTTACCAAGACAAAAGAAAAATAATTCCAAGCATAACCGTTCAATGCAGTAAACCCGCTCCAAACTGCAAGACCCCAACCGATGATCTTCTTTCTGGTCCCTGTATCCGCCAATCTTCCTAGAGGTAATCCGGCGATCGCGTAAATGATAGTAAACGCGGATCCTACTATACCTAATTGAAGATCCGTTAGATCCCATTCGTGACGGATCGGTTCTATAATGATCGCAGGTATTGTTCTATCGAAAAAGTTTAAAAGATTCGCAAAGAATAAAAGGATTAGTATTCTCCAGGCGTACTTTGATTGATTCGAATTTGATTCCATTTATATATTCTCCCAGGCCGGAATTGGCTCAGGTACGAAACAAAAATCAAATCATAAAATTGTAATTCGAACGACTGTTTTGGGATAAAATATAATAGATAAATAATGAACGGGTGTTAGGTGTGAAATTAGAACTTCTTCTTCCGATTGGAAGAAGAAGATATTATCAATAAAGGGAGAAACGGACCGGAACGTAAACCTTTACGGTTATCTTTTTTCCGTCCAAAACGGAAGGTGAGTATCTTTTCTTATAGAAGGCTTGGATCGCGGATTCTTCCAATCCGTAACCTAAGGTTTTTCCTATATTACGAACTCTTAAAACTTCTCCGGTATCCGCAATGATCACTTCTAAGGTCAATGTCCCGCCTATACCTGCAGATTGAGCATCTTTAGTATATTCAGGTTGAACATTCGGAGAAAGATCCACCGGTGCCGTAGCTCCGGAAACGATAGCATCCTGAGCTCCTGCAATCCTTGCGTCTTCTTTCTTTTTAAGAGTATCTGTTACTTCGAACTCTCCATCGTCAGGAGCTTCTCCTACGTTTGGATCTTGGATCACTAAATTCTCAACGAAAGCAACTTCGTCTATGAGTTTGTCCAAATGATCATAACTATTCGGAGGAGTGTACCAAAATAGTAGGGCAGCAATTTGTAGAAAGGCTGAAGAACCTAAAAAGGTCTCCATTCTATAACGATCTACGAATCTACGAAGAGCCGAACGTTTTTTGGAAGAAGGAGGCGCTGCAACTTGGTTCATTTCAGTCCTCCACCTTGGGTAGTCTTGGTAACCAGGGAAACTTTTAATGCCCCTGCTTCTTTCAATAATTCGAAAACATTATCCAGATCCGCATAATTCAGTTCTTTATCCGCATGGATCAGGACTTTTAGATCGGGAGTAGTAGTCAGTTTAGCGCGAACGTTATTGATCGCTTCGTTCAAAGGCATCTTTACTTGGTTAAAGTAAATGGACTTGTCCTTATCCGCACTTAGATAAAGGTTCGCGATTTTCTTATTTAGCTGTTCTCCGCCTGGAACGTCGGGAAGAGCAATGGGAAGATCGGGATCCGTATCCAGGACCGAAGTCACCATGAAGAATACCAAAAGAAGAAAGGCGATATCGGCCATGGAGCTGACCGGAATAGAAGGTGGAGCTTTTTTCTTTTTAAGTGCCATATCTTATTTTAATCTTTTAACGGAGACCTGTTTGAATCCTCTCAACTGAACAGCAGAGAGAGCATCCAACATATTTCCGTACTTCGTTTCGCCGGTCGTTTTGATTAGAGCCACTTTCTCGTCGATATTCGGGATTTCTATATCGTTCAGATCTTTTCTGAATTCTTTTAGATCCTTATAATCTCTATTACCGAGAGCCTTGTTTCTCATCTTAACCGTATCTCCGGCCACCAGAATCTCGTAGATATTCTCTCTTAGGATCAGGGTAGGGTTGGAGTTCTTACGAGGAAGTTGAATATTCAAACCTTCCTTAACGAAGAACACCGCGGTTACCATGAAAAATACAAGGAGAAGGAACGCGATATCCGACATGGAAGAGGCGGAAATCTCTTCCAAACCTCTTTTTTTCTTAAGCTGAATCATATTCTGAATTCCTAATTGGAAGAACTAAGTATTAAGCCCTTGCGTTACGTTTTAGGAATTCTTTATAAATTCTATTTGCAGCTTCTTCTACTTCGGAAGTGAATCCGTCGATCCTGGAAGTAAGGTATTGGTGGAAAGTCATTGCAGGAATTGCGATGATCAAACCTGCCGCAGTGGTGATAAGAGCTTCTTTAATACCGCCCGCTACCACTTTCGCGTTTACTTGGTCCGCATTTGCGATCGCGTCGAACGCGTTGATCATACCGGAAACGGTTCCTAAGAACCCGATCAAAGGTGCGATTGTGGAAACTGCAGCTAAGATCACAAGTCCTCTTTCCAGAACTACGATCACTTCCGCCGCTTCTCTCTCGATCCCTTTTGCGAAAATTTCAGCGTTTCCTGCAGATACGTCGATCCCGTTTTTAAGAATATCAGAGATCTTGTAAGAAGGATTTGCATCGATGAATTCTTTTGCTCCATCAAATCCTTTCTCGTCCACTTTTTCTCCCAAATCGATATTAAATCCTTTTGGAAGAAGTTTGGAAGTAGTGAGGAAGTAGATCCTTTCAAAAATAATTGCAAGAGCGATGATGGAAGAAAGTGCCAATGGATACATTGTCCATCCACCTTTATTGAAAAGGTCTACGAATCCCCATGTTCCACTTTTTTCAGGAGCGGGCGCTGGAGCAGGTTGCTCTGCAGCTGGTTGTTCGGTTTTATTTGCGTCAGTAGGTGCTGCGTCTTGGGAAAAAGTAGGTAATGTTGCAGTTAGGACAAATCCTCCAACGAGTGCAATGGCGATCCATTGGCGTAGGGAGAGATTAGTATATCGATTATGCATAGCTTTCGGAAGCTCCATAAGAAGTAATGAGACATTTTTACGTGATTTGAGTTACATATTTATTACGAAGTGATTACGGGTTGGTTAGTTTGGGGAAGAGGAGAAGAGAGCGGAAGGCGAGGATCGTAAGGGCTGATGCGGGATTGTAATAGTGAGGGAGTGGCACTCCGGTTCATCCGAGCGGGTTGGTTCTTTAAAAATCCAAATTAGATCGATATTTTCTCAAAGTTTCATAAGGATCCTTTGCAAATAGATTGGGAGAAATGCGGATTTCTTCCTTTCTTTTTATCTTAAGTACAATAACTGGCCCTGCTTTTCTATTTATACTCTTTTTAAATATGCTGGAGATGTCTTCTTTAAGAATGATCCGTCTTGGGAAAACTCCCTTTTTATAAATTATGAATTCAGGATGTAGGGAGATCTCGATATGCGATTCGTGATATAGGCAGATTGTAAGAATTAGAAAAAATAGTATGAGCATTATGTTTACCGTGTCCATAAGGTCTTCGCCATTTAAATAAGCGCGAATTTCTAATGGTGTAATTGATACAAATAGAATGGGAAGAAAAACGATCTTAATCCAGAGGGAACTTTTAAATATTATTTTGTTTGTTTCTTGGGACATTTTATTTAAAACATCACTTTAGTTTTATTTTAGGAAGAGGAGTAACATTATACATTTGCAGAATTTCTACTTTTGGAGCTCCTCCAATTTTAAGCGACGGGGTAGGGAATGTTAACGGTTTTGGTCTGGCAGGTGGTAAGACGATTTTCTTTTTTCCGCCTTTTAAGGCTACGTCGAATTCGGAAGATAGAACCCCTTGGACTGTCGATCCTGGTACTTCGCCTGCTAATGTAGCAGTCAGCATTTTACCCATTGTTTTTAATTTCGTATTCAAAAAATTCGCAGTTCCATTTTTATATTTTGTGATCATTTGTTTTGTGACTTGTTTGAAACTTCCTCGCCCTGCAGTAATTCCTTGAATTCCAGGACTCGGGATCATACCAAAAACTGCACCTAATGCAGCATCAAATGCTACTTGCGAAATCATTTCATTCCAGCCTTTGTTACCATTTGGATCGTAATTTTTCCATTCAGTCAGTGCACTTCCAAGGCCCGCAGAAAGACCTCCAGCTACAACTGGATTTTTGAAAGCGTATAGAAGTTCTCCTTGGACAGCACCTGCAACCCCTGCAATTGTATAATCAAGCATATCGCTTTTATTGCCGGTGATTTTATCTGCGGCTATTTTGGCCGAAATTCCTGCCGCGGCCCCCAGTCCTGATGCAACAAGATGATCGACCCAATGTCCGGTAGGATCCTTATATTGGATAGGGTTACCTTGTGTATATGAGTATCTATTCCAACCTTGAGTATTTTCAGAACCATCGATTACGCTATCTGCACTAGTAAACCTGGCGATTTGCGGATCATAATACCTTGCATTATAAAAATAGAAATTAGTCTCTCTATCTAGTTCTTGGGAGTTGTATTTAGGAGCAAAGTCCAAAGTTCCCCTTTGAACGAGAGTTTCTCCATATGGCTCATACTGCATTCTGCTAAGAGTATGAGCTCCTTCGTCCAATACATGTGCTACAGAATCGACTTGATCTGTTAGGAAATAAGCGGTGATCCCATCTTCATTTAGGGCAGCGATCCGTACGCCGTTGAGATAAACGTTGTTGATAGAGCTTAAAATATTCGTTTCTTCTGAATATTCTAATCCATAGAATTTACTCGGATATAAGATCTCTTGATTTTTGAAAGAAGCTCCGCTTGGAATCAAAGCTTGTTTACGAACTCTGAATCCACCTTCGTCATACCAATAATTTCCGATAGTAGTGCTTAGAGCATCTTGGACTTGTGTGATCCTGTTTTGAGAGTCGATTGTGATGGTTTTTGTCAGATCTTTGAAGTTATCTCTCTGGTAAGTCATGTTTCCGGAAGGATCGTAGTTCATGACCAATCGATCGTTTCCGGTTTGTGTTGAATCTATATGAGTGACTTGGTGGTTGGAATATTGATAATTCCACTCATCTATGAGGGTATTATCATTGAAGTTATGATTACGTTTTGCGAGTAGGTTCCCGTTCTTTGCGTAGGCAAAACTTTGGCGGAACGTTTTGGTATAGTTATCTGCAGATTCTTGGTATTGTCCGTCTGCAGCTGTAAGTCTGTTTAAATCATCATAGCTATAGTTATACGCGGTTGTGTATTCAGAAGAGGTGTTTGTGATCCCTGTGATATTGTTTCTGCTATTAAAAGCATACACTGCATCTTGTAGAGTTTTTGTAGTTCCGTCCACATCTCCTACGGAATTGATGCGGATTAATCTTTGTTTTATATCGTAGGTATAATTCGTTTGGACTCCATTTCCTAGACCAAATCCTGCAGTTTGTCCGAATTCATTGTACGTGATATTTTCTACGATAGTTTTGTTACAATATCCGGGGATGATCCCGTTTGTGTTGACTTGGACTGAAATCCCAGCGATATACCCGGCGGTTCCATAGGCATAACAAGCTTTCATTCTGGTATGGCTCACCGGATGTTCTGGGTAATCTATAGAAGTTATGCGACCTAAAAGATCGTATTTATATTCGGTAATATAAGGACCATCTGCGAGTTCTATCGTCAGATTTTTGATGTTTCTGGTTTCTTTCTTGGTACGGCCTAGTTTATCGTAGCTGAATGTTTTAATCTGAACGGAATCTTCTACTCTTACAAGTTTTCCGAGAGCATTTTCGGCCCCAGACCCACTATCATAATCGAAGTATAAGGTTCCATCCGGAGTATCTTTTGTTGCCATTCTTCCAAGAGAATCGTAAGTAAGTGAAGTTGTAATTCCGCGAGCATCAGTAGATTGCGTCAAATCACCAAAAGCATTGTAAGAAGCTGTGCTTACCCCGAAATCAGGATCGCTGTTTTTCTTTAATCTACCAAATGCATCATACAACCAATACGCCTGGTTTTTTCCGGATGTATCTTTTACGTTAATTCCACTTGTATCACAGGATAAAGCACCTCCGTCGTTCAGATCAGACTTTTTGATCATCTTACCTGCTAGATCAAAACAGAAACCGATCTTAGCCTGGGTTCCATCCGACCCGAAATCTTCAATATAAAGAACCTGACCTCTTCCGTCTTTTACGGTTCTTTTGCTAGTTCCACCACTATGAGTTTCAATAATTTCAAAAGGGTCGCTATAAGTTACGATTAAAGTAGTCGCTTCGGTTTCTCCGGCTGCGATTGGTTGAACGGTTTTTTTCGCTCTCCCTATTGCATCGTATTGGATATAACTTGGATTTTTTTCTTGGTTGTGTAAAACGAATGAATCAATTTCTCCGGGGTCTGCCCAATCGGGTTGTCCTAATCGGATAACTTGGCCATTTCCATTATAAGTAATCTTTCCTGATCTTACATATTGTCCATTAGATCCTGTTTTTACAGTATGGACCACTCTTCCCATTCCATCTTTGTAAGAACGAAGAGCGAAACTTGGATCGGGTCCGCCTGTAGGAAAGATTGTCTTTGCACTTAATGGAAAGTTGGATCCGTATTCGTAAATAGAAAGGACCTTGATTCCTGAATCGGTATCCGCACTGGATTCTACTAATCTTCCATAATCGTCATATTCGAAATAACTCTTATTCCCATTTGGATCAGTGGAGTCATCCGGAGAGCCGAATGCTTTTGCATAATTTGTAGTATATCTTGTCTTAAGTTGGATTGAACCGCCAAAGCTGGTTTGTTCTTTTACAAACTGATGTAGCTGGTCATCATAAACATAGGAAGTCCCACGGTTTGGGCTCGCACTCACATTTTTTTCTAGGGATTTATTCCCGTATGTATCGTATTCATATTCCGTAATGTTAGCGGGAACGGATGGAAGTCCGGAACCTGTATAAGTTACCGCATTCCTTGTCAGATTTCCTTGAGAATCATAAGTAAGAGTGCTTGTAGTTTCATGAGAAGAGCCGGATAAAGAAACCGTTTTCTTTGGTCTTGTTTGATTACTTGTAGAATCCGTTTCAAAATCCGTTACCGCACTAAAAGTCTGTGAGGGGTGTGCAGAATCCGCATAATGATCTGTACTTACATCCGTCTTTTTGGTAAGATTATACCCATTAAAGATCACGGAACCTTCGGAAGTAGTGGTCGCGGTTCCATTTATAAAATTCTGTGTTTTGCTCAAACGAGCAAGATAGCTGATCTTTCCCGGAACAGTTTCAATTTGTTGTATCTCGTATGTTTTTTTATTCGAACCATAATCTTGGTTATCCGAACCAATGATATGCATTTCTTTTTCGGCGCCTGAAAGAGCTCGATTATGCATAAAATTAGAATAAGGTTGACTGAAATATGAATGAACTGTGCGAGAGCCGGTTGAATCAGTCATTGTAAACTCGGTAAAACCGAATGCATCAGTTTCTTTTTTGCCATTGATGAATGCAGAGAAAGAAACCCCGTTTTTATAACTATATGTTTTGTAGATCGTATTTCCGAGTCCGTCATCTAAGGTGATCTTCGTACAAACTTTATAATTGATGGAAAGATCCGGGATATTGTCTCCCCCATTATTATCAAACTTGGTCGAATTGGAATATTCTAAGGAGTAAGTTCCACCGATTCCGTTTTTAATCTGCTCGACCACATCCGGAACAGTACCGGAAGACATTGCAAAATACCAAGTAGGTTCTTTGAGATGAATAATACCGATATCAGTGAGTCCGTCTCCATTATAATCCCCTTGGATCCATTCGAATGGATATACCTTGGTCATTAGATCCGGACGATCTAAGGATAAGGCGAATACAGGAGAGGCAGCAGTTATAATCTTACTCTGAGAAAGATCATACACTTTATTCTCTCCATCGGAAACTACGATCGGATTTCCTCTATGATCAAATTGATTATTAAATCCTACAAGGCCTGGATTGTATGCAGTTCTCGTAATGGTAGTTGCGGTAATTCTAATTTTAGAAAATACGATGGAAGAAGTATCTGTAGGATCTTCGTACACAATGGAATTTCCGGCTACTTCAGGATAAAGTGCGTATTGGATTCCGGCTTGGCTTGTTTTATCATAAACTGTAGTAGATACAGGTACATTCACAGAACCAGTCAAAAGTTTGAAGTTGATTGCTGTCATACCAATGGTTCCCAAATACCATTTATGAGTTGTTCCGGTTCTATCAACGAGCAGGATCTGTGCTTTTCCGACTCCTGCAAAATCTCCGGAGAAAATACTGAAACTTGTTCTTCTGTTTCGATTGGTTTCAGTTCCTACTTGGAAAAGATTTTGGAGATATGAATCGAGCACATCTCCAGTAACCGTTAAATATTTCGTTCCACTTGGTCCTGTGAGTAAAAATCGCTGAGCACTTACGGTTGCTCGGTCATTTAGAATAAGAGCTGATTTGGAATTGTTAGAATCGAAATTGTCGATTGCATATGCACTTTCGTTTATATCGAACGATACTACTTGAGAATCCGCAATGCTTGCAAGATCGGTTCTTTTGAATGCAGTTCCGCTATCTTGAGTTACTACGAAAAATTTACTTGTGGTTCCGAAATCCCCGAAGAATAGAACTTCGTCTCTGGTGTTTACCGTATAACGATCCGCTTTTCCTCTATTGATCGTTACGACTCCATTTGTTTCCGGATTAAATCCTGTTAATACGGATTCAGTAAATATGCTTCCTTTCTTAAAATCAAAGACTCCGGTTTTGCGATCAAAGAGCAAAAGTTCAGGAGAAGAAGAACAATCGTTTCCGGTAAAACATCCTACAAACGGAAGTTCTCCTTTGCCCGGGTTGGAGTTCCCATCATACTGATAATCTAATAATACCGTTTTTGTATCTGAAGAAGTGGAAAAAACAGCAGATCCTTTGACAGGTTTGACTTCATCCAAAGGAAGAGGAGTTTGCATCACTCTTTCTTGGTTCGGGCCGAAGCTCATATCACTATAAACTTTGTAACGAAATCCGTTAGATGTTGCTTCGCCGATCCAAAACTTTCCGTCGTTTGCAGAGAAAAATCCGATATCTGTCGCTCCGTCTCCATTGAAATCCCCTTGGAGCCAGCGAGTAACTGTTTTAAATTGAGGAGCCTTGGACCAAATTTGAAAATTGATCGTTTGGTTGATTGTCGCTCCTAAAATCCATTCTCCGGATGAACGATCGAATAATAAGAAATCGGAAGTTCCATCTCCATTAAAATCTCCGGAGAATTGGTCATTAGAGAATAATGTCTGTTCCGGTGCAGTGAATACTTTGTATAAAACCCAGTTGGTAATAAAATAGATAGGGTTTGTTTTATCCGGATTGCGAACATTTTCTCCCACAAACCATTTTCCGCTTCTCTGGTCATAGATGGAAATGTCCGTAAGTCCATCCGCGTTATAATCTCCGCTTAAGAACTTAACTTTTGCTCTATCTTTTCCGTCGATAGTTGTATCATTTGTACTAACACTATCCTGATTCGGATTCGGGGAATAATCTCCTCTGAAAACGTTTTGGAATTTTTTCCCAACTTTTAGAAATTCAAAACTTCCACCTTTGTTCAACATCAAAGTCCAAAGGCCGGTTGGCTCGTCGAATAAGAGAGAATCGGAGAGTCCGTTTCCGTCATAATCTCCCGGAAACCATTCCATCCGGAATATATCCGGAATTCCGCTCATGAGTCTTCCATAATTACGAAATTGGAATACTTGTCCGTCATGTTCGGCTACGATAAAGTCTTTTGTTTCCGGAAGATAGAATGCAAGATCCGCTCTTCCATCTCCGTTAAAATCACCACTTACGTTTCCTTTGAAGAATCGGATCTTAGATGAATCGTCATACCCTTTGTATCTGTTTCCATAGGTTTTGAAATTATATCCGCCTTCTTTTCTTCCTTCTGCTGCTCTCCAATTCCCGGTCTGAGGATTGAAATATACGATATCCGAAATCGCATCCCCGTTAAAATCGCCTTCGAAATATTGAGTGGATGCCGGGAGTAATTCTGGTTCGCTTGATCCTTGGTTGACTATATTCTGCCAAGTTAGAGTTCTTACAGAGGTTGTGTATTTAAATTCAGGTTTAGTGGTATGGCGATCCGATTCTACCGTTTTTAAAATGGGTCTTCCCGAATCGAAAGAAATATCATACACCATTGTGTATGTCCAAAGTTTTCCACCAGTCCAGCCCACTTCTACTTTATCTAGAAGTCTATCCATGACCATGGTAAACCCGGGAGCCTTACTTACATAAGAATCTGCTCTTTGTTTAGTGATAAACTTAACGTACTGTTTTGCAGGGAAGCCACTCCTGCTATTTCCTGTGTATTTGATTTCTTGGATGTATAAATTTCTTTTTTCGGAATATTGGGAGGTGTCGTAAGTCACGTCCATATAGTTCCCGTTTCTATCTTCCGTTCTGGAAAGATACCAACTATATGTTTTTGTAATTTGATTTGGATCGTAGATCCGTTTAGAGGCAGAGTCCCCAAAAATTGTTTTGGTTCCGGAGGAATCCAAGACTTCCCAGGTTCCTCCGTTTTCTATATTTGTTAATTTTAATAATGCAAAATCTTCTTCCGTGATCTCGGGTCTATATACTCCGTTCTCGTTGGAAGTGGAGCCGGAAACCTTAATCAGTCTTTTTCCGTTCCAAGTAAATGTATCTCTGGAATCGTAAAATAATGCTCCATATTCAGGAGTTCTTGTAATCGCTCCGAGTCCGATACTCCAACCTATCCCTGTCCATCCATCTCCTCCGGTAGAAGAATAAGATAGTGCTAAGTTTGGCTGAACTCCCGCTCTTCCTGCAGGAATTTGGATTGGATAATTTAAGGATACTGCTCCATAATTATTCGGCTCAGGAGGAGCGATAAACGATGATCCGGCAACTGCATCCGCCTTTGTTTCCGGATCATCTATTGCTTCGCTATAGTTTGTGGAAATAGAGAATAGATCGCTTCCTTCCGGAGCAGGTGCAGAACCTGGAGATAAAAAAGATGTTCCGGACGGAATGACTCCCGCAAACCGGAATAACTTACTCATCATGTCAGAGCCACCAGAACAAGAAGCTAAGAAGAAAGGAAAGGCGGCCAAGTAAATGGCCGCTTTTCTGAAAATTTCCATAATAGATTACCCGAGATATTTGTTACTGAGTAACCTTAGTCCATATGGTGAAGTCTCTTTCAATCATTGGGGCAATGAAGAAGTTGTTCATTCCATATTGGAGGGTTCCTGGGTTTGCTAGGTTTAAGTAGGTTCCTCTGATTGTCCTCTTTAATGCGTCTTGCGATGACCAAGCTACGAATCCATTGTCTCCGGAATTTGCAATAGTCGGAAACACTTGATTCCCTTCGTTTGTAGTGCTTACGAAAAAATCACCGGGTCCTTTTATAGCTAAAGGGGCAATAGATACAGAACGGCCCCTAAGTGTCGTTTTTCCTCCCTCTGTATGTTCCCAAAGTAAAATTAAGGTATTACCATTTATAATCGAACTTGCGATTCTTTTAGATGTCGCAGATGTTGCCGAGTCGATAGCCAGCGGGGCAACAGAAGCAAATAGGCCTGTGGTCAGATCTACTGTTCTTAAGTAAATTCGATTTCCTTTGGAATAGGTGACTATTCCGGTATTGCTTGAAACATCTGTTGTAGACTGTGAAACACCTGTATCCAATGACAAAGTATTAATAATATTGCTATTTGACAGATCAACAATTTGTGATTGTAGGCTCCCTCCACTCGTACTACTTGTAATTCCTGTGACAATTGCTCTTGCAGCACTCATAGCGATTGATAGATCAGCATTTCCTGTTATCGTAATCGAGCGATCTGAACCTATTTTATTACCAGTGCTTAAATCAATTATTCCATATTTAATGTAAGTTTGGCTAGTTCCATCGTAGTAACGAATGGCCACTATGGCTTTCCCGCCGTTAACTTTCGATAATAGGTAATATATCGACCCGTTGTCGGCATTGTAGTTTATCGTAATTGCAGTTGCTGCAGCGGCAACTGGCAAGCCAGTACTTAGATTGTAGACTCTTGCCTTTACTTGTGAATCTAACCATGAAACAAAAGCTCGTGTCGAATCAGTCGCTAACGTTAATTTTTGATAAGAGCCTGACGAACTTATTACAGTCCCTGAGAAAGTAGTATTAAGAGAAGTGATATCAAAGATTTTAATATAATCCGAAAATGTATTAGCACTATTATCGTATTCTTCCCAAACTAAGACAGCATTTGTTCCTTGTATAGACAGGTCGAAGTTGTCTATAGAAGAACGAGCAACATTGGTAAGTATTACAAATTCATTAGTTAATGCTTGGCCAGTTAAAACATTAAAGTATAACCCTTTCAGTTTCATAGCTACGGAATCATAATGCACCTTGAAACCGGTATTTCCTGAAATTACTACTTTAAGTGAATTACCTAAGCCTCCTGCATTTTGTACAGCGTCGCTTAAAACCACATCTGATTTGGAAGAATCTAATCGATATACTTTTCCAGTATTCGTGGATAATCCAAAGAGCCCACCGGATAAGAATGTCGGAAACTTTGTCGCGTCGGCCCAAGAATTCCATAGTGCAACTCCTTTATTATAAGCTCCTGACCAGTTAACAGCTTCTAAATTCGGAGTAACCCCTAAGCAACTTAGGGGATGGAAAGGATTTGCGGAACAGCTAACGGAGGTTCCAAGTTCGAATGGCAAATATTGGCTAATGTTCCATCCAGTAGAATTAAATGCGGATTGAACTTGAGTATTCCAATCTGTAGCAAATCCATTTTCGACGGTTAGTCTTACATCAGGAGCCGTAAGACTCCCTTTAACATAAACTTCGGTGGTCTTCTTGCTTACCTTCTTGATTGTTGAGCCAATTGTAACTACATAGGAACCATCAGAAGCTGGTGTTCCTATATTAGATATCGTATATGAATTTGAATCTCCAAGTATATAGATACTTTCTCCGATGGCTGCAATTCCCGAGCTATTTGCTACTGAAATAGTATTATCTCCGATTGCTACAGGATTCGCTAATTCACCTCTCATTTTACGGACATCCGTATAAGGAAGAGGCCAAATAGTCCTTCGGTAGGCGTTACTCAATGACGGACGAAGATAAATATTGATCAAACTGACTTCCGGATCTACATAATTATGCTCAGTCGGAAGTTCGATACAAAGAGTGTATGTTTGGTTTACATAATCCAAAGTTCTACCACAATTTTTGGGTTTATATGCATTCGAATTATCTAAATCTTTTACGATATGGAACCAATCTGATCTTTCTCCTCCAAATCCAAGATTGATTTCGAAATCAGCCACCTGATCTATAGAAAGTTTTTTGAGATCATTTGTGATATTATAACTAAAATTAGAATAGTATTGAAATAGGCCGCCATTTACAGGCAACCCGAAGTCTGGAGTTATATATTGGTTATTATTCAATTTAATGTTCAGTTCTAATCTTTCTCCGAATCCTAATTTTCCTAAGAAGAGAGAGTTTACTTCTGGATCGTATGGATATTTTCCTAGTTTGCTAAGGTCCCATGAGGAATTAATCATATAATCTCTTTGTGTTTCGAGAGGATTGGTTCCGAACGTTTTTTCTTCTTCCTTTTTTAACATATCTTTAAAGGAAATATAAACAATATCATAATAGTCTCCCGCCCAGATAATAGAATCCACTCCCTTTACCATTGGTACTTTTTGGCTATTCGTCGGATCGAAAGTTCGAACCGAATCATCTAAATCTTTATAATATTCTGTAAGATTATAATACTTACCGTTGGAGTAAATTGCCCATACTCCTGCATTCTTTTTTTCCTCTTCACTCCATTCGTTTGTTGGTTTTTGTACGCAAGCTGTTCTGGAAACGCCGTCCGATCCGGTCTTTGTCTGATATGTACACGGAATGTTTGTAGGAACAGGACCTAGATTTTTAATTCCCTTGAGATGTATTTTATATTCCCCTAATGAAGGAGCAACTTCAGAAAAATCTATCACATAGTCTTCAAATTCGACTTTAAAACCGTTACATTGTAATCTTTCTAACGCTTTTCTAAGCGTAATGCCAGGTGAAAGTGAGGTTGCCGTTCGAGCACAAGGATCCGAATTTTCTGGAGCGTCGAATGCAGCCACTCGATACATTTGTCTAATGTTTGGCCCATATACTCGAACCAAACCCGTTCTTCCTTTTGCATTTTCTTCGATAATTTTTAGATTATTTCCTGAGAAGTTTAAAAGTGAAGATTTATAATTGGAGTCTTCAACATGTGTCATTTCGTAATCTACGATATAGATTTTCGGATTATATCCTGCTGCGATTGCATTTTCAATTTCAGATGTATTGAGGCCGGACAATTGAACGACGTATGGTCCAAATTCAGAACCACCGTAAACACTAACTTCGAAAAGACTGAAATCATCATTTCTTAGTCGAAAGCTTTGAATCGGTATAAGATCGCCTGTCCCGTTTTCAAACATTAAAGAACAAAGAATATTCTTTAATTTTACTGGCATATTCACTGAAGTGTTTTTAATATAAAGAGCAGCGCGCACATAACCTGCGTTTGCATCGATCTGTGCGGTCTCATTAATCTTTTGCGCCTTTTCGGAACGAAACTTTTTAGCTTTAGAAGTGGCTGATGATGATTTCAAATTATTAGATTGTGTATCAATATTATTCTTAAAAGGCTTGTCGGCCCATTTTGTGGTAGTCATCGAAGTAGAGTTTTTGGATTCCCAACTGATGGAATTGCTCATTCCGTAGTTAAACCCAGTAGAAACGGGGCCAATACCAACCTGTGTTCCCACATTGAAGCTATTATTGACAGTCCCCGAAAGCTCATTTGAACTTGCGAATGAATCTTGGAATTGAACTGTTCTTAAATTTACTTCGTTTTGGTGAATTTTTTCCGATCCTTGTGTTTTAGTGGATTCAAAATCGCTCGAATTGATCTCACTTGTGATCTCATCAGACGTGTTTTGAGAATTTTTTAGAATTTCTATTTTCATTGTGACTGGTGGAGCAACGATTGCTTCGATTACAGGATAATCTGCAACCCATACGTTAGTAGTCGTTTCGTCTGCATTTAGGATCCCGTCTCCATCGAAGTCATTTACGATAGTTGTACCGGTGGGATCTATAGTGCCGCCTAGGGCTGCGGCTTTTACTTTTGTTCCCGGAGGCAATGAGAATAAATTGTTCACAGGAATTGTAGGTTTAACCCCCGGAATTCCTCCCTTATCTACAATGAGAGGGACCTTTTCGGCAACAAGCCATGTGGCTTTTGATAAATCTACATTTCCATTGTCCCAAAAATTCCAACTGCCGGAACATCCTATAAAGAGTTGGAATACGATAATAAAAGAAATATATAATCTGGGATATGATACTTTATTCATATAATCTACCTCATGTGTAGGCTAACGTACTTTTTTATTCGGCTAACTAGCTTTAGGCGATTATAAAAAGTCAAAAATTATTTTATTTAATATTATTACAAATTAATGTTTATTTATATTAATTTAATATTCCGAATGGGATATGTAGAATATTAGGGGAGATGGAAATTGTTTTGAAGAAGAGGGGGCTCGGATTTTCTTTGAGCGATGAGGGAGTTGGGGCTAAAATAAAAAAGCAAACCTACCGAAATTTTATTCGATAGATTTGCTTAATGCTAGCAATCTTTTTGCTTAAAGTTTATATGTTGCTTGGAAAGAGTAGCTTACCCCTGTTCTATAAGATAGGAAGAGTTCCTTCTCTCCTGTAAGCTCATTCTTCTGATATACTCTATAACGAGTGTCAAAGATGTTTTGAGCAGAAACTTTAAACTCTAAATGATCTCCGCGTTTCGCAGTATAAACTACGTCAGTTAAACCCACGGCTCTTTCATACGCGTCCGGTAAATAGTTTGCACCGACTGCATAAAGTCTGTCGCCGAAGTAGTTGTAATAAAATCCAAGTGTTTGGGTCTTCTTCTCGTTTAAGTAGAAGTCGAACTTTAGGTTGAATACGAATGGTGACTGACCTTGTAGAGGCCTGGATAAATTTGTAGGGTTGTAAGACGCAGCCCTGGATAAAG
Organism: Leptospira sarikeiensis; assembly: GCF_004769615.1. Lineage (GTDB taxonomy): Bacteria > Spirochaetota > Leptospiria > Leptospirales > Leptospiraceae > Leptospira_B > Leptospira_B sarikeiensis. The sequence continues at coordinate 125,787 of NZ_RQGF01000008.1, read as the reverse complement.
TATCTACCATCCCGGATTGAACTGCAATATACTGCTCCCAAGAAAGAACATCCACTCTTGACTTGATGAAGAACATATTGGTTTCGAATCGAAGCCAGCTTGTTAGTTCTTTTCTAAAGTCAAACTCAACTCCTCGGATTGTCGCTTGTTGAGCGTTTGCGAAAGTGAATTTCTGGCTGATACCACCCGCAACCGGCTGACCGATCATCTCGATCGGATCGGAAATTTGTTTGAAGAATGCTCCGACCCCGACGTAGTCCGTTGAATTCAGATAATATTCATAACGTAAATCGTAGTTATGAATATAAGACCTTTGTAGGGAAGAGTTACCAAAAATAGTGTTTGCTCCATAGTATGGAGTAAATCCGAAAGGAGATAGTTCTCTTAGATCAGGTCTTGTTAAAGTTTGAGTCACCGCTGCTCTTAAAATCTGATCTTTTGCTAATTCCCAGTTCACGTTTAAGGAAGGAAGACGGTCTTTTGTTCTAAGTTCTCCGACCCCGTTATTGAACTGATCACAGACATTATTTCGAACTAAAGCAATCCGAGCGGTTTCATCACTTACGCCACATCCGTAGTCTAGATTCAAGAAGCTAGTAGTGTTCCCGGTGTAATACGTTTTTACCTTTTGATAACTATCCTCATAACGCATACCGAATAATACTTTAAGTTTAGGTAAAATTGGTAAGTCCACCTGGGTATAGTAAGCTTGTAACTTTTGAGAAGCTGTGTAGGCATTGGATTGACCCGCTAACTGTAAAGAAAATTGGTTCGTATTATCCAAGAAGGTAACCGGATTTGAATAAACTTCTCCTGGTAAAGGATAACGTTCTAATCCGGTGGAAGTATTTGGTTTTTGACCATACCAATAAAAAGTGAAATCTTTTTCTCGGGTGGTGGTATAAGTTCCGAGTTTTAATAATGCTTTTAGACCTGACCATTGGTCGAAAGGAATTTCATAATTTAATTTTATGGTTTTGGTAATATCTCTAGTGTTGGAGAAGAATCGAGATCCATCATTAGAATCCCCTAATCTTGTCATATCATAAGGATTCGGGTTACCAATTCCTTGTCTCCAAACCTGTTGTTGTAGGTTTGGTTGGTCTCTATCGGCTTGCGCGTAGTTTACTCTCCAGTCGAATTTATGTGCACGATCTCCAAACCAATTTAAGGCATGATCTCCACCTAAAGTATGGTGTTGGATCAAGCTACTAGTATACTGAGTTGTTTGAGCTTTAAAATGAGCTAGATTGATATAATCATTACCATCTGACTGACGAACAACTCCTTCTCCTTGTTGCGTATATAAAGATTTAAGAAAAACCTGCTGGCCTTTAGTAATTTCGTAGGCTAGGTTCATGTTATTTCCCCAGTTACGCTCTTCAGTATAAAGATCAGCTTTCTGATCTTGTAATTTATTTAAGGTAGAACCTGCAGTTGTTAAAGGGATCGCAGCCGATCCAATATAACGATTTGATTCTTCTTGTCTGAATCTATAATTTCGGTTGTAAGTCGAACCGACTAAAATCCCGATCCTTGAAGTAGCTCCTACCTTAAACGTATCTCCATAATTGATGGAGAAGTTTTTGTCGAATGGGGCAGGACCTGAGTTTGGGGTCCATTTTTGGTTAAATTCTGCAGTACTCGCCTGGACTACTGTAGGATCGTATCCGCCGAAGATGGATCCTGGAATTACTGGAGTAGCATTAGGAACATTTGCAAGAGGGTTTTTCTGGTTATCATTTACTCCTCCTAACATAGTTCCTTGGTTCATATTTAGGAATTTATGACCGGTTGTATTATAGTTCCCTCCAGCTCCTACGGAAACGCTGAAAAGTTTTTCTTCCGGATATTCTTGGGTCTCTATCTTTACAAGACCACCCGAGAATTCAGCAGGAAGTTCCGGAATAAAAGTTTTTATGATCCGAACGTTTTTCAAAACCCCGGAAGGGAAAATATCTAATGCAACAACTCGTTTGTCAGGCTCGGTTGAAGGGACAAGAGTATCGTTCAATTCAGTATTTGAATAACGTTCTCCGAGTCCTCTTACGAATACGAATTTACCACCGACTAAAGTGATCCCTGTAACTCTTCGCACCACTTCACCTGCGGAAGAGTCCGGGCTTTTCTTGATCGCTTCTTTCGAAATACCGTCGGAAACGGAAGAAGATTTCTTTTGCAAAGCGAGTAGGGCAGCCTCAGCGTCGTTGAGTGCACGACCTTTTACATCCACTGTTTCCAAGGTTTGAAGTCCGAAAGTCACGTTAACAACTTGAGGTTTTCCCCCAGTGACTGTAACAGAACGTTTCTGAGGAGCAAACCCCATCATTTGGAATTCGACTTCATGAGTTCCGAGAGGAAGCTCTAAGTCATATGCCCCATCAAAATCCGATTTAGCGAATTTTTTAAGAGAACGAACGACGATGGTCGCACCGAATACGGCCTCCCCGTTATCCCCATCTACGATTTTTCCCCTTACTTTTCCGGTCGCTTGCGCGAAAACATTTTCCGAGAAAGTAAAGACCAGTAAAGCGATTGCAAAAATTTTTATTTTCATAGTTTTATTCTGTTTCAATGTTTTTTAATATTAAGATCCAATAACGCAGACTTTGAATTTCCCTTGGTGTTCGATGACAAGCCGCACTTCTTCAAGTTCAACTTTATCTTTTCCAAAACTGATTACCAAGTTACCAACTCGATGCCCTTTTAATACTTTGAGAGGTCGATTTTCATATTTCCAAGTCAATGTTTCGATTTTGAATTTTTGACCCTTATGGCTTTTAAATACGTTTTGGATTTTTTCTAATGCTACGTATCTACGGAGGTCCGTAAATTTCCATGTTTGCTCTAAAGGCATTGTGTTGGATAACGTATTCTCATCGATGGAGTTAGATAGAAATATGTTTATATATTCATCTTTGGTGAAAATATAACGGTCCGTCTGACCATTCTGAACAGCTTCTAAAAATTTTTGTATTGCTTCTTCTTTGCTATTACTTAGATCAGAAATTTCATAATGATCTTTTAGCTGAGACTTTAAATAAGCCTTTGATTCTTCTATCTTGTTGAAATATTCAGGGTCGTCCCCTTTATATTCTTTTTTGCAATCACTTAAGATTACGGTTATAATTAGTGCAAAGACGATTTGCGAGTTAGCAATCATTCTGCCTTTCATTTTGTATCGATTCCCGGAATTTTATTTTTTTATCTATTTATAAAAAGACCTCCTCTTTTGGAGGAGGTCTTTAGGTCTTAATTTAGTTTTCGATTAACGAGCTCTCCAAACGGCCCAGTTTGCATACCAGCTATTTCCTCCAGTAGGAGTAACAGTGGTTGTTCCATCGAAGTCAGTCAGAGTGCCGCTAGCCGGTGCTCCGCCCCAAGTGAGGGAACCTGCAACGCTGGTTTTTAGATCCGGTTTGAATCCTAAGAAACCGCAATTGTTTTGGGTGCTGGTAATGGACACAACAGGAGCACTAGTTAGAGAAGTTGTTCTGTTGGTTACTGTACAGGTTGCATTTGCATCAAGAAGTGAAGTATCATCGCTGATTAAACCATCAATGATAGATGCGGAATCTCCGTACCCAGTTCCGCTTGTGGTGGCGTTTTCACATTTAACCGTTTGCTTAAATTTGTAAGCGAGGCCATGCAAAAATAATCCTTTCATACCTTCTCTGTGGCGTTCTGCATAACTTGCAGTTTCGTTTACACCGATCAGAGTATATTGGTCAACAAATGGGTTGGAAGGTTCATGAGTTGCAGCAGCACTTGGAGTTTTGGTGGTTCCATCCACTCCGTCCATTTCCATTCCACCTGGGTCTGTAGAAGGTGTTCCACCACAAACTTTAGGGTATTTAACTGCGATAATGTATTTTAGGGATCCAGAGAAACCTTCATCCATATCGAAGTCGTCATCCATACCACCAGTTCCGAGTAAGAATTTACCTTTGAAAGTACGCTCAGTTGCTCCACCAGTTCCTGTTAGGTTCGGAGAACCTGCAGTTCCTACATCAGGAGCGCTTGCGCCTCTTCCGCCTCCCCACCATTCGAAGGAATCATCCAATCCACGGTGAGCTTGCACGTAGTTATAGTTTCCGGTGTTAACCGCATATTGAGAGTAAGAGTTTAACTCGTCCCCAGGTGCTACCTCAGTACCAGCAAATTCATTGATGGTATAATTAAGAGTAACAGAGCTAGAACCGGAAGAAAGTGGATAAGACTGAGGAGAAGTTCCTTCAGTTAAAGCCGCAGCCACTCTGGTATTATTTCCACTTCCGATGAAAGTTAATCCACCCCAGTCTCCAGGGAATCTGGATCCTCTTGCTTGCGCAGAAGTGAAACATACAGGGTTAGCAGCTGTTCCGTTCGTTACAAGGTTTGCACCGATAAAGAACATTGCAGATCCTCTTTCTCCGTAGATCACTGCGCCTGCAGGAACAGTGATAGTTGCTCCATTAGTTACAGTTACAGTTCCACGTAATAGAGTGAATGCTCCTAAGGTTTTGTTAGAAGTGATATTTCCAGAAACGATCTCAGGGGTACCGATAGAATCACATTTGTTCTCTCCAATTGTTGCACCCGGGTTGCTATAAACACCTTTTACTGCGGTGATTAAAGTAATATCGGAAGCAAGGGTGGTTCCGTCGAAAGTCCCAGTAATTTGAAGTCCTGCGCTCGATGCTGCAACATCCGGATCTATTACACCAGTTTCATTTGAGAATGTAACTTGCCCTACGTTAGTAGGATCGCTTACATCAATATCAACTGCCATATCGAAAGTTCCGATTAGTTCGGTGTAGTTAGCTGCGACGTCGCAAGGATTTGTCGAAGAACTATTACAAGTAATTGTGTCTGGAACTGAGTAGACATGACCTTTCAAATTTGTATTTGAGGTGCCAATACGAGTTGTAATGTTAAACTCAGCAGCATCATTGTTTCCGCTGCCACTTGCACATGCAACAGTGAAGTCAGTTCCGCCTGATACGATTGAAGAACCAGTAAGTTTCACAAATAAAGGTTTAGTGAAGGCAGGAGAACTATTAAAGTTCGCAGGGAATTGACCTACACAGTTTGTTTTTGCAAAAGTTCCCGATTGGGTTAACTTCCCGTTGATAATTACGGTTGCTTCGTAGCTATTTCCGCTTAGCGCCGCTAAAGCTAGAGCCGCTCCGTTACTTCCGCCTCCGGAATCACAACCTACAAGAGAAGCAGCAACAACAAGGGCGCTGATCACTTTCCAGGTTTTTTTATTTAACGATTTCATGGATCGAATTTCTCCTATTCATTCTGAAAGAGGCCGAAATCCGATCGACCTCGAGGATTATGTTAGATAAAAATCTTTACGACTTGATTACGTACCTGTTAAGGTTTGAGTTCTTTAGGGTAAAAGTAGTACTATCAAAAAGATCCCACCGAAGATCGCGTAATCGGTGTATCTTTCCTTATCTGGATAGTTTTCTTGCTCTTTTTGTTTCCATTCAACGGGTTTAGCTTCCACAGTAACGACTGTTCTATCAAAACCTCTGCGAGAGCCGTCCTCGAACTCAACGATCACACCCTGTTCTGACTGAGTGGTTTTTACGTTTTCGATTACTTCTTTTGTTTTTGTATTCGTAACCGTATCTGCAGATAGGCTTCCTAAACATATTAGAAAGATTGAAATTGTAATAATTGCTCTCGTAACCATAATGTAATACTTCCGATTCGTTCTATCCTCCTTATGGAAAGGATAGGAACTTCTGCAATTCGATTTGAATGGGAACTGTTACAAACAGATTAATTGTAATATTGGATAGGCTCTTAGAAGGAAGGGTGAGAAGTAATTTGGGAACTTTATTTACTTTTGAAGGTGAATAAGGTTTTTAAATAGGAGTGAAATTAGCTCATTCAGCGGATTTTTTAAGAAGGATAGCTTTTATACCTGCACGAATTTCTCCAATTCTTCTAAGGAAATTGGTCTACTGAATAGAAATCCCTGCGCCTCGTCACACCCTAGGTCCTTAATTTTCTGCAATTGTCCCTCTGTTTCTACACCCTCTGCAGTGATCCTAAGCCCCAAACTTTTACCTAAAGCCACGATTGTTTTGGAAATCGCGAGAGAATTCGGATCCGTGAGTATCTTTCTTACAAAGGATTGGTCTACTTTTAAGGTTTTTAACGGGATTTTACTTAGGTAGGAAAGGCTGGAATATCCAGTCCCGAAATCGTCCAAAGCAAGGGAAATTCCCCAGGAATGTAGCTCTCCTAAAATCTCAAGAGCTGATTGCATATTAGTAATTAAGCTGGATTCGGTGATCTCAAGCTCTAGATCCTCTACGCTCAGCTGGTTTTTCTCAATCACTTGTAGGATCTTTTTAGAAATATTAGGATCTTCTAATTGTTTTGCGGATAGATTCACCGAGATCCTTATAGGTGGATTTCCTTTCTTTTTCCATGCGCCTAGATCTTCCATTGCCTTGGAAAATACCCATTCTCCCATTTCTGCAATGAATCCGCTTTCTTCGGCTATAGGTACAAAAATTGTAGGGGAGATGATCCCGTATTCCGGATGATTCCATCTTAATAATGCTTCTGCGGAGATCTTTTTGCCGCTTTGAACTTCGATCCTCGGTTGGTATTGTAGGAATAATTGTTTTTTACTGATCGCTAGTTTCAGATCTTTTTCTAAAAGGTATTTTTCCTTCATCCTTTCTTTCCATTCGGAGGAATAGGTTTGGATCTTAGAGTTTCCGGAAAGTTTTGCTTGGCTTAAAGCCGTTTCTGATTTCCATAAAAGTTGATCAGAAGATTTTCCATCATAAGGAAAGACCGAAATGCCAATCTGTATTTCAGAAGAGATTTGTTGGTCTATTACTGTGAGTGGAGATGAGATAGTTTTCTGGATCTTCTCCGCCCAGTGTTCCGAATCGAATTCCAATACTTGGGAAGAAGATGAGAGAGGAAAAAAAGATAACTCTCCATCGCCGGTCCTTGCGAGTACAGTCTCCGGACCGAGTATGTTTTCCAATTTTTGGACTAAGGCTCTTACATAAAGATCTCCCATATGGATCCCGAAATTGGAACGGATCTGCTTTAAATGAGTCGCTTCCAAAGAAAAGATCGGAAAACTCAAAGTTTCTTCCTTAATAGAAAGCTCATGCAATGTGAAATTTAATTTTTCTAAGAATAGATCTCGATTCGGTAAACCGGATAAACCGTCATAGTTCGCCATATAATGAATAAGCTCATCCAACTTGCGAACAGTGGTAACAGTATCCGCCATCAAGGAGCCTGCCTCATCATCGAAGCTCACGGGTAAATTTGGGATTTCCCGTTCGGTTAAGTATCTGTTTAAAGATTTGGATGTAAGCACCACGGGCGCTAAAAGTTTATGTAACGCAAGAAGTGTCGCAAATGTCCCGATCAAGGTTGCGACCAACGCAATCCCTAGAATTTTTAAAGCGGTTTGAAGATCTTGTGCGGTAGAAATTACGAAAAATAAAAGTAACGTGATCAAGGGGACGTGAGTTCCCAAGAAGGCGACCAGCATAATTTTACTGGAATAAGTTTTAAGAAGTCGGATACGACTTAAGTAAGAATAAAAATTTAATCCGTTAAGACTCATCAAAACCTCTTTGTTTATTGAATGGGAACGTTATACGTTTTCGCGTTTGGATGGAGCTTTTCGTCTTGAGCAGAAATAATTTTTCTTCTTATTTACCATGCTTTTGAAGAAGGTTCCGTAAACAAGGACAAAAAACGGACACGTTAGTTCCAAAGGTATAGTTGATAATTTATTTCGTAAGATAATTGCTGATCGTTCTACTTATTAGATGAAGTTTTATCGTTTGAAATTATGTATTGAGTAAAAGTTTTAACGTGGCCTTCGGAAATAAGGAAGTTAACTTCTTTGGCTTTCCGATTATAGTTCGATAATCACCAAAAATCGGAAATTTTGTCATTTGTTGGGTTTGCGAATTTTCAACCTCCTGCACGGGAAAAACGAAAAGAAAGCCTTCTGAAATAAAGATTTGGGACATTTTAAAACAATTGTTATAAAAAATATCAGTTTTAGGATTTTTTTCTTGCTTCAAACCCGACTTCTGATATAATACCAAACGTTCGAAATAAATTAGAGACCATCGATTTCGATATAAATCGAAATAGGAGAGAGTGAAATGAGCGTTGGGAAGAGATTATCCTTTTTGATCGCATACCTGATCCCATGCCTTGCAGTGGCTGGGTATTATCTGGGAGGCGGTTATAATTTTCTAACTTTGGCGGTAGTGTTCGGAGCACTTCCTGTTTTGGATCTTTGGATCGGGCCAGATGCAAGTAATCCGAAAGAAGAGGAAGTTCCACAGCTTCAACAGGAATTCTATTTTAGATTTTTGACCTATATTTGGGCGTGGATCCAATTTGCTTTAGTGATCTGGTCCCTTTGGGAAATCCAAAATCACTCTCTTTCAGCGTTAGAATGGGGAGCATTCGTTTTGGCAATCGGTGTGAACACCGGCGGGATCGGGATCACGGTTGCTCATGAACTAGGGCATAAGAATACGAAGATAGAACAATGGTATTCTAAATTCATTTTGATGACTGTTTGTTATATGCATTTCTTCATCGAGCATAACCGCGGACACCATGTGAATGTTTCTACTCATGAAGATCCTGCCTCCAGTAGAAAAGGAGAATCCTTCTTTGCTTTTTATCCAAGAACGGTTTTTGGAAGTTTGACCAGTGCTTGGAATTTGGAGAAAAAAAGATTAGGGAAAATCGGTAAATCCGTTTGGACCTTAGATAATGAGATGATCACTTCAATCATCGTTCCGATCCTGTTTATCTCTTCGGTTACCGGGATTTTCTACGTGATCACTGGGAATTTAAATTGGCAAGTTCCTGTATTCTTCTTCGTTCAAAGTTGGATCGCATTCAGTTTGCTTGAACTTGTGAACTATATAGAACATTACGGTTTAGCACGTAAGGAAGTATCTCCGGGAAAATTCGAAAAGGTCCTACCGATCCATTCTTGGAACCAAAACTTTAGCCTATCTAATGCGTTCTTGTTCCAGCTTCAAAGACATTCCGATCATCATGCGAATGCAGGTAGAAGATATCAATCTCTCCGTCATTTCGAGGAAAGTCCTCAATTACCTTATGGATACGAGTTGATGATACTATTGGCACTATTTCCTCCATTATGGTTCAAGGTAATGGACAAAAAATTGGAGGAATGGAAGTCAGAGCATGGCGAATCTTCCTCAAATTCCAAAATTAAAAAGGAACCTGTAACGGCTTAATCCAGTCTTATATATAGATCTTTTTGGTAAAGAGCTTGAGAGGCTGCCCTCCAAGCTCTTCTTTTTATTAACTCTTATATTTTTCCAAAACTTTCAGAGTCCTTTCTATATCGTCCCTTTGTTGTTGGAGATCCTTCTTTAGTAGTTCAGGTAACTTTTTGTTTTTGTCTAAAAAGTCCTGAGTTCTCTTTAATAAGTTCCTATCCGGTTCGAAAGAAGGGAACATCAAATGTCCGAATGCTGAAGCAAAATGAGGATCTCTAGTTTCATAGACCGAAATGACCGAATAGAAGAAAAGATCCGAAAAGGAAATTAAGATCTGTTTCTGATGATTCCATTGGAATCCTCTCATTCCGTATCTGAGGAAGTCAGTAGAATCTCCTTCTTTTGGTTTAAGAAAACGATCCCAATATTCCCTCTTCGAATTTTGATCCGGGAAGGAAACTTTCGCTAAGAAAGCTTTTTTCGCGCCTAGGTCTGTGTTGTCTTTTGTTAGTTCCGCTTCTATCCTTTTGGATGCTTCCGGATCTCCATAAGCACTCAGTCTAGAAAGGATCACCCATCTTCTTTCTTGGTCCATCGCGATCCCGGGGATACTTTTTTTCTGGTCCAATAATTCTTTTAGGTAAGAAAGTTGTTCGGAAGATTTAGAAGTATTTTCTAATATTCTAAACCATAAGATCTGTTCTTGTTCCGGGTTTTCGGCGAGTAGGGATCTCTCTTTTGCGATCTTGTTAAGTTTATCCGACCAAGTTTTCTTTTCGGTTTCCGGAATATAATTATCGATCACGGTCAATGCCTTGGTGAGGATATGACTGTTCCTAACGGAAAGATCCGGCTCTTTCAGGCCTTGGTCCAAAGAAAGTTCCAGAAATTCTTTAGGTGAAAGTTCTGCATCCCTTACCATTTGCCATAAACTTCCCCATACAACCCTTCTAGAAAATCTGTCCTTGAGTGTATGAAGACTTCTTTTTAGGATCGGGAGGGAGTCTTTGCTAAGATACGTTTTTGCGTATGCGTAATCTTCCGTATTTAAAAGTAAAAGGTCCGCTTCTTCCGTATAATTTTCTTCTAATAGGGTTTCTTTTCCTTTAACGAGTACTCTTTTTTTCCAAACTTCTTCTAAGATCCCGTTCTTTTCTCTGAATAATGTGGATTGAAGAGCATGTGTTCTGAGTAACCCGTTATTTGCGGAAGGCCCTTGTGAAAGGAATAATCTTCCGTTTTGTCGGATCGGGCTAAGAGTGTTTACTCCGGTAGTCTCGAGCCATTCTTTACTCCAGCCTCGGATATCTATCCCGCTTGTTTCGGACATACAGGATAGAAAATCGTTTAGAACTGTATTCTTCTCCGCATATCTTTTGAAATATAAACGCATCGCGTCTCTGAACTTTTCCTCGCCTACATAATACATGAGCTGGCGAAGAACGGATGCTCCTTTGGAATAAGAGATCCCGTCGAAATTACTGATAGCTTCTAATGTATTCTCAGCTTTCCCTGCGATCGGATGTGTAGTGGATAATTGGTCTTCTCTATAGGCCCATTCTTCTCTTACGTAAAAATGTTCTAATGCGTCGGGGAAAATTTTTCCTTTAGACATGGAGTAGTAGGAGAGGTAGTCCGCGAAACTTTCGTTTAGCCAGAGATCATTCCACCATTTCATAGTGACCAAGTTTCCGAACCACATATGGACCATTTCGTGGTACACTGTGTTTGCGCGGTTCAGATATTCGGAATAGATTCTAGGTCCGCGGAAGATATAACTTTCGGAGAATGTCACAGCGCCCACGTTTTCCATCGCTCCCATATTGAATTCGGGAACAAAAATCTGGTCGTATTTGCCGTAAGGATAAGGAACTCCGAAATATTCCTGCAAGAAACCGAATGCTTCTTTGGTGATCGCAAATAAATTCTCCGCATCCATATATTTAGCTAAGGACTTTCTGCAGAAAATCCTTAGAGGAATGTTTCCCGCTTTATCTTCCCATACCGCATAAGGACCGACGATCAGGGAAAATAGATAAGTTGAGAATTTTTTGGTTTTATTGAACCTTATGTTTTTATAATTTCCCTGGGTCTCTTCCGATAAGGGGACAGTGTTATGGATATAGGTCCATTCGGAAGGGCCGGTGATCTCCAGTTCATAGGTGGCTTTCAAGTCCGGCTGGTCGAAAGAAGGGAAAAGTCGATGGGCTTCGAAAGGTTCGAAGTCCGTATGCATATATTCTGCCTTATCCGAAGGATCCGTAAATTTGTGAAAACCTGATCCGCTATGATCGAATACGTTTTTGTATTTGATCCTGAGTTCGTTTTTTCCGTCCGTTAATAATTCCCCGGATAAAAATAATGCGGATTCTTTCTTTTCGAAATTCGTTTCTTCTTTTCCGTTGAGCCAAAGGATCTCTATCTTTTTAGATACAAAATCCACTTTGAGTTTTCCTTTTTTACCGCCGGAATAAAGGAAACGGACTGTTGTTTCTCCTTCGTATTCTTGGGAGCCTTTTTCCAGTTTGAGTTTTAGGGAATACTCTACTTCGGAGATCTGTCCTGAACGAAGCATTGCTTCTTGTTGTGTGAGAATATTGTCCATGTTGTTTCTGTTTTCGGAAACGGATAGGTCGTAGAAATTGATCGCCCTAATTCTTCCGCATCGCTCCTTCTGAAATGATAATAGGATAAAAACTTAATATAGTAGGAAACTTTCTTTGTAAAACCGATCCGAAGATCCGGATCTTCCCGGCAAATGTTGGAACTCCTACAATATAAGGAATCAGCCCCCGCCCCTTCGCAAGCGATCCGTAGAGAGCGAGAAGGCGACCGCTAAAGCGAGTCGATGACCGTAAGGTCAAACGAGTCGGTCCTCCGAATTGAAATGCTCTGCCTTCATCGCACATATTTTTTACAACCACTTTTAGCGAAGATCTTCTTTGTAGGAATTCCTACAAAGCTCTTACAGGAGTTTGTCTTCGAAATTTCATCTCGAAAAAAATTTATCCTAAGAGAGTCTCCCATTTCTGATTTTAGACCGTGATATCTTTTAGATCCATTTTTCTGAGACGAGGTGCGACTGCAGTAACGATCCCCACTGTGATCAGCGTAAGTGTTCCGCCGATAACTACGGATGGAACGAGACCGAACGCCTTCGCGGTTGCTCCGGATTCGAAGGCTCCTAATTCGTTGGAGGAGCCGATGAATATATTATTCACTGCCGAAACTCTTCCTCTCATATGTTCCGGAGTATACATTTGAACGATCGTATGACGAATGACCACGCTTACCATATCGAATGAACCGCTTACGATCAATGCGGCGCAGGAAAGATAGAAATTCCTTGAAAGTGCGAATATGATCATACAGATCCCGAAGCCGAATACACTGCTAAGCAGTATGATCCCTGAATTTGTTCTAGGTGGGCGAACCGCGATGTATAATGCGCAAAGCACGGCACCTATCGCAGGAGCGGATCTTAAAATTCCGTAATATTCCGGCCCCATTCCTAAAACTTCTCTGGAGAATGTTGGAATAAGTGCAACTGCTCCTCCGAATAATACTGCGAATAGATCCAAGGTGATCGCGCCTAAGATCAACTGATGACTAAATACGAATTTCCAACCGGTTCCTAAACTTTTCCAAATGGACTCCTTCTCTCCTTGTTTTTCTGGAACAGGTTTGGAAGGGACTAATAGAAGAAGAAATAAAGAGAGAACCATAATGCAGAAGTCTGCAAGATAAGCAGTTTGTACCCCGTTAAATCCGGTGAGTAATCCTCCAAGCATTGGACCTAAAACTGCAGAACCCTGCCAAGCAACTCCGCTCCAAGTAGCCGCATTTGGAAAAATTTCCTTAGAGACTAATTGTGTTTGGAAGGCGGCAATACTTGGAGATAAAAATCCTCTGCAGATCCCGGAGAAAAAGATCACTGAATAGATTGGATATACCCAATAATCTCTGATTACCCATTCAAAAGCAGGAAGAGTAAAGAGTAGAAGTAAAAACGAGCTAACCGTTAATCCGCTTAAGGAAAGAAAGATGATCTTTTTTCTAGGAAAGCTATCTACAACCAGTCCAGAAAAGAAGGAGACTGCTACGTTCGGAACAAGTTCGGCAAATCCGATAAGTCCCACAAAGAGCGCGTCGTGAGTGATATGGTCTATTTGCCAAAATACAACCGTGGATTGCATTACGAAAGAAAGTGTGACCAAAAATTTTCCAGCCAAGAAGTTCCTGAACTCCGGAACTTGCAGGGAGACGAATGGATTTGTGTTTAAGGATTTTGTCATGAGGTTCTAGTTCTACTTCTCTTATTTAGTTCCGTGTTTCAAAAAGAATAATCCGAATGCAGCGACAACCATCGCGTGGTGAAGGATATTTTTTTCTAAAAGTTCCGGAATTTTATTTAAAGGATATTGATACACTTCGATTTGTTCGCTTTCATCTAGATCCTGTCCGTTTGGATGAGGATAGACGTCTCTTGCAATATATGTATGACACCAATTGTCCATGAAGGCAGGGTTTGCGGAAACTTTTCCTAAATATTCCCAATCATCCGAAACAAGACCTGTCTCTTCTCTTAGTTCAGCCTGTGCGGATTCTAAGATCGTATTTTTTTCTGCGATCCCTCCTGGGATTTCCAAACAATAAGAATGTTTTCCATGCCTGTATTGATCGATCAGGATCACTTGTTTGTCGGAGGTAAGTGCGATTACATTCACCCAATCCTTGGATTCTACCCTGAAAAAATTTCCGGAGATCGTTTTATCGGGAGAAGTTTTCGGAACGGAAACCAACTCGAAGATCGGGGTTTTGTAGGCAGAAGTTTTTTGCCCTTCTTCCCAGAGATTTACATTCGGATGATAATTTTCTGGGTGGAAATCCTTCATATTCCGCACTTTCTTCCAGTGTTTTGAAATCCTTTCAGATTCGCAAACCTTTGCCTGTACGCGGTTGACAAGAAGAGAAAAACCAGGATTATGTCGCTTGAACCTCGGATCCAAAAATGGAATTTTTCGGACCCAGGTCCTATTATTGCCCTAATAAAATCGGATGAAAGAAGATACAAATCATAGTTCCGACCTGTTCTCCCATATGGAAATTCCGGAGAAAAAGCAGGATAACTCCGCCCAGGATCTCCCATTTCTTAGTTTTTCGGAGGCGATCGCCGCAGAGCCGGAGCCTCAAAATATGGAAGGAACTCCCTCGATTTCTTCTCCGGAGGAAGTGGAAGAAGGATCGTATAGTTCTTCTTTTTATGAGGATGATGATCTCACGGAAGAAGTTTCGGCCCCGGATCTTTCTTTTTCCACAATCTCTTCTGCGTCGGATCTAGAACCTTCACCGGATATGGAAGGAACTCCCTCCCAGGAAATAATTTCAGAGGAGTCTTTTACGGAAGAAGAGGAAGTTTTCTCTGTTCCAGCCAACTTCGTCGACTCAGGATCTGCAGAACAAGTGCAAGAATCGGCAGGAGTTCCTTCCATTTCAGAAGAGTTAGATTCCTCTGCGGAAGTCTCGGAAGAGAATACTCATTCCGGATCCACGGAAAACTCTTCGAAAGAAAAAACTCCTTCTAAAAAAAGAAAAGAGGATACCAGTTCTAAGGAATCCAGGGCAGCAATTTTTCAAAGTTTATCTCCGGAGCAGGCGAGGGCAGTGCAAACAGTCCAAGGTCCCCTGCTTATTTTTGCTGGAGCTGGTTCCGGAAAGACAAGAGTAATCTCGAATCGAATCGCTCATATGATCCAAGATCATCATATCCCTGCCGGAAAGATAGTAGCACTTTCATTCACAAACAAAAGTGCGAAAGAAATGGGGGAGAGAGTTCGTAAACTTATCCCACGAAATCTATTAAAAGGGATCGCGCTTTCTACATTCCATTCCTTGGGTTTGGGAATATTAAAAAAACATATTGAAAAACTCGGATACAAACAGCCTTTCCTTCTTCTGAACCAAGCGGATCAAGAAGGTCTTGTGACCGGAATGCTTGTTGCCCAGAAGCTCGAGCCAAAACGTCCCCAGATCATGGAAGTCCTTTCTAAAATCTCCCGTATCAAAAACTCCGGAGAAGATTATTTAGCCGATATGAGAACCTCCATGAATGAAGGAGACCTTCTCGCTGCGTCATTATTCCAACAATACCAGGATACACTCAAAGAGCAGAATTCGATCGATTTCGACGATTTGATCCTTCTTCCTTCCAAACTTCTAAATCAATTTGAAGAAGTTCGGGATGAATATCATAAGAAATATCAATACTTCATGGTGGACGAGTTCCAAGATACGAATCCGATCCAATACGTTTTCTTAAGAGCTCTCATGGGAGAATCCGATAACCTATGTGTGGTCGGTGACGACGATCAATCTATCTATGCATTCCGGGGATCGGATGTAAGTTTGATCCTAGGCTTTGAAAATGATTTTAAAGGCGCGAATGTGATCCGCCTTTTGGAAAATTATAGGTCCACAGACATCATAGTATCCGCAGCGAATTCTCTCATCCGTCATAATCTTTCCAGAAGATCCAAAGAACTTTTTTCAAAAGTCCCAGGCGCTCTCAAAGTAAAATATGTGGAGAGGGCAGACGAGAAAGACGAAGCTGAATGGGTTGCCGACAAGATCAGAGAAGAGATCATCAAAGAGGCAAGAAAGGGAAGCCAGATTGCGATCTTATTCCGCACGAATTTTCAGTCCAGACCTTTCGAAGAAGCGTTCAGAGCTAGGGAAATGCCTTATAAAGTTGTGGGTGGATATAATTTCTTCGACCGTAAAGAAGTCAGGGACCTGATCTCTTATATCCGCCTGATCGCAAATCAAAAGGACGACGCATCTTTATTAAGAATTATTAATTATCCAAAACGAGGGATCGGTGCCGGTTCAATTTCCCTAGTCCATGAAAAAGCCGCTCAGAATAAAGAATCATTATATGAGACATTATTCAGGGTCTGTGAATCTCCTGATTTTATTCCTGATCTAAACCGTAAAATTTCTTCCGAGGTCTATAACTTCGTAAACTTGATCGAGAAAGCCAAAAAGAAATTCTCTTCTGCGCCTAGACTATTCTTCGCATTGAGAGAGTTAATCGCAGATCTGGGTTTGGAAAAAGAAATTATCTTAGAGGAAAAAGAAGAGAAGGTCGCAAAGGCACGTATTTACAATATGTCAGAGCTTGTAAATATGCTCGCGTTCTTCGAGGAGAATAACGACTCGGGGGAGAAGCCAACCTTATTCGACTTTATCAACCGTTTGGCGATGCTGATGGAAGACGAGCCGAATGATGAAAAGGAAGATAACAGAATACAGTTACTCACCATTCACCAATCCAAAGGATTGGAATTCGAGTCTGTTTATGTCGTAGGACTCGAAGAGGGGATCTTGCCATCAGGAAGAGCCACTGTAGAAGACCAATCTGTGGACGAAGAGCGCCGTTTGATGTATGTAGCGATGACTCGTGCTAAGCGGCATTTATGCTTGACAGGGGCCGCTAATCGCCGCAAATTTGGGGAGCAATTGGCCTCCGAGCCGTCTCGTTTCCTAAAAGAGATAGATCCGGAGACCTTAGACTGGCTTTCTAACGAGGAAACCAGGAAGCAGGAGACTGATGATTTCCTGCAAGAACTCGAAAAATTGAAAATCGGATGAGAAAATGAGTAAATATCTGACAATACTAGTGATCGGAACTCAATTCCTCCTCGCCTGCGCAAGTACACAAAAAGAAGGGGCGGTTTCTGCCAATTTGGAGACCCAAGTTCGAGCGGAAATCAAGGGAATCGACCAACAATTAAGTGACATCAGCCCTGATGACAAAAGACGTTCTGAACTACTTCTCCAAAAATCCAAACTTTTCCTAAAAATCGAATCTTTCAAAGAGGCTTCTCTTGTATTAAGAGAACTCCAAAATTCGAAGGAAGGCCGTAATCTTCAACATTTGGACCATTATTTAGGTTCAGCATACTTGGGGATCAACGACTATGATAATGCTATCGTTCATTTCCGTAAATCGGACAATGTGGACCGTGATTTTGAGTCTGTTACTCGCAAAAAAATGTGGGCAAAAGCATATTTCGAAGACGAGAAATACGGCCAAGCTCTTGGGATCTTAGGTCGAGCTTCCAGAGAGAAAAATTTCGAGAAAGATCTTTTCTACTATGAAACAGTAGTAGTCAGCTTCTACAGAATTAAGGAATACAAAAGATGTCAGTTGGTTCTGGAAGAGGGATTACAGAAGTTTCCGGAAAGTCTAGTCCTGAAGGAAACCTCGGAGAAAGTCAACCAAGTTCTCCAACGGTAATCTATTACTCTTTTTTAGTCCCGAAAAACCCGTTTATCAAAAAGGACAGATTTACATTCCAGTTATCTGTCCCTGCTAAACTCTATCGTTTCGTCTCTTCTACATTTCTAAAAATCCAATCGATTACCGAAAGACCTTCTTTCCGGAAAATTTCGATCTCCTTAATCATAGTTTTCATCTTACTCGCGGCTGCAAAAGAAACCGCTGAATGGTATTTTGTTCGAAGAGTATTGGATTTAAGAGGAGTGAAGGAACTCACTCGAGGATTCATCAATGAAGAATTGGATCGTGCTGTAACATTAGGAGTTGTAGAATACGAATTTCCGAATCATGTTTTTATAGAAGATCTCAAAATTTCAAACGATGAGGACTTCGCTTCTCAAAGAATGATCTTCAAGGCGAATAAGATCGAACTTTTACTAAGAGGTCTTTGGAAGGGACAACCTTCTGTTCGAGCGATCCGAGTTCGTAACGCGCAATTAAGTATAGATCTAGAAGATAAAATATCCAGCGAGATACTATCGTATATCCACAAGATCAATATTCCGGAAATCAGATTAGAAGATACGAATGTGACAGTCTATAAGGGCGGGAAGATTCTTTTAGAGAATGTGAAGGGAATAGATCTTACTATCCGAAAGGAAGAAAGTAAGATCAACGTTCAGATCTCGGACTCGTTATTTCCGATCCCCGGTTTTAGATATATGAAGGGAATGTTTACCACAGATATCGGAAGTAAAAATATGCGTCTTGATATTCTGTTTAAAAATATTAAGGCAGGATCTTCCGGTGGATTATATTCTGAATTTACTCAATTCTATCCTAAGAGTGGAAAAATTTCAGGTCAGGCGGTTTTAGAGTCTGACGGTATCAATCTGAAGATCCAGGGAAAAACAGAATTTTCTAATATAGATGGGATTGTTCTACAAGAACTTCCTCTTCAGACTGATATTTGGGAATGGAAGGATGTGAATTTAGACCATGAATGGTCCAGATCGCAGCAAGGAAATTCCTACACAGAAGAACATAAGGTTTTTTCCGGAGAAGACCGTCTTACTCTATCCAAATCCAAGAATGAAAAAGGGTTAAAATCCTGGGATCTAAGTTTAACTGTCCAGGACCTAGACGATGTCCGTAATTTTCTGCCTGTCTCTTCCGATCTAGAAGTTTTTGGAGGAGGTTTGGATCTTCATTGGAAAGGAAATGAAACGGGAAGTTACGGCGATTGGATGAAATCAGAAGCAAAACTTTCTCTTCAAAATTTCAAATGGAAGGATCCTCATCTGGATCTAGAGATCAAAAATGCAGACTTAGGCTGGAATACTTCCGGAGTTTTAGACGCGAAGTTCAGCGGGAAACAATTCGGTTTACCTTGGTTCGCTAGTTTGAAAGGAAAAACGGGATATAGAAAAGGTGTCAAAGGAGACGGGACCGCTTACTTTCCATTGCAGGGCGAATACAATTTAGAACTGGAAACAGAATCCATAGTTCTCTCTAATTTTTTACCATTGTATAGAACGGTTCGTCAATGGATCAGAGAAGATATCCATACTAGAATGGAGAAATTGATCCCGGAAATTAATTTCACTAGAACTCCTATCTATAAATACTTTCTGGAATTCCCAAGTGGAACGATCAAACTCATTTCCAAAGAAGTGAAATGGGATTCAGGGCTTCCGAGCATGGGAAAACTGGATACTTCTCTAAAATTTACCGCTTCTCAATCTAGACTGGATGCAAGTCTGAACGGAACCGGGACTGCTAAACTAAATTCTTATTTTACTTACGGCACTGATAACCCTTATTTCGGGATCGATTTTGAAACGATCAATCTACCTTGGGGAGTTCCTAGTTTTACTTTCTGTGGAGGGGACTTGATCCCTGAAACCTTGGATTCCGACGGAAATATCCGGTTCAACGGGAATAACTTCTTAGACATTCATGATAGAATGTACATTACGATCGATAAGGTAAAACTTTCCAATACGATCTGGAAAGGAAAGGGGGAATTTCCGGTTCCAGTTCCCCCAAAATTTGAGATGGGTTTCGACTATTGGAATCCAGGAAGCCCTCCTAAGAGGAATGTATATTGGAAGGGTGGAAATTTGAGCGCTACTGCTAACTCTTATATAGATTCTGATTCCGTAAAATACTTCGTAACCGGAAATACTTACTCTATCTCAAGCGAATCCAATTCTGCCGTTCCGATCTCAGCATTTGCATTCAAGATCAAAGAGAATAGTGCAGGCTGTATAAAAGAATAATTTTTAAACGGAAGGCGTCGGTTTTTCTTTTAAAAAATGAATAATGGCCCTTGCGGCGTTTTTGGAGCTATGCTCTTCTCCCAAAGATTCTTTTACTGATTTAATCTCTTCTAACATCTGGTTTCTATATTTTTTATTCTTTAGGATAGCCATTGTTTCTCGAACAGTTTCTTCGGGTGTACATTCCGCTTGGATGAGTTCTTTTACTGTCTCTCTTCCGCTTAAAATATTCACGAGCCCGATAAAAGGCGTGCGGATGAGAAGTGCGGAGATAAAATAACTGAGTAAACTTACCTTATATAAGATCACCATCGGCTTTTCGAAATAGACAACTTCTAATGTCGCGGTCCCGGATGTGACTAGTACCAGATCCGAAATTTCTATAGATCTCAAAGATCGATCAAATAAATATTCTATTCGGATGCCTGGACTTAGGATTTCAGTTTCCTGGATCTTGGTTTGGATAAACTCTTCTTCTTTTAGATTAATATTCGGAATTAGAAAACGTACATGTTTTTTATCAGCTTCTGCCTCAGCGTGGATTAAAGAAGCGGATTGAAGAAGTGTATCTAACATCCTATGGATCTCACCCGAACGAGAGCCAGGCATTAGAGTGATCGTCTGTATATTTCCTAGTTTTTCATCTTGTGGAATGATCGCTTCCTTACGGATCTTCTCTCTAATCCTTTGCGCGATAGGATGTCCTACAAAAACGGAACGAACTCCATAATCGTCATAGATCTTCTTTTCAAAAGGAAATAATACGAGCATAAGATCCACACATTCTTTGATCTTATGGATCCTTCCAAAATTCCATGCCCATAATTGAGGGGAAACATAGAAGATAACTTTAATTCCGAGTTCTTTTAATCTTACTGCTAATCTTAAGTTAAAGCCTGGATAATCCACTAAGATCGCGTGGGTGCAAGAACGAGCAATCGCTTCCTCTACTAGTCGATCCATAAGTGCTTTCAGGAATTTATATTTGAATAATACCGCTGTGAAACCGATGACTGAAAGTTCTTCCATATCTTCTATGGATTCGAAACCTTCTTCCAACATTCTTGGTCCGCCGATCCCGAAAAATTGATACTCCGGATCATGCCTTTTTAGTTCTTTTAATACTTCTGCGCCTAGTAGGTCGCCGGAATGTTCTCCGGCCAATACCATAAATACGGGAGAGGAAGAGACGGAATTGATATCCGCTCTGATCTTGTCCCCGGCTTTCTTAGGCTTTAGGGAGCTTTTTTTGGGAAGAGTTAATTTTCGAGACGTTGCCACGGCCGATGCTCAGGATATGGATTTTCAATTTTTCTGCAAGGTTAATAAATTCGGTAGGATTAACTACGATCGTTTCTCCTTCCCTTAGGGCGAGGGTATCGCAGTTATTCTCGCTCATTACTTTTAAGGTTTCGACCCCGACTGTAGGAAGATCGAATCTAGGATCTTGGCTGGGTTTGGAACTTTTACATACAACAGCCTTTCTTTTTTTGGCGAAACTTCCACCTCTGCGGATCGCCTGGTCTGTTCCCTCTACGGCTTCTACTGCCAATACGGATTTATCTACGACTACTACCGCTTGCCCGATATCCAGGTGAGCGATCTTTTCCGCGTATTCCATTCCGAAGGCTACATCCTCGATCTGCTTTTTGTCTAAAGATTTTTTGGTATAACGTCCTTCCGGAAGTAGTAAGGACTTCAGATAAGTTTTCTGGGAAATGATATGAATCCCTTCTTTTTCGAAATCTTCTGCGACTGTTTTGAAGATGGAATAGTCGTGTCTGTTCACCATTCTTGCAAGAAGCGCGATCGCCTTTAGATCGAAATTCAGGCTTTTAAAGATAATCTCTTTTTTAACTTTTCCTAATAGAAGAAGTCTATCTATCTTATTTGCCTTACAGGTCTTTAGGAGACCTCCGATCTTTACGATCCGGATCGGTACAACTCTCTCCGGATAATCACCTGGAGTAAAATCTGATTCAGCAATAGAAAGAAAGAGCGGATCTTCCCCTGCGGCGAGAGCTTCTCTCATTCCTATCTGGGGAAGATTTCCTCCTCCCGCGAGTATTCCTAAACGTCCCAAACTTAGTTGGAAGAAGAGCCGGAGGATCCGGTGGATGATTCAGAACTTTTAGAAGAAGATGATTTATTATCCGTAACGTAGAAACCGGAACCTTTGAATATGATCCCGCCTACGTTGGAGATCAATCTATCCACTTCTCCGGTCTTTCCACATAGAAGACAGGTTGTGATAGGGTCGTCCTTCATGGATTGAAAATGTTCAAAAGTTTGTCCGCAAGCCTTGCATCTGTAATCGTAAGTAGGCACTGATTTCCCTCGCTTGATCCAATGATCAAAATAAAAACTTAAATTGGAACGCTGCTGCATTAGAATCGGATTTTTTATCCGCTTGTAATAGGCAGAGTTTGAAAAGAACTCCTTCCGTAGAACCGAGTTCTTCCTCTGGAGAGATACCTTGTAATACTGTTTTCTCTCCTACTAATAGAGACGCCGAAGTCGCCCCGTTTGCCGAAAAAATTCCGAGCTGGAATCTGTTCTTTCCGGACGCATTTCCAAGTATATACTTGTTCCTATTGATGGAAATACTCTCTCTGTCAAGGTCGATTTGATATGCTGATTTCCACTCTCCCGGTCTTCCAGAGTATAGTTTAAAGATCGGGACCGGTTCTTCTCCGCTTAAACTTGCTGTTAAAAATTCTAAAGATCTAAAAGGTTCCTCTACGATCCTGCATATCTCTTTGTATTTTCCTGTCTTAGCTTTGTACAATACGATCCCGTAATCACCGTCTAAGGCTAATTTTTCCGTAGGAACATATTCCCCGTGAAATCCGGGCGGGATCTTGTCCTCCGTCCAAAATGCAAAGTCCCAGGCTTGGCTTTTTTCGGATTGGGAAAATTCAACAAACATCTCTTCCGCTTTTGTAACCGGATACGGATCTTCTTCTAAGAAATGGGAGAAGATCCAACCTGAGATCTGCAATTCAGGAATATAAACTTGGACCCAATTTCCTTTTCTTCCTTGGACGGTCTCAGATCTAGGATCCTTGTCTATCGCATAGAGTAGAATCCCTTTCTTTAAACGAGTTTTACCCGGGTTCTCAGTCCCTGGGCCTGTTCTTAGATTGGTGTTTTCTCCGGTGTTTTTGAATCTGGAACCTAATAGATTAGAGTCTTCTCTTACGGAAAGAAAACCTAAAAGTTCGGAGACCTTATTTTGGTCTCCGTCACTCAGTTTAGTTTCTCTTCTGAGTGCTTTTTTAAGAACGATTGAATAATTAGAAATTCCTAATGTAACTGGATTACTTCGGATCAATTCTTTCAGGTCTCGTAGGAATAATATATCGTCTTCCCATTCTCCCGCGATCTCTATTCTGGAAAGGATTGCCTTTTGCCTCCAGTATCCGCCCGGTCTTAACTGTAGAAGGAAAGGGTCCTCGAATACTGGAAATTCTCCCTTGGATTCTAAAGATTTACCGGAAGAGATCCCGTTTTCTTTTTGGAGTCTTGTGGAAATTTTTGCTCTATCTTCCGCATCCATCGAAACGAGGTCTGCATTTAATTTCAGAAGAGATTGAGAACCGTAGAAAAGATCTTCCGGGGTAGGAGAGGCGGATTTTTTAACGAGAGAAATTACCTTCTCCCATTTTTCCTTTTTATAATATTCGTAGATCGTATCGGAAGGCTTCGGCCAAAATTTGACCGTAAGCCATACAATCAGCCCGAATAAGACAATCCCGAATATGGAAAGGAAAAATCCGCGTTTCAACGAGAACTACGAAGCCTATTATTCCAAATGTGGGAGAAGTTTATCCACATCTAGATCGAATCTTTCCAGAAGCATGTTTTTCGCGATATAGTATCTCATTAGATCTATATTGAAATTCACTTTTGCTTGAGTAAGACTTAATTGATCTCTTACTAAAGTATCCAGAGCGTTTTTAACAGCCACCGCATCCGCTCTTCCTTGTTGGAAACTGCGGAGAACTCCATTATAATAGTTTTGAGTTTCTTTTTCAGTAACGATCGAATTCTTATAAATTTTATAACTAGCTTCCAAAGAATCGATCCTTCCACGCATATCGTCGCGAACTTCGTTCTTTACTTCGGTTTCTTTAAGAGTTGCCTGTCTTACTCCGATCTCGGAATCTCTATGGCCTGCCGCAACTCCCTTATCAAATAGTGGATAAGAGAAACTTACTTTTCCGTTAAAGTCTTTATAACGTGCAGACTGGACTCCGTCGGTCGCATCCGTAAAATTTTTATCAGGGCTTGTGATTGTCTGAGCTTGGGAAGATGCGGAACCTGAAAGAGTTAGGGTAGGCAATAGGTCGTTTTTTGCGTTCTTCAATAAAAGTTCTGCGATCTCTTTCTCTCTAACTGCGTTTAAGTAATCCGCTCTTTTTTTATAAGCGATCTCCAGATCCTTATTGAAATCGGGTTTTTCAGGAATTTCTTCGAGTAGATCTGTTTCTTCGGAAAGGTCCGAATCGTTCTCTAATTTTAAAGTACGAGCTAATTTTCTTTTTGCTTCGTCCTTTTGAACGGATGCAGTTTCCAATTGGCTATCTGCTTGAGCAAGTAATGCGTTCCATTGGTTGACTTCGAATCCTTCCGATAGTCCTAAACCTTGTTTACGCACTGTAAGATTTCTAATATTGCTTACGTTATCTTTTAATCTACGGAATGTTTTTAAGGACTGCAGTTTAACTGAATAGTCCCAGAAGTCCACGAGAGATCCTACGATCGCTTCGGAGATCTGAAGAGAGACTTGGCTTTTTGCCATCTCCTTTTGATTATCCAAAATTTTCTCTTGGTTTTTACCTTTATATCCAAAGGAGTTTTTTAATAGATCTTGGGAGATGGTAGCAGTGATAAATCCTGTATAAAGAGGAGGAAGAGCGAGTCCTTGGAATCCGGAAGCGAGAGGATTCGATTTATCTTCGAATGCATTCGAGTCGAATCTTCTATTCCCTGCTTCTAACTTGAAGTAAGTTCCGGTAGCTCGGATCGTTTTTTCGATACCACCTTTGATCGTATCGTCGGAGGTTTTTGTTCCGGTAAAGATATTGTTCTGGTTTAAAGGAAGAACGGTTTGTCTGAAACTTCCGTCGGCTACTAATCTCCAAGAGTATTGAGACTCTGCCTTTAAGTAGCTGGAATCGGTTTTTGCCAATTCGTATCTTAGGTTTTGGAGTTTGAAGTTGGAGTCCAAAGCCCTTTTCACGGTTTCTTCCGTAGTAAGTCTTACAACTTTTCCGGATTTATTCTCTTGTGAATAAATTCCGGATAAGCTCGTTAGGAGGATCAGGCCAGCCACTAAAAAGACGGAGAACGCCTTTTTGTTTCCTAGTTCGGTCCAAAAGTTTCCATTTTTCAGTTTCATAACCTTACCTCCGATTATTCGACTCCGGATATTAACCCAGAGCCTTCTTCATTTTTTCGCCCACTTCGGCGATGGATTGGCAAACTGAGATCCCTGCGTCTTGCATTGCAGCCATTTTGGAGGAAGCTGTTCCCATTCCCCCACTAATGATCGCACCTGCGTGACCCATTCTTTTTCCCGGAGGAGCAGTTTGGCCTGCGATAAAACCTACTACAGGTTTTTTTACATGAGCTTTGATATAAGCGGCAGCTTCTTCTTCTGAAGTTCCGCCGATCTCTCCGATCATTACGATACCTTTTGTTTCAGGATCTTCATTCAGAAGTTTGATCGCTTCCGTATGGTTCATTCCTGGAACAGGGTCTCCACCGATCCCGATCACGGTAGATTGTCCTAAACCGTGTTGAGTTAGCTGAGCAACTGATTCATAAGTTAAGGTCCCAGAACGGGAAACAATCCCTACGCTTCCTGCTTGGTGAATGAAGCCAGGCATAATTCCCATTTTTACTTTGTATTTCGGGGAGATCACACCAGGACAATTCGGTCCAACTAGTCTGGTTTTGGAATTACGAAGAGCGCTATACACTTTCAACATATCGTGTGTAGGAATTCCTTCGGTAATACAAACCACTAATGGGATCTCGTTGAAGATACCTTCTAAAATTGCGTCCGCAGCGAATGGAGGCGGAACGAAAATGATAGAAGCGTTTGCTCCTTCTTTTACGATCGCGTCCTTTAAGCTGTTAAATACAGGAACGTTTTTGCTTGCGAGTTCGACCGATTGTCCACCCTTGCCTGGAGTTACTCCTCCTACGACATTAGTTCCGTACTCGATCATTTGTGTAGCGTGGAAGGAACCTTCTTTTCCGGTAATCCCTTGAACTACTACTTTCGTATTGCTATCTACTAATACTGCCATGATATATTAAGTTAACCTTATGTGATTTATTTAATGGCTTCCGCCACTTTTTTAGCTGCGGTGCGAAGATCCTCTTCTCCGATGATGTTTAAACCGGATTCATTTAGGATTTTTTTACCTTCTTCCGCGTTGGTTCCTTTCAAACGAACTACGAGAGGAACATTAATGTTCACAGCTTTCGCAGCTTCGATGATACCAAGAGCGACTCGATCACAACGAACGATCCCGCCGAAAATATTGATGAAGATCCCTTTTACGTTCGGATCTCCTAAGATAAGTTTGAATCCGTTGGTAACAGTGGTAACGTTTGCTCCACCACCCACATCTAGGAAGTTTGCAGGTTCTGCTCCAGCAAGTTTCACGATATCCATAGTTGCCATCGCAAGACCGGCACCGTTCACCATACAGCCGATGTTTCCATCTAACTTAACATAGTTGATATTGTACTCGCTTGCTTGGACTTCTAAAGGATCTTCCTCTGAAACGTCTCTGAAAGCTGCGTTCTCAGGATGACGATATAATGCGTTTTCGTCCAGGTCCATCTTACAGTCACCGGCAACGATCTCATTCTCTTTAGTAAGGATCAAAGGGTTGATCTCTAGTAGAGATGCATCTTCTTTAATGTATGCGTTATAGATGGAAGAAAGAAGTGCTTTGAATGATTTATGGGATTCTGCTGGAAGACCAAGATCAAAAGCTAATTGAGAAGCTTGGTTTGCTTGTAATCCGATCCCTGGATCGATCGCGATCTTTAGGATTTTTTCAGGATGAGTTTCTGCAACTTCTTCGATCTCCATTCCACCTTCAGTGGAAGCCATGATGATCGTTTTACGGATCGCGCGATCCAATAGAATACTAAGATAATATTCCTTCGCGATATTGATCCCTTGCTCTAAATAAACTTTAAGGACTTTTTTTCCTTCTGCTCCCGTTTGAGGAGTTATGAGCTGCATGCCCAGGATCTTATCGATAGCGGCCAAAGAGTCTTCTTTGGTTTTAGTAACTTTAACTCCGCCGCCTTTTCCTCTACCACCTGCGTGGATTTGAGCTTTAACGACGACTACGGATGCCCCGGTTTTGGAAGTTACTTCCTCATGTGCTTTTGCACCGTCTTCTTTTTTATCAATTACTACGCCGAAAGGAACTTTGGCGTTATGGCGTCTCAGGATTTCCTTTGCCTGGTACTCGTGAATTTTCATGAATCAACCTTGTTTTTTTGGATGTGAGTTCAGTTTGGAATGCTTTTTCTAAGGATTTTACCTGGAAGAATCCTGTCCATCCCCTTTCGGTAGGAGTTCCCACAGGAGCCTGGAAATGCAGGGACAAACCTTAGTTCAACTATGAGTTTTGGCCGCCTCTTTGCGAGCAATCCATGTGATCGAGGAGATGCCAATTCATTCATTCGCAAAGACTGGGCTGCTACGGGCTCGGCTATTGCCTCGTCACTTCGTGACTAAAGCCCTTCGCATCCCTGGCGGGTTTGATTTCGTGTGCCTTTATTCTAGATAAGATTTATCTTTGTTTCGATTTCACGCAGAGCTCACAGAGAGCACGGAGATTTTCGATGCCATGAAACTTAAAATCTCTCAGTGAACTCAGTGTTCTCTGTGCGATAGTTCTTATCTGAAAATTGACCGGACATTTCTATGACAATACTTTGGAAACCGTACTAATATATTTTCCGTTATTGCATATAATTCTCCATAATATTGGATAAATGGACTGATTTTTAGGATCATTCTAACCAGAAAGGGCTAACTCGTGGTTCGCCACGTTAGGAGATATATAAATGAAGGTGATCTATATTGGGCTATTGGTAAGCCTATTTTCAGGGGCATTCGTTGCCTGCGACCCGGGAGGCTCGGATTCGAATGCTGCCTTAGCTGCTTTGGCAGGATTCGGTTCTACTATTCCGGTACGTTCCGCTTCTGATCTAACGAATGAATCTGCAGCTTCTTACGATGATAATGAATGGGGATTAGTTACCGCTAGTCGTTTAGAGAGTTGGGTATCCGATTGGCAGACAAATAAACCTGCGCATATCAAGGGTAAACTTGTGATCCTACAAAGTAGCCTCGCGAACAATTTTTCGGGGGATACGAGTGGGAGATCCTACATCAAATCAGACAATTCAAACGGGGTCTATGTGTATCATCTGGACGATTTCCAAGCCGGATTTCGTTTCAACCAGCAAAGAAACATTGGATTAATTCGCAACTCGGTTCGTTACCAAGCGGATGGTACGACTGTGGACCAATGGTTGAAGGTGTATGGGATCAATTTGAATACGGACCTAGTAGTATTCGCAGTTGGATCCGCAAATAATAACGGCACAGCTTATACGAACGGAAGTCAAACCCAAGACGTAACGAGAGGGATTTACTGGTTAAGATATTGGGGGGCAGATATCAAACATCTCGCGATCTTAAACGGAGATATCAGGACCAATTTTACAAACGCTTCCTATCTTGACGCAGCGAAGGATGTTGCTCCAAATGCAAATGGTGGTTTCAGTGTAAAACAATTGAAAGTGGATAATACAATCATCACTTTAACTCTGGAAGATATCATTAAGATCGTGAAGAATAACGGCACTGCTTCTATCAGTGGTTTGACCGGAACTCAGATTATTGTGGATGCAAGACCTACTGCTCAATACGATCAAACTGTTGGGATCACGAATACCGGAGCAAATCATATCACTACTGCTTGGAATGATTCGGGTGCTCCTGTTGCAGGTGTGAGTGGAACTCCTAAAAAGTATGTTCTTTTTGAAACTAGGATCAAAGGAGCAAAAACTTTCCCTTGGGCTTCTCTTTTGGACACTTCCGCTACAGGATATAGATTCAAAGATAAGGCGACTCTTGCCGGGATTTTTGCAAATACAGGAACTGGAGGTGCAAGTTACACTGCAGGAGCAACTATCGTTTCACAATGTAGAACGAATTTCGAAGCTCAGGTGAACGGATTTGCTTCTCAAAATATATTAGGATATCCTACTGTATTTTATGACGGTTCTTTGGTTGAGTGGACTTCTCTTGTAGCGGGGTATCCTGATGGAACAGAAGGAACAAGTTTTAATAAACTTTCTTTAACTTCTCCTTTCAGGACTGACACTTCCGATCTAAGTTATGCTCCGAGTGGAACGATTAATTATAACTCTTATGCTTCCGGAGGGACTTCTTCTCCATACGTAACTGTTGCTCAAGCGGATGTTGATCCAACTTCCAATACTACTCGTAAGGCACAATTAGAAGATAAGGCTTATAAATATTAAGATCTTTGTGTCCTTTCGTGAACTCAGTGCGAAAAAAAATCGCACAGAGGGCACAGAGTTCACTGAGGGTTTATAAAAGAAAAGGCTCCTAATTAGGAGCCTTTTTTAACTAAATATTCTATATTTATAATATTTTAGTTTAAATATGGTAAAAGAGCTAAATCTACAGAGTAAGCTCCGCCGCCTACGATCCCAAGAGCGATTGCAAGTCCGATCGCTAAAACTTGGAATTCGTATCCTTCTCCTTTTTGAGCTCCGAACCAATTCATAAAAAATCCATGTTCTCTATGAACGAGAAGTGCTGCTCCAAGCATAATGAGTCCGATCGAAATTGCGGAAAAACGAGTGAGTATCCCGAGGATCAATGCGACTGAACCGAAGGATTCTCCAATGATAACTAAGAATGCGATGATACCGGGAAGACCGGCAGTTTGAGTGAAATAACCGTAGGTTCCTTTGAATCCGTAACCACCGAACCATCCCAATAGTTTTTGGGCTCCATGTGGGAAAATGACGATACCAAGGGTCAATCTTAGGATCAATGGAGCGATATCGTTGCTTGTTGCTAAAAGTGTTTCTAACATTTTGAATCTTCCTTCTATTTATTCGTTTATGAATTAATAGTTTATTCTTAAAGTATATTACTTTGAGTATGAAGTATTTCTTACAAGTTTTTTTCACTCTGGTCGCCTAAAAACCGGAAAATTTTTCAGGCAGGAACTCCTTCCCATGGTTTGAAATATTTTCTCCCTTAGCTAAAATGCAAAGAAATCCTGTTTTGAGCCGGTTTGAGGAGAGTTTCGCCTATGTTAAAATATTATTCAGTCATACAGCTATCTGGTCAGAATTTTTCTTTAAATTCAATATAACAGAATATAATCTGTTATTTCTGAGGCCCAATTTTGGGATGATTCTAATGATCTTAAGTTAGTACTTAAAAGATCAGTTTGGGAGAAGTAGATGACTGGAACGTTACAATCGATCCTATCCGCTGTATTTTTAGGATTTGTTTTGGGATTTCCTTGGTTCGCAGGAAGTTTTACCAAAAAGTATAAGTGGCTTGGATTTTTGGGCCCGGTCGTTCTATGCTACGCTTCCGGAATTATTCTTGGGAACTTGATCCCGAAAGAGTTCCTGCCAAAGGGCATTTTCGAAACCGTTTCCGAAGTTTCTATCCCGATCGCGATCCCACTTTTACTAGCTTCTTCCGATTTTTTAAAAGGGATTAAAGAAGCAAAACTCGCTTTGTTTTCCTTTTTCCTTTCCTGCATAGCGGTAACGATTGCATCAGTTTCCGTAGGGTTTTTATTCGCTTCTTTGCATCCTGAATCACCTAAGATAGGTGGAATGCTTGCTGGTTTGTATACCGGTGGAACTCCGAACTCGAATGCGATCGGTCAGGCGTTAGATACTGGAAAATCTACGATCGCACTCGTAAATACTGTGGATCTACTTGTCGGTGGATCGTATTTACTTTTTCTACTTAGCTTTTCCAAAAAAGTATATTCGTTTTTTCTAAAACCGGAGCCGGAAGTGGAATTGGGAATTTCGGAAGAAACAGAAGTTTCAGTTTCCCCTAAAAATCCTGTACTTCGTTTGGTAATTGGAATCCTACTTTCTGTGGCTGGACTCGGACTTTCTCTCGCACTATCTAATATTCTTTTCGGAACAGCCTCTGCTCCGTTTATTCTTTTAGGAATTACAACTTGGGGAATAGGGATCTCTTTTTTAAAGAAGGTGAGGAATTTAAATACGTATTCCGCAGGATATTATTTTATCTTAATATTTTCCGTAGCGATCGGATTTCTGGCCGATTTCGGAAGCTTAGTAAAAGGAGCTTCCGGAGTATTGTTTATAGTATTAGCAACGATGTCTGTTGCGATCCTTTTACATTTACTTTTCGGGATTTTATTTAGGATCCCGGTAGATACTTGGATCATTACTTCCGTTTCGAGTATTTATGGCCCCGCATTTGTTCCCTCTGTGGCAGCCGCTATCGGAAATCGTGGTGTTTTGATCCTTGGGATTTTAACAGGTCTCGTCGGATACGCAGTAGGAAATTATCTAGGCTTGGCCGTGTATTGGTTCCTGGCGAGATAAGAAAAAGAAAGCTTGCGTTGGATAATTTTCATGATTCTCTTTCCGGATGATTTCACGTTTCAACAGGTTCATAGATTGGGTCCAATTAACCGGACTCACTCAAGGTCTCAGTGACCAAGAGATACGCGCCATTCGTACCACTGGATCCACACAGTTCATAATATTTATAATCCCAACTTTTCTAGCGATACCAATTTATTTCACTGAGCCCCCTGAAACACATTTATATTCCTATTCTATGCTTACTACCTTCCTTATCGCTCTCGGGTTTGCGCGATATTTACTTACTAAGCGGAGACAGACAGCTGCAGCAGTTATGACACTTGTGGCTCTGAATTTCGAGTTTACAGTTCTCGCTGTCGCACAAGCGGATGACCCTGCACCGCTGGGATTTTTGGTCAGTTCTATTTTGCCGTTCCTGATGATTTTGCGGACTCGGACGAAAACTCTTTGGAGCCTCGTAATTCTTCCGGTCCTTTTTTTCTTGGCCTTTCAATATTATTATAGGGTATTTGGCGGGTCGGCGATATTCGGTCCTCCTAGATGGATTGTGCCTGCAGATTATCTGATGCCTCCTCTTGTTCTTTTGGTAATAGCGATGATCTCTATTATTTATCAGTTCGTAAAGGCGGTCAACAAAGCCGAGGACAAACTGTCCCAAGAACACGCTCAGTCTGAGAAACTTCTGCTTAATATTTTGCCTAGGGAAGTTGCAGATGAATTGAAGCAGAATGGGATCAGTAAACCTCGTCATTTTCCCTCCGCTACGGTTTGTTTCACTGATTTTGAAGGCTTTACTAAAATTTCCGAATCGTTAGGACCTAGCGAACTGGTCGCAGAGTTAGATCGATGTTTTTCCTATTTTGATAGTTTGATGGATCGATACAAACTTGAGAAACTCAAGACCATCGGCGACAGTTATATGTTTGTTGGAGGAATTCCAAATAGCAGCTCTACTCATGCTGTGGACTGTGTGCTCGCAGCTCTCGAGATCCAAGCATTTATGAATCAGATGAAGGAAATTAAGACATCTCAGAATCTTCCATACTGGCAGCTTCGATTGGGAATTCATTCAGGGGACTTGGTGGCAGGAGTCATCGGCGAGAAGAAGTTTGCCTATGATGTTTGGAGTGATACCGTAAATACGGCGAGCAGATGTGAATCTTCCGGTGCCACAGGTAAAATCAATATCTCAGGTGCAACCTATGCACTCGTCAAAGATTTCTTTGATTGTGAGTATCGTGGTCAAATTGCTGCAAAGCATAAGGGGAATATTGATATGTATTTTGTTCAAGGACTCTTGCCTGAATTGCATAGGGCAGGGGAGCCTAGGGTGCCAAACTCCGAATTCGAAAAACGTTACTCGGCTTTGCTATCAAACATGGAGAAGGTTAAGATAGAAAATGCCGGTTAACGAATATTTGGTCCGATTTGTTGGAGTTCAAACCCACACGATTACTTAAAGATTTTTTAATATCTCTCGGATGAGTTCGCCGGTGTCTGTGAAAGATTGTTTTTTTAAGATCTTCTCTACTTCTTTGAGAGCTGCCTTGTCCTCGAATCCGAGTTGGACCAGGGCCTGAACTGCAGTTTCTTTGAAACGATCTTCAGGAGAGGGGAGTCTTTCTTTCGCAATTTCAGGAACAGAAGGATCTTCTGAGCCTGCTTCTAAAAATAATTCTAACTTTTTCAGGTTTTGTTTTACTTCGAAAAATATTTTTTCGGAAGTTTTTGCTCGGACCTTCGGGATCTTTTCTAGCTCCTTTGCTTCTCCAGTGGAAGCGATCTTATGAAGTTCCCAAGGAGTGAAGAAGGATAATACTTTGAGTGCGGTCATTTCTCCGATTCCGTGTAGGCCCTTCATTACTTTGAAAAATTCTTTGTCTCTTTCCTGCAAAAACCCGAAAAGTTTTTGGCCTCTCTCATTGATGGAATGATGAACATGGAGCCTAATCTCTTTTCCGGAGGATTGGAGTTCTTTCAATTCCCAATATGTTTTAAAAGAAATTACGATTTCATAAGTAACTCCGTGTACATCTAAATATACGGAGCCTACTTCTAATTTGCGAATAAAACCTTGGAGACCTGAGATCATGTGTATGAGGACTTTAGAAAGTGATGCCTGCAGAGGCAATCATTTCCACAAAACCGAAGTTTTGTGTTGCTCTATCCTTGGATTTTCCGTTGGTATAGATGCTTGTTAGGTCTATATATCCGCCTTTTGCTCCGAATTCAAAGAAGAAGGATTTGAATAAGTCGATCCTAAGCGCTGAATATCCTGAAACTCCGTATCCGGAAAGGTGAAATCTGTTATTATGGCCTTCCCCGAAGAGCCGAACGTCACTTCTACAAACTACCGGGCCGGCGCCAACCGAACCCACTAAACTGAATGCATTCTCTCCGTTTGCAGAAACCCATAGTGGTGCCACATATCCTACATCTACAAATAGATAATTGAGTCCATCCGTGTGTTCGAATTTTAGGAAGTCGGGAGTGATATTGATGGTTTCTCCTCCGTGGTATCCTGCAAATTGGTTTATATTATTCGGAAATAGTAATGCATATGGAGCGGACTCGAACGAAGTGTGTAGTCTTCCATTTTCTATCGCCAATGGATCTATGTATCCGCTAATACTTGCAGCCTGTCCTCTGGACATTACATATTTCATATGGTCTTGGCCGAAAGCGATGAATAGATTATCAGTGATATAATAAGTAAATTTAAGATTATACTGCGGGATCTCCCAGAGAGAAGGGTTTAAGTAAACATCTGTAGAAAATTTTTCAGGTTTATCCCGAGCGACCACATCCTTTAAGGTGAATTGATAGCCTGGACCTTTGAAGTTAATGTCGCTTTGAGTATAAGAATCCCTGTTGTATCCCCATTGAAAAGACCAACGACCTTTTCTTTGATCTACTCTTCTTTCTTCCTTTTTAGGCTCTTCGGTCTTTTTTTGTTCTTCCGCCTTATTAACGCTTAAGGGTTGGAATTTTTCTTCTCCACCTATTGCATAAATAGAAGAAGTTGATATAAGTAATATTAAAATAACAGAATATTGTTGGATAAGGGATTTCGGCCAGAAATTCATTTTGGGGAATAGCCTCCGCGAAGCACAGTTCTATGCCAGGATTACGAAGTAATTTCGGGAGGCTATGTTTTTTCTTAAAGGCAAAATTTCAAAATCATTCCAAATCTATTCCGCTTCCGATAGTCCACGGTACAATTTTGACCCCATCCTTATTTCCCCAGGAAACTCCGTCGCTAGAGGGAGATATTCCTTTGGTGTCCGGAGAAGAAGGAAAGCTAAGCCTTTGTTTGAGGTCCAACATCGGCTCTTTTGGCAGATCATCTCCTAACGGGAATGTTCCCCAATGGATAGGTGCAAAGGATTTTGCGTTCAAATCCTTAGTAGCCAACAAAGCTTCCGTTGGTCCGATATGCGCATACTTCATGAACCATCTAGGTTTATATGCACCGATAGGAAGAAGTGCTAGGTCGATCGGCTTTCCTAAACGTCCCGAAATATTTTTGAAATGGGAAGAATAGCCAGTATCTCCCGCGAAATAAATAATTTTCCCCTGCGCTTCCAACGCATAACTTCCCCAGAAGTATTGGTTCGTATCGGAAAGCCCCATTCTACTCCAATGATGGGCAGGCATAAAGGTGATCTTCACCGAATTTTTAGATGTTACCTGGCCGAGTTCCTGAGGAATTGAAAGACCTAAATTTTCTTCTTCCGAAAAAGATTTCATACCGGAAGGAAGTAATATTTGTAAGTCCGGATTTTTGCTTCTTAGATAGCGTAAAGTATCTCGATCTAAATGGTCTCTATGAGCGTGACTGACCACTACAAAATCCACAGTTGGAAGATCTTCTTTCGGGACCGGTAGTTTTACTAATCTAGTAACGAAAGGGGGAGCCTCGAAGATAGGATCCGTTAATATGTTTACCGTTTTTCCATTTTGAGTGGATGATATCCATACTGTGGCGTGGCCGAACCAAATCACTCTGACTTTTCCTTCCGGGGCGATCAGATCTTTCGGGCTTCTTTCGAAGACAGTAGGGAGTTCGTCAGTCAATCCTTCTACCGCAGGTGGATCTTTCGGTCCCCATAATTTCCAACGTAAAATGGCCCAAGGTGACTTACCTTGTAATTCCTCGTCCGGATCCAGGTTATGATATCTTCCTTCTCTATAACTTGGGGATTTTACCCGATCCTGATCTAATGGAAAACAGAAGAAGAATGAAAGTCCTAAAACAATGGCAGATATATGGAACAATAAACTCATATTGAAGTTTTTGACCCCCCGTCGTATTTTAGGAGCCGTTTTTTTTCGAAAAACCCGGAATTCATCAATTTATTTCTATATGGAAAGACCCGGGTTTGAATTTGGAATTTTTTTTCAAACCGACCGATGTCGCTGGCCCTATCCCTTACAGGTTGCTTGCAGAAATCAGCCTTTTCACGAGTTCTATCCTAAATGGAAGCCTCTATCCAAATTCGGGAATTGCCGTTTGTTAAAAATCGGAATCTGTCTGGAGCAGTACTATTTTTATTTATCAGCTTCCATTATTTGATCCCTTTGGGACTTTTATACGGCTCGATCTCTCTTTGGTTTGCCTGGATTTTTGCAGCCGTCTTAGGGCCTGTGTCTTATACTTTTTGGAATTTGATCCACGAAAGTATTCATGGCAACTTTTCGAATGAAAGAAAGGAAAATCATTTTTGGGGAAGGCTACTTTGTATCATATTCGGGGCGCCTTATTCCGTTTTGAAATCTAGTCATTTGATGCATCATAAATTTAATCGGGAACCCGGGGAT
Source organism: Leptospira sarikeiensis (assembly GCF_004769615.1). Taxonomy (GTDB): domain Bacteria; phylum Spirochaetota; class Leptospiria; order Leptospirales; family Leptospiraceae; genus Leptospira_B; species Leptospira_B sarikeiensis. The sequence goes on along the minus strand of NZ_RQGF01000008.1, from coordinate 89,440 downwards.
AGAATAGAATTTTATGATCCTTCTTCATCAAAACCTAGATGGATCCAAAGTCTAAATTATTATTTTAGAATAACGGTAGCAACTTATATCTTCGAAGTTGGGACAGGGCTTTTATTAGCTTTGCCTCCCAAATGGACAAGGTCGGTCTCTGAAAAATTTACGGAGTACCCGATAGAAGAAGGATTTTTTAAATGGATCTATCGTCCGGAAGTTTTGAGCGAACTTAGAAAGGATATATTTTGGATCTTAATTTTCTATATTCCTTCATTTTGGTTGTTCGGAAAGAATTGGGAATTGTTGGTATTCCTACTTTTTACTAGATCTTTTTTTATATCGTTTTTTGATAATGCGTATCATTATGGGAAAGAAATTAATGATAAAAATTCCGCCTATAATTTAACTCTACCGAAAGCGGTAAGCGTCTTTTTTCTGCATTTTAATTATCATAGAATACATCATAGATTTCCGGGATGTTCCTGGGATCGACTGCCTAGACAGATGGAGGTTAGTGGGGATACCTGGGATAAAAGTTTTATAAAGCAAGCATGGAGCCAATGGGGCGGGCTCCTAGAACCATTGGATGGAAAAAATTCTAAATAAAAAGAAAAACATATGAGAACGTTAATACAATCATTCATTCACAATAGACTCTTCATGTATTTGGGGATTATATTCATAGTCGTCGCCGGAGGATTTGCTCTCTACAATTTGCGTAGGGACGCGTTTCCAAACGTTGATATGAAACAGCTCGTAATTACCACTAAATTCCCGGGAGCTTCTCCTGCGGATGTGGAATTACGGGTAACGTATCCGATCGAAGAGAAGATCAAAGAAATCGACGGCATAGACGAGATCCGTTCCTTTTCCAGGAACTCCGTATCCGATATAGACGTGCGAGTTAGTCTGGAAGAAAAAAATCCGGAAAAAGTTTTGGATGAGATCCGAAGGGCGGTTGATAACGCGATCGCTGATTTTCCGGTCCAAGTCACCGAAAAACCTAAAATTACCGAAAGAAAATCCGGTTCTTTTCCTATCATGGATTTTTCGGTGTATGGTGGAAAGGATGAAATAGAGCTTCATTCAGTTGCCGAATTTATAGAGCTGGAATTGGAAAAGATCCCAGGGATCGCCAGAGTAGATGTATTCGGAAAACGTGATAGAGAATGGCATATTCTGGTCAACGCGGATAAGCTGAAACAATATCAATTAGATCTGTCGGATATAACAAGGACTATCAGAACTAGGAACATCAATCTTCCTGCCGGATCCGTAGATTCGGAAGACGCGTTTGATCTTCGTATTGATGGTGAATTTAAACAACCTGCTGAGATAGGAAAAATTCCAGTCCGGACAAACGATATTTTTAGTACCGTGAAGATCGGGAACCTTGCAAGAGTTGAGGATACTTTCGAATATCCTAGATTTCTTGCGATCGCGAATGGACAACAAGGGCTTATTCTTTCTGTGATCAAAAAGGAAAGAGCCGATGCGATAGAAGTCGCAAGCATGGTAGAAGCCAGGCTCAAGGAATTAGAGAAAACCTATCCGGAAGGTATCAAAACTTTCAAACTAAATGACGAGGCTAAGAGGACAAAAAACCGTTTGAATGTGGTTTCGTCTAACGCTTTGATCGGATTCTTGATCGTTTTCGGGATCTTGTTCCTATTCTTAGATTTTAGGACCGCTACACTTACATCGATGTCTTTGCCGATCTCGATGCTTATGACTTTCGCAGTGATCCCTTTTTTCGATGTGTCCTTCAATATGATCTCCATGATGGGGCTTATTATTTCTCTTGGGATGCTCGTGGATAACTCCATTGTGATCTCGGAGAATATTTATACTTATTTAGGCGAGAAGATGGATCGAGCCTCTGCGGCGCTAAAAGGAACCACCGAGATGGTGGTCCCGATCTTCGGTTCTTATCTAACTACTGTAGCAGCATTTCTTCCTATGCTATTTATGGCAGGGATCATGGGGAAATTTATCTGGCAGATCCCTCTTGTGGTGATCATCGCATTGACTGCGAGTTTGATAGAATCTTTTCTTTTCCTTCCGGCAAGGATCGCTGCATTTGCGAAAACTCCTGAAGAGTTAAGACAAACCTCAAATTTCAGAAGATCATTAGATGAGTTTTTCGGAAGAATGGAAGAAAGATTTTCCGATTTTGTGGCATTGATGATCCGAAATCGGAACAAATCCTTTTTTGGGATCATTCTGATCGTATTGGGATCTTGCGGAACCATGATGAATATGGATTTCATCCTTTTTCCAAAAGAAGATATTGAGATTTTCTTAATTAAAGCGGAATTCCCTCCTTCTTCTAGAATTTTCCAAACCAGGGAAAAAATGAAGTATATGGAAGATATACTCAAAAAAATCCCTAAAGAAGAATTGGTGAGTTATTCCACTAAGATCGGTGTACAACAGACGGATCCTGATGATCCGCTTTCTAGATTCGGAGAGAATTTAGGAGTGGTGATGGTGTACCTAACTCCGGAATCCCAACGGAAAAGAAAAGCTTCTGAAATACTAGCCTCCATCGAGAACGATATTCGAAAAACCCCTGGATTGTCCGACGTATATTTGGAAGAAATGGCGATGGCTCCTCCTATCGGGGCCCCAATCACGATCGGTGTACTTGGAAAAGATTACGAAGTTCTAAAGAAGGTTTCCGCGGATCTTCAATCCTTCTTAAAAGGGATTAAAGGTGTACATTCAGTTCGAGATGATTACCGTAACGGTCGAAAACAGATGTACATCAAGCTGGATGAAGGTTTGGAAAGTTTTACTGGAATATCTACATTCTCCGCAGCAAATTTACTTCGGACAGCGTATGACGGAGAAAGGGCCGGGAACGTTCGACAGGGAAAAACGAAAATATATTTGAGAGTAATGTACGATAAGAGCTTCCGAAAAAATCCGAATGAAGTAAGGACGATCCCACTTCGGAACAAGGCGGGGAATATCACGAATCTCGCCAAAATTTCTAAGATGGAAATACAGGATTCTCCTGAACTTCTTTCACATAGGGATTTTGAAAGAGCAATTACGGTAAACGGTGATATCAAAATCGAGTCCGGAATGACCTCTATGGAAGCGAACCAAAAAGTCGCTCAAGAATTTAAACCTCTGATCGAAAGACAGTATCCAGGTGTCTCCATCGTATTCGGTGGAGAAGAAAAGGATACCCAGAGATCCATGGCGTCACTTGGAAAGGCTGCACTCATGGCACTTTTGGGAATTTATATCATTCTTGCATTAACCCTGAAGAACGCAGTGAAACCTATTTTGATCTTAAGTACGGTTCCTTTAGGTTTCGTAGGAATTGTTGCCGGATTTATTCTTTCCGGAAAAGCATTTAGCTTTTTAGCTATGATCGGGATCATAGGTCTTGCAGGAGTTCTTGTAAACGCTTCCATTGTTCTTGTGGATTGTATTGATTCGATACAGAAATCTTCGAACGAACCATTGGATGAGATCTTACTCGAAGCTAGCCGCAGAAGATTCCGTCCGATCCTTCTGACCACATTAACTACGGTCGCGGGACTTCTTCCTACTGCATATAGTGTGGGAGGATCCGATCCTGTTTTAATTCCGATGACATTGGCATTGGGTTGGGGATTAGGATTCGGGACTTTGGGAAGTTTACTGTATGTTCCTGTTACACTTTCCGTTTTTGGCAATTTGAGAAACAAATTAGGATTTAAAACGAAACCAGTACCGAAACATCATTAAGAAATTGAGAAACTAAGGGCGCACGGAGGCCACGGAGATCGCAGAGGAAATTCTATGATCCTCCTCCGTGTTCTCTGTGAACTCTGTAGGAAACAAACTTCGCAGCTCATAAATTTAGATTTACGAAGGGCGAAGGCCTTTCGAATTCTCTTGCCTCCGTTTCCCCCCGCATCATTCTGTCCAGAAAATGGCGTACGAGCATAAGAATATCCTGGATACGGACCAGTTCACCAAAGCGGATTTGGACTTTCTCGTGGAAAGAACCAGAGAAATGGAAAGACTGGTGGAGCAAAACAAGGCCTTCGGAATTTTAGAAGGTAAACTTCTGGCTTCTTTATTCTTCGAAGCCTCTACAAGGACCAGGCTTTCCTTCGAAGCTGCGATGGAAAGGTTGGGGGGAAGAGTAATTTCCACAGTAGGATTTCAATTCTCTTCTATCTCTAAGGGGGAGACATTGTACGACACCATGAAAATGGTGGAAGCTTATGCGGACATCGCAGTGATCCGTCACCCTGTAGAAGGATCTTCTAGGATAGCAGCCGGAGCAGTAAAAATCCCGGTTATTAATGCAGGAGACGGAGCAGGGCAACACCCGACTCAAGCGCTACTGGACTTATATACGATCATTTCCGAAAAAGGAAAACTCGACGGACTCACACTTGCGTTTATCGGAGATTTGAAATACGGAAGAACGATACATAGCTTGATCAATCTTCTCCGCCATTATAAAGTTCATCTCTATCTCATTTCTCCTCCTGAACTTTCTCTACCTGAGTCTTATAAAAAAGGGCTCGAGGGATTTCCGATCACATTCGAAGAGTCGGATGATATCAAAAAAGTTTGGGAATGTGATATCGCTTACGTGACCAGGATCCAGGAAGAAAGATTTCCGGATCATAAGGAATACGAAAGACTTAAAGAATCCTTTAAATTGAATAAAGAATTAATTCTTGCTTCTAAAAAAGAGACAACAGTGCTTCATCCTCTTCCTAGAGTAAATGAGCTCTCTACGGATGTGGATGATCTTCCGAATGCGGCTTACTTTCGCCAGGCGAAATATGGAGTGGTCAGTCGAATGACCCTGCTTTGTCTTTCCTTAGGTGTGAAATTCTAAAGGATAGAATGGAACGTAAGATCTGGACATACGAAGACGCTCGCAAAATTTTGCCCTATGTCAGATCCATTACGGAAGAATTTTATGAGTCTGTCGGAAAAGTTCACAAAGAACTAAAAAGCGGGCTCTACCAAGAAAACGAACAGGAAGCTAAGGAAGCAAAAGTAGAATGGCTTTTGACTGAATGGTCTTCTAAGGTTCGAGAACTTGGGATTGAAGTGAAAGGCCTTTGGCTTGTGGACTTCGATAATGGAAAAGGTTATTATTGTTGGCATCTGGGAGAAGAAGATCTTCTTTTCGAACACGGATACGACGAAGGTTTTGCAGGACGCAAGCCGATCGAGAACATAGACGAGGATTACGAATAATTAATATGGCAAATATAAACGAAAATTACCTGAAATTAAAAGCCGGATATCTTTTTCCGGAGATCGGAAGAAGAGTAAAAGTTTATTCCGAAAAAAATCCTTCCGCTAAGATCATTCGACTCGGGATCGGGGATGTGACTCTTCCTTTAGCGCCATCCGTTGTAGACGCTTTGATTTCTTCTTCCAAAGAAATGGGAACAGCTGAAGGTTTTCACGGATACGGTCCGGAGCAAGGTTATTCTTTTCTATTAAAAGCGATTGCTGATAACGATTATGCTCCTCTCGGAGTAAAATTGGACGAAAGCGAAATTTTCGTATCCGACGGATCCAAATGTGATTGCGGGAACATCCAAGAAATTTTCTCCCAGGACGCAAAGATCGCGATCGGAGATCCAGTATATCCGGTTTACGTAGATACAAACGTGATGGCAGGAAGGACTGGAGAAGCCGGCCCTGATGGAAGATATACAAACCTGATCTATATGCCTTCCACAAAAGAAAACGGTTTCCAGCCTGATTTTCCGAAAGAAAGACCGGACCTAATCTATTTATGTTTTCCGAATAATCCGACCGGAACAGTAGCTTCCAAAGAATCTCTCAAGGCTTGGGTAGAATACGCTAAGAAAAATAATAGTATCATTCTTTACGATTCTGCATACGAAGCGTTTATCTCCGAGCCTGGAGTTCCTCGTTCCATTTACGAAGTGGAAGGAGCAAGAGAAGTTGCGATCGAATTCCGTTCCTTCTCCAAAACCGCAGGATTTACCGGATTACGTTGTGCATACATTGTGATCCCTAAAGAATTGAAGGGAAAAACCAAAGACGGACAAGAAGTTTCCATCGGACAACTTTGGAGCAGAAGACATACTACTAAGTTCAACGGAGTCTCGTACGTAACCCAAAAAGCAGCAGAAGCGATCTATTCTCCTCAAGGGAAAAAAGAGATCAGAGCGAGCATCGATGCCTACATGAGTAACGCAAAAGCGATCCGAGAGGGACTCATCAAGGCAGGATACGAAGTATTCGGAGGGGTGAACGCTCCTTATATTTGGCTCAAGACCCCGAATAATCTCAGCTCTTGGGATTTTTTCGATCATCTTTTAGACAAGGCACAGGTTGTCGGAACTCCTGGTTCCGGATTCGGACCTGCTGGAGAGGGATATTTCAGACTTTCCGCCTTTGGCAAAAAAGACGATGTAACCGAGGCGATCCGCCGCATCAGCGCTCTTTAATCCCCAACAACAATGGTTTCGCACAGAGGCCACTGAGAGCACAGAGAATTACGAGTGTGTAGGAACTCCTACTGCAACAGTAATTCCGTGTTCTCTGTGAACTCGGTGAGAAATGAAACCTCTGAAGCTTTTTTCCCAAAAAAAAGAGAATATACATTTTCTAACCCTGCCGATAGACTACTAGTAGGGAAAGCTATGGGTTCGAAATATACACGCATTCTTCTTTTATTATTCGTTGCGGCTCCGATCTTATTCACGGATAGAGCGCATGCAGTTTCGCCGGACCAGACAAATCTTGCGATCCTGATCGATGAGAATAAGATCAATCTGAAATTCATCAATATTTGTATCAGCAATTTGGCCCCTCCTATGGAAGAGGGAAGCGGTCCTAAATCCCAGGCGGGTGTGGCAACTGCCGCAGAAAATGCTCAATCTGGCCAAGGACAAAAACCTGCCTCTAGCCAGGATGAACTTTTCAAAAAGCTGAATGGAATCGACAATTACCGCTCTTTCAAGAAGGCAAACCAAGCTGACTTTAACGGAAATATGTGGTATTTCCAAAGTAATTACAGCCTATCTTATAAAAATCTAAAGTCGGCGCAAGGGGAGATGAAAGATATCTTCCAAGTGGTCCATGAAAATTATATCAGGACAGCAAGAGTGCTTTTAGAAGCCGCTTCTCCTATGATCATTCGCTCCAATGATAAGATCGCTCAACATCTATTAAAATTGGGATTCAGGGATCTAAAATCTTCCGAGGACAGTTTTACAAGCGCATACAATTCTTCTCCATATCAATATAGAGTAAAATTGGTTTTATTCGGAGAAGGGATCAAGATCGCAAGAAGAGCCAGAAGATTCGCGATCCTTTCCATGATCGCAGCAAAAACTCCGAATGACGATAAACACGAATTTCAATTTGTGAATTTGGACGAAGTTCGTAACGCTGCAGAAAAAGAGAATATTTCCGATTACGATCGAATTAGAAACACTCTTATCGATTATATAGACAATGAATTATTAAGCCAAAAGATCGCTCCGCCGGGAGAAGGAAAAGACAATCCGATCGATCTTCTGGAAGTTCATGATGATAATTACAGTTTTATCACGAACGCAAGGGTTTCTTTTTTAGAAAAAAGTAATGAAGAGATCCGATCAGACGATATCAATAAGAACGAAGCTCTTCCTCCTGTACCTAAGCCTGGAGGATCCAACTAATGGATCTGCCTACTCCTGCTGAGATCACTTCTCTCAGAATGAAAGGGGGAAGGTTCTGGAAATGGGTCCTTATCTGTACTGGGCTCATTTTTGCGATGGTTGCTTGGCAAGGGATCTATTCTTCCCAATCGAACCAAGGTTTTAGAGAAAGAAAAAAATCGGCAGATTCCAAGGTCCGCATCTTAAGAGAGATCGGGACTACGTTCGATTCAGTAGAGCTTAAAAAAGATCTACAAAAAATAGAATCTTATTCCGCAGACCTGCATTCAGCATCCAAAGTTGGGAACGCTCAGGAAAAATCAGATTCACTTGCCATCTTAGAAAAAGCACTTCCGGATTCTATGAAACGTTGGTCCGAATTCGCAGAAAATTCTTCAGATAAACTTCTCCAGCATGTAGCGAAAGAATCCCGGTTCTTGAAAATGGGATCCGAAGATAGACATCCTCTAACTGCTAAAGAAGAAGAAAAAGCCAACGATTATTTCAGAATGGCCAGAGAAGAATGGTTATCCGGAAACAAATTCCGTAGGGACGGAAACAATCTATACGCGCTCGTTTTATATAAAAGATCTCTAAAATACTCCCTATCCAGCTTGAAAGTATCCAAACTTCCATATCCGGACGAATACAAAACCGCCGCCACCCGCCTAGTTAAGTAGATTTTATTTCGCACAGAGCTCACTGAGATCACAGAGTTTCTTATCACTCAAAGCTCTCTCACGTTCTCTGTGCGCCAAAAAACTTAGTACCATATGGAAAAAAGTAGAGGAATTTTCCGGCTTAGGCTTCAAAAGAAGTCATTCCGGAGGAAAAAGTCCTCCTTCTCACCATGAGAATCGAAGTCTTATATAAATTTTTTCTTTATAGTCCTACAAGTCATCTTCCGGTTTGGGAGGAAGGTCCCGGTCTACTCGGACTTCTTCCTAAAGAAAGAGTGCTTATGGAATTGGCGGATCTTAGCGCCTCTGAGAGAGAATTTAGTCGTATTCCGGAAGAGTTTCTGATCCGAGAAATTCCAGAGTCCTTACTTTCTTTTTTCCAAAAACAAAGAACAATTCCTGTTCTAAATCCGTTGGGAGAAAAACTGGAAGACTGGGATAAACCCAGATTTTTAGCGGAACTTAGCAGATCGTCTTGGATGGCAAAAGAGCCTGAAAAACCGAAGGCAACTCCTCAAAAAACGGAAGAAGAGAAAGCGAAACAAAGCCAATGGTTTATGGAAGTTCTTCTCCAAAACTTCCCCGATGGATTGCTTGCTACCGATCTAGATGGGCATACAGTATTTTATAACGAAACATTCGAACAAGAGATCCTGGTCAAAAAATGGTTTCGAGACAGTATTCTTCAGGCAGAGAAATTGCTGAAAGAAATGTCCAAAGAGTTACTCGGGAATTATTTAAAAACCCATGAACTCAGATTGGAAGAAGGAAAACTTTCAGTTCAGACCTATCTTCCGGACCTGGATTCTATCGTTCGAGTTTCCGTCTTAAAACAAAAAGGAAAACCTTTAGGATACTTATATCATTTCTCTCCTGCATCCGCTAAACTAAATAGCCAAGATGGGGAAGGGATGGAATTCCCTTCCGTAACCGAAGCATTCAACCAGAAACTTCCACTCGAAACGATCCTAAAAGAAGTGGAAGGAAGTTATATTTATCATACCTTAAAAAGAAACCAAGAGAACGTATCTCATGCTGCATTGGATCTGGGAGTTCCTAGAACCACATTACAGAATCGGATTAAGTTTTTAGATCTAACCAGTAAGTTTAAATTGAACAAGGATCAGCCGATTCCTCGTAAAAAGACAGGAAAACCGAATCTTCCTAAAAAGGTCGCTCCGACTGTAAATAAACCATCTGTAGCGGAATCTAAGCCGAAACAGGCTGCGAAAAAAAAGCAGGTTGTTTCTAAGAAAAAGGCACCGTCTAAAAAAAGGACAAAGCAGAAATAAAATCATTGACAGAGCTTATAATCTGGAAATAGTCCACATTAAGAGCCGACCCTTGCCCCTCTTCGAGCCAATCGCTCGTTTGAAAAAAATAAGGTTCCTCGGTCGCTTAAAAAGAACCGAATAATCCGGATCCTCAAAACCCGCTCTTAATCGAATAAAAAAGAATACAGGAAGGTCCTCCTTCCAAATCCAATAACGGTATTCCATGGCCAACCCAAGACGAGACTCCAAGCCCAGAAACAACTACCAAAACAACAATAACGACGTGCAAAACGACAATAACGAAGAAGAACCGAATTTACCGGAAGATGATCCGGAAACAGCGGAGATCCGTTCCAGAAAAAGACGTCGTGGTTCCTACGAAGGACCTACACCAGCTCCTATCGATCTGGTAGCCCTCAAAAAGACATCCATTGCCGAACTTATAGAAGTCGCTAAAAACCTAGGCGTGGAGAACACAGGCGGGCTAAAAAAGCAAAACTTAATATTCGCCATCCTACAAGCCCAAGCCGAAAGAGAAGGCCAAGTGCATGCAGCCGGGGTTATGGAAAGACTTCCGGATGGATACGGGTTCTTACGTTCCCCGGATTATAACTATGTTCCGGGGCCGGATGATATTTACGTATCTCCTTCTCAAATTAAATTATTCGGGCTTCGCACTGGAGATACGGTCGAAGGTCAGATCCGTCCTCCGAAAGAATCGGAAAGATTTTTCGCGATGCTTCGTGTGGAAACTGTCAACGGATACACTCCTGACGTAGCCAGCAAACGTGCGTTATTCGACAACTTAACTCCGTTATATCCGAATGAAAGATTGAGAATGGAACATGATCCTTCTCAGTTAGATACAAGGATCGTGGATTTAATGTGCCCGATCGGAAAAGGACAAAGAGCTCTAATCGTAGCTCCTCCTAGAACCGGTAAAACCATCCTGATGCAGAATGTCGCAAACGCGATTACAAGCAACCATCCGGAAGTTACACTCATCGTTCTACTCATAGACGAGCGTCCGGAAGAAGTAACAGACATGGCCCGTAATGTTCGAGGAGAAGTAGTATCTTCTACATTCGACGAACCTGCTACCCGCCACGTTCAGGTCGCAGAAATGGTGATCGAAAAGGCAAAAAGACTCGTGGAACACGGAAGAGATGTGGTCATTCTACTCGACTCCATCACCCGTCTTGCTCGCGCTTATAACCAGGTCATTCCTACTTCCGGAAAAATACTCTCCGGTGGGGTGGACTCCAACGCACTTCATAAGCCTAAAAGATTTTTCGGGGCAGCTCGAAATATAGAAGAAGGCGGATCTTTGACGATTATCGCGACAGCACTTGTGGACACCGGATCCAAAATGGACGAGGTGATCTTCGAAGAGTTCAAGGGAACAGGTAATATGGAGATCCATTTGGACAGAAAACTCTCTGACAAACGGATTTTCCCTGCGATCGATATCAATAAGTCCGGAACCAGAAAAGAGGAGCTCCTACTACCTAAGGAAACCCTCCAGAAGGTCTTTGTGCTTCGAAAAGTGCTTTCTCCCATGAGCATCACAGAAAGCATGGAATTATTACTCGAGAAGATGAGACAGTCTAAGACTAACGAGAGCTTCTTGGGCAGCATGAACGCCTAATAAGATTTTGGAAAAGGGGACAACATGAAAACAGACATTCATCCTAAATACGCTGACGCCAAAATTCGCTGTGCTTGTGGGGCGGTATACGAGACTCGCACTACGGTCGGAGACATCCACGTGGAAATTTGCTCCAACTGCCACCCATACTTCACCGGAAAATCCAAAATTCTGGATACAACTGGTCGAGTAGACAAGTTCAAGAAAAAATACAAAATCTCTTAATCGAGGTTTTAGGCTCGGGGCGTCCCCTTCGCAAAGCCATTCGGCTTAGCGAAGGTCGCGCTGCTCCGGGCTTTGGTCGCTTTGCGACTGCTTTCGCACCCTCCACATCGCTGACGCGGACAAAAAAGAAATCTTCCCTCTTAAAAGTGCTTTCCTGTTCCATCAACAAAGTCTAATCTTAGAAAGGCAATCATCATGTCAGTAATGGATTTTAACAGATACAAAGAGATCAACGACCAACGGCTGAACTATAGAGAAATGGAAGATGCAACCGTGGTTTCTAATTATAGAAACGTAGGTTGTGGAGATGGATATAGGATCTATCTCAAGATCGATGAGAACAGAATGGTCACCGATGCAAGTTACACCACAACAGGTTGTGGGTTCGGGATCGTAGCACTTGCCATGGCTACGGAGATCGCAAAGGGAAAATCCATAGACGATCTTAAAAACGTCACGCCTGATGATGTAGAAAAACAATTCGAGTTCCCTGAAAGACGTAAAAATTATCCTGAGTCAGCAGTGGCGGCGCTCCAGCAAGCGATCCGAGACTACGAAAGTGGACAAGGTGTCCCGAAAGAAAGAAGGATCACTGCATCTAAAGCAAAAGAGATCCTTGCAGAAACAGGAAGTCTGAAAGGCCAAGACTTATCTTCAATCATATTAGAAAAAGAAGATCTACATGGTGTGGATTTCTCCGGAGCGAACTTAAACAACGCATTCTTAACCAATTGTAATTTTGCAGGAGCCAATTTCGAAGGAGCAAAACTTCGAGGAGCTTTTTTAAATGGGGCCGATCTAACCGGCGCCAATTTTAAAGGAACGGATTTACGTTGGGCAAAACTTGCAGGAGCCAAGATCGAAGGCGCGGATTTTACGGACGCAGTCTACGATATCGGAACTAGAGTGGATCAAAGACAAATACATATTTTCTCTTCCATGAAGAAGGAAGGAAAAGATATCTATATGGAGAAACATGAAGCCGGGTGATAAAGCCAAACTGACCAAAAGAAGTTTTCTTTTAAAAGGGGTGATCGTACTCACCGGCGCTCAAGTAGAGATCCAAGAAATCAACGGAGATAAAGTTTCCGTCCTATACAATGATCGAGAGGGATATCCCCATACAATCGAAGATCTCTCCCTCGCTGATTTAGCTCCCATCGAATAAAGTTTTTTCTCACAGGAGTCCACGGAGAACACAGAGTTAATTCTCATGTGCTATACTCATTAAAAATTCCCACAATCTCCGCGGACTCAGTGTTCTCTGTGCGAAACTAAAATCCTCTGCGACTTTGCGCCTCTGCGTGAAAACCACCCCGCGTCTCTCCTAAACTCCGCGCCTTCTTTCATATTACAAAAACATGACGTTATTTCTCTTCTCTGAGAAACTGGTATTCAGATTTTTGTCTGGATGAGAATTGATCCGAATATATAGCTGTATGAGAAAAATATTCCTATCGATTCTATTATTCGTAAATTCTTGTTCTAATCCTATCATTCCAGGGCCTGATATAATTTCTTCCTACGATGCAAATGAGAAACTATTGGATCTTTTACCTATAAAATTGCTTCTCCAAGGAGATGAAAAGACTCGTAAGATGGCCCTTGATATATTTCCCAGAACTTCTGGAGACGATGTGATTAACGGTTGTGAAAGAAATGTTGCCTACTTTAAGGAAGACGTGCATAGATGCGAGATTCTCCTTCTTTTAGGAGAACCGAATCGCAGCTTTGATGAAATTTCCGGGGAATACTTTCGAGTATTACTCACTCTATGTCGTTTTAAAACAGCAAATGCATTCGACGTAAAAAATTTCGGTCAAGGGGAATTGCCAATCTTCTGTTTCTGAAACCTCTGTGAACTTAGTGTTCTCTGTGCGAACCATCTCTCCGCGTCCCCGCGCCCCTGTGTGAAAATCGCTCCGCGTCTCTCCTAAACTCTGCGTGAAAACGAATTAAATTTAAAAGAATACTGTCTTAATTTGGTCATCAGAACGATTTAATAAAGTATGATCCGAGCAATTTTGATATTTTTTCTCATTCAAGGAATCTTAAGCGCAGAAGAAAAAATTCCCTCTCTCATGCCAGTACCGGTGGGCGGTAGCTTTTGTAGATATATAGACGAAGAGGGAAATTTTAAATTTAAAACCTATTATAGATGTTCTGAATTCGAATCAAATCTGGCAGTCGTGTATGGAAGGGATTACTCACATATTCTTATCGATCAAAATGGAAGGGAAATCCAAAGGTTGCCTTCCGGATTTGAATATATAGGAGTGAAGAACGGAAAGATCAAGATCCGAAAAGGTTGGCTTTTTGGAATGCTACATTTGGACGGAAGAGTATTTATAAAACCTGAATATTATTCGTTAGGGTACGAGCAGGAAGGAAGGATCGCTTATTGTGAAAAACAATATCGGAATTGCGGCTATCTAGATTCTAATGGAGAGAGGAAATTAGGCGGAGACTTTACCCAGGCTGATGATTTTAAATACGGAGCGGCTAAGGTCCGTAATAAAGAAGATCAAGCTACGCTCATTAACCTTGAAGGGAAACCTATTCTTCCGACAGGATATGAAGCTCCTTGTGGAATTGGGGAAGGATTATTTCCGGTTATTTCCGGCCCAAACAAAAAGATCCATTATTATAGTCTGGATGGAAAATCTAAGGATTTACCGAGTGGAATAAGATTGGTATCCGTATTTTCGGAAGGACTCTCTTTTTTCTTTAAGGACCGTTCTTTCGGAGTGTTGAATGAAAAATTCGAGATCGTTTGGGAGAAACCGTTTCCGGATCTGAACAAACTTTTTATCTACGAGCATACCCCGGTAACGGATGGAGACAGGCAATACTCTATATGTTATTCACCGAATCAATATAGATCCGGATTTGCATTCGTTCGCCAAAATGAACCTCCGCATCATATCGTATTTTTGGATCCGAAAGGAAATCAGCTCGGAACGTTCGGATTTATGGATGCACAACATTTCCAAGGAAACTTTGCTAAAGTCGAAATTACTAAAGACCAATTCGGCATATTGAATCGCTCAGGAAGGATCATTTATAAATATTCTAGAAGAGATTAGATCCATTTTGGATTATCCTTAATTATCAAAACTATCCGCTCATAACCTCCGTGCACTCAGTGTTCTCTGTGCGAACCAGAACTCTCCGGACCTCAGCACTTATCGAATAGTAAAGTTCACGCGAAGTCGCTAAGGTTAAGAAGATTCCTTTCGTGATCATAAAATACCTTCTTTTTCTTTGCGCCTTAGCGTGCTAAACTCAGCGACTTCTTCCCCAAATAAGAGATTGCATTTTATCTAAAACAAGTTCTTTAGAGAAAGTGATCCGTTTTTCAAAAGGAATCTGTGTCTCCTTATTCTCGACCGCATTCTTATTTGGATGTGGCACATATTCTACGTTCTCATATTCCAAATACGAACAGATCCGAGCTTCTCGTTCTAATGCGATCTCTTCCGAAAATTTAAGCCTGATCACAACCAGATTCTTAAAGAGTAACGACCTTTACGAAAAATACAAAGAAGCTCCTAGAGTAGTAATATACGATCTGGACAATCGACTCATTGCATTAAAGACAAGAGATCTCGCATATTATCTTGCGGAGCTTTGTTTTCATACAGGTTCCACTTTGGATTTGGAAGATCCGATGTTTGCAAGAATGTTTGCCTCTTCTTTGGTGTACTCCTATACATATTTATTCGATAAGAAGGCGACCCCGGCCGCAGATCCATTCTCTATGGAATTCAGATTTGCGCTCGAAACATACAATCATTCTCTTGCTCAACTCGTTCGTTTCGCAAAGAAGAATCGAAAACTTGCAAATCTGACTGACTTAAGCCTTCCATTAATGCGAGGGGCACTTCAGATGACAAAGGCTGAAGTGGAAACTGCATGGACCCCGAAAAACTTTTTAGAAGTGGAAGTTGCATACGACTATAAGAACGAGGGATTTTCCAATCAAATCACCAAATATGGGATTGGGACCCCATTAATTCTGATCCGAAAACATCCCGAAAAAGAGCCGATCGAAAGAAGGAAATACGAGTTTGTGGCCGGAGTAGGGCAGGCGTATCCGGGGACCGCACTTCTCACATTGGAAGAATCTTATTTAGAAAATCGTAATTTAACATTAAAAGCGGTCATCCATCTATATGATCCTGTTCATAGGGATCGGATCCAGTTTTCCGGTTTAGATCTTCCAATGGAAAGCGATACAACTACTCCATTGGCTTATATGTTGTCAGGCGCCGAAAAAAGAGATGGATTTACTGCAACATTCGACGGGGAGGTCGGCTTAGAAAGAAAAGGTTTGTATCTGATCTATCCTTACAAAAAAGGAAAAATCCCCGTAGTATTCGTACATGGACTCGCCTCTTCTCCGTTTATCTGGTTCCCGATGATCAATGAGTTATTATCAGATCCTAAGATAAAGGATACATATCAGTTTTGGGTATACTGGTATCCTACAGGAAGTCCGATCACACTTTCTGCAGCTGATTTTAGGGGCACTTTAAAAGACTTAAGAAAAACGTACGATCCTAAGGACGAGGATTCTTCTTTCGATAAGATGCTTCTCGTAGGCCATAGTATGGGTGGGCTTATTTCAAAATTAATGGTGACCAGAAGTAAGAAAGAAGATTGGATGAAGGTTGCCAATGTTCCAATCGATCAATACAATTCTCTTGCTTCCGATACGAAGGAAGAAGTAAAACGAGTCTTCGATTTTACACCTTTACATTTCGTCAAACGTGTTGTGTTCATTGCTACTCCTCATAGAGGTTCTTCACTCGCAGAAGGAATCTTAGGTTCCATCGCGAGAGTACTATTTGTTCTACCTAAAAGTGTGATCCATAATATAGGAAAGGCGTATAATTTCCTAACCTTGGATTCAAAGGAGGAATCCATCGTTCCGGAAACTTACGGCGTAGATGGCCTTTCTCCGAATAGTCTATTTATAAAAGTCACAGGCGATCTTAAGCCGGAAGTGAAATTTCATTCGATTATCGGCAATTCAAAATTCCGCGATCTGGATTGGATCAATGATTCTGTAGTTTCTTACGATAGCTCCCATTTGGACGGGGCGGAGTCCGAACTTCTGATCGATTCGGATCACTCGGTTCAGGATCATATGCCCACCATTTTGGAAATCAAACGTATCCTCCTGGAACATTCCGGGGCCTCTCGTAAATAATCTCAATTTCGTAACCTTTTCCGTTCGGGGAGATGAGCGAAATTTTACTTTTAACATTAAGATATCTTAATGTTGATTATCATTTTTGGTCCATTGATGGAATAGTTCCCTTATAACGAATGGTATATAATGTAATTTTTATATTAAATATGGGATAAAAATATTTTTGTAAAATTTTGGCAATATTGTTTTCCGAAATGTATACCTTATTTTGAGTCGAAAAAAAATAAGAGAGATTTTTATGTTCAGAATTTTTGTGACTGTGCTTCTGGTGTTTAATATTGGTTTTACAAGTTTTTCTTGTACCGAAAACGAGAGAGATGATTTTAATCCGTTTAGCGATACTGACGAAGAAGAGAAAGAGGCTTTTAATAATTTTGTGAAACTATGGCTTCTTCTGGTAGCGACTGCTCAGGCTACTATGAATAATCCACCTTCCTGGTTCCCTTCTTCCGTAGATGCAGAACAAGCAAGGGCAGAGTGGAATAAATTGTCCTCAGAAGCTAAAGCAGAGGCTTGCACCTACGCATTTGCCAGTGGTGAAAACCCTCCAGCAGAATTTTGCTCAAAATAAAAAGTGAATTCACTTGGATCGACGGCAATCTACAATCTCCTTGGTCAGAAAACCGTCGGTCCTTTCTTTTAAGTAAATAAGTCCGGAAATTTTTTAAAAACTACGTTGGATAAACCAATAGGCTCCTAATGAAGAGAGTATAAACAAAAACGAAAGAGATAGTATTTTCTCCTGTTTTTCGTTTTGTTTTAGGTAACGGATCTGACCTCTGATCCAAAGGAAAAGAAACACGATCCCTACAAGGATCAATTGCCCGAGTTCCACTCCTAAATTGAAGCCGAACAGGGGTGCAAAAAGGTGTTCCTTATCCAATCCTGCTTCCAGTAAAAAACCTGCAAAGCCGAACCCATGGATCATTCCGAATGCGGCTGTGCTGATCCCTAAATAGATAACTTTCCCGTTGGAGGTTGGTATATAAGGTTTTAGTGATAGATAGCAGAAAGTAAAAAACGACATTCCGATATAAGCTAAGAATATATGACTTTCTCTCGTCCCGAGTTTCCAAGAAACAAATCCGATTGATAAAGCGACCAATGCCAAAATAAGAGAGATTTTTTTTCGGTTACTGGGTTCCTTTTCGCACACATATTCCGCTGCTACGATCCAGATGGTGAGCCCAATGAATGCTTCTATTCCTAAAGAACTCGGGGATATTTTTGAAAGAACGGAAACTGAGAGTGTGAGGCTATGACCCAGAGTAAATCCGGTTATGGATAATAAGACATCTTTACCTGTCTTTGAGACGAATAAGATCGCCAATAAAAATGCGATATGGTCCAATCCACTTCCTATATGCTCAATCCCTGCAATTACGAATTGTAAAAATCCTGAGATCGGTTGATCCGTCTGGGAAGATCCTTGGTTTAGATCCCATTCAGTTCGTTTAGATTGAAAAAGGTTCTCCGATAGATTCCCATTCTCGAAATATAATCTGGAATAATGTAAATGAGAAGGAGCGTATTCGAATAATCCAGTATATATAAGTAAGTCTGGTGCAGAGTCCCTACAAGTATAAGTTAGTTCTACTCGGATAAACGTGGAAGAAGATCTTAAAATGCGAGGTTCGGATGAAACGGGGCAATCCTCTTTTTGGGAACGAATGATTATATGGGAAACTAAATAAGATGAAAAACGTTTTCCTAAATTATCCGTTTCTTCTTTAGAATAGGGGATCCTTGTGGCTTCTTTTGCAGGTATCGTAATTATTCCGTGTAAGTTGTTTTTTTTAAGATGCCAAACGGAAGAAGACTCACTTTTATTATGGGCCTGCGTATTTGAAACGCCGGATAAAAGAAGGATGATATAAAAAAACAGTTTCATCGACTATAAAGGGAATCTTTTTATTTTCGATTTTCTTTTGAGTAGATCCAGATACTCTCTTAAAGATTTGTCTTCTTTGTCTTGTTTATACTCCGTTTTTATTTCTTCTTTGATCTCTCCGAATTTTGGGATATTTCCGGGCTCTAAAGAAAGTATCTTTAAGATCAGGAACTTGTTTCCGGATCTTAAAGGCAACGATACTTCTCCAGTTTGCAGATTTTCTAAAGCAGCTGTTGCGAACGGGCCTAAATAATCCAAAAGTTTACGAGGAGGAAGAGGCGAATCCGGTAAAGGTACTATAGTTCCATTCTGTATTTTACCGTTCTTCTTCCATTCTTCCGATAGAAGAATCGCCTTTTTTTCTTCGGCTTCCTCGTAGGCTAAAACTTTGTATCTAGGTGTAGAAAAGAATTTTTCTTTATGAGATAGGTAATAAAAACGTAATTCTAATTCGCTCGGTTCTTCTGCCGAGATCTCAGAGATCGCGGATTGGATCACTGAACGAACTAATCCCGCTCGGATCTGTTTGTCTTGACTTGCAAAACCTAATTCTAATCCTCTTTGGACAAGTAATTCTTCTTCGATCAATCTTTCCAATACATTGGCCCTGATCTCGTTTGTCAGTGGGTTTTTACTATCTGAAGAATATCCTGCAAGAGCTCTTAGATATTCTTCTTTTCCGATCCGGACACCGTTTACATCTGCTGCAATATCTTCAAAAGAATTTTCTATATTCGGAAAAAGTAAACCTATGAGAGCAAGAGAAAAGCCGAAAAACGATCCCAAACCTAATAGAAGGCCTGGAAGTGTTTCCGATTTGTATTCTAACTTCATTTATTTTCCTTTTGGTCTGGTCAAATAGATCGGAGAAGACCAGGCTCTTTCTTCGACATTTGCAGTACAGTCATCCTTAGGATCGGTACGGTAATCTCCGTAGCATGGTTTTACTTTTATACAACGTCCTTGATCGTCGTATTCACATCTTAACTGTCCACCGTTCACAGCAGGAGAAGGTTCTTCTATCGCTCTTACATAATATAATGCATCTCTTCCTAAACGTGCGTAATCTGGATCTTGGAATTCCGCCTCACATCCGGATTGATTCGGTTTGCACGATATGGTTTTCCAAGGATCCTGGATGAGTTTTTCTACTTTTTCTTCCGGAGAAGTTTGGGGAAGAATACGGATCACTTCTATCCTCGTTATTAGTTTTCTTTCGGAAGAAGGGTTATAACATTCTCCTTTGCATAATCTCTGTAATCTTTCATTTCCGATCCCGGTTACACTGGATTCAGGGCAACCCGGTTTTTGTTTAAATGCACCTAATGCTTTCACTTTGAATATTGGGTTTTTAGAAAATTCTAACTCGGAGCCCATCGGAATTCCCGATCTTTCTTTAGAATTTCCGGAATTGATCAAGTGAAACCAAAGAAGGATCCTATCTCCCGAAGTTGCATAAACTTCTCTTCTTTCCAGAGAATCCCAGATAGAATCCCGATTTCTTTCTTTAGAATGTACTGCGACGAGTCCTGCAGTTAAAAAGAAGGATGCTTGTCTTTCTGCTTCTACCACTTCGAAACCTCCGATCCCTCCTCTTGCTTGGAAAGGAACCGAATAGGGAACCGCTTTTTTCCGATTTTTTGCAGGCTCCAATAATCCAAACGGATTCGGTTTATCCGGACCGGCAGCTTCAGTTAATCCCTTTCTCCAGAATTCTTTATAACCATTTCCTGCTCTTGCAGTATGAGAATCACTTGAGCCTATAAAACCTAAACGAAAATTTCTAGGATGATTCGGATCATCGAAGTTTGTGATCGCTAATGCATACTGGACAGAATTGCTCGGCCTATAATTGAATGCTGGAAGAAAACAATCCGGACATTGTCCTGCATTTCCCCAATCGTCCGGAGTAGCTCCGGGCACGGTTAAAAATCCGGAAATCCCTGCTTGAGCATGATTGCTTCTTGCGACTTCTGCTCTCTTCTCACATTCTTCTAATGTTTCCCCGGTCTTTAAACATCTTTGTCGGATAATTTCTCCTGCTCTCCAACATGAAGGTTCGAAACCTTGTTTCGGTTCATTACAGACCGCCTTTCCATCCGGATCAAAACTGACTTCTTGCCAAGGGCGGTATTCTTCAGAATTTCCATGACCTGAATAGATCTCTACTAACTTCTGCAATCCTTCATCATGATCTTTTCCTTTCAGTTGTTTATCGTAATTGATCCCTGGTGGAGTATAGAACCCCCAGGTAGTTCCATGAGGAATTACTAAAGAAGGAATATCCCATTGTTTTAATTTTTCAAAAAGTTCGGAAGGAGTTGCTGCCCATTCAGTACAATCTTTCGGAAGATCTTTTACATGAACTCCCTTAGTGCAGCGAGGAACATCTAGACGTTCCGTAATAAAATCAGAGAAATCATAATATGCTTGGCGATTTCCTCCAGGAGCGATGATCTTCAGAAGTGTTCTTTGCAAAAAACCAGGACCGACTAACGCTTCTCCCGCAGGCCCAGATGCACCGATCGGACGAGTAGGAACTTTATCTTCTGCAGTATCTTTGAAGATCACATTCCTATGTCCGTAATGATTTTTTACGTCCGTTCCGATTTGGGTCCATTCCCATCCTAAAAAGGAAACCATTTCCGGATTGGAAGGATCGCCTGCATTCGCATTACACTGGCGGATCAGATCTTTTTCTTCCTGCCATTGTTTAGAAGTCATTCCTTCTGCATGATCGTTTAAGGACCAAAAATCCAGAGAAGAGCAATACCTTGCAAAATCACATGCGTCTTTTGGAGGATGAGCTCCTTCTCCATTTAGCATAGGCAAGCTGATCGCGAATGCATCCGGTGAGAAAGTAGTGTGAACATGTAGATCTCCGAAGAGGATCTGCTTTCCGTAGAGTGGATCTTGGTTGGCCTCCTCCCTCGAACGAGGAGTGGATTCCTTTTTCTGGCGAAAGGGAGCTCCGAACCAATCTTCTGTAGAACCGTACAATATTATAAAAAAAATAATTCCGAATAACCCCAGAGACGAGACAATCTTCTTCCCCATCTACTTCTCCTAACGTTTTAAGCTAAAACGAACTCTTCACGACAAACTGGATTTCTTTCGATCCAAGAATTTCGTAATGTAATTTCGCTATATTTACAATTAATCCCTTATAAGGAAAATTATATTTGATATATTTTATTATAATTCGTTTTGATGGATAAAAAATTCAATATATAATAATACGAACCAGATTTTCCGGATCATTTTCTTTCGAGGGGGAAGGAGAAAAACCGACTTCGGTTTGTTTTTGAAAGGAGCATTCGTGGAGATTTCTTCTCATCGAATTTTAAAGAATGCATTTTTAGCTCTAAGTGCATTCGGAGTTTGGAGCCTTCCCTCATCCCTAAGCGCAATTGCGAGCAATAGTCGAAATGCGATCAATGCAAGATACGAAGGTCTTGCGGGTGTGAACCTTGGATTAGGCGGTTCACCCATTGACGTAGCATTGAATCCTGCCAACCTTTCTCTCACAAAAGGAAAGAAAGTGGAATTCGGACTTGGTGGCACTTATGCTACTGTGAAATTTCAGGATCGTTTTTTAGATGATGATCCGAATTCGAATTATTCAAATTCTAAAACCAGAAGTTCTGCGGGTCCTGCACCTTATCTTGCATTAAAACTTCCTGTGACTGATTCTATCGATTACGGATTTGCTGCATTCGTCTACGGTGGAGTGAATGGCGCCGCAGAAAAAATCGATCGGAATACTCCGAATGGAGAATCCGTAAACCAATGGGCAGGAGTAAACTTACCTGGAGCGCTTGGTGCCGGAAGAAGGATCCAAGAAACATCAGAGAATCGAGGAGTTTTCATAAAAGCTGTTAATGGCCTTTCCGTAAAACTTGGAAATCTTTCTATCGGTGGAAGTTTAGAAGTCAACTACGCGAGACAAACCCGCTCTATCAAGTATTACGATGCATCCGGAAGTTTTGAAATTCCAGGGCAAGGAGTTTCTTACGAAAGCAGAAGTAATGCTTTGGCTCTAAGTGGAATATTAGGTTTAAATTATAGATTTTCGGATTGGTTTAGAGTAGGTTATTCTTATCAGACTAGGACTAGTTTTCCTTTTGATGGGACTTATACCTTCAATCAAAACGATCCGAATTATTATAGATCAACCGGAGTTTCTTATCAATTTAATCTTCCTGAAAAACATGGATTGGGATTTGCTTTTGGTCCTGAAAATCTGAAAGTAGGGATCGATTTTGTTTATTCCAACTACGTAACCTACTTAAAAAATATACATCAACACTTGGGAGATTCTTGGTATCCTTCTCCTCAAGGAAAAACTGCGAATGTGATCGGACATTTAAATTATAGGGACCAATGGGCAGCATTGATCGGGCTTGAACATAAAATCACTCCTGAATGGACTTATCGTCTTGGATATAGTTATAATTCTCCGATCGTTTCTCCGAATGCTGCAAACGGAGCACAAGGGATCGTTCTAACATTCAATCAGGTCGTTGCTGCAGGTTTTAGTTATTTAACTGGACCTTGGAGTTTTGATTTCGGTTTCAGTTATTTTCTTCCTGGAAAAAGTTTAGAAGGAGGGAAGGGAACGGATTGGGCTCTTACTCATGCGATCAACGGACCGAATGAAAAAAACTTCGTAGGTTATTCTTATAACGTGCAAGCGATCAATTCGATCGGGATTAATTTCGGTGCGACCCGTTCTTTTGATTAAGGACGGTTTCTGATAGAATGAAAAAGTTTTTGATCCTTTTAATCTTCTGTTTTCCGTTTTCTATTTTGTTTGCCGCTCCTGAGAATGAAGCGGTTCCTTCTTCCGAAAGATCTCGTTGGGATATCATTTGGAGAAGTGCGGTGGTTCCCGGTTGGGGACTCATTCATGCAGGTGAAACTAGAAAAGGGATTTTTGCATTCAGCACTTTCGCAATCTTTGTTGCCTTGGAAATCCAAGGGCATAAGGACCTAGAGCATAGAAACGAAAAATACGAACAAAGCCAGGATATTTTGAACGTTTATCTTTTGCAGTTTCACAGTAATCCTGATCCGGTAACACTTGTGACCTTGCAGGCCCAGAAGGAGATCCAACATCTGGAATATGAGAACGCCGCCTATAAATCCAATGTGAAACTAGGTTTACTGGTCCTAAAATATCTGGTCCAATTGGGATTTGCGAATTATTACGGGTTGAAATGGGAGAAGGGAGAATTAGGAAATGGTTTCCGTTTAGATGTGGATAAGGATTATGCTTCTTTACCTTATCAAGGAGCTAATTCCTCTTTTGCATCTTCACAGAGATATAGCCTATCTTATTCCTTCTTATTCTGATATTTGCGAAAAGGAAATTTTATATGAGTCGCTTTAGTTTTGTTTCTTGGTCTTTGATATTTGCTTGGACAATCGGTTGTGGTAGTTTTACTCCAAAACAAGAGACAAAACATTCTGATCCTAAGTTGAGTGAATTCAATAAAGAATTCGAAAAGAAGATCTATGAAGTGACTCCAGGGATTTACTCTGCGGTAGGATATGGGATCGCTAACTCCATACTGATTATAGGAAAAGACGGATTGATCATAGTAGATACTATGGATGATCGTAAGGCAGGAGAAGAAGTCTTTGCAGAATTCAGAAAAATTTCCACTCTTCCTGTAAAAGCGATCATCTATACTCATAGTCATCCGGATCATATTTTCGGTTCTGGTGCTTTTGCAAAGGACGGAAACCCTGAGATCTACGCTCACGAAACTTTAAAAACAAATGTAGAACGTCTCGCTAGTGAAACTGCTCCGATCATAAGCCAAAGAAGCGCAAGAATGTTCGGGAACTTTTTAAAAGAAGAAGAGCTGATCAACGCAGGTATTGGCCCTTTTTTGGGATACACAAAAGAAAGTAAGGCAGATTATATTCCCCCTACAAAAACGTTTAAGGACAAACTTTTAGTCAAGATCTCAGGAATATCTTTGGAACTCATCCATGCTCCCGGAGAAACGGATGACCAGATCTATGTTTTTATTCCTGAAAAAAAGACGATCTTAACGGGAGATAATTTTTATAAAGCATTCCCGAATTTATATACGATCCGTGGAACATGGTTTCGTAATTTAAAAAATTGGTATAGATCTCTGGATATCATTCGAGAGATCCGACCTGAATTTTTAGTGCCTAGCCATGGACGTCCTTTATCTGATGCTCAAATAATATATGATACAGTAACTGATTACAGGGATGCGATCCAATTTGTACATGATCAGTCTTTAAGAGGGATCAACGGGGGGCTTCATCCTGACGACTTGGTAGAATATGTAAAACTTCCGGCTCACTTGGCTAAATCTCCTTATCTTCAAGAGATATACGGAAAAGTTTCCTGGTCTGTAAGATCCTCTTTTAACGGAAACTTGGGTTGGTTTAGCGGGGATCCGGCAGAGTTACATCCCTTGCCTAGGGACAAATTTGCCGGGTTTATCTCGGAACTTGCGGGAGGAAAGGATTCCTTATTAAAATTTTCTAAAGAATACTTTAATAAACATCAGTATCAAGAGACTCTCCAGTTGACCGGTTATATTCTTAGATTAGATCCTAAGAATAAGGAAGCATTAGATCTTAGGATCTCTTCTTTAGAACGTTTGGGAGAGAAGGAAGAGAATGCGAATGCGAGACACTACTATCTCACAGAGGCCTTAGAACTAAGGGAAAAGTTCGTGGCAAAACTTCCGATCCAAGCGAGTACCGAACTCTTAAAAAAATATTCCGTATATGTGATCTTATCTGCTTTGGTCGCGAACTTAGATCCGAGATCGAGTGCAGATCTGGATCAGAAAGTGGGTTTCCAATTTAATGATACAGGAGAAGAATATACGATTCATATCCGAAAGGGAGTCGCGGAATTGAAACGTAACTTGGATGAAAATCCCGACATCTTGGTGCAACTGGATTCACTGGAATGGAAGAAGATGCTTTCTAAGATTAAGAGCCCTTTACTTACATTGCCCGGGTTTCATTATAAAAAAGGAAATTCTCTTCAATTCGCAAGATTCTTAAAGAACTTCTCACCCTTGGAGCCGAAACTCCCGTTTGAAAAACCTTAAGAATGTAGTTTCGAACTTTAAGAATTCATTCCTTTCCAGATCCAATCGAATGATTCCGAAAGTGCGGATCCTAAATCACCTTCTAATAGCCATAAATTCTTATTCATGAAGGCGTTCTTTACGTCTTCCGGAGGATTATGATGCTGCCAAAGCATTAATCCTAAAAAATAAAAACGTAATATGAATTTTCTGGCGTTTGCGATTGTCAAATTTGTTTCTTTGGAAAGCCAAACTCTAGCCAGTTCATCCATCGAATCCGAGGTGGTTCTTTTGAATTCATAAAGAAAATCATGATCCACATTACTTTCCAAAATTCCAGGAATGATCAGCCCTAAAAACATGAAGATCTCATTTTGAGAGAATTGATGGATAATTTTCTCTTTCAATTTCGCCAAGGAATAATCCTGACCCTGTAGGAGTTCCCCCAATTCTTTAAAAAAAAGATCAGCTTCCTGCAGATGTAAGGTTAAAAAGATCTCTTCTCTTGTTTTAAAATAAAAATAGATCACACCTTTGGTGACACCTGCGGCTTCAGCGATCTCTTGGGTGCTAGGAAGAGGATGTTTTTGTTTTTCTAAAAGAGTTCGCAAGGCAGTCACAATGGACTGCTTGCGGATCTCTTTTTCTTCCGGCCGTCTGGCTCTTTTTTTATCCACGTCCAGGAAACTATACTGCAGTGGACAACATCCAGTCAACCGTCTCTTGAAGCGATTTACGGATCGGCATTGGTTTCCAATGGAATTCTTTCGCTAAACGATCCGAATTATATTCCTGTTTTCTTTGAAGATAATCTTCTACGATCTCCGAATTGATCTGTCTGTCCAATCCTGTCAGAGCATGTTTAGCTGCATCTAAGTAAGGCATAACACGAACGATAAAAGAAGGTAGTTCCTTACCTGTGGTTTTTGCCTTAGGATGGATCTCCTTTACTAATTTACATACTTGAGAAACGGATAATGTCTCTCCTGTTGCGATGTATCTTCCTTTTGCGGAAGGATTTTCATACGCTAGAATATGTGCCATTGCCACATCTCTTACATCTACATAAGAGAAAGTCATTTTAGGTGCAAATGGAAGCTGTCCTTTTAAGATATCCTGGATCAATTTTAAGGAAGAAGTAGGTTGAGTGAATTGGGGACCCAAAATGGTTCCAGGTAAAACGGTAACAAGGTTCAGACCTAATTTTTCCGCAATTTCCCAAGCTAATTTTTCGGACTGTGTTTTTGAGATCGCATAAGGTTCTTTAGCAGAATCGTTCCAGGAGGATTCATTCAAAGGATTTTCACCATCTGCAATTGTTCCTACAGCAGCTATACTCGAAGTATATACGATCTTTTTTATCCCTGCTTTATGAGCTTCTTCTAATATATTTCTAGTCCCGTTGATATTCGGTTCTACAACTTCTTTTTGCGGATTTTTCGCGGTAAGGTTGAAGGCCGCCGCAACTTGGAAAAGACCGTCTTGTCCTTTAAGAGCATTTCGTAAGGATTCTCGATCTTCCAAATCCGCCGATACTAATTTTGCTCCTAACTTTCTCAGGCTTGCAGTTTTCTTTTCATCGTTCTTATTTCTCACTGCAGCGGTTACATCGTATCCCTTTTCCAGGAGAAGTTTTACTAAGGAAAATCCCAGATGCCCACTGGCGCCGGTCACTAATACTTTTTTCATGGAGTTACTACCTCTTATTATATTCTATTGGACTATAAATAATATACTAATAGTCAATTATTTTTCAAAAAGATGAATTGCTCTGTTTTGGAATTCGCTGCCAATTTGGCATATTCGAAAGAGACGTGTAATAGGGGGTTTGACTCTTTCAGATCAAAATAATTACGTGAAAGAAAAATAAGTAAGGTGAACTACTATGTTTGATAAGTGAATATTATGATATGTTAATGTAATATTTGAATGCCGCTATTTCTTTTAGCGCCTTTTGATAAGACCCGAGTGAGTTTATATCCCCTATTGGGTAATGCGTGATCTTCCTCTTATTTTAATTCTAGTTGTCTTAGCCCTTCTTGATAAAACTATGTCTTAACTTTCAATCTATTCGTATAGATGAAGTAAGGTAATTTCAAATTATAATATTTTCATGAACAAAAGTTTCATTCTATTATTACTTCTTTTTTCTATTTCCATTTTTTCTCAAGATCAGATCCCGGAATCTCCAAAAGTACAAGAGGATACTAAGGAGCTAACAAAATCGGAACAATCTGTAAGACCGGAAACACAAACGTCCGAAAAGAAGACGGATGCTATCGAGCCTAAGGAAACTTCAAAAAAAGAAGTCCAGGATGCAAAAGATACGAATGCCCCCATTGTAGAATTCGGGATCCGTATGCAGAAATCGGAATATGCACCTTATGACTACAAAGCAAATTCAAATATAGCAATGCAAAGGGTGAATTATGATTTTAATCTTACTGGAAATGTAAGAACTATCTATCCTATTTATTTAAAGTATATAAATGCAGATAGGAAATACGGATTGGAATTTCAATTTGCAGAAAATTCGCTGAATAAAGCTCGCTATTATTCTTTCGCAGGAGATCCTAGTGGGGTAAGTTTTAGCCGCAACGAAGTAGTCGATCTAGAAAGAAGGGATTATAAATTAAACTATTTGGCGTATCATTTAACTCGTTTCGGAGAGAAATTGTATTTTGGATTGGGGCTGAGAAAGATTGATCGCGCGGTTTGGGACGGATCACTTTTTTCTATATATTCAAATCGAGTGGAAACCTTAGGACCTCAATTAAGTGTTAAAAGCAATATACCTTTGTATGAGAATCTGTCTCTAAATATGAGTTTGGAATTTTACTACACCCAAGGTTCTCGTACCTTTGCTCGCCAATTCTTTTTTCCTTACTACGAAGTAGACGTTACGATCCAAAGGGAAAATACTTTGGGAATTTTTAGGGGAGTTGAATGGGATCTTTCTCTTTCTTATCTTTGGAAAGGAAAGTATAAGTTTTACTTCGGCTATAATTATAATAAGGCGAATTTTGCGAACCAAAATGCCTTAGATTATAGATTGAGCTACAATGCTACATTGGATAGTGTGAATTTATATTATAATTTACCTGAGTCTGGTAGAGAGATCATTAGGGGATATTATCTAGGTTTTTCGACAGTGCTGTAGATTGTTGGATAAAGGGGCAGGGAAAATTGAAAAAGAAATTCAAACTAAAAGCAGAAGAGATTAAGACCATTATTTCCGGTTTGGGAGCTTGTCTTGCTACCGATCAGATTACCGTAGAGGGATTGCCCGTACATTTTATGTATCGCGAAACTCCGGACAATGATATGGATAGCGGTTGGAGATTTTTTTCTGGAATGGAAAGTGAAGAGTATATTTCGGATCCGAAAAATACTTCCGTTTTCGATGTGAACACGATCGCAAATTATGATGAGTCCATTTTACCTTTCTTACATTCCGAGATCAATACAGCATTTGAAAAGGATCCTAAAACCAAAAAGTTTCATCAGGTTGATGATTTTGAGTTCCCTGAGTAGAGACCTGTTACAGTAAATCGTCTTCCAAATTTTATTTGGATTTCTGTTTTCTATACATTGCAGGAGACATTCCTGTAAACTTCACGAATTGAGAATGAAAAGTGGATTTAGAATTAAATCCTACCGCAAAACCTACATCTAATACCGAAATTTCGGATCCTTCTTCTAATCGTTTGCAAGCTTCTTGTACCCTGTATCGATTGATTAGTTCGTAAAAATTCATCCTATGAACTTCATTTAGATATCTAGAGGTCTGATGAAGATTTAAACTTAATTCTGCCGCCAAATCCACAAGCCTGAGTTCACTATCTCTATATAAATATTTGATCTCTAATAATTCTTTGAGTTTGGAATTTGCAGCCTCTATTTCTTTTGTGAGAAGGGAAGTGTTTTGATATTTCGCATTTTGAATGACTTCACTGATCTCGCTAAAGAACCCTGGATATTTTTCTCTAACGATAAATAGTAAAAGGATCATGATGCAGATTAAAGATGCACCAGATTCGAATAGAAGTTTGTTTTTTAAGAAATAAGCGGAGCCAATCATACTATTTGCGAGGACAGGAAGTAGTAAAATGAGCCAAACTAATTTGAGTTCGTAAATTTCGTATTTGCGACTTACTTTATGATACAGGTACAAGCAGAATAAAGAATAAAAGGAAACTTGTAGGCTTGCGATAAAACTCGCCATATGAGCCGCATCAAAACGGAATTCTATACTTCCTTTGATGATCTGGTTTCTTAATTCATTTCGGTCCTGTAGGAAGAAAAAACATTCGAAGATTGCAAATAATAACACCGGCCAAAAATGAATACAAACTCGTACAAGTTTATTGCGACGATTTTCTGTTTCTTCTTCATTTTGTAGAAAAGAGCGGATATAAATATAAATTAAAGGACCTACAGCTATCACGCTCGTATGCAAAAATAAAAATAGATAAGGAAATTCTAATAGGTCATCCTGTAAATACCATGAATATCTAAGAAGAATACTTCCGGTTAGGATCATGATCAGTATTAGGATCCTGTTTTTGTCCCTATTCTTCGTTAACTCTAAAAATCCGTATAAAAAAGATGCTCCTGCTCCAAATTGCAGAAATTTCAGAAAGAAGATATGCAGATATTCCATGATAAGATTTGGGCCGCAGGCTATTAGATCTTTTCCATATTTTCTGCCAAACAGATTTGAGAGAATTTTGTACGGAATCGACCCTTGAATTCCTGTTGGAACTCCAACAGGAATTTAGGCTGAAAAAATCCCTTGAAAAGGCTGCGATTTTCTGCGGAATTTTCGTTCAGAGCGATTTAGGCTATGTTCTCAGTGGTTTTTGCTCCCTGCGGCAGAGATACGAAGGGCTTTAGTCCTGGCCTTGAGGCCAGGATGAGCGCATTGCGCGAACCCGTAGTAGCTCGGTTCGAGCTTTCGCGAGAAGCCGCCCAAAATTTCCCGTTGGAGTTCCTACATAATGGTGTCCAAGTATCCGATCCGATAAGTTCGGATATCCGAACCTATGGAGAAGGTCGACGTTTCTTTTGGAATTTGCTAATCTTAGTGAATGAATTCAGAGACCTATCCTTTAGCAGTTCTTCAATTGAAAGGTTCCCAAGTCGAAATGGGAAGACAGTTCGGCGAGATCATGAATGAGATCGGACAATTCGAACCGATTTTTGATTTTTATCCTGTAATGGCAAGAAACCTACTCTTAGGAAGTTTGCCCCGCAGCCAAAGGAATTTTTTAGCGAAAGGTGTTACTTCTTTTTTGGTCAACTGGATGTCCAAAAGAATGAAGAAACATCGGCCTTCCGAATTTTCGGCTAGAACGATTGCAGCCTTGGAGGCAGCAGGGCGTTCTTCTAAGTTGGAGAAGGAACTTTTTACGATGGATGCGTTCCAAAATTCCGTCGGCTTCTTGGGAATGATCCAACTTCTTCCTGAATTGGCTCACTTGAGCCCCGCGAGAAATCCTCAAATTATTCCTGCATGCACAAGTGTTTCTGTTTGGGGAGATCAGAGTGCGGATGGTAAATTATATCATGCACGCAATTTCGATTTTCCAGGTGTGGAAGTCTGGGATAAACGCCCGATCGTTGTTTTCTGCACTCCTGAAAAAGGATTACGTTATGGTTATATAGCATGTAGGGGGGCCGATGTTCCGGGGATCACCGCGTTTAACGAAGCAGGGCTTACGATCGCTTTCCACACTCGCTTTCATAAGAAGATCGGTTTTAGCGGTTTGGGAGTGATAGACTTCGGGCATAAGATCATTTCGGAAGCTAGAAGTATAGAAGACGCAGTGAAGATCGCCAAGGACCATAAAATCAATTCTACTTGGGGGTTGATCGTTACCAATCATAATGAAAAGGGGCCTAAGGCCGCAATTATAGAGACAAATTATGGAAATGTGGATGTGGTCTACCCTAAATTAGGAAAAGATCATATAGTAAACACAAACCATTATCAAAGCGAAAAATTACAGGATGGAGAGATCATGGCGGCTCCTGTTTTCTATCATCATTGTTTGAGCCGTTTTGATAGGGCAGAACAACTTCTTTCTTCTCAAAAAAGAAAGGGGACTAGCGTGGTTGATCTTCAGAATATTTTAAATGATACCGTGGATTGTACAAGCGGAGAGATCCGGACCATGGGATCTACGATCCGCCAAATCACTTCGGTTAAATCAGTAGTGATGAGTGTAGAGGCCCGTAAAATTTACGTTTCAGTCGGAACCGCTCCTACCGGAAGCGGCCCTTATATGGAAATTCCTATGGCTTGGGGAGAGCCAGGTTATAAAGTATTGGATCTTTCCAATACCAAAAAGGCAAAGGTCACAAAACAAGGAAAGATCGACCAAGGGAAAACGGACACAGCGATAAAATATTATAAAAATGCAATGCTTATCAACGATGACCCTAAGTTGGGAGGAGTGGACGAAATTCTTTCCGAATTGAATAAGGCAAATAACTTAGCTTCCGGTAAGGACCCGTCCATTTTATTTTTGGAAGCGATCTTGTATTTAGAAAAGGGGAACCTGAATAAAGCGGCGTTTTTATTGGAACAAGCCGAAGATTTGGAAACTTCTTCTTTTAGAAAACAACAAAGTGCATTGTGGTTAGCAAGGACTCAATCGGTTTTGGGAAAACAAAGGATCGCAAATCATTTCTATGATAAGATCAGAAACTCTAAAACGGAATTTTCTACTCAGATCTGGAAACAGAAAGTTTTTCAGGACAAAGGGAAATATTCCGCAAAAAAACTCAGACAGGTCACTCCGAACTTTATCATCGTAGAAGCGAACGAACTATAAAAAGCGGGACTTCTTCTTTTATTTCTATGAAGAAGAAGTCCTATTTAATCCGGCTTAAGGTCCTGCTACGCAGCGAGCTCTAGTCGAATTGGTTTCGGTTTTAGTAGTAGTAGTAAGCTGATAGGAATTTTGAGTATATGCCTGAGTGAAAAAACTCGTGCTTGTAGATGTCCAAGTGACTAAGACACTATTCGGGAAATAATCATTTGGAAGATCTCCAACTCCGTAGCTAGGTTCTGAATGAAAGTATGCCTCTCTAGCCGATGGTAATCTCCAATCTGTCCTTCCTGCAAAATCTAAATTATTGCATGAGTCTAAAGCTTGTTGCCAGGTTAAAAAAGTAGCGGCGCCAGTACAATTCGCATCGTTCGCTTGCCCCTGTGCACATTTTTTGATGAGTAACCCGGTGCTTTCTTCTCTGATTGTTCCATCTCCTTGATCTGTGAACACGGCTTGGGGAATTTTAGGACCGGAAACGCAACGTACTTTTAAACCGGTATTTTGGTCTGATTGCCCTATACCCCCAGCTGCATACGCAGTGAATCTTCCGAAAAAAGAAGTGATCGGTGTAGAAGCCCAGTAAGAGCTTGCACCATTATTCGGAAAACTTATAGGAACAGCATTCGTTTGTGAGAAGTCTCCGAAAAAGGAAGCTTCTCTTGCAGTAGGTAATCTCCAGTTTCGACCCGCAAGAGTGAGAGAAGAACAATACTCATCTGCTGCCTGCCAGTACAAGTTTAAGGCTCCGGCTTGGCAGGTTGTTCCATTCCATGTGCTTCCGAAGGAGCATCTTTGCCAGACTAACCTGGAACTTTCTTCTAATACTGTATGCCCTCCGTCTTGGATTTGAAAGGAAAGGGGAGCCGGTGTATTCAGAAATTCCCCATCTTCTCCCGTTCCTGAACAAGCTCTTGTGCTTCCGGTAGAATCGGAACATACGGTTTGATTCGAATCCGGAACAAGGAATGGTGTTGCTGAGGCAGTGGGAGTGCTACTTAAGTTTAGTAGCATGGAAGTTTCCAAGGCATAATCCTTGGATTCAGGTGCGCAATTCCAATGACTCAATAGTAAAAGGAATAGAATATTAGAATATTTGATTTTTCTCACGTTATAGCATCCGATTTTCAATATTTTATACGGATTCTATACATTTGTGAGATAGATGAAGTCAGGTAGAAGACAAAAAATATCCCATTTTGAATGTGTTTTGGCTATTTATCTCGGATCTTATATCCTAAATGAGTAATATTATCTTTCGCTTGCGACGGATTCCCTTTCCATCCACATTCCGGAATCTTTGATGAGTTGTACAAGTCTTTCGTCTGCATCTTCGGAAGGAACATTTTTTAGAACGATCTCTTTGCCCCTATAGAGATGTACTTTTCCAGGTCCTGCTCCTACGTATCCGAAATCCGCGTCTGCCATTTCGCCTGGACCGTTTACAATGCAGCCCATTACTGCGATCTTTACACCTTTTAAATGCCCAGTTTTTTCTTTGATACGTGCAGTAGTAGTTTGCAGATCGAATAAGGTCCTCCCACAGGAAGGGCAGGAAATATATTCGGTTTTTGTAAGACGAAGTCTGGTTGCTTGGAGTATATCGAAACCTAATTGTAAGATGTTTTCAGGTTCTGAATCGACTACTTTGATCCTAAGCATGTCGCCGATCCCGTCTGTGAGCATTCCTCCGATCCCGATCGAAGATTCATAAAGAGCAGTTTCCATATCAGGATATTCCGCGCTTAAGAAGATAGGATAATCGAAGTCGCTTAGGATCCTTGCGAGCTTTCTGTAATCATGGAGAATATGAGAGGTTTGGACAGAGAATGCAACGGATTCTATACCTGCGTTTTTAAATTCGTCAGGTAGGCCTTTTAAACTTTCTATCTGATATGCTTGAACATTCAGTTCTGTGACACCTTTACCTTCTCGTTTATTCAGAAAGTCTAATAGAGAATCCCTATTTTGAAAATGGTGAAAAGGATCCACAGTCACTTTAGGGAATGGGATCAGATCCTCTATAACATCCTCAAGTAAAAGTTCGTTTTGTTCTACGATCACTCCCATTGGAACTGAGGAAGACTTACTT
Organism: Leptospira sarikeiensis; assembly: GCF_004769615.1. Classification (GTDB taxonomy): domain Bacteria; phylum Spirochaetota; class Leptospiria; order Leptospirales; family Leptospiraceae; genus Leptospira_B; species Leptospira_B sarikeiensis. The sequence continues at coordinate 54,836 of NZ_RQGF01000008.1, read as the reverse complement.
GCAGAAATACATTCTTCTCTCAGGAATTCGTCTGTTGGTAAAGGAACCGAAACCATTTCCAATTCTAAAGATCTGGATCTGGCATAATTTTTAAGAGAAGAAAGTTCTTGGGAAAATTTACCTTCGGACTCGAAAGGAAGGATCGTTTCTATTCGAACTGCCTGAGTTTCTCCAAGGCCTAATGTTCCTACTTGTATCGGTTTACTATAAAATCTTTGATAAGAATAAGGATTTCTAAATTCAGAATATCCGATGCTTGGGGCTTCCGGAAATCTAAGTTTATTATATTTATCCGCAAGTAACCTTGCGACTGGAACTTCGTGGATTGGATCCTCAGTCAGAGAAACTCGGATCGTATCTCCTAACCCGTCTTCCAATAAGGAACCTATACCGATTGCGGATTTAATTCTTCCGTCTTTTCCGTCTCCCGCTTCGGTGACTCCTAAATGAAGTGGATAGTCCATTTGTAGTTCCATAAATCGACTACAAAGAAGTCGATAAGCTTGGACCATGACTTGAGGATTGGAAGCTTTCATACTTACTATAATATCTTTGTAAGAAAGACTTTCCGCAATACGGATAAATTCGATCGCGGACTCCACCATACCTTGAGGAGTGTCACCGTATCGATTCATGATACGATCGGACAAGGAACCATGATTTGTTCCGATCCTCATGGAAACGCCTAACTCTTTACAACGTAAAACTAATGGGCTGAATACTTCGGAAATTCTTTCCAATTCCTCTGTGTATTCTATATCAGTATAATCTCTAACCGCGAATTTTTTCTTATCCGCAAAATTTCCTGGATTGATCCGTACTTTTTCAACCCATTCTACTGACTTCATCGCGACGCTAGGAGTGAAATGAATATCCGCCACAAGAGGGACCTTACTTCCTAGACGTTTTAATTCTTGTCGGATATTGGGAAGATTATCCGCATCCGGTTGAGAAGGTACAGTCAAACGAACGATCTCACATCCTGCCTTTTCCAATTCCAAAATTTGTCTTACTGAGTTTTCAGTATCTCTAGTATCCGCAGTGATCATGGATTGGATCCGGATCGGATTATTACCACCGATCCCTACATCTCCCACTTTTACCTCTCTGGTTTTACGACGTTGGTAGGAGAATGGGGAATGATTATAGCGGAAGTTCATTGTGGCTCTCTTATTCCATTTAGAACGAAAGCAATCGGCTGTCATTTAGGATTTTTTCGAAAAAAGAACGAACTTACGTATGTTTTTGGCATTTTGTCGGAATTCCTACTACATGGGATCCCCGACAAAAGGGCGGAGAATCTAAAAAATTGACTGATTTTGGCTATCATTCAAATTTGCAAAAATAGATCCGATATGAAGTTCCTCAAAAGTTTCCTTAATAAAATAGAATCCGTTCAGGAGGCGGAGGAATTCTTAAATTTTTCCTCCAAGATCTTATTTTGTATCGGGATCTTACAAGGGATTTTGTTCGCTTTTCTTTTAGGTTCATTAAGTACTTTTTATTTTGATCCGCTCTTGATGTTTGTCTTCGGATTAGTGATCCGTTTTTCGAGAAGCAGGACTGCCTCGGTACTTCTATTCGTTTATTCTTCTATCATTTTTATTGCGACTGGACTTAGTCTTTTGGAAATTATCGGAGGAGTGGGGAATAATCCGATCTTAGCTCTGGCTTTGTTTCTGGTTTCTATTAGGATCTTATATGCGAGTTTTAAATTTCATTTTTTAATGAAGAGTATTTTTGTTTGGAAAAACATTTGGATACGTAATTTGATCTCTATTGTTTTTGCATTTGTGACTTCGGTTATTCTTTTTATATTTTTCGTATTTCTTTCTAGATCTATAGGGATCATTCAATTGAATAATGTACAGGGCGAGATCTTATTATTTTCATTTCCGATCCTTTATATTCTACTCTTACTCCCTTTCTTTCCTTGGGCGAAAAAAAGGCCCATGTATCTTCCTTCTGAGAAGGGAGATTTAGTCGGGACCTGAATTTTATAGGTTCAATTCCGTCAAAGAAAAGCTTCTGTTTGATATCAAATAAATCGGATATTCCTCTGTAGTGCTCGTTACATGAAATGTGAGCTTTTCCTCACTTTTTTTATTTTTGATCCAAAAAACGATCCATAAAGTTAGCAACAATTTGTTGTTCAGAACATATCGGATTGAACCGCAAACTTGTATAACGTGTTCTTTGGGCGAAGTTTTGAAACCAAAGGAATTCATCAACTCACATAACACGCGTTTATTCCTGAATTTGTATTGTTCATTCCGAACTTTCCGATCAGTTCTTAAAAAACTCGGAAAATTAGAGGGCCTTCATCTTTACTGTGTAAAAAAGTTATATTGGTTAAAATGAGTTCTATAAAAATAAAAAGTTACATTATCAAAACTATCTTAAGCATATTGGTACTTTCCGAAGTTTCCTGTTCCGAAGATCCTAAAAATCTTGGTGAACTAGTAGCAGCCGCAAAATCGGTCTTAGACGGAACAAATGCGCCGGTTCCGATCCCTCCTGGAAATCCTGCTCCTCCGGGGCAACCTGTGAACGCACCTGATCTTCAAGAATCAACGATCACTAGTTTCGATATTTCGGATGAAGACGAGCTTAGTTTTTTGGGATTATTCTCTATTCAGTCGATCGATTTTGTTTTGCCGGTTCATGATAATACTACAGTTTCTGCATTCATCGGCGGAAGGAATATGGCACTGACTCCGGAGAATACAGTTATAAATTCATTCTCTCATTGGACTGTAACTGCTGGACAACTTGCGCAGCCGGGTGCAAATCCTCCTGCCTTGGTTGGACCTTCGGATCGGAAATTGAAGATCTTAATCGTGGCAAGGAATGAATTCGGGATCTCTTCCAAAGTAAAACAACTAGGACAAGGGCATTTCTGCACTGGTGCTGCGGCTCTTCCTGCTACTGTTGGAACTTGCGCTCCTGCGTGTGCGAAGGCTTCCTTAAATGGAGATACGGTAGAATTTAAATCCGAATTTGCGGTCTCTGTAGATACCTTCGATTATTTGTACACCGATATCGCTGCTAGTCAACCTATCTCTTTTTCTATTCCAGCGGCTCCACTCGGGTATTTCGACATATTTGATCCGGTCCCTCCCGGAACATATAGCGCTACAACAAGTTTGAATCGAAATAATTTTGATTATATGTGTGTAGAAATAGTATCGTATTCTTATGCGGATGGCCCCTTTCAGGACTATTTCCTTCGTGGAAGAGTGACGATTCCTTAAAGTAAAAGCGAAAGTATATATAAAATAAATAGAATATGCCGTATTGGACCATGAAAAAAATAACCGTTTGCCTTCTGATCTCAACTTTGACTTTTTATAATTGTTCCCAAGAGGGGCAATCTTTCGATCCGGTAAGTGCTTTGCTTGCAGTGATCTCTCCAAGTGGAGGAACTGGAACTCCAACAGATCCAGCGCCTCCTGGAGATGCACCTCAATGGGTTACTGCAAGTGACGCGACATTTACGAACAAGGTAGAGATCAACTGGGATCCGATCCCTGCATCCGAATATCGAGTCTTTAGAAAGTCCAGTTTTGAGTCTTCTTACCAACAAATCGGAACAACTTCCAACTCTACGTTTACGGATAATGTTTCAGATACTCAGAAATCTTTTCAATATGCAGTCCAAGCTGTCAGCTTAGAAGGTAATGTTTCCTCCATGAGTTTGTTCGATACGGGAGGGATTTCGTATAATACCGGTTGCTCCACAAAATTAAACTCCAACGGTGGGGGAGGAACTCAATTTGTCCGTTTCAAAAACGGATTTGCAGGAGGAGTTTTATCCGCTACTTCCTGGGGAAATTTACTTTTAGTCTCTAGCGGAGCGAATACATATCTTTTGAATACAACAAGAGAAGTGATCGGAGTCTGGACCGGTGTGGCTTCCAAATCGATTGTTGTAGATCCTTCGAATCGTATTTTTGCTTTAGTCGGCATGAAAGTATTCGAACTTTTCTCGGACTGTAGTCAGGCAAGTATTATTGATCTCCCTGCCGATTCGGAACCTAAAGATCTTGCAGTAGATACTTCAGGAAATCTTTATATTAGTGAGGCGAATTTCGATACTGGTACGGATCGTATTTTTAGATATTCTTCTTCCGGAAATTTATTAAAAACCTGGGATCTACCTGGAACTTTCAGAGAGCCTTACGCAATTTACATTCATCCTGCGGATGGAAGTCTACTTGTAGCGGATAACAGTAATTTCGATCTATATCAATACGATATAAGTGGAGATACTCCTGTACAACTTGCTTCTAAAGACATTTTTGTAGGACAGATCATCGATATGACTATGGTAGGGAATCAGATCATAGTAGCTATTAAGAAAAATTCTTTTCCGGATCTTGGAAATTATTTGGTGAGATTTCATAGTGGAATGTCTGGAGGATCAGTGCTCCTTCCGATCACTCCTTCCTTAAGTTCTACAGTCCAAAGTATCTCGACCGATTCAAGGACGGGAAATGTTTTTGTAGCGGATGCCGGAAGAGGCTCTGTCGTTTCTTGTTCTTCCCCGATCATGACTCCGTGCTTTCAAGATCTGATCGGTTCTTCTCCGATCCAAGTCGTGAGAGATACAAATCAGAATTTCTATATTCTTCATACGACAGGCCAGATCACGAAATTGAACGCGAATGGGGCTCAGATTTCCAGTTTTGTTCTTCCTACTTTTCAAGGATCAACAATACAAGGAACGGATATGGAAATAGGAGGGGACTCTTTATATCTCTCCGGACGGACTTCCAGCGCAAAAGTATTAATAAAAGTTAAAACGGATTTTACGGGGGCAACTACAAGTTCTCTGCCTTCGAATGTTTTTGTACCATTTACGAATCTCGCTATTTATAATAATTCATTATTCACAAGTCAGGTGGATATTGGGGATGAAGATTATTTTATGTATTTGAATTATTCTTCTCTAATAGGAGGTAGCTCAGGTACTTATATTGATAATCCTTTCCGTGAGTGGGGAATCTTTAGCACAGATGAATTAGAAGTCGATAATGTCGGAAATTTTTATCAAATGATTTTCGCGCAGAATGAAACCGATTTTTATACAGGTATCATAAAATTCGATTTAAATTCTTTAACTTGGACCAATTTATCCGGAGCTTCGAGCGTTGCATACCAACAGATTACTACGGATAAGAACGGTAAGTTGTATACTCTGGAAGGGACAGTGGGGAACGGATTTAAGATCGTAATAAGAGATTCTAACTTTACGAACTTGGGCGAAGTTGCTATTCCTACGAATCAAATATCTACAAAAGTTCTATATGTTTCGGACACAGGAGATTCGGCCTTTCTTGCCACTCCTTGGACTTTGCATAAAATTATGTTACCTTGATTTTGTCGCACAGAGATCACTGAGTGCACGGAGAAGTTCTGTTTTAGGAATTCTTCTCCACGCTAGTAACCCCTCAGTGTTCTCCGTGGCCTCTGTGCGAAATAATCTTCCTGAGAAACGAAACATATCGACCTAATCTAAATTTTCCAAAAGTAAAAAAATTCTATCTTACGAATTTGAGATCGGGGGGTGGGAAAACCGATACTTTGGGTATAGAAAATCGTTAAGATTTTTGATCCGCAGAGTGTCGCTATGGAATTTCTGGAAGCAAAAGACCAACTGGAGAATAAATCCTACCGGATCCGTCTTACAGTAGCGATCTACAGAAATAATATTTTATCCTATAAAAACGATATCGTTGTCCCTTCCGTGTATTTAAGAAGGAACGAAGCCAGGGCCCATATTCGTAAGGAAGTTACCGAACGTTTGGCTCATTCTTCTTTTTTTAGATCCCCGAGACCTGACTACGATCTGGTCCGCTATTCGGAAGAAGCTACCTGTAATACCTTTCTGAGGTACAGAATTATTAGCGGAAGTCCGAGCGAAGAAACGATCCCGAAAAGAGTCTGACTCTTTAATTGTCTTGAATTCCGAGCCAAGCTTGTAAAAACTTGACTGCGAATCCGGATTATGGCTGGCCCAGAAAAAAAGGTCATAGAAAAAAACGCCCACGGCGAGTACGTTCTGACCGCGTACGGTGAATTCTTAAGTTATTTCCATACTCATATCCAACTTTTCGGGACGATCATCTCCGCGAAAAAAATCCCGTTGAAAGAGCAGGATGCTCTTAAAACTAAAATTCGTTCTTATATCTCCACTAATGTCCAAAAGACGGATCATTTCTTTGATCAGCTTCCGCAGTTCGCTCAATTTTTAGGAATGGGTTCTCAGGAACTTTCTTCCTACATGAACCGCAACTTTTTAGGGGCCTTAAACAAGGTAAAAACGAAACTGATCGAGCAGGAATCTTCTGCAGAGCAAGTTCCTCGAAAGAAAAAATACTCTAAGATTTCGGATGAGATTTTAGAAGGTCTAGGTTTTACTTTTCCTGCGGGTCATAGATTCGAATCGGAAGAGGGAATGGTCTATCTGGTTGAAATTGCGACCGGCAAAAAAAGAGAGGCCGCTTCCTTAGGTGAAGTAGCAAGGGAAGTCGCCGCAGCAGGTGCTGCAGCAAGGCCGATCCCAGTTCCTGTTAGAAAAGGTCCAGAGACCCCTATACTCGCGGAAATATTACAAAAATATGGTGAACTATTCTCCGGAAGACCTTTGATCATGAAGGTGGAAGAATTGGAAGAAGACGATTCTTCCGTTCAAATCGGAGAAGATATTCTTTCGGATGTGGAAGATCTGCATTTCGACGGCGATTTCGGAGGAGAAACTCCGAGTTATACGGAACCTCCGGTAAGTATTCCTTTTTCTAAATATATGGACCAAGTTGGAAAAGTGAGAGTTTTCCAAAAGGCCGGACAGCTGGAAGAATATAAACGTTGGGTTGCTTCTTTACCTGTAGAAGAGAACGCGCTTGTTCAATTGCAAACTTCTTTATTAAAAGAATCCAGAGGGGAAGTTGTGGAATGGGATGGGACTCTAGGTCAATTGGGAACACGTACTGGTCTTTCAGAATCTAGGCTTAGAAAAGTTTTAGAACTAGGCCGCGACTTCTTTAGGATCCGAAGCCAATTGGAAAATTCTTGGAACAAAGCAAGGACTGCAAGTCCTGCAGTTGCGGAGTTAGTTAAAAAAGCTTGGCCTCATATTTTAAGAGTGATGGACGAGTATCCTGATTTCACTCAGATCAAAGGGAAGATGGATCAACTTCTCTCCCGTATTCCTGATGCGAGCCAGAGAAAGATCCTTTCGGACCTTTTCTTAAATCCTGTTCTCTCTATTCGTAGAAATTAATATTCAAATTTGGTTTCATGCAGAGAATGCCGAGTTCACTGAGGTGAAACGTGAATATTAATTCTTCTGTGTTCTCCGTGGCCTCTATGCGAAACTTTCGAAGTCTTCTTCTACCTAAAACATACTTGGAATCAAAATTCCGCGTAATATACAGATCGTTATTGAAAATTTGAGAATTTGATGATATACGAGACCGAGCCTTTCCCACAAGGCCCTCCCCTCCACCCGAATGCTGCGCCTAATTTATTGCAGCTTGTTTGATTTGAATTTTAACTTCGCATTTGCTCAGTTACCCTTCGGGAATCTTGGCTCCCTACTGGTCGCAAGATTGGGCGGGGGCAATTTTTTCTCGTAGGAACTCCAACAGAAATCTTCTTCTCTTCGCGGCTTCGCGTGAAAGTTGTTTTCAGAATTTTTTAAGTTCACGATAAGGCGCTAAGTTTATTTCCCTAATTCCTAACTCCGTGGCCTCTGGCCTCTGTGCGAAATAGAAAATTCAATCCAGAACAGAATCTTTCAAGACTGCACTTCTACCGTCTTCTTTTTTGATCTGCCAGAAGATAAAGCTGGATGAAAGAGTGATCAGCCCCATGCATACGAATGTGCTTTTGAAAGACAAAAGCATATTTGTAGGCTCCTTTCCGAATAGATCGGTGAATCCTTCTAATGCCGCCGCTCCACAGGCGACCCCCATTCCCATTGCCAACATTTGTACCATAGAAAGGATTGTGTTCCCGCTACTTGTGAAATTTCCTTCCAGATCCTTTAAAGTGAAAGTGTTCATCGCAGTGAATTGAAGTGAGTTAAAGGCTCCGAAACAAAATAATTGTAAGGAAAGAAGCCACCAAATATCTGAAGAATCCAACCAAAAGAAACTACTCATGCTGAATCCGATCAGAATGGTGTTTGTTGCGAGAACATTCCTGTATCCGAATTTATAGATGAGGAACGGAGCGAATCTTTTGATCCCGATCCCTGCAGCAGCCATTGGAAGAAGCATAAGCCCCGCGCGAAAAGGAGAATATCCCATATTCACTTGTAGGAACAGAGGAACTAAGAATGGCATGCTGGAGCTTCCCAAACGAGAGAATAGATTGCCAAGCAAACCAATGCTCAAAGTAGGAATGGAAAAAATTTTAGGAGAAAATAATGGTTTAGGATTTCTGGAGGCATGGATCCAGTAGCCTGCGATGCTCGCCAAACCGAAGATCATCAAGAGTAAGATGCCTGCTCTTCTTAAACCTAAACTATAACCTGCATCCATCGCCAAAGAAACGGAGACCATTCCGAATGCGAGAAGCAGATATCCGGTCCAATCGAAAGAAGAAGATTCGGCTTCAGGATCTCCTTTCATATAGATCGAGGCAGCGATCCCTCCTATGATCCCTACAGGAATATTGATCAAAAAAATCCAATGCCAAGAGGCAACTTCTACAAGCCATCCTCCAAGAACAGGACCTATGAGTGGACCCAAGAGTCCTGGGGTTGCTACGAAACTAATCGCTTGTAAGAATTGATCATGAGGAACGGAACGAAGAAGAGCAAGTCTTCCTACGGGAAGTAAAAGTGCTCCTCCCATTCCTTGCAGGATCCTTGAAAGAACAAGTTGAGTTAGATTTTGGGAAAAAGCGCAGAATAAGGAACCGGTTGCAAATAACGCGAGCGCTCCGATGAAAACTTGCCTGACCCCGAATTTGTCGGAGATCCAACCGGAAGCCGGAATGATCATTGCCATGGTCAATAAGTAGGCGACCACAACGGATTGCATTTTGAGAGGACTTGTTTGAAGATTTTTCGCAATTCCCGGTAATGCGGTGTTGACTATGGTTCCATCTAGGGTTTGCATAAAAAAGCCGCAAGCGACTAGCCATAGAAGAGCCCGACTTCCTTTTGATTCCGTTGTCATTGTTAGTTAGACGTTGATTCCATAAATTTCATGATCGAATTAAGGAAGAAGCCGGAACGCAGATTCATTTGTAGGAGCTCCTACACGCGGATTCCGGAAAAATTCCTCTTGAAGGAAAAATGAAAATCTGCTATGGAGATTTTTCTCGAGAAGCAAGCGTACCACCGCACCGGCCCCCACCCAAAGAAGGGTGGGGAATACCTTTTGCACGAAAAAGGTCCCGTTGCATAACAGAATCTCTATTTTCTATTTTTCGTCGCTTTGCTTGGCTCTCGTACTATAACTCAGAGACTATTTTACTCTCTTAGGCTTCACAAAATCCGGATTATAAGCCGGATCTAGGTCTTCAGCCCTTCCTTCCCCCAAAAAGATCGTTTTCAAAGTAAGCACTCGCAAATTTACTGGTCTAAGAATCGGGCATTTGCTACAAAATTCAGCCAAACATCGCGTTTTGCGTCTTCGCATTCCGTGGATAGGGGCGAAGCAATGTCCCGAATCTATTACCAACCCTAAAGAGGAACCTTAGCGGATGTTAAACCTTGACGAACAGTTGCGGATCCAAAAGTACTTGGAGGAAAACGGTCTATACGACAGGTCCTTCGAGCGCGATAACTGCGGAGTAGGCTTCGTCGCTTCTTATAAGGGCGAGTCCAATCACCGAGTTGTATCTATGGGTTTGAAGGCGGTTGCCTGCCTTACTCACCGTGGAGCCGTAGACGCCGATATGCAAACCGGAGACGGCGCCGGGATCATGATCCGTATCCCTAAGAAACTGTTTGCGAAATACATCGAGGAAATGGGACACAGACGCCCGGACGAAGATTCCATCGGTGTAGGGATGGTGTTCCTTCCAAGAGAAGATATAGATAAACAAGATGTTTGTCGCAGTCTTATCGAATCAGCACTTATGCAATTCAACTTCAAGCTTTATGCTTGGAGATATGTTCCTGTAAATCCGGAAGTTTTAGGGCCGAAGGCAAACTCTTCACGTCCTCAGATCGAACAAGTTTTGATCGGAAAACCGGATGGAATGTCCAATGAGGACTTCGAGACCAAATTATTTCTGATCCAAAAGAAAGTGATGAGAGATGCTCTGAAACTTTCTATGAGCGAAGATTTTTATATCTGTTCTTTCTCTTCAGAAAGGATCGTGTTCAAAGGATTATTCAACGGAAACCAAGTCTCTCAATTTTATGAAGATCTAAAAAGTGAGGAAATGGTTTCTCCTTATTGTATCTTCCACCAAAGATATTCTACGAATACATTCCCAAGTTGGGCGCTTGCTCAACCTTTCCGTATTCTCGCACATAACGGTGAGATTAATACGATCGTAGGAAATAGGATTTGGATGCTCGCTAGAGAAGAAGAGCTCGCCTGCGAAAAATGGGGAGAGTTCCAAAAAGAGATCCATCCTATTATTCGACCACATTTATCCGACTCTGCAAGTTTGGATAATGCGATGGAAGCGATCGTACGTTCCGGAAAAGACGTACTTCACGCGAAAGCGATGCTTATTCCGAATGCATGGAGTAAGAACGTTCAGATGTCCGAAGGACTGAAAGCATTCTACGAATACAATAACACATTGACCGAGCCATGGGACGGACCTGCTGCTCTCGCATTCGCGGAAGGAGATTGGGTCGGTGGAAGTTTGGATAGAAACGGACTTCGCCCTGCAAGATATGTGATTACAGAAGACGGACTCGTAGTTATGGGTTCCGAGACTGGACTTGTTCATATCGACGAAGAGATTATCACTAAAAAAGGAAGATTGGGACCGGGCGATATGCTCGCGATCAACCTGAAAGAAGGAAAGATCTACTTCAACGAAGATGTGAACGCATTCTTCGAGAAAAAATACGATTATAGAGAATGGTCCAAAGAGAATGTAGAATATCTGGACCAAACGATCGACGAGTCTATTGCTCAAACCGTAACTTATACCGGAGACGAGCTAAGAAGAAGACAGATCCTTTTCGCATATTCTCCTTATAAACAAAAAGCGGTGATCAAACCTCAGGCGCTTGCAGGAAAAGAAGCGATCGGTTCCATGGGAGATGATACTCCTCTTTCTATCCTAATGCTTTCTCGTATCGGATTGTATACTTACTTCCGCCAGAGATTCGCTCAGGTTACCAATCCTCCGATCGACTATTTAAGAGAAAAAGGTGTTACCTCTCTTTATACTCGTTTAGTGAAGAAGACGAATTTATTCGCAGATGAAAAACCTCAGAACTGTCTCGTTCTATCTCATCCGTATCTGACGAATCTCGGATTACAAAGAATTCGGGATAAGGATGGGAAACAATACAAGGTTGTGACCCTAGATGCAACCTTCGAGGCTCATCATGAGGAAGGCGCTGCCAGAAATTATCTAGAGCTCGCTTTGGATAAATTACTTGCGGATGCAGTGAAGGCTGCTGAATCCGAAGTGAATATCCTCATTCTTTCGGATAAAAAACTGAACAAAGACCGCGCGCCGATCCCTATGGAATTGGCCGTTGCTGCAGTCCATAATCACTTGATCCGTAATAAAAAACGTGCGGCGACTAGCATTCTTGTGGAAACAGGATCTGCATTCGAAATTCATAATGTGGCTGTTCTTTTAGGTTACGGAGCTTCCGGAGTAAACAGTTATCTGATCTGGGATACTCTTCACGATCTTTGGACCAAAGGTGATTTTGATTCAGAAGACGGAACTCGTCCTTCTTTTGCTTCTCTTTGCGCGAATTATCGCGCGGGGGTAGACGACGGACTTATGAAGATCATGTCCAAGATGGGAATTTCCATCATGTCTTCCTATGTAGGTGGACAGGTTTTCGAAGCAATCGGTCTTTCTAGAACTTTGATCTCTAAATACTTCCCGGGAACTTATTCCAGAATTTCCGGGATCGGTATCGGCGGGATCGAGCAGAATATTCTTAGAAACCACGACTCTGCATTTAACAAAGAAATTAATCCTGAGGATTTCGTTTCTGAAAAGGACGACCAACCTCATAGATGGTCTCCTAAAGTCGTAAAATTCATCCGCAAAGCTGCGGTGGATAATGACTACGAAGCGTTCTTGGAAGCTTCCAAGCTGATGGAAGAAAGTGATCCGATCAATATTAGAGATCTTTTCGATTTCGTGGATCGTTCTCCTGTTCCGATCGAAGAAGTGGAAACAGTTTCTGAGATCCAGAAACGTTTCCTAACTCCTGGTATGAGCCATGGAGCACTTTCTATCGAAGCACATACGGATCTTGCAATTGCTATGAACCGTCTTGGAGCAAAATCTTCCTCCGGAGAAGGTGGAGAAAATCCATCTCGTTACGTTGTGGATGAGAAGGGCGATCTTGCTAATTCTTCCATCAAACAAGTGGCTTCCGGAAGATTCGGTGTGACCTCAGAGTATCTCAACTCCGCAAAAGAATTGGAGATCAAGATCGCTCAGGGTGCAAAACCGGGAGAAGGCGGACAACTTCCAGGGAAGAAGAATAACGAGGAGATCGCGACCAATCGTCATACTCCTCAGGGGATCGATTTGATCTCTCCTCCTCCTCACCATGATATTTATTCTATCGAGGATCTATCTCAGCTGATTTACGATTTGAAGCAGGCGAACCATACTGCTCAAGTTTCCGTAAAATTAGTATCCGAAGCCGGGGTAGGAACAATCGCTGCGGGTGTTGCGAAAGCAAACGCTGACGTGATCCTGATCTCTGGACATGTGGGAGGAACTGGAGCTGCGTCTCTTACTTCCATCAAACATGCAGGATCTCCTTGGGAATTAGGTCTTTCCGAAACACATCAAGTTTTAGTAATGAATGGTCTACGTGATCGTATCGTTCTCCGTACTGACGGCGGTATCGTTTCCGGAAGGGACGTGATCATCGCTGCGTGTTTAGGTGCGGAAGAATACGGGATCGGAACAGCTTCTCTCGTGGCTCTGGGTTGTATCATGGCAAGAAAATGCCATCTAAACAATTGTCCTACAGGTATCGCTACCCAGGACATGAAGTTCAGAGCGAAATACAAGGGTTCTCCTGACCAAGTTGCGAACCTAATGACACTTCTTGCAATGGAAGTGAGAGAATATCTCGCTAAATTGGGCTTCCGTTCCATGGACGAGATCATCGGAAGAACTGATCTTCTGAAACAGATCACTCGTTATGAGCAAGACCGTTTAGATTCACTTGACTTGAATCCGATTTTAGTTCGTCTTCCACTTCTTTACGATCCTAAGAAGAAAAAAGACAGATTCGTTAGAAGAGAAGCTGTCGGAGAAGTTTTAGACGATCGTATCTTAAAAGATGCTGAGCCTGCTTTGGAAGGAAAAACTTCCATGTCTCTTTCTTATTCGGTTAAGAATACGAACAGAACAGTAGGTGCGAAAGTTTCCGGGATCATTGCTCGTAAATACGGAGCAAAAGGTCTTCCTGGAAAACTGGAGATCATTCTGGAAGGAACTGCAGGACAATCCTTGGGCGCTTGGCTTGTGAAAGGTGTACAAATCACTCTTCACGGGGATGCAAACGACTACGTAGGAAAAGGACTCTGCGGTGGAACCATCGTGATCCGCAAACATCGTCGTTCCAAATTGAAACCATACGAGAACGTGATCATCGGTAACACTTGTCTTTATGGGGCAACTTCCGGAAAACTTTTCAGCTCAGGAAGAGCAGGAGAAAGATTCGGTGTAAGGAACTCCGGAGCGGACGCTGTAGTAGGCGGCGCAGGGGACCACTTCTTGGAATACATGACAAGCGGGACCATCGTATGCCTTGGAACCGTTGGGAAAAATATGGGAGCCGGTATGACCGGAGGAAATGCATATTTCTTCCAAAAAGATTGGGAACTCGAACCTTTAATTAACAAAGAATACGTGAAAATCGTGGATCTTGAAAATGAAGATTACGAAATCATAAAGTCTTTGATTACGGAGCATACTAAGTTGACCGGATCTGATCTTTCAGAAGAGATCCTGAAAACTTGGGAAAATTCCAAAAAGTATTTTGTGAAGGTGACTCCTAAATAAAAGAATTCGGGGAAAATTTTTCCGATCTGAATGAAGGGCAAGGTTCCAAGGTTCGATTGATTTCGAGCTTAAAAGACCTTGCCCTCATTGTTTACGGATGATAGACTGGTTCTAACATCCGTTCTCGCTTACTTGAAAGGAAAGAAAACGAATTGTTACGAGTGCATATAATTCTGGCCTTTGTGGCAACTGCCTTGCTCTTTGCCGTCGCAGATCGACAGCAGAGGCGGGATAGAGAAGAACCCGACTTTTCTTCTTCTCCTTTTCTAAGTGTGATGGAAGGAGAGGTTTCCGACCAGAATACCTATCCCACTTTCAAATTTTCATTCTCCGATCTCAAATTAAAAGCTAGAGCATTATCCAAACAACGTTACATTCCTCCTAAACTTTCTACTACAGACTTTTTGAAAGGTCTACCATGGAATCAGTATAAGAACATTGTATTTCGTCCTGAAAAATCGGTTTGGAAAAAAGAAGGAAACCCTTTCCAGTTGCAATTCCTACATCCGGGGCATTTGTATAATACGAACGTAAGAGTGTTTGAAGTCAGAGGAGATTTTGCAAGAGAGATCCCATACGATCCTTCTTCTTTCGATCTATCCAAACTAAAAGGAGTGGGAGAACTTCCGACTAATCTTGGTTATTCGGGATTCAAGATCCATTTTCCGATCAATACCCAGGAGCATACGGATGAGTTTGCAGTCTTCCAGGGAGCAAGTTATTATAGGATCATTTCCAAAAAACAATGGTATGGACTTTCCGCTCGAGGAATTGCAGTCAATACCGGAATGCCTTATCCGGAGGATTTTCCGGCATTCCGTGAATTTTATGTAGTTAAGCCAGACAAAACGGATTCTTCAATTACCGTTTATGCATTGTTAGATGGGAAAACTGCTACAGGCGCTTATGAATTTCAGATCACACCCGGAAAGGTTTCTGCGGTAAAAGTCAGTGCAGAAGTTACCTTAAGAACAAAAGTGGATCGTTTGGGAATCGCTCCATTGACCAGTATGTATTGGTATAGCGAGACGAGAGGTATTCCGAAAGGACAGGCTTATCCGGAATCTCATGACTCCGACGGCTTACTTATTCATTCTGGAAGAGGAGAATGGATCTGGAGACCTCTCGATAATCCGAAACGAAGCACTACGTATTCTTTTCCGGAAGAAAATCCGAGAGGATTCGGTTTGATCCAAAGAGATAGAGAATTCCAAAATTATCAGCATAGCGAAATGAAATACCAACTTAGGCCGAGCGCTTGGGTGGAGCCGGAAACTCCTTTCGGTAAGGGGAGTGTTCAACTTCTGGAAAATCCTACCGTCCAAGATTCTGATGATAATATGGGGGCGTATTGGATGCCGGATCCGATCCCGGGTCCAGGAACTCCATTCGATTTTTCTTATACTGTTCGCTGGCCTGATACCGACCCGTTACCTGAAAGTTTAGCGAAAGTTGTCGCGACTCGGATCGGGGATGCTCAGGGAGATCCCGACTTGAAGATGTTCTATGTGGATTTCAAAAATTCCAGTCTTAGTTCTTTGGATGCTTTCTCTTATATCCAAGCAAAGATAGATACCGGAGAGAATGCGGAACTTTCCGAATACTCAGTACAAAAAATAGAAGAGACTGGGGTATGGAGACTTACCTTTGGGGTTTATCCTAAAAATAAATTCAGGCCCTCAGACCTAAAGGCCGCATTGAGCAGAAACCAAGAAATCATTTCAGAAACCTGGAATTTCGTACTTGAGCCGAACTAAAAAAAAACCGGAAGACCTGGAAAACGCCGGTTTTCCGAAAAATCCGAATTCTTCCAAAGAGTGGGATCGTTTGGAGCTTTATCTAAGAGGAATGGGAATAGAAGATAGTTTGGAGATCCAAAAGATCCTTTCCAAAGTATTCTCGAAAGCTGAAAATCAGAACGTAAGTATATTCGAAATTTTTAAAGAAGAAATTTCCGCGAAATTGGATCGAGATTGGGAAAGTGGACTTCCTTCTTTGGAGCCAGGTTCAATGGTCCCTAGACCGATCGATTTTGGACCTCTTGCGGATCTGGCCTCTCCCTCTGCAGAAAAACCGGAACCTGTGGCATTGGTACTCACTGCGTTATTCTGGGCGGCGGTTTATATATCTTTAGCATTCTGGTATTTTTCATGAACGGAGAAACGATATCTTCTAATTTTTCTGCTCCGGAAGGGATCTTAAAAGAAGCATTCGATTCCAGAAAATTTACTTATAGAAGATTAGGATTTGTTGGTCTTCTTGGACTTCTTTCCTTATTCGGAATTTATTTAGAATATCGTTTTCTTCTAATCAACGGAATTTCCCCTCTGGAATGGGCCACTCTTTTATTATTCTGCTTTTTATTTCCTTTATTAGCATTCGGAGCGACTACCGCAATTTTTGGGGCCATCCAAAGAATAAGAGGAGGAGATCCTACAAGAATTTCAGGATTAATTTCCGGAGTGAAAGTTGTTCCGAAAGATCTTCCTCCCACGGCGGTAGTAATTCCGATCCATTGTGAAGACGTAGCAAGAGTCACAGCTGGATTAGAATCTATGATGAGATCTGCGGCTTCAGTCGGTCTAGGAGAGAACTTGGACTTCTTTCTTTTATCCGACACTACGGATCCGGATATATGGCTCCAGGAAGAAAAAGCGTTCTCTAAACTTTCCAGAAAACCTGAAACAAAAGGTAGAGTATATTACAGAAAACGAAGGATCAACTTAAATAAAAAATCCGGGAACATTGCCGACTTTTGCAGAAGATGGGGAAGACGTTATAGATACATGATCGTTTTGGACGCAGACAGCATCTTAACAGGTGAATGTATGCTGAATCTGATCCGACTCATGGAAGCAGTGCCTAACGCAGGTATCATACAAACAGTCCCTAAGATCATTCGTGGTAGAAGTTTATTCCAAAGACTCGCTCAGTTCGGGACCTGGCTTGGTAATCCTATCTTTGGCGCAGGCTCTTATTATTGGCAGGTGTTTTCGGGTCCTTTCTGGGGTCATAATGCGATCGTAAGATTAAAACCTTTTATGGAGCATTGTGGTCTTCCTGGTTTACCCGGAGAAGGTGCCATCGGTGGAAAGATCCTATCTCATGATACTGTAGAGGCTGCATTAATTAGAAAAGCTGGATATACTGTTTGGTTTGCATATGATTTGGAAGGCTCCTACGAAGAATGTCCTCCAAACCTTTTGGAAAGTCTGAAGAGGGATAATCGTTGGTGCCAGGGGAATCTTCAACATTTCTGGTTTTTGTTCGTGGGAGGTCTTAGGATCTCGAGTAGGATCCATATTCTTTTGGGAATATTATCCTACGGAAGCTCTCTTCTTTGGGCGCTACTTTTGATCGCTACCAGTTTTACAGTAATGGCTGATACGGATTATTATCGTCTCGCTTCCATTCCGGAAGAATGGGCCCAGTTCCAAGAGAGTATGTATCTTCCTGTATTTTACGGATTACAAATTTATACGATTCTAATATTATTTTTACCTAGGATCCTTTCTTTTCTGGACGGTCTGTTTTTCAGAAGAAAGGAAAGTGGCATCGGTTTTTTCTCGTTTATATTTTCTTTCTTCGCAGAATTTATTCAATCAGTGATTTTGGCTCCTGCGTATATGGTGCAATATACCCGTTTCCTTTGGACAACATTCTGGAATCGTAAAATTGAATGGGGGCCTCAGAATAGAGACCCTGCACTCGGTATTGATAGAATGGCGGCAGCTCGTGCTCTATTGCCTCAGGCGTTTTATGGCACGGGAATTTCAGTCTGGTTATTCGTTTATTATCCGGTCCTATTCTATTGGTTGCTTCCGATTACTGGGGGATGGCTTCTCTCTTATTTTTGGAGTGTATGGACTTCTTCTTCAAAACAAGGAGAGGTATGGAAGAAGAGAGGTTTACTTCTGACCCCGGAAGAGACTAAGGACAATCCGATACTATCCGATACGGAAAAATTAGAGAAAGAATACTCGGAGTTTTTGGAAGGAATGGATGAAGGTAAGGGAATTTTCCTATCTATAGCTGATCCTTTACTTTTTCGTTTTCATACTTCTCGTTTAAGATCCAGAAAGAAAGAATCCGATGCTCGTAAACGATATATGGATGTTTTAGTTTCAAATTGGAAAGAGTCAGGACCGAATTCATTAAATTCCAAAGAGATCAATCGGATCTTATGGGATAAAAGAACATTAAACGATTTGCATCTTTGGTTTTGGGAAACCGATCTTTCTAAACCTCATACTTGGTGGAAGGAAAGGTTTTTAGAATACCAGACCAGGCTTCGTAAAGAGCAGATCGTATCCTGGTTTCAATAAGATATGAGTTATTTTCACACAGAGCTCACAGAGATTTAATTTTCTCCAAAATTCTCCGTGAACTCTGTGCGAAATTGATTTCCTGCCCTTATAAAATATATTCGATCGCGTCCTGCGAAAAAGTTAGGATCTAAATTAGGAATTAGTCTTTGGAATTCTTTGGGCAGGATCGTAAAAGAACTGCTCTTGTTTGATCTTCTCTCCTTCCCATAATTGGTATGTCAATTCTTCCATGTCTGTGGAAGTTCCATCCTTCCAATCAAAATGAAACACCCATCGGATCACAACATGATCTCCATTTACAAACACCGGACGAATACATTTGGATGATAAAGATTTTGCCCTTCTTAAGACTAAACGTTCGTTTGTAAGATGAAGATCTCTTCCAATTCTAGGAGGAGAAAGGTTTTCTTGCATCGAAGAGTCTTCAGTATAGAATAGTTCTATTGCTTCGTCATGTTTATTTGATTCTACGACAGTTATAAATTTTTCTAAGGTCTCTATACTCGGCATATTGGGCTCCTAAAGTTACATTAGAGTTTTAGCTTTGCATCAATTGATCTAACTTAGAATCTCTTTAATGGAATCTAAGATGTCTTGGGTCGAATCTTTTTGGAAACGAGGATCATTCTTAGGGTTCGCAAATTTTGCAGTAGATGAGGCTTCCGTCCATTGAAAATTAAACAATTCCTCATGAGAGATGTAGGAAGATTTATATTGGGATTTTAGCGCTTCTACTAGATAAGGATACTCCGGAAAATTTCCGCGATCTGTATACAGAATAGGAGTCTCGGCAAAATACGCTTCGCTCAAGATCCCATAACCCGGTTTAGTAAGCACAAAATCGCAGGCACTGAGTAAATCGGGATAATGGCAGTTCGGAATGGTCACAATCCCTAAATTGTTCTTGGATTCAATTTTCCATTCTATCCCGCCGATCACGATCCTTCGTTTGGAAGGATCCCAATATTTCCAGTCAAATTGAGAAGAATCGATCCCATAGGCTCCGAAAGAAAAAAGATAATATTCAATTCCTTCTTCGAAGCCGTAATATTTTCTCGCTTCTTCTTTACTTAAATTTGGTTTTCTCCCGAGTAATCCGATCTCTTTCTTTTTTAAAATAGATGTCACTGGGCAAGAAAGAGGAAGAATAAGTCCTAAATCGCAGAGTGAGTATTCTTTTTTTAATTCTTTTGAATATTCCTGAAATATTAAGGAATCATAATGGGAATATATATAATCCCAGGTGAAATTTCCCAAAAATAGGGAAGGGATCTTTAGGTCCGAGGATATTTGGAATGGCAAGGAACCTGAGTCCGACCAGATTAGATCCGGTTTTTCCTTTTTAATAAAATCGCATTCGGATCCAAATAGATCTGTGACTTTCTTTTTAAATTCTATGATCTCTTTCTCGGTAGAATCCAAATCCATTCCGAGCGAATCTTTTTGAACGATTCCTACGTCAGTTTTGGTTTTTCTGAATTGAACTTTAGTTTTTACGGTTCCCCAGATCCCGTTCATATCTAAAGAAGAGGCAAATTCTTCTCCTCTAGGAGAATGTATGGTCGCAGACCATTCAGGATTTTGGTATAAAAGTTTGGTGATTGCTTCTAAGGAACGGCTGATATGTCCGAAACCATGGCCGCTAACGAATGCGGAGATCTTTACTTTTTTCATTTACGGTTTTGTCGAAGGACTTCGTACATTAGGATCCCTGCAGACATCGCAAGATTTAAACTATCCGCAACACCTTTCATAGGAAGAGAAATATATTCGTCGCTTTGGGATCGAGCGTAGGAACTCAAACCGTATTGTTCGCTTCCGAATACAAGTGCAATTTTCCCTTTCAGATTTCCGTCCCAATGTAAGGATTTTGCTTCCGGAGTGACCGCGATGGTCCTATAGCCAGATTTTTTTAAAACAGGATATAATTCCTGGATGTCGGACTGGAAAACATCCAAGGTGAATAAGGTTCCGGTAGAAGAGCGAATAACGTTTGGGTTGAATAGATCGAGTCTTGGATCCGCGACAAAAACGGCATTAAATCCTGCGCCTTCTGCCGTTCGCAAAATAGTTCCGAGATTTCCCGGCTTTTCCACACCTTCGATTACGAGTACTGGATCTCCGCTGAGTTTTATCTTTGGAGAAAGAGAAAAATCCGGAAGTTCGGCGGTCGCAATTAAACCGTCGGGGCGATCTCTATAGGAAATTTTTTCGAAAACCTGCTTAGGTACTAGGATTGTCTTAGCATCGATGGAATCTACGAGTTCTTCTTCGTTTTCTCCTAAGTAGCAGGAAGGAGAAATGAGCAAGTATTCGAATTTTACTTTTCCAGAAACTTTCGCTCTCTGGATCTCTCTGTAACCTTCTATAAAAAAAGTTTTGGATTTTTCTCGGTTTTTCTTCTCCTTTAAACCGGAAATGTATTTTAACTTTTCGTTTGAAAAGCTGCTTATCTCCAAAACGTTCTTCTTCAAAGTTTTACTCTGTTCGAATAGAATACACAATTAGAACCGGCAGGATGTAATCTTCCTGTGGATTCGTTGATCGAAAGTTCTTCGGTTAAATAATGACCTGGAGTTTTGATCCTTCCTTCTAAAATCCTGCGAAGAGCCAATGGACTAAATCCTGTGGAATGGCAGGTTAAAAACACGAACTCGGGCTTGTTATCACAGAGTTGCATCAAAAGGTCCATCATTTCGGGAAGGTCTTTTTCTATTTTGAAAACTTCTCCGCTTGCTCCTCTTCCGAATGTAGGAGGATCTAATATGAATCCTATATATTTTTTATTCCTTCTGATCTCTCTATTCAGGAATTTTAATACGTCTTCCACGATCCAACGGACTTTTTTATCTGCGAGGCCTGAAACTTGCGCGTTCTCTCTAGCCCATTCTACCATTCCTTTTGAGGAATCCAAATGACAGGCATCCAAACCTCCTGCAAGCACGGATAAGGTGGAAAGTCCCGAGTAAGCGAATAAGTTAAGGACTTCTCCTTGGCCTTCTAATTGAGAAGATACATTTCGGATCCTATCCCAGTTTGCTAATTGTTCCGGGAATATTCCCAAATGTCCGAAGGGAGTAAAACGGACCTTTACCGTCAAAGGTGGGATCTGGATCAGAAACTCATCTTCGGAGTCTGGTCTTGCTGCCCCGCCTGTTTTCCAATTCCAATTTCCACCTCCCTTATCGCTACGATGGTACTCGCCGTCTGCGTCTTTCCAAAGAGAGATTTGTGTGGGAGGCCAAGCTGCTACAGGAGAAGGGCGAATTACTTTGAAAGGACCCACTTGTTCCAGTTTTTTAAAATTTCCGGAATCGATCAGCTGGTAGGTATTTTTATTTTTACTCATATATTTCGAAGAAGTTTCTAAAACCTTAAGTTCCATAGAAGGCTCCCGGATCTTTGATCCAAAGACAACTTAAGTTTTAGGTTCGGGATCTTTCGGATACATTTCTCGATAGATATGCACCTTGAAATATTTACCTTCCGGAAATTCCTTACGTGTAGGATGATCCGGTTCAGGCTTTAATTTCAAAAGATCCTTATACTTCCATCCTTTGGATTCCAGGGTTTCTCTGCCAATCTTTTCGAATTCGGGTTCGAGGATTCTTCCGGAACAGGATAATAGGATCAGGTCCCCTCCAGGTTCTAAAAAAGAAATTGCCTTACTAATTAGACTGCGATAAGCTTTTTTACCTGCAGGAACGGATGCCTGATTCGGAGTTAGATTGGGTGGGTCTAAAACGATCAGGGAAAACTTTTTTTCTCCTAAAAAATCCCATTCTTTAAACAAGTCTGCTCTGATCAGATGATGTTTTCCTTTGGTAAAGATCCTGTTCTTTTCTTCAAAGTTCAATTTTTCGTCCGGAGCGTCTATCCTGGATGAAAATTCCTCCAAGGCTTCCTTTGCACCGTCCACAGAAGTAATCGATTTTGCTCCAGCGGCTTCTATACAAACTGATGTGAGGCCGGTATGAGAGAATAGGTGCAGACAATCCCTTCCGCCTGCTAATTCATTTTTTTTTAATATATGAAGCCTTAAGTTCCTTACATCTAAGAAGAAGCCTCCTTTCTGTCCGGGGATTTGTGTCTTCCATCGGACCCGATCTAAAAAGATATTCTCTTCATAAGGGATTTCTTTTTTTCCTCGAATAAATCGTAAAGGAGCGGAATCTTCCGATCCGATCCTTTGAGGGGAGATCCAGACGATCTGTTCCGGAAGGGGAGAAACGATAGAATAAAGAATTCGAATGACTAATCTTGTAAATTTACGAAGAGACTTGGAATAAGTTTGGACCACCCAAGTTTTCCCGTATCTATCCACAGTGATTCCCGGAATAAGATCATTCTCTCCATGTAAGAGTCGATATGCGTCCGTATTTTTTAAGAGAGGTTTTCTAAGATCGAATGCATTCGAGATCGTTTTTTTTAATTCAGTAAGTGAAAAATCTTTTCCTCTCTGTATGATCCGGATTCCCACAAGTCCGGTAGAAGAATAGATTCCGAATCCTAAAGTTTCATTTGCGCCGGATACAAGTTTTACCCAATCTCCGTCTTTAAATGCGGAAATTGCCGAAGATAATTTTCCGTTTAAGATCCAAGGATGTCCCGAGCGAAGGACTGCCTCGGTGGTTTTATTTAATTGATATCTACGGAAACGATTCGGAATTTCGACGGAAGCCACTTTGATTTCGACTTAGAGTGATTCAGGTCAATGTATGATAAATAGATTGGATTTCAATTCATTAAACGATCTCACGCTAAGCAGTAAAGAGAATAAGGCCGATCCTTATAATCTAAATCCCTTTGCGTTTTCGCGTCTCTGCGTGAGAATTTCTAAATAAAAAAAGGACAGAGATAAAACCCTGTCCTTTTCAAAAAATCGGATTTGAAAAATCTTATTTTTTCTTAGCGTCGTCGTATTTAGTGTCAGTCGCTCCGGTGTAGATCTGACGAGGTCTTCCGATTTTCATGTCGGGAGATTCTATCATTTCTTTCCATTGAGCGATCCAGCCAGGAAGACGTCCCATTGCGAACATTACTGTGAACATGTTCACAGGAATTCCAAGCGCGCGGTAGATGATACCGCTATAGAAGTCAACGTTCGGATAAAGTTTTCTTTCTACGAAGTAAGAATCATTCAGAGCCGCTTCTTCCAGTTCTTTAGCAATATCTAATAGAGGATCGTTTACTCCTAGTCTAGAAAGAACCGCGTCACAAGCTTTTTTGATGATCTTAGCGCGTGGGTCGAAGTTTTTATAAACTCTATGTCCGAATCCGGAAAGACGGAATGCGTCGTTTTTATCTTTTGCTTTTTCTACGATCTTTTTCACAGGAAGACCGGAAGCTTTGATCTCCAAAAGCATTTCTAATACTTCTTGGTTTGCTCCACCGTGGCGAGGTCCCCAAAGAGCACAGATCCCAGCAGAGATCGCACCGTATAAGTTCGCGAGTGAAGATCCTACCAAACGAACAGTAGAAGTGGAGCAGTTCTGTTCGTGATCCGCGTGTAGGATAAGCAGAAGGTTCAATGCTTTTACGATTTCAGGATCCACATAATATTCCTCGCTTGGAACGGAGAACATCATGTTTAAAAAGTTACTACAATAATCCAAATGATTCAGAGGATGGATCGTAGGTTGCCCCAAAGATTTTTTGTAAGCGAATGCCGCGATTGTGGGGAATTTCGCCAGAAGACGGATCATAGAAATATGTCTATGTTCCGCATTTTCAGGATCATAAGAATCCTGATAATAAGTGGATAGGGAACCGATCATAGTAGACATGATCGCCATAGGGTGACCGTCTTTAGGGAATCCATTATAAAGGCGTTTTAGATCCTCATGAATGAGGGTATGCATCGTAAGTTCTTTGTCCCAATCTTGGAGTTCCTTTTCGGAAGGTAAACGTCCGTAGATCAGAAGATAAGCTACTTCAGTGAAGCTAGATTTTTCCGCGAGTTGTTCGATCGGAATTCCACGATATCTTAAAATTCCAAGCTCTCCGTCCAGGAAAGTCACAGCACTCGTACATGCTCCGGTATTTAAGTAACCGTTATCTAAAGTGATGTATCCTGTTTGTTGTCTGAGTTTGGAGATGTCTATGGCCTTTTCGTTTTCGGTTCCGACAATGATCGGTAGTTCGTATTCTTTACCGTCGATTTTTAAAATTGCGGTGTTTGCCATTTTTTACTCCTGTTAGTTGAATGATATTTAAAGAACTGGTTCAGGTAGACCTCGGGGCAGCGAGACGAAATTAGAATCCCGCCCCGGTCCCTAGAACTATTCCATGAATTGGAAATTCTAGACAATCCAAAAAAAAGAATCCGTTTCGCTGGCTCAGCGGTTTTTGTACTGCCTTAAACTTTGGTAATTATAATAGTTCGACGTTACGATCCTGCAATAATCACGCGGTTCTTTTAGTGGGAGTTCCTCTAAAAAATGATTAAAATCTCCGTGATAATGGTTCCGTTTCCATTTTCTGAGATTTCCCGGACCTCCGTTATAAGCGATCGAGGCCCATTTCAAATCGTTTTCGTTGGAAGAAAGAAGGTATTTTAGGAATTTTGCACCCATTTGTATAGAAATTTCCGGATCAAAAAGAGAATAAGGTCCAAGTCCCAGCCCCTGAGCTAACCCTTTTCCCGTAGGTCCCATAATCTGCATGAGCCCTCTTGCATTGGAAGAAGATACCGCATTTTCTTTAAAAAAGGATTCCTGCCTCATTACGGCATATACTATGTCTTCGTCGATCCCGAAAGATTGGGAATATCTTGCCACATGATCTCTATGAGGTCTCGGATAAATCCTGGATGCAAGTTTAGAAGGAAGAAGGATCACATCGTCAGGTATCCTTCTTCTTTTCATTAGATTTCTTGTATGGAATACTGTAAGATATTGGTTTCCTGTAACTTCGCCTAAGGCCGCGAGTATTTCGTCTTTTTCTTCTTCCGAAGTTCCGCTTTGTTGTGCGAATTTATCAACCAGGGAATTCGCATGAGACATTTCCCCGATCTCCAGATATTCTTTAGCATTTTGTAATAGATGATTACTTCTGATCTTACTATGAGCGGAGTCTATTCGGATATCCAAAGAGAAAGAATCCGGAAAATACGCAAATTCCAGGTCCCTCCCTATGATCTTGTCAGAATATTTCGGGTCTCCTGCAGTAAGGGATAAATATTCGTAAAGAGTATCCTTATTTCTTAAAGGGCTCTCCGGTTTTTGGATGGAAGAGATCTCATTTGCGAATTCTTCCCGTATTACCCTCGTATAGTAGGAACCTGGAATGGATCTATAATAGGATTTTAGCCAGGAGATCAGTTCTTCCTGTTTTCCTTTTGATTTTAGACTTCTAAGATACCAATAGACCAATCTTCCTTTTACTGGTAGATTCGGAATTCGTTTCAGCGCCTCTTTCCAATAGTTCTCTTCTAAAAAATGAGAATGATCCCCAATCAAAAGATCGATGAGTTCGTCTTGTCGGATTAGGTTATAAGGATTTTTTTCTAAAGAGGAAAGTAGACCGTTGAAATACTTATCCCTTTCTCCTAATCTTTTATAGGCCCTTGCATATGCATATTCCACGGATTCGGAAGAAGAAAGATTTGTTTTTTCTAATAGATCTAAACCAGCTTTCGCCAAATTCTGATTAGAAAGCTCCACAGACATCGCAGCTGTGAACTCTGGAAAATATTCCGCAAAACTTTTATGTCTGGAGAATAAGGAAGAAAGTCTCTCCGGATAATATTGGACTAAACCTCTACAAGCTGCCTTCCAACTCTCAGGCCTTTCGAAAATGACCGAACCGAAATATTGGTGGGATGAAATAAAAGATTTTTTGTCTCCAATATCCATGAATGGAATGAATAGAACCGCCTTATCCAAAGAAATATGTTGGTAGAAATTTTCTCCCTTCCAAGTCCTCAAGTCTGTATATATGTCTTTTTTTACGTAAGAAGGAACATTCGGGTCATCCGCCAAAGCGTAAAGAAGTGCTTCTCCTTTTTGGGTCTCTCCAAACTTATATAAGGCCTTGGCGTATCTATAATATGCCATCGCTCCAAAATATTCTTTTCTATCTTTTTCGGAAAAACTTTCCGCGTATTCTTTTGCTTCCTTAAATTCTCCGCTTTCGTAATGGATCCTCAGGATCTCTGTGATCACATTTTTATAGACAGGATCGTAGTCAGGGGGAAGTTTTTTTAGATAGGAGATGAGTTCGGAGGAGGATAAACTTTTTCGTTTTACCATTTCTTCATACAATTTCCAAAAACTTGTTTTGGTAACTGCGTTTAAAGGTGGGAGAGGGCTTTTGATTATTCCTAAAAGTTCTTCTTTCGTTACCCCGACCACCAATCTTCCTTTCAAAAGGGATACAAGATATCTGAATTTATTTCCCTCGTCTCCGTCCGGATGCGTTTCATGAAAACGGACTAGGGCAAATACTTCGGATTCTTTGGAAGGGGATCTCTCCCTGAAAATCCTACGTATTTTTTCCAAACTATAGGATTTCACCAGATATTTTAGGTCTTCATCAGCGAAAAGACTGCCGACAACTAGAAAAGGGAGTAACCCCAGAATCGTTTTTTTCATGCGATTCTTCTCACTTAATCCACCTTAAAAAGGGTTCAACTCCAAAAAGGAGTCTTTATGCATATATCGGTATCTGAAACAGAATGGCCTGAAATAACTTTAAGGCATCCGGACTTTGAGGTCAAAAAACAGGATCGAAAACCGGACACGGAAGTGCTAAGGCTAAAAACCAAGATCCTGGATCATTATAGCGGAAGTATTTTAACTCATCTTAGGCCATTTCAATGTTTCCGAGCGGACTTGTACGGAAGATTCGTGTTCCATTCTCCTAGATTTGATTGGATCAGAGAAGACGGAATTACTGAGAGAGAAGAGAAACTTCTTCGGTTATTTTTTCAGGAACTATTGGATGAATTGAAAGGGAATCTGGTTTGGGATCCCGAACTTTTCTTTTTATGTTCAGCTTTCCTTCTTTGTGAGGATAGGGTCCGAGAATATCAGGAATTATTGTATTCTTTCGGAGAAGATCTAAAAGAAGCAAAAGAAGGAAGACGTTTATTATATTTTATCGGACAAATCTCAGAGTCGGATATTTTCCTTAAAGAAGGTCTAGAAAGAAAAGAAAGACTCGCATACATTCACAAAACTGCCGGCCTAAGTCAGGAAGAACAGAATGAATTATTCGATCTAGTCATTTCTTCCCAAGAGCCCGATTTGCTTGGTCTCGCGTATCATTATTTCAAAGATAAATTGGAAGGACTTAGAAACGTAAAAGTTTTAGATGCGATCCTCTCTAGAAAAATAGAAGAATTTTCCAGAACGGAAGCTGACTTCTTCTTAGAACAATATTCTCTTAGGCATACAATCTTAGATCGTTTCTTCCTGATCAAAAAATGCAAACCAAGAGACGTGGTCTTCGAATGGATTGCAGAGGAAAAAAAGAAAAACGGAAGAGAAGAGTTAAAAGAAACTTTGAGAGATTCTATCCAAGAGGGTGGAGATGATTCCTTATTCGATCGTTATAAGATCTTGAAAGAGCAGGGGATGTCCTACACTCTTAGGCCCTTCGAACTTTTAGTTCTTTGGAATTCTACATTAGCTGGAGAGTTGGATTCGGATATGATCTCTGTTAGAGCTCAAACTCCAGGATCTTATCTGACACAAAGAGCGATCGCAGTCCAAGAGTTTAAGGATAAAAAATTTGAGACTTTCAGAGAAAGATTACCTTTAACAGGAAGATTTCAATATTCTCCTGAAATGATCTACTTGAAAGCGATCTCTCTTTTGGAAACCGGTCCTGCGGAAGAAGGAGTCCAGTTGATGGAATCTTTGGTTCATAAGTTCCCACAATCCGATTTTCTCAGACTGGTCTTGGACCGGTATAAAAGAAAAAGTTAAGGCCCCGAGGTAAATCCTCCCTGTGTTCCTACGGATGGATAATTCGTATTATTATAGGAGTAGTACATTTGATCTGCACCGGAATAATATACGGAAGTTGCAGTCCGACCCGTTTCTGGCGGGCCAAAAAGATCCATGCCCACGAAAGTGCCGTTCAGTTCGTAAAAACCTCGAAATGGAATTAGATATCCGTTAGTACTTATATTATTAACGGTCCCGATGGCAGTTCCGAAAACCATGACCCGATTAAAGGAAGCATAGGAGATTGCGACTTGATCTGTGCTTCCTCCTGAATATCCAATTACGTGATACCATTGTTTGGTTCCAGAAGAATTGAATTTGTATATTAGGGAATTATTATAACCTAAATATTGGTTGCCTTCTACATAGCCGGTGCCGTTAAAACTTCCGCCTAAGTATATATTTCCACTTGGATCAAATGTTGTCCCAGTGGATTTGTAACTATTGCCGTTTACACCTACACCAACATAACGCACCCATTCTTGAGATAGATTGGAATTATATTTAGCTAGATATACAGTTGTTCCGTTCCCACCTGGAGTTTGTCCTCCTAAGGAGCCATTGGTTCTTCCTGTAAAATAGATATTTCCGCTCGGATCTATTGAAATTGTTTCACCGTATGTATATTTATTGGCCGCTCCTAAAAGTAGAGATGAGATTAGATTTCCATCTGTATCCAGTTTTAATACGAAGGCGTCCCAGGTTCCGCTTGGGTTCTGGCCATTCACTGCAGAACTTGTAGAACCGATCGTATAAACATTGCCGGAAGGATCTAAAGCGATTTTATTGGAACCGGCAAATAAGGTACTGTTTAATAACTTTGACCATAAGATATTCCCATCTTTATCTAATTTTATGAGGAAATTACAGAACCCGGTGTTACTACATGTATTTACTCCGAAGGTCCCACTTCCTGAACTTCCAATAATGTAAATATTCGCATTTGAATCGATAGCTCCTCCAGTGATTTGACCGTAAAGCATTGTATCTGTAAAAGTTTGGACCCATTCCCTACAACTACTGATGCTTGGAAATTTTAAGACGTAAGGAGTTTGGGTTTTTTGTGGGTTTTTCCCTCCCAAATTTTCCGTGGTATTTCCCGCTACGTAAATAGCCCCTTGAGAGTCTTTGAAAATGGCGGTTGTAGTCGTATCCTTTCTGCCTATATTATTGTAATTGTACATACATTCGGACTCGTGCAAATTCCCATCATCCGAATTTCCATTGTTTTGAGGTTGGGATAATAGTGGTAGTAGAGATAGAGGGTTTGTTCCTCCAGAAGGATCACAAGAAATAAGAAAACTTGATATTACGAAAATAGAGAATAATGTTTTAGGACTGTTCATGTTTATATTTTTTATTCAAGGATTTTGAAAGTAAGACAGGGATCTACAAATTTTATTTGAATAGATGTATAACGTTTCTCATAAAATAGGTTCTAAGACTGGGAGTCTCGTGTATCCCATATGGGATGAGGTTGGGTCCTGTGTTCTCAATGTTGATTAAGGTGTTTTGAGTATTCGTTACTTCGTTAAAATTTCCGGTCCATAAGCTCCCAGGATCTGATTTGCTCCTGGACCGGTATAAAAGAAAAAGTTAATATTTAAAATGAGAGTATCTGTCCTTTACTGTCATAAGAAGCATTTGAAATTACGGTCCCGAAATAGACCCCTCCGCTTCCTCCATAAGTAACACCGATCGGGAAGTAGGTAGTTCCGCTCGTCCCAAAACGATTCGTAGAAACTTTCGTACCGTTTGGCTGATAAATAGTAGCGAATACATCTGCATTTCCTATTTTAAGAACGGAATCGAAAGAATATGCCGAGGTTCTTCCTACTATATAGATATTGCCGGACGGGCCCATTGTGATCCCTTCGGAGGCTGCATAAGGTGTTCCTGGTAATCCACCTAAGAGTCTTGTCCATTGTTTGGTCCCGGAAGAATTATACTTCATCGTAAATATATTCCCGTCCCCTTGGCTGGTTTGTCCGTCAATAGAACCGTCTATGCTAGAGTCACCAAGAACATAGATATTTCCGGAAGCATCCGTTGTGGCGCCTCTTACGTTTAAAGTTCCTACTTGTCCAAAGTAATTTGTGAAATTTGATAAACGTACCCATTGGAGAGCAAGGCTCGAATCGAATTTCGCAACATACATATTATTGGAAACGGAAGAAGTTTCTTCCCCTAAGGCGTAGCCCGCTTGTCCCGCTAAAATAATATTTCCATCAGAATCGATTGCTACTGCATAAGGAATCGTAGCAGTTCCCGCATTTCCTAAACGAACAACGCTACTTAGATCTCCGTTCGGTTCGATTTTTTGAATGAATGCGTCATTTAAGCCGGAAGCTGGTTGACCATTGAATGTTCCACCGATTGATCCTACCCAATAAATATTGCCGGAAGGATCGAGAGCGATCTTTGATTTAGAAAATATCTCAGGAAACATCTTGGTCCATAATACGGAGCCGTTACTGGAATTTAGTTTAGATAAAAATGTACATGGATAGCCGCTGCAACTAACTCCCTTTACGGCCCCGAAAGACAATCCTAGTACGTAAATATTTCCATTAAGATCAGCTAAGACATTGTTTACGGATCCTCCATTCCCGGATGGATCATCTAAAACTGTGATCCATTCCTTGCAAAGATCGCCCGATCTATATTTGATCACAAATGCGTTTTTGTAAGAATTAACTGAGTTTCCACCCAGGTCATTGGTCGATTGACCTGCAAGATATATGTTCCCGGAATGATCTTTAAAAATCGACTCTGGGTCGGTGTCATCCGTTCCGATCGGATCGGCTGCAGTTTGGTTTAAACATTCTTCCGGACCGCTACTGCCGCCACCTCCGTCTCCTCCACCGGAATTATTTCCGCTTTCACTCGAATTTCCGGACAGAAATGGTAACGCCAATCCTAAACCTTGTGAGGAAGAAGAATCGGAGCAAGATGGCAATAGTAATATTGTTAATAAAACACTAATGGATGTTGATTTTATATTTTTCATTCTATTTTATATAGCGATTTAGTTGATAAGTGAGACAAGGGATTTCGGTTTATTTTGAAATAAGTATATTATTTAAATATGATGTATATCTTCTGTGGGATATGATTGTGTCAATGTTTTGTTACGGTGTAAATTTTACCGAACCTTGATCCACCGCTTGTCTGGATTTGAGATAAGAATTGTATAGAACTAGGCCCTTTGTATATGATTGCCTTTGCCTCACTATCTATACTTTCGTTTCCAGATAATAGATACGGCCCAGTCTTTCCGTTAGAACGATAACTTAAGAGAAAAGAAGAAGTATTCCCATTAGATACTAGTTTTCCTAAATTCCCATTTGTTGTACCTAAAACATATAATAGTCCGTCGGGACCAATCGTTAATTCAGATGAATAAGTAGAAGTTCCAAATGATCCACCTAAAACCTTCGTCCAAATTTTGTTTCCTAGAGGATCTAATTTGATCGTAAATGCATCCGTTCCAGAAACGGTATTTTGCCCGGTAATCTGACCGTCTCCTATAGAGTTCCCTAAAGCATAAACATTTCCCGAAGAGTCTGATGCTAGATCCGTTAATGCCAATTGTGGTGTGTCATTTGCTTGTTGGATAACATTAAGCCAGAGTTGGTTGAGACCAGAATCGTATTTAGCTACGAATATGCTGCTGGTTAATGAATTTACTTCCATCGTTCCCAAAAGAAATACATCGCCCGAAGAATTTACGGATAAAAAGGTAGGATAAGAAAAATCGGTTTTACAATCGGTCACCAATGATTTGGTTACATTTCCATTCGTATCATATTTTAAGATGATAATTTTGTCTACACCTATGCCGAAATCTACTCCATCATATTCATCAGAAGAATAAGATATATAAATATTATTATCCTGATCAATTGCCAAACTAGGAACTTGTCCGAACGAACTTAAGATCTTTGACCAAACTCTTGTTCCGGAAGGATTGTATTTATAAAGGAATATGCAAAAGCCGGAGCAGCCTGGGTTATTTCCAAAACTCGCTTTTCCGGTAACATAAATATTTCCGGAAGAATCGGTAACAACACTGAATACCTCTTCTCCACTGCTTGTAGTGGATACACTTAGGAACTTCACCCATTCTAAACTATTGCTGGAAGATTTGTATTTGGCTAAGAAAGGATTCATACGAGAGGAATTATTGCCCCCGCCAAGATTTTCTGAACTCATTCCAACTACATAAAGATTGGAATTAGAATGATCAAAATAAAACTTAGAAGGCTCTGTATTGATATTTCCAATTGAAAATAATTCATAGGGTTGGTCGAAACCTTCCGGGACTTGGACTAGTGCCAAAAGAGGAAAAAATGGGACAGCCGGACCTCCGCCAGTTAGCTCGCAATTGAATAGCTGCAAACATAGCAGAAAAGGAAGAAAGCGTAGGGGCCGATTCGGATACATGTAGTTCTATTCTTATTCAATTTCTAACCCCGTCTGGAATTAAAGTAAATTATGACAGCTTATATGAAAAATGAATGACTTTGAGGATGGAAGCCGGGGGTGACGCGTAGCGAGAATATTCCGATTGGGATATGAATTTCAATGGAAATGATTTTTGATACATTCGGATAATCTGTAATATATTATAAAAACATAAAGTATGGAAAAACTTTTATTGCCGATAGAATAGGCCTTTACTGTAAGGATTGTAGGTTTGTTTAGCTTAAAACCAAATCTGGGCAACTTTAAAGGAGGGGGAATTTTGCCTGGAAATAGCCGGAATTTCCTTGCCTTAAGATTGTACTCCTTCTAAAATTTGTCCTAGACCCATGGCGATCACCCAAGAGCAAATCCTAGAACTCCAAAGGCATCAGAAGATGATCCAACAATTGGAGAAAATCCAAAGACTCTCCAAAAATGACGAACAGAAATACAGGGTTTCTAGGGATTTGGAAAAATATAGGAATCGTATGAGAGAGATTTCCCCGGAAGGGATCCCTGATAATTTGGAGACAGCAGCAGAACAGATCCGAATGTTCCGAGAAAATCCGGACGCAGCGGGGCGCATTCTTGCAAAATATCCGATCATGAAAATTTCTCCGAACTCAAACGATACGGAAGTGAATCAGATCGGTACCTGGATCAATGTTTTGGACAGAGAATATCTTCCGATCCTAAACGAAACACATATACGTTTCGACTTCTCTCATGGGAATGAGAAGGACGGCGTGGTAAAACATATGGAGAATATCCGTAGGAACATCAAAGTTCTCACCGAAACGATCGAAGAATACCAGGCAGCCGAAAAACAAGACTTCAGAGAGCAGCTTAGCAGGATGAAGAATAAACAAACTCGGATCTTTATCGCGGAAGCATTCGAGATGTTCCAAAAGTTCAACGAATTCCTCGCAAAAGTTTTAGGTGAATATAAAGCGGGAGGAGGAGTGATCATGAACATTGAGGACAATATCGCATTCAACTCTCGTTTTGAAAAAGCGACAGAGCTGGAAGGTAAATCTATTCCGGACGCTTTGGAAGAATTCAGGGAATTTACCGGCGAAGTTTTGGACAGGATCAACGTTCCAAATATCAAACACTAGATCCGAAATTTTTTCGTTTCTGGAAAAACTCTAACTATCTATCGATATTTTTCGCGGGTGTACGCGAATTTTCTAAACAAATACATGGACCCAAAGATTAGAAAACTTTCTTCAAACGAAACTCCTCCAATGGATCTTCTTTTACTTGCAGATCCGAATGAATCGATCGTGAGAGCATATTGGGACAGGGCGGAATGTTATATTCTGGAATCCGAAAAATCGGAAGTTTTAGGAGTGTATGTACTTCTTAAAACTAGACCCGGTACATATGAGATCATCAATGTTGCTGTAAAAGAAACCGAGCAAGGAAAAGGGTTCGGAAAAAAATTGGTGCTCCACGCGATCTCTCAGGCCAAAGAGAACGGAATACATAGCCTGGAAATCGGGACGGGGAATGCAGGGATTGGACAGCTGAGTCTATACCAAAAATGCGGTTTTAGAATTACAGGGATCGATTTCGATTTTTTTACGAAAAATTATCCGGAACCGATCTACGAAAACGGTATTTTGTGCAGGGATATGATCCGAATGAGTCTGGATCTTTGATCTTTTTCTACCCTTGGTCGTTTTTGGGGAGAAAAGAGACAGAAACCGTAAAAATAGCCGCTTCCTTAAAAAATTCCTTTTCCCAGGGGTGGGCTCGGTTTATTTAGTGTATAAACCCATTACCTGCGGGCTTTCGCAAATAGGATTTTATATTCATGGCACTTGTTAAGAATTCTTCCGAAGTTACAAACTCCACAATCGGTGAAAATTCCTACTTTAACGGAAAATTTTTCATCAATGGATCCTTAAAGATCGATGGAAAGTTCGAAGGAAAATCACTACAGGCGGAGCAATTGTATATCGGAGCATCCGGTAAGGTCCGCACTAATATCACCGCAGCGAGCGTTATCATAGAAGGGATCGTGATCGGAAATATCACTGCTCGTAACAGAGTGATGCTTCTTCCAACTTCCAGAATTTTGGGAGATATCCGCACGCCTGAGTTGATCATTCAAAACGGGGTTGTTCTGGAAGGACGTTGTATCATTTCCAGTGATCTAAAACATTCCAATAAGGATCATATCGAATTAGAATACGCTAAGGACTCTTTGACCTTAGAAAGACTTTTCGGTAAACAAACCGCAGCTAAGGAAGCTTAATCTTCCAAAAGACTTAGGCCTTGGTTCCCATTCTCATTACAGAAGGAGATCCTTGTGGAATCGGGCCGGAAATCCTCCAAATGTCCCGGGAGAAATTGCAATCATTCTCTCGGGAAAAAATAATCCTACTTATCAGTTCCCATCCTAATTTAGAATATCCTGATTGGAAAGAGATCAGCGATCCTTACCAGATTTCTTCGCCAGGCCTTTATGTTTGGAGAACTGGATTATTAAAATCTTCTGAAGTAAACTTTTTGCAAATAGGCAAACCAAGTGAGAGTTCGGGAAAAGCGGCTTTCTCTAGTTTGCAAGAAGGAGTTAAGATCCAAAAGAAGATCGGAGGGAACCTGATTACACTTCCTTTAAGTAAGGAATGGGTGATCCAATCCGGTATCAAAAAATTCAGAGGTCATACAGAGTATCTCGCAGAAAGTTATAAAAGGCAAACCTATATGCTCATGGCTGGAAAGGAACTGAATGTTCTTCCTTTGACCACTCATGTCCCTCTGAAGAAGGTTTCTTTCTACTTGAAAAAGATCCATTTACCTAGTCTAATTTCTGCGATCCGTTCTGCGCCTATCTCTCCCAAAGGTAAGATCGCATTTTTAGGTTTGAATCCTCACGCGGGAGAAGGAGGGAAGGTTGGAGACGAGGAGAAAAAGATCCTGATGCCGATCATTACAAAGATGAGAAAATCCGGTTTGGAAGTAACGGATCCGATCTCTGCAGATGGGGCATTCAGTGAGACTGCAAGATCCAAGTTTTCATTGTTTTTAGCCTGCTATCATGACCAAGGTTTGATACCTTTCAAGATGTGGGAGGGTAAATTCGGAGTAAATCTTACCTTAGGCCTGGATTTTATTCGGGTTTCTCCGGATCATGGAACGGCTTTTGATATTGCAGGCCAAAGAAAAGCGGATCCGGAAAGTTTTCTACAATGTTTAGAGTGGGTTTCCAGACCGGTTTCTGCCGAAAATGATCTTAGGAGATCTCATTAATGGTTCTTGCCCAATCAGGTACTTTACTGCAACAGATCGTATTTCCGATTTTTCTGATCTGGTTTGTAGGATTAACATTAGTTTTAATTCGTAACGATATAGAGATCATCTGGAAAATCGCGACATTCTTCATATTTGTGTTTTACTTCTTCCAATTTTTTCCGGAAT
The DNA here is from genome assembly GCF_004769615.1 of Leptospira sarikeiensis. Classification (GTDB taxonomy): domain Bacteria; phylum Spirochaetota; class Leptospiria; order Leptospirales; family Leptospiraceae; genus Leptospira_B; species Leptospira_B sarikeiensis. The sequence goes on along the minus strand of NZ_RQGF01000008.1, from coordinate 18,451 downwards.
TGAAAGAAGCCTACGAAAGGTTATCTAAATCTTATCCTTCCGAGATCTTAAGCTGGTTGTACGGGATCCCGAGAGCATTTTACTTTTTCCTACTATTCCTTTGGCCGATCGCAGTGATCCGGATGTATTATTCTGCATCTTCTACTCTTGCGAATATGACTGCTAAAACCCTGGTTGCAGCTACATTGGCATACTGGATTTTCTTTCTAGCCTATCATCAATTCACAGGGCCTATCGATGAATTTTTTAAGACCAAGTTTGTAGATTGGATCACGATCGTTCCTACTAAGTAAGGCTTTAGGTTTTTTATAGAGAGGGCTGCGAGCTTTATCAGTATAAAATATATAATACTGTGTATAGATCGTGTTGCCGCTGCTAATCAGTAAATTACTGATTGAGACTAAATCACAATCATTCGAAACTTCATATCGATGAAATATAAAATTAGGAGAGTACTTCCATGAGATTATTTATATTCTTTTTAATTCTATGTTTGAATTCGATCAATGTGTTTTCTGAAACAAGAGAATGCATTATTGAAGAAGGAGAAAAAATTTGCTTCATTAAGGATGAGGAAAAGGAAACTCGTTCTTTTTATATAGGTAAAACCGATGAGCTCTTCCGACAGACTATTACTTATAAAAACGGAATGATTAAGCATAGATCTTTCAAAAACGGAAAGTTAAAAGAAGAAAAAAGTTATATAGGGAATGTAGACTATTATTATAAAAATTTTTCCGCCGAAAAACCGAAGCCTAAAGGTGTTCCAACAGAAGCAAAATATGTCAAAGTTTTGAAAAAATGGGTGGTGATGTCGATCCTAAAAGACAAGTTACACGGCAGATATGAATATTACGACAACGAAGGATTTAGGTTATTGCAGGCTTCCTTTGAATATGGAAAATTAAGAGGCTCTTTGATTGAATATAATGCGAACCATACACAAACTCTAAATGTTAATATTGATCCGAAAGGGGAAATTACCACTTCCGTTAATGAGACGGGATTTCCTGTCGGCATTTATATAAATATGATGGAGCAAAATTGTCGTTAGTACTATAAATCGATTTTCAATTCTTAAAGTCCTGAAACCGAGATAATTTCTTTTATCTGATCCGATAGGCCCCTTTATTTTCCAGACCTGAACAATCTCCGCCTAAAAGGTTTGTTTGTCCTGCGGAAGAAATTAAACCGAGGGTAAAGAGCTGCATTTCCTGAATACAAGCGGTTATATCCTTCTTTTGATAATATTTACTTTCTACTATTTTTGAAGATGCTTCGAGTAGGGCCTGGTCCAGAAGTAAAGAAGAGTCGATCTCGGAAGATTTAATTGATCCTCGTTCCGCTAAAGTTTGGAAATAAGCCACATCGATTACGTAAGCCGAATTTCTTAATAATTCTTTGGCTTCATTTCCTCTTAATATGGATTTACTCGGGCCTTCCAACCCGCATTGGATCAAAGTAAGGCCTAACGTAAAAAACGTAATGTATACGCTTTGTTTCACTTTAAATTCCCATTTTTGTAAGTAAGTTTTCAGGATATCAATAAAAAGTTGATTTTCGAAGTTTTGTCAATTCATAAAACTTTCGATGGGGTGGAGAGGAATCCTATTATAGATTTATAAAATATTTATTATTTGAAAATCCTATCTGCGTAATCTTTCGTAAAATTTCCGGCTTCCCATTCTCCAACAGCTGCAATCCCACCTCTTGGATCGAATAAAGTCCCTTTTCCGTTCCTTTTACCCTCTTTCCAAGAACCGATATATTTGCTTCCGTCTTCATATCTATAAAGACCATCGCCTTCGTAGATAATACCGTTACGATATATTCCGTTTAACACGATCCCATTGAAAAATACGAGAGTGCATTTTCCTTCTGCCTTCCCATGAACAAAGATCCCTGAAAGTTTGGTATTATCTGGCCAGACGTAAGTTCCTAAACCTTCGACCGAGCCTTCATTGAACTTCCCAATAAATAAACTACCGTCTTCGTTTTGTTGTCTTCCTTGACCGTGCCTCTTTCCCGCTTTCCAGATCCCTTCATAAGATATACCGTTGTCCATCTTAAGAATGCCATAATCCTGGTACTTCCCTTTATAAAAATTACCAGTATATAACTTTCCGTCGTTAAAGCTTAAGGCACCGAAGCCTAACTCACAATTTCCGTAAATACATCTCGGTCTATTACTCAAATGGTATATGACAAAGAGACTTAAGATCAGAAGAAAGGAAGAAGACGCGTAAGATAAATTACGTTCCTTAGGAGATAATTGTGCAAAAGAAGTAACTAGCTCTTTTGTTATTAGAAAGAATTTTTCGAAAAAAATTTTAAATCGATTCATCTTCTATGTCACGTTCTTTCGATAATATAATTCAAAACGGTAGCAGCTTTGAGCCATAGTTAGCTAAAATGAATTTTTGTAACCATTATTTCAAAAATGTACTGGAAATTTAATGCGAAGAAAAGTGCCTTGGCAATTGTGGAAGAGATATAACGCATGAAGATTTGGCACAAGATCGCACTCGTATATATATTCATTTTAGGTTTGAATTGTTCAACCCAAGCCCAAACAAGTATGGAAGATAAGATAAAAGCATCTGAATTAAACATGCAAGGTATCCAATTGCTTCAACAGAAGCGTAACGAATCTGCTAGAGAATACTTTCAAAAAGCGGCGGATACGGATCCAAGTACTGGAGAATATCCGAATAATGTAGGCGTTACTTATTTGAACGATGGCAAGCTGGAACTTGCGCTTAAATATTTTACCAAAGCTTCAGAAGTAGAGCCTAGTCTTCCACGCCCTTTCTATAATTTGGGAGTTGTATACCAAGCCTTAAGAGAAGACGAAAAGGCTGCGACTAGTTACGAAAAAGCCGTTTCTCTTTCTCCAAATGCAGAGTCATACTTCAATTTGGGTATTGTTTATTCCAGATTGGGTAATAAAACGAAAGCGATCCAATCTTACGAAAAATTCATCAATATTGCTCCGAAAGAGTATGTAGGTCCTATAAAGGATGCGAAAGAAAAAATAGCGGCGTTGAAGAAGGGCTGATCAGATATATATAAATATGAAAAATAAGGCAAATCTTCTCTTCTCCATCGTACTTCCCTTAACAATTATCTTACTTAATATCAGCTGTAAAAAGGATTACCGCTTAGAAGAGTTCGTAGAAAAAAAAATGAAGTCGAGAGAGGGAAAACCAACGATTTTCCTTTTGGACAATAAGAGTTTCTCTGCTGAGATTTTTAGGTCCGAACTTATGTTCGAGAGAAGCCATTTGGAGACTAAACAAGAATTTCCGGACCCTCAAGGACTTCGTCGTTATTTGGACCAATATATAGAAGAATCCGTAATTTTAGAAGAGGCGATGGCCGATTTCGATCTGAATAATCCAGAAGTAGCGGCTTATTTATGGCCTTATATTAGAAAGGGGATCATTTCCTACTATTTGGATAAAAAATCAGGAGTTTTCGATCTAAATCAAAATTATTCTGATATTGATGTCCCAGAAGAGGAGCTAAAGGGATTCTATAAAGAACACGCAAATTCCTTTAAGGGATTTTCTGAAAAAGAAGCGTTATCTAGGATCTCTAATACCGCGCGTTTCCTGAAATGGAAAAAGTTGTATGATATCAAGAATGAGTCGAAAAAGAACGTTATGGGCCGTTTGAAGAAAAATCATACTGTCCTCGTACGGGAAACTGAGTTTAATAAAGTTGGTTCTGATCTTTAATGAAAAATAATACGGGATATATTTCGATGAAAGTTTGGGTCCGAGTTATAATTATGGCGGTTCTGTTAATTTCAATGACGTCTTGTTCATCGAAAGAAGAATCGCTAAAATATTATTCGATCGGTCTCAAAGCTTATTCGGAAAAAAATCTTAAGATAGCCATCGAAAATTTTGAGAAAGCTATCGATCAGGATAAAAAGAATATATCCGCAAGGAATATGTTAGGAAAGTCCTATTATTATTCTCAGAGATTCGAAGATTCCAAAAAAGTTTTCGATGATATTGTTGATGATTTTCCGGGAAATGCATCTGCTCACGTTTGGAGCGCTCGTATTTTAATGTATGAGAATCCTACTCCCGAAAAAGTGAAAGAAGCAAAAGAGAAATTATTATACGCAATTCAACTAGATGACGCCAATCCGGACGCTCATTATCACTTAGCTAAATTATACGAATACGAAGGTAATGTTGTAAACGCATTACTCGAATATAATAGTGCCTTAAAATTAGGATCTCAAATCAGCAGAATTCATAAAGATCTAGCCACTTTATACAAAAAGGCAGGTATGGAGGATCGGGCGCTAGAACATATGCAAGCTTTATCTTCATCTGATCGGATTGCTGCATCCGGAGAAACAAATAACGAAGAGGAAGTTCCCAAAAAGAAAAAAAAGGGTTTAAAGTAACCTTAGATTCATTTTGCGGATTAGGATTGAATGCGAAAAATTTCACTCAGAAAGTTATTTCCTTTTCTTGGATTCCTCCAAATTCTCTTTCTTTTAAATTGTCATGACGGGTTGAATGAAGAGTCGATATTATCGAAACTCGGAGTTCAATGGACGGACGCATATCAATACCCTCAAATTGTTGCCACGGAACCCCCTGATGGTGCGTTAGACATCGCCCCTGATTCTAGAATTGTAATCGATTTCAGTAAACCGATGAATAAGATCGTAACTGAAGGTGGAATTACGATCACCGCAAACGGCGGAAATACTACTTTTTCTCCTTCTTGGGTATTTGATAACAGATTGATCCTGAATTTTTCAAGCGGTTTGACTGAAGGAAAACGTTATGAAGTTACTTTAAGCAAGTCGGGCGCAAAAGATACGGACGGAAATTTTTTACCCAAAAATTATCTTTTTCATTTTTATACGGAGGGTGGAGGTCATGTTCCTTCCATCGTATCCTCTAATCCTCAACCCAATGGGGGAGTGGTCACAGGCTGGCCTGCGAATGGAAATATTATCATTGGTTTTTCCGAACCGATGGATGAAGCGTCTACAAATTCTGCGGTTGCTTTGAGTGGTGGTGCTGCTCTGTTCATTCCTGTATGGAGTGCGGACAAAACTCAACTAACTCTGCAATTAAAATCGGATTTGGAAATAGGAACAACTTATACTTTAAGACTTGGGACGACTGCAAAAAGCAGAGCGGGGATCGCTCTTGCTTCGGAATTTTTGGTCGTCTTCAGCACGGGTTCCGTATTCACCAGGCCGGATGTTGCAGCAAATGTGACGACAGGAACTCCTTGGACATCTCCAGTACCTAGTCCATTGCCTGCAGTAAATGCTCCGATCCACGGAGTTTCTAAATACGATAATTTTACTTTTCAATACACGGAATCTATGGATAGACAGTCGGTCCTGGATTCTATTTCTTTTCAGCCTGCGATTTCCGGAGTTTATAGTTGGGTAGGGCCGTCCTTATTAAGATTTACTCCGAGCGAACCTTTATCTCAAGGTAAGACATATCGATTAAAAATTGATTCTAGCGCTAAGTCCTCTCAAGGGCAGCTTATGTTAAACAGTTATATAATCGATTTCGTTGTGGATGATCCTTTTACTAGTGTTCCTGTTAATTTTAATAGTGTAGTGGGACGTACGTACTCGATAGCGGACTGCGTTACTCTTCTTTCGGATATTACTCTTTCCGGTCCGACTTTTCCGAATCGATCCACTGAAAACGTCATTAACCCCCAGAATGCTTGTACTACAGTATATCAATTCGAAGTTAGGTTAGACACGGCGGGAGGAGCTCCTCTAAAAACTTCCGGAGACGGAGATGTTTTCTCTAGTTCGAACATTGCGATCGATTATATGTTTGGTGGACCCTCGGCTCCCGCCTTACGAGTTTATCAGATTAATTATATCCCTTCTGCAAATCCTCAAACTCTTCGTGTGATTTTAGCCGGTACACCTGGAAGTGGCCTTCGCTATAAATTTAATCTAAGAGGTGGAAACGGCGGAATTCAAGATTCTAACGGAAATTTCCTACCTCAAGATTTGGAATTCTTATTTTATGGGAACTAAAAGTTATCCTAACATGCGGGTCATAAAAAGTATTCCAAACTTTCTTTTGGTATTCGGGATTCTTTTACAATTCGAATGTTCTCAACTATTGGATAATGCCGACGGTCCTCTGGATTTTCTTCCTTCATTACATATTTTAGATGATTTTAATCCGCCTCTTGTTCAATTCAATTCGCCTATTCAAGGCGCTACTGGTGTGGATTCGGCAAGTCATATTGTTGTGACATTCTCTAAGGAGATGAACCATCAATATACTGAAAGTGCTTTCTCTCTTTCGAATAACGGTCAAACTATTGATGGGCTTTTTGAATGGGCGAATAACACTTTGGTCTTTAAACCTGCCAAACCTTTATCATCTCCAGGTCTTTATACCTATGTTATATCCAGGTCTCGGGCGGAGAGTAAGAATGGCGTAAATTTGCTGGATGACTTACGTATTAGTTTCAGCTACAATTCCGACCTTTCGCAACCAAAAGTAAGTCAAACAATTCCTGCAGATCGTGCGACGGCTGTTGCTCCCAATAGTTTTTTGACAGTTGTTTTTGATAAGCCGATGGATGCGGTTTCTGTTTTAAGTTCCATTAGCACTAGTCCGGATATGAATCTTGAGTTACCTGCTACAGTTATTACGAATAATAATACTCGATTTGAATTTCATCCTCGTTCGGATCTTACATATGGTACTGTTTATACTGTTACCATTCCTAGCAGTGTAAAAGACAGGGTTGGAAATCAAATGGCCCAAACTTCTAATATAAGTTTTACCGTTGGAGACGATTTTATCGCACCAAGTTTGTCATCGATCCAATTCTCAAGTCTTCCTACAAATCATCTTACTGACGAGTATAATGTGATCTCCGGAATGAATAAGACGGATTCCTTTATCCTTGATTTTTCAGAGCCGGTTCGCCCTTCTTCTTTGTTGGATGCAATTTCGATCTCACCGTCCCAAACCTATCGTGTAACTCAATTAAACGCGGCAGGAAGTTCTTATTCTGTAACTTTCGACGAACCACTTGATGTATATCAGGTATATAATTTGAAGATCTCAACGGCGATTGTTGATCTTCAAAATAATAAATTATCAAAGAATTATAGTTATTATTTTAAAATTGATGGTTCTTTTTCTCAGAAAATCCGGTTCCGAGGAATATTTTCAAATTCCGGTTTTACCGGTCCTTCTCAATTGTTCACGACTCAGATAAATACGAATGCTCCTCAATTAACGACCGCAACATGCACTGCGTTAGAATGTACCCAAGACCTTTATTTACATTTTTGTTATGATGATGGAACTGGTAGTTGTGCACCGACTTATACTTTGTTAACAGGTTCGATCCTATATCTTAGCTCTCTCCAGGTGTCTATAGAAAAAGAGTTTGGGGGATCGTCCGTAGGTTGTTTGGAATATGTAAGTAATATCACCGATGTTACGCCGATTGGATATACTCCTGCCAGTGTTCTTGTGTTTCATACGACTGCGGCTTGTTTAGATATAGGTAGTACTTATTTAATTCGTGTAAAAGGCGGATCTTCGGGAATCACCGACGATTACGGAAATAGAATGGATCAGGATTATTCAGTCCGGGTCCGATTCTGATTTTCCAAAGATGACAGCTTATTTTTTAAAAAACCGCGTTACCACATTAGTGGTTTTCCTTTTAATTTTACTTGTCGGTTTTGTAAGTTTAAAGGATCTGAAAATCGATCTTTTACCCGATATATCTTATCCGACTTTGACAGTCGTCACGGTCTATGAAAATGTTTCTCCATCCGAGATCGAAACGTTAGTAACTAAGCCTATCGAAGAGATTGTTTCTTCCGTAAACGGCGTGGATCGGATCACTTCTGAATCACTGGAAGGGGTATCTTTAGTAAAGATTCGGTTTCGTTGGGGAACTAATATGGATACCGCGTCTATTCAAACGCGGGAAAAGGTGGATTTAGTAAAAGGAAGCCTTCCTATCGATGCAAAAAAATCCATTGTTTTGAAATTCGATCCTAACGATGCTCCTTTACTTCAAATCGCGGCGATCCCAACCGGAATAGATCAAAAAGAGCTGAGAACTTTTATTAAAAAGAATCTTTCTCCATATTTCGAGAGAGTCGACGGGATTGCGGCAGTCTCTATTACCGGCGGTTACGAAAAACAAATTTTGGTCGATATCGACAGAGGAAAATTGGACGCTTACGGGCTCAACCCGTCCGAAATTGTTCAGAGAATCGCATCAAATAATTTCAATTTTCCTGCGGGAAACGTAAAGCGAGAAGATCGGGAAATCCTAGTACGCACGATGGGAGCGTATGAAAATGTAGAAGCCATTTCGGATCTAGTAGTGAATCTATCTGAAAGAGGAGCTCCTGTATATCTAAAAAATCTCGCAGAAGTTCAGGACTCCTATAAAGAACGTACCAGCGTAAGTTATTTAAATTCTGAAGAATGTGTCGCAGTTGTCCTAAAAAAGGAAGCTGGAAAGAATAGTGTAACCGTAGCCGACGAAGCGAAAGATCTGATCCGATCGTTGAATGAGGAATTCGGATCGAAGGTAAAACTTATAGTCGTAGCCGATCAGAGTAGATTTATTCGAGACTCGATCGGAGGAGTTGCGTCTGCAGGTTTACAAGCTATAGTTATATGCTTTTTCGTACTTTCATTCTTCCTAGGGACTTTTAGAGAATCTGCGATCGTAACCTTATCCATCCCGGTTTCAATTCTTGTTACTTTGGTCTTTCTTTATTTCCAGAAGATGACCCTAAATACGATGTCTCTGGGGGGATTATCGGTAGGCGTTGGTATGATGGTTGACTCTTCAATCGTGGTGTTGGAGTCAATTTATGCCTTTCGTAAAATGGGCAGGAGTCCTTTTGACAGTGCGTTAGAAGGAACAAAAGACGTATTCGGCTCCTTGTTCGCATCTACTCTTACTAGTATTGTGGTATTTTTACCGATCCTTTTTTTAGAAGGTATAGCAGCGTCTATTTTTAAGGAATTTGCACTTTCAATCACTTATTCCTTGATCTCTTCCTTTTTCGTATCCGTCAGTTTTATTCCTGTGCTTTGTATTTTGCCGGTTTTTTCATCCGAATCGAACGGACCCGCTTTTTTACAGCCATTTTGGAAGATCCGCGAAGGAATATTAAATACATTAGAGAATCTTTATGTGTTTTGGGTTAAGTTCGTATTAAATAATCCAAGGAAGATATTGATTACGGTAGTAGTACTTCTTCCGATCACATTTTTAATTTTTAAACTGTTACCGACAGAATTGATGCCTCAAGTCGAAAAAGCCGAATTAAACGTAAAGGTTGTCCTTCCTCCCGGATCTTCTTTACGTAAGACGGAAGAAGTTTCTAACGAGATCGTTTCTGTTCTAAATAAAACCAATCTTGTTGAAAACGCATTTTTAAAGGTCGGTTATGAAGAGAGAGATCTAGTTATCAATCCTCGGGGAGATTTTGGATTAAATAGGGCCGAATTATTCCTGAATTTGGTTAGATACGATGCGATGGAAGATTTAGTCGAATCGACCCATAACGATCTGGAAGAGATCGAAGGTAGAACCGGTGTTCAAATACTTTTTATGCCTGCAAAGGATCTTCTTTCGGACGTGTTGCCGGAAACTAACGAAGGGTTAGTGTTGGAAGTTTCCGGCCAGGATTTGTTTACAGTTCGGGAAGTATGCGAGGAGATCCAAAGGGAGATCCAGAAAACCGGAAAGTTCGGAGAAGTAATTACTTCATTCGGAGAGGATACTCCTGAAATTCGTGTGCTGATCGATAGAGACAAGATGTCCACTTTCGGACTTTCAGTAGAGTTGGTAGCCAAAACATTAAGAGCGGTAGTTAAAGGCGAGGCTGCAACTAGATTTAAACGAAATGACGAAGAGATCCCTGTTTTGGTCCGTCATAGATTGTCCGATCGCTCCGGCACGGACTCGTTAGCGAATACTCTTTTTAAAATTCCTTCCGGCAATTTGATCAGGTTACAGGACTTCTCTTCGATTGTTTCCGGAAATTCGAATCGGAAAATTCTGCGTTATGACGGAAAACGTGTAGGTCTTGTAAAAGCCGGTCTCAATTCATTAAGTTATTCTGAAGGGTTGAACATGGTAGAGCCCATAATCGACAAATATTCCAATAAGAAGGATATATCGATCCTTCCGGGTGAAACGCAAAAGATCATGGAGAAGTCGATCCAATCCTTGGCATTTGCAGTGGTACTTTCCATATTACTCGTTTATATGGTCTTGGCATCGAATATGGAGAATTTAGGTCTTCCATTCATCATATTATTTTCTATATTCGTTTCGGGTGCGGGAGTTGGACTCGGACTTTTTTTAACCGCAAACAGTTTAAACATAATCTCAATTATGGGGATAATATTGCTTGCGGGCGTAGTGGTGAATAACGCGATTATTTTAATCGAATTCTACCAATTGCATGAATCAGATTTTAATAATATAGATGATCTGGTGATTGCGGGAGGGAGAAGACGTTTAAATCCTATTCTGAGTACAACCGCTACTACAATTCTAGGTTTACTTCCTTTAATTATCACTTTTGGACCTCCTTCTCCCCAAGGGCCGATGGCTGCATCGGTGATGGGAGGATTGTTAGTATCCACTTTGCTTACTTTATTATTCGTTCCTCTCGCATATCGATGGTATTATCTTCGATTTCTAAAAGGACGTAGGTAGAAGCGGTTATGACTTCGATATTGGGGTTTTTTCTGCGAAGAAAGATTACTTCCTTTATGATCTTCGGAGGTTTCTTTCTATGGGGGCTTTTATCCGTAAATCTTCTCCCTGTTTCCTTAATGCCTCCTACGGAGTCCCCAGCACTTAGTATAGTAACGAAATATCCGGGCGTTGCCCCTTCTAGAATTGAAGAGATCCTAACCAAGCCTATGGAAGAACAGATAGTAGGGGTTGGAGGAATTGAGTCGATATACTCTACCTCGGAAGAAGGTGAATCAAGGATCAACGTTATCTTCTCCGAAGTAAGAGATATCACTCTCAAGGCTGTTGAATTAAAATCTAAAATCGATTTAATTCGTCATACTTTTCCTAGGGAAGTGCAAGAGCCGACTGTAATTCGGTACGATCCAAGTGACAGACCTATCTTTATCGTAAAAATGGAATCTTCTGCCTATTCTCTAAAAGAGATGAGGGAGATCGCGGAAAATAAAATAAAAAAAAGATTGGAAAGGGTAGATGGAGTAAGCGAGGTTCGGGTCGGAGGCGGTAGATATCGCGAAATTCTAGTAGAAGTAAACCGTAATATTTTAAACTTCCTTGGGATCTCTCTTGCAGAAGTTATGGAGCGGATCCGAAATTCAAACGTTGATTTGCCCGCGGGAAGGATCCAGGAAAATGAAGGTTGGATCAATGTAAGAGTTTTAGGGAAATTTTCGGCGATCCAAACTATGGAGGAGATAGTTGTTCGGTCTCCTTCTCAAAACAAATGGGTGAAACTTCGTGAATTAGGAAGTGTGTATGATGGACATCGGGATCGGGAGGATATTTCACGAGAAGATGGAAACGAGAACGTAACCATCTATGTTCAAAAAGCAGGAGATGCAAATACCATCTCAGTCTGCGAAGGTCTGCGTGATGAACTATCACAAGTCTCTTTTCCCGAAGTGAAGACTGAAATAACTTATGACCAATCCGAATTTATAAAAATTTCCATAGATAGGGTTGCTGGCTCGGCGATGACCGGGGGATTAATTGCAGTATTTGTAATATTTTTATTTTTAAGGAATTTTAGAGCTACTTTGATAGTCGGCGCATCTATTCCTTTGTCGATCGTCATCACGTTTGCGATCATGTTCGTGTCAAAGATAGGTTTTAACGTAATGACACTTGCAGGGCTTGCCTTAGGAGCAGGCTTACTAATAGATAACTCTATTGTAGTATTGGATCGTATCTTTCGTCTTCGCCAAGCGGTAGTTTTGAGCCAGAGTATTCCTGTGGAAAACACCAAGCGGCATAAGAAGAAAAAGAAACAACAACTAGAACCGGTTGAAAAGAAACCTATTCCTTTAGATTTGAAGCAGATTGTTGATGATTCAGTAATGGGGTTATATAAGGAACTCGCAGCTTCTACGTTTACGAATATCGCGGTTTTCTTACCTTTTTTCTTCGGTTCTAGAGAATTAAAACAGTTATACGGCGGTATGTCATTGACTGTAAGTTTTTCAATTTTAATCTCCTTAGCGGTCTCTCTCTTTTTTCTACCTCAATTAGCTAAACTTCTTTTATCTAAACCGGAACATTTCGAAAATTTTAAATTTAAAACGTTTCAAGATAGGCTCGTCGCAATTTTGGGAAAGAACGGGCCACGATTTGAAGATAAATTGATCCGCTTTCAGAATTCCTTTTCGAAACTAGATACTCGTTTTGATAAAGTTAAACGGTTTTTGAGCCTGAAATTCGTTCAAGAAAGATACATGAAATTTCTTACTCGAATTTTCAGAAATCCAAAATGGGCATATATGGCCTTGATCTTTCTGTTAGTTTCCGGAACTGCTGTAGTTCCATTTTTAAAACAAGAATATATCGATCCAGTGGATGCGGGAGAAATTCGAGCAAGCGTAGAATTGGAAACCGGAACTCATTTGGATGCCACAAGTGAAAAAGTTAAAACGATAGAAGCAATTTTAGGAAAAGTCGAAGACGTTGATAAGATTAACGCAAAAGTCGAAAAATGGCATGCTGATCTATATATAAAACTTAAACCGTTGAATAAAAGGCGCAAAACTTCGGAAGAACTTATATCCGAGTTTAAAGAATTAACTTCTTCGCTTGAAGATGTTTTCGTATATTACGTCGAGAACACTTCAATGGATAGTAGTAGAGAGTTAGATATTGAATTCATTGGGGATGACACTGAAGTTTTAAAAAAAGTTGCTAAGGCCGGTGCTGGAAAAATTAAACAGATACCGGGTATCCAAGAAACAGTTCTCCGTTTTAGGGATGGAAAGCAGGAATTTTTATTAAATATTCATCAAGATAAAATGGCTTTGATCGGCCTCAGTTCGGAAGAGGTAGGGAATTATATACGCACAGCGATCCAAGGCTCTATCCCTACAAAGTTTATTGAAGATTCTAAAGAAGTAGATATAAGGGTCCGGTTTAGAGAAGAAGATAGATTAAATATAGAGCAAATACCTAATTATAAAATACCCGGTGATAAATCCGTCGTATCCGTTGCGGAATTGTCCATCCCTCAGGAAAAGGAAGGGGAGACCAAAATATACAGAAAGAATAAAAGGCGAATGGTGACTATCACAGCTAAACTAGGATCACTCGATCTAGGAACTGCTGTCGAAAAAATTAAAGAAACCTTAAACGGCGTACAATTGCCGAATAACTATTATTATGAATTCGGAGGTTCTTTCAAAAAATTACAGAAAAACCGGATTGAGATGGCCTTTATGATCTTTCTGGCGATTTTTTTGATCTATTGTATCCTTGCGTCACTTTTCGAGGATCTACGCTTACCTTGGCTTTTGATGGTTTCGGTTCCTTTGGGTATATTTGCCGATTTATTAATATTGTTTTGCTTTCGAATGTCGTTGAATATATCCGTTTATATCGGTTTCATTTTGCTTGCTGGGATCGCTATTAATAACTCGATTATGCTAGTGGATCAAGCGATGCATCTTTTTAGACATAGCAAAGCGAAAAATCAAAGATTCGCCTTGTTAATTGCTACGGTCCGTTCCGCTTCAGAACGCCTTAGGCCGATTTTAATGACTACATTTACTACAGTGACTGCTCTGATCCCTACGATGTTGGATTTTGGAGAGGGAAGTCAGCTTTGGAGACCTCTTGCGATCACCGTATTTTGGGGACTAAGTATATCTACTTTGCTAACTTTAATTTTAGTACCGGTTTTATTCTTTCATTTCCAAGGAAGAACATTTAGAGAAAAACCGGAAGGTACTATATTCCGGTTCTTTAGAAAGAAAACCTATCGCACTTTACCATTATAGAGTGATTTCATTTAGGTTTTTCTTGAGATTTTGGTTGAGGTGCTGGTTCTCCTTCTTTGAGATTACCAACTGATCCTACTGCGATCAATTCACCTACGGATAATTCTCCGGATATACGAGAAAGTTCTCCGCTAACTCCTTCTATTTTTACTTTCTTTTTAAAAAGTAATCCGTTCTTTTCCACAAATACAAAACCTTCGTCTTTTTCTTTTGCCGATAGAACACTCTTGGATGGGATATAGAATGCAGGAGCGGGATGAAGATCTTCTACTTCTGCTCTCGCAAACATTCCTGGTTTAAGTTCATCTTTTTCATTTTTATAAATCACTTTTATTTCCGCTGTCCTACTTTGAGGATCAATCAGCGGACTGATGATCAGTATCTTTCCTTTGAACTTCCGTTTTGGATGTGCATCCACAGTAAAATTTACTTCTTGGCTCGGAGTAATCCTACTCAAGTCTGATTCATTAACTGAGAATTTCAGTAAAACTTCTGCGTCATCTACGACTACAAAAATAGCTTGTCCTTCCTTTACCGCTTCTCCTGGGAAAATGGATCGAACCGCAACGATACCTCTAAGAGGAGCAACGATCGTGGATTCTTTGATCAATAATTTGGTTGAATCGATACCTGCTTGTATACTTTGAAGATTTGCGATCGCGATATCTAACTCAGATTTTTCAACTATCGTATTGAGATCGACTAACGCTTCATTTAGTTTACTTTTCTCGGTGGGAACTTTCATCCCGGCTTTTTTTAGATCTTCCGGCCTGTAGCCTACTTGTAGAGTATCTAGACTTTTTTGTGCTTTAAAATAACTCGTTTGTGCGGAAATTAAACCGGTCTCGACTCCTTTTAATTCGGTTTCGGATACTGCACCGATCTTAAATAATTCCTGCTTATTCGAAAATGTTCTTTGTAAATTTTCGTATGTGGCTTTGGAATCGTTCACGTCAGCCCTAGCTTTTTCTATATTCGCTAGTTCTCTTTCCACTCTTTGTTTTGATTGGATGTAGCGGGATCTATTCAACTCTATCTGTTTATTCTGGACTTCTAAAGAGGCGAGGTCCTTCTTTAGTTGGATCTCTAAATTTAGGGTCTCTATTTTGGCTAACGGTTGCCCTTTTGCTATCCGATCACCTTCTTCTCTGAAAATTTTCTCCACTCTTCCTAAAACTTTGGAAGAAATTTCTGCTTTTTGAAAATGAGCGACACTACCGAGTAGGCTCACTACGGTCTGTTGTTTTTTTAGTTCTAGCGGGATCATTTCATAAGGTAGGGCAGTTTCATCCTGAGCTGATTCCTTCTTTTTTTTCCCGCAATCGATCAATAGTATAGAGAGTACGATTAATGAAAAAACGATCGTTTTGTTCTTCATGAGCTTTCCGGTTTTATTTTTTGATTTTTATTAATTCTAAACTGTCCAAGCTAGCTCCGACAGCCATTTCTAATTGTGATACTGTAGTTAGGTATTGAACCCTACTCGTAATCATCGTGTTTATTGCCTGCAGGTAGAAAATTTCAGTTTCCGCTAAATCCACTCTCTTAGCATCTCCAAGAGAGACTTCTTTTTCCTTGATCTTAAGCCTTTTTTCGAATAGTTTAGCGTTTTCGTCCGCTATAATCATGGATTCCCAGCTTTGTCTGTAATTTTGTAAAGCCTTAATCACTTCTATCCTGACTATATCGTCTTGTTGCTTTCTTGTAATTCTTGCTTGTTCGGCGCTAATCCCAGTTTGAGCAATCTTTCTCTTATATTGCATGTTATCCATGATATTCATAGAAGTAGTCGAGGTGAGTGATCTATTGGTATCATCTCCTCTAGAGATGAAGTTAGAAGTATCCTGAAGTGTATTCGGACCTATGGGCATACTCAACTTAAAATTAAAACCGTATTCTCTTTGTCTAGGTTCGAACCGATCTCCGGATCCTGCATAGTAACCGCCGACTGAAACTGTAGGAATATAGAATGATTTTGCGATCTCGAATTCAGATAATGCCTGCATTTCCGCTGCTTTATTTCTTTCGAATTCTACTCTGGATTGCATTGCGAGGCCGATCAATTGTTCGATCGGTATTTCTTTATAAGAGAATGTAATACCGTTCAATATATCTGCCGAAAGTAGGATTTTTGCCGTACTTGGAAGTCTTAATTGTATTTTAAATTCTTCGATCCCGCTTTGATATGCGGTTTCAGTCCTTTTGCTTTGGAGAATAATTTCGTTTAAACGATTTTCTATTTGCAAGACTTGGAGTTCGGTGCTATCTCCCAGTTGTTTTTCTCTTTTGGCGAATCTAAGCTGTTCTTTTTGCCGATCTATCGATCTTTTTTGTATTTCCAACTGCGCTTTATTGCTGAGTAAATTATAATACGCGGAACGAACTTTGAATTTTAGATTATTAATTCCCAATAAAAAATCGAATTTGGATAAATTCAGATCGTTTAATGCGGCTTGTAGTGCGAGGTATCTTCTTCCCCCGTCATAAACCACTTGATCTAAAGTTAATGCCAATCTTTGAGATCTACTTTCTGAATCGTTTTCTACTACGTTTGCGTTCCTGAACCAAGAAACTGATGCAGTCGGAAAATAAGCCCTCCAATTTTCTCTTACTAATAAGGCTTTGATCATCTGTTGGCCACCGAGCATTCTGAGCTCGGGGCTATTTTCGACAGCGATATCCTCCGCTTTTCTTTGATCTAAGACTAATGTTTCTCCCTCTGCAAATAGTAGATAAGGAATTAAAATTAAAAAGAAAGCCCCGGTGAGTTGATATGTCTTCGAATTTGATAATCGTTTGATCATATTTTGTACGAAAGAAAACATATTCTGATTATATAATATTTTTTATTTGTTTTGTTTATTCCCAAAACTTCCACTTAAATCCTGATCTGTTGGAATAACCTATCCCGTTTGAAATTTTTTCGGCCAACATTTCTGCGAGAACTGAGTTGTTTTGGAAAATTTCCATTGTTGCTGAAGAGCTAACTTTTACTTGCCCGAGTAATATTCCGGTTTGAGAGTAAAGGCGGACAAATATTCCGGTGGTAATCTCTTCATCTAGGATGTTTCCCATTCTTTTTTCGTATATGTATCCGTCTATGTAGAGATCGCATTTTACTAAAGAGCATGCTTTTTGAATGGATTCCTTCGGTAACTCGATCGGTTTCTCGCCGGATTCTAAAAATACGTTGGATGAAAACATCGTAGGAGTTGTGGAGGGAGCCGGTCCTATTGTATTACCAATACCTTCCGTACTATTTGATGTGTTTGAAGAAGCTTGTTTGGTTTCGGCAGGAATTTCTTGTATGAGAGTTTCGATCCCCTCTTTCATTAGATAGAATCGTAAATTGTTTGTGAAGTTTTCCCCTGCAAAAGTTGAGAAGGATGCTGGTCTGGTTTGGAATTTATTGACTGCTATCCGTCTAACCGAAGTTTGTTTCTCCGCAGGATTTTTTGCCTCTAAAATTTCAGCTGTATATCTGAGTTTCGTTGTCTGATAAGTTGAACAACCGAAAATAAATAAGAGGACTAAGTATCTCAGTTTTGAAATTGATGTAAAAGATGTCATAACTTGTCCGGATTTTTTAAATATATAGTTCTTTAGATAATTTTCGGACGTTTTTTTATTTTCTTCTTGAAAATTTACTTTTGGACGAAAAATAAACTAGGAAGCCAAGATTTGTGAGAAGTGTCTTTAACTTAAGTCGGAATGGTTCGCTTAACAAAGGAGTTCGATTCTTTTATCCCGTTTGGATAATCGTTTTATTCTTTTCGATCCTGAATTGCGAATTACGGGAAAAGGAAAATGCCACTGATCGTTTGCTAAAAGAACTGGTAAACGGAGCCGCCACTCCTTCCTCCGCAGGAGCTAATGATTCTGATAATAAATATTTCAAGGTAGGCGGGACGATTTCTGGAATGGATGGGGGAAAATCGATTACTTTGGCGAATAACCTCTTTGAGGTATCCGTTTTTGTTTTTAATGGCCCTTTTAGTTTTCCTTATTCGTACGTAAATAACACTACTTATTCAGTGTCGATTACCAGTCAGCCTGTAGGACAAACCTGCACTCTTGCAAACCAGAATGGTTCTATTCTAAATGCAGATGTGACTAGCGTAATTATTCTTTGTAACTGAGTCGCTTCTTACTTTCATATCCCAAAAGTAATATTTGTCGGAAAGACGTTATGTTTCACATACTCTGACAAAAAGGAAAAATTTTTACATTTCTGTGTCGGTTTTTCTTGCCTGAAAAGGTATATTTTCCACTGTTACCTGTACCTTGGGGTTTATTCCTTTTTCGATGATATTCAGTTTATTCAACAAATTATTTCGGAGACGCTTCAGGGCATTTTTCATTTTCTTTTTCGTTATTTCCCTAATTTTCAATTTAGAGAT
>NZ_RQGF01000042.1 GCF_004769615.1 Leptospira sarikeiensis | reverse complement strand
CTCTAACGAAATTTCTTGAAAAATAAAAACAAAAAAATATTCGGAAGTCTCCCTCGAACGCGGGAGGTTGAAAATTTCAATTTTTAGAATAGTTTTTTCATTTTTTATAAATGAGTTGTAATAAGGTCCGTTCCGGAATGTAAATATATTTCGAATGCGAAAAATTCCTTCGAAAACATTCGGACCCTTGACCCTTTGTAAAAGATTTACGAAGCGGTTTTTCACGCTCGATTTCTCTAAATTCAGGATAATCCCTTACGGGATAATTTTTATTTTCCCTATTTTCATCCAAGCCTGCCGTATTCAGGGCATGAATCTGGCCTTTGAAGCAATTCTCGAGGCCCAAATCGCCTGTTTGATGGTTGGTAATACATGTGTAGATGCAGCCACAATACCGATCGGGGATGTAACTCCACCTTCCATCGCAATTACAAGTCTTCCTACGAACGGACTTCCTAATATTGAAACCGGTTTTATATTTGGAGCTGCAGGCGATGATACTGCACTTGCTTCCGTAGAAGTAAGTCTTGATGGAGGAGCTTATACGACTGCGACCGGAACTACCTCTTGGAGTTTTGCTCTACCAAATGGCTCTTCTACTTGGAGACTCGGTTCCCATCATACGATTAATATCAGATGTTTGGATACGAGCGGAAATATATCCAATATCATTAGTCTGAATGTTCGGAAAGGAAGGAACAAAGATATCAATGGAGACGGCTACGGAGATCTAGTAGTTCTAGCTCCGGGAGATTCCTCAGGTGCTGGAATGGCCTATGTTTATTTTGGCGGACCTAGCGGAATTACTGCTGTAGATACGACAGGTGCAAACCAAGCGATCCAGGGCCAACAAAGAATGGGATATGCTGCTGCAGTCGGAGATGTGAACGGGGACGGATACGGAGATATTGCGATCGGAGCCTCGGACTATTCTTCTTTGCAAGGAGTAGTTTATGTATTTCACGGAAGCGCCGGTGGATTTTCCACAAGTAACGCTACGAGTGCAGATAGAGTCTTGAATTACACCGGATCCAATGAATTCGGATATGTGGTCGCTCTAGGAGATGTGAACGGAGACGGATACGATGATCTAGCCACAGGAGCGTATCGTGTGTCCGGATTTTCAGGTCTTGCATTCATTTATTATAGTACTGGTAGCGGAGGAATTTCTGGAACGGCAGGAACTACAATCTCTGGCCCCGGTGGTAGCAATTTCGCCTGTGGTATGGCTCTAGGAGATGTGAATGGAGACGGCTTTTCAGACTTTATCGTAGGTGGAAATGCATACTCGGGTTCCGCAGGAGCGATTTGGGTCTTTCATAGTAGTGGAACTGCGGGAGTAACGAATTCTTCATATACAACTGCTAACTCGATAGTTGTAGGAGAATCTATGAGTAATTTTGGGATTCGAGTTTTTACCGCAGATGTAAACGGAGACGAGTACTTTGACGTAGCTGTAGGAGCTCCTCAATACAGCAGCTTTTTGGGAAGAACATACGTATTCAATAGTACAGGAACTACAAGCGGTATCACTGTGAATAGCGCAACACTCGCCACAACAATTGTTAGTTCTTCCGTATCCAGTTCGCTCGGTTTAGGTTTAAGCATGGGTGATGTGGATAACGACGGGTTCGATGATCTTGTATCCGGAGCCCCCAGTTACAGTTCAGGCCAAGGAAGAGTATTTCTAAATCGAAGTAACGGAACCCAAGTCTCTTCTACGCCTTTAGCTATTATTGTAGGAGAATCGGGCGGTGATTCTTTCGGAAATGGAGTCACGGTAGTAGATATAAATGGGGATAGTCGTGGAGATTTAGTCGCCGGGGCTGTCGGTTATCCGGCAGGAACCGCGGAAGGAAGAGCTTATTATTTCCATAGCGGCGGTTCCGGAGTATTTAGTGCAACGAATGCAGGCTCTGCAGATAGGATTATCGACGGGCTTACAAGCAGCGAATTCGGAAGTATGTTGGTCCTGGCCGAAGATCCAGAAAAATCTTATCTAAAATTTTTCGGATCTAAGGACATATTTTTACTCGAACCCTATAGGCTCAAAATTTAGAAAATCTGAATATAGTTCAGGTCAATTTCGGTCTTCTTTTTTCCTTAAGTGCGCTCATTGCTTCTAAAAGATTCGAAATCACTTTAGGATTTTCAAAACTATCCTTGGTGAATTGTAATTGGGAATCGAATTTTTCCAGAATGTCCTTATGGATCGCATCTTTTGTTCTTCTATAGGCGCTTGGAGCAATTGCCATCACCTCGTCCAATTTTTTGAGGACTTGTTTGCGAAGATCATCTTTATTATCCGAAACCTCGTTGATAAGAGAGATTTCTTTTGCTTCTCCCGCCTTATAAGCCGTTCCTAAAAGACAAATTTCATTCAAATATTCCGACTTGACAGTGATCTTTAATTTATCTATAAAACTGATCGGAAGAGGAAGTCCAACAAGAACCTCTGTGAATGCGATCCTCGCTTTGCCTTCCAACATAAATTTGAAATCGCAGGCAAGAGTGATCACCGCACCTCCACCCATCGCGTAACCTGTCACTTCAGCGAGCAAAGGTTTATTAAAACTTAATATTTTACCGAATAGGATCACGATCTGGCCCATTTCGTCGGTCAATTTTTCCTTGGGGGTATTTACTATATTCTCAGCGTCGATACCATTGCAAAAAAATTTAGGATTATCGGAACTGATCCAAGCTGCACGGATGGAATCGTCTTTTGCGATATCCGCAAGAATATTTTCCAGTTCGATCATATTCTCTCTTGTTAACGAGTTTTGATCGTTTGTTTGGATCTTGATACATTCGGCCTTGCCGTTCTTTAATTGGATGGATTCCCGCAAATAGTTCATACGGATTGAAGTTAAAAATATGAACCCAGTGATCCAGTAAAATTTTCAGAGCAAAATAGGAAAGAAGTTGGGACTAGAAACTGTTTGGGGCGCCTCCCGCTTTGCGGGACCGGGCCCTCAGCTCCGGTCCATTTATTTCCGCACTCTCATATATTATAAAAATAAAATATAGGAGGAAATAAACGGACCCCGCTTCGGTCCCTGGCGCGTCCCGAAACGGAAAAATTATTTATACCCTCCGGAAGCACCGATCCTTTCCCCTGTAAGCCAGAAGGAATCGTCGGATGCCAAGAATACCGCGACTTTTGCAATATCATCAGGCTGTCCTAATCTTCCCAATGGAGTTTTAGAAATGATCTCTTTTTCAAATTCACTTCCGATTAATCCCAAACTATGAGCTCCTTCTGTTTCCACGCCGCCCGGTGCAATCGTATTCACCCTGATCTTTTTGGGACTTAATTCCATTGCTAAAACTTTGGATATAGTATCTAAGGCTCCTTTCGTTGAAGCATATACGACAGATTGAGGAGGAGGGAATTCACTCGCGATAGAACTAATGTTGATCACGGATCCTCCATCTGAAGGGAAATAATTCAAGGATTCCTGAGTCGCTAAGATCGGACCTAATACATTCGTATTCGTTTGTCTATGGAACTCTTCTTCTGTTACTTCTTCCAAAGCTGCAAATTTGAAAACACCCGCATTGTTTACGAGTATGTCTACTTTGCCGAAATTTTTTTTGGTTTCCGCAAATAAACGTTTTACGTCGGCGATCTTGGACATATCCCCTTGGACAGCAATCGCTTTGCCTCCGTTCTTCTCGATCTCAGCGACAACTTTCTCTGCGCCTTCTTTACTGGAAGAATAGTTTACTACAACGGAAGCTCCTTCTAATCCGAAACTTTTAGCGATCCCTGCGCCAATCCCTTTAGAGGCTCCCGTCACTACCGCTACTTTTCCTTTTAACTTACTCATCTAAAACTCCTGATAATTCCTTTGGAATAATTCTATAGTTAGACAACTATCGAAATGAAAAGTTTGATGAGGTCGTTTTAATATTTCGATAATTATAGAAATATCGAAATATGTTTAAAGTTTCAACTTCGGTCTAAAATCAGATTTTTGATAATCGATCAAGGTATGCTTGGAAAACTTCTCGTCTTAAACTGAGGTTCATAAACTTTCCGCTACGGATCGTTTCTATAAGACCTGCATTTTCCAATTCTTTAATATGATGGGATAGGGTAGCCGGGCTGATCTTTTGGCTTTCGTAGATCTGTCCGCAAGCAGTAGGCTCCTTGGAGGTGCCGATCTGTTTTAGGATCTGTACCCTTCTTGGCTCTGCTAGAGCCTTGGATATTTTAGTGAACTCTTTATCCGAAAGTTTAATCGATTTTGAAGAAGCCACTCTCTCCATACTTAAACTTTTAGACTGCTCTGTCTAAAACATTCTATAAAAAGCCAAACCAGGCCGAGGGAGGAGCGAATTTGTAGTAACTACGACTCTAGATAATCTTGTAGTCTTCGCTTTCGGTCCGTTTTCTTCATTTTTAATTGATATTGAGACTTAGTATCGAATATTGGTATGTACAAACCATGGGAAAAGGACCTTAAATGAACCGTAAAAGACTCTACCAATTCCATTCCATACTGGGAGTATTTAGCGGATTATTCTTAATTATCATAGGTCTTTCCGGTTCCTTTCTGATCTTCGCAAGAGAGATAGACCAAATATTTCATCCGGAAGAATTCAAGATCCAAATCGGATCAGAAAGAAGATCCATCGATTCCTTAAGACAAAGCTTAAGAGACAAACTTCCTCCTCATACGTTGGCGGGCTGGTTATTACAAGAAAATTCTGATACACCGGATCAGGTTTGGGTCCATTTTTTGGGATCTGAAAAAGGGGAAGAGTCGGTAATCTTGATCAATCCTTTCACAGGAGAATTGAACGGTAAATTAAACGAAGCAAGGTCTGAATCCTTTTACGGATGGATGCTAATGCTTCATTATACATTATTTTTAGGAAATACTGGCTACGTTCTGATTGGGATTTTAGGAGCCGTTTTCTTTTTCCAAGGTATAAGCGGAGTGATCCTATATCGGAATATCTGGGAAAACTTATTTAGGCTAAGAAGTGGAGAATCCATACGAACATATTTTTCAGACCTTCATAAACTCGTAGGTGTATTTACCTTGGTCTTTAATTTAGTCTTAGGATTTACAGGAGCATGGTGGAATATAAGCACAACGATCAATACGATCGTAAACGGTTTTCCTCCGGAAGTTATAGGGAAATTCCTGGAGGACTCCGTTTCAGTAGATAAAATGTCGGAGGAATCTGTTCAAAAGTTCCCAGGATTTAAGCTTGGCTTCATTTCTTTTCCTCATCATAGAGAAGGGGACCCTGTTGTATTGTATGGAGTCGAGAACGACTCCAATCCTTTCAAGAGTAGATTTGGCTCTTACGTCGTATTCGATGCCAAAACTTCCGAACTAATAAAAATTTGGGATCTTTCTAAGGAAAATTTTTTACATTCCATAGTAGACTCATTTAAACCGCTCCATTTCGGCACTTTCGGAGGAATATTTACTAAGATCATTTGGGTGATTTTAGGACTCGCTCCCGGAATTTTATCTTTAACAGGGATAGGCATATTGATATCCAAGCAGAGAATGAAGATACAAAGGAAAAAAGAAAAATCCGTCTCTAAAATATAATAAAAATAGAATGTTCTGGATAAAAAGAACGCCGGATAAAACCGGCGCGAAGTCAGAGTGAAAGACAGAAATCTTATTAAAAATTATTCCCAGCACTGTCCTTGTACGTAACATTTATAGATGGATCCGATTCCAGAAGAGGTTGCCGCTTCTTGGCAGGCGCCCTTTGCTGTTGTGGATGTGAATCCGTAATACTGCATTGCAGGAACTAGATACTCATGTTCCCCGATATAGGAGTATGCGTAAGGGATTGGATCGTTGATCCCGTCCACACCTTCGTAAATACAAGCGCTAACCTTATTAGGAACCACACAAGGACCGTCTATAAGATCGATCTTAAGATCCAGATCTATTCCAGTTTTCATTTCCGCGACAAAATCATCCAAACCTTCTTCCCATTCCGCTTTTTTCTCGAGGTATGCAGTTGAATATTCTCTACAAAAGAATATTTCTCCGTTTGGTCTTGTGAACCTGTGGCTATAAGCGATAGTAAGCCCTAAACTTTCTCCCTCGCTTGCTGAATTTTTCTTAAGAAGAAGGACTTGAAGGATCCCGTTCGTATCCAACTTTTCTTCTCCTTCTAGCTCTTTACAAAAATGTAAAGTAGCAGAAATCGCTAAAACGATTAGCCCTAGTTTTATTGTTTTTTTCATTTTGAATCTCCTGGATTTGATCCTTATATCTTATAATTTATAATGAATCCGTAGGTCCTTGGGGCCCCCGGGACTGCTTGGAAAGTCCCGTCCAAATAAGAGGTGAAATAATATTTATCGTATACGTTATTGCAGTAGATATAGGCGGAGATTGTTTCTCCTTCAAATCCTGCTCTTAGGTTCGTGACGGTATAAGGGTTGCTATAAATCGTATTGTCCGCGGCGAAGAACATCTTGCCGACTGCTTGGAATTCCCAGCGGAAGAAAAATCCTGAATGATTTCTAAATTGAAGATAACTTACTATATCGTATTTTGGAATGAAATGGACCTGCTTTCCGTCAAAGTCCTTATCCAAAACACGATCATAAAATTTATTGAATATACCTTCCGTATAACCTGCAGAAAATCCTAGGCGAACTGGTTTCCAGGGTTTTGCGTATGCTTCTATTTCTGCTCCTCTGATAGTGACTCTTTCTGCGTTCAGATTTACCGATTGAGCGATCGATATCGCTCTTACGACCTGAAAGTCCCTTGTCTCGGTATAAAAATGAGTGAAGTTTAGGCCGAGTGTTCGTTTGAAATATTCGGACTTGATACCCGCTTCCAGAGTATCGTTGATCTCAGGTTTAAAATCCGCTTGGGAAGCTTGGTTTACAACCGTGCTGTATCCCGCGTTCTTATAACCTCTACTCAATCCAACGAATATCATGAAAGAATCGTTCGGTTTGTAATCGAATATCAGTCTAGACACATTGTATTGATAGGAATCGTCCCTTCTGTATTCGGGAGATAGGATCCGAATGTCTCCATACGGATTATTCGGTAGAAAGCCTGTCGCGTCTTGGCTATGATCCAACTTTATCTTTTGGGTCTCTATCCTGGAGCCTAATGTGATCGTGAACTTCTCTAAGAAAGTATAACTATTATGTGTGAATAAGCTGATCGTTTGATCTTCTATTCTTGCATGATGTGTCTGTCGAGTGGGTGCGTATAATCCTGAGAAAGTCCGATATGTATAGGTGTTCTTTAGATATTCTCTAGTGTTCGTGCTATCCGAGATCTTATGATAGAAGAAAGTTCCGAGCTTAAATTGAAGAGGATCTTTTTTATCGGTGGATTCGATTGTGGCTTCATGTGTTTGAGTGGTAGTATGTTCAACATATTCACCTTTGCTCTGTGCGTTTTTGGTGAAGTCTGAATCCACAGTCAATGGATCGATCGCCATTTTTCTTAGGCTGGATACAGTTCTAAAGATCGCAGAGGGAAGTTTATAACTTATATTACTCGAATAAGTGTTTCCGGTTACGTTGGATGTTCCCTCATAATCCCAATAAACTTTTCGAACTGCGTTACTTCTATTAATGAAAATGCGAATATTCTCATCGCAGTTTTCAGGGCTGACCGCACATCCTTTATAAACACTTTTGAGCCTTTCAGATTTAGAACCTAGGTAGTTTACAATATTTAAAGAACCGTCATCGAAAGTCTCAGCGCTTGCTTGAAGATCTATCTCAAGATTTTCGGTAGGGGTCCAGTAGACCCTAAATCTTCCTGCTTTTCCTTTTCTTCCATCCGGATGAGTCGCATAAAATTCAATTGGGACATCTGAGAGAAGATTGTTTGGATAATTGAATCCTGTTATATTATTTAGATATCCGTCCCTTTGTGTGGACTTTCCAGAAACGCCTACGTAGAGTTTATCCTTAATGATAGGGGTATTATAGAAGAAGGAATATTCTTGTTTATTATAATTTCCTAAATCTACAGTGAATCTTCCTTGTGGGAGATTGTTAGGTTTTTTGGTTTTAATTTCGACCACGCCACCTTGGAAGTTTTTTCCGAATACGGTGGCTTGAGATCCTCTATGGACTTCTATACTATCCAAGCCGAACAGCTCAGTATTCAAAGCTACGTTATCTGCAAGAGGGACGCCGTCTACGATCATGCCCACAGCAGGTTCGCTAAAGGCGATACTTCTCATTCCTCTAATATTAAAATAAGTGAAATTCCTGGATCCGGAATCTATGATCGCGAAATTAGGGACTTGTTTATCGATATCATTCGCCCTCGCAATCCCTGTGTCTTGGATGTCTTGGTCGTTAAACCTGGAAATACTTCCGGGGGTTTTGAAAATTTCCCTATCTCTCTGATCTCTTTTTCCTTGGATTACGATCCCGCCCTCGGTGGGATCCATCTGTCTTTTTTTTAAGGTCTCTTCTTTACCGTTTTTGGGGACAGGAGGAGGGGAGGGTTCTTGAGCATACAAAACACTTCCGTAGAAGAATAAGATCTTTAAAATGATCTGGGAGAAGTTCCGAAAAAACCCAGAATTCATTCAGGCCTCTCCGGGTTCGGATTCGATGTAGATAAGAATGCAGGGGAGGTTGAGTTCCGATTTAGTTGAACGGTGCAAGAATTGAACCTTTGTCTATTCATTGCAGCCAATTGAAAATATGGCTTATAACTCATCAAGAACTATATTGATTCTAGTTCTCAAAATCAATTGATCATTTTTAAAATTTATTAAAAATTGATTAAAATGAGTAATATATAGAGAAAATAGTAGAAAATATAAAAAATTAACTAAGAGTCGGGGAAGAGGGAATTTGTAGTAGCTTCTACAAAAAAGGCCCTTTCATTTCATAGAAAGAGCCTTTTTGGCAGTTTTTATTCTGATCGTAAACTTACTGCTGCACGCAGATAAATTTCTTAGCAACAGAGCAGCTGGCAGCTCCGGAGCTAATAGAGCTGGATCCTAAAGCATTTCCGATCCCGAACTGTCCGTTTATGCCCGAGGTGATATCATCAGTCCACATATTACAATGATTGGTAGATGTGGTCCAATTTGAGTTCAATCCGGTCCAGAATGAATCCGCTCCACTTCCACTAAACGCTGTTGTCAGACTTCCGAAGCTGAAAAGTTTACTCGAATTCGTTGTGAAAACTCTATTAGAATAAGGTAAACTACCTGACTTCAGATAATAATCCTGATTTGCATCTAATACCCAATTTGTTTGGCCTGCGGATGTGCTTCCGTTGGTGGTTGCGATCCTGGTGGAACCGTCTACGATCAATGCCTTATATGTAGCGGATCCCATATCTGTAGGTTTATTCGGATCTGCACCATCATTACAACTATCATCCGCCACTGTCATTCCTGAGTTCAGGTTCCCTGTTTTAGTAAGTGAGGTCACCCAGATCAATTTATCATTATCCAGGTTCTGTACTCCGCAATAATCAGGCGGTTGGTATTGGTCGAAGGTTGCATCACTACTTGTAAGAATACTAAAAGAAACGCAGGAACTTTGGGTTCCATCCACTTGATTATCGTTCTTACCTGTGATCGTTACCGTCTTATTCACATTATAATCGGAAGAAGTAAACGTCATAGTGGTCGGGCTCACGCTCGCACATTCAGTGCTTCCAGATTTACATGAAAGAGTAAAGGTTACATCTCCAGTAGGAGGGGATGCAAGGCCTAATTTCACCTTAAATGTCGCCGAAGTTCCGTCTTCGCTCGTATTCCCGCTTATATTAGAGAAGGATAATACTTGCTCGTCGTCAATATTTCGGATTGGGACCTGAGGGGCAGTATAGGTCAATCCTCCGGTCGCTGCTCCAAATACGATATTATACAATACGTTCCCATCAACGAGTATATCGTCTACTCCGGTAGCCACGATCTTATTTGTTCCGGCTGGAAGCATCGTATTCCAGTTTCCGGAAGTGATCGTGGCGGAAGCGGTAACGTTCCCTTCTGTGGTGTCGTCGCTGGATGCGGTCACAGTCACTGTAGAGCTAGGAGAATTTTGTGTGATCAAATAGATAGTCGCGGTTCCTCCTCCTTCGCTTGTGGAGAAACCTCCCGATCTTCTACAAGAAGAGATCAGATTTGCAACATCGTTATCACAACTATAGTATACAAAGCTTGGTCTTTTTACGAATGTAGTGCTCGTATATTTATCATCCGTTGTGGTGACTGAAGTGTTTACTGTATAATCGTGATTTCCTTCATTTGCACCGTTAGAATTTCCGGTTACGTAAATTTCCTGAGGCATATTCCATCCTCCGGCAACACTCTTGGATGGAGTGAATACCAAACTGGAAGCATTCAATGTTCCGTCGCTCGTGGTACTATTGCTGGAAAGACTTAAAGTTACATTGGAAAGAGGTTGAGATCTCAATCGTATTGTAAATTTGGAATATGTTTGAGGATCTAATTTTGCGGAGTCATCAGTCGCAAATCCATTGATACTCACATTTGAATTACTAGTAAGAGTCGTATTTCCGTTCGCAACGATCACAAATCCAGCGGTATCATCGTCTAGATTATTTACCGTTACGAAATTCGGGCTTGGGGTTCTATTATTATATTTCGAATCCGAGCTAGTCGCTTTCTTAACTCCGATCTGATATTGGACATTCCCATCCATGACATCGTCATCTACTCCGGTTACTACCACCGATTGAGGAGTGTCCCAGTTAGAAGGAGTAAATGTGATAGAAGTTTGATCTATCGTTCCTTCCTTATTATTAGCGTTCACTGAGTCCTTCTTCTCATTAAAAGAAACTGTTACGTTGGCTGTAGGTTCACTTGTTAAAACAACCGTAAAGAAAGCGTTTTGTCCCGCTTCGCTCGTATTCGTGCTTAGAGTTGAAACTACGATCCCAGGACTATCATCATCTGTGATATTTACTTTTACGTCGGGCGGGTTTTCATTTCCGTAATCCGTTGCAGTCCCGAGCACAATGTTTAATAGCACATTTCCGTCTGCGATCTCATTATTGACCGGAGTAACCGTCACGGTCTGAGGAGTATTATAATTTGCTGGAGTGAATGTTAGAAGAGAAGTATCTACACTTGCTCTAGATGGATTGGAACTTGAGACAGGGATCGTTACATTTCCGGGAGGTGACACGGTCAAGGTAACCGTAAATGTTTTTGCAGCTCCGGCCTCGTTGATGTTCAAGGTTGTAGGAGTTACTATAATTGCAGGTTCTTCATAATCGATATTCGTTACGGAAACGGAAGGGATAACTAAATTATTATAATTCGTATCCGAACTCGTAGAATTTCCAAGATTGATCTTGTATTGTATATTTCCATCCACCAGAACATCGTCCACTCCAGTAACAGTTACTACCTGAGGAATGCTGAAATTTCCAGTATTGAATGTTAATGAAGAAGGGGACACGGTCCCTTCTGAAAGATCCGAACTTACGATCGTTGGGATCGTAACATTACTGGATGGAGCCTTACTTAAAACTACTGTAAAACTCGCAGTATTTCCTTTCTCTGTAGTAACTAAATTTTTCTTAGGAGAGACCACAATACTATAGGTATCATCATCGATCACGGTGATGCCCACTGAAGGAGTATACAATCCGTTATAAGATTTATCCGTACTCTGAGCCTTTCCTATATAAAGAGATATGTCCTTATTTCCTTCGATTAGAAGATTATCTATCCCAGAAATGATAATAGTCTGAGGAGTATCCCAGTTGCTTGCAGTAAAAGTTATCGACGGAACTGAAATGCTAGCTCGGTCCGTATGGCTTAAACTAAGAGGAAGGGTAACATCCGCGATAGGGATTTTTGTTAAAGAGATCTCTACCTGAAGGCTTCCGTTACCTGGATTTTCAGGAACAGCATAACTGAAAGCGGGAGAGCTAACGGAAACCCCGTTGGAACTTTGAGCAAATTTTTCGCTCACCCCGAACAGGATATAATCCAAAGAATTCGTCGAACCCTTACATTGGAAAAGAAAAAAGACGGCAAGGAAGGTAGCTGAAATAAATAGTTGATTCCGTTCTTTATGTTGTTTCATCGACCTCGGTCCAATGGGGCGTTTGCTTCTGGTACTAGCTTTAGGAGACGAATATTAACTCGAATCTTTTTCTGAGATTCGGGAAAAAAGTTTTATACCATTCCTTAAGTGCCAGAATTATTCCACTTTTTCAGAAAATTATAAAACTTGCATACTGCTTTGGAATATTAGAAAAAATGCTATCTTGTCTTGCTGCTATACAGCAAAAGGGTCATAACATTCGCTTCCAGCGAGTTTCGATAGTGACCCTATTTTTTCGCAAATCCTTCTATTTTGTCTTATTATTCTCATTAATTTTTGTCGGATGTGCTCGCACTCGATATGCTATCGTTGAGTCAAAAGCGTTCCAAAAATTCTGCGGTTGTGTTCCGGAAGAAGATGTTCCTGCAAACAGTAAGGAAGAGGCTCTTGGAAAATTATCGGAAGGTTCTTTGGAAGATTTGGGGACTCCAAACTATCTTGAGGTAATGTATCGAGGTTTGAAAAAATCCTTCGAATTCTCCGGGATCACATTCGAACAGAGTGAAGAAGGTCTAAAAGCCCCGGGAGTGGAGTTAAGGCGGATCGAAGAGGATAAAAAATTAAGAGAGCTGCTCATCGTAATTGATGGGGACGTTGCCTTTCCTTCCGGTAGATCCACTTTGACGCCTAAAGCAAGAGATCTAATTTCCAAAATCGCAGATGCACTTATGGCTTATCCCGAAACGAACGTTCGGATCGGTGGGCATACGGATACTCCGGGTTCTTTCACATCCAATTTGAAATTGAGTAAGGAAAGGTCCTTCGCAGTTAAGCAGGAACTCAAACAATCCCATGAGATTGCAGAAGAGAGATTTAAGGAAGTAGACGGTTATGCGGATTTACGCAAGATCGTGGATACATTCTTATCCGAAAAGAAGAACAGAAGGACCGAAATATATGTCGGGACTGTCAGGATTGTGTATTAAGGATCATTGAATGAGATTATTACTCTTTTCTAAAATAAAGATCCTAAGTTTTATATTTCTATTCTTATGTTATTATTCTAGTTTTGCTCAAGAACCTGAAAAGGTAGAAAAAGCAGATAAGCAGGAAAAGGCGGAAGATGTCGCGCCTGCAAAGGAAAAGTCTTTTTCCTTATTTTCAGATCCAAACGATACTTTTAATCGTGTGTTCGAGCATAGATTGATGTTTAGAGCAGGTGCCGGGATCGGACAGGTTTCACCTGCCACCTTGAATGAGACCGGGAAAGCTTGGTCGACTGATTCTATCTTAAGAAACGCTGTAGATCCGGATTCTCCGGTTTCTTTTCCCTATAAGGAAGCGAAATCCCTTGGAGTGCAAACCCAGGCATGGGATATCACTTACGGATGGAAAAATAGATTTGAAGTCCAGTTGGCAAGAAATTCTGCATTGGGGAAATTCGGAAAAGAAGAACCTGCATCTACGAATTTTATAACTCCTAGGACTGATCTATATTGGGCTTCCGCATTCGAAGGGAACAGGTTGCTTCGATTTAACGGAGTGAGCGATCATTTAAGATTTTCTTATATTCATCCTGTATTTAGTCGGTTCCGGATTGGTCCTTCGATCAATTTTCATAGGTATACTGAGCAAGATACAAGTTCCTATGGATCTTATTCTACTTCTCGCCCAGGAGCACCGATCCCCGATAAGGCGACTTGGTCTGTAGGCGGAAATGTAGAATCTAATTTTTCCATGAAGGGAGTTCTCCCTGGGATCTACCTAAAGGCAAAGATCACAGAATGGTGGGAGATCAGATCTAGGTTGGAGTTTCTGGATAGAAAAGGGGACTTCTCCGCGATTGGGACCCAGATCTTGCAAGAGTCGGTTTCTAATGCTCCAGGGACTTACAGCATTTCTGTTCCGGCTTACGGAGGTAAGGTCGCGGACAAGGGTACGATTTTTATGATCGAATCCTCGTTTAGATACTGTAGATTTAGCCTAGATATAGGAATGATCCGCCAAGACATCACAAGAACCTACTCTATGTATCTCGGAAATACCACGGGAACAGTTGCGTCTAACGATTATTTATTACGTTTTCCGAATGTAGATCTTGGGCAGATGAGCCATCACTCTAAACAGATCCTGACTGAAATATATATTATGCCTGGGGCATCCTTCTTTTACGATTCCGACGGGATCTATTAATTCCTATTTCTTTTTTCCCATCCAACGTAAGGGGCCGCTTCCGTATCTACTCAATTTATCTTGAGGGTTTGCTAACTTGCATGTAATTAAAGAAAGGCAACCGCAACCGATACAAACCGAAAGCCCGTTCTTTAACCTATGTAATTCCGCGATCTTCTCCTCGATACGGAGACTCCATGTTTTGGAAAGTTTGGACCAATCTTGTCCATTTGGAGTATGATCCTCCGGAAGTTTTGCTATTTCTGCAGCAATCTCATCCAGAGAAAGTCCTACCCTTTGAGCGAATACTATAAAAGCGATCCTCCTCAATACATGTCTAGGGTATTGCCTATGTCCGGAACCGGCTCTTGCTGAGCGGATCAGTCCTCTTTCTTCATAAAAACGTAATGCAGAAGAGGCTACTCCGCTTCTTTTGGAAACTTGTCCTATGCTTAAAAATTCGTCCTTATCCATCTTTATCTCTAATTTAACTAGTTAAAGCTCACTTTAAGTTTAGATTTTATCAGTAGAGGATCATTTACTCAAACATTTTACGTTTTTTCCTAAAAAAACTTAAAAAAATCACAGGCCAACCCTTTACTTCAAGTTCACTTTAACTTGTATAATTAAGACATCCTAAACGGAGAAGGGTTTGCCGGATGATATTAGATAGAATGACTACAGATCGGAGTTTAAAATTAGGGATTATACTAGCTAGCACGCGTAAGGGAAGATTTGGAGAAACCGTCGCAAATTGGTTCGAAGAGGTCGCAAGAGAAGATTATAGATTTGAAACTGAACTGATCGATCTCTTGGATTATTCTCTTCCTTGGAATATGTCTAAGGATATGGATTCGGATCTTTCGTTATTTTCAGAAAAAATTGGAAGCTCGGATGTTTTTGTAGTCATTACACCGGAGTACAATCACGGATATCCTGCGTATTTAAAGTTGGCAATTGACTCGCTTCAAGAAGAATGGAAAGCGAAACCGTTGGGATTTGTTTCTTATGGAGGAAGTTCCGGTGGATTAAGAGCGGTAGAGCAACTACGGAATGTTTTTGCCGAGTTAAGAATGACTACCGTCAAAGATTGTGTTAGTTTTCATTGGGCTCATGCAAGGTTTCATAACGGAAGGCCTACAGAGGAATTTCGTTATCACGCTTCGGCTGAGAGATTATTGAACGAACTGTATTGGTGGGGAAACGTTTTGAAAGAAGCGCGTAAAGAATTCCCTCAATCAGTATTGAGGTCCTGATTTAGGAACGTTATGAAATTTACATTTAGTAAATACCAAATTTTTGTAATCGCCTTATTGGCTTTCATTCAGTTTACGGTGGTCTTGGATTTTATGATCCTTTCTCCTTTGGGAGTTCTGGTCATGGATCAATTAAAGATCGCGACAGATCAATTTGGCTTGGTGGTTTCGGCTTATGCTTTTAGTGCCGGAATATCTGGGATCTTGGCCGCAGGCTTTGCGGACCGTTTCGATAGAAAGAAAATGTTACTTTTTTTCTATAGCGGTTTTGTTCTTGGGACAGTGTTCTGTGGGATTGCTCCTAATTATGAATTTTTGTTATTCGCAAGGATCGTGACCGGAATTTTCGGCGGGGTGATTTCTTCCATTAGTTTTGCGATTATTGCGGATCTATTTCCTTTGGAAGCAAGAGGAAGAGTGATGGGATTTGTAATGACCGCATTCGCCGCGAGTCAGGTGGCTGGACTTCCTCTTGGGATCTTTCTATCCAAACATTGGGGTTGGCAATCTCCATTTTTAATGATCGCAGCTATCAGTGGGCTAGTTGGAATAGCAGTGGCCATTAATCTACAGCCTATCAACTCTCATTTAAAAACTAAGTCTGAAAATAAAGCTCTTAAACATTTGGCTTTGACAGCTGCAAATTCCAATTATCTTCCTGGGTTCTTAGCGACTATGATCCTTGCAACTGGCGGATATATGTTAATGCCTTTTGGATCTGCATTTACTGTACACAACTTAGGGATTTCTTTTGACAATTTTGTTTATGTTTATGCGATTACAGGCTTTGTAAGTATTATTGCTGGACCATTGATTGGTAAAGCAGCAGATACATATGGAAAATATAGTATATTTCTCGTAGCTTCTCTACTAGCTTCTGCGATCATTCTATACTATACTTCTTTAGGGACCAGTCCTCTTTGGTTCGTGATCCTGATCAATAGTACCTTGTTTGTAATGATTACTGGTCGGGTGATTTCTGCGAATGCACTTACTTCCGCAGTTCCGGATCTAAAGGATCGCGGGGCATACATGGCGATCAGCTCTTCCTTACAACAAATGTCCGGGGGAATTGCCGCATACGCAGCTGGTCTGATCGTAGTCCAAACTCCAAGTGGATATATGTTAGGATATCAGAACTTGGGATATGTAGTGACCGGAGCGATTTTACTTACAGTAATTATCATGTATAAGGTGAACGAATACGTTGCTTCCAAAAATCCTGGAATGGTCCCAGGTGAGATGAAACCTGCAGAAGCAGAACTTCCTTTCGAAGCATAAATAAAAAAAGTCCTACAACTGGATCTAAAAATCCCTTTGTAGGACTTCCTTCTTCAAATCCTCGCTCCGGGGCGATCGTATAAGGATTGCAATTCTGACTGGATCGTTATCTTCTAAGTTATGAGCGATTTTGAAGTTACCGTACTAAGCACTCCTGAAAATTACAAGACCATCCTAAAAACCAAAAACCACGAAGTCATCGCAGACGAATCCAAAGAAGATGGAGGAGGGGATCTTGGACCTACACCTCATGAATTTCTTCTTCTATCCTTGGGAGCTTGCACTGATATCACTATCAGAATGTACGCTCAGCGTAAAAAAATGGATCTGAAAGAAGTAACCGTGGAGCTAAATTTAACCAGATGGACGGACAGAAGTGAAATCCAAAGGACAGTTAAGTTAGTAGGAAACTTAAGCGAGCAAGAAAGAGAAAGGCTCTTACAAGTCGCAAATGCTTGTCCGGTCCATAAAACGTTAACTCATCCTATCCAAGTAGAAACAAAATTAGGATAAGCATGGCCGATATCACAAAAGAATATACGAATGGAGAAATCACGGTTTTGTGGAAACCTACGGTTTGTATTCATTCCGCGATTTGTTTCAGAGGACTTCCTTCCGTTTTTCATCCCAAGGAAAAACCTTGGGTAAAAATAGAAGGAGCTCCTTCGGAAGAAATTAAATCCCAAATAGACAAATGTCCTTCCGGGGCATTGAGCTATTTTTCGAATTCTTGATTTAAAAAACGTATATTTAAAATCCATTTAGATTTGGGACCTGAATTGAATATTTTTAGGTCCTAAGATCAAGAGCTGCCTTTCTTCTTAGATCTTTATGAAATCCATCCGCTATAGATCCTTAACGTTTTACTTCTTCCTATTTTCTTTTTTTTCTTATTCTTGTCTAATGTCGGTTTCCGAGAAAAAGGATCCTGGATTCGTATATGTATACAATATACAAGGCAAGAATGAAGAAGATCTGGAATTGAATGCAAAACGTAAAATTTTAGAAGACGGTTTGGGAGAATTGGTGGAGGGAAACACACAGGTCCGAAACGGGCAATTGAAGGAAATCGTTACGAATTCTTCGGTAGAAGGATATGTTTTCTTATATAGTAAGATCGGCCCCACCAGAAAACTTTCGAATGGTATCTTGGAAATAGATGCAAAAGGAAAAGTGAACCATAAAGCGGTGGAGAACGCTTTAAAAGAAAGATATAAGGAACTCGGAAAACCTAAGTTCTTGGTCCTCATAGACGAGATAATATTAGGAAAAAGAAATGTTTCCTATTCGGCGGGAATTGCTGAGAATGAAATGATCAAAACTTTTTCGGAATTCGATTTTTTGGATAAACAACAATTGAGCCGTACCTTATTTAAAGAATTCCCAAAAGGATTATCTGATCTTGCAGATCCGAAAACGGAAGAAAAGATCCTGTCACAGATATCTGGGACCGGAGCTCAAATACTTGTTATAGGCCAGACTGAAATCACAGATTTAGGTAAGATCCTAGATAGCGAGGTACATTCTTACCAATCCGTAGTCCGTTTTAAGATTTTAGACGTGAATACTGCAAGAGTGATCGCAGCAGAAAATTCTTCTGGAGTTTCTCCTCATATAAATCCAGAGATAGGTGTCCAAGGATCCGTTCATAAGGCGATCGAGAAAATTTCCACCAAGATCAGGGATCAAATTTCCGCTAAATGGAAACCGGGGAATTTGATCCGAGTTTCTTTGGAAGGGATCGGATATGAGGAATATACGGATAAAAATATTCGCGGGATCATTCGATCCGTCCCCGGTGTGAATTCGGTGAATGAAACTTCTTCAGGGAAAAAAGGAATTATCGTTTTAGATGTAGAGGCATTGTATAGCGGTAGTGTTCTATATCAGAAGCTTAAGGAAAGACAAGAAGAGTTCGGTTTAGAATTTTTCCAAAAAGAAACAAAACCATCTACCATTTATCTTATTTTTAAAAAAGGAAAATGAGTTCTATTTTCTATTTGCCAAGCGGGTTCAGTTGTAAACACTGCATGGTCCAAACGAATGTTAGAACTCACGATCCATTCTGTAGGAAGATTAACTCCTACTATACTTAGTTTTCTAATCGCTATCCATCTTTGGTTTAGGATCCCGAAAGATAAGGCGACCATTTGGCTTGCATCTTATTTTAGTTTCCTATTTTTATTTAACCTAGGTTATTTTTTAGGATACAGTATTTCTTCCGAAGAAGCCGCATACGCTTGGATATTAGCTTGTAGTATTTGTTTTGCATCCGCTGCGAGACTTCAACTTTCTTATCATTTCGCAGAAACGATTTTCAAAAAAGAATCCAGATGGGTGCTTTGGATCTCATTTTCGATCGCTTGTATCGCTCTTCTGGATTATTTATTCAATTTTCAAGAAGGTAGAAAATGGCTTCTGCCGGTTCATTCGTATGGTTCTACTTATATTTCGATCTTAGTCCCTTCTATCTCTCTTTTGTTCTATAGCGGAAGTCTAGTGGTTGGGATCAGAAAAATGTTCTTTTTCTATTCTAAATCAGGATTCAAGCAGAAAGGTTTTCAAAAATTTAAAGGAGTTTGGCAAGGGAATATAAGTTTTAGAGCGAACTTTTTTCTCACCAGCATCACAGTCTTTGAGATAGGTTTGAATGTTCTATTTCTCTCCGCGTATGCGTATTGGATCGGTAATTCTGCTCTCGCAGAATGGATGAATTTCGGGATCCTTCTAATATTCTCCGCCTATGCATTGGTGTATACGTTGTCTCCGGCTGGCAGGACAGGTTTCACTCCTCGTTTAACCGGAGTTGCTTTGGTATTCGTATTATTATTATGCGGATTTCCGGGACGATTTTACCAAGAGAAAGATTTAGATTCGTTTAAATCAGAACTGGATATGAGAAAGCCGGAAATTTTTTCCAAAAATACATACCAAGGTCAACCTGTCTTTATTCCGATCTCAGAGGTCGAGGCATTCAAGCCCCAGTTCGTTGGAAGTTACTTCGATAGCAGATTTAACTTTTTAGAATTTTACTCGAATCCTGTTTTCGGATTTTATTCGGAACTAGACAGAGGTTGGAAGATTTATCCGTATTCTAAATTTAGAATAAGAGCGAATGAGTCCGCAAGTTTGGTTTCGATTTGGGTCCTAATTTCTGTAGCTTCTTGTCTGTTAATTCTTCCTATATTATTCAGGGCGAGCATCATACTTCCACTAAGACAATTAAAAGAAGATATAGAAAGAAATTCTACGGGAGTGATATCTTCTTCTATAAGTGGGATGGACGAATTGGAATCTTTGAGAGGTTCATTTCGAGAAATTCTCTCTTTGTTAGAGAGGGCAAAACAGCAGATGCCAGAAGTCGGGGGAGAAATTTTAAATCTTAAAGAAAGTATTCATTTAGAACCGAAACGATTGGAATTTGGAGATAGAGTATTAGTATATAAAAGTTCCTTAATGTCCAAACTATTAGAAGATGTTGAAAGGGCTAAAAACTTCAAATATCCGGTTTTAATCACGGGAGAGACCGGTTCAGGAAAGGAGCTGGTCGCTAGATTACTTCATGGCCAAGAAAATAATTTACCGTTTGTCGCGGTGAACTGTGCAAGCATACCTGAATCATTATGGGAATCCGAAATTTTCGGTCATAAGAAGGGTGCGTTTACGGATGCATATTCTGATAGAGCCGGAAAAATTTTAGAAGCTTCCGGCGGTACTATGTTCTTCGATGAGATCGGAGAAATGCCGTTATCTATGCAGGCAAAATTATTGAGAGTATTACAGGAGAATCAGTTTACTCAAGTAGGTTCCGACAAAGTTTTAAAAGCAGATTGTAGATTTATATTCGCGACTCATAGGGATTTGGACAAAGAAGTTCTTAAAAAAAGATTTAGAGAGGACTTATTGTACAGGATCAGGGTTTTCTATTTAAGAAGTCCTTCTTTAAAAGAAAGGCCGGAAGATATTCCTTATTTAATCCGTTATTATTTGGAAAAATTCTCAGTTGAGATAGGTAAACCTATTCCGGAATTAGATCCGAAAGTTTTCAGCTTACTTATGAGTTATTCTTGGCCAGGCAATATTCGTGAGTTGGAACATACAATTCTGAGATCTATGGTCTCGGATAAAGAGGGAGTTTTGGATTTAACATCTTTTCCTGAAATTCTGAAAAATTCAAAATTCAACGCCAAAAAATTTACAGTAGATATCTCTAAACTCCAGAAAATCCAATTAGATGATGAGATCAGATATTATACAAAGTCCTTGGTAGAAGAAGCTTTAAGATTATTTGAAGGAAATAAAACAAAGGCTGCGGAATATTTAGGGATCAAAAGAACAACTCTTACTTATCGTATTAAGGAATTGGGAATTTCGGAAGAGAAGTCCTGACAAAAAATTGTCACTGGCAAATCTTCGCCGTCAAAATTTTGCCAATCCATCCTGATCATTTTTTACATTCTATTCTAAATCGCTGAGGAATGCATTTTTAAAGCATTCTATGTAAGATAACTGTTATATTAAAAATTGGCACACCTATTGCTAAGGGCTATATGCCCAGATTGGGCGAATAGGAGAGATGTTAAAATGAAACAGAAGATATGGATTCTATTATCCTTGTTCTTACTTTCCGCTTCTTTGCAGGCCGAGAAAGTTATTTATGTTCATGGGATGAGTTTAACCGAGTCGAATGAGGCCTGTCAGGACAAAACGGTTTGTCCTTATTGGAAAGTACCTCCAGTGGGAGATTATGTATACGTGGGTTACGATGGAAGAAGAAATCCTTTCGTTTCCGATTCCACTGCAGGAAGTGTCAGGCTCTTGCAAATGTTGAATAAATATTGTCGCAAGGACCAAGGGAAATCCTGCAGGCTAATAGACGATTCATTGGGCGGGTTTACAGGTGCGGGAACCGTTTCGATGTATAATAAAACAGGAATTTATAATATTCTGTATGCGACCCAAATTGTTTCGGCAGAAGGTGGTTCGGAAATCGCAAATTTAGGCGATACAGCTATAGATATTCTCAAAGTAGTTTTTAATATCCAAGGCGGGCTTGGAGACGCATTGATCCAGTCTAGGGATGCGATCCAATCCTTGGTCACTACTTCTGCACGTTCATTATTCGATCATAATCGGAATAACGGGACCTTATTCTATCATTTGGCAGCGAAGAAGAGTATTTTTATCGCAGATCCTTTTTTACCGGGCGAGGACGATAGCTTAGTCGCATTCCATAGTTCCTGCGGATATAGGACTGTTGGCGCGTTCTCGAAATGTATGGGGGAGAAGATCAGAAGTTGCGCCCTGTGTTTTTGGGAAACTCCTAAATTGATCACCCCTTGGGACGGACATTATATGCATCCTCTGGTCCCGATCACTGGGTTGGATATCCCACATGCAGAAGGTCATAACGACGTAAAGTATCACGGAATTCCGTAACGGAAAAGGGCCCGTAGTTTTGCGGGCCCTTTAGGAGTATGAAGTTATGAATAGAATGTTCTTATATATTTTAATTGCCATTTCGATCCTTTCGATCGGGCTTTTTGTTTTTAGGAATGATCCTGATCATCCTGATCGATCTGAAAGGATCGAGAAAAATCTATTTAATGATCCAAGCTTGGGTAACGGGAGTGAAACTTATTCCCTTTGGAAGGAACCGGATCCTGAATCGATCGTTTCGGATTATAGATCTTGGGCGGAATTTCCTCCGGATAGCAGGCCTTTGTCAAGGGCTGATATCGATGTTCTGGAATATAGAAAAGTTAGGGTTTCTCCTCAGATAATGCCTGTCAGATCCGGAGGGATCTTTAAGGATTCGGGTTTTTTATGCGCTTTAGAACCTGAATATCATTCTTTGGTGGAAGGAGAGAATATGAGAATATTCTTATATTGTTTTCGAGCAGGGAATGGCGCTAAAGAAAGACTGGATCTGAAGTCAGTTCGATTAGAGGCAAGAGCAGGCGCTAAGAAATCAAATATAGATATTGGGCTCGGAAATGATAACGGCTTGTCCGGGGATGATATCGCTGGTGACGGCAGATATACATTCTTATTTCGTCCTAGACAGGAAGATTGGGCAGATATGAATATAACTACTAATTTCAAAATTCACTCAGATGCGAATTCTACAGAATATTCTCTTTCTGCGGGCTTTTTCTCTTCACCCGTTTCACCTGCTAAATTCGTATCAAAAAAATTTGATGATAAGTTGAAGGATGGTTCTCTGCAGATTTTCACCGAGATGGATGTAAAAGAATCCGGAGAATATACGATCCAAGCGAATTTATACGGAGCGGGAGAGCCTATCGGGACTTCACGTAAGGAAATATATCTGAAACAAGGAAGGCAAACGATCAGTTTAGAATTTTTTGGACGTTTGTTTTGGAGATCTAGGCAATCCGGTCCTTATACTATCAAAGATCTGAGGGCTCAGCTAAACACAGATGTAATCCAACCTGATTCCTTGACAGGATCTCCGGAAGAGGTAGAGAGTTTTTTAGCGAAAGTAAAAGACGATAGGCCTAAACGTAAGTTAGTGCCATATAGCCAAGATGAGTTTACTACTAAAGCATATCGCCTGGAAGAATTTGCGGAAAAAGAATACGATTCTCCTGATAAACGAAAAAGGATCGCTGACTTGGAAAATTTGAAAAGTAGTTTAGGTCCTTAAGTTTCCAATATTACTATTTCTTCATTTAGGGCCCATTCGAAAGATTTACTATCGATCGAATAGGCCTTTTTGTTTAGATACATGCATAAAAAGTAGGTAACGTTTTTGTCTTTTTTATTCATGTTAGGTGAAAAAACGGATTGCAACTTGAAAATTTTGATTAGATAATCGCGCTGTGCAAGGCTTTTCGAATTTCGACCAAGAGCCGAGTTACGATTCTTTTATAGAATCAGGTTCCCTGATCGGCGGGGAATTTTCAGCGGAAGGATCCGTAGAGAATCTATATATATCCGATCAAAATACAAAAGACGAACTATTAAAAAAGATCTCCGTTCTGAATCTGTTACAGCAAGTAGCGACTGCTGCAAACGAAGCAAATGACGTCGAATCCGTCTTACAATTTGCAGTGGATCGGATCTGTGCGATAGCAGATTGGAAGCTTGGAATGGTATGCTTGCTTTCTGAAGACTCAGAGAGGCCACAATATTCTAATATCTCCTATTCTCAGGAAGAAAAGTTCTTAAAAGAATTTCGTAATCTTCTCATCAAAAGATCTAAAAAGGAAGAATTGATCTTCTTTAGAAAAGTAAAGAACGCCAGAAAACCAATTTGGTTGGATCATTTTCCTTCTACTCTAAAAGGGGAATTTAAGGAACTTTGTTTAAAGGCGAAAATTGAGGCGGGTTTTGCGATCCCTATCTTGGTTAAAGAGGATCTTGTCGGGGTATTGGAGTTTTATTCCGGCTCCAAGTCTACAGATCCTTCTTTTTTTGAAGCCGTTTCCAATATCAGTTCTCAAATAGGAAGAGTATTCGAAAGAAAGAATGCGGAAAATCATCTCAAAAACTCTGGAGAACAGTTGAGAGCGCTTTCTGCGAGATTGCAAGAAGTCAGAGAAGAAGAGAGGCTCTTGATCGCAAGGGAGATACATGACGAGCTAGGGCAACTGCTTACTGTCCTAAAGATCGATTTAACATTACTAAAAAATAATTTTCA
The DNA here is from genome assembly GCF_004769615.1 of Leptospira sarikeiensis. Taxonomy (GTDB): domain Bacteria; phylum Spirochaetota; class Leptospiria; order Leptospirales; family Leptospiraceae; genus Leptospira_B; species Leptospira_B sarikeiensis. Next base: position 167,850 of record NZ_RQGF01000042.1, on the reverse strand, counting down.
AAAATCGAAAATATCCGAATCCAAACTTGTTTCCGAACTTGTTTCCATGATCAAGGTGACGGATTCAGGGATAGAATCCGTGCAAAGGATCGCTACCGAATTGAGACCTCTTATCTTAGAAGAGCTTGGGCTTCTGGAAGGGATAGAGTGGTATGCCAGGGACTTTGAAAAAAGGACCGGGATCGTCGTAGAGATCCAGATCCCGGCGGGTATTCTTCCCTTGGAAAAGGATCCATCCATTGCATTGTTCCGAATATTTCAAGAGACTTTAACGAATGCCGCCAGACATTCCAAGGCAACTCTTATCCGAGTTACCTGTTTGGAAGAAGGTTCCTTTCTCATTCTAAAGATACAGGATAACGGGATCGGGATCGATCCGAAACAAATGACTGAATCCAAATCATTAGGATTGATCGGAATGAGAGAAAGGGCAGTCGTTCTTGGAGGGGAAGTTACGATTTCTTCCAGATCTAAAAGAGGCACAAGTATTATTGTAAAAATCCCAAAATCCAATTCGAACAAAGGAGAACCCTAATGATTTCCACATTGATAGCAGACGACCATTTGTTGATCCGAGAAGGTTTAAAGAAAATTCTTTCAGATGAGGAAGATATTGAAATCGTATATGAGGCGGAGAACGGACAGCAAGTCCTGGATTATTTATCGAACCAGCCTGTTCAGGTCCTTATCCTGGATATTAATATGCCTCAGATGAGCGGCCTAGATATATTAAAATATGTTCATAAACTTTCGCCGGATACTAGAGTTCTCATTTTGAGTATGTATCCTGAGGATAGATTTGCCGTTCGAGCATTGAAGGCCGGAGCTTCCGGTTATATTACCAAGGCGAGCGCCGGGGACGAACTCATCTCGGCAGTTCGTAAGGTGATCGATGGAAATCGTTATATCAGCCCTGAAGCGACTGAAATGTTAGTGAGGGAATTATCCAAACCTACGGATAGACTTCCTCATGAAACTCTTTCTGAAAGGGAATTTCAGATCCTTATGTTACTAGTGAAGGGACGAAATGTTAGAGGGATCTCAGAAGATCTAACTTTGAGTGTGAATACTGTGAACACATATCGTGCGCGAATCTTCGAAAAGATGAATTTGAAATCTACTCAAGAGCTGGTTCGTTATGCATATGATCATAAACTTTTAGAATAAGCTTCAAGAAGTCTTTATTCCACATTACATTATTCTGCTTTGCAGTTTGTCACATTTTTGGTGACAAAAAAATTCTTCGTTTAACGTAAACCTAACGGAGTATTTACGAAATAATTTTTGTTGTGATTTAGACTTTTATACGTCATCATTCTCCCTTGTCCCAATTATTTTTCCTTTAAGGAGTAAGGTGATCCTCATGAAGAATGCCGTTACTTTGGATGCGAAACAGGAAAAGGATTCCTTAAACCCGAAACAACTCTTGGAAGTGTTAACCGCATTTAAGCGAGGAGACCTTTCTAAACGAATGCCTTTGGATCAAACAGGCATTGCTGGAAAAATATCCGACCTGTTAAACGAGATCATAGATCAGAATGATAGAATGGTCAAAGAATTCGAAAGGATCAGTAACGAAGTAGGGCAAGAAGGAAAAATTTCCCAAAGGGTAAGCGGAATTTCCGGGAACGGTTCTTGGGGAGTTTGTATCAATTCAATCAACTCTTTGATTGGTAATTTAGTTCAACCTAATACGGAAGTAATGAGAGTGATCGGTGCCGTAGCAGGCGGAGACCTTTCTCAAAATATGTCCTTGGAAATTGATGGAAGACCTTTAAAGGGAGAATTTTTTAGGACTGCCAAGATCGTAAATATCATGGTGGATCAGTTGAACTCATTTGCTTCCGAGGTAACGAGGGTTGCGAGAGAAGTAGGAACTGAGGGTAAGCTTGGAGGCCAGGCGGAAGTTCGAGGAGTTGCGGGAACTTGGAAGGATCTCACTGATAGTGTGAACTCGATGGCGTCTAACTTGACTGGCCAGGTGCGTGATATTGCGGAAGTTACAAAGGCTGTGGCAACAGGTGACTTATCTAAGAAGATCACAGTGGATGTTAAGGGCGAGATCTTAGAACTTAAAAATACAATTAACACGATGGTGGATCAGCTAAACTCATTCGCTTCCGAGGTAACTAGGGTTGCAAGAGAGGTGGGAACGGAAGGAAAACTCGGAGGTCAAGCAGACGTTCGAGGAGTAGCGGGAACTTGGAAGGATCTCACAGATAGTGTGAACTCGATGGCTTCTAACCTAACAGGCCAGGTTCGTAATATTGCAGAAGTTACAACTGCGGTAGCAACCGGTGACTTATCTAAGAAGATCACAGTGGATGTTAAAGGAGAGATTTTAGAACTTAAAAACACGATCAACACGATGGTGGATCAGCTAAACTCGTTCGCTTCCGAGGTAACAAGGGTTGCTCGCGAGGTGGGAACTGAAGGAGAGCTTGGAGGCCAGGCGGATGTTCAAGGAGTAGCAGGGACATGGAAGGATCTCACAGATAGTGTGAATTCCATGGCTTCTAACCTAACAGGCCAGGTTCGTAATATTGCAGAAGTTACTACAGCAGTTGCTCGTGGTGACTTATCTAAGAAGATCACAGTGGATGTTAAGGGAGAGATCCTGGAGTTGAAAGATACCATTAACACGATGGTGGATCAGCTGAACTCGTTCGCTTCCGAGGTAACGAGGGTTGCTCGCGAGGTGGGAACCGAAGGTAAGTTAGGTGGACAAGCCGATGTGCAAGGGGTTGCAGGAACCTGGAAAGACTTAACCGATAGCGTAAACTCGATGGCTTCTAACCTAACAGGTCAGGTTCGTAATATTGCGGAAGTTACTACAGCGGTCGCAACTGGCGACTTATCTAAGAAGATCACAGTAGATGTTAAAGGAGAAATCCTAGAACTGAAAGATACAGTAAACATCATGGTGGATCAGTTGAACTCATTCGCTTCCGAGGTAACGAGGGTTGCAAGAGAGGTGGGAACTGAGGGTAAACTAGGAGGACAAGCGAACGTTCGAGGAGTTGCGGGAACATGGAAGGATCTCACAGATAGTGTGAATTCGATGGCGTCCAACTTGACTGGCCAAGTCCGGAATATTGCGGAAGTTACTACAGCAGTTGCTCGTGGTGACTTATCTAAAAAAATCACAGTGGATGTTAAAGGAGAGATCCTGGAGTTGAAGATCACCATTAACACGATGGTGGATCAGCTGAACTCGTTCGCTTCAGAGGTAACGAGGGTTGCGAGAGAAGTAGGAACTGAAGGAGAGCTTGGTGGTCAGGCGGATGTTCGAGGAGTTGCAGGGACTTGGAAGGATCTCACAGATAGTGTGAATTCCATGGCTTCTAACCTAACAGGCCAGGTTCGTAATATTGCAGAAGTTACTACAGCAGTGGCGACAGGTGACTTATCCAAAAAAATCACAGTGGATGTTAAGGGTGAGATCTTAGAACTCAAGAATACGATCAACACAATGGTGGATCAGTTGAACTCATTCGCTTCCGAGGTGACGAGGGTCGCAAGGGAAGTGGGCGCCGAAGGTAAGTTAGGTGGACAGGCGGATGTTCGCGGAGTAGCAGGAACTTGGAAGGACCTCACGGATAGTGTGAACTTCATGGCGGGGAATCTAACCGGACAGGTTCGTGATATTGCAGAAGTTACAAAGGCTGTAGCAACCGGTGACTTATCTAAAAAGATCACAGTGGATGTTAAGGGAGAAATTCTCGAACTTAAAAACACGATCAACACGATGGTGGATCAGTTGAACTCATTCGCTTCCGAGGTAACTCGGGTTGCTCGCTAGGTAGGAACTGAGGGTAAGCTCGGAGGACAAGCGAACGTTCGAGGAGTTGCAGGAACCTGGAAGGATCTCACAGATAGTGTGAACTCGATGGCTTCTAACCTAACAGGTCAGGTTCGTAATATTGCAGAAGTTACTACAGCGGTTGCTCGGGGTGACTTATCTAAAAAGATCACTGTGGATGTTAAAGGAGAAATTCTCGAGCTGAAAGATACGATCAACACGATGGTGGATCAGTTGAACTCGTTCGCTTCAGAGGTAACGAGGGTTGCGAGAGAAGTAGGAACTGAAGGAGAGCTTGGTGGTCAGGCGGACGTTCGAGGAGTTGCGGGAACATGGAAGGATCTCACAGATAGTGTGAACTCAATGGCGTCCAACTTGACTGGTCAGGTTCGTAATATTGCAGAAGTTACAACAGCAGTTGCTCGGGGTGACTTATCCAAAAAAATCACAGTGGATGTTAAGGGTGAGATCTTAGAACTCAAGAATACGATCAACACGATGGTGGATCAGTTGAACTCATTCGCTTCCGAGGTAACGAGGGTTGCGAAAGAGGTGGGAACGGAAGGGAAACTCGGAGGACAAGCAGAGGTTCGAGGAGTTGGAGGTACTTGGAAAGATCTTACAGATAGTGTGAACTTCATGGCGAATAACCTGACCACTCAGGTAAGAGGTATCGCTAAGGTAGTAACTTCTGTTGCAAATGGAGACTTAAAGAAAAAATTATATTTGGAAGCAAAAGGAGAGATCGCAGAACTCTCGGATACGATCAACGATATGATCGATACACTTGGGCTATTTGGAGATCAGGTGACTACGGTTGCAAAAGAGGTAGGGATCGAAGGAAGATTGGGAGGCCAAGCGAGTGTTCCAGGTGCTGCGGGGTTATGGAGAAATCTCACAGACAACGTAAACCAATTGGCTTCTAACTTAACTACACAGGTAAGGGCGATTGCAGAAGTTGCAACCGGTGTGACGAAAGGAGATCTTTCCAGAACTGTAACGATCCAAGCTGCGGGAGAGGTGGCAGCACTTTCAGATAATATTAACGAAATGATCCGAAACTTGAGAGAAACCACTCGGATCAACACAGAGCAAGACTGGTTGAAGACGAACCTTGCAAAATTTACAAGGTTACTACAAGGGCAGAGAAATTTAGTGAATGTGAGTAAGCTGATTCTTTCCGAACTTTCTCCTCTGGTTTCTGCACAGCATGGTGCATTCTTCATAACGGAGAATATTGAAGAAGGCCCTTTGTTAAAGTTATTGGTCAGTTATGCATATCAAGAAAGAAAATATGTTTCGAATCGATTCTCACCTGGAGAAGGATTGATCGGCCAATGTTTCTTGGAAAAGGAAAGGATCTTGGTTACACAAGTTCCTCCGAATTATATCAAGATCAATTCCGCATTAGGTGAGGCGACTCCTTTGAATATTGTCGTATTACCTGTATTATTCGAAGGAGAGGTCAAGGCGGTCATAGAGCTTGCTTCATTCTCCAGTTTTACTCCGATCCATTTGAACTTTTTGGATCAGTTGACTGAAAGTATCGGGATCGTATTGAACACGATCGCTGCAGGTATGAGGACGGAAGAACTTCTGATCCAATCCCAAACATTGACTGAGGAATTACAAGGACGTCAGGAAGAATTAACTAGCACCAACCAACGATTGGAAGAGCAGGCCGAATCCTTAAAAGCTTCCGAAGATATGCTCAAGGATCAAAGAGAGGAACTTCAAGAAAAGAACGAAGAGTTGGAGGAAAAGGCAAGATTACTCGCTAAAAAGAACAGTGAGGTGGAAAGAAAGAACAGGGAAGTGGAACAAGCAAGACACTCTCTAGAAGAAAAGGCAAGGCAGCTTGCTTTAACCTCCAGATATAAGTCCGAGTTTTTGGCGAACATGTCCCACGAACTCCGGACCCCTTTGAACAATATGCTGATCCTATCCAGATTATTGTATGATAACGATAGCAAAAATCTTTCTGATAAACAGACGGAATACGCTAAGACCATTCATAGTTCCGGAAATGATCTTTTACAATTGATCAATGATATATTAGATCTTTCTAAAATTGAATCTGGAAAAATGAGTGTTGACCTGGATTCGGTCTCCATCGAGGAACTCGGGGAATATTTGGATCGTTCGTTCAGAGAAACTGCTCGGAATAAGGACCTAAAATTCCAGGTGGATATAGATCCTGAACTTCCTTCCAGGATCACTACAGACCTTCAAAGATTGCAGCAAATATTGCAGAACCTTCTTTCAAACGCATTCAAGTTTACTCATAAAGGAGGAGTAAAACTTAGGATCGAATCGGCAAATAACGGTTGGAGTAAGGATCATAAGATCTTGAATCAGTCCGCGAGTGCGATCGCATTTTCAGTGATCGACACCGGAATTGGGATCTCTTCCGAAAAGCAGGGTTTAATTTTCGAAGCCTTCCGCCAAGCAGATGGAAGTACAAGTAGGAAATACGGAGGAACCGGGCTTGGCCTTTCTATCAGTAAAGAGATTACACGTCTTTTAGGAGGAGAATTAAAATTAGAAAGCGAGCCGGATGTAGGAAGTAAATTTACATTGTATCTTCCTTTGGATTATATCCCTGTCGAAGAAAATATTACCGAGCATGATTCCATCAAATGGTCGGAAAATCCTGAAAATGAAATCCCGAACTCTGCGGATTCTTACGTTAGAAGTAAACCTAAGGCTACTCGAAGAGTGTTGGAAGATGAAACTCCGAATCCTTTTGAAGATAAGGTTTTGATCATTGAGGAAGACGAAACTTTTGCGAAATCTCTTTTAGAGATCGCTAGAAGCAACGGTTTCAAGGGAACTGTCGCCCTAGACGGGAAAAGTGGCCTTTCTGTACTTCAAGAATCTTCTTTTAATGCAGTCTTGTTGGACGTCCAACTCTCGGATATGGATGGAGGCTTGATCCTAAGTTGGTTGAAAAGAAATCCGAAATTAAGACAGATCCCGGTCCATGTTCTCTCAGGAGAAAATGATTGGAGACAAAGTTTAGAAGTAGGTGCAATTTCCCATCTTAGAAAACCGGTCGGGATTGAATCCCTAAATGAAGCTTTTGAAAAGATCAAAAGTTATCTGCATAAAACGAGTAAAACTTTGTATGTTTGGGGAATAGGGGCCGAACACCAAGAGTTCTTAAAGAATAATATAGGCTCTAAAGATCTGAGTATTAAGATCATAGGGTCCGGAAAAGAACTATTGGAACTTTTGAAGACAGAGATCCCGGATTGTATCTTGTTTGGGCGAAATTCAGAAGATATGGAAGTGACGGATCTTGTTTCCAAGATGAGTCTGTTGGATCCCGAAAGAACACTCTTGCTAATGTATTCGGAAGAGAAGAAAGGTATAGAAAGTTTCCAAAAAATACTTTCTCTCAATAATTCGAATATTCTAAAATTCGTAAATTCTTATGAAACCTCTCTAGAAGAGATAAAAATCCATCTTCATGAACCCGATCAAGTATCTAAAAATGGAAATTCTTATTCTCTGGAAGGTCATAAGGTCCTGATAGTGGATGATGATGTTCGAAATATATTCGCTTTAACGAGTATGTTAGAATTGCATAAAATGAAAATTTTATACGCGGAAAGTGGCGCCGATGGTATCCAGATACTGGAGAAAAATCCGGATATTGAGATCGTTCTCATGGATGTAATGATGCCTGATATGGACGGCTATGAGGCGATGAAGGTGATCCGTTCGAAAGTGGAATTCGAAAATCTTCCGATACTTGCCCTCACCGCAAAAGCGATGAAGGGAGATCGGGAAAAATGTATAGAAGCCGGTGCGACCGAATATATTACTAAGCCGGTGAGTGTGGACCATTTGCTTTCTCTGCTAAGGATGTTGTTGTGCAGGTAAACATGGAACAGCTAATGAAAGTCAGTATCTTACTCGTGGATGATCATCCTGAAAATTTACAGGTGATGGAGCATATTCTCAAGAGTCCCGAATTAAATTTGATCAAAGCAGGTTCTGGAGAAGAAGCCTTAAAGGCTTTATTGAGCGAACCTGAAGAAGTCGCTCTTATCTTTATGGATGTGCGAATGCCAGGAATGGACGGATTCGAAGCCGCAGCATTGATACGCCAGAGGGAGAAATGCGCTAAGATCCCGATCATATTCTTGACTGCTTATGCAAATAACGAAACCGGAATGTTCAAGGGGTATTCTTTAGGTGCCGTGGACTTTTTGGTAAAACCGACTGCTCCTGAGATACTTAGATCCAAGGCTTCGGTTTTTGTGGATCTACATAAGAAAAACAAAATATTAAGGATCCAAGAAGAACTTCTGAGACAAAGTCATGACGAATTGGAGATCCGAGTAGAAGAGAGAACCTTTGAACTACATCGTGTGAATGACGAGTTGATGACTGAAATTGCGGAAAGAAAAAGGGCAGAAGAAGCACTAACTGCATCTTTGAAGGAAAAGGAAGTTCTTTTAAGGGAAATCCATCATAGGGTAAAAAACAATCTTCAGATCGTTTCTAGTATTCTTAGTCTACAGGGAAATTACATAACGGATCGTAAGTCTTTAGAAATGTTCCAGGATTGTCAGTCTAGAATAAAATCAATCGCACTGATCCATGAACTTCTGTATCAAAACGAAGATCTTGCACATACCGATTTCCAAGAATACTTGAATAATTTGGTCACAAACTTACTCAGAACTTATCGAGTGAACTCTAAGATTAAATTCGAGATACATGCGGAATCAGTACATTTAACGTTAGATACCGCGATCCATTGTGGGCTGATCGTTACTGAACTCGTGACAAATTCACTTAAATACGGATTTAGGGAAAGGGAAGAAGGCCAGATTTCCATAGGTTTTTCTACCAAATATGACGAATATTCTCTAATCGTTGAGGATGACGGGGTAGGTTTTCCGGAAGAAATTGACTATCGACAAACCGATTCTTTGGGTTTACAATTAGTGAATACTCTTACTCAGCAGATAGACGGAAGTTTGATCTTGGATCGGAGTAAGGGAACTAAATTTACTTTGGTTTTTAAGGAAAGAAGTAGGGTTCGTAAATGATATCGAGCGATGCAAAAATATTGATCGTGGAAGACGAGAATATAGTCGCCAAAGATATTATGAGCAAGTTATCGGAGCTTGGATATGATTCCGTAGCTATCGCTTCTACGGGGAACGAGGCATTGCGTAGAGTTTATATGGATAAGCCGGACCTTCTTCTGATGGATATCATGTTGTCCAGAGGAAATTACGACGGGATCGAGACCGTGCAGGAGATCTTGGATAAAATGGATCTACCTGTCATCTATCTTACAGCATATGCGGATGAGTCGACATTGGTGAGAAGTAAACCTACTAGACCTTACGGTTATCTTTTGAAACCATTTCAGACAAAGGAACTTCATATAGCTATAGAGATCGCATTAAATAAACATGGTATAGATAAAAAAAGAAAAAGGGAACGAAGGAATCTTTCCGCGATATTGCATAATGCAAAAGATTTGATCCGTTCCACATCCGAAGAGAGTGGGATCTGATCGGATCCGGATATTTAATGATCCGAATTGAATGAGATCGAAAATGTTTCGGAGATTGTAATGAAAAATACTAGAATTCTGATCGTAGAAGACGAAGGGTTGGTGGCCCAAGATATTCGACAAAGATTGATCCGAATGGGATATCCTGAGCCTATAATTGCGAATACTGGAGAGATTGCCGTAAAACAGGCGATCAATCTTCAACCTGATCTGATCTTGATCGATATAGTTTTGGCGAACGGATATTTGGATGGTATAGATGCAGCAAAACGGATCCGAAAATTCATGGACGTTCCGATCGTATATATCACCGCTTCTTCAGATTCTCAAACCTTGACCCGAGCAAAATTAACCGAGCCGAATGCTTATATTCTTAAACCTTTTCAAACAAGAGAATTGCAGATCATAATAGAACTGATACTTTATAAACACGAAGTGGAGAAAGAACTTTTGGAAAAAGATAGGCTCGTCTCCGCTGAATTAAGGAGCATGACGGAAGGGATCATTGCTTTCGATTCAAAGGGACAGATCTCTTTTATGAATTTATCCGCGGAAAAATTAACAGGTTGGCTAGAAGCGGACGCGATCGGAAAATTTTTGGACGATGTTTTGAGCATGAAAAATATGCACGAAACGGAAGGATTCGAACTGGAAAATCATTTTGCAGAAAAGATCCCTTTGGGATCTGTTCCTTCTCATGGCTTGCTTGTTTCTAAAAACGGACTGAGCACGGAAGTATTCACCGCGACCAAGTCTGTTCCAAAGGCAAAAGAATTGGACGTAGATCGTATCTTGATCATACGAGACTACGTCAAAAAGTAACTTTCTCCGCTCGGATGCTTAGAAAGTCGCTCGAACTGAAAGTCTGATAGACCTAGGCATCGCAGGATGAGTATGGATATCGTTGTATCCGCCTTCGTTCGGACCTACCGGCTCGTTCTTTAATCTGGAAGCATAATAATAATCTATATCACTTACATGTGCATTCAATAAATTGAATACTTCAAAAACTACACTTAGATCTTCTCCGAAATTTCTCCCAAATTGAAAGTTTACCGTAGTGGTTGCGGGGGATCTTACACTATTATCTTCTATGAGAGAACGATTCCCGAAGTAGCGAACTCTTAAGGACCCGAAAAATCCTTCCGGGTTTTTTATAGTAATTCCGGAGGCAATAGTGTGACGGATCGAACCAGGTATATAGTTTCCGGAAGGATCATCGTTCCTAAATCTGGATTTGGAAGTTGCAAAATCTGCATCGATCATTAACCAAGAGTTATAAGTATAATAGTTTGCCCATTCCACTCCTCGTCTTGTACTCGGCCTGCTAGGTTCGGTAGTTCCATTGTCTCCCGTAAAAAGTAATTCGGAATTCATGTCCAATTGCCAAACGGAAAATGTAGACTGCCAGCCTGAAATAGGTTCGCTTCTGATCCCGACTTCTCCTCCTCTTGTTTGAACAAGTGGGTCCGCCGCATTTGTCTTTTGCACTACACCTCTTGCGTCGTTACTATGAAATCCGTATCCTCCACTTAAGTAAAATTCGGTTTTACCCCAAGGTCCGATGATGATACTTCCCTTCGGGCTATAAATCTGAGAATTTCTATCTTCTTTTTCTTTTGTACCCCAATCATCCACATAGAATTTATAATAATCGCCTCTTACACCAATAATGGTCCGGAATTTTTTGGACCATTGTATCTTGTTTTCGTAAAATACTCCGGAGCTAAATTGGATAATACCGTCTTCTCTTACTGTCTCTAAACGAGCTCTTTTTTGAGTATGGAACAGACCGTTCTGTATGTAATCTCTTCTAATCTGGAGCCCGATCGTATTTTCCATTTTAAACCCTAAGAATTCGCTGATATCCTTATAACTGGATTTGCTTCCTGCGATTGTTCTACGATCCGATTGTTCGTGCTGGTCTCCTCTTTCGTGGTCATCCAAGTAGTAAGTGAAGTTTGAGAATAATCTTAAATCGTAATATATTCCGTAAACCTGAGTTTTTGCCTCGTATCCTCTTTCTAAACGATGCGCTTCAAAATTGATACTCGCTCTGTTAGACCAACCACCGTCGTTATGGTCGACACTTTCATATCTGCTAAGCCCTGAATCGGGATCGAGCCAGGAATCACCCATTCTTAAAGCTCTTTTCGGAGCCTGTCCGGTCGAATGCCAACTTCCTCTATAGCCCATTAAACTGACGCTAAAACCTTTTTGCTTATCTCCTACGGAATAACTCGTAACTCCGTTTAGTCTTCTGAAATTATCCGAGATTTCCCAAGGGCCATCATTATGAGACATCTCGAACGCGTATAATAGATCTCCAGGACCTACCTTATGGGATTTTGCAATAAGTCCTCTTGCATAACCTAAAGTCCCTCCCTCTGCGGTCGCGATCCCTTTTGCTAAACTTTTAAAATAAGAAATATTGAATGCTCCAGCAGATGCAAAGTCTCCTTGATCCGCATAATAAACTCCCTTCTTGTATTGCATTTGTTCTACAAGTTCTGGGATGAGGAAGTTCAGATCGGTATAACCTTGCCCATGAGCGTGGCTTACATTATTGACAGGCATTCCGTCTACGTTAGATGCTAGATCTGTTCCATGATCTAAATTAAATCCGCGTAGAAAGAATTGATTCGCTTTTCCGCCTCCACTGTGTTGGGTTACGATCACACCCGGAATTAATTCTGCGACTTCACCTTGTCTCATGATCGGTCTTGTTTTTATTTGCTCAGAGCCAACCACTCCTTCACTTGCAGAAGAAGCGATCCCGATCAAATTGGATCTTCTGTCTCGTATAACGATCGTATCCGGTTTATATTCTGAGAGTTTTTTCTTTAACTCTTGTTTTTCTTCTTCTGTTCTTTCTTTTTGTTCCGCAGGTTTGATCGGATCTTGAGAATAGATGGGGGAGAGTATCGTAAGAAAAGAATACGATACGGATAATCCGATCAGAATCGATCGGAACTTGTGTTGATTCATGTTTTCGTCCGTTTTTCTTTGGAAAACTCCGAAACCAAGAATATCTAAAGACAACGAACTAAATAATGTACAAATACGAGCATTCGTATTTACTAATGTACAAAATTCAGAACGGATCTTGGTTCGGGAGCCCCGATTTTTAACTTTCGGGGCCCTTCGCGATTGCACGGACGTGCGTGGCGAGAATGCAAACTTACCTATCCTCGAGGTTTAAGTTCGCAGGGAGATCTGGCTTTCGAAAAAGAGTTTCTCTAATTTCGATTACAGTTGCGGGTCAGCGTGGGATTTTCACCCAACTTCATCCTGAAAGTTATGACGATCTTTCGAGGCGCTAGTTTTCTTTCAATAAGAAAAATTATCTACGCCGGAAAATAAGTGCTTAGATCCGGTTCTAAGATCTGTATCCCGAATACGGATGGAAAAGTCCTTTCCATTTTAATTCTGTTATTTGTATGTCTATTAGTTCACAATTTTCGAATTTAGAATTTGAGGCTTGTTCTGGAGAAAGAAAATCCAGGAGTTTGGATAATACGAAACCGTGGCTACAAATCCCTATCTTTCGTTTTTTATATTTTTCTAATAGATGAAAAACGGTTCGAATGATCCTTTCTTTCGCTTCGATTTTGGTTTCTCCGTTCGGGAACCGGAATGTATCAAATTGTTTTTCTTTACTTTTCCATGCGATATAAGCCTTTTCTTCGAATTGACTTGAAATATCGGATTCAAGTATCCCTTGAGCATCTCCTAGATGGATCTCTCTCAAACCTTTGTGATGGATGATCTTAGCATTTTTAGATCCAAAAATAATATCACAAGTTTCTTTTGTTCTTTTTAGATCACTGCAGAATACGATATCCAAATTTTCTTTTAATATCCGTTCTTTTAATTTTAAGGATTGAGATTTACCTAATTCGGAGAGGGAAGTATCTGTTTGGCCCTGCAATCTTCTTTCCTTGTTCCAATCGGTTTCCCCATGTCTAAATAGGAAAATATGATATTTTAGATCCATTTTAAATACAGAATATTCTAAAAAGGTATAATGGATCTAAGATTGGATATTAAATATCCAATACCTATGAATATTCCGGAAGAAAGAATGGAAGTCAAAAAAACGATCTTATTCGCTTCTAAGATCATTTCCGGTTTTAGATCCTTTATGGGATCCCCAAGTTTAGGCTTATCGCTTGGAATACCGGAATAGAAGTTTCTTCCTCCTAGTTGGATTTCCAACGCTCCTGCAAGAGCAGCTTCCGAGAGCCCTGAATTCGGGCTTGGATGTTTTCTTCCGTCCCTATATAATATTTTTAACGATTGGGAAAGTTTATGGCCTAAGATCCCGGCAGACACGGATAGAATGGGTGCTGTCAATCTTGCAGGAATATAATTTGCAAGATCATCCATCTTAGCGGGAACATAACCGAATTTTAAATATTTCTCATTTTTGTAACCGAAGATAGAATCCAAGGTATTGATGGATCTATATAACATTGCCCAAGCCGCTCCTCCGATCGCAGCGAAAAAAAGTGGGGCAGTGATCCCATCTACAACGCTCTCACCTACGCTTTCGATGCAGGCGCGGACAATTTCAGATCCTGATAATTCTTTTGTATCTCTTCCTACGATCCTTCCGACCATCTTTCTGGCTTTGTCTATATTGTTTTCTTTTAAGGCGAAATAAACATCCTTGCTATGATTTAAAAGATCTTTTAATGCGATACTGGTATATATGATATATGCTGAGAAGGCTATGCTTACGATAGAATGGATGTTTAAAAATAGCTCAATAAGAAGCCAGGGGAATATAAAGGAAATAGAATATATGGAAATGGATGTGAGAAAACCTGCAATCTTTTCCGATAAAATTGCCGATCTAAAAAACTTTTCTAATGATCTTGCAGATCTTCCGATCCATCTTACCGGATGTGGAAATCCTTGAGGATCTCCTAAGCCAAGATCTAAAAGTAAAGAAATCGGAAGTATCCAAACTGAATTCATTTTAATCCCAAAATTTCGTAAATTCTATTTAAATTCACGGAATTACGGACTTCTTTTGCAAGTCTGTCTAGATTTGTTTCCAATTCATATTTTGCCTGGACCTTAACTAAGGGGCTCATTCCTTTTTGGGTCCTGACTTTATCTAAAAACCATCTTCTGAATTCATCATCATCGAATACCCCGTGAAGATATGTTCCCCAGACTTTTTCTGAAATTCCTTGGTGACCCAAAGGTTCTCCCGAATCCGTCTGGAACAACGGAGCGGCAGAAGGTTCTTTAGTCGCTCCATGATGGATCTCATAACCGAATACATTTTTTCCGGAAGGGATATGTTTTCCTTGGGTTTGTTTCAGTAATTTTTCTTTTTCTAGAACAGTTTTGATCCGTATTAAATTTAAACCTTCGGCGGACCCTAAGTTACTTTCTATTCGAAATGGGTCATGGACCGATTCTCCAAGCATTTGGTATCCTCCGCAGATACCGACAATCTCAGTTTTTCCTTCTTTATGAAAATTTAAAATAGATTCCGATATCCCGGATTCTTTTAGAAATAGAAGATCAGTGATTACATTTTTGCTTCCTGGGAGTATAATCACGTCAGGATTACCGATCTCTTCTTTTCTGGTCGCTATCCTTACTCTTACATCAGGTTCTATTCTAAGAGAATCCAGGTCCGTATGATTGGAAATTCGAGGAGTGTCGATCAGCACGATATCGATCCTGCTTCCCAGGGGAGATAGATCGTTTAAACTTCCGGATTTAAATTCGAGTGAATCTTCTTCTGGGAGCCTTAAGTCGTTTAAGTAGGGAATAATTCCGAAAACTTTCTTTTGTGTTGCGTCTTCCAAATACCGTATCCCTGGATCTAATAGACTCTGGATGCCTCTAAATCGGTTAATTAGAAATCCTGAAACTAATTTTCTCTCCCATTCATACATTGTTTCCATTGCGCCTACAAAGGAACCGAAAACTCCACCATGGTCAATGTTCCCTACGAGCAACACTTTTGCTTTGGCGTGTTCTGCCATTCTCATGTTGACTATATCTTTATCTTTTAAATTGACTTCGGATACTCCACCCGCACCTTCGAGTACGACTAAATCGAATTCATTCGAAAGAGAATCATAAGACTTCTTCACCTCTTCGAAAGCTTGGAGTTTGAATTTCATGTAGTCTCTGAAATCCATTGCTTCGATTGGTTTTCCATTCAGAATTACCTGTGAATCTTTTTCGCTAGAAGGTTTCAGAAGAATAGGATTCATTCTATAGTCCGGGCGGATTCTACTCGCCTGTGCTTGTAAGGCTTGGGCCCTTCCGATCTCGGCACCCTCATGAGTTACGAATGAATTTAGGGCCATATTCTGGGATTTAAAAGGAGCTACTTTGTATCCGTCTTGAGTGAAGATCCTGCAGAATGCGGTGGCCAAAATACTCTTTCCTACATTCGAGGCGGTTCCTTGGAGCATTAACGCAGGTTTTGGGCGAAGGATCTTTACTGGAATAGATTTCTTTCTGAAGATCGTAGAGAAAGCATGTATAAGTTTAGAGTTCTCTTCATGAGTTCTAACCGCTATTCTTATATAATGATTCTCTAAACCTTTAAAATTCCCGCAGTCACGTATCCCTATTTTAAATTCTTTTAATAGTTTATATTGTAAGGAAGAAGGGTCTACTTTTCTGTCCTTTATTTCTAACAATAGAAAATTGGCCTCGCTCTGAACTATATTGAAGGTCTCCAGAGAATTTAATTTTTCTATAAAAGATGATCTCCATTCCTTTATCTTTTCTTTCGTTTGTAGAATAAAAGTTTTGTCTTCTCCGAATTTTTCAAGAACGGCCGCCGCTAGAGAATTTAATGTCCAGCTCGGTAAAAGTTCGGATACTCTTGAGATGATACTTTTATTTGCAAGTAACGCTCCCATTCTTAGGCCGGGTAGGGCGAGAATTTTGGTTAATGACCATACGATGCATATATTTTCAGTCCTATGTTTTCTGAATGAATTTACATCGGAAGAAAAGTCTATAAAGGATTCGTCTATTACAAAGAGTGCATTCTTATGATTGGAAGAAATCTTAAGTATTTTTGTTCTATCCAATAACTTTCCAGTCGGATTATTCGGATGGCCCAAGAAGATCAAGATCCGTTTGTCTGTATTTTCTTCCAGGATTCGATTTAATTTTTCATAATCTAAAAGAAAGTCGGATCCTTTTTCGAGCGATAGTTCTTGTATCGGAATATTTGCTAACTCTATACTTTTTCGATAATCCGAATAAGCTGGTTCGGCGATGATTGCTAGATCATAAGATCCAACTTTGGGAATTGTGTAAATGAGCTCAGAAGCACCATTACCGAATACGATCTCTTCTCTCGAAATTCCCCAATGGTTTTCAAAGGAGATTTTTGCCTTTGTATAATTCGGATCGGGATATTGAGAAAGATAGCTGATCCTGGAATTCAAAAGAGGACGTAACCAATCCGGAAATCCGAGAGGATTTAAATTTGCCGAAAAATCCAAGATCTGAGAAGGATCTACTCCGGAAATTTCGGTCATTTGGTCTAAGTTTCCTCCATGCGGACTGGTATTTTTTCGGTTCATTATTGTATTCCAGATGGAGATGGTTTGATTTGGATCGGAATTCCGCTGATTAAAAAATACGCTTCTTCAGAGAATGAAGAGAATATTTGGTTACATATTCCCAAGAAGTCTCTATATAATCTTCCTTCTTTAGTTTCAGGAACGAGTCCCATTCCGACCTCATTTGTGACGATATAAACTATTCTTATTTTGGAATCAGAGATACGGTTTCCTAATTCTATACTTATCCGTTTGATATCTTCTTGAGTTAGGTTCTTGGAAGAATGATACATTAGATTGTTGACCCAAAGGCTCAAGCAATCTAAAAGAACGATTGAATCTTTCGGAATAGATCCTATAACATTTACTAGATCCAATTCCTCTTCGATCGTATTCCAATCTTTTCTCTCTTGTCTATGTAGTTCTATTCTTTCGTCCATTTCCGGGTCTATGCGAGGGCAGGTTGCAATAAAATATTTTTCTTCTTCGTTTTTATTCGCCTGTTCTAACGCGAATCTACTTTTGCCGCTCCTACATCCTCCAGTGACGAATATTATCCTGGCCATTCGCATCTCCTGCTGGAAGAATTGCGGATGAGTTCGGTTAAGACCGCCGTCCCATTTTCGTATAGATCCATAAATACTAAAGAAGAAGGAGAAAGTCTGAATCTAGTATAATTTATATAAGGAATGTTTAAAAAGGAGCAAAGTAAAAGAGACAATGAACTTCCGGGACCGATGATTAAGATTGATCGATCCGAGGAGGAATGGATTGAAATTTTAAATGATTCGATCCTAGTTTGGAATTCAGAAATACTTTCACCATTCGGAAAATGAAATTTAGGCGAGAATTCTGCAAAACGTTTTAGATCTTCGGGAAATGTTTCAATCAGTTGTGAAAAAGAATGTCCATCCCATTCTCCAAAATTAATCTCCCGTAATTCTTCTCGTACTTCTCTTGGATGTGTGGCTGAAAATCCTAAATGGTTAAAACTCTCCTTACATTGAGAGTTAGGAGCGTGATATATTTTCCCTTTATAGAATTTTTCTGGTATTCTTTCTTTAACTAGTTCGAGTTCAGAGATACCCTTTTCGGACAATGGGATATCTTTATTTCCAATATATTTTCCATGATATTCGGAAGGAATACTTGGAGATCTGAATAAACATACTGATTTTTTCATATGTTTTTATCTGCTTGTATTCCTTTCCTAGTCTCTTTCCAATTTAAGATCCCTTGGGATACCGCTTCATAAACGGAAGAGCCGATCAGATGACCGAAGATTGTATGTTTTCCTACATAGTCGATCGCGGGTTGTCTTTGAGGAGAGATAATCCCGATACAATCCGTTCCGGTTCCAGTAGAGTTTACATTTCCGAATTGGTTCTTTGTTTCGGATTCTAGAACGGCTAAGGTCCTGGCTTCTGTCGCAATAGAGATCGCTTCCATACTTGCAGAAAAGGTAAGTGGTTCCGACGTTTGAACTAGGATATTAATAGTCCCAATTTTCGGAAAAGGGAGGGGAGGATCTCCAATACGAACTGCATTTCCTAGACCTACCGTCGCGATAGATCTGACTGACCACCCGTTGAATTGTTTTTCCGAGATAGTATAGTTTAAAAGAGAGGCGCTGGTCATAAAACCCAATACTTCTTCTCTCTCTCCTTTTTCGGACAATTTGTTCCGATAGAACTCTTCCGGTATTATATCCGGATTTAGATCCGAATTTTTAACTTTTAACCAATATACCTTATTGGTTGTTAAAAATCCTCCACCTACCACTGCCCAGCTCAGTGAATCGTGAGGTTCCTTCAGTTGGAGTTCCAACCAAGTTTCCGAGGTTAATAGAGGGCTGTCTACAAATGGGTTCAATGTGATAATCTCCTACAGGAATCCAGAAAGTTTTTAGGAATGTTCGGATTGGAAGCCCAGTGAGCATGCACATACGATGCCAGAACATTTGAAACAGTATAACCTTCTTTCGTGGTCTGTTCGGATTTTCGTTTTCGTATATGATAAGAATATAATGAATCTTCCTCATTTTCTATGAGCAGGTCGGAATACCTAAATTGATGTCCTCTGAATCGTATGCCTGCTTCCCCTAAGATGGTCCTTTTTTCTGTATGGACTTCTACATATCCTAAACTTTTTAGTTTTGAGCTCATTACGGTTTTGCCTGGGATCAAGCCGAGCATGTCAAAAATTTCGCCTTTGACATTTTGTATCTCGGAGGAAAGATACATGAGTCCTCCACATTCCGCATAGATCGGTTTTTCTGCAGATGCGAAGTTTTTTATCTTTTCTATTAATACTGAATTTTTAGATAATTGGTCTGCGAATAGTTCAGGATATCCTCCACCGAAATAGATCCCATCCACTTCAGGAAGATCTTTGTCCCGGATCGGAGAGAAAAAGATCAATTCGGCTCCTTCCTGCTTTAACCTATTTAGATTATCTTCATAATAAAAATGAAATGCTTCATCGTAAGCGATCCCGATTTTACAGTTGTTTTGTTTTCCTGGAGTTTCCTTTTTTGAAGTAACCGAAAGAGGGGGAGCAGATGAGGCAATCTTTAAGATTTCATCTAGATCCAACCATTCTTCGCAAAGATTTTGCCAAAATAATAATTTCTCTGCTGAGAGAATTTCAGAATTTGCAGAATGTAATCCCAGATGTCTTTCCGGAAAAGATTGATCATATGATTTAGGGAATCCTCCTAAAACTTTTAGTGGGGTACTCGCAGATTCTAATATAGATAGATGGTTTTTACTTCCGATATAGTTTGCGAAAAATCCTCGGATAGGAACGTCAAGATCATAGTTTTTCATTCCGGATGCGATCGCTGCGAAGGTTCCTGCCATTCCGGAAGCATCTATAGTCACAAATGTAGGAACTCCTAACCATTTTGCAATTTCCGCGCTGGAACCTGCTTCTGAATTTGCAGAATGCCCATCAAATAAACCCATAACTCCTTCAATGATAGCAATGTCTGTGTCTTTACTTGCGCTTAGGAAACTGGAAATCACTGCTTCTTTTCCCATGAGCCAACCATCTAGGTTTTGGCATGTTTTTCCGGTCACATAGGAATGATATGTAGGATCTAAATAATCAGGCCCACATTTGAATGTGGAAACTTTAAGGCCTCGGGCTTGAAGCGCTCTGGTGATCCCGATGGTTAGTGTGGTTTTTCCTGCACCGCTTCCTGTTCCCGAAATGAGAATCCTGGGAATATTAATCTCTTCTATCATATGTTTCTAATAATCGATCCCAATTTGAGCGGGGATCCCATTTTTGTAAGGATGTTTGGGAGATTCTATGTAACTGACTAAATCTGCGGAATCGGTTATGATACTAGGGCAATTTCTTCCTGTAATGATAATATGAAGATCTTTAGGTTTGTCGGATAATGTTTGGAGGACTTCTTCCGGCTCTAACCAACCGTAATGGAATGCATATGTGATCTCATCTAAGACAATAATCTTATACATTCCGGAGAGTATCATTTCTTTGGATTTCTGCCATGCTTTGCGAGCAGCTTCTTTGTCTCTGTCTAGATCGTCACTTTCCCATGTGAAGCCTAAGCCCATTACATAGAATTCTAGATCGGGTATCGTTTTTGCGAATTTCCTCTCTCCTGTTTCCCATTTCCCCTTTAGATATTGTACTACTCCGCATTTTAATCCTCTGCCCAAGGATCTAAAAAGTATTCCTAATGCTGCCGTAGTTTTTCCTTTTCCGGGTCCCGTAAAGACCAACAGCAAACCTTTTTTTTCGGAAGAAGATTTCATGCTGGGTTTTCCTGAAGAGAAATGAGTAATTTATAAATTTCTGAAATATTTTCTGTTTCGGCTTTGTGGACTTTGAGAGCTCCTTTCTTTTTCAGTATTTCTAAACTATAATTTTCAGTAACGAGTATCGGTGTTTCTCGATAATCCTTTCCCCATTCATTCTCGAATAAGATCTCTGCAGAAGAGGGATCTGGAACAATCACATAATCTACTCCCGGTGGTGGAAAGTCGGGAAATTTGATCTTTAAATTATAAACCGGCAATTGATCGCAGATAAGACCTGCTTCCTTCCAATAACTTTTTAGATCGTTTCTGCCTTTATCATTTGTGAGAAGTAACGTTTTGCCTTGGGAGAATACAGGTGCTAATTTTTGGATCTCAGGCAATGACGAATTTTCTAATTGGATGTCTGCTAGTATTCCGGATTTTTTTAACTCTTCGAATACTTCTTGGCCAAGAGAAATGAAGCTTAAATTTGAAAGTTTGCGTAGATCAAATTTTCTATCTGTCCATTCTTGTAGAAAGAAACGGACAGATTCGGAAGAAGAGAAGACGATATATTTATAAGTATTAATTTTATGGAATGTGTTATTGATAGTCTCTTTTTCATCCAAAACTTCTGCTTGGACCCAAGGAGATTCTAATATTTCTGCTCCATTCTCTCGTAACATTTTCGAAAGAAGGGAAGAGCCTGGTCGGGATCTTATAAGTAAGATGGAAACATTATGTAATTCCTTATTCTCTCTCCATTGATATGAATTTCTATATTGGGTCGTTTGCCCTACGACTATAATCGCAGGAACTCTGGCAGTGGGAGTTCCTACTTTTTCCGCAAGATTTCCTAAATTTCCTGAAATTATTCTTTGTGAACTTCTGGTAGCCTGTGATATATAAATTGCGGAAGTTTCTGAAGATTTTCCGAATTGGATCAATCTTTCACAGTTCTCTTTTACTTTCGTTCCGGCCATGTAGATGACCAAAGTTCCGTTAGATTTAGCGATGCTTTCCCAATCAGAATTATTCTGGAAAGAACCGAAGAGGTCATGACCGCTTGTTAGGATTACGTCCGAGGAATCTTCTCTTTGGGTAAGAGGAAATCCTGCATATGCCGCTGCCGCAGTTGCTGCGGTAATTCCCGGAACTACCTCGTATTCAATCCCGTTAGAGACTAATTCCTCGCATTCTTGTGTCGCTCTTCCGAAAATCCAAGGGTCTCCGGATTTTAATCTAAGTACTGATTTACCTTCCTTTGCTTTTTCTATAACAATAGGATGGATCCCGTAATCCAATTTAGAACTTCCATAACCTCTGTATCCGATAGAAATTAGCTCTTGATCCTGTTTTACAAGAGAGAGTATAGAAGGAGAGATCAATGCGTCGTATGCGATTACATCGCAGGTCTGTAGGAGTTCCAACGCTCTAACGGTGAGAAGCCCCGGATCTCCAGGGCCAGCTCCTACTAAATATACGATTCCAGTATTTTTCTTTTTGATCATTCGGATGTATCCGGAACGGTAATCTTTTTTTGAGCCTTTCTGAATTTGTGAGAAAAGTCTGAGGCATATAATCTGGAGTCGGCAAAATCATGACAGTCCAGAACCTTTCCAACAAAAATGATCGCAGTACTCGTGATCTTTTCTTCTTTTACTTTAGATACAATATCTTCTAAGGTCCCTGTAATGACCTTTTGTTCTGGCCAAGTCGCTCTTTGTACTACTGCAATAGGACATTCTTTTCCATAATGAGGGATAAGCTCTTCGACTATTTTACGAATATGTAAAACACTTAGGAAAAAAACGAGAGTGGCTCCCGTAGAGGCAAATGTTCCTAATTTTTCCTTTTCGGGCATCGGGGTTCTTCCTTCAGCACGAGTGATTACTACTGACTGGGAAACCTCTGGAAGAGTGAGTTCTTTTCCGATCATGGCTGCCGCTGCAGTGAAGGATGAAACTCCTGGGACAATCTCGTATGGGATTTTTAATTCGTCCAACTTTCTCATTTGCTCGGCGGTAGAGCCGAATATAGAAGGATCTCCCGTGTGAACTCTGGCTACGTCTTGGTCGTTTTTTTGAGCTTCCTGCATAATGGAAATTATTTCTTCTAAGGTCATTTTAGAAGAATCTAATACTTTTGCTTTCGGATTCGCTCTTTCTATAACTCTTGTAGGAACTAATGAACCTGTATAGAGGACCACGGGACAGGTTTCGACAAGTCTTGCTCCTTTTAAGGTAATTAATTCAGGGTCGCCAGGACCCGCGCCTATGATATAAACTTTCATAATACCGATCTTAATCGCATTTTAATATATTGTCCCTGAATACGGACCAAACCTGGCTTGGTGAATTTCCTAACCATCTTGCGTCTATGTATTCTTCGTTTTCCCAAATCACTTTCTTACTATTGTCTTTTGTATAATTCCATAATCTTTCGCTTATGGAAGAGTTTCTATGAATTGCAAAAAGGTCGTAGATCATTTCTGGGCTTGTCTCTACGGGAAATGAGATTAAAATTTCTAATTTATTCCCAGAAATTTTTTCCAAATTTTTTACTGTTAACTCTTTCCATTTCTGGTTCTCTTCCGAAATATTATGAAAACCGAAATCTTCTAGATTGGTTGGCCTTTTAAATTTTCCGATCAGAAAATGTTTTTCTTTACGTTTATAAAGGATTGCCCCCCCAATTCTTCCCAAATAGCAGATTTCCTCTTCTGACCTTAATTCTGAAACCTTCTCTTTTTTAGTGTTCCGATCCGGTTCTAGGAATTTTAAAGCACTCAGAGCAACCGCGACGGAGGAGTCCTGCTGAGGTTTTTCTTCCTCTTCCCCTTGGAAAACCGTGGTACTCGTTTTTACGAAGGCTCCTTGTATTTTAGTGATATTTAAATTAGGAAGATCTGATGTATTAGAGACACGACTCGTTAGATCTCCTTCTGTTCTAAGGGAAACGGCTCTATTCTGTCCCGGTTTTAAGGAGCCGTCTTCTAAAGAATATTTATTGGAATATCCTCTAGGTGTTACAAAAAATCCTTCATAGACGAACGACTGGGAAGATCCGATGATGACAGTGGTATTCATCCCGATCTCAAACTCTAAAAAATGATCCAAGTCTGAGAATTGTATCGTTTCTTGTCTACGATATGCACTTTTCACTAAAGCAACTGGAGTCGTTCCAGGACGATATTTTTGAATGATCCGAGCAGCTTCTACGATCTGTCTTTGTCTTCTCCCAGAAGCAGGATTGTACAGGTTAATCACGAAATCGCCTTTTGCAGCAGATTCGATCCTATTTTCAATTACTGGCCAAGGAGTTAAAAGATCTGATAGGGAGATCCTCGCCGAATCGTGGACCATAGGAGCTCCTACAAGAGAGCCGCAAGAACTGTCCGCACTTATTCCCGGGATCATTTTGATCTCGGGCGAGTCTCCTCTTTTCCAGCCGATCTTTCTTAAGACTTCGAAAACTAAGCCGGCCATTCCGTAAACTCCTGCATCTCCTGAAGAGATCAGAGTTACTGTTTGACCTGATTTTGCATTTTCCACTGCAGTTTGAGCTCTAGTGATCTCTTCAGTCATCCCGGTGCGAGTGACTTGTTTGCCGTTCAAATGATGTTTTACTAGATTGATATAAGTGGTATAACCTATGATTGAATCAGCTTCTTTGATCGCTGCTAAGGCAGCCGGAGTTATATGCAAATCGTTCCCGGGACCAATCCCGACTATATTCAATTTTCCTTTTAGATCTCCGCTCATACTTTCTCCAAGTTTAGGGATCCGATTTCTTTTCTTTTTTCAAAAGGTATTCGGGAGATCGCGATCGTAAGGTTTTTACTCTCTTCGGTTTCTTTGTATTTCTGTTTGGTTACTAGTAACTCGGAAGATCCGGAAAGAAGAAGAGCGGAAGCTTCGCTTACGGACCTGGTGCCTATGTATTTAGAGGCTGCTGGAGAGATTTCTGAAATTCCTTCAACTTTATCCAAATCTTCCGGGGAGAATGTTTGAAATTCCCAGTTATATTTTCTGGAAAGTTCTAAGAATGCAGGCTCTTCCTTTTTTGCGTCGACGCTTGAGATCGCCTTTACGCTTTCTAAAGAAAGTTTATTTCTTTCTAATATGGATAGAATTCCTTTTTCTGCTTCCTCGAAAGGTATTCCTTTATCGCATCCTAATCCTAATATTAAAGATTTTGGACGAAAAATTACCGAATTTGAATATATATCGGGGGTTGTGGATCGGATATCTGCTCGATCACTAACAATCAGTAGTATCTCGAAATCTTTCGGGTCTATTCCTTTTAAACTTTCTGAATATTCCACCCCTTTAGGAAGAGGTTTCTCTAAAGGCCAGAAACTCGGCTCTCCGGTTTCTTGAACAAAAAGAACTTTTGTCTCGTTTACGACTGCAGCGCAGGCTCGAGTGACATTTCTATCCTGATCTTCTAAAGTCCAACCTAGATCTCTTCCTAAAATATCTACGGTCAATGTTCCTGATACATCGGAAGCAGTTGTAATCACCGGAATATTCCCAATGGTATTCGCTATCTTCTGGGTAAAAAAATTGCCTCTTCCTACGTGCCCTGATAACAAACATACTGTAAATTTTGCCTGGTCATCTATGCAAAGGACTGCAGGATCTACTTTTTTATTTTTTAGAAGAGGGGAGATCATTCTGACCACAGCACCCACACTAATGATGAAAATATGGCAATCATACTCCGTAAAAGTTTCCTTTAGAGTTGGTTCCATAGGGAGACTCAAAAGTTTTGCCTCTTTGGGGGCCTCCGAAATAAATTTGGGAGACACATAAAGGTCGGCATCCTTTAATACGGAAAATAATTCTAATCCAGTTTTTAATCCATGTTTAGTAATTACATAGATGGAATACGGTTTTCTATTCTGAATCATCCGAGATCCCTCTTAAAATACCTTTTCTTTTTCGGATCGAAATTACTACCATGGAGAAGTAATCGCAGTTTTCATTCTGTATTGATTCAATATCTTTAACAATTCTTTGGCGGTCTGTTGTTCCGTAGGAAACGTAAGTCGCATTATCCAACATATTTCTTTCTTTTAATATTCTTACGAGTTCTCCTACGACTTGTCCTACTTTTGTGAGGACGATCGTATCAAAATCTTCTAATAGTCTTCCTAAGTCCTCTAATCCATACGTCGCCGGTAAAACGCAGAATCTTTCCCTTCCGTCAGCAAGTGGAGTGAGAAGGCTTGCTGGGATCGCTGTAATAGAAGATACCGCCGGCACAATTTCGATCTCAATTCCTGGCCACCTTTCAGGAGCCTCGTCCAATAAATAACTCCAGGAGCTATATACGGAAGGGTCTCCTTGAGTGATAAATGCAACATCCAAACCTCTTTCTAAGCGAGTTCCGATCTCATTGAACGCCTTATCCCAAGCTGGGATCAATATGCTCGGATCTTTTGTCATAGGGAAATGTAGGAAGAGTTTTTCCTGTTCTTCGTTTTCTCGAACTATCGGAGAACAAACTCTCCAGGAAAAAGAGGGTAATGTTTCGCTACTTTTTGGAATTGCGAGCACGGATACTGAGTTTAATACGTTAACTGCTCTCAGAGTGATCAGATCAGTGGCCCCCGGTCCGACTCCAACTCCATAAAGTTTGCCGTATTTTGTTTTTACGTTCATATATGTATTATGATTTCCTTACTTTGAATATATGGATCGGGTTTAGGGACTCGTATCTAAGATAGTCCGCGAGTTTTTGACCTCTAGAAATATTTACCATACTTACTTCAGGTATATGATCCAGTTCTCTAAAAGTTTTATATGCTTCAGATACATTGTCTAAGGTAATAGCATTTACAACTAGGCATCCGCCTGGATTTAGTTTTTCTAGAGAAAGTTTTATAATTTCTTTTAGATTCCCTTTTGAACCTCCTACAAAAATCGAGTCTGGTGAAGGAAGGCCTTCCAAAGCTTGAGGAGCTTTCCCATGTATTAAAAAAACATTATCAGTCTTATGTGAGAGAATATTTTGAGAGCAAATCTCTATTCCTTCGGGATCCACTTCGATTGCGTATACTTTTCCTTCTTTTGCGATCCTAGCGGCTTCTATAGAAACTGCTCCTGAACCCGCTCCGATATCCCAAACGATCGAGTTAGGTCGGATCTCCAAAGAAGCTAAAGAGAGTATTCGAATTTCTTTTTTTGTAATAAGCCCTTTTTTAGGTAATCGTTTTGCGTATTCATCTTCTCCAAGAAAGGGAAGTAGAGGTGAAGGTTTCCAATTAGGTTCTGTCCGAACTAAGATCAAAACGTTCAGATCAGAAATTCCCTCCGTACTAGATAAGGTTTGAAGATCGAATTCTCTGACTCTTTCTTCTTTTCCTCCTAAATTCTCACAAACAAAAGCCTTCCATTCGGATTCAGAGTATTGTAAAAGATATTTAGCGATCTTAGAAGGAGAATTGGTTTCATCCGTAAGGCAGGCTAGTTTAGAGATACTTTGTATTTTTGTAATGAAACCTTCGATCGGTCTCCCATGGAGAGAGATCGTTTCTGCATCATCCCATTTTAAGCCGATCTTAGCGAATGCATTCTGGACAGAACTTGGTGCGGGAATGAATTCTACATGATCTTGGCCCACTTTTTTTAAGATCAAATTTCCGATCCCGAAAAAGAGAGGATCTCCTGAGGCAAGAACGCATATCGTATGTTCTGCAGATAGTTCTGCGATTTTATCGACCGTTTTTAGAACATCTCCTTTGATGACTATTCTTTCTCCATCAAATTGAGGAAAGAAGTCTAGATGCCTTTCTCCTCCGGCAAGAACTCTTGCTCTTGCGACTGCCCCCATCGCCTTACTGGAGAGACCGACACAACCGTCATCTCCGATCCCTATAACAGTTACCGCTTTCAAGAATTTTTCTCCGTAGAAAGAAGTAAGAGCGCGTGGATGATAGAAACAGCGATGGTGCTTCCTCCCTTTCTCCCACGAGTTAGGATATAAGGAATGGAATATTCGGATTGGAATTTTTCATCTAGTAATGCTTCTTTAGATTCTGCAGCAGATACAAATCCTACTGGAACTCCGATGACCAAGGCTGGTCTTATTCTTTCCTCTTGTACGAGTCTTACGATCTCTAAAAGAGCCGTTGGTGCATTTCCGATCGCGATCACTGCTCCTTCTAAAAGACCAAGGTTTGCTGCCTTTTTCATGGATTCGATCGCTCTTGTGGAATTATTTTCCTTAGCGATTTGGATCACTTCCGGATCGCTAATAAAACTATATGTTTTACAACGGTAGGAATTCAAACGTTCTATGTTTAGCCCGGCAATGATCATCTGCACATCACATATGATGGGGCATCCTTTCTTTAACGCTTTGATCCCTTCTTGGATCGCTTTCGGATGGACCTTAGTCAGATCTCTATATTCGAAGTCTGCAGTCGCGTGTATGATCCTTCTTACAACCTCCCAATCGCCTGGCGGATGAGAGTGAGGTCCCGCTTCTTTGTCTATTATGGAAAATGAATTGTTTTCGATCTTTCTTCCAAGAGAAGTCATTTGTCTCATATCATTCATATTTCTGTTTCCCCTTTGATTCCCCAACCTTCAGGGGCTTCGAATTTGCCTAAAAGAGATCCGTCGAAGTCCACCATATATGTGGAAACTCTTAGGCCTAGTCCGTGTTTAGAGCAATTCTCGGATACTATTTCGCAAATCCTACTCGTGATGTGAAAGTAACCTGATTCTTTACAAATATCTAATACATGTCTTGCTGTGTTTGCGATCTCTATCTGTTCGCAAATTGGTTCAGGCATTTCTAGGGATCTCGCTATCCTCGCGAGCATTTTGGTATTAACTGAAGAGCCACCTCTATGGGTCATCATGACACCATCTGCCATCTTAGAGAGTTTTCCGATCATCCCTACAATGATCACATGATTTATGTTTTCTTTAATTGAAGTCTTGATCCCGGTTCCTATGAAGTCTCCGACTTGAATGAATGCGATCTCGTTAATTTCTGGTAGAAGATCCATCGCAAACTTTTCGGACTTTCCTCCGGTGGTGAGTATGATCTTTTCTTGTCCATATTCTTTAGCGACCTGGATTGCTTGGATCACACTTGCTTTATAAGCTGCAGTCGAATAAGGTTTAACGATACCTGTTGTTCCAAGAATAGAAATCCCGCCTATAAGCCCCAGGCGTTCATTCATCGTTTTTTTTGCCATCTCTTGGCCGCCCGGAACGCTGATCACTACTTCCGCTCCCGAAAAAGCGGAGCCGATCAATTCTTCTAAGATCATTTCGGTGATATTTTTTCTTGGTACTGGATTGATTGCAGGTTCTCCCACTTCCAATCCGAGTCCTGCTTTAGTGACTACAGCTACTCCGTCTCCACCTTTTAAAATGATCCGATTTTCTTGGTTTAATCTAACTTCTGCGGTAAGCTCCGCTCCATGAGTACAATCCGGATCATCTCCTGCGTCTTTAACGATGCTGCAGATAGCGATATTTTCGGAGATCTCGCACCTTTTTAATTCGAAAGTGACTTTTCTTTTGTTTGGAAGGGTAGTTTCAATTTCTTTAATGGGTTGTCCTAAAAGTAAAACTCGAGTTGCTGCTTTTGCCGCAGCCGCAGAACAAGCCCCCGTAGTAAATCCTTCCCTTAATTCCTTACCCGCCATCTCGGAATTCCTAAACTTTAACGATCCCTTGGGCAGAATTTCTTGCTGTATTGAAGAATGCTTCTATTCCTATATTTGGCTCAGGAGTTCCTATTTTTATTAATTCTGCCTGTATTACTCTTAACACATTCCCATCCCCACTTAAGA
This sequence comes from Leptospira sarikeiensis, assembly GCF_004769615.1. Lineage (GTDB taxonomy): Bacteria > Spirochaetota > Leptospiria > Leptospirales > Leptospiraceae > Leptospira_B > Leptospira_B sarikeiensis. The sequence continues at coordinate 138,353 of NZ_RQGF01000042.1, read as the reverse complement.
AAGCATTCGTAGGGACTCCAGATTTTTCTATAATCGATTTAAGAATTTCTAATGAATTCTGGATCCTATTTGGATCTGATATAAAAGGAATTATGAAAATATTAGGATAGAAGGATAATTCAGAGAGTTCATTCTTTATCTCTGATCCAGATAGAAAATCTTCTTCTTCCGTTTTTAGCCAGACGGCGATCGTTCGATCTAAACGGTTCGAGAACTTTTTGGAACGCACTAGTCCAAGTAATGTAGTGATCCCTGTATCAGTCGCAAGGACCAAAGTATTTCCTTCGCTAGGCCATTCTGGATTTCCTACAAATTTTCCCCAAGGTCCTGAATACTCTAACTCTTGGCCTGGTTCCAAACATTCTAAAATAGAAGATGCTTTTCCGGTATTCAGACATTTGATCCTGATCCGAAAAGAATCCTGGATAGAATCCGAGGAAAGAATGGAATAAGCGCGTTTGATCGGTTTTCCCTCTATATCATTTCCGACATTCAGGATCACATACTGTCCTCCTACAAATTCGAAAGAAGAAGCATCCGATTTTGCAAAACGCAAAGTGACCGAAGAAGGGCTTTCTTTTTCTTTAGAGATCAGTTTGAGAAGTTTCGTGCTCAAATTAAAATCCTAAGAGGGGTAGATCTCATGAACGAAATCGTGCATCTCTTCCAGATCTAGATAAAGTGTCTGAAACGACTTGGCAGAGTTTTTTAGATCCAATTCCACTTTTTTAGTCAGGATCAACAGAGAAGTATAATATCCCGATTTAGGATCTCCAGGAGTTAGATTGGAAATTGTTTGTTCCAGGTCTGTTAAACTTGCTTCGAAAAAACGGATCAGATCTTCGAAATTATTCGCTGTTGTCAAAGACTGGATCGGCCCTGGAGAAGAGAGTGCTTCTTGTCCTATTTCATTCTTTTCATGTTCAATCACGGATTCGTCTTTGATCCCAAGAACATTCATCATTCCGAGTCTTAATGCAGCTATTTCATGACACGCCATACTATATTCCTATTGCATAATATTATCAACTAAACGAGAAACGAGTTTATCTTGCAGCAGATGTTCTGAGACCAGATCATCTGCATCTTCGGTTTGTACTTTTTGATACCAAACTCCGTCTGGATAAACTACAACTACTGGACCTTCTCCGCATCTTCCCATACAAGAAGAACGGGAAATTTTAAAATCCAAATGCCTACCTTTCGATTTTAAAATGGATCTCATTCTTGCGACGAGAGCGGAGCTACCTTTGCTTGCGCAGTCTATATTCTCACAAACAAATATATGTTTTTGCAAATTACGATGAGGGAATTGATGAGGAGCCGCTTGGTTATGTGTTTCCAAATGGCGAATGCTCCAGAGAAGTGCCTTTAATCCTCCGACTTTTTTTGAAAGTCCCGGGAGTTGTGTTCTATATTCGCAGGTATCGCAAGGAAGAGAAAATTTTCCGGATACAGCATCCCGGATCCTCTCATCTATTACGGAAAATAATTCTGGGTCTGGACCTAGGTAATTCGAAAGTTCAGTTTTGATCCAAGGGAATTTTTCAGAAAAATTCTGAACCAAGGATCCGATTTTTTGAATTAACTTCCCTCCAAATAAGAAGTAGGGGATAATCAAAAGTTTTTCTGGCCTAAGTTTTGCAGCCATTTCCATAGAATCCTGCAAGAGTGGGCAGGTGATCCCGATGAATGAAGGAAGAACGAATGAGAAAAAATTTCCCTCTTGGAAAAGCCTGACCGCTTTATAAAAATCACTGTTTGCATCCGGATCTGAAGATCCTCTATTCACTACGATTACACCGGTTTTTAAGGATTGTTCTATAGTAAGAGGAAGTGCATCTTCTCCTCTTCTTCTAAGTAAGGAGATCATTTTGGAATGGATCCCTAAACTGTTTGCGATCTTAAAGGAATGGGTAGGGAAATCTGATCTTACCTTATCCAATACGATCGGAATATCATTCTTTATATGTCCTGAAGTGAATAGAAATAAAGGAAATATTATGATATTAGAATGTTCTTGGCAAATCGATCTAAGTGCAGTTTCTAAATCCGGTTTTGCAAGTTCAATGTAGGCGTATACGATCTTTAAGTCGGGGCGAGTAAGCGCATAAGCTTCTACTAAGGAAACGAATTCCTCATTAGAGTTCGTTTCTCTGCTCCCATGACCTAAAATGATTACAGCCGTTTTCGGGTTCATTGCGGATTAGGCGACCAACCTACGTTTCCAGAATAGGAAAAATAAAGAGGATAAGAAGGACCAAAAGATCAAATTGGTGGCAAATGTAACATATTCGAATTTGATCCTGAGATCTAAAGGAGCCGCATAATCTTCTGTGAGTTTAGGAACTCCTACATAGAACGGAAATAATATGAAAAATATAAGAACAAAGCCTGCAAAAACCCGTTTAGATATATTCGATATTCTTAAATAAGAAAGTATGATCTGAAATCCTAAAACACCCGCCAAATTAGATAATACGCAAAAATACCACCATGCTTGCCTTTCAGGATAATCTAAGGCGCCTGAAGCTCTTCCCGGAAGTTCAGGAGGGAGGCCCAGAAATGGGATCCCGAAAAAGATAAAAAATCCGAAACTTGCAAAAATCAAACTATAGATTGCCGTTCTTTTAGGGTCTGAATTTTCCAAAAAGCCGATTGGAGGGAAAAAATATGACCATAGAGAGAAGAGTATTCCAAAAGAAACACCTAAGAGTATCGCACCTAAGACTGTTCCTAAGTTCCGGATTTGCCAGAGACCGGCGTCTTGTTCGATAAATTCTACTTTAGGATTATCTAAAGTAGAATTAGAATGAGGTTTTCCGTGAGAATGGGAATGTGCATGAGAATGTCCTGAAGCAGGAACTTCCGAAAAAGATTCCTGCTTAGACTCGAATTTCTCCGCTTCAAGTATCAAAGGAAGATTCCAGATGGAGACTAGGATCCCCAATACAAAACCTGAAATTAGGCCTGAAAAGATCCCGATCTTAAGTAGATCCGAAAAATTCGGTCTTAATGGCATGGAAATCCTGTGGAATGCCTGACGTCATGGAATGTATCGTGCAAATACACCATTGGTTCTAATCCAACTAAATAGATTGTAGAAACCGCGAAGAATGCTCCTAAAACAAAAACAAGAGCACGTAACTTTAGTTTACCCGGAGACAAAACATCTGAAACGGAAATCGAGCGCATAAAATCCCTCCTAAAGGAATGCCACCTAACGAATGATATGCGATCTATGAATGTATAAAAACATCCATAGATCTTTGTTAAAATAAAAAATTTTGAGTTTAGTTACGGATTTGTCTTACGTCCGAGACAAGAAACGTAGCTTCAGGATCTTTGTAAGGACGTTTTCTGACTCGAGATCGACCTACTCAGCACGTCTTCCCAGGTATTACACCCAGTGACTTTATGTGCCTTTTGTCCCTCTTACAGCGGCGGGTACCGTGACGGAATTTCACCGTCTTCCCATAGATACTTGGATATCTATGATCTTACAAAAATAGACTGAGATTTTAGGATCTAATTTTGCTTTGGATCTTGCATAGTATTTTTTGCTTTGAGCTCTACAAAAAATGGAATTCGTAAAAATATACTAGAACATCTCTCTTTTTCAAAAGAGAGAATCTAAAAGATGAGAATGATGACGTTCTGCCACATCCGGATGAGAACGAAAGCGGCTCTTGACTAAATTTTTTCCTACTTCATAAAAAAGCGGATTATTAGGATCTTTTGTCAGGCCTCTCACTCCTTCGGATAATTCTTGTGGGAGTTCCAACAAAGGGACTTGTAGATCTAATCTTGCACTATAAAAAAATCCGACTGAGATCCTGTCCGTTCCCGGAGGAGGAGTTAGCGCTCTGTGAACTGTTGCTCTTAAATATCCGTTGGATGCGAGTTCTAATAATTCTCCTATATTGATCACAAAAGTATCCTGTATCGGAGGAACGTGGATCCAATTTCCTTCGTATTCAACTTCCAGGCCAGCTTGAATATCCTGCAATAAAACAGTAACAAACCCTCCGTCCTTATGAGCTCCGACTCCTTGATCGCTATCCGTTTCATTCCTTCCTGGATAACGAATGATCTTCATAAGTTGATGAGCGTTCGGCCCCAAAACGGGATCGAATATTTCTTTTTTCTGGCCCAAAGATTCCGCGAAAGCATGCGTTAGACGTATTGCAAGATCGGTAACCGATTTCTGATATTCTATTACGATTTCCTGAAATTCCGGAAATCCTTCCGGCCATTGGTTTGGTCCCTGTAAAATGGACCAGAGAGGAGAATTTTTCCCATTGAGTATCGCGGCTTTCTCCGCTCCGATATCGATTTGTTCTCTCCAGTCCGGAAGACCCAAAGTCCTTTCTGCTCCGACTCTAGAGTATCCACGAAAATGAGGAGAGTGGATCATTTCCATTTTCAATTTTTCTGAAATAGGTAATTCGAAAAATTTTCTCGCGTTCGTGAGAAGTTTTCTGATCGTCTCACCGGAAATTCCATGTCCGGTGAGATAGAAAAATCCGATCGTATGTGCGATCTCTCTCAGTTCCTTTAGAAATCCGGACTTCTCGGGTCCGCTTCCGGTCCAATGAGAAAAATCTAAGAAAGGAAGTGAGGTCCAATTCTTCTCCATATCAGAATTCAGAATAAGAGAAGAATATAGGGTGTCAATTATGAATCCGTTTTGATGGATGTTTTTTCCAATTTAACGGATTGTGGTTTAAAGCACTTTTTGTTTTTTGTCCAGTCTTGCCTGAGCGGATTTCAATTCCGAATCGGTCAGTCGGATGCTAAATTCCGGAAAATGCCTAAATAGGAAATATTGTAACCAGGAGTCCCAGCCTGTATAACCGAAAAACTTTTTGTTCGGAAGCCATTTTAAGATCGCTTCTGCAACAGATTCGATCTTATGGACCACATTCAATGCGGAGCCCATTTCTATCTCTTTACTCAAAAGAGGTTTGTCCGTATTTTCTTTTTCCAGTCCAGGTGTATCCGTTGTAGGAGGAAAGAATAACTTTACCTTTACGTTATGGAGCATCATTTCTTGGCGGAACGCCTGTGCAAATCCTACGATCGCGAATTTACTAGCCGAATATGCACCATACCCGTAAATAGAAAAGAATGCTAATGTGGATGCTAAAAATGCGATCTCACCGCTTTTTTGTTTTCTGAAATGGTCTTGAAAGGCGAGAGTTATATTCACATGACCGAAATAGTTCACATCCATTAAGTTTCTGTAAACTTCATCCTTCATATCCGAAGCTTCTCCAGTTTTTGCAAAACCGCTGCTGCAAATTAGGATATCCAAACCTCCTAAGGTCTGGATCGCTTTTTTTGCCGCTTTATCCGCTGCATTTTTATCTGAAACGTCTAATACGGAATAATCGAAAATCGCTGTAGGAGATCCTACGGCGTTTAATTCTTTTACCGTTTGTTCTAGATTGGATTTTCCTCTAGCGGAAACGATTACGCTTGCTCCTGCCTTTGCAAGTTCCAATGCGATCCCTTTTCCGATCCCCGCAGAGCCGCCCGTGATGAATACTTTCTTACCTTGATATCTTTTGAATGACATTCTGAAAAATTCTCTTCGATGCGGGCAAGATCTCATTTTTCAAAAAAGGATTCAATCCAATTCGTCATTTCCCGTAAAAGAAATTCCAAAGTAGGGATGAAACTAAGGATCAACACGCGACAGTTCTACCCTTTTGGAGCTTGCATAAGTTAGACTGTTTGGTCGGTAAATAAATTAACAATTGTTAATGGTCATCTCAACTATTCCCGCAGTCGGAGAATTAATAGGGAAGTTATGATTTCCCGGAGAAGTTTATGAGAAGAGCGAGTTTGAAGTTCATTTTGATCGGTTGGAGTCTCGGGATCCTTTTCTTTCTTTCTATTTTGATTTCCGGAGCTGCTTATTTTTTGGGGAGCGGGAAGATCACCGAGCATTATCAAGACCAAATGAAGACCGTCGTGAGGATTGTTGCCTCCGACTTTGATAATTATTTAAGAGCACATTCTAAAATGGCGGAAACTCTCGCCGCAGACGAAAGATCCAAACTTTCCATACGAGCAGGTAAACCGATTGCGAGTCCTTTCTTTTCAGATATTTTAAAACGTTATGGAGTATACGAGAATATATTCGTTTATGGCAAAAATCCGAAAGACGTAGTCGTTGCAGAAGCATTGGAAGGGAAAACGATCGGATACGGTATCAAAAAAGAAGAAAGAGAGGATTTGCAAAGGTTCTTTGATTCCGTGAAGAACGGGAGCCTCTCCATTAGCAAGGCTAAAAAATCACCGATCACAGGGCATACTGTAGTTGTTCTTTCGGTTCCTGTAAAAGACGGGAACAATATTATAGGAGTCTTATGTATGGCCCTAAGCCTGGATAGTATTACGGATCAATTGATCGTAAACGCTCAGTTAGGGAAAGAAGGATATGTTTCTATCGTAGAACAAGACGGAATGATCATCGCTCATAAGAAAAAAGACCTGATATTGAATATGGATATTTCCAAACAAAGTTTTGGGAAAACTCTTTTGGATCTGAAAGATGGTGAAATTATCAAATTTTTCTTCTTGGAGCAAAACAGATTTGCGACTACAAAAAGATTGGATCATTGGAATTTAAGCGTAGTCGCAATCCAACCTTTTAGTGAAATTTCCGATTCCTTAAACGGGCTTATTATAGGGATTATCACGATTTCCGGATTGGTTTCCTTACTCTCCGGTTATCTCTTGTACCGTTTATTGACCAAAAGATTGAGCCCTTTGGAAACTGTCGGAAAAACATTCAGACAGATGTCCCAAGGAGATCTTACTAAAAACGTAGTAACATATTACCAGGACGAAATAGGAAATATGGGAACGGATGTAAATTCGTTTATAAAAACATTATCTTCTTCTTTACAAAATGTTCAGAATATTTCTTCGGAACTTGCGGCTTCAGCAAGTCAGTTGAGCACTTCTTCCCAATCGTTTGCGATTATCGCTCAATCCACTGCCGCGTCTTCGGAAGAAATGTCCGCTACAGTGGAGGAGATGAGTGCAGGTATAGAGAATATTTCCCAGAAGATAGGAAGCCAATTCCATAATATACAAAACTTCCATTCCAAGGTAAAGGATCTATCCAAAGGTGTGAGAGAGATCGGAAAAGAGATCCAAAGCGCAGTGAAGAAGACAGGTTCTATTTCTCAAGAAGCAAAAATGGGAGAAGAGTCTCTGGCTTCTATGAACGAGATGCTCGGAAATATTTCTAAATCTTCCGATCAGATGTCGGAAATCATAAAGATCATCAATGAGATCTCGGACCAAACACAATTACTTTCTTTGAACGCCGCGATAGAAGCTGCAAGAGCAGGCGAAGCAGGAAAAGGATTTGCGGTAGTAGCGGATGAGATCTCTAAACTTTCTGAGAAGACAGCGTCTTCTATCAAATCCATTTCCGGAATGATCGGTAAGAACAAATCAGAATTGGAGAAAGGAGTAGGCGGTGTAGAAGTTTCCGTGGAAAGAATACGGAATATCATCTTCAATGTGGATGAAATGGCGAAGATGATGCAAGGCCTTTACGAGATCACAACTTCTCAAGAATACTTGAATTCGGATGTGGATAAACAATCTGACAAAATAGGAGAGGAAGCGGAATCCGTAAAACTCGCTATAGAAGAGCAAAGAAGGGCAGTTCAAGAGATCAATGGGGTTATTTTCAAATTAAATGAAGAAGCTCTTGGAACCGCATCCAGTTCGGAGGAAGTATCCGCAACATCCGTAAGTTTGTATTCGAATGCCGAGCTTCTAAAAAACATCACCGGCCAGTTTAAGATCTGAATAAGTCTTTTTACCCTGATTGGGTGATGTTTTAAAAATTAAAAAAGGCAAGGTTTGTAGATAAAACAAATCTTGCCTTTTCTTTCCCTTACTTCTGAATACGTGAGAACTAACGGCAAGATTCTCATGTTGGATATCCCTCTCTTTGAAACATTAAGGAAGAAGGTTCCCAGTTTGGAAAATAACTGGGAGCGTTATATGTCCATGATCAAACTGAAAAAGGTTCCGGCAAAAACTTTACTCATCCGAAAGGGAGAGTTTGTCAAAACGATTTTTTTTGTAAAAAAAGGATGTCTTCGTATTCGTTTCGAAGAACCGAAAAGGGATATCACAATTGCATTTTTCTTCGAGAACAGAGTGATCACTTCTCTTCATAGTTACAGAGGCAATTACAAGGAAAGTGGATTGAGTTTAGAAAGTATAGAGCCTACCGAACTTCTGTTGTTGAGTGGAGAAGATGCTGAGACAATTTATCGGGAGAATGAAGGAGTAAAAGATCTACTGTTAGAATATACTCTAGAAAGATTCGATAATTATCTGAATTTGTTCTTGTCTAGGATTCGTGATAGTCCGGAAAAACGTTATATAAATTTAGTCAAAGAACATCCGGATATAGCGACACGTATTCCTCAACATTATATCGCATCCTACTTAGGGATCACTCCCGTATCCTTAAGTAGGATCAGAAATAGGATCTGGAAAGAACAGAAATAGTCAATGTTCTTGGAAATGGACGGTAAATCTGGTCCCGACTCCAACCTTACTTTCCACGTCTATTTTACCGCCAAGGGACTCGATCTGATTTCTGGTAATAAATAAGCCTACACCATGAGCGTCCTTATTCCCGTGAAATGTTTTATACATTCCGAAAAGTTTGGATCCGTGTTTTTCCAAATCGATTCCTTTTCCGTTATCTTCTACCCTGAAGATGATTTCCTGCCCTGATTTGAATGCCTTGATCTTAATAATAGGAGTTCTCTCTTCCTCTCTATACTTGATCGCATTTGAGATTAGGTTCAGAAGAATACTATCCAAATAAGCCGGAACATGTTGGACTTCCAACCCGTTTTGAATATCCAATCTGATCTCTGCTTTTGTGGAGATGACCTCTCTTTCCAGGATTTGTAAGGTCTTTCGAACTGCGGAAGATAGATCTATATTCTCTTGAGGGATATTCGGATTGGTTCGAATAGAAACCACAAAGTTTAGATGTTCTATTGTTTCTGTTAATCCTTGGGAGGATTTTTTAAGATATGAGATTAGCTCGTCTTTTTCGGTTTCAGTTTCTGCTTCATTCAGAAAGTCTAAAATAGATCCTATATTTCCGGAATGAGTCCTAAGGTTATGGGAAACGATATGAGTAAAATTGGAAAGCCTATCGTTCTGCTCGGAGATAATATCCAAGGACCTTCTTATTTCCTCGTCTTTTTCCTTTTTCCAGGTAATGTCCTTCACTAAAAAATAAACGGCGCCTTCTTCAAAATCCGGAACTTCGGTAAGACTAGTTTCGATCGGAAATTTAGAACCGTCGGACCTGATCCCTGTGGGTTTGATCACATTTTCGATCAAATTTGCTTTTTGTTCCGCACTTAAACTACAATTCTTTTGTTCCAGGAAAAGTAGTTTATGATATTCCGGAATTAAAGAGGATAACTTCATACCGACCAGACTTTCTTTTTTATATTCGAAAAGTTTGGCACTCGCCTGATTGACTAGTATGATCTCTCCTAAAAAATTCACTACAAGGATCGCGTGAGGAGTGCATTCCAATAAACTCTTAAACTTTGATTCTGAACGTTTTAGATCCGATTCCAGTTTTTTAATCGAACTTACATCCGCTGAGTGTACATAAAATCCTTGGACTTCTCCCTTTGAGCTGATGTCCGGAGTATAAGTAACTAAAGTATGGATGATCTCGCCGCTATTTAAAGGGATCTCTCTTTCGAAGACTTGTTTTTCGCCGGATAAAACACCTAATATATAGGGTAGATTCATCTCATAGATCGGGCCTAAAAGTTCCCTCATATGGATGCCGATCATCTCTTTTTGTGATTTTCCGAACCAAACTTGATACACTTCGTTCGCAAATTTGCATACCTGATCTTTGTCCCAATACGCAAGCATTGCAGGCGCCTGTTTTGCAACTTCAGTTCCTAACTTTAAAATAGGGTTCTCGAATTCGGAAAATCCCATAATGTATTCTTTTTTTGTAATGGTCTTCATAAAAACTCTTAAGGAATTTCTTCTAAAAGTTTTAATATATTCTCAAAATGATAAGGTTTTTGGAGAATTCTTTTTAAATTTAGGTTTTCCAGATCTTTTCGTATATTCGGATCGATGTAACCGCTCGCAAGAACAAGAGGTTTATTCGGATCTGAAGATCGTATCTTCTTTAAGACTGATAGTCCGTTCTCGTTGGGAAGATTTAAATCACAAATGACTAGATCTATCTTGTCTGCATTCTCATGATAAACGGATAAGGCTTCCGTTCCGTCCTTCGCATATAAGGCTGTATGTCCTGTTTCGGCTAAGTACTGAGAAAAAGAGATCCTAAGCATTTCCTCGTCTTCAACGAGTAATACAGTCTTCTTGTTCTCAGATATGCTCTTGGTCGTTGAGGATTTATCTCTTATTTTAGGTAAAGAAGAACCTAAAATAGGGAAGTATATGGTAAACTTGGTCCCTTCGCCGAGTTCACTTTCTACTTGGATTTTAGATTTATGGTTTTCTAATATTCCGTAAACTATGGAAAGCCCTAAGCCCGTTCCTTTTCCGGGTTCTTTGGTCGTAAAGAATGGATCGAATATTTTTCGGACGGTTTCTTCGTCCATACCTATACCTGAATCTTGGATTTCCAGGGTCGCTACATCTCCTTCTTCGTCAGAAAAAGGGCATTGTTCTTTTTTTAGTTTTAAAGAAAGAGTTCCTCCATCCGGCATAGCATCTTTGGCATTCAAAAAAAGATTCAAGAAAACCTGATGGATTTGGGTATGATCCGCATTGATTAGGATCGGCTCCTCTGTTGCCTCAAGAGAGATCCGTATGGACTTAGGAAAAGTAGAAGAGGCAATATTTGCCGCTTCGGATAGAATATCGTTCAAGATAAGAGGCCGTAAGAAGGATTCTACCTTTCTTGCAAGAGTCAAAAGTTGTCGTACTAATGAGGCTCCTCTTTCGGCTGTCTTACGTATGATGCCTGTATATTGTTGGATCTTTTCGGGTTGGCCTGAATTCTTTTCCAAAAGAGTGGTGAATCCAAGGATTACAGTCAGAATATTATTAAAGTCGTGAGCAACTCCCCCCGCAAGAGATCCTATGGACTCCATTCTTTGGGAGTGTATGAGTTGCTTTTCTAATTCGTGTTGTTTCGTGATATCTCTTGCTGAACTTAGGATCCTTTCAAAATTTCCATTCGGACCGAAAACGGGAAAATTACGTAAGCGGATCCAATGTTCTGCCCCATCCATATGTCTGATCCGGAATTTACCGTTTAGGTTCCCATCTTCTTTTTTACGCGGGATTGTATCTAAAGCAGCTTGCTTATCTTCCGGCAGAACAGAGTCCAACCAAGAGTCAGGATTTTCAAAAAGGCTTTCTCTTGATTTTCCCCAAATAGATTCGTATGCAGGGCTCACATATAATAATTTCCCGGATTCTGCATCCTTCATCCAGAAGGCCTCGTCTACTGTGCCTGCTAATTGTTTGAAGTTTTCTTCCGTTTCTTTTAGGGCTTTTTCAGAGTATTTTCTTTCTGAAATATCTTGGAGTTGAGCTACGAAATAATTCGGGAACCCTTTTTCGTTTTGAATAAGAGTGAGGTCCATCTCGATCCAAAGGTATTGGCCGTCTTTGTGTTTATATCGTTTCTCTTTTTTGTAAGAAGAAATTTTCCCTTGTAAAAATTGTTCTACGGACCTTAGATCCTCTTCCAGATCATCCGGATGAGTGATGTCTTGGAATCCTATACAAAGTAACTCTTTCTCTGTATAACCTAGTATTTGGGTTAATGCTGGGTTTACGCTGATAAATTTTCCATCGAGAGATGCGATCGCAAATCCATTCGGAGAATGAAATAGTATCGTTTGGAATTGCGCTGCTTGGCAGAACCATTCTTCCCATCCGATTTCCTTTGCAGTAAATCCATGACTCAAAAATTCGGATTTAATTTCGTGTAGCTTCGGAGGAATTTCGTCACAGTTGAGCATTAACCTCTCCTCTGGAAAAGTGCGGATCTTTCTCTCACCAATCTATAATTATATGACAGCTGCCCTTAAATTCTGCTCGTTAACTATTGTTAATTAATTGATAAGAACGATCGATCCTGTGAATTTACCGTTCTATATTTTTTAAGATCTTTTTGGAGAGGAGGGTAGTCTAATATACTGCAAGAAAGGAAAAGCTAAGTTATTTTTTTTGACTCCTTACTTGTAGTAATCTTTAGGCTAACGTCTTTTCTATTGAGTATTCTTCCGTCTTGAGAACGTACTTCTATCGGTTTTATTTTTTTACCGAATTTTTTATCCACTAAACATTGATTTAATTTAGAAGAATCGTAAAGGAAAGTTTCTCCCCATTGCCTTAATGCAACCAATACGGGAAAAATTTTTTCTCCCTTATCGGTTAATACATATTCTTGGTAAGCGCTTCCGTCTGAGGCGGGAACTATTTCTAGAATGTTTTCTTCTACAAGTTTATGAAGTCTCGCACTAAGTATATTTTTTGCGAGCCCCAGGCTTTTTTCGAATTCATTAAATCTTTTTTTTCCTAAGAATGCATCTCTTAGGATCAGAAGGGACCACCATTCTCCGATGACACCCAAGGATCTTGCGATCGGACAGTCTTCATTGCCCAGGTCTGTACGTTTCATGATCCCTCCTGATTTTATTTTTCTCCCGGCCCTAATTATTTGCCAAGATAAATCGGAGCCGCTGCAGGAGAACTAGTCGCTCCTCCATCCAAAACGATCTCTGTTCCTTGGATGTAGGAAGATTCCTCCGAACCTAAGAAAAGAACCGCCTTTGCGATCTCATCCGGTTCTCCTAGTCTACCCATAGGAATAGAACGGGTAATTGCGTTTAATCTTGCGTTTGTAGGTTCTCCTTCCGGTCCCCAAATAGGAGTTTTTGTGGCTCCCGGAACGACCATATTGACTCGGATCCCTTTTGGTCCTAATTCGGAAGAGAGAACTCTAGTCATCGCACGAACTCCTGCCTTACTCGCCGAGTAGGCTGAACTTCCTGGGACTCCGAGAACACTCATGACTGAACCGTTTAGGATCACTGAAGATCCTTTCTTTAAAAATGGAAGAGCGGACTGCACTGTGAAGAATGCTCCGGTAATATTTACATTCAATACTTGGTTAAAATCTTCTTCAGTTGTTGCGCCTACCGGAGTTGGTTTAGTAATCCCGGCGTTTGCAAAGACAACATCCAATTCACCAAATTTATCCTTGATCACTCCGATCAGATCTTCTCTTTCCTTCGTGTCCAAAACATCCGCCTTTACTGCAATTGCATTCTCTCCGAGAGCCTTTTTTGCGGAATCCAGGGTGTTTTGGTCTCTACCGGTAATGATAACTTTTGCACCTTCTTGAACGAACAGTTTTGCGGTTACGAGACCGATCCCGCTGTTTCCTCCTGTGATCAATACCTTCTTATCCTTAAATTTCATGGGAAATTCTCCATTTGGTTTAATAATGAAACCAGTTTAAGGTTTAGACAATCTGGTTTAATAAAAAAACTAGATTTTTAGGCTATTTTCGGAAAAAGATATAAAAAAGGGAAGGTAAATCCTTCCCTTTGAAGATACAAAAATGTTCGGATTGTGGATAATTCAGGTTTGAATAATCAATCGTTTTTCAGTTTGGAAGAAAGTAAAGCTTCTGCCCTGATCTTATTGCCGTTTTTATAATGTAGTTTACTTAAATGTTCCAGATTTTTTGCATGAGTAGGATCTCTCATGAGTAGAACTTCTCCGAAATCGATCGCTTTATCGTAGTTTCCGAGTCTCGCCAAGGCATAAGAGACCCAAAGATAGACTGGACTATCATCCGGATAAGTAGCGAGGTATTTTTGTCCTTCCGAGGCTATGTAGATATAGTCTTTTTCTTCTATAGCATTCCGAAGGGCTTTTCTTAAGTTTGTTTTTTCGGATACCGTTTCCTGGTGATTTTGGAAAGGATCATCCAGTATATCAGTAACGGAAGTCATCTCTTCCTTATAAGAGATCCTTACAAGGCTCAAGTCGTCTATGATATCTCCTCTGGAACGGATGAGTGATTCTATTTGTAGGAGTTCCGACTTAGCTTCTTCCACATCTCTTAGGAATGCTTTTTCGTCCTCGTTGATAATATGGTTCCCGTCTTCGTTGATTCCCAATTGAACGTCATCTCTTCCGTCCGAACCGATCAGGATCACGTCGTTCGGTTTGAGCTGTAGGGTCTGTACTACGAATACTTCTGCAGGATCTTCAACTCCTACCTTACGTAACATTCCATTTTCGGATAAGAAATCCGCTCTTCCATCTCGGTATAATACCGCTTGAGGGTGCTCTGCATTTACGAAATACATTAGGCCCGATTCTTCGTCCACGATCCCGACTACCATGGAGATTAACATTCTTCCATCAAAGGATACGAATACACTTTTGAGTTCTTGGTAACAACGTTTGAGCCAATGTTCCGGGAATAATTCCTGCATTTCCGCAGTGTTTTGGGTCCTGGTTACGATGGTCTTGAATACTGTCCCCATGATAAGAGCTCCGCCGGCCCCTTGCATGGATTTTCCCATCGCATCCCCATTAAAGAATACTAATACAGGTCTTCCTTTTAATTTGAGAGAGTAGACTGCGCATAAGTCTCCTCCTAATTCTCCCTGCCAATTCCTGAACTGGAATCTTTTTTTCTGACGGCAAAGTATCTCAGCTCTAACAAGTTCGCTATTCGCATAATTTCCTGCCAGAGGTTGCATTAATTGAGAGGTAAGGAAATAGTCTCCGTCCTGCTGGTGTTTCAGTTCTCGGATCTCGCTTAGGCTTAGCTGTAATTCGTTGGTTCTCAGACGAACTTTCTCTTCTAAGCTTGCATTTAACTCTTCTACCTCGTTATGGACTCGAACGAAACGGTTTGCGAGTATGAATGCGATCCCTAAGATAAATGCCAAAAAGCTAAAAGGCATGATGAGTTCAGAATGGATCAATCTTTGGGTGACTGCTAAATCGTGGATCCCTCCGAGTGCGATTAAAGCGACTCCACCAAGAAGTAATTTTGCATCCGGATTTCCTTTCCAAGCCGCTCTTCCCGTAATAAACAGAATATAAGGAAAAACGAATATCATGGAAACGCCTACAATCGTGAGAAGTAAATCTCTCGTGTATTGGTTGACGAAAATATCCAAGAATGCCACTAAAAAGTAGAATCCGGCAAATCCGATGACCACTTTCGGATGGGTCCCTAAGAAGAATCTAGCGATAAATAGTAGAAGGCTCATGATGAATAACATCAGGGTCACTTGATCTACTATGGATTGTAATTGTCTATGTGAGCCGAATAATATCTCTGCTGTTGAATTATTCGTTAAATGGAAGATGGAAAAGAAGATCGCAAATAATCCGAAATATAAATTGAAAATATCACTCGGTCTTCTTACTGCGAGAAGAAGATGATATAATCCTACGCTAATATAAACCGCTGCGAGTAAGAATGCGATACTGAGTTCGAATCCGAATTTTTTAAATATGGATTCGGATTGACCTAAAGAAATTTCAGGACCGCTCCAATGAAAAGGTTTTCCTGGAACTCTACAGATCTTTGCATAGATGAAATTTTCTCCGCCTGGATGAAATGCTCCGGCTGGAAGAACGGCTACGATCCTTCCGTCTTGTCCTGATATGTAAGGATCTCTTGCTCCTGTTTTTCCGATGAGACCGGTTTTAGTTAGGTCGTTTAAATAGAATTCCGCGAAGTCTGCGCTATGCCCAGAGTCGATTGCAACCGATTGTTGTTGGTTCATCCAACTCCGGACTTTTTCAGGAAGAGTGTGGCGTATAGAAATACAACCTGCAAAATCCTTGTATACATCCGAAGAGCTGAAATCGAAAGGAACTGCAAACTTAGATCCTTTTTTAAAATCAGGATTCGTATTATTATCAGAAATAAATTCCCAGTCTCCACTTAAGGAAAGAATTGAGTCTTCCGCGATCCAGGATTTTCTTTCGCAATTGCCAAGGGAAAAAACTAGGCAGAATATAAGAAGTTTATGTGGGACAAATCTGTGTAAATTGAATGGAAAGCTGGATTTGAGTTCGGACATCTTTTGATTCGAATAAAAAGTCTGCTGAGGGTATAACACCCTAATTTATTGGCAAGAGCTTATTCCTGAGACGTAGTATGATTGTAATTTTCTACTCCGCTCTTCGAAATTTTTCCGAAATTGGAAATAACTATCTGACGAAACGATCTACGAGTAATTCTACTCTTTTCCGAAGGATTTTACTTTTGGGAAGATCTGCTGAGAGTCCTTCTATCGCTAAAAAGAATACCTCAGCAGTCTCTTTGTCTCCCAAAATATTCTGTGCGTATTTCAAGACCTGCTTTTCGTATTTTTCAGTACTTTTGGGGGACAATTTAGAACAAGTTTCATAAAACTCTGCAGTTTTCGGTTTTCCTTCGATTTTTGTCCAAGGCTCTAAAAGTATCAGCTCGCAAATTCGAAATAGTTTCTCTTTAGCACTTAGATCTTGGCTTAAAACCTTCTCCGCTTCCTCATAACTTCCTTGCAGAGTGTAATCGAAAATACCTTCAAACAGATCTTCTTTATTTTTGAATTTTAAATAAAGTAAGGGACGGGATAAATTTGCCTGTTTGGCAACATCGTCCATGGATGTTTTAGAATAGCCGAATTGCAAAAAACAATATAACGCTGCGTCCAGGATCTCTTTCTTTCTATCTTCGTCTCCTTGGATCTTATTTTTATGAGCCATACGATTATTTGACAATTTTATAAAAAAATGTCAACTTTATAAAGTTTAACCGGTCTGAATAATTGACAAAATAGATTAATATTGTCAAAATGTAAGGGCCCATTTAGGCCTCTTAGGAGTTTGTATGGAAAAGGTTTGGCTGATCACTGGAAGTTCAAGAGGGCTCGGTAGAAGTTTAGCAGAGACGGTTTTATCCGAAGGTGGGATCGTTATTGCTGCAGCGCGGAATCCTGAAAATTTAAAGGAACTTAAGGATCAATATGGGGATCGTATTTATCCTCTGGAGATGGATGTATCTAATCAGAAAGAAGTGGAACAAGGCATAGAAGAAGCGATCCAAATTTTCGGAAGGATTGATGTTCTTGTGAACAACGCTGGTTACGGATTTTTAGGTGCGGTGGAAGAACAATCCGATCAGGATATTCGCAATCAGATAGAGACAAATCTTTTTGGGACGATTTATGTGAGTAAGGCTGTAGTTCCTCATATGAGAAAACAAGGATCGGGTAGGATACTTCAGATCTCTTCCATCGGAGGAAGAAGAGGAGTGCCTGGCCTTTCAGCATACAACGCAGCAAAATTCGGAGTAGAAGGTTTTAGCGAGGCATTGGCCCAGGAAGTTTCCTCCTTAGGGATCCATGTAACCATCGTAGAACCAGGCGGATTTAGAACGGATTGGGCAGGTTCTTCTATGGATTTTGCTCCTGAAATAAAAGAATATGGACCTTCCGTAGGAGTTATGAGAAAATATATGCAAAACGGAACTTTACCATTAGGAGATCCTAATAAGGCTGCTCTTGCTATGATGAAGGTAGTCGAGTCTGAAGAACCGCCTCTTCATCTTTTACTCGGATCGGATGCTGTTCGTTTATTCGAACAAATGGGAGAGACCCAAAGATCTGAATTAGAAAAATGGAAAGTTCTAAGTCTTTCCACTGACGCGGACGATGCTACAAGCGTTTTCGATTCGGAAGCATCCAAATTATTCCAAAAGTAGGAACCAGATGAGAACTAAAAACAGATTATCAACTACATCAAGAGTATCTTTTTTATTCCTGATCTTTCTTCTTCTCGGATCCTTCTTTTATACCTGTCAGTCTTTAGGAAAGAAAGCGGATGGAGAAAGACTGATCAGAATGCAGGAATCTCCTCAATGGAAAGAAGGTAAGTTCGTAAATCCAGAACCTTTGATCAACGATACTTGGGGCGCGATCTTGAGTATGTTTAGTCCAAGTTCCGATGTGAGTCCTAAGGAACCTGTCCCTGTGGTTTATGTTGAAAAATCAAGATTTTCTAAACTACCTGGATCCGGTTTAAGAGTCACATGGTTCGGACATTCTTCCACTTTGATAGAATTGGATGGAGTTCGTATTTTGACGGACCCGGTATGGTCTGAGAGAACTTCTCCTTATTCTTGGCTTGGTCCTAAAAGATGGTATCCACCTTTAATTTCTATCCAAGATCTTCCTGAGATCGATGTAGTTCTTATTTCTCATGATCATTACGATCATATGGATCTAGGAACCATTCAACAGTTAAAGGATCGAAATATTGTATTCGTGGTTCCACTCGGACTTGGTGCAAACCTCGCATACTGGGGAGTTCCGAAGGAGAAAATACAAGAATTGGATTGGTGGCAGAGTAAAAAGATCAATGGGTTAGAGATCGTAAGCACTCCTGCAAGGCATGCTTCCGGTAGATATCTTTTGGATATGGATGAAAAACTTTGGTCCAGTTATGCTTTACTCGGCCCAAAACATAAGGTCTATTTTTCGGGAGATACAGGATTATTTCCTAAGATGAAAGAGATAGGAGAGAAATACGGTCCATTTGATCTAACTATGATCGAAACCGGGCAATACAACCAGGCTTGGCCTGATTGGCATATTGGTCCGGAACAAGCGGTGATCGCACACACTCAGTTGAAAGGAAAAGTGCTTTTGCCGATCCACTGGGGATTATTCGCTCTTGCTTCTCATGGTTGGACGGAACCGGTGGAAAGAGTATTAGAAAAGTCTAAAGAATTAGGAGTAACAGTGATCACTCCTAAACCTGGAGAGAGTGCAGAACCTGATCTGAAGAAAGAATACACCGTTTGGTGGCCGAAACTTCCTTGGAAATCTGCAAAAGAAGATCCGATCTTGTCCAGCCAATTGGAAGAAAAAACCGCCGGAAACGAATGGGAGAAAAAATGAAACTAAGAGTAATTATTACAGGTGTCACCGGAATGGTGGGAGAAGGAGTATTTTTGGAATGTCTGGAAGATCCGAATGTGGAAAAAATACTCCTTTTGAATAGGAAATCTTATGGTATATCTCATCCTAAAGTAGAGGAGATCATTCATTCCGATTTTTTCGATCTATCATCGATCAAAGATAAATTAAAAGGATATAATACTTGCTTCTTCTGTTTGGGAGTTTCTTCCCTCGGAATGAAAGAAGAAGATTATTTTAAACTCACTCACACATTGACTTTGAATGCAGCGACCATTTTGGTTTCCGTAAATTCCGATATGAGTTTCTTTTATATTTCAGGAGCTGGAACGGATAGCACCGAAAAAGGAAAAACGATGTGGGCAAGAGTAAAGGGGAAGACCGAAAACGATTTAGCAAAACTTCCCTTTAAGGGGATGTATAAGGTTCGTCCTGGGTTTCTTGATCCTACACCCGGAGCGAAAAATACTTTATCCGCATATAAATTCCTGGGCTGGTCATATCCGTTAATTAAGAAAATATTTCCGACCAAAGTTTCCTCCTTAAAACAATTAGGAACGGCGATGATCAAAATTGCGAAGGATGGATATTCTAAAGATACGATCGAAGTGACAGATATACTTTCTATCTCTAAAACTTAAAAAGAATATCTTAGTTTTTTCTTGCAATTTGCAAGATATCTTGGGAATTCCAAAAGGAATGTCTAAGCAGGCTAGTAAAGTTCCACTACTTCATTTATCCGAAGTTTCCGACGAGGAGGGGGAGAGGATCTTTTATTCGGGTAGGTTGGAAGACCTACCGCCTAGTTTTACCGAATACGATAGTTCTCATAGGCATTCTTACTTTGCAGTTTTCTATTTTGTAGAAGGGAAGGGAACTCATAAGATTGATTTTCAAAACTTCGAGATCGAAAAAAATTCATTATTCTTCTTAAAGCCAGGGCAGGTCCATTCCTGGAAATTCAAAAAGAAACCGAAAGGTTTCGCCTTAAAGATCCATCCTGAATTTTATTCTAAGCTGAATGAAAAAAATACAAGCTTAAGAAGTTTTCCCTATTTCGGCTTCGATTCTGGACTTTCAAAGATACACCCTGAAAAATTTTCCAAACTAAGATCCGATTTTTCTAGATTAGTAGAGGAATTTAAAGAAAATGCTGATCCCAAAATTTTATTCTATATAAGCGGACTTATTCTACTGCAAATCCAGAAAGAATATGAAACTTCCGCAGCATTATTGATCAGAAAAAATCGCCCAGTATCCGAGTTCCAAAGTTTATTAGAAAAATATTTTATAAAGGAAAGAGGGACTTCCTTTTATGCGAGAAGGCTCGGTTTGGCTTCTAATACGTTGAATCGGATTTGTCAAAATTCTCTTGGAATATCTGCAAAGTCCGTAATCCATGATCGCCTTTTATTGGAATGTAAAAGATTATTGCTTCATTCGGATCTGAATATCACTCAAATTTCTTCCGAGTTGGGTTTTACCGATAACGCATATTTTAGCAGGTATTTTAAAAAACAATCCGGTGTTTCTCCGGAACAATTTAGGGAATCCGGACGAAAAGTGCAATAGAATATACGGATCGTCCATTTACTTTCCTATTTTCTCTCCCTATTCTTTTGATACGGATCTAGATCGGGTCCATATTAGGAGAATTTAATGTTAGATAAATTTTTTTCCACAGAACCAAATTTTGTTCTTACGGTGGCAAGGATCGTTTTAGGTGTAGTAATGATCCCTCATGGAGCACAAAAATTATTCGGTTGGTTTGGCGGATACGGCTGGGGAGCGACTCTTGGATTTTTTTCCTCCCAAGGAATTCCTGTGATCATAGGAATTTTAGTGATCCTCGCGGAATCTTTTGGAGCTCTTGGACTCATTTTAGGTTTTTGTACTAAATTGTCTGCGTTTGGGATCGGTATTACAATGATCGGAGCCGCAATTTTCCAAAGACAGAATGGATTCTTTATGAATTGGTTCGGAAACCAAGGAGGGGAAGGATACGAATATCATGTTCTTGCAATAGGACTTGCGTTCGTATTATTCTTTTTAGGAGGAGGTTCTCTTTCCTTGGATCAACTGATCTCCGAAAAACTGAAGTAACTGGAACCTCTTCTCGGAACTTTTCGGGAGGAGGAAATTTTAGTAAGAAAAATAATCCGGACTTTTTCCAAAAACTTTGGACAACTTTTGCTGAGAGCTAAAAGATCGTATGGTATTTTAGAAAAGGTACCAGATATAGAATGGAGAATGAAGCTAGATTAAAAACAGTTTTGGATAATATGCCGATCCTGTTCTTTTCATTGGATCCGGATTTCAAACCTGTTTCTTGGAATCATGAATGTGAAAGGGTTTTAGGATATTCTTTCGAGGAGATCTATTCTGATCCGAGTTTTTCATTCCAAAATCTTCTCTCAGGCAAAGGAGAAGGAGAAACTACCGATTTTAATACACAACTCTTGAATTCCGATTTTAAAAATTGGGAATTGGATCTGATCTCTAAGGAAGGAAAATCCAAACTAGTTTCCTTATCTAATATTTCTTCCGAATTTCCTTTATTCGGTTCCACTAAATGGTTCGTGGGAGTGGATATTACTAGGACTAAAGAGATAGAAAGAGAATTAAAAAGTTCTCTCAAAGAACTTTCCGATTTCCAAACCGCTTTGAACGCGGTCTCTATCGTTGCGATCACGGACAAATTCGGAACGATCATCTATGTGAATCAAAACTTTTGCGATATCAGCGGTTACTCTAGGGATGAGTTACTAGGCCATAATCATCGGATCATCAACTCAGGATATCATCCTAAAGAGTTTTTTATCGATCTATGGAAAACTATATCCAAAGGGAATATTTGGAAGGGAGAAATTAAAAATAAAGCGAAGGGGGGAAGATATTATTGGGTGGATACTACGATCTCTCCCATTATGGACGGGAATGGAAAGCCGTATCAATATTTAGCGATCCGGAATGATATTACTGAAAGAAAGGAGACTGAAGATAAGGCCCGCCATGCCGAAAATAATCTGAAGATCCTTCAGGACAGAATGAGCCCTCATTTCCTTTTTAATACATTAAGTATCATTCATTCTTATCTGCAGACAAATCCTGGGCTTGCGGATTCTGCGATACTGATGCTTGCGGATAATTATAGATTTCTAATGGATCAGGCGAACCAACAGTTGGTCCCTTTCGATATAGAATGGGAGTTTATGGAAAATTATCTGCAATTATTGAAACTTAGGTTTTCGGATTTTTTGGAAGTGGAATCCGAAAAGATCGGGAACTTCAAACAATGCCAAATCCCTCCTTTGACACTTCAACCCTTGGTCGAAAATTCCTATATTCATGGATTGAGAGATAGAAAAGGAAAAGGGAAAATCACTGTGAAAGCATCCATAGAAAATGGAAAGGCTCTTGTTACGATCAGAGATAATGGTAAGGGGCTGAAAGAAGGAAATATCTATTCTAGAAGTATCGCAAACATATCCGAAAGATTGAAATTTTATCTTTACGATTCGGATGTGAAAATTGAAAATCATCCTGAGGGCGGAGCGATCGTTACGATCGTGTTTAATGCCTTAAAAAATTAAAACTAAGATCCTAAAATGCCGGAATGGAAAACCTTAATCGTAGAAGATGAGGCGCCTACTAGGGAATTATTGGTCAATTATTGTCTGGCCCGTCCCGAATTAAAATTGGTAAAAGTAGCAAAAGACGGGGAAGAAGCTCTCGAATATCTTCAGTCTGAGGAAGTGGATCTTGCTTTTTTGGATATCAATCTTCCGATACTTTCCGGTCTAGACATTTTAGAAAAACTGGAAAATCCTCCTTATATCATTTTTATCACTGCTCTTAGAGATAAAGCAATCGAAGCATTTGAGTTCGGTGTGATCGATTATCTTTTGAAACCTTTTTCTAAGGAAAGATTTTTTAAGGCAGTTGACAGGGCCTTGGAAATTTTAGGGAACGAAGCGGATAAACCTACTAAGAATGTTTTTAACGAGCACGGTCTTTTTATTTTGGAAAAAGAAAATCATTTTCTTATCCCTTATAACGAGATAACCTATATTTCTTCCAGGGATAATTTTAGCGTTGTTCATACGGAAAAGAGACAATATGTAACTTATAAATCTTTAAAGAGCCTTGAGCTGAAACTTCCTCCTACTAAATTCTTGCGCATTTATAAACAATACATCATCAATCTAGAAAAACTATCTCATCTACAAAGCGATAATATGGGGAACTATTCCGTTCACTTAAAAGACGAGGATGAAACCCAGCTACCTGTAGGAAGAAAATATATCTCTAAGATCAAAGAACTTCTGTAAGTTTTTGTTCTGATTTCGCGATCTTCCGGATCCCAGATCTGAAAAGGAGCCGATTTTCACCCTAGAAATCCGCAGAAAATCACCTCAGTTTGTAGGATCTCCCACCGGCCATTGACCGACGGTTCGGAATACGTTACCTTATCGATATCGATACATAAAAGGGACGTTACATATGATATCTGCCGCTAAAATTACAATAGAACCTGATGAAATGATGTTTAGAGAAGATTCCTTTCAAAATCAAGGGATCAAGTTTACTCGCAAAAAGATGGCCAAGAACGAGATCCTATTTTCCCAAGGAGAACAGGCCAACGGGTTTTATATAGTCGAGTCCGGTTCTATTCGTTCTTATCGCTCTTCCGGATCCGGAGAAAAACAACATACTTTTAAAATTTATCATCCTGGTACCTGGGTTGGGATCAGGGACGCTGCGATCGGAGGAAAGTTTCTACATCATGCGATCGCTTTGGTTGAGTCCACTGTTCTATTTGTTGAAGAAGAAGAGTTAAGAAGATTACTTCATTCAGATTTAGAATTCCAAAATTCGGTTTTTAGAAGAGTTACTACGGAAGCTGTTGAATCGGAGAATAAAATTTATTCTCTCGGAACTCGACAAGTCCATGCAAAACTTTCTGAATTTCTTCTTCAGATATTTAAATCTCAAGGAGAAGACGAAGAGCTTCCTTTCACGAGAGAAATTATGGCCTCTATGATCGGAGTAACTACGGAAACGTTGGTGAGAGCCTTGGCCGACTTTAAAAGCAGAGGTTGGGTGGAGATCGATAAAAGAAAAATTTCGATCAAGAACGAAGAAGCGCTTCTTCGTCTTCTGGACTGATTTGGAAATAGATCCCGAAACTGAAATTTCTAGTTTAGAAAAAATGGTTCGTCTTGATTTCCAAAACGTCTTAAGTTTTCAAGTCAATCAGATCAGGCTAGAAGGGGAATTATTCATTCCGAGTCATTCAGAATTCTTAGCTGTTCTTATTTTGGAGGAGAAGGAGGATAAATTTTCCGAACGATTTTCCAAAATGAGAACTCTTTTGAACGAGAAGGGAATTGCAACTTTACTTCTTAAAGGTCTCTTAACACAAGATGAAAGGGAGATCCACGCGAACCGCTCCGATACCGCGTTATTATCCTACAGACTTTCTGAAATTACTAAACGTATAAAATTAATAGAGGGAGCCGAGTTCTTAAAGATCTCCTATATAGGTCTATCTTCTGTCGCAGCAAGAATGTTTAGAGCCGCTGCAAATTCCAATTCAGAAGTAGAAAGTCTAATTTTGATCGGGAACGGTTTGCAAGAATACGACGGAAATTTTCCGGAGACCTCGATCCTGAATATATTAGGAGAACTTGATTTTACCGGGAAAATAATTAATCGTTCTATTCTCTCTAAAATAGGTACTTTAATTAAAAGAGTGTATTTTGTTCCGGGATCTCCTAACCATTTTGAAGATAATTCCAAATGGTCTTTAGTCTCAGAAGCCATCCAAAGATGGTATAGTTTTCCTCAAAAAAGAACGGAAGAATTCTCCGAATTCTTATAATTCAGTTTTTCATCAATGATGCTGATGATGTGAATGATCCATCTCTTTCATCTCTGAGTGATTATGTGTATGGTTCATTCTGAAAAGAAGAAGTGAAATGGAAACTAAGATGATAAGACAACCTACAAGCCTCATCTGATTTTTACCGAATTTAGAAACGATCATCCTAAAGCCTAGTCCGAATCCGAATAGTAAAGGAAATGTTCCTAAGAAGAAAAAGAACATACTAACTGCTCCAAATAGTGGAGAACCTGTCGCAAATGCCATAATGAATGCCGGATATAAGATCCCACATGGTAAAAATCCTGTCAGGGCCCCGAATAGGAATGAGATCAAAAGTTTTATTTTAGGACTTTGTGTTTGATTTTGTTTCAGCAACTTGGATCCTATTTTGCCGAAAAATTTTGAGAATAAACGGTTTTGTATTCTGTCCTTTCCGAATAACAATGAAAGTCCGAATAAAAATATGAAGGATGCGCCGAACCAAGCCGCAAATTCTTGAGCAGGCAATAATGATGCAAGGCTCATATTTGTCATTTTGCCTAAGAACCCAAATGCAAGTCCGATCGTTGTATAGGAGAATAATCTTCCCAGATTGTATAATGTTTGAGTAAGAACCGGATTTTGTTTTTCTCCGGTAAAATTCAAACTTCCTGCTAGCGGGCCACACATTCCTAGGCAATGAAAAGAGCCGCTTAGTCCGTTTAGGAACGATCCGAATAAAATTGCGGTAGTGAATTCCATAATAGATCCTTAGTCCGATTGTTTCTTATTTTCTTCTTCGAAAAGCATTCTGTATTTAGGGCCTTCTATATCTTCATACTGTCCTGATCTGAGGTTTAGTAGAAAAATATAAAATGCTCCAAAAGAAATGATCAGCGCGATAGGAATAGTGAGATACAAAGCGTTCATGTTACCCTACGTTTTAATGAAATTGAATTTAATACTACCGTGAATGAGCTTAAGGTCATAAAGCCGGCACAAATGACAGGAAGCATGAACCCAAATGCGGCGAGAGGGATCATCATGGAATTATAAATTAATGATAAACATATATTTTGAAGAATGATATGTCTGGTTTTCCTGGCTATCGAGATGGATTTAGGCAGTGAATCCAGGCGATTATTGATCAGTATCATGTCTGATTTGTCCAGGGAAAGATCGGAACCCATTCCCATGGAAATTCCTAGATCTGCCTGCGCAATACAAGCGGAGTCATTGACTCCGTCTCCGACCATAAGAACAATATTTCCTTCGGATTGCGCTTTTTGGATCCTTTCTTTCTTTTGAAGAGGACTAAGGTTTGCATTGTAATGAATAAATCCTAATTCATCGGAAAGAGATTTTACATTTTGTAAGGCATCTCCGGATAGGATCTCTAAGTCCGGGATCAATGTTTGTAGATTTTGAATGGTCGATTTTGACTCAACTCTCGCCTTATCTTTAAATTCCCAAGCCGCTAAAGGAATACCATTCTCGGATAAATGGATCCATCCGTCGTTCTCCGGTTTATTTTCCCAAGAGAAGTTTTTCTTACCGATCCGGTAGGTCTTGCCTTTGAATTCGGCTTGGATCCCTTCTCCTGGAAATTCTTGGAAGGAATTCCAAGAAAGATCTTCGATCTCCATATTGAATTTTAGATTTCGAGAAAAAGTTTCAATCACTGATTTTGCGATCGGATGTGTGGAGAATGATTCGAGTCGTGTGGCGATTTCTCTGAACCTACCAGGCGCTTCTTCGGGAGAGAAATATTTCTCTGCGTTTAATTCTAATTTTCCAGTAGTTAATGTTCCTGTTTTATCAAAGAATATATAATTCGATTTGGCGAGAGTTTCGACAGATTCCGGATTTTTTACCAGGATCCCTTCTTTGGATTGGAGTAGATGGCTGATCACTAAAGCAGCAGGAACACTTAGGCCTAATGCACAGGGGCAAGCGACTATAAGAACACTGATCGTGTTTAGGATCGCTGTTTCTGGATCTGAAAAATTCCACCAATAAATGAATGTTAGGACCGCAACTACCAGAACAACTTTGATAAAAGTGGTAGCTAAAAGATCCGTTGTTCTTTGTAATTTTGGTTTTGTTAATAAAGAATCTTCTAATATTTTTCCAATTTGCGCTAATGAACTTTCTCTAGTATTCCCTTTTGCCTCAAATTGTGTATGTGTGGAAAGAGATACGGATCCTGCTTTGATCTGATCTCCCTTATTTTTTAAGATCGGGCGACTTTCTCCTGTTAGGACCGCTTCATCGAAATAGGATTTTTCGGATCTTAAGATCCCGTCTACAGGGGCCTTACTTCCTATATACAATAGTACTAAATCTCCTTTTTCAATCAGAGAACCGGATATTTTGGACCATATTCCTTGTTTTTGAACTTCGTATTCTTCAGGTAGAAGGGATAATAATTCTCCTATTTTGGAACCCGCTTTGAATCGGATCATGGACTCGAAATACTTTCCTAAAAGTATGAAGAAGTAGATCGTGCATACCGAGTCGAAATATACTTCTCCTTTGCCAGTTAGAGTAACATAAATACTATAAAAGTAGGCGAGGCTAACTCCTAAGAAGAGTAGGCTGTCCATGCTGAGCATTCTTCTTTTCCAGGATTCGTAGGCTCCTTTCCAAAAAGGATATCCTGAATAGAAATATACTGGAGTAGCAAATATCCAAGAAATATAATGGAATAGATTCTTAATATTGATCTCCATTCCTTGGAAATATCCGGCATATAAGCTTGCGGAAAAGAGCATGATATTTCCCCAAGAGAAACCTGCTACGATCATTCTGATGCTTAATTCTTTGAATGGTTTTTCTACTTTAGTTTCGGCCTTCAGTGTGGAATATAATTTGGGTCTGTATCCTAAACCTTCGATAGTTTGAATGATATCTCCTAAAAATATTTGGGAAAGATCGAATCTTACTTTTAATCTTCCTGTTCCGAAATTGACCCTTGCTTCTTTGATGCCTCTTGTTTTGCTGAGTACTGTTTCTATCAGCCATACGCATGCAGAACAATGTAGATTCGTAATACTTAAATATACGGAAGGATCCGATCCATTCTCTCTTTCTAAATATTCTGAGTAAACTGACTCGTTATCATACTCTGAAGAAGAATTCTTTTTTAGATCGGAATACAATGGTTCTAATGATTGTGTTCCTCGGATTTTGTAGAATTGGTCCAGTCCTGACTCTAATAAGATCCCGGAAACTTCTGCGCATCCATTACAACAATATTCTCTTTCCGTTCCATGTCTGGACTTCTTGATTGAGACCCCGTCGATCGGAGTATTACAATGAAAGCATAAAGTCCGTTTCTCTAAAAGTTTCACTCTTTTACCTTTGCGGAGAATGTTCTTTCAAGTTCTCCTTCCGGAATTTTTGCAGAGAGGGAGATCCTCCAATCACCCTGGAAAGGTATCAAAATTTCTCCTGCGTAGTTTCCGGCCGATGTTTCTTTAAGTTCTACGGTTTGGTTGAATTTTGCAGTAGCAGTTTTATCTAATTGTAATACGATTTTTGCGTTTCGGATCTTTTTGCCGTTTTGTAGGAAGTCCAATGCGAGGCTTTGTTTTCCCGTCTTTAGTTTTTCCAGGTTTTGGATCCATGCCCCTTCAAAAGTATATCCGTTTTGGATCATTTTCTTTTGGGAGAGAATGGATTCTTCGTATTTTAATCCTTTTTCATAATAGTTTGAATCGATCGCAGGTGTATGTCCCGCCAATGCCATTCTCACAGTAAAGAATGTAGCAACAAACAATGTGAGAAATGCGATCTTAATCACTAAAAACGCTCTTTTTAAACTAGTGTCCATGGGCTATCCTCTTGTCTGGGTGGAATTTGATCTGAGAAACGGTTACAGGGAGTAAGAAAGGAATTGTTTCCGATTTAGAATATTCGAAATGGTTAATGTCTTGGACCTTCAATCGGATATCATGACTTCGTTTAGAGATATCCGTAGAATCCACTTGTAGTTCTATAAAAAGCCTGTATCTTTCGTCCGAATTTGCATGAAGTTCTACTTCTGCTTTTTCAGTCCCTCCTACTAAAATTTTCTGAGACCCGATTAGATCCGATGTTTCGATCTCGAATTTTAGTGTCCGATCTTCGGAGGTAAGATTTTGCATTTGAACTTCGTAAAAATTACGAACAACTCCGTTCTCCAATAGCATAGGAGGGATATTCCTATCGGGAAGAATGGATAAGTATAATGGGACTCGATTGGATAATAAGAATATGACAGAGCTTATCGTTATGAATAATCCGAACGCATAAACGATCGTTCTGGAGCGGATCCATTTGATCTTGGATCCTTTTTCAGAGATTTGTTTTTCAGACCAATATCCGATTAAGGTCTTTTTACCTTCTTTGGACATTTGTTTTGTACAAGCATCCGAACATTTTCCGCAGGCGATACACCAAGGATTTGCTCCTTCTCTGATATCTATGCCTGTGGGACATACTACTAGGCATAGATTGCATGCCGTGCAATCTCCTAATTTTACTTTTCCTTTTCTTCTTGGTTCTCCTCTTGTGTAGTCGTATGTGATATTTACTGAATGTGTATCCATCATCACAGTTTGAAAACGAGCGTAAGGGCAGGCATACTTACAGAATTGTTCTCGGATGAGAGCAATATCAGCATACATTGAGAATGTGAAAAACCCTAAGAATAAGAGCCAAGTTGGAATTTCCGAATTTGGATGAAGTAGATATTCACTCATCCGATATGGATCCGAAAAGTAGGAGATCCAGGCAAAGGACGCTAAGAAACTTACCCCAATCCAAAGAAAATGTGTGAGTACTTTTAAGAATGTAGGAGAATCCTTTTTGCCGTATTTGTCTCCTTGGATTCTTCTTCCTACCCAATCGAATATATCGGAGTAGATTGTTTGTGGACAAGCCCAACCGCACCAGACCCTGCCGATGAGTGTAGTAAAGAAAAAAAGGCAGAGTCCGGAGGCGATCAGGAATAGATGAAGGAAGTATCCTTCTTGTGGAACGAATATATTTCCGAGCAGATAAAATTTTCGATCTGGTATATCTAATAGAATGATCTGCAATCCGTTCCAACGGATCCAAGGAGTGATAAAGAAGAGTGAAACCAGAAGAACTTGCACATAGTTTCTTGCGGTCCTGATTTTTCCGGACATGGGTCTTGAAATGATCATAAGTCCTCCTTGGTTTCGTGGAACGTTCTTTTAATTCATTTGGAAGGTTTCAGCTCCAGATTTTTGGAAGCAAGCCAAGCTAGGACCTGATATACCTTTTCCGAGCCTAATGAATTCTCGTGAGGAGGCATAGGCCCCCTTCCGAGTTTTGTTCTCTCCATCGGAACACCTTTCATTACGGTTTCATAAAGTTCTAGATCGGTGTTCCCGTGTAGCCATTCCTTGTCCATTAGATTCGGTCCTACTAGACCTTCTCCGGTGGGGCCGTGACAGGCAACACAATAGGTCTGAAATGTTTTTTGCCCCGCAGAGATCGCGCCTTGATTCCCTCTGAATGGATTTGAACCGTCGTTTGACTCGATCTTCACGTTTTTATTCGGGAACTCTTTTTCATAATCTTCTATCTGAGCGGCATAATATGCGCCAGTTCCCCAATTAGAAAATCCGTGAAAATATACAGCATAGATCCCGGCAAAGATCACACATCCTAAGAATACCCATTTCCACCATTCAGGAAGTGGATTATCACCTTGTCTGATCCCGTCGAATTCCTTATTTGGATCGCTCATTTTAGTCCTCCTCCAACATTCTGAATTTAGGTTTTTCCATTCTTTCCTTTCTTGAGTTTCTATAAACGTATAAAGAAATGATCAGGATCGAAAGAAATAAGATCGGCAATCTTAATGATTTATAGATTTGTAATGTATCTAAGTCCAAAATTATCACCTCATTGCAGACTTTTTGAAAGTTCCGCAGTATCCTTTCCTAATTTCAGAAGATAGGCTATCAAAGCATCCCCCG
This sequence comes from Leptospira sarikeiensis, assembly GCF_004769615.1. Lineage (GTDB taxonomy): Bacteria > Spirochaetota > Leptospiria > Leptospirales > Leptospiraceae > Leptospira_B > Leptospira_B sarikeiensis. The sequence continues at coordinate 107,463 of NZ_RQGF01000042.1, read as the reverse complement.
CAGTTTTACCCGCGAGAAGGCTAGGCGCAGCTGCGATATCTTCGTCCGTGTAAGGAACTCCTACTTTTCTTAGGCCTCTCATATGATCCGCGATCTTCTCCGGATCTATCTTGGAAGATTCTTCGAATAACCAAGGATAAGAAGGCATGATAGAACCTTTCGCGGTGTCTCTAGGATTGATCAAATGTGTCTTATGCCATTCTGCAGAAGCCTGTATCTGAGATTCATGAGCTAGATCAGGACCTGTTCTTTTGGAACCCCATAAGAAAGGGTGATCGTAAACATATTCTCCCGCTTTAGAGTATCCGTCTTTTCCGTAAGAGTGTCCGGGATCGAAACGATCCACTTCCCATTTGAAAGGTCGTATCATCTGGGTATGGCAGTTATTACATCCTTCCTTTTGATAAACATCTCTTCCTGCAAGTTCCAGAGCTGTATAAGGTTTCACGTTTTGAATGGGCTCGGCGGTTTTGGTAAGAAAGAAGGGAGGGACTATTTCGAAAATCCCTCCGATCAGGATCGCTACCGTAGTATATAACGTGAACTTAACTCCGTGTTTTTCCCACTGGTCAGTAAATCCGGAGAACCAATCCAATAATTTGTCGAACCAATTCATGCTGTTTTCTCCTCTTTCAGTCCTATCCTAAGATCCACTTCTTTAAATCCACTTCCTGAAGTAGTGATCGTTCTGATGACATTGTAGATCATGATCAATAGTCCTAAAAGATAGAGTCCTCCTCCGATCCCTCGGAATAATCGATATGGTTTTAAGGTCTCGGTGATCTGAACCCAATTAGGGAATTTTAATGAACCAGTTTCATCTATCGCTCTCCACATAGAGCCTTCGCTGATACCGGATACCCACATAGAAACTATATAGAGTAAGATCCCGAGCGTCGCGACCCAGAAGTGGACATTAGCTAGTCTTTCAGAGAATAGATTTGTATTCCAGAGTCTTGGAACTAAATAGTAGATCGCCGCGAAGGACATCATTCCCACCCAGCCTAATGTTCCTCCGTGAACATGTCCGATGATCCAGTCTGTATTATGTCCTAAGCCGCTTACTGCTCGAATGGAGAGTAACGGTCCTTCGAATGTGGACATACCGTAGAAAGTAAGTCCTACTAAGAACATTTTTAATGTGGCATCCGTTTTGATCTTTTCCTGCGCTTGGGTTAAGGTTAAGAATCCGTTTAACATTCCTCCCCAAGAAGGCATCCATAACATGATACTGAAAACCATTCCGGTGGTTTGAAGCCAATCAGGTAGAGGAGAGTATAATAGGTGGTGAGGTCCCGCCCAAATGTATAGGAAGATCAAACTCCAAAAATGGATGATGGATAATCTATGGCTGTAGATCGGTTGTTTGATATGTTTCGGAAGATAGTAATACATCATTCCTAAGAAAGGAGTGGTCAAGACGAATGCTACTGCGTTATGCCCATACCACCATTGGATGTTTGCATCATACACTCCGGAATAAACAGAGTAGGATTTGATCCAACTGACTGGGATAGATAGATTGTTTACGATAAATAGAATAGGGATCGTGACCCAAGAAGCGATATAGAACCAGATCGCCGCATAGAGTTGTTTTTCTTCTCTTGTAAAGATTGTCCCAAAATAATTGATCAGGAAGATTACAAACCAAATTACGATCAAAAGATCCAAAGGCCATTCCAATTCCGCATATTCTTTGGATTGGCTTAATCCGAGCGGAAGAGTGATCGCTGCTGCTATGATCGAAAGATTGTATAAGAATAAATGGAGGTTAGCTAGTTTATCACTCCAGATCCTTACTCTACAGAGTCTTTGGACTGTATGATATCCTGTGGCGAAGACAACACTCAATGCAAATCCGAAGATAGCAGCATTCGTGTGTAATGGTCTTAACCTTCCAAAAGTGAAATAAGGTCCGAAATTCAATTCGGGATAAACCATTTGGAAGGCAATCCAAACTCCCACAAGCATGGAAGCGACACCCCAAACCAGTCCCGATATGATAAACCCTTTGACGATCGTATCATTATATTTTTGTTCTGAAGAACTCATTCTTGATCTCTCCGGTTTTTTCCGTGAAGGATATATTCCATGTTTTGATTCGAATATTGAAAGGCAAGGAATCCCACTGCGGATTCCTTCTGGAGAGGGTTGATAATTGTCAATTGTAGGGATGGTGGATGTGAGGGGGAGTTTATATATTTAGTAAATTATAATATATTAATATATATTAGTGGGATTGGATCTCGGGCGATTTTGAGAATTAGAATCCTTTGAATCTTTCGAAGGTTTCTCTTTCCAAACGTTCTCTATGATTCGGGTGAGCGATTTGTGTTAGAAGTTTTGCTCTTTGTTTTAGGTTTTTTCCGTATAGATCTGCAATTCCGTATTCTGTTACTACATAATGAACATGAGCCCTGGTTGTAGTAACACTAGCTCCCGGTTGTAAGATAGGGACAATTCTGGATTTTCCATGAGAAGTTACGGAAGGAAGAGCGATGATCGGTTTTCCTCCTTCCGAAAGAGAAGCCCCTCGAATAAAATCCATCTGGCCGCCAACGCCTGAATATTGTCTTGTTCCTATAGAATCCGCGCAAACCTGTCCTGTTAGATCCACTTCGATCGCTGAATTGATTGCGGTTACTTTTGGATTTTTCCGAATATTTGCAGTATCGTTGATATAACCTATATCTAAGAATACCACTTCAGGGTTATCGTCCACAAAATCGTACAATTTTCTAGTCCCCATTACAAAACCAGTTACGATCTTTCCTGGATGGATCTTTTTCTGAGAACCTGTGATGATTCCTTTCTCTACGAGAGAAATGACCCCATCCGAAAACATTTCAGTATGGATCCCTAAGTTTTTATGATGTTGAAGGCATGATAGAACTGCATCCGGGATTGCTCCGATCCCCATTTGTAGTGTTGCGCCGTCTTCTACCAAGCTTGCGATATATTCTCCAATTTTTGTTTCTACCTGATCCGGTTCGGAATGTTTCGCCTCTAAAAGTGGAATATTCCCTTCTACGAATTTATGGATCTTACTTATATGAACGATCCCGTCCCCGTGGGTGCGGGGCATATGATGATTTATTTGCGCGATCACCAGATTCGCAGAATCAGCGGCTGCCTTACTTGTATCTACGGAGACACCTAAAGAACAAAAACCATGTTTGTCCGGTGGAGAAACTGATATAAGAGCGACATCTAATGGTAGGATCTTTTTTCGAAATAGTGCAGGACATTCGCTTAAGAAGATCGGAAGATAATTTGCTCTTCCTTCATCCACGGCTTCTCTCATATTTGCGCCTACAAAAAGAGCGTTCGTATGAAAAGAATCTTCCATTCCTTTTTTAGAATAAGGAACTTCTCCTTCCGTATGGATATGCACGACCTCAACGTTTTTTAATTCTGAAGATCTTGCACTAAGTGCCTCTATCAAAAGTTTGGGAGCTGCAAAGACGCTATGAATGAATACTCTTTGGTCGTTTTTAATTTCTGAAACTGCATCTTTAGGTGAAATAAACTGAAAATTCATGGATTTCCAATTTGTCTAATTGGATCGAAGGAAAGTCAAGGGACAAAACTTTTTCGGATAAATTGATATTTCTTTGGTTTTACTAAAAATATTCGAAGATGTATCCTGATCTAATAATATAAGTATGAAGTTTAGGATTGTTATACCTGTCCTGTTTTTGGGGATTCTTCTTTTTCTTTTTTATGATTTGGGAATCTATCGAAAATTGGAATGGTTTCGCGTTTGGTTTTATCCTCCTCAAGTTTCTCAAACCAAAAAGTTGGATTATCAATTTTACGGAGAGAGTTTCAGTCATATTCGATATGAAAGGATTTTGAAGAGAGTGGTAGATAAGAAGGGGAAGGTGGATTATAAGAAGCTTTCTTCATTAGAAAAAGAGTTAGATATTTACATAAGTGAGCTGAAGGTCGCAAGTCTGGAAAAATATTCTTCTCCGGAAAAACTTGCATTATTTATCAATGCATACAATTCTTTCACTTTAAAGTTAATGTTGGAATGGCCAAATGCGCGATCCATCCAGGAAATTCCTAAAATAAAACGTTGGGAAGATCCTAAGTGGAATTTAGCAAACAATAAGATTTCATTATATACTCTGGAGCATAAATGGATCAGAGAAAATTTTTCGGAAACTTTGATCCATTTTGCGCTCGTCTGTGCTTCTAATTCCTGTCCTGGATTAAAGAATACGGCCTATACCGGGCAAAATCTAAAGAAAGAATTAGAAGAACAAGCCAGGCTATTCTTAAAAGATCCTAAAAATATACGACTCGACCTAGACAAAAATATACTTAGTGTTTCCGAAATATTCGATTGGTATCGCGAGGACTTCGGCAAGGAAGAGGGATCTGTGATGAGTTTCATTTTAAAATATCTAGATGATATGAATTTGAGGGAAGAACTGGAAAAACGAAGTTCAAAGATCCGTTTTGAATACATTCCATACGATTGGGGCAAAAACGACTCGAGTCTTTGAGTGAATTTGAAATTATCCCACGAATAAGGGATTTTGTTGGAATTCCTACATTTCGATTAATATACCTAAAATTGAGTAAAAAGGTTTATATTTCTGGAATGGTCTTAAGAATCAGTGAAGATGCATTCTCTTCTTACGAGAAATATTCTAAATCTGTTTTGTGTCTTAATTCTTGTTTTCCAAACAGGATGCAAATCCGTTTTTTCATCCGAGAAAAAGCCTGAGGTAGAGAACGGGATTTTGTATTTAGACAAATCCTGGGATTTTGGAACGAAAGAACCGATCTGTCTGCAAGGGAATTGGATATTTTATTGGTCCGAATTATATTCAGAGATCAAAACTTCTTTGAAGGAAGATTTAGATCCTTCAGGGAAATCCAAAAGTAAGATCGAGTTCGGATATGTTCCGGGTATTTGGAATGAACATCTGAATGCTGATAAAACCCATCCAGGGTTCGGCTTTGCCACTTATAAAATGTTACTTCGCCTAGATAAGCCGGAAGCCGGTATGGCGATAAAAATGTTAGAGGCATCTACTGCTTATAACCTGTATGTGAATGGCAAAAAAGTGATCTCGAGCGGGACTGTAGGAAAAACTCCAGAAACGTATAAACCTTTATATCGACCGAATATTAGTCAACCTTTCGATTTAGGGACCGAGAATGAGATCGCTATAGAGGTGACTAATTATTCTCATCCGAAGGGAGGGCCTTGGGCAAAAGTTTTTTTGGGAAAAAAAGACGATCTAATCTCAATTCGTCAAAATAACGTTTGGTTGGATCTGTTCATAAGTGGAGGCCTTTTTATTTTAGGTCTTTATCACTTAATTTTATTCGCATTCTTAAGAAGGGAGGCTTCCACATTATATTATGGAATTCTAACAATCCTTTCCATGATACGTATTTTGATCACCGGAGAAAGGGTTCTTTATTCTATTTTTCCTTCTTTCGATTTCGAATGGGGGTATAGACTGGAATTAATTTCAGTTCATTTTATCGGAATATTATTTCCTCTATTCATTAGGCAATTGTATCCGGATGAATTAAGCAAACGAGTTGTGGGCTTTTTTATAGTAGCATTCTCGGCAATTGCACTCGTAGTTCTTTTTACTCCTCTTTCTATTTTTGCCCATACTGTTCCTATATTCAGCATTTTAGTGACAGCCGCATGTATATACCTAATATTCGTTTTTTTGAAAGCAGTCCGAAATAAGAGATTGGGGGCAGGGGTTGGGCTCGTTTTCTTTCTTCTTCTATTCTGCGTGGCGATAAATGATATGTTATACGCGAATATGATCATTACCACTGCATATTTCATATCTTATGGGATCGCTTCTTTCTTCGTGGCCCAAGCGTTTATGGTATCTCAGAGGTTTTCTTCTGCATATAAACTCTCGGAAAGACTGGCCCATGATCTTCAAGAATCCAACCAAAGACTGATCTCGTTGGATAAACTAAAGGATGAGTTCTTAGCAAATACCTCTCACGAACTTAGGACTCCTTTACAAGGTATTATCGGGATCGCGGATTCTTTAAAAAGAGGAGTAGGAGGTCCACTCTCTGAATCCATCGAAAGGCAACTCGGAATGATCGTAACGAGTGGTCAGAGACTTTCCAGTTTAGTGAATGATATCATCGATTTTTCAAAATTAAAACATAAAGACTTAAAACTACATCTTAGATCCGTGGATCTATTCCAAGCAGTGAATTTTACTTTGGAACTGAATCGAGTCGGAGTGAATGAATCCAAGGTAAGGCTTGTGAATGCTATTCTTCCCGAATTCCCCGAATTGCTTGCGGATGAAAATCGTCTTCAACAGATCCTGCAGAACTTGGTTAGTAATGCGATCAAGTTTACAGAAAAAGGTGAGATCATAGTTAGCGCAAAAATAAAAGCTCTCGGGCTTGCCGAAATCAGCGTAAGAGATACTGGGATCGGAATAGATAAGGACGAACATCAAAAAGTTTTCGAATTTTTCGAGCAAGTTGATCGAGGAGATTCTAAAAATGTCGCGGGTGCTGGTCTCGGGCTCGCGATCAGTAGGGCGCTGGTAGCTCTTCATGGAGGAGAGATCGGAGTGGATTCGAGCCTAGGTTCAGGATCCGTATTTTATTTTACGATCCCTTTAGTTTCCGGAAAGATCCCAAGATCTGAAGGAAAGGATTTGAGGAATTATAAGGAAGGAAGTCTGCAACAATCTTTAGGAAGTCTTCCTAAGGAGACTACAGATTCCGAGAAAAATGCTCGTATACTCGTGGTAGACGACGAGCCAGTGAACCTACAGGTAATACAAAATTACCTTTCCCTCAGAAATATTTCTTCGGTTACCGCAAAAAGTGGAATGGAAGCATTAGAAATATTGCAAACTGATACGGCCTTTGATGTTGTAATCTTAGACGTGATGATGCCTAAAATGTCCGGTTTGGACACCGCAAGAGAGATCCGTAAGACCTTAAATACTTTGGAACTACCTATTTTAATGTTAACCGCAAAAAATCAGGACAAGGACTTGATGGCGGCATTAAATTACGGGGCGAACGACTATCTTCTGAAGCCGTTCGATTTCGAGGAACTTATTTTAAGGATCAATAATCTTTTGGATCTTGCAATGGGGCATAAGAGCCGTCTAAACCAAGAGAACGAAAAAAGGGAAGCGGTGAATACTGTAAGAAAACGTATCAATATAGATCTTCATGATCATTTGGGTGGAAAGCTGACGGATCTAAAATTTTTATCCGAAGAGTTACTTTCTCAGGCGCAGGGAGATAAACCGATCTTCAAAAAGATCAATGAAGCCGTGAATCAATCCATTCATATCCTTAGGGAGCAGATGTTAAAGATAGAGGATCTAGGTCTATTATCCGAAAACTTCATTACCGGGATCAACTTAGTACTTTTGAGAAGATACTCCGATGTGGAAAGAGATCTAGAATTCGAATGCCAGGATAAACTATTGGAATTTTTCGAGATCCAGAGGAGCGAAACTGCGATCGTAGAACTTTATAGTATCGTAAACGAGATCACGAATAACGATCTAAAATACGGACAAGGAGTTTCTAAATGGAATTTTTATCTGGAAGGTCCAGATTTAGTGACAGAAATGAACGTGAAATCTTCTTATCATTTAAAAAAACATAAAACTGGAAGAGGGACCGAAAATTTGATCTATAGGATCTCAGGTTTAGGGGGAAAAGTGGAAATGTCCTTAGTTGAAAATTTATACGAGATCAAAATACGTATACCGGTCGGGAATTTTACAGAAAAGTAAAATGAGTTATCATAAAAAATCAGGTGTGAATCAATCATGAAAAGTTCTGAAATAAAAGTAGGCATCGTAGAAAACGACGAAAGTTTCAAGGAACAGATCCTAAAAACTTTGGAATCTATTCCGGAGATAGGCGGAGTATTTCATTGGGAATCTGCAGAATCCTTTTGGGAAGATGAGAAGGGCCGAAGTCTGGACATCATATTTCTGGATATCATGTTGTCCGGGATGAACGGAGTCGAGCTCGCCGGAAAAATATCCGCAAGAGATCCTGAAATTTCTAAAATTATGCTCTCCAATATGAACTCGGATGAATTAATTTATGAATCCTTAAAAAATGGTGCGATCGGTTATATTCTCAAGTCCGAATTGAAGGATATCGCTGATGTAGTTGATACAGTACTGAAAGGAGGAGCGATCATCACTCCTACGATCGCATTCCGTGTCCTAAATAGTTTTAAGCAGAAAGATCATTCAAACGAGTTCAAATTGACCCCGAAAGAAAAGCAGATCCTGGACGAGATGGTCAAAGGAAAAACCATCGGAAGGGTAGCAGAGTTTTTGAAAGTAAGCAAATATACCGTTCAACACCATGTGAAGAATATCTATAAGAAGCTTAACGTACATAACCGTGCGGAGTTAGTTAGAAAAGCGAGCGATATAGGTCTATTACCTTAAAATGTATTGTGCGCTGCAAGAACGCGAATGAGGGATAAAATTTTTTCCTTCTGTAGTATGAAATTTTTTATGATCTCATTCGGAATTTTATAAGTGAGCCGTCTATTCTTCCATAAGCATCGTTTCGTTTTTTTGAGGAAAAAATCATGCAAGGTAAGATTGCCGGTATCAATGAAAAGCTAAATAGGATCATCATCCAAACCGAGTCAGGTTATACTTTCGGGATCGGGAACACCGAATACATGAAATTAAATCAGCTTATAGCAGGAGATCTAAGAAGTAATTCTGCAGAGATCCTCACTAATCTAAGTGCAGGCGACGATTTCGTTTTGGATATAGAAGCATATGATTGTTCTAAAGAAGTGGCTCTCGTTCTTCTAAACGGAGATTGATTAGCACTATACTTGATCCTTGGGGCGATTTGGGTCCTTTCCCCATTCGTTCCAAGATCCGTCATAAACGGAAATATCCTCTCTTCCTAAAATCCCCAAAGCGGTTACCACGACCGTCGCAGAAACTCCTCCATTACAATAACATATGATCTTTTCAGGTAATGAATGGATATCCACTCCAACATTTTGAAAGGAGATTTGTAGTTTATCCTTAGATAAAAATTTTCCAGTGTTAGGATCGGTTAAACTTGTATGAGAAATGTTGATTGCTCCTGGAATAAAACCTTTTGCAAAAACTTCAGGACGTCTTCCATCCAATAGAAGTGTATCTGAAGATCTGAATTGCACCTGATCCGCACTCTTCTTTAAGTAAGGATGAGGGACTGCTATAAAATTTTTTCTATCATACTTTGGAACGGAAGTGTCCGCAGGTTTTCCTTCCCGAACCCAATTCGCAAAACCTCCGTCAAGGATCTTTGCTTTTGTATGGCCATAGTATCTCAAGGCCCAAACCAAACGACTAGAGAACATTCGATTATGATCATCATAAGCTACAACGGTCGTTTCATTCGAAATTCCGAGAGAACTCATAAGCTCTGAGAATTTTTCAGGAGAAGCCAGATTGACCGGAACAGGATCCTCCAAATCCACAATATCCTTAGTCCAGTCTATGAAAACCGCCCCTGGAATATGGCTCACTGCATACAATTCCGGTTCTGAATGATATCTAGGCTCCGTAGATTCGACTCTCCCTCTAATATCAACGATCCGAATATTCGGATCTTGTAAATGTTCGAAAAGCCAATCGGAGCCGACGATCATAGAGAATCTAATTTGGGTTTTAGCACCCGTTTTCCCCATAACTCCACTGTAGTCGGAGTGGTTGTTTCGGAACTACGGATCCCTTCTACTTCTCTGGGAAGATGCATAGAGCGGTAAATATCAGTATATCCTTCAGCAGCAGCCTTTGTAACTCCTTTGGAGACTAGATCCTCATAAAAGTTTTCCAGAGGAATATAATTATATTTTAATGTGGATCCTACTGCATCGCTCAATCTTTTTGCTGCGGCTTCAAAAGTAAGATCTTCCGCTCCATGAAGAATATGGATCTTCTTTCCTTTCCAATTCCTGTGCAAAAGATAATCGGCGGCTACGTCCGCAATATCCGAAGTAGCGATAAAAGCAACCTCTCTGTCCGCAGGGATCGGGAATGTGATCGTTCCTTTTGATTTAAGATCAGAGATCTGAGTAAGAAGATTCTCTAAGAAAAAACCGGGACGAAGATGGACAACATTCGCATCCGTTTGGTTCAAATATTCTTCCACATGAACGATGCCGTCCGCGACTCCGGCCTCTACCACTTCCGGAATGATCGTAGAGATATTAACTACGAATTCGATGCCGTTCTTTTGAACCGCATTAGATACGCTCTTCCCGTAGAGTTTATACCATCCATGTACATCTTCGGTCTTCTTATTTCCCGGGTTCAGCCAGTATAAAGCTTTCGTACCTTTGGTCGCCTCTAAGATGAAATTTTCGTCTTCCAAGGCTCCTTGTTTTATGATCACTCTTTCTCTAATTGACGGATCCAATTTCTGGGGGCTTCTGGTTAGTACTGTAACTTCCTGCCCGGATCCCAAAAGTTTAGGCAGGAGGAATTTACCTATATTTCCCGTAGGAACTGCAACAGTAATACTCATGCTGAAATTGTACTAAGCTCGTCCAAGAACGCTACTGCGAAACTTCCTGTGCCGGAGGATCTTTCGGCAGCTCTTGAACCTGCGATCGCAAAAACCGCGGAAGCGGAAACGGCTGCACGAAGAGCATCTTTTTGTACACCTAAGAAAGAAGCGATGAGTGCTCCGAGAGAACATCCGACTCCTGTCACCTTGGTCATTAGAATATGGCCTCCTGGAACCGCTACAGTCTCTTTTCCGTCAGTGATATAATCTACTTCTCCACTGATCGCTACGACTGCTCCTGTGTTTTGAGCTAATTCCTTAGCGAGTGGAAGTGCATCGGAAGAGACGGCAGTAGAATCTACACCTTTTCCTCCGCCTACAGCTCCAGCTAATGCGAGGATCTCTGAAGCGTTTCCTCTAATAACAGTGGGTTTATGTTGAAGAAGATCTTTTGCGATCTCAGTCCTGTAGCTAAGAGCTCCGACTGCAACCGGATCCAAAACCCAAGGTGTTCCTGCTTTTTGTGCCGCGATCGCAGCTTTCTTGATCGCCTTCGCATCAAAACTATTGATCGTTCCTACATTGATAAGAACTCCACCTGCAATAGCCGCGAAATCGGAAACTTCTTCTTCCGCGATCACCATCGCAGGAGAGGCTCCCGCTGCTAATAGAACGTTTGCAGTCCAGTTGGTGACCACAATATTTGTGAGAACATGAGTAAGAGGCGCATGTTTACGGACCTCTGCTAAGTCGGATACTACCTCAGGGGAAGGCCAGGTTTTTTGGGTTAATTCTGCGGTTGTCATATTTTATTCTCCTAATATAATAAAAACTTAAAATTTAATTTATTCTTTCAATAAGCTCAGTGCTAATAGTTGCGGAAGATCTCCTTGTCCACCTTCTACCACTTTTATCAATTTGAATCCTGCGGATAAAAATGTATTGATCACGTCCGAGATCGGCCTATGCCAAGCTCCGACCTTACTTCTTACCGTACCTTTCAGGATATTCGGCTCTACAAATCTGGATTGATTGTATCCCGGTTTCTGTAAAATTTCACCCTCGGAAAGAGGTTCTGAGAAAGCCCCATAAAAACAAGGATGGACCCCGATATCCACATATCTTCCGCCAGGAGCAAGCACTCTAAAAATTTCCTTAGCTGACTTTTCTAAATTCTCCCAATCCGTAGTCGTAAAAGTGCTATATGCGGATCGGACTGAACTATCTGAAATTGGAAGCTCTGCAGAATCTCCCAAAACTACAGGGAGTCTTTTGGAAGCGATCCTCAATTGATCTTGAGAAAGATCCACACCGATCGGTTCGTATCCTAATTCCTTAGAGATTTCCGCAGCGAGTCCGGTCCCACAACCTATATCTAAAACAATCCCTTCTCCTTTTCCGAGCAAGGATCTCAAAATGGAATAGGCAGAATTTGCAAGGTCACCTCTATTTTGTCCGTCTTGCATCACTGAATCATACCATTCTGCCAAACCTTCATAGCGGGCCTTGGATATTCCTAGATTTGGTTTGGAGAAGATAGGGCTTTTGCCTGCTTCCCCTTTGGTAAGATGGAAGAATCCGTTCTGGAAAGGGTAATCCAGGCCCAAACGAGGGTTATGGGCAACCTGTCTTTCTTCATTCCAGATCAAATTTCCCTTATCCGAAGGGTCCGCTAATATATTTTGCAGTATATCTAACATATTGAATTATATTATAATATAACAGAAGTGGCCAAAAAGGAAGAATGAGTCAAACTTTTTTTATCTAAACAATCAGAAATAGGATCATTAAAAATTAACATAGGATCTTAAGAAGAATTCGGGTTAGTGTATCTTAATTAAGCGCGCATAACGTGTGCCCTATATCAAATATGATATGAGATACATTTTTAGGAAATAAATTTCTGTTACCTAAGAGACTGATGGGCTTTGGTCGGGGACTTAACAGTTGTGGAAATTTTTTTTGCGAATTTTTTCAAAAATGTAGGACATAGTGTAGAGATTACATCTCAGATCCGTCTACTTTCTTAATTACTTTGGTCTAGTTTCATTAGGGAGGAATAATGAACGGTAGGATTGCTGGAATCAATGAGAAGTCGAATCGTATGATCATACTAACTGACTATGGATATACATTCGGAATTTGTAATGTAGATTATATGCAGTTGGATAATGTGATCGCAGGCGAGCTGAGAAGTAACGGCACTGAATTATTAACAAATATTACTTCTGGTGATGATTTTGTATTGGATATAGAAGCTTACGATTGTTCCAAAGAAGCGGCGCTTTCTTTGTTGAACGCAGACTGAAATTAAGTATTAGAACATTTATATAGAAAGAAGCCGGATATTTCACCGGCTTCTAAAAAAGGATTATCTTCCGTATTTAGCGGTAAGTTTTCCTTCTGCAAGTTTTAAGGAGTTGATATAAAATCCAACCAACGCTCCGGAAGCTTCCGAATCCAGATCGATCTTATCTTTTAATGCAAAAACCTTAAAGATGTAACGGTGAGGTTTGTCTCCTTTAGGAGGGCATGGACCACCATAACCTGGTTTTCCGAAATCGGTTCTACCTTGCACTGAACCTGCAGGAAGAGGGCCTTTATCATTTCCGGCTTTTGCAGGTAGACTTGTTACGGTTGCAGGAATATTGATCACAGTCCAATGCCACCATCCGCTGCCGGTAGGAGCATCCGGATCATATACGGTTACAGCAAAAAATTTAGTGTCCTTTGGAGCGCCTGACCATTGCAAGTCGGGGGAAACGTTTTCGCCAGAACATCCAAATCCGGAAAACACATGAGTGTTTGTGATCAGGCCGCCTTCTTTAAGCGCTGAACTGGTAACTTTCAGATCTCCCGCGAATGCGGATCCCGCAAAGAATAAAACACCGAGCAAAATACCGTTTTGGAACGATAGGAATCTCTTCATAAAACCTCCGAGTTCTTAGCGATGCAGGATAACATACAAACTCTTTGGATCATTCCAAATTTTCTAAAAAATAGGGCTTATGTCCTGGCCCGATCAAGGATTGTGCCGTTCCGATCACGGGAAGTTTCCCTTCTCAAAACTGTAGGAGAATAACCGAATCTGTCCCTAAAACGCACCGCAAATCTAGACGCAGACTCGTAACCTGCTTGTTTTGCGATCTCACCTATATTTCGATCGGTAGCCTGTAATAATGAAAGTGCAAAAGACATTCGGACATCGATCAATATTTCAGAGAAGGAAACGAGTTCCGCCGCAAGTTTTCTACGTAATGTAGCCTCGCTCATTTCGAGTAACTCTGAGATCTCAATGGCCGACCAATCTTTCGCAGGATTTGCGCTTAGTAATGTTCTTACTTTCTGCGATACATTTGTAGGAGAGGGGACTTTGAATTTTTTCCCGTATTCACCAAGCCAGATTAGAATTTCTGTGACCCGATGGATCGAGATCTGCTCGGATATGTTTTGGTTTGTTGTAATCGATTCTGCTGCCAAACGAAATGCTTCTGCAAATCCGGAACCTAAGGAAGAAAGTTTAAACGCCGGATCTATTTCTTCTAAATTTTGTTCTATAGGTTTGTAATTTCGGATTACGTTTGGATGGAATGCGATCCATACTGCTTCGAATTCTCCTTCGAAGGGACGATTGATCACATCGAATGCTTGGCCTCCCGCAATCGCTACGGCTTCTCCCGCATGAATATCGAATTCCAAACCGTTTTGTTTCAGGCTTTTGGTCCCTTTTTTGATATATACCAAAGTGGGAAGATCTGTGACTACTCTCGCCAGATACAATTCTCTTTTTTGGATCACTGTGGCCGTGAGTCCGACCCCTTCTTTAGATAGAATAGAACGTTTCATAAGATCATTTCAGGTTTTGATTTAGACTGACACTTTCGACACTCTTGGCAAGATTTTTGTTTTTTGCTTTTCCTAATTTTAGGTCCGGATACATTTCATCCTAAGTATGAAGTCCTACCTATTTTGGTCCTTAACTGCATTCTTTCTCTATCAATGTGCAAGTGTGGAATATCGGGATCCCGAAACCTTAGAAGGTACCAGACAATGGGGAGTCAAAGAGGTTCGAGAGACTGTCCAGAATATGAGCGGGTCTCTTTCCGACTATTATCAAAAAGATAGTACAAAAGGATATATAGAACTTCAGAAATTTAAGAACAATACTTCGGAACATATTGATACAAAGATCTTGGCAAACGAGATCAGCACGAATCTGACAGCACGCAAAATCCCGTTTGTGGATATTTCCCAAAGAAAAGCCTCTTTGGATGAGATTACTCTGAACAAGACCGGGTTAACCTCTTCCGATACTAAATTAGATTTTGGAAAATTAAAATCTCCTTCCTACCGTTTGAGTGGAGAATTGAATGATCTAGTCAATTATGAAAGAGGGAAGAAGATCCAATATATTCTGATCACACTTAGGCTCACTAGTGTGGAATCGAATGTGATCGTATGGCAGGCGGATAAAAAATTCCTTAAGATCAGCGATACGGAAGGTTACGGCCTCTAATACTAATTATTTGAAACGTCCGACTTTTTCTCCTCTTCTATTTGATCCGGATAAAAACCGATGGTTACAGGGATCTTTCCGAAACTAGTTAAAACCGAAATATCTTTTTGGCGTTTTTTATCCTGTATTTTAGGAAAACGTAAACTTTTCTTTGAAAAACTAAGCCATACATATTCAGGAAGGAAGCGAACGAATCTATAGTCGGAAGAAACATCCAGATCCTTTGAAAATTCTTCTCTTGAAGTAGCGACCGCGTCGTCTATCATTTTGGCGGCAAGTTGTACTCCACTGATCGCAATTAATGCACCGAATCCGACAGCTTCTCCAGAATTTGCCTGCGCGCCTAAATAAGCGATCCCTCCTCCTACACCTACGATCAAAGTTCCTACAAGAATACTCCCTGTTATTTTGGCCGTGAGAATGGACGCCTGTTTGGCTGTGCTAAAAGTGACTAACTGAAAATATTTGGAATCATCTATGATTTCATGCATAGAATTGTCCCGATCCAAATGTCTTTGATACCAGTTTGGAGTAGAAGGTCCTAAAAGGAGTTTGTCTTGGTTCCCATCTAAATCGGACCAGGAGAGCTCACTTCGATTTCCCCTAAACCGAAAATTTAATTTTCTGAGCCCTCTCACGAAGTTTAAGTTCGCTTCGGGATCCATAAAGGGTTCAGGACCGGCTCCACCGAATACTAGTAATACTTCTTTGGGAGGTTGGTCGGAATATGCATATTGTCTTAGCCATCCGGTTTTTGGAGATAATCGTAAGGCAGCTCGAAAATCAATTTTGGCATCCTGCCATTCTCCGCAAGCGGTCCATAAGACTCCGAGTAGGATCCTTAATGTAGGATCATCAAATTGGCCTTCTGCGCTCCATTCCCCATTCAATAAGTTAGCAGCGTATCTTGCCTCTACTAAGGCTTCTTCATATTGTTCTTTTTTTGCGTAATAGAATCCGAGTAATATGTGTAGATAAATGATCTCCGCCTCGGAGGCGTAATAACCTTCCGGAGTTTCCATATAGAAGAAGGAGCGAAGCTCTCTACTCGCGCTGAACCTAAGCCTGGATTTATTTTCTTCCGCTAGATCCTGTAACTTGGAAATATTCTTTTCTCCTGCAAATAGGCCGATCGTCGCTTTTTCTAATACGGTGATAAAACTACCGCTTTCTCCGGAAGGAAACTCCTTTAAGGCGGATTTTGGGTCCGCTTTGGTCCATTCGTTCTTTGCCGGAATATAATCTTCTCTCTTGAGAAGGGAACTACAGGAAATACAAAGACTTAAGAGGAAAAGAAGGATTGCGCCTGATTTTTGGGGCTTATTTTTCATGAATAAAGGTGAGCTGTATTCTTACTTCTTGTGAGTAGAAGGAAATCAAAAATTAGAAGGGAAACTTTTATTTTCTTAATTCTTTAGGATGGAAAACCGTTCTTTTTGGGAAATAAACTGTCCGAAATTTCCATCTAGACGGATTCATTTACTTCACATAACTTTTCCTTTCGTTTTATTGTACTTATGAAGAAAGAAATTTACTTCGATCTTCGTTTTTACCCATTTCCATTTTAATTTCCGAAAAAATAAAAAAGTATTTTCCAATTTCCTTTCTTATCGAATACCAACAGGAACGAATGTTTCGATCTATTTCGGTCCATACAATTTGTTTAATATACTTATAACTGATATAAGTATATTAAACCTTATATGTTCCTGGGACGAAATCCAATGACTCGTTCTTTTTGCGTATATAAAGATTACGGATCGAAACATTTAATATATAGGAGTCCACCACATGGCTGAAAATACCGGTCTGCAACATTCGCTCGGGGATAATGCGGCACGAAAGCTTGCAAATACCACAAAAACACAGGCACAATACGAATTAATCACTCCCAGATGGCTTGTTCGTCTATTGGATTGGAAACCTTTAGAGTCAGGAACTCTTAGGGTCAACCGAGTCAAAGACAATAGTTCCGTCGAAGTTCTTTGCGGGCAGAAAGACGAACAACCCCTTCCTGAAACCTTCGTAGATTACGAAGAGAAACCTAGAGAATATACGTTAAGCGCTATTTCTACGGTTTTAGATGTACACACAAGAGTATCAGATCTTTTTAGCAATCCATACGATCAAATCCAAGAGCAACTTAGATTGACTATCGAAAGTGTAAAGGAACGCCAAGAACACGAACTTATCAATAACGATGATTATGGTCTATTGAAGAATGTTCCTAAAAAACAAAGGATCCAAACTAGAAAAGGAGCTCCTACACCGGATGATCTGGACGAACTGATCTCCAAGGTTTGGAAAGAGCCTTCTTTCTTCTTAGCTCATCCTCTTGCGGTTGCCGCATTCGGTAGAGAATGTACTCGTAGGGGAGTTCCGCCGGCTACAGTGTCTTTATTCGGCGCTCAGTTTTTAACTTGGAGAGGTTTGCCTATCATTCCTACGGATAAACTTTTAGTAGGGGGAGAATCTTCTCCTAAAACTCCGGGCGGAACTACGAATTTCCTTCTTTTAAGAGTAGGAGAGAAGAAACAAGGTGTGATCGGATTGTATCAACCTGGTTTACCTGGAGAACAAACTCCTGGACTTTCCGTTCGTTTTATGGGGATCAATCGTTCTGCAATTGGCTCTTATTTAATCTCTCTTTATTGCTCTGCTGCGGTTCTTACAGATGATGCGATCGCTGTATTAGAAAACGTTGATGTAGGCAATTATTATGAGTACAAGTGATTTTTTTCCGGAAGTCCCAGGGGAATTTTCGGATCTGAAAGGTGGGACTCCTCCTTTGGATCCGAATCTGATCGCTGAGTGGTCCAAAAATTTATTTGGACCGCTTTCGAGCGGAGGAAGTGTGGATGAACTCGTTTTATCTTCTTCCAAGATCCCAAATGAGATCCCGGCTTCCTCCGATACGATCCTTTCTCAAGCCGGGCCTGTTTCAGGAACGAAACCGAACATTTCTCCAAGCGGGTATTCCAGGATTGTAGAAGATATCCCTGGTAGAAATCTACCTTCTTACCCTGGAGGGCTGAACGTTCCGGGTGGTCTTCCTGGGCAAAACTCTCTTTCTAGTTTTTCCTTTTTGGAAGATTTTAGGCGTTTGGATGCCGGAGCAGGCAATTTGAATATTGCGGATCCGTTTAGTTTTAATCCTAGTCTTGTTCCTTCTTTCGATTTATCTTCCGGTAATCTGGATTTAAGTTATGCAAGGAATGATTTTCCGATCCTTCAGGAAAAAGTAAACGGTAGGAACTTGGTATGGCTGGACAATGCGGCCACGACTCATAAACCTCAGGCAGTCATAGATCGGATCTCTTATTTTTACAAACATGAGAATTCGAATATTCATAGAGGAGCCCATACTTTAGCCGCGAGAGCGACTGATGCCTATGAAGCAGCTCGTGATAAGGTAAAGGGTTTCTTGAATGCTTCTTCTTCCGAAGAGATCGTTTTTGTTCGAGGAGCTACAGAGGCGATCAATCTAGTCGCTTCCACTTGGGGAAAGAAGAATATCGGAAAAGACGATGAGATACTTATTAGCTGGTTGGAACATCACGCGAATATAGTTCCTTGGCAGATGTTATGCTCCGAAAAAGGAGCCAAGCTAAAAGTGGTTCCAGTGGACGAGACCGGGCAGATCATTTTGAGCGAGTATCAAAGGCTTCTGACACCTAAGACTCGTTTGGTTGCATTCACTCAAGTATCCAATGCTCTCGGCACGGTTACACCGGTAGAAACTATGGTGGAACTTGCACATAAACAAGGCGCCAAAGTCCTAGTAGATGGAGCACAAGCTGTATCTCATATGCCTGTGGATGTACAAGCCTTGGATTGTGACTTCTATGTATTTTCGGGTCATAAGGTATTTGCTCCTACAGGGATCGGTGTTCTTTTCGGCAAAAAGGAAATTTTGGATTCTATGCCCCCTTGGCAAGGTGGAGGAAATATGATCCAAGATGTAACTTTTGAAAGAACGGTTTATCAACCTGCTCCATTTCGTTTTGAGGCGGGGACCGGGAATATTGCGGATGCAGTAGGACTAGGTGCTGCCATTGATTATTTAAACCAATTCGGAATGACCCGAATTGCAGAATACGAGCATTCTCTTTTAGAATACGGTACCAAAGAATTAAAGAAAGTTCCCGGAGTAAAACTCATCGGCACTTCTGCAGATAAAGCAGGAGTATTATCCTTTATTCTGGAAGGTTTTAAAACGGAAGATGTAGGAAGATATCTCGCACAGGAAGGGATTGCAGTTAGATCAGGGCATCATTGCGCTCAACCTATCCTAAGAAGATTCGGTTTGGAAAGCACAGTTAGGCCTTCTTTAGCATTTTATAATACTTGCGAAGATATAGATGCTCTTATCCGTGCTCTTTACGATTTGGTAGGAGGTAGGACTTCCGGACCTCTTTGATCGAAGACTACTTGTAAATCGGGTCCGTTTTAGAAATTTGATCAGATGGAAAAATCGATCACATTATCCAATTCTTTGGAATTTCTGACTCGGACCTCGTTTTTCTGATATACTACCGAAAACGGCGGAACGCTATGAGTAAGCCATGTGTTCCCCCCTATAATACTGTTCCTACCTATGACTGTATCTCCTCCTAGAATGGTTGCGCCGGCATAGATGATCGTATTTTCTTCTATAGTAGGATGTCTTTTTACACTCGCCAAACTTTTACTCACAGATAATGCTCCAAGGGTAACTCCCTGATAGATCTTTACATTATCTGCAATTTCAGAAGTCCCTCCGATCACGATCCCAGTGCCATGATCCATAAAGAATGATTTTCCGATCTTTGCCCCAGGATGGATATCTATTCCTGTTTTCTCATGAGCATATTCACTCAGCATTCTAGGAAAGATCGGTATCTGCAAACGATGAAGCACATGAGCGACTCTATGCACTGCAATTGCATAAAATCCAGAGTAGGCGAGTATAACTTCTTTTACTGACTCTGCAGCGGGATCACCTTCATAAGCAGCGATCGCGTCTTTCCAGATCAGATCATATAGAAGAGGAAGTTCTTTCTTAAAGTTAGATAAGATCTGATTGATGTCTAAAGAGGAATTGGTGCCGGTCAGATACGGTTGAAGTTTCTTCTTTGCATCTAAAAGGAAACGAGAGATCCCGTCTTCCACTTGTGTTCTATCCTTAAAGTTCAGATCGGAAAAAAAACCTGCGAATAAAATATCGAATAGTTCTCGGATAAATTCTCCAGCAACTTGGCGCCCTCCGTAACGATGTGGGTCCTCGTTTTGTTTTCTATATATGGAATCCAAAAAGTTTTGGTATGGTTCGTCCGAAGTCGGATCTATGATCTGTTTTCCGTTCCTTTCTTGGATGCTCATCCGATACTCCCTTTTGGATTTCAAATCTGCAAAATCCGCTATAATAGAGATATTTCCCAAAGATTTCTTTAAAAATCTATAATAATTTTAATATATTGAATTTTATTCCGTTTTAACTCTTATATTTCTGCTCAATATTTAATAATACTGTGATCCATGATAGTATATTGGGGGCAATTTCTATTTTATATCCGTTTTATTGGAATTAATGAGTGCTATGATGAACCCATTTGATCTATTTCAGGTAGATTGTTTTGCCAAGGGGGAAGATGAAAGTATGCGAAAATATTCGCTTTTTATAATATTCATCGTAGGTTCTTTATTCGTTAGCGGAGATATATTTGCCATAGACGGGTTATATTTTAATGCGATCAATTCCAGATATCTGGGGCTCGCAGGTGCGGGTTATGCATTAGGTGGGTCTCCTGTGGATGTCGCTTTGAACCCTGCAAACTTGTCCTTGGTAAAAGGTAAAAAGCTGGAATTCGGTTTAGGGGCTTCCCTGATCCAAAATAGATATAGAGATCGTTTCCAAGATCCGAATCCTGAGCTCGCGTATGATAATGATAAATCGTCTAACGTAGTAGGGCCAGGGCCTTATATCGCGTTTAAACTTCCGGTTACTGAAACGATAAACTACGGAATTACTTTTTATGTTCCTGGCGGAGCCTCGGGCGGGGTGGATAAGATCACAAGGAATACTCCTACCGGAGAATCGGTGAATCAATGGGCCGATGTCAATTTGCCTGGGCCTCTTGGAAATTCAAAGCAGATCAAAGAATCTAATTCGAATACATTTGCGGTATTCAAACTGGTGAACGGATTATCTGTTAAGTTCGGGAATTTATCCTTAGGTGGAAGTGTAGAACTTGCCTATGGAACCCAAAAATTAAATCAAAAATATTATGATATAACAGGGAACATTGAGATCCCAGGACAAGGTTATTATTATGAAAGCGGTAAAAACGCATTTGCTTTAGGAGGGATCTTAGGCGCGAATTATTCCTTCTCCGATTCTTTCCGAGTCGCTTATGCATACCAATCTCATGTAGGAATTCCTCTCAACGGTGGTTATAGTATTGGGACGAATGATCCGAATTATTATCGTAAGACCGGAGTTTCTTATACATTCGATCTCCCTGAAAAACACGTATTAGGTTTTGCTTTCGGACCTGAAAATCTGAAATTCGCTTTGGACTTTGTTTATACCAATTACGGTTCTTATTTAAGAAAGGCGAACCAAACCTTGGAAGATCCTTGGCTTCCTACTCCACTCGGAAAAACGGGGTCTGCAGATGCCCATCTGAACTTTAGGGATCAATGGGCGGTCATTTTAGGTGTAGAATATAAGGCTTCCAGCTCTTGGATATTAAGAGGAGGATATTCTTATAATTCCCCATTAGTAAAAAGTAATGCACTTGGAGGAACTACCGGAGGATTTTTCTCTCTTACCGATATAGTGTCCGCTGGTTTCAGCTATCTATTCGATTCCTGGAGTTTGGATGTAGCAGTAAGTTATAATATTCCTAGAAAGACCATAGAGGGCGGGAAAGGTACTGATTGGGATCTTTCTCATGCTGTGGGAAGTGTGGGGAATGCGAATTTAACAGGCTATTCTTATAATGCAAGGGCTGGGATCCCTTCTTTTAATATTGGAGCTGTTAAATCATTCGATTGATATGATATTATCTCGAAGGGCCGATTTTTTCGGCTCTTTAAATATTACCGGGTTTATGGATATTCTTTAAGAATATCTTAAGTCCGGCTCGATTTTATCCCTCTCTTAGTAGACCAAATTTTTCAATTGTTGGAATACTGAACCTGCGTGAGCCCTGAGATATAAGGCATAACCGCTTGTCAGCAGACTCAATACAATTGGAAGAAATTTGAAAAACTTACTTTTCGCAAAAGAGAACAGTATGAACGCAGGAAATACTCCTACGATCGGAATGATCGATCCTATTAATAGGAAAAGATAAAACAACCAAAAGGAAGCGATTTGCTCCTCTTCCGGTTTTGCTGTTCTGTACTTTAGCGGTTTCTGAGGTTGGGCTCTTGAGTGAACCACAGCCCCGGAGGTTTGCATTTTCATTCGGAATTTTTCATCCGATTTCTGGCTTCTGTCCATACTTAGAGTGTAGATCTTTTTGGAGAATAGAGCAATCCGAATCGTTCTCTTTTTTTAAGATAAAGATCTTTCAGGAAATGTAAAATCTTTATAAAGGGCTGAAATTTGTTGAAAACTGGAGAATTTGAAATGAAAGTAATTTAGAAGATATGATTGCGTAGGAATTCCTACTAAAACGTAAGTTTTCGTAGATTGTTCAATTTATGGGTTTCATAGAAGGTTGTAATTCTATGATCATTTTTGTTCCCTTATCCAATTCGCTTTCCGCATAAATTTTTCCGTTCAATGCTTCTACTTGGGATTTGGTCAAAAATAATCCGACACCTCTTGCGTCAGGATGCCTATGAAATGTCTTATGAAGTCCGAATAATTTACTTTGGTATTTTTTTAGATCGATCCCGAGCCCATTATCTTCTACAATTAAGAAATTCTTTCCGTCTGATATCTTAGTTCTGATATCTATTTTGGGAACTCTACTCGAAGATCTATATTTGATGGAATTAGAGATCAAATTCAAGAGAATACTCTCTAAATACGCCTTATCATATTCGTATTCTTCCAACTCGGAAAAATCATATCGGATCTCTGTAGAAGTCTCTAATATCTGTCCCTCTAATATTCTAAGGATCTTTTTTAATACTGGATCGAAACGGATCGTTTCTATTTTTCGTTTAGTTCCTTCTTGGATCTTTAATACTTCTACTAAACTATCCAATGTTTCCTGAAGATAGTCTACGGAGATCTTGAATTTACTTACTAAGGAAAGGATCTCTTCTTCCGATTTTGCCTCTTCTACTAATTCTACCAAGGAGATTAGATTACTTGTGGGAGCTCGTAGATTATGAGAAGTGATATGTGCGTAGTTCAGTAATTGAGCGTTCTTTCTTCCGAGTTGTTCTGCCAAAGTTTCCAATTGCACTTTCGTATCTTCCAGTCTTTCTAGATATTCCTGAGCGCCTGAGACATCTGTGCCGATCCCTAAGAAACCAGTTAGTTCTGATTCAAGTCCTTTAACTGGAGTGATGATCATTTGTGCAGGAAATGTAGAACCGTCTTTTCTTCTATATTTCCAAATTCTAGAATCGTAGGATTCTCTTTTGGCTACTTCGCTGAATATATCGAATCCTTTAATTTCCTTTTTATAAATGGAACTTAATTCTTCTCCTCTTCTTGCAGAATCTTCCGCGTCGTGTAGGATCTCAGTGGTGTATTTTCCTATGATCTCGTCCTCAGAGTATCCGAAAAGATTTTCTGCTCCCTTGCTAAAAACGGTTACTACACCTTTTAGATCGGTTTTGATAATTGCGACTTGGGTTGCGGAATCCAAGATCTGTTTCATTTCATAATTGATCGCAAGTAGAGATTGTTCCGCGTTTTTCTTTTCAGTAATATCTTCTATTTGAGAAACGAAATATAAAAATTTGCCGAATTTATCGTGAACTGGAGACACACTCAGATTGATCCAGATGATAGAACCGTCCTTTTTAAAGTATCTTTTCTCCATTTTATAAGACTCGATCGCTCTATCTAAGATCTGTCTTACATACTCCAGATCTTTTTCCAGATCCTCAGGGTGAGTGATATCCTGGAAGGTTAGGGAGAAAAATTCAGTTTCGGAATATCCGAGCATTTCACAAAGTTTTCGGTTTACCTTTAGCCATTTCCCTTCCTCGGAAACGACCGCCATTCCGATCCCGTTGTTTTCGAATGCTCCTCGGAACATAAGCTCGCTTAAGACTAAATTGTCTTCGATCCTTCTTCTTTCCTCTATATCCTGAAAGATCCCGAACAAACGTACACATCTTCCTTCCGAGATCTCAGCATGTCCGATAGTGCGAACCCATCTGGATTCTGAAGAGAGCGGAGAGATTTGAATATCTATATCGAAGCCGATCCCGGAATGGATCGCGCTTTCTATCGCCAATGTCATTCTGGATTTATCTTCGCCTTCTTTTGCGAATTTGATAAAGTCTTCCAACTTCGGAGAATAGTTTTCGGGGACTTCGAAAATTTCTTTGGTCTTCTTACTCCACAGCATCTTCTCGAATATAAAATCGATTTCCCAGGTCCCAACTTTTGCGATCTCGTTGATCCTGGCTAAATTATCCTGGACTTTTTTGGATTCTTCATCTGCAGCTTTGATCTGTGTGATGTCCCAATTTGTTCCGATCATCTGGATCGGATTCCCTTCCGAATCACGGAATACCGCGGCGATTGCCTTGATATAATGTACTGTTTTGTCCGGCCATACGATCCTGAATTCCGTGTCGAATTCCTTTCTCCCGGCAACTGCATTATAAAAATCTTCTATAGCTTTTGTTTTGTCTTCCGGGTGTAAGGATTTTTCCCAGGCCTCATAAGCTCCCGTAAATTCATCTTTCGTAATGCCATAAAGATTATACATTTCTTCGTCCCAGACTAGGACGTTCTTTAATAGGTCTAGATCCCAGATCCCTACATTGGCGGCTTTTGTGGCTAGTTTTAATCTTCGATTGGATTGTCTGAGAGATTCTTTATCCGCTTTAGGTTTTGTGATCTCTTGCAAAAGAAATATGAATTTTCCGGAAGAATTTTCAGAATTCTTTTTTTGTCGGATGCCTACCTTGAAGTATAAAAAATTCCCGTCGTCTCCGGCGATCTTTATCTCAAACGCGTCGGGAGAATTCCCGTTTTGAAGGGAATTCAACTCTTCTTCCAATTTGGATCTGTCCGCAGGATGGATTTTTGTCAAAAATAAAGCGAAAGATATTTCTGATTCGTTTAAACCTAGACGTTTAGAGAGTTGGGGAGGGATTTTAGTATCGTTTAAATTCTCAGATTCCCAAACGTAGGTATCCAATAATTCGGTTAGGAATTCTATCGTGTCGGATGTTTGGTTTTTTAAAGATTCGGGCAAAAGTTCGTCAGTTCCGAGTTTTTCTTCTTGTCTAGGCATATCGCAAAACTCGGTCGGCTAGGATACTAAACTGACGATTTAAGATGTCAAGACCAAACAAAAAAGTTCTTCCTGTATTCCTGGAATCCTAGAAATTTCAGAACATGTCCGAACTTCCTTTAATTACAAAAATTCATCCCGTCCCAGGCGGCCAAATTTTCGAGATCATTATGAATCGATCCGAGGTTCATAATGCAGTTAATAAGGAAATGGCAGATCTATTCTTAGAGGCCTGGAAAACTTTTCAGAAGAATGATGAGCTTACTGTTGCGATCTTGTATGGAGCAGGAGATAAAGCTTTTTGTTCGGGAGCAGATCTATCCGGTTTGGAGCGATTAGCGAATTTTTATCTAAACGATCAGCAAAAGGAAGAATATTCTAAGAATGATCCAGGACCATTGGGAGGCTCCAGGCTTATTCAAAAAAAACCTGTGATCACAGTGTCCCACGGTTATACATATGCAGGCGGCTTGGAATTATTCTGTCATGGTCATATTCGGATCGCGGAACCTCAGGCGATATTCTCAGTCGCGTGTAGAAGATGGGGAGTTCCATTGATCGATGGTGGTACTGTTTATCTTCCGAGATTATTAGGATGGGGAGCCGCATTACCATTGATCTTAACAGGGCAAAGGATCCGAGCGGAAAGAGCCTATCAATTGGGGTTAGTATGGGAACTTACAAAAAAAGGAAAAGGTTTAGAAAGAGCATTTTCGTATGCAACACAACTTTGCAGGCAACCAAAGGATGCAATGTTTGCGGACTTGGGTTCTGCGATTGATGGTTGGAGTTTATCCGTTCAGGACGCTTTGATTTTAGAAGCGAAAAACACCTATCCGGTAATGGAAAGTAAAAGTACGAAAGAAGGTGTGCAGAAGTTTCTGGATGGGGATCGATTTTGGTTCCGTTGAAAGTGTATTATTAATTTATAATTTCCAATGGGAAGGTCTTCCTAAATTATGAAATCTTCCTGCAGGTATATGAAAAGGGGTATGAGAGCCTCCTTGTCTATATGACGGAGGGACCTGTCTATAATTTCCAGGTTGCCGGTAATATCTATAGGACCTGTAATATCCGTTAGAATTGTTTGAGGTTAACTCATTACATTCCCAATAAGAACTGTGGCATGTTAAGGAATATTCCTGCCTTTCGTATTGTGAGAGACCCATACAATTCGATATCATTAAAAACAATATTGCTAAGATCAATTTTAGGGATAAGTTGTTTCTATTTTTGGTGATCATCTTTTAAAAACCGTCCCATCAAACCGTAAGACCTATCCAAGGTTCCCATTTATTTCGGAAATTGTATTGTTGATTCCTAAAGAAATGGCTCTTCTCCTAAAACCATTGCGGATCCAGATGAACCGGTTATTGTTTGCGGAATCTATTAGCAATCGTTTTGGAGAAATGTATGAAAGCCAAAAAAGGGATCTTGGTCTTACTTTTTATTTTAGCCGCATTAAATTTTACAAACTGCGACGCGTACAATGATCTGTATGGAACCGGAGGAGATGATAAAAAAGATAAGGGTCTATGTACTGCGGCAGCTGCGGTTTATTTAACTTGTTCGAATGAGAATCCGGGCTATGCGAATACTGCTTGTTCTTCTCAATATCTTTTAGCAGTGGCCGCTTGCGGTTACGGTGGTGGAAGCGGCGGCGGAGGTGGGGGAGGTTATTAAATCTTTCTCCAAGATTTTGATACGGATCCGGTTTTCGCCGGATCCGTATGGACGACTTAATTTTTTTCTGAAATAACTTCAACATTCCAATTTTTTAAATTACTGACTACATAATTCAAAAGAGTTTCTTGAGCCTTTCTGGGATCTTCTTTCGGATTGATGAGAGGTCCGAACTTCATATGGATCTTTCTGTCTCTATACAAACTTCCTAGGTCTTTCCAGACTTTACCGTTTTGCCAAAAATCGGTTTTGATCGCGAATGGTACTACAGGAACTCCTGCTCTTGCCGCTAATTTTACTGCTATAGAGTTGAATTCTGCTGTATTAAAGGTCCTTGTTCTGGTACTTTGCGGGAATACTACGATCGAAACCCCTTTTTTAAGAAGATTGGTGCCTTCTTCCAATACTTTCACCAAATCTTCTCTCGGATTATCTCTTCCTACAGCAATTGGATCTCTACTTCTCATAATGGGGCCGAAGTAACCTTTAATTAAACTTTCCTTAACTACGAAGGTAACTCTTCTATGAGGAACTAAGAAGTATGAGAAAACGAAGGTTTCTAAAACGCTCATATGATTTCCTGCAAATACGACCGGACCTTTTGGAGAGATCACATTCTGGATATCTTCTATTTGGAATTTTCCCTCACAACCTTCGAGTAGGTCTAGGATTCCACCTGATAATTCGATCCATCTAGGATCGAAAAATTTTCCATTGATCGCATCCTTTCTACCGATCATGATCTGTCGGAAATAACCGTATAAAAACGTGAGGTCCGAGCCGAAGAGTAGGCGATCCAAAAGCCATCTTTTTCGATCAGGTGGGGTAAGATAACGTAGGCTTACTCCTTCTCTTAATTCGATCGGGCTGCCCAACTCTTCTTTAGTCAGATCGTAAATCCCAGTCTTCTGTGCTGAATCAGGGATTTTAACGATAGGAGTTGTTATTTTATCGTGAATGGATTCGGTTAAACTCACTCTGGATTTCCTTTTGGAAAAGAATAGACGAACATATTAATTTCGCCTGAATTCTTTTCCAGTCAATAAAAGGTTTTTTGGTCCATTGTGCAGAGCACCGATCTCCCATTCTTTTTAGAACGGTTTCACCAACAAACTTCTAAAAACGGTCTCTTCTCGAACTGCCTCTTTTCAAATTCCAAGATCTCTTCCATTTTTTTGAAAGTAATGTCTATATCGTCCCATCCATTCTTGATCCGATTTAAAGAAGCCGGATCAAGATTGAATTTAAACTTTAGAGACCCTGCCTCTACCTCGAGTTGATCTAAATCAATCGATATCTCGGCGCCCGGGTTTTGAGACACCCAATCCTGCAAAATCTGGATTTCATTCGATGTCAAACGGATAAGAGCGATTCCGTTCTTTGCTGAGTTGATCGAGAAAATATCAGCGAAAGAAGGAGCGAGTATAGCCCTGAACCCGAAATCTGAAAGTGCCCAAGGTGCATGTTCTCTACTAGATCCACATCCGAAATTTTTTCCGGCTATAAGAACACTTGCGTGTTTGGAAATTTCCCTGTTCAAAATAAATTCCGGATCCGGGATATTTCCTTCTGGATCTAAATATCTCCAATCATGAAATAAATGTTTGCCGAAACCGTTTCGATCGATCAGTTTCATAAATTGTTTCGGAAGGATCTGATCCGTATCAATATCCTCTCTCGGAATTGAAACAGAAACTCCTTTATGTTTGGTCCAGATCTTCGGGCTCATGCTAATTTCCTCACATCTATAAATTTTCCAGTAACTGCGGCCGCTGCGGCCATGGCTGGGCTGACCAAATGTGTTCTTCCGCCTCTACCTTGTCTTCCTTCAAAGTTTCGATTGGAAGTGGACGCACATCTTTCTTTCGGTTGTAAAACATCATCATTCATTGCAAGGCAAAGTGAACATCCAGGTTCTCTCCATTCGAATCCTGCTTCTTTAAAGATGATGTCCAAACCTTCCGATTCGGCTTGTCGTTTTACTGCTCCGGAACCTGGGACCACCAAGGCCTGAACTTTAGGATGTACTTTCTTACCTCTCGCAACTTCTGCTGCGGATCTTAAGTCTTCGATCCTTGAGTTAGTGCAAGAGCCTATAAACACCTTGTCTATGGAAATATCTGACATGGAAGTCCCCGGTTCTAATCCCATATACTCCAATGCTTTTTTTGCTGTTTCCTTTTGGCTTTCATCAGAAAGTTTTTCAGGATCTGGTATGATCCCTCCGATCGGTAAAGATTGAGAAGGGTTGGTTCCCCAGGTTACCTGAGGTTCTATTTTAGAAATATCTAATTCTATAATTTTGTCGAATTCCGCATCCGGATCCGAAAAGAATGTTTTCCAATATTCTACCGCTCTTTCGAATTCTAGTCCTTTGGGGATCAGCTTTCTATTTTTTAAATATTCGAAAGTGATCTCATCCGGGGCGATCAAACTTGCTCTTGCCCCAGCTTCTATACTCATATTACAAAGGGTCATTCTTCCTTCCATGGAAAGTGAACTGATCCATTCTCCTGTATATTCCATGGTATAACCTCTTCCTCCTGAGGTTCCTATCTTGGAGATAAGTTCTAACACCACGTCTTTCGCACTGATGCCAAAGCCCGGTCTTCCTACAAAACGTACCAACATGGATCTTGATTTAGATTGTTTTAAAGTTTGAGTGGCAAGCACATGTTCTACTTCACTTGTTCCGATACCGAAAGCCAATGCACCGAATGCTCCATGAGTTGCTGTATGAGAATCTCCGCATACGATCACGGAAGCTGGGATGGTAAAACCTAACTCCGGTCCAAGCACATGCACGATCCCCTGATCCGGATTTTCCGGACCGAATAAACGGATCCCAAAATTTTTGCAGTTCTTCTCCATAGTATCTATCTGCAATCTGGAGATTGGTCCCGCAGCATCCCTGTTCTTACGATCTCTTGTGGAAACATTATGATCCACAACTCCGAATGTAAGATCCTTTCTTCTTACCACTCTATTCTTATTACGTAATCCTTCGAATGCCTGTGCGGAAGTCACTTCATGAAGAATATGCCGGTCCACATAAAGAATGGATTCCGAGTCTTTATTCTCCGAAATCGTATGCGCCTGCCAAATCTTATCGTATAGAGTCTGTCCCATATTTCCCTCTTGTAAAATAAGGTAGCAAATATTTTGATATAATGCAAATAAATTGGTTTTATAAAATATATAACTAAAAGTTATAAGTAGATTAGAATGGAATTCAGGCAGATAGTTTATTTTTTAGAAATTTCGGATTCAGGTACTTTTCAGAAAGCAGCATCCAGATTGGGTTTAACTCAGCCTGCTTTGTCCAAGCAGATCTATCTTCTGGAAAAAGAATTGGGTGTCACTGTATTGGAAAGAGGTGGAAGAGCAGTCCGTCTCACTCATGAGGGAGAAAAGTTTTACCAGTATTCTATTAGGATGAAGGAACTTTGGGAAGAGATCCATCAGAGTTTTTCCAAGGAAAATGATCTGAAAGGGAATTATTCCATTTCTGCAGGCGGGACAGTATCCGCTTGGATACTTCCTCAGATATTGAAGGATATCCTACAAAGAAGGTCAGGGCTTTCTCTTTCGGTGAGAGAAGGAGATGCTCAAGAAACAAAAGAATCCTTATTAAGGGGAGAAGTGGACTTGGGAATTTTGACAGGACCTGTCTCCGAACCTAGTTTGAACGTTTTGGAATTTCTTTCGGATAGGATCTGCCCGGTCGCATCTAAGGATCATCCTATCTTTCTAAAAAAGAAAATTAGAATAGAAGATCTAAAAAAACAATCCTTCGTTCTATTCCATTCTGGATCCGCTTTAAGAAAGGCAGTCGAAAAAAAGATCAAATCCTTTGAAAAAGAGATCCGACCAAAGATAGCAATGGAACTTAGAAGTGTGGAATCAGTCACTAAATCTTTAGAAGCGGGACTTGGGATCGGTTTTTTATCCGAATATTCCTTAACCCCTAAACTTAGAAAAATAAAATTCGAAGAATGGAATACTGAAAGAAAATTTTATATTTGTTATCGCAAAAGATCCGGTCCAGCTCTTGCGTTACTCGCTGAGGAAATTTTGAGATCTTCTAAAAAATGGGAATCCGAAAGGCCTTCTTTCGTTTGATCGAAAGAAGGCAGATCAGTTACTTTACTCCAGTTTTGTTTAGGAAATCCAGAACACCTTTTCGGATCTTCTCTTTATCCGAATCCACATGGATAGAAGTGAGGACATGACTTCCATCTTCTATTTGTAGTTTCTCATTTAAGGAATTCGGAGCTTCCCCACCAATTTTGTCATAAGCCTTTAACATAGCAGGAACGCTTGCAGTTTTATCCTGATGGTCCTTATCTTTATAATAATATATTAATAAAGTTGGGACCTTTATCTTCTCTAGGCTATGCTCTCCCAATACGAATTTGGTTGCATTGCTTACATGAGTGATTGCGGAAAGATATTGGTCCTTATACCAATATTCGTAATAATGTTCTCCGATCCCATCATCGGGTTTTTTAGCAGGTGATTTTCGGATCTTTCCTTGGACCAATTCGCCGATCGTCATCCCGCCCGGGTAAAAGAAAATTTTACCTGCAGGGACTGCAAAATCAAAAAACGGAGAAAAAAGCACAAGGTCTTTGATCTTATCGGGATATTTTCCGGCGAGATATACGGAGATGAGCCCGCCCATACTAGTTCCCATTAGTATAACATGATTTCCTAATTTATCCATCATCAATAGGCTTTCTTCCGCTGCACGAAGATATTCGGTAAAAGGAGTATCCCTATGATCCTCATTATTCGTTCCATGCCCTGGAAGTCTCAAATAATAGGTATTTGCCTTTAATGTAGAAGCGATCTTGTCTACAGTTTCTTCCCCTTCCGCTCTTGAGGCTCCGAATCCGTGTACATACAAGATTGCGTATTCGGTTTTTCCGGGTGAAAAACGAATGAGTTTTTCTTCCGAGCCTGATCTTCCATGCAGAGCTTTTGTCTCTTCCAATCTTTTCTTGTAAAAAGAATCGAAACTTTGGCTTAGATCCTCTTTAGGATGGAATTCATATTTCGGAAATGTAGCGTAATAAATGCCTGAGTAGGCAACCAGCACCAAAACAAGGCCGATTAAAACCCGTTTGAATATTTTTTTCATTCTTCTCTCCAACCCCTTCTGAATTCATAAGGAGCGACGAAGAGGATATTAGGATTCTTTAGTTTTGAGGCAAGGATTTTTGTTTAAAAGAATGGACCTAAGTCCTAGGGGACTTAGGCTCTTTTTTTCTTTTCGGAATCCAATTGAAATAATACATCCGAAAGATAGAATTCCGAAAGTTTGGCCTCTAAAGCCGCCTGAGCCTCTTGGAATATACCTGTCAGAGTGATCTGGATCTTCTTTCCTATAGGGCATTTAGGATTCGGTTTATCATGGATGGAGAAAAGAGGGGCCTCAGTTTCTACTGCCTTGTAAATTTGCAAAAGTTGGATTTCTTGAGGAGGTTTGGCAAGTTTTGCACCTGCTACACCTTGTTTAGATTCAACAAGTCCTGCCTTTTTTAATTTCCCTAGTATATTTCGAACTACTACCGGATTTGTCCCGATGCTATCCGCCATTATCTGGGAGGAACTTGCTTCTTCTTTGTCCTGATCGATCAGGGAGAGGATATGGATTGCTATGGAATATCTGCTAGGTATCGACATCTTTTCCCCTTAAGTTATATTTACGCGAAGTTTCGGTTTCGCCAATCATAATTTCAGACTCCGAAAACCGGAAAGAACTCCAGTTTTCGGGAACAAAAATCAATTTTCGGCCGGTTTTTTCGTTTTACCAATCTCCTAAGAAATATATTTCTGATCTCTGCAATTTCTCGGAGGCATTGATGTTCGCCAAATATTCGACTTTATTCCTGGTCGCATTGTTCTCTATTACATGTGGTAAAAAATTACCTGTTTCTATGATCACCGCAACCTCTATGGAAAGCGGACTTCCATTCGAGATCTTAGAAGGAAAAGAATGGAGACCGGAAAAAGAGGCTAAATTCGTTAAGCTTCATTTCTATCCGGACGAGACCTTTTTATTATCCAAGATAGAAGTGGAATCCTGCAATGGCGGGGACTTTTCAGATGCTATCACCGCCTATATTAATTTTGATGAATATAGCCAGGACTTGTCCACAGGATCGACTGCTTCGGTTTCTTTCGATGCACCTAAAAGTACTCGTTCAGTTACTTTTAACTTTCATAGGAATTTAAATCTTTGTGTCCAAAAGGTAAACTTTTACGATGATAAAGGTTCTAAGTTAAAATGGAAGGGGCCTAAAGTTGTAGAAGCGAGCGTAAAAGCTTCTGAAACCGCTAAACCGAATTTATCTTATGACGTAATGAACTTATTCGATTCCAGATACGAGTATGCTTGGGCTTCCGACAAGAACGGGCCTGGTGTTTCTTTGGATTTTGAATTTAAGGAAACACAGAAGATCAAGGCGATCAAAATTTGGAACGGATACCAAAGATCGGATAGACATTGCCAAACAAATGGTAGATTAAAAACCGCTACACTTATCGGTGATAACGGTTTCGAGGAAAAGATCACGATTGGAGATATGATGGGACCTCAAACTGTCCAATTCTCCAAAACATTCGAAGGCAAAAAATTAAAACTGAAAGTGGACTCTATCTTTACCGGAAAGGATTATAAGGGTGTAGTCATCAGTGAGATCCGTTTTTCGGATGGAGAGGATTGGATCTTACCGAACCCTATGGAGCAGGTTAAGAAGATCGCAAAGAATAACTTTTTCCAATTCTCCGCAGCCAATGTAAACTATGTATTGAACTGGAGTTATGTGGGAGGAGAATTTACGGGAGATATTCCTGCTGCGACTGCTAATGTGGAAACTGCCCCTGCTACGGAAAGCACCGGAGAAGAAAATCCAAATCCAGAAACAAACCTTATTTCTTCCAATTGGACCTTAAGACTTAGATCCGATGGAAGTCTTTTTTTCGAAGGAAATACTACGGAAGCGGAAGCGGATGGCCCTGGGCAGATCAATAAAAGTTTCTTTGCATTAGGAAATTATGAAGTTAAAGAAGCTAAACCTGACGGTCTAAAACTTCGCATATTCGGTCTTGTGCGTAAAATGAGCCAAAGGGAATACAACGAGGATTATTATGGCGGGGACTGCAATGGATGCGGAAGGGACTGTAATAATAGTGAAGATTCTGAGAATGGGGAGAAAATTTTCCAAGAGACTATCCTTCTTCGCAAATCCGGAAATAAACTTTACGTAAAGAACGAAAACCCCGGAAAGATTTTCCAGTTTACTACATTAGAAATGAATCAGGAATAATACCTTTGCTCAGAAATGCCTTCTTCGTTTTGTTTTTCGTTCTTTTCTTTAATTATTGCGAAAAGGATAAAACTTCGGATCCCTCTTTTTCCTTAAACCTTGCAGGGAAAAAAGGAGGGGTAGAGGTTCAAGTAGAATGGATGTATAAGGGCCTTCCTGGAAAAATAAATCTGTATGAGATCGCATCCCAAAGACCTGTTCAACTTTGGGATACGAATACCGTTTCTGATTTGAGTCTTGCCCCGGTTTCGAGCCCGATCGAAAATTCCAAATTGATCTTAGGAGCTGGAGAAACCAGAAAATTCGCTTTGGTATATAAGAATGAAACGAAAGAGAAATTATTCTTTTTCGCGGCTCCTCATTCGGTAAATCCCCCCGAGTTCGGTTTCGGTTTTAAGTTTAAATGTCTTTGTGTGAATCATTTGTTTCAAGTAGATCCCGGCGCTGTTTGGTATCGTATCGTTGAGATCCGGACAATGCCCAATTGGGCAAGCGAGGATTTTACGATCACTCATACTCTTGTAAGAGTAGATCCGTCCCAAGCGAAAGAATGGGCAAGTTCAAGCTCGCATTCTCATTCGGACGAGTAGGAATCTTTTAGATTTGGAGGAAGGAACTATGGGAAGGGATCTGTCTAAGGACCAGAAACATTTTAACTGCAGTGAAGAACATGAGATCGAGTATGTAGCAAGTTTGTATGCTCATTCAGAAAAAGTAAAACAGTTGCTTAAGGACAAATGTAAATCCAAAGAAATACATTATTCTACTCATGCTGAAGTATACGCGTTGATCGAAAAAGAACTTAAATATCCTCTTCCTCATTAAGGAGAGTCGGAAGAAATCGCTTTCGTAAAACTTTGTTTTAGAGTGCGATTTCTATTTCGATAATCTATTTAACGCAGATAAGAGCCTTATTTTCTAGATGGCATTCTGTTATTGTGCCATCCGCTCTTTTATAAGGTCCTGGGTTGGAATTACTGGAGTCTTTAAATTCCACTTCCAAAATGCTTCCGTCTAGGAAATAAACTTTTCCCAAACCTTTAATGATCCCGCTCGCAAAATTCCCTTGGATCTTGATCCCGTTTGCGTAAAAGTAGGAACCGTCTCCTTCTTTCAGGTCGCTTACATAGATCCCTTCGAATTTATCCCCGTTTTTATAGGAGAATTTTCCTTTACCTTCTCTTAGGCCACTGCTGAAACCACCGGTATAAGTGTCTCCATTCCCATAGACATAAGTGCCATTTCCGTTTTCGCAATTTCCGGATTCGCAACGCCCATCCTCTGCATTATCATCCAAATTAGCTGATCTGGAAGCAGAAGCTCCGGCTCCTCTTTCGGAAGAAGAAGGGTTGCTTGGAGGATCCGTATCTTTTGTTTCCGTAGAGGAACAATTGAATATTAGAAAAAGCGCAAAGAGGGAAATATTAAGTCCGACCAATAAACGAGCCATGGTAGGATTTTGGACCTGGATCTAAGATCCGTCAATCCGATTTCATTTCAATAATTCGCGGACTGGCATCCCCTGGCGATTGATAAAATCGGGTAATTTTTTCTGGATCCCTAAAAATACGAGGTAGTATATTTTTCTCAAAATCGGATGAAATAGGATTTTATCCAAGATCCTATATTTACTTCTTCTTCTCAAAAAAAGTTTTAAAAAAAGGACCAGGAACGCATTCGGTTTGGACTTGGATCCTTGGAATTGGAAACGGAATGTTTTCGGATATTTTTTATGATACTCTTTTGCGAGTCGTTTAGATTCGGAAATTAAATTGTTACTTCTCGAATAGATGAGTTTTCTTGCGTTTAGGATCAGACGGAAAGTTTTCTTTTGGAATTGGAAATC
The DNA here is from genome assembly GCF_004769615.1 of Leptospira sarikeiensis. Lineage (GTDB taxonomy): Bacteria > Spirochaetota > Leptospiria > Leptospirales > Leptospiraceae > Leptospira_B > Leptospira_B sarikeiensis. Next base: position 71,130 of record NZ_RQGF01000042.1, on the reverse strand, counting down.
GTAAGGCAGATCCAATTTTTCGGATATTTTTTTCATTTTAGAAAGGGATGAAAATGCATTCTCTCCGAGCTCCAGGGAGGACCTTGGATCCGGATTCAAGGCGGAATATAAGAGTCTAAACGGATCCGAAACTGTGATCTTATCCCAGGTAATATGTAGAAGAGGAGGGATCCGAACTCTATGAAGATAAAAACTTTGGGAGGAGAATCCTGGATCATACAATAGATTTAGGATCAGATCTTCGCTCAGTCTTAAAAATTCTAGAAATTCATCCAGATGTTTGGAACCGTAAAATTTACGTATACAATCTTCTAAGCTCCATTCCGGTTTCGTAAAAAGTTTTACAGAAACAAAACTATTCAGCTCATTCCAATAAGAAGAACGTTTTAAAAATGTGATATTCTTAAAGGAAGACCAACCTCCCGTCTGTGTCCAGACACTTATCCCGGACAGATTTGCCTTTCCTAAAAGTTCGGATCTATATTTTTCATACATCCAGCCTACGAAGCTAGGATATTCTCCGAATCCTTCGTATTCTCTTCTTGCCTGTAACTCCAAAAGTTTCGGTTTATTATCTAAGAAGAAGAGAGGATTTAAGGGAAGGTATCTGAAAAAATCACCTTCTCCATATTTTAAGGAAATGATCAGAGATTTACTTTGAATATTGTGAAATACTTTCTTGTATGTTTTTGGATTCCAGATCAGATCTCCTACTTCGTAGGCTCCTAAGGTCCAGGTCCTGAAGATCAGTTTTTTATCATATTTTTCGAATATAGGAAGTACTTCCTTTAGAAAATGGTTCGTTTGTTTTGGGGTTTTGAGAAGAAGTTTACTTCTAAAATCTCCAGTGACGTCCACTCCGTCGGATTCACCAATCCTAAGTATGATGCCAGAAATTTCCGGAAAAGAGCCGAATAGATCCTCGAGTGACTCTTTGAAGAGGGAAACGATCCGCTCTAATTTTCCTTCAGTCTCTTCTAAGATAGAATCATTTACGGAGAAAAAATCGCTTGTGATAAAAATTTTCAGATCTTGGGAAGAAGCGATCTTGAATAGTTTTTTATATTTTTTACGATAGGATCTTATCTTTAGGCTTAAACTTTCAGGATAAAAACTTCTTTCAGAAAGATAGCAGAGTTCGTCCAGGCTGATCGCATTAAATCCTAATTTAGAGATCCGTTTTACGTATTTAGAAAATGATTCCCTTACCCTTTTATGTTTTTTCTTGGAAGGTAAAGAAGATTTTTCTAAATGAGAAAGAGGCGCCTTCGACCAGTTTAGATGTTTCTCCTTAGATTCTAAGAAGAATGGAGCGGATCCGTCTACTAAGGCTAACATTCTTTTATTCCGTTTTTTTTCTATATCGAATGGATTCTAATGCGGCAGCGAGAAGTATAAAAGATCCTCCGATAAATTCTTCCTTTCGAGGTACTTCGTTAAGGATCGCCCATGCTAAAATTGCGGAATACAAAGGTTGGACCGTGGAAAGTAAACCCGCCGTCTTTACTTTCATTTTAAATACCGCTTTGATATAGAATGTATGTCCTACGGCTGTAAAAAACAGACCGAGTAATATGATGAGTCCCCAGTCTCTCGGGTTTGAGAATAAGTTTTCGAAGAATAAGATAGGGCTTAAGAGCAAACATGTAACAAGTGTCTGGTGGAACATGACTTGCGTAGAACCATGTCCTGAAAGATATTTTTTAGTGAGAAGATTTCGAAATGCCATTGCCCAAGAAGAAGCGAGCCCGAGCCCAACGCCCCAAAAATATTGGTCCTTCGGATCGAAACTTGGAACTAAGATCCACATTCCAAACACTACTAAAACTGCAAGTCCTAGATCCATAGCTCTGATCTTGGAAGGAAAGAAGATCGGTTCGAGTAAGACCGTCCAGATCGGATGAGTGAATAATGTAAGCACAGCGATCGCGATATTTGCCTCTTGAGCGGATCCAAAAAAAGTGACCCAATGAAATGCGAGCAGGGCGCCTAGGGATAAGGAGATTAGGTTTTCCTTTTTTGTAGGAAAGAAGAAGGGGCGTTTTCTAAAAAGAAGTACGGAACCTAAGAGACTTGCTGCAAATAATGTTCTTCCCCAGGTGATCAGAGAAGGGGAGTAAAAGAGTATTTGAGCGAATAAAACGTTTCCGCTGATCAGGATTTGGGATAGTTGGAATTCAAGATAGGTTCTAAGTCTATTTTCCTGCATCTGGCAGGACTAGTTTTTAGGTATTAGAAAAGAGGAAAAGGATTTAGTTTAGAATTCGTTTGGATTTCTACGATTTGTAATAAACTTTTGAAAAGAAATGGATTTGGACAAAACGTCCAAATCCCTATACCAAGTTCGATTTTATATTATACCTCTACAGGTTTTAGGACTCCCAAACGATTCCCTCTAAAAATACTTCCGAAATCATTAAATCGTATCCCGTATCGTTTCATTGCAGGATGAACGAAAGGTGCCACAGCTTGTCTTAGATAAAATGGTTGGTTTACCACAAAATGATGGATCCCATGTGTACTTCCGAAATTAAAACAGAAAAGATGAAGAGGGAATAAGAACCAACGATTCAATACTTGAGTTTGGTCATGAAGTCCGTTCACATCTCCGTAATAATGCATATTGGAAGAAACGATCTGGATGCTCGTCTGTCTGATCCAATTCGGGATCGTATAAACAACTGCTGCTATATTCAGAAAATTGCGGATAGGGTCCAGCCAAGTAGGAACTTCAACAGGTTTTCCTAATAATTCATTTCCGATATAGAATAGATTGATAAAAAGAAAATTATACCAAAGATGATAATAGATCACTAAGTAAGGCCAACTGGATCTTGTGATCTCACTTCTTTTGAATTTCGGAGCCTCTTTTCTGAGGATATGAGATTGAAATAGAAAGGACATGTTCCCGTCCATCATAGTGATAAAACGTTTTAGTCCGAATTTCATTCCGTTACCGATTAGACGTTCTTCTATATCTTCCTTATGCCCTGAAACCTTATGATGAAGAGTATGGATCATTCTTCTATACCAAGGACTTACTGTGTTCCCTCTGAAGATCCAAACTGTCCAAAACATGAAATTCTGGATCTTTAGATTATCCTTATAGTATAAATTATGAATTAAGTCGTGTTCGACTTCGTGTAGAATAGAGGCAAGCACCCCATTGACTACGATACATGTCCATGCAGGAATGATCCCTGCGATATACAATCCAGCAAAAAGGATCATTCCTACTGCGGAACCTAAAGTGATGCCTAGACCGATCCCATCTTGGTGTTTTAAAAATTGGAATTTATTACGAAGTTTTCTATCTCGGAAGCGGATCCATTTCATGATCTTCTTACTTCTTTCCCTTGGGGATAATTTTTGATAAAGTTTCGTTGGAACCTGAGCAGTCGCTCTTTCTGCAATGGCGATCATCGGTTTTCTCCGTTTTCGTTTTCGGTTGAGTTATATTACGGAAAATTCAGGAAGAAGTCGTCGCAATTGATCGAATGCAACCGATTTCTCGGTCCCAATCTATAAACTTTTACCTAATCGAGAGTATCTGATATTAAATGGTTTGAAGCCAAACCGATTAACTCCCTCTAAATTCAGAGGGAGTTTTTCCTGTATGTTTTTGAAAGGCTCTATGAAAGGAAGATTTTGTAGCGAATCCGACTTCGAACGCGATATCTAAGATCGATCTATCCGGTTCTTTCTGCAGAAGTTCGCAGGCCTCTTTGATCCTATAATCGTTTACGAATGCGGAGAAGTTTTTACCAAGTTCTTGGTTGATTAACTCGGAAACCTGGTGTGTGGAGAGCGCAAGCTCATCTGCCAAATCCGCAAGCCCTAGTTTTTCATCCCGATAGAGTTTCTCTTTTTCCATCAGATCCTTTAGGCTTTCTCTCAATGCATCCCTGTTCACTCCGGATAGAAGAGAGCGGGCATATTTTTGGCGGGCAGCTTGGCTTACTTCTTGTAAGGTCTGGAAGAATGCAGGTCGTTTATGACCGATCAGATAGGCGAGGCATAAGCTTAAGCCCATCATCGCAGAGCAGGCGAGTAAGAAAATAGGAGACTTAGTCGCTAGATAGATCCCGCCGAAAGCCAAATTCACGAATGTGGACAGGACCATGAATCCCAGGATCCTTGCAGTCCATTCTTCCTTTAGCACATCTAAGCGGAGAAGATCCGAACTTCCTTTTAGGATCAGATAAATATAGAATACCAGAATGCAAATGGGGGGAGTGAGTAAAATTTCCCCTTCATTCCAGCCTGTTTGGGTCAAGAAGATCCTGATCCTCTCTAAGAACCAAGTCTCCGGAACTATCAAAATCACTAGAAAATACCCGAGCCATACTAAGATCGGGAGGATCAGATGTTTATTCTCGAATCCGAGATATCCGCCGGCTTCTTCCGAATCTCTATCTTGGCTAACCATATGGATCCCGAATAGGAGAGGTCCTACAGAAGCGATCAGAGGGAACTGGGCTAAAGATAATCTTGGGAATTCTTCGTATAAGCCCGAAACCAGGAATAGAAAGCTTCCCTGTAAAAGCCCTAAGATTAGGAACATCAGGGATAAAAGCCTATTTAAGGCGGTTTTATTTTCCATTACAAGCTGCCCGAGCGACATTAGGATCCCAAGAGCAGTCCCAAATTGGGTCATTCCGTAGAAAATTAGAAACCAAATCCCTTGGTTGTAGGCACTATGACTCTCTATTCCCTGAATAGGCATGGCAGGGAGAATTCTTGGAAGAAGGCCGATTGTCAAGAATTCGAGTGGGTTTGGGACTTGTTGTTTGAATAGTTAATTTTGTAGGCTCTTCTACAGACTCAAATTTAGGATTTTCAAATTTAGAACAAAATCTAGAATAAATTATATAAAACAAATGTTATTTTAAGTTCACCACATAAGGGATACATAAGACTTTCGTTTTTTATAATATAGTTTTATTTCGAATGGACAAAATCGAAGTCTCAAAAGATAGATTGAGACCTTCAATCGAAAAGCCCGATGTTGAATAACAATCGTTATTTTAAAAAAAGCCAAAAATCAACCGGAAACTTTTTATAAGCCCTCGCTTATTTTTTTTCAAATGCATTGGAAATATAAGCCTGATATAAGCCTACTTTATGTAGCGATCGCTATGCTGTCCATACTTGAAAAGAAACCGTTAGGGACTAGCTAATAGATATGAATAGAAAGAAAGCATACATTCTTTTCTCGCTTTGTGTCGCTCTTGGATGGGGTTGTCAAGCGGGCGGGGATAAATCCAGCGCGGATACCTTTTATGATAATATAGATTATAAAGGAATTCGATTATTCAATATATTCGACGAATATCCATCTATTAAATCCGGTTTTCAAAGTTTAGAACCTATCAGCTTTAATCTTAAGCTAGAGTCCTCTATGACAATCCCTTACAGAGAGGATATCGTAGGGTTCCTAAGAGTGTCCGGAGATCTTTTACTCAAACCGGAAGCTCACGTCAGACAATCTCTTTTAAGAGTTCATTCCTTATTGGATCGTATTGAAAACGCTCCGAATAACGCATTCCACGTTTTACAACCTTGGTTAGAATCACTTCGCACATATCGTAAACCTGTGCTTCGTAATTTGTCTCCTTTGAGCCAAACCGCATTGAAGTATATGTATACGAATTATTCCAAGGAAACAATGGAAACTAAGTTCAAAGAAGTTTCCGCAATATTAAGAGATCCTGAGATCAAAATACTTTTCGTAGAACTGGAAGATGTATTAGATAAAGCAATTAACCGGAATCCGAATGCCAAGTCTGCGATCAATGGGTTGCTCGCAGGGATGGTGGATCCTTCTCTTATTTCAGATCGGATCATGAAAGAAAAGTTGATCCAAATGATCTCCGCAGTAGGAAAATCATTTCGCCAAAGAGCGGGATTTAGCGATGCAAAATCTTCCGAGACTGTATTAAAGAACTTAGTAGTTAATTTAGAATATTATTATACAGCATCTGCACCTACTGGAGACGATATAAACTTATATTCCGATCCAGCTTTTGCAGATTATAGAGACGCTACGTATCCTGCAGAACTTTCTACTATCTTGTCCGAATCCTTTCGTTATCTGAGACCAATGCTCGGAAAGGGAGGGGATTATACTGCAAATCCGAATGTTCTTCTCTCCTTAGAAATGGCGAAAAATTTCGCAAAGTTCGATTTTTCTTCCAGCATTACAGGTGTAGATCATTCTTTAAGAGAATTGATCCGACTGGATGCAAATGGTTTGGATAGATCTAATCCTGCGAATATCACTAGTAGCCCGGTTACCGCTCTTGAATCTTTGATGTTTATTCTGACCTTGTCGGATGTCTTTGGGTATCGTTGGAGTGAGCCAAATATTCCGACTCATGCACGTCTTGCAGGTTCATCGGAAGGCGGAACAATGACCGGCGGAGTGCTGACTGTAGGGGATAGCATTTATTCCATGAAATCTACAATGATCGGAAGCCAGGTTGGTGTTAAAAAATTCTTATACGAAAGTCAACAAGATGGGGCTGTATTTAAAAACGCAGACCCAAGTGCTCCAACAGCTTTTAATATGGGGATTAATACACCTACTTTAACTCTGTTAGAGGCTCCGGATCCGACGATTGTTCCCGCAGCGAACGACCCCGTTTATACTAAAACAATTCCATTTATTATGAAATTGATCCGTACGGTTTTAATTTCTGGTGGTGGACCGTACTATAATAAAAATCGCACAGACTCAAATGGGAATGTATACACCATTGATGGAAAACTCTATAAAGATTCTAACGGTATAGATCAGATCTATAAAGAGTCTTGGACCACATCAGAATATAGGATCAAAGTATCTAATACTGCAAGTGGTTCCTGTTCAGGGGGCACCATCTGTAAATGGGTAGGACCAGGCGGAAGAGAAACTAACGCGACTGTGGCAAATAACTCATTTACTCAAGTCGCTTCCGGCCAGAATGCTTCCGGCACAAAAGGTTGGAGTATTCCTGTTTGGGAAATTGCAAAAGATAACGCAACTGAAAGAGCAGTAAATACAGACGAAGAAGCGATTTATAAGAATTTCCAATGGCTTCTTCATGAAAAACGGATGGTGGCTGTAATTCCTCTTCGTGCTTCTCTTGGAGCAGGGGTTTCATACAAAATGGCTGCGTTTGTAACTCTGATTGCAAATGGCTTAACGGGTCTTATGAATGCCAGACCTGTTTTGGATGCAACAACCACTGTTTGTGGAGAAATGAAGAACGCGATCTGGAGAGTTAAGGATACATTCCTGAAACCTGGGTGCGCTGGTCCTTCTCAACCTAACTACAGAGTTCCCGGAATTCCGGTCCTGCAGGAAAATTATTCTGATATTCCAGGCGATAGTATGTTCTATTTGGAAGCTTGTGATTATGGCACAAGCGGCGCCAGTCCTCTTACATTCAATAGTTTAGGAGATGCTTCCGTTTATAGTATTTTCTATCCGGATCCGGATGCTTATGGAGTTCTTCCGCAAGTAATTGCTGCAAACTTTGCAGTAATGGAAAGATTATCCTTTTTGAGCCCAGATAAAATTTTGCCTTCTGGACCCAATGTTGCGTATGGAAAATCTGTAGATGAATCTTGGGAACAGAGAAATAGACTACTTCCTTTGATCCTTGCTTTAGCTTGGACCCTGGATGATCAAGCAAGCCCTAGCTTGAATAAAAATCCGTTCCAAATTCTTACTGGCCTTAGTTCTGCTTTAACAAGACCGCTCTTGGCAAGGATTAGAGATCCCGAACCGGGAAGTGGGGGGAATGATGCAAATCCAACTAAAGCCGCTTGGATAGACGTTGTGAAAATCATTAACGTAGATTCAAGTATTCGGTCCAATTCTGCAACAGAAGGGGAGTATTTCTTCAGATACTTGGATCCTATTTCAAATAAACAAATCCGTTCTCCACTTTCTATCTTAGCTGAGAACGAAAGAAGATACCAAGACGGGCTTTTAAATCTTATTTCAAGAACCGATCTCTTAAGCACATTCGTACAAATGCTTGCAGAGATGGGAAAACCGGAAAGAGCGAGCGGTGCTCAGCTTACTTTTCAAGCGATCGCAGATCTGATGGGAGAGATTAAACTTTCGAATGAAAGTCCTACTCCGATCCAATTCAATTTGGAAGCGTATCTGGGAGAGATCAGGGATATGGCGGCGGCTTTCCCTGATTCCAGAGTAACCAATATTTATGATCCTGAATGGGATAGATTGGGTGTTTGGGCGGTTCGTATTCGGGATTATTTCGATCCTGATTCCGTTTATAGTCTGATCTCCACCTTAGATTTCTCCATGGATATGATCATAGATAATATTCCTACGAGTGCTCAGTTGACTGCTGTTGTAGATCTTCTGGGGGGACTTGTTCGAGACAATACGAATACTCAGGATTATTTAATTACGAATTTATTAAGTGTAGATACTGCCGACTTAGCTGAAGTCTCTTCTCCTTATGGTAGAAGCACCGTGGGAGTTTTGATGGGAATCGTTAAGGACGGAGAATTTTACACTTATTTAGAAACGGATATGAGATCTCCATATCCAATAAAATCCATATTCAAAGACGCTAAAAGACTTTTGGTGTCGGATATGATCCAAACACAAAAAGAAGACCAAAGCTCTCTGATCTATACTGCGGGAGTGTTGATGGGTATTTTTGCGGATCTTGCTTCTACCGGTAAAAAACAATTCCCGGACGGATTCGTGTTCTATGACAGATTTAATGAGGATGAGAACTCTGACACCTATTGGGATAGGTTCGTCACGGTCTTTACTCGGTGAGAATAATGAAGAGAATTTTTTTGGGAAATATAAGTCGAGGGCTGGGAATGAGTCTTAAAAATACAAATGTTTCTTTTGCTAAAAGGGGAATACAACTCGCGGTCTTTTCAGTTTTATTTGGGGGCATTTTAGGATGTAGTCCCGAAAAGATGAAAGGATTTGCAATGTCGGATATTTTCGATTTGGGATTTCTTTCCGGTGGAAGAATTTTCGACGCGAACCCGAATCTGCAACCACCTTATAATAGCGTGGATAATAACACTGCAGTTCTTCCTGTAGACTTTGGATCGACTAGTCCGCAAGCTTACCTTTATATCAACTCTACTGAGAACGTAGATCGATATAAAGAATTAGAAATTCGTTTTTCTCATCCAATGAATACTTCTTCTGCAGAGCAGAATTTTGCGATTAGCGGAGTAACCGGTAATCTCACAGGGCCTAATCCTGGCGGAGAATTCTACTGGAGAAGTGCTCAGAGATTAATCTTTAATCCTTATAGGGAATTAAAACCGGCTGAGACTTATACAATCACTATCAATCCAAATGCTGCAACTGTAGCTGGAGTTGCTTTGGAAAATTTCTCAGTTTCCTTTAGAACGACCGCGGATTATAGTGTGACTAATAAGATCACTCAAGGAAGCCAATATTCCTTGAATGGCACGAACGATATGACTTTTGATCAGTCAGCTCCTCTACAACTGGCGTCTCAGTTCGTAAGTCCTGTCGTTGGAGAAAATTATATTCAAGTGATCCGTTTGAAAAAATTAGGATCATCTAGTTCCCAAGATATTTGTGCCTCTGCTCCATGTTCAATGAGCAGCACTATTTCTTTGAACCTAAATACTTCTCAGGTTCCTCCTACAGTTGGTGGGAATACCTACTACTATGAGATCGTAACCGCGAACGGAAAAACCTTCCAAAAATATTTCAGCTTTAACTATGGAAGATTGGAAAATCCGAATAACGTTCTTCCTTACGTAGCAAATGGTGTGATGGACGAAGCTCAGATGCTTCCATTCTTAGGAAAAGCCATCCAGAAATATACAACTGGCGCATTCAAGGTAAAGGATATTAATGGAACTCCTCGTACTTTCCAAGAATACTTATTGGGAATGCCTGATTTTCCTAAGAAAAAATTCTTTGAGAACAACGCTTGGACAATCGGTGAAGCTTGTATGAGACAGGACGCTAAAATGTCCGGTGATGCGAACGCTGCTGCATTTAAAGATTTTGAATATATCCCTGTATTCGGAGCTAAGTCAGGAGGTGCCGGCCGAGGATATTGTTGGGTAAGACACCCTGATTGTGTCACTGATAACGGTCCTCCATTCCATCCTAAGAAAAGAAACGGGATCGATAGAGACCAATGGTGGAACATCTATAATAGTAATAACTGCGGACAAAACCAGAATAACGCGAACTATCCTCAAGCATGTAAGAACTTATTCCATTGGAATGAGGCTGCGTGGAGTCTTTGTCATTATCCTACCGACGTAAAAACGTATAAAAACGGTGGATATACTTCTACAGTATTCTCTGCATTCGGTAGACCGGAAGGGGATATCGGATCTGCGGGAGAAGATTTATTGGATTGTGCATTCCCTGCATGTTTCTTCGATTCTTATCATATCGAAAAAATCGCTCCGGGGCCTTTCTCTAAATATAGCGCTATTTTAAACGTCGCTTCCGGTGGAATTGCAGACGGTAGTGCAGCAATCACCCTGGACGTATATGTTACGGACATGAGGCTTCCTAAGTTTGTTCGATGTGGATCGAATAACGCAACTCATGGCTGCGCTGCAGGAACAGGAACTCAGTTAGGAAACGTCGTTGCTGACTTGAAAGTGAATCCAGGATCAGGAGCAGTAAATCCAGGATTAGGTTTGGATCTGAAATCCAGATATACCGAAGTGGATCTACTAGTCGTGTCCCGTTTCGAAGACTGGTATGGAGCGTTTAACGGTCCTGGAGCACTACTCGTTTTCAGAACTACTGCAAAGTTGAACTGGGACCCTGCAGTTGAAGGAACTTTAAATCCGGCTGGATATGATTGGAACGATGTAAAACTTTCCAAACCTCGTTTGGCACTCGCTCGTACTCGTAACAATATGACTGTGACTGCAGACGGTTTGATCAATATGACTGTGAAGACACCTTTCACCGTAAACGACGATTACTTCCCAGATAATCCTAGTATTGCGCAGATACTTTCCAATTCGAATAACTTTTTCATTCGTCCATGGGCAAACCCTTTGCATATGACTCTATCGGGTTTATATCCTGGAGAAGATACTTCAGACTTTATGTATACTGAGCCTATGACCTATATTCATGGTAGTGAAGGTTTCAACACCATCATCGAAGCTCTCGTAGGTAGGGCGGAGTTGAGTAATATGGCGAACCTGACAGTGGATCAGGTAAAACAGATCATCACTCAGTATATGTTGAGAGATATCGTTCAAAGGATCGCTCCAAACGTATTGAACTCGGTTATTGCTGACTTAAGAGATACAGGAGTTACGATCACTTTACCAAGTTATCTTCCTGCACCTCTTGGAAACTTCCCATTAACTGTGAAGTTTAAATTGAATACAGACGCTACCATCAAGCATGATGGGACTAACAAAGGTCTTGTGACTTCTTTGGATTTTGCTTTTACAAGCGGATATACTCCAGCAGCAGGACTTAGGACCCAATCCGGAAAAACTGGAATGATAACTACGAGGTCTTGGACAGCAGCAAATCCACCTCCTTCTACATATCAGTTTAGCCAATCTGCTGCGAATCCTGGATTCTTGATCTCTATGCATACGGATACGATCTCTCAGGCTGCCTTCCATTTATGGCAGAGAAGGGGATTGGATATCGTATTGAATAAAACATTCATTGATGGAATGAACTCTTTTGCGGGTGCGGATCCTTTATTCGCTTTGACTACGACTTTCTTGAAGGCATCTCCTTTAGTGTCTATTTTGGTTCCTGGAAGAAACAAACTCCAGGGATTGAACGGTTCGAACCAAATCGCTCCACCGGTTAAATCCTATGATGACGTGGATATGGTGATGTCTCCGATCCATGCTCCTCATGTGAAGTTTAAGCCGATGACTTCTGCAGGAGTCCCTAAGTTGAAATTATACTTCACAGAAATGCAATTGCAGATCATTGCAAAAAAACCTGCATCTTGCGCAGGCTTGACCGATGATGAACTAACAGATTGCCAAGCTGATACTAGACCGAACGGAACTCAGCAAACACTCGGTACAATTCGGATCAGTTTTGCTGCGGATGCAGACTTCCGTTTCAAAATGTTCTCTAACCCGACCAATAACCCGGCTCTTGCAAACTTGAATGCGTTGCAAGTAATCTTAGATCCTGTGAATAATCTGGATTATTCTGTGGAGGTATTGGAAGGACAAACTTACAATCCATTCGGTTTGGATCCAGAAGGTGTTAAAGCGGTATTCTCTCCGTTAGTCACTACTCTCGTGATCCCGATGGTAAATAGTATTATGAAAGAGATCCCAATGCCTCCGAATATCACTTTTCCTAAATTAATCAATCCTGCAGGAACTCAGGCTTGTTCGATCAGTGCAAAAAGTGATAAGGTGCAGTTCTTTACAATTAATACTCCTCAAGTAGCGGAACCGTATCTCTTAGGAGGGATGAGATTTGTAGGACAAGCAGTAACGGATCCTGCGTCTCTGATTGTTTGCCCTTAAACACTCCTAGCTATTTCGAAAAACTTGATGTCGAAAGACCGAAATGGAAAAACCCTTTCGGTTTTTTTTTAAAAGAGAAATAGATTATAAAAATATGTAGAAGATGAAGATAACGTTATAACAGGAGAATTGTTTAATAGAAAATATTTGAGTGAGTAATCACTCGTTGTCTATTGCAAGAATCTTATAAAGAAAAATGCAATTTTGATTTCGTTTTGCTACAGATTCGCAAAAGTTTATCGTTCGATCATGATCGAACGGCATTCGTTATTGCATAACAATCGTTAGAACGTGCTATATAATCTTCTAAAAAACTAAAAACTATCTAACAAATACTTGCATTTAAAAATAGTGAGCATTTAGTCACATTTTTTGTTCCGTTTTCATAAATGGGTTGCAGGAAACTTGATAAGATAGGAAACGAAAAGTGGATATGACGTATTATCAGCTCTCATGTTACTTGGTAGTTACTGTATTAGTCTACCGTACGATTCATAATTTAGTTTTATATCTTAGAAATCGTAAACAGGCATACTTACTTTACTTTGCATTATTGCAAGTAGCGTATGGAGCTTATCTATTCTGTTTTATTCAAACGATCAATGCCGAAAGTCCTGAAAAGGCTTTGATTTGGGAAAGGACTGAAAACGCTACATCTGCGATTTTTGCTACGTTTATCGCATTATTCGTAAACAGTTATAAGAAACTTTTTAGCAAAGACTTCATCTATCTATACGTATTTATGAACCTGATCCTTGCAGGTATCCTGTTGCAAGATCCGAACGCTTATACGATGAGCGCTTCTCATCCGAAACACTTTCCTTCTTTAGGCATTGTGATCTACGAAACGGATCAACCTACGATCATGCAGTTCGTTTTCCTTTCTAGCATCCTTCTCATCCTCTGGACTGTGACAAAGGTAACGACTCAGTTCTTAAAAAATAGATTTAGAAATCGTTTTCTATTATACGCACTCGTTCTTTTCTTCGCGAGTTTGATTGCGGATATATTAGTTGCGAGCGATCTTCTCGGAATTCCATATACTTCCCATTTTAGTTTCTTGGTCTTAATGTTCTCGGTGGATAGCTTCTTAACCGTAAACAAATCGGAAAGGGAAGTTAGAATAGAATTTAAAGAGTCCGTATCTAAATGGCTAACTAAACCAGAAGCTTCTTCTTTTGCGATCCAAGGAAAGAATAAGGACGATCTAGATCCTAAAGTTTCCAAGGGTAAAAATCAGAATGCTAAAAAGCTGAATGTAAGAGCACTTGGACCTTTGGAATTGGATCTAGATGGGAAGAAGATCCCTGCAGCAGAATATTCTAGTAAGAAAAAACTGTTGAAACTCATTAAACTTCTAATGGTCCGCTTCGGAAAAGGGATCCATAAAGAGGAATTATTGGAGAATCTTTGGCCCGGAATGTCGGAGAAAAATGCTCTCAATAGTCTTCATGCGCTATTATTCCGTCTTCGTAAAATTTTAGGAAATCCGGAAGCTGTCGTTTTTGCGGAAGATAGGCTCTTCTTCCATCAGGATCTAGTAGAGGCGGACTTCGTAGAATTCGAGAAAAAATTCGAAACTGCCGGAAAACTTCTGAGAAACAAAAAGGAAGAAGAAGCAATTCAATGTTATAGAGAGGCACAAGAGCTCTATACTGGAGATTTCTTCGAGTTCGATCTGTATTTCCCTGAATCCGAGTTAAAACGAGAATATTTACGTAAGAATCTGATCGAGATCTATAGGATCCTATGTGAGTTCGCTCAGAAATCGGGAGATTCCAATTCTCTTCTATCCGATTCCGAAAGTTGGATCCGTTTGGATGATCTGGATGAAAGAGCTTGGAGATTCCATTTCGAATCTTTGCAGGCACTCGATCGTAAAAACGAGGCTCTCCGTAAATTCGAAGATATGAAGAAGATCTTGAAAAAAGAATTAGGTGTGGAGCCGGATCAGGAAACTGTTGCTTTGATCGAGAAGATCCGGATTATCTCTCCAGTTAGTTGAGATAGTTTTGGAAACGCTGCACTATAAAATAAAACATTCATTAGAAAAAAAATATTGGACGAAGTAAATCCCTTCTGTACGTTCTTCCAGAATCCCCCATATTTCTAAGTAAAAATAACCCCCGAAATAAAATGAATACACGAATCCTTTTTTTTGTAACGATTGTTACAATTACCTTAGCAAACTGTTCCATCGTATATAGAGTTACAGGTAAGACCTTAAACTCTTATGCCCAAGACCATCTAGTTCCTCATTATCTTGCTTCCGATGATTTGGACGCGATATGCACAGGTGGAACTGCGCTTGGTCCATTGGTTGCATCCTTTGAAAGAACCGGAGCTTCCGTAGAACTTGCAACTATGGTAGCACAAATGGGTGCGGGGATGTGCGCGGAGAAGCAGGCACAGGAAGCGGAACTTCAATATATTGCTGCAGTTCGTAGAGGAAAGGGTGATGAGGCTTTAGATCATCAAGCTCGCCAGATCAGATATCATGGGGTCGCCGCAAAAAGATATGGGGATGCTCATAATCGATTCTTACAATACTTCGGAGAATGGGAAGGTAAATGCCCTTCTATCAGTTCCGATGAGGAATTATATTATTTAGTAGGACTTTCTTCCGGTTTACTCGCGATCCTTCACGATTTCGCATCCCAAGGTTATGCGGGAATTACAAGAGACGTTCCTAGCGTAGTTTCAGGAGCTTCTAAATGTTTGGATCCGAAAAAATGGTGGGGAACTCCTTTAGCATTGGAAGCTGTAGTTTGGCTTTCCGTTCCTGGAGCTACTCCTGAAGGTAAAGATCCTCTGAAACAAATGGAAGAAGCAGTTAAGATCGGAGACCAAGCAGGAGTTCGCCTTGCGAGGGCATTCCAGATCCAGGCTGCTGCTGGAAAGGGAGATGTCGAAAAGATCAAGAAACTTATATTAGATCATTCTAAAGTTCTTGGTCAGGTTCCTGCAAAGAAGGAATATCTTTTCTTAGAGGCATTCGCAGAAAACTTATCACGTCATGAATCCGATAAAATTTGGATGAAAGAAACCGGACATAGAGGACCTATCAATTTCTCCTCTTTCCCGGGAAATAAAAAGAAAAACAATAAAGAAGAAGATGATCTGTTAAAAGGTCTATGAGCGGTTCTTGGATGGAAAACGAAAAAAACGGGACCTTAAGGAGAAAAAACTAAATGAAGAAGTTTCTCATTCTATCGGTAATCATTCTCGGGACTTGGATGTCCGTAGGTGTGGGAGCAGCGGAAACTGTGGATCGATCCATGTGTGTGTTCGATCCTTCCGGCGCCCATGGGGACGTGTTTAAAGCGGCACAAAGATACCAAGCTCAAGCTTTAACATGGGGAATCCGCCTAGATCTGAAGGCATATACCGACGAAGTAGTCGCTAACTCCGACTTTAAAGCGGGCAAATGTCATATGGCTTTTTTGACTTCTCTCAGAGTGAGAAGTTATGTGCATGAATCAGGATCTATCGAAGCGATCGGCGCTTTGCCAAGCTATGATCTTCTTCGCAAAACGATCGAAGCATTATCAAATCCTAAAGTAAGAGAACTGAACACTGACGGTGATTACGAGACTATGGCTATGTTCCCTGGTGGAGCAGTGTATCTTTTATTACGTGATAAAAACTTAAAAGATATCAAGGACCTCGCAGGCAGAAAAATAGCAACTCTTACTTATGATCAGGCTGCCACCACTATGGTAGATATTGTAGGAGCTTCTATGGTTCCTGCAGAGATCGCTACTTTTGCGGGGATCTTTAATAATGGTAGAGCGGATGCTTGTTATTCTCCTGCTATCGGTATTAAACCTTTGGAACTCATGAAGGGTATTTCTCCGAATGGAGGGATCGTTCGTTTTCCAATCGGACAATTGACATTCCAAATCGTAGCTCGTCATAAGGATTTCGCAGAAGGTTACGGAAATAACTCTAGAGCTTGGGCGGCGACTCAATTCGACGCGATGCTTTCTTTAACCAAAAAAGCAGAGCAAGAGATCCCGGCTAAATTCTGGATCGAAGTCCCGAAAGACCTTCAGAAAGATTATTTCGAAAAATTCAGAGAAGTAAGGATTAGGCTGAGAGACAAAAAAGTATATCATCCTACCATTCTAAAACTGATGAAACGAGTACGTTGCAGTGCTGATAAAGAAGCTGCAGAGTGTTCGGACAATCTTGAATAAATTCCAAAATTAAACAAAAAAGGCGGGAAATTCTTTCCCGTCCTTATATCAATCGCAGATTCCAGAGGATATTCTAATGTGGAGAAAAATCGTTTCCTGGGCGGTATTATTCTTTTTATTCGTACCCCTTGTCCAGAGCGGAAGTCAGCTTGTTCAAGCTAGATTACTAGGTTTAGGCGGAAGTATTTGGCCGAACTATGCCATGATCCGAAACGTATGCGTTGCGGATCCGAATGCAAACACAGATGCAAAAGCGGAAGTAAGCCAAGCGGATATGGACGCTTTGGACGATATCGGTTTGGGGGACACTGTTCCTAAAACCGCGCAAGTTCCAACTGGTCCTACCGAAACTCAATTGGAGTTAGAAAAACTCGCGGGTTCTTTAACACTCGGTCAAAAAGTATATTGCGGTTTTGAACGTAGGCTTTCTTGGATCACGATCTCAGCCATCGATTATATTCCGATGACTATGGTGGTATTACTACTCGTTGCAGGAACTGTTTCCACTACGAGAAGATATCATATCGCTCTTCGAAATCCTGAAAACTCGAAAGAAGAAAAGATCACAGAGTGGAGCCAGGTGATTGCAAACCTGGTTATATTGGTTTCTGCAGCTTTCATGTATCCTTTACAAAAAGGAGTAGAAGCTCAGATCCAGGTGCTTTGGGTCTTGGGACTTGCTCTTCTTTCTGGATTAAATATTCTTAATTTAAAAAATCCTGTATTTAAAGATGGAGAAGGAAAACAAAACACCAAGTTATCCAACGCTTTACTTTGTATTCCGTTGTATGCCTGGATGGCGATCGTTTGTGGTCTGTATTTCTTCTTATTGGAGCATCACCCTGCGGGTCTTGCGATCTATCTTCAGAAATTGACTGCACATGCTTCTCTCTATATACAGATCGGTCTTTATGTATGGACCGGTATTCTGTTGAGAGATACTTCTTTGGGCAGAAGATTTTTCGACTTATTAAATCCTTGGAAATTACCTTCGGAACTTATGGCAGTGGTCGTAGTTGTAGTCGCGGCTCTTCCTACCGCATATAGCGGTGCATCCGGAATTGTCGTACTTGCATTAGGTGCTACCATCTTTAAGGAATTGAGAAGAGCAGGGGCAAGCCAAGAAAGAGCATTGGCAGCGACTGCGATGTCAGGAAGTTTAGGAGTGGTCCTCCCTCCTTGTCTTTTAGTTGTGATCGTAGCTTCTTTAAATTTGGAAGTTACTACGGATGAATTGTTCTATTGGGGTTGGAGAGTATTCGCTCTTTCTACTACATTCTTCTTGATCGTAAGTTGGTTTAGTAGAACCGAATCCTGGAAGATCCGTCCTGAGCAAGATGCATTTGCAAAATCGCTGAAGGCATTAAAATCTTTCTCAGTATATTTGGTGATTTCGGTTACTATCGTTCTGGCTATTGTTCTGGCACTTGGTACTCATTTCGATGAAAGAACCGCTCCTTATATCCTGCCGATCGCAATGCTTGCTTTACTCTTCATCGATTATCGTATTTCCAAAAAGGAAAAATTGGAGAAGGGTGAAACTCATACGGAAGAAGTGGAACTTTCCAGAACTTCCTATGATGCGGGTTCTCACTTAGGAGCACTTTTACTTCTAATGGGAATGTCGGCTTCTATGGGAGGGGTGTTTGAAAGATCGGAAGTGATTAATCTATTCCCTACTCATTTAGGATCTCCTTTCTCTGCAATGCTCATTCTGACTTTTGCTCTAGTGATCATTGGAATGTTGATGGATCCATATGGAGCTGTAATCCTCGTTTCCGTGACCTTATATCCGATCGCAAAAGTGAACGGGATCCATCCTTTGAATTTCTGGATGACAGCTCTTGTTTCTTTCGAGTTGGGTTATTTGACTCCGCCTGTTGCTTTGAACCATCTATTGACCAAACATGTGGTTAGAGAACAGCTCATTGAAGATAAAAGTTTAGAAGGAAAAAGTTTCTTTGCTAGGCATGAACATATCGTGATCCCGATCATCGTTCTGACATTGACCTTGCTTGTAACTGCTTTCGGACCTATTCTATATTCTAAATACGCTGGGTAAGGATTTTATTTCGCACAGAGGCACTGAGAAGCACAGAGAGATTTTAGTCTTACTAAACTCCGTGTTCTCTGTGAGCTCCGCGTGAACCTTTGCAGCTGATTGCATTCCATTTTCGCACAGAGGCCACGGAGATCACAGAGAGGTTTTAGTTTTATTAAACTTTGTGTTCTCTGTGAACTCTCAGTGCGAACCTTCGCAGCTAATCAATTTTAATTCCACGCGAAGCCGCGAAGTAAAAGAAGATAACTAATCTAATTTCCTAACTCTGCGCTTCTCAGCGGCTCTGCGTGGTAATCGCAGCTATTTTTTCTTTTTCTTCTTATCTTTCGTTTTAGGGAATTCCAGTTTAGAAGATCCGAAGTTTCCTTTTGAGAATTGTTTCTTTTTGGTTTCTATCCAAGGTAAAACCCAGACAAGTTCTTCCGCCAAAGCAAAAAGGTTCTCGTTAATATCCACAAGTTCTTCTACTACTAAGAAATAGGCTACGCTGGATTTAAGTTTGCTATCGCCTTTACGGATCCGCTTCATCTGATTTTTATAGATGCGGACTTTAATATCGGAAAGTTCTTTAGTCCTTTTGCCGGATCTCGCCTTATCGATCAGGCCTGGGACCTTATCCGACTGTGCTAATAGTTCGAAAAGATCCTCTGCGAGTTTACGAAGTTCTTTTAGATCTTCTCTCTCGTCTTTTGTAAGTCCTGTTTGGAAACGATCTATTTTTTCAGAAGAACTTCTATGAATATTCACTAGATTTTCTGCAATTCTATCAATATATCCGAGAGCATTTGTAAATGGATGGATCGCTTGGTAATCGGATTCTTCAAAGTATCTATCAGCTAGGCTTAAGAAACTAGAGATTGAACTTTCATAATTTTTCTTTAGATTTTTTAGGATCTTAGCTGCCTGTTTGAAATCCTTCTTCTTCCCGCCTATATAACCGGAAGAGAGGGTATTCATCGCTTTTTTAGCTAAGAGCAAATTTCCCAATAGAGAAGAGAGGGACTTTGCTAAAGCCTTTTCCGGATGTTTGCTAAGAAGAAGAAGTTTTTCCAAATTCTCATCGTATTCCGCTTTTCTCTTCTTATGGATCTTATTGAAAGCGAGAACTAAAAAGAATGTGATAAGTAGTACGATTACGACTGCGGTGAATCCGAAATAATAGAATAATGCAGCGATAAAACCTCCGGTAAAGGATGCGAAGATCGCAGTCATAAACCATCCACCAACTACTGTCAGAACCCCACTTACACGATTGACTGCATTTTCTTTTTGCCAAGCCCCGTCTGCGAGAGAAGTTCCCATTGCGACCATGAATGTAACAAATGTAGTAGAAAGAGGAAGTTTTTCGATTGTTCCTACAAGGATGAGTGCGGATGCAATTAGGATATTTACGGAAGCTCTTAGTAGGTCGAATGCATCGCTTTCATGTAAACGAATTAATTCCAAGGTTCCGCTTTGTTTAAAACGGGAAGAGATCCAGTTTCGAATGATAGAAGGTAGGAATTTTTTTATCGGATAATATACTCCGACTGCTATCTGAACGAATACTCTTGCGACTAAGCTGGACTGATACGCTTCTACAGTTTCTCCTTGGGAGCCTAAACTTACTTCAGTTCTTGTGACGGTTTCTGCCTTCTTAGATTTGAAAAGAGCAACGATCATCACGAGTGCCGCACCGATTAGCAAACGATTGTCCGTTAGAACTTCTTTTCCAAGTCCGCTTGCCATCGTATTTGCATCCCAATTGGCTGCCTTGATGAGTTCATGAGTTTGTAAACTCGCGATCGGAACTCCGATAAAATTCACTAAGTCATTACTTGCGAATGCCATTGCGAGTGCTGCTGTTCCGAACAGGACCACGATCTTTAATACATTCACTTTAGAAAGGATCAGGATTTGATACAGCAGAGAGAAGCTGATAAAACTGAATGCAAGAATTGTCTTAAAATTGGTTTGGATCCATGCGAGCACGTCTTTACTTAAGAAAGTGGAACCCTTCATTGCGGTAAGTAAAATGAAGAAGATCACGACTGTGGTTGCAAGTCCCGAGAAGATCCCTCCGAACCATTTCATCGTTTTCTCCAAGCGGAAGCTGAAAATCAGACGGAAGAAAAACATCAAAATAAGCCCAGCAAAGAAAGCCAGGATCACGGATAATGCGATACCGAAGATGATCTTTAGCGCGGACTCAGAGTTGATGATCTTAAATGCTTCGTTCAAGGTTTCCGTTTTTAGGATTGCCATGACTAAGGATGCACCTAATAACTCGAAAACAAGAGACACAGTGGTGGATGTAGGAAGTCCTAAGGTATTATACAGATCGAGTAAGATAATATCCGAGACCATCACAGCTAAAAATAAAAACATTAGCTCTGCTAAGCTGAAAAACTCAGGATGGAAGATCCCTTTTCTTGCGACTTCCATCATCCCGCTGGAACTTAAGGCACCTAAAAGTATCCCAAATGCGGAAACGATCAGAATGACTCTTCTGGAAGCTGCTCTTGCGCCGACTGCTGAATTCGTAAAATTCACTGCGTCGTTGGAGACTCCTACGAGTAAATCCATGACTCCGAGTACAGCCATGACTCCTACGATGATTAAGAAAATATCCATATAAAGATTCCTGGAATTTGAGGAAAAGATAAGCCCGAACCGGGCGTTTTGGGTAGTATTTAGCCTTAGGAAGGAGTCTCAACCCAAATTTCCTCAGGTTTATTTTTCAAAAACAGAAGATTGAAATTGCGCTTTCGATTTCTCCCCGACCTGAAAGAATGGGTGATCTAACCGGGTTTTTGTAGGAATTCCTACAAATCTGGTGATCGTCACAATATACATAAGGAGGCGGTATGAAGATTTCAGTGGGCAATCTTCCCCAGGAATGGAAGGAAGAAGATTTGGAAAAACTATTCTCCAAATACGGAAAGGCCGAACATATCTCCATTAAAAAAGACAAACTCACCGGGCGCTCTCTCGGTTATGGTTCTTTAGAAATGGAAGAAGGGGCGGCTAAAAAGGCCCTGGAAGCTTTAAACAAGTACGAGGTTTCCGGAAAGGTTTTAACGGTGGTAGACGCCGACGAATGGAAAAAAGAATTCGATAAAAAACAATCCGTGAAAGGCGGACCAAACCACAATAAAGTGCAAGGAAGCCAAACAACGGGAGGTTTTGGAAGTTCCGTCAGACGTACTGGAGGTAGAGGAAAATGATTATAAAAAGAAGCCATATATTATCCCTAATTTTAATCTCGGCATTCGTATTTAGTTTGGGTGTTCTCGCTCAATCTCAAAGCGGACTCGGGATTAAAGATATTAAGAAAGGAACCGGAAAAGAAGCATTTAACGGATCCAACGTAACCGTTCATTACACTGGATGGCTTACAAACGGTAAAAAATTCGATAGTTCCAAAGATAGAGGAACTCCTTTTCGTTTTGATCTGGGTGCAGGCCAAGTGATCAAAGGTTGGGACAAAGGAGTTCAAGGAATGAAAGAAGGCGGAGTTCGTAAACTTACAATTCCACCTGAATTAGGCTACGGAAGTTCCGGAGCTGGGATCATTCCTCCGAATTCCACTCTCATTTTTGAAGTAGAATTAATCAAAGTTTACTGACATTTCTGTGTCATTCCTGTTGCTTCTATTTGGATTGATGGAAGTAGCAGGAAAGAAATTTCACGATTTCAGTCCAATTCCAGACAAACCTGCATCTCTTTCTCATAATTTCTTTCCAAAATTAGAAGCCTCTCTATTTTTTTTGTATTTTTGTAATATTTAAACAAGGCCGTTCTTCCCATTTACTATAGAGTGAAGATAGTAGGAGGAGAAGGTTTTGAATATAGAAAATGAAATAACAACTTGTAAGTCTTCTTCTAAGTCCTACCAGTCCATATTCGAACATCAACCACTCGCTGCATTTTTGGTAGAAGCAGACGGAACGATTTCCTTAGTGAACCAGAAGTTCGAAGATATCTCCGGCAAAAAAAAGAAAGAGATCCAGGGTAGAATGAAATGGTCTCAATTCGCTCATCCGGACGATATGGAAAGCCTGATGGACGCATTCATAAATAGATTTAAAAGCGAGAAACCGCATGTATTCTCCGCGAGGACCAGGCTACTTTCAGGTGATGAGTATAAGAAAGTTTTTATACGTGCGAATCGAATTCCTACCGCAGAAGAACAAGTACTAGTCCAGCTACAGGAATTGGATGAAGAAGGTTTATTAAAAGATTATTCATTAGAAGATTCTGATTATCGTTGGAGATCCTTCTTAATGGAAGGAATGGACTACGTTGTCATCCTGGATCTTTCCGGGAATATTCTGTTCATTAATAAATCCTTCACAGGCGTTTCTATCGAAGAAGTCCAAGGAAAGAATTTTTTCGAGATATTAAAGACTACCGACGCATTAAAATTACAGTCGATCATCTCCAAGGTTTTAAACACGGGAAGACCGGAGACATTGGAAGAGTGGAGTAGTTTTACGGGAAAAAGAAGCCATTATTTTATAAGAATTTCTCCAGTTACAAAACAAGGAGAAACGAATGCAATCCTACTTTCCATATCCGATACTACTAAACAAAAAGAATCTGACTCGGATCGTTTGAGAAGAATGGAATCTCAGAGACATCGCCAAAAATTGGAAGCACTAGGAACATTAGCTGCAGGTGTAGCTCACGAGATCAATAATCCTTTAACTGGGATCTTAAATTATGCCGAACTAGTAAAAACACAGGTAGAAGAGAACGAATCACTCTCTAAAAACCTGGAAGTGATCATTCGGGAAAGTGAAAGAATTTCCGGGATCGTTAGAAGTTTATTAGGATTTGCTCATAAAGAAGAAGGGATCAAAGCCCACGTCTCCACGGGAGAAATCCTTTATTCCTCTATTCAATTATTACTTCCTTTCTTAGTAAGGGATGGGATTTCAATAGAAGGATTGGACGAGCTGGTAGACCCGGATTCTGAAATTCCTCTTGTGATCGGCGAACCTCAGAAACTAAAACAAGTTTTCCTGAATTTAATCACCAATGCTCGGGATTCTTTGAACGAAAAATACCCTTTCGAGACCAAAATGAAAAAGATACAGGTCTCTCAAAAGGCGATTTCAAGAGCAGGGGAAAAATTCGTGCAGATCACGGTGAAAGACTGGGGACTCGGGATCGATGAAGAAAATTTGAATCGTATCTTCGATCCGTTTTTTACCACCAAACCAACCACGGTCGGAACCGGACTGGGACTCTCGGTTAGTTACGAGATCGTTCGAGAAATGGGCGGAGAAATCGAGGTGGAAAGTTCCGAAGAAGAATATGCAAGCTTTCAAGTCCTGATCCCCGCATCTGAAAAGATTTCTTGACCAAGTGTTAGCCTAGAGGATACTTTTGGTCTTCCTATGTCCGAGGCCGAAGAAAAGTTATCCGGGACCAAAACCCCGTTTCATTCCGCTTCTAGAAAAGACGTAATTCGCATTTTAGAAAGGATTACGGATGCATTTTTGTCTTTGGACAAAGAGCTAAAGATATTATACGCGAATTTTGAAGCCGAAAAACTTCTGGATGTTATTCGCGAAAATTTAGTCGGACGAAGACTTCCGGAGATCCTTCCTCAATTCAATTTTACTCCATTATTTCCTGCGCTCGTAGAGTCCTTGCATAGCGGAATTCCGAAAGATATGGAGATCTTGGACCCGAAAGATAAGATATGGTACGAAGTACGAATATTTCCTTCTAGAGAAGATATTGCAGTCTATCTAAGAGATGTAACTTCCAGAAAAGAAGGGGAAGCAAAACTAAAAGAGTCCGAAGAAAAACTTTCCGAGTTAGTTCGGACTTCTTTGGATCCGATCTTTTCTATCACTGAATCTGCAGAGATTACTCTGATGAATCCTGCCGCGGAGAGACTTTTCGGATATTCTTCTTGGGAGATGAAAGGTAAATCGTTGGAGCTCCTACTTCCTGTCAGAAGAAGAAAATTCGTAGCCTCTGTCCTGGGAAAATTAGGAGAAGATCCTTCCAGAGGGATTTTTGGCCCATTTAGGGGAAGGCGTAAAAACGGTTCGGAACCAATTTTAGAAGCCTCCGTTTCTAAGGTAAATACTTCTGTAGGAAAAGGATATACTTTGATCTTAAGAGATATCACTGAGAGAATTTCCATCCAAAAAAAATTAAGAGGAACCGTAGAAGAACTGAGGACTGTGGATAAAGAAAGACAGAACCTTCTACAAAATTTAGAAGCGGAAGTGGAATCCAGATCCAATGAGCTAAGCAGATTCTACCGTTTAATGAAGGAAGAATTGAATCTTGCAAAAAGAGTTCAGAATAGTTTACTTCCTCCAATTGATTATTCACTTCCTGGTGTTCAAACTTTCGTAAATTATATTCCGGTAATGGAAGTCGGGGGGGATTGGTTCGATATTTTCGAATTTCGTCCTGGAGTTTTAAGAGTGATCTTGGCGGACGCTACAGGTCATGGGGTCCAGGCGGCACTTGTGACCATGACCATCAAGGGAGTATACGAACCTATAAAATATTTAGCCGATTCTCCCTTGGAGCTGATCAAGGGGATCAATACGGACTATTGTAGGAACTTTAAGAATCTACAGATGTATTTCTCCTGCTTTATCCTGGATATAGACACCTTGGAAAAAAAGTTACGCTTCGCATCCGGAGGACATCCTGCCTTATTATGGAAATCCAAAGCAGGAGTAAGGTTACTAGAAAGGACCGGTTCTCTTTTGGGTTTAAACTCTAAGATGGAATATACGGAAGAGGAACATGAGTATTCTGAAGGAGATTCTATCCTGATGTTAACTGATGGGATCTTCGAGGAATTCGATTCAGAACATAATCCTTTCGGAGAGGAAAGGATCGAAAAAATATTTCGAGAAAGTAATTTGGAAGCTAGAGAATTGCATGCCTATATCTTGAAGGAAATGAAGGCTCATTTAGGAACAAAAGACCCTCAAGACGATATCACTCTCATTTCCATTCAACTCACATAGTCCTTGACTGAATTGTATTTAAGAATGCTTATTTCTTTTTGTGTCCGAATTTTGGGTCTTAGTTTTACTTCTTTTTCTCCTTTTGGGACTCGGAAGTCTAGAGTATTTTTTTCATAAGATAAAACGAGATAGGATCCCGATCCGGATCCATGTAAATGGGACCAGAGGAAAAAGTTCAGTCACACGACTCATCGCTTCCGGTTTAAGAGCCGGAGGTTTTAGAGTTCTCGCTAAAACTACGGGAACAGTCCCGAAATTGATCCTACCTGACGGAACTGAAAAACAGATATTTCGTTACGGAGTTCCGAATATTTTGGAACAGAAAGACGCAATCAAAGAAGCAGAGATCCAGAAAGTCCAGGCGGTCGTTTTGGAATGTATGGCGCTTGTTCCATTCAACCAAAAAGTTTCGGAAGAAAAACTGATCCGGGCCACTCATTCTGTGATCACAAATGTAAAAGATGATCATTTAGAGATCATGGGGCCTGAGAAGTCTGACGTTGCGATCGCTCTTAGCCATACCATAGGAAGAGAGAATACTGTATTCACTTCCGAAAAAGAATTTTTAACTCTTATTGAAAATAGCTGTAAGATCAAAAATAGTCGAATTGTTCCTACAAGTTTGGAGAAATTTTCTAAACTAGATTATATGAGGGGATTTTCCTACTTTGAACATCCTGAAAATGTTGTTTTAGCTTTGGAGGTCTGTGCTTCATTTGGGATCTCTCCGGAGATAGCGATCCAAGGAATGTGGTCTCATTCACCTGATTTGGGCGCTAGCTTCTTTAGATCTTACTGGCTTGGCGAAAAAAATATCGGCTTCGGAAACGGATTTGCTGCAAATGATCCGGACTCCGCTTCTTTTTTATGGGAGAAAGCGATCCTTCAATTTCCGGAGCATAAGTATAAGATCGCTCTTGTGAATTGTAGGAATGATAGACAAGAAAGATCCGAGCAGATCGCAAAAGAAATTCTTTCTTGGAAGAAATATTCTCCGGATCTAGTGATTTGTGTGGGAGAAGAAACTGGGGTATTTTTGAAAACTTGGACCAAGTCAAACGGAGACGGATCCAAACTTTTTGATCTGAAAAATTCAAAGGCGGGAGTTGTATTGGAGTTTTTAGAAAATATTCGAGAGACAAAAGTTTTGGTTGTAGGGCTTGGGAATATATCCGGTTTCGGTTTAGAATTTTTATCCTTATTAAAAACTAAAGAAGGATCTACTTCTTAAATTATGGATCTATTAAGTATTTCCATCGGGATCGGGCTTGCTGTGAGCCTATTTTTTTCAGAGTTTTTCGGGATCGCAGGAGGACTTGTGGTTCCGGGGTATTTTGCATTACAGTTAGATCATCCTTTAAATATCGTGCTTACATTACTGGTTAGTTTAGGCGTTTTTGGGATCGGTAAATTACTTTCTAAATTTATTATATTGTATGGAAAAAGAAGAACAGCGATCTTATTACTACTAGGGTTTATATTGGATGCTCTCGGGAACGAATGG
The DNA here is from genome assembly GCF_004769615.1 of Leptospira sarikeiensis. Taxonomy (GTDB): domain Bacteria; phylum Spirochaetota; class Leptospiria; order Leptospirales; family Leptospiraceae; genus Leptospira_B; species Leptospira_B sarikeiensis. Next base: position 43,848 of record NZ_RQGF01000042.1, on the reverse strand, counting down.
GTATTTCCAAAAATATTTTCGGAAATGATCCGCTTAGAGTCGGAAGTGAAAGCTGTAGGTCATATCATTCCTGGGCTTATCGCGGTGTGGATGGACAGACAAGGTTGTTTGGAAACATTATCCTCCTTACTTACCGCTTCCGTTTTAGTTCGGCTAATATTGATCTTATTTTTGGGTAAGGAGCTTTTGTCTTGAAAGGTTTATACTGGAAATCTTCTCAAAGAAAAGTTTTATACTTCATAATTCTCGCGATCCTTTCTTTATTCGGGTCGTATTTGGTGGAACATTTTAAGATCCAGAAACTCCAAGACAATTATTCCGAAAAAATGGAAGCAGCGAGTCTTGCTTCAAAAGCATTTCAATCTATTCGATCCGAAAAGATTCGTTTACATAGGAAGATCGATCCAATTGCAGATCCTACAGGATCCGGACTCATCGGAGAATTTTTTACTCCGGTTACGAGTAATCTGGGAAATCTAAGAGCAAAACAAACTTCTATCAATCCGAATTTTGCTGCCTTAGTTTTTGATTATCTGGTCCGAGCGGGAGTTAAAAAAGGAGATAAGGTAGCAGTTTCACTTTCCGGTTCTTTTCCTGCATTAAATATTGCTGTTTATTCCGCTGCTCAAGTTTTGGATATAGACCTTGTAATTATTTCCAGTTTCACTTCTTCACAGTGGGGAGCGAACGATCCGGAATTTTTATGGCCGGATATGGAGAGAGTATTAATAAATCAAAAAGTACTAAAATATGCTTCTTCAGTTTATACCTGGGGCGGAGTAGAGGATCAGGCTTTCGGTATCCAGGAGGAAGGATTTAATTCCTTAAAGGCAGCGGCTTCTAAAAGGTCTTTTCCAATCTTAAAATCTAAAAATTATGAAGAGAGTTTTGAGGAAAGGATTAAACTTTATTCTTTCAGGCTTCCAATTTCGGAATATAAAGCGTACATAAATGTAGGAGGGGGAACTGTTTCTGTCGGAACAAAAAAGAGTTCTTCTGATTTTTCACCGGGGTTGAATCTAAAACATCCAATACGATCGGGTGGAAGGGATTCCGTGATGAAACGGTTTGCAAGAGTAGGAGTCCCTGTGATCCATATAGTCCGAATCGAAGAGCTCGCGAGAGAGAACGGTTTTACTCTTACCCCCAACAAACTCCCGAATATAGGAGAAGGGAAAATTTTCCAAAGACAAGAGTATAATCTCTGGCTTTCCGGATCGGTTCTTTTTGGTATCCTATTTTTATTGTATCTATTCTTTAAAAGGGATTCTTTTATAGAAGAGGACAGGGACGAATCTATTTAATTTTTAAAAATTGGAATATTTCACGATCTCTAAAAGGATCTTCCAATAAAACGCTTTCATAATGATTTTTATCTTTTAATTCTACAATCTGTAGATTTCCGATCTTCAGTTTCATTTTTTCGATCGCTGGATCCGGTAATAGTTCGTCTCCAGATCTGAAATTCGGTTTAAGAGCTCGGATCACAAGTACTGGGCAATTTAGAGCTGAGTAAGGCATGATCTTATTCTCTTTTAAGATTTGAAGGAATTCCTTTGGAGACCGAAAAACCCTGGAGAATATATGAGAAGGTTTCATTGCCCCTCCCATATTCTTGAGTTCTGAGTCGATCACATAAGGTGGAATAGAACAGATTACCGGCCCTAATAAATTTTCCCCGTTTTTAGGAACAAGAGAGGGGGAAAGGGTTCCTACCGGCTCCAATTCATACAATAAGAAATTTTGAATGTTTTTGTTCCATGCGGAGAGAAGAGGTGATTTTTTTGCCTCTTGTAGATAGGTTTCTTTACTTGGGATCCTTCTTCCTAGTCTTGCTAAAGATCCCTGGATCATCAGTAAATTGGAGATTTTACGTTTGATGGAAAGTTCGCCACCTCCATCGATCAATATGGCTCTATCCAAAGAGGATGCAAATTTTTCCGCAAAACGTAATGTGATCCAAGCTCCTAAAGAATGGGAAAGAACACTTATTTTAGAATATCCTAATAGACTAGAAAGTTGTTTCAGATCTTCCGCATGTATTCTTGCGGTATATTCTTCTTTTGGTTTATCCGATCTTCCTCTTCCTCTTAAGTCGTAGGTGATCACAGTGATCCCTTTTTTAGAAAGATTCGTAGCGATCGGTTCGAAGTTTTTTAAATTTCCGGTAAGACCGTGAACGCAAAATAGAGGAACTTTGGATTTGCCAGGAAAGATCCTGTAGGAGATTCGGATCCCGGAGGGAAGGGTGGCAATTTTGGGATCCGGATCTGTTTGATACATTACGAATATATTACGAGATTTCTGCTCCTAATCGAATTAGGATGTTCTCCAAATCTTTTTCCATTTCTTGTCTAAAAGCCAAATGGAGTAAAGCAATCTTTTCCCTTTTTTTAGTCGCAGAAAAACCTTTCTCTTCTCTTTCTAATTTGAACCAGATCCTGGACTCTCCGAGTCCCGAAAATCGAATACAGAAATCATCTTCTTTGATATCAAATTTTGTGATCTCTCCTAATCTTCCACCTGCAATCGCCTTGCTAAGTTTTTTCAAAAAAGATTCCGGATCTGATTCGGTAACTCGGATAAAATTCATATTTATACCGCGATCATATAGATCCCTTGCACGAGACCGACTAAAGCGCCTAGTACGGAACCGATCAGGATCAAAACATATTCGTCTTCTTGGAAAGCGGATCTTAGGATCGGCTCGAATTCTTCCGGTGGGAGGTCCTTCATACGTCTGAACATATTATTTTCAATGCTCATTGCTCTTCCCATATAGGTTTCTAGTTTTGTAGAACTTCCTGCTAAGGAATCGCTTACTCTTCGAATCACTTCTTTTTTAGTGTTCTCGAAATCCGAATCTTCTCCTTTATTTTCAGCATCCAATTGTCCCGCTAAATTTAAACGAGAAGCGGCAGATTCTGTTTCTATTTGGATGGTTTCTACGAGTGTCCTCGCGGCTCTTTTGTATAAGATCTCTTCCAAAACGTTTCTTGCGGTCAATACTTGAGTCGCGAATACATTGGAATATTTTTTGGAAACTTCTTCCTGTCTTGCGATGAATAGTCCTCTATATTTGATCGGTCCCAATCTTTTTTCATACAAAGGGCGAAAGATCATAGTAAGAGCGACCCAGTTTGTGATATAACCTACGATGATCCCTTGGATAGGAAGGGTCCACCAGATCGGAAAATAATTCCAAAGAAATGCCTGAGCGATCCCGAGTGCCCCACCTAGAGCCCAGCCACAATGTTCAATAAATTTGAATTCTTTAGAACCTACTTCTTCAAAGATGTCCACGATCCTTTTTACGTTCGGACCTGTAAGTTTACGAAGAACCAAGGATCTGAAATTGAATACGGAGGAGACGTTCTCTTTCACCTGGACCATGATGTTTTTCACAGTGTGAGCGCATTTCTCTTGAACGGCTCGAACGATCTCTTCTCCGTGTCCGTTCTCCAAATGTTTTCTAAGATCAGGATTGATATGATGAACGATCTCTTGAGTGGCAGAAGGGATCAGGTCGTTTAGAACAGGCTGGAACTCTGTCTCCAATTGTTCCGGATCCACTTTTGCAAAGAAGTCCTCTACCTTGATGAGTCTTTCAGTCATGATATTCACCGACTTTAAAGCTAACTTCTGGGCCTTTTTCGGAACGATCCCTTGCCAGCCTAAATATGGTGGAATTCCTACAAATTCGAGTGGGTAGAAGGTCATTTTTAAGGCGACTACGTTGGTAAACCAACCTACAAACCCGTAGGTAAACGGCATCATTATGATCCCGATCAATTCTTTGTTTTGACTAAAGAAGGACAAATCCATATTTTCAATTCCTGTAACGTACGCTATACTGTTTGGTTCTAATGCAAAGTCCTTTTCTGTGGAACCCACTGCAAGTTATTTTTCCCAAGTTTTTGGGATCGGAACAGGAGGTTTTGAAAAAAAGATTTTTTAGAGTCGAATATGGATCGGTAATGGTCCTCCCGGATTTTCAAATATGAAGTCTTCTTTCTTTCCATATTGGTGCATTTTAATGGAGCCTTCGGGCATCATTATAGAAACCAATTTACCTCTGGAATCCTGGAGGCAAAATCCTCTCTCTCATTTTTTACAAGGGACGGAGAAGATTTCGGGAGAGAATGGAACAGCCGTACTTTCTTGGGTCTCAGGGAAAAATCCGATCTCTTTTCCGGATGATACGAATCTTCTCGCAAGCTGGACCCTTACTCATGGGATGCTTTGGCTGAAGTTAGAACCGATAGAAGAATCTTCCGCTTCTTTGATAGAAAATTCTTATTGGAAAGAATTTCTTTCGAGCGATCGCCCTTTTAGACAGATATTCGAAACGAATCAAGCGATCAAATGGATCTTGGATCCTGACTCGGGAGATATCCTATATGTAAATCAAGCTGCCTGTCATTTCTATGGATATACTCGAGAAGAACTTCTTCGCTTGAAAATCACTGATATCAACACCCTTACTAAAGAAGAAGTGTATGAGGAGATGAGAAGTGCTGCCGCGGAATCCAGATTGTATTTCAGATTCAGGCATAAGTTGAAATCGGGTGAGATCCGTGATATGGAAGTGTATAGCGGACCTTTGCAGTTCGGAGGCAAGAGGGTATTATTCTCCATTTTATTCGATGTGACCGAAAGAGTAAGAGCTAATATGCGCTTGGAGAATAGCGAAAGAATGTATCGTTCTCTCGTGGAAAATGCATCCGATTCTATCATTATTACGAATTTGGAAACTAAAATATTCGAAGTGAACAGACGTATGGCAGAACTTCTGGAATATTCGAAAGAAGAACTCCAAACCTTCACCTTACGGGAAATTTTGGACGAAGAAAGTTGGATACAAACTCAGGACAAGATACCTACATTAGAGGAAGGTAAACCTACACTTCTGAGCAGAAAATTCCGAAGTAGGACAGGTAAGATCATAGAAGCGGAAGTAAATGCTGTACGTATAGACGGATCCAGCTATATGGGGATCGTAAGAGATGTTACCGAACGAAATCTGATGACCAGGACCTTGGAAAGATCTCTGAGGGAAAAAGAATCCATGCTCCAAGAGATCCATCATAGGGTAAAAAATAATCTTCAGGTAATCTCGAGCCTTTTAGGTTTACAATACGAGAATACGGAAGATCCTAAATTAAAAAGGATTCTGCAAGAATGTGAGAATCGGGTGAGATCCATGGGATTCGTGCATGCTGAATTGTATAGATCGGAAAATTTAGCTGCTGTGGATCTGGAAAGTTATTTTACTACGCTTTCTTCCAACTTGGTCCGCGTATATGGTGGATTACCGAAAATAAAATTGCAGCTGGATCTGAGTTCTCTGGAAGTTGCGATCGAGAAGGCGATCCCGCTCGGCCTGATACTCAACGAATTGCTTACGAATTCCTTAAAATACGCGTTCCCGGAAGATCGTTCCGGAAAAATCCAAGTAAAAATTTCCAAAGAGGAACAGGATATACTATTCCATTACTCGGATGATGGGGTGGGATTTCGAAAAGAAAATCATGTTGGGACCGGGACCATCGGCATCCAGTTAATCGAGATATTATCCAGGCAATTGAAGGCGACTTCTGAATTTACTTCGGAAAATGGAGTAATTTTTAGTCTCAGAATTCCGGACAGAAAGCCAGGAAAGTAGCTTGATGGTTTTTTTCTAGGCTCAATACTCGGTCTTTGGTAAGGAACACATGCAACACAGTACAGAAGAAATCCTACACCAGATTTATTTATTCTCCAGTTTCACAATGGATGAGCTATCTAAAATAGCGGAGAAGACCAAATATAAGGTTCTAGAGCAAGGGGATGCGGTTTACCAAGAAGGAAATGATGCGAAAGCCTTCTTTGTGGTAATGTACGGGACCCTAAAGATATTGACTTCTACAGAAAAAGGTGACGATGTAAGCGTTACTACGATCGCTACCGGAGATCATTTCGGAGAATTTCCTTTCTTAGACCAAGGGAAACGTGCAGGAACAGTGGAAGCTATGGAGCGCTGCGAACTTTTGGAAATTCCTTTCGATCATTTGCAGTCAATCTTGGATGCGGATAAGGATCTTGCATTAAAGTTCTATAAGGGAATCACTACCTACTTAGTCAAAAGAATGAGACTTTTAACTCATGACTTGGCATACGCTAGAGAATTGAAGAAACGTTACTCGTAACTGCTACGCATATGAACAAAAAATTTTTTCCAATATACCTTCTACTTTTCCTTGCCTTAAGTTTTTCCTCATGCAAGGAAACTTTAGTCCGCACCGGGATCGGTTTCGAAAGATGGAAATCAGGCCTAGAGAAAAAGGAAATCAAAGTTGAACCTTGGAACTGGGTATACCTGCAAGGTGGAGAAGGTAAGGAAAAAATCCTGATGGTTCATGGATTTGGAGGAGATAAGGACAATTGGACTAGATTCTCCAAATGGATCACTCCGGAATATACCGTGATTGCGGTTGATTTACCTGGTTTCGGCGAAAATGATCGGATCGCAAAAGAAGATTACACTATCTCTTCTCAAGTCAAACGACTGGATGAGTTTGTAACAAAACTTGGTTGGGAAAAATTCCATATCGTAGGAAACTCCATGGGAGGAGGGATCTCCGGATTGTATGCGGCTGCATATCCGGACAAGGTTTTGTCCTTAGGTTTATTTGCTCCTTCCGGAGTAAATAGTCCGGAAAAAAGTGAACTCTCTAAAAATTTGGAGAAGGGTAAGAACAATCTAGTCGCTACGAATGCCGAAGAATTTCAAGAATTGATGAAATTTATATTCGTTACTCCTCCACCTCCACCTCCACCTATTCCTTCTTTCTTAGCTTCTTATTTTGCGGAAAGAGCGGTGAAAAATTCCGAATTCAATGCTTATATATTCAAACAGATCCGTTCTACAGGATTTCCCCTCCAAGAAAATATGGGAAAGATCAAAGCCAAAACTTTCATCTTATGGGGAGATACGGATAGGGTATTGAGTGTTTCAGGAGCTTCCGTGTTGGAAAAAGGGATCCTAGGATCTAAAAAGGTCATTCTGAAAGATATGGGTCATGTTCCTATGTTAGAAAGACCGGAAGAAGTGGCGAATTCATACAAAGAATTTTTAGTGAAGTAAACCTTTAAGAAAGTTTCGTTTTCTTTTGAGGTTCTCGGAGTTGCGATGGCGATTGCCAAACTGATCCAATGGTTTAAGAATCGGAATGTTCGCAAAAAGATAGAAAAAGAGATCCGAGCGCTTGCCCCGGAGGTATTTAACGATTACCTATACCGGGTAGAAGTATTAGATAACGGAAAATTAATATTAAATTGGGCTAACGAAGGGTTCTTAAGATTCTCAGGGATGACCTTGGAGGATTTGGTGGACGTTCCTTGGAATGCTGTCGATCCTAAATACTTCCATCCGGACGATCTATATTTGATCAGAGAAAGGGTTTCTTCTCTCTTATCAGGACATTCTAGAACGGATGAATACCGGGTATATGCTCCTGACGGAGAAGTGCTTTGGCTTAGGGATCATGCTCGTCCTATTTGGGACCCGATCAAAAAAAAAGTCACGCAGATCTACGGCTCCGTTCAGGATGTAACTCCATTAAGAAAAAGTGAAATAGTTCTTCAGGACCAGCTTTCTTATATCAGTATCCTTTTGGATAGTACGGAAGAATGGGTACTACGAGTGAATCAAGCTGGGAAGATCCAATATGTGAATTCCTCGGGTAGATCCGAGATTCGGAAACAATTCGGTATTGAACTTACTCCCGAGAGTAAAATTTTACCTTTGATCGCTGAAACCCATCGGGAAATATTCCAGGCTCAATTGAATAAGGCATTTTCAGGAGCCAAAGTAAAATGGCATTTTTCTAAATTATTCCCCATCCAACCTAATTCCGAATTAGAGGTCTCTTTTGCTCCACTTCTAAGAGAAGGTACGATCAAGGAAGTCGTGCTCTTCTTAAAAGACGTTACCCTTAGGACGGTTTGGGAGACTGCATTGCTTGCGAGTGAAGAGAAATATAGAAAGTTAGTGGAAGTTTCTCCGGACGGGATCGGCTTACATGCAGACGGAAGGGTAATGTATATCAATGAAGCCGGTCTAAAAATGCTCGGCTATTCTTCTTTAGAAGAAGTGGAGGGGATGCAGATCGTAGAATTTGTACATCCCGACTCTAGAAAGTTGGTTGGAGAAAGAGTTCTTAGAGCTATGCTGAAATCCGAACCACTAGAACCGATAGAGGAGAAATTCATTCGAAAAGATGGTTCTGAAATAACTGTAGAAGTTTCAGGTGTGGCATTCGACCAAAGAGGCCAAAAATTAATGCAGGTGATTGTTCGTGATATCACCGAAAGAAAAAAAGCAGAACACGAATTAGGCGAACTCAGAAAAAAAATCGTACAAACAAACGATAGACTCCAAGCGATCATAGAAGGTGTGAAAGATTCTATTTGTGCGGTGGATATGGATCTTAAGATCATTTCCTGCAATACGGCATTCGAACTGATCGTTTGGAAGGTTTACGGAAAAAGGGTAACTGTAGGGCAACGGATCTGGGATATCGCTATCGATAATGCAGAAGAAAGAGAAAGGATCGTCCAGAATTGGAGCCGGGCTCTAACAGGCGAAGTTTTTAAGATGGAGAGAAAAATTTCAGGTCTAGTCAAAGACACAATGGTCTTAGAGATCAGTTATAGTTCTATCCGGGACGAAAGTCATAATATGATCGGAGCTACCCAGATCATTCGGGATGTGACCGATAGATACCAACACGAAGAAACCCTAAGAAAGTCCTTGGAAGAAAAAGAAGTGATGTTGAAGGAAATCCATCATAGGGTAAAAAATAATCTACAAGTGGTTTCTTCTCTCTTAAGTCTTCAAACGGATTTTACAGACGATCCAAAACTTGTTTCCATTTTGAAAGAATGCGAAAGAAGGATCCAATCCATGGCGCTCGTGCATAAGGAATTATACCAAAATGATACGATTGCGGATGCAGATTTTACGGAATATCTGAACAATTTGCTCGTGGCACTCGTACAATCCTTCGGAGCGAATAAAAGGATAGGGTATTCTATCGAATCCCAGGATATCCGATTGAATTTGGATTTTGCGATCCCACTTGCATTAGTTTTTAACGAACTAGTTTCCAATTCCTTAAAATACGCTTTTCCAGGAGATAATAAAGGGGAAATATTCATCGTACTTTCTAAAATAGAAAATATACTCTCGATTTCCATCGGTGACAATGGGATCGGATTACCTTCGAAGGTAGATGTTCGAAATTCGGAAGGATTAGGATTACAATTGGTCGGAATGCTTTTAGATAAATTGAAAGCGAAATGGGGACTGGAATCTGTGGGATCCGGGACCAGATATAAGATAGAATTACCTCTTTCCAAATAGTTCTCTTTTTTCTAAAAGAATTGCTTCCTTCCTTATTTCAAAAAGGCTGGAGGCTGAATGAATCTCTTATCCGTGGACAAGGTCGGCAAATCAGTCGGCGAAAAAAAATTATTCGAGAACCTAAGCTTTGGGATCGATTCGGGCGAAAAGACAGGTCTGCTTGGGATCAATGGATCCGGAAAGTCCACATTACTGCGTATTCTACTCGGGGTAGAAGAGCCCGACATAGGAAAGGTAGTCAAAAATAGAGAACTGAAAATTTCCTTCTTATCTCAATTTCCGGAATTCGATCCTGAAAAAACGGTTTTAGAACATATACTTTCCGGTTCTGGGATCCTATTGGATACAGTGAGAAGATATGAAAAATCATGTATAGAATTAGAAAAGGGCGGAGAAGAAGCCGAAAAAGAATACCATCTCGCGATGGAAGAAATGGATTCCAAACAAGCTTGGGAACTTGAATCCAGATTAAAAAATATATTAAGAGAACTGAATATACCTGATCTTTCCAGGAAAATGGGAGAACTTTCAGGAGGAATGGCCAAAAAAGTTTCTTTGGCCCAGGCTCTTACGGACGAATCCAATTTTTTGGTCTTGGACGAGCCTACAAACCATTTGGATATAGACGCAATTCTTTGGCTCCAGGAATTTCTAAAAACTACTGATAAAGCAGTTTTACTTGTCACTCACGATAGATACTTTTTGGAAGAGATCGCAAATCGTATTTTGGAAATAGATCGAGGCAATTTTAAAATCTATCCCGGTAATTACGATCTGTATCTTGAAAAAAAGGTGGAGATGCAGGTGATCGAAGATAAGGAAGAGGCAAAAAGAAAATCTTTCTTAAGAACAGAGCTGGAATGGTTAAAACGCCAGCCGAAGGCGAGGGGAACCAAACAAAAAGCCAGAACGGATCGCGCGATAGAAGTGATGGAAAGGAAAAAAGCGGGAAAAGATATCGTATTGGATATCTCCGTATCCGGAAGGCGTCTCGGCGGCAAAATATTAGAATTAAAGAATATTAAAAAAGCATATTCTAAAACGGAACTTGTCTCAGGATTTTCCTATGTTTTTAAAAGTAAAGAAAGGATCGGGATCGTAGGACCAAACGGTGCGGGAAAAACTACACTACTGAATATGATCACCGGAAGGGAAAAACCGGATTCCGGAGATGTTGCTTCCGGTTTAAATACAAGTTTTGGATATTTCGACCAGCTCGGAAAGGATCTACCCGGAGATAAAAAAGTCATTGATTACGTAAAAGAAGAGATCGCTCCCACGATCAAAATGAGCGACGGAAGTTCTTGGACAGCTTCTCAGTTTCTCGAGAGATTTTTATTTCCACCTCAATTGCAACAAACCAAGATAGAAAGATTATCCGGAGGAGAAAAGAAAAGATTATATCTTATTCTTCTACTCATGAAAAATCCGAACTTCTTAGTCTTGGATGAGCCTACAAACGATCTAGACATTCCTACACTTTCCGTGTTGGAAGAATTTTTGGACGATTTTCCTGGAGTCGTTTTAGTCGTTTCTCACGACCGTTACTTTATGGATCGGGTCACGGATTATTTATTCATATTTAAAGGTGAGGGGAAGATAGATCGTTTTCCAGGTAACTACTCCGAATATTTGGAATATAGGGAATACGAAGAGAAAGAAATCAAGGCAGCCTCTTCTAGCAAGCCGACTGAGAAAACTATTGAAGCCAAAAAGAAAGGTTTAAGTTACCAGGATAAAAGAAAACTCGAGATCTTGGAAAAAGAGATCCTTTCTTTAGAGACGGAAGAGAAGGAGCTTGTTCAAAACTTGCAATCTACGGATCCTGAACTTGCAAGAAAGTCCGGAGAAAGATTGAGTCAATTGCAGGAAGAGTTACAAACCAAAGTTTCCGAATGGGAAGAGCTCGCTTCTAAAGAATAGAATTTGCTCTAATCCAAACGGTATTTCGTTAAAGACCGATATTTTTGCGAATCTCTATTCTGTTAAACACTGTTAAACGAACTAATCCTTTCGGGTTAGTTTTTTACTATCGAATATTCCTAAATAGATGATTTTTATTCCCTAGTGTCGCTCGATGCTTGACTTAATATTATAATAGAACATCTTCCGACCTATGAAACATATCGGTGCAATATTATTACTATCTGTAGTAACTCTTACAAATTGTGGAAGCGATTCCAAGCAGGACCTAAGCGGGCTAATTCTTCTTTTAGGTGGCTCCGGGATTTTAGGAGTTTATTGCGGACAGACCGCTTCGAATCCAGTGAGTTTCGGGACTGCAACGAATGGAGCGACTGTAGCAGACGAGTCGGGCCTAATCGCTGCACTTGGCGGGAATAATTGCCAAACACCGAGTTTAACGAATAACGGAAATGGAACTGTCACAGATACTGCGAACCGGTTTATGTGGACCTTATGTGTAATCGACGGGACTACTTCTCCAAAGCAACCTCATACTTATAGTAATCCGAACTGTGGCGGTTTTACAGGATCCGATTCAAGTTTTGACCAAGGCCAAGGGGAGTCCATATGCTCAGGGATGACGTTTGCAGGCCGATCTAATTGGGAAATGCCGGATGCAATCCAATCGAATACTTTGAAAACTGCATCTGCTCCTTATGCATTAGGAGTTTTTGGAACAGCGGATAATTCTTTTGCAGATGCTCAATTAATTTGGTCTAGCTCGGAAGTAACTGGTTCTCTTGCGATTTTTTCTCGTTATGCAAATGGAGCAGCCTTTTATTCAGGCGATAAGAGCACGACATCTCAAGGCGCTTTTGTTTGTTTATCTAAATTATAAAATTATAAATCGTTTTCCGAGCGGATCGTTCTTTTTATATTCTTCTTAAGGAGCACATCCGCTATCATCTAACTCAAACGCTCCGATCGTATATCCTGAGGAGCCTGATGGGGTATTTCCTCCGAAAGAAGCTGTTCTAGGTACCGGAGCACTAATTACTGCATCAAGTTTATAATACGGATCGAAAGTCCCGCCTATATAAGTAGAAGTTTCAACTCCTCCGAACGCTATATTACATGGACCTCCATTCACAGGTTGTAATGAAAGCCAAGGTTGTCCTACTGGGGCAGTATTAAAGCTTGGAACATTCGTGAAGTTTTGTCCACCTCGAGTCGCATCTAAGAATGCGTTAGCGAGAATACACAATGCACTGAACGAGTTAAAGGTCCCGTTTGAACAGTAGTATGGATAATTAGTTGCGCCTACAGTAACCAATTTTCCTAAACTACAATCTAAATTATTTCCCGTAAATATTGCAGTCGAAGATGGTGTTACGCTGAAAGAAGCGCAAACTGAATTCGAACCCGGGCCTTTAATAAGATTATTTAGCATCTGCGCGTTTGTTGTCCCAGACATAAAGATCCCGTAATTTGATCCTCCGGCAGCCCCACTAGAATAAATCGTATTTCCAGCAATATACAATTGAGTATTTGGGGAATCTTCGAAATTTCGGATCCCGTATACGGACACTGCAGTGACCGAACCGTCCGTATATTGGCGATAGTTCATCGTGTTATTGAGGATTGCCATAGCAGGGTCATTATAGCTTGTACTATCGAGAGACGCAGAGCTAGACACCGCTTTGTCTCCGCTCAATCTATTATGAAATAGATATAGATTGGAATCGTAATTATACACTGCGACGGAAGCGTCTGCACCGAATCCACCTTTGATCACATTCGTATCGATTTGGTTTTGGGATTTTGCTCCCTGAAGATAAATACCACCTCGAACTCCTCCGGTTGCACTATTTTCCGTGCCCAAACCACCTTCACCACCTGTGATATAATTTCCGAAAAGGTAAGAGAAACTTGTATTATCTCCATTTAGAATACGAACACCGAATGCATTTTTCTTAGTTTCGTCTGCAACGATAGTAAACCCTTGGACTATATGGATCTTATTGGTATCATTTGCCATTCCGGAAGCGGTGATCGTGATCGGTGCGCATTCGTTCGTACCTAAGGTAGTGCCTGCGCAAAGTATGTTGGATCTTCTATCTATAATTGCACTAGGTGTAAAATCTAAACTTTGAGTATTAAACGTTGGATCAAAACTTCCCATAAGACGAATTCCACCGGAAGAGCTTATGGAAATAGGCGAGGTAGTTCCTATAATTATGTATGTCCCACCTTCTACCATTACGGTACAAACATTAGAGGAAGAACAATAATTGACTGCAGTTTGGATGGTCTTGCAAGAATTACTTGGATCCATACATCCATTCGTATCACTACCTGAAGCATCACTTACAAAGTAGACTTCGCCATCCATCATCTTAACTGTAACAGCAAGCGGATTTCCATTATTTGCTGCGAGAGATGCATCCGTAGAATTCAGACATCCCGTGAGACGGAACATTATTTGTTGAGGAAGAGTTGCAGCTGAGAAAGACCAAGGTAGTGAAGTCGGAGCGATAACTGCAGTTTTTCCAGCATAAGTAACTCCAGGGCTACCGTTTGCCGTTCCCGCTCTATAAGGCGGGCCGCCCGCAGTAGAATCCAATACACAACCGGTTACAGGTCCCGAAAATGTAAATACCATTGCCTTGGTGGAAGGCATAAATGCGCCGGAGGCGAAACTGGTCTTCATCAAGCTCAAACAGCTTAATTTCATACTCACATCAGCACCTGAAATCGTCCCACTAGTGGTTCCAATCAATTGGCAAACATGAGTTGAAGGAACTGTTGGAACTGCTCCGGTTATTATATCATAGGGAAGGCCGTCCCCTACATCAAAACTGACAGTTCCATTTGTTTGTGTAAGTTTTAGCTCTGTTCCATTATTCAAAATTTCTAGATCTGTATTATTCGAAGTATCTATTCCAGTTACAGCGACATTCACCTTATACCAGTTCTCTGCACAATTGACTACGAATGTAGTGGTAGCAAATGTAAGATTTAAATTCGGATTTGCGATCACGCAGGTTTGAGTAGGAGCAGTTGCAGGTTGTAAAATGATATTTAAAGTATAGATTTGGTTCGTGTCGTAATATCCGGAGAAAGAATCCGTTCCTGCGGCAGTAAATGTTAATTGTTCTCCGGTACTTGCCAACTCTACGATCAGAACTCCGGAATTAGTTAATCCGTTCACTTGTACATTCAACGGGAATGCTGTTCCGGTCAAATAGGACATGAAGTTGGAAAGATTCATGAAATCTAATATACCGGACTTTTTAGGACGACTATAGCAGTTCGCAGCAGTGAAAAGCACTACTAAACACAAAAGTAAAAAGGATCTGGAGAATGATTTGCTGAAGCTTACCATGTGAATTCCACTCCTAATTCCATTCTTTGTTGTGATAGATAGGAATTTCCGGATGCAAAAGTAGAAGGAGATTCCCTTGTATTTCTAAGAAGAGGAGAAACACTAACAGGAGTATTCGTTCCTTCTACGTTTACTTGTTTAGAGCCTGGGAAAAATCCTGCGTCTACAAGATTGATTAAGTAAAAGAATCCTAATACTCCAAATGCTACTCCCAATTCATTGTATTCGCTGACTGCATGAGAGTATTTCGGAGAGATCTGAGTATAATTATATAATGCAAGATTGAATAGGGCAGGGTTTGCAGATTGTAAGAACGCAGAGTTGAATACAATATTACTTTGTCTGGCGGCATCCAGCTCATGAGTTGCACTTAAATAAGAACTTCCTTTTGCAGCCGCATATCCCCCAGCGACAATGATCAAACTTGGAAAAATCGCAGTCCTAAAGGTGGATTTTTGCTGATAGTATTGTCCCCATCCTGGTAAGACCGCAGATCTTGCTACTGCTCCAAAATCGAAACTAGAGGGTCCGGATGAGACTGAAGAAGATGAAGTTTTGGATTCTAAGGCAGCTAATTCTTCTTCGGTCTCAGCGACTAAAAGATAATTTTCCCTTTCTGCGACTTTATTTCTTGGATTTTCCAATCTAAGAGAAACCGCACCGTCCGGCGAATTTTTCTTATCGATGGTAACTACCATCGTTTCTGAATTTTTAACGTCGATAGACTTAACAGGGATCTCATTCCCTTTAGAATCTTTTAATACTACTTTGGTAGCTTCGGTAAAATGTTTCCCTTTGATCTCGAAAGTTTCCGGAAGATCCTTATTTAGAAATTTATTCTTATTTGCTGCAAGTATCTCTGGTTTTTGAGAAAGGATTACCTCGAAAGGGATCCAAGTGGAGTATACGGATACTCTACCATATTTATTTAATACACCGATCCTATGCTCGTAACTTCCTGGAGGAAGTTCGATTTGGATCTGAGTTCCGTTCGTTTTTTCTTTTGTGATTTTTCCGCGAGAATCTTTGATCTCAACGATATAACCACCGGAGTCGGGAATAGGTCTCCATTCCAACTTGACCCCTTCTTCTTTTGCAAAACTTGGAAAAGAGAATAAAAGTAGCCCGAGTAAGATCCAAGCTTTGACAGAATGTACCAAACTTTTATTCCACATAAAATTCCTTAGGAGTCAGGACCTCTGGAGCCTTGAAAGTGGCAGACATGATGATCTCGAAATCCCTGGTCAATGGAAGGGTGGTGCGGAGCTGACCAGAACTGTCCCTGTATCTTGCGCTCAATCTCCACTGGTATTTTCCTTCCCTTAACCTATACAACTCTCGATAGTCGTAGGATTCTCCTCTAATTTCCTTTTTAAATATAGTTTTTAACGTTTTTTGGTCCAACTCCAAGAGCTCCAATATGTAAGCCTCGGATTTGCCTTCAATTTCCCAATAAAATGACAAACTTCCTTTCTCGTCCAGGTCTACCTTATCTCTATCCCTTGGATACACAGGTGAGACAAAAGGAGCGGAATCAGAAGTCTTAAATCCGGAAGAAGGACTACTTGTGAGAACTTCTCCCTCAGGAGTTAGTAAAGTTACCTTCCAATAGAAATCCCCAGGACCAGGAAGAGGGACAGAACTTTGCCCTGAACGAACTGAAGTTTCGAATACTTTGGATCCGAAATTCGGATCCTTAGAAACTTCCAATTTATAGGTTCCTGTTGGATCCGGCCTGTCCCATTTAAATAGAAGTTTGCCGTCTGCAGGATGTCCTAATTCGGATCCGTCTTTAGGGAAAGAAAGCCTTAGGGCACCTAACGGCTTTAAGGTGAATTTACCGGTAGAAGAGGATATTTCTCCTTCTGAATTTAATGCGGCCCTAATTTTCCAGAAATACGTACCTTCTCTCCATTCCAGATCCGGTTTCATATAATTCGAGTTAGTCGATTTGCTAAATACTATATTCTTAAAATCGCTATCGCTTGCGATATCCAAGGAATAAGACTTAAAGTCCTTGTTTGCGCTCCAACTGAAGAATGATCCGATCTTAAAGATCCTGATCCCGATCTCTTCTCCTTGCAACGGTTTTAAAAGTTTAGGAGGTTCCGCCTGTTCCGATTTGCGTAATGTAAAAGAAATCGTTTCGGAATTTAATTCTGAAAATCCCTGCTTATCCGAATACATTCTTAGGCGTGCGTAAAATTGACCTTCCGATTTGGTTTCCCATTTTGCGAATCCGGAAGAAGAGTCGGTGTTATAAACAATTTGTTTAAAATTCTGATCTTGAGAAACTTCCAATTTATACTTAGTCTGTGAATCAGCAGTATTCCATTGGAATCGGATCGGAGGAGGGGATTCGGTATAAGCGAATATCTCTTTATGAGTAGGAGAAGTTAATCTAGGTTTATTCCAAGAAACTAATTTAAAGTTTTTAGATGAACTATACTCTTCTTTTCCCGTTTGAGGATTTTTACCTGCGAGTCTCCAATAATAAGAACCGTTACCTAAGGAAACGGAAGCGTTCGTTCCGCCGGAATTCATTTTTTTAAGACCGGTCCTAAATCCTGAATCTTTCGCGATCTCTAATCTGAAAGTTTTTACTCCGGTTGCAGTTTTCCAATCGAATTTGACCGGAAGTGTTTCAGTCGTTAAAGGAATATAGGTTTTATCCACTGGAGAGATCGTTTCTAAATTTAAGGCACGTACTTCTATTTTTCCATCTTTTAGATCTGCAGATTGATTTTTACCTACGGTACTCTCTCCGGAAGAAGAGGCAACCTTTGCCTCTCCATTCTTGACTTCCAGATTGATCCCTTTGTTCTCATCCTTGGAAATTTTAACGTCGGAACTACCTAAAGAGATCCGAGTATCTCCCGAATTGATCTGCAAATTTCCGGAACCGCTTCCCGTCGCGGAAAGTGAACCCGATACGAAGCTGATCTTGTCAGTATCCTCCACAAGGATCATACTTCTTTCATCCATACGGATCTCTGCGGTATTATCTCCGTCCGTAAAAAGAAGGACTGCTTCGGAACCTTCTTCCGTTCGGATCGTGTCCCTATAACGGATCGGATCGGATTCGTCCAGTTCTTCCCAAATAACTTCAGAATCAAGTTTTCGTAATATTTTAAGTTGTTTAGCCTTGAGTTGGCCTACGATCTTATTGGTCCCCGTTTTAGGACCCGCGTTTGCATAAAGGTACAGAAGTCCCGAAAAAAATAAAAGAAGTAGAACTAAAGCAGTGACGACGATTCTGCCGTCAGTCAAGTATCTCATACTTTAATTCCTCTTCCTCGTCTCCTGTTTTAGTTTTTTTCTTGGACTCGTATTCGATTCCCAATCTTCTTCTGAGTTCGTGAACGTCTTTCGGGCGATCCATATCGTCCTTTCTTCCTAAGACAGCATAAATGGTCTGTGGTTCTTCTTTTCCCTTCACCTTAATGGACTGCATTTTTTCCACGGCAAAAATATCACGGACACGGTCGTATAGGTCTTGAGTGATCAAAACATCGGTACCAAAAGGTTTATTTAATGCTTCTACCCGAGATGCAAGGTTTACTGCGTCACCGATTACGGTGTATTCCAATCTTTCTTCGGAGCCGATCTGTCCTGCGATCACAGGTCCGAAATTCAATCCGCAACCGATACGAATAATCGGCTTTTTATCCCCGCCTCTTCCTTCATTAAACTTTAATAAAGCGGTTCTCATGAGAAGTGCGCCGTTCACTGCATTCTCAGCATCTTGGTCCGAGGAACGCACAGCTCCCCAAGTTGCCATGATTGCATCACCTATGAATTTATCCACGATACCATGAGTGTCGTTCACGCATCGAACCATCTCAGTCATGTATTCGTTCAAGAATTCCACAACTTCTTCCGGTTGTAGTTTTTCGGAGATTGCGGTAAAGGAGCGAATATCGGAGAAGAAGATAGCGCACATCTTTCTTTCTCCACCCAAAGTAAGTTCCTTGTTTAGGACCATCTCCGCGATCTCTTTGTTTACGAAACGTCCAAGAGCGTCTTTTACCTTCTCTCTTTCTTCCAGACCTTTTCCCATGCTTACGAAGTAGTCTGTGAGAACTCCGATCTCGTCTTTGGTCGTGGATCTAATTCCAATTCTGAAATTTCCTTTTGCGATCTCGACTGTCGCGGTTAGAAGTTTTAAAACCGGAATGGTAATGGTCCTTGCTAAGAAGAAAACGATGATAAGGGCGATACAGAGAGCGATCGCCATGATGAGAAGGTTTTTGGTCTGGATCCGGTAGACCATCTCGAACACTTTCTCTTCCGGAACGCTAACGATTACTCCTGCTCCACCGAATCCTAATTTTTGGTAAGAGCCGTAATATTTGATCTTATTCGAATCTTCGTATCTAGTTTGCTGGCTATCCTCGCGAACGGAAGAAAGCATCGTTTCGAAAATAGGAAGATCCGCCCAGTTCGTTTGAGAGGCGAGAAGTTGAAGATCATGATGAGCGATCAAATCTCCGTCTCCATTAATCAGGAACGGAACGTTAATATCTTGTTTTTGGAATACTGCAAGAAGTCTTTCGGAACGAATGATGTAGACTAAGATAGATTTACTCTGAGGGTCATATACGGAAATCGTAAAGGATGGTTCTTTAAAATTCGGAGTAAGATTATCTATTCTTCCGCCTGATTGGACACTTTTGATCAGAGAAGATTCTTTTTGGGAGATAGCAGCATCCAATTCTTCTCTATTGGAAGAGATCCCTTCCAAATAAGAATCATTGTATAGAACGACCCTTTTTTTCAACTTATCTCCTTCCGCAGAATAAATCCCCGCTAAAAGAAAATCAGGTTCGTTCCTAAAGAAAAGATCCGCGTAAGCACCCGGTCCCTTAGGATCCAAAAGTTTTTCAGTAAGAGTTTTTCCTTTATCACGAATATCTTTTAGATCCGATTTTACTTTGATCCCTAAGATGTTTACAAGTGAGAAGTTGGTTTCCAAAACTCGGACTTCGTAGTTCTTCTTGAATTCGCTGGAAGCGTATAAAATGACAGTGGAGACAGTAACGGTAAGAAGAAGAGAAATAACAGCCATCAGCTTTAACTGAAGCGGGAATTTTGCACTTGTTGCAAGTTCCGAATCCGAAATCGGGGTAGGTGGAGGAGTTTCTCTTTTTGGAATATTCTTTTTTTCTGATGTAGTCGGTTTGGTTTCTTCAACTTTTGTTTCGGAGGGATCTGCATTTTCCGATTTTTCTCCGGAAAACACCGTATCGAAGGAAATGACAGGTTTACTTTCCAAAGTGCGGAATTCTTCCGGTCTGTCTTGGAATTTAGGGACCTTCTTCTTTCCGTTCGTGTCTTTGGACTGGCCATTCTTGAAAAGACCGAGTTCAATGCCTGAAACCGCCAAAGGTAATTCTTTTAAGAAAACGGAAAACTCTCCTCTTGCTCCGTCAGGGATCTCTTTTGGAGCTCTTTTGCGAGAAGCATAGGATTTGAATTCACCCAAAAGTTTTGCTTCTTCTTCTCCTTGAAGAGAAGGGAACCAAGCACCTAACTCACCTGAGGCGATATGAGGATAAGAAGAAATTACCATCTTGGAAAGGATCACTTCCCATCTTTCTAAAAGTTCTTCCGGAATTAAAAATAAAATATTCGATTTGGCTGCTGCAGAAATTAGTTTCCAAGAGGAAAGGAATACGGATTCATTCGTTTCCGGTCCAGGTGGGATCTCCAACGCAAATAATTTCCATTCTCCTGCATGAAGCATTTCTTCCAGATCCGTAACGAGCGCGGATCCTTTTTCTGAAAATACGCATACGACTGTGCGGATCCCTAGATCCGCCCAGGCCCTGAGTTCGTCCTGATTATGAATTCTGTCATTGGCTTGGGCCCAGAAAGCGACTGCACCGTTTGGTCCGAATGGTATATATTTAGTGGATGATGGCATTTTGTTCCTAGGGAAGTTCCGGAATAAAAAATCTCTTTTAGAAACCTAAAAAATCAAACCGTCTAGCGGAAAGTAGATTCTGGAAATCCTCTGTTAAATTATCGGAACATCGGCCTTCTATATTGAAAACAAGTCGAATGCGTTCTTTCGCTCTAAAAAAATCTGATTTAGTTGATTGCTTGGATACTGGATAGAATCTGGATTTTGAGGTACCTATGGCAACTGCTAAGTTTATTACCAATCGGGGAGAGTTCTCTGTTTTATTGGAAGATGAGAAGGCTCCGATCACTGCAGGAAACTTCATTCAGCTAGCTCAAAAAGGCTTTTATAATGGTCTTGTTTTTCATCGGATCATCGCAAACTTTATGATCCAAGGTGGATGTCCAAATGGGACAGGAACCGGTGGACCAGGGTATAAAATTCAGGATGAATTTCATCCGGATCTGAAAAACAAAAAGTATACTATCTCCATGGCGAACGCTGGACCGAATACCGGAGGCTCTCAGTTCTTCATCAATGTAAGAGATAATTTATATTTAGATAATCGTCATGCAGTCTTCGGACATGTGAGCGACGGAGAAGACATAGTTCAGGCAATTTCTGAAACTGCGACTGCTCCAGGGGACCGCCCTTTACAACCGGTTGTGATTGAAAAAATAGAAATTGTATAAGCATCATCCCTTACGGGACATAGATGTGGCAAAATACACAAAAAAACGAAATATACTTGAAAATATCTATATTTCGCCATAATTAAGAGTTCCTCCCGGAAAATTAATTCCGGGTTGGGGTCTCTTATGAGTTCAAGGTTTCAGACATTCCAAACTGCGATAGAGTCGGAAGATCCAAAGTCCTTACTCAACTATATTCTCAGAAGTTCTCCTATCGTTTTATTTTCTACGGATGAAACCGGGCGAATCGATTTCGCGTCGGGAAAGGCATTAGATATGCTGGGCTTAGATTCCAGCGCATTTGTAGGAACAAATTTTGTAGAACATCAATGGAATGCAGAGATCCGAGAAGAAGACGGAACTCTTAGAAAGTTAAGCCAAACAGAAGCATTACAATTAGCTCTTCACGGAAGAGAGATCAGCGCGGAGATAGAATTTTTAGGAAGGCATTTTGCTGTAAGGCTTTCTCCTGCAATGGGAGAAGACGGAAAAATCCATGGGACCGTAGGGATTTCCTTAGATATAACCGAAAGAATAATCGCGGAAGAAATATTAGAAAAACGTACTATAGATTTTCAAACGATTATAGGTGCATTGCCTGTAGTCATATTTTCCATTTCTCCGGAAGGAAAGATCATACTCGCCGACGGAAAAGGTCTAGAACGCCTTAAGATTAATTCTAAAGAGATAGTGGGAAAGACGATATTCGAGAGAGCAGGAAACCGTCCGGAAGTAATGGACGCGTTTAGAGCCGCATTGAGCGGAGAAGAGAGTATCTATCATAGTTCCATGAATAATCTTCTCTTAGAGACCAGGATGTATCCTAGGTTCAATCGTAAAAGGGAAGTACAAGAAATATTAGGAATTGTTTATGATATTTCGGATCGTTTAGAATACGAGAATAGGCTCAAACAAAGCGAAGAAAAGTATAGAGGATTATTTCAAAATAATCCTCAGATCATGTTCGTGTTCGAACGAACTTCCCTAAATATCCTAGCAGTAAACAAAACCGCGATCGCAAGTTACGGTTATACGGAAGAAGAGTTCCTAAAAATGAAGATCTCCGACCTTAGGCCGGAAGAAGATCGACCGTTTCTTTTTCAGGCAATTAAAACATTAAAAGAAGGCCAGAATTCCTTTCCTGAGATGAAACATCTTAGAAAAGACGGAACTTCAATGTATCTGGATATTGTATCTTCTCCAATCCGCTTTCATGATATGGATTCGGTCCTAGTTTCCGGTATGGATGTTACCGAGCGTGTTAAAATGCAAAGGGAGAATAGTTTTAATTTAGAGGTAATCTCTCAAGTGAACGACGCTATCATCTCCATCGATGGTGAACAAAATATCACTTATTACAATAGTTATGCAGCGAAATTATACGAGGTGGAAGAGGGGGAATGTTTAGGAAAACATTATACTTCCATGTTTAGTGAGGATTGGATTTCCGACCAAAATTATAAGGAGGCAATGGAGGACTGGGATAGGGATGGAGCTTCTAAAAGAGAACTGATACATACTCTCAGGTCAGGCAGAAAAATCTCAGTAGAAAGCAATTTTAAAAAGATCAGAGCCGGAGGTTATCTAGTTCCTGGCCTGATCATGGTGAATCGGGATATATCCGAAAAAGTAGAAGCTAGGACATCTTTAGAAGAAGCCCTGGTAAGACTCGCAAAAACAAATAAGGAGTTGGAACAATTTGCTTATATCGCCTCCCATGATCTTCAGGAACCGCTTAGGACGATTGCGAGTTATCTTCAATTATTAGAGAGAAAATTTTCGGAAGAGATCAAACCGGAAATGAAAGAATTCATCCGGGTGGCGGTGGAAGCTGCAAAAAGACAGCAGGGGTTGATAGAAAGTTTGCTTAGTTATTCTAGAGTTGGTTCTGATTCAGTTCATAGATCCAAAGTGGATACAAACGAAGTTTTGGAAGAAGTCCTTAAAGACTTATCCTCTATCATTTTAGAAAGCGAAACTAAACTGACCTTAAGCGGTACTTTTCCGGAAATAAATGCGGATAGGGATCAGATCCGTAGATTATTCAGTAATTTAATTTCTAACGGGATCAAATTTAGGTCTCCAAATCGTAAACCGGAGATCCGTATCTCTGTAAAACAGGATCAAGGTAATCTGGAATTTTCAATATCGGACAATGGGATCGGAATGGACTCCAAGTATTTCGATAGGATTTTTATTATATTCCAAAAATTGCATGCACGATCGGAATATCCAGGTACTGGGATCGGGTTGTCTATATGCAAAAAGATCGTGGAAAATCATGGTGGAAAAATTTGGGTCCAATCTTCCGTAGGAAGAGGTTCCGAGTTTTCCTTCACATTACCTGGGGTTTAAAGAATGCGTCCTTCTTCCAAAAAATATTTCGATATACTTCTCGTGGAAGACAATCCGGCGGATGTTCGTCTTACCATGGAAGCCTTAAATGATCTGAAATCCGAAAAACGTCTGTTTGTGGCAAAGGACGGAGAGGAAGCGATCGATTTTGTGAAGGGAGAAGGTGAGTTTACTGGGGCGGAACGTCCCGACTTGATCTTATTGGATCTGAATCTTCCCAAAAAGAACGGACTAGAAGTTTTAGAAGAGCTGAAATCCGATCCGGAATACAAAAGGATCCCTGTAGTAGTTCTTACTACTTCAGGATCGGAAAGGGATATTATCGCCACTTTTAATCTTCACGCGAACTCATATATACAGAAACCGGTGGAATACGAAAACTTTTTGGAAGCAATGGACACATTACGTATCTATTGGTTCCAAACTACGAGGTTGCCTCCTAAATGAACGCAAGAGTAGTATCCGTCCGGGTAAAACAAATTTTAGTGGTAGAGGATAACGAGGATGATTCTCGTTTGTTTGAGATCTTTTTGAAAGAAGCGGATCCTTCCGGGATACGTTTAAAACATTCTATGACAATTTCCGATACGTTGGATCTCCTACGTGAATACGGAGACGAAGTGGATTGTATTATTTTGGATCTTTCTTTGCCGGATAGTTTCGGTCTAGACGGATTTGAAACGATCAAGAAGGCATTTCCTAAGATCCCGATCGTGATCTGTTCTGGAACAGAAGACGAAAATATGGCCATGGAAGCCTTACAGGCCGGAGGCCAGGATTATCTGATCAAAGGAAGATTTGATTCTCATCTTCTTTTTAGATCCGTTCTATATGCAATTGAAAGGCAGGACATGTTATCCAAATTAGAAGAGCAGGCTTTTTTAATTAAGGAGAATGAACAAAGATACAGACTTCTATTCGAACATAATCCTCATCCGATCTTACTTTATAATTTCGATTCTGAACGGATCTTGGATCTGAACCAAGAGACCGAAAGGATTTACGGATACGATAGAGAAGAGTTACTCGGGATAAAATTTTCAGAACTATTTGTAGGGCAAGCGGGAGTAGAAGAAGATAGAAGATATGCTCCGGTCCAAAATGGTAAAAATATTCCGGAGACACATGTACATAGGACTAAGGATGGTCTTCCATTGCTTATGGAAATCACTTCTTATCGATTCCAACTACAAGGCAAAGAGGTGGTGCTTGCGATCCTAGTCGATATGACTAAATGGAAACAGTCGGAGGATTCTTTATTACAGTCTTTGAGAGATAAGGAAGCTCTTTTGCAGGAAATACATCATAGGGTAAAAAATAATCTGCAGATCATGGCGAGCCTCTTGAACCTTCAGGCAAATTATGCTAAAAACAAGGAAGTTACTCGAGAATTAAAAGATACTGAAAGTAGAATATACTCAATGTCGCTCGTGCATAATGAACTCTATAATTCTAAGAGTTTAGCAGAGATCGGTCTTAGATCTTATGTGGATAAACTTTTGGATAATTTATGGAATGTTTACGGGATCGGATCCGAGATCAAAAGAGAAATTGATGTAGGACAATTAAGTTTGGCGGTAGAAAAAGCTCTTCCGATCGGAATGATGATCAACGAGATTGCAACAAATTCTATCAAGTATGCTTATCAGGAGAAAAAGCAGGGGCAATTTTATATTAAGGCCAAATTCCAAAACGGAGTTTTTCTATTAGTGGTAGGAGATGACGGTAAAGGGATCCCGGATTATCCGCAGATTGAATCCAAAGAGACTTTAGGTTTGCAACTTATTAGGATCTTATCCAAACAGCTAAAGGCAAAATTGGATATTAATACTGCAGCACCGGGAACCCGATTCCAAATAGAATTCAGCTATTAAGCTGCTAAAAGTTTTTTGAATTCAGAGATGCAGGATTTACATGCTTCGGAGCAAGCCTTACACTCCTCGTGATGATCTGCGTGTTTATCACATTGAGCCGCACATCTTTCGCAGGACTCAAGGCAAAGAGAGGCCAATTTTTTAGTGGCAGGGGACTTTAGGGAAGAGATGGTAACGAATGCCTCACAAAGGGCAGTCGTCTCTTCGACGGTTCTTAGGCAATCCGCCATCTCCTTATGACCTTCCGCCAAAAAATCCACGCACATATTGATGCAAATCCTACCTTTTAAAATACAAGCGGAAGCAGCTTCAATCGCAGAACCTGCATTGACTGGAGCCTTTTCGGATTTCTTTTTAGAAGTTTTTTTATCTCCATGATCATGAGCGAAAACCGAGTTGCTTGCTAAGGTCGCGACAGCGGCACCCGTCAGGCCTAAAATTTGTTTTCTAGATATTTTTTGTTCCAATGGAACCCCCTCAAAGCCTCACTAAATTATCTTGGAAACCGGTTTTCGTCGCCTAAAATAGGTTGCATCGAACAAAAAAAACCGCTTTCTTTTCGGAACTTTTGGATTAGCTTTGGAAAATTCTTCCCGGAAAGTAGCTCTTTTTGGAAACTCTCGTCGGATGAATTAACAAGAGAAAGATGTTCGGACCTACGAAAGAAAAAAGCGAAACTAGCGCAAACATCGCGGAAGTGGACAGAATTCTCATTTTAGATGATGCTCCTGAAAACTGTCTACTCGTCGAAAGGATCCTGAAAAAAGCAGGGTACGGGGACGTAATTTCTACTCAGTCTCCGGAAACGGCATTGGAATGGTTGGGACTACAGGGAAAACCCGAAAACAAAAAAGAAATTTCCCTATTACTTTTGGACATCTTACTTCCAGGTGGAATGAACGGCCTCGACATTCTACGCACCTTAAGTTCTAAAGAAGAATTTTCTGATCTTCCTGTCATTATCATCACAGCCATCCATGATACACAGACTTTAGAATCTGCATTCGAATTGGGTGCAATTGATTACGTTACAAAACCCTTTGACGCGCATGAATTAAGAGCGAGGGTGCGTTCTACTCTACGTCTCCGTCATGAGATGCTCCAAAGAAAACAAAGAGAAAGGGACCTCGAAGAAATTACCGACAAACTTTCTGAAGCATACCAAACTTTATTGAGAGTATCTAGAACGGATGGTCTTTCCGGGATTTGGAACAGAAGATTTTTCGATGAGATCTTAGAAGTAGAATGGAAAAGAGCCTGTCGTTCCGAAAAACCGATTTCATTACTTTTATTGGATATTGATTTTTTTAAAAAATACAACGATACCTATGGTCACCAAGCGGGTGATGAATGTATCCGCAAAGTTGCAGAGATACTAAAACTTACTGCAAGAAGAGCAGGGGATTTTCCGGCACGTTATGGCGGGGAAGAATTTGCAGTCATATTACCGGAAACAGATTCTGAAAAAGCGCTATTAGTCGCTGAAAATATCAGGACTCGAGTCCAGGATCTGAAGATCCCTCATGAAGCTTCTGAAACTTCTCCCTTTGTGTCAGTAAGTATCGGGATCAGCACTCGATTGTCAGGTAAAGAGGACAAAGAGCCTAAAAATTTCTTAGAAGAAGCAGATAAAGCATTATATAAATCCAAAGAAGCGGGCCGCAATCAAAGTACAATTTACTCTTAAGGCAGATTTGTAGGAACTACTACAAATTTTAAGATCTTCTTCCTTTCCAATAGACTTCCATCTTAGAATCCTAAAATCTTGCTTCTATATAGAGGAAGAGATGGAATTTGAAAAAAATAAACTTCAAGCGAACGGCTTAGAGTTCGATCTGCTAAAATCGGGAAAGGGAAAAAAACTGGCGTTATTCCTACATGGCTTTCCGGATGATGCGGCCTCTTTTCTACCCTTAATGGAGAAATTCTCCGAAGTAGGATTTACTTGTTATTCTCCTTATTTAAGAGGTTATTCAAAAGGATCGATCCCTTCCGATATCCGAGAAGGGAAGAATAAAACTGTCTCTATCGCAGATCTAGCCCAAGATCTCGATTCTTTGTTAGAAGCGATCCGTAAGAAGGAGAAACCGGAAAAGATATTTATCATCGGTCATGATTGGGGAAGTATCATCGCTTCTTCTCTCGCGAATTTATCCCCTAGATCGTTCGATGTTCTTGCTCTATTATCCGTTCCTCCGTTACCTGTGTTCATAAAAAATCTGGCATTTAATCCATCTCAAATTTTCAGAAGTTGGTATATTCTATTTTTCCAATTTAGATTTGGGATCCCAGAGAGATCTATCCAAGAGGGAGATTTTTTAAGAAAATTATGGAGAGATTGGAGCCCAAACTGGGTTTTGCCTGAAGAAAGATTTAGGGAGATCAATCAAAACCTGAAAGATCCAAAAATTTTAGAAACCGCACTCGGATATTACAGAGGGCTTCTTACTCCAGATTCATTTAGAGATTGGAATCGAAGTAGAGAATTAATATTTCGAAAAATTTCTGTGCCTACAATTCTTTTAAGTGGAAGTGAAGATCATTGTATATCAACTTCTATGTTTGATAATTTAGGATCTTCTTTCCGGGCGCCTTACGAATTTCATAGTATCTATAATGCCGGGCATTTTCTTCCATTGGAAGTTCCTGATAAATTGTTTTCCTTATTATTTGAATTCTGGAAACGATATTCCGAGAACTAAGCTTGATTTTAATAAAAAACACTTGTGAAAAGATCGAAAATATCATAAATTTCAAATATGAGTTATGAAGAGCGTTTAAGCGCTGACCCTAAGGTTATGTTAGGAAAGCCAGTGATCAAACATACTCGGCTCTCTGTTGATCTAATATTAGAACGTCTTGCTGAAGGAATGAGTATCCAAGATCTTTTGGAAGCATATCCTGGAATTTCAAAGGAAGATATCCAAGCCTGTCTCTCTTATTCAAGCGATATAGAATCTAAGGAAATCACAG
Source organism: Leptospira sarikeiensis (assembly GCF_004769615.1). GTDB lineage: Bacteria > Spirochaetota > Leptospiria > Leptospirales > Leptospiraceae > Leptospira_B > Leptospira_B sarikeiensis. The sequence continues at coordinate 15,353 of NZ_RQGF01000042.1, read as the reverse complement.
TTGCCGGTTAAGTTACTGGCAGATGAAAATGTTGATTTTAGAATTATCCGAAAGTTAAGAGAGTCAGGATACAAAGTTTTTTCTATCTTAGAAGACTGCAGGGGAGTTAAGGATTCGCAAATTGTTAGTTTGACTTACAAGTTAGATTGTATCTTACTCACTCTGGATAAGGACTTCGGAGAGTGGGTCTTCGCTCATAAACAAACCTTAAACGGAATTATATTCTTAAGATATCACGCAAAAGATTTCCAAAAAATTCCGGATGCTATTGCCACTCTTCTTCAAAACCAAGGAGAAAACCTGAGAGGCAAATTTGTAGTTCTTACTTTAAAGAAGGTCCGTATTCGAGAGATCCGATTATAGGCTAATGATTTCGGATTAACTTATACAAGCTCTTTGCATAACGACCTAAGTTCGAATCACCCGTTTTTTCTAGATTTTTCCTGCCAATCCTTGCATTTTTTTTCCAAAAATGGAAATTTGTTTGCGTTGCACTAAGTCTTATAACTTAATAAACGATATATAGAGATAGAAATGGCTTTATTGGATAAAATAGTTCAGGAATTCAAAAACAGGTTTTTTGAGACCGTTAAGGTTCCGGTACAGGTGCATTCTTCCTCCGGGGATTTTTCAGCAACCTGGGAGGGGATCGAGGGTACTGCTTTAAGTTTTACTCTAGATCGTTTTCATCCGGATCCGGAAGGAACAAACGCAGTCATCGAGATTCGTGTTCCTTTTTGGAAAGATCCTTTGTTATTCTCCGGAAAACTTTTGGATAAGAAAGTAGTACGCTCCAAATCTCCTGAAAGAATTACGGATACAGTTTTAGTATTCGAATCGGAACTTTCTGAATTTTTAAAAAAGAATCTTCCTAAAATAGAGTTAACTCTTCCTAAGAAAAAATAATTTATTTCTTAGGAAGATCTACTTCTAAGATCATCGCTGCATGGTCTGATAGCAATGGGTCTTTTTTAACTGTCAGCTTTTTCAGTTTTGATTTTAGTTCCGGAGTAACGAAGAAATAATCGATCCTCCATCCCTTATTATTTCCCCTTGCTCCTGCACGAAAAGTCCACCAAGTATATTCTTGTTTATCCGGATATAATTCCCTAAAACTATCTATCCAACCAGTTGAAAGAAATTTAGTAACCCAGGCTCTTTCTTCGGGTAAGAAACCGCTATTTTTTGCATTTCCCTTTGGATCATGGATATCTCTTTCCGTATGAGCGATGTTTACGTCTCCGCATAGGATCAAGTTCGAATGTTTCTTCTTTAATTTGGCGGAGATTTTCAGAAATTCTTCTAAGAATCTCATTTTTGCAGCCTGTCTCACATCACCCGTTGTTCCGGAAGGAAAATAGACCGTCCATATCGCGTAAGAGTCGAATTCCACTAAGACACTTCTTCCTTCTCTATCGAATTCTTCTATGCCGAGTCCATAGGTTACTTTTTTAGGTTCCTTCTTCGTCCATAAAGAAACCCCTGAGTAGCCCTTCTTCTCCGCTGAATGAAAATAGGCTTTGTAACCTAAGGATTCCCAAATTTCAGGACTTAATTGGTCCGGTTGGGCCTTGGTTTCTTGGAAACAAACAAAATCCGGTTTTTCGGAAGAGAGAACATCTCCTAGGCCTTTTCCCCAGGCAGATCGAATACCATTGCAGTTGAGACAGAAAACTTTCATACGGCTTTAAAAGAGTTCCCAGGATTTTCGGGATGCGAAGTCAGGGCAAAGAAAAAAAATGTCCTTATGAGCATTCGTATCCGGGAAGTAGGTAAGGGATTTTCCTTTGAACCGATCCTCCAAAGGGCAAAACAGGATCTAAATGATACCTTGTCCTTGGTACGTCCTATTTTGGACCGGGTTAGAGAAGGCGGGGACTCTGCGGTATACGAGCTTACCCAAAAATTTGATGGCGTCCGTCCGGATCATTTTGTGCATCCGATCTCTGAGTGGAAAGGAAAAGCGGACTCGGAACTTGTTTCCGCATTGGAAAAAGCCAAAGAGAATATAGAGGAATTCCATAAGGCTCAGATCCCTAAAGATCTGGACGTCAATATTTCCGGAAACACTTTAGGAATTCGTTATACTCCAATCGAATCCGTCACTGTTTATGCTCCTGGCGGAAAAGCATTATATCCTTCTACCATTCTTATGGGAGTGATCCCTGCAAAAATTGCGGGAGTTAAACATATTCAGATCGTAACTCCTCCTCAAAAGGAAGGGATCCCGGACGGTCTTTATGCGGCGGCAAAGATTGCAGGTGCGGACGCGATCGTTACTGTGGGTGGTGCCCAAGGAATTGCGGCAGCGGCGTACGGAACGGAAACAATTCCTCGTTCCGAATTTGTGATCGGGCCTGGGAATAAATTCGTAACTGCGGCTAAGATCATTTTGAGCGGACAGGGGATTATCGGGATCGATAGTCCAGCGGGCCCAAGTGAGGTCCTTGTGATAGCGGATGATTCTGCAAATCCGAATTGGGTTGCTGCGGACCTACTTTCTCAAGCGGAACACGGAGAAGATTCTGCAGCGATACTTTGTACTGATTCTATGGAATTTGCTAATAAAGTTTCTGATGAGATCGACAAGGCCTTAAAAGAGAGACCTAAGAGAGAATCGATCAAAAGAGCTTCTATCGAAAATGAGAGCTGGATATTAGTATTTCCTAATTTAGAAGATTGTGTTTCTTTTTCTAATCTTTATGCCCCTGAACATTTGGAGATCCAAACTAGGAATTATAAGGAACTTTTTCTTAAGATTACTCACGCAGGTTCCGTTTTTTTAGGGCCTTATTCTCCTGTTGCCATGGGAGATTATATCAGTGGTACGAATCATATTCTTCCAACGGCTGGAGGAAGTAGGATCTTTTCTTCTCTAGGAGTTCTTACTTTCTTAAAAAGAGTGACTTATCAGGAAGTTACCAGGGACTCTTTGGAAAAATTATACCCTTATGTAAAGGTTCTCTCCGAATTCGAAGGTTTGGATGAAGAACATGGAAATTCTGTAAAAGTAAGACTTCCAAATAACGGCAATTTATGATCGTATCCAAGGACCCAAACGAAGTTAGAGAACAGATCCTTTCTTGGAAATCGCAAAAACTTTCTGTAGGATTTGCTCCTACGATGGGTTTTTTGCATGAGGGACATGCGAATTTATTCGTTCGATCTTCTTCCGAAAATTCCAAAACTGTAGTTTCTATTTTTGTAAATCCAGCCCAGTTCAACGATCCGGAGGATTATGCAAAATACCCGGTGAATACCGAAGGTGATCTGGAAATTTGCAAAAAATCTAAAGTGGATCTAGTTTTCCTTCCTGAAAAAGATACGATGTATCCGGGTGGAATTCCTGAGGTCGAGCTTAAGATCCCACATCTGATGAAAAATTTGGATGCGATAACTCGGCCTGGGCATTTCGAGGGAGTTCTTCTAGTGCTCTCTCGTTTATTCCATTCGATCCCTGCAGATCGTTCTTACTTCGGGAAAAAAGATTATCAGCAATATTTGATCGTAAAAGATTTCGTAAAGGCTTTGGGATTTCCTATGGAGATCATCGGAGTCGATACTGTTCGTTCTCCGGAAGGTTTGGCTTTAAGTTCTAGAAATGCAAGACTGACAGATTCGGAGAAAGAAGAAGCGTTACTACTTAGTCGAGCATTACGTTTAGGAGAAAGCCAGATCCGAGGAGGAGAGAAAGATCCTCAGGAAGTTTTGAATGTGATGAAGGACGTTTTGGATTCTTCTTCCAAAATTACTACGGATTATCTGGAAATCTTAAATGCAGATACATTAGAAGAATTGCATATTTTAAAAGGGGAAGTCTTGCTTGCTGTAGCTGCATTTTTAGGGCAGGTCCGATTGATCGATAATATAACCGTTCGGGTATCTTAATCTTATGTCGAAAGTTTCTTCCGCTCCTGCCGATTGGAAAAAACCTTTAGAGAATATTCTTTCTGACACGAAAGAAAGATCAAAGATCTCTTCTGTTCCGAGTTCCGTGCATTCCTTACTTACTTCCGTTCTTTTTCAGTCACAGAAAAATTCGAAAGTGGTGATCTCTCCTACGAATACGGAGGCGGAGTTCTTATATAGAGAAAGTCTGAGTTATTTGGATCCGGATTCTGTATGTTATCTTCCCGGTCAGGAAGTTTTGCCTTACGAATATTTACGTTATCCTCAGGAAATGAAGCGAGAAAGGATCCAAGCATTGGCGAGGATACTTTCGGGAGAAAAGGTCTTAGTTTTTACTTCCGTGTCCGGTTTTTTGAAAACTCTCCCGGAAGCCTCCGCACTAAAAGAGAGATCCCTAACTGTTAAGCTAAACCAAGAGATCGAACCCGACAATCTTATGAGGGAGCTCGTTCGATTAGGTTATCATCGTGTGGATATGTGTGAGGCATTCGGTGAATTCAGTCTCAAGGGCGGGATCTTGGATGTATTTTCCTCTTTTTCGTCAGATCCGATCCGTATCGATTTTTTTGGGGACGAAGTGGAATCGATACGAACATTCGATCCGGAAACCCAAAGATCTTTGGAAAATTTGCAGGAAGCATTCCTTCTTCCCGCGGACGAATTTATACTTACTGATAAGCAGAAAGAGCAGTATAGAGATCTGATCTTAAATGCTGATAAATCCTTACATCTTCCCGAGGTGCCGGATAGTTCGGGTGGGACTTATTATGAAGAATTGATCCCAATGGTCCGGGAGAATAAAGGAATATTATCTTTTTTTAAATCAAAGCCCGGGCTTATATTTCCGGATGCTAACGGCGTAAAAGAAAGATATTCCCATTTGCTCCGAGAATATGCTTCTCTCTATGAAAAAAGAAGTGCCGAGATCTTATGTGCTCCACCTTCTTATTTACTAAGAGACATCGAAGAATCCGAACTTGTGGAAAATGCACAAGGGATCTCTTTTACTCAACTTCCTCCTTCTAAGCCGGAAGATATTATCTGTCCTTTGAAAGAGGCTCCAGCATTTAAAGGAAAGATCAGGGAAGTTAGGGAAAAGATCGGAGAATTAAAAAAAGAAGAAGGTTGGAAGATCATTTTGACCTCTTCTTTCGAAGCCCAAACCCAAAGGCTCTTGGGACTTTTTGGATCGGAAGGTATTAGTCTCCTAAATTCAGAAAAGGGAGAGCCTGAGCCTATTTTATTTCCTTCTAAATCCGGGCAGAATGTTTATTTAGTCGTTTCTGAAATCCGGAACGGTTTTATTTGGGAAGAAGAGAAAGTCCTATTTCTTTCCGAGAACGATGTATTCGGAAGAGAATATAAACGTAAGACCCGTTTTAAAAAACAAAATAGCAAAGCGATACAAAGTTTCTTAGATCTAAAAGAAGGAGACTTTGTTGTTCACGTAAACCATGGCGTAGGTAAATTTCTAAAAATTGAAAGAGTCAACGCCGGAGGGAAGGAAAGAGATTTTCTAAAACTGGAATATTATGGCGGAGACACGTTATTTGTTCCTTTGGACCAAATTTCTCTTGTCCAAAGATTCATCGGAGGAACGGAGAGGCCGAGATTAGATAGTCTAGGGAAAAGCACTTGGAAAAAAACCAAGGACAGAGTCCAAAAGGCTGTCGAAGGACTCGCTGAAGATCTGGTCCGTATGTATTCGAATAGGATTAAACTCCAAGGATATTCTTTTCCTCCTGATACGATCTATCAGGAGGAGTTCGAAGCTGAATTCGAATACGAAGAAACTCCTGATCAGATAGAAGCGATCGAAGCTGTTAAAAAAGATCTAGAATCACAGAAACCTATGGATCGTTTGATCTGCGGAGACGTAGGTTACGGAAAAACAGAAGTTGCGATCCGGGCCGCTTTTAAAGTGGCGATGGCCGGCAAACAGATCCTAATGCTTGCTCCTACAACCATTCTCGCATTACAACATTATAATAATATGAAGAAGAGGTTCGAGAATTATCCGATTACTGTGGAGTTAGTGTCTCGATTGAGGACTCCCGGGGAAACGAGAGACGTTCTAAAGCGTTATTCTGCCGGAAAAGTGGATATGGTGATCGGAACTCATGCGGTTCTTGCGAATTCCGTTCAACCTAAAAACCTTGGACTTCTCATCATAGATGAGGAGCAGAGATTCGGAGTGAATCATAAAGAATCCATTAAGAAGATGAAAAATTTAGTGGATGTGCTTACTCTTACGGCGACCCCGATCCCTAGGACTTTACATATGGCTTTGACCGGGATCAGAGAACTTTCCATCATCGCAACTCCTCCCAAGAATAGGCAAAGTGTAGAAACCTATATAATAGAAGAGGACGAGGAAGTCCTACGAGACGCGATTCGCAACGAACTTGCGAGAGAGGGTCAAGTATTCTATCTTTATAATAGAGTGGAATCGATTGAACAAGAGACCAAACGATTGAATGAGATCGTTCCGGAAGCGGCGATCGGAGTTCTTCACGGTCAGATGACTGAGGAAGAGATAGAAGAAACTCTCGTGGATTTTTATGCCAGAAAATTCGACATTCTAGTTACTACTACGATCATTGAATCCGGGATCGATATTCCGAATGTGAATACTTTGATCGTTAAAAGAGCAGATTTATTTGGGCTTTCTCAGCTCTATCAGATTAGAGGTAGGGTAGGAAGAAGTGACCGAAAGGCATTCGCGTATCTTCTACTTCCTAAAGACAGAGTAGTAACTGAAGACGCGGAAAAACGTCTGAATACAATTTACGAATACCAGGAATTGGGTTCTGGATTCAAAGTTGCAATGAGGGACTTGGAGATCAGAGGAGCCGGAAATCTTTTAGGAAAAGAGCAGTCCGGCGATATTATGGAAGTGGGCTTTGATCTATACGTGCAAATGTTGGAAGAGGCGATTGCAAGGATTAAAGGAGAAGAGGTCAAGATCGAAGTTCGCACAGCGATAAATTTAGATTCGAATTTCTTTATACCTGAATCTTATATTCCGGATACAAGACAGAAAATAGAATTTTATAAACGTTTCGAAGGCGCGAGAGATCTGGAAGAGATTGATGAAGTGACTCAGGAGATGACCGATCGTTTCGGAGAACCTCCGGAAGAGGCAAAAACTTTCTTAATGTTGGAAAAGATCCGCACACTTGCCTCAGCTTTAGGTTTCGAGTCCGTATCCGAATTAGGGGAAGAGATCCGGTTAAAATTAGGAGCCCATTTCTTGGGAAGTTATGACAAAATTGTAAACTTGATCTCGGCTAGGATGGGTCTGACCATGAATCCTAGAGAACCGAATGTGCTTGTCTACGTTCCGGGAAAAGCGAACCAAAAGGACAAACTTGTGAAACTTGTGTACTTCCTAACCGAAATGTTACCCGACAAAAAGTAATGGACGCCAGGGCCGGTTCTCCTATTTTTTGCGTAGGAATTCCAACACAGATGAAACGGCTATATTTCTCTTTCACTTTACTCTTAACTTTTTTCTCATTCGTTTATTGCGGGGACGGAACCCCTGTTATCGAGTCAATCGATGGTAATAAGATCACTACAGCAAGTTTCGAAAGCGCTTTCGATACCGCTTTGGATACTCTAAGCCGTACTCAAAATATCGAAAAGAAGAACGTAATTAAATTTTTAACCGAAGAAGAAAGTAAAGTTCCTCAAAGCTTCCTTCAATTAAGGAACGAATTTAGAAAAAGAAAGTTTTTCGATCGTTATCATGAGATGATGGTTGTTAAATCCGCAGCAGACAAAAGTGGTTTCAGCAAAAGATCCGATATTAAAGAAATTCTAAAATTCCAAGAAATGCAGCTGATCTACGGAATGTATATCGCTGAACAGATCGAATCCAGAATTAAGATCACCGAGCAAGAGTTAGCTTACGGTTGCCAAGAACTTCGCGCAAAGTATAAACAAGCAGAAGCTCTTACTCTGGAGCAGTGTTATGATGCTGCAAGAGCTCAGATCAAAGGAAAAAAATCCGAAGAGGTTTATAAGTCCGTTCTAGATAGGATCAAAGAAACCGTAGCGATCAAACATAATGATAAGTTCGATCTGGAAAAATATCTGGATAAAGAGTTCACTTTCCCGGATGTTAAAAAGGACGAGACCCCGACTCCTAGTGCCGAGGAGACCAAGGCTCCGGAGGCTACTCCAACACCGGCGCCAGAAGCGAATAAGTAATCAGAATATATTTCAACGAATTGAATTCATATCTAAACGCAATCTTCCGTAGTGTGATTGAAGCCATTACGGAATTCTTACCGGTGTCCTCCACAGGACACCTTTTCTTATTCTCCTCATTCTTTCCTTTTTCGGAAGGGGCAGATTTCGACGATCTTTTCGATATATTTATCCAAAGTGGCGCGATCCTTTCCGTAGTGATCTTGTATAGAAAGAAGTTTTGGGACCAAGGAAGTTCCGCAGTCCGTTTTCTTCTTCGTAAAGAAGAGAATAAAGAGGGATTTCTTTTCTTAACTCGGGTAGTGATCGGATTTTTGCCGATCCTCGCCGCTGGGTTTTTGTTTCGGAAATTTTTAGATACGATCAAGGCGAGAGAAGATATTTTAGCGATTTTAGGTGGAGCTTGGTTATTCGGTGGGATCCTGATCTTGATCTCGGAGTTCTGGTTCCAAAGAAGAGCGAAAGTTAGGGAAAGCGAGCCTGTAGGAACAAAAGATGCGATCCTAATCGGGATTTTTCAATGTCTCGCATTGATTCCCGGGGTTTCTAGATCGGGGGCAACTATAGTAACTGCAAGATTTTTAGGGAAAGACACACGTAGCGCGGCCGAATTCTCCTTTTTCGTAGCTGTTCCGGTCCTCTTCATAGCTAGCGCTTATAAACTATATAAGCATAGAGCCATTCTGAATTTGGACAATTTACCCATCTTAAGCTTAGGTTTTTTAGCCTCATTTTTACTTTGTTTTTTCGTGATCAAATGGTTCTTAAAGTATCTCCAAAGCCATTCTTTTACGGGATTCGGTTGGTATCGAATAATCCTAGGAATTGGCGTGTTGACCCTATATAAATTAGTGATGCAGGACTGACCCGACACGATAGTGTGGCTTAGATCGGAATGCGCCCCTGGATCCGAAATTGTCTATTTTTACTTTTTTTGCCTAATTTGCTTTGGGGGCAACCGGTCGACCTAGGCCCTCGTAGTTCCGGCAACGATCCAAACTCGGAAGACGACACCGGACGTTCCGTAGTAAAGACTAGAAACCGTCTTCTCTCAAAATCGATAGAAGTTTTGAGTGAAAGAGAAGTAGACGAGCAACTCGAAAATCTTGGACTTTCTAGAGAAGGCTCCATTTATACCAGACGTAAAAGATTAAAGGCAGCATTAGGTGAGAAGGAAGACAATAAACCTGATCTCGCCGCGTTAGCCGGAACATCAAAGAAAGACTTGCCAATGGTGATCGAGAACGCCGCAGAAGGGGAACTCATGCGTGTGGACCAAACCAAGGGTGGAGTCCTTGTTTTGCGGGGAAGAGTTCGTATCAAACTTAGATCCGGGACTCTTGAAGCGGAAACGATCTCAGTGGATTCGGATCGCCAAGAAGTTTATGCTGAAGGTGGGATCAAATTCGAAGACGGTCGTGCCAAAATTACCGGCGATAAATTCATCTATGATTATAGACTAGATAAGGGTGTTGTCTATAATACGAAAGGGACAGTGGCTCCAGCTTACTTCTTCGGTGAGAAGGTCAAAAAGTTGGATGATAAACGTTATATGCTGGAAATGGGATATTTCACGGCGTGTAATGCGGAGAAACCCCATTATTCATTCCAAGTAGATAAGGTTGTGCTCTACCAAGACCGTACTGTTGTAGGAACTAACGTAAGGTTCCAAGTTGGAGGTACGACTGTATTTTGGCTTCCTTTCTTTTATAATAATAATTTAGGCAACGGTTGGACCACCCAAGCAGGTAAGAATAATACCCAAGGACTTTTTATCCAAAACTCCCTTCAATGGTCCACAATCCCAACCTGGTCTTGGACTCCTATGGGATACAAGTTCAGAGCGGACTTTTACGAGAAAACTGGCCAAGCATTCCAAATGGAAATGTGGAGGCAGAGTGCAAACCTCAATTATTTGATCGATATAGGTTATGCGAACCATAAGGCATATCAGATCACTACCGGCTTTGAAGATAGATTTGCGAACTACGGACTCGGAACAAGTGCAGTTACGAACCAAGTGGACAAGGGAAATTATTGGGGAACCAATATCCCGAATATCGGAGAAGATCGAGATCCATGGTGGAAGGGACGAATCTTTCTGAATTCGAAGATGAATAATACGGAAAAAGACGTTACCCGAAACCTTTCCATTCAATATGAAAATTTTACGAACCGTCTTTTCGAATATGAATACGGGAATAGATACCAGCCAAGCAATAGTTTGCAATCTTTGTACACATTCAGAGATGTCCGTTACGGATATGTGCGAAATAACTTAGAGTGGAAATTGGATTATACTGAGAATAGGGGAGATCTTTCGGTAAATATCAATATGAAGAGAAATATGCTCTTCTATAATTTATCTCCTCTAACTAAGTCCGGATATTTTCCTACGGTAGACGTTTTGCCTTCCGTTACGATCAAAAATAGTTCCGAGATCGCAAGACTTCCTCATTTTGAAACTCCCGTGTATTGGGATGTGTATTTAACGAATACATTATTAAGATTTTATGGTGTTCCTACTCAGGATAAATTGAAGATCCCTACATCCGACGGAAGTTACGATAATCCTAACGGGGATTATAAGGACAATCTACTTAGAACCCAAGCTTTCTTACAGGGAGAAATGGGATTTAGGACTTCCATGAATTTTGGAAGTTATGTTTCCCTGGCACCGAGTATTTATTATGGAGCCAAAAAACAGTCTGCTCAACTTCCTGCAGGAAATACGGATACTGTTTCTACGAATTTTACTTCTTTGGAAAGAAGTCTTGCGAGGGACAGTTACCAATATTTTAGAACGAATACGAATTTAAGGATCGGAGCGCCGATCTTATTTCTCAATACTACTTACCGTAAATTGGAAGCGGAGAAGCCTGAATTACAGGATCCGATCCTGATGAAAAATAGACAGCATGAGTTGGAACTTTCCTTGGAAAGTTATGCTTTGGAAAATTTTGAGATCTCTCTTAAGACGATTCGAGATCTCAGGACTTTTTCGGATGAATATCAACCTCAGCCTACAAGCCAGGAAAGATGGTATTACACGGTTTTCCGTTTTGCGGGTCATATCGATTTCTTGGAAGGTTTCAGTAAAAGGAAAAGGACACTTCTGGAGAAAAAAAGGAGTTTTTACACCGGATTATTCTTTAATAACGATTTTGTATATCATACTCCTCTGCATCGCCCTTTGTCCAATAACTTCACTCTTTCTTATAAGATGGGAGGATTTAGACTTCCTTTCTTGAGATATATACGAGAGCTTGAGGTCGGCGGGACATGGTATCATATATATTATGCTTCTATGATGGATAATTATAGAATATACGCTAAGGCGAGTATTGATATTACAAGAGAATTCGGTATTGAGGCTGAAATCGATTCCAGGGTCACGGAGCCTTGGAGATATACGAATCAAACGGATAATTATTATTATCAAAGATATATCCTGAACACGGATCCTACTTCTCCGTTCACTTCTATGAATATGAATCCTACCAATTTGGGCCAGGATATCTTGAATGGTTCCGGAATAAACGGGACCCAAGCTAGACAAACCACTGCGATGAACGTCAACCGTGCAATGGCTGTTCTAAAATATAATTTGCATACTATGAATTTTAGATTAGGTTTAAGTAGTGATCTGAGATCCGTTCCGGGAGGAACAACCGGTGCGAGCCAGGTTACTTTTTACGACCAATCGATATTTTTCTCTATTTCTTTAACTGATTTCAGTTTGGGGCAGGAAGATTCAGCTCAACTTTCCAGGATCCGTCTATTCAGGTTTAGAAAACGTCCGTTTAGGGCAGGTTATACGGAAGGAGTTGAGTCCGAATAAAATGCTGAAAGAAAGAAGCCAAACTTTTAAATTATTATTCGTTTCCTTGGATTTGGTCTTTTCCTTGGGAAGTTGTGTATTCGCATTCCTCCTAAGATTTTATATAGGAGATCCTACAGGCATAGATAGATCTTATATCGACCTAGGAAGTTACTTTATATTAGCTTCCGTTCTTTCCGTATCCCAAGTAGTCGTTTTTCTATTCATAGATCTCTATCATCCAAGAAGAGGGCTTTCATTTTTGGATGAATTTCTTCCGATCATTGGAGGAGTATTCTTAAATCTTCTATTCGTTCTTTCCCTGTTATTCTTTTTCAGAGGAGATTTTGGAAGCGAAAGATTCTCCAGATCCTTCATCCTCGTATTTGCAGGAACCAATATTGTATCGATCGGAGTATTACATCTTCTTGCCCGTCAATTCTTAAGATATCTGAGAAGTAAGGGATATAATTTAAGAAGAGTACTTGTGATCGGAGTGAGAGAGACCGCTTCCCGTTTTGCGGATTCCGTACAAAGGCATCAGATCTATGGATACCAGATCATAGGTTATGTTGGTTCCGGAAATTCAAAAGCTCTTCGTAAGGATATGAAAATACTCGGTAAGACGGAAAAGATAGAAAAAGTTCTCTCCGAGACAAAACCTGATTTGGTCGTTTACGCTTTGAATAACGCAGAAGGAGATTTTCTGGAAGCGGTTTTAGATGCCTGCGACACGGAAGGGATCGATTTAAAAGTGATTCCAGGTTTCCAAGAGTTTATCAAAGCAAAAGGTAGAGTGGATGAAATGGACGGGCTTCCGGTCATTTCTATCCGAAATATTCCTGTACGTTTAGGCTATAATAGGGTAATTAAAAGAAGTTTTGATATCTTATTCTCCTTATTCTTTATTGTACTGTTTTCTCCCGTATTTTTAATCCTGGCAGCACTCATAAAACTTACTTCCAGAGGGCCGGTTTTCTATTACCAAGAGAGAGTAGGTCTGGATAATAAAAGTTTTAAGATGATCAAATTTAGAAGTATGGTAGTCCAAACGAAGGCCCAGTCGGAGACTACTTGGACTGTCCAGAATGACCCGAGAGTTACTACAATCGGCAAGATCATAAGAAAGACCTCCCTTGACGAAATACCTCAGTTTTTTAATGTGCTTTTAGGAGACATGTCTGTCGTGGGTCCGAGGCCCGAAAGACCTCATTTTGTCGAAAAATTCAAAACGGATCATAGACATTATATGAGAAGGCATGCTGTCAAGGCGGGAATTACCGGTCTTGCACAAGTGAAAGGTCTCAGAGGAGACACTTCCATCGATGATAGGATCGACGCCGATATCTTTTATATAGAAAATTGGTCTCTTTGGTTGGATATTAAGATCATCCTACTTACACCTCTTAAAGGTGTGTTGGATAAGAATGCATATTAAGGGGAAAGGAGAACGAAGGCCGTGAACCTAAATGAAGAATCCCTTCAAAAAATCGCAGAGCTATCTAGGCTCAAAATTGATCCGAAGGATATCCAAAACTTTCTTTCGGATTTTAATAAAGTCCTGAACTACGTGGATACGATCACAGAATTAAATGTGAGTTCAGTATCTGACGAAGAGCTATATCCGAACGAAGGAAATTCAGTTCGTCCCGATAAGGTTGTAGAAGGGCTGAATCGTTCTCAAATAGAATCCTTTGCTCCTAGTTTCCAAAACGGGTATTTTGTAGTACCTAAGGTAATCGAAACATGAAAGAACTTTGGAAATTAAAATATTCTGAAATCAAAAAAGGATTAAATTCCGGAGAATTCACTCCGACCGAACTAGTTCAATCTTTGATCTCTAGAGTAGAAGCAGAAGATACTAAAATTAAAGCGTTCTTATCTTGGGAAAAGGAATCCATTTTAAAAGCGGCTTCTGAAAGTACTGAAAGAAGAAAATCAGGAAAAGCCTTATCCGAATTTGACGGGATTCCGATCGGAGTGAAGGATAATATTTGTATCGAGAATACGATTACAAGTTGTGCTTCCAAAATTTTGGAAAATTATCGTTCTCCTTTTCATGCGACTGCGATCGAAAAACTTTTAGCAAAAGGTTTCGTATTAATCCCTAGAGCAAATATGGATGAGTTTGCAATGGGCTCTTCTACCGAAAACTCCGCGTATCAAATTACGAAAAATCCATTTGATACTACACGTATTCCCGGAGGATCTTCCGGAGGTTCTGCCGCCGCAGTTGCTGCTTCCTTTGTTCCGGTCGCTTTAGGATCGGATACTGGAGGTTCGGTTAGACAGCCTGCTTCTCTTTGCGGGATCTATGGGTTGAAACCTACATATGGAACTGTTTCAAGATACGGTCTCGTAGCTTATGCTTCCAGTTTAGATCAGATCGGGCCACTTTCCAAAGATATAGAAGGTGTGATCGATGTGTATTCTATCATTTCCGGAAAAGATCCTAAGGATGCTACTTCGAAAAATATTCCTGCATTCGATCCTTCTAATGTGAAAGAACTTCCTTGGAACGGATTAAGGATCGGTAAAATGAAAATGACATCCGAGATCGAACCGGATGTCGCAAAGGCTTACGAATCACTTCTTTCCGAATTGGAATCTAAGGGAGCGAAACTCGTAGATTTGGATTTTTCTCTTCTATCTAATTCTATCCCGATCTATTATATCATCGCGACGGCGGAATGTTCTTCGAATCTATCTAGATTTGATGGAATTCGTTTCGGGCAAAGAAAAGATCCTACAGGAAAACTAGAAGATCTATACGTTGCAAGTAGAAGCGAAGGATTCGGTAAAGAAGTTCAAAGAAGGATCCTTCTTGGAACATTCTCCTTATCCGCAGGTTATTACGACGCATATTATGGAAGAGCTCAGAAAGCAAGAGTTCTGATCAAAAAGGAATACGAAGGTTATTTTTCCAAAGTTGATTTGATCCTACAGCCGACTTCTCCTACAACCGCGTTTACCGTAGGAGAAAAAACTTCTGATCCGATCCAAATGTATAAGGCAGATATTTTAACTACTTCGGTGAATTTGGCAGGAGTTCCTGCAATGTCTGTACCGATCGGCAAAGATTCCAAAGGACTTCCGATCGGATTACAGATCACAGCTCCGGTTTTGGGAGAAGATAAAATATTCGGTTTTGCTAAAATGATCTCGGATTGGGCGGCCAAAGTAGAATTGCCCGAAACAATCCGATGAGCGAACTCGCCGCAAGGATCATTCCCTGCCTCGATATAAAAGACGGTAGGGTCGTTAAAGGAGTCAATTTCGTAAACTTAGTGGATGCAGGTGATCCTGTAGAATCTGCTGTAGCTTACGAACAGAACCTTGCGGACGAGTTATGTTTTCTAGATATCACTGCCTCCAGTGATAAAAGAGATATTCTTATTCATTTAGTAGA
>NZ_RQGF01000015.1 GCF_004769615.1 Leptospira sarikeiensis | reverse complement strand
TCCCATCCTGATATCGTTTGGTTCCCACTAGAGAAAAATAAACAAATCCCAATCGGAAAAGAAGATAATCCGGAAGAGTTCAGTATTCGATGGTTGATCAGAACAAGACTATATTATAGGCCTCATCTTTCTAAGATAAGATTCATTACTATTCCGGATTATCTTCTTTTCCGATTGGGATTTGTTTATTTTTCTCTAGTGGGAACCAAACGATATCAGGATGGGAATGATGCATGAAGGCTCTGCAAGATACACAATGTCCGCAGGAAGTTCCTTCAATACAAAGCACATGTCTTATAAATCTTTCTACAGCGGATTCTTTTCCTGTACCTTCCGGTCCATGGAAGATCAATAAAGGTGGAAGTAGTTCTGGTTGAGAGCTGTACTTTTTTAGAAATACAAGAGCTCTTTCTTGCCCTTGTATTTCTTCTATGCCGAAAGCGGAAGACATACTCTTTTATTCGATCTTAATAAACGGGAGTCAACCAGTGTTTGTAGTTTTGATTCTTTCCTACTACTAGGTCAAAGAATGTGGATTGTAATTTTTTGGTAATCGGTCCCATCTCTCCGGTGCCGATCTTTCTTTTATCCACTTCACTTACCCATGCGATCTGCACTCCTGTTCCGGAGAAGAAGATCTCGTCTGAAATATAAAGTTCGCTTCGAGTGATATCTCTTTCGATCACTTCGTATCCTAGGTCTTTCGCAATTTGTAAAACTGAACGTCTAGTGATCCCTTCTAGTAACGAAGAAGCGATAGAAGGAGTTATGATCTTTCCATCTCTTACTAAGAAGATATTTTCTGCGGACCCTTCACTCACAAATCCGCGACCGTCTAGAAAGATCGCTTCATCATAACCGTTTTGAACTGCTTCCGATTTTGCAAGAGCTGAGTTTACATATCCGCCGGAAACTTTGGATAAGGTAGGGATGACTGTGTCGTCGAATCTTCTCCAACTAGAAACCATTGTGGTTAATCCACGTTTTGTATCTAGATAATCATCCAACTCAAGAACATAGATCGCGAGTTCCGTAGGAACATCATGAAATCTAGGAGAAAGTTGTAGAGCGGAAGTGTATATGAAAGGTCTAAGATATACGTTTCTTCTATAGCCGGATTGTTTAAGAAGATCTAAGGTTATGTCCCGGAGTTCTTCCGGAGTTTTGTTACATTGCAACTGCATGATGCGAGTTGAATTCACGAGTCTTCTATAATGATCTAAGATTCTAAAGACATATAAATTGTCTGAACTAGAGTCATAATATCCTCGGATTCCTCCGAAGACCGTGGTCCCATATTGTAACGCATGAGTTTTGATGTTTATATTTGCTTCGGACTCGGGGACTATTTTTCCTTCGAAGTAAGAGAGTTTCTTGATGGATTCGGGCATGTACAGGGAACCTGAAAGTGATACTATTGATTACATGATTCTAAGCATAGGCTCTACTGTCGACTAATGATCGATAGAAAGAATTGCCTAATGTAAGAGTCGACAGGATGGAATGAGCTCTTCTTTTTTTCCCAATCGTTTTGATTGTGTGGTGGTCGGCGCGGGACATGCAGGTTCCGAAGCTGCCTATGTCGCATCTTTAGGTGGTGCGAAAACTTTATTAATCACAATGAACTTAGATACTATCGGACAGATGTCTTGCAATCCTGCGATCGGAGGAATTGCGAAAGGTCATATGGTCCGAGAAGTAGATGCTCTTGGTGGATTGATGGGAAAGGTAATCGATGCAACTGGTATTCAATTCAAGATGTTGAATACTTCCAAAGGTCCTAGTGTGTGGGCGCCTAGGGCTCAAGCAGAAAAGAAAGAATACCAACTGAAAGTAAAACATACACTTGAGTCCATTCAGAACTTATCTATCAGACAAGACACTGTAGAAGATCTATTGATCGAAGATGATCGAGTTGTAGGAGTTCGGACAGGAAGAGGGTTTGAGATTTTTACGAACCATTTGATCTTAACTACAGGAACATTCTTATCATCTATTGTTCATATTGGAACTTATCAGAAAGAAAACGGAAGATTCGGAGAACCTACTGTAAAAGGTCTCTCTCATTCACTCGCTAAATATAATTTAAAATTAGGAAGATTGAAGACTGGAACTCCGCCTAGGATCCATAAGAATTCAGTGAATCTTTCCGTGATGAGTCTTCAAGAAGGTGATCCGGATCCTTCTCCTTTTTCTTTTTCTACAAGTAAGATCACTCGTAGACAGATCCCTTGCTATATCACTTACACGAATGATAAAACTCATAAGTTAATCGGTGAAAATATTCATCTATCTCCTATGTATTCGGGTCAGATCAAATCGACCGGGCCTAGATATTGTCCTTCTATCGAAGATAAGGTTGTTCGGTTTGCAGATAGAGAAAGGCACCAAGTATTTTTGGAACCGGAAGGATACGATACACAAGAGATCTACTTAAACGGAGTATCTACTAGTCTTCCTGAAGAAGTACAATGGAAACTTGTTCGATCCATTGTTGGTTTAGAAGAAGCAGAGATCTTAAGACCTGGTTATGCAATCGAGTATGACTATGTGGATCCTACAGAATTAAAACCGACTTTGGAAACAAAGAAGATCAAAGGTCTATATCATGCAGGACAGATCAATGGAACAACCGGCTATGAAGAAGCAGCTGCTCAAGGTTTGGTCGCTGCTTATAGTGTACTTTCTTCATTAAAAGGAGAAGAGCCTATACTTTTCTCGAGAGGAGAATCTTATATCGGAGTTCTTGTAGATGATCTAGTTCACAAAGGAGTAGAAGATCCGTATAGAATGTTTACTTCTCGTGCGGAACATAGACTTCTTTTGAGACAAGACAATGCGGATCAAAGACTTATGAAGTACGGATATAAGATGGGTCTTGTTTCGGAAGAAACATTCTCCGAGATGACGAATCGATATAAGAAGATCTCCGAAGTGAAAGAGAAAATACAATCTACTCCTTTGAAACCAGTACCTGAGTTTGAATCTTTATTAGAAAGAAAAGGGATCCAAAATTTAAAATATGGAGCTAAGCTAGACTCTTTTTTGAAAAGACCTGAGATAAGTTTAGAAGATATAAAGTTCCTTCTTCCCGAGGCCGAATCGTTAACTGTTCAAGATAGAAAGGTCATCGAGATGGAGATCAAATACGAAGGGTATATTAAAAGAGAACAAGACACCATTGATTGGAAGAATAAGTATCTTACGACTCCGATACCTGAGACTATTGATTACTCTCTGGTCCCTGGAATTAAAAAAGAGGCGATCCAAAAACTTACCAAACATCGTCCTTTGAATTTGGAGAAGGCTGCTCAAATTTCAGGTGTAGATCCTAGTGATATAGATATGTTGCTCTTCTATATTAAAGGGAGAAAACCAAGTCCGGTTTGAGAGACTTTCTTTTACAACTTTAGCTAAGAAGAAGCCCCGGAATTTCTCCGGGGTTTTTTATTGGAGTCTGTTGTTTGATTCTACTTTGAACCGGGAAAATTCGTTTGTAGGAACTCCAACATACACGTTGCTGTTTTGTATAAAGAAATAGGAGGTATATGGTGCGCGTTTCACGTGAAACATCAGGTCTTCTCTAACCTGAAATTCATTGTTACTTTCCGACATTTCATTTTAATTAGCTCTTATGGATCCGAATCAGATTAAAGGTACGGAAGGATATGAAAAGTGTGTAGAAGAGTTTGTAACTGCAACGCTCAGCATTAATTTTTTTGATTTGCATAAAGACTTCTTAAGCTTCTTTCCAAAAAGTAAATCGATAGTGTTGGATCTAGGTGCCGGGATTGGTAGAGATGCTTCTCACCTTTTTAAAATGGGTTACACAGTTATCGCAGTCGAACCTCTAAAAGAATTCAGATCGAAAGGTTCTAGTTTATATTCTTTGGATAAAATTATTTGGATAGATGATTCTTTACCCGAACTTTCAGAACTTAAAGAGTATGATAACCGATTTGATTTCATTCTAGCTTCTGGAGTTTGGCATCATCTAAATGGAAAAGAGCAATCAATCTCGATAGGAAGAATTTCAGAACTTCTAAAACCGAATGGCATCTTTGCACTTTCACTCCGAAACGGGCCGGCGGGAGTAGGGACCCAAGTCTTTTCGACTGACAGCAATAGAACTGTGGAACTTGCTTCTAAGTTTGGTCTTTTGAACTTGTTACTGTTAGAAAATCAACCTAGCTTAATGAAGAATAAGAAAGAAGTAACCTGGTCAAGACTCGTATTTCAAAAAAGCAAAGTATAGGCTACTGCAGAAAGATATAAAAAAGGGAGGAACTAAGTCCTCCCTTCCTTTTGTTTCACGTGAAACGCGGGGTTTATTTTCCGTAAACAAGCTCGTGTGTTTTTTCAACCGCCCATTTATCTCCTTGTTTGACCAAGAAGGTGAATTGTTGCAAACGATTGTCCTTATCCCAGATCAATCGATTCATTCTTTCGATCGTTCCTTGAACATTCATACGGCTTAAGAGTTTTCCGTTCGAATCGAAAGTCAGAACAGTAGATGCAGCCTGCTGTTTATCTTCATTGTAAATGTTTTGTTGGAAGAGTCCCGGCTTATTCGGATCTTTTACTATAGCAAATCTTTCAGTGATTTTTGTGTCGGCCCATTCGGTTTGAGCTTCTCTTATTAAACCATTTTCTCCCCAAGAGAGAATAGTGCATGTTAGTATGTTCTTTCCGTTTTGATCTAACAGTTCAATGGAGGAAAGTACACCGGACTTATTATACCCGAAGACCTTCGCTTCCAGGTTCACTCCGTCCTTATTATAAAGTTCCTCTTTAGAAATTTTTCCGTCAGTATAGATGAACTTTGTGAAGCCGTCAGGTTTTCCATCCTTGCCGATATAGTTTTCTCTGATCAACTTTCCGGAAGGATCATATTCGTACTTCGCAGTATAGATCACATTACCTTTGGAGTCTTTTACTAACTCTTGGGTTGGCCCACCTTTCTCTAGACCCAGTACAATCCTATCAGTATGAGACCATTTCCCTGGAGTGAATGAGTAAGCAGGGGTTATATAAAGTAGAATGAATGAGAAGAATAGAACTCTTTTCAACATGGAGATTACCTCGTTCTAGACATCGACTATTTGTGTAAAATGTTAAGACTCTTTTTACGAATTTTGAACGGGTTTCTCCTATATGAGTTTGAAATTAAGGCGAGATAACTCGGCCTTTTCTTCTTAAAGTATCTGTAAGATTCTTGGAACCTCATATTATTTCATTCGGAAGCCTTAAGGAAATTATAACATCCGGCAAATGGAATAAAAGGAAAACTCCTTGCCGAAGTAAAATACCCGATTAATTTTTTACGGGCTTCTAAACCAAAAACATTAGGAGCGAGTAAAGAAAGAATATGTGGAGAGGAAATATGTCCCTCAAAAAAATCGGAATCACGGTCCTTGCTCTTATCGCGATTTTTCTAATTTATACGATCGCATTCACTGAAAAAGGGATCAATCCAATCCAGCCGGAAGCAAAAATTCCGGAACTAGATTACTCTTCTTTGAGCGAAGAAGCTGCGAAAGATCTTCAAGCCTATATTCGAATTGCGACGATCAGAGGAAGAGAAAGAGAGGGGGCCCAGTTTTTAAAATCTATTTTAGATAAACGAGGAATTCCATCTCGCATCATCGAATATCCTGGTAAACCTGATAGAGCTTCCTTAGTTGCGGAATTGAAAGGGAAAGATTCTACCAAAGAAGGTTTAATTCTTACAAGCCATATCGATGTGGTTGAAGCAGATGCAAAGGATTGGGATGAGCCTCCCTTCTCAGGTGTAAGAAAAGGAGATCGTATTCATGGACGAGGCGCTGTGGATGTTAAAGGTCTAGGCATCATGCAGTTACATGCGTTCATATTGATCCATGAGAAGAAGATCCCTCTAGAAAGAAATCTTATGTTCTTGGCGATCGCTGATGAAGAGAGTCGCTCAGAACATGGAGCGAGATTCTTAGTAGATAAACATAAAGAGATCTTTAAAGGTTATGAATATGTTTGGAATGAAGGTGGTACCGGTTCCAAAGATATCGCGATCAAAGGTTCTAAAGTTTTTAATATACAGCTCGCGGAAAAAGGTGCGGTTTGGTTGGACTTAAAAGCTAAGTCAATCCCTGGACATGGAAGTACTCCTCCAGTATCTTATGCAGCCAAGTCGATGTTGGAATTCCTACAAGATGTTCAGAACATCGGAAACAAAACAATGATCAAAGATGAGACTGCTGCTTTCTTTTATTCTCTTGGAGGCATCAGTAATTTTCCAGATTCATTCGTGCTAAAAAGATCTAGAAACCCAGTTCTCTTTTTAATTTTGAAAGGTGTGATCAACTCTAACAGACACTTAAGAGCGATGACACGTAACACTGTGAGTCTTACGGGTATAGATACTCATCCAGTTGGAATGAACGTGATCACTTCGGAAGCGATTGGAACAATAGACATTCGAATTCTTCCAGGCCAAGACGAGAAAAAGATCTTTGAAGAAGTAAAAGCGCTCGGTGAAAAATACGGAGTAGAAGTAACTGCTCGCCACTTGGAGTCCGGAAGTATTTCTCCTATGGATGGATTATTGTTCAGAGTACTTGCTGGAACGGTAACAGCGGTTGAGCCTGGATCCATCGCCACTCCATTCTTATCTCCTGGAACAACTGACAGTTCCTATCTCAGACAGATCGGATTAAAATGTTACGGTCTCATTCCTGCATTACTTTCCTCCGAAGAGATAGATGGGATTCATGGTAAGAACGAGAGCATGAGTGTTCCACAACTCAAGATGGGTATTGAAATTTTATTCAAATCTATCGTGGAATATAATTACCAAGTCGCAAAGTAGAATGACAGAAACAGAAACGAGTTCCCAAGAATTTTCACATGACCCGGAAGGAATCCAAGCCTCAGTAAAGTTCAGATTTCCGAATGATACTGATCGGATCCTTCCTCTATTCGATTGGGAACTTGTTTCATTATTCCTCTCCTTTTTAAAAGAGAAGAACCTAGAAGGTGGCTTCTTCTCTAAAAGAGACACTAACGAGATCTTAGATAGACATGTTTTAGAATCTATCTTTCATATTTATAAGATCCATTCAGTAATCGGATCGTTTAACAAGATGAAGGTGGGAGATGCAGGAACGGGTCCCGGTATTCCTGGCTTCTTCTTTCGTTGTTTAATTGAGAAAGAAAGACCTAAACTTATACTTCTAGATTCACAAAGAAGAAAGTTAGCTCATACTGAAAACTTCGTGAAAGAAAATGGAATTCAAGGTGTAGATTTCCTTTTTGCAAGGGCGGAGGACTGGAAAACAGACTGGAATTTGGGTGTTTCTAGGGGGTTTGTGCCCTACCCATGGAGTGCAGAAGTCTTATGCAGATGCATTTTAAAAGAGGGTTATTATGTCCCATTCATTGGGAAAGACGAGTTTGATGCAAAGATTGAAAAGAGCATCTTAACAAACTCAGGCTTTGAAGTAGAAAAGACCATATTATTATCCGAACTTGAATTTTTAGGCATGCGACATATTAAAGTCTTGAAAAAGGTCGGTTCGGCAAGGCAAGGTATCCCTAGAGCTTGGAAGCTTCTCGAAAAGGAGAGCAAAGAATTCTATGGGAAAGATCGTATCCATCAGTAATCAAAAGGGCGGTGTAGGAAAAACTACAACCTCCATTAATCTTGCGGCAAACCTTGCTGCGATCGGCAAAAAAGTTTTGATCGTGGATTTTGATCCCCAAGGAAACTCAGGATCCGGTTTAGGATTCGAGATCAATACTCTACCGAATACTTCTTATGAACTTTTGATCGGAGAGTCTTCCGCTGCAGAATGTATCAAAAGGACCGATATCGAAAATCTTCATATCATCCCTTCCAATATCAATTTGTCCGGTGCAGAAGCGGATCTATTGGGTGAAGAAAATCGTGAGTTTCGTTTAAAAGACGCGATCGGGCATCTAAGAACCGAGTATGATTATATTCTGATCGATTGTCCTCCTTCTCTCGGAGTTCTTACAATCAATGCTTTATCTGCTGCGGATAGTGTGATGATCACTCTTCAAACTGAATATTTCGCGTTGGAAGGGCTGACTCAGCTTATGAAGATCATTTCTCTTGTTCAGGAAAAATTGAATCCTTCTCTTGAGTTGGAAGGTGTACTTCTGACAATGTTCGATAAGAGAACCAATCTTGCTCAGCAAGTCGCAGAAGATGTTAAAGCATATTTTAAAGAGAAAGTATATACTACTGTTATTCCTAGAAATATTAAACTTTCGGAAGCTCCTTCTTTCGGTAAATCCATTCTTTCCTATGATCCGGAAGGGATTGGAGCTCAAAGTTATAGAAGTCTAGCATTAGAAGTTGCCGGTAAAAATTAATGAGTGCTAGTGCGAAACCTAAAGCATTGGGAAGGGGACTTGGTAATTTAATCCCTGTATCCGAAGAAAAATCTTTTAAAGAAGCAGGCGGAGAAGGTTCTCTGAAAGAGATTAAACTCTCTGATATCCGTCCAAACCCGGACCAACCAAGAAGAACTTTTAATGAAGAATCTTTAAAGGAACTTGCCGAGACGATCAAAGCTCATGGTGTGATCCAACCGATCGTAGTAAAAGATACAGGTTCAGGTTATGAAATCATCTCCGGCGAAAGAAGATACCGTGCTTGCAAGATTGCTGGTTTTATAAAAATCCCAGTCGTAGTTAAAAAAGCGAATGTCCAACAAACTTTGGAAATGGCGCTTATCGAAAATATTCAAAGAGAAAATCTAAACCCGATTGAAGAAGCATTAGCTTACAAAACTCTTTCTGAAAAGTCAGGTTTAAAAATTACGGATATCGCTTCTAGAGTAGGAAAGAATAGAGCAACTGTTTCTAATCTAATTCGTCTTTTACAATTGCCTGATTCGGTAATGGATCTAGTTAAAAACGGAAGAATTTCAGAAGGACATGCTCGTCCTCTTCTTTCGATTGCGGATCGTAAAAAGACGGAACAACTTGCTTACCAAATTGCTGAGAAAGGTTTAACCGTTCGTCAGGTTGAAGATATCGTATCCAATCTTACGGAAGAAGCTCCAGTTCGTGAGAAGAAAAAATCCAAACGTAAAGAAGTGGATATCGTAGAATTAGAGAATAAGTTCCGCAAAAAATATTCTATGAAAGTGGACATCGCCCACAACTCTTCTTCCGGAAAGGGAAAGCTAAGCATTAATTATCCTAGCTTGGATGCTTTACAAAAAGTTTTAGACGCTTTAGGCCTCTAATCGATGAATTCATCTGAATCGGAGTTTTATCATACTCTTAGAGTACGTTATTCCGAGATAGATGCTCAAGCAGTCGTTTTTAACGCGCATTATCTAACTTATTTCGATACCGCTTTGAATGAATACATGCGGTTCTTAAAGTACGATTATAAAGAAGAACTAGAAAAGAACGGTTTAGACTTCGTAGTTACTCGTTCTTTGATCGAGTATAAATCTCCTGCCAGATTTGATGAAGAATTGAAAATTCATATAAAAGCAGGAGAAGTCAAACCTGCAAGTATCCGCTGGGATATTCAAGTGCGTAAGTTGGAGGATGATACTTTAGTTTGTATTGGAGAATTGACTTGGGCTTTTTTACAGATGGGATCTAGGAAGCCTGCAAAACTTCCAGAGATATTTAAGAATCTAGGAACGAATTCTTAATTCATTAGATCCACGAGTAGTCCGCGGATATCTTCCATTCTTTTCATCAGATCAAAAGTGGAATTCTCAGGATGGATAATGAAGTCTGCGAGAGTTTGGATCTTATCGTCCACGATCTGAACCACTTGGTATACTTTTTCAGACCCACCTCTTGCTCTAGTCCTTAAAGTTTCCAAACTTGTATTTCTATCCATCACTTCTTTTAGGATACCTTGAACGATCCTCTTGTATACTTCGAGGTTAGCATATGTAGGCGATTTTAGAAAATTTCTCTCTGCGTCAGGGAGATCTCTAAGAAGGGAATTTAGATCTCTTGTTCTTTCTTGGTTATAAGGAAGTAGATGTTCTACTAATTCGAAAAACTCATTCTTAGAATCGGGAATTCGATCATCTGAAACTGAACTAGGAACTGGCTGGTATAAGGAAGAACTTAAGGAAAGTCCAAAGTCTCTTTTTCTACGTGATTCTGTGCGAGGGTCTTTTTGTGATTGGATCTTCAATGAGTGGTCGGGTTAATCTTACAATTTCCCTCGAATTGTACTCCCTCTTCCATTACCACTTTAGGAGTGATGATATCACCTTTCATGCGGCAACTTGCGAGTAGAGTCACTCGTTCCGATGCGAAAATATTCCCATTAATTTCACCACCGGCAACGACAATACGGGCCTTAATATCCGTATCGACGATTCCGGTCTTTCCGATTAGGACTTTTCCGTCGGTTTTTATGGTTCCTCTGAAAATCCCATCGATACGAAGTAGCCCGGAAAGTTTGAACTCTCCACTGAACTCGGCTCCTTCGCCAATGATACTATTTACTGCTAATTGCTCTTCTGTATGGGCCATCAGTCTTGGATCTGGTTCAAGAATGCAAACGGATCAATCGCTCTAGTGCCCACATGAATTTCATAATGAAGACTGTATTGAGGACTGTTTTCCGATTTTCCAACGAAACCTAAAACTTCGTTTTTAGAGATCTGTTGGTTGGCTTTCACTTTTACACGATCCAGATTGGAGTAAATCGTTTTCCAACCGAACTTATGAGCTACTTTTACAAAATATCCGGTATTACGCGTATATCCGATCTCATAGACGGTTCCGGGTGCGGTGGCAACTACTTCGGATCCGGCAAAGGCTCCGATATCCAATCCGTTATTAAAATCTCTTCGAGCGGTTACAGGATTTAAATATTCTCCATAAGGATACAGAACATAACCTTTTACCGGCCAAATGGATGGGGTTTGACGGATTAGATTTTTACGTTTTTTTAATATACTTATGATTTCTTGAGTAAGCTCATTCGCTACTTTAAGATTGTGAACGTCTTCTTTCAGTCTGAAAACTTCTGCACCTGGAGCTAAATTCTTGTCTGAATTTAATCCGAGCTTTTCTGCTCCGCCGATTCCTTTTGCTACTTTGGAATTGTCTCCGGTCAATCGTCCATAAAGAGCGCCCACATGATTATGATAGTACTCTACGTGCTCATGAAGACCGTTGATCTCTTCTTTCATTTTTGCGGATTGACGAATGAAGTCTTGGTTAGATAAATTTAATTCGGTTAATTGGTGAATGGAGCCTGAATGGCTAAGAACGTTTACTGAACTGATAAGAAGGAGAACTAAAATAGTTCCGATGAAAATGGTGATCGCTCTGTAAGAGATATGAAAGTTGATCGTTTTCTGTTCGGAGTGAGGGATCACCATAACAGTGAGTCTCTCTTTTCCTTTTTTATTCCAATTAGCGATCTTAATATCAAGTTTCAGCTTTAGATCTTGGTATTTGTATCTAAGCCGATAATAAAGTAATGCAAGATAGGATTTAAGATTCACCACTTATGTCCCAAACCAACGAGTTTCCTCGTTCCGTCGTTATGCTGTAAGGATTCTAAAAAATTCTCTTTTCAGTCAATACAAATCATGAAAACTGCCTTTTAAAAGCCGTTTTCACATGTACTCAATCATAGACACGCATTGCCATCTAGATATTATACAAGAGCAAGGCCAGGATATTGCAGAATCACTAAAAAAAGCAAAAGAATCCGGTATAAAAAAGATCGTCCAAATCGGGATCGACCTTGAGAGTTCGATTAGAGCGAAAGGTTTATCTGAAAAATTTTCAGATGAAGAGATAGAGATCTTTTATTCCATCGGATGTCATCCAACAGAGACACATGAATTTCCCAAAAAAGAGGAAATTTTGACACTAGTCAAAGAAAGTATTACAGACCGCAGGTTATCCGCCATCGGAGAGATCGGTTTGGATTATTATCATGACGCATCGACTAAAGCGTATCAGGCGGATGTGCTTCATTCTTTCTTGGAAGCTTCTGCTCAGTATTCTCTTCCTGTTGTGATCCATTCTAGAGATGCTGCAGAAGATACAATTTCTATTTTAAAAGAGCATAGAGACAAAGCCTTTGGTGTGATCCATTGTTTTACTTATGATTATCCTACTGCGAAGAAGCTTGTCGATCTAGGATACTATATTTCTTTTTCCGGGATCGTTGCTTTTAAGAACGCGAGAGATATTCAGGAAGCAGCAGAGAAACTTCCTTTAGAATCTATGCTAATAGAAACGGATGCTCCATTCTTAGCTCCTCCTCCATTCAGAGGAAAAAGAAATGAGCCTTCTTATACAAAATTTGTTTTGGAAAAAATGTTCTCCTTAAGAAAAGAAACGAACTCCGAAGTAGAAAAGACCTTATTCAATAATTCCTTAAAATTCACGCAAAGGAAGGCGTATCATCATGATTGATCTGAAATATATTACCGATAACACTGAAGAATTAAAAGCGAACTTAGAACTTAGAGGTTTTAAAGATCTCGCCGTCTTAGACCAACTTGCAGATATCATTCATAAGAGAAAAAATCTTCAGAAAGAAGCGGATGTTTTTAGAGAAGAAAGAAATAAAGCAAGTAAAGAGATTGGAAAAGTAAAACAGGCAGGTGGAGATATCGCTGCGGCGTCCGCAGCAGTAAAAGAGATCGGAGATAAGATCAAAAAGATTGAAGACGAGTTGGAATCTTTTGAAACCAAACTTCTCGAAATCAATTTGGGACTACCGAATATTCTAGATAAAGACGTTCCTGTCGGTAAAAACGAACATGATAATAAGATCCTGTATGAAGTGGGTGAAGTTCGTGATTATAAATTTACTCCAAAGCCGCATTTTGAATTGGGAGAGGCTTTAGGTTGGTTCGATTTCGAAAAAGGAGTAAAACTTGCAGGAGCAAGAGCTTACACTTATTTCGGGCAAGGTGCTAAATTAGAAAGAGCTCTGGCGAATTTTATGCTCGAGACACATACTAACGAGCATGGATACACTGAAGTTTGGGTACCTGTCGTAGTAAACGACGAGTCTATGACTACTACTGGTCAGTATCCAAAATTCAAAGACGAATATTATAGATTAGAAAGGGATGAATTGAATTTGATCCCGACTGCTGAAGTTCCTCTTACAAATTTGTATAGAGATGAGATCATTCAGGACAATCTTTTACCGATCTCGATCACAGCTCATACTTCTTGTTTTAGAAGAGAAGCGGGTTCTTACGGAAAAGACACAAGAGGTTTAGTGCGAGTTCACCAATTCCAAAAAGTGGAACTTGTAAAGTTTGCTCGTCCTGAAGATTCCGAAGAAGAGCATAAGAAGATGCTTTCTCATGCGGAGAATATTCTGAAAAAGCTGGGTATTCGTTATAGAGTGATGCTTTTATGTAGCGGAGATATTTCCGCTGCCTCTTCTAAAACCTATGATTTGGAAGTTTGGATGCCTGGCCTAAATCGTTGGATGGAAATTTCTTCCGTTTCAAATTTCAAAGATTTCCAAGCAAGACGTGGTAAGATCCGTTACAAAACCAAAGATGGAAAAAATCAATTAGTCCATACTCTGAATGGATCCGGTTTGGCCATCGGAAGAACCCTCGCTGCAGTGATTGAAACTTATCAAAAAGAAGACGGAACGATAGAGTTTCCCGAAGTTTTGAAGAAGTATCTCTGATTTTTCTACGAAAAAGTATCAGGTTTTTTTCCAAAATACAGATAGTTAGAGTATGGCCCTTCAAAACCATACTCTAACTTCCAGAAATTCTGTAGCAATTCTCTCATTTGTTTTATATTTCTTCTTCTCACTTTTTAATGTATCCGCAGCAGAAGATTCTTCCATCCAAGGAAAGGTAGCTCCTTTAAAAGGAGATATCAATACTTCTTTAAACGAATTCGGGATCAGCCTTTCCGAAGACGGCAATACTCTATACTATTATTCAAAAAGACAGAATTCTAATTATTCAGATCTATACAAATCGGTTAAGAAAAAGGATGGTTGGAGTTCCGGCATCGAGATCTCCGAATTGAATTCTCAGTATGATGATCAGAGCCCTTTTATTGTAGGAGATGAAAAAGCCTTAATCTTTTCCTCAAATAGAGACGGAAGTATAGAATTTAGAATGGGATCCGGAAAGATCGGAGTCTCTAGAGATCTGTATTTTTCAGCCAATAAGAATGGGAATTGGGATAAGCCAACTAGATTACCTTTAGAAGTGAATTCTCCTGCGATCGAAGAGAATCCTTTTTTAGCCGGAAGCTACTTGTTCTTCACAAGATATCCGTTCGGAAAAGTAGCAGAGTCTGATATCTATATTTCAGAATATAAAGATGGTTCTTGGGGAAAGGCAATTCGTATGGAAAGTCCGATCAATACCGAACATGCTGAAATCGCGGCAACTTTGAGTAGAGATGGAAAATATTTATATTTCTCTTCCAACCGCCCTGGCGGTTACGGAGGATTAGATATTTATAAAATAGAGATCAAGGAAGACGGCACTTTTTCTTCTGCCATAAATTTAGGTCCCGTAATTAATACTGCTGGGGACGAAGCCTTTTATACTGAAACTCCCGATGGTAAGAACGCATACTTTTGCAGATTAGTGAAAGAAGGTGGGAATTACGACATTTATGAATTTTCTGTCAACGAATGGGAAGAACTGAAGAAGAACAAAAAAATCTCCTTGGAATCTATTCATTTTAAAACCGGGTCTTATGAAATTCAGGAAGAATCATTTTCTATCTTGGATAAACTGGTGGAATTTTTAAAAGAAAATCCATCTATCCGTTTGAAAATCACCGGTCATACGGATCTTCACGGAGATCGTGGCGATAATTTGGAACTTAGCCGCAATCGAGCTTCCTCAGTACGAGATTATTTGGTTAAAAAAGGGATCGGAAGTTCCCGTTTTACTACCGACGGTAAAGGAAGTAATGAACCGATTTATCCGGAAAAAAACCCGGAAACAGATGTCAAGAACCGCAGGACCGAATTTCAAATTTTAGAATAGACTAAAAACTCCTTTAACAACCGGAAGATGCCGATAACCTAGGTATCATGAAAATGCGGAAGCAGTTTCAGGCAGCGATCCTTTCGATCTTTATCATATTAAGTTCTGCCGACTTGTACGCGCAGAACAAACCCTTGTCTTCTAGACTTGATCTGATCCTTGCCAAAAAGGAATTGGTTGTAGGAGTCAATCGGGTATATGAGCCTTTTTATATCCAAGATGCGAAGGAAGGATATCCGGGTTTCGATATGGAACTCGCGAAATTGTACGCAGATTATTTGGGGGTCGCCCTAAAGATTAAACCTCTTAAAACCTTTCGACAATTTTCGGATGAAATTGCGGCAGGCACGATTGATATCGCTTTGGCAGGAATGTCCACCGATCTAAGTAGAGGTAAATCGGTTACTTTTTCTGATCCATATTTACTGACTACTCCTGCTGGGCTTGTAAATAAAAGATCTCTTCCCCCAGAGCCGGAAGGAAGTATCGTAACCACTAGAACATTTAAATCGATCGATGATCTCGCAGTTATAAATGCTCTTTCTTTTTCCGTTCGATCCAATACCACAAATCATAATTATCTTTTAAGAAAATTCGGTAAAAACCAAATTTACAGTTATTTATCCGATTCCATTGCGATCGACGCATTAACAAAAGGAAATGTAATTTGTTTCGTCGCAGATAGTTTATATATATTGTCTCTTCTTCAGAAACAACCTAGTTTAAAAGCGAGCTACGTTGCCTTAGTCAATCCTGTAATGGATGAATATATCAGCGCGGCTTTACCTTTGAATGACCTTATCTTTGCTGATAATTTTAATTTCTTCGTGAAGGAACTTAAGAGAACGGGAGTGATAGAAGGTTTACGCTCTAAATATTTTCTAGGAAGCAGTTGGGTAAAATAATCCGTGTTTGGATCTTCGTTTCAAAAAATCCGAATTTTCATCTACGTTTTCTTTATCACGGGGATTTCTTTGTCCGCGCAAGAGGTGGAAGAAAAGACTAAGATAGACTTCCAAGGAAATTACAGGGTTCGTGGTTTTAGTTTGGGAAGGGATATTTATACCTCTAGGCAAACTCCTGTAACACCTTATAATCGACAAACATTCTTAAATCAGTATAACCAAGATACTCTTACCAAATTCCAAAATGAATTGGCCGCTAGGGAGAAAGGTTATCCGAGTACTCTCAGTCCTCAAAAAGAAGATACTACATACTACGATACTAGGATGACCTTGAATATGAACTTTTCCACTTCGAAATATTTCGAAGCATTGGTTGGTGTTCAGATTGGGGATATTATTTTCGGGGGAAGAGGAGTAAATCAATCTTCTAATGTTGGTCCTGGACAAGGTGGAGAGGCAAGTTTTAGTTCTGCGGTGAATATGCAGACGAACTTTCTCTATCTGAATTTTAAATTACCTGAAAGAAGTTTTACAGCAAGAGTTGGACTTCAACTTTTTACTTCTGCCCAAGGTAGGGTCGTATTCGTTCCTGGAACAGGAGTCAATCTTACAAAAGATATCAGAGATTGGAATACTACTATAGAAGGTGGTTGGTTTGTCGCAAAGCAGAACAATCTAACTGACTTAGATAAGAATACTTTCGCCGATAAAAATTATCAAGGTTCTAACGTTTACTTTTATAAGATCAAGACTAGCTTCTTCAATAACGCTAAGCATGAATTGTACAGTTTTTATTTAGATGATAATCTCAGAGATATACAAGATGTTAATGGTGTTTACGGTCTCGTATCCCGGACTAGTGAAACGAATCAGCTCTTCTGGCATGGCCTTTTTAATGAATTCAATTTTTCCGATTTTACCTTAACTGTTCATGGGATCTACAACCACGGAACGGTTAAATCTCTGAATCCTTATAGAGATGCAGAGGGAGACGAAGTACAGCGTAAATACGATCTATATAAGATCAAGGGTGGATTTTTCGATATGTCACTCTCGTATCGTTATAATGAATCCTTAAGTTTTACGATGATGGGATCCGGATCCACAGGTAGGCCGGGTTACGAAAAGGATGGGACCAGATCCAATTTGCACGGAAACGGATATCGAACCTTGTTTCCAGGATATTCACTTTCAAACATTGCGAATGACTTCACAGGAGGTTACGCATTATTCTCCGGTAGAGATATGAGTGGATTGTACGAGTATGGGATTTTTACGGATATCGTTCTTTCAGGTCCTTTGGTTTTAACTCTAGGTTATTATAGATTGTATGGAACTAAGTCACCTTTGATCGATAATAATCGCTTCTATAATGAAGAGAATTTTTATCATACATCCGCATATTTCGGTCAGGAATATAATTTGAACTTAAGATGGAGTGCATTCAGAGATATGCAGATCCTTCTTCGTTCCGGTTATTTTATCGCGGGTAACGGTTTAAAAGCGTATTTAGATACGACTCAGGGAACGATCCTAAGAGAATTATTCGTAACTGCAGAACACAGATTTTAGAGTTTTAACCTAGAACGAATTGCTCTACCTAGAGTGTATTGGTCAGCCAATTCAATAGAACCACCTACGGTGATTCCGTACGCGATCCTTGTTACAGACACATTATGATTTTTTAATTGATGGTTCAAGTAATCGGCGGTGGCATCTCCTTCCAAAGTTGGATTTGTAGCCACTAACACTTCTTTTAGATCTTCCGGTTCGATCCGGCTTAATAATTCTCTGATCCTGAGATCTTGAGGCCCGATCCCTTCCAAAGGAGAAATCACTCCGTTTAGCACATGGTATCTTCCTCTGAATTCTCCGGTATTCTCTATAAAGAATACGTCTTCAGGTTGTTCCACTACGCATACTGTATGACTGTCTCTTTTTTCTGAGAGGCATAGATCACAGATTTCTTCTTCGGAGTAAGAGCCGCAGCGAGAACAGAATCGGATCCTACCTTTGACTTCGGATAAACTTTGGATAAAACCGTTGAATACTGCCGGGTCTTGACGCAATAAATGAAAACTGATTCGGTAGGCACTTTTTTTTCCGATCCCAGGAAGAGAGGAAAGTGCATTTACCATTCCTTCGATTAAATGTTCAGCCAAGGTTGCCGCCGAATAATTTAGAAATTTCCGAAAGATCAAATCCACCGGTGATGGATTTTAACTCGTGCTCCGCAGATTGTTTCGCTTTTTGAAGAGCATCGTTTGTTGCTGCGATCATAAGATCTTCCAACATCTTGTTGTCTTCCGAATCGAATAAAGCACGGTTGATCTTAACATCTACGATCGTTCCATCACCTGTAGAAGTTACCTGGACCATTCCGGCACCTGCATCTCCGACTACTCTTAGACTAGAGATCCTTTTTTTTACTTCTTCCATCTTTCCGCGCATTTCTCCCATTCTGGAAAAAAGTTCGGAGGCATTCTTTAAATTTTCAAACATGATCTTATACCTTAGAGTCCCAACTTAGGTACTTTGGAAGGATCTACATCCGTTCCCAAAAATTCGTTTTTGAAAGATTTCTCCCATTCTGCATCTTCTGAAGAAACATCTTTTGCCATAGCTTCTAATGAAGAGAATCCCCCAGTCGCTTGGGGAGTCTGGGAAATTTCTTTCTTTTCATTAGACTCTATAGTTGGTTTAGGAGGTGGAGGAGTTTGTACTTCTTTGACTGGAGCTACGGATTGTTTTTTCGGAGCTTCGAAGTTGTTAGAAGGGGCCGAGTCTTGGTCCTGGATCATTAAGATCAGATGATTGATCCTATCTACAAGCCCGGCGAGACTCGGTTTTGCTAAATCATCAGTGAGTTTTTTGATTTGGATCTCGATGAAGATCTTAATTTCGAAAGAATTCCGTAAACGTAAGGTCTTTACTTTCTCGAATAATTCGAATAGTCGGAAAGAAAGTTTATTCAATGAGATCAGATCTATTGATTCGAAATCTTTTCTCATTTTAATCAGATCTTCTCTCGGATAATTTACGGATTCTGAATCTGCCGCTGAGTCTTTCAGTAAACATAATGTATGAGTAAACTCAATTGAATCCCAAAGAAATTTGAATATGTCTTGGCCTTCTTGGTATAAGTTCTCTATGATCTGCAGAGACTTGGAAGGATTATCCGAATCTACCAGGCTCTTAATAAAGTCGGATAGGAAATCGATCCCATGATATCCGATCATCTTTCGGATTTCGGTCCCTAAAAGACGATTATCAGTAAATACTAATGCTTGTTCCATGAAGGAAAGCATATCTCTTACGGAACCGTCTCCTTTCTTAGCGACCCAGAAAAGTCCTTCGGAATCGTACTTAGTATTTTCTTCTTTGCATAAGTTTTCCGCATAATCTTGCAAAACGGAAAGAGGGACTTTTTTAAAAATAAAATCTTGGCAACGAGAAAGAATGGTTTCCGGTATTTTATGATATTCTGTAGTCGCGAGAACGAATACTACGTGAGCAGGAGGCTCTTCTAAAGTTTTTAATAATGCGTTGAAGGATTGATCGGTAAGCATGTGCACCTCATCGATGATGTACACTTTATACTTACCGCCCATTGGAGTGAACTTGACGTTATCCCTAAGCTCTCTGATATTTTCTATACCACGATTACTCGCTGCATCAATCTCCAGAACGTCTCCGGAAATTCCTTTTGTGATCTCTTGGCAAGAATCGCATTGATTGCAGGGCTCGTTATCGATCGGATTTTGGCAGTTCAGTCTTTTTGCGAAAATCCTAGCGATAGTAGTTTTTCCTACACCTCTAGGTCCGAAAAAAATATAAGCATGCCCGATCTTTCCGGATTTAACCGCATTTTGTAATGCCCCAATCGCCAAATTTTGATGGATTACATCTTGGAATCTTTGGGGACGATATTTGCGGGATAGAACTTCGTGATTTCCGGCCATAGGATTGTAATTTTACCAGATAGCCCGATACAAGAAAGGAGGAAAAGCCGAAAAGCTCGCTTAATTTCTCTTATCTTTGAAGAAAGTACGGAAGAGATCTTTGGTCGTTTCAGACCTGATTAGTACAAGTTCTGGAAAAAAATTTCTGCTATAGATCGTTTCCATTGGCAAAGAAGAAATACCTTCTCCAACTTTTGCAGGAACTAAATATGCTACCTTAGGGATCCTGGAAAGAAGAATGGAACCTCCACACATGAGGCATGGCTCTAGAGTAGTGATCAATAGACAGTCGCTGAGATATCTCTCCTTACGGATCTTTTTCGCGTTGGAAATTGCGAGAACTTCGCTATGTAAGGATGAGTCTTCCGAAAATTCCACAGAGTTGAAAGCTTCACAGATAAGATTTCCGTCTTTGTAAATTTGTGTAAAACTGGGAATCTCTTCGGAATTACGAGTTCTAATTTCCTCAAACCGACCTAAAAAAACCTCAAGTATAACATTCGTAATTTCATGGCTCATTTTCGGTTTCTATTTCCGTTTCTCTTTTAAATTCTTCTTGCTCTTAGCGAATGCAAATGGTTTTTTCTAGCGCATGATTCTTTCGGCCAAATTGATGAGACCGGCCGGTTCTTCCGCAAAGTCCAACACTCTACTTGTACGCTTAAATTCTCCTACTGGGCCTGTTTCCGCCCAAAGACAACCTTTAGTTTTGGGACTCGCTCTCGACAGAAGTTGGTCCATGAAAGGAAGTAAAATGGATTCTGTGATCCAGGCCTCCTCTTCCTTAGTGAATTGGTTAACTCGAAGAGATTTTTTAACCGCTGTAGCGTACGCTGAAGACGTTCAAGTCATTCAGCCTCTGGTTCCATTGGCTGAAAAAAATTCCGTAATTCATAGATTGAATTCTATTCAGGTAGGAACTTCTACAAATTTGAGTGGAGGATGGTTGCATGTTCTTAGGACATTGGAACTTCATCCGATAGCAGACGGGTATAAGAGGGTGATCCTTCTTACGGATGGAAATCCTACTCTTGGAATTAAAGACCCGGTCCAATTAATCCAAATCGCTTCCGACGCATATAAAAAAGGGATCAGTACTACGGTCATCGGTTTCGGAAATGACTTCAATGAAATACTTTTAAAAGAGATCGCTGAATCAGGCGGTGGAAATTTTTACTATGTAGAAACTCCGGAAGAGACTGGAGATATATTCTTCAAGGAATTCGGAGATATTGGGACCTTATACGCTCAGTCGATAGAACTGAAAGTGGATTTTCCGAAAGGTATAGATTATCTGGATCTAGTTTCTGAAGTTTCTTCTTACCAGGAACCTGATCCTGAAGAGACTGCTAGAACTAAAACTCTGGTTTTAGAAGTCGGGGACATGAGAGCAGACGATGTAAAAAGCCTCGTAGTGCAATTGCGGCCCACCAGAAAAGAAACTCCGGAAAGTATTAAAATTTCTGCAAGTTATTATGAACTAACTGACGGCGCGAAACTCGAACAAAAGTCCATCGAAGTTCCTTTAGATTGGAAAGACGATTCTAGCAAGGAAGATGCGGACGTAGTGGTGGAAGCTACCATCGCTAGGACCGGAAAAGGATTAAGAAAAGCAGGAACACTTTTAAAAGAAGGTTATACTGAAGAATCCATTTCCTTATTGAACGATCTTATCAAAGAGATTAACGAAAAAGAAGAATTGGCCCCGGAAGTCCTACAAACATTAGGTTTCAGAGTAAGTTCTTTAAAAAATCGGATCTTGGAAAATTCACCTACTGCAGCGAAACATTTGGTTGCTTCTGCTTCGGAGATCCAATACGGAGCGATGGAAAATTTTCCGGATGATGGTGTGGAATATCACGATCAGATCTTCGCTTATAGAACCAACGAAGACATTGACCTATATAGATGTCCTGAGATTAAAACGGCAATCCAAGAAAAGATGAAAGAAGGTTATCGATACATAGTATTTAATCTTGGAAAATCATCTTATATCGATTCTTCTGCGATTGGGATGTTGATCCAAATCGCAGGTTGGCTCAGAAAAAGAGGCGGAGAATTGATCGTAAGTAATTTGAGAGCTTCCGTCAAAAAAGTTTTCTCGATTACCAGATTAGAATCTCATATCCGATCTTCCGAAACGGAAGAAGAAGCCCAAAATTTATTGAAGGCTTGGATAGAGAGTAAAGCGGTTTAACTCAATAAATTTTCCGCAGCAAGAATAGCGTCCTTTACTTCCGAATATAATCCTACTGGGATCGCGATCCCTTTCTGAGTAGGTTTATATTCACCTTCGCTATCCGTGTACCAAACTCTTAGGTTTAGATATTTGTTTCCCTTAAATTCGGAGATCTCCACTCGGATGATCTCTCCTTTGCCTTTATCTATATCACGAATTACGCTCATTGATTTCCCTTCCTGACGCCAAAAAAGTAAACTCCCGGTTTTGGATTTCCAGTCGTTTTCCATAAAAAAAGGCCCCCGATTGGGAGCCTTTTACTCAGAAAAATTTTAGAAAATCGATCAGTAGGTCTCCACAAAAAGTTGGTGGGCGCCTTCTAAATGATGTTTGAAATCTTCATAAGTTCCGGAGTTTCCGTCGATCTTTTGGATCTCTTCGATCACTCCTTTCTCCATTCCTTTCGGTCCGCCGCAGATGTAGAAACGTCCGCCGGAAGAAAGGACCTTCTTCACTTCCGCTTCCAACATTTTTACTCTGTGAGAGATATACATTCTTCCACCGTCGAAAGGATTGTTTTCCTCTCTGGAGATTGCAGTAACAAGTTTGAAGTTCGGGAATTTTTTCTCTAAGTCTCTTAGATAATCCATAAGGACCAGCTCGTCGGAATAAGGAGCTCCGTATACAAGAGTAATGTTTCCGGTAAAGTTGATCAGTTTATGCTCTAGAAGTTCTTCGCTCATTCCGATGAAAGGAGCGATCCCTGTTCCGGTTGCTAGGAACATGATGTCACCGGAAAAATCTCCTGTAGGAAGAAGGAATTTTTTTCCGGAAGGACCGGTCATTACTACTTCGTCGCCTTCTTTTAGATCACAAACGTAGTTGGAACAAACTCCTTTGAACTGAACGTTTCCATCACCATCATAAACATTGTCTCTTTTGATGATGAATTCGATCGTATCTTCTTTCATTCCGAAAGAGTAACTAGGAGAAGCGATGGAATATAAACGAACAGTATAAGCTGCATCAGCTAAACCTTTCGCCTTTTTTTCAGGATCTTCACCAGGAGGAATAATCCCACCGGATTGTCCGATCAAATAAGGATACTGAGAATGATCGATCGCTAATGTAATTCTATGAATTAAGGACTCGCCTTCTTTTTTAGGTCTTTTACCTGCTCCCGGTTCCGGTGTCAGGCGAACGTTGCTAATAACCTTCGCTTTTAGCGGGTTTGATTTTTTGAATATATTGATTTGCGGCTCTCTAACGGGCTTCATAGGCGGGTTGGATCCTAATGTCGATTTCTAATGTATTACAGAATTTTTTCGGAAGCTAATTCGTCAAACGGGATATTTAATAAACCAGGGCCGATTCTATCTGTATTATGTCCTCTTGAATTAAGATCGGCTGATTGAAATAGAATTGGAATGACCATCCGTTCAATCGATCCGGAAAGTCCAAATTTCGGATAGATCCGAATCCGAATCCGTAATACGTTGGCAGATAATATAAATGTATAGAAGAGGGTCTTAATGGCTAGATATACGTTGGAAGAACTGGCTTCCAAAATTTCCGGAGCAAAAATAGAAAATTGCGCGGACCCGAAAAAAATTCAGGTAGAATCAGTTTCTCCGGTAAACCCGGGAGTTACGAACAGCATTAGTTTTCTCGCAAATAAAAAGATGTTAAGTGATGCTAAAAAAACTGCATCGAGCATAGTATTAACCACCGCTGAGTTTGCGAAAGAGTTGGAAGTTCCTTGTCTAGTCGTGGATAAGCCGGATTTGATCCTTGCTCAAGTATTAGATTTAATTTATCCTCCTCATAAATTCGAAAATAAGATCGAACCGACTGCTTTTGTTCATCCAAATGCTAAGGTCGGCAAAAATTGTTATGTTGGGAATTTTGCATCTGTTGCAGAAGGAGCAGAGATTGGAGACAACTCTATCTTAGAAGACGGAGTTCGGATCGGTAGAGGTGCAAAAGTTGGAGAGGGTTCTCACGTAGGACCGAATAACGTGATCCATCATGGAGTGATTATCGGAAAAAGATTTAAATCTTTCGGAAATTGCACAGTTGGCGGAGACGGATTTAGATTCGTATTTGCAAATGGAAAACACAACAAGATCCCACAAGTCGGAACTGTGATCGTTGGAGACGATGTGGAGATGGGTTCCAATAGTGCGATAGATAGAGGTGGTTTAGAAAACACGATCATCGGAGATGGATGCAAATTCGATAACCTTGTCCATATCGGCCATAACTGTGTATTAGGAAAAAATGTAGTAATCGCAGGTTATACCGGGATCGCTGGATCCACTACGATCGGTGATAATGTAACGATTGGTGGAGGCTGCGGAGTCGCGGATCATATCAGTATTCCGAGCGGAACGATTGTAGGTGGTGGAACTTCTGTCAGAAATACTCTAGCAAAACCTGATATTTATGTGGGCTGGGACTACGGTCTTACTTTTCCTGAATTCCAAAAATTAAGAGTAAACATCAAGAATGTGGTCAATTTCCAAAAATGGGCCAGAAGGATCAAAGCTCTTGAATCCAAATTAGGGATTAGTGCTGAAGAATAAGGCAGTTTAAAAACCGCTCGGACTTAAACCGAATTATGTCCTTTCAGCTTGACATGGTTCGGTTGAAGATCAATTCTTCGCCTTATCCCAAATTCGGAGGCGATTTTGAATACCCGACCAAGTCCTGAGATCTCGGGCGAAATTCCGAACTCCCAGCTCTCTAGGCGGGACTTTCCTCAAAAAGATAAATTAGGAAAGTTGTTGGATTCCTATGCGGATAGTCTGCTCGAACCACATTCAGAA
This sequence comes from Leptospira sarikeiensis, assembly GCF_004769615.1. GTDB lineage: Bacteria > Spirochaetota > Leptospiria > Leptospirales > Leptospiraceae > Leptospira_B > Leptospira_B sarikeiensis. Next base: position 183,160 of record NZ_RQGF01000015.1, on the reverse strand, counting down.
AAAGTGGTTTTGATCAGCGACCTAAGATACTTCCGCAATTAATAAAAAACTCATTTGAAAAGACCCGAATTCTCGGGTCCTTCATTCAAAAAAAATTTTAACCCCTAAGACACTTCATCATTAATTCAATTCTTTTAAGTGCCTGATCTTTCTTCCTGATAATAATAAACAGAACATTGCTGAAAGCCCACCTACTGACATTACTATAAGCATAGGCAATTCGCTACCGTCATGTAAAATGCTTACGGCAGCTGTGGAGATAGATCCGAATCCTAATTGCAGAGCGCCCATTAAAGCGGAAGCACTTCCTGCATTTTTAGAGAACGGTGCCATTGCAAGAGCGGAGGAATTTGGTACTATTAATCCGAACGCACTTACCAATAAGAAAATCAAAACTAACATCGGGATAAATCCGAATCCCAAAATCGAAAATAAGACCAAGCAGAAAGAGACCGGAAAATATGAAAGACATACGAATTTAACAATGCTAGCTGCTTCATATTTTTTTAATAGGAGTCGATTGAGTTGGCTGGATAAGATCAAGCCTCCAGCATTAAAGCTGAAAAGTATTCCGTATTCTTTATTGTCTAATCCGTGAAGCACTTTAAAAACATACGGTGATCCTCCGATATACGCAAACATTACTGCAGCTGCAAAACCTGAAGTCAATGCATAAGCCCTAAAATGATGATTTGAAAATACTTCTGCATATTCTTTCAATACCGGAATGATCTTTAAGGAAATACTTTGATCCGGCCCTTTTCGATCCTGGAAAGAAACAATCGTTGTAATTAGAGTAACAACGGAAATCGCTGCTAACGCATGAAAGATCCATTTCCAATCCATATAGTCTAGTAGTAAAGCACCGATTGAAGGAGCAATGATTGGAGCGACACCCATGACTAAAATGATCTGGGAAAAAACTTTGGCCCCTTCATGAGGAGGGAATGCGTCTCGGATTACCGCTCTAGGGATCACCATTCCGGCACAAGCTCCGAGCGATTGTAAAAACCGAAAGAATACTAAAGCCCAGATAGAGGGGGAGAAAGCGCAGGCTAAAGAACTTACTATATATAATACCATCCCTACTATTAAGGGAGTTTTACGGCCAAATCTGTCTATTATAGGACCGTAGAATAATTGCCCAAAAGAAATTCCAAAAATGAAACTCGCTAGAGTGAGTTGTGCATTTTCAATCGGAGTCTCGAAATAATTCGCGATGGAATCCATTCCGGGAAGATACATATCAATAGAAAAGGGGCCGACAGCAGTCAAGGCCCCTAAAAGAATAATAAGAGTAGTATTGGATTTAGCCACAATCCTAGAATTTGGCCGAACCCGACGAGGTCTATTCTTCTAACTGCTTTCTTAGAATTTTCTTATCGAATTTACCAACACTGGTTTTCGGGATTGTGGAAACCGACCGAATATCATCCAACTTAGGCAACTGCCAATGAGCGAAATGATCTTTGAGTCTATCATGTATTTTTTTTGCGTCCAAGGTTTTACCTTCTATAGGAACTATGAATACAACGGGTGCTTCATCCCTTACAGGATCTTTTCTTCCTACAACAGCTGCTTCTAAAACATCCGGATCTGCCATGACTAGATTTTCCATATCAACGGAAGAGATCCATTCCCCTCTTGTTTTGATCAGATCTTTTTTTCGATCCGTAATTTGCATGTAACCGAACTCATCTAAAACGACTACATCTCCGGTCCTAAACCAACCATCTGATGTAAAGGACTCAGGAGACTCTCCACTTTTATAAGATGCCGCAATCCAGGGTCCTCGAACTAAAAGTTCACCTGGAGTTTTTCCATCCTTAGGAACATCTTTTCCCTGATCATCAACCGCTCTGATCTCAACGCCCGGTACAGGGACTCCTTGTTTGGCGCGATAAGAATATCTTTTTTCATCTTCCCATTCATTCATGAAACCGCGCAGATGAGATACGGTTCCTACCGGAGAAGTTTCCGTCATTCCCCACGCATGTAAGATCGAAATACCAAATTCTTTCTCGAATCCTTCTATCAAACCTCTAGGAGCAGCAGAACCTCCTACGACCATAGTATGGAGTTTTAAATTATATTTCGTTTTCTTTAAATGTTGGTAGAGAACATTCCAAACTGTAGGAACTCCTGCAGTTAAGGTAACTCCTTCCGATTCCAATAGTTCTGCTAAAGCTGCTCCTAATAGATGTTTCCCTGGAAATACTAATTTACAACCGGTCATCACTGCAGCAAAAGGGATCCCCCATGAATTTACATGGAACATTGGAACAACTGGAAGAACGGTTTCAGATTCACGAATATTTAATGCGTCCCCCATACAGATAGACATGGAATGAAGATAGGTAGAGCGATGCGAGTAGACCACTCCTTTTGGATTTCCAGTTGTTCCCGAAGTATAACAGATCCCTGCAGCCTCAAATTCGTCGATCGGTTCGAAATTTTCAACTTCGTCACCTGTCTTCAAAAAGTCTTCATACAAGATCGAATTAGGCAAATTCGGAAGAGGGATATTTTCTTTGTCATCTATGATGATATATTTTTGCACCCCATGGATCTGACTTAAGTTCTTCTCGATCGAAGAAGCTAAGGATTTATCTACGAAAATGAACTTATCCTTCGCTTCATTAATGATGTAGGTAAGTTGTTCAGGGAACAATCTGATATTGATTGTGTGTAGGACCGCTCGAATACTAGGGATCGCAAAGTATAACTCCAAGTGAACGGAGTGGTTTAAGCAGAATGTAGCAATTGCATCTCCGGGCTTTACCCCTGCCTTTCTAAGTGCACTCATGAGTCGGATCGTTCTTTTATAAAAATCACCGTAAGTAAGGCGTTGGATGGAATTATCATGCCATTTCGTAATAATTTCTTTGTGAGGATGTACTTCTTTCGCTCTTTTTAAAATAGAAGGAAGTACTAAAGGATAATCCATCATAGTAGAACGCATACACTTCTCCGCTTGGAATAAATTCGGGCAAAAGAATAATTAAGGATTATAGTTCGGTCAAGAAGAATCGGAAAATTCGGACTTTGATATTCGATATGAATTTATGGACAGATAAAACTAAACAGAGTTAGCCGATCTTCATCTGCAATATCCCGCTAAAGTAAAACCTAGTTCATACGCGGTTAAAAATTGAATTTGAGATGCCCAGGATAATTTCGAATCTGCATCTGTAAGTCCGGTTGTAGCAATGGAAATAGACTCTGCAATCTTTTGTGTAAGTCCGCAGGGAGAAATTGGCAAACCTTGATCTCCCTTTAGATATTTTGCCAAAGAGAAAAATAAAAAATTACGAATGATCTGGGATTTTCCTTTTACTCCATTAGAGAACCTAAGATATGATTCTAAATTTTTCTCCGATTCCTGTCGTGCTTTCAGATCTAAAGGATTCGTTTTGAGTTTCGCAGAAGTAGCTTGGAATTTTCTTTCTAAATCGAATCTGATCCTTTCCGCACAAAAGAAATCTGTTCCCTCCTTTGCATCTAAACTCTCGTACTTGATCCGATAATATTCAATCTTATCATCTTTGCCGAGTATGATATGCCTGCCCTCTCCTGCTTGAGGATCGTAAACGATTTGTCCAGTCAGATAAATTTCTTTGCCTACATCATGCTCTGCGATCTTTTCTAAAGTATCGAACATGACTCTATCTTCTCCAAAGAGATTGGATTTATCGGAAGAAAGATAATGGAGACAGGCCTTTTCTATGTTTGGGTGGTTTAGATAAGATTGTTGTAAACTTTTAGCTGAAGAAAGGCAGGAGAGGAAGATAAGTGGAAGTAGTAAAAGGGATTTCATTTAGGGATACTGAATTTAGTAGTTAGAAGGTAGGAAGTATAGAGAAGAGCTCAATCTCTTTTTGCCGAAGAAGGGACTCGCCTCTACGCAGTTTCCCATTGGACTCGCCCGCTACACAGTTTTGCATCGGACCGATCAAATGATGGGACTCGCCGTTTCGCAATCTCACATCCTGTTCGATTTGGCTCCACGGCGTCTCGTTCAGTCCTCGGGACTTCGTGTCCCTCGGGCGCAAACATGACGCTCTCTACGAATCGCTATGTTTGCTTTACTGAACTCGCTTCGAGTCCCTTTCATATTCTGTTTAATAGAAATTCTTTTGCCGAAGAAGGGACTCGCCTCTACGCAGTTTCCCATCCTGGTAAACTAAGCTCCGAGGCGTCTTTCTCGCGTCTTCGTCCATCCATGGACTCAGATCACGTTTGCTACGTTCCCTACGGGTCACTGCAAACGCTCTCGCTCGAAAGCTTCGAGTCCCTTTTACATTTTGTTTAATAGAAATTTTTTGCCGAAGAAGGGACTCGAACCCCCACGGTGTTACCCGCTGGTACCTGAAACCAGTGCGTCTACCAATTCCGCCACTTCGACTTGTGGTTGGAGGGGCTTTATCCCCAGGGATAATTTTGGTCTTTAAGACTTTCCGTCAGCTTATTTTTGGAATTCATTGACACGATAATTAATAGGAAAGTAGGGTCAGGATAGAATGAAAGAAGAACGCAAAACTTCCGAGACGGACATTAAGCTGTCCTTGGATATTCGAGGCACTGGAAAATATAATTTTGATACTCAGATCCCGTTCTTCGAGCATATGCTCTCCCATGTTTCCAAACACGGTTTGATTGATATTGATCTTTGGCTACGAGGCGACATAGAAATCGATTGTCATCATAGTGTGGAAGATACTGCGATCCTTCTCGGCAACACGATCCATAAACAACTGGGTGATAAGGCTGGGATCAGAAGATACGGTCACTATACCTTACCTATGGATGAAGTTCTAACTACTGTAGCGGTAGATTTAGGTGGCAGATATTATTATAAATACACCGGCCCTGAACTTGTTGGTAAATTCGGGATCTACGACGCGGAACTTTCGTTGGAATTCCTACAAAAGTTTGCTTTGAACGCAAAGATGAATTTGCATGTGATCGTTCATTACGGAGAAAATCGTCATCATATTCATGAATCCATTTTTAAGGCTTTTGGTAAGGCGTTAAGAATGGCATTCGAAATTGACCCTGCAGCTGGGGGAGCAATCCCTTCTACGAAAGGTGTGCTTGAATGATTGCCGTTCTAGATTATGGAATGGGAAACATTCACTCTTGCCTAAAAGCTATTTCTCTTTTTACAAAGGACTTCGCTTATACAAAAGAAAGTTCCGTTTTAAAAAATGCGGATGCGATCATTCTTCCGGGTGATGGCCATTTCGATAAGGCAATGAATAATCTAAACGATTCCGGCCTTAGAGGATTCGTGGACGATCATGTAAAAGCAGGAAAACCTTTGTTTGGGATCTGCATAGGCTTTCAGATCTTATTCGAAGATTCGGATGAAACTATTTCCGGAAACCAAAAGGAAACTGTTGCCGGACTCGGATACATTAAAGGTAAGATCCGCAAGTTTAAGGGAAAAAACTATAAGGTCCCGCATATAGGCTGGAATAAATTATATAAAAGAAATCCTTCCAAAAGTAATTTGTTAAAAAATTTGGAAGACGAATCCTTCGCATATTTTATACACTCTTACCGTCCTGTCGGAGTAGAGAGTTCAGCTATCACAGGTTTCTGCGATTACTATGGAGAAAAATTTCCTGCAGTAATCGAAAAAGAAAACGTATTCGGAACACAGTTCCATCCCGAAAAATCCTACTCTTTCGGTCTAAAGATCCTGGAGAACTTTATTAAATCCTTATGATTTTAATTCCCGCTATCGATTTGTTGGATAATTGCGCAGTTAGATTATTCAAAGGTAATTACGACGAAAAGACGATCTATTCTACCGAACCTTGGAAGCTTGCAGAAGGTTTTGAGAAAAACGGAGCCACTCTTCTTCATTTAGTGGATCTGAACGGTGCGAGAAATCAGATCGGGATCAATACGGAATCTATATCAAAGATCCGTAAATCTTCCAATTTGAAGATCCAGTTGGGCGGCGGGATCCGTGATAAGGAAAAATTGGAGTATTATGATTCGATCGGTATAGATCGTTTTATCCTGGGTACAGCTGCAGTCAATAATCCGGAACTTTTAGAATTCGCTTTAAAGAAGTACGGCGAGGACAGGATCGTCGTCGCTGTTGATGCAAGAGACGGGATCGTCAAAATTGCAGGTTGGGAAGTAGACTCCGGTGTTAAGTATCTGGATCTATTGGAAAAAATGCAGCAAGCAGGGATCCGTAATATTATTTTCACAGATATCGCCCAAGACGGAACTTTAGCGGGTCCAAATCTCAACGCATATAAGGAAATTCTAAGCAGATATAATTTTCAAGTAATCGCATCCGGAGGGATTTCCTCTTTAAAGGATATCATGGCCTTATCAACATTGGGAACTTCTATCCCAATGTACGGAGTGATTACCGGAAAAGCTTTGTATGAAGGCAAAATCGATCTCGCCGAAGCCATTACCAGCTTAGGTTCCGATTAATTTTAATTCTTTTATATCAGCACCGATCTTCTTATTTTTTCTTTCCCTATGCCTTCCTTGTACGTATAAAGGTATTTTGTAATCGGAGTTCCGAATGAAAAAATTGTCCCCAAGCTATATTCTCGCAGGTATTTCCAGTTTAGCCGCGATTATTTCGTTTTTATTGATCCGTAAATATTTCGGGGGTGAGACCGCAGACGGTCTTGCTCAATCCTTATGTGACGTTGTCAGCGAATCTGGATCTTGCTCCAAAGTTTCGGAAAGTAGCATATCCGCGATCAGAGGAGTCCCTGTATTAGGAGATCTTCCAATCGCATTATTCGGATTCGCTTTTTACGGTTTTATCGCATATTTATTTGTTCGTTCTGAACAGAAGAGCGAGAACAAAGAAGGATATTTGCTACTCGCTTTTTATCTTCTTGTGATCGCTTTCGTAATCGATTTAGGACTTTTCTCCGCTTCCGTATTCTATATAGACGCCGTCTGCGGTCTTTGTGCGGTTACTTGGATCTCTACATTGATCTTAGCGGGAGGAACTTTCTTCCTTATAAAAGATTACTCGGATAAATCTATAAAAAAGGCTTCGAGTGTTTTTCAACCGGAAGGTCTGAATTTGTATATAATAGTTTTATTATTCTTAGCTGTAGGTCAAGTCGGTGGGAAATCATTTCATGATTCTCTAGTTGATGGGGAACATACTGGAGTTGCACAGATCCAAAAACAATTGGCAGAATACGAAAAAGCTCCTGTTGTTCCCATCGATTTGCCGGGCTCTTCTATTCAGGGAGATCCGAACGCTCCGATCACTATCGTAAAATTTGCAGATTTCAATTGTGGTCATTGTATGGATACTTCTCATATCCTAAAAAGGATTCTTAGAGATTATCCTGGCTTAGTGAAAATCGTTTATAAAAATTTTCCTCTGGATGCAAATTGTAATAAACTAGTTCAATCTCCTCGCCCGGATGCAAGCTCTTGTGTTGCCGCTTCTGCAGCAATTTGTGCAGACAAACAAAATAAGTTCCCTCTAATGTATGAAGGATTATATAGAAATACGGAAAATCGGATCGCTCATTCTCCAGCTTCCGTTTTAAGTTTGGCTCAACAAGAAGGGTTGGACATGAATCAGTTTAGATCCTGCCTTTCTTCTCCTGCAGTTAGGACCCAGATCAATAAAGAAGTGGACGATGCTGCAAAAGTGGAGATCCATAGCACACCGAGTTTATTCATAAATAATAAACCGATTCGAAGCGGAACTCCTAACGAAGCTTTTTTAAGAGCTTTGATAGAAAGTTTAATTAAAAAAGTCTGAGGTTTTCAGTGTCGGAAGCAGCCGAAGTCCCTAAAAAGAATTTTTATTGTAGGAACTGCGGCTCTTCCATTCTTTCCGATTCGGAAAAATGTTTGTTCTGCGGATCTCACCAACTTCCAGGCCGGATCCCTTTTTTCAAATTTCTCTCCGAAAGTAGATTGTTTCGTACGGTTTTCTTTTTTCCGTTTATGGCACTACTTTCATTTTCGATCCCGGTCTTATTCGTTTTTTACCCGATATCGTTTTTGGATTGGGCTTGGATCTTTATCATTTCCTTTTTCTTTCTATTCTTCTCTATATTCGGACTCGTTTCGGAATGGATCTTTTTGAACAAAGTTAAAGGAGACGCGAAAGATTTTAGAGAAGGTTTTTTCGAATGGCAAAAAACTTTATATTTAAGAAAGCCATATCTCTCTTATTTAGGAATGTTCCTATTCGTATGTGTTCCTCTACTAAATTGGGAAAATCATTTCACATTCGCTATTTCTTCTTCTGCCATTTGGACCTTATTATTGGCGTTTTTAATTAAGGTCCTGATCCCACTTTTCTAATCATCGGAGAACCTTCCATGTTGAAGAAAACTTTAATCTTAAGTTTTTCCTTTCTCGGTCTGCTCGTACTGTCTTTCGGCATTCTTATCTGGCATACGATCAATTTTCGTCCTCTTACATTAGGTTTGTATTATGAAAAAATTTTCTGGGAGAATGTTCTTGATGATCCGGAAACTTTAACTTCTCTTCGGATCTTGGATTCCTGGGGAGTTCGTTCCCATAATCACAAATGGTCCGACTCTTCCCCCGAAAAAGAAATGGAGAGAGCGGATAAAGCAAAAAGAGATTTGGAAACCCTTAGATCTTATGATACTTCCGGTTTAAAAGGAGAAGATAAGATCTACTATAAGGCAATGGAATGGGATCTAGAGCTTGGTGCGGACCAGGAAAAATTCATCTATAATTATTATCCGGTAAATCAACTCTTCGGGATCCAAAATCATATTCCTTCTTTTCTCGCTACTTCTCATATGATAGAAGATTATGAAGATGTAGAATCGTATCTTTCTAGAATGAATGGGATCTCATTAAAACTGGACCAAGTGATCAGAGGATTGGAACTCAGGCAATCCAACGGAGTAATCCCTCCGGATTTTATTTTAAAAAGGGTGTTGGATGAATTGGATCATTTCCAAGTTAAAAATCCTGAAGAGAACATTCTTTATGTAAGTTTGAAGAAAAAATTGGAGAAGAATGATGAATTAACTTCCGATCAAAAAAACTTCGCTCTTGCGGAAGTGAAAAAACTCCTGACAAGTTCGGTTTATCCTTCTTATTCTAAATTACAGAAATTTTTAGAGCAGCAGCTAAAATCTTCGGATAATAAAGCTGGAGTATGGAAACTTCCGAACGGGGATAAATACTACGAGCATACTTTAAAATATCATACTACTACGAATCTTTCCCCTGAAGAAGTTCATCAAATCGGTCTTTCTGAAGTAGCAAGGATCCAATCCGAAATGAAGTCGATCTTAGAAAATTCCGGATCTAAAATCACGAACCTTCAAACTACAATGAAACAATTGCGTGAAAAACCCGAGTTTCAATTTCCGAATGTTCCGGAAAGTAAAGAAAAGGTAATCGAAGTTTATAGAGAAATCCTGAAAGATTCGATCGAAAAATCAAAATCCATTTTTCCTTCTTGGCCAAAAGCGAAAGTGCAAGTAGAAAGAATTCCGGAATTCAAAGAAGCTGGCGCTCCGGGAGCTTATTATGAAGAGCCTAGTCTGGATGGAAAAAGACCCGGGGTATTCTACGCTAATTTAAGAGATCTGAAAGAGATCCCTAAGTTTGGAATGAACACATTAACGTATCATGAAACTATACCAGGTCATCATTTACAAATCGCTTGGTCTCAAGAATTGACCTCCGCTCCTAGAAAATTAAGGACTACACATTTTACTGCATTTGTAGAAGGTTGGGCTCTCTACGCGGAACGCCTGGCTAAAGATTATAACTTTTATTCGGACCCATATGTGGATCTAGGTAGATTGCAGGCGGAACTATTTCGTGCGGTTAGACTAGTAGTAGATACTGGTATTCATTATAAACGTTGGAGCCGTGAAGAAGCGATCCGTTACATGTCAGACAATACCGGAATGGCTCCTAAAGAAGTTTCTGCAGAGATTGAAAGATATATAGTTTATCCGGGCCAGGCTTGTTCCTACAAGATAGGAATGATCTCATTTTTAAAAATGAGAGAGGATTGGAAATCGGTTAAAGGAGAAGACTTCGACATAAAACAATACCATGGTTTTGTTTTAGGAAAAGGATCTCTTCCGTTAGAAATATTGGAAAAGGCTTCGAAAGAAGAATTAGGATTAGTACCTAAAAATTAAATCGGATTATGATTTAAGGTTTTTGTCTTTCCGGCTTGATAAGACTGTAAAATTGCAGAATGTAAAAAGTCCCTAGCCTTTTTTACGGATTCAGGTAGTGAAGATCCTTGGGCTAAATACGAAGCAATAGCAGAAGAATAAGTGCATCCTGTTCCATGCGGATTAAAGTCCTGCACGAACGGTTTCGAATATTGAAAAGTATTTCCATTCGGAATTCCTAATACATCCAGCGCGTCTTTCGAGTTTTTTATATGGCCACCTTTTAATAAAACAGGCACTCCGAATTTTTTAGAAAGTTCCACCGCACCCGATTCCACCGCACCCGATTCCATCGCCTCGATTTTAGAGATCTCGGCCGCACCTAGAATTTTCGCCTCGTCCAGATTCGGAGTAATGACACTTGCCATCGGTATCAATTCGGAAATCAAAGATTGGATCGCTTCGTCCTGCAAAAGTTTTGCGCCACTTGTCGCAACCATAACCGGATCCAGGACTAAATCAAAATTCTGACCTTTAGATCTATACTCTTTTAGTATTCTTGAAACTGTGCGTATTAAACTTTCCGAAAACAACATCCCGGTTTTAACAGCTTTCACTGGAAAATAAGAAAAAACGGCGACTAATTGTTTTTCTAAAAAATCCGGATCCACTTCCAAAATTCCGGTGACTCCGTCAGGATTTTGAGCAGTTAAACAAGTGATTACGGATGCACCAAAAGAACCTGTCGAATTAAACGTTTTTAGATCTGCTTGGATCCCTGCCCCACCTCCGGAATCTGATCCTGCAATCGTAACTACTACTGGTTTTTCCATTAGAAACTCTGAATTAAAATTAGTCTGGCCATCCGAATCGTTTCCAATCCACGACCTCTTCTCTAGAAAATTTAATCCCTTCAGATTCTAAAAGTTTTTTTTGAAGTATTGCTCGAGGAGCATCCCCTCGAAAGGAAATTTTTCCCATACTATTGATTACTCTTTGCCAAGGGACTTTTTGTTCCTGGCCCTTCTTCAGAGAATTTAAGGCGTACCCTACTGCTCTTGCAGCTCTTGGTTTTCCCATGATCGCAGCGATCCTGCCGTAGCTTGTGACTTTCCCTTTTGGGATCTTCTTTACGATTTTGTAAACTTGTTCGTAAAAGTTCTCTTCTTTGATTACGATCTTCTTCTTTTTGATCTTAGTCGTCATACTGCGGATCTTTCTATAAAGCTAGGATCTACATTCGGTTGCGGAGGTCGCAAAGGTAATTCCACTTTGAATACGGTCTTACCAGGCATGGATTCTACAGTAATTTTGCCTTTATGCTTTTCCACGATCCCTTTTACGATTCCAAGCCCTAAGCCGGAACCTTCTCCCTGATCCTTTGTAGTGAAGAATGGATCCCAAATCCTGTCTTTGATCGAGGGATCTATACCGGGCCCGTCATCTTGGACTTCGATAGTAACAGTTTCTCCCTTTGAATAAGCGGATAATTCGATCGTTCCCTGACCACGGATTGCTTGGTTCGCATTCTGTATCAAATTGGTCCAAACTTGATTTAATTCGTCCGGATTGCATACGATCTTAGGAATAGGAGAGAAATTCTTCTTCACCTCTACTCCGTATTTCAATTGGTTGTTCATGATAACTAAAGTGTTCTCGATACCTTCTATCAAGTCGGCATTTGTGAAAGATTTGCTTTGATCTAAATGAGAATAGTACTTTAAAGCTTTAACGATACGAACTATGTTTTTGATCGAATATTTTATATTCTTAATGTTTCTACTGGTATTGGAAGCATGTTTCAACATTTCATAGCCAGGCTTCGCGCCTTGCGCCAAAATTTCGAAAATATACTTTCGAACTTCCATAATATCATTCTCGATGATAAAAGATGCAACTTCGCCGGCCAAAGATAGTTCTATTCCTAGTTCGACCATTTCGTCCCGCACTTCTCTTTTGATTCGAAACTTATCTTTGGACTCCATAATCTGACTTTTCTTTCTGTCTCTTAAGATATGAAGAAGTGCGATTTCGAAAGACTTTCTGAGTTTTTTATTTCGGGCGAATCTTACGATTTCGAATACGTTCTTTACTATAAAGTTCATATTCGATTCCAAATTGTCTGCAGAGCCGTTGATTACTCCGGCGGGAGTATTGATCTCGTGTGCAATCCCGGCAACCATGGTTCCTAAGGATGCCATCTTTTCGGACATGATCAATTGAGATTGAGCGCTTTCTAATTCTTGGGTCCTATGCCGAACTTTCTCTTCCAAAGTTTCAGTAAGTTCTATCAATCTTTCGTAAAATATGGAATTTGAAAGTGACATTACGGAGACTGAACGCATTTCGTTTAGTTTTTCCAATTCGGAGCTAGAATATCTTCTTCCGTCGTTCCTTGGGCCTAAAACTAACATTCCCAAAAGACTTTTGTTTAGAATAAAAGGGACAAGTAGCTCGGCTTTGGTTTTTGCCGCGAAAGAAAGAGCATGCTCTCGTATTTGAAGAAGTTTCGCGTTTTCTATAAATTCTTCCGAATGAAAAATTTTATCGTGTTCAGTGATCCATAGAAGGAAAGGATCAAATATATAAAAATGGTCTTCTCCTGAATCTCTAGGATAAGGGGAGAATTTTCCTAGATCTTCTCTCCATAAATAGATCTTAGATCTACTCGTATTGATAATATTCGGTAGAAATTTTAGGATTTTCTCGCATACACTTTCCGTGATGTTGGTTGCAATTAGATCACTTTTGAATTTATCTAACGAAGAAAGGTATTTTACGTATTCCTGGTCTTTAATCGTCAGCTTTGAAAGTGCAGAAGATAAATTCAAAGCAGGCCCGAACTCATTAAACCAAATCCATACAAAAACAGCGGCTAAAGTGGTAAAAGGCAGACTAATTAAAAGAACGATTGTCCGATCCGGATCTAAGGATTTGAAATCCAAACCGAAGATTAAAGCCGATTGTAAAAGAAATGCGGCTAAAACAAGACCAAATATCGGTCCGAATTTGCGTATGATTTTCATCGCGATCCCGTAAAATTAGGCTTAAGAATGTCAAGTTCCACCATTCCAGTAAAGGAGTTTTTTACGATAGCGAGAGTCTTCGGGGCTTTCTACGATTTGTATTCTCCAGAAAGAGGAAGAGTACGAGCAGTTCTTAGAGGAAGGCTTAGGAATTTGGCTGCGAAGGAAAGACACCCGTTCGTAGTCGGAGACAGGGTATGTGCAATGGAATCCGGGGGAGAATGGGCGATAGAAGAAAGACTTCCTCGCACAAACGAACTTCTACGAAAAAGTAAAGAAGGTGATGCACAAGTTCTTTGTTCTAATGTGGATCAAGTAGCGGTTCTCGCTTCCTTAAAAGATCCGGAAACGAAAGACGGATTTTTAGATCGTTGTTTGGCGGCGGCTTCTTTGGCCGAGGTCCCTCCCCTGATCGTATTCACAAAATCTGATCTAGTTGATCATGAAACTCTGATTAAACGTATGACCGTCTATCTGGATTTAGGTTATCAGGTCCTTAGTGTTTCCTGTCAGACCGGCCAAGGTCTAGAGGAACTTTACTCCAAGTTTTCTTCCAAAACCACCTACCTTGTGGGAAATTCTGGAGTGGGAAAATCTAGCTTAGTAAACGTCTTATCCGATAGGGAATTGCAAAAAACTTCCCAGGTAAGTCTTTCCACTAAGAAGGGTAAACATACGACTACGAATTCCAATTTTATAGTTTTGGAAGATAATATCGTGCTAATAGACTCTCCGGGTATAAAAGAATGGGGAATCTTGCATCTGAGTAAGGGCGAGATCCTAGAAAGTTACCCGGAATTGAGAAAGTATAAGGAACAATGTGATATTTCCGACTGCTGTGATGCCGGACCGGGATGCAAAATGTTGTTTTCTATGGGTGAAGCAACCGATATAAGTATGGAAAGAAAAAAGAGCCTGGAATCTATGCTTGCAAGCCTGGAAAACCCGTTTAGAATCACACGTAGAGACCACTTAAAGAATGAAAGTAAATCCTAAATCGATAGAATACGCCTCGATCGAGGACGTTATGAATTTCGTACGAGATTATAACGCCGGAAATATGTTACGTTTCTTAAATGCAATCGAGGACAATAGCGGTAACGTTCTTGTTAAGGAAGAGGTCCAGGTAAAAGAATCAGCCCTCGCCAGACTGAAAGAGATCAAAGGGCAGTATAATCCCGAGTTTAAGATAAAATTAACTAAGGAATTATTGGGCCAAATCCAGGATAAGATCTCAGAAAAGATTGTCCTTCAACTCAAACAAACCGATAAAAAATTCTTAAAGTTCATGTATGAAGAGAACAAATTCAACTTTAAGGGAATTATACGGAACGCTCTCAATAATAAAAAACACTTACTCGCTCTTTTTAAGGTTTATGAGTCCAATCCGAATTTTTTCAAACATATTAGTGAGTTAGGACTAATAGCCCTTGGGATCGTACTCATCCCAGATGCACTGAAATATAAAATGCTACGTCGATATTCCTTTTTGGGTGGAATATTTATGGATATTGCCCGTGTTTCCGGTGATCATTGGAATAAACCTTTTCCGGATGATACTGAAAAAACGAGGATCGCAAAACAATGTGCAAACTTTATGCAGAAATTAGATCTGCCTGAATTCGTTTGCTCCGCGGCTTCAAATCACGTGCCTCTCGGCTTACAAGATAATGTAGAAGTCGCTGTTTCTAATTCAAAAAAGAACGACCGCGAAAATCCGGACGAAACATTCTTCTCTGAAATGATGGTGGATGATGGAGAAAGCGATTCTGTTCCGGACGATGAAGAAGATGCAGGATTACCTGATAAGTCCGAAGATGTTTTGCGTGAGTTACTCACAGATTCATTAAAGATCGCTAGATACATTCATACCGTAAGTTCCTTTTCTCATGATAAAGAATATGTAATGGAAGAGCTAGTATATTTCTTAGCTTACAATACTTCTCGCGGATACTTTAACGAAGTTTTAGCCAATCCACTTGTAAACTTATTCAAACAATTTGAAGAAAACGTAAAGCGTATGCGCAAGTTAGCAGAAGTAGAAATGCAATGTTTGCATCCTCCGGCCGCTTGGGCGTATCCAAAACCGAAGGCAAGCCAAGTGCTTTGTAAGAATAAGGTATGGGATTGCCCAAATATAGTGCAGGGTTGGGATATACATGTGATCTCTTCCCAAGAGGCGTTCGGTTGGGTGGGCTCGAGTCTACCTGCGGATCATTATCCAAAATGTAAACTGGAAGAAGAACTAGACTCTTTGCCTGAAATTGAGCCTAAAAAAGCAGAGAAAAAATAGAATTCGTTCGACGATACGTAACCCTTAAGGGTTAGTTTTGAGACGTTAATATGACAACTGCCAAACGGGCATTTTTTGGAAATTTTTTTCCAAAATGAATCTTTTGCTTTTGAGAAAATCCTTTAAACACAAGTATTGGTAAAAAAGTCCTTGTTCGATTGTAATATCTATAGGATTCTTAAGCTTAAAAAGCGGGGGAGAACATATGTTAAAAATGAAAACCACCCTAATTCTAGTTTCGATGATCGCATTCAACTACCTGATTGCTTGTACCCCTAAGACAAGCAGCGATCAAGTTAAGTCCGAGGCAGTTTCTTCAACTGCAAAGATCGTTTGGTTGAACGGTGACGTTCGCATTCAATCTGCAGAAGGTGAGAAAAAAGCCGAGTTCGGACAAACCGTAACCGCAGCAGACACATTGCTGACTGGTAAAAACGGATCTGTTGAAATCATGGTAGCCGAAAGCGGTATCATTAAAGTTTCTAAAGACAGTGAAGTTTCTATCGCTGCACTTGTTGGCGACGATGGGACTAACGTTAAAGTCAATTTGAACTACGGAAGGATCGTAACTCTGGTTCGTAAAGAGAACAAGAACTCCGATTTCCGCGTAGTAACTCCTACTGCACTTGCGGGAGTTCGAGGAACTACCTTCCTTACATCTGTAGAAAATCCTACTGGCAAAAAAGTAAACTGTGCTGAAGAACATTGCGATGTTAAATTCGCAGTATTAGAAGGTTCCGTTGCAGTTTCTAAAGTGGGAGAAGAGTCCGAGGTAATCTTGGATCGGAACAGAGAGATCACTCTGAAGAAAAATCAGAAGTTAACCGACAAACTGATCCTTTCTTTGAGACCTGAATCAGTAAAAGAACTGAAAGGACTGATCGTTCTTAAGAAAAATGATGTTTTAGAATATAATAATCTCGTAGATGAGTTAAAGGCTTCTAGTGAAGAGCTTCGTATCTTAAGCCAAGCTTCCACAGTAGAAGAGGCTCGTACTCAATTGCAGAAACGTGAAGCAACTAGAGCGAATGCTGACGAAGTTGCAAGAACAGCTCAGCAAGTAAACGAGACTAAATACGTTCAACAAGACGTTCAAAAAGAAAAGTTAAAGCTGAACGCGAAAGAAACTTTCTAAACAGTTTCCTTTCTTCTTTTCCGCTTATATAATGAATTGAATATGGACCCCGCTTTTGGCGGGGTTTCTCTTCTTATACCTGTTTGGCGGATCAATATTTCTTAAATTTGTAATCCTAAGTAAAACC
Organism: Leptospira sarikeiensis; assembly: GCF_004769615.1. GTDB lineage: Bacteria > Spirochaetota > Leptospiria > Leptospirales > Leptospiraceae > Leptospira_B > Leptospira_B sarikeiensis. The sequence continues at coordinate 166,437 of NZ_RQGF01000015.1, read as the reverse complement.
AACCAAGGTCGGAAATAGAGACCAAAAGACCCTTCATTTTCTCCAGAACCCGGAAAAGATTTGCTAAATCAGTCCCTAGGAAATTTTTTTACGGGATGGGGAACAATTCTTTTCGTAATCTTATTTTATTCTCTTTTATTACGAGTTTAGGGGTTACTTGCTCCTCAGTGCAGAAGCTGAACGAACCTTCTAAGCTGATCCAAGAGCCTTACTACAAACCGATAGGAGATTCTGCGAATACGTTTATCTTTCGCGAATCGGAAACAGATCATAGGATCCGTAAAGTCGGACATGAGATCCCGGTCCTAGCATTTAGCCCAATTGATTATCCGAAATCGGTAGATAAAAAACTGGCCTCTTATTTCGAACAAGAGATCAGTCTGCTTTGGAAAGATATCAAATATACTTCCGCTAAAATTTCTCCGGAAGTTTGGAAAAATAAAACCACCCTAAATGATGAGATTAAATCCAAAGATGTGGATGTCTTAGTACTTGGTACTGTTTCTGAATCAGAGATCGGTTGGACTTTTAAATTCGAATTAAAGGATTCGGTTGATTCGAGTAAATTCGGAGACTTCGAACTTTCTTTTAAACGTCCAGTATCTTCAGAAGAATCCGGAACTTGGAGCCAGGCAATTTTTTGGAAAGGATCCGATAGAGTTATCTCTCTCGAATCCAAACAAACAACTGTTCCAGTCTGGGATAGAAAGCCGGATGCTCTTAAAATTAGAGAGATCGTAAATTCTTCCGTAAAAGGAACTTTGAGTGTAAGAGCTTCCTCCGGTGATACAGAGATCCTATGGAAAGGAAAATCGTTGGGGAATACTCCGCTGACGGAAGTTCCGATCCAAGAAGGAGTCCAAGAAGTTCAGCTTGTTCTAAAAGGAAAAAAACCGATTACGAAAACGATCCAAGTAAGAGCAGGTAAAAAGAATTATTTATTCCAAGAATGGGAAGAAGATAGAACATTAGGTTCTGCTAAAGTGATTAGCGTTCCAAGTGGACTTTCAGTTTCCCTCGATGGGTATAAGCAGGGAGAAACTCCTTTCTATAGAAGTAATCTTACTCCTGGCGGCTATCAGTTGGAGCTCCTAAAGGAAAGCACTGACGGTTCTTATGTTTATTACGAAGGCGTCTTAGATGTAAAAGCAGATCGTTTGGTAGAATTGGCACTTCCTTATTCGGGACAAGGTCTTTTAGGTGAAACTGAATTTTGGAAACCTTCCGGAGAAACGAATTTTTCTCCTTTCGGGCCAAATGGATTGGAATTCGCCAAAAAGAAAGACCTTCCTAATGGATGGAATGGAGTGTATTCTCTTCCATTTATACCGGAAGAATTGGAATTAGAAGGATATTTTCTTTTACCAGTAGATCACGGAAATGGTTCTGTTGCTGTTACATTCCATTTGAATGGAATTTCTTTAGGTTTAGTTGCCGGAAAAGAAAAGGTTTCCGTTTTTCAATTTCCTTCAGACGGAAAGACATTGAGCACATATACATACTTGGATGTGGATAAGGATGTAGGCCGGCCATTCTCTTTTAGAACCGACTTGAAGAATAAAAAATTATTATTATATTTAGGAAGAGACAAGGTCTGGGAAGGAGACCTACCCGCGGGTGGACTTTGGACAGTCTCTGTTCTTACGAGAGGAGAGGAGTTTAGAGAAAAAACTCCCATTAAAGATCTGAAGATTCTCTATAAAGGATATAAGTGATGTTTCGTTTCATTTCTCGCTTTTTTATATTTCTATTTATCTCTTTCTTCGCTATTTATTGCGTTTCCAAAGATTTCCGAAAATCGAATTCTCAGGACGCGATTATGGAGAAGGACATTATCGCTGCCCAAAAATTAAAGCAAGCTTCTCGATTGATCAACGAAGGGAACTCAGCTTTTCAAAAGGGAAAATTCGAGCTCTCTTTATCCAAAGGAAAAGAAGCTGTTAAAACTTATCCGACTGCAGAAGGATATTATCTGATCGGATCTTCCGAATATCGTTTAGGTAAGACGGAAGATGCTTTGGCTTCTTTGAAAAAAGGAACCGATTTGGATCCTGAAAACGAACAAATCCTTTTAACTCTTGGAATATTGTACACTTCTCAAGGAGCGAATAAGGATGCTTTAGATGTTTATTCTAAATTAGAAAAACTTCCTAAAGTAGACGGTTCCGCTTATACTTTTAAAAAAGCAGTGCTTCTAAAAACGATCGGTAGATATGAAGAAGCGTATTCTGCTCTGAAATCTATTCCAGAGGACAAATTTAAATTCAAGGCTCAATTGTATATGCAGTTGGGAGACACTGCAGTTCAGGTAAAAGACTACGAGGCTGCAGAAGCATATTTCGAAAAAGCAAGAAATGCAGATCCGGATCTTGCTTCTGCGAAACAATCCGCATCTGCAACTAAGGTCGCTTCTTTATTAGAAAAAGGGAATGCTGCTTTAAAAGCTAAGAATTATAAGGATGCCGCTCAATATTTTACATCTGCGACTCAATTAGATCCTAAGAACCCCGCTCCATTCGTATTTTTAGGGAATGCCAAAATTCTTTCGGGAGATACTGACGGTGCGGTAAAATCTTTCGAAACTTCTTTAAAGTTAAAAGCGGATTATTTAGAAGCTTATTCAGGTCTTGCATCTGCGTATAGTAAATCCGGAAACAATCCTAAGGCGATTTCAGTATTAGAAAAGGCCATTCCATTCTTCCCTAAAAACGCTACGATCTACAATCAGATCGGATTAAATCAAAAATCTTTGGGTGAAAACGCCAAGGCAATGGTTTCCTTCAGCAAGGCAAGAGAGTTAGATCCAAATTATAAAGAACCTGTTTTGAACCTAGTGTATCTGCTTGCTTCTGAGAATAGATATAAAACGGCAAGAAACGAATTAGAAAGTCTGAAACAGGACGATGAGGTGAAAAAGGTCTTAGCCTTTTTGGATTCTTCCGAACTAATTCATGAAGGGGATCTAAAACTTCGTAAAGGAGATACTAAATCCGCCAAAACGTATTTTGATAGAGCAAAAGCAAAAGATGCCGAAGATCCTGGTGTCTATACTGCTTACGGAAGGCTTTATCAAATTAGCGGAGATGTAAAACAATCCGAACAGAATTATCTGAAGGCGCTTAGTCTCCAAAAGGGAAATCTTCCGGCTCTTCAAGGTTTGATCCGTTTATATTCCGCTCAAAAAAATCAATCTAAAGTAGCTCAATACACTAAGGAACTAGAGGCGATCACTGGAAATGATCCGATCTCCGGGATCGTTCTCGCGAGAACATACGAAGACAAAAAAGAGTATGAAAAGGCTGAGAACGCGTATAAAGGCCTGATGAAAAAATATCCGGATAATGAATCCGTTCAGTTCAGATTGGCATTCTTATATTATAAAATTGCGTTAGAAGAGAACGAAAAAGCAAATTACGATTCTGCAAGTTCATGGTTATCTAAGGCAGAAAAATTAACCAAGGATTTGCCTGAGATTGCAGAAGCGAAACAAACGATAGATCAAAATAGAAAATTCTCTGAAGTAATCCCTACGATCCAAAAAGCAAATCGTTTCTTCGATACAAAAGCTTACGAAAAAGCAATCCCTCTTTATCAATCAGCTTATGATAAAACGAAAAAACTGACTCTTTATATCAAAGTGGCTGAATGTTATCTGGCATTGGGAATGGAAGAAAAGGGAATTTCCCTTTTAGAAAATTCACCAGAAGCTTCTAAAAACCTGGCGGCACAGGAAGCAATTTATGCATTTCTTCTTAGAAAAGGAGAGGTGGATAATGCGGAGAAAGGATTCCATAAAGTTTTAGAGAAAAAACAGGATTCCTATTATAGCCATTATCAACTTGGGATCATCGGCCTCCAAAAGAAAAATTATGATAATGCAATTGAGTCGTTCAATCGCTCTTGGTTATTAAATCCTGAGTTTACGGCTTCTCGTATCGGGAAAGGGATCGCATTCTATAACCAAGGAAAAAGCAAAGAGGCTAAAGAAGAATTCGAAAGCGCAATGAAAGCGGATTCTGAAAATGAATTAGCACCTTATAATATAGGTATCGTTCTCTTTAATGACAACTTACTGGATCAATCCGTCGAAATCTTTAAGGATATCATAAAGAAAAATCCTGATTTTCCGGATGCGCATTTCCAACTTTCTTATATCTACTTTAAGAAAGGAGATTTGGAAGCTGCAGATGCCGAGATCGTAAAGGCTCTCGATCTAGAAAGGGATGAGAAGTTTATTCACGCTCGTATTCGCATTCTTTCCGAATTAAAACTTAAAAATCCCGGAAATGCGGAATATAAAAAACTCGCTTTAGAACTCGGAAGAGAACTAGCGGAAAAGTATCCGAACTCTCCTTATTCCAGCCAAGCTGAGAAATTGGTACTATCCGATTCAGATACTCCGGTAATTTTACAACCTTATCCGAATCGTGGATCTTTGATCGGAGTTCCTGTAATCGTAAATGATCTATTGCTTATGAACTACGGAACTTCTATCGAGGCATTAGATAAAAATCGTGCGATCCGTTTATGGAGGATCACAAGTACGAAACCTTTCAGAAATGTTTTAGCGGATAGAAGAGTTTATGCGTTTACTGATAGAAGTTTAGAAGTTAGAGATCAAAACTCTGGAGCAGTGTTTCAAACTGTAAACTTATCTGGAGTATTTAAAAAAGCAATGGTCTCCGGAGATAGGATCCTAGTAGAAACTGAAATCTCCGGAAAAAGGACCCTAACAAGTTACTCAGATACTTTTGATGAAACGAAATCAATCGCTTTAGATACAAAGTCTTGGTCCGCTTCTAAAAAGGGTCAGGTATTCTTGATCCAATCTTCTCAGAAAGAAGATAAGATCTTATACGCGGATTCTAAATTAACAAAGGACCCAGACTCTGCTTGGACCGGAAATACGAATCCTAGACTTCTTGGCGCTACTGAGGACGGCACATTCTTCCGCACGGATAAAGAGATCGTTTATGTTTCCGGAAAAGGCAAGTCTACTAAGACTGAAATTTCTGATAAGACTGCAAATCTATTTAGCGTAAGAGGAAATTCTCTTTGGTTCGTAGGAAACGACAAAGTCTATAGATTGGATGCGGATTCTTCCGGATTAAAAGAGATTAAAATTTCCGATAAAGAAGTGGAAGGTCTTTTGCCGGGTAAAAAGAAAGATATAATCGTATTATATAAAGATAATACTGCAGTGAGATATGACGAAAAGGGAGAAACTCTTTGGACTTATAAATTGGCCCAAGACTCCGACAACGTATATTCTCTTTTATATCATTAAGTCTAAAATTTAGATCTTAGTTCTATCCAAGTAATAAATACGGGAGCCTGCCTCCCGTTTTTCTTGTTCAAAATGAGAGATCGGAAAGTTCTCTCTATATAAGGAATAATCGACGGAGATCGGTTTAAATCTTCGGTCTTCTCTAAAAAGTCGGATCCCTTTTCTAGCATACGGGCCGTAATCCGTGGCGAAATGGAATTTTCCTCCTTTGTTTAAGAGTAAGTAGACAGTATTTAAAAATTCCGGATTCAAAGTCCTATGTTTATGATGCCTTCTTTTAGGCCATGGATCTGGAAAATTGAGAAGTATCTCGTCGAAAATTCCTTCTTCGAATATTTCTTCTAAAAACCAATTGAAGTTTACTGAAAGGAGCTTAACGTTCTGGATCTGATTCTCTTTTAGATCTTTGATCGTCTTTCTTAAACGATCCGGTTTCTTCTCCATTAAGATAAAACCGGTATTCGGATTATCTTTTGCTAGAGATACGGCAACTTCTCCCCAACCGGAACCGAGCTCTAAATAATATGTCCCGAATTCATTAAGGAACAAATCGTTTTTTTTTAATTTACTTCCCTGGTTCAATTTTAAGAAATATTCTGAAGAAAAGGGAATTCGAGTGACGATCTTCCATTGTTTTTCGCGAAAATTCGATGTCATCTCTGAAAGCCTGCAAATACCAAATCTTTAAGTTGTCATATTAAATACAGTGAAAATAAAATTATACGGAGTAAGAGGCTCGCTTCCTACACCGCTTTCCGGTTCAGAATATAGAGAAAAACTAGAAAAAATTCTAGAGCAAGCTCATAGGGAGTTCAAAGTTAAGAATGGAACCTTCTCCGTTCCCGAATTCCTGCAGAACTTAAACCAGGATCTATTACGGCCTGTAGGAGGAAACACAACCTGCGTGTATGTGGAATCCGAAAACGGTCAGAAATTAATTATAGATTGCGGTTCCGGGATGAGGGAATTGGGTAACGATCTACTTAAACAAGGGATCGCTCAGGGCGGAAATGTCAAAATTTTAGTGACTCATACTCACTGGGACCATATCCAAGGCTGGCCTTTTTTTAAACCGGGATATATCCCTTCCGTTCAAATCGATTTTTATTCTACGATCTCAAATCTTAAAGAAAGATTCGATCGCCAACAGAATCCTGAGAATTTTCCGATCACTCTAGATGAGATGATGTCCAAGAAGACATTCACTCTTTTACAACGCCAAAAGACTGTCGAGATCGGCGATTTTAAAGTGACTCCTTTCCTCTTAAAACACCCGGGAAATTGTACAGGCTATCATATAGAAGAGAACGGTAAAAGTTTCCTATTCTGCACAGACGTGGAAGTTAGAGAAGAAGACTTATCCGAATTCGCTGAGTTGCGCAGTAAGTTTGGAAGCCCCAATATGTTGATCATAGACGCTCAATACAGTTCAGAAGAAGCGGATAAAAAGATCGGATGGGGCCATACATCCGGAAAATTAGCGGTGCGTTGCGGCGAAGTCCTAGGTGTAAATAAATTGGTTTTAACTCATCATGAGCCTGATCATCCGGATGAGGAAATCATACGAATGTTCAATCAAGAAAACCAATCCAAGGAATTATCAGAGATAGTTTTAGCTAGAGAAGCTGATAGTTTCGTTCTATAAAGATTTTCCCGGATAAAAACAAACTTATATCTAAAGATTGAGTTAGATCTCATCGGATTGGAATTTCTGTGACAAGATTTTAGATCCTTTAGGTTATATAGTTCCTACAAATTTAAGATTAGAATATATCAAAAGCGATCCGAAAGAATTCTTCTTAAAAAAAGAAAACTCCTTTTAAATTCTTTTACATCATGTATTCTTTCCTGCCTATGCAAAGACTAGAGATCGGGATGAATCCTTCCGAAAAGGTTGGACCCGGTTTGCCGACGGATAAAAGATTTTATATAAGATTCCGTAAAGACAATCGGGTGAAACTATTTAAGGAAGGTGATTGGAGTGAAGGGGTATTAATCGACATATCAATGATGGGAGCATCTATAATTACGGACCAGGTATGGGATGCTGGGGCCAAAATTACGATTATGTCGCCAATGTTTACTTGCGAGATTAAAGCGGAAGTTATACGCAGAACGGAAACTGATATAGGAAATCGGTATGCCTTAGTATTTCATGATCTATGCGATGCTAGTATACTTGAGATACTGAATAAGATAGCTTACTGCAGATAACGCTTTTTCTATAGGCATCAGTAAATTTTTTCCAAAACTCTAAACTCAAGGCTTTCCGGGCCGACATTTATAATAGGATGAACCTGGGAGCTATACAGTCTACTTCCATGATAGAAAGACCGAAAGACGATTCGGTTAAGTATATCGGACACGGGCAACTTGAAAGTGCGCCTCAGGTCAGTTCTGTACTTCACGTTATTTCCCATGAATTAGATCATGTGGCCGAGTTTAGGAACGAGGCAATCCGTGATAATGCGGAGATCAGATCAATTGACGTTTCGATCGAATATGAGTTGAGAGACGGAAAACTGGTCGCTGTCGCCGGAGAAACTAGAGCTACTACGGTCAAAAAGCCTGAAAAAGAAAAATCTAATGTTCCGGAATCGAATTCAATATCGGAAGAAGATAAAAAGTCGGCCGAATCTCCTAAGAAAAAAGACCAAGCAGACCGTTCTAACCTAATTTCAGATAAAGAATGGGAATTGATGTCCGAATTAAGGGACATCGATCTTGAATTAAATCGACTAGATAAAGGTCAAATCTCTTCAGCAAGTGATCCGGAACGTAAGTCGGAAGACGAAGCTCGTCGTCATATGGAACTTATAGAGAGAAAGAGAAAATTGGAAATGGCTTTAAGCCAGGAAAAATTGAAAGCTCTTTTGGAAGAAACCTTAAATACCATCCAAGAATTGAATCAAAAACAAATCCAATTTGCCGGAAAAGTTTATTACGGAGATTCGCTCAACTCCGCAGGCAATCTTTTAGAGACTCACGCTTAATCTTTAACCCTGCTCGTTGATCTCTGCGGGGATTGCATCCTCTTCCATTGGGGGGATGATTAACGTTTTCATCATATTCTCTATAATCTTTCTGAGCTCTGGCAATCCTTTTCCGTACTTAGGCGAAACGAAAACGATCTCCAACATCGGATACAAGCCTTGGATGTTTTTCATTTTTTTTCTTAGTTTAGAGAGTTCGGATTGATTGAGTTTATCAATCTTAGTGCGGATCAGTACAGGTTTTGTTCCTTTTTCGAAGCAGGTCCCGATCAACTCAAGTTCTTCGTCAGGTAATTCCCTTTGAGCGTCGGAAAGTAAGAACAGACATTTAAGATCTTTCGCTGAGTTGAGATAATTCATTAGAAGATCCATCATCTGCTCATGATCTCTATGTGAGTTTGCGGAATATCCGAAACCGGGAGTATCCACTAAGAATAAGGATTTGGAAACTAAGAAGAAATTTAGTAGTTTGGTTTTGCCTGGAGTTGCGGAAACCTTTGCTAAGGATTTTCTTTCCACAATTGCGTTTAATAATCTAGATTTTCCGGAATTGGAACGACCGGCAAATGCGATATGAGGAATACCTTTGGAAGGTACCTTTGTTGCATCTGCATAAGAAGATACGAATCTAACTTCTCTAAAAAAAGGGTCCGGCTTTAATTCTTGGAGTTCTTCCATAAACCTCTGGACTCACTAGTCGTTTTGGAAATCGTCCGATCGGATATCATCCAAACGGGTATCCCACATACGGAGACAAACCAATACAGTTTTCCCTTCCCGTTTTAGAATGGGTAGCATTTTTCTGACCGGAACCGGAATCTCTTTCTCTCTAAGGATTTCAGAAACATCTCTATGGATCCCTCCTAAAAGGATTTTTTCTCCTTCCGCATCATTGGCAGGTAGACAATTTTTTGGGATTTTTTTAGTCTTACTGTTCCATTTTAAAAAGAAAGACTCAGGATTATATGTGAATGGTTTTAGATAAGAAGCTGATTTAGGAAGAATATATAAGTCGGAAGACACACTCTTCCAAAACCAAGCCTCTTTATTTTCCAAGGAAAAAGAAACTTTTCTATCCAAGTTTTGAAGAAGGTCGGTTAAAAATTGAGTATTTAAGGGATGAAGTCCCAGACTCTTTAAATGTAAGTCTAAAACTTGTTTACATACGGAAATTTGTTCTAATTCCAAAATATGTCTGGATACTGTGCGGATCTCGTCCTCTTCTATCCTTCTGTTTTTTGATCCTAGTCTTGGAATTTCCGTATCATGAAAATTATGAAAGATCTTATCCGCGTCCGCACCCTCACGCAAAAGAATAGGAAGTATTTCGGATCTGATCCTGTTCCTTAAGTATTTCGGGGATTCGTTAGATTCATCTTCGAAAATTTTCCAATCGTTTAATGTCAGGGCATTTTTGCGATTTGATTCTCCGAATAAAATAAGAGGTCTAAATCTATTCTTCTCGAAAACTCCTAATGTTTTGAGAGAATTTGAGCCTCCTCCTCGGATGAGTTGTAATAGTAAGGTTTCTAAATAATCTTCGGAATGATGTCCCGTGGCGATATAACCGCCGACTTTGGACGCGATTTTTTCTAAATCTTTGAATCGAAGGGCTCTTCCCGCTTCTTCGATGCTTAGTTTAGTCCGATTGGCGAATTTTGGAACGTTTTTTTTTTAAAGATAGAATTCGGATCGAGAGACTTCATAAATTCGAGGATCTCGGACTCTTGCTCAGAATTATCCCGAATAGAATGATCTAAATGATATATTATAGGAAATTGAGAAATTAAATTTTTATCATGCATCCAAACATAAAACCGCAAAAGTAAGGAAGAATCTTTTCCTCCGGAAAAAGCGACCACTGCCAGTTTTTCTCTCATTAGATCTTGAAAGTTTTTTAGAAGAGACCAAGCAGATTGAAAAATGGATTCAAGTTCGGAGTTCATTTCTTAGTTGAGGCGTTTCATGCCTATTAATGTAATATCATCCGTTTGTTCCCTTTCTCCAGTAAAGTTTTTTATGTTTTTTAGGACGGTTTCCAATACGCCAGGAAGGGATTTCTTCTTCGCTTCGAAAACACAATTGTGTAATCTTTCCATCTCGAAAAGTTCTTCGTTCGGATCCATTGCCTCCCAAACTCCATCTGTAAACATGATATAAAAATCGCCCGGGCCAAGATCAAAAGATCCTTTATTCTCAAAATGATCTATATCCGGATCTATGCCCAAAACCACTCCTCCGGTTGGGATTTCTTCCAAACGATTTTTCTCTTTTCTATAAACTAAAATATTTCCTTGGCCTGCTCCGCTAAAAGTAAATCTATTTTCGTTTTGATTCCAATGAATGATAGTCAGGGACATGAAGCGGGGAGAGATCGAGTCTTTAAAATAATTTTGATATAGATAAGTATTTACGGTTACTAGAATTTCCCAAGGCGTAGGATTTTTTCGCACTAAGGAATGGATCACAGTCCGAACAGTCGCCATAACAATACCTGCCGGAACTCCTTTACCGCTTACGTCACCGATACAGATATATGTTTCTTTGTTAGAAGGATGTGTTATGAAATCATAATAGTCTCCTCCTACACCTACTGCCGGGATCATAATTCCACCGAATTCATAATTCCGATGTTCAGGCATTCTTCTAGGAAGCAAAGATCTTTGCAAATCACGAGCGATCTCTATCTCACGATCTAATCTTTCTTTTTCAGCCCTTTGATGGAATAGATGGAAATTCTGGATAGAAATCCCTGCTTGGACTGCGAATGCATTTAATACGTCGATCTCTTCGGGACTCCAATGTAGTTCTTCTTCTTTTGCGAGAAGGATCCAAATTTCGGATTTTTCGGATCGTAACACCGGAAGTATTGCCAAATGTTTTTTTCTTCCGTTACCTAAGCTTTTCCATTCCTTTAGATCGGAAGAATCTAATAAGAACGCAGAATCTATAGATCTATTTAAAACATTCCATTCTCCTTTTAAAGGAATATTGGATTTTATTTCAGGTGCTCTCGGACTTCCTGTCAGTATATGGCCTTCCGTTAAAATGGTTTTACCTGATTCGTCGTTTTTTCTTTCTAAAAGAACGAATAGATCACTTTCCGAAAACGCGGTTAAAGAAAGAAGAATGACTCGAAAAATTTCAGTTCTATATTTAAAACCTAAACTACTGAGTTTTAATGCAGCAGAGTGAAGATTTCTAAAATTCCTGGATTGGGTTTGGGAAACTTCGAATAAAATCCTATTCTTTAGTGTTGTTGCGAACTGACTTGCGATCAATTCCAAAAAGTAGCGGTCTTTTTCGGCCTGGATAGGGTCATCTTTTTCATAATCTACATTAATTAATCCTAATACTTCTTTCTTTAAGTGAATTGGGACGGAAAGTTCCGATTCTACTTTGTTTACTCGTCCGTATTGCCTGATTTGTTTATGAGATTGTTCTGCAAATCTATAATATACGGATTTGCAAGTCTCGATTGCCTGCCCTAATGGACCGCTTTGTTCCCCTTTTTTGATCTCCATACGAAACGCGAGTTTTTCTAAAGCGGGACCTTTTTTGTTTTTGCAGGATTTTACAAGAATACGATCCAATCTAGGTTCGTAGACCATTACCGAGATCCCCGGTAAATTCAATTTTCTGAATGCTAGATTGGTGAAATTTTGTAGTAGGTCGTCCAGATTCGGACTCGTATTGAATAAGGAAAGAAACTCTAGAAGGATCTCATTTGATAAAGAATGAACTTCCGGAGGTTTGATCCTATTTCGTTTTCTTTTTTCTAGGATCCATTCGCGGCCACAGGAATTACAAAGAAACTTTCCTTCTTTGAGCTTTCCGTCCGGATTGTTGAACTCGCCGCAAAATACGCAGGACATCCGGTGAAATAAGATAAGAGAATTCTTCCTACAGGAAAGATGTTTTTCTTCTTCTTTTTTATAAAATCATCAAATAGGAAGAGTTTGTTCTAATTTCTGAAAGTTTTTGATTTTCGATTTTTGGAAATTTATATCTAACGATTGAATGATTATGTCTGATCGAATGGGAAAATCTAAGTTTTTCTGCTAGAAATCTAGGAATCGTATCTGTAAACAAAGCGAGTTGCTTGGATTTTAGGTTTTTTCCTTGACCGCAAAATCATCAATCAGCACCTTTTTTGAGCAGATGTCCGGTTATGTAAAACCCAGCCCATTGCGCCATATCCAAGAAGTGGCGACGGCAATGAATTCGACCTTAGATCCAGATCGCCTTCTGGATTTGATCCTAGAGAGATGTATTCAAATTTGTGAGGTCGGATCCGGCTCTCTCATGCTCATCAGTAGAGCGGACGAGGTTTTAGACATCGTTACTTTCAGAGGGATGAATCCTTCCGTTAGAACGAAAGTAAAACTTAGGGTAGGAGAAGGAATTACAGGTATAGTGGCGGCGTCCGGAGAAGGGATGATCGTCAACGATGTAACCCAAAACCCGCATTATATTTCCATTAAAGACGATATACTTTCCGAGCTCGCGGTCCCGATGATCGTGGAAGACGAAGTAATCGGAGTCATCTCATTAGATTCTAGTAGAAAGCAGGCGTTTAGCGAAGAGCATCTTGAACTTGTTTCGACTCTTGCGAATATGGCCGCTCAGATCTTTAAGAACTTACAAACCTTCCGTCAGTTGGAGCAAAAGAATAAGATCCAACAAGTTCTGATCGATATTTCCAGAACCGTAACTTCTACTCTGATCCTTCGAGAAATTTTCGATGATATCATGGAGAGATTGGATAAGTCTCTGAACCTGGAAAGAGGTTCTATCGTTCTTCTCGACTCTGAAAATAATATTCTGAAGTTGATCGCTGCTTCCGGTCTTACTTCGGAGGAAATGGAGAAGGGAGTTTATCTTCCAGGGGAAGGTGTTACCGGAAAAGTTTACGAATCCGGAGAAGCGGTAATCGTAGAATCTATCGTAAACGACGAAAATTTCCTAAATCGTTTAGATAACGCCAATCATTTTAAAAATAATCCTGAAAACGTTAGCTTCCTTGCAGCCCCGATTAAATCGGATACGGATGTTCTAGGGGTAGTTAGCGTATTCTTTGTTCATAAAAAATACGTGGATCTAAAAACGTATTTGGACTTCCTACAAGTCGTAGCTTCGGTCATTTATCAAGCGATCCGGATACAAAAACTGATCGATGAAGAAAAGCGTGAGATCTCCAGAGAAAATATTCTCTTAAAACGAGAGCTTAAGAATAAATACAAGTTCGGTTCATTGATCGGAAAATCCAAATCGATGGAAAAACTTTTCGAGATGATCCAACTTGTTTCGGACTCTCGGGCGTCCGTGTTAATTACAGGAGAATCCGGAACAGGAAAAGAGATGATCGCATCTGCGATCCATTATAACTCTTCTAGAGCGGATAAACCTTTTATTAAGATCAATTGTGCTGCAATCCCTGAAAATCTTTTAGAGTCTGAATTATTCGGTCACAAAAAGGGATCATTCACCGGTGCAGTTGCCGATAAAAAAGGAAAATTCGAAATGGCGGACACCGGAACGATTTTCCTGGACGAGATCGGAGAAATGGATCTTAATCTTCAGTCCAAACTTTTGAGAGTGCTTCAAGAGAAAGAGATCGAAGCGGTAGGTTCTGTAAAACCTAAAAAAATAGATGTTAGGATCATAGCAGCGACTAACGCGGATCTGGAAGATTTGATCTCTCAAAAATTATTTCGCGCGGATCTATACTATCGTTTAAACGTAGTCAATATGTTGACTCCTCCTCTCAGAGAAAGACCGGAAGATATTCCTCTTTTGATCAATCACTTCATTACTAAGTATACTTCTGAAAATGTTAAAAAGATCAAAGGTATTACTAGAGAAGCGCACAAACTTCTGATGAGTTATAATTGGCCTGGAAACGTTCGTGAGCTGGAAAATGTGATCGAGAGAGCGGTAGTCCTTTCGCAGTTGGAGATGCTGGATATTCAGGACTTCTCCGAGATCAGTGGTCGTATTCTTTATGGAGAAGAAGGTGAAGAAGTGGAAGTCGGAGTGGATCCGGAAGCTTCTTCCGAAGTTGCAAGTTCCAAATTTTCTCCTGCTCATTTGGATGCGCTGGACGGAAGAGCGATGGAAGTGGTCGTAGGAGAAGTCGAAGCAAGACTTATCAAATACGCCATGAAAAAATTTAAATACACTAAGACTAGAGTTGCTAAGTTCTTAGGGATCAATAGAAACACTTTAGATAAGAAGATCAAAGATCTTAAGATAGATTATTAAGAAGGAAGTTTATCCTTCCAGTTTTGATCGAATTCCTTATAGTTACAAGTTAACTCTTCATCCTTTAGGATCTTGCGGACGGCTTTATCCTTTCCTAAAGGATTGCTAGATCCCTGGACCTCACTCTTATCCTCAAGAGTATTGGCCTGATCGCTATGATTCATGAACCTGGAATTATCCACGCAGAAGTACCATTGTCCTTCGAATAGATAAGAATAAGTATGGATCAGATTTCTGAGTCTTTCAGGTAAGGATTGTACTTCCGCTTCTGTCAGGGTCCAAACAGTTTTAGGATGGAATTCCCACACAAGCTCCCCTTCTTCAATATCTCTGCCTGCGAAAACTCCCAGGCCTCCAATCGGGGACTCTGCAACGTAAGTCGGTACTTTTAGCATATTAAGCGAAAGAAAGTTTAAGGAAGCCAAATTGCAAGAATTTGATCTTCCTCTTATTCGATTTTGTGCAATCCATAAGGATATTGTTTATACGGGTTCTTTTATAAACCGATTGCTGCCGCAGAAATAGAATCATTCTCAGGAGAAGGATATGGTTCCAAACTTCCGTTTTTCAGAACAACTACTTGGTCTGCAGCGTGTAAGCCGGTAAGCCTATGGGTTACGGATACGATTGTTCTACCTTCTCTCAACTTTTGGAGAGTTTTTAAGATCCGTGCTTCTGTGATCGGATCCAGTGCGGAAGTAGCCTCGTCCAAAAGTAAGATTTGAGGGTTTCTGACCAAGGCTCTTGCTAATGCGATCCTCTGTTTTTCACCGCCTGAAAGTTTCGAACCTTTGTCCCCTGCGATCGTTTCGTATCCGTCCGGTAAAGCGGAAATGAATTCATGGAT
Organism: Leptospira sarikeiensis; assembly: GCF_004769615.1. Taxonomy (GTDB): domain Bacteria; phylum Spirochaetota; class Leptospiria; order Leptospirales; family Leptospiraceae; genus Leptospira_B; species Leptospira_B sarikeiensis. The sequence goes on along the minus strand of NZ_RQGF01000015.1, from coordinate 151,046 downwards.
CTCGGCTAGTTTCGCCGCTTCGATCGCTTCCTCCGGTGTAGCATCCGGTCTTCCCATACGGATATTTTCTAAAATGCTAGTGTGGAATAAGAAAGTATCTTGGAACACGATACCTATCATAGAATGCAAGGCATCCAAACGGATCTTATCCATTTCGATACCGTCTAAGGTAACTCTACCTTGATTCGGCTCCATCATTCCTAAAATGAATTTAAGGATCGTACTTTTTCCGGAACCGCTTGGTCCGAGGATTACCGTATAACTTCCCTTCTTGATCTCTAAATTAATTCCGCTCAGGTTTTTAGTTCTACCCTTGTAGCGGAAATGTAGATCTTCTAAACGAATAGAATTCTGCAATTCAGAAGGACCAAAAGGACGTTCCATTTCAGTTTCGAAAGTAGGAGTTCTTAAGATCTCTAGGATCCTTCTCGCAGAACCGCTCGCTTGGTTCATTGTAGGAAAATACTGAGAAACATAAAGAAGCGAATAGGATAAATTCAAGAATGGAGGCAAGAATGCCGCAAGAGCTCCTACACTCACCATTCCGTGAAATGCGAACCATGCTCCGGAGATCAACAACACAGCTTGAAGAAGCAAGATCCCGCCGGAAGCGGAGCGTTCTAAATAAGAATTCGTAAGTCCTAGTCTTAAAGAAACCTGAAATAGTTTCTGACAATTCCCTTTGAATTTTTCCCAGAAGGTTGCGTCTAGATCGTATACTCGGATCAGGTTCTGAGCGGAGATGGACTCTTCTACAGCATTTAGGACTTTCGCTTCTTCTAATTTTCTTTCATAACTAGCTGCAGTAGATCTTGTGGAGAAGAATACCGGACCAAGGAAAGTGATCGGCCAGATCAAAGTAGCGATTGCACCGAGTTTCCAATCTAAGGCGAATAATAATGCGGTTCCGAAAATAGCTTCTAAAAGTGGAGAGATTCCCCAAGGGATCAATGCAAGAACTGCATTTTCCAAAGCGGATAAATCCGTGGAGAATCTTGCGAGAACGTCTCCTAGTCTTGTATTAGCGTAGAAATCCAGATTCACTCTTTGTAAATGTACGAAGAGTTCTTCTCTCATGTCTCTGATTGCTCGGGCGGAGACCCAATTATAAAGATAATCTCTTACTGTTCCCGCAGCAGTGATCAGAATGGTTCCTCCGATCAGTAGTGCTCCGGTTATATAAAGGACTGTTTCATTCTTTCCGATCAAAGCTTCGTCGATCAGGAACTTGAAAGAGAAAGGAATTGCGGAATAAACGATGATTTCGGTTAAAAGAAGGCCTAAAACAATCCCCAATCTGAGCTTATAATTCTTAAAATATCTTCCGAGTCCTAGCAAAACCAAAAGAGGAGATTCGGAAGAAGGTTCATTTCCTCCAAAACTCGGTCCTAAAGAAGAAGAATAGGATCCTCTGGCAGCCTGACTTCCTGGTGGGACCTTTGGTCCTGCTGCTTTTGAGTTATTGTACGTCGCCTGTGCTTTTCCGAATTTGAATCCTTCGGTAAATTTCTGTTTATTTGTCATATTTGTATCCCAATCGATCCCCGATCCGGGGAGTGGGCGCAGTATCTTGGAAAAAAATTTCCACGATTTCCCCAATATATCCGGAAGGCCTTTCCGCGTATATCCGGTAGCGGCAGATTTTCCTTGAACTTCTGTCTCATTGATGAAAAATTTTAGGAGACAGAATTCTGAAAAAGAACCTACTACTCATTTAGACTTTGAAAACATTCCTCGAAAATCCGGGTTTTTGGATGTTATTTTTCAGGGAATATGCAGGCTTTGTAGGAAAGCGGAAACTATGATAGAATTTAACTACAAAGAAGAATATGGGGTTTATCGAGTAACACTCAAGACCTCCGAAACTGCTCCGGGAACCTTGCATAAGATGGTCAAGGCCATGTTTTTTATGGGGTTCGAGATCCTTTCCGGCGATATTCGCACGATCAAGGAAGGAGATTCTTTGGTAAGTTACGACGAATTTCTTCTTAGATCACCCGAAACAGATTCTAAAATTAAGGCTTCTAAGCTCGGCATTTTAATGTCTTCCGTCTTTTCCGACGATAATGCACTGGAAGAGATGATCCAAACCTCAAGTGAAATAGATATTCGAAATACTTTTTATCTAGGACAAGATTCTCAATTAGAATTCGAGGATGTGCAAGGCAGTTCTGCTACTAAGTTTTATCTCGAAGCTCCTGACAGAAAAGGCCTATTATACTTCGTAACCGGTGTTTTGAAGGATTTAGGGATCAATATTCTTTCCGGAGAAGTAAGAACGGACGGAAAATCCTTAAAGGCCCAGGACACCTTCATCCTGACCGATTCCCGTACAGGGGTCGGATTTGCCGGAACATCGATTGAAGAACGGATTCGAAGATATATTCTCCAAAGCAGCCTAAATCAAGTTTGATCAGGCAAATTTGAAACGTCCAAACTATTAAACCCTAAAGAAACGTATTGCGTTTAGGAATAATTCGATTCATTCGATCGAATTGCCGATAGTTAAATGCAGGAGTTCCTTCCACCTAACGATGGATGCAGCTAAAGACTTACAAAAATTCGATTTCACCGAAGAAGTGATCCAGAGCTTCCGGGAAAATAGAGTTATACCTGTAGATTTTTATAATAAACACGGACAGATCCTGATCCATAAGAAGGATATGGCCACAGGAGACGATATCAGTCGTCTTCAAAAGTTCGAAAAACAAGGGATCTATTTTCTAAGTGCTGAAATTGGAAAAATACATCCTGGCGCCGCTAAAAAAAGTTCTTCTTTAGATCCTTCTTTTGATAAACTCATTAACCCCGAGCTTACTTTGGATATGTCCAAAGGGGCGGCGGATCTACTATCCGAGATCAAAAAGTTTCCTTTAAACGGAGATCACGTTAAGGAAATCAATAAATCAATCAACGCAGTACTAGATGATTTTAAATCTTCCCCTAATATGGAAACCGGTTTGGTGAACATTATAGAGGTGATGAAAAACGCAGGGATGCCTGTGGACTCCGAAGTTCTTACAAAAAGAACCGTGATCGCTATGGCCTTAAAGGTAAGAGCTGCGAAAGTTTTTACTAAGGTGGATATGGAGCAGAAGAAGACAGAGCAGATGAATCTGATGATGGCTTCTTACCTTGCCGATATCGGTTATACTCAGATGAAGATCCCCACTCATCCGAATTTGAAACCTGAAGAATTGGAATATATAAAAAATCACCCGATCATTAGTTATTTGATGATCGCGAATCTTCCCGAAGTGGAAGACTCGGTTAAGTCAGTGGTACTAAATCATCATAGGCCTCATCGTGGTGAGGGGATGAATAATAATTATCCTCAAACAAAACCTTTGGTCCAAAAGCTCCAAAGTTATCGCGAAAAGTACAAAGATGATTTTCGTAAAAATCTTTTAGCGACCGATATCCAAAGACAAGTAAAGTCCGTATTAACAAATGCGATCTCTTATGAAGATATCGGGATCTTATCCATTGCGGGTGAATTTGCTTCCCTTACAACTCCTCAACCTTGGAGAGATCCTCTAGACGGCTTGAAAGCGATGAAACTTATTTTGAATAATAGTTTCTTTGCTTATAATGAAAAGACTCTAAAAGACTTTTTTGACCATGTCGGCCTTTCTTTATGCGAGAACCAACCTTTCGTTAAGATCGGTGATTATGTGATCGTTGCGTCACAGGATTCTAACAGAAAAGTTTTCTTCGAGATCTGTATCATCAAAGAATCTCATAAAAATTCCATTCGACCGATGTTGGAAAGGATCGGTACTATTCGACCGAAGTTTGCAAACAACGGTAAGATCCGGATTTCAGGTTTCGAAATGGATAGCTTGCACGTTGATAAGCGAAGAGCAATTTTCAATTTGGAAAGGAACGCGGACCCTAGAAGAATTATCTATCTAGTGGATCCAGAGTTGGATCCTGAATTTTACGACTCATTAGATCGTAAAGTAAGGGAAACGTATCCCTCTAGGACTTCTTCTGATTCGGATCCTGCCTCCAAAGCCGCAGTTTCTTGATCGATTGCCATAATTTCGGAAATTTATTCTTGCATGCTCTCTATGCTGAATCATTTTTCAGTAACTTACAGATATCTTACTTAAACGTTAAATACTTTGGGCTTATTTTTTTTTAGCCCCTGGGTAATGCGTATGGATTTTTTACTATGGCCCAATTTCAAGGTAGCTCCGGACCGATAGATCCCTTAAAACTCGAACGATTTGAGTTCAACGCAGAAGTAATCAGACAATTTAAAGAGAGTCAATCCATTCCTGTCGACTTCTATAATAAGAACGGCCAGATCTTAATTCATCGAAAAGACAACGCTTCCGAAGCGGATATAAATAAGCTCCAGAAGTTTGAGTTACAAGGAATTTACTTCCTACTTTCTGAAAGACATAAGGTAAGTATCCAGACCGATAACCCAGATGCGGTAAACGGCAAAAAAGTTTCTTATATCAAATTGGTAAATCCTGATCTTACCGTGCAGATGGCGAGACAGGCTTCTGATCTTTTAAAAGAGCTCAAAGATTATCCGTTGAACGGAAACCATGTGAAGAGTGTCGCCAAAGCGATCGACGGGATCTTGGATGATTTCGCAAGTAGCCAAGATGTGGAGCTCGGTCTTGTGAACGTGATCGAAGTGATGAAGTCCGCCGGTGTAGAAACTGATTCAGAAGTTCTTACCAAAAGAACCGTAATCTCTATGGCGATGAAGCTTAGAAGTTTAAAGGCGATTTCGGTAAAAGATAGCGAGAACTCTAAAGCTCAGCAACTAAATTTGATGATGGCCGCTTACATGGTGGATATCGGAAAAGTACGAATGAAACTTCCTGAACACGGAAACTTAAGTACGGAAGAATTCGAATATGTTAAAAATCATCCGATTATCAGCTATTTGATGATTGGGAATCTTGCTTCTATCCAAACTCCTGTTAAAACCGCAGTATTAAACAGTCATAGACCTTATCGGGGAGAAGGATTGAATAATAATTATCCTTCTACTGCGTTCTTAGTAAAAAGACTCGGTGAATATTACGAGAAATACAAGGATGATCCGACCCGTAGCATTTTAGTAGAAGATATGCAGAAACAGTTGTATATCCTACAAAGCAATTCCTATAGCGAAGATGATCCAGCAATCATTTCTATCGCGGGAGAATTCGCTTCACTTAGTAGCGTTCAGCATTGGAGACCTGCATATTCTCCGATCACCGCTATGAAACTGATCTTGAATAATAGCTTTTTCTCATATAATGAAAGAGTAGTGAAGGAATTTTTCGATTTCATGGCTCTCAGTTTATGTGAGAACAAAAGTGTATTGAATGTCGGAGACTATGTGATCGTGGTATCTACAGATTCTCAGCACAAGATCCACTTCGAGACCTGTGTGATCAGAGAGATCAATAAGAACCAAACCCGTCCTCTACTAGAAAGAGTTGGGACGATCCGACCTATTTTTTCCAATAAAGGAAAGATCAAGATCGTTGGGTACGATAGAAATACATTCAGACTGGACCGAAGAAAGGCAATGTTCAATTTGGCGAATGCAGTAGATCCAAGAAGGGTGATTTACTCGATCGATCCTGAATTGGACCCACCTCTTTTCGATTTGATCGACAAAAGTTTACGCCAGACGGCTCCGAAATCTGTCGCGTAATCGATTCTCTTTTCTTCTGATATAAGGAATCCTACTTTCTTCCGTTACTAGTACCGTATTTTCTGGTACTGTATGCCTTCCAGCTGGGGTAAAATATTTAAAATTAGTACGTTCGGAGAATCTCACGGAGACGCGGTGGGAGTTGTTGTTGAAGGAGTTCCTGCAGGAATTCCGATCCGTTTGGAGGAAATCCAAAAGGATTTAAACAGAAGAAGACCCGGACAGAGCAATCTTACAACACCACGAGACGAATCGGATACGGTCCGCGTTCTTTCCGGGGTTTTTGAAGGAAAGACGATCGGAAGCCCGATTGCTCTTATCGTGAATAACCAGAACACGATCTCTAAAGATTATGAAAATCTGAGAGAAACATTCCGTCCTTCTCATGCAGATTATACATACCAAACCAAGTACGGATTTAGAGCTCATGTGGGTGGAGGAAGATCTTCCGTCCGAGAGACCATCGCGAGAGTTGCAGCAGGCGCTATCGCGAGAATGATCCTAGAAGACGATCTTGGGATTAAAACCGTTGCTTGGGTGGACACAATCGGCCCAATCTCTTCTCAAATTCTAGAAAAAGATTATCCAAAGACCAGAGAAGACGTGGATGTAAACGAGGTCCGTTGTCCTGATCTCAAGACTGCGGAAGAGATGCGAGCTCTAATATTACAAATGAAGGAAGCAGGAGACAGTGTTGGTGGAATTATCCGCTCCGCTTCTTATAATCTTCCTCCTGGGTTAGGAGATCCGGTTTACGACAAACTAGATGGAGACATAGCGAAGGCTATCTTATCCATTCCGGCTTGCAAAGGATTTGAAGTTGGTTCCGGTTTCGGTGGTACACTTCAGACAGGAAGTACTCATAACGACGAGTTTTATGTGGAAGAAGGAACCGGAAAGGTCAGAACTCGCACGAATAATTCCGGAGGGCTCCAAGGTGGGATCTCCAACGGAGAAACTTTAGTCGTTCGAGCAGCATTTAAACCGACTTCTACCATTTTCAAAAAACAGAATACGGTAAATATCGAAGGAAAAGAAACCGTTCTGGAAGCAAAAGGCAGGCATGATCCTTGTGTTCTTCCTAGAGCCGTTCCGATCGTTGAAGCTGCCATAAACCTTGTTCTAGTAGATGCGTATCTTTACCAAAGGGCGATGAATCCTTTGTGGTTTCAGAAATGGGCAAAAACTCCGGATTATTACAAGGATCTAAAGCTCTGAATTTGTCTCTTAGTCAGCTATACTGACTTCAAGAATCTGAGACAGGCTCTCATATCTATATGATCTAGAAACGGGTTGCCAACTTAGAATAGTACGTTTCAAATGAAATTTGGCGCCCTGGTTTGTTTAGAAAAACGGAGGTTCGAGTGGTCAAGATAAAGATAGACGGGATCGAATACGAGGTAGATGAGAAAAAAAATCTCATCTCGGCCGCAAAAGACGCCGGAGTGGATATCCCATTCTTCTGCTATCATCCAAAATTATCCGTAGTGGGCATGTGTCGTATGTGCCTGATCGAGATCGAAGGAATTCCTCGCTTACAAGTAGCTTGTAATACTAAGGTTACTGAAGGTCTCTCCATCGTAACAAAAAGTGATCGGGTAAAAGAAGCTAGAGAAGGAACGATGGAGTTCCTACTTGCAAATCACCCATTGGACTGTCCTGTCTGCGATAAAGCAGGAGAATGCCAGCTCCAAGATAATTCCTTCAACGCAGGAAAAGGGAATTCCAGATTCACTTTAGAAAAACGAAATATTCCTCAAGAAGAGATCGGTTCTAATCTGATCATCAACCATAATAGATGTATCGTATGTTATAGATGTGTACGATTCGAAGAAGAAATGGTTGGAGAATCCAATCTAGGCCTCTTCGAAAGAGGATATCATTCCATCATCGGTTTGGCCAAAGATGAGCAGATCCAACATAACTATCAGGGAGCTCTTGCGGATATCTGCCCTGTAGGTGCATTATTAAATAATAAAACATTATTCAAGTCCAGGGTTTGGTGGTATAAGTCTGAAGAATCTGTATGTACAGGATGTAGCACTGGCTGTAAGACTTTTACAAACGTCCGAGATAATAAAATGTTCCGTTATATGCCTCGTATAGACGAGGAGAAGGATCAATATTTCCTTTGTGATAAGGGAAGATTCAGCGTAGATTGGCTAAATTCAAATCGACTCTTCTCTTTTTATAAAGATGGAGAAGCAAATATTAGCTCAACCGTACTCGGAGAAATTTCCGAAAAACTCGCAAGTGCTAAAAAGATCGCTGTGATCGGAGGAGCTCACGAGTCGGATCAAAATTTAAAATCGATCCGAGAATCTCTTTCTAAGATCGGGGTTTCCTTTGTAACAGAAGCTAGAGTTTCTCCTGAACAATACAAAGAGCCGGAACAAATAGATTTCTTATACACTACGGACAAAAGACCGAATACAAAAGGCGCTTTAGATGCAGGATTTATTTCTTCTGAAGGGATCGATTCTATCCGTTCTGCAGCAATTAAAGGTGAGTTCGATCTAATTTTCGTATTAAAAGAGAATGCATCCGAGATCTTAGCTGGAGTTCCAACAGGATCTATGGTAATCTTAGATACGAATTTGACTGAAGATGTAAGTAAGTCGAAGTATTCTATCCCAATTAAAGCGTATTCCGAGCAAAGTGGAAGTTTTACGAATAAGAAGGGATGGTCTCAGAACTTTAAAAAATCTATGGAAGCACCAAAAGGTTTATCTAGTTCCGGAGAAATTTTCGAATTATTAGAAAAGAAAATCCTAGAATTACGTTCTAAACCGAGAGAGGCAGCCGTTGGGAACCATTAATGTAGTCAATGTTGCGGCAAAACATAAGCCGTCTTGGTATCAAAGATTATATTCTTATTCGATCGCTAAGGGTCTTTGGATCACTTTAAAACACTTTATAAAAGCCGCATTTTTAAAAGGTGCAGTTACCCTAGAGTTTCCTGAGAAAAAAAGAAAGTTCTCTTCTAGATTCCGTGGAATGCATACGATGAAACGGGATGAGATCGGAAGAGAAAGATGTACAAGCTGTTTTTGTTGTATGTGGATTTGTCCTGCGGATGCTATTAAGATTGAAGCAGGGCATGTGACTCCTGAGATCCAACATCTTCATCCTGAAGATAAATTCGCGAAAAAATTCGAGATCGATCTATTGCGTTGTATTTTCTGTGGAATGTGTGAAGAGGCCTGCCCTAAAGGTGCGATCTATCTGGACGGGCCTGCAGAGATGGCTGCGGATAATCGCGAAGATCTGATCCTTACCAAAGAAAGAATGATGCAAAAAGTCGGAGGCCCGATCTTAGGCGAAAGAGTCTAAGCCCCCGGCTTCATTCCGAGTTAGGAAACTTTTCTTTGTAACTCCTCTTTTTCTCTCGGTAGTTCTTTATTGATCTTATCTAATATTGGAGAATGTAATCTTTTGGATGCATACTCCAAACAAGCTTCGATATCCAGAACTTTAATGTTAGGATATTCGTTCAAAATTTCCCTATATCCGAATCCCAAAAATATCATATCCAATATTTCTAAAACTCGGATCGAGGTTCCCCGTATAACCGGTTTACCTCCGCAGATGGAAGGATGGGAGATAATCCGGTCGATTGTTTCTGTATTTTTTTCCATTCTAATTCTTACAACAAGCCCCAAGCCAAATTTTGAATCTTAATTCTATGCGTCCGACTTTTTTCCTAAAAAGGAAATAACCCCTATGATTTAGGGAATAAACTGTTTTGCCGAAAAATCTAGAAGTAGTGTAAAGATTAAAAATTATTAAAAGGTAGTGAAAATACTCTAAGGAATAAAAAATTCTATTCAAATCGGGTTGGGTTCTTCAAGGAAAAAGAATTCGATTCGAAGTGAAGGAGGTCCGTAGATCTTAATCTATTCTAAACGTTTTTGAAACGTAAGAATTATGGAAAACGGCTCCATCGAATCAATCTACACGAAGATAGGTGATGTATTTAGATATTGCAGGATGGAGAAAGGTCTTTCTTTAAAGGAATTGGCCGATGCCTTAAAGAAAGAATATGGAGTAGCCTTTAATCCGAATCTTTTAGGCAAGATTGAAAGAGGCGAATCTAGATTACTCACTCATGATTTTATCAATTTATGCTTATTCTTTCGTTTGGAACTAAAAGCATTCTTAGATAAGGATAAGAAGAATATTCAAGAAAGTGCATTGGGAGATCTGACAGAAGACCCGGCGATCCGTAGAATATTGATCTTCATTAGTGAGAATAAAGGCGCAAAAGGATTCATTTCTTTCTTAGAAGACTTTCTAAAGTATATGGGTCCTAACTTGATCAAGATGGGAAAGGATCAAGACTCTAAAAATTTAAAGGCAGCTTCCCCTAAAAAGAAAGGTCGCAAACCTTAATCGATCATCCCCTTAGTAATTTGATTTTCTCTCTTAAGCGGAGTAGAACAAACTTTAATCTTTTAATCGAACGTACGTAAGATATTCTTTTTGATCGACACTTCTAACATTTTATAGAACTCGACAATTCCAATTTATTGAAATCGATCGTTCAAAATAAAAATTTCATTTATTTGTAAAAATCTTTCTCTCACTTTTGAAAATAAGTGAGAATTAAGACGCTTATATTACCCTGCCGTTTAAATACTTAAAACCTCCAACTGAAACTAAAGCGGGGATTGGATAATGAAGAGAATAGTAATCCGGGGCGTTTATGCTCTGGTAATCACGGGACTTCTTGCTGGCTCATTTGTAGCTTGCGGCGATAAGTCCTCAACAAGCGGTGTAGAGTTTGGCGCGCTTTCAAGCCTTCTCACATCAAAAAGCGGAAATGGGTCTAAGTTATTTAGTGCAGCTAGTACTTATTTTCATAACGAGATATTTCCACCACATTGGTTGAACTGGACTACAGATGGAGCGGCAGCGATCCAGACTGGTCCTACGTTCTTAACTCACGGTTTACGATGTAATGGTCGTTATTGTGACGATGTAAACCTATTAGCCGTTGAGTCCGGTTATACCCAGACCAATAGCTGGTGGACCGATTGGTTTTCAGAAGAAGGAACAAATTACAGAATTTGTGATAATAACGGATTCGTAACCGGTATCCAATGTTCTGGAAGTTATTGTGATAACGTTTCCTTGAAATGTTCTCAATTGAACAATAACGGTGTCAGAACAGGATGTTACTGGACTTCCGGAATTTCAGAAGAGGACGGAGGAAAATTCGTAGCTCCTGAATCTATGTATATCGCTGGTGCAAGCTGTAATGGCCGCTATTGCGATAGCATGAGCCTTTACCTTTGTCAGGCAGATAACGGTGGACCAAATGTTGATCAGGATGCACTTGCACAACAATTCGCACCTCGTTTGAGATTCGATCAAGAGACTACTACAGGTTCCGGAGATTCTGGAAAATGTTTTACTAGTGATCCTCAGACTTATTACACTCAAAGAGCTGCTGGAGTTGCTCCACAAGATCTTTGTAATAAAGATTATTCTACGATTTCAAATAACCAAGTTCCTATCTTCTATGAAACTTCTCTTGTTGGAACAAATGCTGTTCTGATTAGATACTGGTTCTTCTACGCTTGGCAAAGTACTTGTTTCCTAAGCTTCGGAAGCCACGCGGCTGACTGGGAAGGAATGAGCGTCCTGGTAGTAAACGGACAAATGAAACGAGTTGCTTGGTCTCAACACTCTGGATGGTATTCCAAAGAAGCTGGTAACTTTGAAGTAGCAAACGGCACTCACCCGGTTGCATACGTCGGTAAAAACGCACATGGATCTTTCCATGATGACGGTGGATCCGGCGGTTGTTTATACTTTGAAGATTTCAGAAATCCAGGTGGAAACGACTATCATCAAGACACTTGGAACAACCTTGTTCGATTGAGAAGAGGTGGAGATGCTCCTAGTTGGATGAATTGCCAAGGAAGCGGATGTTTTGATGGAATTGGTCATCCAATGGAAAGAGGAGACTGGCGTTCCAACGCAGGTTGCGGATCCGATGGTTGTGGTAAATCTTCTGTCGGTGGAAACATTCCTTTCGTAAACGATCCTACAGGTTCAGATTACTCCGCGATTATGGCGAAACATAGTGGTAAGGTGATTGATGTTCCAGGAATAAGTACTGCTGATAACGTTAATCTTTATCAATGGACCAATGTAGGACAAGATAACCAAAGATGGTTACTTGAATCCACAGGTGATGGATATTTCAAATTTATCGCTAGACATAGCGGCAAATGTTTCGATGTGAAGAGTGGATCTACTGCGGCAGGAATGAATGTAATTCAATACTCTTGCGGTGGTGGAAACAATCAAAGATTCCAGTTACTTTCTTACGGAGACGGTTTCTTTGCTCTTCAAGCAAAACATAGCAGCCAATGTTTGGATATTGCAGGTGGCGCGACTGGAGACGGAGGTCTCTTGATCCAATGGCCATGTGCTTGGACTGATAACGAAAAGTTCCAGTTCTTACGTTAAGAAAATTTCGGTCTTATTAACGCGACCGAAATGTTTGAACAAAAATAAGGCTCTCGATTTTCGGGAGCCTTATTTTTTTAAATTCATCTACTTCAACTTTTATAAAAATTTAGAAAGGAGTTATTATCATATTCTAAAACAGGATTTTTCTAACTAGTCATACAAGAGGGATATAGAATTGTTCCGAAGTCTATATGCGTTTTTGGTAAAAGGCAAAACAAAGGAAATATCGAAATAATTGCCACATTTCAGAATGAATCTGCTTTCTTTTTCTCTTCTTTATCTCGAATGGGAAAAATAGATTTAATTTATGCTTCCGCTGAATAGGAATATTCGAAAGATTAGCAGAAACCCGTTATTTCGGCATCGACTGAAGGAAAATGCAAGGTCTTTCTCAACAGGAATTTACTGCGCTCTACGAATCTTCCCGGAATACGGTGTATCATTTCCTATTAAAACTCTCGGGAAATCCTGAAATTGCAGAAGATTTGACCCAAGAGACCTTTTTAAAAGCTTTTGAAGTCATGGATCGGTTTGATCCAAACAGGGGTAGCTTCTCCTCCTGGTCTTGTACAATAGGGAAAAACCTTTACTTTAAACATTTCAATCGTACAAAGAAGGAAACTGGGAACGTCTCAATTAATATAGAGAATTTTCCTGAGCTTTCCGGAGGGAATCATGAGGATCCTCTGGAATTAGAAAAAAATTCTTTGAATTTGGCTTTAAAAGAGGGAGTTTCGCGTCTTCCTGAGCCTGAAAAGAGTATAATATTATTAAAGGAGATCCAAAAGAAAACCCTCAAGGAGACTGCGGACGCTCTCGGTATTTCAGAGAGAACCGTTAGTCGTCGTTTGCTTAGCGCATTTAGGATGTTAAGGACATATCTTGAGGCAGAGGGGATCGGACTGTAGAGATGGCATTGCATACGGAACAATCAAATAGTTTCGAAGACCTTCTAGAGTCATACCTATCCGGTGAGATCGATTCTGCCGGTAAAAAACAACTTTTGGATTTCGTCTTAAAAGATCCGGAAAAAGCAGCCGAGTACCGAAAACTCACCCAAATCCAATCTCAATTGAGAACCGCGAGCATAGCTCAAGAGTTTAAAACCTTAACTCCTCAAATCCCTTCCTCTAAAACAGTCGTTGCGTTTCCGAAATCTAAATCTGTTATCTATCTTGCAGCAGCAGCTCTGATCTTCTCCGCCCTTGGAGTATACTTCTTCAAATTTTCTAAAGGAAGAAAGGGAGAAGCTACATTGGATAAGTTCACTTATTCTTATGGTGAGTGTTCTATCGACGGTCAGAAGTCAGCTGCAGGCGATGATGTATCCGGGAAAAGGATCGTTTCCGGAAAATCTTCTATTTGTGATGTTCAATTAGAAGGTGAAAAAAGTGTATCTGTTCGAGCACTTGGCGAAACTGATTTTACTGCAGAACATAATGAAAATGAAATACATCTGAATTTGGGTTACGGTTCCATTCTTCTAGATAGTAATGGCCCGAAAAATGCGGAAAGTGTTTCGATTACTTCCAATGATTTTAGATTAATTTTGGAAGGTACTAAGGTCTCAGTTAATAAAGGAAAATTGGATTCTTCCGTTTCGGTAAAGGTTTTAGAAGGTAAAGTAAGATTAGAATCTGGCGGGGCAATTTTCTGGGAATCTGTTTCTTCTTGGCTAACTAAAGACGAGATAGCATTACTCGAAAAAGAATATCCGATACTATTCGATAAACAACAATTAACGATAGAATCTGGACATCAACTTGCATGGAAGGGATTATCACCTGCAAGGATCCAAGGCTTGAAGAGGATAGAAGACTCGATCAAAGCCAGTAAAAAATCCCAGCCAAGTGCTCTACTTGATGAAACTCTGATCAAAAGTTTAAAACCTCATGTAGATTCTCTTCCTAAAGATCCTTTCTTGATCTCTCCAAAAGAACTCAAAAATTCCTTAAAGAAAATCCTTCCCGACGAAAAAGCGGACTTGGAAAGAAAATTTGCAAGCATGGTCCGTTTCCCTCCTAAGGATCTAAAAGAAAGAGAACAATTATTGGAATTGGTTAAGAAGGTGGATAAGGCTACCGTTTCCAATTCTTTGAAGGGAGATGGTAATAATACCCAAGCTGCTTCTCAGGAAGTACGTATCCTGTTCTTAAAAGACGGGTCCATGGAAAGAGGAATTATTTATCAGCAAGATAGTTTCTATGTGGTTTTAAGACCTGATGGAAATCTTATTATTCCAATTGATGCAGTAGAAAAGATAGAATCCGAATAATTCATTCTAAAACTCTTCTTTCAAATACATCCTATTATATTACTAAATCTTTGGATCCTTCTTCCAAAACGGAAGATAGAGCAAAGTAAACATAATGATACCGAGTCCTTCTAACCATAAGATGTAAATAGGCCAAGGACCTAAATAATCTAAAAGAGAACCTGCACCAGGTTTTTCTCTCATGTATCCGTAATTCGCACCTAAAGCAAAATCCACTATCAAAGCTGTGATTACAAAAATTTGAGAATACAGAACGGATCTAAGCACTGCTCCCTTTCTAGGTTTTAATTCTAATCCTAAGACAACATAGATTGCGGAGATTACTAAACCGGAATGAGCTATAAAAAAAATAAAAAAGTAAATATGGGGAAAATTTACAGAAAGATCCGGAGTGATCACCCCTTGGATGGATCCTGCGATCACCCAAAAATAAGATAACTCGGCTAAAGTCCGATTTCGAGTAAATAAGGCTAGAGAAGTTACTATGGCCGCCCAATTGCAAAATTCCATCGGGAGATCGTAACGTAGCTGCCAATAGCCGGAGTCGATCCTATAAATAACGTATACACAATAGTTTAAAAGTAGAATGGAACCTAAAATGATCCCAATGATATGTCTGGTCTTTTGGGTTGCGAATTTTTTGGCTAAGAAAGGAAGCCCGAAGCTAGTTGAAAAAGTTATGATCAGGATAGAAAAATGGAGAGGGCTCCAATGCTCGAATTTCATCGAGTGATACCCTCTCCTTTGAGTATTAGAATTTCAAATCATTATTCAAACGAATAAGGATTTGTTTTTGGTGCTAAAGACTAATTTCATTTCTTCTTCAGTAAACTGATAAGGTCTTTTTCTTTTAAGATCCATAAAGAGTCCGTGAACTAAAGAAGTAAGAAGGAGTTTTCGACTAGACTTGGAATATACATCGTGTTTGAAAGCTAATCTGTTCTTCTCAGCTTTCAGGTACACCGTCACGATGATCAGATCGTCAGGAAAGGTCATCGAATCAAAATATTTCAGCTCTGCTTTATAAACTACTGGGCCGACTCCTTTTTCTTGCAATGAATGAAGATCCAATCCGCATTGATAAGAAGATCGGATCCTTGCATCGTCCAGATAATATTGGATCGTTTCTAGATTGACCTTACCTTCCGGATTCATCTCCGCCCAACCTACGCTGATCGGATGGTAAAATGCATACGGATAATCTTCTTCCGAATAAAAAACGGATTCAGTCTCTCCAGGAAATCCTAGAATGAAACGTGCCCTCGTTACGAGAACGGAATCCGAAGCTCTGAACATTTCTTGAACGATCTCCGTAGATTCCAGATCAGAATGAACGATTTCAGTCGTGATCCTTGCTTCTTCCGGATATTTTAATTCTGCTTTATATTCTAGTTCACATTCTCTAATAGCTAAACGATCATAATGTAAGATCGGTTGGCCTTCTTCTTTCAATTGTTCGAAAGTTTTGATCCTGGCTTCTTCGAAATAACTTTGGTAGGTTCCGTTATTTACATGCCCGTTTACATCCAGATCCGCTCTACGGACCGGCACGGCAAAGGAAGTGATTGTTTTATCCATTTTCTCCATTAGCCTCATAAAAAGCCTCCGGTAGACAACATGGTCTACCTTTCTGATTCCAGGATAAATAGTGGTAGACAATCTTGTCTACCACTATTACAATTTCTCTTAGAAAAATGAAAATCCAAAAAGACCTAATTCGCCAAGAGGACCCTGCTAAAGAACGTATCTTAAAAGCGGCTTCTAAACTATTTTATTCCAAAGGTTATCCGAATACTGGAATAAACGAGATATTAGAAGAAGCAGGAGCGTTTAAAAAAAGTTTATACATCCATTATCCTTCCAAAAAGGATTTGGGTAAGGCGTATCTTCTGGACCAAGAAGAGGCGATATTAGGTTTTGCAAAAAGAATCATGAAGAAGGAAAAAAATTATTCCAACTTTATCATATCTTGGATGAGGCTTTTAAAGCGTGGCCTACGAAATAATTATATATACGGTTGTCCTTATGCAAATTTATCCAACCAGACACATGACGAGCCTGAAATTTCTGAATTTGTAAAGGTTGCATTGGATCGTTGGGTAAACGAATTCGAAGTAAGTTTACGGGATATGATTTGGAAATCCGGAAAAAAGAAGGATGCAGTTAGGTTAAAAGATATTTCAGAAAGTATTCTTTTTTATTATCAAGGTGCATTACAATTGTATGGAATGTCCGGAGATTTCAAATATATCGATCGACTTGAAAAAGAATTACTTTCACTCGATAGATAGAAATACGATTAATCCCAGATGGAATTAGAACATTCCACCAAGTCCCCCGCAAAATAATGAGGAAAAGAATACGCTAATTTTCCGGTAATCGGATTGAGATCACGGTATGAAAGAGAATCGATCCTCAATGTCTCAGACTCGTCTCTATATATCTTAAACTTTAATTGTAATTTAAACTTATCCTTTCCGTACTTAAAGTTAGTATTGTTCCTACAGGATTTATAACAACTATCAAAAACTTCGTCTACATTTCGATTCGAAGATCTAAGAGTTATAGATTGTTCCTTACAATTAAATACACATTCGTCCGGATCGGAAGGTTCATATGGGAATTCAATATGGATTTCTTTGGTTCCTTCAGACTTGTAAGAACCTTGGGTCACTCCAACTAATTCTCCCGGTCTCCTACTTCTCATAGACGCGGAAGAGGGAGGAGTAAGTATCAATTCGAGTCCGCTGATCTCTAGATATAGTTTAGAGTCGATCTTAGGAAATTCTCTTTCCCAATTCAAACAAACGTTCTTATGATCGACCTGGGCTTTTGTAAGGAAAGGAAAGCCGATTAAACAAATACAAATAATAAGGAATAAATACGATCTTAGTTTCATCTGGGCTGAATCGATATTTTATAATGGGTTTGAATATGCTTCCAGCAGAAAAAGTCGCATTTTATTACGGAATCGATATCATTTATTACTCTTAGCTTCTAATTTGGCGATATCCTTGGCGAATTCCTGAAGTAAAGAGCTGTCGAATTTTTTGCTCCCCGCCCGATCTCTTACTTTGCCCCATAGGAAAGCGGCAATGTTCAATTTGTTCTTAAGATTGAAAGTTTTGGATTCTGCATGGAAATCTTTTACAAAACGATTCCATCTTAAAACCCGATCATCGGGTCTCTCTTCTTTGGGTGGATTTTCATAAACTTTGAGAAGATCTAAAACAGTAAGTTTCAGATTGCCTTCCTTTTCAGCGTCTCGAACTGCTTCAGCCATCGCCTTAGTAAAACTGAATTTGTTCAGTTTATAATGTTTTCTACAGAATTCCCTAAACTCAGAGTCAAAGCGGATCCCATCAGGAATAATTTTTGATCGGAGTGTGATCTTAGAATAATTTTTAATACTGCTGCGGGTTTGTTTTTTATTTTTAGAAGAAGTTTCCTTCTTAAGGAATTTCTCTCTCCCGAGAATGAGATAGTCTTTTAATCTTTCCTCTAAATCGGCTTTTGCGCCGGAAGAAGAAATATTCAACGCCTGGCAAATTTCTTTTAATTCCTCACGATACCAATAATAGGATTCGAATTCCTTTATGGTTTTCAATTTTTCAAATTCGGGTCTCGATCTCATATAAGGGACTATTTGGATTTTGTAATTTTTTTTGAATTCCAAGCGGGTTTGGACTTTAAAGCTTTTTTATAGATCGGGCATCCCGGTCCATGAGCTCCTTCCAAATAGCCTGAGCTCATTAAAAATTCGTTCACGATCTCTCCACCTACAAAGATGAACGTCTTTTTGAAAATTTTTACCCATTCCTCTTTAGATTTAGGATGATGATGGTCCAACCAATCCTTAAAACTTCCAAATTCTTTCTTTAAAGTAAGTATTACATTTGCATTATGTATTGCTGCGTTTATTTTCAAACGATTGCGAATGATTCCGGCATCATTCATTAATCTATCAAAATCTTTCGGTCCGAATTTTGCGATTTTTTGAATGGAAAAGTTTTTATAGGCTTTTCTGAAATTATCTTTTTTCTTTAAGATTGTTGTCCAGGAGAGGCCTGCCTGGTTAATTTCCAAGATCAGTCTTCCGAATAATTCATCGTCGGACTCTATGGTAAAACCATACTCGTTATCGTGATAAAATTTGTTTTCAGGATCCTGTCCTGATCCTAAATAAAGAACATATTGGCAATATTTCGTAAGTGTCTTCATTTTATCTGAAACGCTAGCTTTCTTATTCTTTGTGGAGAACAAGAAAGGCAAGGATATTTTATGGATATCTACTTGCCTTGAAATTAATTTCCGATTTGTAGTTTGGTCTAGAATCCGATCAGTATTCCTCCGTCTACTCGAAGTGTTGCTCCAGTGATCCAATCCGCTTCATCCGAAGATAAAAATGTTACTGCGGATGCAACCGCATCCTCCGGATCTCTTTTTATCTTTAAAGGAATTGATTCTAATATCGAGTTTCGGATAGCTTCCGGCACATGTTCTGCAAACCGATTATTAATGAATCCTGAGGCTACACAGTTTACGGTGATATTTCTAGAGGCAAATTCTCTCGCAGCAGATTTGGTAAGAGCAAATAATCCCGCTTTAGCGGATGAATAATTTGCCTGACCTGCATTTCCATAAAAACCGGAGACAGATCCAATATTCACGATCCTTCCGTAACTTTTTTTGATCATGTATTTACTCGCTGCCTGGATCCCGAAGAATACTGCTTTCAGATTAACGGAATGTACCTTATCCCACTTTTCTTCCGACATTCTTAACAAAAGATCATCTTGTACAATTCCGGCATTATTGATCCAAATATCCAAATTTCCGGTTTGTTTCATTACAAATTCTGCGAGCGATTTGTTTTGCTCCTTGTTCGTTACATCGCAGTTTTTCCAGGCTACATTTTGTTTGTATACTTCGGATAATTCTTCTGCAGTTTCTCTGGAAGTTTTTTCTTCTAAATCCGAAATGATCACTTTACAGCCCTTTGTTAGGAACATTTTGGCGATAGATTTACCTATCCCCCTTGCCGATCCCGTGATGACCGCTGTTTTGCCCTCAAACATCTGAATCCTCCATAAATTTCGATATCGAAATATTTGATCTTAAAAAACCTATTTACAGGTCGAAATTAGAATGAATTTTTATTAGAATTCGCATGAAGTCTTCTCTTTCTCCCGGCTCTAAATTTTGATTCAATTTAGAGAGAGTGGTCTTAGAAGCTTTTTGGACTTTTTCCAAGGTTAACTTTCCTTTTTCAGTCAATTCGGCCGATGTGATCCTTTCATCTTCGAATGGTTTAGAACGCTTCACATAACCGAATTCTTCCATTTTATCTAGAAGCGCAGTTACGGTCGAATTCGTTCTATCCAGTGTTTTAGCAAGTTCACTCATCGTTAAGGGACCTTCTTTTCCTAAAGCGAAAAGAACTCCTCCATGGGCCGGAACTAAATCTAAGATCCCTTGATTCACAAATTCCTCGGAAAGATGTTTTTGGATCCGATCTCTCGTTCTGGATAAAAGATGAATTACATAATCCGGCTTCATTTATTTAGACATCGAAATAGTTTAGAAGTTTTGTCAAGTGAAATTTTTTTACGAAATTGAGTTCTGCAAGATCAAATTTGGGCAGGAAGATTACCATTGGGTTGGAAGTAATATTCTAAATATTTTTCTTCATTTAATAACATTATAAATAGTTTATGCTCTTACTCGTTTTATATGTGAAAATTTGAATTATATACAATATTGGATAATAGATTTCGGTCATTCTAAATATTGTAAATGGAATATATCATTTATAATATTCAATATCTCGATTGAGATATTCTAAAAATTTAAATAAATTCCATTTGGGATATGAAAGATGTTATTTATGAATTTTTTAATTAAATTTTTGTAAAAGATTCGACAAGTTTAATCAATTTGTGGGAACGATTTTCACAAAATATCTAAATTAAATGGTTATTGCGAATAATTTTAAAAATTGGACAGACTAAGAACAATTTTTGGAAAAAAAAGAATCTACCCGGCTGATTTTTGTCCGCCGTAGGTTATATTCTTCAATAACAAATAGCAAGGATCGGAGAGCAGTATGAGCAGCATTTTGAAGTGGAATATTAGATCTATAACTGTATTTGCAATTATTCTTCCATTCTTTAGTTGTTTGAGCGATTGGGGATTCGGTAATAATAGGGATGTTGATCTTTCAAAAGCAACCTGGTTAGCTGTTGAAAGGATTCCAATAATCAGAGATAGAGGTGGTATACCAGGACTACCTACTCCTCCAATAGTTCCAGTTGATAATCTCTTTAGCCTTCCCCCAGGAACAAAGGTTAACGTTAAAGCACTTGGCGGAACAATCGATCCGACCGGAACGAATATATTAAATGATTTTGATGGAGATGGTATTCTAAATACAAATGAGACTACCACGAATGTTTGGGTAGCAGATTACCCTATGATTGAGGCGATCATTGCTCCACCAGTGACAATGAAAATTGCCATCCAATTGAATTCACATCAAGTATCAGACGAAATTGTAAGTGAAATTGGATCTCAAGACTTTGTATCAAATAGAAATGAAGGCTCAGAAAAAATACATCAGAATGAATTGAATTTCAAAACTGTCCAATTTCAAGATACTTACACGGATTCTATCTCTCTGAATTTTTCAGGGGCCTCGAGCGAGAGTTTTGGAGGAAAATATAATGGAATGGGAGCAAACTATGGAACCAGTTCATCTAAAAACTGGGGAATAACTGCTTCTACTTCAAAAACTCTAACTAAGTGGGCTGATAAACCTTTTGTGAATAACCTTGATAGAGAGGCGTGGAATATTAAAGCAAACTCTTCAAGTGATAAGGCGATGAAATATCGCCGAGACAAAGCAGGAAAAATTAATACAGAGTCAAAAGTTGATCCGAACGCTGGTTATGTTCGGGCTGCATTATATATTGAAAATCAATCTGTAAATATGCCAGTCAAAATTAAAAACATTCTCTGTTCATTAATGTTTGAAACTGGCGAAGGGGATTTGATACCAATCCAAAGTTTCAGGCTTTTAAATTCGGATTTCAGCCCATTTGAGGTTTCTGTTTACGGAGGAACCAAATTTGGTCCGTATGTTATCGAGCTAACTGGCCTTAACACGGCCGAGGTAGAAAGAGCAATCGCGTCTGGTTATACACCTAAAATATACATTGTTGATTATGAAATGTCACATGTTGCTGACTCGAATTATCGTTCTGCACTTTTGAATTTCAATGGTGATAACCTGAAGATCGTTGAGGAAAATTCGAAAGCAAGAACAACGCTCATAAAAGTATTCGGTCCTGGCTTTCGTGAAATGTATCGCGTCGCTGCATTTGATGCAGAGGGAGGAGTCGGCGACCCTTGCACCACTAAATCTATTTCTACTAGTTTATCACCAGGTGTGACTTTGCGAACTGCTTTAAAGCGAATTGCTTGCTCTGGATTAGAAATAGAATTTGAAGATGTCGTTGTCGACTTTTCGGAAATTGCACCTACATTAGATTCATCCCGAATATTCTCTAAAACGATTAAGTCTATTGGTGGGATTAAGAATACAATACCCTGCAGTAAGCAGGAAAATATTGTCGGATCAGACAATGTTCAAAGGACAGCTTGTGTTCAGAAACCTATTTCGGATTGGTCTCAAGAAGACAAAGATACCGCAGGTGCTTGGGTAGTTTTTTCAAAAGGTAAATATTATAATTTTACTGAATATCTGCTGTATGGAGAAAATAAGGAAATTATAAAGTTTGATCCAAACTCTCCAAGACCTGCATCGGTATTGAAAGGGATCGATTCTACACTTTGGGCAGGAGATACGATTGAAATCATATATATTTCTATGCGGGATTACGGTGCTAAACTTAGAGACTTTGGAACAAATCCATTAGTTACTAATCTTCCGTTCAAAATGAACACAACATGGGACCTTACTTCTTTAGGAAGTCATCCTTATTATCCTAATACTCGTTCCACATATTTAGGAGCTGTAGGTTTTGGTGAACAAATTGAACTTACTATTAAACTAGATAAAACTCAATATCTTAATCCAGATTTCGGAATTCCCACTTTAGCAGGAAGTCTCCAGTATTTTACGGAATTCTCATATAATAAGAAAACGTCTCCATTTTTGTTTGAAAGAACAGAAGTAGCTGATTTTGAAATTAGTATGGGCTTTGGTGGGCAGAGATCCAGTTGGATGCATATAGAAAGGGATCTTAATAATTCTGACCCTTATAAATTACAATCATGCGGGGTCAATTTTATTCATTCGACTCAAACTTTAACGTTGTGCGTTAAACTTCCTACTCAGCATGAAATTTTAGATACTGAAAATAGCGTTGTCGAATTATATATCCGCCCATCTCTAAATAATGCATATAGAAAAAGTATTTGGCCTTTGCATTATAGCAAAGTTGGAAAGATGAGAGCAGTGCTTGCAAGTGCACTAAAAGAAAATGACACATCAATCCGTGTGAACGATATCTATGGACTTATAGAAAAGAATGATGTACTCTTAGTCGGTGAAAGTAATTTTCCTTTTACTATTGTCGATATCTCAGCAGCCGATGCTGAAGGAGCAGTAACTTTATTTTTAGACCAGGCTTCAAACTTTAAAGCTGATAAGCTGACTACTGTAATTACTCGCAGTGGATTAACTATTCCGGATATTAGAATTACACAAGATACCGGGTTTCTAACAAAGTGGAATCAAGAAGCAACCACTGCATTCCAGCCAGCAGAATATAACATTGCGCAGAACTTATCATTTTCAACGAGCCAAACAATTAATTGTGTCTCGAATCCAAAACATCCTGTTGGGTGTTTAGGATTTAATCCCGATTATAATGCAATTAACTGGATTGGAAATTATAATCAAGGGGTGGCTTTATGGAGCTCTTGGGCAGACGGTGGTGACTTTGCAGGATTTCTTTCAGAAGGCCTATTTGGATTAACAACCAGTAACAATCTAGTTTATAAATTGGAGCCAGGTAATGCTGACTTTGTAGTAGGGGAGCATACCGGAGCGAGTCCGCTTTTCGGCCCAGTAGCAATAACAAGTGGAGATTATACATTAGTTTTGTGGAGAAAAGACGGTGATATTTGGGGAAAATATTACCAGAACTCAACACAGACAGCAGTAACTACGACTTTAGTCGACATGACCACTGCAACTGCAACTGGCAACTTTAGTGCCAAAGTAAATGAAAACGGCAAAATCATTTTAGCTTGGGAAAGTAATGATGATCTATACGTAAGTTTCTGGGATATAAATACTAGAACAAAAATTGGAGCCGAATCAAAAGTCGCAACTCGATCTAAAACGGCTGGGACAGTATATAGCATCGATGTAGCTATAGGAACAAGCAGAGCTCTCGTTAC
Organism: Leptospira sarikeiensis; assembly: GCF_004769615.1. Classification (GTDB taxonomy): domain Bacteria; phylum Spirochaetota; class Leptospiria; order Leptospirales; family Leptospiraceae; genus Leptospira_B; species Leptospira_B sarikeiensis. The sequence goes on along the minus strand of NZ_RQGF01000015.1, from coordinate 127,188 downwards.
TTGGGATGTAAGCTTTGTAACATTTTCATCGGTTTATACAGGAATTTTTACTCAGCATGATACTTATGCAAGAGTTTATGAAGTAAGTACAGGTGTGGCAACCAATGCCGCATTTGCCTATTCGAATTATAATAGCAATTTTGGTTGGGGAAAAACCGTCGTATCTGCATCGGCTTCGGGTAATTATGCAATTCTAGCGAACATTACTGCTTACGATAACGGCTCGTCGATTAATGTTTTAAATTACAACTTATCAACTGCAGCAGCAATTGGAGCTACGAAGAATATTGATTCGGCTGGTGCTGGCACTTCCGGATCGATCGAGACAGGTTCATTTTGGACGGGTGGTTCTGATCCAGCATACGGATTGGTCATTTGGAGAAATGTAAGCGGGTACTTGAATGCGAGATCTTTTAATCTTACTACAGGGGCCACGCTTGGGTCGGGCAGTTTTTCAATTGAATCAAATGTAGTCTCTCCGACTTGGAGTCTCTCGGTTACACAAGAACCAGGAATGGTTTTATATTCTACTCCATCAGACAATAATGTAAGGTTGAAAGCGATTTCCCTAATTGGAAATCAAATGTTCTATAATAATTCTTTAATTGTTAATTCTCCTTCTCCGGCCACGTCTCGTAACCCTGGAAGTTCACTGATTGTTGGAACAAACATTTTCTCTTCTTGGGAGCATGTTGATGGAAGTAAAAAAACGATAAGAGGTCGGGTAACAGGTTTAGACATTAATGCCGCTACTCCTGAACAAAAGTTTTTCTTAAGGGGAAGTGGAGAATTCTTTTTAAGTACTTCCAATCAAGGTCCACAATCTAACGCGAATATAACGGCCACACCAAATACGATATTTGGAATGGCCTTCTGGCTCTCTCAAGATACCTTACAGCCAAGAATTCGCGGATTTAATGTAAACCTCCAAAATCCGGGCGCACTTCAATACGGCTTAAATAACTTTTTCGTTTCACCTTTGATCGAGCGTGATTATACGATTATGTCAAGGATCAAATTCTAAGGAGAAGACGATGAAAATTATAGTATTAGAAAAAATGAATATGTTTATTAATTCCGTGAGAAAATTTATCCCTTCTTCACATATAGAGTATGTATTTAGTTTTAGAATGCTGAATCCAATGTCTATCGTAATTGGTTTGGTTCCTGTTTTGTTAACATTCAGTTCTTGTTCTTTTTGGGGTGGGGATAACAGCCAAGATGTTGATTTATCCACTGCCATTAAACTGACTACGGAGAAAGTTGGGTTAATAACCGATCCTAAGCCAGTTCAACCTAATAAACTTTTTTCCTATGCGCCAGGTACTGCGATCAATGCATCTAATTTTGGTGGTGCAATTGATCCTACCGGTACGTCAATAACAAATGACTTCGATGGTGACGGTATTCTTAATATACATGAGAGTACTACAAATGTTTGGGTAGCGGATTATCCAATGGTTGATACGATCGTTGCTCCTCCAGTAACTATGAAGATCGAAATTCTTCTAAGTAGCGAACTAAAAAGCGATGAAATCATTAGCGAAATCAATTCTCAAGATTTCGAATCAACTAGAAATCAGGGGTCTGAAAGTATCCATCAAAATGAAGTTAACCTGAAGACGGTTCAATATGAAGATACTTATAGCGATTCAATTTCAGTAAATATCGGATCCGGTGGCGGTTCAAATGGAGGATTTGATACTGGTCCAAAAGAAACTACTGAAACCGATTTAAAGGAACAAAAATCAAAAACTACAAAAACAGAGGGAACTGGATTAAATTACGGTAAAGAATCTAGTAAGAGCTGGGGTGCCTCTGCTTCAACTAGCAAGACTGTAACAAAATGGGCTGATAAACCATTTAAGAACAACTTGGATAGAGAAGGATGGACTGTTAAAGCTAATTCTAGTACCGACAAGGCTAGAAAATTCAGGAGAGAGAAATCTCAGAAAATTAACGAAGTTTCAAAAGTTGATGCGAATGCTGGATATGTAAGGGCAGCTCTCTATATAGAGAATCAGTCCGTAAATATGCCTGTAAAATTAAAGAATATTCTTTGTTCTTTAATGTTCGAATCTTCTGCGGGTGATTTAATTCCTATACAAAGTTTTCGTTTAAGAAATGCAGATTATAGTTTGTTTGAAGTCGCTGTATATGGCGGTACAAAGTTTGGCCCATATGTGATCGAGTTAGACGGCCTGAATACGGCTGAGGTGCAAAAGGCAATTGCCTCAGGATACACTCCAAAAATCTATATAGTAGATTATGAGATGACTCATGTTCCTGATTCAAACTATAGATCGATGCTGTTGAATTTTAGCGGAGATAATCTCAAAATAGTTGAAGAAAACGCGAAAGCGAGAACTGCACTCATTAAAATATTTGGACCTGGTTTTAGAGAAATGTATCGAGTCGCTGCGTTTGAAGCGACTGGTGGAGATAATAACCCGTGTATTGCTAAAACTGCAACTTCGTTAAGCCCAGGTATCACCTTAAGAAAAGCATTAGATCGAATTGCATGCTCTGGTTTGGAAATAGAATACCAAAATACGGTGGTAAATTTTGAGGAGGTAGCCCCCAAACTAGATAAGTCTAGAATTTTCAGCAGCGGAATTAAAAGTATATCCGGAATAAAAAGCACAACACCGTGTACTCCTAAAGAAAATATAATTGGTTCTGATGGAGTTTCTAGAAGTGCTTGCGAACAAACCCCACTAAGCACTTGGGATCAAGCTACTAAGGATAATGCCGGCTTTTGGGTAGTATTTTCAAAAGGTAAATATTACAACTTTACTGAGTACGTCACATATGGCCAAGAACCAAATAAACAAGTAGCATTATTTGACCCTAGCTCTTTAAAGCCTGCTCAAGTATTAAAAGGAATCGATTCACTAATCTGGGCTGGAGACACAATCGAGATAGTTTATATTTCGATGAAAGATTATGGAGCAAAAATTAAAGATTATGGAACGAGCCCATTAGTCACAAGTAACTCATTTAAGATGAATACCACATGGGATCTTTCTATGTTGGGAGAGACTCCTTATTATCCAACTATGCGATCGGTTTATTTGGGAGCAGTGGGTTTTGGTGAGCGAGTTGAAGTTAATATTAAATTAGATAAAACTAGATATTTAAACCCCAATTTCGGAAGTCCTACTATTGCTGGAAACTATCAATACTTTACTGGTTTTAGTTATGATATGAAAAGGTCAGCAACAAACGATTTATATGAATTAAGTGAAGTTTCTGATTTCGAAGTCAGTCTTGGATTTGGAGGCCAGCGAACAGATTGGATGCATATCGAAAAAGATATTAAGATAAACGATCCCTATAAACTACAATCATGCGGAGTTAGCTTTATATTAGTTTCACAAACATTAACGTTATGTTTGCAATTACCAAGCTTGCATCAGTATTTAGATCCAGATACAAGTGTGATCGAGTTGTATATTCGTCCGTCATACAATAATGCTTATCGAAACAGTATTTGGCCTCTACATTATAGCAAGGTTTCTAAAATGAGAGGTCAACTTGCAAAAGCATTAGAAATTGGTGATGCTTCAATTCTTATATATAATGCTGGAGGGCAAATACAGAATGGTGATATTCTGTCCATCGGAGAAAATGCAAATACATTCACTATTCAAACTTCTTCAGGGCCTAATTCCGAAGGAATAACTACGATAGTGTTGGATAGAGCTAGTTCTTTTAAGGCCGATAAGCTAGAGTTTGTTTCTACAAAAAGTAGTTTAGATGGGCCAGACGTTAGAATAACGCAAGATACCAATTTTACATCTCAATGGAATAATGATGTGCAGACGAATTTTATACCGACTGCATTTTTGAGCCCTCAGTATCTTTCTTTTTTACCTAGTTCATCTATCAGCTGTAGTTCTGATCCTAAACATCCTGCTAGATGCTTAGGTTTAAGACCTGATTATAATGCGGTAAATTGGATTGGAAATTATAATCGCGGCGTAGCTGCGTGGAGTTCTTGGGCAGACGGCGGTGATTTCAAAAATTTCCTAGCAGGCGGATTATTCGGACTTACAAATAGTACTGGCCAAGTATACCAACTACAACCTGGATCTGAGGATATTATAATCAGCCAAAATACCGGCACGACGGCCTTAGCTGGCCCAGTTACTGTATCTTACGGAGACACTGCACTCGTAATTTGGAAAAAAGATGCAGATCTTTGGGGACGATTCTACCAAATTTCAACTAAACAAGAATATGGCCCAATGATAGATCTAAACACAATAGCAATCACTGGTAAGTTTACAGCGAAAGTAAATGAGAACGGTAAGGTTGTAATTGTATGGCAAAATGGAAATGACATCGATATAAATTTTTGGGATCTTACAACTAGAGCTCGATTATTCGCAGATGCAAAGGTTTTCACTCGAGATGCTTGGGCAGTTTCAGTGGGAAACTTTGATGCTGCTATCGGAACTAACCAAGCTATAGTAACTTGGAATAACTCAGTATCAGAACTTTTGGCAATTCGGAATTATGCAGATTTTCGAATATATCAATTAAGTACCGGGGCCGCTTTAGCGCAGGGCTCATATTTTAATATCCCAATGGACATCGCCAACAAGAGTATTAGAGTTACTGCAAGTGCCTCCGGAACGAAAGCTCTTCTAACAGCTAACTACGTTACTAGCGGAGCTTCCTATGAGTCGATAGCAAAGATGAGGATTGCTTCTATTGATCTTTTGACAAATGGGGTAATTGGCACTTCGCAAGAGGCATTTTCCATGACTTTTAAGCCGGGGGATTATTCTAATAATATTCCCGCTGCATTTAATGCTGCCTACAATATGACTTTTTCAAGTGGAATGAATGGAAACTTTGGAGTAGCTGTTTGCAGATTCGTTACGGGAAATCTGTATGCACGCGGATTCGATTTAACCTCTGGAACATTTATCGCCCCTTCGTATCTAGTTGATTCAAACGTTTCGAATTCAGTTAAATTAAATATAACTCAAAATCCTGGGTTAATTCAATATGTAACAACTGCAAATGAGGTTCGTTTGAAGCTATTATCGCTTCCGAATGGGCAATTATTATACAATCAAGCTTTAGTGCTGAACAATCCTTTACCTGCAACTTCCCGAATGGCTGGAATTCCAAGAATTGCTGACGGAAATTATATAGTAACCGCTTGGGAGCATACAACTGGTGGGAATACAACCGTTAGAGGAAGAACTGCAACTTTATCTCCATTCGAAGTTAAAGGTGGAGGAGAGTTCTTCTTAAGCACTACTAATAAAGGGGTTCAAACAACACCTGATTTAGTAGTAGGAGTAGATTCGGGCAGAGCGATGGCTTTTTGGCTCGCTGGTGCAGAAACTCCTCAACCGTTAATACGTGGTTACGGCATTAATTTATTAAATCCAGGTGCTCTTCAATATGGTTTAAATAACTTTTTCGTAGCTCCAATGATTGAACGAGATTATACGATCACTTCTCGGATTAAGTATTAAAAGTATTTAAAATGCGCTGAACGTTTTAAAGAACTCAGCGTTTTATACTTTTGATTATAATTAAATTTTAAAGGGATCGTATGATAGTAATTGGTTCAGAAAAGATAGATTCCAAGAAGTCCAGATCAGCAAATGGTCCGTCTTTTTGTTCTTCCATTATTCGTGCTTTAGCTCTACTACTTTTTTTGGCTTCTTGCCAAGCAGGTAATGGAATGGACCACATACTTTCTCGCTTATTAAGCGTAGCAGGAGGAGGATCTTTCTATCAAGGTACTTCATTTCCATCTCCCGGTTCTGCTCCATCTCCTGAAGGAAGCGACTTATATTCAATTTCAACGAATTACAGTTCTTCAATCGATGATCCACAAACAAAGGCTGATCCTTTAGCAGGAGCAGTCTTTATTGCTCCTCCTGAACCAAATAATTATGGAACGGTATCTCTTGCTTATCCAATTCAGATTGCGACAGGTCGTCTTGGGATCCAACCGAATTTGAGTTTAACTTATTCTTCGTCTGGAGGAGATGGGTGGCTAGGAGTTGGATGGAGTCTTGGATTAGGTTCTATTATAAGAACTCCTGAATTTGGAGCATTATATTACGATTATAGAGATAGCTTTTCCTGGAATGGCAAAAAGTTAATCAAAGTTTCAGGAGTTTCCGGTAACGAGAATGGAATATATCGTCCGGAAGTTGTAGGAGAAGATTTTACCATATTAAAATTAACAAATATAGAGAATGGCGGGATCTGGGAAGTTCAAGATTCGTTGGGAACAAAATCCTTTTTTGGTCAAAATTCTTCTAGTCGCATTTATGATCCAGCCAAGATTACCCGCACATATAGCTGGAATCTTTCTCGAGTAGAGGATACGAATGGGAACTTTATGGATATTGAATATGATACCTCTGAATATTCCGAAAATCATGCTCTATATCTTAAAGAAGTTCGATATACAGGAAATTCAAGAAGTGGAGCAAGTCCAAAACAATATGTTCGTTTTATCACGAAAGATAGAGACGATTCTTATGTAAGCAAAGTTCCCGGATATATCGTTAAGACAGACAAATTATTGGATAAGATCCAAGTCGGATATAACGGTAATAAACTCTGGGAATATCGAATGGACTATGACATATCTGCCGATTCTGGGAGACCATTATTAAAAACGATCGATTCCGACAGAAATACAACGAAACCAAATTTTAATTATCAGCAAGCTTCAAAACTATTGCTTTGGCAAAATGTAGCGAATTCATTCTCTTCCGAACCGGAAGAAATTCCGGGTGATGCGGAATTTTTTGAAGGAGATTTTAACGGGGATGGAATTTCAGATATCGTTTTTTTCAATTTTCAAACTGGAAATTGGAAAGCAGCCGAGGGAAAACCTGGTGGAGGTTATACTTTTAAAACTTACGCTAATCGATATAAAGATTTTGGAAGTTTAGATAAAATAAGATTTTTTAAAGGAAATGCTACCGGAGATTATAATGGGGATGGAAGATCAGACATAGCATTCTATCTTCCCCAAACGAAGGAATTTGTTGTAGCTGAACATACTGGAACGAATTTCCAATTTAAAAGTTATGGAAAACTAATGTCAGGTATTCCGGATATTTTCCGGATGGAATGGTTTCCCGGAGATTACGACGGAAACGGATTATCTGATTCAATTCTCTTTGATGAGCCGACCGGCCAATGGACTTTAATGCTAAATAAAGGCGGTCAATTTGAATTCCTAAAATTTTCAAAAAAATTCCAAAATATATTTCGAGGGGACTATAATCCGAATGGGAATTTGGATAGTGTAACTACATCAGATAGTTCTGTTCAGGGGCGAGGAAGATTGCATGTCAACTTCTTAGTAGGAGATTATAACGGAGATGGTCGGACAGATATTTCCATTTATGATGCTCGATCTGGAAAATGGTTTGTAGGAGAAAATTATAGGAATCCGGATCCTTCTGATCCGATCTATTTCAAAATAGAATGGTATCTCTATAAAGTATTTACTGCTCCCGAGGAGAGATTGTTCTCTCAAGATAGATTTTCGGGAGACTTTGACGGTGATGGGTTCTCAGACTTTTTAGTTTTTAATAGATCAAATGGAGAATGGGTTTTCGGGAAAACAGGAGACCGGACTATAAATTTTAAAGTTTGGTCAAGAAGCCCACAATTTAAAGAAATCACAAAATGGCTTCAGGGAGATTTTAACGGCGACGGAAATACTGACGTAGGTTTCTTTTCAGCTAGTGATAATAAATTTTGGATTGGAGAGGCAACGGGAAGCGGATTTCGCTTTCGAATTTATAATGATATGAATTACGGCCCTTCGGTTGAGAAGGTTATGCAATCTCCTTTACCTATAGATGAAGTCAAAATTTCTAAAGGATTTTCGGTCGTTCAAACTGCATCTGATTCCAAAACGCTTATAATTGATTACACATATGATGGAAATGATTATACAAATCGTGGAGAATTAGTATTTCCTGGTTGTTTTACTACAAACGATTGTTCCTTATCGCCTGAATTAGTAATATATAATAGAAAAACAAATAAATTCGACTTAAGAGTCGGATCAGCAACAGTATCAGGAATTTTTGCTGATTTTAATCCTGAAACAACTGACCAAAAAATTGCAAATTCAGGAAGAATAGATCGCTATACTAGAAATAGCAAAGACGAAATCTTATTTTATAAAGAAACCGGAATTCAAAATTCATTTTTTGCATTACGAAGTGCAAGTGCCTCAACTTTCGAAAAAACCAACTTTGCTTCCTTCAGCGATTCGGAAGTAGGTAATTTTTATTATGATGATACTACATTCATCATCGATAATTTTGCAAATGCGAGCTCAAAGTCTGTATTAGTTATCGATGATCAACCAACTGCAGGAAGCGGAAAATTCGTATTAAGTAGTTTAAGCGGAAATAAGGTTTTAATTCCAGCTGGTGCATTAACGCAAACAAATATTACAAATATGTTTCGGTTGGGAACTACCGGTCAAAATCGACTGAAGAGAAGAGACTATAGTATATTTTCGGGAAATATACTCGGAACAACTGATAATACATCTCAGCTAATAATTGTAGATCGTTCAACTTCGATTCACTCTTGGTATATCGGAGTAGTCGATATTACAAATTCTAAAATTCAGTTTACTAAACTTACGCCGGCGAGTGGAAGTGCGAATTTGCCACTTACTTCTGTTGAGTTTGATCCTACATTATCTAGTGGAATTCGATATGGGCTTTATTCTGAAACTTCTGGCAAATCGATTTTAATCGGCAAAACATTAGCTGATAGTACTACATTTTATAAATTCAAGATTTCGGGATCAAATATTGCATTAACTTCATATTCCGCTGTATCTGCATCTTTTAGCGGCGATTTTGATTCAAGCGGAAACCCTATTGTAGTTCAGTTTGATACATATAAAATTTTCGATATAACGAAAGTTTCTTCGGTAGCATTACCTGGAACGGTCATAAGTCGCTCTATCGATCGTTCCGACTTATTCTCTAAAGTATACCCTTATGTTTGGATCCAGGGTGATTATAATGGAGATGGAATTACTGATATCGGGATTTTCCATTTAAAGGAACCCACTTGGTATTTTGCAAACTCGACTGGATCAGTGCCGGATGTAATTAATCAGATCAGAAATGGTATTGGCGGCACATACGATCTTGAATACGAAAATTCTACTAAGTTTGATAATACTGGAGGGGATGGAATTCCTGATCTTCCTACTAGTTATCGAGTTTGCACCAAAATCATTGCAGATGACGGATTCGGAAATAGGATTCAAAAATCATATCAGTATAGTGGTGGCGTAGCGTTTTCAGCTTTCATTAACGGAAAGAAAGAAACGGATTATTTCGGATTTACTAATTTTTCAATGAAAGACAGTTTGGGGGCTAACACTGTCCATTCATTCCATAGTATGCCGTATTCTGACTTTATGATGAACCGTGCATTAGGTGGTGCTGAGAAAGAAATGCATGTTCTTGGATCCGATAATGCAGAATATGGAAAATCTCTTACCTACTACGATGTGAAAAAGATGGAAGTTTCTCCCGGAATTGCAACTTACGTAGCGTATTCTAATCGAAAAGAAACTTATATGTCCGGAAGTAAGCTAACTACTACCACAAATACGCTTACAATCGATGGTTATAACATTACCAAGAAAATTGAAACTGCGACTGATCATTACGAGGATGCTTCACATCCTTCTGAAACAGTTGCAAATTCGTATGAGTTTGAAACTGATCCGAATACAAATGAAAGGAGAATGAAAAAATCGATCGGATTTCAAGAAAGCAACACTGAAAAAACTTCAGTAATGACCTATGATAGTTTTGGAAACTTAACTAGAACTGTTACTACTTATACCGGAAGTGGTTTGCCTATAACAAAGACTTCGATACAAGATTTTACTTACGATACTTATGGGAATAAAATATCCGAAAAGGATTCGAGTGCAAGTCCCGGTCGAGGCAAAGAATATGTATATGATGATGAACTTCATCAGTTCTTGAAAGAATCCGTAACGTTCGGAGGATCGATTCGATTTAAGACTATATATGCAATCGATTATTCGGACGCATTCGGTCTTCCCATAGAGGCATTAGATCCGAATGGAAATAAAACTCAATTTGAATATGATGATTATGGAAGATTAGTTGAAACTTCCGTTGATACTGATTCGGGGAATAAACTTTTATCTTCATATAGTTATAGTTCTAATTTTCCATTAAGCGCATTCAGTAATTTAGCAACCGGATCGGGTGATCCCGACTATGTTTCCAGAAAGTATGCCGATGGCCTGGGCAGACATATATATCAGGTTAAGTCTGGATCTGACGGAAAATATATACGTTCAGGTCGGATCGTATACGATCCTGCAGGTAGAGTCATTCGGGCTGGACAACCGGAATGGGCAGATGGATCGGAGCTACAAAGTTTTGCACTTCATCTCGAAGAGAGAAATCCTACTTCATTCGAATACGATGCGGTAGGAAGAAAAACTAAAAGTATATTTCCACAAGCTGTAGGAGAAAATTCCGCTACAATTATCAGCACAAAGTATAATGGAGCTTTTGAAGTACTAGTAGAAGGAAGCGGTGGAACTAGAAAGAAATCCATTCAGAATGCTAGAGGAAAAGTTTTATATATAGAGGATTCAGGGATCGACGGAACAAAAGCGCAGATTGGGTTTTGTTATGATATATCTGGAAATTTAATAAAAAAATCCGACTTGAATGGAAGTGGTGTTCTAAACTGTGGGGACATCGCAACTGGAATTAACCAAAAAGATCTTTCCGGTCAAAATCAAACATATTGGCAATACGATGCCTTCGGACAGCTAATTACTCAAAGTGATCCGGATTTGGGTGTAACAAAAAATGTGTATAATGCATTTGGAGATCTTACCAAAACAACAAATGCAAAAGGAAATATTACAAATTTTACCTACGATTCTATTGGAAGGGTCGTAGCAAAAGAACTCCCGGAAGGGATAATTTCCTTCGATTATGATTCTAGATCGGGAAGTGCAAATGCGATCGGGAAATTAGTTTCTGTAGAAGATCAAAACCAACTCAAAACTTTCAGTTATGATAAGTTGGGGAGAACGAAATCAGAAACGCGTTCTTTAAAGGGAATCCCTTTAGAAAATGTGCAAGGTCCATATATTACAGACTATAATTACGATCTGCTAGGAAGGGTGACAACCATCGATTATCCGGAACATCCGGTGAATCATACCCGAATGAAAGCTTGCTATTCTTATGGTTCCGCAGGCTATATTACCGGGATTTCTGTTCAAATCAATACGAATGGAGTACTTCCCGGTTTTTGCAGCAAAACGATTGTTTCGGGGATAGATTATAATGAATTCGGGCAAACTTCTTCTTTTGCTTTAGGAAATGGAGTTCAAACTGCTTACACTTACGACACAAAACAAAGATTAATTCGTATCCAATCATCTGGAGATGTAGACGGTAATACGAAGGTTCTTCAGGATGCGATATATACATTTAACGAAAATAATAATATCATAGGAATAACAAACTCCGCCTCTGAGTTTAACGCGAATTATTCATATTCTTATGACGGATTGAATCGCCTTATTACTGCGAGCGGGATTTATACAGAAACTGCAGATAATTATACAAAAAATTTCCGCCAAAGTTTTGATTATGCTCAAAACGGAAATCTACTCAAGAAGAGAACTCATGATTTTTCTGGGGGGCAGCTTCTGGATGGGTGGTCCTACCAGTATCAAAACCACCAAGTTTTAACGATAAACTCTACACAATCAGGGATCTCTACTTTGCAAATGAATTACGATCCGGTTGGGAATATGATATCTCAACAGGACAATTCGAAAGACCTGAGAAAACAAATTAACTATGATTCCGAAAATCGGATTAGCTATGTCCTCGACAAATTAGGAACGGAAGTTGGTCGATACACGTACGATGAAGGTGGATTTAGGATCCGTAAAACTGCAATCGTTCCAAATGGGGCTAGTACTAAAAATCTAGAGATATTATATCCAAATAAATTTTACGGATTAGAATATGTATCTGAAACCAATGTTCTTCAATCTGTTAATAATGTATATTTGAATGGGGTCCGTATCGCGGCCCTAAATGAAGAAGGGACTACAGCTTATTTCCTTACAGACCAAGTCGATTCAGTCGGACAGATACTAAATGATAATGCTCAGACTGTCAGTAAGATCCAATATGAACCTTACGGAGAGGCCTTTGTCCAAAGGGGAAATCAAGATTTTGATCCAAAGTACAACTCTCAAGAATTAGATAAGGAAACTAATTTCTATTTTTATAATGCAAGATATTACGATCCTCAGATCGCAAGATTTACTAGTGCGGATAGCGTAATTGATGGTGCTGTTGATACGCAAGGTTGGAATAGATTTTCATATGTAAAAGGAAATCCGATTAATTATAAAGATCCTACTGGGCATTGCGTAGGTGGATTATGGACGTATTTTGCTGCGACGTGTTCTGGTGCTACCAAAGCAGAATCTTCCGATGTGGATCAGCGTATTCATTATATGCGAAATAGTTCATTCTTGAAAACTGCATATGTAGTGAATGCTATGCAACCGTCGAATGTACCGGGTTATTTTATAGGACAATTACCGGGAATAAAGGAAGCAACAGATTATCTTAACGAAGAGTTATATGAAAATGATCCGGATAGAATGGCTATTGGTGGATTCGGTATGTTCGTAGCCGGTGTTTATGTTGGCTCGGTATTACCAGGTATAACAAGTGGAACTGCTCGTCCTTCAAGAACAAGTTTTGGACCTATTGAAAATAATTTTAAAATTTCTAATCCCGGTGGTTTAAAAGGATTAAAAACAAATCTCTCTATTATATGGGGAAGGTTAATCAATCATGGTAAACCTTTAGATTGGAGTGTTGTTAAAAAGAGTACTGGAGAAACTCGAATTGAACATGTATCTGCTCATGGAAAAAATAATTATAACAAAAATTTTCATGGTGTTTTTTATAATGATCCGATTGAAACAACAAATATGGCTTGGAAAGACAGAGGTTCCGCTCAATTTTACCATAACGTGAATGGGACAGATATTTATGTAATTCCATATGAAAGAGCGGGTTATGAAGGCGGATTAGGGGGGCAAAAAAATAGCCTTAATAATGTTACTATCATTACAAAGACAGGGACTCGGCAGCTCATTACTTCTTATCCTTCAGGAAGGGGGGTGCCTTTAAAAAGTGCAAGTCAGTTAAGCAAATGAATTCAGATGAATATATAAATTGTGTAAAAGAATGCCCAGTATGTTCCCAAGGGTGGGTACAAATTTTAAGGAAAAAGGATTCGGAGGAGTTACTTCTATGCTGCTCTGAATGTGAGGTTAGTTGGAACGATCCCAATGAGGTAGATTGGGGAAATGGTAAGCTTATGTTTGGTGAAGATCTAGTTTTTGCGACTAGTGAAGAAATTATTAAGAAAGGATGGGATAAGTTCTTACTATCTTAATTTATTATATTAAATCGATGGTGAATAATTATTTTCAATAATACATAAAGTAGTTTCTAACATACTTCAATTTGAATTTAAATCACGGCCCAGATTATATCTAAAATTTTCCTCAAATCTTGAATTTCTCCTCCAAAAATTGAAAAATCCCTGTCCCTGTTTGTTAATTAACTTCGTATAATAAGATATGATGCCTCGATTTCGACATTTCTTATACGCCGGTATATTTATCGCGTCCTTCCTTTTCAGCTCGAATTGTGAGGGAGAATTATACGAAATTCCGGACACTTCTAAACCGATCGTAAAAGATGCAGCAGTTTATGTAGAGGCACATAAATTGGAAGGTGTAAAGAATCTAAGGATACTTTCTGAACCTTCTGAAAATTCAATATATGCCCATTTTGATCTTAAGATCTCTAAAGAGAATTTTTTAAAACAAGGTTGGAAGAAGGGATCCGAATCCGAAGAAAGTTTTTGGAAAGAAGAAGTGGTTTGGGACATTCTTCATTTCGGATTGGAAGCTCCGGTGGAGCTAAGTGCTGCGAATGTATATATTCGAGAGGATCATTCTAAAAATTCTGTCGGAAGTTTAGAAGTTTTAGTTCTTTTAGACAATGAAGGATATTTGATCTCTAAAAAAAATATTCCTGATCAAAGATCTTATATTTCGATCTTTAATTTTTAGGTTTTTCTTGAGACCCGGCAGGCTCTCTAAAATTTATTTCGAATACATCGTAATGAGATTCTCTCACACCTGTTACGAACGCTACTGAAATCCCAAGATAATATTTCCCGGTATATTTCATTGCTTTCCATGCGAACTCGGCCATTTCTTCCGAAGTGATGGAAAACGGATGGATCTTGCCTTTAGACTCATCCATATAAAGTCCTTCATATGTTCCAACCAAGGTTCCTTTATATTCTAAGCTGAGTATTCTTCCCATTACGGAAAAGTTTCTTTTTCCTCCGGTCTTTTTAGTTGCCATCTTATCTATTGGATGAGCTGTATCATGAGCTTGCACCCAAACTGTAAGTCTGCCGCTAGGATCTTTTACTGGATTGCTATGAGGAATTATATTTTCTTGATATTGGGCATGTATTACTTCAACGCTACTGGACAATGCGATCGGTTGGATCCTATGAATGTTGAATTGGATGAGAATGTTTTGATTTAAATTTTTAGCTAAAAAATTTACTACATCCGCATTTTCAGGGCGGACGCTGAAGTTGGCCTTCTTTCTCATCGGCACATAACATTCATCTCTTTCTTCGTTACATTCTTCAGCGGGATCGTATGTGATTACTTCGATGACCCCTTCATAGGATTCGTAAACGATACCTCGGCTTTCGAATTGGATCAATTTTGCGACCGTCCAACCTTCCGAATACGTTCCTAAAGCGGATACCGGGGAATGAAAAATGAAAAGTATCGAAATATAAAGAAGTACGGCAATATTTCTTGGAGTCATAAATCCTTATTCGACGAAGTTTTTAGATACTTCAAACCTATCGGCATTTGTCGATTTGGATCTAAATTATTTCTTTTTACAAGAAAATCTGGGGAAGCATCCCGATATTTTCTTTCCGAATTATCACAATTCCATATCAAAATTTCGGAAAATTTGAAAACCTCAGAATGAAGGTTAAAGTTCAAAGGTTTAAACGGATCACGCTTGATCAGGTCCATGATAATCTTATTGGCAATCGGCTATTCGAGGATCTAAAGATCCAAGTTTAAAGGGACAGAAATAGGCAGATAAGTTCCTTATTTTCCAATGATTTTTAGAATTATTCTGCCAAATCTTATTTGAGGATTTCTATATTTTTCTGGACGTAACTTTTCTTAAATTCGCCAATAGGATGAGGGAATTATTTGTCTCCCTTTCAATAAAAAATCATATTTATAAATAGATTCTGAAAGTCGGAATTTATTTTTTTATTAGGATTAGAGTTTGGATCCAAGATCTTTTAAATTTGTCTTTGTCGCCGTTATTTCTGCTTTCTCTCTATTGCCTGGTTGCGGGGGCGGAGGAGGCAGTAAATTATTTCCATTTTTCCCTTCCGGAACTTCTATAAAAGGACTCCATGTTCTGGATTCGGATGGTAAAAAGTATTCTTCTGGTTCCACTCTTTCGCTTGGATCGGTTTTACTTACTTCTTCTTCCTCCTCGACTTTGAAAGTAGAGAATGATGGGGATTTTACGATAAACTTAACAGGGAGCCCGGATCTAGTTGCAAAAAGCGGAATTCATTCTTCTCAATACGTGATCGATTCCCAACCTTCAGCTAATAGCCTAGACACAGGCGATTCGAATTCTTTTCAGATCAGTTTTCAGCCGAATTCTATCGGAGTTAAGTCCGCGTATTTGGTAATTGCATCAGATGATCCTAATATAGGGACTTTTATTCTTTATCTTAAGGGCACAGGAATCGAGTCCCCTGCTCCGGGCATTCAGGTTTCAGAAGGTAGTTTTACTCTGATCTCAAGTTCTAAGTCCAATTTTTATGCTCCTTCCGGTGGAAGTTCTTCCAAAACATTTACGATTAAAAATTCCGGAGAACAAAATTTAATTATAAGTGGGATCTCTTTGACTGGTGTGAATGCGAGTTCGTTTAATTCGACTGGTGCACCGGTAACGATTTCTCCTAAGAAGAGCTTGAGTTTCTCCGTTACTTTTAATCCTAGTTCAGCATCCGCATTTTCTGCATCCATTTCGATTGCGAATAATGATCCGAATACTTCTAATTTTGTTTTGGATCTTTCTGGGACAGGTACTTCCGGGAATGTTCCTCAGATCTCTGTGACTTATTCAGACAATAGCGGAATTAATCGGGATATTACTAGCACGAGCGGGCTTTCTTATTCTTTCGGTAGTATTTTTCCTACGACTATATCCGCGAGTAAGACTATCACAATCCGTAATTTAGGAAGTTCTAATTTAGATTTGTCAGGGACCCCTGTCGCTAAAGCGGGAGCGGATCCTGCAGAATTTACCATTACACAACCTGCAGTTACAAGTTTAGCTCCGAATGCATCTACTACTTTTGTGGTGAAATTTAACCCTGCGAGTACCGGTTCTAAAACTGCTACCGTAACCTTGAATACTCCGAATGGAAACGGAGGAAATAGTTCTAGCTCTGTGCTAAACGTTTTAGGTGCCGGAGGAAGAAGGGATGTAATTGTCACTTGGGCCAATTCGAAAGAAACTACGGTTCATATGGCCTCGGGTGGTTACAAAGTATGTTATAAGAAAGGTTCCGATTTTTCGGCGGAAGGAGATTCTGGAGTAGTATGTGATTCAGTTTCTTATGCGGGCGACCCATTCACTCCAAATTATAAAACGATTACGGTAAGTTCTGCCGGCACCTGGTTTATTAAGGTAAAATCGTTTTCGCAGTTCAATAATGTAACTGGGTCCGCTTTCTCCAAAACGATCCAAGCAAAAGTGGGATCCCCAGGATATTAAGAAATTATTATGAAAAAGAAAATTATACTTTTTGCTTCCGTTCTTTCGATCTTCTCTGTAGGCTATTTGTTTGCAGAGAAGGAAGTGAATACTATTCCGACTTGGTCTAAACTTTTAGAGCCGATCGGAAATACGGACAATAAACAACATTATAAGAAAGACTCTAAGAAAAGATTTAAGTCCTCCCAACTGATCGTTAAGTTTAAAGAAAGGGCCGGAAGTTCCGTAAAAGATTATGCGGTAAATTCTTTTAACGGGAAGGTCTTGAATGATCTGGATGAATCCGGGATTTCCCAAGTAGAACTACGAGAAGGGCAGACTGTGGAAGAGGCTGTTGCCGAATATTCCAATCATCCGGATATCGAATTTGTTCAGCCAAATTATGTGTACCATGCAAGTGTTAGTCCGAATGATACTCAATACGGTCAGTTATGGGGCTTGAACAATACAGGACAAACGATTGCAACCGCAACCTATGGCGTTGCCTCCTCGAATCCGGGTACAAGCGGAAGCGATATGAAAATGGAGAATGCTTGGGCAGTTAGTACGGATTGTTCGAACATGATCGTTGCTATCGTAGATTCCGGGGTGAATTATAATCATACTGAACTTAGCTCGAATATGTGGAGTTCAGGGGCTTGTGTTTCCGATAAAGGTGTTAGTCTTGGAGCCTGTGCAAACGGTTGGGATTATGCGGATAATGATTCTAACCCGATGGATCTGAATGGGCATGGAACTCACGTAGCAGGAACGATAGGTGCTCGTGGGAATAATGCATCAGGAACTACGGGTATTTGCTGGACTTCAAAAATTATGGCCGTTCGAGTTTTGGATCAGTTAGGTTCTGGAGACACTGCCACTATTATTAAAGGAATTAATTTTGCAGTAAAGAACGGTGCGAAAGTGCTCAATCTAAGTTTGGGTGGTCCGGATTATGATAATGCAATGCGTACTGCAATGGTAAATGCCGGAAAAAAATATGACGCTCTATTTGTAGTCGCTGCCGGAAATGAAAGTAATGATCTTAGATCCGAAAATTCTTATCCATGCGAGTATCCTGATGCAAACATTCTATGTGTTGCAGCTTTAGATCAAAAATTCCAGTTAGCGAGTTTTTCCAATTTTGATACTTCTAAAAAGACTGTGGATATTGGTGCACCGGGAACGAATATCGTAAGTTCTTGGGCAGGTGCAGAAAATACTTACACGTTAAGTTTTGCGAGTTGGACTAAATCAAATTTTGGAGGAACCGCTTGGACTTCTCCAACATGTCCTCCTTTGATCTTAATGTTGTCTTCTAGTTGTTCAACTGTATTTGCCGGAAGTTCCACTTCAGGATATCAATCAAACTCTTATTCGATTGCCTACGCGCCGATTACAATCAGTTCAACGGCGGATGCAGTTACTGCTCGGATGAATTTACTTTTAGATACTGAGTCGGGATATGATGGGATCAATATGTATGCCTCTAAGTCTTCTTCCGCTGGAACGATATTTACTACTCCGTATCATGTAGGAAGTCTCTCCGGAGAAACGAACGGATCCTTAATTTCGAATTTCGAATTGGCTGCTCCGGATTGTGCAAATTCTTCTACATGTTCTTTCGGTTTCGAATTTGTTTCCGATTCTTCGATCAATCGGGCCGGGGTTGCGATCACTTCCTTCAGTTTTATCACATTGGATACCGGAATTACGAATCAGTACAATACGATCAATGGTACTTCTATGGCGACTCCTCACGTTACAGGTTTGGCGACTTTATTAAGATCTTTTAATCCTAGATTTACTTATTCGGATACGATCAAGGCGATCATTGCAGGAGGAACTACTGCAAGTTCCCTGCAAAATATTACGAAATATGGAAAGGCGGCAAATGGAGAGGGGGCGATGAAAAATTTAGAAGCTCCTACTGACCTTACGGTAGATGTTCCATAATCGGTTCTTGATCTTTCTTTTAGTATTTGGTTGCTCTTTTTCAATGTTTGCAGAAGAGCCTCCTAAAAAAAAGTCCTTTGAAAAATCGAAGTACGTAAAGCCAGGGAAGATCGTTCCGAACGAATATATTTTCAAATTGAAATCCGGAGTTTCTCCGGATCGGATCCGAGAACTAACTCCTGGATCTTCAATCGTATATTTAGAAACGATCACCGAGGATACGTATAAGGTAACTTATAATTCGGATCCTGGAATGGAGTTCTTACGATCCATCTCTTCTAAGTCAGGTTTTGTCGAATATGTGCAGCATAATCTGATTTATAAATCTTTTTAGTTTAATATCGCGCGAGGGATACGTAAGGCGGGAACCGTTCCGAAGGAACGAGCGGGGCCCCGCGAGCCTGGAGTAGCCCGTCCCTGAATTCAGTGTGATTTGGTTCTTGTAAAGGGATCGGGCGCGCCCAAATTTTATAAAAACATAATGTTTTATTTAGGACCGAAACCCTTTCGGATCCAACCTGCGATTTCATCCAATGCATTTTTGGCTTCCGGTACACTTCCCCCCAAATTGAAAAAACCATGGATCAACTTTTCGAAAGTTTTCATTTCTAATTTGACTTTTGCTTTTTGTAGGAGCTCCGCATATGCGAGTCCTTCGTCCTGAAGCGGATCGAATCCTGCAATCGCCATATATGTTTTAGGAGTATGGTTGAAATTGTTTTGTTGAAATGGAGTCACTCTCGGATCTTTCCAATCTTTCGAATTCGGAACACTATGATATTTAAAATACCGAATGAGATCGCGAGTGAGTGCATAACCGTTCGCGTATTCTTCCATACTTTTTCTTTCGTGGATGAGATCGATCCATGGGTAGATCAAAACTTGGAAAAGTGGAAGCGGGAATTTTTCCTTTTTCGCTCTGGTTGAAATAGAGATCGCAAGATTTCCTCCTGCTGAATCTCCTCCTACAGCGATACGTTTCGGATCGACGCCTATAGACTTTCCATTTTCTTTTACCCAACGATAAGCGGAGTATGCATCATCCCAGGAAGCAGGATATGTTTTTTCTGGACCAAGCCCATAATCAACTGCAAGGATCGCTCTTCCGGAAGTTTTTGCAAGATAACGCAAAGGTGGATCGTGAGAATCCAAATCACCGATAACGAATCCTCCTCCGTGAAAATAAAGTAAACAAGGTTCCAGATTATTCCCAATATTAGAAGAATATAATCTTACTGGGATCCTATGTTTTATTCCCGGTACGGAAAAATTTTCGACTCTTGGGATCTCAACTTTGTCCAAATCGAAAAATCCCATTATGTTTTTGAAAAGTTTTCTCGCCTTGATCGGGGGAAGATTTTCCGGTTTTGGTTTTACCTTTGCGAGCAATAAGGCGGTCCGGACTTTGGGATCCAAAGTCCTACCTCTTTTAATATCTTTTCCGAAGATCCTTAGTACGGAATTCGGAAGTGAAAGTAAAGCTCTGGCCGCTAAGGTCTCAAACTTTTGCCAGAGCACTTTTTTTCCTTGGTTCGGATTTTCCGTTCGTTTGGTTTTGTTTTCCGGATTGTTTATGCTTAGCCTTTGCGGATACGGGCAAAGTAGGTCTACTTTTGGAAGCTCTTTTTTTACCCGCCTTCAATTCCTTCTGCATATAATAAAGAAAGTCTTCATAGTCGACTTGCATAGTATGCCTTGCAGAAGCCACATAACGTTTCTTCATTTTAGTCTCGTAATCTACGATCTGTTTTTGCATTTCAGGAATGGTCGGTAAACTATAGTTTCCGGTTAAATATTCCGCGAGCCATTTCCCTTGGAACTCCGCCAGAGGCATGATCGCTCCAAGTGGTTGATATAACCCTACGAAAAACAAATTACTCAATTCGGGTTTAAACGTTCTATGAAAGAGGGGTAGATGGTTTTCAGGCGCGGATATAAAATCTGATTTAAAGAAAGGGAATTTAACATTATATCCGGTGCAATAGATGATCGCGTCGATCTCTTCTTCGGAACCGTCTGCAAACTTTACTTTGTTCCCGTTATATTCCTGGATGACCGGTTTGTATTTGATATCTCCTCTTCCTAATCTTACTAGAATATCTTGTGAGATCGTAGGATGAGCTTCTCCAGGTTTGTGATCCGGTTTTGGAAGGCCGAAGTCTTCCATCTTTCCTACTCCCACTTTTAATAAGGTCCCGAACAAAAGTTGTTTTAGCCAGAAAGGAGTTCCAGGGGGAAGTTTGTCCGTTTGTTTATCTAAAGGTTTTCCGAATAAGTAATTTGGAATGACCCAAGCCCCTCTTCTGGAACTTAAGAATACTTTTTTTGCGACTCCAGGGCGGCTTAGCTCGACTGAAATGTCCATCGCACTGTTCCCCATTCCGAGAACTACGACTCTCTTTCCAACTAATTGGATCGGATGTTCTGGATCGACATAATCGTGGGAATGTATTATCTTTCCGTTAAACTTTCCAGGAAAATCAGGCTCGGGCCAACGTGGAGACCAATGATGTCCGTTAGCTACGATAACAGCATCGTAAAAATTTTTTTCGCCCTTTTCAGATGTGACTAGATAAGTTCCATCGTCCTGAGGTTCTACTTTCGCCACTCCGTTCTTGAACTTCATATTTTTTCGAAGTCCGAAATGATCCGTATAATCTAAAAAATATTTTTGGATCGGCTCATGATTCGGATAATCCGCATACCAATGTGGCATAGGATAGTCCTTGTATTCCATTCTGTCTCTATGAGTATTTATGTGTAAGGATTTATAAATATTACTTAGGCCGTTATCGTTTTTGAACCTCCAGTTTCCTCCTACATCACTCCCCTTTTCGTAACAGTCGTAGGGGATCCCTTTGTCTTGCAAAGATTTACATACTGTGATTCCACTTGAGCCCGCGCCTATAACGCAAACTCTTGGCAACTCTTGCATACGGTTCTCCGATAGATAATGATCGTTATAAAACGATCTATTAGTAGAAGTTTTAAAGACCTAGAGTCAAGCCCGAAAATGGATTGAGTTAATAAATCGATATGCTTAGTTCTGACTTATGAAGACAGAAGAAAGAACAAATGTTCACTTTGACTACGATCACATTATAGTCGGTTCCGGATTTGGGGGAAGTGTTTCTGCAATGAGGCTAAGCCAAAAAGGGTATTCTGTCTTGGTGATCGAATCCGGAAAACGTTGGACGGCAAAGGATTTTCCGAAAACAAACTGGTCCGTTCATAAATATTTATGGATGCCTAGATTAGGATTTTACGGGATCCAAAGATTAAATCTTTTAAAAGATTTTTTTCTAGTCAGTGGAGCGGGAGTGGGAGGAGGGTCTTTGGTTTATGCAAACACTCTTTATGTTCCTGCGGATAAAACGTTAAATCATCCTACATATAAAAAGATCGGTGGTAAAGATGGGATGCTTCCTTTCTATAAGGTCGCGTCTAGAATGTTAGGCGTTGTTCAGAATCCGCATATTGATGAATCGGATTCTATTCTCAAAGGGATCGCTGAAGATATGGGAAGGGGGAATACTTTTTCTCCTACTCCTGTCGGTGTTTTTTTCGGAGAGAAAGCGGGGCAAACGGTTAGAGATCCTTACTTTTTGGGAGAAGGTCCTGAAAGAACTTCCTGTAATTATTGCGGCGGTTGTATGGTCGGATGCCGTTTTAATTCTAAAAATACATTAGATAAAAATTATTTGTTTTTCGCTGAAAAATTAGGTACTCAGATTCTTCCGGAAACCAAGGTAACAGATATCATTCCGTTAAATGAAAAAGGTAAACCTGATCCGGATGCGAGCGGAGAATTCGGTTATGAACTTTCTACTAGATCTACTACAGGCTGGTTCGGTTCCCCTAAGAAAAAATTTAGAGCTAGATCCGTTGTCCTTTCGGCAGCAGTAATGGGAACAGTAGGTTTACTTTTAAGATCCAGAGAAAATGGAAGTATGAAACGTTTGTCTCCTTGTTTAGGAGATAATGTTCGTACGAATAGTGAAACGGTTTTAGGAGTTACTAAGTTTGGAAAGGACGTAGACTTCTCGAAAGGGATCGCGATCACTTCTTCCATTCATCCGGACGAGCACACTCATATCGAGCCGGTCCGTTATTCTAGAGGTTCCGACTTTTTCGGAGCTCTCGCAAGTGTTCTTACCGACGGAGGCGGAAAATTTCCTAGGCCGCTAAAGTATTTCTTCACAATGTTTACTCAACCGATCTACTTTTTGAAGGCGTCTTGGCCTTTCGGTTTTGCTAAAAATTCCTTGATCCTTCTAGTGATGCAGACTTTGGATAATAAGGTGAAATTGGTCCGTAAAAGAAGATTAGCATGGCCTTTTGAAAAATCTATGACCTCTGCTCTTACTGCAGGAGAGAAGACTCCTTCTTATATTCCCATAGCGAATCAAACCGCGAGAAAGATCGCTAAAAAGATCGGAGGAATTCCTAGAAGTTCTTTGAATGATGTACTTCTAAATGCTCCGATTACAGGCCATATCATGGGGGGTTGTGTAATGGGATCGAGCTCTCAAGAAGGAGTGATCGATTTTGAGAATAAAGTGTACGGGTATAAAAACTTAAGAGTTTGCGATAGTTCTATGATCCCTGTGAACCTAGGAGTCAATCCGTCCTTGTCTATTACAGCAATGACTGAAAGAGCTATGTCGATGATCCCTCCAAAAGATAACGGTTCAGTTTCAAGTTTTAACTTTGAGAAATCTTTCGGGATCACTTCGATCGTTTTTCCAAAAATAAGCTCTAAAATAAACGGACAATCAAAACGGCCTCGCTCTGCGAAAATAAGTAAGGGTAAATCTACTAAAAAGGCCAAAGTAGCTCATAGATAAGTTTTTCGAAAACGATAGACTGGTGATTCCTGTACGGAAATTATCTCCGAATCGAGCAAACAATCGGTTCGGAGATAGATTTTGAGCTTATTAAAAGAAAGTTTAAGGGATTTTTTTCAAACAAAAAGAGATTGGTTATCTTTCTTAACTATTCTAATTCTTTTTTTGATTTTCTGGTCTTATAATTATACCTATCGTTTTGTTCCGCTATTCACTCATGCCTTAAAAGATGATCAGATAGGTTTAAGTCTTTTTTATCTTCTGTTCTTTTCTGCCGGGGGTTTGGTTATTTATCCGATCGCTCTAGCGTTTTACGGAAAGTTAAACGAATTAAAACCCTCTTTATTTTTGATTTTAGGTTCTGCGATCGTTCTTGCATTTGTTTGTTCCGCTCGGATCAGGGATTCTGAATTTTTCGAATGGCTTCCTTCTTCTTCCGTAGGAATTGCGATGCTTACTGTTAATTATGTAGGAACAATTCTTATCTATGCAGCATTACCTTTGTTCTGGATCGTTTTTAGGAAAAATTCCCCGAATCGATTTGTAGGATTAAACAATCCTCCAAAGTTCGGAGAAGTCCTTTTTCTTTTAGGGCTTATGCTTCCTTTGATCGCGATCGCGTCTTTCTCTCTTTCTTTTCTTTCGGTTTACCCTAGATTTGCAGGTAGGTTATCCGACGGGTATTTGGTTTATCCTCCGATGATTTGGATCATTCTATTTGAAATTTCTTATGCAGTTGATTTTGCTGCGTTGGAGACTTTCCTTAGAGGATTTATGGTTCTTCCTTTCTCTGAAAGAATGGGAAGTAAACCCGCTGTACTTGGAATGGCTTTTATGTACGGCCTCTTACATTTTACGAAACCTCAGATGGAAGCTTTGGGTTCCTTCTTCGGTGGTTTTGTTCTAGGATTAATATCTTATAGGACCAAATCCGTTTATGCAGGGATCATGATCCACATTGGGATCGCACTTGCAATGGAACTTGCAGCTACTCTTCAGTTTTTGTATTTTATGGAATAGTAAAGTTATAAGTCTCCGGCTTGTCGAAAAGCCGGAGAGAAGTCAGATCAGATACGGATCGTGTATCCGATATTATAGAAGAAGATCACGTGAACTATATGTTGTTGCTGGTAATGATCTACTAAGGCTCTCTTTACTGCAGGATCGTCGGATAAAGAAGAGATATAGTTAATGATAAGCTCGTTTTTGTATCCGTAAGCTTTGGAAGGATCGATAGTCAACCCGTCGTTCGCATTACTGTCCGGATAAACTCCTATATTAGGTGTATAAGTAGAGTTGTCTACCAAGGCAGGAGTTGCTCTATACATCATATTCGCTGCAAAGAAAAATTTTCCGTAGTCGAATTGAAGTCTTGGGCTTATATCACTGATCCCTTTTTTACGATCCGTATTATCGTTCACTTCCGCATAACCCACTACTAAACTAGGAGTGATCCGAAAAGTTTCTCCTTTGAAAAATTCATGAGAAACTGTAAGACGATAGTTATGAGTTCCTTGGAAAGTCCCTCCGAAATCGTTTAACATTTTATTATTAATCGAAAATTGAGGGTTCAACCATTCCCAGAAAGGAGCCTTCCATCCGATCACCCAATATCCTCTCATCACATAAGAAGGATCATTTTGGTTGATGAATAAAAATCCAGCGGAGAATGTTCCGAGCCTGGTCTCATGATCGTACATCGCTCTTGTGAATATATAATCGAAGAGGCCGTTTTTTTCTTTTCTAGTCTTTACTTCGTTCGGATCAAACTGTAATGTTCCGGTTGCGATCGATCTATCCAAAAGATAGGTTTGGTCCGGTCCGCCTGGAGTAGATTGTAATCTTAGGTCCGAATCTGTATTACTTCTATCCACTAAAGGGTTCATCATTGTGATCCCAAGTTTGAAAGGTTTAGGTAAACCTAAAATTTCCATACTAGTAGTTAGAAAATACGCCTCGTAATAATCCTTGTATGAAGTCCCGTTTCGTCTAGCCTGTCTTTCTCCAAAAAGATCGGAACCTTGGAATGCTCCATCGTTAGATAATGATTGAGAAAGTAAGATAGAATGTTCCGGAAGAGAATCTTTCGGAGAAGGAGCTTTGACCGCGCCTGTAGGAACACTTTCGTCCGAAGCGAATTCCGGCACAGTATCGGGAGCATCTTCCGAGATTGATTTGATTTTGTCTTTGCGAATACGGTAAATAACTCCGTCCGGGTCCACCACTTCTATCTCAGTATCCGTTTCTTTTTGTACGGTAACTTTTTTAAAAATACGACCCGCATTCATCTGGATCGTAACTGCTAAAATTGATTCGAGAGGGAGAGCGAGGATCAGAAGGAGGATTGCGGAAATACCAAAAATTCTTCCCATAATACCATTATTTAAGATCCGTCTAAATCTTCAATACACATACCTTGTAATCATTTATTTACATATTAAATATTGATTTCGTCTTCAATTTATTTCCTATAAGGACGTGAACTTTTCCAAACTTATATAGTCCCTTGGAAACTTTGTCTTTAGAGTAATATCTTTTTTCAGACTACATAATACTTGATTATGGCCGTAAAATCTGGTTTTCAGTCATACGAGTAATGGATAAAATTGGACCTCCATGAAGTTTGTTCATTCATATTTCTTACTTTGCGTTTTGAGTTTTGCGTTATTCTCGCAAGAAGGTGATTCTATTTCACCAAAGCCTATCATTGATTTCGATATTGCTTATTTATTCCCCGAAAAAGCAAAGTTGGCAAATATATCCGAAGCGAATGTTTTATTGAAAGTATTCATAGACGAAAAAGGAGTATTGAAGGATGTCGTGGTCATTTCCTCCGATAAAAGAGGATACAATTTCGAAAAATCTGCAGTAAAAGTTGTAAAGCTTGCTCAATGGGAACCTGGAATTGTGAAAGGAAAACCTATTGGAATGTGGCATCAAGTCCCAGTTCATTTTTCTTTAGAGGATTCAGAACCTCCTTCCATTCTTGAAGAAATCAAAGCTAATTTAAGAAAAATATTCAGGATTTTGAAATAAAATATGATCTCATTAAACAAACCGTCTTTATTCAAAAATTCTAATTTTTATGCTGGAGAATGGAGAACATTCTCTAAAACTATTCCGGTATTTGATCCTTCCAATGGAGAAAAAATAGGAGAGATACCGGACCTTCCTAGAGAAGAAGTTCGAAAGGCTTTAGAGTTTGCCGCGAAGGCTCAAAAAGAATGGGCTAAAACGATCCCGAAACAAAGAGCAAGATTTCTCAGAAATTGGGCAGACTTAATGATCCTACACAAAGAGGATCTTGCAAAAATTATGACTTTGGAACAGGGAAAACCTTTAGCGGAATCCAGAGGAGAGATCGATTACGCCGCTTCATACTTGGAATGGTTTTCAGAAGAAGCGAAAAGAGCATACGGTGATCTGATCCCTACACATCGAAAAGAAGTTCGTTTAATGGCTTGGAAAGAACCTGTCGGTGTTGCCGGGATCTTAACTCCTTGGAATTTTCCATCTTCAATGATCACTAGAAAGATCGGACCTGCCTTAGCTGCAGGCTGTGTTGTAGTATCTAAACCTTCCGAACTTACACCATATTCTGCGATAGCATTAGCTGTACTTGCAGAAGAAGCAGGAATTCCTGCAGGAGTATTCCAAGTAGTTACGGGACAACCAGAACCGATCGCGGAAGAATTTTTAGAGAATAAGATCGTAAGAAAGATAAGTTTTACAGGTTCCACAAGAGTGGGAAAGATCCTCTTAGAAAGATCAGCAAAGCAGGTTAAGAGAGTTTCTTTGGAATTGGGAGGAAACGCTCCTTTTATCGTATTCGCAGATGCCAATATCAAAGAAGCGATCCGCGGAGCAATTGCATCAAAATTTCGTAATGCAGGACAAACTTGTGTTTGCACGAATCGTTTTTTGGTGGAGGAAAAGATCGCAGAAGAATTTGCTCATGGACTTTCTGAAGAAGTCTCTAGGTTTAAAGTAGGTAACGGTTTTGTTGAAGGGGTAAATATTGGCCCATTGATCCATTCTGCAGCGATCAAAAAAGTGGATGCCCATGTAAAAGATGCCTTGGACAAGGGAGGCAAACTTTTGGTCGGAGGAAAACCACATTCGTTGGGCGGAAATTTTTTTGAGCCAACAGTAATCACAAATGTTTCAGAAAGATCACAATGTTTCCAAGAAGAAACATTCGGTCCCTTGGCTCCGATCAGAAGTTTTAAAACAGAAGAAGAAGCATTAACTATCGCTAATTCAAGTGATGTAGGTCTTGCTTCTTATCTGTATACTTCGGATCCTGCAAGGATTTGGAGAGTATCCGAGGCATTGGAAGCAGGAATGGTTTCCGTAAACGAAGGGATATTGTCTACAGAACAGGTTCCTTTCGGTGGAGTTAAGGAATCCGGTCTAGGTAGAGAAGGCTCCAAGTATGGGATTGAAGAATACCAAGAAATAAAATACGTATGCTGGGGCGGGCAAAATTAGATTCCTCCCAAGTTGCCGGATTGTAGCTGTTAGCTTTGTAAAAAAACTTTCGTCTTCTGTCTGTGGGCTTCTTGCGGGTAATTTATGAAGAAGTTTTTCTTTGTAACAACCGGTACAATTATTTAGGAAGTCCGATTGGATACTAGGATCTCATTTTTTCTTGACTAAGAGATCCTTCGGATAATTTTCATAGGCTGCCCTTTTTATGGACCCTTTTTATTTTAACTTCTATTTTTTCGGATCTTTACTCGCTTCTTTATTTTCCCTATATGTAACCTTCTTCTTTCTCACGATCAAGGATAGAAGTAAGGCTGCGTTCCACTTAGGACTTTCTACCTTATCTACCACTATCTTTCATCTTGGATATGCGATCGGATTTGTTTCACCGGAAGAATGGACGATCTTTCATCGATGGATCGTGATACCGCTACCGCTTATCGGGTACACTCAACTTTTTATCTTCTTCTTTTATTTCCCTCAGCCCAAAAGAGAAAAACTAGGATTGATAGGATACGCAATTTTGTGGAGCGGAGTTGCAGCACTTACAATTTTCTACATTATACTTACTTTAAAATCCACCAGAAGTTTCGTAATGGGAAGCCATTACTGGGATTTCGAAACTCATCTTTTTTATAAGATATTCTCTATTACAGTTTTTGTATATAATATCATATTCTTGATCGCTGCGGTTTGGAGAGGGATCGTAGAAAAAGGTTCAGATCGTCGTGCAGTTATCTATATTACTATCGCATATCTAACCGTAACTCTTTTACCCGGGATCGTGAATGCGATGAGCCGGCAAGGAAGCGTCTCCAGAGCGACTTATCAACAAACAGCTGATTTACTTTTAGTTGCCGGACTTTTTTTGGTAATGATCGTATATGTTAATGCTACCAAGGAAAAAACCACGATCTTAAGCAGGATCGTAGGCGTGAGCATGGCTAGCTTCCTATTGACTTTTCAGTTGGTAGGGTTTGCGATTTTGAACGGGTACGATTCTTCTTTCGATTTTATAAAAAGAGAAGAAGCTAAACTTGCGGTTTTAGAGGGAGAAAAACCTCCCGGGTTTGCGTATTTAACCTCGTTCGATCCTTCTGAAAATAAATTTGCAACGGAGAAGGGATATAAAGACCTTCGCTTCGATGCGGACGATCGAATAGAATTAAAATTTTTTAATGTAGCAAGAAATCTCACGAATTTAGGAATTTTACCTGCAAATCAAAGATGGGAAAGGTCTAAACAAGTCTTAGAGACTTCTCCAAAGGAATTTTACGCATATTCAGAAGGCCTGAAAGAGTTTCTTGCTTCAAAAGAAAAAGAAGAAGTCTCCGATGAGACTGTTAGGGAATTTTTCAGGTATCTAAACAAAAAACTGAAGGTAGTCAAAAGTAAATATTCAAACCTTCCTTCAAAATCGAAGAGCTCGGACGTTTATCCTCTTTTGAGTTCAGATGAAGTCGGGCTTTCCGCATTATTGAAGAAAGTAAAAACAAATGCAGAATTGGATCTTAATTCTGGAAAACCTGAATCGGAACTATACAAAACGGTTTTATATCCTATTTCTCCGATCAGGGAAACCGGAGAGAGAATTTATAGAGGAACCAAATTCTATAAAGTTGGAGAAGAAAAGCCTCAGTATTATGTTTCGTATCTTGTTGTTCATCCTACAAACGGGAAAATTTACGAGGTCGGATTTACCTATAAATCTTTAAGGGAATTCATTCACGATCCTTCTTTAGTTTTGATCGGCTGTCTTCTTTTGATCGTTTTAGTGATCAGTATCGGTTTTAGATTTTTCTTCCAGAACGCTTTGATCAAACCTATGGATGAAGTTGTTGTGGGTTTGACCGAAGTGAATTCGGGCAATTTGGACTATAGACTAGAGCCGCGGGTAGAAGACGAGATCGGATTTATCGCTAGGTCCTTCAACAGAATGGCGAGGTCTATTCAATCTGCTCGAAAACGATTGGAAGAATATGCGAACGAGTTGGAAGAGAAAGTAAAAGAACGGACCAAGGAGTTGGAACAAACCTTGGGAGAAGTCCAGGAGCTAAAACAACAGCAGGACGGGGACTATTTCTTAACCTCTCTTTTGATCAAACCTCTAGGCGCGAATAAGGCGGTTCATGAAAATGTAAAAGTGGATTTTCTGTTGGAACAAAAGAAAAAATTCACCTTTAGAAGATATCATGACGAGATCGGAGGAGATTTAAATATCTCGAACCATATTCAGCTAAACAACAGATCTTATACCGTATTTTTGAATGCAGATGCGATGGGTAAGTCCATGCAAGGTGCCGGAGGTGCTTTGGTACTGGGTTCCGTTTTCGAGTCCATCATCGAGAGAACAAGATTGGTAGACACGATGAAAAGCCAATCTCCGGAGAGATGGTTAAAGAACGCATTTACCGAATTACATAAGGTATTCGAAAGTTTTGACGGTTCAATGCTCGTTTCTTCCGTTATGGGGCTTGTAGACGACGAAGTTGGTATTTTATATTTTATTAATGCGGAACATCCTTGGACAGTATTATATAGAGATGGGATCGCTAGCTTTATAGAAGACGAATTGATGTTCCGTAAGCTTGGAACGACCGGAATGGAAGGTCGCATTTTTATCAAAACTTTCCAATTAGAGCCGGGAGATGTGATCATCGCAGGCTCGGACGGTCGTGACGATATTTTGATCGGAACGGACGAAGAAGGTGGAAGGATCATCAATGATGACGAAAAACTTTTTCTTAGGATCGTGGAAGAAGGAAAAGGAGATCTAGAAGGTATCTACAATTGTATCATTGGAAAAGGACCTCTGACGGACGATCTATCTCTCATTCGTTTATCTTTTAAAGAAGATAATACGGAACAAAAACTTCACGACGAACAAAAAACAAAAGTGAAGGAACTCCTACGCAGGGCCAAAGAAACTTCTCAGAATAAGGATGTGGCCGAAGCAATATCCTATTTAGAAGAAGCGGAGAACTTGGATAGCAGGATCCCCGAAGTTAAGAAAAACTTCGTAAAACTATTCTTAAAACTCAAAGATTATTCCAAAGCTGCCCATTACGCAGAAGACTATCTTAACATTAGGCCTGTGGATAAGGAGATCCTGTACGTCGCTTCCTTTTCCGCAAGAAAGGCGGGCCAATTGAAGAAGGCATTGGATTTTGGAGAAAGGCTTCTTTTAAGAGAACCGGATCATTTTAAAAACCTAATGAACTTAGCCCAAGTATATATCGCATTAAAAAATTACGAAAGAGCAATGTCAATGGTCCAGTCCGCGTTACATATAGAACCTGAGAACGAGGCGGTCCTGAGGATCCGGGATGTGCTTAGAAAAAATTGGCATAAAGAGAGTTCGGATCCCCCGACCTCTGTCGATCCTTCTTAAAATAGTCCTTTAAGTGCGTAATATAAATGTGAGTTTTTGCTCACTTTATAAAAAATAGATCGATTCTATACGGCTTCGGTTTGAATTTAGGGCATTCTTTCGATTAAAATATATTCGGAGGTCGCCAATGGATAATGAACGTGCTACGGAAAAAATAGCAGCCTTAGGTCCTTTAACAATCAATAGGATCCGGATTGGGCTGTTCTTCCTACTTTTAGCATCGTTAGCGGCTTCTTGGGAACAAAGTTCTTTCGAACAAAATATGGCTTACTTGGGTGGAACGATCTCCCTGGGTGCCGTTGCAATTATAAATTTATTTTATTCCGTTCGCAAAGGAAAGATCCCGAAACAGATCGGAATGTTCTCAGCTCTGTTTGACACAGTCATTCTCACGTCGGTAATGTTCTTTGCTGCATCTACCGAAAAAAATATGTCTTCGGGCATCATAAGACAGATCATCCTTTATGCAATTAATGTGATATTTATCGTTTATTCAGGATTGTTGCTAAGCCCTAGATTTGTGATCGTTATGGGACTGGTCTCCGCTTTCTTGCAAGGGATCGTAATCTTAAATTGTTATTTGCATGGAGTCGTATTTTCCGAGGAACCTTTAGAAGTATTATCTCCCGGGTTTGCTTCTATATCCGAACAAGTACTGAAATTGATCTTCTTAATCGTGATCGCATTTATTGTAAAGAGTGTGATCAATATCTTCGGGCTTCTTCGTGACGCAGAAGAAGAAAAGATGACTATGATCATAACTTCCGGAAACGAATTAAAAAAGGGTAAGGAGAAAATGGACTCTGCTGCTATCTCGTTAAGAGAAAAATCCAGATCCTTACGTACCTTCTCAAATGAATTTTTCGATGTGATCAATAATCACGCTGCTTCATTCGAAGAGATCGGAAGTACTCTTAGTCAATTCTTATCTCAGATAGAAAGCGCTGCAGGGAGCGTAAAAGATCAATTTGGAAGAATAGAACAACTTGTTAGTAAAAGTCAAAGTTTAAGGAACTTGATAGATAAAATTGCAGGGTATTCTTCCGAACTAAACGATCGTATCAGTTCTGTACAAAATACAAGTAAGGCTGTTACCGAATTTGTCTCTGGGCTTTCCGATTCCTTGGAATCTTTAGGAGAATCGTTTCGTTCCGTCGGTGAGGTAACGGATATCATGGCAGAAGTGGCGGACCGTACGAATTTGCTTTCTTTGAATGCATCTATAGAGGCCGCAAGAGCAGGGGCCGCAGGAAGAGGATTCGCAGTAGTAGCTACTGAAGTATCTAAACTTGCTGAGAGTAGCGGGCAAAATGCGGCTAGGATCTCTAAGATTATAGGTGAATCAAATAATTATGTAGCTAACGGAAGAAGCACCGCTTCGATCACGACAGAAAAAGTTAAGGACCAGGAAGATCAGTTTACTGCGTTTTTAGGAAGATTTAACGAGTTGAACGATCTTTTGGAAAACCAGATCAAGATTAACGATGAATTTCTTTCCAGCTTATCTGAATTAAGAAAACTTTCTGCCGGAATAGAAACTTCTTCCAATGAACAAAATACTGGGGCTTCCTTAATTCTAAGCGCGATTTCCGAATTGCAAGATTCTATGGATTCTTTATTGAGAAAAAGCGAACTCTTATCGGATACGATCAAGGTTTTGGAAGAAGAAGCGGAGCTACTTGGCAAAGAAAATTGACCTATATCAGCTCAATTGTCCGGGCCAATTGGAGATGCAACGTTACCTTTCTTTTGCAATAAATTTTCCACGATTATAAACCGAAAAAGGATCGATTTATTCTCCTTTCTGCCGTCTTGGATATTAAACCGTAAAAAATTTCTAAGGCGGGGTTTTCTAATATGGCAACACGTTCCGAGACGGAAAAAATCCTCGCTCAGGGCCCGATCACGATCAACCGAATTCGATTCGGATTGACCCTTCTTTATTTCGCATCGATCGCAATGGGGTACAAAAGAAGTACCTTATTCCAAAACTCGCTCTATGTTCTCGGAACTTCCTTAATGGTGATCTACGTCACCTACTCTTTTCTGAAAACCAGGTTCGGAAGCGGTATATCTCCCTTTTTGGGTAAGGTATTTATTATCGTAGATGTGGTGGTGCTTGGTCTTGTGATGATCGGTGCTACTACGGAAGATCCGAAACTTGCTTCGAATGTGATCAAGCAGGTAGTTCTATATACGATAAATGTAATTTATATTATTTATGCAGGCTTATTATTATCTCCTAGATTCGTATATCTTGTAGGAGTTTCTACGATCATTTCTCAGACGGTTGTAGTGATAAACGCAGCTAATACCGGAGTTATTTTTACGGAAGATAGTATGGTCTCCATTACTCCAGGATATGCCGCGATGTCCGAGCAGATCACTAAAATGTTATTTCTACTAACGACTGCATTCATCGTGGTTGCCGTGATCCGTATCTTCCTACAACTAAAATCTGTGGAAGAGGAGAAGTCTCTTGCGATCGAAAAATCTAAAGAGGACCTGGAACACGGAAGGGTCAGAATGACCGAATCTGCAGTTTCTTTACGGGAAAATTCTAAGAAGTTAAAAGATT
The DNA here is from genome assembly GCF_004769615.1 of Leptospira sarikeiensis. Taxonomy (GTDB): domain Bacteria; phylum Spirochaetota; class Leptospiria; order Leptospirales; family Leptospiraceae; genus Leptospira_B; species Leptospira_B sarikeiensis. The sequence goes on along the minus strand of NZ_RQGF01000015.1, from coordinate 92,943 downwards.
TCTCAGATGATTTTTCTGAAGTAATCAGTAGTCATGCTGCTTCTTTCGAAGAGATCAGTTCTACAATGGAAGAATTTTTAGCACAGACAGAACAATCAGCTGTAACAGTAAGAGATCAGTTTACAAAAATTGAAGGTTTACTTGGAGAAAGTCGCAACTTAAATACTTTGATCGATCGGATCTCCGGACATTCTTCCGACCTGAATCGAAATATGGATATCGTTTTGGATGCAGGTAAAGCAGTCAGCGAATTTGTAAATGGTCTTAGAACATCTTTGGAATCTCTAGGAAGTTCCTTCCGTTCTGTTGGAGAAGTGAACCAGATCATGTCCGATGTGGCGGATCGTACGAATTTACTTTCATTAAACGCATCTATTGAGGCCGCAAGAGCAGGAGCTGCGGGAAGAGGATTTGCTGTAGTTGCAACTGAAGTTTCCAAACTAGCGGAAAGTAGTTCTGAGAACGCGGATCGTATTTCTAAAATTATAAATGAGAGCACGAAATACGTTCAAGACGGACAAAAATCCGCTCACACTGCTAGCGAAAAAGTGAAAGAGCAAGATACTTTGTTCACAAACTTTTTGGATAGTTTCCGCCAGTTGAACCAACTCTTGAGCGAACAGAAAATTGTGAACGAACGTTTTCTGAACAGCCTTAGCGTTTTAAGAAATTTATCATCCGACATAGAAACAGCATCCAAAGAACAATCTCTTGGAGCGAATGCGATCATGACGTCCGTTTCTTCTTTGCAAAGTTCTATGGATTCTTTATTGAACAAGAGTGAAATGTTGGCCGAGACTATAAAAACGTTGGAAACTGAAGCGCAAACGTTGGCTTCTAAGGGCTAATTTTTTTATAACAAAATTTCCCTAGGCCCTTACTCTAGAAAACTCTTGAATTCTAAACAGTAAGGATTACAAAAGTCGCTCCATGGTTTATTTTAACTCATGGGCGATCTCTTCGCTCATCTGTTCTATTTTTACTTTTATCATTTTCGCTTTTTTAGCAGGACTAAAGAAGAAGGCGAATTACACGAGCGCATTCTCCTTTCTTTTTCTTTTCGTATTCCTGATCAATTTCGGATTCTTTTTTTCTGCGATCTTTCCTTATCCCGCGGCCGCGTATCATAGATTAGTAACCGGACCTGCAGCGGCATTCGGGACGATCTTTCTTTGTATTTTTGCTTACTTATACCCTAGGAACGATCATCCTAAAGAAGCGAAATATGTGATCGGATCTCTTCTTGGAATTTCAAGTATTACGATCATATACTCGTACTATCAGATCTTTACTAATAAACCATTGTTCCATTTTACGGGACAGATCTATAACTATCACCAGAAGGTGGGCAATCTTCTTGCGGTATCTTTGCTTGCTTTTCTTTTGGTGATGATCTTTATCCAAGTCCGGAAAATTATCCGGGCGGATAAGGAAGAAAGAAAAGCGCTTGTTCAGATGTCCTTAGGAATGGATGTCACCTACTTAGTTCCTGTAGTTTCTAATCTTCTCTTTAGAGAAGGTGTGATTACTTTCAATGCGTTCCAACAATTATACGTAGGATTCATGATCCTTGGATATTTTACTTTAACTATATTATTTATTAATAATACTGTTGATAAAACATCTTTTATGACAAAGATCGTTGGGATAACGGTGGCGACCTGCTTAGTTTTCGCCCAGGCATTTTCAACGGTGGTGAATCTAAAGAACGAGTCTTTATTTGACGAGATCAGCATCAAAGAAGCGATTACATTCTTAAACACCGGAAAGTCGGAAGGTTCTTCTATTGCGTATGCGATCTCTTTAGCTGATTCTTCTAATAAACCTAAAGTGTTGATCAAATCTTCCGGTATAGAACCGAATTTGTCGATTGCTCAAAAGGAAATTTTAGAGAATAAAAAGATCGGTAATTTCCTAAAAAGAACCCCTACTACAAATTCTCCAAAAACAACCGGTGAAGATTACGTTCCTTCACCCCAAGATCTGTTTTATTCCTATTATGTACGAGATGAAGAAGGAGAAAGAACTCTTTTAGTAGCATTTCCTTATTTGCATTATAGAAAGTTTTTGGATGAAACGAATAGTTGGTTAGTCTTTCTAACTTTGGCTTTAGTTTTTGTGATCTTAGTTCTCTTTCCATTCTTCTTCAATCGAAGTTTGGTCCGCCCTTTGAATACATTGATCCGAGGAGTTGGAGAAGTTAATTTAGGAAATCTTACGATCAGAATTCCAGTACTCGTTCAAGACGAGATCGGATATCTTTCAGATTCCTTCAACAAAATGGTGGGAAGTATTCTAGAGGGAAGAACTCAGTTGGAAGAATATGCGGACACTTTGGAAGAGAAGGTGGATGCAAGAACCAAAGAAGTCACCGAAAAGATGGAAGAGATCCATGCATTGAAGGTGCAGCAGGACGGAGACTACTTTCTTACTTCTCTTTTAAGTAAACCTTTGATGACGAACTGGAATCGTTCTTCTCAAGTTACTACGAACTTCTATATCGAACAAAAGAAAAAATTCGTTTTTAAGAATAAAGAATCCGAGATCGGAGGAGATATTTGTATTAGCGGTAATCTTCTGTTCGGTTCTGAAAAAGAAAGATGGTCCGTATTTTTGAACGGTGACGCGATGGGAAAATCCATGCAAGGTGCCGGAGGTGCTATCGTTCTTGGTACTGCAATGAACAATATCATGGCCAGATCCGCAAGCCAAGGTAAGGTTCTTACTATTTCGCCTGAGGACTGGGTAAGAGAATCGTATCGAGAATTAGATGATATTTTCAGGACCTTTGACGGAGTGATGATGGCCTCCGTTATTCTTGGACTTATCAATGAGAAGACCGGTAAGATGTTTTATTTTAACGCGGAACATCCTTGGGCGGTTTTGCTCAGAGACGGAAAAGCTTCTTTCCTAGAAAGAGAATTAACTTTACGTAAACTAGGTTCTCCTTCCGAGATGAGTTTCCGGATTTTAGAATTCCAACTTCTTCCTGGAGATATTCTTTATGTTGGTTCGGATGGAAGAGACGATATCAATTTAACCGAAGACGGAGTTTCTTGGATGATGAACTCCGACGAAAATATGTTCCTACAAACTGTCGAGGAATCTAAAGGAGATTTAGATAATCTCGTAGATAGGATCCATGGGCTTGGAGCTCTTTCGGACGATCTTTCTTTGATCCGGATCGGATTTCATGAAAAACTTTCTCCTACCATTACTGAGTCCAAAGTAGGAATACCGGAGCCTATCCTTCGCAAATATACGGAAGCGAAAGCCTTATTACAACAAAGAGAGATCGGAACAGCGATCGTATTATTAGAAGATGCATTAACTGCCGCACCAAGTTTTAAAGCCGCCGCAAGATTGCTCGGTCAAGCATACTATGATAGAAAAGAGTATGGAACTTCTTCACAATGGTTTGAAAAATATTTAGATTTGGATTCCGATTCTCCGAATATCTGGTTCTTACTTTCCGTATGTTATAAACATCTGAAAGAGTATGATAAAGCCAGCCAAGCAGCGGAGAAGGTCCGTATCTCTCAGCCTCATCGTCTCGCGAATCTGATCAATCTTACTGACAATTATAGATTATTAGGTCGTTTCGACCAGGCTCGTTCCATACTAGAGTCTGCCGAGTCCATAGACGGAGAGAGTCCCGGAGTAAGAAAGCTGGACGAACTTCTGAAATCGAAGGGCTACTAAAACAAATTTAGATTGTGGAATCGGCCATTTCACAATGTTTTGTAAAAACGACCTTTAGAAATCGGTTCGACTCCCGTTTTCAGAGCGGTTGCCCTATTCAGGAACTCCAAAAATTCGAGATTCGCCTTAGGCATTAAGTCTCATTCCAAATCAAAGGGTATCTAAAGGTTCCAAAGGTAGAATTCGAGGTACCATACAATGGCCAATTTATACTACGATAAAGATACGGATCTTTCCGTATTAAAAGGAAAGACCATCGCCGTAATTGGATACGGAAGCCAAGGTCATGCACAAGCTCAGAACATGAAAGATTCCGGGCTGAAAGTTATCATCGGTCTTAAAGACGGATCTAAATCCAAAAAAGAAGCGGAAGAAGCTGGTTTCGAAGTATTCTCCGTTGCTGAAGCTGCAAAAAAAGCTGACGTCATTCAAATTCTTGCTCCGGACGAGATCCAAGCGGATATCTACAAAGCGGATATCGAGCCGAACTTGAAAGATGGAGACGCATTAGTTTTTTCTCATGGATTCAATATCCATTTCGAATTCATCCAACCTCCTAAAACCGTAGACGTTTACATGGTTGCTCCTAAAGGACCAGGACATTTGGTTCGTAGAGTGTATGTAGAAGGTGGTGGGGTTCCTTGTTTGATCGCAGTGAACCAAGACGCGACTGGAACTGCAAAACAAAGAGCACTTGCTCACGCTGCTGGAGTAGGTGGAGGAAGAGCAGGAATTTTAGAAACTTCTTTTAGAGAAGAAACCGAAACAGACCTTTTTGGAGAACAAGTAGTTCTTTGTGGTGGTCTTTCCAACTTGATTATGGCTGGATTCGAAACTCTTACTGAGGCAGGTTATGATCCTGAGATCGCTTACTTCGAATGTTTACACGAAGTTAAATTGATCACCGACCTGATCTACGAAGGTGGACTTGCTCGTATGCGTTATTCCATTTCCGGAACAGCAGAATACGGAGACTATGTTTCCGGGCCTCGTATCATCGATGCAGGTGTTAAGGCTCGTATGAAAGATGTTCTGAACGATATCCAAAAAGCAAACGGATCCAAATTTGCAAAAGCTTGGATTGCAGAGACCAAGGCCGGATATCCTGAGTTCAACAAAATGAGAGAAAAAAACGCAGGTCATCCGATCGAGGATGTAGGTAAAAAATTACGCAGCATGATGAAATGGCTGAGTAAATAATAAAAGCTTAAATCGTTTTTCGAAAAGGCCGGAAATTCTCCGGCCTTTTTTATTTATTCTTAGTAAATAACCAAGCCCAGGCAATGAATAAGATCTGGAAAGGTAAACGAAAAAGTGTAAGAATAAATTTCGGATCGTTAGAATTATAAGCATTCATACTCATCTGTATATTCGCCGGAAATACAGCAATCAGTAATAGAATGATCCCCCATGCTGCTTTTGTTCTGGTCGCTTTCGGAATTAATAATAATCCGAGAATAATTTCCGTTACTCCAGCGATAATATTCAACTCATAATGGAATGGTAGATAAGAAGGCATCATCTTATAATAAAATTCCGGGATCAAAAAATGGGCGAACCCCGCAGCAATGTAAAATAAGATCATTAAAGATAGAAGAATGATTCTAAACATAAATGCCTCCGAATATTGGTGATATTTCAGGATCAAAGAACTGGAAATTTATTTCGAACAGTTGGATTTTCGATCCTAAAAAGTTTACCTTTTAAACCCGGAACATAATTTATAAATTCTGTATTTTGACCCATAAATTTCGAAAAACTTTGGAAAAAAATTCCGGAAATCCCAGGTCATAAGTCCGACCATATCCTTTCGAAAGGTATGTATCTTTAGGGCAAAAAAATAATGACAAAGCCTAGCTTTTTGTTACTTTGAGACACCCAAGCCAGGAGGCTCTGATTGAAATCCTTATTTTCCATCATAGGAATTTCCCTCTTTTTGTTTTCCACGGACATGTTTGCGCAGAAAAGGTTAGGCCTTATCTTCGGATCCAATTATAAAGGAAACAAAGCAGGAATTCCTGAATTAAATCTTTGTGAAGCTGATGCGAAGTATCTACACGATGAGATCAAACGTGTGGGAAAGTTCGACGAGATCAAAATTGTTTTAGGTAAAGACGTTACTAAGGACAATATTCAAAAAGAGATCAAGGCTCTTGCATCTAAAGCAAAATCCGACGATACCGTTTTCTTATATTTTTCCGGGCACGGAGCTTTTCAAAGAGATGAAAAAGCCAAAAACGGAATGCGTAACTTGATCATTTGTTACGATAGACCTCACCTTTCCGACGATGAGCTAAACGACTATTTAGAAGGGATTAAATCCCCTAAAACTGTTTTCGTTTTTGACTGCTGCTTCTCCGGTGGGATCGCTAAAAAAGGAAAGGCGACAAGAGGTTCTTCCGCAGTTCCTATTCCGGCAGGAAGCGATGGGACAGTGAAACAAGATGCTCAAGATTTTTATTTCCAAGATAAAGCAATCATTTCCAGTGCGGACGATAACCAAACTGCGATCGAAGTCGGCGGAACGATCAATCACGGAATATTTACTTATAATTTTGGAAAGGCTCTTTCAAATGGAGACTTAAACCAGGACGACGTGGTTACCGCTCTTGAAGCATTCTTCGCTTCTAAAGATGAAACTGTAAACATGGCCAAAAAATATGACCATGAGCAAGTGCCTCAGATTTCGGGTAACGCGTCTGGAATATTTTTAGCAGGTGAGAAAAAACCGGATCCTCCTAAACCGGTAGAGCCGGTAAAACCACCGGTCAATCCAACTCCGGTACCGGATGTACAACCTCCTAAGCCTGAACCTGAAACACCTGTTGTTACGAATGAAGAGCCTCCTGTTGTTCCTACAAATCTTAAGGGAGATTTGGTAATCAAAACTACGATTATCCAAGACAGATCTTATGCAGTTTCCGATCTTCCCCCTGAAGTTCGATTGACTACCGGAAAGAAAAGAGTAGGGAACCGTTCTATCAGAGTTCTTATCGATGATAAGGAAGTTGATAAGACCATCGCTACCGAATCTTCCAATTATTGGGGTGCGGTAAAAAGAATGGGAAAACTGATCCCTGGAGCGACCTACACTTTAACTGTGAAAGGTGTACCTGCAGGAGTTCATAAAGTAACCATTCAGGCGGATGATTATCCGGAAGTCCAAAAGACACAAGCGGTACTTCCGAATAAAAGAAACGATTTAGAAGTTGTGACTTCTATGACGGGGTATGGAGCGATTAGAGGAAAAGTATTTTATCAAACTTTGGACAATCCTGTGATCAACCAACCGATCTTTATGCCTACAATCACTAGTGTAAGCGGTATCCAAAAATTGAATACGGATCAAAACGGAAACTTCTGGTTCACAAATCTGAAACCGGGAGAGTACGAGATCAAAGCTACTTTTGCAGAAGATCTAAATCTGAATAATGCGGATATTAAAGTGAGAGAAGGAGAAGTTACCGAAGTGGATATTATCCTTAACGTAAAACTCCCTTCTACTAAAACTAAATACTAGAACTCTAATCCGTTCGATGTATTTTAGAAAGCCTCTCGAGAGATCGAGGGGCTTTTTTTGTGTCTAAATTTTCTATTATAGACATTTCATCGAAATTAAATAATGACCGTTCTATAAACTTAAATTCCTTTCTGCTTTCCTTTTCGTTCTTAGAAAAATATACGTACGTTTCGAAGAGCTTATAACGTCAGATAGCTCAATCTTTTCACGAAGAAATTCTTTGAGGTAATAAACAATAATGGTTGTGTTCGAATCTCCGACCGGTAAGACAGAATGGATAGAAGATAAAAAAATCGTAAAGATGACTCAGGTGGGTAAAAACACCGGTGATAGTTTGAAAAAATGTTTGGATACCGGATTGGATGCCTTAATAAAAAATAAGGCTTATAAATGGATGTCCGACAACAGAGAAATGAGCGTTCACGCTCAAGAAGACTACGACTGGATCAACAATGATTGGACCCCACGTGCGATCAAATCAGGTTGGAAGAAGTGGGCATTAATACAGCCTAAAACAGCTTTATCTGCAATTTCGGAAAAGAAGTTTGTGGATTTTTTTGCAAGCCACGGGATAGAAGTGAAAATATTCGAAGCTCCGGAAGACGGACTTACTTGGTTACAAAACGTTTAAATTTTTAAACATTATTTGCCACCAAAATACTTTAAGAGATAATTCCTATAATTCTAAAATGAAAGTAAAGATCTACCAAAGGGCAGGAATTGTATTCTCAGTTCTTGCCCTATTATTTTTAATAGCGACTGTTTTTGGAATTCTATCGAATTATCTAAATTCATTTTATATAATATCTCTCCTCTCCTTTTCGATTTTGAGCGTATCTGCTTCTATCTTCAGTTTTTCTAAGGTTCAAGCCGGACAGAGTGCAGAAATCGGGCAGATCAATCAGTTCCTACAGTTAGCCAAAAGTGGAAATCTGAATATCAGTCAGGATAAGAACGTATTAAAAAGTAAGATAACCGGAGAGTTTCTGGATTTTTTACGTTCTCAAAAGGAATTGATCGATCTGATCAGCGGGATCTCGGATAATCTAAATCATTTCGGAACGGAAACTTCTGAAGTATATTCGCAGATTATCGAAAATGTTCAGGGCCAGGTCTCTTCTACTGAAGAAATTTCCTCAGTGGTTGAGCAAATGTCAGCGAATATGGATAGTATAGTAGTTTCGTCCGATTCGAATTTTAAATCTCTATCGAATTTGCGAACCGAATTCTTATCTTTATCAGAAAAAATTTCCGAAACAAAAGAGAATACTGAATCTACTGTAAAAATTTCAGAACAAATTGGATTTAAGATCAGAGAAGGAAGTTCTGCTCTTTCTCAAATGACGGAAGGTATAGAAAATATTACCCGTAGCTCTGAACAAATAAAGAATATAGTAAACGTAATCAAAGAGATCTCTGAAAAAATAAATCTACTTTCTTTAAACGCTTCTATCGAAGCCGCAAGGGCCGGCGAATATGGAAAAGGATTCTCCGTAGTAGCTCAAGAGGTTTCTAAATTGGCGGATCAAACTGCTTTAAGTATCAAAGAGATAGAACAGAACGTAAAAGTGAATTATACGGCTATCCTTGCAAATAAGGATAATATTGAAAAAACGAATCTAGTGTTTGCTTCGATCGTAGAAGAGAATAAAAAGATCAGTAATCAGATCCTAAGCATCTCAGAATTGATGAATGTGCAATCTGACATCCAAAGGAAAGTTCTGCAAGAATCGGATACTTTAAACGAGCAAACCTTAGAGATTAATCGTGCGATCGACGAACAAAAGCAAGCAAACAAAGAAGTTGCAGAAGCGATCACTTCAATCAATGATATGAGCCAGCAGTTATCGGAAGAAAGTGATCGGTTATTAGAGAATATCAAGAACATGAAGTCCACCTCCTCTGAATTGGGAGATATTGTTCATCTGTTTAAAGTTTAAGTGGATTTGCGGTTTATAAGGACGAGAGCAGGGTTTTGGTGAATTCCGCCCTACCTTCGGCTGAAGGTAGAGAAGAGCTCTGGTTTGGTATTAATCTTTTTGAAAACTATTCCATTGGTTGGAATTGATTCTTCTTTTGCGGATTTCGACTAGTATTCTCATTTGTTTTCTATTCAATAAACTTCCCGCTTTTAAACCAAATTCCGGTAAAGCAGTGTTGTCTGTAAGATTAGCAAAGGTTTTTCCAATTTTTGCGAAAGAACTCCGTAAGTCCGGATCCATATCGGGATACATCATAAATCGCCTCCGTGCGACTTTTGGTCTGTTAAGGGGAAAAAGTCCCGGTTTCCATCCGTGGAAAGGAAGCTTTCTCCTAAACTGTACTTCGGGGGTTTGGGAAAATACTTGAGATTTTTTTTTCTTGTACGAAAAGAAAGTACGGGGTAAATTCGGTAAAAATGCAGATCCGTCTGGAAAATAAAACTGGGAAAAGATCGGGAAGATTCGTCGTGTACGAGTACGGAACCGACCTATTTGGCTATGTTTACGTAGACAAATTCCTAGGCAGGGACAAGGGCCGTATGGTTTCCAGCTGGTTAATGCATGATGTCGGTTCTTTGGTCCGTCTTTTGGATCATGAAATTTATAAAAGAGAAACCGAAAATTACGAGAACGTTACTTTAGCGGTATGAACGCCCTCGATCGGGTCGATCGCATCGGATCCAAAATTTCCCGTCTTTCCTCAATTATCCATAAAGAAGAATCCAAACTTTCACTTCTTTCTGCACTCAGGATCTTCTCCTTCTTAATTTTTATAGCTTGGATCGTTGGAGTTTACCTTCTTAGGACCGTTTCAGATCTGTATTATCTTCCCTCTATATTAATTTTGGCAGCGTTCTACAGGCTTTTATCCGCATATCAAAAAAGAAAAGAAAAGATCAGACGTTTACAGGTTTGGTCCGAATTTTTAAAAACACAATCCGCGAGAATTCTTTTAGAAGGAAAATCTTATCCTAAATCTAAAAAAGAATATTATAAAAATTTACTATTAGAATCAGGTTTGCCATCTTGGACTAAAGATCTGGATTTTTTAGGAGATAAGGGAATTTTCTCCAGGATCGATACTACGGTGATCCAAAGAGGGACTTCTAAATTTTTACAATATTTCTTTGAGCCTACGGAAGAAAGTAAAGTAAGAGGAAGACAATCCGTCATTTTACAACTTTCCAAAAAGAAAAAAACGGTTCAAAAATTACTTAGGCAATTTAGATTGTATGAAGCTTCTTTCCCTGCAAGAAGAGAAGGAGAAGAAGAAAAACTTCCTTCGTACATTCCTAAGATCGGGAACCTTCAACCTGAACGTTCTGAAGTCAATAAGATCGATTTTCCATTTAACTTATTTGAAGAAGAGCCAGGCGATTTTTGGAAAACAACCTTCGGAAATTTCGGGAATATAATACGTTTTGTTTTTCCGATCTGGCTTGTACTCGTTTGGATATTTTCGTTTGGAAGTTTTTTATTCGGACAAACTTGGGGCCTTGGAGTATTTATCCTACATTCAGCATTTTTCGGCTTCTACAGAAATAGATCTCTTCAGATGATCCAACCTGTCGCGGAAGATTCAGAAACTTTAGAAGAGTTAGGAAAACTTCTAATCTATACTCGTTCTTCTAAGATCACAGGTATGAATGGAGATATTTTACTTTCAAGTTGGAACAAAGAAGAATTAAGATCCGCTTGGAAACAATTCCTGAAAGTCTCCAATCTTGCCGCTTACACTCAATCTCCTTTAGCACACGCATTGTTAAACGTTCTATTCTTCTTTGATCTTTGGGTCTGGAAAAAATATGGGAATTGGTGGAATAAAAACGGATCCGCTTTCAAGAATTCGATCTCGGATATTGCAGAATTGGATTCTTTACTTCCTTTGGTAAATTTGAGTTGGATCGAGCCAGATTTTACTTTTCCTATATTAGAAAAAACAAATTCTTCAAAGGGGATCTACGCAAAAGATCTGGTCCATCCTTTGATCCCTAAGGCTAAAAGAGTTCCGAACGATCTGGATTCCATTCAACCAGGAAAACTTTTACTATTAACCGGTTCTAATATGTCCGGAAAAACCACTTACTTAAGAGCCGTTGGAATTTCAGGGATTTTTGCAATGGCAGGCGGACCTGTTCCTGCTTCCGAGTTTATTACACCGATCTTAGACATTCATTCTAGTATCAGGAACGAAGACTCCGTAGAAGAAGGAATCTCTTTCTTTTATGCTGAAGTTCGACGTTTAGGAAAAATCCTACAGGAAGTAAAAAATTCCCAAAAGGGAAGACTTGTACTCTTGGATGAGATCCTAAAAGGTACAAACTCAAGAGAAAGAACGATCGCTTGTAAGGGCATTCTCAAAAAATTAAAACAGTACGGTGTATTTGGAATTATTACTACCCACGATCTGGAACTCGCGGACTTACCGGATCTTTCCTTGTTCCATTTTAGGGAAGAAATAGAGAACGGAAAAATGACATTCGACTATAAGATCCGATCGGGTGTAGTTCAGTCTAGTAATGCCCTTGAAGTATTAAGATTAGAAGGTTTAGAGCTGGATTAAAATTCGATACGGATTCGTTACTTTTCGATTTCTTTTTTGTCTTGCCCAAGAGACTCTTTAAAATTCTAATCAAATAGAAAAGATGAAACGTTTACCAAGCAATCTTAAATTGATCGGCGGATATGCGATCTACTTTGTTTTAATTCTATTTTTTTATAAAGCAGCTTTCCTTTGGGTGTACTCGTATCGATTAGAGGGAGCCGAAACCAAGGATGTTCTATGGGCGATCTTAGTCGGATTAAGATTCGATATTTCGGTCATCGGAATGATCTTAGGGCCATTTGCTTTTCTTTCCTGTCTCCCTTATTTAAATCGATTTAAGTTTTTTAACTTTTTCTGGGGTTATTTTCCGATCTTGATCAGCGTTTGGATGCTATCGCATTTAATTGCTGATATAGTATATTTTGAAAATGCGAATAAACATATCGGATACGAGGGTTTTGTATTTATCGGAAAAGATATGGGAGTGATCCTGAGATCGGCGTTCGAACAAAATCCTTTACTTGCGATCATAGCTTCCTTACTTGTTTTAGTTTTTCTTCCACTATCCACATATTTATTTTTAAAATTTAATCCGTACAGACATGAACCGGATTCTTGGAAAAGAGATTCTATACTTTCTTTTCTTATTTTGGTCCTAGTAGTTTTTGCGATCCGTGGAGGAGTTCAAGAGACCCCACTAAGGGCAAGTAATGCAATCGTTTCAGGGCATTCTTTCGTGAACAATATTGCATTGAACGGGGTTTTTACTTCGATCATGGATTTGAAAAGCCAATCCATACCGAATTATTTAAAATTAGAGACCAAAGAATCCGTCCGTATCGTTAGGGAAGAAATTTCTTACGAAGGAGCGGAATTCGTAGGGAATAAATACCCTTTATTAAGAAAACAGAAACAAACGAATAACGGCAAACCTCCGAATATTGTTTTGATCCTACTGGAAAATTGGACCGGAAAATTTATAGATCCGATCAGTGATGGAAAAGTTTTCGGGAAAGAACTGACCCCGAATTTTAATAAACTACTGAAGAAAGGAAGATTTTATACTAGATTTTTTGCATCCGGTGGAAGGACAACAAACGGGATGATGTCTATCTTAACTGGTTTGCCGGATCGACCTGGATTAACTGTCGTAAGAACTCATCAGGTGCTCGGAAATTTTTCCGGAATAGGGAATATTTTTAAAGGTTTAGGATATGATACCTTCTTCGTAACTGGAGGAGATTTAAGTTTCGATAATAAGGCAACCTTAATGCCTCATTGGGGATTTGCTACTGTACTCGGTGAAAAAGAGATCGCAAAGTTAAATCGATTTAAGATCGGAGCCTGGGGGTATGACGACGCGGATGTTTTACAAGTATTGCACGAAAAAATTTCCGAATCTAAAAAACCTTTCTTAGGAGTTTCTTTAACTCTATCTACTCATTATCCCTATAGAGCGCCCGATCCTAAATTCAGGATCTTTAATGAAGATGAAAGGGACTTCGAATATTTGAATGTATACCATTACGCGGATTGGGCTCTCCGAGATTTTATGGATCGCGCCGAAAAATCAAAATACTTCGATAATACGATTTTCGTGTTTGTTGCAGATCATACCCATCATAGGTATTTGGATTATTATGAAGATCGGAATATTCCGTTTTTAATATATTCTCCAGGAAAGATCAAACCGGGCATAGATGACAATGACGCTTCTCAATTAGATGTTATTCCTACTATTTTAGGTTTGGTAGGAAAAGAGGCTTATTTCTCCGCTATGGGTAGAAATCTATTGGCTCCTAAAAAGACTGAATCCGCTTATTTTGCTTACGGAAATCTGATCGGTTGGATCGAGTCGGATCTATTCTATATTCATTTCGTGGATGGAAATAGAAACTTAAAATATTCTTCTAAGGGTGTTAGAGAGGAAGTAGATATTTGCGATACGAAACCGCAAATTTGCGATTCTCATTTTAATAAAGCAAGGGCCTTCTTAAATTTAAGTCACGAGCTAATGAATCAGAATTTGGTTTTTCCTACAAAGGAAGAATTGGAAAAGAAAGAGTACTGATCACTTTTCTTTCTGTTTTTTATTCGGCTCCGGTTCGGAGCCTCCAAATAAGCCGGTAACCCCATCCCAAAGATCTCGGACATATTCTCCGATCACTGAACCGGCTACTCCTCCTGCATAAGGACCACCTAAAGGCAGAAGATAAGGTCCCAAGAGAGTCATCCCGGTATACACGCTGCCGAGCCAGATCGGATCAACATAAGGGATACTTTTACCGAAAGTACCTGCGTAGATGATCGGGATCTGTAGTCCTTTGCCGATATATTTTCCGCCAAGACGGAGATGAATTCTCATATCGATTTTTTGATCGAAACCTACGGTTCCTTTTCCATCCACATCCATTCCGCTGTTCTCGATTTCCAATTTCATATTCGGGAAATACATTTCGTTATTAGCGATCTTGACGTCGGACTTAAGTGTGCTAAATTTCAATTGGCGACCATCAACACCTTTAAACGCGATTATTTTTCCGAGAGTATTTAAGACCGGTATCATGAAGTTCGCGTATCCTAGGAGTTCTCCATCTTTTATGGTAATATTCCCTATTCCTTTCATGTTTGCAAAAAGTTCGATAACTGAATCTCTAGAATGGTTTCTGATCTGTGTTTCAAAAGAAAACCAACTAGAAAGTTCTCCTTGCATGATCTTTTCGGATACATATGGAAGAAGCACCTTATCCACCTGCAAACGATGTGCGTCCCCCTCCACCTCAATTTTAGGTATATCAGGATAAATTTTAGCTTTTCCTAATATTTCTCCGTTATAAATGTAAGCGTGAAAATTCGGGATAGAAAGTAGTGGGTCAACATATTTGGCTTCCATACTAATATGAGCGAATCTATGTTTGAAGGCGAAAATATTATTTAGTTCGGCGGTGAAATAGAAAATGCCGGGTGGGGAATTTGGGTCGAATAGATCGTCTTGGATCTTGAATAACTTAGAAAGTTTTAGGATATTATGATAATCTCCGTAATCCGCTTTGATATCGAATTGTCCTAAACTCCTGTTCTTCCAGTTTACGCTTCCTTTTGCGGTTGCCTTAGCGACTCCTTCCCAGGCTGCTTCTATGAAAGGAAATGAAATTTTCTTTTGGATATTGTCCAGATCAAAATCGGCGTTTATTCTGATATTTCCGAAAGGAAGTCCCCCCTTATAAGCTAGATCCTTGATCTGGTTCCTAACTTTAAATTTAAATACGGTTCCTTCTTCCTTTATTATCTCCGTTCTTCCGGAAATTTTCGTTTTAGAAAAGTCTGCAATAGGAAAGATGTAGAATAGATCTCTTAATAACGAAAGAGAAAGTTCTTCCGTTTTTAAAATGGCGCTGAACTGTAGTTTTTCCCAATTGATGGGGAATTTTTGTAGAGCTCCGGTCAATTCAAGATCGATCGGTTGATCGTCTATCTTTCCTTGGAATAATAGATCTACGTCATGCCCATAAAACGAAACTGAAACTTGGGACTTTTTGAAGTAGACCAAGTAATTATGATCGTGTTTATGTTCGTTATATTCTAAGGTAAAATTATCTATCTCTATATTTTTTAAACTTACCGCTAGAAAGTCTTCGGTTGAAAATCCGATTCTAGAATTTACATCCTCAAACAGGACCTTAACATTACTTTTTTGCTCAACCTGTTTCTTTTTACCGTTCAGATATTCTACTATGTCGAAAGATCCATCTTTTCTTCTTTCTAAATGAAGATACCCGCCGTTAATCGATATATCTCGGATCTCGATCATTCTTTTTAGAAGCCCGAACCAAGAGATATCAATATCAACTTTATCGCTGACAGCGATCAGTATATTGTCCTTTCTGATCTCTATTTTTTCTAATTCGATTCCCGGAAAAGGTAAAAGATATAAGTCGGAATCTGCGACTTTAATATCTAAGCCGGTAGAATTGCGTAGTTGTTCCAGTACAAATTCTTTATATACTTCTTTTCTTTGTACAAACGGGATGTAGACAATGAGTAAGAATAATAATCCGAAGAACACAAGAACAGATACGTATCGGATCTTATTTTCTTCTAAGTATCGATTGACTACGTCCCAGGATCTCATTTTATTTTCCGTCCGGAAAATGACAGTAGGACTTATGCCCGTTCCCTAGATCCTTCCAATCCGGAGTTTGTTGGGAGCAGATCTCTTTTGCAATAGGACAACGAGTATGGAAATGACAACCTTTCGGCTTGTCCAGGATGCTAGGAACTTCTCCTTGCAAAGGAGTTTTTCTGATCTTTCGATTTTCTACTTCGAATATTGCACCGAACAATGCTTTTGTATAAGGATGAGAAGGTTCTTCCGAGATTTGTTTTTTGGAACCGATCTCTACGATTTTTCCCAGATACATGACGGCTATTTTATCTGAAATGGATTTTACGATCCCTAAATCATGAGATATGAATAAGTAAGATAACCCGAAATCTGCTTTCAGTTTTTGTAATAGAAGAAGTACTTGTGCCTGATTGGAAACATCGAGTGCTGAGACGGCTTCGTCCAAAAGTAAAAATTCCGGTTTTAAGATCAAAGCTCTTGCGATCGCTATCCTTTGTCTTTGGCCTCCGGAAAATTCATGAGGATATCTTGTCAGGATATCGGGCGATAGACCTACTTTTTCCAGAATGTCGGAGGCTTCCTTTTCCGTTTGCTCATCGGTATAATTTCCGTGAATAAACAAACCTTCCGTAAGTATATCTTTGATATTCTTTCTTGGATTTAATGAGGAATATGGATCTTGGAATACTATTTGGATCTGTTTTCTGAGAGGTAAAAATTCTTTTCCTTTTAATTTTAAGATCTCTTTCCCTTTGAAATGAATAGATCCTGCATCCGATTTTAATAATCGGAGTATTGCTCGACCCAATGTGGATTTACCGCATCCTGACTCGCCTACAAGGCTGAAGGTTTCCCCTTCTTCAATTTCTAAACTTACGTTTTCTACAGCCTTGATTATCGATTTTCTTCCCCCAAAAAAACCTTCTTTGCCATAGCTAACGTTCAGATCCTTAATTTCTAGAAGCTTCATCCGGCCAGCTCCTTTTTATCATTCAAGAAACAAGCGGATAAATGTCCGGTAATATCAGTATTTTTTAATATAGGCTTAGTAGTCTTACAGTGAGAAAATACTGAATCGCATCTATCCGAGTAATGACATCCTTTCGGATAATTGCCGGGAGAAGGCAACTTTCCTTCAATGGGCCTAAAGACGCCTGTTTGTGAAAAATGAGAAGGAAGAGAATCCAATAGATCTTTAGTATAAGGATGATTTGGAGTGTCGAGGACTTGGTCCACAGTTCCAAGTTCGGAAATCCTGCCTGCATACAAAACACAGATCCTATCTGCAATATGACTTACTAAACCGAAATCATGAGATATAAATAGTACGGATAAGTTCATTTTTTCTTTCAGCTTTAGTAGGAGGTCCAACAACTGTGCCTGGACTGTAACGTCTAAAGCGGAAGTCGGCTCATCTGCGATCAAAAGTTCTGGATCGCACATTAAGGACATTCCAATTCCTACTCTTTGTAAAATCCCGCCGCTAAGCTGATGAGGATAACAATCCAATCTTAATTTTATATCCGTAATTCCCACTGCACCGAGAAGATATTCGGCTTTTTCTATAGCTTCTTTATAGGTTCCGAGTCCTTGGTTCAAAAACCCTTCTGTCATTTGGTTTTTTATTTTGCTAAGAGGATTTAAGGAAGAAAACGGATCCTGGAATACGTAGGATATTTTTCTCCCCCGGATCTTTCTTAAGGTTTCTTGATCGACTTTAAGAAGGTCTTCTCCATTGAACAATATTTCTCCGCTTGCATATCTAAAAAATTCTTTAGGAAGAAGTTTAGTAATCGCAGAAGAGCAAACCGACTTACCACATCCCGATTCTCCTACTAAAGCTAAAACTTCCCCCTTGCGTATCTCGAAATTAATATTTTCCAAGAGAGGTACAAAAATTCCTTCCTTAGAAAGTTCTAGATTCAGATCGGATACTTTGAGAATTATTTCGGAACTCATTCGTAAGTAACCTTTACTTGAGAATCAAAAGAATCTCTGATACCTTCTCCCACAAAGGAAGATAATAGGATGGTTGCAGCTAAACAAGAAGAAGGAAATGCGATCAACCACCAAGCTCTTAAATTATCTCTTCCCTGACTGATCATTTCTCCCCAAGAAGGATTCGGTGCCGGAATCCCGTAACCTAAAAAGTCCAAAGCGCTTAAGATAGAAATAGCGCCGATCAACGCGAAAGGTAGAAAAGTTACAAGAGGAGTGATCGCGTTCGGAAGAATATGATTCTTCATTATACTCCAAGAACCTACGCCTAGAGCCTTTGCTGCATCTACATAAGTCAAAGCCTTGGATCTATAAAATTCTCCACGCATGTACATGCTGATCCCGATCCAACTCAAAGCCGAATAAGTAATCCCTAAAATGATAAATCCTCTTCCGAAAAAAGAACCCATGATCAGTATCAAATATAAGAAAGGGATCGCGGATAAAATTTCCACTAACCTTTGTACAATAATATCAGTCCTTTTTCCGTAATAACCTTGGATCCCTCCTACTAAGGTTCCGAATAGAAACTCGATAACGACTAGGATCAGACCGAAACTCATAGAATTTCTGTATGCGTAAAAGGTCCTCGTAAAGACATCTCTTCCTCTATCATCGGTCCCCAACCAATGTTTAGAATTCGGAGCAGAAGGAGGATTTTCATCAGCTTCTATCGTTTCTAAATTATCCTCGTTATATCCATAAGGAATCGGAGGAAATAGGATCCAGTTATCCCCGTCATCAAAATCATCCCGATCATCTAATTTTTTATAATTGGCAGGAGTGAATTCTGTTCCGCCGAAATCTTTATTCGTATAATAGAAGAAGATCGGAAATTTCCACGAACCTTCATAAGAAACGATCCAAGGTTGGTTATTTGCTAAAATCGGAGCGAATAGGGAGATCACATAAGAAATTCCGAGAATCCAGAGAGAGATCCATGCCTTCGTATTCGATTTAAATTTTTCGAATCTTCTTTTAAATAAAGTATTCATGTTTCGAAATTGATCCTCGGATCGATCAGTACATAACAAAGATCGGAGATAATATTTCCGACCAATGCGAGAAAACTTTGGATTAATAAAAGGCCCATCATCAAATTTGTGTCTCTTTCGGTAACCGCTTGGAAACTTAATAGGCCGATCCCGTCTATGCTGAATACCAACTCAATGATCAATGAACCTGCGAGTACCAAACTTATATTGGAGCCGAAGCCCGTTGCGATCGGAATTAAACTATTTCTAAATGCATGTTTATAGATCGAATCCTTAAAAGATAAACCTTTAGAGACGGCGGTTCTCACATACTCTTTAGAGATCTGATCCAATAAGGAATTTTTCATGAGAAGAGTGAGCATTGCAAATGATCCTGAAATATAACATATCACTGGCAAAAACATATGCTCGGCTCGATCTAAGATCTTTTCGAAAAAATCCAAGTCCTCGTAATTGTCTGAAAACTCATGACCTAATGGAAAAATAGAGAGCACTTCTCCGGAAGCGAATAAATATAATAATAACATCGCGAACGCGAATACAGGAATAGAATAAGCAAGTAGAATAATAACGCTACTCACACTGTCGAAAGTTTGTCCTTTTTGGATCGCTTTACGAATTCCTAATGGAATACATATTAGATAAGAGAGTAAAAAACCTGAAAGTCCGAAGGTAAGAGAAACAGGGATCTTTTCGAAAATGAGTTCTGAAACCGGGCGAGAATGTAGTCTAGATTCTCCCAGATCCAGGTTGGCCACGTCCCATAACCAATACAGGTAAGCTACTGGAAGAGGTTTGTCCAATCGGAGTTTTTGTTTTATGAGTTCTATTTCTTCGGTATTAATTAGGGAAGATCGAGCCCCGTCTTCATTCCCGTAACCTCTTAGCTTAGCTATCTCTCTTTCTAATGGGCCGCCGGGCGCCAAATGAGAAAGAATAAATACTAAGAAAGTGATCCCTAGAATTGTAGGAACAATTAGAATGATCCTTTTTAGAAAATAATTTCTCATTCTGATATTATATCCCTCTGGATATCAGGAATTGCCCGGACATCGAACAATTTTTCACACCGTTGATCAGGGATAAAGATCTTTTCCGACAAAATAATAGGATTAGCGGAACGGTTTTAATTCCAAGTAACCTTTTCCTTTTGCGGATTTTCCTTCTATCTCCCCGCTAATTTTTACGGCGCCTTCCCAATAAACTAGTCCTGTGCTAGGTCTTGCATCGAATTCCTGCTCTTCAAATCTGGACGAGATATTCAGATTAAATCGTTCGGAAATTAATTTCCATCGTAATTTATAGGAAATCCCGGACTCATCGCTTTTCCAAGTTTTATCTTCCGGAATAAATTTCAGATCATTCTCATTTTCCAAAGAATATACTTTGCCTTCCGGTGACCTGTAAGTTCCGAAAGTTTCCGTCGATCCCGATCTGGTTTTGAAATTGAAAGCCATTATATCGGAACCGTCATCCATTTGGATACAGATCCAATCCCAAGAGATATCTTTGGAAGAAAGATCAAAGGCAGCTTCCGTTCCTTCTGGACTGCTCCATTCGTGATCCATCCAACTTGTTCCGGATTTCACATGATATTCTTTTCCTTCCAAATAAAGAGAACCCTTGGTCTCCATTCTGGGAATACTATAGTAGTAGGAAAAAAATTTAGGATTGTTCCTACTTTTTAAAGACTTACCATTCTTCCCATGAACTAAAACATTTTTCGGTTTAGAACTTAACTCTAACTCAAGACCAAAACCGGAATCAGTTCTGGGAAAAGCGGAAATCCGAAAATCTCCCTGGCCTGTAACTTCCATCCGATAATCCCCACTCCATAAAGTGGATTTGTCTTGGCCTGCGACTCCGCCTAGTTCTCTTTCTATCGTTTGGGAAATTTTATGTTTTTCATCTTCTAGATCTGAGATCGCGAAATGGACCGGATACAATGCGACCTTAGGACCTAGATAGGCCCTGAAAAAACTAAGCTCGTAACCTAATTCTTTTCCTTCTTCGGTATCTAAGATCCCGATGAAATAACACCATTCCACTCTATAACCTTTATGAAAAAAATGGTCTTGAGGAAATTTGAACTTACTAATCGTTTCTTTTTGTTCCGGTTTAGGAGCTGAGTAACCGTTTTGATCCGGAAAAAATAAGAATGAAAACAGAATGAAGAATAAAATAATCCCGGAAAATTTTTTGGATCTTTTAGTTCCTTTATATATAAAGTTTAGGGGCATACCTGCCATCCTCTTTAGTTCTTGTACGGGCCTTAAGCCCTCTATAAATTAGACCCGACCATGGTTTCCTTTCCTTTTTGAGTATTCAACCGATTCGTTTTTTTATTTTTCAATTCGGTAGAAGACTCTAAGATAAGAAATAGCGAGTTTGTTCAGATCTTTATTTAATATCGTGTGAACCTATCATTTCTCATATAAAAAGATCTAAATTATCCTTGTTATGCGAATTTTAAGCAAAGGATTGTTATTATGCAGGATCCGAAACCAAGAAGTGAAAGAAAAAAGGCAAAAAAATTCCTTCAATATTTATTCGCTAGAATTCTTGTAGGAACTCTTTCCTTCTTCCCTTACGTTTTGAGGGGAAAGATCTTATTTCATATTATTCGATTTCTCGCCAAAACGACAGGTGCTACTAACAAACGGATTGAAAAACATATCCGTACTGCTTTTCCGGAAAAGTCGGAAATCGAGATCCGAGAATATATTCTGCATAATCTTAGAAATCTTTCCCATATGGCCAATGAGTTTTGCGAAGAACCTCGTATGAGCCAAAAGTATGTGAATGAATGGGTGACTCTTTTACCGAATAAAGAAACTCATCAGAGGCTTTTGGAAAAAGGAGGGATCTTAGTTCTAGGACATTTAGGAAATTGGGAAACCATGGGAGTTACTGTCTGTTATACTGCCCCCAAAAACGACCTCTACGTTTTCGCAAAAAGACAAAGTAATCCTTGGTCCAATGCTTGGATCGAAAAGAATCGTGCGACCCAAAGGATCAAATTAGTTTATACGGATGAAAGCCCTAGGAAAGCGTTAACTTTATTAAAACAAGGAAAGTTAGTCGCCTTTATATCCGATCAAGACGCGGGAAAGACCGGGTCCTTTTTTCCATTTTTAGGAAATTTGGCCTCTACATTTTTAGGGCCCGCAACTTTTGCAAGAATGACGGATGCTCCGATCATATTCTGCAGTAGTTGGTATGATCAAAAAGGAAAATTATATTTCTATGTAGAAGAATTCAAAAGACCAAACTTGGATCCAAGAAAGGATCCTGAGTTATGGGAAAGAGAATTTACTTATAAATGGGTAAAACGTTTAGAGAAGGAAGTGAAAGAACATCCTGGCGACTATTTTTGGTTGCATAGACGTTGGCATACGAAACCGGAAAATAAAGAAGAACTGGATCGGTTCTGGTCCGAATTTAGACCTGCAGAAAATTTAGATCTGAAACTTTGATCAAAAGGCCGCAGGTTTTAGAGAATTTTTCTTTAACTCGGCAGTTTCCAGATCTTCTACCGCAGGTTTGTATTGTAAACCTTGAGAGGTAAACAATTCCACACAGACTCCGCAGTCCTGTACAACTTCTCTAAAATGGATCTTGTTCTCTTCGGTTGTATCAGCCCAAAGATCCTTTAACTCTTTAGGGTCCTTGGAAAGATCGAATAAACGTTCTTTGGAAGGATTAGAGTTCAGATTCATTATATAATGATAATTTCCTTTGATATAACTGATCCCGACTTTGTATAAGGAGATCTCGTTATTATTCGTTATGATGATCCTACGATCTCCGTATACGTCTCGGATCAGGGATCTTCCTTCTAGATTTACCGAATACCTTTTGATCGCAGGATTATTCTCTATATTTAATATATCTATGATAGTAGGGATCAGATCCGTATTTGCCACGGGTCTTTCCGTATTTCTTCTTAAAGCCTGTAGGTTAATAGATTCTTTAAGTGAATTCGGAATATACATTAACATAGGGATTGAAACAGTTTCTACGTAGTTACTGTCTATATGCCCTAGATAATCATGCTCGAATAAAGACTCACCATGGTCTGAAGTAAAGATCACGACAGTATTCTCTAAGAAACCTTCTTTCTTGAGATAGGTATATACTTCTTCCAAGAGGCTGTCCATATGATGAACTGAATTATCATATTGGTCTGGAACCGAATCCACCGGAAATACTTTCGCCTCTTCCGGAATTATATAAGGAAAGTGATTCGTATTAAAATGCAGAACACCTGCGAATTTTTTACCCTTTGTCTTTAACTCGCTAAGATGTTTTTGGAACTCTTTTACCGTTTCGCGATCATCGATCCAGATATCATTAAATACTTTTAATCCGCTTCTTTCTTTATCCCAAAGGAAATCGATACTGGAATTTTTGAAAAACCCTTCGAAATTATTCCACTGAAGATTATGACTAGTGATATAAAAAGTAGAAAGGTTCGCAGACTTTCCATATTCCCAGAACAAAGGATAGGTATGGGTCATCGGAACCGGTTGAGAAGGAGATACCCCGGTTAAGATGCTTGGAAAAGAAAGAAGAGTTGAACTTGAATTGGAGAAAGCCTTTTTGAATAAGAAGTATTGGCTTCTGTCCGCAGTAAGAGCAAATTTGGACATGAAAGGAGTGGTATTTCTTTCATAACCATACACTCCTAAACTTCCTTTTCTTAAACTTTCGGTGACTACAAATAGAACATTAAAATTAGGATTCGAAAGGATCTGAGGTAATCTAGGTTTGTTCCTGGATTGAAGTCCTGCGGAACCTAGGCTATCGCCTGTTAGATGATTGTATAGATTTCTCCAAAGAAACGCGATCGTGTTCGTATCGGAAACATAAACTTGATCGTTAAACCTAGTGTTATTATGTAAAAATCCACTGATCGCAAGAAATACGATTACAACACCCATCCTTACCGGAACTTGAAATTTATATTTCAAAGGTTGTTTGATTGTAGTAAACCAAAGAGAAACACCCAATACTAAGAAGAAAAGAGATCCGAAAAATAAGGAACTTTTTGTGAATCCACCTTGTACGATCGTCCAGCTATTCAGAGGTTCGTGAAAGATAAAAGAAAATACGAAGAAGTTCGGCATGATCCCGGTGTATGCATAATAGCCGTAAGATCCGATGAGAGTTAATGTATAGAAGGATAGGATTAAGGAGAATACAATATAGTACGCGATCTTGGATGTTCTTTGATATAAAATTCTTAGTAGGATGATCGCAGCAGAATACAGGATCACAGAATAAATGAACGAGAGAATATAAAACGCCCACTGCAACGGTTTGAATGTAGGCAATATCTCGTCCCGAACGATAATATCCGAAAGAAGGATTACGCTAGGCAGAACCCAAACAGAATATCGTGAGAATATCTCTAGTATCTTTTTTTTATTTAGAAATCCCATCTTAGTCCAAAATTTCCGGACCTATGTAATCCGTCAATTACACCAAAATCTAACACAATTTCGAAAGAAAGAAAAGAAAGTTATAAAAAATGAATATTAGACCGATGTTCAGATTTTAAAATTTTCTGTTCTCTGTTTGGCGATGATCTCTTAAATAAAACAAAGACTATAAATAAATTTTAGATTCGTACTCTAGTGGTCTTATATTTCTTTTTGAGAAATAGAATCTTTCTACTTATAAATAGATTTTTAATACTTAACTTCTAAAAGAAGAAGAGGTTACGCGTCTTCTTAGACAGAAAATAAAGAATGCATGAAAAAATTTCTAAAAGAGTAAGAGTCTATTCATGGAAGTTGTTGAGCAGTAATGATGAAGGATCTTTCTACGAAATTTATTTCCGGAAGATCGAAATCGAATCCGTTATAGAGAAGAAAAATCTTTCTTAAAAACTTCCTTCATGATAGGGGACATAAGGATTTTTAGGACCAAAGGCTATTTGCAGAGGAAGCAAATTCGGCAGAGATTTAAGATTTTAATGAGGTTTCCGGAGTTTTTCTTAGATCCCAAAAAATTCTCTATTCTGTACCGCTTCCACTGGGAAGCTTGTAATATACAATCAACTATACTTTACAAATAGTCCAATATATAAAACTTTGGTACATTATATTGGTCACCCTGATTTCGGAATTAAAAGTCATAAAGGTTCGATTTTGATGAGTCCATCCGACCTAGAAGCAAAACTAGAAGGCCTGAATTTAGAGGATTCTCTGGCAAAGATCGCCAAGGAATTCCCGGGACAAGCCGTGTTCTCAACCAGTTTCGGTTTAGAAGATCAGGTAATCACTCACGCAATTTATTCCCAGAATTTGGATATCCGCATCTTTACTTTAGATACCGGAAGGCTCTTCACCGAAACATACGAACTTCATAAGCGCACGAACGGTATGTATGGAAAAAGGATCCAAACCTATTTTCCGGATTCTCAAGCGGTAGAAGATCTAATTAATGAAAAGGGCCCTGATTCTTTCTACGATTCTATCGAGAATAGAAAGGAATGTTGTCATATTCGCAAAGTAGTTCCCTTGAACAGAGCATTAGAGGGAGCTAAAATTTGGATCACCGGTATCAGAAATGATCAGTCCGGTTCCAGAGAAAATTTACCTAAAGTGGAGTTGGATGGTGGAAGGGACATTTTGAAGTTCCATCCTATCTTGGATTGGTCTTGGGACAAAGTACAACAGTACGTCCAGGATAGACATATTCCTTATAACCCTCTTCATGATAAAGGTTATCCCAGCATCGGATGTGCTCCATGCACAAGAGCGATCATGGCGGGCGAAGATTTCAGAGCCGGCCGTTGGTGGTGGGAGAATGAATCCACGAAAGAATGCGGATTGCATTGGGTGGATGGAAAACTCGTAAGAAAAAAAGGATCACAAGTATGACGACTAGAACCCGATTGTCGCATCTCCAACAATTAGAGGCGGAATCCATTTATATTCTCAGGGAAGTCGCCGCCCAATTCGAAAGACCTGCGCTTTTATTCTCCGGAGGAAAAGATTCTATTACTTTGGTGCATCTTGCACTCAAGGCTTTCCGTCCTGGAAAATTTCCATTTCCATTAGTTCATATAGATACCGGTCATAATTTTCCGGAAGCATTACAATTTCGTGATGATCTCGCAAATCGTATCGGAGAAAAACTGATCGTAAGATACGTTCAGGATTCTATAGACCAAGGAAAGGCTGTAGAAGAAAAAGGAAAATTCCCAAGTAGGAACGCGATCCAAACAGTTACCTTATTGGATACTATCTCAGAATTTAAATTCGACGCTTGTATCGGTGGTGCAAGAAGGGACGAAGAAAAAGCCCGTGCAAAAGAGAGAGTGTTCTCCGTGCGTGATGAATTTGGAAGTTGGGATCCTAAATTACAAAGGCCTGAACTTTGGAATATTTATAACGGAAAGATCCATGTGGGAGAAAACGTAAGGGTTTTTCCGATCAGTAACTGGACCGAGCTGGACGTTTGGGAATATATCAAAGCCGAGAATATCCCTTTACCTTCATTATATTTTTCTCATAAAAGGGAGATCGTTTGGAGAGAGAATGTAGTTTTCCCTGTTTCAGAATTTGTTACTCTCGATTCTTCCGACAAGGTGGAAGAAAAAACCGTACGATTCAGGACAGTAGGGGACATGACATGTACTGCTGCAGTCGAGTCCGAAGCAAATTCTTTAGATGATATTATTCGAGAGATCCAAACTTCCAGAACAACTGAAAGGGGATCCAGATTGGATGATAAACGTTCCGAGGCAGCAATGGAAGAACGTAAAAGAGGTGGGTATTTCTGATGGATCTATTACGTTTTATCACTGCGGGAAGCGTAGACGACGGGAAATCCACTTTAATCGGTCGTTTATTATATGATAGTAAATCCGTTTTCCAAGACCAATTGGAAGCGATCGAAAAGACAGGCCAAGTAAACGGTCAGATCAACCTTGCTCTTTTGACAGATGGTTTGAAGGCGGAGAGAGAACAAGGAATTACGATCGACGTTGCGTACAAATATTTCTCCACACCTAAGAGAAAGTTTATCATCGCTGACGCTCCAGGACATATTCAATACACTAGAAATATGGTGACTGGTGCCTCCAATTCGGAGCTTGCGATCATTCTGATAGATGCTCGTAAAGGAGTGATCGAACAGACTTTTAGACATTCTTATATCGCTTCTTTATTAAGAATTCCGCATGTAGTTATCTGTGTTAATAAAATGGACCTTGTGGACTTTTCCAAAGAACGTTTTGAAGAGATCGTAGAAGATTATAAAAACTTCGCATCCGATCTGGAGTTTAAGGGTTTGGAATTCATTCCGATCTCTGCTTTGAACGGGGATAATGTTGTGGAAACTTCTTCCAATATGAGTTGGTGGAAGGGAAAAACACTTTTAGGTTATCTAGAAGATCTAGAACTCGATGTGGATGAAACAAAACACGAGCCTAGATTTCCGGTTCAGTATGTGATCCGTCCTCAAACGGAAGAACATCATGACTTCAGAGGGTATGCAGGTCAGGTCCGAAGCGGAGTTTTCAAAAAAGGAGACGATATAGTCGTTCTTCCTGCGGGATTAAAATCCAAAATCAAATCCATCCACACATATGAGAGCGAAGTAGAAGAAGCTTTCGCGCCTATGTCGGTTACAATTCTTTTAGAAGACGAGATCGATATTAGCCGAGGAGATATGATCGTCACTGATAAACATCAGCCGATCACTTCTCAAGATATCGAAGCGGAAGTCTGTTGGATGGATGCAAAAGCTTTGGTTCCCGGAAATAAATACTTATTCAGACAAACCACAGGCTCCGTAAAATCCGCAGTCAGAGAAATTTCTTTTAGAGTAGATATTCAAACTCACGAAAAATTAGAATCCTCTCAACTCGGTTTGAACGAGATCGGAAGAATTAAGATCAGAACTGCGAAACCGATCGCGTTCGATAGTTATTCAGAAAATCGCGGAACTGGAAGTTTCGTTTTAGTAGATGAAGGCACCAATAATACTGTCGGCGCAGGAATGATCACCGGAGCTTATTGATTTCCCGATCTATGAAAATGGAATTAGGAAAAGTATATTTAGTAGGGGCTGGTCCGGGAAATCCGGAGCTGATGACCTTGAAGGCCCTAAATATATTAAAAAAGGCTGAAGTAATTTTGTACGACGCCTTACTGGATCCTTCTTTCCTAGAATATTTTCCAAGTTCGGCAATTGTTCATTATGTGGGAAAACGCGCAGGCCAACATTCTGCGACCCAGCAAGAGATTATAGATCTACTCGTTCGTTATGCTGAAGAAGGAAGAACTGTAGTACGTTTAAAAGGTGGAGATCCTTTCGTTTTCGGAAGAGGCGGAGAAGAATTACTCGTTCTTAGAGAGAGAAAAATTCCGTACGAGATCGTTCCGGGAGTAAGTGCATTAAGCGCAGGATCTTCAGGCGCAGGATTTCCTTTAACTCATAGAGGATTGTCCAGACAAGTTCTGATCATGGACGGCCATACTGTTCTTAAAGAAGACACTGATTGGAAATGGTTTGCAGAGTTTAAAGGAACGATCGCACTTTTTATGGGAACTTCTTCCATTGGTCAGATCGCAAAAAATTTAATCGATCATGGAGCTTCTTCCTTCTTACCTGTGGCTCTTGTAGAGAATGCTAGTTTAAAAACCCAAAAGACTACAGTTACTAATCTCGGAAAGATCAGCGAAGAAGGTTTATCCAAACAGAGTTCCGGTCCTGGGATCATTTATATAGGCCCCGTAGTGAATCTGATCGGAGAAACTCCTGAATTTTCCGAACAAGGTTTTCTATCTCAAGGAGAAGAAGTATGAATCAACTTCTTCCAGTTTTCTTAAAATTAGAAGGCAAAAAGGTCCTCTTGGTTGGGGGCGGAAATGTTGCCTTAGAGAAACTTCAGCATTTGAAGGACACCGGTTGCGAGCTTACTGTGATCGCAAAAGAATTCAAATCGGAAGTGATCCGTTTGCTATCTTCTTTAAAGAATGCGAAGATAGAAACAAGAGAAGTGCAAACTTCCGACTTGGACGGATTTGAACTTATTTATTCGGCGACTAACGATAGACAAACGAATAAAAATTTGGTGGAGTATGCCAAAGAGAAAAGAATTTGGATAAATTGTGCGGACGATCCATCTCTTTGTGATTTTTATTCTTCCGCATATTTTGATCGCGGGCCGATCCGCGTGGCAGTATCCACTCAAGGCGGATTTGCGGGGCTTGCAGGGACCATTCGTACGATTTTGGAAGAAATACTTCCGAAAGAACACGATGAGGAACTGGAAAATTTATTAGAAATTCGTAATGTAACTAAACAAAAACTGGGTGATCCTGAAGAAAGAAAGACTGCCTTAAAATTTTTACTCAGCGAATTTAAACAAAAATATCTTTCGATGAAATCATAAGAAGTTAATCCAAAAGGACGAATACGATCGATGTCAGAAGAAAAAGAACTTAGCGAAGTCGAACATATAAAAACAGCCTCTAAGGGACTAAGAGGAAAAATCGGTGTTGCTATCGAAACAGGTGCGGACGGATTCGAGGAAGACGATAAACAATTAATCAAATTCCACGGAATGTATCAACAGAAGGATAGAGATCGTCGAAAGGACGAGGCCGGAGAATTTATAGAAAATCCTACATCCTTTATGATCCGTGGAAGGATCCCAGGCGGAAGACTGACTTCCGATCAGTATTTAGTTTGGGACGATTTGGGAGATCAATTCGGTGGTGGAGCTTTACGTTTAACTACTAGACAATCCATTCAAATGCATACGATCTTACTTAAGGACCTTAAACCGATTATGCAAGCGGTCCATAAAGTGAATCTTTCTACCATGGGAGCTTGCGGTGATGTTGTGCGTAACGTTACTCAAGCATTAAATCCTTGGGGAAATAAGGAGCTGGACCAATTGGATCCTGTTGCTCAATTATTATCCGATCATTTTAAATATAAAAGTAATGCTTATGCGGAACTTTGGCTGGGAGAAAACCAGATCAATAAGGAAGACGAGCCTGATCCTATTTATGGGAAAACCTATCTTCCTAGAAAGTTCAAAATCGCAGTAACTCTTGCAGGGAATAACTCAGTCGATCTTTATACAAACGATATGGGTTTTGCGGGAACATTGGATGCAAACGGTAAGATCGACGGTTATTTTGTATTCGCCGGCGGCGGACTCGGAATGACCCATAATAAACCGGAAACGTATCCAAGAGCCGCTGATCTACTCGGATGGATCCCTGAGAAAGATCTGATCTCTGTTGCAGAAGGGATTGTAACTTCCCATAGAGATTTTGGAGATCGTACGAATAGAAAGCATGCACGTTTGAAATATGTGTTAGCGGAGAAGGGAGTGGAATGGTTCCGTTCCGAAGTGGAACGCAGATCCGGTGTAAAATTCGATACGGATCGTAAACTTCCGAAATGGGAAACTCCTAATTATTTAGGTTGGACTGATAGAGCAGATGGAACTCTTGCTTTAGGATTCCATACTCTTTCCGGCAGGATCAAGGATTTTCCGGATAAACCTTTAAAGACTGCATTAAAGGACATTATTGCCACTTTCAAATTGAATGTTCAAGTAACTGCGGACCAAGATTTGATCCTGATGGGGATCAAAAAAGAAGATAAGGCAAAAGTAGAATCGAAATTAAAAGAATATAATATTGATCCTTCTTCTCCAAAACCTTTGTATGATCGGGCTCTTGCTTGTCCTGCTCTTCCCACATGTGGACTTGCATTGACCGAATCCGAAAGGACCTTCCCACAACTATTGGAGTCTATCCAAAAAGTGATCGATAAACTTGATCTGAATGATAGAGCTCCTATCGTAAGAATGACAGGTTGTCCAAACGGATGCGCTAGACCCTACTCGGCAGAGATCGGGATCGTAGGTCAACAAGCCGGAGGAAAATATTCACTCTTCTTCGGAGGAAATCCTGAAGGAACAAAAGTTGGCGATTACGTAGCTAAGAAAGTTCCTTTTGCCGATATCCCTGTTCAATTGGAAAAAGCTTTTGAAGTATGGAAGAAAGAAGGAAACCCGAATGAAAAATTCGGAGACTTTGCTGCTCGATACTCTTTGGATAAATTCAGAGAATTATTGGGAGCAATGTAAGACTCCACCTGAAGCGCCCCGGCCGGGGCGCTTTTCATTTAAAAGAAGATCTCTAAACTTTCAAACTTCCATTTCCAAATTTTGTGGGAAGAAAATCCCGCAAGGATCAATCCGCTTCCATATGGTATTGCCGCGGTAATCGATCCCAGTTTGCTAGAAGAATAATCCGCTAAAGAATAAACTATATCTCCGTTCTCATCCATCGCGAATACGAAAGCAAGTTCTCCTTCTTTCGGTCTAAAAAAAGAAGGAAGAGAAGCGATGATCCTTTTTATGATCGGAAAGTTTTGGATCTTATCGATCGCAGGATGTCTTGGAGAAGATAACGTAATCCAAAAATTTCTCTGAAAGTCGGAAGAGATCAATGAAGGACTTCCGGGAAGATGTGTGATAAAGAATTGATCTCTCCCCGTTTTTTTACCCTTTAACCAAAGCCTAGAAACCCTATGTCTGTATTTTTCACCGAAGAGCAAAAAATCTTCCGTAGAAGAAAGACTGATCCCGGTAGGATGATATAGATCGTCTAAAACTGTTTTTACTTCTTGGGTCCTTGGATCGTAAGATAAAATCCTTCCATTCGGAATAGATTCTAATTCTTCTAAATAGGATTCTTCGTAGTCGAATTTTTTACTCACTTGAGTGAAATAAACGGTTCCATCGGAAGAGATATCCAAACCATAAAGATTGGTTAAGGGATTTCCTTCCGAATCTTCTCTGAGTAAAACGTTTTCGTTTCCTTTCGTATCGTAAAATGCAAGTCCGAGTCCAGAAACACAAGATACAAGATTTTCTTTCCCATCAAATACAAGCCCGATTGGAACTCCGGAAGTTTCCGCAAATAGTTCTACCTTGCCATCTGTTTTAATCTTATAGATATTCCCATCTGCAGAACCGGTATAAACGGAACCCTTGGAATCGATCGCTAAACCATAAGGTTTCAGGATCGGGGATTTTTCATTAATAGAATTAGAAAGAAATAAAATATCTTTTTCGTTTTGATGGATAGGCTCGTCGGCTATATAGTCTGTTGGATCTGTTTTGTTCCATCCAAAAAATAGAAAGGACCCAAAGACCAGTACTATAGAAAGAAAAGGTAAAATAATCCTAAGTGTGGGATTGGAATATATTGCTTTAAACATCAGACATGACCCTTGAATACGGGCCTCTGTCTCATACTATTTCTTAATACTTCAAAATGTAAATGAAAACCGGTTGCTCTTCCGGTCATTCCGACCTCACCGATCAGTTGTCCTTTTTTAACCTTGGTTCCAGGGTTTACTAATAATTTGCTGAGATGCCCGTATTTGGTTTCGTAGCCCAAACCATGTTTCAGCACGATAAGACTTCCATAACCACCTCTTGTCCCGGAAAAAGAAACTTCTCCATCTGCAGAGGCATAGACAGGTGTTCCTTCCGATGCAGCCAAGTCGATCCCACCGTGGAAGGTATCTTTTTTGGTAAAAGGATCTTTTCTTCTTCCGAATTTCGAACTTACTCTTCCTTCTTCCGCTAAAGGATCCGAAAAAACTAGACCGTAAAAAAAGTTTTTCTCTTCTTTTGGTAATCCTCTTCCTGGAACGAACCAGGATTTTCTGAGGTCATCATAGTATAAGAATTTGGGGGATATCCTGAATCTTGCTGCGACTCTTTTGCGAACGGATTCTTCGGATGAAGATTCTTCCGAATCATACACACCTCTCATATTGGGGATGAGAAGTTCCATACCAGGATAAATATCTTGAGGAGAAGCTAACTGATTTACGGAAGATAAAGTGTCAAGGTCCATACCGGTTCTGGCCATGATCTTAAAGAATGTGTCCTTCGGTCCGACCTTATAAACTAAAAATCTAAGAGGGACTAAATTCTTTTGCTCTAAGTTCGATACGGAAATTTGAAGGTTATATTTTATTTCTTCTCTAACTTTAATAATTTTCGAATCGGAATATTCCAAACTTTTTAAAGGAAGATGATCGTAGACCGCAAAGATCTCCGAGCCAGGGATCTGGATGAAAGTGATAGATAAGGTCAGGTAAACGAGAGTTATGAAATGTCTCTTTTGGGAAGGCATATCGATTCTATAGTCGGCAGAAATTAAAAAAACAATGACGCAAAAAATCCCCGGGAAATGATTGGAAGGGCCCATTGGAATGAATGTAGAAAAGGAATATCAGAAACTTAGCCCTGCCAAAGACGTCTTGTTCATGGGTTTGATCCAGATCTTTGTCTTATTTCTCGGTATGTATTCCTACATGAAGATCACCCGATTCCAAGTGGAAAGTACTTTGGCTCTTAGGACTGCCAAACAAGGTCTTGTTAATCCAAAGGAGATCTCAACTCCTGTTCCTTCCGAAGTGGCTTGGAATGAGCCCGCCTCGGCAGAAAAAGCAATCAGAGAATACACAGAATTTGTGGTCTCCAAACGCCCATGGTTATTATCCTTGGATCGATTGATTTGGGGGCTTTGTTTTTTAGTACCTTCTTATATTTTAATTCGAAAGATCGCAAAAATTGAAACCGCAGAATTTACGGATTCTGTCGGAGGAAGAGATATTGTAGCCGGGGTCGCAACAGGTTTTGCTACATTCTGTTTCGTGAATGTTGCAAGTAGTTTGATCTTCTTTATAATCGGAAAACCTCAATCCAATTATTTGGAACAGATACTTACGAAGAACCTGTATTGGAATTGGAAACTTTTGGCTTGGACTTTAGTTGCGATCAGTTTCGGCGCAGGGATTTTCGAAGAGTTTTTCTTTAGGGGATTTTTACTTAAATATTTCGAAGAAAAAAATCTAGGATCGATCGGATTGCTCATAACTTCCTTCGTATTCGGAGTAATCCATTTCACAGGAGGATCTTATGTGGCTCCTTTATTGTTGATCTTCGTCGGTCTTTCTTTTGGAATATCATATTTAAAAACCGGTAATATATGGGTCCCAGTCACTGCACATATTACGTATAATAGCTCCATGCTTTTCGCCGCATTTTTATTAGGTAATCGGATTTCTTGATGAACAAACGAAAAAGATTCAAATCTAAAATTTCAAAACTATTCGCTATATTTTTCTTTTTGTCCTCCTTCTCCGCTTCTCAGGCTGGAGAAGTTTTCGAATTAGAAGGGGATCCGGGAGAAAACGATATTAAGATCATATCCGCATTGAATCGATTGACTTACGATCGGGTTTTATCGGATCAAAACACCAAAGGATTCGCATTCAGATACGTATCTAAATGGTATTCCCCGATGAAGATAGACGTATTCGTTTTAGGTCTTGCAAAACGGGATAAGATGAGTTTAATTCGGATCGAATCCAACAAAAAAGGGGCCGAAAAAGTTTTTAGGAATTTTCTACAAGAAGAACTTACTAAAAAAGAATTAACCGGAGGATTAGGAATTTATAATTCTGCCGATGGGGTTTCAGAAGAGGCAAAATTCGAACCTTATAAAAAAAGTTATTTTTGGAGCGAGTCTTTAGCGCTCATTCAACCGGCAGCTTCCGTATTCTATAACTCTTATAAATCTCCGGTGTATGCCGGTTCAGATAGATTAAAGGGAATGTTCGGTTATATTCTCACCGATCTATTATTGGCCGGGATCGGATACTATTACGCTACTACGACCATGGAAAAGAATAGCGCCTTAGAGACTTATTTTTTGAAACCTACGGCTTCCGGAAACGTTATGGATTCTCCAGGTGCACCGGTATTTATCGGACTATTAATTCTTCCAAGATTGTATAGAATGATCGGTGGTTGGCAGGATACCTATACCCATAATCGTATTATGGAGATATCGGTTTCTAAATCCTTCTAAGTTTTTATGTTCGGAAAATTTCTAACGGATCCTTTCCGACAGAGATCATTTTCTTCCTACTTTACGATCAAAGGTAGAAGATCCTTATATTTATATTGTGTAGTGACCGGGGTCGTATCCGGTTTAGGCGCCTTCTTATTTTCAAGAGCTCTTGCTTGGGCAGAGTATATTTCCTTAGAATCCATATCAGGATTACATAATACACATTCCGGTGGAGAATATTATGTTTCTCTGGATCCGATCAACTCTCTTTATTTAGGTAGATGGTTCTTGCTTGTGCTTCCGATATTGGGCGGTTTAATCACAGGCTGGATAGTCTGGAAATTTTCACCGGATTCATCGGGGACAGGAACGGATTCTTTGATCGATTCTTTTCATAATAAAGAAGGAAAAGTGGACCCAAAGATCCCTTTGATCAAATCGATCGCGACGATTTTCACTTTATCATCCGGAGGAAGTGGAGGAAAAGAAGGCCCTATCTCTTTGATTGGTGCTGGGTTCGGCTCCTTAGTTGCAAATATTACTAAGGCAGGGGCAAGAGCTAGAAGGACATTATTGCTAGCAGGAACTGCGGGTGGTTTGGGTGCGATCTTTCATGCTCCATTGGGAGGCGCTTTAACTTCCGTAGAAATGGTCTATAAGGAAGATATAGAAAGTGATAGTTTGGTCCCATGTATTATATCTTCCGTTACCGCTTTTTTAACGTATTCTTCTTTTAACGGTTTTGGTTCCGTTTATAAGGTTCCGGAGATCGGCTTCACTGCTTACAAAGAAATCTTATTCTATTTAGCGCTTGGGATCGGTTGTTATTTGGCCGGTGCATTTTTAATCCGAGTGTTTCAATTCATACAGACTTGGTCCAAATCTTGGAAATTTCCCGTATGGTTAAAACCCGCGTTAGGCGGAATTCCTGTAGGATTGGTCGGATATTTTCTGCCGGAGGTGATAGGGACCGGAGCGGGATTTTTGCAAGAAGTGTTGGAAGGAAGTTATTCTTTCGAAAAAATATTCTCTCATAGTATTCATATCTTTGGTCTTGAGAATTCGGAGGCGATCCGATTTGGTTCTTATTTAAGCCCGGAACTATTGATCGCATTTTGTTTTCTACTCTTCGCATTTTTGAAAATTATCACAACATCCTTTACGATCGGGACTGGCGGTTCTGCAGGAATGTTCGGGCCGTCTTTGTTTATCGGAGGAATGTTGGGAGGAGCCGTAGGAACTCTTGCAAAATTGATTTTAGGATACGATGTCTCAATCGCATCCTTTGTACTCGTTGGAATGGGAGCATTTTATGCGGGGATTGCGAGCGCACCTATTGCCGGTATGGTCATGATCTGCGAGATCATAGGAAGTTATTCTCTTCTTCCTCCTTTGATGATCGTTTCTATTATAAGTTTTGTTTTATCGCATAAATTAAATCTGTATAAAAGCCAGAAAAACACTAGGTTCCAATCTCCGGCGCATTACTGGGATATGAACCGGGACCTACTGGAAGAAATTCGTATCGAGGATATTAAAGAGAGGCTTAGGAATATTGCGGTCACTTCTACCTCTACCCTTCTATCTTATTTGGAAGAAGAAGCCTTAAAGATCAACGCAAGTGACTATATTGTCCTAGACGAGGAAAAAAAGTATGCAGGTATGATCTCTCTTAGAACCAATAGATTGTTTTTAGAAGGGAGAGATCTGACCAGGAATTTGGTCCTTGTAGGAGATCTTACGGATTCGTCCATTTTACCTGTTCAACTCCAAACAAGCCTTGCTTCTGCATTTAAAACTCTAGTAGATAATAATATGGATAAGATCCCGGTAGAAGAAGCGGGAGAATATTTGGGATATTTGCGTTACGCTGACATCATTTCCATATATTTTGAAAAGACCCGTTCTTCCAGGCCTGCTTCCAATTAGAAATTCCCCCATTTTTTGATTCG
The DNA here is from genome assembly GCF_004769615.1 of Leptospira sarikeiensis. Lineage (GTDB taxonomy): Bacteria > Spirochaetota > Leptospiria > Leptospirales > Leptospiraceae > Leptospira_B > Leptospira_B sarikeiensis. The sequence goes on along the minus strand of NZ_RQGF01000015.1, from coordinate 56,200 downwards.
GGACTTAGAAGAAAAAATATATGTAGCGTTCATTCTTTTACAATAATATATAATTATCTCTTAATATCGCCTGTTTTTATCAATTTATGTCCGAAAACGTGTAAAGGCTCTTTTTTTGATTTTAGTGGACAATTTTGGGCTTTCCGCTAATATACGGAAAATTTTTAAAAAATAACTGATGTGTAATAAAAAGATCAGCCAGTTCTAGATGTTAAGAATTATATTAAGGAATTGGTTCAAAGCAGGAAGGGACAATGCGAAACAGTGTTTCAAGTCAAAAAATTATCTCCAAATTGAGGATCCTATTTTCTCTATTGGGGATATTGGGAGTCGGCACAACTGAGCTGACTGCCGGAAGTTACGGGGATATTTATGGTGCACATGCCGGAGCGTCCGGTATGGCGGGTGCAGTTACGGCAACTGTTAACAACTCTTCAGCAGTTTTCTATAATGTTGCTGGATTGGGTCGGATGAACGAAGCGGATTTGTTTGTTGGCCAATGGGAACAGAAAGAAAAAGAGAAAGAAGCTGCTGCAAATGGAGAAGCTCCTAAGGACGCAAATGGGAATCCGATCCCTCAAGAAGGTCCGTTATTATCTACAGAACCTCAAGCGGAAGACGGCGGTCCTCCTAAGCCTTGGTATAAAAAAGCTTGGTTCAATTTCAGAGACGGTTTCGCGAATATGGGAAAGGGAATGTTTACATACCAACCTCTTCTTCGTCCGAATCGTCCTTTTCACGAAGTATCATTCTTGGGAACTTATGCGAATCCGACTTTAAAGAACAACGCTCCTAAAAATGAGAACACTAAGAATCCGGATGACAGCTATGTCGGTCTGGGTTTTACGATGAACCTAAACGAAATTTTCGATATAGGTAGAACGATCCGTTTCGGATTGAATGCTATTGTTCCTGCTTCAGGGAACTTGATGGTGGTGAACGATCAGAACCCCACTGTTCCTAGATACCTTCAATCAGGAAAAAGTAATGAACGTCCGACGATCATGGCGGGAGTCGGGGTAGAACTTTGGAAAGATCGTCTTTTTGCGGGGGTTGGTGTTACCGCTCTTGCCGGAGGTTCCGGTGCGATCCTTTTGAAGGATGTTCCTATTTCTCCTGATCCTGTGCAAGCGAACTCTCAGGTTGTTTTGACTTTGAAGCCGATCATCAACCCAACTTACGGACTTCAATTCACTTATGGAAAATGGAGCGCGGGTGTTTCTTACAAAAGAGAAACTTACTTATCCGCTGACCCAATCCCGGCGCGTGCTCAAACAACTCTACTCGGGATCCAGTTGGATTTTGATCTAGCTCTTCTTGATCAATACAACCCAAGAGTTTGGTCTTACGGGATTGGATTTAGACCTACCGAAAAACTTTTGTTAAACGTAGATGTAAACAGAGAGATCTGGAGTTTGTATAAACTTTCCAGAATTAAGGAAAAATATTCCGATCCTCTGAACTTTAACGATACTACAAACGTTCGATTGGGAGCAGAGTATGCTTTCCGTCCATTCTTGAAATTCAGAGCAGGTTTAGGAAAAAGACCAAGTCCTGTTCCTCATTATTCAGGGGAGAATAACTGGATGGATAATGATAGAATGATCTATTCCATCGGGGTCTCTTACATCTTCAACGGAAAGAACTTTGCATTCTTAAAAGATAGATTGAAGAATCCGGTAATTTTCGATTTGGCGATCACTAACCAACAATTGAAAAGTGTAGAGATCAATAAAACATTCCCTACTGAGAGAAATCCTAGCTATAACTATGGCGGATATATTTGGTCCATGACCTTCTCTGTGAGTTTATTCTTCTAACTAGCGATTCCTTCTGCGCTAGTTAAATAACATCTGTTATCAAATAGCTCTATCTGAGGCGGAATTCAAATCCGCCTCGATTCTTTTTCTTGACCGAATGAACGCTACAGAGAGAGTCGAAGCTCGGTATAGAGATGGAAAAGAATATAATTGAACTGATCACTCCCGTATTTTTTGTTTTGGTTGTTGTAGAACTCCTTTGGTCCTTGTTTTCGTCCAAGCCGTTCTATCGTTTTAAGGATTCTATTAATAATCTTTCTGCTGGGATCTTCATGCAGATATTCACAGTGTTTATATCTCTAGGGCTCATGGCGATATACACATGGGTATATGCAAAATTTGGAATATTGAATATTTCGAACGATTCTTGGGTAGGCTGGATTGCCTGTTTTATCTTGGCGGATTTTTTCTATTATTGGTATCATAGGTTCGCTCATGAGATCAATATATTCTGGGCGTCTCATGTGGCTCATCATCAAAGTGAAGATTATAATTTTACGGTGGCTCTGAGGCAGGGGGTTACTCAAAATACTTTCTCTCTCCCTTTCTATCTTCCTTTAGCCGTAATGGGCTTTCCTCCAGTCATGTTCCTACTTTGTATCCAGATCAACTTTGCGTATCAATTTTGGCTTCATACTAGAGCGATCCCGAAACTAGGCTTCTTTGAATGGATCTTCAATACACCTTCTCAGCATAGAGTTCATCACGGAAGGGATCCGAAATATATAGATAAAAATTATGCTGGTACTTTTGCAATTTGGGATAGAATGTTCGGTTCCTACAAAGAAGAGGAAGAGGAGCCTATCTTCGGGATCGTAAAACCTATGCAGACTTGGAGCCCTGTCTGGACCCAATTCCATTATTTCGAAGAACTTCTTCTTATGAGTTTAAAAACTAAAAATTGGAAAGACAAGTTTTTAGTTTGGTTCACTCCTCCGGGTTGGAAGCCAAAAGATCTAGGAGAATTTGTGACTCCTCCCGAGATAGACAGAACTACATACCAAAAATTTAATACTCATATTCCTTACACACTTCTCGCGTATTCCATTACTCAATTTTTCTTTGGGCTTGGCGCTTCCATGATCTATATAGAGTTCAAAAGAGAATTACCTTTATTAGAAATGTGTGCACTTGGTTTTTATGTATTATGGACTCTTTGGAATATAGGGGCCATTTTTGAATTAAAAACTTCCGGGATGGTTTCTGAATTGATAAGGCTAGCTTCTATCGCTGCTCTAACTTATATCTATCCGTTTGATTTTACTCATGTGGAAAGATTAGCTGCAGTACTTCCTGTGGAAACTCTACAATACCTTCCGGTTTTAATGAAAGAAGTCGCAGTCATCTCATTCTGTATATTGGGTGGATTTTTGATCTCTCAAAAAAGATTTTTCAGTATCAAGGGATACACGCCTAAAACAGTTTAAGCTTGGATTTTTGACCGAGATTTCTTGTAAAAAGCGCCTTTTCATAGAAGGCGCTTTTTTTATGATCTTGAAAATAAATTGACGAACTTTGTTTCGACAAGTATCCACATAGAACCTATGAATTTCCGCTTAACCATTTCGGTTCTATCCGTATTAATTTTTACTTTTATCGGAACCGGCCCCTATGCGCAAGAATCGGATCCAGCAGAAAGCGATACTCCGACTGCGATTACGGAAGAAGAGAGATCTTCCAAAACTCCAGTTTCAGTCTCCTTCGCTAAAATCGATTCTGTGTTATTATATTCCGATCTGGTGTACGTAACCAGACAATCGGAAGTAAAATTACCTGTAGGATCTTCCGAGATTTTATTGGGAGAAGTTCCAATCGCTTCCTTGGATAAGAGTGTGATCGTTACTTTTACGGATCAGAGCAAAAAGTTTAAGATCAAAGGGATCAGAGTATTAGAGAAAGCATCTAGAAGGAAAAAATCCCAAGAAGCGGAAGACTTAGAAAAAAGAAAGGAAAGTCTCCTTCTGGCTTTGAGTACCAAATCAAGAGAAGTACAGGATCTATTGGATTGGGAAGCTTCTATAAAATCGATTAAACCGACCGTAAGAGAAGAGTATGGAGTGATAGAAAAAATCGACTCTGAGAACTTCTCTAATTTTCGAAAAACGTATGCGGAACTTGCGGAAGATAATACGAAACTCCGGCTCGCTAAGTTGGAAGAGTTGGATCGTATCCGAGAAGAATTTTATATAGTTACTACAAAACTGGCTCATCTTGCAGAAGGAGATACACTCAGGAGAAAAGAGATCAGGCTGGATGTGGAATCTGATTCGGCAAGTGTGATCCCGTTCGAATATAAGTATTTGATCCGTGGGGCCAATTGGTATCCTAGATATACTTTAGAATTACATCCAAACGGACAAGAGGCAGAGTTAGGATGGCATGCATTAGTTAGAAATGAAACCGGAGAAGATTGGAAGAATGTAAGATTAGAATTCTCTACTGCAAATCCGAATCAAGATATTGATCTTCCGGAATATAGAGAATATAGGATCGCTTCCAAAGAAGTTGCGGTTTATTCGAACGATGGAGATTACTCCGGTGTTGCTGATAAAGAATATGATGAAGCTCCAAATAAACCTTCAGCGGGAGCTTCTATCCAAATGAAAAAGGAATCAAAAAAGAAGGCCCCTGCTCCAAAGGGAGCACAGAGAAGTAAGGCCGGCGAAAGTATCGATGATATGGTTTATTCTCAGGAAAAGAACGACAGCCCTCTCATGCAATCCAGAGCCTTGATAGAAGGAAATTATAAAGATAGATCCAATTCTCTTCGGGTAGAAGAGAATATGAACCAATTACAAGGAGAACTTGCAAACCAGAAATATTCTTTTGATCGAGGCTCTTATGAAGAGTCGATCCGTTATGGAAAGGAAGCTCTTCGTAGATTTTCAGGACTTAGAGAAACTTCCAGAAAAGAATTAAAAGATCTAGAGAATGAAGTACAGAATTTGCTGAATAGATCTTCTCAATTGAGTTCGGACAAAAAATATGCAAATCAGCTTATTGCTCCGGGGCTTTCTTCCGAAGGATTTGATTTTAGATATATTGCTCAATCCAGAGAGAAGATCCCGTCCGATCGCACATTAAATCGTGTCTTCTTGCGCAAAAGAAATATCACAGTTCGTCCTGGTTATGAAACTTCTCCACTCACGAATGACGGAGTGTTTTTGAATGTAGTTTCTTCTAATACTGAAAGAGAACCTTTACTTGCAGGGCCTCTCGAAATTTATTCAGGAGAAAATCTTTTAGGAACTACGACTGTTTCTACTTTAAAGCCCGGCCAAGAGATCAAAATGGAACTGGGCCCCGATCGAGATATCAAGGTGGAGAGAAAACAGGAAAAACTGGATGATAAGTCCGGAATCATTTCCCGTAAAAAAAATATTCGTTATAGGGTGACTATATCGATCAAAAACAATAAGCGCAGATCTGTTCCTGTTCGTTTGATCGATCGTATTCCATATACGAACGACGATAGTGTTGAGGTTAAATGGTCTCTTGGTACGGATTCGCCGAAATCCAAGACAGATGACGGGATACTCACTTACGAATTCGATATAAATGCAAATTCTCTTAAAACGATCCAGTTCGAATATACAGTCTCTTATCCTGCGGATAATTTACTGAGAGAAACCCCTGGTTCGGATTCCTATTGAGGTATAATATGTATTATAAAATTAAAATGTATTCATCTTTTAGAAAATTTTCCTTATTTTTATTCTTTGTAAGTTTTCCTGTTTTTGCAAAAGAATTTAATCTTCCTATCAAAGAAGTTACGGTTCACCAAGGAACTGCTCAGATTTTAAGATCCGGAAAAATACAGTTGGAACCAGGGGCGAATAAGATCGAGATCTCATATTTACCTGTTTCACTTTTAGAAGAAACTTTAACCGCTGCGATAACTTCTCCTCAAGTGGAAGTTACAGGCTCCAGAACTTGGAAAGAAGAAGGGACAGCCGCTTCTAATCCGGAAGTAGCACAACTTCAGAAAAAAGTCCAAGGATTGGAAAAGGATCTAGAAACCTTATTAGCCAAGGAAAATGATCTGAAGGCCGAAAAAGAACTATTGGCCGAGTTACGCAAAAAAGTTTCGGACGTTGTAGGAAGAAACTTATTATACGGACGAGTGGAAGGCGATGGTAAAAATTGGGGGAGCTATCTCAAAAAGACCAGAGACGAAGCGGTTTCCATTTTTGCTTCCTGGGAAAAATTAGAAAAATCAAAGCGCAAGGTCCAAACCGAACTAGAGGAAGCAAGAGCACAACTTTCTATTCTACTATCTCAGGCTGAAAAAAGTTCCAGAACTACTTGGGTACAAATCGTGAATACTAGTTCGGAAACTAAATCTGTCGAGTTACGTTTAAGCTATCTGGTCCCGAATGCAGATTGGAAACCTGCTTATATACTAACTGCAGACGATTCTTTGAGTAAGGCCAGGCTAGAATACATTGTAGAGATCAAACAGGAAACGGGAGAAGATTGGAGAGGAGTACAACTTCTTTTATCTACTACAAGACCTGATCTCTCTTTGAGAAGAGATAGGCTACGTCCATTAAGATTATTTGATGTAGAAGTCGATTCTAAACAAGAAATTTTAACGAATCAGACCCAGGCAGTTGGTGCAGCTCAAGTAGCTAGAGAAGAAAGTAATATGCCAGCAGCCGAAGAACCTTCTCCTTCTAGTGAAAGAGGAAGCGGGTTCTTATTCAGATTGCCTAAAACGATTACTCTGGCTTCTCAAAAGGAATCCAGAAAATTCGAAATGTTGGCTTTTAGCGGACCGATCTTAGTGAAAACCGTAGCTTCTCCTAGATATAAACCTTTTCCTTTGCTTGAGGCTGAATTCCAGAACTTGGGAGAGTTTCCTATTTTACCGGGTGAAGTTTCCTTATTCAGAAGTTCAGGACTTGTAGGAAGAACGAAAACTTCTTACGTTTCTCCTAAGGAAAACCTTTCCGTTTCCTTAGGTACTGAAGGTAGTTTACGTCTTTCTTATAGAAAGGATTGGAACGAAACTAAAGAAGGAATTATCTCCACTCAAAAGGTAATGGAGAAAAAAGTTTATTTGAGTTTAGAGAATTTCGGAAAGGAAAGTAAAACCGTAATAGTAAGGGAGCAGATACCTATCTCCGAATCTGCAAGTGTTAAGGTAGAAGTAAATCAGGAGGTAAGTACTCCGGGTTCCAAGGAATATCGCCCGAATTCAGGGATTTTAGAATGGAGCCTGGTAATTCCTCCTTCCGGTAAAAAGGAGATCCGCTTGGAGTATAGAGTTACTTATCCGAATCATCAAAATTTAGATTTTTTAAGATCGTTTTAGATTTTATTCCGTAAGATCCCTTTCTCCACTTTTATCAATGGAGAAAGGAATATTTTTCGTATCCCATAATTCCAATTCTAGATTTAAAGGAAGATGGATTGGAGCGGAGATCTGAAATTCACCCTCTCCAGTTTTGTTCTCGAAACAGATTTGTTCCGTTCTCAAAACTCTTTCTGGATCGGCAGCTCTTTGCGGATTCCAGGTTTGTGTTTTAGACAATTCAGAACTTTTTCTTTTCAAATTCAAGATCACACATTGTCTGTCGGAATCAGGATTTTCAAAACGAAATTTTACTTTATAAACGTTCTCTTCCGGATCAGTTTGATTTTTTGTAACCGAAAGAATTTCTATTTTAGATTTACGTTTACTCGTTTCAATTTGAGTTCTTTTTGGTGGAGTTTCTTGTTTTAATAGATCTTCTATCGCCAGATAAAAGTCACTGTCTTCTGCGACATTATAATATTTTCCGTTTCCTGCCTTAGCAAGGGTCTGCATGATCTGTCTTTCATCCGGTTTCAGGCCTAAACCGAACACATGCATTTTAAATCGGATCCCTTTTTGCTGTAGAACCTGTAATTCTTTTTCAGGATTTCCATAACAACTTTCAATACCGTCTGTTACTAAAATCAGATCAGTTGCATTTTTTCTACGTTGGATATAATCTCCAGCGATCCGGATCGATTCGGCAAGAGGAGTTGCTCCAGACGGAGTAAGGCCGAAAAGTTTATTTTGAAATTGAGGACGATTTCCTTTTTCTAAAGGTTGATATAGCCTGGATGACTGGCAACCGGGTAGGCGATTTCCGTAAGCGATAAAACCTACTTCGGTTTCTTCCGAAAGTTTATCAACAAAGTGTCTCACATACTTTTTTGCTAAATGAACTTTCTGGTAAATTCCCAGATATTCGTTCATAGAACCGCTAGCATCTAGTATGAATAATTTCGCATTTTCATTTTGGCCTGGTACTGCCAATTCAGGAGAAGAATACTGATATGAACTTGGGATCCAGACGAATAGGAAGAATACATAAAGGTATTTGAATATCTTCTTACGAGAATTGATTGAGAAAATGGAGGAAAACATTTTTGATAAGTTCGAATTCTATATTCTTATCGGTTAAATAGAAAAACACCTTAGTAATAGAGGTAACTTAAGTTTATGTCTACTATATTCGGAAAACGGGCTATTTCTTATTCCAATACTGGAATTGAGGAAAAGATTCGGTTTCTCCAAAACGGATCTTAAAACAAGATACGGATCCGTATTCTAAAACAAGTCGGAAGGAATTTTCCAAAGGAAAACCTAAAACTAAGGAAGCCAAACAGCGAATCGGTCCTCCATGGCTGACCCAAATCGTTTTGTATTCGGAGGCTTCTCCTTCTTCTTTTTTAATTTTCTCCCAAGACCTTGCCTCTTGTAATGTTTCTTCCCAAGACTTTACTATTCTATTTTTTAATTCCAAATAAGTTTCACCGCCTGGAGGTTTTCGATGTACATAATCTTCCATCCAGAGATCGGTTTCCGTTCTTGGGAGATCTTCCCACAAGCGACCTTCCCAATCTCCAAAATTCAACTCTTGTATATTCTGATCCACTTTCCATGCAGGAGAAAAAGTATCGGATTCCATTTGTTTACTCAGGAATTCTGCAAGGCTATAACATCTAAATAAGGGACTTGTACGAATAGAATGTACATTCGTAGGAAGGAGTTTTCGAACATTCTCCGCTTCTTTTTCAAAACTGGAAGGAAGGCCTAGATCTGTTTTTCCATAACAGGTGCCTGGTTCTACTTCCGGAGTTGTGTGGCGTACTAGAAAGATTTCCATGCGAGAACGATCCCGATCAGATACAATAACTCGGTAACCTGTTGGACTGCGCCCAGACAATCTCCCGTATATCCTCCAAGCCATTTCTTATAAAAGCTTCTCATGTATAAGAATCCTAACATCTGCAGGATAAACGGGTACAATAAGAATCCGAAAACACGATCTGAAGGAAGATATTCGTTATGTAGGAACGCGAACCAAGGAGCTAATCCCCAAATGGAAGCTATAATTACATTAGAAGTTTTTAAAGTTTTTATAATAGGTTTTGCTTTAGAAAGTTCGTCTTCACGCACATAAGGAAGTGTTTTTGCGGTGAATAATGCCCAAAACCTACTGGAAGAATGAGAGGAGAGGATCGTTATAAACAATACTTCGATTGAAAATTCTTCTAAAGATTTATAACATACGAATTTTAGAAGAAGTACAAGAATGATCCCGATCGTCCCAAAGGCACCGATCCTGCTATCTTTCATGATCTCTAAAATTTTTTCTTTAGTCCATCCACCCCCGAAACCATCACAAACATCTGTAAAACCGTCTTCGTGAAATGCTCCAGTTGTAAAAACGGAAATTGCCATCGCAAGTACGATGCTGATTTCCCAAGGAAGGGAAAAATCACTGATCCAAAGGACTACCCATGTAATAGTTCCTACAATCCAACCTACCAAAGGAAAATATCTGGAAGAGGAAGTCAGATATTCATCCGAATGTTCCACCCATGAAGGAACTAGTATACGAGTGTTATAACGAACGGAGGAAAGGAAAATGATCAGTTCTTTTCGGATAAACCCAAACATGCAAAGACGAACTTATCCTTTCCCCGAATTCAATCAGCGAGAATTTATCGGATTATTCCTTTTTTTCAGATACGCCGGCCGATTCAAAGCTAGCCATATCCCTTAGGAATGCCAATGCAGATTCTAAGATCGGATATGCTAAGGCACAACCGGTACCTTCTCCCAAACGAAGTCCTAAATCTAAGATCGGGTCCGCATCAAAAAATTCTAGGATCAATCGATGGCCCTGTTCGGAAGACTTATGAGCGAATACTGCATTGCGAACTATTTTAGGTTCGATCCTGGCAGCAGTTAAAAAAGCGGAGCTCGCTATGAATCCATCCACAAGGATCAAACGATTTTCTTTGTAGGAAGAAAGCATTGCTCCGCAGATCATTGCGATCTCGAAGCCCCCGAATTTAGTGAGAACGTCGATCGGATCTTTCGGATTTACCTGATGTTTCTTTCTACAATCTGCTAGGATCTTTTTTTTACGTTCCAAGGCCTGGTCGTCCAACCCGGTTCCTCTTCCGGTAAGATCCTCTGCATTTCTTTCCAAGAATACGGAAGCAATTAATGAAGCACTGGAAGTGTTTCCTATTCCCATTTCTCCGAAACCGATTACATTACAATCTTTCGGAACTTTGGTACTTGCGATTTCTCCTCCGATCCGGATAGCTTCTTCGCATTCTTCCTTGGTCATTGCAGGTTCGTTTAATATATTTCTGGTCCCAGCGGCGATTTTTGCAGAAATAAAGTCAGGATGGGATTCTTCGAAGTTTCCTGCGACACCTGAATCAACCACTAATAATCGGATCCCGTGTTGTTTACAGAAAACGTTGATAGCGGCTCCTCCATTCAGAAAGTTTAATACCATTTGGTATGTCACTTCTTTTGGAAATGCTGAGACTCCTGAATCTGAGAGCCCATGATCTCCTGCAAAAACCAATAAATGAGGATTGGATAATACTGGATCCACCGTATTCTGGATTGTTCCGATGCGATATGCTAGATCTTCCAATTTACCCAAAGCACCTAAGGGCTTGGTCTTGGTATCTATTTTATTACGTAATAATTTATCTAAGTCCAATTGATGTACATCTTTAGGTCGAATCACTTTATTTTCACTTGTTGTATTATTTAGTTATGAGCCCAGGATACTGGCTTGGATAAGGATCTACCTGCACGGATTTCCAAACCATCCAGCACTCCAAAAAGAATTCCGGAATAAATTAGATCGCTTAGGAAAGTCATTTGAAAGAAAGGTAAAGCCGCAATATAACAAGCAATTAAACCTTCCCAAGATTTAGGATACATATCGCTTATTGCCCAAACTCCGAAATTGGAAACTAAATAGAACTGTGTCGATGCAATCGCCGCTAATATTCCGGTCTTTAAAAAAGAGGAAGACTCTGCTAGAAATTTTTTCCCTAAGAATACATTAAATAAAAACGAACCGTAAATGATCGGTAATGTATCATGGAAAAGATCATAACCATGGATCTTAGATAATGCGAAGTCCGACATGAATAGAGAAAGTATCGGAACTAGGTAGGAATTCCAACCTTGAACTCTTGCCCCTGCGTATAGACTCATGGCTCCTACAGGAGTAAAATTCGGAGGATGAGGAAGGACTCTGGACAAAGCAGAAACTACAACACCTGTCCAATGGATCGGCTCCCAATTTTGAAATGAGATCAAATTTAGGAATTTTTTAGAGAAAGAATTTGAAGAATGCATAAATATCTCCTAATGGATTAAGGGTTGACGGATTTTGCAATGACTCCGTCAATATCTGGATTTGCATGAGCCGAATCGATAGGTAAGGCTGACAGGATCGTTTTGGCAGCGGAGATTTTGATATAAGTGAATCCACTTGCTTGAATATTCGCTTTTAAGGTTCCATTACACCCGTTTCCTGAATTTCCGAAATTGGAATCTGCTAAATCAAAACCGTCTCCGCCTCCTCCACCATTCACGATATCAGTATCGAAAACTTCCGAAACGGTCATAGGATTTGTATCTTGGTTATAAACGAAAGGAGTAATACCTGCGAATCTATTCCAATAGATTGGATTTCCTACAAAAGTATTCGGATCCGCATTCGTGTATTCAGGATCCCAGCCACACCAGTTCGTTAAATCGTTCCCGACTTCTACAATTACTGGCTCCATGAACACGTTGTCAAAAGAGTTAGAATTGTTTTGAACACCGATAAAAAACGGATTTTCATAAACTATAAAATCTATCCCGCTTGTAGGAAGGACTTTTACTCCGGACCAACGAAGTATAATTGAAGATCCACTTCCGGAGTCTTCTAAACTATAAACGTCTAGGGAACCGTTAAATTTTCCCTCTCCACGAATTCCGTCCGCAGAACAATCTGAATCTTTGAATCCGATCCCATTGCTAGTAGGTGCGGAAATAATTTCATCCGCGACAAAAATCCCTCTGCCCGTTTCAGGATTTCTTAGATCACAAGAACTTAGGAAACCGGAGCCTCCTAAGCTTAAGGCAAGAAGAGACTCCGCACCGGATGAACTCTTAGAATCTTCGCAATTAAATGACATGAAAGAGAAACAGAATAATATTATAGAAATTTGAATTGTTTTCATAAAACTAAATCTACCTGTTCCTCTTATTCAAATTTATTTCAGCTCTAGCCTGCTCCAAGGAGCTGGATCAAAACCGCTATTTAAACCACAACCTGCGTTGATATCACTAGTGTCGGAATAAAAGTCCAGATCGTCATCTTTTGCGGAGGCTAAGGTCGTTTGAGTAGAAACGTCGGAAAGGTCCGGACAAACATAAGTTTTACCGTCTTTAACTGTCCATCTATACCATGCATAATTTCCTTGAGAAAAAGAAGAAGAGGAAGTGAAATGAACATAAATCACTTTCTTGTTTGTATCGATTTCCTGAATTTCTCCGTATAAGTAGCTGTTCCCGAATGTTTCATCGAACATGGTTTGTGCAATTAGTGAAAGAGAGATATTATAAGTCCCAACAACTACGTTCCCGGCTGCGGTAAAAGTCCCACCTGGATAATCAGGGGTCCCGTTATAGTAGTTATAATTACCTGCGATTGGATTTAGTCCTGCTAATGCTACCAATGCAAGAACGTTCGGATCATCCGATTTTTTGGATTCTCCAAAATCGAAACAGTTCGCGAATACGAACAGTGAAGTGAAAGTAAGCAGCAATGCAGCCTGTTTTTTGAAATGTCTCATTTGATTTTCTCCTGTTTTTGCCGGATATCGGAGAAAGAGAATATATGCCAAAATAAACGTTAGTCGCAATCGAATCGATCATGACTTCAATTTTAATTTGCGACGATTTTTCTTCTTCCCGTTCGAGAGCCCCGACATTTTTGCTTTCGGGGCCCCTTCGCGGACAGCGCGGATGCGCCAAGGCGAGATTTACGATACTCCCCAACCTCGAGGCTATAGTATCGCAGGGAAGATCTGGCTTATTCCGTAAGAACGGACATCACAGTTGCGGGTCAGCGCGGGATTTACACCCGACTTCCTCCCTGAAAGCGTAATTCCAGGTTTTGTTTCCCTAGTTCCTCTGGCAAGGGAAAAACATCGACGTGGTTCTAACTGACTCCTTCTTGCAATTCATTGATAAATCTTAGATATTTTAATGGATAAGAGGATAGAAACGGTTCGGTACATAATTTTAAAGAAGATCTTGGAATAGTCCGAGTAAAAAAATCGGGAAAGATCTTTCCAAGGCCGAAAATAAATATAGAGTTCTACGAAAACTTCCAAAAGAGGAATCCGATGAAAATTACCCGATCAACTTTTCTGAAAGCCGGAGTATTAACAGCCGCAGCTTTACTTGGAAGTCGCAAGGGAAGTTTATCGGCTCAAAATACGGCTTCAGGAAAGAGAGTCATCATTCTTGGAGGTGGATTAGCGGGACTCTACTCCGCTTATATTTTAGGAAAGACCGGAAGTAAGGTTACTCTAATCGAAGCAACTGATAGAGTAGGTGGAAGGGTACGTTCTATCCAAGACCCTTCCGGGCATGTCGTAGATTTAGGAGCGGAATGGGTTTCTTCCGAAGATAAAACTGTTCGTAGTTTAATCAGGGAACTGGGTTTAAAATTACAACCTTCTCCTTTAAATCCGGATCTATTCTTGGGGACTTATAAAAAAGCGGGAAGTTGGGAACTCTCTTCTAAATCACAAGAAATTGTGAATAAACTCGTAGCCCAAAATTCTAAGTTAGATACTGCTCAACAGCAAGCATTAGACAGGATCAGTTTTTATAATTATCTAATATACCAAGGTGTTAGTGCGGAAGATCTTACTTTACTCGGCCATAAATTGTCTCTGCATTATGGAGATAGTATCCGAGTATTATCCGCAGAAAAAGTTTTGAGCGATCTAGGCCAATTTCCTCAAAGAAATAGTAGGATAGAAGGTGGAATGGAAAACATTGCCAAAACGTTGGTAATGAATATTGAAAATACCGAGTTCGTTTTTTCGGATCCTGTATTATCCGTAGATCAAGACTCTACCGGTGTTAGCGTTTCTACTTCTTCCGGAAGAAAATTTACCGGAGCTGCGTGTATTTGCACCTTGCCTGCAAATCAAATCTCGAATGTGAAATGGAACCCAGGACTAGATAAAGAAAAACTTCTCGCTGCCTTACGAGTTCGTTATTCACAAATTTTTAAACTGTTTTTAGTATTAAAAGAATCTCCTTGGGAATCTTCTCCATTTGCAGTCCATTCGGATGCAGCGGCCCAATTTTTGTATGATGCGGGAACAAAATCGGACGGGGCCGATAAAGTTTTGGGAGTGATCGCTAACGGAGATCGTTTTTCAGTATTCGAATCTGCAAACCAAGACCAAAAGGTAGAATATATCCGTTTAACTTTGGATCGATTAGGATTGAAGAAGGACCTTCAGATCCAAAGATTTTATTTTACTGAGCTCAAAAAAGATTATATTCCGAACGGAATTGCGGAATTCCCTCCTGGAAGTTTCGGATCCGAGATCAATTTGAGAAAACCTTTTGATCGGATTTTCTTCGCAGGAGAACATACCGGAGAAATTACCGGTACTGTAGAAGCTGCGCTAAGCTCCGCGATCAAAGCCGTAAATTTAGTTTAGCAAATAATCTCTCAGAAATTTATAATCTAGCCTGCGCTTCTTGTTTTCGCTTCGATCCAGCTCGTCGCGTCCAATAGAATTTTTTCGATCCCGTCTTCTGTTATCGCCCAATGAGAAAGTTTGGGATATAGTTTCATTATAGAATTGGTATATTTAGACGCGATCTTTCTACCGATCCTGGGAGGAGTTACTCTATCTTTTCCGGTCGCCGCTACGAATACGGGACATTGAACTTTCTTGAAGTCTACACGAGTGGGCTGTGAAAAGGTCAGGAAAGGTAAAAAAGCCTGAAATGCAATCTTGCCGGATTCCGGAAGATATGTCGGATAAAGTTCATTTTGTTCCGATTCACTTAAAGTATTATAAATTCCGTATGCGAATTTGTTTTTACTTAAGAGGTTCGTCCTTCTCCAGAAAAAAGGAGTTCTTAGAATTTCCCAAACCGTTTTGAGACCAGTCCAGGAAAGACCGCTAATTTGTAAGGGTTGCACTGTAGTGATTAGTATTAACGCCTTCGCTTTGATCCGAGTCGCCAGAAGTTGTGCGAGTAGTCCTCCTAAAGAATGACCTAATAAAATAGGTTCTTTCCAACCCAATTGGTCCAAAGTATTCTCTAGATAGTCTATATAATCCGAAATTCCTAATTTGGAAAGTTTTCGCAAATCCGCTCCTTGTTCGTGCAGAGGTAAGTCTATAGATTTACAAGTGTAACCTTCTTTTTCTAAGAACTCTTGCACTTGAGATAAATGATTTCCTCTACACCACATTCCGTGTATAAGAAGAACGTTTCCTTTGGATCCGTGAACATCGGATAAATTTGCGTGTAAGGAATTTGTATCTGTCGCTTTCGTTTGCATTTTCTTTCTCCTAAGAAAGAAATATAACTTGGAAACGAAGTGGAGCCGACCCGATTCTTGCGATTTTAATCCGTTAAAATAAAAAAGCCCGGAATTTCCGGGCCTTTCTTTTCGAAACAATAGAATGAAAAAAAATTAATCTTCGATCACGCTCATTGCGTATTCGGAAATCGCGTCCCTTCTTTGTTCTGCAAAGTCTTTATGGAACCAAAGATTTTGGATCTTAGAAGCTTCCTTCTTATTCCCGATCGTAATCTTGGTCATACATTCATCCACTGCAAACTTCATCGCTTCTTTACCGGTTTCTCCGAGTCCTTTGTTCCGTTTTTTGCGAACGATTTGTCCTCCGGATTTATCCACTCGTTTTACTAAAGCATCATATTCCTTATCGTCGATACAAAACATGGTCTCTGTCTTTTTAGAATCTCCCATTTTAACATCCACCTCGTATAAAGGTGCGCTCGAAATATGGATCAGTCCTAACTCGAAAAGTTCCGGCCAATATTCGTAAAAGAAAGAAAGCATAAGAGAACGGATCGCGTATCCGTCAAAATCCGCATCAGTGATGATACTTACCTTATCGTAATTTAGTTCTTCTATAGATTTTACTTTTTGGTCTAGAGGAAGTCCAAGGATCGCAACGATGTTTTTTAACTCTTCGTTTGCGATTGCCTTCGCAAGAGAAACTCCCTTACAGTTCATCGGCTTTCCTCTAAGAGGGAATAGACCGTGAAGTTTCGGGTTTCTTGCAGGGCGAAGTCCCGCGATTGCGGAATCTCCCTCAGCTACAAATAAAACTCTGCCCGGGTCATTCGGTTTTCCGGTAGGGGGCATGAGTTTCGGAATATTCATCTTACTTGCTTTTTTCAAACCGCGTTGTGCGTCTTCGAAAGCTTTTAATTGGGTACGTTTCTCCATCTGGAGTTTTACTTCTTCCAATAATGCGGTTTTCTTAATGAACTTATCTAAGTGTTTGTCCACCGCGTTACGGATATCTTCGTTTAGATCGTTGATCAGATAAGATTTATCCTGAGATTTAAAACGAGGATTCAGAAGTCTTGCATTCACATACATATGAAAACAGTTACGAACGTCGTTACGAGTACAGCTTGTTTTAAGCTTTTTCTCCAAGGATACGATTTGGCTTTTTTTACGGATCTCGTCGCAAAGTCTGTTTTCCAGATATTCGATTGCTGAACCGCCCTGAGGAGCAAAGATAGAGTTTACCCAAGTCAGGTTTTTATTTTGGCCGATTACAAGGTACGCTTCTAAATGCAACTGTGCTGCCGAACTTGGAGCGTTATAATCCAATTTGTAGTAAGTTAGTTCGGAATGGGAGAAGATCTCATCCAGACCCTTTTTGAACTTATACTTTTCCTTCTTACCCTTATGAACGAATTGCACTTCCAATCCAGGATTGGTCATTGCGATATCCTGTAGATACTGCTTCATCAGATCCACATTGAAGGATACATCCAGATTATTGAAATATTTAGGACTAAGTTCGAATTCTACGGAAGTTCCGTGTTCTTCTTTTCCTGCTTTTTCGATTGCTTCAATCATATTCGTTTTTTTGCAAATAGGCAGAAGTTTTTCGATCTGATCTTTTGTAAGAGTAGGGCAATCGTCGAATTTTCCGTGCTCGTCGAAGTATAAGAAAACTTTTTCCGTATCTTCTTTGGAAAGTTTATAAGAACGGATCTGCTTTTTAGCGTCTTCGTGAAGAGAGAAAAGTTTTTTGAAAGTGGTTCCGCCGTTTGTGGTTTTTACTTTAAAGTAAGAAGAAACCATTCTTACCAAAGAGATACCCACTCCATTCTGTCCGGCCACATGGTCTTGTTTTACGTGGTCGTCGAAATTCTCTCCGTACATCAAATGCAGGTATACACCTTCTGCGTTCTTTGCAGGAATTCCTCGCCCATTATCGGCTACAGTAACGGTTTTTTTGTCGGAAGATAATTGGATGATAAGTTTGGACATCTTATCTTTTTCAGGGATAGACTTGTCCTTTTGGTTTTTGCGGTATTCGTCCACCGCATTCATACATGCCTCGTCCAAACATTTTAATTTGGCAGGAACATCTTCCAATTCTTCGTGTACGATCTCGTACAGATTATCGCTGTTCTTACGGAAAAAATGCTGCTCGAATGTGGAAGCGGAGTTTTGCCCCAACCACATTCCGGTCCTCATCCTTACGTGTTCAACGTTGGAGAGTTTTTTGAAGTTCCGTTCCCCTCCGGTCGCGGACTTCTTTTCGGTTTTGGTTTTAGCAGTGCTCATTCCTTGTCCCATTTACCCTTCAGCTCGGTTAATTCTCCGATCATGAATTCGGTTAATTTTTTATCTTCTTTTACAAGCCCTTGGTATCTGGAAAGGGCAGTTTTTGCCTCTACGATCGCTTCCTCACATTTGCGAACTTCTTCTAAAGTCATTCTGTAAATCGGAATAGATGCGAGCCATTCGTAGTATTTGAATTTTGCTTTTTCGAGTTTGTCTTCGAAATCTTTTTTGGATTTGATCCCGACCACTTTTTCGTTCCATTTTTCTTTGATGAAACGGATCAACTCCGAGTTTCTCTCGATTTTCTCTTCTTCCAAACCTGCAAGACGTTTAAATCTGCGGATGAGGTGAGTCTTTCTGAAATCACAGAAACGTTTGATGATCTCTTCCGGTCCGAAATTTTTCAAACGACCATCATAAGTGATTACGTTGTTTGCTAAAGTTTGGGTATCTTCTTTGGAGAATAAAGCAGAGATCTCTTTCGCGGTCGGCTTTTCTCCCTTTTTATAATTTAGTTCTATGCGGAAAGTTTGGCTGGAATGATCCACATAGTCTTTGAGCCAACTATCTTTTCTTTCTAATATATCGTCTAGAAGATTGATTACCTTTTCTCTGTTCCAATTCATCGGAGAATCGGTTAGATATAAATTTTCGCCTTCCCAAGTAAATGCGAAGGTAGTGGTCATGGTGATATTACCGGCTTCGGTCTTCGCCATTTTCACTTCGCCCTTGTAATCCTTGTACCAAGGTTTGAGAGGAAGTGGTTTTTTAGTTTTGAGATAATTAACTTGGGAGTTGATGATATCCGAAAGTTTATGACCCGGAATAAAACAACGGAAACCGGTTGCGATTCCCATAATATTATTTAGTAGAACGATCGGAACTTTTCCTACAAAATGGATTGGTTCTTCTTCGGTCTCATCATAATTTTTTACGTAATCGATATCAGGCAAACTTTCGAAAAATCCCAGATCTTTTACGAAGTCTGAAAGTTTTACCTCAGTGTATCGAGGAGAAGCGATTGCACTTGGATCCAATACGTCTCCGAAGGTTCCTTCTCCAGCTACTAAAGGTTGATTATTTGCGAATGTAAAGTCCTGAGCCATCTGAGAAAGCGCGTCTTGGATGGATCTGTCACCATGCGGGTGATATCCCATCGCTAGTCCCGCGACTTTTACAGTTTTAGTATATCGATTGCGAGCGTCTGAATTCCACATTGCCCAAAGAATTCTTCTTTGAACCGGCTTTAAACCGTCGATTTCGTGGGGAATTGCCCGGGAGTCACAGACATAACGAGAATATTTTCTCTGATCGTCGTTGACTTGGTCCTCGAACGGAACTTTTGGGAAGTTTTCTTTGCCTGATTTATTGGAATCTTTCATAGGACTTTTATAGCCAAAGGATTTTAGGACGGTTTTACTGTCAACTTTTTAAAGTACTACCTGAATTCGTACAGACTTTTTAGGAAGAAATCGACTCGGTTGCAGTAATTCTTACTTTCTCGGTGGGAAACACAGATAAGGAAAGAAAATTTCCCAGTTTTTCCTTGAAGATTCGAGCGAAAACATAGAGTTTTTCAAGAAATCCCCTTTTTCGGCCTGGAATTTTTTGGAACCAAAGTCTCGATTTTATCTCACAGCTAGATTTTATTATCTGTGTCTTTCCTTTCTGTTTCTTCTGATGTCCTGTTCTCTTTTGACGGAATGGGGTGAAGAAAAACCCTTGGTTAGTGATCTTCCGAGCATAAGAATTTATTCGAATGCCAGTTGGATCTCGGCAAATTCTGAATCTTTCCGGAATCAACCTGGTCATCTGCGCTATTTAGTATTACAAACGCTTCCATCTAAGGAAAAAATTTGGACCGGAGAAGTGGACCTTTGGGAAACAAGAGAAGATTTTCAAACTTCTCTCCCAAAGGGGATCGTTTTTCCTAAGCTGAGTTTTAGGGCTTCCATATATACGGGTTCTGCAAAATTAGAAGATGGAGAACCATCCTTTCCTAAACAAATTTCTTTCCACCCACAAGCAGTGCAAACTTGGAATTGGGAAGGAGAAACTCTTAAGTCAGGGGCACAATCTTCTTCTCCCAAACAATCTGCTCTTTCAGATTGGGGGCTCTTATATAATTTTTCTCAATCCGGTATCGTATGGGTCGCAAAAGAATATAGAAGTCTGGGAAAAAATATAGAATTGAATTGGGAGAATGTAAGGAACAGTCGAGTAAGTCTTAGCACTGATTATACAAGCCCGTCCGGTAAAAGTTTTCCTTATGCAGACTACGATTATAAGAATCAGATCTTTCAGTATATCTCCTCAGCGGGAGCTCGCATGCCTGTCTGGACATTTAAAGAAGAAGGAGAATATCGTTGGGCTTGGGGAATTCTTCCGGAAGACTTAATTTCTTCTAACGGCCTTTCCAAATGGAAGCAAAAGAAAAAAGAGGAATTTGTATCCCTAGATTTTTATGATACTACGAATAATATTCCGTTTACTGCCTCGGCCGATTTGAGGAACTATCCAATCATCCTCTTAAAAGATTACGATAATGTCAGAAAATAAGGAAGTTAGAACTAGGTTCGCACCGTCCCCAACCGGTTTTCTTCATGTAGGCGGAGCTAGAACCGCATTATTCAATTACTTATACGCAAAAGCTCAGGGCGGAAAATTTTTATTAAGGATAGAAGACACGGATCAAACCAGATCCACGGAAGAATCCTTCAAGACCATCCTTGAATCCTTAAAATGGTTAGGGATAGAATGGGACGAAGGTCCTCATGTAGGAGGTCCTTACGGCCCTTATATCCAATCCGAAAGAATTTCTATCTATAAAGAATACACTGAAAAGCTGATCTCCGAAGGAAAGGCATATCGTTGTTTCTGTACTCAGGAAGAATTAGAAGCAAAGAAGAAACAAGCGGAGGCAATGGGAGTTCCATACGTATACGATGGACTTCATGCGAATATGAGCGAGGCGGAAGTCCAAGAGAAACTGAAAGCCGGAACTCCTTATTCAGTACGTTTTAAAACTCCTTCTAAAACTTTGATCTTCGATGATATCATCCAAGGAAAAGTAAAGTTCGAGACTAAGCTAATTGGAGACTTCATCATTGTTAAGTCCGATGGATTCCCTTCATACAACTATGCTGTGGTTGTAGATGACGGGCTCATGAAGATCTCTCATGTGATCCGAGGAGTGGGTCACCTTTCCAATACTCCTCGCCAGATCTTGATCTATGAGGCTCTAGGTTTTCCTGTTCCTGAGTTCGCTCACGCCTCCGAGATCGTGGGTATGGATGGGAAAAAATTATCCAAACGCGCTGGTGCGACTTCTATATTAGCATTTCGTGATTTAGGATATCTTCCTGAGACTTTCCTAAACTATATGGCTCTACTGGGCTGGACTTCTCCGGATGGACAGGAATATTTACCTGGAGATATTCTTCCTAAAACATTCGATGTACATCGTTGTTCCAAATCTCCTTCTACTTTTGATGTGTTTAAAAAACCGAAAGGGGACGAAGAAGTTGCGACCAACTTCTCTAGCTTAGAACAAATTGCAGAAGCGATGAACCCTAAGTCCAAACTCAATTGGCTTTCGAATAAATATATCCGAGAACTTCCGATAGAACAAGTTACCGAAAATCTGGTGCCTTTTATCCAGGGTCGGAACGATATTCCAGCAGAATATAGAGATCCTAAAAACAAAGAATTACATTCTCTCGTGGATAGTGTGAGAGTGTATCTGGATAATTTACGCCAGGCTCCGGACTATATCGCGGAATTTTTCGTTTCGGATCTCCAAGTCGAGGAAGGAGAAGCGAAAGAAATTCTTTCCCAAGAATTTTCTTCCAAAGTTGTCTCCGCTTTTTACGAATTACTCAAAAAGTCCGACCCAAAAACCGATGAGGATTATAAAGCGCTCATGTCTCAAGCGGGAGAACAGACCGGCCAAAAAGGAAAGACCCTATTTATGCCGATCCGAGTTTCCGCTACAGGCAAGGCTCACGGACTGGAGTTACCTATCCTTTTCCCTCTCTTAGGGAAGGAAAAGCTACTCAAACGAATAGAGAAAACCTCGGTACAAGTCGGAATTTCTTTACCTTAGAGTTTTTTCGGGGGTTTTTTGTTGCAAAACCCCCCTTTCGGTCTGTATTACTATAGTAGAGGGATTCTCCAAATAGAAATGAGGGATACGGCCGATTCACTTTTGGTAAGGCATCATTCGGGTTCGTACGTAATGTTCCTGCCTCCAGATTTGGCTAGCATTCGAGAGTTCAGACGAGCTCTTCGCCAGTCGTTGGAAGAGAATACCTTTGCCTCGAGAGATATCCAACAGATCGAGTTGGCAGCAGACGAGGCTCTCACCAATTCAATTTCCGCAAATTATAATTCCAGTTCCGAAGAAACCATCATCTGCAGATGGATCGTAAACGATTCCAAGTTTACTTTATGGATCGTTGATTACGGTTCCGGATTAAAGAAGGAGAAGATAGAAGAGCAGATGACTGAAGCGAAACCTTCTTCTCTTCAAGACTTCTTAAAAAAAGTAAAAACCTACCAAGAAGGAAAATGTGAAGTACTTCCTCATAGAGGAAAACCTACCCAACATAAAAATTTGGGGAAAGGCCTACTCATCATGCAATCCTTAATGGACTCGGTCAAGATCATGTATCATTGCGGAGAAGGAAGGATCTCTTCCGATCCGAACGATACTAGTATCCGAGGCTCTATCATAGAGCTTGGCTTCGATTCCAAAAAACACGCGCTTTGACTCTTAACGAATACGCAAATTTCCTTTTAAATTCGGACAAGTTAGAGGATAAATTATATTCTCCTGAAAAAATGCCTGAGGATATTCTCTGGCCGGATTTTATTCCGAACGATCGGCCCGCGAGAGATCTTAAGATCCAATTCTCCGATAAAAAGATCAAAATGCCCAGAGTGGAACATTTAAACCAAGAGGAGAATCGAGTTCTTTCTCTTCATCATTTTGCGAATCACGAACTTATGGCCGTGGAACTTTTCGCCTGGGCAATATTAAAATTTCAGAATGCTTCCGCTTCTATCCGTAAAAGCCTTTATAAAACGATTTTGGAAGAACAAAAACATCTAAGATTATATTTGGACTCTATTAGAGAATGGGGGATGGATCTGGGAGACCGCCCTTTAAATTATATCTTTTGGAAACAAACTCCGAATATGCAAACCTTGCAGAAGTTCTTTGCGGTAATGGCATTGTCATTCGAGGGTGCCAATCTTGATTTCTCCCTTCTTTACCAAAGGGCTTTCCAAAAGTTCGGGGACACAAAAAGAGCGGACATTATGGAGATCGTTCATAAGGACGAGATCCGACATGTAAAACGAGGAGTGAAAGTAGTTTATTCGGACGGAGTTTCAGGGATCGATCAATGGGAGAAATACCTGGAATTATTGAATCACCCGTTCACTCCTAGAAGAGCAAAAGGTTTTTTATACTTTCCTGAGCTTAGAATAAAAGCGGGATTCTCCGCCGAGTTTGCAGAAGCTTTAGGAGCATATCAGGACGAATACGAAGGAAGTACGAACGCAAGGATCGTAAAGAATGTGCTCGGAATGGAGACCATTTAGACCTCGTAAATCGATGGACATCTACTTTTCTTAGAAAGAAGCTGTAGTTCAGAATATGTTTCGTTTTGTTTCTTTGTTTAAAGTAATCGTTCTTTTTTCCTTTTTTAGCTTATTCATTGCATGTAATTCCAAGACTCCTTCCGATTCAAAGATCATATCTTTAACGATCCAAGAATCGGAAGAAAAGAGTCCGGATGTTGTCCTTAAAAAACTAGGGAATCTGGACGAAGATCCTGACCTGGAAACTTTTGCTTTGGTCCGGAATGGGACCGAAGAGATCTTAGCGGTTTTTAAAAAAGAAAACGGAGAATGGGCTCTTAAATCCAAGATCGGATTTAATCTTTTGAACATAGGTCCCTTTATTCACGACGCGAAGGCTTCTTCTTGGAAAGCCGGTGAAGACGAGAATTCTAAAGAATCCGGTTATGTAGTTAAAAGAATTCTAATGGAAGAACTTCCTGGAGATTCTTTCAATTCTTTGTTCTTGGAAGTTTTGAGTGAAGAACCTCCTTTAGGGCTTTTTTCAGTTCCTTATGTGATCCGTAAGGGAGAGAAAATTTTGGATGGTCTTGCTTCCTTAAAAGATCATCAATTTTTAGCAAAATCCAAACGGATCGACTTCTCTTATAATAAAGAAGAGAAGAATCTTACTATTTTTCCGAACAACAGGACATACGCTCAGAATTTCAATTTTAACGGTTGGGAATTGGTTCCGGATGTTCCGAATGTTGCAGCCCCGGGTTTACTGAGTGTAGAAGCTCCGGCAAATTGGACCAAGGGAGTAGCATCCGAAGTTGTGATCTGGTTTAAGAACAGAGGATCTTATTCAGGAACTACTTATATCAGTCTTTCTTTCCCTCAAGGTGGAAAGGTAGAGATAGATTCCGGAAAAGAAGGATTGAGATATTATTCTCCAGGATCTTCCGTATATTCTTTTGAAAAAAAATATATCAATTCTAAGTTTCCTCTATTAGAAATTACAAAAGAAGGTTGGGCGAGAAATCATAAGTACGGAGTTCGTTTTAAATACACTCCGGATGCCGATGGAATTCCAAACATGCTTGTTCGCTCCAGTTCTAAGTCTTATCGAGATACCGTAAATCTTCCTACTGATTTTAGTTCTGTAAAAACGGAAGTAGATCAGCAAGGTTTCAAAAGTTATCCTTTGGCATTGGTGTCCAGAGGGAAGGCAAAATAAATTTCGGATAAAGCCGTGAGCAGTTTCGAAGAAAATAAACTCAAACACGCCAAAATAGAAGTGGTCCGTGCTCAGGTGGAGAGATTCCGCAAATTTTATGCGGACTATTTTCATTTGGAAGAGACCGTTCCTATGGTGGAGTATTTTTTCGAGACCATCTATAATCTGGATGGAAAAGAAGCTTGGATGCATCTGGCCTTGGATACTTATCAAAAAGTTAAAGGTATGATGAAAGAGTCCACCAGAGCGAATTTGGAAACTCTTATCGAATTAAATAATCTAACGGATCATTTGGATTCTGAAATGGCAAAACTTCTTGTCCAAAGAGATTGGGATGGTAAAAAACTAAGCCGAGAAGAATACGACGATCTGTACAAAACCTTCGGCCATAAGGAAGAAAGAGAAAAACAATTGGAGATCGTTCTTCATAACCTAAGGACCTTCTACGAGCTTGCTCATAAACCTATCTCTGCGTACTTGATCCGACCTGCTAGATTTATGGCGTCATTGTTAGGTGTTTCTCTTTTATTCGATTCAGTAGAGAAGGCCTATAACGCTGTTTTACCTGTATCTCCTGAAATTTTTGTTTCTTTTATCGAGCAAGTGGAGAGAAGAGAGTCGGAATACCTACAGGCTGCGTTTCAAAATGGGACCGGGCCTAGGGAGCAATCTGCTTGAACGGAAGATCTCGCTTTTCCAGATACAAAAAGACCGCTGAGCCCTTAGAGGAAAATAGGGACAGATGGCTTTTAACGTATGCGGATATGATCACTCTTCTTCTCGGTCTTTTTATTATTCTATATTCCATTTCCCAAGTAGACCAAAATAAACTGAAACAAGTCGCAGATCTTGTGAGAGGCGGTTTTGGTTTGGGCGAATCTTTTTTTGAAGGCTCCAATATCACATTAGAAGAAGATCCTCTATTACAACCTCGCACTCAATTATATCGTTTCTGGGAAAGGATCTCTTACGCCTTAAAGAAGATGAAAGAGAAAACGAAATTATTTATAGGTATCAACGAAACGGAAGAGATTAGGATCCAAGTATTCGCGCCTTCTTTGGGAGAAGGGGATTTTCATCCGGACGAGGATATTGACTTCACTTTTAAAAAAGTGGCCGAAGTCGCTCAAGGTATGGATGTGGACATCACTTTGAGAGTCCAAGTCCCTTATGCGGAACAAGCCGGACAAGGTTTTAGGAATATCTGGGAATACAATGCTCATCGTGCAGGATTGATTGCTGAAACATTAGCTGAAAAATACGGTATCTCAAGAGAAAGATTATCCGTTCAAGCCTATCATGGATTCAGAAAACTAGGGCCGGAAGAAGGGCCTAGTCCGGAGATCAAAGCTTCTCAAGAAAGAATAGAGATCATCATTCGTAAGCGTGGAAAGGAAGAATAAGGAATGGTCCTTAAAATGAATAAATCACTGGTTCCTTTAAGTCTAGTATTAGTATTATTCGTTGGAATTTCAACATCCGCATGTTCTAAAAAGAAAAAGGTTTCTGCGGCAGTGGAAACCATTTGGAAAACAGATCTAGATGGAGTTCCTAATTCAAACGGATTTGCTTGGGTATCCAAGTTCTGTGAAAAAGTTAGGGAATGTGCGGATCCGGATATGAAAAACTTGGACCCGGACTCAGCGGCAATTCTCGAAAAAAGATTAAGAAAAGACTTTTGTTTAGAAAAATTTAAAGAGACTAAAGTTTACACATTGGCTTCTCAAGAACCGAAAGTAACTTTGGATAGAACCGTTTCCTGTTTGAAAAAAGCAACGGAGGCCGATTGCTCCTTGATCAAAAATGGAGTTTCGGAACTTTCCGGAGATTGTAAATGGTTACATGCTCTTCAAAATTCGAAAGAGTAATATAAAAAGGGCTTCAATATAAATATGCCCCGGCTAATGCCGAATCCGTGGAAAAAAGATACGATCTGAAATTTTCGGAGGCGAACCTTGCTCAGAGGTATCAAAAGACTCAATCGATATGAGAAAAGGCTGCTAAGGATCGCCAAATTAGGCGGCAAGCTTGTAAAGATCCAACAAGCAGGTTTTTCCCGAAGAACGGATGAGGGATTCCGTTTCCCTATCTATAGCCTAGAGATCGGAACCAAAGAAGGTTTGGAAAAACATCCGGTGGGGATCACTGCCGGAGTACATGGTCTCGAAACTATTGGGATCCAGATCTTAATCGATTTTTTGGAATATATCATTAACCCTAAATCTACCGGTTATCTTCCTGAATTAAAAAAAGGAAAATTAGGACTCGTCATTATCCCGATCGTAAACCCTGGGGGAGTTGCCGCAAAAACAAGGGCAAATCCAGGAGGAGTGGATCTGATGAGGAATTCGGGGATCGATGCTGAGAAAGCTTTACCTTTTTTCGGAGGCCAAAAGTTCTCTAATAAACTTCCTTATTTTAGAGGCCACGGTTTAGAGCCCGAATCTAGAACTCTTTCTCGAACCGTGTTCGAAAAATTCTTTCATATAGAAAATTCGATCCTTCCTGTTTTAGATCTGCATTCTGGTTTTGGGACCGTAGATAATGTTTGGTGGCCTTACGCATACACTCATAAGCCTTGTCCGGATACACCATTATACGAAAAGCTCGCTTCTCATTTAAAAGATCATTGTGGGCATATTAATTTTGCTTACGGCCCTCAAAGTGAGAGTTATACGACTCATGGAGATCTATGGGATAAGTTTTATGATCATTACCAGGATCTATATTCTGAAAAACAAGATTGGGAATCTAAGTTTTTGCCTTTAACATTAGAAGTAGGAACTTGGTCTGACATCAAAGAAGAACCGATGAAGCTATTTTCGAAAAAAGGAATATTCCGACCTGCAGAGCATAATAAAAGTGAAGTACTAACCAGATACAGGGGATTCTTACGAGATTTTGTACGTTTAGGACTTACTAAACCGAAAGATTGGATTTAACTAGGTCCTAGTTTTTCTAAAATTTCGGAAGGTGTTTCGTAAATTCCTTGGCTCTTATAGATCCAAGCGAGTTTATCCAGTTCTTTTAAATGTTCCAACACCTTGGTATCTTCTAAACTTGGGGTTTTTCTTTTTAGTTTTTTTAGTTCCGTAAAGAACTTACCGTTCTCTCGATTTAAATCCAATAGATGATTCGATAATCCGATACAAGGGCAGGCCTTCCCATCGATCCACATTCCGCATTCTTTGGATAGGAATTCGGATAGTTTTCTTTTAGAACGGGAGAGTTTCTGACGAAAGTTTTCGGAACTGATCCCTAATATTTCGGAACCTTCTTCACTTCCCATCCCGTAGACTGTGGATAGAACAAAAACGACCCGATCACTCGCGTTCAATTTTAATAGAACTGCATGCACACAACCGAATCGGATCTCTTCTTCTAAAATTTTATCTTCTATCTGATCTTCAACGGATACAGAATTCGGTTTGGATAAATATTCTTGCCGGACCCGACTCAAATGAATGATGTTTTTAGGTCGTTTAAGAGAAAGCAAATGGTTGCTAGCAATAGAATAAACCCAGGTAGTAAATTTACTTTCGAATCGAAATCCGGAAAGTTTATTAGATATTTTTAATAATATTTCCTGAGTTGCATCTTCTGCTTCGTGAGGATCCCAAAGTATCCTAAGAGAAAGATTAAAGATATAGTCTTGGACTTTCTCTAAAAGATTTTCCATCGCCCTAGGTCTTCCTTCTAGGGCGATCAGGATCGTATCCGTAAATTCGTCTTTTACCGATACGTATTTTTCCATTTAAGCAGAGATCCCTTTTTTCCTAAGATAATGCTCTAGATTTCTTGCAGCTTCGGAGCGGACTTTTCCTTGTACTAAAGGTGTCCATCCTAGTAAGATACCTGGCATTCCTAAAGCCATTCTAGTCCATTTCCAAAAAGGAAATCTATCTTTTTGTTTTACCACTTTTCCATTTTTGAAGCTGAATTCTGTTCGAATATGGTTTTGGACCTGGCGACCTGTTTTGGAAAAGAGATATTTTGCTACCCAATATGCCTTTCCGGTTTCAGTATCCGCGCTTGCTTCTACTAGTTCAATACTTGCATTCGGATCCATTCTTTCTGAGAGCATAGCCCACATTCCAGATACTGCGCCACCTTTTAGATTAGGGAACACTGGGTCGGAAAATTCAACTTCTTCGGAGTAAAATTCCGAAAGATTTGCTGAGTTTCTGGATCCGAAGTTTTTATAAAAGTCTCTGATTTTCGTTTCGTTAGGATGCATTTGTCATTCCTCGATTATTTCAATATAGTAGGATTGGTTCGAACTGTTTACTGTGACAGGTTCAGAGAAAAAAAACGGGAAAATCTCGTTAGTACTGCAAAAAATAATCCAAAATGATTATCCATTTGGATCGATTTGGATAAAGAACCAGATAAAAATAAAAAAAGGCCCGCCAAAATAGCGGGCCTAAAAATGATTCGGATAAGCGGATTAAACTCATCCGAGGCAAGGCGAATAGTTAACGCCGCGTCGGCGCAAAAATAAACTCTCGTTACTTATGAGTTAAGTGATAACCCTTAATAGAGAGTAACATTTCAATAATATACTAAATATATTCGAAAGTCGTTCGGGATTATATACATGAACGTTTTTTGTTTGCACCGAATTGAATTACGGAAAAACGTTTTTTCAACACATGATCAGAATTCTGTTTTTATTCTTTGTTCTTATTTCGAGCTTTAATTCTTTTTACGCAAAGGAACTTCCGTTCAATCTTAAAGCGAACGAACATAATAAAAACATTACATCCGAATTGTATGTGTGGGAAAAAATAAAAACCGATGAAATCCCTCCTCCAATAAATTCTTCCACAGGGTGGAAGAAAATAGGATCGAACGCTCTAAATTTCAATTTTTCCAAAAGATCCTATTGGTTAAAATTCAGAATTCGCTTTCGCGAAGAAATTCGAGAAAATCTTTACTTCGTCTTAAAATGGAAAGCTCATGATTTAGCAGAGCTCTATACCCCAAATGAGGTAACGCCCATTCAAAAAGTGGGAGACACATTATCAAAAAGTAATTGGCCAGTTAAAAACGTTCTGTATCCGACCTTACTATTACAAGGCGAACCTGGAGAAGAAAAAGAATATATAGTTAAGCTAAGTTCAGAATCCATCATGTCTTTCCCGATTGATATTATGGATGAAGCGGGACTTAGAGCAAATCTGGCGATTGAAACGGGGCTTTTTTCTCTTTCCGCGTGTTTATATGGTCTGTTGATCTTTGTTGCTCTATTATATTATAGAGCGACCGGGTATAAAGAATTTCTGTTATATACTTGTTATGCGTTCTGCATGGGGGCGTCCTACGATGTAAATTATGGAAATGCAATAGAACTTTTTTGGGAAGAAACACCTCTTTGGTCCGAAAAAGTGAATTACTTTTTCTTTAATTTAGGAGGTCTATTCGGGTTCCAATTTATACGTAAGTTTTTGGATACAAAAGTATTTCTTCCTTGGGTGGATAAAATTCTGCTCTGTTTCGAGATCATTTTGGGAATTACTCTCCCTTTGATCTTTACGATGGAAACTATCGCTTATCTTACTCTTACGAACGAGATCATTTATTCGATCTCTATTCCGATGATCTTGCTTTCCGGGATCTATTTAAAAGGAAGAGGTAATAAGAAGTTAAATCTATTTTTACTATCTTGGAGTTTATATCTAACCCTAGGGTATATTAGTATTTTTTACTATATGGGTATATTGGAATATGGGTTTTTTACAGTTTATTCCGTTCCTCTATTCTTTCCTGCAGATCTGTTGATCCTTTTATATAATATTATTCAAAAATACTCTCAGAATATAGAAGAAAAAAATAGTTTATTAGAGACCTTGAAAGGTTTTTTAAATAAACCAAGATATGTTCGCTCCAAAATTTCAGGTCTGGATGTGGATGAGTCTTTAAGTGCTTTAGAAAATTTGATGAATACAGAAAAACTTTTTGTAGAAGAGGAAGTATCCATCCAGATCGTCTCAGCTAAGATCGGCCTAAGCACTCATCAACTTTCAGAACTTTTAAATTCCAGATTGGGAATGGGATTTGCCGCTTATTTAAATTCAAAAAGGATAGAAGAGGCAAAAACTCTTTTGAAAAACGATCAGGAAGACAATATACTCAATATTGCATTTGCAGTAGGATTCGGCTCTAAAACTTCCTTCAATGTGGAATTTAAAAAGGCAACGGGGCTTACTCCGAAACAATACAAGAGTTACGCGCAAAAAGTATTGCTACAATAGGCTAGAAATTTTCTCTAAACTCGATTCCAACAATTCGGTCTCAACAATCAAACTAAGTACAATATTTCCTGAATTTTCTTCGAACCCGAACATAGAACCGGGATGAACGAGTACTTTTTCTTTTTCTAAAAGTCGAAATGCAAAATTTTCATCCTGCATAAAAGTTTCTGATTGAAGAACAGAATACCATCCTCCCTTGGGCGAAATAAAGCGTATCTTGCTATGTTTAGAGGAGAAGTTTTCCAGTAACTGTAAGTTCCTTTGTATTCTTCTCAGAACCTGGCTTTGGATCATTTTTCTCCATTGGAATAATTCAGAAAGTGCAAGTTGGATAGGAGTTCCTACTGAAAGATAAGTATCCGCGATGATCTCTAATCTTTCTTTACATTCTTTTTTCCAGTCCCTAGAACCTCCAACATGGATCCAAGAGAGTTTCATTTGAGGAAGAGCAAGTATTTTAGAAATTCCATTTACTACAAACAAAGGAGAATCACAAACAAATGGGTCTATCTTTTCGGAATTTAGATCATGGATGTAATCCGAAAATACTTCGTCTAAAACAATCGCTATTCCGTTTTGTTTTGCGATGGAATTCAATTTTTCGAACTCTTCTTTTGAAATGATGCTTCCAGTCGGGTTATTGGGAGAAACTAGGAAAATTATTTTGGTCTTACTCGTGATCTTAGCTTCCAGATCTATGAAGTCGATCTTCCAATCTGATTTGTTATCTAATTTATAAAAATTAAATTCTACTCCATCCAGAATGGACAGGAATTCAAACAATGGATATCCTGGAGAGGGGATTAAAACTTCTTCGCCAGGGTTGCAGAGTAATTTTAAAAGAAAAGAATACGCCTCGGAGGAAGACGAAGTTAAGAACAGATCTTCTACCGAAATGTTATAACCTTTTTCCTGATAGTAATTTGCGATCGATGTCCGCGCAAGATTCGTTCCTTTCGGATCCGGATCATATACCATACTTTCCGGTTTTTCCAATGAGTGTAAAATGGCCTCTCTTGGATAAATTAGGCCGACTTTAGTGGGATTTGATGCGGTTAGGTCGATCCAATCCTCTCCGCTTTTTTTGACGGATTCGAGTAGAGTATAAAGATCGTTTTCGCCCGGAACGAACTCGAATCTATCGCTAAAACGAGGATTTTTTCCAGAGTTCATAAGATTTTCTTAATGAAAGAATTTATTCCAGAGATATAGGAGAAGAGATAGTCCTACGCTGATTAGCACGGATGTAGCGAATGGAAAATAAAACCGAAAGTTTTCCCTTTCTATCTTGAAATCACCCGGTAAATTTCCGAGAGAAGAAATAAATGGAAGTTTAGAGCCGAAAACGAAGAAGGCTCCAATGATCAGGAAGATTGCCCCGATCCAAAGAAATGTTTTACCTAGCGGTTCCATTTTAGATCCACTTGGAATCAAAAACTGGCGGAGAGGGGGGGATTCGAACCCCCGGTAGGTGTTACCCTACGCTTGCTTTCCAAGCAAGTACCATAAACCGCTCGGACACCTCTCCGGTTCTTGGTTGCGATTACGATGATTTTTCACCAAGCGGTCCGGTCAAGGAGATTCGACCCAAAAGTTCCGGAGGAATCTTTAGGATCTCTTCTCCGAAATGAATTGAGCTGCCCGTTTAGAGAATGCCATAATCGTATAGCTTGGATCCACAGATACCGCTGTAGGAAACACACTAGAATCGCTTACATATAAATTAGAAAGCCCATGCACCTTATGTTTCCAATCCACGACGGATGTTCTCGGATCCAATCCCATTCTGCATCCTCCTGCAGGATGAGGCGCTGCCATTGCCATAGAAGCTGGAGTTAATGGAAGGGTATCGATTTTGCCTATCTCATCCTGTTTATTTAGAACTGTCCTTTTCAGATCCGGAAGAATTACCTTTTCTGCTCCTGCTTTAAAATTCAGGATCACTTGTTTACGAATACAGTCCTTTAGGATCTCTTTCGTAAGAGGCCCAAAGCTATATTGTATTTCTCTTTTTCCACCGGATTTAATTTCTATTCTTCCGAGTTCAGTATCAGGATCATCGATCCATCCGATTGTCCCTCCGAGTCTCGGAAGTTCTTTCATGACTTCAAAATGTTCCGAACCAAAGCTTGGAACCAGCGCACCGATTGCTCCAGGCTGCAATTGATTTGCCATGATCAGATAACCGCCTTCTCTATAGATCCCACCCGCAAACCTTGCGAGTCTGAATTCTTCCACACCATACGCAGAAGGAATGTTTCTCCATTGTATGATCGGCTCTTTATACAAAGCATGCACAAAGGGAGAAGGATTGATCGCCAAAAATTCTCCTAACGCAGGTAACTTCCTCTTAAACCCGTTTCTTAAAAGAAAAGTAGAACTACCGAAACCTCCTGCTGCGACTACGATAGTATCGGCTTTAAATTTTAATTTAACATCCGATTCTTTTTGAGAAGGTCTGTCGATCACGACTGCTTCCAGTCCTACTACCTTATCTCCTTCGATATCGAGTTCTAACGCTTTTGTATCTGCATAAAGATCCGTGCCTAATGCCATTGCCATAGGTATATGAGTGATCAATTGGCTTTGTTTAGCACCGAACATACAACCCTGCATGCAATGCCCTGATTTCTGACAGTTCTTTCTAGCTTGTGGAACCGAGTTGCCTTCCCATCCCAGATCTTTGGAAGCTTTTCGAACCAATTGGTTCATTTTATTATAATATTCTTCCTTAGCAGGATGGACATTCAGTGTGTCGTCTAACTCTTTCCAAAAAGGATCCAGATCTTCCGGCCCATGACCCAATACTCCGAATTTATCCTTCCATAATTCGAGTCTGTCCTTAGGGGTCCTATAACTATCCGCCCAATAATGGACCGAGGCTCCCCCTACGTTTTTTCCATAAACAATGTTTACTGTACCGTCCGCAGTGGTGGCCATGTTTCTTTCTGCGGAAACTTTCCCCGCCATATTCAATTCGTGATTATCGAAAGTTCCGGTATGATAATAGCCGCCTTCTTCGATGAGCGCGACTTTTTTACCCGACTTCGCTAATTCATAAGCTACAGTCGCTCCACCACAACCTGTTCCGATCACTACCACTTCTACACGGATTTCTTTGGATTCGCCCAGGTTTTTCCATTCGTAAATTTTACCCGACATCTGAATTACCTACTAGTTTGCCGTAATAGATCCTGGATTCACTCAGCTTCTCGGGTGGATTCATATAAGGTCCATCGTAAGAGATCATTTTAAAAGTAGATTCGTGTCCATAGTACATTAAGAAAATAGGCATTCTTAAATTCGCCCAAACAGCTCTCACTATGTCGGAATCGGAATCATTCAGTTCCGATAAAAACTTTCTTCTAGATCCTATTGATAACTTAGAGAATCTAGAAAACTTCAGATGGAATAATGGAAGATATTCCAAAACTAAAAGTAGAGTTTTAAAATCATCGGATAGAAAAGGATCCACGAAGAAGAACTCTTCGTCTAGTCGTTCCAAAACTTTAGCTTCTTTATAAGTTGGAACTCCTACACCTTCAGGAAGGATCGCTTCCGATAAGGAGGCCAAGATCTCAAGTTCCGATTCCGAGAAGAATAAAACTTTAGGCAGGTCTCTGGAAGAACGGTTTAGGATACAAAGAGATCCCCCTAGTACTAAGGCCCCGGAGCCGGCGAGTCCCAGTCTCAAAAAAGTTTTGCGGGAAAAACGTGGAACTGAATTCGACATTGCAGTGTTTTCCCTCGATTCTTGGACTTGTCAATCCTAACGCATGGGATTCTTATAGAAAACCAACTTGACGTTCCAAACGTTCGATAATCCTTAGTATTCATGGCTGATAAGAATGACAAGGTTCCGGAAAACGCACCGGGGAAATATTATATCGATAATAGCTGTGTTCCTTGTAATGATTGCTTGGAAGAAGCTCCTAAACTTTTGAAATACACCGACGACGAGTCTAAAGTGTATTTTCATAAGCAGCCAACTACACCTGAAGAATTAGTTGCTGCTCGCAAGGCGATGGAAATTTGCCCTGTAGAAGCAATCGGGGACGACGGAGAATAATTCTCTCAAAAGTTTTCGATCTCACCAAGGGATCGAAAACTCTTCTCTGTTAATCGAATTATATTTTTCTAATTCTATTCAAATTTTTTACTCTTCTTCCTTAAAAAGCCCCTAAATTTTCTTTAAAATATCTGCCTTTAATATTATGGCTGAACATATGTTTAGAAGATTTACGATTCATCCGATCGAACCGTATTCTACTTTTTTATAGGCCATTCTGCCTATAGCTCCCAATTTATAGGGTTTTTTATTCGCAATGTTCTCGTCCAATTCGTCTTTTTATGTATTAGTGGTAGAGCAAGTTCTTGCGTAGTATGGAAAAAAGGCCGGCTGAGGGAAGAAACGGGTTTGATCGAGATTCGGATTTGTATAAAGTTCTGGTCGAATCAAGTAGAGAACTGATTTGCCTTCATGATCCAGAAGGGATCTATTTATTTGTAAATCCAGCCATCGAAACTCTAACAGGTTTTACACCTGAGGAAATGATCGGCAAAAATCCTTATGATTTTATTCATCCTGATGATCGAGAAAAGATCAGAAGAGATTCTCATGATCCTGCAAAAGCGGGAAAACCTACAGTAGCCACTCAATACAGGTTTTTAAAAAAGAATGGTGATTATGCTTGGTTCCAAACCTTAACCCAACCGGTCCATAACCAAGAAGGCAAAGTAATTTATTTAAACACAAGCTCTAGAGATGTAACAGATCAAGTCCAGCTTACTACAAATCTACAGCAGGAAAAAAAGTTTTCCTCTCTTATGGGAGAACTTGCAAAAGTAGGCGCTTGGGAATCGAATATAGAGACTGGAGAATTATACTGGTCTTCCGAAATATATAAAATTTTAGAAAGAGATCCTTCTCTCGGGATTAATCGTGAAGAGGTGTACAATAAATACAGTTATCCTGAAGACAGAGATAGATTAAGAGAACAGAACTTACGAGTATATCAAAAAGGTGAAACGTATTCTGTAGAACATAGAATGCTTACCGAATCCGGAAGATTAATTTGGGTCCGTACTCAAGGCAAACCTGCTTATTCCGAAGGAAGGATAGTTGGAGTTTACGGAGCGATGCAAGACATCACTCTTTCCAAATTGGTAGAAGAAGAGATCCGATTAAGCGAGAAAAAATTTTCGGAAGCATTTCATAGTTCCGGTAACGGGATCATACTCATCGACAAGAACAGTCATTTTTTAGAGATCAATCAATCCTTTGCAAAGATGTTGGGTTACCAGGCGGAAGAGCTCTTATACAAATCGTTTCAGGAAATTACTCATCCGGAAGATCTGGAAGTAGGCGCGGATGCATTTAAGAAGATCATTAACGGAGAAAAGAGCAGCGCTCAATTTGCAAAAAGATACCTTCATAAAAAAGGACATATCGTTTGGGTTTTTATTACTGGGGTCGCGGTAAGAAAAGATTCTGGCGAACTTATGTTTATCGTTTCACAGATCCAAGATATCTCCCGCAAGAGGATTTTGGAAAATATTCTGAGAGAAAAGAACACTAGACTTAGATCTGTAGGTATAAATCTAAAAGAGAGGATCTCTCAGCTAGAGGAATTTAATCAAATCGTATCCCATAATATGAGATCTCCGATAGGGAATATTTCCACCCTCGTCAAGTTTTTGGAAGAAGCAGACACTGATGAGGAAAAACGGGAATATATGGACTATCTGAAGACTACCTCTGACCAATTACTTACAACATTAAACGAAATCGTAGAAGTGATCAAAATTCGCCAAAGTCCAAAAATTATTTCCGAAGAAATTTACTTCGATTCTATATTTTCTAGAGTTAAGTCGATGTTCCTAGGTCAAATATTAGAATACGGGGCGGAGGTGATCACTGATTTTTCGGAATCTCCCTCGATCGTGTATCCCCCGGTTTATTTGGAGAGTATATTTTTGAACCTACTTTCAAATTCTTTGAAATATAGGTCCGAATCCCCAAATCCGGTGATCCGTTTTAAGACATATTGGTCTAACGGAAATCATGTTTTAGAAGTGCAGGATAACGGTTTAGGAATTGACTTAAAAAAACATGGGGATCAAATTTTTAAATTACATAAGAGATTTCATCGGGACACCGAAGGAAGAGGTCTGGGTCTTTTTATGACAAAGAATCAGATCGAATCCTTAGGGGGAGAGATCCAGGTGGAAAGTTCTCCAGGAAAAGGTACGAAGTTTACCATTCATCTTTCAAAGGCTAATGAATTCACTATATAAAAAACAGAAACTTTTACTCGTGGACGACGATGCGATTTTCGTGGAAATCGCTAAACGAACTATTGAAAAAACCGGAGCTGTCGAAAGTTTAAAAGTTTTTCCTGATGGAGAAGGAGCGATCACTTTTCTAAAAGAGCATCAGGGCGAGCCGGATCAAATTCCAGATTTCATATTTTTAGATATTAATATGCCGTTTATGGACGGTTGGCAGTTTCTAGACGAGTATGCAAACTTCGTCAACGCCCTCAGCAAAAAGCCTGAAATTTATATGGTCAGTTCTTCTGTAGATGACTCCGATTTGAGAAGAGCTAAAGAGATCCCTTTAGTAAAAGATTATATTATTAAACCGGTTTCTCTAGATTCTTTCAAGAAGATCTTAACAAACCAGACTCTTTGATCTTATTCTCCACCGCCGAGTGAAAACGCACGTTTTCCTTGGAACTTATATAGGTTATCCGTCTGAATGCTATCTAATCCGGCTTCAGAGATCCTAAGTAATAGTTTTGCGATTTGTTCCGACTGTATCCCTATAAAGCCGTCGCCTGATTCGCTATCCGGAGTTTGAGGGTTTACAAATCTACATCTCCAATGATCCGTTAAAAAAGTTTCAGGCGCTCCATTCGGAAAAACTTTTACTCCTCTATTCGTGATCATCCTGAGTTTCAAGTCTCCGCCAACTGCATTTAGTTTTTTAGCAAGTTCTTCCGCAGTTCCAGGGGCCCAATCCAAGAAAACATCTACTCCAACTAGTTCTTTTTTTAGAGCAGTTCTTTTGTATTCAGGAATATGAATTGCTTTCGCCTTTCCAAAAGAGACAGGTTTGAATTTTTCAGGAAGATGACCTAGGTTACCTATGACAGCATCCGCAAATTCTTTTGTTCCTACTTTGATCCTACTGACTCCGGCCTTATAGATATCTCCTGTATGAATTCCTTCCTCTACAGTGAGAAGCCAAGCATTCTGGATCTTTGCGGCGATATCCGGTTGTCCTAAATGAACGAGCATCATCACTGCTGCGTTGATCAGCCCGCTCGGGTTTGCAATATTTTTGCCAGCGATGTCTGGAGCGGATCCGTGGATCGCTTCGAACATTGAAACTACTTCTCCGATATTTGCAGAGCCGGCCATTCCTACGGAACCTGCGACCTGAGCGACGATATCTGAAATAATATCTCCGTATAAGTTTAAGGTAACAACTACATCATACGTTTGAGGCCTTTCTGCCAAGTGAGCGGCGCCGATGTCTATGATCTCGCTATTTGCCTCTAGATCAGGATATTCTTTAGCGATCTCTTTGAACACCTCGTGAAACAATCCGTCAGATTGTTTCATGATATTGTCCTTCACCATTGCGGTTACTTTTTTTCTTCCGTAAGCTTTTGCGTATTCAAATGCATAACGAATGATCTTTTCCGAACCAGGTCTGGAAATAAGTTTAAGGCATTGTACTGTATCGGATGTTTGTTTGTGCTCGATCCCTGTATAAAGATCCTCTTCGTTCTCTCTTACGATTACTACATCTAATTTAGAATGTTTTGTATCTACATATGGATATAAGGAGATACAGGGTCTAACGTTTGCAAATAAACCTAGAGTAGTTCGAACGGTTACGTTCAAACTTTTGTAACCTCCTCCTTGAGGAGTTGTGATCGGGGCTTTAAAAAATACTTTGGTGTCTCGTAGAATGTCCCAGGATGCAGGTTCTATCCCTGCGCTATGACCTTTTTTGTAAACTTGCTCTCCGATATCTATAAAGACCGGTTCTATGCTCGCCCCTGCCGCTTCCAAAATTCGTAGAGTGGCGTCCATGATCTCAGGACCGATCCCATCTCCTTTTGCAACGGCGATTTTTTTCTTCGAGCTCATCCAGACCTCCGGTTCTAATCTTATTTCAATCGACGAGCCTGGCTAAGTCAATCTGGATTAATTCCGAAGGAAGAATTCGGTAAATTGATTTTTATTTTGCCTAGAAGAAGGCGATTCACTTTTTGTAGGAAGTTTTAGACCGAAGGTTTAAAACTGTAAGAGAGACCGGAGTACTGCTCCGGTCTAACATTTACTTTGTAAGGGATAACTCGAAGGTTCTTATTCTATATCCAGATCGATATCGGGTTTTTCACCGATAAAATCGTCCTGTGAATAGATCACTTCTAAAACGTCGTCCATCCAATCCGGGGTGCCGTCGAACAATGTGTCTTTCGTTCTGTATTTTTCTATGATACGGCTATGCTTAATGATCTGCTCTTTGGTCACTGCGTTCATATTATTAGCTTCGGTCGAAACTCTTGTTTTATTTCGCCTACGTGGGGAAAATTGAGAAAGATATTTCCAAAAAGTACAAGAAAATTTCGTTATAGTTCGGATTTTTTTCTCCGAAAAGGTTTAAGTTATAAGTTACCAATACCGGCTTGAAGAACTATATAGAACGAACGTTAGGCTGTAGAATATTATAAAATACTTAGGCATAAATAAGCCCGGTAGTCCTTTTAGTGACTCCGGGCTTATTAAAAGGAAGGTTTGTTCTATTAGAACAGTTCGTTTCCTTTGAAGAAGAAGCTGATCTCTAATGCAGCATTATCGTCTGAATCTGAACCGTGAACCGCATTTGCTTCTTTGCTTTCGGCAAAAAGAGCTCTAATAGTGTTAGCAGCCGCTTCTTTCGGATCAGTAGCTCCGATCACGTCTCTCCAATGTTGCACAGCGTTGTCTCTTTCTAAAGCTGCAGCAACGATCGGTCCGGAGGACATATAAGTACAAAGATCGTTATAGAAAGGACGAGCAGAGTGTACTTTGTAAAATTGTTTAGCGTCTTCCAGAGAAAGTTTGAGATATTTAAGTCCTAAAATCTTGAATCCTTCTTTTTCGATTCTTTGTAGGATATCGCCGACATGTTTGTTTTTTACGCCGTCGGGTTTGATCATGATAAATGTTCTAGCCATTTTTCTTCCTTTAGTTACTTATTGTATAATTTTTTAAGTAATGCTTTGCTTACATGGTCCGGCACTTGGGCGGAAACGTCTCGTCCATGTCTTGCCACTTCTTTTACGATCGTAGAGGAAACGAAAGAATAATCGTTAGAAGACATTAAGAAAATTGTCTCCACTTCGGGAGCGAGTTTCCTGTTCATTAGGGAAATTGCATATTCATAATCAAAATCCGTAACGGCTCTAAGACCTCTGATGATACTTTTGGCCCCTCTTTTTTTGCAATAGTCCACTGTGAGGCCTTCGAAAGTATCGATTTCCAGATTGTTCCATCCTTCTGTCGCAACTCGGATGAACTCTATCCTTTCCTCGATAGAGAATAAAAAACTTTTATTGGAGTTTACCGCGACCCCTATGATCACTTTATCGAATAATCCGATCGACCTTTGGAGAATATCCAAATGTCCTCTAGTCAGAGGATCAAAGGATCCGGGATAAACCGCAACTCTTGTCATTTTTTACGCAACCTCGCCGCTTCTTTTGCAGGCAAACCGTATAGGTTAATAAATCCTTCGGCATCTTTTTGGTTATAGAGTTCTTCTTTTTCAAAAGTAGCCATCTCCGGATTGTATAAGGAGACGGAAGATTTTCTTCCTACAACGATACAATTTCCTTTATAAAGTTTTACTTTTACTGTTCCGGTTACGTATCTTTGCGTTTCTGAAATGAATGCTCTTACTGCGGCCATTCTAGGAGAGAACCAATGTCCATTATAGATGAGCTCTGCGAATTCCGCAGATAATTTATCTTTATGATGTTGTGTGTCTCTATCGATCGTAATGGATTCTAAATCTCTATGAGCGTGGAATAGAATGGTCCCGCCTGGAGTTTCATACACTCCTCTGGATTTGATACCGACCAATCTATTCTCTACGATATCCACTCTTCCGATCCCGTGTTTTCCTCCGATGGAGTTTAGGGTATCTACTACTTCGTAAGGGTTCAACTTTTTGCCGTTTACTGCGACACAATTCCCTTCTACGAAATCAAGTTCTACATATTCAGGTGAATCAGGCGCTTTTTCTGGAGAAACAGTTAGAAGGAACATGTCTTCGTTTGGTTCTCTATAAGGATCTTCTAATATTCCACCTTCGTAAGAGATATGCATCAAGTTCCTGTCCATAGAATAAGGTTTGGATGCAGTGACAGGCACAGGGATCCCTTTGGACTTTGCGTATTCAATAAGATCCGCTCTTCCGCCAAAGGACCAGGTTCTCCAAGGAGCAATGATCTCTTTTTCCGGAGCTAATGATTTAAATGCTAATTCGAAACGTACTTGGTCGTTTCCTTTTCCGGTGGCGCCGTGAGCGAATGCGTCGGCTCCTTCTTTTTTACCTACTTCTACCATCGCTTTTGCTATCAAAGGTCGAGCTAAGGAGGTTCCGAGAAGATATCTCATCTCGTAAATCGCGTTCCCTTGGATTGCAGGGTATATGAAATCTCTGGCAAATTCTAAACGAAGGTCTTCTATATAAACTTTGGAGGCTCCGGTTTTGATCCCTTTTTCTTCCAGACCGGTAAGTTCCTCTTTTTGGCCAACATCTGCAGTAAATGCTACTACTTCACAGCCGTAAGTTTCTTTTAACCAAGTCAAAATTACGGAAGTATCCAATCCGCCGGAATATGCTAATACGATTTTCTTTATGTTCTTTTGAGCCGCCATTCTTAGGATAGGGAAATCGCTGGACCCCTCCCGACAAGTCCGATTTTGGTAGGAATTCCTACTGAGAGTTGATCCGAATTATGTTTTATCCTTTTCGGGAGCCCAATCCAACTTATTTGCTAGAGATCTTAACACCAAAATTAAGGCAAAGGTATCCATTTTACAGTAAGAGATGAGATCCGCTTCTACCTGACTTTTTTCCTTATCCGAAACGTTTTCCGTTTTGATCCTTAAAAATTCGGAATTCGCGATATGCCCTGCATTGATCGTTAAATGTTTGTAATCAACATTCGTAAGCACCGGCAAAACTGTTTTTAAGGAAGTAGTACCTTGTTGAGCGGGATGATAATAATCATAGTCCCAGAAAGGTTTTGCTAGGTCTGAAAAATCCGGTTCGATGGACTGGAACCATTCTTTGAATATGGGATGGGTTTGCACAGATTCTTTGAGGCATCTTTTTTCAAAACTATCGTTAAACGCGATGATTGTTCCACCGGGTTGAATCGTTTGAGAAAGAGATTCTAGGATCCCCAATCTAGGATCCTTTTTATCATCGTCTATATAATGATATTCTTCAGGTTCTTGATGTATATCTTTTCTGAGTATATGCAAAGAATATAAAAAAGGAACATGTTGGAATGGATGTGTTTTAGGATAAACCGGAACAGGCGGATTGATCGTTTCGAAATCTAAAAAATAAAGAGGGAATTTCAGGCTATTTAAGTAAGAGGTGAGCGCTTCTCTATTTATATATTCTTTTCCAGACTTTACCGCTTCTATTTGGATCTTTTGTCTATGAGTAAAGTCCGGATCTATTTCTACTTCGGAAAGATTTCGTATTCCTCGATCCCAGAGAGCAAGTGTGATCTCTTTTCCTTCTCTTAGAGTAAAAAGATCTCCCGGAGGTGAATCGGAATAGCAGGATTCGGGATGTGTACAATTTCTTGGATGATCACAATGTTTGGAAAAGGAAAGAGATGGAATTTTATCTTTTTCTAATACTTCCAGAAGTTTATAAGCCTTCTCTCTGGTTTTTTCTAAACTCGCTAAAGTTTCCTTACTAACGTCCTTTTTATGGAACAAACGGGTCGCGTCTATTTCCCCATCAATATAGGAATATTCCGAATTAACGGTTAAGGATAGGGTAGAAGAAACTTTGTAACCCGCTTCTTCCAATACCATTCTAATAAATGAAAGTTCGGAAACATGAGCTCTTTTGGAAGAAGAGGAGGCCTTAACGATTACGACCTGCCAGCCATTTTCGTCCGGAACTAAAAAGTCCGCTCTTGTATCGAAAAACTTGGTCCGGATACAAGCTCCCTTGATTGTTTCGTTGGATTCTAATAGAGATCTAGTTTTAAAATCTTTATATCCAGCGAACTTCGCATCCGGATACAAATTGCCCGCGATATCTCTCAGCATGTTTTTTTGTTTGGGAGATATGTATTGGTTCGAAGTATCGAATTCGGAACTAGGTTCTTTCAGGAGTTTCCAAAATTGTAACTCGCAGAATTGTCCGGTTTGGAAAGCGGTTCTTCCCAATAAAGGAAGTTCTTTCTCTCTGTACGGAGCTAGAACTTCGAATAATAATTTTCTTCTTAAGTTTTCGGGGAAGAGAAAAGACAGCCGCCTAATTGAGGTTCTTATTAATTTAGGAACCGAATCCATGACGGAGTCCTTTCTCTTTCGATGGGAAAAATCCCGGAGGAAAGATTAAGCCAAAAGTACCTTGATGTCTTTCGGGCTAGATGCACTATAAATTTTGTTTTCGGAAGTTCCCAAATTCGCTTGGGTTAATTTCTGAGAAACAACACTCGGTCCAAAATCTATTCCTACTAACTTAGGAGTTTTGACGAAAGTAGCGGTCGCCTTATCCCAATACAAAGCTTTGATCAAAACTTCTCTGAATAAAGGAAGGCTGATATCCGCTTCTGTTTGGTAATTTCTTCCATCAAAAATAGAATACACTGGGATTTTCAGATCGGAACCTTTGTAGCTGAATCCGATCCTTTCCATATCTTTCGGAACAG
This sequence comes from Leptospira sarikeiensis, assembly GCF_004769615.1. Lineage (GTDB taxonomy): Bacteria > Spirochaetota > Leptospiria > Leptospirales > Leptospiraceae > Leptospira_B > Leptospira_B sarikeiensis. The sequence goes on along the minus strand of NZ_RQGF01000015.1, from coordinate 12,166 downwards.
TCTTTTCTGTTTCGTCCATGATCGGGCAATGGAAAGGAGCAGTAGTTCTTAGATATACGAACTTTACTTTTTTCTCATCCATTTCCGCTTTGAATTTTTTACGGAAAGCAAGAAGAGCTTCAGGAGTTCCGGAAACGATATTAGAATCCGGAGTATTGAAAAGAGAAACGTAGATCGCTTTTGCTCCACTTAGTCCGAGTTCTGAATTTGTTTTTTCAACTCTTTCAGAAAGTTCTGCGGCAGAGTATCCGATCACAGCAACCATTGGAGCTGGTTGTTTGTCTCCGATCTCTTCATTTCCTTTTAATACTTCTTCGGATGGGTTATATACTCCGAAAAGTTCTTGGGCACGGTATCCAAGATATAAAACGAATTTTAGAAATTTTGCGTATTCTTTGTAGAAGTCTGCACCTTCTTTTCCTAAAGCGATCAACACTGCAGGAATGATACCTTGGCTATGACCGGTAGCTCCGCTTGCATTTGCGATCAATTCGGAAGTTGCAAAACCTTTGCCGACTAAAGAGACGTAATTTGCGGTCTGTGTAAGGAAAATTCCTACGATGGAAACGGTAGCGCTACAAAGATAATTTTCATCCGGAGCAGACTCGGGATTTTTGATCCAAGATTCGAAATCGTATCCTTGAGAAATGATACTTTTGTTCAAGCTAGGGATTTCTTCTGCGAGAGCTTTAAAAGCTGTATCAAACAATTCTTTTAAAGAAGGATCTGTTTCATACAGTTTGGATAATTCCTTCAACCAAGGAGAACCCTGGCCTCCGAATTGCAAAAATAGTTTATTGCCTTGGGCCTTTGCTTCGTTCAAAAAGTTTGCTACTGCCATACAATGCCTTGTTATAAGTCGTTAGAAGATGCTTTTCTTTCGACCCTTGGGTTCGCAATTCTTTTTTGAGGAGCTTTTTGCTCCTAAATACTGTTCGTAAAGAACGATCGTTCCATTAAACGATATAGTATTCTACTAAAAAGCCTCCAAAAACCTCGAGCCTAGCATTATGCGGGAAAATGATTGACCGAGTTAGGTCTGCGTGAGGTTATTCTTTCCGAACCCTTCTAACTAGAAATATCTTCCAATCTCCGGTAGGTCCGGACAGAAAACAATATGATAAAAGTAAGGAACCTTTCCAAATTTTACGGAGAGAAATTAGCCATTGATCGTTTGAATTTCGAACTCAAAGAGGGCGAAATCGTAGGCTTGCTAGGCCTGAACGGCGCGGGAAAAACCACCACTATTCGAATTCTCACAGGCTATCTAATGGCCACCGACGGACTTTGCGAATTGAACGGATTGAACACCTTCGAACATCCGTTGGAACTTAAAAAGAAAATCGGTTATCTTCCGGAGACTCCTCCTTTGTATCCGGAATTAACTGTCATCGAATATCTCACATTTGCAGCTAGGATCAAACAGATCTCAGAAGCCGATCTTTCTTCCGAATTGAATCGGGTCTTAGGTCTTACCGATCTGAATTCGGTTAAAGAAAAAGTTATAGAAACACTTTCTTTGGGATTCAGGAAAAGAGTAGGGATCGCTCAGGCAATTTTAGGAAATCCTGAAATTATCATTATGGACGAACCTATTTCAGGACTGGACCCGAAACAAATAGTAGAAATTCGTAATTTAATAAACGGATTGAAAGAGAAACATACGATCCTTCTTTCAAGTCACATTCTCCCGGAAGTTCATAAAACTTGTAATCGATTCTTGTTCCTGCATAAGGGAAGATTAGTTTACCAGTGTGATCGTCAAGAGTTGGAAAGAGAAATGGAAAATCTTTCCGGATTGGAAGTAACCTTATCCGGAAAATCCAGATCGGAAACCGAAAACTATTTGAATGGGATCGCAAATAAATCCGGAGCTACTTTAAAATTTATAGGAGAAGACGCGACAGGTTCCACATTCCTGGTCAACACTTCTTCCGAAAGAAAGTTTAAAGAGGAATTGTATTCCGGAATTTCCTCATCCGGGATCCTGCCTGAATTTATCAGAAAGCAGGATGTTACATTAGAACAAATCTTTATGAATAAGGTTTAATTCATGTTTCGAAATATTAAATGGATCTTCTTAAAAGAAGTCAGGGTCTTTTTTGGCACTTATCTGGCGCCTCTCGTTTTAGGGGGAACCGCTTTTTTAAATTCTCTATTTGTACTGATCCTCAATTTTAACTCAGGTACGAATTATACAGAAACAACGATCATCACGTTCATTTCCTTTATGAGTACTATGCTCATTGCGATGCTGATCGTAGCGATGGGTTCGATTACTGAGGAAAAAAATAGAGGCACGTTGGAGTTCCTATTTACCGCTCCGATTTCAGATTTAGAGATCATAGTAGGTAAGTTCTTATTCGGGGCTTTTGTTTGTGCGATCATCTCCGTTGCGGTAGATGGTTTGTTTCCTCTGTTCTTATACTTCTTCTGGAAGGCTCCTTTGTATATCGTAGCTTCCGGAACAATCGGCGTATTTTTGCTGGGGCTATTTACTTTTGCAGTCGGTTTGTTCGGATCCAGTTTAGGTAAGAATCAAATGATCTCTTTACTCATCTCGATCGCGATCCTTCTGACTCTTTGGGTAATCGGATACTTCTCACATTTATTCGATGCCGCAACCCGAAGCGTTTTGTTCCATTTACATATTTTCACTCATTTTATCAGTTTTTCAAAAGGAGTACTTCCTTTGAGCAGTACGGTTTTCTTTATAAGCGGAACGATCTTCTTCTTATATCTTACTGTAAAAGTTTTGGAATCTAGGAGATGGAGAGGATGAAAAACAATTTATTATCCAGAATTCTTTCCTGGGCATCGATCCTATTTCTTTTATTATTTTTTCCTATTTATGAGTCTTTTTCCAGTTCCGGATTGAGATGGATACTTTCTATACTCGTTCTTGCAACGATTGTTGGATCCGGATTCTTATCTTACTTGGGTTCTAAACAGGAAGATAAGGAAACGAATCTGCTGATCTCTTCCGGGCTTGGGATCTTAGCATTAGGGATTTATTTTTTACGCATTTACTTGGATGATATTTCCTTACAAAAGGGAACAACTCCTCCGGCTTGGATCGGAAGTTTAAGGGAATTTCTCTTAGTATTCCTGGTACTTTTCGTATTAGGAAGTGCGTTTTTAGGCGTTTTAAGAGAATGGGAAAGAAGTTCTTTCGAGAATCAATCCAGCTTGAAAGGCAGAAAACAAAGTTTAGTAAGAGATTTTTTCTTCGGAACAGGCATTTTACTACTAGTTCTTATACTCGCAAATTATATTTCCGTAATGCGAAATCATAATTTCGATCTTAGCTCCAAAGGAGTTCATTCTTTTTCTATAGAAGCTAAGAAGATCCTGAAAGAAATTCCTGAAGGTGGAGAAGTTGACGTGATCGCTTTTTATCCTCGGCCTTTGGATAGCACTGCTCGTAACGCGGATGGAAGCTCTTCGCTTGCTTTGAAAAGGATCCGTCCGGATCTGGAAATTCTTCTCAGTCAAATGGTATCTATCCATCCAGGATTTAAGGTAAAGTTCATTAACGCAGATGTTGAGTTGGATGAGATCGTTGAGTTCGGTCAAGTTTCAAACGGAAATGTGTTGGTTCGTTATCGTAAGGCAGGCTCTATTGCAGGTCCTTATCCTGAGCAGAAAGTAGGAGTAAAGGATAAGTCTGAGTTAGAAGATTTAGAAAGAAGACTCGTTCAGGCTTTTATGAACGTCACTACTCAGGAAAGAAAAGTATATTTTACCGAGTCGAACGGAGAAAGATATTCTAAGACATTCCAGAACTTGCCGAATGAAAAATTAGTTCGATTCTCCGATGCATTATCCTTTTTGAACTTTAAATCTTCAGGTATAGGATTCCAAAATAATTGGCCTTCTCAAATTCCTGAGGACGCGGAATTTTTGGTGATCGCAGGGCCTACTGTTCCTTTTTCTCCGGAAGCAAGAGCTTCTATTCTGGATTTCGTATTAAAGAAGAAAGGAAAACTTTTCATTACGATAGAACCTCGCGGTACTGAAACATTTGATTGGCTTTTGGAAACTGCCGGATATTCTTTTGTAAAAGCAAATCTTTCCCAAATTCCTTCCAGAGCTCCTGGTATGATCTTGGCAAAATCTTTCAGAAACCATCCGATCGAAGAATCCTTAACCAAAAAAGATGCTGGGATCATATTTCCTTATAGCGGATATTTCGAGCAGAAGCCGCCTAAAACCGCTGCGGATTTTAAGACAGAAGGTGCAATTCTTTTGGAATCCGGCGGAGATGTGTTTATAGATAAAAACGGAAATGGAAAACAAGAACAGGATGAGGAGAAAAAAAATCTTCCTTTAGCGTTAGTTCTTCGTACTAAATCCGAAACGCCATTGATACCTCCTCCTGCGGATCCGAATTCTCCTCCACCTACAAGTTTACCGGAAAAGAGTGCGGATAAAGAAGGAAGGATTGTGATCTATTCCGGAACTTCTTGGATCACAAATCAGTATCTTCCTTACGAAGCGAATTACGAATTGGCAGGCGCTTCGGTAACTTGGATGTACCAAGATGTTAGCCTTCCTGCGATCGCTCCTAAAAAGGAAGAGATAGAAACAGTCTCGTTAACCGACGGACAAAAAAGAGCGGTTTGGATCTTAGGGATGTTCTTATTTCCAGGTTTGATTGCGGGCTTAGGCTCCATTTATGTGATCAAAAGAAAAAAAGCGGGACGAAAAGATGCGTAATAAACTTTATTTATTCGGTCTTGTAGTCGTACTTTTATTTTTAGCTTTTTTTCTATTAGAAAAAACGAAAGAAGATGCGACAGAGATCCAATACTGGAAACTTTCTTTAGATCGTATCGAATATTATCCTCCTAGTGAAGAGTGGAGGGAAAAGACTGGAGAGAAGTTTTATCCTCAACCTTTTACGATCTCTGTGAAAGATGGGATCAAGAAGGGAGAAAAATTTTTTACGGTGTCCAATAAGGATCTAGAAACCGGAAAAGATATAGAATACGAAGGCGGTTATAATTCGGAGAATACGATCCGAGATTTCGGAGTGTATCGAGTCAAAGGGACAGACGAAGTTTTGCCTGGAATAGAGATCAAAGAATCTCTACAAGTAGGAGAAGGGTCCCCTAAGTTGGTTCTTTATTCAGGAAATATTTCTAAAACTCTGAAGATTGGAAAAAAACATTCTTTAGGCTCGACTCGTGTCGTTTTGGACGATGCTCCTGTACGTAACGTATTAACTTCTTCCTCTTATTTGTTCGATCGATTCCAAAAAGGTCCTCAGGACTTTCGTCAAAAAAGTATTCTTACATTGAATAAGGAATATGTAAAAGAGATCTCTTATATAGATGAGAATGGCACTTCCATCAAAATAGACAATACCCCTTACGAAGCAAATAGTGTTAAGAAAAACTTTTGGAGAAGGCTTTCTGGAGAGATTATTCTTTTGGAACCTAAACTTGGAGAAGATCTTTTTAGATACATGACCGGTCTCAAAGTAGAAAATTTTCCTGACGATGAGAATGGCGCGGGATTCGGTATCGGGAATATTTTAGCTCCAGGTTCCGAGAAATCCGAATTTTCTTTAGCTAGTGTCAAAGTTTCCATTTCTGATGGGAACGAGATCGTGTATCGTTTTCATAAAGAAACGAGTATAGGAGATAAAAAGCTAACTCCTGTGATCCGGATCGTGAATTCTACGTTTAAAGAACCTCCTGTTTATATCGTAGAAAATGCTTTTGTTCAAATTCAGTCTGCCGCGCTTGCGATCAAAAATGCAAAAGCGATCGTGAAAGCTCCTAAGGTAAAAGCTGGAAAGGCTTCTCAGAAAAAATAATGTTTTTGATCACGCCTAATTCAGAATTAACTGAAGTCGAAAAGACGAAACTTTCGCTTTTAGAAAAAATTTTTAAAGCTCCGAAAGAGGCTTTCGATCTATATTTAAGAAATCCTTCTCTAGGAAGAAAAGAACTATTACGTTTACATTATGCACTTTGGGTTCTTGCTCCGATCTCTAAAATTGCAGGAAATGCGATCAAAATCCTTTGGGACCTTGTTTTCGGGGAGGAGGTAGAGTGGAATTTATTCTCAGGCGTAATTACTTCTCTGATCATTTATCCAGTATTACTTTTATTAGTCTCTCAATATGATGTAGTTAGGGTATTTTATCGAAAAGTGGATCGTACCAAAGGAGAAAATTATCCTCCCGCGGATGTATTGACCCTAGCATTTATAGCATTCTCCGCTTCTTCCATATTTTGGGTCCTACCTAGTCCTATCAATTTAGGTTTGATAGGGATTGCTTTTTTATATTCGATCTATCTTTCTTATATCGGAATGAAACGTGTAAGTGGCACTGATTCCAAGGAGATACAGATCTTCTTCTTATTCGGTTCCGCATATCTTTTAAGTATTTTCTTAGTGTTCACGATCATTTATAATATCATTAGGACCATATTAAATTGAAAATCCATCTGATAGGGATCGGCGGAATCGCAATGGGAAACCTGGCTTCTATGCTTAGGAGTTTAGGTCATGACGTTTCCGGCTCGGACGCGGGTGTTTATCCTCCGATGTCTGACAAATTAAAAGAGTGGGGGATCCCTTACTCGGAAGGATTTGATGCAGAGAGAGTAAAAGGCAAAGACTTGATCGTTGTCGGTAATGCGATCTCCAGAGGAAATCCTGAAGTAGAAGAAGTATTAAATTCAGGACTGGAATATGTTTCCATGTCTGCAGCATTAGAAAAATACATTCTCGCAGGAAAGAAGGTAGTAGTAGTCGCAGGAACTCACGGAAAAACAACGACTACTTTTTTGATCCATCATCTCTTAAAGCAAGTTGGATTAGAACCTGGCTTGTTTGTAGGAGGAATTCGAAAAGATGGATTTCCTGGCTTCGAATTTACCAAAGGGAATTATTTTGTGATCGAAGGTGACGAATACGATACCGCATTCTTCGATAAAGCCTCTAAATTTTTACATTATCGTCCTACATATGCAGTCTTAAACGCATTAGATTTTGATCATGCGGATATATTTAAGGATATCGGTGAGATCGAAATCATGTTCTCCAGATTGCTTAGATTGGTTCCGGGAAACGGCAAAGTGTATTATTGGGCGGGTGCTGCGAATTTAAAAAGAATTTGCGGAGAAGCCTCTAAATTCGTAAAGTCCGAAGCTTTCGAATTCAATAAGAAGGATTCTTTCCTTACTTGGAAAAAGGGAGATTTATATAGCGGAGAAAGACTTCTTCGTCCCGGATTTTTTGGAAATCATAATTATCGCAATGCAGAAGTTGCACTTAGAGTTTGCGAAGAAATATTAAAAAAAGAGAATGTTTCAAAACCAAGGGAAAAACTTCTAGATGCTTTGGAATCATTCCCAGGCGTAAAGCGTAGGCAAGAAATCCTGTTCGAATCTTCTAAAAGTATCCTGATCGAGGACTTTGCGCATCATCCAGTCGCTGTAGAAGAAACGATCCGCTCCGTAAAACAAAGATTTCCTGGTTTCAAGATCATTAGTTTATTCGAGCCAAGAAGCGCCACTTCTCATAGAAATGTTTTCCAAAAAGAGTATTCCTTTGCGTTTAAAGGTTCTGCGGTCACCATGATTACCGAGATCTATAATCTTAAAAAGGTTTCTAAAGACAATCGTCTGGATGTAAAAAAATTGATCCTAAAGTTGCCTAAACACTCTGCGACCCTTCCATTTTACTGCAGGGACGCTAAGGATCTGGTCCAGAAAGTCCGGAAAATCCTTCCCCAATTTGAGAAGGATAAAATCCTGATCCTAGCGATGTCCAATGGGGCTTTCGGCGGAATATATCCTTCATTGAAGGAATTGGTCGGATCTAGAAAATGAATCTATCGGAAGAATTAGACAAAATTTTTGAAGAAGCGAATCGTTTGATCGGTTCTTCCGTCGACGAAGCGGACCTGGATAAAAACAAAAACGAGTACCTTGGTAAAAAAGGGAAACTTACCTCTGTCTTAAAAAACCTGGCCTCTTTATCCATTGAGGAAAAGAAAACCGTAGGTCAAAAAGCAAACGATCTCTCCAAAAATTTAGAAGAGATCGTTTCTAAAACCAGGGAAAATCTTAAAACAAAAGGTTTCAGAGAACAATCCGAAAAGGAATGGTTTGATACTCTTCGACCGCTTGGAGAGTCTGAACCCGGAACTCTTCATCCTATTACGAAAATACAATATGAGATCGAGGATATTTTTACCTCGATGGGTTTTGAGATTTGGGACGGACCAGAAGTAGAGACTGACTTCAATAATTTCGGTGCATTAAACTTTACGGACGATCATCCTGCGAGAGATATGCAGGATACTTTCTATTTAGAAAACGGGAACTTGCTCCGTACTCACACATCCGCTATCCAAGTTCGTGCATTAAGAAAATTGAAACCTCCTTTCAAGATCATAGGACCTGGCCGAGTTTTTCGTTATGAAGAAGTGGATGCTTCTCATGAAACTTCTTTTTATCAGATCGAAGGTATGGTAGTAGGTAAGGATATTTCTGCGGGAAATATGTTATACACCATGGAAGTCCTTCTTTCCAAGGTTTTTGAAAAAGAAGTTAAAACAAGATTAAGACCTGGATTTTTTCCTTTTGTGGAACCGGCTTTTGAATTGGATATCAACTGTCAGGTTTGTGGTGGATCGGGTTGTTCCGTCTGTAAACATTCAGGTTGGCTAGAGCTAATGCCTTGCGGCTTGGTTCATCCGAACGTATTTAAATTGAACGGATTAGATCCCAAAGAATGGACTGGTTTTGCTTTCGGGCTTGGATTAGACAGATTAGTAATGATGAAATACGGAATCCACGATATTCGTTATCTTCATTCCGGAAATTTAAGATTCTTAAAACAATTCTAATATGATTATCACTCCGATCCAAACCAGATGGAACGATTTGGATCCTTTTGCTCATGTCAATAATGCAAGATACATGTCCTACTTTGAAATAGGACGAGTAGATTATTGTTCTAAAAAATTCAATACAAGAGATATCTATGATGTTCCCTTCTTACTCGCAAGAATGGAAGTAGATATGTTGAAAGCAGTTGAGCTATTTCATCCTATCGAAGTTTGGACCTGTGTTTCTAAGATCGGAAACAAGTCTTGGGATTTTACTTCTTTGATCAGACATTCGGAAACCAAGGATATTTTTACTAGAGCAAAAACTGTCCAGGTTTCCTATGACCATCGTAATAAAACTTCTATACCGATCCCTAACTGGATCCGATCAATCTTGGAAGAAGATTTAGAGAAGTTTAAAGCGGCTTTCGAAACTGCCTGATATTATTCTTCTCCCAAAGGAAGTTCCAAAACCTTTCCAGTTTCCGCTAAACTTTTGATAGAAGAAAGAACTCGGGCCCAGCCTCCATCCGCAGAACGTTCATAAGAAGGATCTCCAGGTTTCATTTGATCATTTAGAAGCTTTAATCTAGTCAATTTTCCGAAAGTTTCTAAAGAATAAGTTACCCTAGATTCGAAATCTTTGTAATGTTCTCCATAGACTGAACCTACAATACAAGTCATCGATAATGTTTTGTTAGGTGAATATTCCAAGATCTTACCTTCTACGTGCGAAGTCCTATCTCCAGAAAGCCCAGGGCCGATATACGCGTAAGGGCTCCCTATTTTGAAATCGGATTCAATTCCACAACCGTGAAAAACTTTTCCACTTTCTTCGTTTGAAACTATTATATTCCAAACTTGCTCCGGTTTAGCTCCGATATAAATTTCATATTTGATTTCCATGTAATTCTCCCAAAGATTTTTGAATTCTTCAGGGTTTAGGATAACAAAGCACTAAACAAAAAGATTGTAAAAACGCGACAACTGTCTAGAATTTGGAGGAATAATTTTAGGTTCATATCTTGAAAACAGACTTAAATAAACCAAGAGGGATTATCAAATCCATTGCAGGAGAGAATTGGAGTTTAACTAGAAGCGCTCCTTCTTTGGGCCTCAGTTTTTTCGTAGAACATTATTGGTCTGTTCGATGGGACATGAGAGAGTCCGGTCCGATGGTTCAAGAAAATCTTCCTCATCCTTCCGTTCATTTGGTTTTCGAAAAAGAGAATACCAAAATTTTCGGAGTGGTAAGCGGTAGATTCTCTCAAACCTTAAAAGAAGAAGGTTTTGTATTTGGGATCAAATTTAGACCTGGTGCCTTCTTTCCTTTTTATAAAAGATCTCTTTCCGAAATTACTGACAAAACGATACGGATAGAAGAGGTATTTGGAGTTCCTACAAAACCTTTGGAGGACGAGGTATTCTCTTTACAGTCCGAATCTGAGTTAGTTCAATTTGCGGAAAACTTTTTGTATGATCGACTTCCTGAAGAAGATGAAACGATTACTTGGATCAATGAACTTACCGAAAAGGTATCGAATGATCGTAATATTTTAAAGGTAGAAGATCTTGTGAAAATTTCAGGATCTTCAATTAGAGCATTGCAAAGAGTATTCAATCAATATGTAGGGGTAAGCCCGAAATGGATCATCAATCGGTACAGAATGTTTGAGGCATTGGATCGTATTACTAAGGATATGGATTGGGTGGAGTTTGCATTGGAATTAGGATATTTCGACCAAGCTCATTTTATAAAAGATTTCAAAAGAATGATAGGTAAAAGCCCGGAAGAATATGCGAAAGGGATCGGTCTATAAAAGACTAGAGTTCTATTTTCTATAACCTTGGGGATAAGTATGACAATCAAGGCCTCTTGCAATAAATTCTTTACAAAATAAAAAATCTTCTTATCTTTTGGTTCCTTTTTTGGACCCAAACATATGAGACAAAAATTTCTTTTTTCAATTTTCTTTTTAGCCACTATCTCTTTCTCCTTACAAGCTCAGAATTCAAATCTTTGGCAAACAATAGTTGGTGGAGAGCAATATAGTGGGATGGTAGCTAAAGACTGTCCGGAAGATTTGCCCGGATATTTTGTTCCTTTGAAAGACGGAAGTTCGGTTTTGGTAGGTTCTGCAAATGATTGTGGTCGTGTTGATACGACTTCATTGGCAAAACAAAAAAAATATTCCAGCGCTTGGGCAGCTAAGATAGACGGAAACGGAAATCCGATTTGGTGGAAGTATCTTTTTACGTCAAAACCTGTGGAACTTGGAGGTTATACGAACGATATTCTAAACTATGAAAGCGTTTTTGCAAAACTTTCTAGGGAAACTTCCGACGGTGGCTTTGTTACGATCGGTACTATGGGTTCGGTAGAAAAAAAGCAATTGATCTTCATGAAGTATGATCCTGATGGAAAACTTGTTTGGGAAAAATTCATACTTCCTAAGGAATTTTGTGATTCTTTCTGCGGAGAAACGGATGTAGGAGTATATCATCTTCATGAGTTATCCAACGGAAAATTGACTGCAATTGTTTCCGTTCAATATCGTTTGGAAAAAGAAACAAAAGAAGGAAATAAAACAACAGTTTCCAGTACGATTGAAACCGCTTATTTATTCGTTCGATTTTCTAAAGATGGGGATCTGAAGTCCGTAAAACATCTGAAAGATATCAAAAATTTCCCTCAAGCTAGTTTAGGATTTTCTGATGGAGGAGTTTTACTAACAGAGAATACTAATATTCAATCGGGAAAAGAATCTCAAAAGGATGTGATCTTACATAGGATCGACGAGGATGGAAAGCCGGTTTGGAAAAAACAATTTGGCAAGCCTGGAATAGAAGAATGGGCTTCCGTTATCATTCCGGTTTCCGACGGAAATCTTCTTTTTGCAGGTGCAGTCGCTTCCAGTCCTAGAAACAATCAAACTTGGTTAATGAAATTAACCCAAGCTGGAGATTTACTATGGGAATCTGTTCAGAAAACGGAAGGATTAGGTTTTTTGACGGACATTATCGAGACCCCCGAAAAAGAATTTATGAGTATATCGGCGGATGGAGAAGGGCCATTACGTTTAGTTAAATTTTCCACGGACGGTAAAAAGTTATGGGAGAAGAAACATACGAAACGTTTGTATTTGGCATATCGTATCATAAATGTTCCGGATGGATTTACGATCGCGGCTTATACCAAAGGAAAGCCTGCAGTTTATACGGATGCAATTTTGATCAGAACGGATAAGGAAGGGAATCTTTCCAAGGATGCTATACGGAAAAATTTTCCGAATTGAAACCTTGTAATTGAAG
>NZ_RQGF01000025.1 GCF_004769615.1 Leptospira sarikeiensis | reverse complement strand
TTCTGCTAACCAGAACCGCGAAGGTGGTGGTGGAAACTACCGCGGAAATCGTCCCGATGGAAACCAAGGTTATCAAAACCGCGAAGGCGGTGGAGGTTACCAAGGCGGTCAAGGCGGCGGTGGATATCGCGGAGGTCAGGGTGGCCAGGGCGGTGGATACCAAGGCGGTCAAGGTGGCGGCGGTTACCGTGGCGGCCAAGGAGGCGGTCAGGGTGGTGGATACCGTGGAGGTCAAGGTGGCCAAGGCGGTGGAGGCTATCGCGGCGGCGGTCCAGGTGGAGGCCAGGGCGGCGGATTTAGAGGAGGCCAAGGAGGTCCAGGCGGAGGTTTCCGTGGTGGCCAAGGTGGCGGAGGATTCCGTAGTGGTCCAGGAGGACCTGGAGCTGGTGGACCACCTCCAGGTTTAGGACCTGTAGAAGGCGGAAGAGGTGTTCCTTCCGGCAAAAAACGTAATGATAAAGATAGAGGCGGAAGACCGGAAGGTCAGGAAGGTTCTGAAAACTCTAGATTCTACAGACAGAATTACAAAAAACAGAAAGTAAGCGGACCTACTGGTGTTTCCGTTCCGAAAGAGATTACTCTATTAGAGAACGTGCAAGTAGGAGAACTGGCTAAGAAAATGAATCTTAAGCCGGGAGACGTTATCGGAAAACTCATGAAAATGGGAATGATGGTGACTATCAATAATATCATCGATGCAGAAACTGCTTCGATCCTCGCTGACGAATACGGCTGTAAGGTAAAAGTAGTTTCTCTATATGAAGAAACTCTAATCGATGAGGAAAAAGACAGTCCTGAAGATTATATCCACAGACCTCCTGTCGTTACCATCATGGGTCACGTTGACCATGGTAAGACAAAACTATTGGATACAATCCGTAAATCTTCAGTGATCGATACCGAATCCGGTGGAATTACTCAGCATATCGGTGCTTATCAGGTAAAAACTTCCAGAGGGGAAATCACCTTCTTGGATACTCCTGGTCACGAAGCGTTTACATCCATGAGAGCAAGGGGAGCGAAAGTTACAGATATCGTAATCCTTGTAGTCGCAGCGGATGACGGTGTAATGCCTCAAACATTAGAAGCATTGTCACATGCTAAGGATGCTAAAGTCCCAATTATCGTAGCTATTAACAAAGTGGATCTACCTTCTGCAAATCCTGATAAGATCATGCAGGAACTCGCGAACCATGGACTCCAATCGGAAGAATGGGGCGGGGACACTATGTATTGCAAGATCTCTGCGAAAGAGAATATCGGGATCGATAAACTTTTAGAATCGGTACTTCTACAAGCAGAAGTTCTGGATCTGAAAGCGAATCCGAAACGTAGAGCAAAAGGAACGATTGTAGAAGCGAAACTTGATCCGGGCCGTGGAGCAGTAGCGACTGTTCTGATCCAAAATGGAACCCTAAGAGTAGGCGATCCGTTTGTGGCGGGAATATTCTCCGGTAGAGTGAGAGCAATGTATGATGATTACGGTCATCTAATCAAGGAAGCAGGACCTGCTTTCCCTGTTCAGGTAACTGGTCTCGACGGAGTCCCTGATGCTGGAGCACCTTTTGACTCTGTAGAAGACGAGAAAGAAGCAAGAAATATCTCTCAACACCGTATCGAATTCGAAAGGATCGGAAACGCTGGAGCTGCAGGTTCCAAAGTAACCCTCGAGAACATGAACGAGTTCATCAAACAGGGTGCGCTAAAAGAACTGAAAGTAATCATCAAAGCGGACGTTCGCGGTTCTGCGGAAGCGATCAAAGAAGCATTGGAAAAACTTTCCACTTCTGATGTGAAACTGAATGTGATCCAGTCTGGAGCGGGAGCGATTGTGGATACAGACGTGATGCTTGCATCCGCTTCCAATGCGATCGTTATCGGATTCCATGTTCGCGCGGCGAACCCTAAGACGATCTCACTCGCAGAAAAAGAAGGCGTTCAGATCAAATACTACAGCATTATCTATCAAGTTGTAGACGAGATCAAGATGGCGATGGAAGGACTTCTCGAACCGGAAAGGATCGAAGAGGTTATTGGAACTGCGGAGATCAGAGAAGTCTTCAAAGTTTCCAAGATCGGAAACATCGCAGGTTGTATGATCACGACTGGAAAGATCACAAAAGTTTCCGGTATCCGCGTGATCAGCGACGGAGTCCAAGTGTTCGACGGAAAACTCAAATCTCTACGAAGATTCAAAGACGAAGTGAACGAAGTACTGAACAACTTCGAATGTGGTATCCAATTGGATAATTATAACGACTTCAAAGTCGGAGACACAATCGAAGCATACACTGTCACCGTAGTAAAACGTAAGCTTGAGTAGGAGTGGGAATTGAATCCGATCCGTAAAAGGAAAATCGAAGCGGAAACGGTTCGTACCGTAGCCATGATGATCCTTGCCGGAAAAGTCAAGGATCCTCGGGTGCATATGGTTTCCGTTCATAGATCGGAAATTTCCGACGACTCAAAAAATCTGAAAGTGTACGTCACTGCTATCTGCACTGACAAGAAGAAGGAAAAATTACTCGCAGGCCTGAATAGCGCCTCGGGTAAATTTGCCGCAACTCTCTCTACGAAACTCAATCTAAGGATCACTCCTAGGATCAGTTTTGTCTGGGACGAAGAATATATCCAAGGTTTAGATGAATCCCTCCGACTTACGAGAAAGCCAACAAATCCGGACTGAATCCGGGTTTTTACTTTTAGATAAGCCGGTCGGAATGACTTCTTCCGATTTGGTCTTAAAAGCTAAAAAGACTCTTGGATTAAAAAAAGTAGGTCATACCGGGACCTTAGACAAAGCCGCTTCCGGTCTTATGCTACTTCCTATAGGAACTTCTACTAGCTTCTCCCAAGTATTTTTAGGAAAAGACAAAGAATACGAAGCAGAAGTCCAATTCGGTTTTTCTACAGACTCCGGGGACAGAGAAGGGCTCGTAACCGAGGACTGGGAAACTTCTAAGATCCAAAGATGGTATGTAGAATCCAGAGCAAAGTTAGAAGAAATTCTTTCCAAGGTTTGCACTTGGGAAGAGCAAGTGGCTCCTGAAGTTTCCGCTCTGAAAGTCCAAGGGCAGAGAAGGGCAAAATTATTCAGAGAAGGGATTTCAGTCCCTCCAAGCATTCGTAAAATTAAGATATTCGAATTCGAAACCTCAGAGTTATGCGGAGAAGGTTTTAAACTCAGGACAAAGGTTTCAGGCGGGACTTATATCCGAAAATTAGTCATGGATATCGGCCAGGAAGCAGGTATTCCGATGTGCCTCAAGAGCTTAAACCGCACTAAGGTGGGGAAGTTGAAGTTAGAGAATGCAGATACATACGAGGCATTACTCCTTGGAAAAGTGATCATCCATCCGCCGGAAGAAATTCTGGATATTCCCTCGGTAGAGATCCCTAGTACGGAAGTAAAAGACGTATTTCATGGGAAAAAGATCAAACTGGACTGGATTCCGGCCCAGGAATTCCTACTTACTTCTCCGGAAGGTGAGATTTTGGCGTATTGCAGGAGGGAGGGACTTCCTGGCAGCCTTTCTTATAAATATTTGAAGGTCTTTTCTAAAATTTAGCTTGGACAGGGGGGTAGGCCCCCGAAAATTGGCAGCAGGTACAATCAAACTATGGTAACTACGGAACAAAAGAAGCAAATTATATCCACATTTGCAAAAGCTCAAGGGGACACCGGTTCAACGGAAGTTCAAGTCGCCCTTTTAGACGCTCAAATCAAAGATTTGAACGAGCATTTTAAGACTCATAAGAAAGATTTTCATTCTAAAACAGGCCTTCTTAAATTAGTTAGTAAACGTAAAAAATTATTGGAATATCTAAAACGCCAAAATCTAGAACGTTATAAAAAACTGATCGAAACTCTCGGACTCCGCAAGTAAGGAGTTCCTTCATGGCTAAAACAATAAATGGCCAATTTGGCCGTGATTCCATCACTCTCGAAACGGGAGACTGGGCGAAGCAAGCCCACGGGTCCGTAGTATATAAAACCGGAAATTTAGTTCTACTTGCTACAGTTTGTGCAGCAGATGAACCGAAAGAAGGCCAAGATTTTTTCCCATTAACCTGCGAATACTCTGAGAAAATCTACTCCGTAGGTAGATTTCCAGGCGGTTATTTCAAAAGAGAAGCGAAACCTTACGAGCATGAGGTCCTAAATTCTAGGATCATAGACAGACCGATCCGTCCTCTTTTTCCGGAAGGATATTTCTGCGAAGTGCAATTGCAAGTAACCGTTCTTTCTGCAGACAATGAGATCTCAACTGCGGGTCACGCGTTGAACGCAGCTTCGGCAGCATTAACAATCTCTAATATTCCTTTTAACGGTCCGATTGCAGGAGCAAGAGTTGGAAGAATTAACGGAGAACTTGTTCTTAATCCGGGAAATAAAGAACTTCAGAATTCCGATTTGGATCTGATCGTTGCCGGAACTAAAACTCATATCGTTATGATCGAAGGCGAGGCAAAAGAACTTTCCAATACGGAAATGTTGGAAGCTCTTAAATTTGCCCAAGGACATATCGCTAAGTTTGTTGAACTTCAAGAAAATTGGGCCAAAGAACTTGGAACAATTAAAAAAGAAGTTAAACTGAAAGTGAAAGACGAGACTCTTTTAGGTGAGGCTCGTAAATACGCATTCGATAAATTATCCGCTGCAAACAAAACTGCTGATAAGGCTTCCAGAAATAAGGAAGTTGCTGCAGTTAATAAAGAAGTAGTCGAATACTTCAAACAAACAGTGACGGAATCCGAAAAGATCAAAGATATCAAAAACTTCCTACACGAACTTGAATACGAGATCGTTAGAGAGCAGGTGCTTAAAGAAGGAGTTCGTTTCGACGGAAGAAAATTGGATGAGATCCGAAATATTTCCGTAGAGATGAGCCCACTTCCAGGAGTCCATGGTTCTGCAGTATTTACAAGAGGTCAGACTCAATCTCTTGGAACCGTAACTTTAGGAACCGCTTCGGATAACCAACGTTACGAGACTCTTGAAGGCCAAAAAGAAAAGAACTTCATGTTACATTATAACTTCCCTGCTTTCTCAGTGGGAGAAGTTAGAAGATCTTCCGGCCCGGGAAGAAGAGAGATCGGTCACGGGAATTTAGCGGAAAGAGCTTTGAAACTTGTTCTTCCGGACCAAGATAAATTCCCTTACGTGATCCGCGTAGTATCCGAAATTTTAGAATCCAATGGATCTTCTTCCATGGCTTCCGTTTGTTCCGGATCCTTAGCATTGATGGCTGCAGGAGTTCCAGTAAAATCTGCAGTATCCGGGATCGCGATGGGATTATTCTCGGACGAAGGCGGAAGATTTGCAGTATTATCCGATATCGCAGGTCTCGAAGACCATTTCGGAGATATGGACTGTAAGATTGCAGGGACCAGAAAAGGGATCACTGCATTTCAAATGGACTTAAAAGTTACCGGTGTTGCGTTTAACGTATTGGAAGCGGTATTCTCTCAAGCAGAAAAGGCTCGTTTCCATATCTTAGATGTGATGGAAAAATCCATTTCCAAGGCTGCGGATTCTGTTTCCAGAACTGCGCCTAGAATTATCGTTAAGTATATACCGAAAGATCGTATCGGTGAATTGATTGGTCCTGGTGGTAAAAACATCAGAGGGATCATCGAAGCTTCCGGAGCGGATATCAATATAGACGACGATGGAAAAGTGACGATCGCCGGAGCGAACCAAGAGCAAGCGGAAAAAGCTGCCGGTATGGTAGAAGGGTTCTTCGCGGAAGTGGAAGTAGGAAAAATTTACGAAGGTAAAGTGAAACGTATCACCGATTTCGGTGCCTTTGTGGAAATTCTTCCTGGTAAGGAAGGGCTTTGCCATATTTCCAAACTGGACTCTAAAAGAGTAAATTCCGTAAAAGACGTTGTGAAAGAAGGTGAGATTATCCGAGTTCGCGTATTAAACGTGGACAAAACAGGTAAGATCGATCTTTCCAGAAGAGACGCTCTCGAAGTTTAATAGAATCGAAGACCGGCGGGTTCCCCGCCGGGTAGACTATTGGTTTTTCTAGAAGAAAAAAATCATAAAAAAGTTTTAGGGAACGGACTTACAGTCCTCTTCCAAAGAGCTCCGTACTCGGTTAGCGCCTCCTTAGGTGTTTATGTTAAAGTAGGGTCTCGTTCAGAAATTTTAGAGACTGCAGGTTATTGCCATTTCTTGGAGCATATGCTTTTCAAGGATACGGAAAAGAGAACCGCGAAACAACAGGCAGAAGACTGGGAAAGAGTAGGTGCTTATTCTAACGCCGCTACTTCCAGAGAATATACTTATTTTCATGCAACCTTAGCTTCCAGGGATCTGGAACTCGGACTTACATTATTTTCCGAGATGATGTTCCAACCTTTATTCAGAGACCAGGATATCAAAACAGAAGCAGAAGTAGTCCTGGAAGAAATGAAAGGTTACGAAGATTCTCCCGAAGACGGAGTTCATGACTTCTACTATAATAATCTTTTCCCGGGAAATTCTTTGGGAAGGGATATAATCGGAACAGAAGCCTCCATTCGAGGAGTCACTCCATCTAGTTTAAGAAAATTTTATGAAACCTATTATCACCCGGAGAATATGATCCTTTCTCTCTCCGGAAATTACGAGCCCGAGTTCGTATTTGATCTGGTTTCCAAATATTTCTCTTATTCCCCTAAAAAAGGAAAAGAAGGAACATTCGAAACTCCTAAAAAAGAATTCGGATACTTCCGCAAAGGGAATAAAGAAACAGAACAGGCTTATTTTATTTTAGGTGGAGAAGGTTTCCCGAGAAATTTCCACGATGCGACCAGGCTTTCTCTTTTAACCCATGTTTTAGGCGGTGGAATGTCTTCTCGCCTCTTCCAAAAAGTGAGAGAGGAGAAAGGACTTTGTTATCATATCACAAGTTACCCTTCTTCCTATAGAGATATCGGGATTAACTCGATCGTTTGTTCCACTTCCAAAGAAAGATTTGCGGAAAGTTTGGAACTGATCCTTCAAGAATTAAGACTTTTCGTAGATAAGGGAGTGACTTCCGAAGAATTAAGGGACGCGAAAACAAATCACGAGGGAAGTCTTTCTATCGGTTACGAACATACTGAAAGTAGGATGAATAATATAGCGTTCCAAGAATTGTATTATGGAAAATATAATTCTTTAGAAGACAGGATCAAAGAGATCCATTCGGTAACGGAAGAAGAAGTAAACGGGACGATCCGTAGAATATTCGCATTACCTAAATTACATCTTTCCGTTTTGGCAAAATTGAAAACGAAAGAAGAGCAAAAAATAAAATCCATTTTCGAGTCTTACTCATATTCCTGATCATGAAAATCCCTGTTAAAAAACTAAAAGACAAAGCATTACTTCCCGAGATCAAAACTTCCGGTTCTGCGGGTTATGATATCGCTGCTTGTTTAGAATCTTCCTTAACCTTACCCGTGGGAGAAGTTGTTTTAGTTCCGACAGGTCTTTCTTTTGCGATCCCGGAAGGATTTCATTTTGAAATTCGTCCTCGCTCCGGATTTTCCACTAAATTTAAGATCTTAATTCCGAATACTCCAGGCACGATCGATTCCGATTATAGAGGGGAACTCATGGTCCCTCTTTTGAATTTAGGGAAAGAAGCTTATATTCTGGAAGACAAAACCAGGATTGCCCAACTTTTAATTCGCCGCACTTGGCATACGGATTGGGAACTAGTTTCCGAACTTCCTGAATCCGAAAGAGGAGCAGGCGGTTTCGGTAGCACCGGTCTTTAAGTAAAAGAGAATTCAGTTTCACACAGAGTGCACTGAGAACACGGAGATTTTTTACCTCTGTGAACTCCGTGATCTCTGTGCAAAACTCAGAAGCTTCATTTAAAAACTTCTATTTTTAACTTTTTGGCAATTGAAGTAACCTGTTCGTCAAGGGTTGCGATGCCCGCGCCTTTGCGAATACAAAGTTCAAAGTAAGAGGCGTCGTAGGATGAGAGATTATGAGTCTCCGCTAACTCTTGGATATGGCGGAAAACCTCGAAAGAAAGATTAATATCGAATTCGATCGGCAGAGATTCGAAAATGGAAATGATCTGTTTTGTTTGTAGATCGTTTAACCGTTTTCTTCTTTTAGAAACTAAGAGTACATTATTGAATTCGTACCACCAAAGGCTCGGAACTATAGTTCGTACAGTTTTGCTGATCGATTGCAAAAACTGATCCGCTTTGGAAGACTTTTCATCCGGTAAAAAACTTGCTGCTGCTAAAGAACAATCTAAAACCCAGAGTTTTACCATTTGCGGCCTTCGTTGATAAATTCTTTAATATTTACCTTCGAAGAAATGCTAGATCTGATCTTTTTTAAAGTACTGAGCCCCTCTTTAGGATCGAATTCGATCTCTTCCGAAAAAGGAACAATTTTAGCGATCGGTTTTCCTCTATGTGTGATCACAAAGACTTCTCCTGCTTGGACTTTTTTGAGTAATTCTGATAAATGAGTCTTCGCCTGAAATGCGGAAACCTGCTCGATGTTTATATTCACAATAAACACTAGTCTATTAACTGGTTGATTTAATTTTTCAACCTAAAAATGAAAAGAAGACCGGAAAACTCATTCCTTGTGCTCCGGTGCGAACCCTCGGATCCTTTTTTTCAGTATTTTGTCTCTTTTCGGATTTCGGTTTTCTGCCGATGCTTAGGGGGTATGGATAGAAAGGACCAAATAGTCGGACAAAATATAGCGATTTGGGAGAAAGGAAGGGCTGCCTTACCGTATCTTCTTCTTTTTAGCGGGATTTTTCTCACTCTTTCTCTTGGTTCTTTCACGATCGCGGAGAATGGGGTAGACGCGAATTTATTCGGAAGACTCGGGCATTTTCTATCTTGGGGATTTTTATACTTATTCGGAAATGCGTCCTTTGTTCCCGGGATCATGCTCATTCTAACTGGCGGGATCCTTCTCGCAAAACCTGCTCAGGATGTAACGAATAAACTTCTTACCATCCCATTGTTCCTACTTGCAGTCGCGGTGAGTTTGAATGTTTTCGGAAATGTTTCTACGATCCCTTTTGCTTCGAACGGAGGAGTTCTTGGTCAGGCACTTGCAGTGGCTTTGGAATATTTACTAGGCTCCACCGGAAGACTTCTCATCCATTTCGTGGTCTATTTTTACGGAATTTTAGTTTATTTGAATGAATCTCCGGTCCATTTCCTCGGAAGACTTCTTGCTCAAAGTGGAAGAGATTGGAAGGACCAATGGCTGGCTGGTTACGGTAGCGGGAAAATGAAAAAAGAAGAAGAGATCGGAAACTACGAGTCTGTTTTTTCTAAGAGCAATAAGACGGATTGGTCCAAGGGGCTTTCGAGCATGATGAATACTTGGAAACAAAATGAACCTGAAGTGTCGGAAGAAAATATTCCTCCTTGGTTTCGCAAAGAAGTTTCAGGCCAATCTTCTAACTCCCAGGCTTCGCCAAAGTCTCCGGCAAATTTAGGATCTTATATCCAAAAGGCAAAAGAGAATACAAAACCTTCTTATACTCATGAAGAGAATGTTCAGTATAAGAACTCTGGAATTCTCCAAGGATTTTTTGAAGAAGATAGAAAAGTTTTCCAATTCCAAAGTGCTTCTACTCGACTCTTAGAAAAAGTTTATGGAGTTCCGGAGAAAAAGGAAGAAGTTCCTACACCTTCTAAAAAAGGCTGGGAGATCCTGGATCTTCGTAGCGAGAGATCTACTTCCGAATTTTTCCGTAAAGAAGAACCAAAAGTTTCCGAACAGGAAGAAATCGTTTCGTATTCCGAGCCTGAAGTTTTTGACGAGGAAGAAATTGAAGAGCTGAATGAGGCTCCTCATAATTTCCAAGAGGAAGAAGAGGAAGCCGATTCTGAAGAATGGGTAGAAGAGGAAGATTCCTCAGAAGAGTCGGATGAAGAAGAAGCAGGCGAAGAGGAGCTGGATGAGGAGGAAGAGTTCGAAGAGGAAGAAGAAATTTCCGTCGAACCGGAAGTCCTTCCACCTGTAGTAACTCCTACGCCTGTTCTTGAAAAGAAGAAAGATATTGTGGAAAAACAGAAACAATCCGAGCTTCCATTTGCTCCAGTTTCTATGGTTCCGATCTTCAGATCCAAACGTTCTGTATATCATATTCCTTTGAACCGATTGCATAGTAATCCGACAAAAGTCCAGGACGCATTATTCAAAGTGGAATCCGAAAAAGTAGCTTTCGAGATCCAAAACGCTCTTAAAGTTTATGGATACGAAGCCAAGGTCGTTGCTTGGGAAAGAGGTCCGATCATCACTCGATACGAATTGACTCCTCCTCCAGGTGTGAAACTCGGAAGGATCACTTCTTTGACGGACGAGCTGAGAATGTATCTCGCGGTAAAGAACATCCGTATTGTAGCTCCGATCCCTGGCAAATCTACGATCGGTATAGAAGTCCCGAATAAACATAGAGAGGATGTCTTCTTAGGGGATATATTACGTTCTTCTTTAGCTCCTAAGCCTAAGAAGGATCTAAATATCGTGATCGGTAAGGATATTTCGGGTAAACTAGTATCCATCGATCTAAACAAACTTCCTCACTTGCTTGTTGCAGGAACAACAGGTTCGGGTAAGTCGGTTTGTTTGAATGCGATGATCGCTTCTCTAGTCTTAAATCTTTCTCCGGAAGAAGTTCGATTCATTATGATCGATCCTAAGATGGTGGAACTCACTTTGTTCGAGGACATCCCACATCTTCTTATGCCGGTGATCAAGGATGCGCGTAAGGCAACCAAGTCCTTGTCTTGGGTCATCCAAGAAATGGAAGCTCGTTACGAAGCAGTTTCCCAATTGAAATGTAGGGATTTCCGTTCTTATAACGAGAAGGTGGAAGAACATTATCATAAGGAAGGATATAATAAGATGCCTTACCTTGTGGTTTTTATAGACGAGCTTGCGGATCTAATGATGGTTTCCGGAAAAGATCTGGAAGATGCGATTACTCGTATCAGCCAGAAATCCAGAGCGGTCGGTATCCACCTAGTAATGGCGACCCAAAGACCTTCCGTGGATGTGATCACTGGACTTATCAAAGCCAACTGTCCTGCAAGGATTGCATTCCATGTGGCGCAAAAAACGGATTCTAAGATCATTCTAGATATGAATGGAGCAGAATCACTTCTTGGAAAAGGAGATATGTTGTATAAGTCTCCAACTTCCGCGGATCTCGCGAGAATTCAGGCTCCATTTATTTCGGAAGAAGAGATCGAGAAGATTGTGGATGAGGCCAAAAAATACGGAGCTCCTACTTACGTAGATTTCGATCTGGAAGAAGAAACCGAATCCGAATCCGTAGAAGAGATGGACGAGGAATTATTCGATAAGGCCTGGGAAATCGTAAGAACGGATCGGAAAGCGAGTGCAAGCTATCTGCAAAGACGTTTGAAGATCGGATACAATCGTGCTGCAAGGATCATGGAACTTATGGAAGAGAGGGGATATGTTTCTCCCATCCTAGGCTCCAAGGGCCGGGAAATTTTAAGATCCGCTTAGACAGACCCGATTCCGGGAATTTTCAAGCCGGGAAAAGAAACCAAGTGACAGGGGGGCGGATACTCTCCATCCTGGAAAAAAATCCCGGCATTCTTGAGAATGAAAGATACTAAAAACACTATTTCATTATTTAGGGCACTCGGAACCGTTTTGGTCGTTTTATTTGCGTCCTTTCCAGTATTCGCCCAGTCTTCCGCAAAACATCATTGGAATTCCCCGTCGGAAGTCGTTAAAAAAGTCAGAAAAACTTTTTCAGATCTGCAATCTTACAAAGCTGATTTTGTGATCCAGACCGAAGCGAACAAAAAGACGGTCACTAAAAAAGGGATCTGCTATTACAAGAAGGGAGGAAAGATCAAATATGAATTTTCCGATCCTTCCGGAGACGAGATCGTTTCCGACGGCAAGACACTTTGGATCTTCATCAAAAGATTGAACGCAGCTGGCAAACAAGATCTTACATTAAATAAATCGAATAAATCAGGCCCTATCTTTTCACCTATGACTGAAGAGGGACTTTCCAGGATTTTTAGAAAATATCATTATAAATTCGAATCTATCGAACAACCTCAAGTGTCCCCGAAAGACAATCGTAAATATTTCGTATTGGCTTTGGAACAAAGAGAGAAGATCGGCGGATACGAGACCATGACCCTTTACGTAGATGCTGAGACTTCTTTCATTAAAAAAGCGGTTGCAAGCGACGGAAGAGGTAAAACCACCACCGTTGAATTTTCCTCTTTAGAAGCGAATGCGGATATCGAAGATGGAAAGTTCAATTTCCGTCCGGATGGAAATTCTAAAATCGTAAATAACCCCTTGGTTTCGGAAGAATAAAAACTTCCTAGGAAAGGAGAGCGAAATTGAATCAGAAGCGAGTAGGGCAGATCCTTAGAGAGGCTAGGGAAGAAAAAAAGCTCACTGTAAAGGACGTATCCAAGGATACGAATATTTCCGTTAAATATATTCTCGCATTGGAGACTGAGGACTATGCTCAGTTTCCCGGAGAGACGTTTACTATCGGTTTTTTAAAAAACTACGGTAGTTATCTTAAATTAGACACGGGAATGCTGATCAATTTATATCGTGGGGAAAAGATAGAAGAGTCCCAGGCTCCTCTGGAAGAATTGACCAAACCTACTTCCAATTTCTATTACGATCTTAACTTCGATAAGAATAAACTTATCACCGCGATCTCCGTTCTGATGGTCGCTATTGCAGTAGTCCTTCTGTATACATTTATAGACGGATTTTCTTCGGGTGACGATGTCGCAGAAGAAAGCGGACGTAAACTTGAAATCCCTGAAAATATAGACTTCATCAATCGTTCCGTTCCGGAGACAAGACCTGAAAGTTTTATTCTAACCGCCAACCAAGGTGTGAGTTTCAGTGCGTCTAATCAACAATGTAAACTTTTCATCTCTTCAGTAGAGCAGGGTTCCGATACCAATACGGCTGTTTTGGCATTCAATGTGTATCCTGAGTTGACGGTTTATAAATTCAGATTGTCCGAAGGACAGGAAAAAGTTTTGAGTTATTCCATTCCTGAAATTTCCTCATTGCGTAGAAGTATCAGAATTTCGGCTCAAAGTGTGACTGGAAGTTCCGCTAAGGTCTTAGTTTCTTTAAGCGAAGAAGAAAGACAGGGAACTACAGTTCAACAGAACCCTCAGGGGGAAGATTCCACCAAAACATTGGGTGATGTTCCGATCCAGGTTACCTTGTTCTTCTCCAAACCTAGTTATGCGGAATTCATCATAGACGGGCAAATGGGATTTAGAGGTCTCGTTCAGTCCGGAGAAAACAAAGCTTTGGAAGCGAAGGATCGCTTAGAGATCAAAGTCGGGGACGGATCCGCAGTGGAAATGATCCAGAACGGAAAACAGAAAGTAGTTTTAGGCCGCCCTGGAAAATTAGTGAAGAAAGTTTATATAAAAACACCAAACCCTTACGATAGCACTCAGTTTATCATTAAGGAGTTAGGCGAGTAGGCCTCGTTTGGATAAGAAGTTCTACATAACAACTCTAGGATGTCCAAAAAACACTGTGGACTCCATGAGCATGCATCATTCTCTTTTGGAAGAGGGATTTCTTCCGGCTACAAAACCGGAAGAGTCCGATTTCCATCTGATCAATACCTGTACTTTTATTCGTTCCGCAACCGAAGAGACGATCCAAACGATACTAGGTGCTGCCCATGCTAAAAAACAAGAAGGGCAAAAACTAGTCGTCGTAGGATGTTTTGCAGAAAGATATCCGAAAGATATCTCCGCAGAAATTCCGGAAGTGGACCTGGTTTTTGGAACCGGAAAATATTCCCAGGCTGGAAAGATCATCAAAGAAGCTTTCCGTAGAGAGATCGTCTCCGTTCCTAAAACTGAATTCAATTCTGATATAGTGGAAAGGATGAAACTTTCTCCTGAGATAGAGAATTATTCAAAACCGTATGCATACGTAAAAGTTTCCGACGGTTGTAATCGCGGCTGCGCATTCTGCATCATTCCTTCTTTACGTGGTAAATTCGTAGATTCTCCTCTAGAAGAGATCCTAAAAGATACAAGAAGGGCGATTTCTGCGGGAGCCAAAGAGATCTGTCTAGTGTCTCAAGATACAGTGTATTACGGAAAAGATTCGGACAAACTTTTGGATATGATCAAGGTCGTCTCCGAAGTAGAAGAGTTGGAGATCCTACGTCTTTTATACTTATACCCTGATAAGAAGACTGAAAAGATCCTGAGACTCATGGGAGAAACTCCTAAGATCGCTCCATATCTAGAATCACCTTTGCAACATGTTTCCGAAAGAGTACTTAAAAGTATGAATCGTAGCGGAGGATATTCCGCGTTTAGAGATCTATATTCTCTCGCAAGAGAAGTAAGACCGGATCTGGAGATCCGCACTTCTTTTATCCTAGGATTTCCCGGAGAAACAGGAGAAGACGTGGATGAGATCCTAAGATTCGTAGAAGAGACTCGTCCTGAAAAACTGAATTTATTCTCTTATTCTCCTCAGGAAGGGACCAAAGGTGCGGACTTCCAACAAACAGTCTCCGACAAAGAAAAAGCAAAACGGATCAATTTAATCCGAGATCTACATTTGAAAATCCTGCAAGAGATCCACGAATCCAGGATCGGTAAAACATACGATGCGATCGTGGATGGGATCGAAGGAAATACTGCAGTCGTCAGAAGATTACAGGATGCTCCTGAGATAGACGAAGTAGTTTATGTGGAAGATCCTTCCTTGAAACCCGGAACGATCGGAAAAGTGAAAATAGAATCCTTTTACGAATATGATATGATGGGGACTTGGCTCGAATCTTGAATCCGAATATAAATTTACCCAACGCTCTTACCGTACTTAGAGTTGCTTCACTTCCATTTTTCGTCTGGTTCTTATACCAGAAGGAACAGGCGTATCATATCGCCGCTTTAGTACTTTTTTCTTTGGCATCTATTACAGATTTTATAGATGGTTATCTGGCTCGTAAATGGAAACAGGAAACCGAGTTCGGGAAATTCTTAGATCCTCTTGCTGATAAGATCATAGTAGTGGGATGTTTTACCACATTCATCTTTTTGCATGAACAAATAGAACTTTGGATGGTAATACTTATCATCGGAAGAGATATGCTCATCACTACTTTACGTTATCTTGCGATCCGACTCGGAAAATCCATCCGAACTACGATGCTCGGGAAGGTGAAGACCGCCTTCCAGATGGGAGCTATCATTCTTATTTTAGTCTTCTTTATCCTGGTTTCTTCTAGCAAAAGGATCCTGATCAACGAAGTATACCAAAGTGGTAAACTTGCAGGGCAAACTGTATTCGGGATCGCTTCCGAAAACGCGGTTGCTTTCGTTCGAGTTTGGCAGGAAAACGGTGCTCCGGGTTGGAACGAACTTGTATTCGGGCTAGGCGGATTTGTTCCGTATTTCGGAATGCTTCTGACCACTCTTATTACTGTTCTTTCAGGAATACGTTATCTGATCTCCAACCGAGAAGTAATTCGTTACAGTTCTATACGGAGGGCCTTCGGTAAAAATGGAAATTAGACAAGCGATCATCAAAGTATTAGAAAAAAAACACCTAAGCGTTCCGGAAGCAGAAGCAGTAATCAATTCAGTAATGAAAGGAGAAGTGTCGGAGATCCTACTTTCTTCCTTCGTGACTGCAATGAGAGCAAAGGGAGAAACCGTAGACGAGCTACTTGGATTTTGCCTCGCTCTTCGCAAAAACGCTCTCAAACCTAAAACTGCATTTCCTTTCGATATGCTAGATACTTGTGGAACCGGGGGGGACGGGAAAGGTACAGTCAATATTTCTACATTGTCTGCGATCGTGATCTCTTCTATGGGGATCAAGGTTGCAAAACATGGAAATCGTTCCGTTTCTTCTCATACAGGTTCTAGTGATATCCTTACTCGATTAGGATATAATACTGAAAAGACCCAGGAAGAAGTGGAGTCTCATCTTATTACTAGTGGATTCGCGTTTTTATTCGCGCCTATGTGGCATCCGTCTATGAAATTTGCAGGACCTGTCCGTAGAGAATTAGGTTTTAGGACCTTATTCAATATGATCGGGCCACTTAGTAATCCTTTCTCTCCCCAATACCAGATCATCGGAGTGTATGAGCCTGAACTGACCGAGACATTTATCCGAGTTCTACAAGGCTTAGGTTTAAAACGCGCTTTGGTTTGCCATTCTAGGGATGGGCTGGATGAGTTTTCTATTTTTGAAAAAACGGATTATACTCTTTTAGAAGATGGTGTAATCTCCAGAAAAGATTTCGACCCGAAAGAATTAGGCCTAAAAGACCTAGATCCGGACGAGGTTTTTACAAATGGGCCTGAAAAGGCGGAACATTTGGCTCGTAAGATCCTGGCAGGGGAGAAGATTGCGGGTGCCCATGCGGTTGCCTTAAACGCTGGAGCGGGGCTCTATACCTTGGGAAGGGTCTCGAATATTAAAGAAGGATATGAAACAGCTTTGGAACAATTGGCTTCCGGAAAAACAAGCGCCTTCTTTCAAAATTTAATTACCAAGGGATAATCAAGGAAAATACTGGTCCCAAAAAGGACCAAAAAAGGAATCACTAGGTTTCGTATGCTCAGTAATCTTCAAAATCTATTCTTACTCGCTCAGGCTGATCCAGCAGGAGCTCAAGGCGGAGGAATGAACACTCTGCTCTTTATCCCAATTCTATTCGTAATTTTGTATTTTATCGTGATCCGCCCTCAAAGAAACGAGGAAAAGAAAAGAAAAACGATGATAGAGGGTCTACAAAAGGGAGATACCGTTATCACTTCGTCTGGGATCCACGGTAAAGTGGTAGAATTTAAGGATAATAACGAGAGTGTTGTTCTCGCGATTGCGAAAGATACGAACGTTACGTTTAACTCTAGCACGATTTTAAGGAAGAAAGAAAAAGAGAAAGAGGCATAGTTCCCTCTTTCCGATAGTATCAGTATAATCGGTGCGAATATGAATAAGATCCTATGCCTCCTTCTTTCCATCTCATTGACCCTTCCAATTTTCGGGCAAGACGGGGAAGAAATCGATTTTTTGGACAAGGTTTCCGAACCTAAGAAAACTACAACTAGCTCTAAAAAGGCTCCTCTTGCAAAAGCTTCTAGAAAGAAGAAAGTAAAGAAGAATGCAGGTAAGAAGAAGAAACAATTAGAGTCCAAAGAGTTAGAGCAGAAGGAAGGGGAACCTAAGAAGAAGGTAGAACCTGAAATCGCACCGGATGATCCTACCCAAGGAAAAAATTCCGGAGACCCGAATGGCCCGGGAGAAACTACTGAAAAACCTGCAAACCGTGAAATTGCAAATCAGGAAACTTCTGGAGAGATCCAAAAACCTTACTGGTTAAACGAAGAGACTAATATTAGTCCTAAAAGTCTTCCCGGTTACGATGCAAGCGCCGCATCTCTTCCTAAAGAAGATATTTCTATCCGAGAAAAATTAGGAGAGATCCTAAAACTCGGAGATGATAAAAGAAAAGAAGAAGAGAAAAGAAAGGCTGCCGAGCAAAAAGAGCAGGGAGCGATTGCCGGATTTTTCTCAGAACATAAAAAGGGCATCATCATCATTGCCATCATACTCGCTTTTGCTTTATATCAATTTAGAGCCAAAGGCGCACGCGTCACTCGGCGTTCCCCTGTGACAATTAATAAAGTGAGAAGAGACTAGGAGTCCGAATTTGAAATCTGTCCAATGGATTTTTGTTCCAATCGTGGTAGTTGCTGCGTCTTTGACGCTTCTCTATCCAAATTTCGCCGAAAGAGAATTGGAACTAGCAATTAGAAAAGAATTTAACCAATTACCAGAAGAATCACGAAAAACGATACTTTCCAATTTCGCGGAAAGATGGAAATCTGATTATAACCCGCAAGGAACCTTGCAGATCGAACCTGATCCAAGCGTTTTTCCGGATAAGGATTATTATCTTGTAAAAGGAAGATTTATCACTTCCGCAAAGATCAACCAGCTTTCCCAAGAAAACCAAGAGTTGATCCTAGAGCCTAAAAATAAACTCAGACCTACTTTAGTGGAAGAGTATATTTTCGGCGGAAGACCTTTGGCAATCCGTTTGGGATTGGACTTACAAGGTGGGATGAGAGTCGTTCTGAAAGGTGATTTCGACGATTATACTTCCAAATTAAAAGATTCTTATACAAAAGAGATCGAAGATCTTACTAAGAAAAAAGACGATCCAAGTCTTTCTGAAAAAGAAAGAAAAGAAGCTCAGGACAAATTAAAAGAGATCGCAAGTTATTTCGAGCTGACTCCTACCAGAAAACTTGCGGAGTTAGAAAAGGCGAAACTGATCATAGACAATCGTCTGACCAACCAAAACTTAACAGAGCCTCAGGTTCGTATCCAAAAAGATCAGGATTCTATCGAAGTATCTCTTCCAGGTGTAAGTAACTCTTCTCAAATTTTGGACATCATCCGAAACACTGAAACTGTTGAATATAGATTGAGAGAGCCTTCCGATCCTTCTAACCAGAACTCCAGAGGTCAATATCATGACGCCATAGAATTGGAAGAAATGAAAATGATGAGCGAGGGCAAAAAGGAAGAAACCGAGATCGTTAAATTCCAGAATATAGTAAAACAGAAACTGGGAAAAGACGAGCAGGACAGATTCCTTGCTGCAATGGAGAAGAAGTATAATATTCCAGATCGTTATAAATTATACGTAAAATGGTCCAGAGCAAATAATCCTAAGGCTTCCTTACTTCCTAGGGAATTCGTAGTTCTTGAAAGAGCGATCTCTCTAGACGGAAAGGATATGAGAAACGCTCACGAAAGT
The DNA here is from genome assembly GCF_004769615.1 of Leptospira sarikeiensis. Lineage (GTDB taxonomy): Bacteria > Spirochaetota > Leptospiria > Leptospirales > Leptospiraceae > Leptospira_B > Leptospira_B sarikeiensis. Next base: position 207,365 of record NZ_RQGF01000025.1, on the reverse strand, counting down.
TACGACCAAAACCGTCTTTCTTATTACGTTTCCTTCTCCCTAACTTCCCAAGGTGCGGAGAAATTTTTCGATATTACTTCCAAAAACGTAGGAAGACAACTTGCGATCGTATGGGGAGATAAAGTTATTTCTGATCCTGTGATTCGTAGCCCGATCGCCGGTGGTAACGCTCAGATCGACGGAGAATTCGGACAAAAAGAAGCGACCGATCTTGCAAACGTGATCAGTGAGGGTGCTCTTCCGATCCCATTAAGCGTATTGGAAATGAGATTTATCGGACCTACACTCGGGATCGAATCCATCGAAGTTGGATTAAAAGCGGTACTCTTAGGTTTCGCTTTGGTGATCATCTTCATGTTGATCATCTATAGATTGTCCGGTCTTGTCGCGGATATCGCATTATTAGTGAACGTGATCGTGTTAATGGCGCTTCTTTCTTTGATGGGCTTCACTTTGACATTACCCGGTTTTGCAGGGATCATCCTGACTGTCGGTATGGCGGTGGATGCGAACGTAATTATCTATGAAAGGATCAAGGAAGAATTGGCTGCGGGCAAACATGTATCCGCTGCAGTTGCCCAAGGTTTTGAAAACGCTTTCTGGACGATTATGGATAGTAACGTCACTACATTGATTTCCGGTATTTTAATGATCAAACTTGGAAATGGACCGATCAAAGGATTCGCGATCACTCTTTGTTGGGGTATTGTGACTTCTTTATTCACTTCCTTGTTCTTAAGTAGAATGATCATGGATCTACTCGTGAACAAATTCGGAGTTAGCAAACTTCGCATCGGATTCAAAAAATTGGAGTCCAAAAATGTTTGATTTTATAAAATATAAATACATATCAATTTCATTCTCCACGATCCTTATTGCGATCGGGTTTGGAGTTACTTTCGGAAAATACGGTGGGTTTGCAACATCATTGGACTTTGATGGTGGACTAAGAGCCGTAGTGGAATTTCCGGAAAACGTAGAACGCAAAAACTTAGAAGAATATTTTTCTTCTAAAAATATAGAAGCGGTCTTGGTCCTTATGGATAAGGATAAGAATGATTACCAGATCGATATCGGTTTGGGATCAGTGGATCAGATCAAAGAATTATATCTTCAGAAAAAAGGAAAAGATAGTGTTGAGGCTCAACAAGCTTCCGCGATAGATGCTTTGATCGGCCTTTTGCAAGAAGACTTTAAATTAGAGAAAAAGAAAATTCTCTCTGCGAATCAAGTGGGTTCCGTAGTAGGAGCCGAATTGACTTCTACAGGGATCTCTCTCTTAAGCCTTACACTTTTCTTCATCATGTTGTATTTGAGCTTTCGTTTCCAATTCAAGTTTGCTTTGGGTGCGATCTTAGCTTTGATCCACGATTTGGTGATTACGATCGCGTTTATCGGATTTTTTCAGATCAAACCTAGCGTGCCAATCATTGCTGCACTCTTAACTCTTCTCGGATATTCCATTAACGATACGATCGTGGTATTCGATAGGATCAGAGAAAATGCAGGAAATCTAAGAGATACGTTTTCTCAGGTGATCAACCTTTCGATCAATCAAACTCTTTCCAGAACGTTTAATACGTCTGTTGCAACATTGATCTCGGTAGTAGCGATCATTATAGGTGGAGCGGTAGAATTATATGATTTCGCGTATGTTCTTACATTCGGGATCATACTCGGAACATTCTCTTCCGTATTTATTGCAGCACCTCTCGTAGATATCTACGACGGTTTAAGCAAGAGGTGGAAACGCTCTTGAGCTCTTCCCTCCCGGATCGAATTCGGGAGGAACTAACACGCTATTCCTTTGTCTCCACAGGATATTCCAGTCCGAACCCTCCCGTTGCTTGTGTTATAGAAGATGCAAAAACGGGAGAAATTTTAGCTTCCGGTTTCACTCAGAGAACAGGCGGAAATCACTCAGAAAGAGAAGCTTATCGTATTCTGCGGGAAAAATTTCCGAGCGGGGATATTCCTTCTCATAATGCATATGTAACTCTGGAGCCTTGTTCTCATCACGGTAAAACTCCTCCTTGTATCGATCTATTTTTGAAAGAAAAACCGATCCGTTTGGAGTATGGCTGGAGGGACACGAATCCACTTGTGGCAGAAAACTCCGGGCTGGAGAAATTGTCCAAGATAGGTATCCAAGTTGTTCAGAATTCTGAGTTAGCCGAAATAGCGTCGAAATTCGTTTTCGGTTTTAGATCCAGAATAGACAAGGATCGACCCGCTTATTTGCTCAAAACTACAGTGAGTAAAGAAGGATATTTTAGCACTGGAGTAGGTTCGAGAGAGAAAATTTCCTCCCTCGAATCCGACTTCTTCCTTTCGATGCTTCGAGCAAAGGTGGATGCAGTTTTAGTAGGACCAAATACTGTCAAAGTAGATGATCCCGGTTTAGATTTTAGAGTGCCCGATTTTTCTTACCCGAATGTGTCTAAACATATAGAAGGAAAAGAATCCGGTTTTTCCGGATTAGTGTCTGCACTTTTAGAATATTCCGCAGAAAAAGAAATTTTTCAGATCCATCAGGATAAAGAGAAGGATTACCAAACTCTGCGAGTATTTTTTCTTCCCGCGCAAGAGTTTGCCTCCGAAGCTTTTTTGGAAAAACAATCCAAGATCAATGAAAGGATCGGTAAGAAGTCTGCGGCATTTTTTTTGGATTCGAATAAATCTTATGATCCTTCCTTTATAAATCGGTTGGAAGAACTTTCTAAATTCCCTTATGAGAGGATCGATTTTTCGGACGTACTTAAAATTTCCAGGATCTTATGCGGATGGGGAATCAACTCAGCGATGATAGAAGGCGGAAATTTTCTATATAAAGCATTCTCTCCGATCCTATCGGAAGAAGATGCAATTTTGCGAGTCAAATCCTCTACGGTTTCTTTTACGAAAGGGATCTTGCCGGAATGGGCAGGGAATTTTTCTATGGAATGGAAAGCGGAAATTGCTTCCGATCTTTGGGAGGTTGGTAGATGTTCACAGGGTTGATAGAAACTACCGGAAAAATCGAATCCATTCAGAATACTGACGATGGTAAAATTTTCAAAGTATTGACTTCTTGGAAAGATCCGGATCTGAAAAACGGGGATTCAATTTCAGTAAACGGTGCATGTCATACTGTTACTTCTTTCCAAGAGAATGGAAATAAATTCGAATTTTATTCTTCCTACAGAACTTTAGAACTTACTAATTTCGGGAATTTTCAAGTCGGAACAAAGATCAATCTGGAACGTTCCGTTCAACCTCATACTAGAATGGGTGGCCATTTCGTTACTGGCCATGTGGATCTAACTGGAAACATTCTTCTTTCAGAAGATAAAGATAATGGTAAGGTCAGAAGATTTATTATTTCTCATGATCCTTCGTTCACTAAATATTTTGCGGTTCGAGGAAGTGTAACCGTAGACGGGATCTCTCTTACGATCGTAGATTCCAAATCCGGAGAATTCGAACTAGTACTTATCCCCGAAACTCTAACAGTAACCAACGCCGCAGAAGCCTGGAAGGTCGGAGCCAAGGTAAACCTCGAAGTGGATCTCATCGCTCGATATTTGGAACAACTAGGTAAGCATAGTTAAAAGTTTCACACGGAGCACACGGAGAAGCACAGAGGGAAAGGCCTCAGTGAACGGTTGGTGTTCCTACAAATTCTTCTCTCCGTGACCTCTGTGTTCTCTGTGCGAAATCATCACGAATTCGTTTTTCTCGTTCCCGGAGTCGTATTCTTGGTTCGTTTTACCAACTATCAATGTCAAATTTCCTGTTTTCCTTAGATTTATAATGGTAAAAAACCAGTCCAACAAATGAGGTGGAATCATGATCGGCTCCATTGAACAGGCAATCGAAGATATAAAAGCGGGGAAGATGATCATTCTCGTGGATTCCGAGGATCGGGAAAACGAGGGGGATCTGGTTTGTGCCGCCCAATTTACCGACAAAGAAAAGGTAAATTTCATGGCTACTTTCGGAAGGGGGCTCATCTGCGTTCCTATGGAAGGAGACCGTCTTAGACAACTGGGTCTGAACCGAATGGTGGACGACATCAGTCTAGGAGATAAACACGGCACTGCATTTACTGTTTCCGTGGACGCTAAGGAAGGAACTACTACAGGGATTTCTGCCCAAGACAGAGCGACTACCATCCAGGCTCTGATAGATCCAAAAACGACTCCTCATGATCTTGTAAAACCGGGGCATTTATTCCCATTGCAGGCTGTTTCAGGCGGAGTGCTCAGAAGAGCAGGACATACCGAAGCTTCTGTGGATCTGTCCAAACTTGCCGGCTTATATCCTGGAGCGGTGATCTGCGAGATCATGAACGACGATGGAAGTATGTCCCGTCTTCCTGATCTTGAAAAATTTGCTGCTAAACACGGACTCAATATTTATACGATAGAAGATCTGATCCGTTACAGAAGAAAGAAAGAAAATCTAATTCATCTGGAAGTGGAAACTTCTCTTCCAACCGAATACGGGGATTTTTCCGTCAGAGCTTATTCTACCATCATAGACGATAAGGTCCATGTTGCATTAGTAAAAGGTAAAATAGATAAGGACGAGCCGATTATGGTTCGTGTTCATTCCGAATGTTTTACCGGAGATATTTTCGGAAGCGGCCGCTGTGATTGCGGACCTCAACTACATTCCGCTCTTTCCATGATCGCTCAAGAAGGGAAGGGGATCCTCCTTTATATGAGACAGGAAGGAAGAGGGATCGGTCTTATCAACAAACTCAAGGCTTATAATATGCAGGACCAAGGTTTGGATACTGTAGAGGCTAACGAGAAACTAGGATTTGCTCCCGATCTAAGAGAATACGGAGTGGGTGCTCAGATACTAAAGGATATTGGTGTGGGCAAGATGAAACTTCTCACGAATAATCCACGTAAGATCGTCGGTCTAGAAGGTTACGGTCTGGAAGTGACTGATAGAGTTCCGATAGAGATCAAACCTACCGGGAATAATCACCATTACCTATTCACTAAAAAAATGAGAATGGGACATTTACTCGGACTAAACTAAGGTTGTAGTCTCGTTTTTGTCCAAGCCCCGCCTTCTTTTCGGAATAAGATCCGATCATGAAGGCGGCTTCTTCTTCCCTGCCAAAATTCTATTTCAGAAGGATCTAATATATATCCTCCCCAAGTTTCCGGGAGTGGGACGGTCTTTCCTTCGTATTTTGATCTTAATTCTTCAAAATGTTTTTCTAATACGGATCTGTCTTGAACAGGATCACTTTGAGCGGAAGCAAGAGCGCCTATCTGACTTTCGAACGGTCTGGAATGAAAGTAGTTTGCTGAATTTTCCCTGGATACTTTGGAAACTTTCCCTCTGATCCGAACCTGTCTTTCCAGTTCAGGCCAGAAAAAAACAAGGCTTGCATTCGGGTTGGATTCGAGAGCCTTCCCTTTGCTGCTGGAATAATTGGTATAAAATTGAAATCCTTGGTTTTCGATCCCTTTGAGTAGAACGATCCTCGCATCCGGGATCCCGTCTTCTCTTATTGTGGCAAGTGTCATTGCAGTAGGTTCTAAAACTTCCGAATGGACCGCTTGTTCGAACCAAACTTTAAAAAAATCTAAAGGGGAAGATCCGACATCCGCTTCGTCCAAAGAGGCTTTACTATATTCGTTCCTGATATCGGAGATCTTTTTCTGCATGTCTATAGGATGAAGTTTGTCCACTCAGGAAGTAAACCCGAATTTGAGACTAGTCTAGCGAGAAAGGTCAATGCAAGGCCGATTGAAAAATACACTCCCATAGGGATCGGAACTCTTCTCAAACTTTCTCCCTTTTTCCTCTTCAATACAGTGACTATGATCGCAATCCCATAGGAAGAATTTAAGAAGAAGATCCACCAAGGATGTCCGCATAAAAGAGCGAAAGCAGGTGCAAATACCGCATCCGCAAATCCCATCGCATTCGGAAAAAGGAAATAGATCAGAAAGAATACTGCGGAAAAACAAACGTATACGATCAGATCCGCCTTGCCCGGTGTCGCATCGAAGAATAAATAATTTGTTAGTGCTCCAAAGAGTAGAATGAAGGGTAAATTTTCATAATCTAAGGAAAACTTTTGGAAATCGGTACTTGCTGAAACGAGTAAATGTCCGCATAGAGCTAAAAATGCAAATGTCCCGAGTAGTTTTCCGGAAAGAAGAAATGCTACTACGAATAATAACCCGAAAACTGCTTCGCATAAGGAGTATAATGGATTGATCGGAACTTTACAGTTGCTACATTCTTTCTTAGAAAACCAGTATCCGAAAACTGGAAAGATTACAAGTCCTGTAATCTTATTACCACAAGACTCACAAGAAGAAGGTTCTATTAGTATCTTACGAAGTCTAAAAAGTTTGGAGCCAATTTTTCTTTCTTTGCCATAATAGAATCGGACGACCCTATACGCTAAGGTAGAATAAAAACTTCCCATGGAGAAGGAGATTAAAACTCCTCCGATCCATATGAAAATTACTAAACTCGGGAACTCAGAATAAAACTCCGCCAAAATTTTCTCTTAAGAAGCCGCGAGTTCTTTTAAGGCCTGGACGCCTCGTTTCAAATTCTCCCATTCGGAAGCGAAACTGATCCGGATATATTCTTTGGAATCTGTGAATATATATCCGGGAACTAAGATGAGGCTTTTTTCCTTAACAGCTCTAACAATGAAATCGTCGTCTTTTCCTTTTATTTTCAGGAAGAAATAGAAGGCCCCGCCGCTTTTTTTCAGTTCGTAATGGTCCTTAAGATTCTCGTAAACGAAATCTCTTTTTTCCCTATAATCGTCTATATAAGGTTGCATCTCTGTCTTTAAAGCTTCTATCCCCATCCATTGTGTGACGGAAGGAGCGCATACCAGAGTGTATTGTTGCAGAGTAGTTAAGGTTTTTATAATGGGTGCCGGAGCTAAAATAGAAGCAAGACGAAGTCCTGTCATACTATATGTTTTGGAGAATCCGGAAAGAGTGATTGCTCTTTCATAAAAAGATCCTACGGATAAGAAAGACTTATCGTAATCGAACTTTTCGTAGATCTCGTCGGAGATCAGATAGGCTCCCGTTTTTTCCGCAAGATCTGCGAGAGCTGTAAGTTGAGACTTGTTTAAAACGGTTCCGGTCGGATTGGAAGGAGTGGAGAAGATGATGATCTTCAACTTCTTATCCTTAAATGAGTTTAGATCGTCAGGTTGAAAATCCTCGGAGATCGTATGCATTTTTCCGCCGTATATTTTGATATAAGCAGGATACATTAGGAAGTGAGGAGTTACTACAAGGCATTCGTCTCCTTCGTTCAGAAGGGAGTTGAATAAAAGTAAAAATGCGGAGCTGATCCCGGAAGTGATTAAAATTCTTTCCGGGTTCGCATATGGAATATGATTCTCTTGTTTGTATTTTTGAGCCAGAGCTTCTTTTAATTCAGGAATTCCGGCGGTTAAAGTATAGGCGGTTTTGCCGTCGCGAAGAGCTTTTGCTCCAGCTTCTATAATATTCGGAGGACAAGGAAAATGAGGCTGTCCTATGGAAAGGTTGATCGGGTCCTTTAAGGAACCGGCAAGTTCGAATGCTTTTCGTATGGCTGAGGAATCCAGTCCTTGGATCCTTTGTGCTAGTACATAGTCGAGGGTACTTTGGCTCATAGAAATACGCTAATGTAGAAGCCGTTTGTCTAACAAACCGAAATTAGATCTACTTAATGTTTTTTTCGCACAGAGGCCACGGAGCCAACAGAGATATTTCGGATTACCACCACCAAAACTCTGTGATCTCAGTGAGCTCCGTGCGAAGACCATTTTGATTCCAAAGTAAAAAGTTGGAGTGTCCAACCAATCGTCGCAGGAAAGGGAGAAATGAGATTGCCTCCGGATTCTACTTTCCGGATCTTGGGGACATGGATACAGTAACAATCGCCGGCATCAAAGTACCTAAGTCTAAATTGGGAAATAATTCCGGATCTCTCGGCGCCGACTTGGTGGAAACGGATTCCACTATCCGAAATCTTCAAAATATTCTGTATCCACTTTTGGAATCCCGTCCGGTTCTTCTGGTGGGAGACGCAGGGGTCGGAAAAAACGCACTTATCTATTATATTAATTTTAAACGAAATCATCCTACTGCAAGATTCAGTTTTAATGAGGACACTTTACCGGAAGATCTGATCGGTTCCTACAGATTACTTCTGGATGGAAAAGGTTTTGCTTGGGGGGACGGGCCTCTTACTTCTGCAGTGAGAAGTGGCGCAAGTTTTGTCGCAGACGAGATGAACCTTTGTCCTCCTCATATCATCAAACGTTTTTCCACAGTATATGAATCCAATCATTTGGAGCTGATAGAAGGTGACGGTTCCAGGATCCACGCCGCAGAAGGATTTAATTTTATCGGGACCCAAAACCCTTCCGAAGGTTTTGAAGGTCGTAAGCCTCTTCCTTTCGATATCACCAGATATTATTCTACTGTATTTATAGATCCTCATACACCAGACGAGATCCTGTTTATCCTCGGAAAATTGTATCCGAATATGAATACTGATATTCTGAAATCCTGTATTCGTATCTCTCTCGAAACTGAATCCAAAGTGGTTTCGGGAGCATTAGGAAAAGGTGATTTAGAAAAGTATCATTTCAATATCCGAAATCTGAAAAAGCTTTGCAATCGTATCTTAAGTCTAAAAGCGGATCAGCCTGAACTTAGATTTAGGGAACTTTGGAATTTTTATGTGGAGCCATTCCGCAAAGAAGACGATCGTAATTCTCAAATCGAACTTCTTCTGAAAGAAACAGGTTTAAAATCCAAACCGAATCTTCCTGAGCCTAAATTCGAAGTTCATAAGGGCTCCTTGTTCTGTAACGATAAAGAAATTTCAGTTACTAACGAAAAGGCTGCAAAAGAGATCCTTTCTTCCGTTCCGATGCCTTTGAAATTAAGAGAGTTTGCGGAGAAGGTTTACTCTGCAGTTCAATTCAAAGAGAACGTTCTGATAGAATATTCCGAAGAGCAAGATCCTCAGCTCATTCTACCTTTATTTACTGAGATTAGCGGAGTTCCTTTGGAAGCAGTCCATCTTTGTAAAGGAATTCATACCGCGGACATTATTGGTGCCTTAAAACCGATCGCAGGTTCCCAAGTGGGTTGGGTAGATGGTCCTTTGACAAAAGGGATCCGAGAAGGTGGGAATATCCTGATCACCAACCTGGAAGCAGCAGGTGCAGAACTCGTAGAAAAATTGAATATGCTTACGGATGATGCGAGAGCTCTTGTTCTTCCTCCAGAAAGTTCGGAAGAGCGTCCTCTTTCTTTAAAAGAAGAATCTCGTATCTTCGCACTCAAACTTTTTAGAAAAACAAAATCCACTCCTACGATTTCCAGAGCTTTTAGGAACAGATTTACATCCGTTCTATTTCCTGAGTTGGAAGATTCAGCAACACTTCAAGAAATCTTAAACTTCTATCTGCCTGAAGGAGATCTTGTTTCCAAGATGGCGGAGTTTCATACAAAAATTAAGGATCTTGCAAAGAAGAGAACTATCGGTTCTGCAAATTTAATGCCTTATACATTCGGACTTTCGAATCTTCTACAATGGAAAGATCATATTCTACGTTATGCAGAAGAGTCTCTTGGAAAAGAGGGCTTGCGAGAGATCGCGATACGAGGTGGAAAGATCGCATACTCCAATCAGGTTTCAGATCCTGGTGAAAGAAAAGAACTGGAGAGAATTTTAGAATTCTCCTTATCCGGGATCGAAATTGTATCTGACTTCTTCCAAACCTTGGAGGATAAGAAAAAAAAAACTCTGACTCCTTCCACAGAAATCGAAAAGAAACGTTGGTGGGATCCGGAACTCCATAAAAGAGAAGCGATCACCGGAAAAGCGGAACTGAAAAATTCAGGACGCGAACTCCGAGAAGGTTTAGAGATCAATACTCCCGAAACCGGGGGTCAAAGAAAAGAAGGTCCCGACGCATGGTATGGACAAGAGACCCGAGGAAATATGGGTCAAGGGGAACCTGCCGGTGGGGGTGGAGCCTGGGGTTATCGCACGGAAGAATTATACAAAGCGTTTCTTGCAAAGAGAAGAATTCTTTGGGAATACACCATCCAAACAAGCATCAAAGAGTTTAAGGAAGTTTTCGGTCGTAGCTTAGAAGAAGTACAGCTGAACCTAGAAAGACTTTTTGATCCTGAAATTGATATTAACAGGATGTATAGAAGCGAAGGTTCCCGAATCGACACCCGTAAATACATTTCTTTCTTATCCGGAAAAGGAGACTCCAAAGTATTCGATAAGACTACGATAGATAAGGACGAAGAAAAACTAAAAGGTGTGGAAGTTGCCTTCTTAGTGTCCAAGTCCCGTAGGATCTTCAACTTCGAGTATTCTGTAGCTACACTTTCTGCGATGTTATCCAGCGCTCATATTTTGGATGAGCACGACGTGAACTTCTCCGTTACCGCTTATTCCGATAGAATGAACCGAAAAGATCGGATCGACCTAGTCCAAGTGAAACGAATGGACGAATACTTTGATCCTAAGAAGGAAGAGGAGATGTTCGATTCTCTCCGAGCCGACTGGCAAGGGGACTCCATAGAGGAATACCAACTCTTAGAACAGATAGAATCCTACTTTTCCCCGGACGCCCAGACGAAAATACTGGTCATGATCTCGGATTTTAGGGGTCAAAGAGGGAAGACGGAAATCGAGCACGAGATCCAATCCCGGGATAATAAGCGCTTGAAGGCTGAAATCCTGAAACATACAAATAAGAATTACGTGTTTTTGGGTGTGGGACTCGGACGCAGATATATTGCAGAGCATTTATTCCCTGATTCCATCCAAATCACCTCGGAAAACTTCTATAATATGCCGAATTTAATCGGGGCGGAACTGGGAAGATTGATCCTCACTCACCATTCTTCCCGATAACGGTACGCGGGGATTGTCCCGCAAACTTTTGGGAACTATGGCAAAGAAAAAGGAAAAAGATTCAGGCGCTCCTCAGCCCCTGGTAAACAAAAAAGCCAAGTTTAACTTCGAACTGATCTCGTTCATCGAAGCTGGGATCGTTTTGTCCGGATCAGAAGTCAAAAGTCTCCGAGAGAAAAAAGCGAATCTCACAGATGCATTCGCAAAGATCAAGAACGGGGAAGTATATCTGGATAGTTTTTCGATTACTCCGTACAAAAACGGAGGATATACGAACCATCCGGACATTCGTCCTCGCAAACTTCTTCTGAATAGAAAAGAGATAGATAAACTAGATAAACAAATCAAAGAAAAGGGCTTGGTGCTCGTCGCTACAAAAGTGTATTTCAAAGACAACCGTTGGGCAAAGGTGGAACTAGCATTAGGAAAACCTAAAAAACTATTCGATAAACGGGAAGATATGAAGAAGAGCGACGCTAAACTAGAAATCGCGAGAGCGATGAAGGCCAAGAATTACTCTTAAATGTCCTCTAAAAAAAGAGTTCCGATCATAAGTATCGTTGGGCGCCAGAATGTGGGAAAATCCACTCTATTCAACGCTCTATTAAAAAAGAAATTAGCGATCACGGAAGATTATCCCGGAGTGACCCGAGATGTTTTACGTGCTCGAGTTCTGAATCCTGAAAAAGGATTGGATTTTATTCTATGTGATACCCCCGGCTTAGATATAGAAAGACCTGAAAGTTTGGAAGAAGCGGTTCTTGAAAACGCTTTCAGACAAGTAGCAGAATCGGATCTTGTAGTATTCCTTTTGGATCTAAAAGAAGTTACTTCTTACGATTCAAGATTGATAGATAAATTCAGAAAGGATCCTGAACTAAATCAGATCCCTGTCTTATATTGTGTAAACAAAGTCGATCATCCGGAAGATGAGGAAGATCTAGATTCATTCTACAAAATGGGTTTGTCGGAGATCCTACCGATTTCCGCGATCGGTAGAAGAAACCTTCCTCTACTTTTGGAAAAGATCGCATTCTTACTTCCGAATGCAAAAAGAAGGATCCAAACGGATGAAGAGGGTGAACTTCCTAGTCTAGAGGATTTTAGTCTTGCGATCGTAGGAAAACCGAATGCAGGAAAATCAAGTCTTCTAAATGCGTTATGTGGATATGATAGGGCCGTAGTAAGTGAAGTCGCTGGAACCACTCGCGACTCTGTGGATACTACTGTAACTTTCGATGGGAAGAAGATCCGTATTACGGATACTGCAGGTATTCGTAGAAAATCGGATAAGGCAGAAGCCCTCGAATTTTATTCCTACAAAAGAACACAAAAGACCATCCAAAGTTCGGACGTGGTCATCCATCTTTTGGATGCGCTAAAAGGTTTTGGAGAATTCGATAAAAAGATCGTAGGAATGCTCCAAGAAGAAGGAAAGCCCTTTTTGCTCGCGGTGAATAAATGGGACGCAGTAGAAAATAAGGATAATAATTCCTTTAAAGACTATCAGGAACGTCTGTATTCCAGATTTCCTCTTTTAAAAGAGATCCAGATCGTTACTCTAAGCGCTAAAGAAAAACAAAGAATTCATAAGATGATGGAGATGACGATCGATCTTGCATCTCGTGCAAAAAGAAAAATTTCCACTTCGGAGTTGAATCAATCTCTCCGAGCTTGGATGGCAGAAGCGGGGCGTTCTTTTTCCGCAAATCGCCCTCCAAAAATGTTATATTGCACCCAAGTGTCCATTTCTCCGTTCCATCTCATCTTATTCGTAAATCATGTGGATTATTTTAAATCCAACCTGCTTTCATTCATTAAGAAGAAGCTGACTGAAAAATATAATCTAAAAGGAATTCCCATCCGTTTGGAGTTGAGGTCCGACAGAAAATGAGCGAACTATTTATCATTTTTCTTCCTTCTTCTTTTCTATTGGGCTCCATCCCGTTTGGATTTTTAGCTGCAAAGTATAAAGGGATCGATATCAGACAAAAAGGAAGCGGAAATATTGGTGCAACCAATGTTACCCGTTTGCTTGGATGGAAGATAGGTCTTCCGGTCTTACTGTTAGATATTCTAAAAGGTGCAATTTTTCCTCTGACAATCCGTATCTTATATGGAGATGTTCAGGAAATTTTGGCACTGTCTTGCGGAGTCGCAGCTGTCCTTGGTCATATGTTTTCTCCTTTTTTAAATTTTAAAGGAGGGAAGGGGGTTGCGACTAGTTTCGGAGTATTTGCAGTCCTTGCTCCCGGATCTACATTGATCACTCTTATAGTTTTTTTAAGTTTAAAGAAGATATTCGGATTCGTATCTATAGGATCCATAGGTGGAGCATTCACTTTACCGATTTCCTATTATTTACTTTCTCTTTGGGAAGGTAAAAGTTTTCATACGCCTATCTTTTGGGCGATCGTCTGTATTAGTTTAACGATCTTAATTTTACATAGAACCAATTTGATCCGTTTATTCAAAGGGCAAGAATTCGCCTCAGATAAGGAAAAATACTCCAAAAACCAAAAATAAACTTTTTTCGAAATTCCAAATGAGTTCCTTTTAGGCTTGAATTTCAAAGCGGTCGCCTTTAAAAAATTCCCATAAGGTTTTTATGATTCATAAGGAGATAGACGAAAACCGGACTAGAGAGGAGAAAATCTCCAGCCTGAACCGCTTTATAGAAGCTCATCCCCTTGCGGAGATCCAAGACCTGTACAAATGGTTGTATTATGGGGAATTCGGAGAAGTAGCCGTCCAAGAATTTTACTCAGAGAAAAAAAATGCTCCCGCTCTCCATTCCATGTTGGAAGAACTTCGTTTCGACGGAGACAATAATATCTCCCCGGAAATGGTATGGGAACCTTTAGGTTTTTCTCAAAGATACCTGATGGTTTACCTCACTCCATATTTTAATTTAGAATATCCTTTGATGAGAGTGGTCAATCTGATCCAAAGATCCTCAGCTTTCCAAGGATATAGGATGAGATTCAAATTAGATTGGATCATGTTAAAAGACGAGATTGTGTCTAGAAACTTAGGATTTACAAAACAAGACTTTATCAACTTCGAAGATCGGATCCAATTCCATCAGCTGCCGGAGTTAGAATTTTCGGATATATTCAAACAAAATTATCCCGCTGCAAAACGGATCATTGCAGGAAAATTATTCTTCGAATATTTTCCTGAATTCATAAACGAGCCTAAAGGATTTACACTCTTAGAAGACGAGGCTGGTTCTTCTGTCCCAGAAGAAAACGAAGAAGTGAGCTATCCACGCTGGGAAGGCGAGGCCTTGTAAAATCTTAATTCCTATATCTCCGTGGTCTCTGTGTCCTCCGTGCGAAATCGGGTTCGCACAGAGTTCACTGAGGGTTTAATGCTATCACAAACTTGTCCTTCTTTCCTTTGCTGCTTTGCGTGAAAATTGTTCTAAAAGTTTCTTGGGTTCACGCTAAGGCGCAAAGAGAAGAAGGTTTTTGTTGTAGTCCCTACTGGAAAAACTCCCTATTTTGCCGATGGCTTTGTGCCTTTTTTCCCGAAATTTCTTTCTTTACAAAACTTCCGGTTTAGGCTACGTTTTGTAAAAATAGGATTCGCAGTTATGTTACAAGAAATCAATGCAGCCGGAAGCAATAACCGAGCAGCCCAACAATTCTCCCAATCCGAATTTACGATCCGAAATATGCCGGACCGTCTTCATCCATTAAGCAATATGGACTCAGTCGTAACCGCACCCAAGAGCCTTGCCAAGGTAGGCGTAAATACAGATGACCAAATGACACGCAGGGGTTATCTAATCGATCTAAATGCATGATCTTTCAGATACAGACTAGAGTTCGAAAAGAAAACCCGGCAACCAGGCCGGGTTTTTTATTGTCCTCCTCATCTAAAGCGAGGGGAAAAAACTGGTAATGAGGCAATGCCTGAATGTTCCAAAATCAATCTATAAAATTCTTTATTCTACTTGTGATCGCTATGGTGAGTTGGGGATTCGCCTGGCCTTCCGCTAAATCTATCGTAGGAACGGAACCGCCGATAGTGATCGTGTTCTGGAGGTTTTTAGCCACGGCCTTATCTTTAATTCCGGTCCTTATTCTAAGAAAGGAATCAATTGCGTTGCCGGATAAAAAAGGAGTGCTGCAAGTAATTATAGGAGCGATTTTATACACCATATACAATCAGTTCTTCTTACTCGGATTGAACCAAGGACTTGCAGGTGCAGGCGGAGTATTGGTGACTACGATGAATCCAATATTCACTTATATACTAGTCCATAGCTTTCAAAGAAAACTTCCTTCCATGAAAGAGTTTATAGGGCTTTTCATAGGTTTAGCCGGAGGATTTTTACTATTAAAGATCTGGGAAGGGGATTGGACTTTACTATTCCAATCAGGGAACGTTTATTTTTTACTTTGTGCATTTAGCTGGGCGATCCTGAGTATGAATAGTTCAAGCACTGGGCAAAGAATGTCCCCCATGGTATATAGTTTTTATGTATTCAGTATCGGAACAATATTAGATCTATTTTTGGCACTTCCCTATGACTTAGGCGGAGTATTCGATAATGATTGGAATTTTTGGGTCCAGCTATTTTACCTTTCCGTAATATCTACTACATTCGGAACTACCGTATATTTTTATGCTTCCAGCAGACTCGGATCCAGGACCGCGAGTTCTTTCATCTTTCTAGTTCCAGTGACTGCATTACTTGGAAGTTGGATCTTTTTGGGAGAAGAGCCTAAATTAAGCACATTGCTCGGAGGAGCCTTCGCGATTTCTTCCGTGATCATCCTAAATAGGACCCAAGGAAAGAAAACGGAGACAAAAGAAAAATTGGAAGTTGTGAATTAACCCCAATTACTTTTATAAAAATGACGACCTTTAGGAGCTACTTGAAATCCTTCCGGGTGCTCCACGATCAGACTGGCTTCTTTTAGATCTTCTAAATGAGGCCTGAGATTCCATTCGGTAAGAGAGGTATTTAATTCCAGATCCCTCATCGTTAAAAATCCTCCACCTGAGGAAGCAAGATAGATATCTTGTAGGATCTGATTTTCGATGCCGCTCATAGTACCTTTGTTTAGTAGAGTCTTGGAGCGGTCACGTCTAAAAATACATAGGCACCCGATTCCACTTCCTTGCTGAACACGATCAGGTCTTTCACTGCGTCGCTATCAAAATATCTATCGCTCATTCCCCAGTCTTCCGGCTTTCTCATGGAATCTCGTAATTGTTTATAAAAATAAGGAAGGTAGGACCAGTTTTTTCCGATCCCATGACTCGATTCTCGAAAAGAATCTTCTCCTGTTCTCATATAATATGGAGACAATTGGGTTCCTTTTGAATCTGTAATATATACCCTGTGGATCTCCTTGGAAGATTGAAAGACGGTATATGCGTCTATCATATATCTATTCGCTATTTTTAATATAGGGAACGGATTTAAAAGTTCTGTAAGAGTGAGCCTGATCTTTCTTTCGAAATTCAACTCTTGCTTGAGTGCTTCCATCTTTTTCTTATGAAAAAATTTTACCATTTCTTTGATGGAAAGAGATGGTTCCTTGCCATCCGAAAGCTCAGGGCCTGGTTTCAATAATAAAAATCCCTGTAAGAATCTTGCTCCACCTTCTAATGCAAAATATAATTCTTCCTGGGTTTCCAAACCCTCGTATAGAACCGAAGCACCGATAGAGAAGGCTAGGTCCCTAATATGCTCCAATACTTTTCGAACGGAAGGAGAACGAGAAGAAGCCCTAATCAGTCTTAAGTCCATTTTTAAAAAGTCTGGACGCAAAAGCCCGACTCTTTCTATTCCGGAAGCTTCCGAGCCTAGATCATCCAAAGCGATCTTAAATCCGTAGGCTCTCAATAGATCCACTGCGATACGTAAAGAATCCAAACTTCCGGAAAATTCCTCTTCGGTCACTTCTAAGATGATACGATTCGGATCTATTCCATATTCTCTGCAAAGCCGTAGTAAACGAAAAGAATCGATCCTCTCGTTCTCTAATTCGCGATATAACCTATTCGGAGAAATGTTTAAGAATAATTTAGAGGTTCCTGAAATCAGTTTAAGTTTATTTAATGCTGTTTTCCAAAGAGTTTCTTCCAGATCTCCTAATTCTGTATCCGACAATCCCGCTTCTGCGGAAAATAAATAACCTGCGGAACTCCAGCCATCAGGAGTTCTTTTACGTGCCAAGACTTCGTGAGCAAAAATTTTCTCATCTTCCACGGAGAGAATCGGTTGGAAGAATGGTGCAATTTCTGTGTTAATCGCTGGAAGGATCACTGTTCGCTATATTGAATTAATTTATTGTTATAGCAAACGAAATATACCTTTGCACAAGGTTTTAACGGCGATGTGGTTTATATATTACTCATTGTTTAATAATATTAAATTACTCTATAACTTAAGGAAGAAGATCTAAAACCTCAGTGGTCTCTGTGTAGTCCATGCGAAATATTTGGGCTTCGCATAGTTCACTAAGAACAGAGAGATATAATGATCAGATATTCTTTTCCTTTGCCAGAATTTTGGATAATAGGGGAAGGGTGCCTAGAACCAGTAAAACTTCGAGACCCCCATATAGGATCCCCGTGAATTCTAAACCGGCTGATTGATTGTATAAGGATGTAAAGGTGTCTTGAACGGAAACGGAAACTAAAGGTCCCAACAGAAATCCTAAGGATCCGAGTCCAGTAAACACTGTCATTACTACTGCATTAAATCCGTTCGGAGCAAGTGAAGAAGCAAGTCTCATTGCTGGCACATACATGATCCCGGCCCCGATCCCACAGGCGATCATTGATAGATAAAGGTTAGAAGAATTATTTAAAAATCCAGTGCTTGCTTGTGCGATCCCATAAATAAAGGAACCGATCCATACCAAGGATATAGAATTCCATTTTTTAGAAAGAAGAGCAGCTGGAAGAGAAAGAATACTCATTAGTAGGAACATTACGCCGAAGAGTCCTCCGACTTGTCCCGGGGTAAAACCTAGATCTTCACGCAAATGTAGATTTAACGAACTTAAAAAATAACCTACGGTAAAACGATCGATGAAATGAAATAAGATCGGAACGATGAGTAACGGAGAAAGAGCTAATGCTGTTTTTGTTTTTTTCCAACCTTCCCATTCCAATTTTTTTAGATTCCCTTCTTCTAATAAAAAGAAGGATAAAATCCCTAATAAGGAAAGAATGGCCGCTCCTACAAAAAAAGGAAGAAGAGGGTTTTTATTCCCTAAAAATCCGAGCGCTTGACCGACTCCTCCTCCTAAAGTGAGAAGTGTTCCTCCAAGGCCGAATAATATTCCTCTATTATAAAAATTGGATGTTTTATCCTTTTCTTTATCGGAGATACAGGTTAGTAAAAGCCCGATCACAAAAATATGAGCTCCACCTTCTAAAAATCTTAAAACGAATAAAGAGGATATGTTTGGCATGAAGGGGAGAAGAGCTAAAAGAACCGCGTCTACAAGAGCAAAGATCCCGATCAATTTTCGTCTAGTCCCTAATTTGTCGGAAATCCAACCTGCGATAGGAGAAAAAAGAAAGGATCCGAGCATAGCGGAACTTTGGAACCAGGCCACTCCGTAACCTGTTCCACCTAATCGGTCTTTTATAATTTCTTTATACACGGGTACGATCATCGTAACCGGAAGCATCGCTAAGAATATAAAGGATAAAGTAACCCAGGGAAAAGTATCCGCTTCGGAAGAAACGGATACTTTTTTGGCGGATAATTTCGACAAATGTCAGTGCCTCGCAGGACTAGCTAATACTTCATCGAATTTTGCTTTGCCTATGGAGGAAATCAATGTTTCTTCCAATTCTGCGAAAATATCACCATTCAGTTTGAAAACTAGATTTGCTTCCTCTACGATCTTTTGTTTTTCTGAGTCTGAGAATGGAAGCGAATCTAAAACGTTTCTGTATTTATCTTTAAAATCTTTTGGACTTGCGATCTCAGGAAATTCGTAAAAATCCAAACCGGAAGTTCCTTCGATGCCTAAAGCTCTCGCCGCTACTCTTTTCAAGATCTGTCCGCCGGAAAGATCACCCAAATAACGAACATAACTATGAGCTACTAATAATTCCGGAGAAGTATTTGCGATTTCTTTAATATGATTTACGTAAGCTTCAGTTGCCGGAGTTGCTATTGGAGAATGACCTGGGGCGAAAAAGTGAGCTATATCCTTTTCGATCTGCGCTTTTCTATATAATTCCGGGAATCTGATCTTTCCGAGGACTGGATGATCTTTTCCGTTTTCGAGAGCTTCTTCCATCGCCTTATACACGAAGTAAAAAGATTCCAAATGTTTTGCGTAACTTTTAGGTTCCAAAACACCTTTCATGAAACAACGGATGAATGCGTTATTTTCTGCGAGAGTATGGGACTCAGAGGTTCCATCTCTTAATAATTGGGCAAGGCTCATAGGGTTCTCCTGACAATACTGTGACAAATCTGTCGACTCACAGTTGAGAGTCAATCTCAAAAATTGAAAAAATCTCTTAGGGAATCTATCAGTCTATAAAAAAAGCCACCTTCCAGATGGTGGCTGTGGCTAAAGCGATAATTTTATTCGAAAGGAAGCTTTAGGTTTCGCGATCATAGTGTAAGTATTAAAATTTCCCTCAGGAGCAAGATTGAAATAGGTCGAGTTCCCAGGACAAGAGACAGCGTATGTGATCCCACCGCCCCCATCCTTAATTCCTTTCACCTGCACTTTTGAAGGGACCGGGATGCTAAACGATTGAGGATCATTTCTGATCATAAATGCGGGAGTGATCGATTTTCCGTTCACGTAGATCTCTACTTCGTCTCCGTCTTCGGCGGCAAAATCCCAGATGAGTAATCTAACTTCGTTTGCTCCTCCGGAAATTTCGACAGTAAAATCTTTGGAAACAATCGCAGAATCTGAATCCGATAAAGAAGTAACCGACCCTGAAGCAACATCTTCTATAATTTGTGATAAAGGGATTTCTAATTTATTACCTATCGTTGGCGATCTTAGAAAAAAACTAGCAACGAGAGCGCTTAAGGCAGTAATCAGAATTGCGATCTTAGAAGGAGCATTTAGGATCTTTTTTTTATTTGCCACTTCAGATTTGAAATTGCCAGAAGTTTGATTCGAAACTTTTTGAAGAGCTTTATCCGAACTAACCTCGCTTCTTTTTTCCTGTTCTTGCATATTGAGATCTCTCAGATTTAAGGTTTTACTAAAGTATATTTATTAATTTTTCCAGGCTCTACTAGGTTAAAATAAGTAGACTTTCCTTGGATCTGGATCGCATAAGAAATACCTCCGACTCCGTCTTTTATACCTTTTACTTCAACAACGGATGGAACCGGTATCTTAAACAATTTTGCTTCATTTTTGATCTGAAGATCTTGGACGATAGAAGTCCCATTTATTAGAATTTCGATCTCATCACCGTCTTCGTCTGCGAAATCCCAAACGAATATATTGGCTTCAGAAGTTGAATCTTTTTCAAAATTTATGTTAAAGTCGATTGATCTTAATTCTGCTGCTCCTCCGCCGCCGTGTTCATTAATTCCGACTTTTACATTTTCTAATATCTGGCTTTTAGGGATTTTAAGTTGATCCAAGCTCGGAACTCGTAGAAATGGTATCGAAATAAACCCTGCTAAGATCATTACTAAAATGAGTTTTTTTGAGTTAATAAGTAATGGATTGTTTTCCGGTATTCGCTGAGAAGTTAGTTCTTCTTTTTCGAGGCTCTTTTGTTGTTTAGTTGGTCGATCGAAAGACTGTACAGGCTCGGGAGCAAGTCCTCTGACTTTTCTATCGATTTCCGCTCTTCTGAGCTCTTCCTGAGATAGGTTTGGTTTTTTATTCTCTTTTTCTTGATCCATATCCATCTTCTTCCTCCTATTAACTCTCTATTGGGAAAAACTTATACCAAATAGAGAGCGCAAGGCGAACTAGGCAGAATGCCAAGACTGCTAGTAGAATTGCGAAGGATTTCCCTAAAATTGCATATTGTGCCCATAGATTCAGGATCTTTAATGCGAGTTCCACTCCAAAAAAGGTTACGTATATGATCGTTACTATAGGAGCTAAGATCGGGAATTTATCATACAAATAACGTAGGTATCTTCCAGTCATTCCTAAGAAGATGGAAGCCCCGAATGAAATAATTAGAGCTATATGAAAGCCGTAATATGGAACTTCGTTTTGTATTGTCTTAAAAAAAATATTTATTCCAACGAAAATTTCAAGGCCAATAATAATTACTATAAGGATTATTCCTAAATTGAAAGAAATCGAATAAAGAACGCGAACGAAATGAAGAATTTTTTGAAACATTCTATAATCCTAATATATCCTATATCCCGTCGAAATCTTCGGGTTGAATGGTCGTTAAAATTTCTTTAGTAAGTGCCTTTCCGCTTTTTTGCAGATTGACCAAACGATTGGAACAGGCTCTTTCCGTTTTTTCGATAAGATTGCGGACTCCTCTTGCATTTCCAAAGTCTTTCTCTTTGGATTTTACTCCTAAAATCGAATTTAATGTTTTAGCTGCCTTGTCGGATATCTGATATCCTCTGGATTTAAGCATAGAAAATCCTATATTTGTCAATTCTTCATGGGAGTAATCTGGAAAGGTAATTACATTCGAGAATCTAGATCTAAGACCTTCGTTAGTGTCTAAGAATCTATCCATGTCTGCGCTATATCCGGCGAGAATTATGATTAGATTATCTCTATGATCTTCCATCGCTTTTACGATCGTATCTATCGCTTCCCTTCCGAAATCGTTTTGATCTCCTCTTGCTAGAGAATAGGCCTCATCAATGAATAATACGCCTCCTAAAGCTTCTTTGATCTTTTCGGAGGTTTTGATCGCAGTTTGACCGATATAACCAGCCACGAGACCTGAACGATCGGTTTCTACTACGGTGGTGGAGGGAATGACTCCGATCTCGTTCAATCTTTTCGCTAAGATCCTTGCGATCGTTGTCTTACCTGTTCCTGGATTTCCTTTAAAGATCATATGCAGGCTTTGTTTTCCACCTGCTTGTACTCCCATATCTCCTCTTAATTTGGTAATCTCCACTTGGGCGGAAATTTCGCGGACAAATGCTTTCACATTACTTAAGCCTATGATGGATTCTAATTCGGTTAAAGCATCTTGGCCCTTAGAAACCGGCTCAATATCGAAATCAGAAAGTTTAAGAGTGACTAATTCTTTTTTATCCGTTTCAGACAGATCTTTTGCGTTCTTTTCTTTGGATGCCCAGGAGTTCATGATCCTTTCGGATTGTTTCCTTCTTGCCGAGTCTATTACGTTATCTACAAGTCTTCCATTTCCGGATTGATTTTTACCAGCTACCTGCTTGCCTGCGAAGTATTTCGGCAATTGTTGTAATACTTCCTTTTCGATCGTAAAACCTTTCTTTTTAGCATTTACTTCCGATATTTGTACCATTTCTTCAGGGGTATAATCCGGAAATTCTATATTGATCGGGAATCTCGATCTTAGGCCCGGATTAATTTCTATAAATTGGCTCATCTCATCACTGTATCCTGCAACGATAACGACCAAGTTATCTTTATTATTCTCCATTTCTCGAAGTAATGTCTCGACTGCTTCCTGTCCAAAGTCTCCTCCTGAGCGAGCGTCTCCTGTAAGTTGATATGCTTCGTCTATGAATAGCACTCCTCCTAGAGAGTCCTTGACGATTTGAGCCGTTTTTCCTGCGGTTTGTCCTACATATTCGGCCACTAAGTCTTTGCGAGTGACTTCTATTAAATGACCTTTTTTTAATATTCCAATTTCTTTAAGCATTTGTGCCAAAAGTCTTGCGATCGTAGTTTTTCCGGTACCTGGATTTCCGGAAAACACCATATTTAATCTTTGCCCGCTATCTCCTAAAACTCCCGCTTCTTTTCTGATCTTCTCAAGTCGAACTTGATTTTCCAAGGAGCGAACAAACGTTTTTACTTTTTCCAATCCTATGATCCCGGTAAAAGCGGCTTCGATATTAAAAGATTCCTTCTTTCCAATCCCGAAATCCTCAGGGATTAGAGTTTTAAAATCTTTCTGAGAGGAGGAATTTTTGGAAAGTCGATCCGCTTGACGTTTTCGAGCTTCGTCGAAAATATTGCGCACTAATCTTCCGTTACCTGAATCATTTCTTCCCGGGATTTGTTTCATTTCAAAAAGTTCTAATAGTCCAGGTTCTACTTCCGAGGAAAGTGTATAGTCTTTTCCGCATAGAAGTTTTAGGATGGATAACATCTCTTCTGGAGTATAATCAGGGAATTCTATCGCAGTGGGAACTCTGGATTTCATTCCGGGATTCGAATTGAAAAATTCTTTCATTTCATTCGTATAGCCGGCCACGACTACAGCGAAGTCGTTTCTATTATCTTCCATTGCCTTCAGAAGACTGTCTAATGCTTCTTTTCCGAATGAGTCGTTCTTGTTTTGTACTAAGGTGTATGCTTCGTCTAAGAACAGGATCCCTCCCATGGCTTCTTTTACTTTATCCATAGTTTTGGGAGCTGTATGTCCTACGTAACCTGCTACTAATTCTTGCCTTGCGCATTCAATAGTATGACCTTCTTTCAATAATCCCATTGCCTTGTACAACCTTCCGATCAGTCTTGCGACGGTGGTTTTTCCGGTGCCTGGATTGCCGGTAAAAGAAAGGTGTAGAGTTAAGGGGCCTAAACTTTGTCCTGATGCTTCTCTTTCTTTTCTTTGAGAAGTAAGAGTAACTAATCTTTGGATTTCTTGTTTAACGGATCCAAGTCCTACAAGTTTGTTTAATTCAGCAAGGACATCCTCTACAGTTTCGTTTTGTGAGGAAGATACTGGCTTGAGGAACCAACCTTTATTTTCACTTCTTAAGGCAGGTTCTCCATCCTTCATAAGGATTTGGATCTCCCTTTCTCTCGGGATCTTGCCTTCTGAAACTAGGGAAAAGACTTTTTCTGAAAAGGCCTTGGAGACCCATTCGTCTATCGTTTCTCCACCTCTTCCTTGTTTTTCCAGATAGGAAACTATTTGTTTAATAAAGTTTAGATCGTATTTCGTATCGATTTGAACTTTAACTTTTAAATTGGAGCAAGCCTCTTCCAATTTGGATTGAAAGAGGCGATGCATGGTATCTTCACTTAATCTAGATGAAATCGCAAAGGAACGAATATGGGGACGAATAGATACGGGAATATGATCCATTAAAGACTGAGGAATTCCTTCATAAGGCCCCGGTTCTTTGGGTGCTTTATCTAGGTATAGAAATATATAATGATCCTCCGCTTGGACCCTGATCCCTTGTGTGGTCCTGAAAGAACCAGTTTTTAATAATTCCGCCAGGTAGTTCTGGATTTGCAGATCCGACTTTTCCCAACCGTAAAAGCAGACGGTTCCCATTCCCGAGGAAAATACTTGGGAAATATCTGAGATAAAATTTGTATCTATATCCTTTTCAGAATATTTTGCAAGGTCCAGTTCGGAGATTTTTGGATAGGCAAGAAAATTCTTAGAGTTTAATTCTTTTACGATTTCATTTAATGCCTTCTTTTTTCCAGTTCCGGGAGGGCCGGCCACGAGTATCGTATTTAGGATCTCTCCGCTTCGATCGTTAAGATAGGGAAGTTTTACCGCACTAATCAAGGACTTAAGAAAATCTTGTTGCTCCAAAATTTCTGTAGTAAGCGTATCATATATTTCTGCGAAAATTCCTTCGTTCACATCTTTGTGATTCGGGGAACTTACGTTTTGGATCTTTTTCTTAATATTCTTTAGTAGGGTTGCTTGCGATTGTATAGATAATGGAGAAGGATTATTATTTCCTCCCTGAATTGGACTGGAAAATGAATTTGTGGAACTGTTATCATTTTTCCATATGAATTCCAGAACTTGAAATTCCGGAAAAATAAATCGAATAATACTTAAAAAAGAAGCCACCTAATTCTCCTTATAAAGAAATGGATTGTCCCGTCAAACCGGGGTTAAATATAATGAGTTTTAAAATTCCTGAACGCTATATCAGGGCACGCTTAACGTAAATCAAATGCTAATAACGTTAATAATTTAAGTTAAAATAATGCATACTCTTGGTTTAAATATGTGGCAGCAAGATTTTTTTTTGAGAGTTTTGAATGTCGTAAATCGCTTTCATTCCTTGAATTGTTTCCATAGAATTTTGATATTCTAATAGATCTGGATATATTTGCTGTCTAAACCGATAATATTCCTTTTAACGTTTCGAGGGGGCTCTAAAGATTCTATCTATAAATGGGATAAAGCAGACAAGATTGGTGGAAAATTAGATAAAAACCTTCCTAGAGGAAAATCGAATTTTAGATCCTTACTCCATATCCCAGAAAAAGTCCTTATTTGTAAGTTCCGACTCTTCCGTTCTAGCGTAGGAGTTCCTACTGTCTTCTTCAGTAGAGACCGGGAGATCCGATCCTAAATTTTCCAGGTCTCTGGTTTCTTTTTCCCAATATTCTTCTGTCCCGAAATGAGGGAAAGCGTTCGGGAAAGAAGGGTCTTCCCAACGTTTTGCGATCCATGCAGAATAATGAATATATCTTAAACCTCTCAACGGTTCCACAAGGTCAAACCATGAGGATTTAAATTCTCGGAATTCACGATATCCTTCTAAAAATATCTCTCTTTCGTATTCCGATCTATGATCTCCGAAAGGAAGAAGCATCCAGAAATCCTGAACTGCGGGTCCGGTTACAAAGTCATCAAAATCTATAAAACAAAGTCCATTTGAAGTTTGTATTAGATTTCCTTTATGGCAATCTCCGTGAATTCTATGGAACGGCATTTCCTTGGAAAAGTTTAAATAGGATTGAAAGATCCGATTTGCCGCTTCCTCGTATCTTTTCCAGAGATGAGAAGGTAGGAACTCCTTCTCTTTTAGAAAACGTAAAGGTTCTTTCCCGAAATTTTTGAGATTATATTCTATCCTATGATTTGTCGCTTTGGAAGAACCTATATTATGGATCCTAGCGAGTAATCTTCCGATCTGTGCTAGGTTTTGTTCGTCCAGTTCTTCTACGAGTCTACCTTTTTGTAACGGCCAGATCGTATAATAAATTCCTTTTGTTTCTCGGATAGTATTTCCGTTCTCTAGTTGGATCGGAGTGATTACCGGAATTTCTCCCTCTTCCAATTCCTTTAAGAAAGAATGTTCTTCTAAAATCTGGTTTAGGCTCCAGCGTCCAGGGCGATAGAATTTTACTACTAGTCTTCCGCCTTCTTCCAGGCCGACATCGTATACACGGTTTTCTAAACTGTTCAGAGCTAAACAGTGTCCTGAAACGGAAAATCCCGCGTCTTCTACCGAGGATAAGACCGAGTCTATATCCAACCGATTATAGAATTCTTTGCCTGGGATTTCCATGATCGCTAGTATTCATATAGAAACTAGCAATCATAGAATTTTTTATTATTTTGCGGCTGCAGCTTTCGCCGCGAGTGCTGCAAATTCTTCCTTTCCGAAAGCAGTTCCTGCGATTCCCCATCCACCTTCTGCTGCTTCCGTGAGTAATACCCAGGTTCGAGAAGCTTGGCTAGGATCTCCTGATATTTTCGTTACGATCTCAGTAATTTCTTTTACGAGCTGTTTTTGGCCGTCCCTGTTTAGAACTCCTGGAGGAGTGATTACTTGGACACGGACGGTTTTAGCAGAAGCGCTTGCGGCCGTTTGGACTGCAGAGGCTTGCATACGATGGATATAAGCCGCAGTATTATTCAAATGAAGAGGACCAGGTTTTTCTACACCTTCCGCCCTGAGGACTGCTAGAGTGAGTTCCTCACCGAGTCTGCGATCTGAGTCGGAGGGAAAAAGATCGGTTGCCGCGTATACATCTATCATTGGCATAGTATTGTAACTCCAAGAATTAATTCTGGATTACTATCGTCATCCAGAATTAAAATGAGACTCCGGGGCTTTGCTATGTCAACCCCAAAAGGGGATTAAAATGGGACATTCTCAATCTAATAAGATAGAAAATCACGATAAGATCGTAAGAATTGCGGCAAATCGTTTCAGAGAGTTAGGAGTGAACGGGGTCGGTGTAGATGGACTTATGAAAGAGGCCGGTCTGACCCATGGTGGATTTTATCGTCATTTCTCTTCTAAAGATGAATTAATTGCGGAAGCCATCGAGAGAGCATTAGAGGACGGAGGAGCGAAAGTTTTGGACTCGGTTTCCAAAGGAGAAAAGATCACTCTTGAGTCTTTGATCCAAGCCTATCTGAGTCGGATCCATAGAGATCGTTTGGAGTCTAGTTGTGCAGTTACAACTTTGGCGACTGACGTGATCCGTAGTAACGAAAAAGCAAGATCTGCTTACACTCGGCAAGTGGGACGCTACTTGGATCTTTTAAACCAATTGATCTCAGGCAACGAAGAAGAAGTTAGAAAAAAAGCGATTAGTACTCTTTCTACATTGGTTGGAGCATTATCCATGGCGAGGGCAGTGAACGATAAAAAACTTTCTAGAGAAATTTTAAGATCTGCTACGGAAGATCTTTTGGAGAGGCTCAAATGATCTTAGTTTTATGATCGGATCCAATAATTAGAATAAACCCATTTAAATAGAAATACTAAAAAAACATAAAATGCGAAAACGAATGCCTGGATAATCCTTCCGGAAAAACCGAAACCTCTAGGCTTATCACATAATATTACATCCAACCAAAATTCTTTCCAATTGATCTCTTGCTTTTTCGATTTTGGAAGTGCAGGTTTTTCGGTATTAAAAATCCCTAATTCTGGATCGAAATATAATTTTCCGGATCTTAATCCTTCGATCAGATCTTTTAGAAAATCCTCTAATGAGTTTGCATTTTCAGGTCTTTCATCGGAGTCGTGAATGAATTCCAAGACTTTACCTGTCTTTTTATCCAAAACAAGATAGTCGCCTGTTCCTCCGTCTCCGAATGGATACCAGTTTTTATCCCACCATTCCTTTTCCCATTTTTCTTCATCTGATAACTCATCTAACATTTTTTTAGATTCGAGAGAAACAGAGAATGGCATAAAGGAATATTGTAAGAATAAACTTGGGAACTCTTTCTTTTGTCCGTCTGCAATTGAATATAATTTCTGAAGAGGTGAGGGAAGTTTTTGAAGATCTGCGTTTGATCCTGGATTCAAAAGTTCTTCTTTGCTTCCGGTTTGCTTCCAGGTGAGTTTGTATAGTTCTTCTATTAATTTTTCCAGCATGTAATCACGAAAGTATCGATTGAATCTCTAAATATGCTACAACCGATCTGACAGGAATTTCTTCTTAATTTTCCCCAGCCAGAAGTTTTCTGCGAAGCATCGTGAATTCTTTTAGGATCGCACCTAGGAACAGTTGCTTTTTTCTATCCTCGTCCAGTTTATCTTTATGGCGAAGAATATATACTTCCGTTTTTCGAATTAAATAACGTAGATCTTCCCAATTTCCTAAGGTATTTCTGAATAAGTCTAGGAGATCCGTATACGTTTCTTCCTTTCGCTCCGGTTTCATGAATTCCGTTTTGATCTTATCAATTGTTTCCAAAAGATCTTCCTTGAATTTTGTAGGAGATCCAACTAGGTTTTCTTGGATTAAACTAGGCTTCCAAGCTGGGAATTCTTTCCAAAAATAACGATGTTCCTGGAAAGAATTTAGGATCTGAGAAGCTTCTTCAGGGCTGATGTTTTCCGTATTTTCGATCTTCGCACCTTGCGTATTTACGTTATATATGGGGAAATCGAGGGATTTAGCGGATTCTTCAAACCAGTGCCTGTATAGATCCAAAACGTAATCGGTTAATACTTCGGAGCCAGTAACGGATGGAACATATCTTGTGTCCCTCTTTCGTACAACTGCTTCATTGATTTTTTCTAAACTGGTCTTTCTGTTTAAGAGGGTAAGCCATTTTTCGTTATGATGAGTTCCGGTAGAATGGATCTCTCTTCCTGAATATGCAAGATCTTGTCCTACTAAGAAACAAGGTTTACAACCAAGGCTTCTGAGTAAGTCGAATGCGGTTGTTGCAACACTTCCTCCTGATTGTATGTCTCCAATCGGACCGAGTAAGGATTCGGCACTTTTACTTCCTGCAGTCGCTTCTCTTTTTAATTCTCCGGAAGCATCTACCAAATATTTAGCGGTAATACTGTGAACGACCGATTTAAATTTCAGATTTCTTAATATAGGTGGTGAACTGACCAGATCCGCAAATAACGGGATTTCAGAAGTATCTTCTCCCAAAAAATGAAAAACTGAATGTGTCTGAGCATCCAGGGTAATTACTCCATCCGGAATAATTCCGTATTTCAATAAAACTTTCAGGGAAGTGTCGCAGGACATTACGAAAACCTTATCTCGTATAGAACGGATCCATTCACATTGCCTTCTTAAATTAGGACCTGCAGAAACAAGAAGAGAAGGAACTCCTTCAAATTTTTCTTTTAGAGATTCGATCTTGGTCTTAGGGCTTGGTGGAGATAAAAAATTAGCGGTGTTTACAAGAGAGTTTTTTACCCAAATCCTTTCAAATTCGAATTTGGTAAGAAGATCACTCATCTTGGAAGATAAAATTTTTCTGAGACGGATATCCGTTTCCGCATAAAACATTTCTTCCAAGGTAACGCTTGCCGCGTTTCTCAAGATCCGGATCCCAGAAACTCTTTCTACAGGAAGAGATTCCAAGTAATTCCAAAGAAGAGGAAGAGAATTTTCTCCCAAGAATAAATGTCTTCCCGGAACTTCCATCACAGGTTCCAACCAATTTTCCCAAAGGGGAAAGATCAGATCTTTGTCCTTATCGATCAGTAGTAAAATTTGCCCAGGTTCTAGTTTAGAATGTACTTCTTGGATGAGATGAGGATTTCCAAGTCCCAAAACAGCGACTAAATCAGTGGATTGGATAGATACTGCATCCGTTTGTCGTTTTGCCTGAGTTAAAGGAGATACCGAGCTTGCTAACGCTCTGGAATTTTTACTTAGAAAAAACTCATTTTGGTTTTTGGCAGCTCCCAGTTGGAACTCCAACGGCTCTGTTGGAGGATTTTGAAAATACAGGCTGAGATAGGGCTTTTTCCCGAATATTTCTCTTGTTTTTTCCGGGAGATCGTGAGACATAATACTCCTAAGCATTCCAGAGTCCGCCCGATTCTGGTCACTTGCAATCAATTTCCCAAAGAAACACAAAAATACATATGTATCTCAAAAGCCTGAATATTGTTGGATTCAAGACCTTTGCGGACGAGACGGAAGTTCTTCTCGATCCGGGATTTACCGCAGTTGTAGGACCTAATGGTTCCGGAAAATCGAATATAGTCGATGCTTTAAAATGGGTCTTCGGCGAAAAATCCGCCAAAGGACTTCGTGGTGATAAGATGGACGATGTCATCTTCCACGGATCCGAAGCTCGTAAGCCTGCCGGCTTCGCTGAAGTCAGCGTAGTTTTCGATAACTCTTCTAAACTTATCAAGATGGATTATCCTACCATCAAACTCACTCGCAGATTGTATGCGGATGGAAATAACGAATATCTAATCAACGATTCCAGAGTGCAAAGAAAGGAGATCGAAAAGATCCTTTTAGATACCGGGATCGGAAAATCCAGTTATTCTATCATGGAACAAGGAAAGGTGGATCGTATCCTTCATTCCAAACCGGAAGAAAGAAGGCTGATCTTCGAAGAGGCCGCCGGAATTTCACGTTTCAAGATGGAAAGACAAGAGGCCCTCAAAAAACTTTCCGACACAAATCAAAACCTTCTTCGCATCCAAGACATCATGAACACCATGAAAAAGGAGATGGAAGTCAAGGAGAAGCAAGCGGAGAAGGCTGAAGAATATTTCAAACTCAAACAAGAGCTGGATGAAACGGACAAGATCATTCGTTATATCAAGTTTTCCACTTTAACTCGGAAACATGAAACTTCCGAAAATGAATTAAAAGAGATCAAAGAGAAAAACCAGGTTTTATTAGAAAGAATTTCTGTCGAGACCGGCAAGATAGAAGAGTTGGATCACCAAAAATCAGATCTGGAAAAGAAAGTCGCAGAGATCGACAAAAAGCTCCTGGATCATTTGACCCAGACCCAGATCCAAAAAGACAAGGTGGAGAGTAATAAAGGGATCATTCTGGATTATTCCGATCGTATTTCCGATATTAGAGAATCCTTAACTAAGGAAGAATCCGCTCAAAGTCTTTTACAGATCGAAAGAGAAAAGTTGGAAAAAGAAGCGATCGATCTAGAAGGAGAAAGTAAATCTCTTGAATTAGGGATCGAAGAACTTCGTAAGAATAAATCCGATATTGAATCCAAGATAGAAGCGGAAAATACTTCCATCCAAGAAAAGGAAGCTAGGATCCAGTCCAACGATAAACGACATGTGGATCTTCGCGAAAAACTAAAAGAAGTTATTTTTGACCTAATTTCACAGTTAGAATCCCGTAAAAAAGAAGCTCAGTCTACGGAAGCCGAAAGAAATCGTCTGAAGGAACTCCTACTCGGAGAAGCAGATCGGATCCATTCTGTAGAATTAGAAATTAAATCCGCTCTGACAGGTTCTTTCCAAGAAGAGACGAAGGATAAAATTTCTTATCTGGCTGGAAAACTGGAAACGGAAGAATTCAGATCTAAACTTGGAGAGTATTTCTCGCTTGAAGATAGTATCCGTACTCTATTATTTGATAGAGACGGATTTTTATCCCAGAAAGAAGGTTTGGATCAGGATATAGAAGATCTGATCTTAGAAAATGAAAATCTAACTCGTTCCATCAAAGAATCCGGGCTTACTATCGAATCTCTACGAGAAGAAGCGGAGAATATCCGAGAAAAGATCGTGTATCTTGAAAAGCGTATCCTGGAGTTAAATTCGGAAAGGAATGCAAAACTAGAGTCTGCAAAATCACTTTCCGAGAGGATTTTGGAAACTCAAAAAAGGATAGAAGCTTCTCAGGAATCTATCAAAACTCTTAGCTCCAAAAAGACTGAATTTGAAAAAGAAGTCTTGGAGTTGGAACAACAGATCGAAAATCGTTACAACGAATTTTTGGAAATGAGCCGTGCTCTTGATTCTGAAAAGGAAGCTCTTCGTAATATAGTAAAAGAGATCCAAGGGTTAAAGAACGAGATCCAGAAGAATCAGGAAGACTATAAGAATTTATTTCCTATCTTAACCGAAAAGGAAAAGGCAGTTTCAGTCTATAAGGTCCAATTAGAATCCTTCTCCGAGGAATTGTACAACGATTATTCTATCTCCGAGCAAGAACTTGCAGATGAGTTCAAGGATAAGAAGCCTGAAAAGGGAGAAAGTGAGACCAAACTCAAACGTTTGAAGTCCGACATCCAGATGCTCGGTTCTATCAATCCACTTTCTATCGAAGAATATCGAAACGTAAAAGAGATCTACGAACATCATCGCACTCAAAAAGAAGATATCGAAAGATCTAAGAATGATATCACAGAGATCTTAAAGAACATCAACGAAGAATCCGAAAAACTTTTCAGAGAGACTTTCGAAAGGATCCGAGAAAATTTCCAGGAAACATTCTCCACATTATTCAACGGTGGAAGGGCGATGCTTGAACTCGTAGACGGAGAAGATAGCCTAAACGCTGGGATCGAGATCATGGCGGAACCTCCTGGCAAACATGTCCAAAATCTAAGACTTCTTTCAGGTGGAGAAAAATCCCTGACTGCAATCGCACTTCTATTTGCGATCTATATGGTGAAACCATCTCCATTCTGTTTCTTGGATGAGATCGATGCTGCACTTGATGAGGCGAATAAACTTCGTTTCTGCCAGATCTTGGATAAGTTTAAGGATAAGTCCCAGTTTGTGGTCATCACTCACGCGCAATCCACGATCCATCGTGCTAATTCCATTTTCGGAGTTACGAATGAGGAGCCTGGGATTTCTAAAATTATCAGTCTCAGATTGGATGAGGCTCGAGAATTTGCAGGAAGTGGCAAGGCTTCAGAAGCGGTTTAAGTAAAAATTGTGGCGGACTCCGACGATCTAATCATCGCAGGCAGAAAATTTAGCTCCAGATTATTTCTTGGAACTGGAAAATTCTCTTCCGGGGTCGCGCTTGGAGAGGCAATCCGTTCTTCCGAGACGGAAGTAGTAACCGTTGCACTTCGTCGTGTGGATCTAAATTCAACCGAGGACGATATTCTTACTCGGATCGATCGAGAAAGAATATTACTTTTACCGAATACAAGCGGTGCAAGGGATGCGGAAGAAGCTGTCCGTCTGGCAAGGTTATCCAGAGAACTTGGTGGCGGGAATTGGGTAAAATTAGAAGTCACTCCTGATCCTGTCTATCTTCTTCCGGACCCGATCGAAACATTAAAGGCGGCTCAAATTCTCGTAAAAGACGGATTTAACGTTCTACCTTATATCAACGCAGATCCGATTCTTTGTAAACATTTGGAAGATGCTGGTTGTGCAACTGTGATGCCTCTTGGTTCTCCGATCGGGACCAACCAAGGCATCCGCACTCTCGCAAATCTTGAGATCATCATAGAACAATCCAATATTCCTGTCGTAGTGGATGCTGGACTTGGTCTTCCTTCTCATGCCGCGCAAGCGATGGAGCTAGGAGCGGATGCGGTTCTTGTAAATACTGCAATTGCGATCGCAAAAGATCCCGCAAAAACTGCGTATGCATTTAAATTAGCGACCGAAGCAGGAAGACTTTCCAGATTATATTCGGCTTCCGGATCTAAAATTTCGAAAAAAGCATCCGCATCCAGTCCTCTTACGGGATTTTTAGAAGAAGAATCCAGAAATGTACACGGAGTTATTTGACCGTATTTCTTTTTCCGAAGCTAAGGAAAGAGTATTATCAAAATCTAAATCGGATTGCGAACAGGCTCTCCATTCTTCTTATTTAGGCAAACCTTTACAGTTCGAAGAATATCTTTCTCTAATTTCACCGGTTGCTTCTACTTATTTGGAAGAGATGGCAGAACTTGCACTTTCTTGGACTAAAAAAAGATTCGGGAATACAATTTCTCTCTATATGCCGATGTATCTTTCCAATGAATGCAGGTCTTCTTGTGTTTATTGCGGATTTAGTTTTGAAAATAAGATCCCTCGTAAGACCTTAAATGAATCAGAGATCCGTTCGGAATCAGAGGTCTTGTATAAAAAAGGGATCCGGCATGTTTTGATCTTAACCGGAGAAGACTACTCTATTACGAATTTAGAATATTTAAGATCTTCTGTTCAAATTTTAAGAGAATATTTCGATTCTATATCGATCGAGATCTATCCTATGGATCGGGAAAAATATGAGAACCTTATCGAAGAAGGTGTAGAAGGTCTTGTAGTTTATCAAGAGACCTATGATCCTAAAAACTATTCCAAATATCATCTTCGTGGTATGAAAAAGAATATGAGATATAGGTTGGATGCTCCGGATCGAGGAGGACTCGCAGGTTTTCGTCGTATCGGAGTGGGGGCACTTTTAGGACTTTCGGATCCATACGGAGAAATGTTTCGTCTTGGAGAACATGCACATTATCTTTCTAAAAAATACTGGAGAACTACGATCCAAATCTCTCTTCCTAGAATGAGGCCCGCAGAAGGGGAGTTTGATAAAACGATCTTTGTTTCTGATCGAGAGTATGTTCGTTTTCTATTCGCTCTTCGTTTGTTTTTACCCGATAGCGGGCTTGTCCAATCCACAAGAGAATCTGTCGGAATGAGAGATCATCTCTCAGGAATGCCGATCACTCATATGTCTGTGGAATCTCGTACGGATCCTGGAGGTTATTCAGGAGGAGAAGAGCTAAAACAATTTGAAATAGAAGATACTCGAAAGATCGGGGAATTTACTCAGATGTTGAGAGAGAAGGGACTGGATCCCGTATTTAAGGATTTCGATCGGGCATTTTTGGGATCGCCCGATCGGATTTGATTAGGATTATTTTTTTCCTTTATAACTATCCATTAAGCAAGAGTTGAAGGCAGTACATTGGCCTGAGTGGCTTTCGTAACAAGAAGTAACTGATGCATAATTTTTACGGCAGGTATTTAAACATCCTGCTCCTACTTTTTGTTTATCGCCCGCGCTTAATTTTTTTTGGCCTTCTACGCAGCTAGTGTAAAAATCACAGATTTGATTACATGCTTGGCTTTGAGCGTTTAGATTGGAAATTCCTGCAAAAGCAAGAACTGTCAGGACTAAGGTTGCGAGGATTGTTTTTTTCATTAGGTAACTTTCTCCAAAGGATCTAGCGACGCAGGGATTCGAACCCCGGACCTGCGGATTATGATTCCGTTGCTCTAACCAGCTGAGCTACGTCGCCGTTTTTCCTAGGAAATGCCCAAAGGACATTCACCGGTCATTTTTTTTGAAATACCGGCCTTGTCAAAGATTTCTCTTCCCGAACCTTGAAAGCTTTCCTAGGGTAAACTGGCTTTAGTTTCCTTAGTCAGACCTCTGGCCGATCAGAATGTTCCAGCTTTCAGGGCTTTTTCCGTCCCCTTCTGAAGAAGGAATTAGTAAATTTTTTCTTTCCGAGAGTAAATTTTCCAAACGATCTTGTAATGTTTTTCCGATTTTTTCCCACTCGGATTGTAGATCTTCCGGGAATTTAAGTTTGGAATGAGAATCCAATTGAGAAAGTAGATCCGGGATCAGCTTTTCTTCTATTTCGGTTTTTCTTTCCGTAGAATAGGATATTAGGTTCTTTTTAGAACGGAAATATTCTTCTTCTAATCGTTTCAGAAGGAATCGATCCGTTCTATCCGAATATTTATCCAATAATCGAACGATCCTTTCTTCAAAGATCGCATACATTCCTGACTCAGAATGAGGATGAGATTCTTTATGAGTCCATTCTTCCAATTTGATAAGTGCATCTTTTAGTTGAGGTCTTTCTTCAATCCAGAGAGAAACTAACTCTTCGTAAGCTTCTGCAAAAACAGTGAATAATAGTAATAGTTGTAAACCGAAAGAAAAATGGGTCTTAGGCAAGATCACAAATCTATCTTGCGCCCCCGATTTCCCGAGCGCTCCTAAAAGGGAAAAATATTTTGAATTCGTTCTTTTGAATAAGAATCGCAGAATAGCCGCTTCTAATTCCGAATTCGTTTCCGTATTTAATTCGTATTCTGTGATCTCTCTTATATCGGTCAAAGATCCTACAAAAAAAGCGGACTCAGGAGATAGGGGAGAAGAGAGTCTTTGTCCGTTCTCCTTTTTGCCCCAGAGCTTTTTTTCTAAAAGATAAGAAACCGAATGTTTCTCTTCTTCTTTCCAAACGATTTTCAAGATGGATTGGATCTCTTCTCCAAAAAATCCGGAGAGTTGTGCTTCTGCCTTTCCGATCTTTTCTAGAACATGAAAGTACGAATCCGTAAGACTTTTTCCATCTCCATCAGTAGTCCAAATACAAAGTTTATTCCCGAATAATACAGGAGGGAGTAAATAAGAGAGGGAAGAAGTTCCTAAAACTTTTTCTGAGTTAGAGATTGGATAAGAAGGTAAAGAAGATAAATACTCTTCTCTAGGAGGCCATTCTTCTAAAGGAACAAAAAAGTATTCTCCTGCTTGTTTTTCTTTTGCCCATGCCAAGATGGATTGGATGTATTCGTCTGGGTTCGGAATTGCCGAACTTGTTTCTGATCTATCTAAAAAATTCAGATCGTTTGGACTCGGCCATTGGGCAAGGGTCTGCATGGTTTCTCCCATGATTATATTTTGAGCGTAGTGTACCAAACTAACGCAGGAGCAGGTATAGATCAGAGAAAAACTCTATGGAACAAAAATCTATCGAATCCGCTTATTCGGAGTTTTTTACTGATTGCCTCAGGTTCAAGGATTTTTAGCCTGAGCAAGAGCTGCTTTTATAGGGGGTCCCACTTTTTTTAAAGCGAGGGACGATACTTGCAAGATGGGTTTTAGGATTTGGCACATCTCTTGCATAAGCATAAGCAGGACACGCTTTTCGCGTGCGAATTAGAGACCCCTAGTACAAACAAATAGGAGATAAGTATCAATGGCGAAAAATGCCGCAGAAGTGATTGCTTTCGCAAAAGCGAACAAGATTCTTTTCTACGATTTCCGGTTCACGGATATTAAAGGAGCTTGGCACCACGTTTCTTACCACGTAGATTCCGTAGACGAAACTACTCTTAAAGGACTTCCTTTCGACGGTTCTTCCATCCCTGCTTGGCAGCCGATCCACAAATCGGACATGCAGTTGATCCCTGACCCAACTTCTATCTTTTTAGATCCGTTTACTGCAGATCCTACTCTTGTAGTATTCTGCGATGTTTGGGACATTTATAAGAACCAAGCTTACGAAAAATGCCCTCGTTCCATCGCTAAAAATGCGGTGAAATACCTGAAAGATTCCGGTATTGGTGACACTGTTTATTTCGGACCAGAAAACGAATTTTTCATTTTCGACGGTTTGAAAGTAAGAGACGCGATCAATATCCAATACTACGAATTGGAATCTTCCGAAGGTATTTGGAATTCCCACACTGATCTTCCTGGTTCCATTAACACTGGACACCGCCCGGGAACCAAAGGTGGTTACTTCCCAGTAGCTCCAGTGGATTCTCAAGTAGATCTTCGTGCTGATATCGTTAAAACCCTTCATAAGATCGGAATGGAAACTTTCGTGGTTCACCACGAGGTTGCTCAGGCTCAAGGGGAAATCGGAGTAAAATTCGGAACCCTGATCGAAGCAGCGGATAACGTTCAGAAATTGAAATACGTTGTTAAAAACGTAGCTCATAAATGGGGAAAAACTGCTACCTTCATGCCGAAACCTCTTTACGGAGACAACGGTAACGGTATGCACTGCCACCAATCCATTTGGAAAGACGGTAAAAACCTGTTCGCAGGAAACGGATACCAAGGATTGAGCGAGCTTGCTCTGAATTATACCGGTGGCGTGTTGAAGCACGGAAAAACCGTAGCTGCTTTCACTAACGCTTCCACTAACTCTTACAAAAGACTTTTACCAGGATTCGAAGCTCCTGCGATTTTAGCTTACTCTGCTCAGAACCGTTCCGCTTGCGCGAGAATTCCGTTCGTTAGCGGTGAAAAAGCGAAACGTGTTGAGTTCCGTTTCCCTGATTCTTCTGCGAACCCTTATCTTGCATTTGCAGCATTGCTTATGGCAGGACTTGACGGGATCCAGAACAAGATCGATCCAGGACCTCCTCGGGAAGAAGACTTATTCGAACTTTCTCTGGATGAGATCCGTGAGAAAGGGATCCAACAAATGCCTCACACTCTTAGAGAAGCTGTTGAGCATATGTTGGCAGGTAAAGAGATCTTCAAAAAAGGAGATGTATTTACTGAAGAGTTCATCC
Source organism: Leptospira sarikeiensis (assembly GCF_004769615.1). Lineage (GTDB taxonomy): Bacteria > Spirochaetota > Leptospiria > Leptospirales > Leptospiraceae > Leptospira_B > Leptospira_B sarikeiensis. The sequence continues at coordinate 169,096 of NZ_RQGF01000025.1, read as the reverse complement.
AAACCTACAAGGCTTACAAATTCGAAACCGAAATTTGGCCATGGGAAGGACGTCCTCACCCGTTCGAGTTCCTTACTACTTATTCTTGCTAATCGCAGGGAAACCAAGTATGGATCAAAAAACCCCGAGATTTCTCGGGGTTTTTTATTTTGTGAGTTCGGGTCCGCACGGAGTTCACTGAGAACACAGAGATTTAAAAAAGACAAAATCCTTAGCGTCTTTGCACCTTTGCGTGAACCCAAAAAACTCGTTCAACAATTTTCGCGCGAAGCCGCGAAGAAAAGAAGGTTCTACTTATAAAGCGCTCCGTGAGCTCTGTGGCCTCTGTGCGAAATCTTAAGGAATTTGATCTAAGTTTGGCTTATCCGCTTCAGGATATTTCGCCAGATACTCGCGGACGGTTTCTCTTTTTTTGGTAAGCCTTTCTCTATGGTCTGAGATGATCTGACCGAAATCCAATTTACCTATGATGATCTCGTATCTTTCGGTTTCCATTGTGCCTAGATCCAGATCATAATCGATCTCGGAGGCTTCATCCGCGTATTTTCTGGCGGCTTCCCAGTAGGGGATCGCTTCCTTATAAAAGGAATCTGCGACTTCGAAGGATTGTTTGAGCTCGTGGGCGAAATCTAAATTATAAAAATATAAATGCCTTTTATCGAATTGGGATGCGATCCTCATATAGGATCTCATGATCTGAAGATTCATATGCATAAAAATTAGAAGTCTATATTTATGATATTCTTCTTCATTTCGCACCTGGCAGAGAGCATTACGAGGATGACGAAATCTCTTCTTCAAACCTGCTTTTAAGAAGAATATATTTCTTCGAAGTTCATTCTCCTTATAATGGAGTTTTAGCCCGTACATCTCATAATAATCTTCTAAAAACTTGGGTTCCCATTTATGGAGTTTATAAGGGACCCAATCGGAGAACTTGGTATAAACACCGTTCTTCTCATATTCGTAATTATAATCTATATCCACTTCTGTGCTAATGGATACAGGGATTGAATTCGTGGTTTGTAAATTCGGAGAGACTAGGAGAAAAAGAAATGTCCATGCCTGGAATATGTATTTGCTTTTTCTCTGCATTCTGTCTTAATCATCGGCCTTTCTGATGATTTCTGAATGGAAAAGAGGATCTTAGGAATTCTACTTTAACAGAGGTGCTGTCGATTTGGCCGTTAAAGGCTATAATTCTTGATCAAAATGATACACAGCTGTCTAAAAAAGTTCCCAAAATTCTAAATAATCCTTTACAAAATTCACTAAAGTTAAATTTATATCCGCTATATTGGATTTATATCCAAAATAAGGGACTCTCCATATGTTAAAAAATACACTCTTTCATCGCTCAGATGGGAACAAAAAATACAGGCAATTACCGATCCGACTCCTATTGTCGTTCGGTTTCTTAGGATTAGAGACAGTTTGGGCTCAAGGGGCGGATGCTCCTAAGCAGGAATCGGTTACACAAGCGGAGAGTGCTCCTGTTAAACCTGCGACTGTAGAAGAAAAACCAGCAACTACAACACCGACCCAAGCACCGGCTACCACTACAGCGGCTCCGGATCCTAAGGACAAAGACAAGGATAAAGAAAAAGCACCTGCTGCTCCTTATAAAAGTCCTTGGAAAGGAAAATTGGACGGAGAACTTCTAGGAACATTACTCTTAACTCCAGAGCACCAAGATTCTGTGAAGAAGAGCACAAATCTTTGGATCACAGATAATCTTCGTTTCGGATTACAGATCAGACCTAGATTCGAAAATTTTAATAACCAAGATTTTGATAAGTCCACAAGCGATTCTAAAAACTACGTAACTCAGAACACTCAATTCTGGACCTTATTGGATATTAACGAATCCTTTGCGGTGAAGTTGACCATCCAAGATACTCGTCTTTATGGACAGTATAAGGATCCGAGTGGAACTGGATACGGGCCGACTAGTTTTACGAACTCCATCGGAACAGCGTATGCACCAGGAAGCCAGATCCCTGTAAAAAACAATACTGATATCAGAGAAGCATACGTAATTTGGAAAGATTTTCTTCCTTATACTAAATTGTATTTAGGTCGTCAGGTTTTCTCTTACGGTGATTCAAGAATCATAGGAGCAAGGAACGATAGCCAGATCGGTAACTCTTTCGACGGAGTTCGTGTGGCATTCGATACCAAAACTTGGTCCACTCACGCAGGTTATACTGTTCTTGCTGAAGAGAGTAATGGTCCGAACGGATTTGTGACTGCAAACAGCCAGAAAGTAGGGGGAGCAAAATCCTTAAACGACACCTATCTTGCTTTCTTATACAATACTTGGAAACCTTCTGAGGAGTTGGTAGTCGATCTATACGAGATCGGTGTTGTTAAAAAATACAATACTACTACCGCAACTGGTCCTCTTGTAGATCCGAACGAAAGAACCAACGGTAGAGATAATCTTTTCACTACAGGAATTCGTTTAAGCAATAGAACTGCTTCCGGTAGAAGTCTTCCTGCAGGAAAATCCTGGGATTGGGGACTCGAGTATGCGGCTCAAACAGGTAGCACAGGCCAAACCATCAATGCTTCTTGGGATACACTGAATACCACGATCGGAAGCGGCGCGGATAAACATGCAGCTTACAAGGAAACTGTGCAACATGATGCTTCCTTCTTCTTAGCCCAAACTGGATATACCTATAAAGGATTTAGGCTTGGAGTTCAGTTTGCTCGAGCTTCCGGGGATCCAAACCGTGCAGATGGAAAATCCGGGACCTGGGATCCTCTATTTGCGACCAGATCCGGAGGATTCCCTTACTTCGATTCAGGAAACGGTATCGCGAACGCTGCATTCTGGGCAAACGTGAGAACTTCTTCCGTTCATATTCAATACTACGATGATACTTGGGGAAGATTCATTTTTGCAGTTTATGATATTCGCAAGGATAAGGTCCAAGACGCATGGTACGACGGGAACAGAAATGCTGTTACAGGTAGCACAGGTTTCGATGCAAACGGAGACTTTTTGGCAAACAAGACTGTTACAGGAAGTACAGAAAACTTCTCCAACGATCGTTTCATGAAAAATTGGCAACCAGGACACAGGCTTTTATTGGAATATGATCTGATTTATATCAAGAAAGTCAGTGATTACTTCTCTATCTGGGCAGGAGCGACAGTTCTTTACGCTGGAGACGCGATCAAGAACCAAAAACAGTTCAATTTCGACAAAAACAGCACCTATTTCTCTCTCACACTTCAGTTCGCAATCTGATCCGGAGAGAAAGTTTAGAGGCCCGGTCTTTTTTAGGAAAGGTCGGGCTTTTTCACATCTTTTGGGCCTTTCGGCTCGTCCAAACAAGTACAGACAAAATCTAGGGTTGTCGTCCGGGACTTTCGGATTGACCATACTTTTGGAAATCGCAATCTGGATTTCGAGGTTAATACCGAAAATGAATCTTAGGAGAAATAGAAATCCTGTTTGGGTCTAACTGTCCATCCCATGAAGAAAGTTCGGATTTTCCTTTCCAAAATATTTTTTTCGCCTAAGATCGCCCTCTTAGTACTTCCATTTTTTACTTCTTCTATATTTGCTCAGGGCTCGGATGTTTCCGGTTCTTGGATGGGTTCCCTGAGCCGCTGGATGGAGACTGGCGTTTCCGGTTCTGAATTCGGTTTCGATTCCGCTCTTTTTCTGATCGCCGGAGGACTTTGCGCGAGCCTTCTTCCTTGCGTGTATCCTTTGTATCCGATTACAGTCGGTATCATCCAAGCTAGGGGAGAATGTAGTAATAGTAATAAATTTTTCCATCCTCTTGTTTACTATTTCGGCCTGGCATTTATGTATTTCTGCTTCGGCCTTGTTGCTGGAATTTCGGGAGGAGCCTTTAATACTGTCTTAAGATTTCCTGCCACAAATCTTTTTCTTGCTGTTCTAATATTCTTACTCGCACTTGCTTCCTTAGGATTTTTATATTTACCGATTTTTCCCTCTAAAGAGTGGAGAGGCGGAGAAGGTTGGAAAGGAACATTTCTTTTAGGAATGGGGGCTGGCTTTTTATCTTCACCTTGTGTAGGGCCTGTAGTAGTCGCGATCCTGATCCAAGTTACTGCAGGAGTCCAAAGCGTAAGTTTTGGTTCCATTACACTTTCTGCATTTAAGATGTCCTTATTCGGATTCGGACTTGGACTACCTTTCTTATTTTTGGGAGTGTTCGGACTTTCACTTCCTAAAACCGGAAAATGGACCAGATGGATCCAAATGGTTTTGGGTCTGATCGTTTTCTATTTCGCTTGGTCCTATTATAATAAGGCGATGCAATTATGGTCTGTTCCTACGGATCTAAGTCTTGGCATCTTAGCCGCTGGGCTTGGAGTTTTGACTACAGCTTACTTTTATCAGTCCGCTTCTCTTCTTCGCACTGAAAGAACGAAACGTGCATTACTTCTTACAGGATTTGTATGTTGTAGTGCGATCCTGATCCGTCTGGCAGGTTGGGGAACCTTAAACGGTGGGGTCAAAAAAGACGTAGTAGAAGAGCATGGGAATTTAGAATGGCATAGAATTTCGGAGACCGCATTCGAGACTGCTCGTAATGAAGATCGTTTGGTATTTGCGGACTTCTATGCGGATTGGTGTTCCAACTGCAAGGCATTCGAAGAATTGACTTTATCCGATCCGAGTTTGAACCAAGCTCTCGGAAAAGCGATCCTCTTAAAAGTCAGGGACGATGATAAAGACTTTGCTCAGTATGAGAATGATCCTAGATTCCCTGAGTTGAAAATCGGTCTTCCTTTCTTTGTAATTTTCTCTCCTGATGGCAAAGTTCTTTTTAAAACTACCAATTATCTAAATACAGCTGACATGATCCGAACCATCAAAGGTGAAAATATTCACGCTGCCTCCGGTGAGTGAGACGAGAGGGTAGCTCTTAGTTGCATTTTCACGCCGAGACGCAAAGCCTCGGAGAAAAGAAGATCTGGCCTTTATTTACCGAACCCTCCGTGTTCTCAGTGTGCTCCGTGCGAACCAATTATTAAAATAAATTTCGCACAGAGACCACCGAGGTCACAGAGCTTGGGGCAGTAAAAACAGAACGTCGGTCTTAAGTACTTTCGCGAATGCGAAGTGTATAGCGCGCGAAGCCGTACAAAAAGAAGGTTTGGCTTTTTATTTGCCAAACCCTCTGTGTTCTCAGTGCACTCTGTGTGAACTAAATTACAAAAACAAGTTTCGCACAGAGACCACCGAGTTCACAGAGCTTGGGCAGTAAAAACAGAACGTCGGTCTTAAGTGCTTTCGCGAATGCGAAGTGTATCGCGCGTGAAGCCGTACAAAAAGAAGGTTTGGCTTTTATTTGCCAAACCCTCTGTGTTCTCAGTGTACTCTGTGTGAACTAGTTTTTACAGATTAAGCTGGGACTGGTTCTTTTTCCCAGAGTTTCCATTTCACTAAGAAAAATACACCAACCAGGATGATCGCGATCGAAACATATTGGGATTGAGAGAATCCATGCCAGTAATACCCGTTTAAGAAGGTAGTAGTTTCTACTGCTGCTCCTGGGATATTCGCTTGGGTAGGAGGATCAAAGAATGGGATCACCGCTTTATTTACTCTTAAGAATTCAATCGCAAGTCTTGCAATTCCATGAAGGATCAGATATTGAGCCCCTAAACTGAAACGTTTAAAGTTTTGGAATCTTGCCCATTTCTGGAAGTATAGAAAATACAAAAAGGAAACGATGGATTCCATGATTGGAGTGTTCCATACGGGTACACCACTTGGCACGGCGCTTGTTGGCCAATAGGTAAATGTAAGAAGTGGAATATGAGTATGAGTTGCGAATCCGTAACAACCGTCTCCGGAAACAAAACATCCTAATCTACCAATCGCGTAACCTAATGCCATGCTTGGAACGGCAGCGTCCAAATACTCTTTTACATTCAATTTGTTTTGGATCATGTAAAGGCTAATGAACAAGATCCCGAATAGGAACCCTCCGTAGAATACAAGACCGCTTCCGGAGAATAAACTGGACCAAAGTCCCATACGTCCCGGAAAACCTTCGAAGTGGGTGAGGGGATACGCATACTTTCCGTCGAAACCGGGAGTATCTACGAAGATCTGATCCCAGATCTCAAAAATGAAAAATACTTTAGCGCCTACGAATGTTCCGAAGACCCCTAGGATCAAAAGCCAATCCGCATGAACCGGATCTAAATTTTTTCTCTCTAATTCTTTCGGTAGAAGATAAGAAGCCGCCAAAAAGGCGAAGACTACTAATATACTGAATGTGGAAATTCCTTCCCAACCGCTGCTAATGTATTTCTGGACGAAAGGTACGAGTCCGGGAATCTCAATGACTTTATACATGGTTCCTTCTTTGGATCTTTTTTCCCTAGTATTCGTTCCCCGAACCGGGAAAGTTTCGGAGAGATTTAATAATTATTCCATATTCACAAATTCTGCAGGGTCCATCGGAGGATCATAACCTATATGGACCTCGTAATGAACATGGGGACCGGTCGCTTTTCCTGTCGAACCTACATTACCGATATGTTGCCCTCTTGTTACGATCTGTCCCTTCTCTACTAAGACTAAGGAACAGTGGCCATATACGGTATAAAATCCGTTCAAATGATTGATACGAATACTTTTTCCAAGTCCACCCGCAGATTGTCCATTATCTTCTATAATCCCGGGAGCGGTCGCATAGATTGGAGTTCCTTCCCCTGCGGCAAAATCTATCCCAGAATGGAATTCTCCCATTTCTACAAGTCCGAATGGATCCACCCTTCCTCCGAAAGTGGAAGTAACAAATCCGACTCCGGGCTTAAGAGGTCTACCTCTAGGCATCGCGTATAGAATGGATTCTCTCTCTTCTAGATAATCGAATGCGTTTTGGAATGCATGTTTGATCTTATAGAGTTCTATATTTCTTTCGGCGAATCCTTCTACAGTATCTTGGTATAAATCCATGTTAGTCGAAGACTCTGGTACATTTTTTTTCAAACTGAACTCGGGCACATAGTCGAAGGTAAGGATCCTTTTCCATGGAACTTCTTCCCACGCGACTAGATTCAGTTGTTCAGTTTTCTTTTCGAGTCCTGAAATTTCTTTTTTAGCGTCTTTCAAAAGAGAGTTATAATACAAGAATAGCCCGACATTATTATCAGTTTCTCGGATCAGTTCCCGATTCGGGACGAAGAAAAAATTCATATAGACTACGAATGCGCTCGCGAGAAGAAAAAGTAGGACGGAAAGTACTCCTAAAAACGCAGCCATAAAAACGCTGAGCTCCACATTGAGTACTGCTTCGTGATCGTGAGGTACAAGTAGGAAAGAAATTTTCCGAGACCCCTTTTCTTTCATTTTTAGCCAGGAAGAACGAAAGCGAAGATACTGAATCTTCAGCCTTTCTGCGGCTCTGGGGCGGTCTTCGAACTTTGCCTCGTTGTTCATAGATTTTTACTTGCAGGTAGGGGTCCGACGGGGATTATAGGACTTAACTATCCCATCATATGAAATTTCTGTCCAATCTCTTCAAGAAAAAAATAGGATCCGTCGACGACATTCTTATTTATCCGGAGGGAAAGAGATTTTACAGGGATTCGCATCCGGTTCGCAAGACTATGATCGACGAGGATGCGGTCAAGATCATTCATCGTCTTCATAAATTCGGATACAAGGCCTATATAGTGGGCGGAGGAGTTCGAGATCTTCTCTTGGGACGTAAACCCAAAGATTTCGACGTGGTCACGAACGCGACTCCGAACCAAATTAAAAAAATCTTTAATAACTGCAGAATTATCGGTCGCAGATTCAAGATCGTTCATATCCTATTTAAGGGAAAGGTGATCGAGGTCAGTACTTTCCGTTCTCTTCCGGAACATCGTTTTGAAAAACCTGTCGAAGATCAGGATTATCTGATCAAGAGAGATAATAAATTCGGAACTCCTCAAGAAGATGCTGCTCGAAGAGACTTCACGATCAACGCGTTATACTATGATATTCGTAACGATTCCATCGTGGATTATGTTGGTGGATACGAAGATATCCAAGGCAGACAACTCAGGGTGATCGGAAACCCCGACATTTCTTTCAGGGAAGATCCTGTGAGAATGTTGCGTGCAGTTAAATTTGCTGTGTTGCTTGGATTAAAGATCGATCGCGGAACTTCTAAGTCTATCAAGAAGAATGCATACGAATTGGAGAAGGCTTCTTCGTCCCGTATGTTGGAAGAGTATAATAAAATCTTCCGCACCTGGAGAACTTCACTTATCTTCCAAGGTATGGCCCAAAATTCCTTATTGGAAGTTTTGTTTAAGGATGCTTTCGAAAGAGAACGTAAAAAGAATCCTGACTTCGGAGACAAGTTTTTGGAAACCAGGGTAGGTAAACGCCTGGCGATCGCAGATAAACTATTATCCGAAAGAGAGGAACTTACTCCTCAGATCTTCTATGCACTTTTATTTTCCGATTTAGTCGAAGAGTCTTTATCTAAGAAGAGTGGGGGGCATTTGGTTGCTTCTCTCAAACAGGCCCTAGAGCCTATTTTCCAAAGACTCGGAACTCCTAAAAAAGATAAGGAAAGACTGATCAAGGTTTTCGCTTCTCAAGAAAGATTTACTCATACAGAGGACGATAAAGCCACTCAGAATAATTTTTTCCGTAAAAAAGACTTCTTCTACGATGCATTCTACGTCTTTAAGATAAATGCGATTGCGGATAATAACGATCAAGCTTTACAATCCGCATTCTTCTGGGAGATTTCTCTTAGAAAAAGACCTGTGCTGCCAAATAGTATCGGTGGTGGAGGAGGCCGCAAAGAAGGTGGTCGTCCGAACAAGAATCGCAAAGAGAGAGAAGGTCGTTTTCGGGATAAAAATCGAAAAGGCCGCCAGAATGGAGAATCTTCTAAATCAAAAGAGGATTCTGCGGAAGCTTCGGATTTTTCAGATTCGGAAGATTGATCTTATTCGAAAAATTGGATCACGAATTGTAGGCTAGTTTTGCCTTTAAAAGTGTTTTCTTCCAAAGTTCCCCAAAGATCCAATTCTCCTTTTTCTCTTAGAACTCTGGAAAATTCTTCCGCCTTATTCCAAATGATCGCTTGGATCGATTCTGAAGAGGCTAAAATTTTAAATCTTGCATGTTTTCCATCGGATAAAGGTCTATAAGAAAGTATTTTAGCTCCTTTGATGGAAAGTAATGGAGTTGGGTTTTCCATTCCGAAAGGTTCGAAGATCCCAAGTTCTGTATAAATATTTTCTCTTAGTTCTTGTGGTCTTAGGCTTACTAAACTTTTGGTCTCTTCTGCAATGTTTGAAACTTTTTCTTCTTCTAACCAGCTACCTGCTTCTTGAAAAAGTATTTCTGCTAATTTCGGGATCCGATCTATAGAAAGTGAAAATCCTCCCGCTTCCTTATGGCCCCCGAATTGATGAAAAATATCTTCCGCTTTTTTTAATAAGTTCAGAACGTTTTCCGTTCCGTAAGCTCTTACACTTCCTTTTGCGTGTCCATGGTCCGGGGCGATAAATACTACGGGTCTTTTGTATTGTTCTACGAGTCTTGTTGCGACGATCCCGGAAACTCCAGGTTCGAAGTCCGGCTCATAGCAGAATAGAATAGGCCTTTCCGTTCTTTCTCTTTTTCTTTTTAGAAAACCTTCTACCCTGAATAGATTACGTTTGGTTCTTTCTCTTCTTTCTTCGTTTAATTTTAGAAGGTCAGTAGCAAGATTTTCCGCTTCTTTGTTGGAGTTAGAAAGTAAAAGACCGAGTGCAGTTTCCGTTTTTTGCATTCTTCCCGCGGCATTGAGTGCGGGCCCAATACTCCAGCCTAGATCTCTGGAAAGAACCTTCTTCTTATCTAAATCCAATTGTGCTAAAAGTTGGTATAGACCCGGGCGATGAGAAAATTCTCCAGTCTTGATCCTTTGAAGAGAAACACATCCTTCTTTTACGATGATCCGATTTTCTCCTACAAGAGGCATCATGTCAGTGATAGTTCCTATAGAAGCCAGATCCAAATTTTTTTGGACCTGTTCCCATACTGCAGGTGATCCCGATATCTGGGAAAAGAAAACTTCTCTTTCTGGAAATTGTGTTTTGGAAACTTTTCCCCAATTGATAAAATTTCCTCCAAAACGTTTTTCAGCTTCGGATTTATCTCCCTGGAAAAGTTTGATCCCTTTTTGGACTAAACTTCCGCTAAAGAATGTTTCTCCATCCGGGACCCAGTAATAAGAATCATAATTTTCTAATGTAGTATAAAGCCATGCGGTGACCAGTTTCCATGCGATCACGGACGTGCAGATCTTTTCAGTCGGATATAAAGAATCTCCTCGTTTAGGAGAGATCAATTTACATGCAGAAGGGATCCTTTCCGGGATCTCATGGTGATCCAAGACCACCACTTGAATCCCTTCTTGGTTTAGTTCCTCGATTTCAGCGCTATTGCTCGTACCAAAATCAAGAGTGATCAGAAGATCCGGTTTTACTTCCCTCACATACTGCATCGCGGGAGCACAAAGTCCGTAATCTTCTTCGCTCGAAGTTTTTACTGTGAGTTTTCCTGGATGGATCCCTTGCAGAAAAGAGGCGAGTAGACTTGTGGAACAAACCCCGTCGCTATCCCTGTCTCCATAAAGTAGAATGGATCTGTTTTCTTTTATAGCTGACTGAATGGTTTTAATGGATTCATCCATATCAGGAAGAAGGAAGGGAGAAGGAAGATCCGCTATACTCAAGCCAAGGATTTGGCCTGAGTTCGAGACTTGCCCGAATTTAGATTTGAATATATGAGATTGAAGACCTGTTAAGCCCTGTATGGATGAATTAGGTAGATTATGAAATTCGGGTCCATGCTGGGGCATAATTACATGATGCAGTTCCCGCTAAATTTTGCTCCTGATTCTATTTCCAGATCCGGGGTGCGAACATCTCCTACTAATTTTCCGGTCTTGCGAACGGATACTTTAGAAGAAGCGCTGATATTTCCTTTGAGATCCCCTTCGATTTCGAGGGTTCCGGTTTCTATATCAGCTTCGACCCTACCGGTCTCTCCCACGATCAGGGATCCGGTTGTTTCAATCGTGCCCTTAAATTGGCCCTTGATCTTGAGTGCGTTATTGAAACGCAATTTTCCTCGGAATTGGATATCTTCTCCGATGATCGTGTCTATGGATTCTTCGCTCATGTGTCTACATTTTCGAAGTCCGACCCCGCCTTTCAAATATTTTTCAAAGACATAAGGCTATTTTTTTCGGTTCACACGGAGTTCAGAAACGGCACGTAGAATAGGATGGTTCTCAGTAGAAGTTCCTAAAATAATAAACCCTCTGTGACCTCAGTGTTCTCTGTGCGAACTATAAAGATTGGAAATTTCACACGGAGTTCACGGAGACACAGAGTTAGAAACTTACAATATCCAAACCCTTGACGTCTTAGCGCCTTTGCGTGAACCAAAAAACTCGTTCAATAATTTTCACGCGAAGTCGCGAAGAGAAGAAGGAGTGGTCCCTGAGTGATTTTCACGAAGTGAAAATTGTATCGAAGGGAGGTTAAAGGAAAAATTTAATACTAATATGTTCCCAACTTCGTGACGCTCCCGCGTGCGATACAATCTTCGCTTTTGCTCAGATTACTCGGGAACCGATAAAAACCCTCTGTGTTCTCAGTGGCCTCTGTGCGAAACGAACTAGAACGCAGCGACTAAGATTGTTTCGATCTCGTTTTTAGGAAGTTCTCTCGGAAGAGAATCCAGGAAAGGAAAAGAAGAAGCAAGGCTTGCTATCCCCGGCAGATCTATTTTACGAACCTCGTATTCCGAAAGCCTTTGTGGAATCTTAAGTTCGATATAAATTTTACGGATCCCTTCTACAGCTTTGATCGCAGCCTCGATCACTGAAATATTAGTGATGTCTTCATCCAAAGCTTTCGCGATCATTACGTATTTACCCGCGGAGGAGGTGAGGTTGTATTCCATCACATGGGGGAGAAGAATGGACATCGCCTGAAAAACATCCAAATTTGTCAGATTGGAAGCTGCCAAAGAAAGTGCATAACAAAGTCCTAATGAACTGGAAGAATGGGACATTCCTACAAGTAAACTCGCACCGAAGATTGCGTTCTTGTATTGTAAATTCTTAGGGTCTCTGATCGCAGGAACCAAGTTTTTATAAATGATCTCTATGGCGCGCAATGAAGAAGAGTTTGTAAGCTCGTTTGAGTATTTGGAAAGAATGCTATCCACTGCAGCTGCCAAGATCCCAACTCCAACTTTCGCAACGTCTGCGGAAGTCATAAAACTACTGATCTTAGCATCTGCGATCACCATCTCCGGAAAAAGATGTTCATGTGAAAAATAACGAACAGTTCTATCATCGTCCATGTAAACGGTTGCAGTAGGGGAACATTCCAGTCCCATCACTGGATGGGTCGGGATTAAAATAAGAGGGATCGGTTTTTTAAGTCTTTGCGTTTTTCTTAGTATAAAAACATCTTCCGCAAAAGAATCGTTATTCGCGAGTAAGGAAACTAACTTGGCAGTATTTAAACTTTCGTAGGAACCGTAACCAATAATGCAGTTTGCGTTGGAGATCCTCGCAAAATATGCAGCAGTATCTAGTTCTTTTAATGTTGGCTCCTTCTCTATATTGTCGTAGAGGATAACACCATCTATATGTTTTTCTAAAGAAGTTTTGATGATGGAGAATTCATCCATATTCTCCAACTCGCTCTGGGTGGAGAGAATGACAGCACGACTTCCAACATTCTTTACGAAATTTCCCATTTTGAAACCACAATCTGCTTCAAAATGGATTTTGGTGGGAAAACTAAAATTGATCCAGTCGGGGAGTATCGGCATTTTGTGTCGTTCTCCCTTATGATTTGAGAGGAGATAAGTAGAACCCGGAATCCAAGGGAAACAACTCCGGGTTCAGTGATGAATTAACGGCCTAAAAAAGATTCTGCAATACGATCAGCGACTGCATTCAGTAATTCAGGGCTGAGATTATCATAATCTCCGTTCTTTAATTTTTCCTTAACTTCCTTAAGTTTCGCAGAGCGCTCTGAGTCTACAGGGCTTGCTACGATCTTTTGAGAAATCGTTTGCACTTCCGCTTGGATACGCGCTTCAGAAGCCTTCTGCTTTGCGGTATCGGAAATAGAAATATTGTCGAATGATTCCTTAGATTCAGTTTTGCGAACAGGAGTAGATTTACGTGGCTCGTAAGATCCTCCACCAATGCCGCCAATTTTATCGATAGTCATGGGTTTTCCCTCTCACTCCAAAGTATCGGCATATCCGACACGTCCGTTAAGCATTTTTTTAGGATTTGTATAGATTAATACTACAAATTCTCCCTTTTCCGGGAATTTCAGGGATTCTATCGGCTGAACGGGTTCTATTTTTAAGATTTCCTCATGGATTTTGGTCAATTCTCTCCCTAAAAGGATGGGAGAATTTGGGAATATTTCTCTGATTGCGGCGAGGGTGTCCCGGATCCTATGCACGGATTCGAAGATGGTTAGAACTCCTTCGAAGTTTTCCCATTCCTTGAGTTGGTTGCGTTTCTTCCCTTTTTTTTCCGAAAGAAATCCAAGGAAAAGAGAAGGTTGCACCTGCCATCCGGAAATAGAAAGCATAGAAGTAAGAGCGCTTGCTCCAGGGATGGGAACGATTGGAATATTCTCTTCTCTCAAGATCCTTACAAGTTGGGAGCCAGGATCAGAAACTCCAGGAGTTCCTGCATCCGAAACAAGTGCTAATGTCTTTCCGGATTTTAGATCTTCTATGATCGCTTTGTACGGTTCGGAACCTTGGTCTTTGTATAAGGTCCTTGCCGGTGTGGAAATTTCATAGGTTTGAAAAAGTCTTCTGCTATGAGAAGAATTTTCACAATAGATCATGTCTGCTTGTTTGAGGACCTGAACTGCTCTAAAGGTGATGTCTTCTAGATTTCCGATCGGGGTCGCGACTACGTATGCGCTTCCTTTTTGGATAATAAATTTGGACTCGGGGCCCTCTGTCATAGATTACAACCCGGCGGAGATTCTCCCGCAGGGCAGGCGCAACCTGTGGCTGCGACTCCTTTTGTGCAAGGATTACATGCAGTTCCTACAGGGCATAAGGCTTGGGTAGAAGAAGAACAACTGGATGTTGTGCAGGCAGTAGGATTACAGCTCGTGTTTGTTCCACAATGATCCGGATAGATTGTGCTACATCTGGTGATCGGAGTGGACATATTGGATGTGATCCCTGTATTCAATAATGCCCTAAGCGTAAACGTATACACTTCACATTTTTGGAACATCTGAACAGGAGAGAATGGTTGTAGATTCTCGATTGTTTGAGTTACTACATTTGCAGTTGAAGCCTGCACTGCGAGTTGTGGAAAAGAAGGTTGGACCCCGTTTTCTAAATAGAGATTAGCACCACTAGTCGTTTCTCCGGCGGAAGGGATCGCGAAGGTGATATACAAATTATATCCTACGAATTGAGGTTCTAAATTCGTAACATAGTATTTCAGATCATATTCAGGTCTATGTGGATCAAGATTATCGTATTTAGCGGTAATAGAAAAAATTTGAGGGACGGCAACCGGAGTAATGAAGACGAAGGGAGACTGGGCCACTTCGGTATTCGTACCGCAAGAAGCGAATAAAAGGAAAAAGGACAATAAAACCGCCCGAAAGGCAGGGTTTTTTAGGTTGCCCGTCTTTTGGGTCTCTTGAATCCTAAATTTACAACCCACAAGGATAGAATTCGACCTTGGAGTGGTCTTACAACTAAAAAAATGGGGCTTCCTCATCGTGACTAGAGTTCGCACTTTATTATTTTCAGCAATTTTCATTGTAGTATTCATTTTCCTACTCGTTGTACTTTTCTCGACTGATGACGAAAATTCCGACGCAAAGAGTAAACAAAGTGAGGCAGAAGCCTTAGCTAGTGTATTCGGCGGAGGAATGGGTTCTTCTTCTCGAAATTCTTCCTACGGTAAGACCGGGGCAGACCCTTCTTTATTCGATTCTAACTCAGATTTTTATAAGGCAGGCAAGGCAGAATATAGAGAGCCCGAAGTAAGTGGGGATGGTTCTTCCGAAAACAAGTCGGGAGCTCCTGCTACGGATTCGAATAATCCGGTAAATCCACAAACCGGAAAACCATATACAAATGAAGAGATGGAACGATTTGCCCAATTAAAGGAGAAGTTCCCGAATAACTCCTTACTTCCGAGCAGAATGACCCCTGCAGAAAAAGAACAGAAAAAAGTTTTCGAACAAAAAGTATCCGAAGCTACTAGAGCAGTTTTAAGCCGCACCGCTTCCAAAGATCAGGTTTCCACATATTATGATTTTATGGAAAAACAATCCAAGGACAGATTGGAAATCGTAAAATACCTAGTCGATCTCCAAAAAGGTTCCGGAGATCCTGAGCAAGAGAAAAAACTGGAAACCATTCATCAGACGATGATACAACAATTGGAACAAGTGCAGAAGGATAAGCAAAGAGCATACGAGCAAGCCGGGATGTGAAGATTTTATTTTCCGTATTCTTTTTCCACGCGAAGTCGCGAAGGAGAAGAAGGTTTTGTTGGAATTCCTACAAAACTCTCTGTGGCCTCCGTGAGCTCTGTGTGAACTAAATTACTCAAATGTTTCGCACAGAGAACACTGAGTTGGAAAAATCAAAAAATCCTTAGCGTCTTTGCGTCTTGGCGTGAACCCAAAAAACTCCTTAAACAATTTCACGCGAAGCCGCGAAGGAATGAAAGTTCTGTTGGAGTTCCTACAAAATCCTCCGTGTTCTCTTTGAGCTCCGTGCGAACTAAATTACTCAAATGTTTCGCACAGAGAACACTGAGTTCACGGAGTTAGAAAGAATCAAAAAATCCTTAGCGTCTTTGCGCCTTGGCGTGAACCCAAAAAACTTTTATAATATATTTCACGCGAATCCGCGAAGGAATGAAAGTTCTGTTGGAGTTCCTACAAAATCCTCCGTGTTCTCCGTGAGCTCTGTGTGAACTAAATTACTAAAATGTTTCGCACAGAGAACACTGAGTTCACGGAGTTAGAAAGAATCAAAAAATCCTGCGTCTTTGCGCCTTGGCGTGAACCCAAAAAACTTTTATAATATATTTCACGCGAATCCGCGAAGGAATGAAAGTTCTGTTGGAGTTCCTACAAAATCCTCCGCGTTCTCTGTGAGCTCCGTGCGAACTAAATTACTAAAATGTTTCGCACAGAGAGCACTGAGTTCACGGAGTTAGAAAGAATCAAAAAATCCTTAGCGTCTTTGCGCCTTGGCGTGAACCCAAAAAACTTTTATAATATATTTCACGCGAATCCGCGAAGGAATGAAAGTTCTGTTGGAGTTCCTACAAAATCCTCCGCGTTCTCTGTGAGCTCCGTGTGAACCTAAAAAGAGATCTCACTTAGGATCGGAAAACGGAAACTGGATTTTGGATCCAATCCGTATTCGTCTAAATGGAAAGAAGGTGGAAGCCTTTCTCTTTTCCATTGGCTTGCAGAGAATAATTTCAGGAATTTTTTCTTACCTTCTTCCGCTTGTTTTGGATCGGACCATTCCTGAGTTTCTAAAAGATCATCGGGAGATTTTCCTAAGAACACAAAATTCCTTTCCAGCTTTTGGAGAAGAGGATAAGGCATTAGATCTTTTTCATCCTCCTGCTTTTCGGAGAGCGGTTTTAGTTCTGCAGTAGGTTTAGAATTTAAAATTCCTTCTAAAGCCTGGATCTTAGGTAGGATCGGATCCTTTCCTTCATAAACGTTCTTAAGCCAGGAAAGTAAAAACTCTTTACTGACTCCCGTGAGAGGGGCAACTGAACCGGAAGAATCTCCATCCATTGTAGTATATCCGACACTCGCTTCACTTCTGTTCCCAGTGGAGAGAAGAAGATGTCCGTTTAAGTTTGCAAGTAACCAGATTAAGGGGGATCTCACCCTTGCTTGTATATTTTGGAGTGCGAGATTATGGTCTGTCCAATTCGGAATTAAACCTTTGACAGCGGAAATCTTTTCCAGCATAGATTTTACTTCGGAATCTACAGTAATAGAGGAATGAGGAAAACCTAATTCTTCTGAAAGTTCTTTTGCGGTATTTTTGGTTTGTTCAGAGTTATTTTCCGTTCCCTGGAAAAGTGTGAATAATAGCTGATTTGGAATTAAACCCAAGGATTCCAGATACTTTTGTCCTAATTCTTTTTCAGAGAACAAGATCCCTGCTTTTACAAGAAGCGCACAGGCTGCACTATCCGCTCCACCGGAAAGGGATAAGGTGTAACCCTTGGTCTTGGATTTGATCAGATAATCGAATAATCCGAGTGAAGTTGCTCTCGTAAAATCTTCGAATAGATTTGTGTTCGAGACCTTAACTTCTTTCGAGATAGTTTCTCTTGTTTGTAATGGAAGTAATTCTATCCTTTGGAGCCCTTTTCCTCTGGATCTGAATTCCCTTGTGCCGGAAGATCTGAAATTTCTGGCACGATTGGATCTAAGCTCGGACGAATCCAATTCAAGATGAGTGCATTCGAAATCAGTAAAATGAAGTTTTGGTCCTTCTTGTTTTACATTTCCGTCTACAATCCCTAAACATCCTCCTTCGAAGATCAAACGACCGGATTCATTTCCGTTTAAATTTGCGAATAGGATCGCAGTAGAAGAATTTCGGGAAGATTCCGAGAACATTTTTTTACGAATGTCTTGTTTCCCCAAAGCGAAATGGGAGGCGCCAGGAGAAAGGATTAGATCTGCTCCAGCTTCTACCAGATATTGCCCAGGTCTTGTTTGAACCCAAGAGTCTTCGCAGATCTCTATTCCAAAATTAAAATTAGGACTTTCGAATAATAAAGAACCGAAGGGGAGTTCGGATCCATCCGGAGTGATCGCATAATTTCTGGATTCTTCTCCTTTTGTGAACCATCTGTTCTCGTAATGAACTCCGGTTTGAGCTAAATTTTGTTTTGGGACAAGTCCTAATATTTTTCCGTTCTGTAAGACTGCAGCTACATTGAATAGATAGGGGCTTTGGAAGAATGGAAGTCCTACAATTACCGTTTTTTGGGAAGTATGTTTAGCAATTTCTAGAAGGCTTTTCCAAGATTGTTCCCAAACCCAAGGAAAATAGAAAGCGTCCTCGCAACCGTAACCAGAGATACAAAGTTCCGGAAATAAGATTAAAGAAGAAGTTTCGTTGGCCTGGATCGCAGCTAGGATCTTTTCTCGGTTTCCCTTAAAATCCAAGGCGGTCGATTTTAAACTTACGGCTGTGCAACGGTAGATGGACATTTCCACCCCAGTATCTTTGATTATCAAGTGGGAGAAAAGGATTTTTTGTTTCGCGCAGAGGGTACAAAGATGACAGAGTTTAGGAGAGGCGCAAGGTTGTTTCCACGCAGAGCC
The DNA here is from genome assembly GCF_004769615.1 of Leptospira sarikeiensis. GTDB lineage: Bacteria > Spirochaetota > Leptospiria > Leptospirales > Leptospiraceae > Leptospira_B > Leptospira_B sarikeiensis. The sequence goes on along the minus strand of NZ_RQGF01000025.1, from coordinate 150,679 downwards.
GCGAAGCCACGGAGAGAAAAAGTTCGAGACATTGGAACTCCTACATAAAGCCCTCTGTGTTCTCTGTGGGCTCTGTGCGGAATCTATAAAGAAATTTCGTTATAGATTCTCTCTGCGGCTCCTCGGCCGGTTTCCACAAATTGTCTATTGGAAAAACGAATGGCTTCTTTCCGCTCGGAACTTAATTGCAGGATCTCTAAAACTTCTTCTCTAGTTTGGATGATGAATAATCCGCCTCTATGATTCAGCTCGATCGCTTCCGGAGCATGATGGATCCTCGGTCCGGTTAATAACGGAAGTCCGAAATAAGCAGGTTCCAAAACATTATGCACTCTATTATGTAAGGCTCCTCCGATGTATGCAAAGTCTGCCGCTCTGTACGCATGTGCTAAAATCCCGAGCACATCAAATAAGATCACTTTGGATTGGATGGAATCGAAATCCGATCTGGAATAAAGAGAATAGTCTTCAGTAATAGACCGGATCTCTTCTTCTAATTTTTGTATCCTTGTTGGATCCGTTTTATGAGGAAAGATCCAGAAAGAAGAATTTTGAAGAGAGGATTCTTTTAGAAGAGGAAGAAGTAAATTTTCACAAGGCTCGTAAGTAGATGCGAGAAGAAACACTCGAGAGAAAGGATAATTTTTAGGTCTTTTGAATTCTTTTTGACTAGACTCTATTTTTTGAATGACTGAATCGAATCTAGAATCACCTAAAGTTTTGATTGAGGCCTTGTTCCCCAGTAGTTCTCGAAACTTTTCTTCTCCCGAAGAATGCGAAGTGAGAATTTTATCGAATAATGAAAATGCTGCTTTATAAAATTTTCTTTTTAAGAAATTTTTGGGAGGAGTGATCACAGCAGAGGCAAGGATTGTTTGGATCTTTCTTTTTTTTGCTCCGAGTAATAAATTCGGCCATCTGTCCCAGGCCATACAAACCAGAGTCTCAGGCTTGAACTTATCGAAAATAAAATTGTAACTCCAAGGAAAATCCAAAGGGAGACGGAATTTCAGATCTGCAGGAAAGGCTTCCAAACTAGAGTCTCTTACTGAATCGGAAAAAACGGTTTGGAGTAGAAACGTTTCTGGTTCCTTCTTCTTATAAACCTGAGCGACCGCTTTGCATTGATCCAATTCTCCCACAGAAGCAGCGTGCATCCAGATTACCTTCTGGCCTTTAGAGGAAAAAGGGTAGGAGAGAATTCTATTCTTATCTAGTTTTCGCACTTTAAGAAAATTTCTGGCGCTCGGAATGAAAAGAGAGAAAACGAGGACCAAGGGCCAAAGAAGGATCGTCAAAATCCGATACGTTATTAGCATAGTGGTATGAGATCTCCTCTTTTCGTATTCGACCTGATGGACACATTGATCCATGATCCGTTCCATCTGGCATTAAAAGAACTTCTACCCAGAGAACATTGGGAAGATTTTAAGAACGGTCGGGAAAAGCAAGCCTTCTTAGATTTTGAAATGGGAAGAATTGAAGAAGAGGATTTTTTTAATCGTTTCTATCTGGATTCATATAAGGACAAAGGACTTCCTCACCCTAAAGACTTGAAAGAGAAGATGTTTTCAAGCGTCCGTCCGATCCAAGAGAGTATTGATATAGTCAAAAGCCTAAGAGCCAAAGGTTTCTCGGTGATTTTAGCAAGTAACTATTCTATCTGGTACAAAGAGATCTTAAAATTTCCTGAGATAGGAGAAGTTCTTCATTCTTTAAATGCTCTATATTTTTCCTGTGAGATGGGAGTTAGAAAGCCCGCCCAGGAATATTATCAATGGATTGAGACTGATTTTCCGGGAAAAGATTATGTGTTCGTAGACGATAATGCTACGAATGTGGAAGTCGCAGGTTATATGAATTGGAATACTTTTCGATTTAATTCTAAGAAGCCAGGGGAGTTAGAAGAATTCCTTAAAGAGCAGTACCCCAATTGTCTTTGACCTCTGCTCCTGGATAAGACTCTTCTCTGCTATCGATCAGTATCCCTAAACGATCCATATAAAAATAAAATTCACCTTTAGGTTGGAAAGGATTCGGTTTGATCCGGATAGAAACTAACTCTAGAGGAAAACGTAAAGATTGGTTTAATCGAATATTTTTCGCAGGAACTGAGATTTGTGCTTCGACTCTTTTCCAACCGTCAAACTTCAGATCACCCAATTCCAAAACGATCTCTTTGGATTTTTTCTGATGAAACACAAGTTCCAAAACCACGTTATGGTTCAAGGAGTATGCCCAAAAGAATACCCTTGTAGGAATTCCAATCGGTAGACTGATCGGTTCTTTTGGGCGTATTTCCAAATGTTCATGTTTTGGATTTTCGAAGAACGTTTGGATCATCATGGATCTGTATTCTTCTGTAGGAGATGCCTTGTATAATTCTCTCTCTTTCAAGAATGCGGGAGAGTTTGGGACCTGGGAAACATAATCAATCCGATTGAGAAAAGAGATACCTCTGTAAATTTCCCAAGGTCTCTCTCCTTCGAACGAATCTACTAGAAAAAGATTGTAATGCTTCCAATCTAAGAGTACTTTTTCTAATTGTAGGACCTTATTTGCTTCGTCTTCGTCTCTTTTGACGGGGGGTGCCCAGCTGGGGCTAGGCAGAAACCAGATACTGATCAGAAAACATAGGAAAAATCTGCCCTTACTCACTCTAGTCCTTTCGGTAGATTTTGCAGTTCTCCTAATAAGAAGCTTCGTTTTTTGCCAAATTCTGGGGTCCTCGTAGCCGATAATAAACCAAGGTATTTTATGAACCGGGATATTCTCAAAATCCTACTCAGCGGACTATTGATCTTATTACTTGGATCTTTGGCTTTCTATTTATACGTAGAAAGAGAAAGGATCGCAGCCTGGTATAAGGACAAAAATGTTTCGGTAGAAGAGAAGTCCCAACCGGAAAGGACCATCCTTACCCCGGAAGAAGTCCCTGAAAATAGGGATCTATCCCAAAATCAAAACTTCGATTCTGATTTTTCCAAACCGAAAGAACCGGTTACTGAACCTTCTTCCCAATCTCTGCCAAAACAAGAATACGAAGTTCCAGGATTAGGAAAAGAGAAGAAGGATCTTCCAAACGCTAAAGTGACCGAAAAGTCAGAGCAAAGAGAAAAAGTTTCCGAAAATTCGGATCTTCCTCGTAGAGAGGAAATGGATCGCCCAAGAACTAAACAAAGAGATGAGAGTCTTGTAGAATACGACGACGGCCCGAAACTTAAAAAAGAAAAACGTTATTCTAAAAAGTATAAGAAACGCAAATCTTCCAATTCCGGAGTAAACGCTAAGATCAGTTCTTTGGAAAAGAGAGTAGGTCGTTTGGAAAAGAAATTAGGAATGAAAAACTCTTCTCCTAAAAAGAAGAATAAAAAAATTTCCCTTCGCAAGCGTGTGGAAATTCTGGAAAAAGAAGTCTCCGGTCTAAAGAAAAATTCCAAGACCGAGTAGACCTCCCGAGGGTCCGTGGGAGTTTCAGAACATTATCATTCTATCGTTCGGGAGTTGGGAAATTTAAAACCTGTAGGAACTCCTACACTCATTGCTGTTTCTAAATTCCAGCCCAAAGAAAAAGTGATCGAAGCGATTGCCGGAGGAGTTTTACATTTCGGCGAGAATCGTGTCCAGGAAGGGATCGAAAAATTTTCCTCTCTTGGAAAGCCGGGCGAAAATTTCATCCTACATCATATAGGTCCCGTCCAATCTTCACATATTAGAAAGTATGCAGGGTTATATTCTTTCGTTCATGGGGTCGGTTCTATAAAGATCCTAGAAGAATTGAAAAGGAGAATGGACCAGGACCGTTGGGAGCTGAAATACTTTATGCAAGTAAATCTTACTGGAGAAGATAGTAAGTCCGGTTTTACTAAAGAAGAAGTTTTGGATCTTTTGCAAAAACCGGAGAATCTTTCTTCGGAGTATTGTAGCTTGGAAGGATTTATGACCATGGGGCCGAGTTCAGGAGAACCTGAGCCGACCCGAAAAGTGTTTAGAGAGATTTCTGAGTTGAGAAAGGAATTTTTTCCCCAAGGAAAATTATCCATGGGAATGTCCGGTGATTACAGGATTGCATTGGAAGAAGGAAGCGATTATCTTAGGATCGGGACCGCAATATTCGGAGAAAGAACATGAAATATACTAAAATCGGGATCATCGGCTGTGGGAATATGGGCGGTGCAATTTATAGATCTCTCCAGTCTAGAAAAATAGATGTGATCGGTTTCGATCCTTATCTAGATCCGAAGAAGGCCGAAGGAATGATCCTTGAATCCGATTGGTCCCAGTTCCAGAAAAAAGCGGACCTGATCATTCTTGCAATTAAACCTGCGGATGTTGCTAAAACCTTAAAAACATTAGAATCTCCAAAGGCGATCCTATCCGTGGCAGCGGGAATTGATACGGGGACTCTAACTTCTTCTTCTCCGAACGGTTCTAAAGTGGTCCGTATCATGCCCAATCTTCCTATTTTAGTGGGTAAGGGCGCCTTAGGTTATTACGGGGACAAGGACCTCTATGAAAGTTTGAAGGAGATCTTCTCTCCTATCTCTTATTGTTTGGAATTGTCTAAGGAAGAACTATTGGATGCGGTGACTGGATTGTCAGGATCCGGGCCGGCCTATGTACTTAGGTTTATTCAAAGTTTGGCGGAAGGTGGTGTTGCCTCCGGACTCGCATACGCTCAATCCTTAGAATTAGCTATTCATACCGTATCAGGCGCTGCAGAATTGCTTTCCAAAGAATTGGAAAAAAATCCGGAAACTCATCCAGAAGTTTTGAAGAACAAAGTAACTTCTCCCGGAGGAACTACGATTGCAGGTTTGGAAGAGCTGGAGAAAAATCAGTTTCCTTTTGCAATCATCTCCGCAGTCAAAAGAGCGACGGAACGTTCTAAAGAACTCGGAACTAAATAGAAAGGATTAGCAGATAAGAGATTTATTTCTTTTTTATAAGGAAAGAGTAGAAAAAGTAGAAATTAAACGTCTCTTTGTCTACTTTTGAGGATAATGATTTGAGATAAAACGCTCTAGCGCGGACAGGATTCGAACCTGTGACCTTTGGGTTATGAGCCCAACGAGCTACCGGCTGCTCCACCGCGCGGCGTCTAAAACCATGTTTCCTTAACCCAGGCTGAAAGTCAAATGAAAAACTAAAAAGAGTTTGATTTCCCCGAGGAAAGCTTTTTGATGCTACTACCTCAGCGGAAATAACTTCACGGAAATTGTTCAAGAGTCCGTCGGTGAAGAAACGGATTAGCGAAAGAAATTATCTTTTCAGTTTTGTATTGGGAGATTCCACAGTTGATCGGAAAAGACAATGATCCATTGATGATCGAGTACTACGAGAAGAAGATCTATGATCAGAAACAACTTCTCGAGATTAGTAAAGCTCTTAATTCCACATTGGATTATAAGTATCTAATAGATGCTATTTTAAATATTTGTTTAGCTCAACTTCAAACATTGAGCGCGGCCATCTTTTTGGCTCCGGAAGCTGACTCGAATTATTTCGAATTGGAGCCTAGTTTTAAAGGATTCGATCTTGCGGAAGATGATGCAGGTTTCAGGATCAAAACGGATGCACCTCTAGTTACATTTTTAGAAACTAAATTAAAAGCAATGACTCCCGATCAAGTGGAAGAGGCGATGGGCTTGAGCCCGGAGCTTGAATTCCTAAGAAGGATCGGCGGGGATTTGATCATTCCTCTGAACGCGAAAGGTAAAGTGAACGGTCTTCTTCTTTTGGGAGAAAAGATCACGATGGGAGAATGGATGGAAGAAGATAGAGACTTCCTTACCACTCTTTCTACCTTAGCAGGGATTGCGGTGGAAAACTCTCGTTTATACGAGCTTGCCACTGTGGATATGATGACCGGACTAAAAGTACATCATTATTTCCAAACGAAATTAAAAGAAGAGATGTAACGTTGCCGTAAAAAAAGAACGAGCCTCGCTCTTCTATTCACTGACGTGGATAATTTCAAAAAGTTTAATGATACTCATGGCCACCAAGCTGGAGACCAGGTATTGATCGAGGTCGCTGCAAGGCTTATTCAATGTGCAGGAAAACACGATATCGCCGCAAGATACGGCGGGGAAGAATTCTGTTTAGTTATGCCTGGGGCCGATCTAAAACGCGGTTTTGAAATGGGAGAACGTCTTCGAAAAGCGGTAGAATCCACTTCTATCCCGAATCCGAACGGAGGGCCTGATTTCCAAGTAACACTTTCCATCGGAGTTTCCGAATTCTGGACTAGCGACAGAAACAATAAGGATCTGATAGAAAGAGCGGATAAGGCACTTTACGAGGCAAAACATTCCGGTAAAAACAGGACTGTTTCCTTCCAAATCCCGGTCCAAAACTAGTTTTTTTCCTCTTTTCCAATAGAATCCGGCTTATCGATTTTTGAATTCCGGCCGAAAACTCTAGCATGGAAAAACAACTTGAGCTGGACCATTATTATATCAGCCAGATTGAAGAGGCTGAGCTCGGTAAACGGATCCGAAATCGCGCCCTAGGAAGGGAAGAGTTCGATTTTGCGCCTTATTCCTGTTTTATAGAATATAAAGCGAAGGATGTCCAGACAGGGATCGAATATAGGGACTGTGTGATCGATTACACTCGTTGTCCGAATTCTCGTTGTATCAAAAAACTACTGTAAAATCCAAACGAACTCTCTAGAGAGTTCGTCTCCGGAAATTTCCCACCAAAAAAAGAATCGATTTTTTCCGCAAGTTTGAGAGCCTAATCGGGTTTTCAGATCTCGACATGAATTCATTCGGAAATCGTACATTCAAAAAAAGAGATATTCTTACAAGACTGATCTTCACTGTAGTCTTGTCCTTTCTGACATCTTGTTCTACTTTCGATTTTCGGAATTTATTCTCAGGTTATATCCGCTATGAGAAGGATGCAGGCGGGATTTGGATTCGCCTTCCTCTAAAAGAAGTGGATCATCTCCCTATCATCTATCTCTCTTTGGAAAAGGAAAGAGAACCTTTACGTTTTCTGATAGATACAGGTGCGTTCGTTTCCTTTTTAGCGGAAGATCATGTGCCTGAAAATTCTCCTAAAAGAGTTTTGAGTGCAAGTTTTCCCGGAGGCTCCGTTCAATCCGTAAGAAGAACGATCCGAAGCGATCTATTTATAGGAGGGATCCGCCCCTTCGAGTCTGTGGAATTTTTCTCCCATGTATTTCCGAAAGAACTTAGAGTGGATGGGATTTTAGGAATGAATGCATTCTTAGGCTCGGTGATCGTCTTGGATCTTCCGGAAAAAATTTCTATTTGGAGATCTTCTACTTCAAGTCCTGCTCCTGGATTTTTGGAAGAAAATTTATTTCCTTTGTATTTGAAATCCGGCCAACCATCCGCAGTTCTTCTTAGGCCTCCAGGAGTCAGAAAGGAATCTTGGATCTTGGACACAGGCGCAGAATATAGTGTCCTGGACTGGGATACAATTAAATCGGATCATTCTACGGAGTATGTAGAAGGGAAGGAAGCCACCGTATTTAATTTTGGAGGGGGAAGGCTAAAGGCCAAGATCCGAACTCTTCGGCCTTTTTGTCCCGTTTTCGTAAGGAATGACTCGGAAGGGATCGGATTCTGTAGACCAGAATTGGAGGTTTTTCCAGGTGGGATCCCCCCGGACGCATTACATTCGGACCATAGAAGGGGGATCGTCGGGATCCTGGGGCGGAATTGGATGGAAAACTATCGAATTCTTTTGGACACAAAAAGGAGTCTTATTGGTATAGTAGGAAAGGAATCGGTCCCGGAAAATGAGTAAAGGTAAGATCATAGTAGCTATGAGTGGTGGGGTGGACAGTGCGGTTACTGCTGGCCTTCTTATGGAAGAAGGTTATGAGGTGATCGGGGTCAATCTTCGCACCTGGGAATACGAGGCTCCAGCCTGCGATACTACTAAAAAATCCTGTTGTTCTCCCGAAGATATTCGAGACGCGAGAGATGTAGGTCTTTCTCTAAACATTCCTTTTTATGTGATCAAGATGGAGAAACTTTTCCAAGAGAAGGTCATAGATAGATTTGTGAACGATTACAAGGAAGGGAAGACCCCGAATCCTTGTGTAGAATGTAATACTTTTGTGAAGTTTGGTGCGTTATTCGATAAAGCATCTGCGTTAGGGATCGATAAAATTGCAACAGGTCATTATGCGAATATCGTAGAAGTGGATGGAAGATACGCGATTTCCAACGCCCAAGATATGAATAAGAACCAAGCGTATTACCTTTACGGATTATCTCAGGAAAACTTAAAGAACACAGTTTTTCCTTTGGGTGGAATGACAAAACCTGAAGTAAGAGAGATCGCTAGAAGAATGGGATTGCCTGTTGCAGAAAAGGCTGAGTCTCAAGAGATCTGTTTTATTCCTGAAAACGATTATAGGAAGTTTTTGGCCAAAAAAAATATCGATTTCACTCCCGGAGTTTTTAAATTACAAAACGGTCAAGTGATCGGAGAACATTCCGGAAAAGAGAATTTCACTATAGGCCAAAGAAAAGGTCTAGGCATCGCTTGGAAGGCCCCGTTATACGTTATCTCTATCCAAGACGACGGAACTGTCGTGCTCGCAGAAGAGAGACAAACTTTTGTGGGATCTTTTATTGTAGAAGATCTGAATTTGCAAGCTTGGGCTCCAGTTTTAGAAAACGAAGGATCGGAATGCAGAGTTCAAGTACGATATCGTTCTCGTCCGATCCGCGCTAAAGTGGTCCGAAATGAGAATTTTGTAGAGGTATTTCCTTTGGAAGAAGTGAAAGGTGTAGCTCCCGGACAATCCGCGGTATTCTATCCTTTGGATTCTGATTATCTGCTCGCGGGTGGAATTATCCGAAAGGGAAGTGTATCCACTTACGAAAAATCCGAAACTATATTAGAAAGTTCTGAATTAGGAGCCGGCGCCCTTCCGTGAGTAAAAAAATCGCCGGTAAGACGATCCTGATCATAGGCGGAGGACTTTTACAAGTTCCCATCATCCAAACTGCAAAGACAATGCTTCTGAGAACTGTCGTCGCTGATATGAATCCGGAAGCTCCTGGATTAAAAATTTGTGATATTCCTATGGTCATGTCCACAAAGGACATAGAAGGAATGGTCCGAGAATCTAAAAGATTATCAGCGACAACTAAGATTGACGGAGTAATCACTGCGGGAACTGACGCGAGTATGACTGTCGCTGCGGTCGCAAATGCGTTGGATCTTCCTGGGATTAGGTTCGTAGATGCCGAGGCAGCTTCTAATAAAGTAAAGATGAGGGAACGTCTGAAAAAAGCAGGGGTTCCAATTCCTGGATTTGCAGCTATTTGGAGTATCCAAGACACTCGTGACGCGTTGGAATTCCTACAATTTCCTTTGGTCATGAAACCCGCGGATAATATGGGTGCTCGCGGAGTAGTAAAAGTTAATAATAGAGAAGAACTACAGGCTGCTTTTAAACACGCCAAAAAATATTCTCCCACAGGTGAAATGATCTTAGAAGAGTATATGCCGGGACCTGAGGTGTCGGTAGACGCTCTTGCCTGGGATGGAAATTATAGGATCACAGGTCTTGCCGACCGGATCATCGAAAGAGAACCATATTTTATAGAAATGGGGCACAATATGCCTTCTTCTCTTTCTCCTGAGATCCAAAAAGAGATAGAAGACGTAATGTTTCGAGGGATGCAGGCCCTCGGTATCAGAAGAGGTGCAGGAAAAGGTGATATTAAAGTAACACCGACTGGAGTAAAAGTGGGAGAGATCGCAGCAAGACTTTCCGGCGGTTTTATGTCTGCATTTACTTTTCCTTTATCCAGCGGAATTAATCTAAACCGCGCTGCCATCTTAATCGCGTTAGGCGAAGAGCCCGACAATTTAGATCCTTTATTCCATAGAGTTTCGATAGAGAGAGCGCTTCTTGCTCCTAAGGGAAAACTCCTTTCCATCGAAGGGTTGGAAGATGCAAAAAAGATAGAAGGTGTGACTGATATCTATCTTTTGCATAAAGTAGGAGATATTATTCCGGAGCCTACGAATAATATAGAAAAGACCGGACACGTAATCATCTCAGCGGAAAATCTAAACCAAGCGGAGAATATATTCTCTAAAGTTTTAGAGACGATCAAATTTAACTCCGACGAGCTTTATTCTATTTCTGAAAAAGAGATCGCAGCGAATGCGAGAACCAGATTCGGAAAGGAAGTATGTTGGGTTTGTAAAGTTTGTGATGGAACGGACTGTGCCTCCGGAGTTCCGGGTATGGGCGGCGTTGGAAGAATGCTTAGCTTCCAGGATAATACAAAGGCATTGGAAGAATATTCCATTTTGCCTAGATACATCCGAGAGAATGTACAAGCTAGTACTGAGGTCAACTTCTTAGGTCAGAAATTATCCACTTCATTTATGTCCGCACCCATGACAGGTGCAATTACGAACATGAGCGGAGCTATGGATGAGTATACTCTAGCTGCAGTTCTTTTGGAAGGATGTCTTGCGTCCGGCAGCTTAGCGTGGTTAGGTGATGGGGCCAGTCCCGAAAAATATCTGATCATGTTGGAAGCCTTGAAGAAGGTGGATGGAAAAGGAATACTGATCTGCAAGCCTAGAGAAGATGAAGGTCTTATCCGAGAAAGATTCCAGGAAGCTGAAGCTCAGGGGATCCTTGCACTCGGAATGGATATAGACGCAGTGAATTTTAAGACGCTTGTCCAGAAAAAGATCCCTTCTGTTACAAGAGGAGTGGACGCTCTTTCTAAAATACGTTCTTATACAAAACTTCCTTTTGTTTTAAAGGGAGTGATGAGCCCTGAAGATGCGATACTTGCGAAAGAAGCAGGCGCAGACGCGATCGTTGTTTCCAATCATGGTGGTCGTGTGTTGGATGATATGCCGGGAACTGCAAGAGTTCTTCCTATGATCAGAGAGGCTTTGGGAAAAGATTTCCCGATCTCAGTGGATGGTGGGGTCAGAAGCGGGGCAGACGTTTTTAAAATGCACGCCCTTGGAGCAGATCATGTTCTGATCGGCAGGCCTATGGCGATTTCCGCGGTAGGAGGGGGAGTCGCAGGAGTTCGTTTTCTCATCAGTCAGTATACGGAAGGATTGGCCCAAGCGATGAATACCGTAGGTGTTTCCAAAATTTCGGAAATTAGGAAAGAATTTATTTTTAGAAAAAAAGAGGAGACGATTTCTTAAAATTGCCTTACAGTTTTTTGTTTTGCTGAAGTTTTGCGACTGTCTAATCCTCTTTAATCCCCCGAACGTATTAGTAGAATATAATGCAAAATGTCGAACCTTAAATTAGAGTCGGAATTCCCACATAAGTTTGGAAGAATGATTAGGAAAATTCCCCGAAACCCGTAATTTCCTTTCCCTAAACGAGGGAGCCGTTAAAATCGGATACCTGTACCGGAAGGACCAGTTTCCTTTGGGGGGAAAGTTTGGATAGGACCGTTAAAGAAACAGAGGCTCTTACTAAAATCCTCCAAACATTGTTTGCAAGGCTGCCTGTTTCTGTCGAGATCAAGGGTAGGTCCTATCCTGCAAAGGTTGTCGGCGTCAAGGACGGGGTCTATTTAGTTGCTTCTCTTCCTGGAAAATCGGAAGGCGAGAAGACCAGGATCCTATTTCTAACTCATAATAATCATTTTTTTCACGGTGTATTCACGGTAACCCAAAGAAATCCGAGTAACGGTTTGGAATTATTGCGGATCCAAGCGGTAAAAGTTACCGAAGCCAAACGTTCTCAAGGAAGGGTGGATCTGGAAGGAGGGAACGGGGAGCCGATCACTCTTACAAATATCATTAATCAACTTCATCTAAGACGTTCATTAGGTTTTATTGATAAGTCCGTAGAAGGGATCCTGCAGAGACATTCCAAGAAGATGAAGGAAACTTATCCTGATTCTCTCATCTATTTTTCGGATAGAATGGATAATAGACTTCGGATCATGTACAATTTCGAACAATCTATTTTTGTCACAAATCGTTTGGAAAGAAGTTCAGGGGGTGCCGGGTCCGACTTTGTGCCTATTGAAGAATATCTGAAATTGTTAATGTTGAATAAGATAGAATCCCGCTTTATTTCGGAGATCTCCGTGCTTATTCGTTATAAAAATTATACTCCTTTAGGCTATGTCCAAGTTTTGTCGGATAGGCCGATGGATACCGAAGATTATAATAAGATCACCGTATTTGCCGCAGCAGTTTCTAGAGACGTGATCTCTTCCGGATTTTTTCAAGAGTCCAAAGAGAGATGCCAGGCTGAAGATATTAGCCGAAGCGGTCTCGGATTCTTTCATCCTCAATCCATTTTCTTTTCCAGGAGTTTCGCTGTCGGCGAGATCCTACTTTTTGACCTGCAATTAAATTCGGAACTAAAAGGAACATATAGGGCCGTTATTCGAAATATTACGAATACCGATAAGATGTTCCGTATCGGTTGCCAATTCTTCAATTTGAATTCAAAAGAAGAGGAAATCTTAAACCAATTCGTGGATTCAAGACTCGGCCCGGGGGAAGGTTCTCAGGCTCCGGAATCGGATGTCCAGGAACCTATCCCTTCTTCTTCGTGAGAATTAGAATCCTCTGCAGAAGAGATCCCGGATATGGGTTTCGAAGGGGAAGAAGAGTCTGTCTAACGCGACTTCACAGGAAGGACTTAGGACAAAGATCGGAAAAGAAGAAGCAGGATTACGTTTAGATGTATTCCTTGCTGCTCGGTTTACGTATCAATCCAGATCCAATTGGAGGAGAGTATTAGAAGAAGGTAAAATACTTGTACAAGGAAAACCTTCTAAACCTTCTTATTCTTTAAAAGAGGGGGATGAAATTCTTTATTTGCCTGGAGAGATAGAAGAACCTCCAGTAAACTCTGAGTTTAAGATCTTATACGAAGATCCTCATTATTTCGCGGTTGAAAAATCAGGTGATCTTCCTATGCATAGTGCGGGAAGATACAGAAAAAATAATCTCACCGATCTTTTGGAAGCGAGCGGTCGTTTCCAAAAAGTATATCCGATCCATAGACTGGATCGGGAAACATCCGGAATTGTGATTTTTGGAAAAGACCCCGAAGCAGCATCAAAACTTTCCGATCTGTTCTCGAAAAGAAAGGTCCGAAAAACATATTTAAGTTATGTCTGGGGGAAGTTTCCCTCTAAAGTTTATACAAAAGGATTTTTAACTTCTGATCCTTCTTCTTTGATCCGGAAAAAGAGAAGGTTTATTTCTAAAGAAGTTTCTGACAAAGAGGATCTCAGTTTAGAAGAATTGGAATCTTCTGAAACTTATTTTAGAAAAATCGGAGAAGGGAATATAGATGGAATTCCTTATTCCAAATTATTTTGTTTTCCCAAAACGGGAAGGCTCCATCAGATCAGGGCCACTTTATTTTCTTTAGGATTTCCATTACTCGGGGACAAAATTTACGGTAAAGAAGAGAAAGTTTTCTTGGAATTTATCCAAGGAGAAGAGCCTGATCTGATCTCTAAACTGGGAATGTCCAGACAGGCATTGCATTCTTATTCGCTTACATTTATTCATCCTTATACAAAGGAACTGATCAAGATCCGTTCTAAGGCTCCGGAGGATTTTCCTAAATGAACGAAAGGCCCGGATTTTGGATCTCTCTATTCCCACTTGGGTTTTTGATACTCACCCTAAGTATTTCAGGATTTCTTTTTGGAGGCGGCATCGCAGAAGGGCCTGCTCAAATCTTACTTTTTACTGCGGGTGCGATCTCTGCAGGAATTTCCAGGCTAAGGGGAATTTCCTGGGTCAGAATAGAAGAAACAGTTTTAGATTCTTTACGGAATGTATTACAGCCTATCTTGATCTTATTATTGATTGGTGCATTGATCGGGGTTTGGATCCGTTCCGGGATTGTTCCTGCTTTGATTGTTTGGGGATTGGAACTATTAAAACCTGAAATTTTTCTTCCTTCCGCATTAATTTTATCTTCGGTTGTTTCTTTGGCTACCGGAAGTTCTTGGTCCACTGCCGGGACGATCGGTGTTGCTTTGATTGGAGTAGGGGCCGGGCTTGGAAAACCGTTAGGAATGGTGGCGGGTGCAGTTGTATCCGGTGCTTATTTCGGGGATAAACTTTCTCCATTTTCGGAAACTACAAATCTTGCCTCGTCAATAACTGGAGTTTCTCTATTATCACATATTCGTAATATGGCTCGCACCACATTGCCTGCCTTTGGTCTCTGCTTGGTGGTTTTCGGGTTTCTGGGATGGGGAGGAAGTTCCGGAGAAACGGATACTGCTACTGGACCGGTAATCCAAGCTCTTCGATCCGAATTTAGGATTTCCTGGATACTTCTCTTTCCTCCACTTCTTACTTTTTTTCTGATATATCTTAGAATATCCGCGATCCCTTCTATTTTTATCGGGATCGTTAGCGGGGGATTCTGCTTTGTATTAACTCAATCCGATCTATATTCAGATTCTTTAAACTTTAAGGAAGTGTCCGCTATTTTATTCAAAAATCTGATCTCTGCGGCTTCTGAAGGGACAAAGGTAAAAACGGGGCACCCTGTAGTGGACGGTTTATTGTCTAGGGGCGGAATGTCATCCATGCTTTCTACAGTTTGGCTGATCATATCCGCAATGTTTTATGCCGGGACTATGGAAGGTGGAGGAATGACCCAAGTTTTGGCCGATAAGGTCTTGAATTGGGCGAAAGCAAGAGGTTCCTTATTTACTGCGACGATATTTACCTGCGTAGGTACTAACTTATTCTGCGCGGATCAATACTTAGCGATCGTTGTTCCGGGTAAAATGTTTAAGGAAGCTTATTCTAAGAGAGGTTTGGATCCCAGAAATCTTTCCAGATGTTTAGAAGACTCGGGGACCATGACTTCAGCTTTAGTTCCTTGGAATTCCTGCGGTTCTTTTATGGCTACCGCCTTAGGAGTTCCTACACTCGTGTATCTCCCTTACGCATTTTTGAATTTACTTTCTCCATTATTTTCTTTAATCACTGGCTGGACTGGTTGGGGGCTTGCTGGAAAGGAAACAGACCCTAAAAAAGATCCTTCTAAGAGTTCTTTTTAGCTTTTAAGTAAAGGGAACTTTCTATAACGTTTGCTCGATTATATTTTCGCTAAAAAAGACTTGTATCGGCGTACCGTTATGCGAAAATATTGAAAATGTGAGCAAAAGCTCACATTTTGAAAAAGCGGCTTCTTGGGCGGAAGTCAAAACTTCGGAGATTTGAGGAGAGGAGTTCAGATGCCTAAATTCCAAATAAAAGAAAGGTATATCCCCGTTTTAGGACTTTTGGTCCTGGGGATTTTCATGGGAGCCTTCGCTTCTTCTTGCGGCAGCAAAGAAGGAGAGACGGAAGGTTTTGCCCACGTAGTCATGGTGGACAATGCGTTTTCTCCCCCAATGCAAAAGATCCCGATTGGTGGTCAGATTGAATTTATCAATTCAGGAGCGAATCCTCATAATGCGATCGCAGTAGATAAGTCCTGGTCTACCGAGAAAAGTTTCGGTAATATTGTAATGCCTCGCGGCGCTAAGGTTAAGATCTCCTATCCGAAAGAGGGAGTTTTTCCTTATTACTGTAGCTTCCACGCGACTCCGGATGGAAAAAGTGGAATGGTTGCAGATATCGTAGTAGGAAATGCCCAATACAATCCTGCAGCAAGAGCAGGTAAAGATTGGAAGACCGCGGAAAAATTCTCCGGAACTACCAGAAAAGTCCCACAAGCATATCCTACGATTCAAAACGCAGTGGATGCATCTTCTCCAGGTGACCTGGTTCTTGTAGATGAAGGCGTTTATTATGAAGAAGTAGTAGTTACTACACCATCTTTGACGATCAGAGGAACCGACCGTAATAAAGTGATCTTGGACGGACAGTTCCAAAGAGCGAACGGTATCATCGTAGTAGGAGCAAACGGAGTTGCGATCGAGAACATGACCGCTAGAAACTCCACATTGAACGGCTTCTTCTGGACAGGAGTTAAAGGATATAGAGGTTCTTATATCACCGCATACAATAACGGGGATTACGGTATCTACGCTTTTGATTCAGTGAATGGAGTATTAGAACATTCTTATGCTTCCGGATCTCCTGATGCAGGGATCTATGTAGGTCAATGTTATCCTTGTAAAGCGATCCTTTACGATGTGATCTCGGAGAATAGCGCGCTTGGATACTCCGGAACAAATGCTGGCGGGGAATTATATATCCTAAGTTCCATTTGGAGAAATAATATCGTTGGTCTTGGACCGAACTCTTTGGATAGAGAACTTCTTCCGCCTGAAAGAGAGACTTATATCATAGGGAACCTGATCTATGATAATAATAACTTAAGCGCTCCGATCAAACCTTTGGAATATCCTACTTACGGAACAGGGATCCTGATCGCAGGTGGACTTCATAACGTGATCAAAAATAACGTAGTGATCGGACATGATAACTACGGGATCGCGATCTTCCCGAATTTGGACGAAAATTTCTGGTTCTCTCACAAAAACGTAATAGAGGATAATATAGTTCATTCTTCCGGTTTCGGAGACTTGACTATGGCGGGACCGATCAGTATCGGCAACTGTTTCTCCAATAACAAATACCAAACCTCAGTTCCTCCTTTATTAGAAAAAACGAATGGTTGTGGTTCTGGAATTAGAGCACCTATGGGTGGAGAGATCTTCACTGCATACAATGCTCTTTCCCTGATGGTGGATGCTTCTCACGGAAATTACCCGAGTGGAGATTGGAAGAATCAACCGGTTCCTCCTCCTCAGAAGAATATTCCTGGTGGAGTGGGAGCTCCTGTAAAACCCGCAGTCCATCCTTTCGAAGATTTCGGTCTGGACTTATCCAAGATCACTCTTCCAGAAGAAGCTGCTAAAATTTTAGCGGAAAGAAAGCCTAAGTTCGGGGATGTTTTGGGAGGATTCTCAGTTCCAAAACCTTTGGATATTCAGATCATAATTTTCCGTTGGTTCGGATATCTTCTTCCGTTGCTACTGTATGTATGCTTGGTCAGCTTGAGCGTGTATGATCTTGTTTCTAAGTCGGATAATAATTCCGGTAAATATGCGTGGTTGGCTTTTGTTACTCTTGTTCCATTTATTGGCGGGGGAGCATATTTACTGTCCGGTAAAACATCTTATCCTAAATATCTCAGATTTACTCTGGTATTTGCAGGATTCGGTGCATCTCTAACGTTTGTCGTTTACCTTGCATTAACAATTGTAGGGAACGTAGGCGCCGGCTGATACGGATTTGATTTAAATTATAATTTTTGAATATATAAGGAGTTATTTATGGAAACTACTCAATTTTACGACCCAGGATTTTTTACCTTACTTTTTAACTTTTACGGATACTACATCTTCTATATCCTGTTTGCTCTTTGGGCGCCTTTGGCACTCATCGACTTGTCTAAGAGAGACGACGTAGATGCTAAAAAAGGAAGTCTTTGGACTGCTGCGATCATTCTTGTTCCTCTATTCGGAGCAGGAGCTTACCATCTGGTAGGAGGATCCAAGATCCCTGATTGGGCTAAAAAAAGCCTCGTATACGGCGGGATTGGTCTGCTAGTTCTTACACTTTTAATTTCCACAATCGCTAGGTTCTAAGTCGGATAATAAGAAGTATGAATCGGAAGGAATTCCTAAGTTGGCTCGGAATTGGTGGTGCAGGACTTGCTGCTGGGACTGGGATTGCCAGTTTAAGCGGCAATAAAAAAGAAGATCCTCTTTGTAGGACCGGATCTTCCACATCGGTTTCGGCTCCATTAACTGCGGCGACTAGACTCCCCGGAGAGATCAGTGGGAATTCTTACGGAAGCATGGTGCATCCTCCCATGTTTGCCAACTCTACTCTTTTATCTAGAATGGAGTTAAATTCTACAATCCCGGAGGCTCCTCCGGGACCCAAGTTCAAGTCAGAGATCAATATCGTTGAGATGCCATTGACGGTAGCCCATAATACGATCGTGGATGCTTGGACATTTGATGGTATCGTTCCTGGGAAAGTCATCCGAGCGAGACTTGGACAGGAGATGGAGCTTCTTTTTAGAAATCATTCCAACCATCCTCACTCAGTTCATTTTCATGGGACTCATGATCCTGGGCAGGACGGATGGGAACCTATTGGTCCTGGTTCTGAAAGGATTTATAAGATCACTGCGGGTCCGATCGGATTTCATCCGTATCATTGTCATGTTCCTCCTTTAGCAAGTCATATGTCCAAGGGTTTGTATGGAGGTTTTATAGTGGATCCTCCTGGAGGTCGTCCTCCTGCTCTCGAGTTTATGCTGATCCTTGCTGGTTGGGATCTAAAAGAATCCGGACGAAATGATATCTATGCATGGAATGGGATCGCTGGATATTATGACCGTTTTCCCATCAAGGTTCCTGTCGGAAAAAAAGTCAGGTTATATATCGCGAATATGACAGAGCATGATCCTGTTGCTTCCTTCCATTTGCATTCTCAAACCTTTGACGTATATAGGACAGGAACAAAACTTGTACCAGATGAACATACGGATGTGATCACCCTAGGGCAGACTGAAAGGGCGATCATAGAATTTACTCTTACAAAAAGAGGAAGGTATATGTTCCATCCTCACCAAACCAATATGGCGGACAGAGGCGCGATGGGTTGGATCGTTGCAGTATGAATTTTTTAAAATCGAATTATAAAAACCTAATTCTTTCATTGTTGGTGCTCGGGACCGGTTTCGGCGTGGGTTATTATTTAAAAGGAAAACCCAAGGCTACATTCGCTTCTGAAACTCCTGTTTTGGAATGGAAGACCGCAATTTTAAAGGATACGGAAGGAAAAGAAATAAGGCCTTACGAACTCCCTGGAAATTTGTTCGTAGTCTATTTTGGTTTTTCGCATTGCCCCGATATGTGTCCTATGGCCTTAAACGATATAGAGAACGCATTTCATATTCTAAAAGAGGATTCTAAAAATATCACTCCGATCTTTGTCACTGTAGATCCGGAAAGAGATACTCCCGAAGTTCTTCGTAAATATATAGAACGTTTTCCCGGAAAAGAACTCGTTGCCTTAACCGGTTCTAAAGAGCAGATCGAAAATTTACAGAAAGGGTTCGGAGTATTCTCTCAAAAGACTGCGATCCCTCGAGGTAATGGAGAATACGGAGTAGATCATTCCTTATTCATATATCTGGTGGATACTACTGGAAATATCCTAAGAGCTTATCCGACCGGGATTAAAGGAGAAGAACTCGCAAAAGAGATCCGAGAACTTTTGTAGATCAATCTTTATCATAAAAAGCGAATACTACTGCGAGTATTACTAGGAAAAAACTGACCGCGTGGTTCCATTTCATTTTTTCCTTCAATACAAGGATCGCAAATCCTACAAATACAGTGATTGTGATCACTTCCTGAAGTATTTTTAATTGGAATCCGGTTAGTCCGTCTTCTGCGTATCCGATCCTATTTGCAGGGACCATCAGGCAATATTCGAAAAAGGCAATCCCCCAAGAGATCAAGATCGTTTTCCAGATCGGGAAATCCTTGAAGAACTTTAAATGTCCGTACCAAGCAAAAGTCATAAAAAGATTGGATAAGGTCAGAAGGGCAAACGTTCTCATAAGGCCAGATATAAGAGAGATGTGAAAAGAGGCAAAAAAAAACCGGACTTTTGGTCCGGTTAAATTCAGTAAGGATTTGCTGAAAAACAATTAAGAGGTTTTTACTTCGATCTTTTTACTAAGAGGTTTTTTCCTCGGTAGTTTTAATTGAAGAACACCGTTTTGCAAGACTGCGGAAATTTTTTCCTCATCCACCGGTTCCGAGAGCAGAAAACTTCTCTTATAGTCTCCTGTTCCATACTCGGAGTATTTTAGATTTCCTTTTTGTTCCGCTACATTTGTTTTCGCGGAAATACGGAGTTCGTCCTTCTCGATCGAGATTTCAAGATCCGATTCTTTAACTCCAGGCAGATCCAGGACGAGAAGATGTTCTTCTTCGTTCGAATAAAGATCGGTAGCTGGAGTATAAACCGTTCTTGGTCTTTCCGTTTTTTCGACGGAAACTTTTTCTTCTGTTTTTAATAATTCTGATACGCTCATCTTCTTCTCCTTATTCTTTTACATCGATCCGGATCTTGCGAGGTTTCTCACTTTCTAAAACCGGTAATACTAGGGTCAAGATCCCGTCTTTTACGGACGCTTGTACTTTTTCCGAATCCACCGCTACGGGTAGTTCTAATCTGCGTTGAAAATTTCCTCTAGCTCTTTCGATCCTGCGAGGTTTGGATTGTGTGTATTCTTTCCATTCTCCTGAGATAGTGAGAAGGTTATGAGCTACTGTGATCTCCAGATCTTCAGGAGAAAGTCCCGGGACCTCTGCAGTAACTGTGATCTGGTCTTGGTCCGAGTAAACATTCAATGCAGGATAGGCATGTCCACCTTCCCAAACCGGCTCGAATAAATTATGGAATCTGTTTTGAATTCTTCTGACTTCGTTAAAAAAATTTGGGTGTCTCATTTTAGCCTCCTGGGCGTATTTAGCACTCATATATATAGAGTGCTAATATTGAAAAAAGTTTCAATTATTTTTCATAAAATTTAGCACTTTTTTATAAAGAGTGCTAATGGAAGAAGGTTGAGCCTTCCCCAGAAATCAGGTAAAAATCGGGCGGAATTCTTCTTAAGGCCTTTGAAAAGAAGATATTCCTTTTACCGTTTGCATGAGAGATTAGCCGAAATTTCAGTTCAAAGGCCTTTGACGCTTCTTAGGGAGAAAGTTTGAATTCAGATCCGAATTTTACAAAGAACAGAGTTTTGCTAATTCAGTGCAAAGATGAGGCCGGACTGATACATCGAATTACCGGATTTTTGGCAAAAATCGGAGCCAATATCGTAGGGAACCAAGAATTCGTAGAACCGTTAGAAAAGGTTTTTTTCATGCGGACAGAATATTCCCTTCAGGATCGGGAAAAGGAAGAAGGATTGATCACTGAACTTTCAAAGATCCTTCCGACAGATGCTAAGCTTAGTCTATCTAAACCTCGTCTTCCAAAAGTGGTCCTATTTGCAACCAAGGAGCCTCATTGTTTGGGGGATATTCTTCTTCGTTGGAGATATGGAGAGTTACCGATGGAACTTTTGGGTGTGGTTTCGAATCACGAGACATTGGGAGATCTTGTTCGGGATTTTAAAGTTCCGTTTACTTGTATTTCAAGCGAAGGATTATCTAGAGAAGACCATGAGGATAAATTAAACTCATTACTGTTGGAGCTCCAACCAGATTGGATCGTTCTTGCTAAATATATGAGGATCCTAACTCCAGATTTCGTAAAAAAATGGGAAAATCGTATATTAAATATTCATCATTCTTTTTTGCCTGCGTTTGTCGGAGCAAAACCGTATGAGCAGGCATATAAAAGGGGCGTAAAGATCATTGGCGGGACCGCACATATGGTTACGGAAAATCTGGATGAAGGGCCTATCTTGGTCCAAGACGTCTGTCACGTGGATCATGGATATTCTCCTGAACGTTTGGTATTGTACGGACGGGATTTGGAGAAGGTCGTACTTTCCAAGGCATTACGTTTGCTTTTGGAAGACAGGGTGATGGTCTTTCGGAACAGGACTATTATTTTTGAGTGAGATATCATATTAGGATCTTATAATTCGATGAAGTTGAAAAATATTGGGTTTATACTTTCTTTAGTCGTTGCCGCAATTCCTCTCTATGTTTCTTTTCTAGGTTATCTTCCTCCTTCTGTGGGAGGGATGTTCTTCATTTTTCTAACCGCCGCAGGGTTATGGATCTTTGAGATCATCCCGGGTCACGCGACTTCAATACTTATCATACTTTCCGAGATACTTCTTTTTTCGAATCCAGGAAAATGGGAATTTTTAAAACCGTATTCCGGAGCAGAAAAGCCGAGTCCTCCTGGAGTGTTCTTGGCTTCTCTCGCGGATTCCGCAGTTGTTTTGTTTTTAGGAAGTTTTGCTTTAGCCAAAGCCTGCGTGAAAGTCGGGGTGGATCGTTGGCTTGCGAATCATGTTCTTCCTTATTTCGGGACTTCTCCCAAATATGTTTTGTTGGGGCTAATGTGTATTACTGCTTTAATCTCTTTATGGATGAGTAATACTGCGACTGCATCTCTTATGATCGCTCTTGTATTTCCCTTACTGATGGTTCTGGATACGAAAGAAAAATTTAGAAAAGCGATCCTGATCGGTATTCCTTTCGCTGCAAATTTAGGAGGTATTGGTACTCCGATCGGATCTCCTCCAAATGTGATCGCATTTGCAAATCTGAAGAACCACGGTTACGGAGAATTTATTTCTTTCGGGTCGTGGATGTTAGTTGCAGTTCCTTTATTACTGATCCTTCTATTTGCTGCTTGGTTTTGGTTACTACGTGCGTTTCCTGCGAGTCCCGGATTACAGTTATCACTTAGATACGAGACTGTTTCGGGAGAAGGTTCCGAAAGAAGATTAAGATTTGTTCTTTTGGGATTTTTATTAACCGTAGTTTTCTGGCTTACCGAATCTTTCCATGGGGTTCCTGCCGGTGTAGTTGCTTTATTTCCATTATTTCTTTTTACCGCTTCGGGAATTTTAGAATCGAATGATCTGCGCTCTTTAGAATGGGATGTTTTGATCTTAGTAGCCGGAGGGATTGCATTAGGAACTGGGATAGAAAAAAGTGGGGCAGGGGTTTGGTTCGGAGAATTGATCGGTAAACAAGCAGGCCCTGGAGAAAGTCTCTGGGTACTGGGTATTTTCTTTTCGATTGGTTTATTTCTTTCTACCTTCTTATCCAATACTGCTACTGCCAATTTACTGGTTCCTTTGGCATTACCTGTTGCTACATTACTATTGCCTGGAAATGAATCCTACGCGATCCAACTTGTTTTGGGGTCCGCGTTAGGTGCGTCTCTTGCAATGTCTTTGCCCGTTTCTACTCCCCCAAATGCGGTTGCTTATGCAGTGGGTGGATTCGAGATCAAGGATATGGCGAGGGTAGGCGTGAAGATCGGTATCTTTGGCCTAATTCTCGTACTTTTGGGATTTCTGATCTTTCAATGATCAATTCCCAAAATCGCCTTAAAAGGATAGGATTTAGGAATAAGCGCTAAAAATATAGGAATGAGCCTAACATGTATTATATGAAAATTTAGGAAAGACAAGTTAGTCGCTTGTTGTTCCGAGCATGTATCCAGCTCTTCAAAGAATTCTATATCTTTTCCTATTAGTTTCTTTTTTTTCCGTTTCTTGCACCGGATCCGACGGGCAGGGTATTACTTCAGCCTTAGCTCTCGTTTTTGGCAATACTGCAGGGTCGTCGTCTCAGCCTCCTTCCGATCCTCACAAACCTTGGCCTAAATTCCTTGGAGTTTTTGGAAAATTGACTTTTGCATCTTCTGCAAGTGTAGATCCAGAAGGAAATATAATTGCAACGGGATTTACGGAAGGGGATCTGGGAGGCCAACCGATGCTCGGAAAATTGGATTCTTATATTATAAAATATGATGAAGAAGGTAAAAGACTTTGGACCAGGCATTTGGGCGGAGGTCCTAAGGATTATTCCAAAGGAAGTACTTATGGTCTTGCGATTAAATCAGATAAGGACGGAAACGTTTTAAGTACAGGAATGACTGTCGTAGAAGTATTAGATGGGCAGAATAAAATCGGATATCAAGACGCCTATCTTTCAAAATACGATAAGGACGGGAATAAAAAATGGACCAGAATGATCGGTGGAGGTAGCAACACTGATTTTCACCAAGGCACTTCTGCCGGAAGAGGAGTTTCTTCCGATCAGTTCGGGAATATTTACGTAATAGGAACTACAAATGCAGGCACTTTCTTTGGAGAAAAGAATACTGCCGAACATAATGGATTATTTATAGTTAAATACGATCCGGATGGAAACCAGATATGGGCGAGAGCTCCCCGCAATACGGGTCCGGATAATATAGAATCGATTGGCGGAGATTTGACAATTGATCCGAATGGAGAGATATATTTTGTAGGAGCAGCTCAAGGTGGTTTTGATGATCAAGTCCAGATCGGGATCGAGGATGCTCTCCTAATTAAATATGATTCCGACGGAAATAAACTCTGGGTCCGTTTATTGGGTGTTCCTGATCAAATTTCCGTTGCGAATGATATTGCTATAGATCCGGATCGAAATATTTATATAGTGGGCATTACTTCCGGAGACCTTGATGGACAAACTCCGATCGGAACTACGGATACTTTTATAGTAAAGTATGATAAGGATGGAAACAAATTATGGACCAGACTTATAGGGAATCCCGACTATTCTGGTTTTTTCATGGCTGAAACCCAAGGATTCGGAATTGCTGTGGATCTTAATGGGAATTCGTATATTGCCGGAACAATTTCCGCGGTAAAAATACCTTTTACTAATTCTATAAATAATGCGTTCTCGGCAAAATTCGATACGGACGGGAATTTGGTCTGGTCGAATTTGAAATATATGGAAGATGCCACAAAATGTGAGGTCCATGCGCAAGACGTGGCCCTAGGATTGAATGATTCCTTTTTTGTAGTAGGTTATACGTCCTGTCTTTTAAGTATAATAGATCCAGTGAACGGCATCAATAGTTTGTTTATTTCTCAAGAAACATTGGGAACAGGGGTTAAGTAATAGAAGATCGATATTCTTCTTAAATTCGGGCCTCTTCCCGAGGCCCTGAAAGTTTATTTTCTTTCTTTATTATTTATTTCCTAATTCGAAACGGATTCTAAACTGTCCGCAAAGATGCGGTTTGTTCCAAAAGATTTCCGTAAATCGATGCGGATCCTTCTCCATTTTCAGATCCTTATTGCGCTCTCCTGTGCAACCTCTTCAGAAAAGACTTCTTCAGGGGAAGAAAGGTCAAATTCTGCCTCTTCCGTAGTTTCAGAATTTGTAGAACAATTAGAATCTAAAATAGAAAAACTATTAACCAAGGAAGAAGATCCCGAGATCGTAAAAGTCCTTCTTGGTGGGGATGTAATGTTCAATTGGGGGATCCGGGACACGATCAAGGCAAAAGGAGAACTTGCTCCTGTGAAAGGTTTGAAAGAACTTTTTACAACTGCCGACCTGAGAGTTTTAAATTTGGAAACTCCGGTAGTCTCCGAAAAAAATTGGGATATAGGAAAAGCATACGTATTCCAAGCAAAAGAAGCGGATCTGGAAAGTATGAGTTTTCTAGGTGTGGATCTTGTATCACTCGGGAATAATCATGCAATGGATCATGGCCCGGAAGGTCTAGAAGAAACTCTTAAATTCCTTTCGGATAGAAAGATCTCAACAATAGGTGCGGGAAAAAATTTAGAATCCGCTTTTCGCCCTTGGACCTGGGATGAAAAAGAAACATATCTTAGGATCTATTCCGCCACCAATGTTGCGGAAGGAAGAACTCATTATGCTAGTATGAGTCCTGGGGTTATGCCGTTGGATGCGGACTTATTGGTAAAAAAATTCCAAGCAGAAAATTATATTATGAATTCTGCAAAGAATGTTCCGAAACTTCCGAAAAAAAATCCTAAAACTTTGCCTTCTCAAAATCAATTTAGGATACTTTCACTTCATTGGGGAGTAGAATATTCTCCTTTCCCAACTTTGGATCAAAGAAAGATCGCAAAAACTTTAGCAGATAACGGTGTGAGTGTGATTATAGGCCATCATCCTCATATTCCTCAGGGGATCGAGAAAATAGGGAAAACTTTGGTCTTTTATTCTTTGGGAAATTTGATCTTCGGAAGCCGTAACGCATATTTAAATCATAATCTGATCGTGATTCTTCATATTAAAAAAAGCAAACTGATCAAGGCGGAATTAGTTCCGATCTTCGGTAAATTTCAAAACGAGGATCATTTAGTTCGCCCTTTGGAAAAAAAAGAAGCGGAGAATTTTTTACAGGAGATTTCGGTCCTTTCTCAAGACCTGGGTACTAAAATTAGGATCGAAGACGGCAGAGGTTGGATCGAATTAGAATAAATTTATTTTGTCCAATTTTCTATCCTTAGTCCTGGTATAGTTCTAAAATGTTTTTCGTTGTTCGTTACAAGAACATAATTTAAGTATAGAGCGCTTGAACCTATCAATAGATCGAAATCTTCTATCGTATTTCCTTTTTTTTGTTCGGAAGCTTTTAATTCTCCGAATGTTTCCAGAATTCCCGAATTTAATTCTATCAAAGGAAAAAGTTCCGCGATCCTTCTGACAGTCGCTAAATTTCTTTCCTTGTAGGAGGATTTATGAGCTCCGAAAATCAACTCACCATAAGTGATCACGGAAACCGTTTTAATAGAGTTTTTACGTTCTAAAAAATTTTGTCTGACTTTTGGATGATCCTTTAAGCTGTAAATGATGATGTCAGTATCAATCAAATAGCTCATCTTCTTTTTTACTCCTTGTATTTTTGGTTCTGGAACTTCGGATCTCTTTGATGATCTTTTCGGAATTACGATCATCCATCCAGGAATTAGATAATTCTAGGAATCTAAGTGTTTTTTGTTCGGACTCTTTCATATCATGAGCGAGATAATTCTCGATCAGGAGTACAACTTCTTGGCTTACGGATCTATGTTCCAATTCGGCTCTCCTTTTTAATGCTTCGTAAAGTCGATCATCTATATCTCTTACTTGTAAATTCGCCATTTTCAATACCTAGAAAATGGTAAGAAAAATTTCATGAAGATGCAAGCAAAATTCATGAAAAGTGGACTAAGATAGATAGGCGTTTTTTATCGCATTTTGGCTTAAATGATGATTAGAATGGAATATTAAAATGAGAAATAGAGTTAAGCAGCGGAATTCTTATTCATATTAGCCGATACGGCCAATTTAGGGAGCAAGGTGGCTTCTTCATTGGATTACATTCCACTTGACCCCTATACAAAGCGCACAAAAATAGTAAAAAATTCGGTTCTTCTGCTCGCCACAAGCACGTAGACGGGCATTTTCCCATAGGAGAAACTTTTGAGAAACTACGAGATTACCACAATCACGCGTTCAACCGCGAAGGAAGTAGCTAAAACTGAAGTTCTTGAGATCTTCAAAAAGCATTCCATTAGCGTGACCGCAGAGGAAGATTGGGGCCAGAAAAAACTTTGGCATCCGATCAATCATCAGGACTACGGAATATTCACACATTTTAAAGTGAATGCCGAGCAATCAGCCTTAGAAAAGGTAGAGCGGGACTTTGGTTTAAACCAAAATCTACTTCGCTCCATGATCGTCCGCCTCAATGGCTAACGATATCAATAGGGTGACCCTAGTAGGGCGCCTTACCCGTGATCCGGAATTTAAAACCGTAAACGGGACTTCCCTTGTGAATTTTTCCCTAGCAAACGGTCGCACGTATGTTGCCGGCGGAGAGAAAAAAGAGGAAACTCATTTTTTCGACTGCGAAGCTTGGGGAAAGGGTGCAGATATCATCCAACAATACTGCAAGAAAGGCAAACAACTCGTTATTGAGGGACGCCTAAAGCAGGACACTTGGGAAACCATGGAAGGCAAAAAAGCATCCCGGATCAGGATCGTCGTGGAGAATTTCCAGATGATCGGAGCTAGGGAGAATGGAAGCGGGGAGTACGGCTCTTCCGCAAACAGCGGATCTTCTTCTTATTCATCTGCACAAGATGATACTGGAAGTTCCGGAATGGACGACGATATACCTTTTTAACGAGGACAACACTCATGTCAGATAACGAAACACAAGAAGAAACAAAGCAGGAAATGACTGCTGAGGGCATGCCTTTAGATCAAGACGGAGGCCGCCCGCCTAAAAAACAAAACAAGTACAAGAAGAAAGTTTGCCGTTTCACTGCAGACCCTGAACTTGCAAAACAGATCAATTATAAGAATATCGAACTTTTGGAAAGATTCATCACGAACCGTGGTAAGATCATTCCAAGAAGAATTACCGGAACTTCCGCAAAATATCAAAGAATTCTTGCGAGAGAGATCCGCAAAGCGCGCAGCATCGGTCTTCTACCGTTCAAAGTAAACTGAGGAGAAACTAATGAGAGTTATATTACAAAAAGATGTTTCTAACTTAGGTGATGCAGGCGATTTGAAAGAAGTCGCAGACGGATTTGCTCGTAATTATCTTTTCCCTCAGAAGCTCGCTGTAAGAGCTTCAGAAGGTAAGACTAAAATGGCTCTTCACCAGAAGAAGCTTGCGGATCTAAAAAAAGAAAAACGCAAAAAAGATATGGAGTCCATTTCCGGTGGATTGAACGGTAAAGAATTTGAAATTACCGTTAAAACCGGAGGCGGTGACAAACTTTTTGGAGCAGTCACTCCTGCCGACGTTGCAGCATTATTAAAAACTGCAGGCTTCGAAGTAGACAAACGTAAGATCGAGTTCCCTGAGCCGATCCGCAGTTTAGGTTCCTATAAATTGAAAGTTCGCCTTGCCGAAGGTATCCTCCCAACTATCACTATCAACGTGAAGAAAGAGGAAGTCGTTTCAGCTGAGGCATAAGCCGGATCTTTAAATGCAAGCCGACTCCTTATTTGAACTGGAATCCGAGAAATCTCTTCTCGGATTTCTGCTTCTTAAGGGAGCGGATAATCTAATCGATATCCCCCTCGTTCCAGAGGATTTTTACCAAGACACAAACAGAAGAGTTTACAAGGCGATCTTAGACCTTGTGGACAAAAGGATCGCAGTAGATCCTGTTTCGGTTTTGAATTATCTAAAAGAGAATTCATTACTGAAGGATCCCGAAAAAGAATACGAGTACATCTATTCTTTATACAAGGATTCAGTAGTTTCCCATCCACTCGGATATTATGCGGAAAGGATCAAACGCCTTTCAGAAAGAAGAAGATATTCTAAATTATTAATGAATGCTCTGGACCTGATCCAGAAAGAACCGGGCGAGAATGAGTCCGTATTCAATCAGATCGAGCAGAGTTTAACCGAAGTTTCCAGATCTGCGGATGTAAAAGGACTTTTGCCTGTTGCCGGGGATAAGGCTGCACTTTCCGAGTATATCAAAGAGATCATGGAAAGTAGAGGCCAGATCAAGGGCCTTCGAACGAATTTTACTCAGTTCGATGAGATGACTTCCGGCTTGAAAGAGTATGAGATGATGGTCCTTGCGGCTCGTCCAGGAAACGGAAAAACGACACTTGCTCTGAATATCGCCTCGAATGTTGCGCTTATCCATAATCGTCCTGTGGTCATTTTCTCCTTAGAGATGAGTAGGATGGAGCTCCTACTAAAACTGGTTTGTTCCTACGCTCAGGTAGAATCGAATAAACTAAAACGTTCCGAAGTGACTAAATCGGATGCGCCTAAGCTCATAGATGCAATTATCAAAGTAACTTCTTCTCCCATTTATATAGATGATTCCGGTGCGCTAAGTGTGGACGATTTTAAAGGAAGAGTTCGTAAACTTCTTACCAATGAAACTTTGGGACTGATCATCGTGGATTATCTCCAGCTCATGAACGATCCAAAGAATAGGGACGGGGGAAGACAACAAGAGGTTTCTTCCATTTCAAGGGCTCTCAAGCAGATGGCGAAGGAAGCAAAATGTCCTGTCATCGCTCTTTCTCAGATGAACCGATCCATCGAACAACGGTCCAAGGACCAAAGACCTCAACTTGCGGACTTAAGAGAGTCCGGAGCGATCGAGCAGGACGCGGATATTGTTACATTCATCTATCGGGGAGAGAAGGGGAAAGACGAGGAAGAAGATCCTAGGATGAAGGGAATGGCGGAAATCATCATCGCCAAAAACAGGTCCGGGCCTACGGGTTCTTTTCCACTTGCCTTCCGACCTGAACTTTCCAGATTTGATAACGTGTAGATTCGGAAAGACCGAATTTCGTAATAGAAGTCTTATTCGGGTGTTAACCGAACTGGGACGAGCACTCATATAATAAAATAAGGAACTGGATTCTTTGGAAGATTGGATTTTAGAAGGTTATAGAACTAGAGCCTGGGCCGGAGAGATTACCGAAGCCCAAGAAGGTAAAACTCTTACATTATTCGGTTGGTCTTTCCGATTCCGAGACCAAGGCGGGGTGATCTTCGTGGACCTTCGCGATAGGACCGGGATCTTGCAGATCGTTCTACGCAAAGAAATTCTAGGAG
Organism: Leptospira sarikeiensis; assembly: GCF_004769615.1. Lineage (GTDB taxonomy): Bacteria > Spirochaetota > Leptospiria > Leptospirales > Leptospiraceae > Leptospira_B > Leptospira_B sarikeiensis. Next base: position 120,583 of record NZ_RQGF01000025.1, on the reverse strand, counting down.
AAGCGTTCTCCCTAGCGGAAAAGATCCGCTCCGAATACGTGATTGCTATTCAGGGAAAACTGAAAAAACGCGACTCGGATAGTATTAATCCTAAGATGAAGACTGGGACAATAGAGCTTGTCGCAGATAATCTGGTCATTTTGAACCAGGCAAAAACTCCTCCATTCTCCTTGGATGAGTTCGAAGAGATCTCGGAAGAGAATCGTTTGAAATACAGATACCTGGATTTCAGAAGGGACGAACTCAAGAATAGAATGTTAAAACGTCACGAGTTCGTATTCGCGATCCGCAATTATTTGAATTCTCGCAAATTCGTAGAGATCGAAACTCCTATTCTGAATAAGTCCACTCCGGAAGGTGCAAGGGACTTTTTGGTTCCTTCTCGCCTAAACCCGAATTCCTTTTACGCTCTTCCACAATCTCCTCAGATATTTAAACAAATTCTGATGGTTGGCGGAATGGAGAGATACTTCCAGATCGTAAAATGTTTCAGAGATGAAGACCTGAGAGCGGATAGACAGCCTGAGTTCACTCAGCTCGACATGGAGTTCTCCTTTGTTTCCCAAGAAGAGATCCTCTCCGAGATCGAGGGCTTATTCTCGAGCATAATGAAGGACGTATTCGGTCTGAACTTCCAAGGGCCTTTTTCTAGAATGCCTTATAAACAAGCTATGGAAGAATACGGTTCAGATAAACCGGACCTTCGTTTCGGAATGAAACTGGTAGATGTTTCTGAGATCGTAAAAGATAGCGAGTTCCAAGTTTTCTCAGGAGCAGTCACAAACGGTGGAGTAGTCAAGGCTGTTTGTGTTCCCGGCGGTTCCGTGATCTCCAGAAAGGAGATCGAAGATCTGACTGCTTGGTTAAATAGGGATTATAAGGCTAAAGGCCTTGCCTATATGAAACATGGGGCAGAAGGTTTAGAGTCTACTATTACAAAAAGATTTACTCCGGAAGCTCTTTCTAAAATTGCAAGCTTAGTCGGCTCGAAAGAAGGAGACATGGTCTTTTTCGGAGCAGATGAGAGAGAAATCGTAAATCATTCTTTAGGCGCTCTTCGTTTGAAACTCTCGGAAAGATTTGACAAACCTGCGGAAGGAAGCTTTCATATTTCCTGGATCGTAGACTTTCCGATGTTCGAGTGGAATAAGGACAGCAAACGCTGGGATTCCTTACACCATCCGTTTACTTCTCCGGGAGATTCTAGTTTGGAAATTTTTTCATCCGAAGAAAGACTCCAAAAAGAAGCTGGAAATGCTCTCGCTAAGGCCTACGATCTGGTGCTGAACGGAGTGGAGATCGGTGGAGGTTCCATTCGTATCCATTCGAAAGATGTGCAGACTCGGGTCTTCTCCACTTTGGGGATCGGACCAGAGGAAGCAAAAGAAAAGTTCGGCTTCCTTTTGGAGGCCTTGGAATACGGAGCTCCTCCTCATGGAGGAATTGCTTTCGGAATAGATAGGATCTTGATGCTCATGACAGGTGGAAGATCGATCCGAGATGTGATCGCTTTCCCAAAAACACAGAAAGGTGTTTGTTTGATGAGTGAATGTCCGTCTGAAGTGGAAGAAAAGCAGCTCCAGGAATTGAAGCTTAGATTGATAAAGGTTTAATCGTATCAGGAAAGAACAGTTTACTTTCGAAAACCAAGACCTGTATCGTAAGATCTGCGGGATCAACGATACGGGCGTCCGAAATTTGGAAAAACAATTGGAGATCGATCTTATCCCGAGAGGGAACGGTTTCCAAGTGGAAGGAAATCCTGAAAAAGTGGATTTCGCTTTGGATTTTTTCCATTTATTGGAAACCAACTACAGAGATAGGCCGGACAGGGATTTTACCGACTCCTTCGATTTCGGATATCTTCTTAAACAAGCCACTAAAGAAAGAAAGAAGGAAGAAAGGAAGTCTGAAGACGAACCTTTCAAGCCGAATGAAAAGATCCTTACGACTTATAAGGGAAAACATCTTTATTCCAGGACCAAAAACCAGGAAAAGTATATTCAATCTTTCTTAAATAATCTGATTACTTTCGGGATCGGCCCTGCCGGAACTGGAAAAACTTTTCTCTCAGTTGCTATGGCTTGCAGATTCCTGCAGAATGGGATCGTGGATAAGATCGTTCTTACTCGCCCTGCGGTAGAAGCTGGAGAAAATCTTGGATTTTTACCCGGGGACCTGAACCAAAAAGTGGATCCGTATCTTCGCCCAGTTTACGACGCATTGAACGAATGTATAGGTTTTGAAAAAACCCAGGAATATATAGCTCTTACTAAAATTGAGATCGCTCCTGTCGCTTTCATGAGAGGAAGGACTCTATCCAAAAGTTTTATCATTTTGGACGAGGCTCAAAACTGTACACTCGCCCAGCTTAAGATGATTATGACCCGTTTGGGGCGAAACTCCAGGATGTGTATCTCTGGAGACGTCACCCAGATAGACTTGGAACATGGTAGATCAGGTTTCGATCGTGTGGTAAACTTATTCAGACAAACCGAAGGGATCGGACAGGTTTTCTTCGGGAAGGAAGATATCACGAGACATCCATTAGTGGAAACTATCGTGAGGAAATTCGAGGAATTGTAATGTTTCCGTTGGGATCGTTTTTAGAAAGAGGAATGGCTTGGATCACGGATACCTTGACCAAGATCCGTCCGATCTCTTTCGTCCGAAAATTCCAAGTTATACTAACTGCGATCACTTTGATCATAGTGACTTGGATGCTTGCGATCCCATTTTTTGGTCAGGATAAAATCGATCTTTCTCAGGACGGTCCTTATTCCGAAGGAAAGAACGCCTTAGATAAAGTAGTTTCCACCAAAGATATCGTTTACGAAGACGAAGAGAAGACTAAAGCAAAAAAACTCAAAGCATATCAATCCGCTCCGAATTTCTTTGATCGTGATTATAGGATCTTAACCGATGTAATCCGCCCTGCCATTCAGGAAGATATGGAGAATTATAGGGCTCCCAAAACAACGGGAGAGGCGAAAACTTCTGCCGAACTGCTTGCTACAGTTCCTAGATGGAAAAATAGATCCAAAGAGGAATTGGACCTCTTACTGAAAACTCCCGGTAAATCCAGGGTAAGGGATCTAGTCCAACAATATAGTAATTTAATTTTTTCTAATTTTTGTATTTTAAGGGATCAGCCGGCCGACTATGCCGCGATCCGTTCTGCAGAGGCAAGGATCCGAAATTCAGGTGCAAGCGGGAATAAGGAACAGATTTCTTCTTCCGAAGGGGCTCTTGTTGTTCCTAGAACATTTTTATACAGGGACAATTCCACAGTAGAAATTTTAAACAGACTTGCTTCGGAAAAATTGCAAGCCACAGATCCTCAACTTCTTTCTGTGATCCAAAAACTTTCTCTCACTTATGTGTATTCTAATCCTGCATGTACTTATAACGCGGAAGAGACCAAAAACCAGAAACAGGCAGTGATGGACAGGACGGAACCTGTCAATAGTAGGATCAATGCGGGTGAAACGATTGTAAAAGCTGGAGAGATCATTACTCCAGATATTTACCAAAAAATGCTGATCGTAAATCGGTATGCAACTCGCGCGAATATCGCCTCTATCATTTCGATCCTTCTAATCCAATCCATTTTTGTAATTATTGTTTATGCATTCCTGAAGAAATACAATCCGAAACGTTTGAACGACGTTTCCAGTAACGTGATCGTATTTACTTTGATCTGGTCTTTGGTTCTTTGGACCTATCTTGCGTCTAAAGCATTTTTCAGTTTTGAGAACAGTTACGATTCCGTTTTCTATTTTGCATTGGTGATCCCGACCGGAATGGTCTGTCTCATCCTGTCCATGATCTATGATGAGCAGTTATCGATAGCGATCGGATTTTTCTTGTCCTTCTTCGTTTTTGCGGCGTCCAGATATAATCCTACTTCCTTCATTCTTGCATTCGTTATGACGGTGGTTGCTGCAACTTACGGCAGAAAAATGAGAAAGAGGATCGATTTTATCAAGGCAGGCTTCTATATGGCCTTGGTCCAGATACTGATCTCTTCCTCCGGTTATCTATTCGATTCCAGGAATTATTGGGTGGCTGTTCCTTCCGGTTCTCATTTGAGAGACCTTTGGGAGTCAAATATATTCAAATTGTATTTATTATGTTTAGTGAATGGGTTCGTATGTTCCACTTTGACCCAGTTGCTTCTTCCTATCTACGAATATGTATTTAATATCCCAACTAGATTTAAATTGATGGAACTTGCAGATACGGGTCATCCATTGCTCCAGGAACTTTTGACTAAGGCTCCTTCTACCTACACTCATACTTTCCTGGTTGCTGCAATGTCTGAGAGAGCGGCACAGAATTTAGAATTAGATTGGCTTCTTACGAGAGTAGGGGTATATTTCCATGATATAGGAAAGATCCCGAACGCAGGATTCTTTGTAGAGAACCAGCACTTGATTCCTAAAAAGGAAAATATCGATAAGAATAACCCGGCCAAGGCTGCTAAGATCGTAATCGATCATGTTTTGGATGGGATCGAGATGGCTAAGAAGGCGAGACTTCCAAGAGAAGTGATCGATTTTATTCCGGAACATCATGGAACTTCTACCATGGCTTTCTTTTATCATAAGGCACTTGCGGAACTTTCTCCTTCCCAAAAGAAGAAGTTGAAAAAAGCCGACTTCCAATATCCGGGACCTAAACCTCAGAGAAAGGAAACTGCAATCGTTATGATCGCAGATAGTTTGGAAGCTGCGAGTAGATCCTTAGAGGAAGTTACGCATGAATCTTTGGATATTCTGATCTCTAAAATTGTAACAAGCAAATTAGCCGAAAACCAATTGGATGAATGCGGTCTCACTCTCGGAGACTTGGAAGTCGTAAAATCTTCCTTTAAAGAAGTACTTCTCTCCAGTCTTCACTCTAGACCGAAATATCCTAAGCCGGAAGACACAAAGGCGTTAGAGGAAAAAAACAGAAATATTTTGGGCAAACACGCCCATAAGAGCGGCTAAAGTTGTTCAATTTTTCCTCGGACTTCGAGCCGGAAGATCTTCCTACATGGCTCTCGGAGTCTGAGTTGGAAAGTCGCTGGAAAATTCTAAGTCAATTCGCTTTTCCTAATATACAAACAGATCTTTCTCTATTGCTCGTGGATGATGATTCCATCCGGGAACTGAATCGTGTCCGTAGAAGTAAGGATTATTCTACAGACGTTCTCTCCTTTCCTCTCAGTTTTGATCTGATTCCTTGGGAGCTTCCCCCCACCAAAAAAAAATCCTTCGGACCTATCTTAAGTTTGGGAGAGATCGTGATATCCTGGGACACTTGTAAGGCCCAAGCAAAAACGATCGGTCATAGTGAAGAAGATGAATTTTTTAGACTATTCGTGCACGGTTTTTTACATTTGATCGGTTACGATCATGAACGTGGGGAAGAAGACGAGGCTCTAATGAAGGAGAAGGAGGATCTATGTCTGGATCTAGTCCTGGGGCCTTAAAAAAAACGACCGGGATCGTAATGGAGAGTAGGATCCTCGCAGAAGGTGACGCTTTCCTCCGACTTTTACCTGAAGAAGGAGAGGTAGGAAGTTTTAGAGTAAAAGGGATTAAAAAAAGTAAAACAAGACCGATTGCTGCAGTCGAGCCAGGATCCTTAACCGTATTAGATTATTATTTTACTCAAGGAAGAGATACTTATAACGTAAAAGAGATCGGCCTTGTTCGAAGATTCGATAAGGCTAAGACTGGATATGCAGGCACAGTTCTTGTATCTTATTTAGTCGAACTTGTATCCGCTTTTTTGACGGAGGGGGGAGCTCATCCCCAGGAATATAAACTTCTTTTGGGCGCATTAAAAGAATTGGACGAAGACGATTATAAGCCTGTGTTCCTTCCATTTTTCAAACTGAAACTTTTATACGTGGGTGGATTTTTATCCAAAGAGATAGAATGTGCTAGCTGCGGTAAAAGCCTCTCAGAAATCGAAGCCTGTAGTTTGGACGAAACACATTTCGAGATCGTCTGCGGGGATTGCGGAACTCCAAAACCGGATAAATATGGCCTTGTACTTTTTGTCCAAGATTGTCTTGCTCTTCGTTACAGAGACCTAAAAGACAAAAAGATTTCCCTTGAACTTCTAAAGGAGGCGGATAGCTTGAGCAACCGGGCCTTAAAACCGCTTCTTGGAAAACGTTTGAAGTCGGAACCGATGTTATACGAATCCTTAGGGGAAAATCTTGGATAAAGTTTTTAAAACCAGCTTTCTTTTGATCTATCTTTTCGGCCTGGTCTTTTTGGTTATCCTACAAGAAAGATGGGGAAAGAAGGATGTCCCGGCTCGCCCTGTATTCGCTGATAATTCCAGGAATTGCCAATATCTTGAATGTATCCTAAGGGAGAAAAATCTGGTCTTAGGGGCCTTGGATAAAAGTTGGAACCTGATCCGTGACAAAAGATTGTTTCCGGATTGGGACGATCATTCCCCTAAAAAATAGGAAATATCTTTAGACTAGAATGAAAGAAACGGATACTCTTAAACAAATCGTTTTAGAAGCCCTGAAAGACGGAGTTAAATCATACTGCGAAAAGGAAGCTCCGAATGCTCCTTTTGCCGATCTAAAAATCAGGATAGAATATTCTAGAGAAGAATCATTCGGAGATTATTCCACTTCATTTGCTTTAGAAAATGCAAAACTCTTGGGTAAAAAGCCTATAGAATCTGCAGGCCTTCTAGTCAGGTATTTGCAGGCAAAAACCGAACTTTTTGAAAAGGTGGATTTTACCCCTCCCGGCTTCGTAAATTTCAGGATCTCTCCTTCTTATTTGATTCGCTTTTTAGAATCCAATATTCAGAAAAAGGACGTATTTCCTAAATTAGAAAATCCTAAAAAAGTAAACTTAGAATTCGTAAGCGCGAACCCCACGGGTCCACTCAATATAGTATCTGCGAGAGCCGCGGCAACCGGTGAAGCTTTTGCAAACTTGCTAAAAGCAGTCGGACATTCCGTAGATAAGGAATTTTACGTAAACGATTACGGGAACCAAGTATTCCTGCTCGGTGTTTCCACTATGGTCCGTATTCGGGAAATTTTAGGAGAGACTTCTTCCATCCAAGAAGATGCAGAAGACGGAAGAAAGATAGAAGATCTACTTTCCGGGAACGTGATCCCTGCGGAAGGATATCGTGGGGATTATTTAAAAGTAATCGCAAAACAATTATTAGAAGATCGCCATACTGAAAAAGAGATCAAGGCCCATTTAGATAAAAAAGAATATTCAGCTCTTGCGGAAAAATGTTCCAAGTGGACTGTCCAATCAAATCTAGTTTGGCAAAGAAAGGATCTGGATCTATTCGGAATAACTTTCGACAGATTTTTTTCGGAAACCACATTGCATGATTCCGGAAAAGTTTTAGGTGTTTTGGAAGATCTAAAAAAATCCGGGAAAGTTTTTAGCGAAGACGGTAAACAAGTCTTTAAATCGGAAGATTACGGAGATGATAAGAATAGAGTAGTGGTCCGAGATGATGGACGTCCTACATACCTTCTTGCTGATATCGCCTATCATAACGATAAAATTTCCAGAGGATATGAGAAGATCATAGATATCTGGGGCCCGGATCATCACGGATATATCGCAAGACTTGCGGGTGCAGTCCAAGCATTAGGATATCCTAAAGAGAATTTCCAAGTAGTGATTGCTCAACAGGTTAATCTTCTAATGGCCGGCCAGAAAATGAAAATGAGTAAACGTGCAGGAGAATTCCAAACGATGGAAGATCTTCTGGGCTATCTTGGAAAACATGCAAAAGACGTTGCTCGTTATTTTTTCACGATGCGTTCTTTGGATTCTCCATTAGATTTTGATTTGGATCTAGCAAAGGATGAATCGGATAAGAACCCTGTATTCTATCTTCAATATGCTCACGCAAGAGTTTGTTCAATATTCAGAGAAGTAGGGACTTCTTCGGATGCGAAAGCTCTGGAAAACCTAGAGATGACAGAAGAACGAAAAAGACTTCTTTTCTGGATCTCTCGTTTTCCGGAAGAAGTTTTGGATGCGGCTGCTACGTTAGAGCCTCATCGGATCGCGAATTATCTTCAGAATTTGGCGAGAGCATTTACGCAATTTTATATCGCTAAGAACAATCGACTGAAAGATTCCGAAGAGAATACGAGACTGGGCCTTGCAAGGATCTGCCAAGCAGTTCAGATCGTTCTTTCTCAAGGACTTGGATTACTAGGAGTTTCTGCTCCGGAAAGATTGGAGAAAGAAGAATGAATTCTCCTAGGGTAACTGTAATTTCCACAGGTTCAGAGCTCACCGCAGGAAGAAGTCAGGATACGAATTCTTCCTGGATCGCGAACGAATTATTCGGTCTTGGATATTCTGTGGAAAGATTCGTGGTTTTACCCGATGATCCTAAACTGATCCGAGACGAATTAAAAAGTTTAAGTTCGAATGCAAGTGCGGAACATCCGGTTTTACTCGTGATGACCGGAGGGCTTGGGCCCACGGAAGACGATTATACCTTGGAAGTTGTATGCGAACTTACTTCTTCCACACCGATCCTGAATGAAAAGGCACATGATCGTTTACAGGCATTGTATAGATTGAGAGGAAAAGGTTTCGAAGAAGCTTTGACTACAGCTCTTCGCCAAGTATCTATTCCTTCCAAATCCACCGCTTTAAATAATTCTACAGGGATCGCTCCAGGTTTTTGGTCGGAACTCCAACAAGGAGCCTACCTCGCCTGTATGCCTGGAGTTCCGAAAGAAATGACTTCTATGTTTAAAGAGGAATTAGTTCCTCTGATCCGAAAACAATTCCATGCAGGAGAGTTGTATTCCGATTTTCTATTGATCTGGGGAATGAGCGAGTCTTTGTTCCAACAAGAATTCATAATCAATCTTGATGTTTTAAAGAACGGAAAAGCAGTCTGGGGAGTCGCGGCTAAGAAAGGGTATATACGAGTCACATACCAATCGGAAGATAAGAGTGTCGTAGACGAATTAATTCAAAAGACCAAAGAAAAATATACGGGACTATGCACAGGAGATCTATTCGAAGATTTTCCGAAACTTCTCTCTGAGAAAAAACTTACCATCGGAACGATTGAAAGTTGTACTGGCGGTCTCGCTGCAAAAATACTTACGGATCGCGCCGGTTCTTCAGAATACTTTTTGGGATCAGTGGTCAGTTATTCCAATTTGATCAAAGAAAATATCGTGGGCGTTAAAAAGGAAACCTTAGAAGCTCACGGTGCAGTAAGTATAGAGACTGCGACTGAAATGGCGGATAATGGAGCAAAGCTTCTCGGTACTGATCTTGCGATCAGCATCACTGGGATTGCAGGACCTGGCGGAGGAACTCCTACAAAGAAAGTTGGAACCGTCTTTATCGGAACTCATATCAAAGGCCAAAAAACGGAAGTGAAGGAGCTTTTTCTTCCGTTTAAGCGGGATCTTTTCAGGGAAGTAGTCGCGGCGACTTCTTTGTATATAATGTATAATCGATTGAGGAAACTTGCATGATCTCTCGAATTTTGGGCCTAAGCTTTATATTCTTTCTCGGGTTTTATTATTTTTTAGGAAATCCATACGAGTCTGCAAGGACAGTACAGAAAACTTGGTATTGGAATAAAGAATCTAAAATTGCAAGTTTTCCGGATCCTCGTAGCGATTTTGATCCGGAAAAAATCCTGAACGGATATAAAACGAAAACTTCTTATATTCGTATTCCGAGCGGAGAGTCTTTACCCTCCGACGATCAAACAAGGATCGAATATTCTCTTAGAACAAAGGGATATTTATCTTATAAGAAGATAGGTAATGCTGTGGATTTTTTTTCCGAAGCAGGAGAACTTCTTTGGACGAAGGAATACAAAAGTTATCCAAGGATCCATCCGGACGGAAATCTGGTACTTTTTCTATCCGGGGATAATAATCAGATCTTGATATCCGATATAAATGGAAATTCTGTCGGAACAAAAAAACTGGACGGAAGATTTTTGACGGATATCTCTTTTGCGCCTAAAGGGATTTCTGGCGGAGAAACTGCAGTTATTTTTTCAGGTGGAGAGTTATTCGTTTTAGATGGAAAGGGAGAAAAACTTTTCGAAACGAAACTAGGAGAGAAAGAACCTGTATTTGCAAAAAGTGTTTCTATCTCTTCTAATGGACAGAAGATCGCAGTTCATTTCTTAAAAAATAACCGGGACTTTATCCGAGTTTATGACGGAGACGGTTCGGAATCCGAAGAATGGAATTTAGGAAGAGTGATCCCTTACAAGGTGAATCTTGCTGTATCCGACAATGGGGGAGTTCTTGCAGGTTTCTCCGATAAATTGGTATTATATTCGGATTCAGGAAAAGTTTTATTTGAGAAGAATCGGTCCAAATCAGGATCCGTTTACCAAACGGTATTTCATTCCGGAACTTGGTATGTAGGAGAATTGGAAGGAACTCTATTTTTCTTAGACGAAGAAGGTTATATCCTAAAAGAAGACAAGATTAGAACCGCAGAAAAACCGTTTCGATTCTATTCTTCCGGCCGCAAGGGAGAAGCTTTCCTAGAAGGGAACAACGACATCGTTCTCTATCGTGAGTTAGAACGGTAGAGTTCGCGCAGAGTTCATGGAGGACACTGAGGTAAAAATTAAGCATTAGGTTCCCGAGTGATCCGAGCAAAAGTGAGGATCGTATCGAGGGAACGTATCAAGAAAAAGTTTTCAGCGTTATCGTTCCTAACTTCGTGACGCTTTGCGTGCGATACAATTTTAGCTTCGCTAAAATCACTCAGGAACCGCTCTTCGGTTATTAAAAAACTCCGTGCTCTCTGTGAGCTCCGTGAGAAAAAATTAAACTTCATAAATCGACAAAGACTTATAACCCTTATTGGTTTGTTTGTCCATGAGAGCGATGATCTCGGTTCGAGTATCCTTTTCTATATTGAATATGAGCTGATCAGATATCTCTCTACAGATATATAGACCTCTACCATGAGAATCCGCAAGACCAGCCGGAAGGCCAGAAGGACTTTCCACAGTGATATGTCTGTCCAAACGTTTTAAGATCTCTTTTTTATTCAAAGAACCGAAATGATCTCGGACCACAACGATATAGGAATTTTCAGCGATCCCATAACCGATCTCGAAATAATCCGTTTCTGCAAGTTGTATATGTTCTAAAGGAACAAGTAGATCTCTAGAAGGAAGTTCATACTGATATTTTGAATTTCCTTTCGAATCTCTTGGGGCGCGGATCATCGCATTGGAAGTGAGCTCTTCTAAGATCTGTTGCACTGCGTTTGGAGCACCTTTTTCGATCAAGAATGCACCGATTCGGTTACAGATATAATTTCTGTCCTTGTCGGAACTGATCTTACGAAAAACGATCCCATTCTCCGGAGGAACTAAGAAACCGTCTCCGGATTCTTCTAAAATTTGAAAATCAGGACCGAAGTATTTTTCTACCCCGAATATATCTTTGTACAAAAGTTTTTTGACCATCACAGTGATCAGGTTGATGTCCAAGAATGAATATTTCGGAATGATATTCCATACATCATGTTGGTGGGCGAAATTGATGTAGTCGTTGATATTGTATGCAGTCATTAAGGAATATTGGACCGAAGGGTATTCCTTTTGGATGGTTTTGATCAGATCCAATCCGGACTTTCCCGGCATACGGATATCCGTGATGACCAGATCGATATGTTCCTGAGAAAGTATTTTTACCGCTTCGTCATAATTCTCCGCATCGAATACTTCATAATCTCGAATAAGAATATCTTTTACCGCTTCCCGAATGGAATGAATATCTTCTACGACTAGAATTCGATGATTGGGCAATTTAATTTCCTTTTGGCTGCACTAAGGGGAGAGAAATTTTAAATCTGGTCTTTCTGTCATAAGAGCGCACGGTCAATTCTCCCGAATGCTCCCTGACAATGGAATGACAGATAGAAAGTCCGAGTCCTGTTCCGATCCCGGACTTATTTTTGGTAAAGAAAGGAGAGAATATTTTATCCAACATATCTTCCGGAATTCCACCTGCTGTATCTTCCACGAAAATATGCATCATATTACGAGTACGTCTGACTTCTACCCGGATCTTACCTTCGCCGTAATCGTACGCTTGCAAAGAGTTTTTGAAAAGATTGATAAACAATCTTTCCATCTTTACGGGATTGAATTGGAAGGTCATCCCTGGTTCGCTTAAAATTTCCCATTCAGTATTTTTGGAAAGAACAGGATACACCCAGGTTACGGAGTCCTTTGCTTTCATGATGGTTTCATGAATATCCGCATTTGTAGTAACTAGTTTATCAGGTTTTGCAAAACTGATTACATCCAATACGATCATTGCAGCACGGGTAAGATCTTCTTTGATCATCTCCAATCTTTTTCTGAAAAAATTCGGGTCCATGCTGGAGAGATTATTCATCAGATTTTGGAGAGTCAGGCTCATACCTGTGAGAGGATTGTTCAGCTCATGAGCGACACCGGAAATAAAAATACCTAAGGAGGCGAGGTTACGGATACGAAGATTCTCTTCTTCTTTTTCTTTGATACGAGTAATATTACTTATTTTTTCTACGACAGAAACTATACTTCCGTCTTTGCGGATCGGGAAAAAATCCAGATACAAAGTTTCTTTTTGATCGTTCGCAACATGGAAGATCTCGCGGCCGACTTCTCCCTTTCCTTCGAATTGGGCATCAAAATCGGATTCGTCTTCATGATGATCCCTCATCGGGCAGTAAGGGCAAACCCCGGAGCGATTGTACAGAACCTCATAACATTTTCTTCCTAAGATAGAAGAAAAGTCAGGTTCGGCAGAGAACTCCAAAGTGGCCTTATTCACACGACGAACCCTGAAGCCCGAGTCGATTAAGACTAGTGGCTCCGTGATTCCGTCGAGAATTGCCTGGAGTTCCTCCGCTCTTTCGTGGAGGTTTTCCATTAGGGATGACATCCGGATTAGTATTCTAGGGATTCTTTATAACTTTGCAGTAATTTTTTTTGATTTTTGGAAGAATGTTGAGACTGCATTTCTTGAAGCCTTAGAACATGAACAAAAAAATCCTCAATCAGTTTTAGATAAAATTCCTTCTTAAATTCCGATCTATCCCTGTTTACCCCCTCATCAGGTAGGTAGTTGAGAGGATATTCCGCTTCCTTACCGTTCCGATCCGCATAGATCACAAGATCATCTACGTTATTATCCAAGGGGGTATTGTCGGTCATACGGATCACAATATTGTCTTCGGAGGTATAATTTGCAGTTTTGATCTCGGAAACAACTTTAGATAGAGTGGATCCGTTGAATTCCAGGAGAATGGACTTCTCTTCCGCTTTTGCTATCCCACCCGGAGTAGAGGAAGGAGTTACGGAAAACTTAGTGATCCGAACTCCTTTTCGATTCGGGAAATTTCCAACCCAAGTAACAAGAGTCCCGATCGGCAAAGCTTCCATTCTTTCGAATTTCAAAAGTTCTCTGGCCACACTTAAACTTTCATAAGCTTTTAAGATCCTTTGGTTCAGGATCCCCGAAGAACTGTTCTGGGATTTTGTCGCATCCTGATTCTGGGCTTGGGTAGGAAGAATGATTAGAAAGGAAAGAAGAGAGACAAAGGCGGTCTTTTGTGCCGCCTTTAGGATATAGGAAGAAGGATTAAGGTTTAGGTTGTTGTCCTTCCGTAGGTGCAGTAACCGGTGCGGTTTCTGGTGCATTTGTCCCTCCTTGGTTGCCACTCTGAGTTCCTTCTACAGCTGGAGGAGGAGTAAGCTCAGATGTTGGAGTGGTATTGTATCCACTACTCTTAGCAAAAAGGAAAGAAAGAATCAGAGACAGAGCTAAAAAAAGAAGTCCTGCAACTCTAGTTGCTTTAGTCAAAACATCCGCAGTAGAGGAACCGAAAACGGATTGGCTTGCACCTCCGCCTAAAACTCCTCCCATTCCACCTTTACCGGTTTGGATCATAACAAGAAGGATCAGAAAAAGACTGACGAAAACGAAAAGAACAAGGATGGTTCCGGTAATAAAGCCCATTTGAGTCGAATTCCTAGAGGGTAAAATTCTATTTTAGCGAAGTAAATCGCTCTATAAGTCCAAATTACGGTTTGGGCCTAGGCTGACAAGCCGTTTCGGGATTTCAAAGGATCGACTTCTTTTACAGTTCTATTTGAAAAGAGCAAGGAAGCTGTCTAGCTTCTGACTTGCACCACCCACAAGTCCACCATCTATATCCGCTTGGGATAGGAGTTCCTTCACGTTATCGGCTTTGACGGAACCACCGTATAGGATTGGGATAGAATCAGAGATCGTTTTGCCTTCTTGGAAAAGTCCTGAGATCTCTTTTCTAAGGAATGCATGAGCCTCTTGAGCCTGGGCCGGAGTTGCAACTTTTCCTGTTCCGATCGCCCAAACTGGTTCGTAGGCTACCCAGATACGAGGGAATAGATCACTTTGGATAGAACCGAGTCCTTCTTGGATCTGTTTTCCTAAAACTTCGAAAGTTTTACCTGCTTCTCTTTCCGCTAGAGTTTCGCCCACACAATACACTGCAGTAAAACCGTTCTTCGCAAGATAAGAGATCTTTTGATTACAGAAGCTACTGGACTCGGCAAGAAATTGCCTTCTTTCAGAGTGACCTACGAGAGCGAATTTGATCCCGAGTTCAGAAAGTTGATCCGGTCCTGTTTCTCCTGTCATCGCAGTCAAAGGAGCAGGGTAGATGTTTTGAGCTCCCACTGCAATTTTGGAATTTTCTAAAATTCTAGAAACTGCAGCAAGATGAATAGAAGAAGGAAATACTACCGCCTTTTTATCATCGGGAAGAGAAGAGGATTTTTCCTTAAGACCGATTGCAAGAGCAAGTGCCTCCTTTTCGGAAAGATTCATTTTCCAGTTACCAGCGATAATTTTAGGGCGCATATGTATTTCCTTATGATTCGTTTTAGATCTTTATTTTAGAAGAGCGACCACTCCGGGAAGTTTTTTCCCTTCTAAGAATTCCAAGGAAGCTCCTCCTCCAGTGGAAACGTGGGTGATCTTATCTTCTACCTTAGCCTTATTGATCGCAGCGATGGAATCTCCTCCGCCCACTACGGTTCTTGCTTTGGATTTAGAAACAGCTTTCGCGATCGCCATGGTGCCAGGAGCGAATTTATCAAATTCGAAAACTCCCATAGGGCCATTCCACACGATGGTCGCAGCATTTTTAATTACCTTTTCGTAATTTGCAATCGTCTTAGGACCGATATCCATTCCCATCCAGCCGTCCAAAATTCCCATTTTGTCCACTGTTTTGGTTTTGGCATCTGCAGAGAATTTATCTCCGATCACATGGTCCACAGGTAATTGGAAATCCACACCCGCGACTCCTGCTCTTTCAATCAGCTGGAAAGCTTCCACTTCGAAATCTTTTTCTATCAGAGAATTTCCAACAGGGATCGCTCTGGATTTCAAGAATGTATAAGCCATTCCTCCGCCGATCAGGATATGATCCACTTTTTCGATCAGGTTTTTGATCACACTGATCTTAGAAGAAACTTTGGACCCGCCAATAATCGCAACGAAAGGTTTTGCAGGACGAGAAAGTAAGGAAGAAAGTTCGGTAATCTCCTTATACATCAAAAGACCTGCAAATGAAGGAAGAAGATGTGCAATCCCTTCCGTAGAAGCGTGAGCCCTATGAGCAGCACCGAATGCGTCGTTTACATAAACATCCGCAAGTGCAGCCAGGCTTTTGCTGAAAGCGGGAGCATTCTCTTCTTCTTCTTTATGAAAGCGTAAATTTTCAAGGACTAGGATCTCACCGTCTTTCAGCTCTTTGGAAAGTTTAACCGCGTTCTCACCGATCACATCTTTCGAAAAGTTGACGGAAGTTTTTACTAAACCTTTAAAAACTTCGTAAACCGGTTCCATAGAATATTGAGGATCCGGTTTTCCTTTTGGGCGGCCCAAATGGCTTGCGATCACCACTCGGGCTCCCTTTTTTACCAATAATTCTATTGTAGGAAGAGTTTTTTCAATTCTAGTCTTGTCGGAAACTTTACCGTTATCCAGAGGGACGTTAAAATCGACCCTCAAGAAAACACGTTTCCCCTTGACATCCTCGTTTTCGAGTCTGGGTAATTGCATCGATTAACCTTTTTTCGCCATGTAACGAACTAGGTCCAACACTCTGTTGGAGTAACCCATCTCGTTATCATACCAAGAAACCAATTTGAAAAATTTAGAGTTTAACTCGATACAAGCATCCGCGTCAAAGATAGAAGAAAGAGTAGAACTTAAGAAATCGTTGGAAACAACCATCTCGTCAGTGTATCCTAAAATACCTTTCATCGCACCTTCGGAAGCTTCTTTCATTTTTGCAGAAATTTCTTTCAGGCTAGTTTCTTTTACAGTTTTAACGGTTAAGTCCACAACGGAAACGTCCGGGACCGGAACTCTGAAAGACATACCGGTTAGTTTTCCGTTTACTTCAGGAATACAAAGACCGACCGCTTTTGCAGCACCGGTAGAAGCAGGGATAATGTTTTGCATAGCACCTCTACCGCCTCTCCAGTCTTTTTTAGAAGGACCGTCTACAGTAGGTTGAGTGGAAGTAGTTGCGTGGATCGTGGTCATCAAACCTTCTTCGATCCCAAAATTGTCTAGAACCACTTTAGTGATTGGAGCCAAGCAGTTTGTAGTGCAGGAAGCATTGGAAACAACATGATCCGCACCAGGATTGTATTTCTCGTGATTCACTCCCATTACGAAAGTAGGGATGTCTTTGTCTTTTGCAGGAGCAGAGATCACTACCTTTTTCGCACCTGCTTTCAGGTGTTTTTCAGCTCCGACTCTGTCAGTGAAAAGACCTGTAGATTCGATCACGTAGTCAACTTTCAGATCTTTCCATGGAAGTTTTTCAGGGTCTCTTTCGGAAACGCAAAGAACCTTTTTACCATCTACGATCAATTCTTTGTCTGTGTGTTCTACAGTACCGTTGAAACGTCCGTGAGTAGAGTCGTATTTTAAAAGATATCCTAGATTATCAGGAGTTACTAGGTCGTTGATTGCTACGAATTCTAAATTTGGGTCTTTGATCCCGGAACGGAAAACTAGACGACCGATACGGCCAAATCCGTTGATAGCGATTCTTGTCATTTTCTTCCCTTTATTTCCTTATTGTTGTTTTATGAAGCAAGGAGCGTTTAGCTCTTTTAAATACATGTTTTTATACCAAAACCATCCTGAAAATCCGTTTTTTGCTGAATTTTAGAAGCGATTCTAGTGAGAAATAAGTGTTCGGGCGACCCCTCGCATGGCTCGGGCCGCGCTGCTACGGGCTACGCTTCGCTTCGGTCTCTTCGAGACTAAACCCTGCGCATCGCTGTCGCGTTTAGTTTGCACAGAGATCACAGAGTAAAAAAAGATCTCCGTGATCTCTGTGTCCTCCGTGCGAAATCTTAGGGTTAAAAAACTTTGCCTAGGATCTTTTCGAAGGGGATCGGGCCAAAGTCTCTAGAATCCAAACAATCGTCGCGATTATCGCAGAGTACGAAATAATTCCGATCTTCAACTGTTAGGTTAGATAGATTATCCCTGTTCGAATCATGTTGGGAAAAGGCAGGTCTTGCGTCTTTGAATTGAAGGGAGAAGGAGAATTTTTCTTGGTTCTCCGGGATCCCGTTCCGTAACAATACCTTGTCCTTGATGGACATCTGGTCTCCGGATTTACCCATGATCCGGACTAGGACTACTTTTCCTTTTTGAGTGGGATGTTCTGTTAGGATCACGTCGCCTAAAAACAAACTGGAGTCTCTAAAAAATCTAGAGATATAAATTCTTTTTCCTTTCGGATACGCAGGAGACATTTCTTCCGTTTCAGGGACGAACGGGAATATAAACCAGATCCTAATTGCGCTTGAGAATAAAAATCCGATCGTCACTGAAATTAAAACGATCTGTAGGAACTTCTTTCGATCGAATTTTTTTTCCTTCTCTCCGAATTCTTTTTTCAATGATAACATTTTGAACTACAGTATGAACCAAGTAAATTCGGTCAAAGTAGATTTTATTTGAAAAAAAGTTGAATTATCAATTTTTTGCGGGTCATATATTATTATCCGAAATGTAAAACCGAGTTCTTCCTTGGACGCGAATCGAATTAATAAGTATCTTCCTCATTCTCAAATTCTATTTCTATTCGTTTGTTTTCTATTCACTGCTTTATTTATCCTTAAAATCGATCCGAATTCGATCCTAGTCGCAGACAATCAAAATAAAATTTTCCAAGCCCAGGCGTTTTTAGATTCAGGATACGGGAGCCAATACGCAAGTTGCAAAATACTTTCAGACCTAGGTGGATGTGAATTTTTCCCTAGCTGGAAGATCCGTTTAAAGGACGGTATTTCCGGTCCATTCCCGGTTGCATTCTCTCTATTCGCTTCCTTATTCGGTCTACTAGGGGATTATAGTTTATTATTTTATGTTTCTATTTTGTTCTTTTGGATCGGTATATTTTTCTTAAAGATCAGAACGGATCTAAAATGGATTGGGGTGCTATTTTTAGGATTAGGCCCGGCCTTCTTTCACTCGGCGTTATTTCCGGATTACTCCATTACTTTTTTATTAACATGTTTCGGACTGTGTATTTATTATAAACCCGCTTCGAATAAATATCTAAACTTGTTTTCCGGATTTTTAGTTGGACTTGGATTTTTCTTTCGACCTGAAAACACGATCCTATTCAGCTTTTTGGGAGTATTCCATTTATATGAATATATAAGAGATCGTTCTCGGATCTCAGAGATCGACAGAAGTAGATTATATCAGCTGATGGCTAGCGGGGTCGCGGTCGTATTTTATGGATTTATCAATTATTCATTATACGGTTCCCCTTTTGGAACAAGGATACAATCTAATTGGGGCCTAGCTTGGGAAATCGGGCTTCTAAAGTATGCTTCTCTTTTATTTTGGGGAAATGGAAGAGTCGGCTTTTTGGCATTTTGCCCTTGGGTCCTTCTTTGGTTGGCCTATTTATTATACCGTTGGAAAGATCTAGAGAATACGGAAAAAAAACTCTTACTATCCACTTTATTGAGCCTTGTATTTGCGACGGTATTTTCACCTAACGATTCGAATATAGATTGGGGAACGAGATATCTATCTTGGATCACCGTTCCGGCGGTCTTATTGTTTTTTAACGGAAAAAGATCGGATACTATCCCCAAATATATGAAGATCCTGACCGGTTTGTTATTTATTCAGACATTATTTTTCTCTAGGGCCTATTTTATCTTACAAGAGAAACTTTCTCATGAGTTTGTGAAATACAATCAGTTCCTTTTGGATTCTGGTTCTGATATTTATATCACCAATAGTTTACGTTTATCCGCATTATTCGGTCAGGAAATATTCTCCAAAAAAGTGCTGATCATAAAACAATCAAAATCAATATCCAAGATCTCCGAATTACTTTCCAGGAAAAAAGGATCTGTCTCCATCATCAGATATAACGATGAAACTTCTTCTTTCGTACTTTCCTTAGAAAATCCTCAGGCGATCGATCTAGATCTATTACTGGAAAAGGAACTTATACGGAATGGATGGGAGCTAGTATCCAAAAATTCCCTAGAAAAAATAGAGATCCTGAAATTTATCCGTAAATAAATCCGGAAAACGAAAGTTTCCTTCCTTAAAAAAGTTCCACCAATTTGAGCTTGTCCAGGTCTTAGAATATTGTAAGATTGATCCGCTATCGAGGGAAAATATATGCAAGAAGTACATTTAGCCGGAAATATTTTGGAGTATATGGGAAAACGTCCCTTTTTTAAAGAGAACGTCTTTTTAGCACCAGGTTCTTTAGTGGTCGGAGATGTTACGATCGGTAAAGATTCTTCCATATGGTTCCAAACTTTAGTTCGTGGGGATGTGAATTATATTCGGATCGGAGACAACGTAAACATCCAGGATATGACCGTGGTGCATGTTTCTAAAAACACTCATCCAGTAGAAATTGGGGACAATGTTTCCGTAGGGCATAGGGCAGTGCTGCATGGATGCAAACTCAAGGACAATGCGTTTGTAGGAATGGGCGCGATCGTGATGGACGGAGTAGAGATCGGAGAATATTCATTTGTGGCCGCAGGTGCTATGGTAACTCCAGGAAAGATCATCCCTCCAGGAGTAATGGTCATGGGATCTCCTGCAAAGATCGTAAGAGATATTACGGAGCAGGAAAGACAATTGATCGATAGAACTGCCGCCAATTACGTGAACTACAAGAACAACTATTTGGAAGATTCTTTCTATAGGATCAGCGCTCTCTAGTAGATCCGAAAAATTTTCCTATACGATTTCGACCGAGATCCGGAACATCGAAACGTGGGCGAAGTCAAAACTCCAGGAGTTTATCTGAGAGGCACGGGGGTCATAGGTTGGCCTCTTGCTTCTATTCTACTCGTATTGCAAAATAAGTTTGGGGGTTTTAGAGTATTCGTAGAACCTTATAAACTGCAAAAATCCGAAATCCCTCAAATTCTTTCCCTGATAGAAAAGGGAGCGATCGTTGTGGACGACGGTAATAATTCAGTCCGAAATTTTTTCCCTGAATACATTTCTAAAGAAGAGGCTCTTACGAGCTCACTCGTAGTATGCGATTCTTCTCCTCCTGGAATTGCAGATAAAAGAAAATCCGAATATTCGGATCCGATCTATTCTTCGATCCGGATCTTTATCGCACAAGGAAGCGAACATTCTTTCGGACCTCAATTTTTGTATCCGGAAAGTGCACCGATCCTGGAAAAAGATCCTCCAAAGTTTATTCATGTATCCACATGTAATACTCATACATTGGCAGGGATCCTTCGTCCTTTGTATTCGGACAAACCTCAAGAGCTTAATTCTATTTTAGAAGAGGCGGACTTTTTTGTGATCCGAAGGGACGCAGATATGGCAAAGAATGATCCTCACGTCACTGGGCCTTTACTTGTTCTTCCGGAATCAGAAACTGGAACGCATCATGGGAGATTATTGAATGAGGTGTATGCGGATTTAGGTTTTAAGATCAAATTGGGATCTTCTTCCGTAACTATCAATTCTCCTTATATGCATTTGATCCGTTTTCATCTGAGATTAAAAAGAGAGATTAATAAAGAATGGTTGGTCTCTAAGATAGAGAATGATCCTTTTTTAAGTACAACAGAACTTGTTTCGACGAACTCAATCTTCTCTTCTGGGAGAGATCGTGGATTGTATGGAAGGATCTTTTCTCACGCTGTATTTCCGATCTCTGCATTGGAAGTAAATGGGAAAGAAGTGCGTGGATATGCAGCGACACCTGGAGATTCGAATGTTCATATCTCCACAATTTATGCTGTTTATAAGGGATTAGGACTTTCTTTCGGGCCGGAAACGGAAGCATTCCTTGCCGGAATTGTCTTGAAAGAAGTTTAGGTTATCTTAGAAATATCCAGTCACTTTTGATCTTTTTTCATTGATCGCATTTGATATATTGAAAAATGTGTTTAATATATTGACAAGTTCAGAAAAACCCAGCTGCAGAGGTAGGAATTCCTAATGAAAGCAAATAATATCTTAGAGACGATCGGTAATACTCCCCATGTAAAGATCAACCGACTCTTTGGATCCAAATACAATGTTTATTCTAAATTAGAGCGTAGTAATCCCGGCGGATCTATCAAAGATCGTATTGCGCTTTCTATGATCGAAGATGCTGAAAAAAGCGGGAAACTCACAAAAGACACTGTAATCATCGAGCCTACTTCAGGAAACACAGGGATCGGTCTCGCACTTGTTGCTGCTGTAAAAGGATATCGTTTAATCCTAGTTATGCCTGAGTCAATGAGTGTGGAAAGAAGAAGAATTATGGCAGCTTATGGTGCAGAATTCGACCTGACTCCTCGCGAAAAAGGAATGCCTGGCGCGATCGAAAGAGCGAAACAACTCGTTGCTGAAAATCCTAAAGCTTGGATGCCTCAACAGTTCGAAAACGAAGCAAACATTAAAGTTCACGTAGAAACAACTGCAGCAGAAATCCTAAAAGACTTCCCGAACGGAGTTGATGCTCTGATCACTGGAGTTGGTACAGGTGGACATATCACCGGAGTTGCAAAAGTATTAAAAGAGAAGTTCCCTAAAACGAAAGTATTCGCAGTAGAGCCGGAAGCTTCTCCTGTAATCTCCGGAGGAAAACCTGGACCACACCCAATTCAAGGGATCGGTGCAGGATTCATTCCTAAAAACTTACACACTGATCTACTAGACGGAGTGATCCAAGTTTCCAAAGACGAGGCATTTAACTATGCACTTCGCGCAGCAAAAGAAGAAGGTATCTTCCTCGGAGTTTCTTCTGGAGCGGCACTTGCAGCGGTTGCGAAAAAACTTCCTGAACTTCCGGAAGGAGCAACAGTTCTTACCTTCAACTATGATACCGGAGAAAGATATCTTTCTATCGAAGGACTTTTCCCAGTACCATCTAACGGCTAAGATTTACTATAAATCTATTCGTTTTCAAAATCCCGGCTATTTCGCCGGGATTTTTTTATATCTACGGAACGTTTCGCACAGAGCTCACTGAGTTCACAGAGAATAGGTATGATTTTGAATTCGCAAGCTGCCTTTACGAACATACGCAAAACCAGTTTAGAAATGCAAAGATCTTCTTTTTCTTAGCGCCTTGGCGTGGCCTTGAGGTCTATCATTTTCACGCAAAGCCGCGAAGGGAAGAAGAGAATGGATGAGTACATTGAAACCCTCAGTGTTCTCTGTGCCTCAGTGCGAACTCATATTTAATTGAAACTTTCGCACAGAGTTCACGGAGCTCACAGAGAAAGATTTTTTCTCGGAGGCATCAGTGTTCTCTGCGTTCTCCGTGCGAACCCCAATCCTCAAAACTCTGGGGCTTATTGTTTGGTATAAAAGTATCTGAATAAAAGAGTTGCATTAAATATTTAATCGAACATTTGTGCGAAAAAGTGGAAATCGAAAGAATTTAAAAGAAAGGAACGATGTAAACAAATGTTCAACCGTTTAAGAGTATTAGAGCAAATCAAAGATCTGGATGCAGAGAAAGATTCTCAGAAGATCGTATTTCTTTCAGGGAGTTATGATTTTCCACAAGATGTGGAGATCTCGCTTGCGATCTCTTTTTTTAGGACTTACGCGATCCCTTCTATTTCTAAAATATTAAATACAACAAAACAATTCGAGATCGCAGGACAAAAACGTTACGATGATACCGCATTGATCCTCGCTGAATTTATAGAGAACGGACTAGATAGCGAAAGAGGAAGAGAAGCCGTCAGAAGGCTAAATCAGATCCATAAACAATATGATATAAAGAACGAAGACTTTTTATACACTCTTACAACATTCGTTTTTGAACCGGATCGTTGGAATAAAAAATTCGGATGGAGAAGAAGCACCGAAAAAGAGAGACTCGCGAACTTCTATCTTTGGAGGAAGATCGGAAAACTTATGAATATCAAAGATATTCCGGAAACTTATGAGGAATTATTGGAGTTTAATATCCGATTCGAAAGGGAAAAATTCAAATGTACTGAGGACTCTAAACAGGTTGCGCTTGCTACGATGAAAATTGCATCTGCAAGGATCCCGAAAATTCCTGGATTAGAATATCTGATTTATCATGCTGTCTATTCTCTTATGGATAAACCATTAAGAGATGCGGTTGGATTTCCGAGTCCGAATCCTTTGATTGCTGTCTTAACCTACGGGATTTTCAAATTCAGGGCATTCTTCTTACGATATTTTTGGCCCCCAAGAAAAACTCCTTATTACGTGACGAAACGAAATAACCCTACCTATCCGAATGGATATTTGATTGAAGAGTTAGGACCTCATTAGAATACTTTAACGAGGGCTTTTTGCTCTCGTTAGAATGTCCATTCTTGTACTTGTAGAATCTCCCACAAAAGTAAAAACAATCTCTTCCTATTTAGGAAGGGATTACAAGGTGCTTGCTACCTTCGGCCATATTCTGGACCTTCCTTCGGATCGGATCGGGATCAAAATTGAGAAAGATTTTGAGCCGGAGTATGTTCCTCTGAAAGGAAAAAAGAAAATCCTCTCTCTGATCTTGAAAGAAGCAAAAACTTCTTCTTCCATTCTGATCGCAACAGATCCGGATAGAGAAGGGGAGTTTATCGGATTTATCTTAGCTCAAAAATTGGGTAAGAAGAAGATCTCTAGGATCAGATTCCAAGAGATCCAAAAGGAAAAGATCTTAAAGGCGATTTCAGAACCGGACGAGATCGATCTGGATTTGGTAGATTCCCAAAAAGCAAGACGGATCTTAGATAGACTGATCGGATACAAGATCAGCCCATTTTTGTGGAGAGCTGTCGGCGGAGAAGGTTTATCCGCAGGAAGAGTACAATCTGTCGCACTAAAATGGATCTGCGATAGAGAAGAAGAGATCCGAAATTTTGTGCCGGTAACTACATGGCTTGTTGCTGCTACTGTATCGTACGGACCTGGAGAAAATGATCATATCATCTTCTACCCTAAACGTGAGGCTTTTGCTACAAAAGAAGAAGCTTCCGAATTCCTGGGATCAATATTAAAAAAAACAAAAGAACTGGAGATCACCGAAAGAAAGGAAAAAGTAGGAGAAACACTTCCTCCGCCTCCTTTTACTACAGCGGCTTTACAACAAGAAGCATTTCGTGTATTAAAATTCTCTGCATCCAAAACGATGAAACTCGCGCAAGAATTGTATGAGGGAGTCGATTTAGGAAAAGGAAAAACTCAAGGGCTCATTACTTATATGAGAACGGATTCCGTTCGGATCAGCGAAGAATCCAAGGAATCGATCCGTAAAAAGATCAAAACCTTATACGGACAAGAATATGTTTCTGACAGATCCCAAACCTATCGTGTAAAAAAGACAAAAGGAAAATCCCAAGACGCACACGAAGCAATTCGCCCAGTGGATATAGGTTTAGAACCCTCATTCGTTTTTTCTTTAGGAGATCGCTCCTTAAGTAAGGATGCTAAAAAGATCTACGAACTTATCTGGAAACGTTCTCTTGCATCTCTGATGAAACCTGAGGTTTGGAAAAGAATAGAATTCATTTCTTCCGGTGGGGGGCAGACTTGGGAGGGAGAAAAACTTTTTACAATCGATCCGGGTTATAAAAAGATCTATAATGGTTCTGCTTCTTTACTCCCTTCTTGGAAAAAAGGGGATCGGCTGAAACCAGAGTCTTGGGACTTATCGGAAAAAACCACAGAAGCTCCTCCTAGATATACAGAGGCGAGCCTTGTCTCCAAATTGGAAAAAGAGGGGATCGGTAGACCTTCTACGTTTGCTTCTATTCTCGAAACATTATATAAAAGAAAATACGTTCGATCCGAAAAAGGAAAATTATTCTCAGAAATTTTGGGAGAAAGAGTAAATTCTTTCTTACAAGCAGCGTTTTCAGAACTATTCAGAGAAAGATTTACATCCGAAATGGAAACAAAATTGGATTCAATTGCTTCTGGAGAAGAGACAAGATCCAAGGTTCTTACAGAATTTTATTCCGTTTTAGATTCTCAGATCAAAAAAACGGATATTAGAGAGATCAATAAACAGCTGAAGGAAAAACCAAAAACTCCTAAATACGGGATCTGCCCTGTATGTAAAGAAGGAGAAAGGGTCCGAAAAAAATCCTCAAAGAAGAAAGAATACTATATCTGCTCTCGTTTTCCGGAGTGTGACTATGCTGAATATATTTAATTAAGTTCACACAGAGCTCACGGAGTGCACAAAGAATGAATCAAGAGAAATCCTCAGTGATCTCTGTGTTCTCCGTGCGAACTGAGATCTTTACTTTCTTTCTGTTACTGCGACCCAGGTGCCGTTTTTGTTTTCGGCTTCTACCTTACGATCGTAAAGATCGGATAATCTTGCAGAGGTAAATGCCTCTTTGATCTCTCCGGAAAATAGGATCTTTCCCGATTTTAAAAGAGCTGCATGCTCGTAGAAAGGTGGGATCTCATCGATCCTATGTGTGATATAGATGGATGTGAAGCTACGATTCTTCTTATATTCATCTAAAAAATCGATAAATTCTTCTCTAGCTGTTAAATCTAATCCGGAGCAAGGTTCATCCAAGATCACAAACTCGGGAGAAGTGCACATTGCTCTTAAGAATAAGATCTTCTTCTTTTCTCCGGAAGAAAGTGTGCGGAATAGCTGGTTCCTTTTGGCTCCGAATCCGTTCTCTTCCAAGATCCTTTCGGCTTCCTTTTCTTCCCAAGCGTTAGATTCTCTATAAAAACCGATAGTATGAAAAAAACCTGTAAGAAGCACATCGTACACTGTAAGACTTTTTTGAAGAGCGCTTTCCTGTTGGGAGGAATCCAGGATCCCGATCTTATTTCTGAGGATCTGTAAAGGGGTCTCCCCGAAAGTTTCTCCGAATAGATTGATCCTACCTGCTGTGGGCCAAACGGAACCATAGATCAAATTTACTAAAGTAGTTTTACCGGCTCCGTTCCTTCCCAAAAGAACCCAATGTTCTCCTGAATTGATCTGAAAATCGATCCCGTCTAGGATCGGCGTACCGGACCGATAAAACTTGATCCCATGCAGATTTAGCAGATTTCTAGATTCAGTTTTCTTCATTCGCGATCTCGTAGGCCTTTGCTAATTTTTCGCAGGTCTCTTCGAATTTTGCCTTATCATCCAACTGGAATTTTTTTAACACATTTGAATCCACAGCATAATAGCTGATCTTCTTTTCCAGATAATCGCACATCATATTTGCTACGTATACGGAATCAACTAAATCCGTATAAATCGTGTTAGTCGCCATGAATGCCCTATGATGAAATTCGATCATATTCACTAGGTCCGGAGGGAAATCCCATTTTCTAGCAAGCATTGCTCCTAAAGTAGGATGAGATATCCCTGTAGAAATTTCTTCCAAGATGGTCGAATTGGAAAGATCCCTATTTTTTTGATAAGAGGCTAATCTTTTAAACAAAGTAGGATCCAAAGAAAGCAAAACGAATTTTCCTAAATCGTGGAGTAAGGCTCCGACTGCTGCGATATCGGAAAGTTTTCCAAGACCAGCTCTTTGAGAGATCTGTCTTGCGAAATAACTCGCCAGGTTGGAGTGATTCCACACTTCTTGTAGTTTGGAATATCTTCCTTCCATGATCTTTCGTACTCCGGAGACATACAAAAGATTTCGAACGTTCTTCAGCCCAACGACCTTAACAGCTTGGACGATGGTATTCACCTTATTCCTACTTGCGAAACCTGCAGAGTTCGAAAGTTTTAAAAGATCGGCACTGATCGCCGGATTTCTTTCTATCTCTCCTGCGATTACACCTAAATCCGAGTCTGGATTATTACAAAGGTTTATGATCCTAGTAAGAGTATGAGGAAGAGGAGGAAGTCCTTCCACTTCTGCGAGGATACGATCTTTAAGTTTTGTAGCAACGTCCAAAGGAACGATCTGTTTTGGAATGACTAGTGTCGCTCGAGTGATCTTTCCGTCCGTTTCTATCTTGAATTTATCCGAACCAATCCCTGAGTTTTTCAATAGTAACTGGATAAGCACAAGTCCTAAACCGGCACTTTCTTGGCTATCGGCCATGGAGAGAAAAGCATCTGATAGATCGTTAAATTTACTCGCGGACTCAAGCCTCGCTTTGATCCTCTCCAATTCTTGGGGAAGAAGAGATGCATCATTCTCTACGAGGAAGATCAAATTTTGGTTCATGATCTTCGCACGAAGTCTGACACCAAAATTGGAACCTTTCAGTACTTTTTCCTGCTCGTCCCATTTATGAATGATATCTTCCAAAAAACGTTTCATTCCCTTGTTATAGTGGGAAGGTTCGTTTATGTTCAGACCTTCGGTAAGGAAGAAGATCCTTTTGGCGTTCGCTTTATTTGCGTTCATCAAAAGTTCTTTCAAGACGGTAGAAATGACTTCCGTCAGAAATAATCTGTCTAGATTTCCGAGAACCTGTAAAAGGAGCAGATAAATCTGCTGGTGGTCCTCGTCGGAAATAAACCTGTATTCTAGTTCTATATCTTTGCCGGAAGCGAGAGTTTCCGTGAGTTCGGTAACATTTAGCATTCCCTCAAATTTGGGTCTAAACTCCCTTGTCGCAAGAAAAAAAACGCGCTCAAATCTTCTGTTTCGAGACCCGTTTGTCCGGGGGAAACCTAAAATTATACTGGGAGCCTGGAAATGGATCTAGAGTCGGAAAATCCAAAAGACGAGTCTGCAAAAGTTGGAGAGGATTTGCAGGAAGAACTCAAATTTTTCCTCGAAAATCGCCTGGCCGGTCTTTTGGACGAGGCGGAAAAATTCAGGAAGGTAAAACAATCCGTCAGAAAGGATAGGGGTAGGTTTTTGAAGAAAGAGTTCCAAGGAGAGAAAAACCAGGGTTTTTTACCCTTTCTTTATTCCGTTTCCAAGAACCAGGGGGAGAATCGTGAGGAACCTGGGTCTAAAGTATCAGGAGACGAACCATGAATCTGGTCCAAACCCTAGATTATTTTCTCATTAGACAAATAAAGATGGACATTTGTATGGAACGATCCAAGGTAGAGGTGGATGGATAACAACTTCTTCTTCGAAGAGGCCCCTGAGGATTCGGAGAGTCGGGATATCTTAGATATCATGGACTCCTACCGGTACATGAATTCCTCGTATTTTTTCGATTTTATATCGGATGGACGATGGGATCATGGGAAAGGTTGGGTGGAGAAAAACATCGACCGAGGACTCTGGACCACAAGATTCGTTCCGGGCAGTATAGATCGTTATCGTAGACCAGGATCTGGCTCTGGCCAAAATCCCTGAGGACTAAAAAAGGACCCCTGTGAGGGTCCTTTTTTTATACGCTGACCATTTTAACCCTGGAAGGTGCCGGTATTGGGCTTACAATTTTAGATTCACGCTAAGGCGCTAAGATAAGAAGGTTCTTATATTTAAATGCTTGGCAGTTTCTTGAATTGATTTGGCGAAAGACTATTTCATAATCTCTGTGGATTTGCGTCTCTGCCTGATAAAAGGCGGAAGCTCTTCTTCACTTCGCGGCTTCGCGTGAAAAATTTGTTTATAAACAAAAAAGGACCCTTTCAGGTCCTTCTTTTTAGTTTTAGATTTAAAAATCTGATCTTTAGTTAACGAGTTTTAATCCGTTGATATCTACGATCTTACGGTAAACCAGTTTGTTTTTCTCTTTCTGAGGGTTGAAGATTAGAACTACAACCTTATTGAAAGTGAAATACCCTGGGCGGTATTCAGTATAATGATGAGAGAAGATAGTAGTCTTATACTTAGCGTTGTAGATCGTATAAGTGT
Organism: Leptospira sarikeiensis; assembly: GCF_004769615.1. Lineage (GTDB taxonomy): Bacteria > Spirochaetota > Leptospiria > Leptospirales > Leptospiraceae > Leptospira_B > Leptospira_B sarikeiensis. Next base: position 91,246 of record NZ_RQGF01000025.1, on the reverse strand, counting down.
GTTTGCTCAAACTATCATGCTTCTGTTTTTGTAGATCTTCAGCAGTTTGAGGAACAAAATTACTAACTAATACCTTATCCTTATTCGGGCCTTCTTCTCCATAGAGAATGATCGGAAGAGCGTCTTTAGGGTTATTGGTAAGATAATGTACAAGTTCATCCAAATTCGGATTTGGCATCTTGATCTTTTCGCCCTTAGAGATCTTTTCGTCGTAGTTCTTCTTAACTTCTCCGAAACGTTTATCTCCCCAAACGGCCTTATTGTCCAGTTTTACAGGAACTAGGTTATGGAAGTTTACCACCTTAGTGCTTTCTTCCACATCGAATTGTCTCCATTTAGGGAAGGGGACCAATTCTCTTCTATCATCCACACGAGAGAGTGGAGTTTCATTTACCGCTAAAATATAAACGGAGAAGTTTGCAGCGTCGAAGTCTCTGTTTTCGAGTTCTACCATTACGTCCATGAACTCGCCTTTTCCGTTGTCCGCATGTCTGCGGAAGAAGGAAACATCTTTGACGAGTAGCCTATCATCATAATAGGCAAGGGGATAAAATTCAACTCCGCCTTCGGAACCTTTTCCTTCCTTTTCAGCGTTGTTTTGGCCGGAGATGCCATTTCCCAAAATTAAGAATAATAGGATGAAAGAAAATTTTGCGATGGATTTCATGCGGTTTATTATCCCAGTACGGTTCTTCCTATTGAATATCGACCAAACTACCACGAAACTTAGGCTACAGTTTCGTTTTTTATCGAAAAAAAAAGGGTTTTGGCTCGTTTCGACCGAATGGCATCGATCTTATCGAATTAGGGAAATTTAGTCCAGCCGTATATTTAGGCTTTTTTGATATGGTTCTTGTCGTCCACAAGAACGACTTGAGGTTTATAACCTTTCGGAAGGTCTTTCTCCTCTAAGGAACCGTAGGAGATGATGATAACTTTGTCTCCTTTCATTCCAAGGCGAGCTGCGGCACCATTCAGACAGATCTCTCCAGATCCACGTTTACCTTCGATCAGGTAGGTCTCGAATCTTGATCCGTTGTTTACGTTGACTACGGAAACTTTTTCGTAAGGAAACATTCCAGCCGCGTCCACGAGATCCATGTCCACTGTCAGGCTCCCCTCGTAATTCAGATCTGCATCTGTTACGGTGGCCCTATGAATTTTTCCTTTGCAAACAGTGATGAGCATTCGTTTTTACTCGCTAAAAAGTACCTTAAATATTTTGCCCGAGATATTCAAAAGCGTTTTTCTTTTGAAGAAATGGATTTTCGTATTAATAGTTTCTTTGCTAAACTTAATTTCCGAAAAAAGAGGAGTGATTACGTAGTTTTCATACAAATTCGGATACACCCGATTTTCGTCGTACACACTTCCCTTGAAATTTTCCAGAACCTTACGAAGGATCCTTTTTTCCTGACGGTTCAAGTCGATCTCGTCCTCGTGCCCAGAACCAACCCAGGTTAATAGATAACCAGCGATCCCGGTATCCGTTAATTTCGGAGTCACATCTATTAGACTGTTTTCCTTTAAGTGGAGCAATGCATTGTTCAGCTCCATCGGATAGGGAGAATCTTCTAAATGGATATATTTTTGCTCAGTAATTACTTTGGCGTATTTTTGGAAGAATACTCCATCTGACAAATAGATCAGTTTAGCGAGTTCCTGACGGTTTCTTCCGCGAGGAGATCTTTGTAGGATAAAGGAGATGACTTCGAGCAGCTTTTCCATAAATAATACGAGTGTGCAGGCTTTTTCCCTGAAAAATCCCCTTCCTTATGAAGATTACGTCCGCTTCCAAGAGAAGTCCAGGGCGAAAAGAAGAGAATCGATTCTATTTTTGGAACACCCTCTTACGATAACCGGGGGGATCAATTACAATATCGACAATCTTCTGCGAAATGAGGACTTCCTTTCGGAAAACGGGATCTCTCTCCAATACATTAAAAGAGGAGGGGATTATACCGCTCATGAGCCCGGACAGATCGTTACCTATATACATTTGGACTTAAAAAAAAGGGAAATTTCCATCTCAGATTTTTTGGATCTGGTATTAGAAATTGCGATACATGCGACTAAAGAAGTTTGGGGACTCACTCTTGTAAAAAATCCGAATGCTCCAGGACTCTATCTTTCCGATTCTCCAAACCGCAAAATCCTTTCCATGGGTGTACTTTTTAAGTCCTGGTTCACGAGCTACGGGATTGCTTTGAATGTTTCCAATGATTTTTCCGCATTCCAGTGCATTCATCCTTGTGGTCAAGACTGGAGATCTATGGTTTCTGTTGCAGGCCTGGGGCTCGATAGCGGAGAAGAGAAAAAAAGGGAATGGAGTAGGCTTTTCCAATCCGAATTTTTGGGCCATTTGTACGGATTTAACTCTAAGATCCTGACCTAAACTGAGAATTTATTCTTTAGAAAAATGCCGAAATCGGCCGATTTTTAAAAGAAGAGAGGTTCTCAGGTGCAAATTTTCAAACATATTCTATTCTTTATTTTAGCACTTTTGATTTGCGAAGGGATTGCTGTAGGAGCCTCTGCATGGTCCTTCTTGGAATCCTCTCTTGCTTCTTTCGAGCAGATCAAAAATTTATCGGATCAGAGAGCAAGAGATACGATCGGTGCGATCTCTAAGTCCAGCGAAGGTAGACTAAGTAAGGACAAACTAGATGATCTAAACTTTGCATTCTCTAGACTCGTAAAAGTGACTTCAGGAGATAAGGAAGGTTTTATTATTTCCGAGATCACCATGACGGATGATTCAGGAGTAGTTCTTGCATCTTCTAATGAAGACTTTGTTTCGGAACCTCGAGCTAAACGTAAGCCTGAACCTAAGTTTTTATCCCCGAATTATACGGCTGCACATCATTTAAGAAAATGGCAAATAGGAACTCCGATCTTACTCGAAGAAAAAAAGGCAATTGATAAGGATAAACTAATGCAAATAGTTTATCCTTATTTTCCGGAGATCCTTGCGCCGGATGTACTTCTTTCTATGGCGGTCTATCATCCTGAAAAATTGGAAAGGGTAGCCTCTCTTCATATGAAATACGAAAGAGGGAACTTCGCTCATTTTGTGAAGATCCAAACGGAACTATTCTGGTGGACACTTCAGAATAACGCGATCATCGCTCTTATCTGCGCTCTAATATTAGGATTTGCTCATCTATTGATCAAAAGTGTAAGAACATCTTTCACCAGAGATGGACAATATATCGCAGATCCGGTTGCTCCTCCATTATGGGAGAAGGTGGACTTTGCTCAGACGGAAGGACCTGTTCGTTGGAGAGAAAATTCTCAAATTCCTGCGGCTCAGCCAGTTCAATCTGTTTCTCACTCCGCTCCATCTCATCCTGTTGTTCCTCCTCAGGCTCAACCTGTGAATCGGGAAAAAGCTGAAATTATAGACGCGATCTATTTAGGATAAATCTCTTTGGAAATTCATACTACAAAACTTGGGACCATATTGAAGATCACTCCGAAAGGAGTATTGGATTCTTATTCCGCTTTTGATTTGGTGAGATTTGTCAAGACTAGATGGGAAGATGGAGAAAGACTAGTACTAGTCAATTCTCATCTCATCGAATATATAGAAGAAGACGGGATCTCCGCACTCGTCGAGTTGAAGAACTTTTTCGAGAAGTTCGGTGGAAATATAGCGTTCAGCGAATGGAATGAAGAAAGCCATTTAGTTCTTGGATTATTCGGTCTGAACAAAACCGCAAATTTTTTCGATAAGGAAAAAGACGCGGAAGTTTGGCTTTCCTCCTTAAAGATAGAAGATAGAAGAACAAGATCCGAAAATTTAGAATCGATTTCTTCTCTTCGTCAAACGAAACCGATACAGTTTTACTCCAGTTCTAAAAGTTCTCTTAGCAAATCGGACGTATATGTTCCGGAAATCAGCACTGTTCCGATCCCAGGCCAGGAGACTGTATCTTCTCCTAAGAAAGAAGAAGTTAAAACAAGTTTGGAACATTCTCTGGAACATTTAAAACAAGCACAAGAAAGGATCTTGTACTGTGAATCCTGTAAGGTAAGACTTCGGATCAAAACCTTGGGAAGACACCAATGTCCTAACTGTGGAATTCAGTTTGACGTCAGCCGGACAGGCGGGATTCGATACTTAGAGAAACTATTAGGTTAGTTTTATCAGTCGGAAAAACCGACTACGTAGGATCTTTTGTCCCAAGCCGCTAAAAGAAGTTTTGCTCTTTCCTTCTACACTCTAATCTCCAGAATTTTAGGAGTATTCCGAGATCATTTTATGGCCGTCTCCTTCGGGACGGGCACCGTAGCATCCGCGTTTTCGGTCGCTTATAGATTGCCGAATATGTTCCGCAATCTACTCGCCGAAGGAACACTTTCCCAATCCTTTATGCCTCTCTATTCCGAATCAGATAAAGAAGGGACCGAAGCTGCACGTAGAATGAGCGGGGCAGTATTAAGTTTTCTTTTTGTGATCTTACTCTCTTTTGTAGTTCTTGTTTTTAGTTTTTCTCCATATGCCCTTCCTTTCCTTGTAGGAGGAACTGCGGAATATTCTGGGCTTGTTGTAGAACTTACCTATATTCTGTTTTTTTTAATCGTTACCGCTAGTCTTTCTTCTATCTATATGGCGATCTCGAATGTGAAAAATCGCTTTTTTGTTCCTTCTCTTTCTCCGATCATCCTAAACCTAAGTTATCTTACGGTTTTTCTTGGGATCTTTCCCTTTGTGGAATGGGAACTTTTGACCAAAGTAAGAGTTCTTTGTTTTGCGATCGTAGGAGGGGGGATCATCCAACTTCTGGTCCAAGCATGGTATGTTTCCAAAAATGGAGAAGGTCCTATATTCTCCTGGAATTATAAACATCCTGCTATTTCGAAAATTTTTAATCTGATGCTTCCTGCCGTAGTTGGGGGAGGCTTCTACCAACTTGGACTTTTGGTAGATATATTTTTGGCGAATTGGGTCCAGAACCAAAATCCAGGTTTAGGCGCTGTTGTGAGTTTGGATTATGCACAAAGACTCGTGCAACTTCCTACAGGGATTATTGGGGTTGCACTTGCAACTACAACTCTTCCCGCATTACTTTCTTCTTTAAAACAAAATAGGCATTCTGAGGTTCCTAAAGAGATGTTGGGTGTTCTTGGGTTTGCAGGATTTCTAACTGCTCCGGCAGCACTCGGTATCGGGATCCTTGCAGGGCCGATCTTGGATTCGATCTATTTTGGGGGAAGATGGGATCATCTTGCAACGGAGACTACGATCCTACCTTTGATCTTTTATTCCGTTGCGGTCCCATTTTATAGCATGAATAAGGTTTTGATCTCTACCTTTTATGCATTTCAAGACACAAAAACTCCTCTCAGAGTACAGGCATTTACTTTCGCTCTAAATTTAACTTTGAACTTTTCGTTGATCTTCTTTTTAAAACATTCTGCGATTGCTCTTTCTTCCGCAGTATCTACGATCGTGACTTGGACTTTACTTTCTAGAAGTTTAAAAAAGCATGAAGCTCCTTTTCCTTGGGAAGGTTTTTTTTCCAAGATCGTAAAATTGATCCTACCTCTTCTCTCTATGGGAATTTTTTTATTTCTTTATAAAGAATTTGCCCATCGCCCTGTGATGGATTTTCTTTCCGAAATAGGCCTAGGATACGCGAATTCTTCCAGAATTTCCCTGACTGCAGCTGTTCTGCCGGGGATGATAATTTTTTTCTCTTCTAGTCTGCTTTTGGGATTAGAAGAGATAAGGTTAATAACTGGAAAATTACTTCGCAAAAAGTAATCTTGTCAAGTGTCCGTATTAAAGATAGAAGTCCGGGTAAAACCTAACTCTAAAAAACCTTCCTTAACAAAAGGAGAAGACGGGATTTGGGTTGTGGCGGTTAAAGAACCAGCGACTGAGGGAAAAGCAAATGACGCGATCTGTCGGGCGATCGCTGAAGAGTTAGATATTGCTCCCTCCAAGGTCCGGATCGTAAAAGGGGAAAAAAGTAAACGGAAACTTTTGGAGGTATATGATTAGGGTCTTTTCGAAATTTTATCTTCCAAAACTCAGGCGAACTTCGTTCCATTTTTTAGTTTTTCTTATTTGTTTCTCTTCCTTTGAGTTGGGAGCCGTCGACTATTTCGATACCTTAACCGAAGATAAAAAACCTATCTTAGGAAGTGATAAGGAAGATAAATACACCTTTAGGCTTCCTCCTTTTGCAAGTGTGGAGAATTGGGGCCCACATTACTCGGCAAACGCTTTTATACTTTTCACATATACGAATTATCCTAAATTCACTCGTACAAGTTTCTTTCCTCTTTTTGATCATTTGTCCGCAAAGGAAAATGGATCTTTTCGCTCTTATGGATTCCCTTTTTACTTCGCTCAACGTATCCAAAATGCTCAATCGGATACAGGAGTAAATTTTTCCTTACTTCATTATAATTCGTATGAAGATCGAGGCCCACAATTTTCGGATAGTTGGGTCTCTTTTCCTTCCTTTCTACCTTTAATTGGTAGGAATAGAAAGATCGAAAATGGAAGAGAGGAAGTGTTCCGCTTTGCGGTCCCGTTTTTATTCTTTAGGAATAGTAGCCCATCTGAAACTTGGAATCACTTTCTGATCTTTCATTGGGGTGAAGATAAAGAATCAAATTACGGATCTATTTTGCCTCTCATGTATTGGGGATCTGGAAAAAGGAAATTTCATTTTAGTTTTTTTCCGATCTTCTTTTATAATACCTATTATAATTCTTATTCAGATAAAGAGAATTTTCATTTTACGATCTTTCCTTTGTTTTCGTATAATTCTTGGGACTCCGGACAGGAAGGATCCTTTTTCACTCCGATTTTTGGCCAAACCTGGAAAGAAACTCCTCAATTGGGAGGAGGAGGTAAGTTAGAAGAGAAGTTTTCCTATTATCTGCTCTTATTCTTAAATAGAAATTATGAAAATGGAGAGCTAAAAAAATATTCTGCTACGATCCCGATCTTATTTCAAAGGAATTGGGAAGATGGAAAATCGAATACAAACATATTATTGATCAGTGGTTGGAATACGAACGAAAAAAGCGAATATTCTTCATCCTATTTATTCCCTCTTTTCTTTCATAAGAAAAACGATTATTTATATTTTTTCCCTCTATATTTTGATAATGGATCGGAAAAGTTCGGGATCATCCCTCCTTTTTACTATAAAAACACCGCAACAAATTTTGATCTTTACGCTTTGAATTTTTATTATACTAAGGATTGGAACGGTTCTTCTAAACTTTTATTCTTTCCTTTATATTATCATTCGTTTAAGCCGAATGAGTCCAAGGTAATTACACCGATTTCCTATTATTCATCGAACGAATCTGGAACAACTACACTTCTACCTTGGTTCCTTTATTATCGAAATAAGGAGAAGGAAGCCTCTCAGAATTATCTTATCAATACTTACCTGTCTTGGAATGAAGAAGGGAAATTTAAGCAGGGATTTTTCTTCCCGCTTTGGTTCTATAGATCCAATCAATATTTTCATTTTCTACCTCTTTGGGCGAAGGGAAATAAATTCGGAGATGAATACACTTGGATCATTCCATTGCTCACATATTGGGACAAAGATAGGACTTGGATCGGACCTTATTATTCAAGGAAGAGTGAAACGGGAGATCGATATGAGAAGTTGGTCGTACTTCCTTTTTTCCAGTGGAGTAATACGACTGAGTATAAAGAGTTAATTACACCTTTATCTTATCAAAAAGAATATAAGACAAAATTTGAAAATTATTCACTGATCACATTATACGAAAAATATGATACTGACCAAGAATCCAGAAGAAGGATCTATCCGTTCTATTTTTCGAATAATACCAACGAATATTCTTACTGGAATGTGCTCGGGCTTGCAGGCAGAGGCCTTGATAAGGCGGGCGATCCTAGATATACTTACTTCTTTCCTTTATATTTTTATAAACGGGATAGCTTTTATCTTGTTTTACCTTTGTTTTTGAAATTTGGGAACGACGAAGATAATCACAAACATTTCGGTCTTTTTCACTATTATAATACTTCGGCTGAGAAAGATAATACTTGGATCTGGCCTGCCTTATGGTTTACGAATATTGATAAGGTGCGTAAAGAGGAATTTACCACTAAATTCCTTCTTTATTGGAATTGGAATACTCCACGTAGCAAAGGGAATATCGTGCTCCCTTTTTACTTAAAATATGAAGAAGCGGATAAAACTTTAGAGCTTGTGCTTGCTTACTCTTCTTCACAAACTCTTGGCAATTTTGGAGCTGGGGCGGGGGCTACGGAAAAAGATTATTATTTAGATACCGATGTTTCTATATTTTATAATCTGTTCAGTATTTCCGCAAGGTCTTCTATTTCTAAGGAAACTCTGGAGTTTTGGAAATCAAAACATCCTGCAGAAGAGATCCCGATAGAAACGATCAAAAAAGAAGCCGCTTCTGAAAAGAAAGAAGAGGGTGACGGTTTAAATAAATATAATAGATTAACTAGAGATAATGTTCGTTCTTTCTGGGGAGTAAGCGCATTATTCGGGATTTTTAGTTATGAACAAGGAGACGATAGGCGACATTTCCGTCTTCTTCCTCTAAGCTGGTTTTCTTGGTCTAAAAAAAGTTCGGATAATGTTTTTGCAGGTCCTTTATTTTTCTTCAGCACGATCGGAGATGAATCTTATTCGGTTGTATTTCCTTTTTATGCAAGCCAAACAAAAGGAGAAGATTATTTAAAATCTTATCTTCTATTCGGTTTCATTCGTGGAAAACAGGGGCAGGTAAAGGATTATTCAGTTCTCTGGCCGATCACACGGTTGTATTTTTCTCCGGATGCTTGGGGTTTTAGGATTTTTCCTTTGGTCGCACATGATCAATCTAAGGACCATTCTAGAACGATCTCTCCTTTATATTATAGAAAGAGGATCGTGGAAGGAAATACTACGACTAGGTCTTTTCATTCTTTACTTTTACCTCTGTTCCATTCTGGCTCGGAAACGAACCGAAATGGGGAAATATTTCAAGAGAATTCTTATAGTTTATTGATACCGTTTTACTTAAGTTACGGTTTAAGTTCTCAATCTTCAGCTGGAGAATCCTCAGAATCGAATTTTTATACTTTATTGTCCGCTTATTCTAATAAAAAGGAAACGAATGGAGCTGAATCTTCATCTCTACTCACTCCATTCTATTATTTTAATAGATATAAGGCAGCTGGAGAAACTCCGGAACAAGCAACTAAAACGGATTTCTTACTTATTCCGGGGCTTTATTATAAGAGGAATTTAACCGAAAGCACATTCTTCCTGCTTGGATATTATAGTGAATCTTCCGGTTCTGTGTCTAAAGGAAATTTTTTAGGAATAGTTTCTTCCTCCAATGAGAAGAACGGAGAGAATGTTTCGAGCTCGTTTCATATTTTTCCTTTTTACTTTACTGGTTCTAAAAAAGAAGGAGAGAAGACAGTCGAAAGTTATACGACTGTTCCGGTTTTGTACTACGGCTATAAAAAAGGAAATGAATCCGGTTGGAATGTTTTGGGAATTTTGAACGGTTCCGGTTCCGACAGGGAGAGTTCTTTTGCGATCTATCCTTTCTATTCTAATGCGGAGAGAAATATCCCGAATGTTCTAAAGGAACGGACTACTTGGGGACTTTTATATTATTCGGACAAAACACAATATGAAAATGGAAATTCGGATTCTTACAATTTGAATCCATTTGGATCCTTCTCTTCAACCAGGTCAAAATTTTACGAATCTTCTTCTTCCTTTTATTTTTTACCGATCCCACTCTTATATACAAATTCTACATCGTATAAGTCAGAGAAGAGTGAAACTTCATCTAGAGAAGTTACTTTCCTTAAGCTGATTAATTATAATAGTTCTTCAACGATTGCGAATGAAGATAATTATCCCAAAAGTGCTGTTAATAATAGCACTGGATTTTCTGCATTATTCCTTTTCTCGAATGATTTTTCCAGTTCGGAAAATTATAGAACGGGAGAGAAAAGTTCTGAAAGCCAAAGTTATCTATTTCCTTTATACTGGTATAATTCCAGAAATAGTTATAATGGAAATCAGAAACATTTAAATTTTCTTATATTCTTTGATTATAGATCCAAAAATTCGAGTGTGGAAAGGTTGGTCTTTGGTCCCGCTTTTTATTTGGACAATTCTGAACGTACTGCTTATGGTTTAGCTCCACTTGCGTTTTATAGACAAAGTAAAGAGTCTAGGTTTTGGTTTACTCTCGGTCTCTATGGTTATACGGATAAAGATTGGGATCGCTGGGGATTTGCAGGAATTTTCGATACAAATTATGAATCAACTTGGAAACGTAGGAACTTCAATTTATTCTTAGGTTTGATCCATATAGAATTGGAAGAACAAAGAAGGAAGGTAGCAATTTTCGGTGGTCTACTCGGAGGCCATGAGCGTAGTCCTGATTATTCAGATACAAATCTTCTATGGTTGCGTTATCGTTCTTCTCCAGGCGATACTTTGGTGAATCTACTTCCTGTATTGTATTATCATTCGGATCCTGCTGGAACTTCTACACTGCTTCCTCCGGTACTCGGATACTTCTCTTCCGAAAAAGACGGAAGGTTCGATATGCTTGGCTTAGGATTATTATATTACAGAAATCAAAAGATCTCTCAAGACGAAGATCTGATGCTCGTTGGCCCCGGATTATTCTATTATAGAAAATATCCGAACTTAAACGGATTGAATGCGATGGGAATTTTAGCAGTTCCTGGACTTGGTGGACTTCTTTGGGATTGGGAATATGAAGAGAAGACCAAGTATAGTCGCCATGCGATCCTTTCCTTACTCTATACGAATGTAACGAATAAAGAAGGGAAAACTACGAATAAGATCTTCGGAATTCCTCTCTGGTAAAAAATAAAAAAGCCGAGGATCTCTCCTCGGCTTTAACTTTCCTGAAAGGAAGAGCAGGCATTACATCATGCCGCCCATTCCTCCCATACCGCCCATTCCACCCATAGGAGGCATTCCGCCACCGTCTTTTTCAGGCTTGTCGGTGATTGTAACTTCTGTAGTTAACAACATTGATCCGATAGAAGCAGCGTTTTGGAGTGCAGAACGAACTACTTTCGCAGGGTCAACGACTCCGGCTTGTAGTAGGTCTTCCCACACCATAGTAAGAGCGTTGAAACCTTCGTTTCCTTTTTTACTTTTTGCTTGCTCTACGATTACGGATCCTTCCAGACCAGCGTTAGAAGTGATCATACGGATCGGTTCTTCTAATGCGCGGAAGATAATTTTTGCTCCAGTAGCTTCGTCGCCTTCTAATTTAAGACCTGCAACTGCTTCTTGAGCTTTTAGAAGAGTTAATCCACCACCAGGAACGATTCCTTCTTCTACTGCTGCGCGAGTAGCTGAAAGTGCGTCTTCAACACGGTGTTTTTTCTCTTTCATTTCTACTTCTGTTGCTGCACCAACGTGGATCACTGCAACACCGCCAGCAAGTTTTGCTAGACGTTCTTGGAGTTTTTCACGATCGTACTCGGAAGTAGTATCTTCGATCTGTTTTTTGATCTGACCTACACGACCTTGGATATCTTTAGAAGCACCTTGTCCTTCGATGATGGTGGTGTTTTCTTTATCCACGGTAACTTTTTTAGCGCGTCCCAGTTGTTGAACCGTTGCGTTTTCCAATTTCATTCCGAGGTCTTCGGAAATCACTTGTCCGCCGGTAAGGATTGCGATATCTTCCAACATCGCTTTACGACGATCTCCGAATCCAGGAGCTTTAACAGCAACGCAAGAGATAGTTTTACGAAGAGTGTTCACTACGATAGTAGCTAATGCTTCTCCTTCTACTTCTTCTGCGATGATCACTAAAGGTCTACCCGCTTGAGCAACTTTTTCCAATACAGGAAGAAGGTCTCTCATAGAAGAGATCTTTTTGTCGTAAATTAGAATATAAGGATCACTTAAAGTAGCGATCATTGCTTCAGGATCGGTTACCATATAAGGAGAAACGTATCCACGGTCGAATTGCATACCTTCTACCACGTCTAAAGTGGTTTCGATAGATTTTGCTTCTTCTACGGTGATAACTCCGTCTTTTCCGACTTTGTCCATAGCATCTGCGATCAGATTTCCTATATCCTTGTCGTTATTTGCGGAGATAGTCGCAACGTTAGCGATATCTTTTTTGTTTTCGATCTTAACTGAACGTTTTTTGATACTTTCTACTGCTGCATTAACTGCTTTGTCGATCCCGTGTTTAAGGGCCATTGGGTTTGCACCCGCAGTAACGTTTTTCAATCCTTCGTTAACAATGGATTGAGCGAGAATAGTAGCGGTGGTAGTTCCGTCCCCAGCGACATCATTTGTCTTAGTGGAAACTTCTTTTACCATCTGAGCGCCCATGTTCTCGATAGAATCTTCTAGTTCGATTTCTTTTGCTACGGTAACTCCGTCCTTAGTGATGGTTGGAGATCCGAATTTTTTGTCGATTACTACGTTTCTTCCCTTAGGACCAAGGGTAACTTTTACAGCGTTTGCAAGTTTGTTGACGCCTTCTAAAAGTTTGCGTCTAGCTGATTCATCATACTCGATAATTTTTGCCATTTTAATTTCCTCGGCCTATTACTTTTTCACGATGGCAAGAATGTCGCTTTCGCGGATGATTAAGTATTCTTTACCTTCGGATTTAATTTCAGTTCCGGAATATTTGCCGTATAGAACGACGTCGCCGGCTTTAACTTCTAGTGGTATAAGCTTTCCGTCTTCATAACGTCCGCTTCCTACTTCTACAACTTTTCCCTCTTGCGGTTTTTCTTTAGCCGTATCAGGAACGAAGATGCTGCCGATTTTTTCTTCAGCTTCTTGTTTAGGCTCGACCAAAACACGGTCACCTAGCGGTTTAATCGCCATGACTTTCTCCTTTTAGCACTTGAAATAAATGAGTGCTTGAATATAAATTCCAGGAAATCCGAAACAGGGGTAGGCGGTCAAGCACTTTGGACTGAAGAGTGCTAAAATATTCATCAAAACTCGTCTTACTAGCCGAATTTTTCATTTCCCGTTTTTTCGGGAGAGAAGTCTAACACCGAATTGGAAATAGAAAAAGGTTGTGCACGGAGACCACAGTGTTCACGGAGTATTTTATTTCGAGATCATTCTTTGAAAGCATTGTCTTCGGTTGAATTTTGACTTTATTCATTCTCAGTGCTCTCTGTGTCCTCAGTGCGAAAGAATATATTAGGTTAGGATCATTTGTTTTCTGAGAAAAATTTAATTCGGGTTAGGGAGGGGAATAAGAAGCCAGTTTTAGAAGAAGGAGAGTACATTCTCTATTGGATCCGGGCCAATCGTAGACTCGCATGGAATCATTGTCTGGATTACTCCATTCATTTGGCGAAGAAGTTCCAAAAACCATTAGTGATATTCGAATCTGTGATGATGGAATTCGAATGGAGTTCTCCTAGACTTCATCGATTTCTTTTGGAAGGGATCTGTGATACTGCAGCAGATGCGGAAAAACTTGGATTTACTTATTGGTCTTTTGTAGAAACGGAAGAACATTCCCTTTCCGAAGTTGTTCCTACAGTTTTAAAAAATGCATCGGCAGTGATTACAGATGATTTCCCTTGCTTCTTCTTGCCGGAACATGCAGAAACATTATCTGAACAATTAAGTTGTAAACTTCTACTCATAGATTCGAATTCAATTACTGCTTTGGCTTCTTACGAAAAATCTTTTGAATACGCGAGAGTGTTCCGACCTAGACTTCATGACCGATTTGTAGAATCATATATCCTTCGTTCCGATCCAAAGCCGAAATCCAAAGGAATCCCGAGTTCGGAGCATCTAAAGAAACCGAAGTATCTTTTCTCTGCCAAAAAAGAAAATATAAATAAAACTCTTAGCAAGATGAGATCTAAATTTCCGAATGTTCTTCCTGTCTCTTCGAAAATAGGAGGAAGGGTAGAAGGTTTGAAGATCTTAAAGAATTTTTTAAAGGAAGGGCTTCCCTTTTATTCGGAAGAAAGAAGTGAACCTAGGCCCCCCGATCGGATGAAGGCTTCTGCTCTTTCTCCTTATTTACATTTTGGAATGATCTCCGTGGACGAAGTGGTTACTGCGGTTTTGGGATCGGATCCAAAGATAGATTGGAGTCCGGACCGGATCAATCATTCCCAAAGAGGAAAGAACGAGGGATTTTTTCATCCGAATCCTAATATAAATTCATTTTTGGAAGAATTGCTGACGTGGAGAGAGTTAGGATACCTTCTATTTTATAAGTCTCCAAGTTTCAGAAAGGATCTTTCTATTCTTCCTACATGGGCGAAACAATGCCTACAACTTCATAGAGGAGACGAGAGAACGTATTTGTATACGAAGGAAGAATTCGAAAATGCAAAGACACATGACCCAATCTGGAATGCCGCCCAAAAAGAATTGGTCCTAACCGGAAGTATGCAAAACTATCTTAGGATGTTATGGGGGAAAAAAGTAATAGAATGGTCTTCTAGTCCGGAAGAGGCATTTCGTATATTAGAAGATTTGAATCATAAATACGCGTATGATGGTAGGGATCCGAATTCTTATACTGGGATACTTTGGTGTTTCGGAGCATTCGATAGACCTTGGTTCCCTGAAAGAGCTGTTCTTGGGAATATTCGTTATATGTCTTCCGATTCTACTGCCAAAAAATTTAAACTAAAACCCTATTTGGAATATATACAAGGTTTAGAAGGTCTTTCTGAACCAGGGTTTTTTAAATAACGGATGTTATTCAATGGTAAAGAGAAATAGTTGCGGATTCTTTTCCATATTATATAATGTAGCTCCGGAGGGACAAAGATGACTGAAAATAAAAAATACGAAACCCTACAGGAATTCTGGCCATTCTACTTAAGAGAACATTCGAATAAAATGAACAGAGTGTTCCATTTTATCGGAACTAGCTTTGCGTTGGCATTCATTGTTTCTGCAATCTTCTTCTTAAATCCTTGGTACTTGCTGGGAGCTTTGTTTAGCGGATACTTATTTGCTTGGATCGGGCATTTCTTCTTAGAAAAGAACCGACCTGCTACGTTTATTTATCCGTTCAAATCTTTCGTAAGCGATTGGAGAATGTATTTCTGCACGATTACTGGTCAGCTCGGCAAAGAACTGCAAAAAGCGGGCGTAAAATAATCTAATCTCGGCCCGGGATTTCTCTTTCCGGGCCATCCTATCCATCCAATGTAAGTCCGTCGGACTTCCTACATGTCTAAACCTAATCTTTTTAAACCTGCGAAATTATGCTATGGCCATATCGGAGGCAAACTCGGATCCCTTCTTGTTACATCCTTTTTGGAGAAAGGTTGGATCGCAAAAGACGATCCGGATGATAAACACCTTTATATAACTAGTAAAGGGGAGAAGGAATTCCAGAAGTTAGGTATTGATATTTCTCAAATCGGATCTGAAAAGGCCTAAAACCTACATCCATAAAGGGATGCCATTTTATTTATTGAGCCTCGTTATGCGAAATTCCTACAAAAATTGATACCCTATTTGAGGGATCTCACTCCCGGCTTAGGGACCAAATTTTGTCTTCTTCGTTTATTAAGACTACGTCAGAAATTATTGAACGGTTTTCGTTTTTTTCTTTCTCAATCACGAATTAATAGATACTTATGCACATTCTCAAACGAAAAGAGGTTTTCGTTGGATCCCGTTTTACCCGCCGCCAAAGAATTAGCAAAGAATGTAGATACCTTATGGGTCATTTTCGCTTCCGCTCTCGTGTTTTTTATGCAAGCCGGCTTTCTTCTTTTAGAATCCGGATTAGTTCGTTCTAAAAATTCGATCAATGTCGCCATTAAAAATCTTCTGGACTATGTTGTAGGAACAATCTGTTTCTTCTTGGTCGGTTATGGTTTGATGTATGGAACAAGCTTCCAAGGTTGGTTCGGAAAAGATCTATTCCTGCTGGAAGGTTTAGATACTGGAAAGGAGTTTGCATTCTTCTTATTTCAGGTAACCTTTATGGGGACTGCAGCGACAATCGTTTCCGGCGCGGTTGCTGAAAGGATACGATTCCAAGCATATTTACTCTGCTCTCTTTTTGTTTCTCTTTTGATCTATCCTGTTTTTGGTCATTGGGCCTGGGGAGGAGGATGGTTAAGTAAATCAGGTTTTCATGATTTTGCTGGAAGTTCTGTTGTTCATTCCGTCGGAGCCTGGGTTTCTTTGGCGGGTGTGATCGTGCTTGGCCCTAGAAAGGATCGTTTCGATTCGGAAGGAAAACCTAGGGAATTGTACGGCCATAATCTTCCTTTTTCGGTCCTCGGAACTTTTATCTTATGGTTCGGTTGGTTTGGGTTTAATGGGGGAAGCACACTTGCGTTAACGGATGCAGTGCCTAAGATCATAGTCAATACAAGTCTTGCGGCTTGTGCGGGATGTTCCGCTTCTATCATTTTCGATTATATTACAAAGGGTGTTCCTCATGTAGGAGGAGCGATCAATGGGGTCCTTGCTGGATTAGTTGCGATCACCGCAGGTTGTGATGTGATGAGCCCGGCCTCTTCTTTGCTTGTTGGTTTAGTCGCAGGGATCCTTGTAGAAGCCGCCGTTTGGTTTATGGAAAATGTTCTGAAGTTAGACGATGTGGTCAGTGCATTTCCGGTTCACGGGATTGGAGGGATTTGGGGAACTCTTGCAGTTAGTATATTTGCAAGCGACGAAAATTTAAGATCCTGGACCCAGTGGCAGGCGCAACTTACCGGAATCGCTTCTTGCGCGGTTTGGTCCTTTTGTATGGGATTAATCATATTTTTCTTAATGAAGTTTACGATCACTATTCGGGTTTCTTCGGAAGAAGAGGAAAGAGGCCTTAATGAATCGGAACATGGGGCCAAAACGGTGTGGTTGGATCTAATGAATGCGATGAAATACGTCGCGGATTCAAAGGATCTTCGCAAACGAATAGAAGTGGATCCCGGGGTGGAGTCTGGAGCAGTCGCAGAACTTTTTAACCGTCTTCTTTTAAGTTTAACTCAGATCATTGGTGTTGTAAAAGAGAATTCGGATAAGATAGAGAACGAGTCCGAACTTCTGGAAAATTCCACTACAACGATTACAAGAGAGATAGAGAAACAAAAAGAAAGGACTATTTTGATCCGAGAAACTTCCGATCTACTCGAATCTTCTTTAAAAGCCGTCTTGGATCTAGTCAGAGAAGAAAGAACTCGTTCCGTGGAAATGCGCAGGATGTCGGAAGAAATGTCCCAAGGTATGAGAGAGTTGCAGACAGATATTCTCACCTCCGATAAGATCAGCGATACGATCCAATCCATTGCTTTTAGCGGAGAAAAAACATTAGAAAGAACAGTGAAAAGTATGCAAGGCCTGAACGGTTCTGCAAAAAAAGTAGAAGAGCTTGTAGGGATCCTTCAAAAGATCGCAGAACAACTTGGAATGTTATCTATTAACGCGTCTATCGAATCTGCAAGGGGAGGAGACAAGGGGTTTGCCGTAGTAGCAGAACAGATCTCCGTCTTAT
This sequence comes from Leptospira sarikeiensis, assembly GCF_004769615.1. Lineage (GTDB taxonomy): Bacteria > Spirochaetota > Leptospiria > Leptospirales > Leptospiraceae > Leptospira_B > Leptospira_B sarikeiensis. The sequence goes on along the minus strand of NZ_RQGF01000025.1, from coordinate 73,726 downwards.
CCGAAAAAACTGCATCTAATGCAAAACAAGCAAATAAATATCTAAGAGAGATCTGGGAGACTGTAAACGGTTCTTTACAATCTCTTTCCGAAACTGTGGATTCTTTTAAGGCGATCCTAATCAAGATCCCTGAACTTTCCAAAAACATGAAAAATGCATTCGATTCAGTTCGAGATTATTCTCTTAGATCGGATGATCTGGAGGCTTCTATTCAGGGTGTCGCAAGTATGAGCGAATCTGTTGCTGGTGATATGGAAAAACGTTATTCTGAACTCAATCGGATGAGAGACTTTTTCTGCGAGATAGAAGACGGAGCTGTTCGGATTGGATCTCTTTTGGACGATCAGCTTCGATTATAATCTCAGTTGGTGGATACCGAATCTATATCTACTCATATATCCGCTTTATTATATTCCAAAATTGATACGCGCTTAACTTATTAAGCGATTTGTTCGCACGGAGAACACAGAGGTCACAGAGGGATGTTCCCTCGATACGATTCTCTCTTCGTTCGAATCACTCGGGAACCTAGAGCTCTTCTGAGCTCTGTGTTCTCCGTGCGAACAAATCGCTTAATAAGTTAAGCGCGTATCAATTTTGGAATATAATAAAGCGGATATATGAGTAGATATAGATTCGGTATCCACCAACTGAGATTATAATCGAAGCTGATCGTCCAAAAGGAAATTGCCTGTAACCCGGATGCGAAAGTTAAAGCTAAGGAAAGGATCGTAAATTGTTTCCAATGTATATTCCCTTGTTTTGAAAGAAAGAGACTGTAAAACCCAGTAAAAGATATGAAAAGGTCCAAGGGTAAAAAGGACCAATTCCAAGCCTGCAATATAGGGTTTTCGTAATCTTTAAAAAGATATTCGCTAGGAATTACATGTAATAATGTAATCGACCAGTATAAAATGAATCCTATATCCGTGATAAGGAATAGAAGGTTTAATCCTTTATAATCTTGGACCTTAGAATTCTGGCCCATCAAGCTCCTACTGCAACTACCGTTACAGGTTTTTCTTTTCCTTTTACTTGGACTGGAGGAAGAGTCTCTCCTACGAAATTTGCTCCTGCAAGTTTCCAAGTTTCTTCGGATACCAAAAGTTCTTTACCGAAATTTTTAGTCAAAGATTCGATCCTGGATGCGGTGTTTACTGCGTCCCCAATCACAGTGAACTCTGCTCTTCTGCTTGTTTCTATATTTCCTGAAAAAACTTCTCCAGTATGGATCCCAATTCCGATCCTGACAGGTTCTAAACCTTTGGATCCTCTATCTTTATTAAATTCTCCTAATTTTTCCAACATCTTCTGTCCACATTGTAAGGCACGGATCGCGTCCGAAGCAGGATCTGCAGAAGGGTAAGGGGTCCCGAAGGTTGCCATCACGGCATCTCCTATATACTTATCCAAAGTGCCACCGAATTCGAAAACACAATCTGTTAATGTTTCTCTAATGGAAGAAAGGAATCTGCTAAGTTCGAGAGGATCCATGTTTTCTGAAAGAGCGGTGAAATTTCGAATATCCGTAAAAAGAATTGTGGCAGTCTGCCTTCTTCCTTCCAATACATCGGGATTCGTCATCATTTCTTCCACCATACCAGGAGAGAAATATCTGGAAAGAAGGGATCTTTGTGCTTCTCCTTCTCCGATCCTTCGGATCATAATAAGAGTTCGCAGGATCCCGAAACAAAAGAAGAATGCTAGAACCAGATACATCATCGGTCTTCCGAAAAGAGCGTCGGAAAGAAGAACATAAGGACCGCTAACATATTCAGGCCAATCATCGGAAAACATGATCTTATTATTCGATACCGCATACGCAAAGATCCCGAAATATGCCGCATAAAATAAAACCACACTTAGTAAAACGAATCTAAGTCTGAATTGAATGAGAGAGAATGCGAGTGGGAATAGATAAAAATTTACGATCGGATTTTTGATCGCGAATCCATAATCAAGACTGGAGTTATTGATCGTATAAAAAACTAAAATTGCAGTGATGATCGCAAAATCTGCAATCAAAGCTAAATAAGAAAAACCTTTAACCGCCCAATCTGGGCAAGTCCGTATTACGATGGAATGCCCGATCGTAATCGAAAGATAAACTGCAAATCCGATCGCATTCGCCAAAATATCCCCGTGTTTCAAATTCACGAGAATTTGAACCGCGAAAAATATAGCGACTAAGTATCTGAATGCGTTAGAGATATAAGCTCCTAACATCTCTTCGTTTTCCAAAACTTTACGAACGGAATCGTCCATCTTTTTGCGATCCGTTGTTTGAAGTATATTACAAAGAAATTTCGGAAGGTATTGTTCTATGGGCATAGCTCCCAAAAATACTCCTTTCCATTTTCGCTTCAATCGTTTCTTATTGTTTCTACCGAAGAAGAAAACAAAACGAATGTTATAATTCTTAAATAAAACTTCGAATCAGGGGAACTTTTATACAAAACCCAGATCGAACCATGCTTCGGAAGAACAGGATGGAAAAATGGATCATAGGATCGCGATCGTAGCTGGTGGGACCGGTTTAGTCGGTGGAGAACTTGTAAGAGAATTACTCATAGATCCGGATTGGGATAAGGTGTATCTTTTGGTCAGAAAACCATTGGAATGGACCCATTCGAAATTAGAGATCATTCTTACTGATTGGGAAAAGTTGGAATTTCCGGAAAAAGTCACGGATGCATTTTGTATTTTAGGAACTACGATCGGTAAAGCGGGCTCTAAGGAAAATTTTAAGAAGGTAGATTTAGATTATCCTGTACGTTTTGCAAAAGTCGCAAAAGAGAAAGGGGTAAATTCATTTTATATAGTAACGGCATTAGGTGCAGATCCGAATTCAATGATCTTTTATAATCAGGTAAAGGGCGAAGTTGAAACGGAAATTTCTACTTTAGGTTTTTCTTCCTTAGGGATTTTTAGACCTTCTTTATTGGAAGGAGATAGAAAAGAATTCAGATTAGGAGAGAAGATTGGATCTAAAATTTCTTTTTTTATTAATCCTTTGCTTATCGGCCCATTTAAAAAATACAGATCTATCCATGCAAAGACGGTCGCTAAGGCGATACTAAACTTAGCTTGGTCATCCAAAAAAGGAAAATTTGTCATCGAGTCAGATAAGATCCAATCTCTTGGTTCCGGTACTGCGAGAGCAAATCTAGAAAATCTAATATAAGATTAGAGACTAGATGGAACCGGAGATCTTTTTAAAAATCTCAGTGGCCTTTTCGTTTTCCGGTTCTAATTCTAAACTGAGTTTTGCGTAGTTGGCGGCTTTTTCGGATCTTCCCAATCTATAATGTAAATCTGCAATATGAGCGAGGTTTGCGGGAATTCCAGGATTTCTAAGTTGTATTCTTTCTGCAAGTTCCAAGGAACGATTGAAGTTCCCGATCTTTTTGAAACAGAAGGACGCGATATAGATCATATCCGTGTCTCCCGGATTTTCTTCTACATAAGAATCCAAGAGTAGGCAAGCTTTTTGATGATCCGAGTTTCTGTAATAGAGACGGATCAAATCCCTTTTTAATGTTTGGTTTTCGGGAGAGAGTTTTAATGCCTCTTCGATTGCAAGGATCGCTTCCGGATTATTTTTGTTTTTTAGGAAATCCTTTGCCTTTAAGCTAAGTGTTTGGACTTCTTTACTTACTTTAGATTTTCGTGTGGATTTCCCAGGATCATATTCAATTCTTAGAAGAGAAAGATCGTCAGTAATCCTTCCTTTTTCTTCTAAACTGGAAAGTATATCGGGAAGATCTCCATCCGAGGATTCTACTACTTTTAGGAAGAGAGACTCGTCCTCGTTCATCATTTTTTCGCCTGATTTTGTTTGTATCTCCAGATCGTCTCTTCCGTCGGACCCGATTAAAAGAACATCATCCGGTTGGAGCCTGAAAATTTTTACACTTAAACTTCCTTCCATTCCTGGAGTGCCTAATTTTCTATATTGTAGGCTTTCTTCCAAAAATGAGGCTTTTCCATCCCTATATAAGACCGACCAAGGATGTTCTGCATTAATATAATATAATATTCCTGCTTGTTCGTCCAATACTCCTAAAACCATAGATACAAGCATGCTTCCGTCAAAGCCTTGAAAAAGTTCGTACGAGTCGCGATCGGATAAACAATCATAAGTTTATGAGGGCTTTTCAATTCGAATTGGAATGCTTCCGCAAACGAATGAACGGCCGCTTTGGTAGCGGAATATAATGCATAACCTGGGATCGAAAGAAAACTCATAGCAGATGCAGTAATGATTTGCCCATCGCATCCGCATTCAAGAATACCGTATAATCTTTTCCTCTCAGGGAAATTTCCTGAGCAATACAGATATCTCCGCCGATCTCGCTTTCTTTTCCTTTGAATACGAAGTTTTTCTTTTGTTTGATCAAAAAATCTACCTTCACTTTTCTTCCGCTTGTACGATTGATCCCAAGCGGTTTGATGAGAAGCGACGTAAGGAAATAATCTCCGTCCTGTTGTTTCTTAAGTTCTTCTACTGTGCGAAGAGTTTCTCTAAGTTCTGAAGTTTTTTCTTCCACTAAAGATTGAAGATGTTCTCGTATCCTACCTATCTCTCCGGTTGCTTTTGCAAAATCTCGAGCAAATCCTAAAAATTCACGATCGTTGGAAACTAATGGCAATTTCCCTGGACCTCCTGCGGCTAGATCATTTGCCGATTTTCCGATTTGTTCCAGTGTAGTAGAGATAGATTGAAAATATAAAATGATTAGAATGGTTGCGGCAAAGAATGTTAAGCCGATAAAAAATATGATCTCCAAATATGAATTTGGCTTAAGCCCCACATAAACCGCCAATATTGTTAAGGAAAGTAATACGAGAGATAGTAGAAATCCGAACTTACCTTTTAGTCCTAAAAATCCGGAAGGAAAATTGGAGGAATAAGATCTACTTAGAAGGACCTTCTTTAGCATGACTCGTTTTGGTCCTGTGATATAATCCGTAATGATATAACTAAATCCACAATATACGAAAACCGCGGCTAACCATCCTAAAAAGATATACCAAAGTTCTTTCAGATCATAACCGAATGCGAGGTATGCAAAAACGCTGGATAAAAATACGAAGAACCCGTAACAGAACGCGGAAATCATATTATGAGTGGGCAATTTGATTAGATCGAATAATGCCTTTTCTAATTCTTCCGAAGAGTTCCTACGAACAGAATGACTAGGATTTAGCACTCGATTGATTCGTTTAATATGTGCCTCGATCCCCGAGATCCCGATTGGAGTTAATAAACCATACTGTATCCCATGCAAAACTGTTACGAGAACCGTCGCAAATAGAAAGAAGATAACTACAATATAATGGGTTTGCAAAGAGAACATAGGAATTGTTGCCGATCCGAAGAAGAAAGCGTATACTGCTCCGAACCAACCTCCTACTAGGGAAAATGCAACTATGGAGAATGTGTAGGAAATTTTTTTGTGTATCGTCTCGAAAAGGCGATAAAAATATCTCTGAGTCATTTCAATTATCCTGGAGAAGTTCCGGATTGTTTATGGAATATAGGAAATAAGACGAAACGATTCTTCCAAACATATTTTGAAAGGAAACATATTTTTTCCTCCAGCTCTTTATCGAACACATAAATAAATTATAGAAGAATGTGGATATAATCCATGTTATTACGTCGATACAAAATGGATTGATCATAATTTTATGAACAATTGTTTACGTGTCTCGTTTTTCATTGGATATTTTGCTTTTCAAATACCTCGAATAAATTAGCTTCACCTTGGATCATAGAAGGAAGGATAAATGGATATTCGAGGAAAGCGTATAGTAATTACCGGAGCTGCTTCCGGGATCGGAAAGGAAACCCTGATCAAGTTCCTGAAATTCGAAGGAGTAAAGATCCTTGCCGTAGATTTGGATCCTTCTCGTTTGGATATCTCCGATAATCGAGTGAAAACTTTTAAATGCGATGTTTCTTCCTCGGAATCCGTAGATAAAATTTTTAAAGAAGCTGAAAAGGTTTTAGGCGGTATAGATATCTTTTATGCGAATGCGGGCTTTGCATATTATGAGGAGATCAAGAAGCCTGACTGGAAACGTATGGAGAAAATTTTCCAAACAAACGTTTTCTCTGCCCTTTATGGGCTTCAAAAGGTCCAGGCTGAATATTCTAATCCTGTATATTATATCATTACTGCATCTGCTATGAGTTTTCTTTCGATCCCAGGTTATGCATTATATTCCGCTACCAAAGCGGCCGTTCATTCGTTTGCGGAAGCATTCCAATTCGAATTGAAAAGCCCTCATAAACTTATGATTGTTTATCCGATCGCGACTCGTACGAACTTTTTCGATGCAGCAGGTAAAAAAGTCCCAGTTCCTTTTCCGTCCCAGACCCCTAAGCAGGTCGCAACTGCAGTAATTTCCGGGATCCGTTGGAATAAGAAGAAGGTTCTTCCTTCCAAAATATTCTCCCTAATGATGTTCTTGGATAGGTTTTTGATCTATCCACTTCGAATTTATCAGATCATCGAAAACTGGAAACGTAAAAAGGCTTTGGGCTAAAGCATAGAATAGTTTCGCACAGAGATCACTGAGTTCACAGAGCTTTCAAGTAAGTCAGCAGGCTAATTCAAAAACTAAATTCCTCCGTGCTCTCTGTGTGCTCCGTGCGAAATCTCTTTCGCTAAGCTAACACAGCTGTTCTTTTGTTTTGAATACGGATCTTATTGTATTCTAATAGAGCAAGGCTGTCTAAGTTGTAAGCGCGAACTAAGTTTGCTCTCTCTCCCTTCGCATCCCCTTGCAGTTTATTTAAACTTCTTTCCAGGGTCACTCCTATGATGACTCTGGTTGCCGACTCTACGAGTTCGAAAGAAACCTCGTCTTTATTTTCTCCATTGCCGAGAGATAGATAGATCTCATGAGATTCTTCTAATTTTGTCCTGTTTTCTTTCAGTTCAGGACTTGCTGAGAAAGAATTCATTTCTTCGTCAAGATATTGGCGTAAAACACCTTTTGCACCCAGTCCGGTTACAATACCGCCGATTGCAGCAACAACCTGTAGTTGAGTAGTTCCTTCGTAAATATTTGTGATCCTTACATCTCTGTAGATCCTGGAAATATCGTAATCGTAGGTATAACCTGCGCCTCCGTGGATTTGGAGTGCGTCGAATGCGATCTTATTTGCCTGTTCTGTGATATAATATTTAGAAAGAGGAGTGAATAGGTTTGCGAGTTTCTCCCATTTTTTAATGGTCTCGTCTTTTTTGATCTCTCTATCTTCCACTCCATGTTCTTTTAATCTTTCGGATTTCCAGTGATAGAGATCGATAGATCTGGATGCTTCCTGGAGAATGGAGCGCATCGCCAAGACTTCTCTATCCATAAGATCCAACATCTTTCTTACGGCAGGGATATTTCTGATCTTTTTACCGAATTGTTCCCTTTCATCAGCATATTTTTTTGCTTCGAAGTAAGCTGCGGCCCCGATCCCCATTGCTTGGCCTGCGATGGAAAGTCTTGCTCCATTCATCATTGCCATAGAATATTTTACGAGCCCGTATCCTTCTTCACCGATTAGAATTCCCGGAGTGTTTTCATATACTACTTCGCAGGTTGGAGAACAATGAAGCCCCATCTTCTTTTCTATTCCGGCGATCTCTACATCTTCACTTTTTACTATAAAGAAGGAGAGACCTCTTGCGCCACTTGTAGGGCTTCCTGTTCTTGCTAAGGTAAGAATGATAGAAGGTTTATCTTCGAACCCGCAACCATGAGTGATAAATCTTTTGGCTCCCGTAATTCTCCAGATACCGTCTTCACCTTTGATCGCCTTAGTTTGTAAATTCGGAAGATCGGATCCGTAATTCGGCTCCGTAAGAGCCATCGATCCGCATAATTCTCCCGCAGCCATTTTAGGTACGTAAGTTTCTATCATTTCTTCCGTACCGAATCTTTCGATAGTCTCTGCAAGATTCATACATCCCAGAGCGATTGCCATCGAACCGTCCGCTCTGGAAAATATTTCCATGAGCATAGCTTGAACGGAACATGGAAGCCCGAGTCCTCCGTGTTTGCGTCCGATAGAATAGGGGAGGATCCCCGCTTCTTTCACTTGATTTACGGCGTTTATCATTTCTTTAGGAAAAGTTACTTTACCGTTTTTGTATATTAGGCCTTCTGCATCCATTTTTTGTGCGTAAGGAGCGACTTCTTTTCCTGCGATCTCTCCAGCAGATTCCAATACGGATCTATAAAATTCGATCGCTTCTTCTTTACTTCCCGGAGCTAATGAAAATTCTTCTTTTCCTGTTTTTTCGTATTCTTTTTTATCTAAAAAACCTTGTTCGAATGCATCCACGATCTCGTCCCAGTTTATTAAGGATTCGAAATGTTGCTTTAGGTCTTCGTTTTCCAGGAAATAGTTATTTTCTATCATGAGGTTGCTCCGCAGGAGAATGAACTTTTGTTCAAAATATTTGCACTTCTTAAGGAAGCCTTATTTTACGGATTTGAAATGGAAAGGGAAAAAATTTGAAGAATGAAACCTTTTTTATAAATGAACACTATTCGGTTGAAGGAGACGCCGAGTTTAAAAGAATCGTAAAGATTTATTTCCACGCAGAGTCGCAAAGCCGCGGAAGGAAGGTTCGCACGGAGCACACAGAGATCACGGAGGGGGGGGGGTATACGGGATTATAATTTGAGATCTGTGCCAGCAAACTCTGTGAACTCCGAGGGCTCTGTGCGAAATGTTATATTAAGTATTTCCACGCAGAGTCGCAAAGTCGTGGAGAGAGAGGTTTGGATAAGAGTGGTTCCTGAGTGTCCCGAGCAGATGCGAGGGATGTATTGCACGCGAAGCGTCACGAAGTTAGGAATCGGTATAGAGAATTTATATTATTAAAGAACTTAACTCTGTGAACTCCGTGGGCTCTGTGTGAGATATTACATTATGTATTTTCACGCTAAACCGCAAAGCCGCAAAGAGAGGTTCGCACGGAGAACACAGAGATCACGGAGGGGGGTTTATACGGGATTATAATTTGAGATCTGTGTCAGCAAACTCTGCGTCTCTGCGTGAAAAGGTGCTAAAAAAAATGCATAAAAAAAGCCGCCGGTTTGACCCGACGGCTTTCGGCTTTTCAGCAAAGCAGAAAAAGAAGGATTACTTCTTGTCTCCAGCGATAGCTGCTTTCAACTTCTCTTCTTCAGCAACAGCCAATTTTTGCAATTCGACTGGGTTTGAGTGAAGGATAGGAGAAAGACCTGGAACACCTGGAGGGCCAAGAACTCCAACAGTAGCTACGAAAGAACCTTTAACTTCTCCTACTTTGTAAGTAGTGAAAGTAATTCTGTATAAACCGCGAACTAAAAGTTTTTTAGTGTCGATGTTTTTAAGTTCATCCAAGCTTTTTGGAATATTAGGAATTTGGATACGAAGTAAAGAGTTGTACTTGTTGTGACGCTCTTCAGTGTAAGTATCGTCTCCATCATCATTGTCGCCAAGATTTTGAAGTGCTTTTCCTTTAGCTGCTCCTTCGATTTGGTTCGGCATAATAGCTGCTAAGCGCTCTACGCGGATCCAAGTATCGAACCAGTTCGGCATGCTTTTTTCTTCTGGAGTTGCAGCTTTGAAAGCCTCACTCACGAAGTCGCTGCTAGATGGCTCACCAATTTCTCCGGTAGGGGAAATTAGACGAACACCTAATTCAACGATTGCTGCTGGAACCCAAATATAAAGGAAATATGATTTCTTTCCGTTTACTACTGCGTCAGCGGCTTGTCCTGGTTTGATGTATCCCCAATAGTTCACAGTTTCAGAATAAGGCGCGAAAAGCTTCTTAACTCCTACTCCTGGAATGTCTTGTTCTCCGACCGAGAAATTACTTTGTAGGCCGGGAAGTCCACCGATACATGCAGCAAAGCTGACCATTATAGCGGTGGAGATTATAAGGATCGAAGATTTTTTCATTCGAGAGATCTCCTTGGTATGGATTGCTCAAGATAGAGAAGAGATTCCTTTTTGTAAATCTAATTAATAAATTTTTGTTTCCTGACCCCTTTTGGCGGTGCAAAAATTTAAAAAAGGGGATTTCGAATATCGGACCTACGTTTTATGTTCCGGAATCCAACTGTTAATGGAAATCATATAACAGGTTCCATTTGGTGAGTAAAAAAATTTCCAGGTCTCCGAACGGAAACCTTTATGTGTTAGGGTTGATTGATTCTTTCGGTTTAGTTTTTAAAGAGCCAGGACCAAATCCATTCCCAAAGATCCAAAAGCCAGGCAATCAATCTACCGAGTATTCCTGTATGGGAATATCTTCTTAATAGTTTTTGGGCCCTTTCTTGTTCTTCAGGGGTAAACGGTAGCCGGACATTGTTTTCTTCGGCTTCGATCAGAACTCTTTCTTTTTTACTTCGTACATCTACGATTCTGACATCTACATATTCCCAGCCCAAAAGTTTCACACATTCCAGGCGTCTTTCACCAGAGACTAATTTATTGTCCAGGTCGATAATGATCGGATGCAAAAGCCCTAAGTTTTGAATGGAAGATTTTAGACCGTGTAGGTCGCCCAAATCTTTACGAATGCGGTTCTTTACCTTAATATCGGAGACCCGAATTTTCATCTAAGAAATGCTTTTTTCACCGTATTATTCCTACAAATCAATTTCGGAAGTTTTGACTAAAATTCCGAAAGAACCGCCTTCTCCGAAAAAGGTTCCGGTCGGATTCACTTGACACCGACGACTTGGCTAGGTTTATAGTTTTAGGGGAACGTTTTACCCCTCCAAAGAAATAATTTTAATAGGAACTACAATCGAATGTCCCTGCAAGACTTTATCTTTACCTCGGAATCCGTATCAGAAGGACATCCGGACAAGGTTTGTGACCAGATTTCCGACGCAATTTTAGATGCATATTTAGCTCAAGATCCTAAGTCCCGGGTTGCTTGCGAAACTTTAGTGACTACGAACTTAGTAGTAGTAGCAGGAGAGGTTACTAGCAAGGGAAAGATAGACGCAGTTGAGATCGCAAGAAATGTAATCAAGGAAATCGGTTACAATGATGTTTCTCTTGGATTCGATGCAGAGTTTGCAGTAGTTTCTTCCCATATTCATGCTCAAAGTCCTGATATTTCTCAAGGTGTTACCGAGGGAGAAGGTCTTTTTAAAGAGCAAGGAGCAGGGGATCAAGGTTTGATGTTCGGTTTTGCGATCGACGAAACTCCGGAACTGATGCCTATGCCGATCTATTATTCCCACGAATTAGTAAGACATTTATCCGGTCTTCGTCATGACGGAAAATTAAAATGGTTACGTCCGGATGCAAAGTCCCAGGTAACTGTTGAGTATAAGAATGGAAAACCTTCTCGTGTGGATACAGTAGTGATCTCTACTCAACATGCTCCTGAAGTTTCTCATAAACAAATCGAAGAATCTGTAATCGAAGAATGTATCAAAAAAGTAATCCCGGCGAATTTCTTAAAAGATACAAAATATTTCATCAACCCTACCGGCCAGTTCATCATCGGTGGACCTCATGGTGATACAGGCCTAACCGGACGTAAGATCATCGTGGATACTTACGGTGGTTACGGAAGACATGGAGGAGGAGCATTCTCCGGAAAAGATCCTTCCAAAGTGGACCGTTCTGCGGCTTATATGGGAAGATATATCGCTAAAAATATCGTGGCAGCAGGACTTGCATCTCAGTGCGAAGTTCAGTTGGCATATGCGATCGGAGTTGCGGAACCTGTTTCGGTTCACGTAGATACTTTCGGAACTGGAAAACTTTCTGAAGAAGAGATCGTTAAAAGAATTAAGGCAAACTTCAAACTGACTCCACGCGGGATCACAGAATCCCTTCAATTATTGGAGAAAGGAAGAAAATACAGGGAAACCGCAGCTTACGGGCATTTCGGAAGAAGCGGAGAAACTTTCACCTGGGAAAGAACTGATAAAGCAGGAGCATTGAAAGGTTAATGGGAGCAGTATCCGCATCTAGCGCAGACCAAAAAGCAACCAGAGACGGTTACGGAGACGCATTACACGAACTAGGGGCGGAACGTTCCGATATCGTAGTTCTGGACGCAGACCTTTCCGGTTCTACCAAGACCAATAAGTTCGCAAAAGCTTTTCCGGATCGTTTTTTTAACGTAGGAGTTGCGGAGCAGAATTTAGTGGGGCATGCTGCAGGACTCGCGCTTGCTGGATACGTTCCTTTTGCTTCTTCTTTCGCAATGTTCTTATCCGGAAGAGCCTGGGAAGTAGTCCGAAACAGTGTAGTTTATCCCTTTTTAAACGTAAAATTGGTCGCTTCTCATGGTGGTATCACCGTTGGAGAGGACGGAGCTTCTCACCAATGTATCGAAGATTTTGCTACTATGAGAGCAATCCCTGAGATGGTTGTGATTTGTCCTTCCGATTATAACGAAACAAAACAGATCATTAAAGCGATCGCTGATTATAAAGGGCCTGTTTACGTTAGAGTGGGTCGTCCGAATCTTCCTTTGATCGAAAGAGAGAGTTATAAATTCGAGATCGGCAAAGCAGAAGTGATGAGAGAAGGAAAAGACGTTCTTATCATCGCGAATGGTGTGCTCGTGAACGAAGCAATGATCGCTGTTAAAGAATTGGAAGCAGAAGGGATCCAAGCAACTCTTCTGAACATGGCGACCATCAAACCGATAGATAAAGAAGCTATATTAAAATATGCTAAACTTTGCGGAGCGGTTGTTACTTGCGAAGAGCATAATGTGATCGGTGGATTGGGTTCTGCTGTCAGCGAATTTTTATCCGAAGAATATCCGGTTCGAGTCCTTAAACTTGGAATGAAAGACAGTTTCGGTAAGTCAGGGACTTGGTCTGGACTTTTGGATTATTTCGGTTTAAGATCTAAAAACATAGTAGAATTAGCTAAAAAAGCAGTCCAATCCAAATAATACCAGCATAGACCGGTATGTAGTTTTAGAGTAATGCCTAACTCACCATCGATAGAAGAAACCACCACAGAAGATCCGGTGCAAATCGGAGGCCCCTGGCGAGTGGTTCTTTGGGACGATAACGAACATACTTACGAATATGTGATCACAATGCTCATGGATGTCTGCAAAATGACTCCTGAGCAAGCTTTCGGTCATGCGGTAGAAGTGGACGCTCAAAAGAAAACGGTAGTTTTTGCAGGCGAGCTTGAACACGCAGAACATATCCAAGATCTTATCTTAAATTACGGCCCGGATCCTCTTCTTCCTGCATCCAAAGGTTCCATGAGTGCGACCCTAGAAGGGTAACATTTCGCACAGAGGCTACGGAGTTTTTAGGAATCTTAAACAAAAAATCTCTCTGCGTCTCCGCGCCTCTGGATGAAAATATTTCACAACGACTTTGGTTTCGCACAGAGACCACTGAGTTCACAGAGAGATTGATACATAGAAAGTAAAATTGGTTCCTGAGTATCCCGAGTAAACGCGAGGGATGTATCGAAGGAACTTATTTCGAAAATTTTTTACATTTCGGCCCTAACTTCGTGACTCTTCGCGTGCGATACAATTCTCACTTCGTTCGAATCACTCAGGGACCACTATTCTTCTATCGATTTGAAAATCCTCCGTGTCCTCTGTGTGCTCCGTGCGCAATAAAAAACCCGGCAGAGTTGCCGGGCTTTTCAAAGAAGTTTTACTTCTTCTTAATTAAGATCTTTCTTTCGATCTCGAAAATTTTCTCAGGAAGTTTTTCTTTCCCGTGTTTTTTCTTATCGTTCTCTTTTAAGAATAGATCCGCTCCGAATTTTTCGAAGGCGTCGTTTGCCTTGATGTTTTTCAGACCGATAAATTGAAGATGAACTTCTCCCGCAGGGATACCGAATTCGGTCCCTCTATCCTTAACAGCAAGAACACGAGTGATCGCAGTCACAGTGTCTCCGCTAAAAGAAGGTTGGGTATGATATCCTTCTGTGAATCCAAGATCCCATAGAACATTCTCCGTCACATCTCTGGAGGAAAGTCCGCATAACCATGCGAATACGAGTCCACCATAAACGACAGGTTCTCCACCCATAGGCCCGGAAATTCCGGAAGAATAGAGTTTATCGTAATGAAGTGGGTGAGTGTTCCCAACTCTGTAAGTCCAAGGGAAATGTTCGTCGGTGATCGTTCTTCCGTTTTGGTGAATATAGATCTGACCGGGAGCGAAATTCTCGAAATAAGTATCCGTCCAAGTAGAGGTCTCGAAACCTTTCGGTGCCTTTAACTCAGGCAATTCGATAACCGGACTGTCTGTTTCAGGGAAAAAAGCTTCTTTGATCACAGGCTTCGGAGTTCCTTTCGGTTTTCCGTTAGAATGATAGATCATGATCTTTCTTTCATACTGAAGAACGAGTTCTCTATTTTGGTTCAAACAAAGAGTTCTTACATGAACGATACCCGGTTTGTCCGCGCCCTTATCATCTATTTTGATGATCTTGGTTTTTGCAGAAAGTGTGTCTCCAGGATAAACAGGCTTTAGGAATTGAACATCATAGTATCCAAGGTTCGCTAATGCTTTTTCGGAATCGTTTTGCACTCCCAAGGAAAGGGCCACGTTAAATACCATTAATGGAGAAACTAATAGGTCTTTAAAACCGTGAGCCTGAGCGTAAGGAGCGGAAAGATAAAGTGGGTTCGCTTCCATAAAAGTGGTAGCAAACTCTTGAGCAAAAGAACGATCGATTGTCAGTTCTCTTGGGTGTTCGAAAATTGCGCCTTCGGTAAATTCTTCCAGATATCTACCGTAAATACCCCGTTTTACGGTTCCGGTTTCCACCGGAGTTTTGGGACCTAGTTCCGCGAAGGGGGAAGTAGGGATTTTAGCCATAGTGAGAACTCCTGCTTCGTCTTTTAGTTTCTTCCAGAATTTAGAGATCCTCTCCTCGGAAAAGGCTTTTTCGGTCAATAAGTCCCGAAATACCCATCCAATTGGCTTCTGGAACCGAAACGAAACTCGGAAATTTGGATCTCTTGTTTCGTGAGTTTTGGGTTATTATCCTTCTCCCCGAACATATGATTCCAAGTATTTATATATAGAACAGGGAAGGAGTTCCTACTTTCTAAAGAAGAAGAGGATAAGATCTTATCCTTATGAACAACAGGATCCTCTTCGAAGATCTGTTCTCCAGAATATACGTTTCTTAAATCCAATTGAAATGTTTTAGCGTCCGGCTCTAAACGGACTAAGAAAGATTCAATGTCGTAGGTCCTACCATAACGAAATCTTCTATAAATTCTATAGAAGAAGTCCTTCCATCCGCTCGGGTGGATCTCGTCTTGGAAAACTAAACTGATCTCCCATTCGAATCCGGCAGGAGTGATATCCGCCTTACAATAGATCCCGACGAGCCCATTCCCGGTTTGTATATCTATTTCAGGTTGGGATAGAAGGATTAGATCCGCTTTTGGACAGATCCCTTCTTTACTTGGAAAAACGGGTAAAGGAGGACTTGTACATCCTAAATAAAAGATAAAGATCGAAAAGAATAAACTGAGTTTCATGAGAATGGGTCGGGCAGGTGGAATTCGAAATCCTTTTTCGAGATTGTCAAGATGGAAAATAGGTGCTTTTCCCTTAGGGAGAGGAAAGACTGGAATCGATGAATTCTTTATTTCGTGAATTTCCTAAAATCGCTTTAGCAGACCAAAAACAAAGGGTCAGAGATAAGATCAAAAACTCTAAACAAGTTTTACAGGATGTTTTGGGGAAGAAGGACCTAAATTATGAGTCCGTAATACGGCCTCTAAACGACTCAATGGAAGAATTACAGGAAGAATTTACGGTTCTCTCTCACCTAAATAGTGTAAAGAATAGCGAAGAAACAAAAGAGCATTATACGGAAGTTTTGCCTGAGATCACTGAATTTTATACAGAGCTTGGTCAAAACGAAGAATTATTCAAATTATACTCACTCATATACGAAAAAGAAAAAACTTCTTTGGATCGTCCCAAGAATAAGGTTTTGGAAGACGCGATCTTACAATTCAAATTGGGAGGAGTGGGTCTCCCTGAAGACAAAAAAATTAGATTGCAGGAGATCAATCTTAGGCTTTCGGATCTTTCCAATCAATTCTCCCAAAATTTATTGGATTCCACAAACTCGTTCGAGATGAAGATAGGATCCGAAGAAGATGTAAAAGAAATCCCGGAATCGGATAAGGCATTATACAAAAACGAGGACGGAACTTATACCTTCACATTACAATTTCCTAGTTATAATTGTTATATGACTTATGGAAGCAATCGCTCCAAAAGAGAAGAATTGTACAAAGCATATGTGACCAAGGCTCCAGGGAACGGAAAAATTTTAGAAGAGACTCTGGCTTTAAGAGACGAGTCTGCTAAATTACTAGGTTATAAAAATTATGCAGAATCCTCCCTTGCAACCAAAGTAGCGGATTCTCCGGAACAGGTGTTGGACTTCCTACAAAGGATTGGAAAACTCGCAAAACCGGTTGCAGAGAAAGAGATTACAGAGCTAAAAAAATTCGCACTCACTCTTGGGATCTCTGATTTTAAAGCATCGGATAGCGCTTATGTTTCTGAAAAATTAAAGAAAAGTTTATACGATTTCGATGAAGAAGAAACCAGGCCCTATTTTGAAAAAAATACAGTAGTAAAAGGTGCCTTCTCCTTTTTAGAAAAACTACTAGGGTTAAAATTCGAAAAGACAGAAGCCCCAGTCTGGGACCCTAAAACGGAAGTATATCATGTAAAAACCGGATCAGAGATCATCGCTAGATTGTACTTAGATCTGGAAGCTAGAAAAGACAAACAAGGAGGGGCTTGGATGAATCATTGGGAAACCAGAAATCGGGTCCCAGGTAAAACAATTCTTCCTTCTGCATTCGTAGTTTGTAATTTTCCTCCTTCTAAGGACGGCGCACCTTCTCTTTTAAATCATTCTGATGTAGTTACATTCTTCCATGAGATGGGACATGCACTTCATCATCTTTGTGCGAAGATAGAAGAACCTCCAGTCAGTGGGATCAATGGTGTGGAATGGGATGCAGTGGAATTTCCTTCTCAATTTTTGGAAAACTTCGCGTATGAGCCTGAAGTTTTGAGCTTTTTTGCATTTCATTATCAAACCGGAGAGCCGATCCCTAAGGAATTAGCTCAAAAATTGAAGGACACCAAAAATTTTCTGGCTGCAATGGGAGTCGTTCGCCAGCTAGAATTCGGAATTTTTGATATAAGGATCCATCTCCAAAAATATTCGGAAGAAGAAGTCCAAAATATTTTAGATACTGTCCGTAAAGAAGTGAGCGTCTTATTTCCTCCGGAGTATAACAAGTTCCAGAACGGATTCGGTCATATCTTCTCGGGAGGATATGCTGCAGGTTACTACAGTTATAAATGGGCTGAACTTTTGGCTGCGGATGCTTTTTTTGCATTCCGATCCAAAGGAATTTTTGACGAGGCACTCGCTACCAAGTACAGAACGGAAGTTTTGGAAAAAGGAGGCTCGGAAAATGCGATGGTCTTATTTAAACGATTCTTGGGAAGAGACCCTGAGCCGGATGCTTTATTAAAACTCTATGATTTAGTGGCCTGAAAACTTTTAAGAAAGTTTTTTGCGGAAATTCTGAAGTAATTGTTCCGTGCCGGAAAGTAGGAGTTCCACCTGATCCAGGTCAATATTATAGACCACGTTGGTCTTTAGAGAGTCCTTAAAGGCGTTTGCATCGATCGCTTTTTGATCGTAACTATCCTTTAAAAAATTGTACCATCCGGCAAGGATCACTTTTAAGTGAGGAAGTTCTTTGATAGGGACCGAAATGACTTTCTCTGCTTCCATAAAGACACCAGCAGGTTAATTTGCGAACCGAACCAGTCAACCAGATTTTTTGCA
Organism: Leptospira sarikeiensis; assembly: GCF_004769615.1. Classification (GTDB taxonomy): domain Bacteria; phylum Spirochaetota; class Leptospiria; order Leptospirales; family Leptospiraceae; genus Leptospira_B; species Leptospira_B sarikeiensis. The sequence goes on along the minus strand of NZ_RQGF01000025.1, from coordinate 55,845 downwards.
TGTGAGTCTTTCGTAAATTTTTCTAGAAAGAAGAAACGCAGCGCACAAAAGTTCTTAGCTTCTTCTGCCTTGAATTTATTTCCGAAGTCTTTTTAAGGCCTTCATAACGACAGATTTTGGTTTATCCACTTTTGCAGCATTGGGATTTGTCATCATCATATCTAAATATGCTTGGAGTCCCGGGATTTCGAATAGAGGATTTGGAGAGATCCAATCCGCAATATGATCGTTTATGATCTGAAAGGTGGCGAATGCAGAACAATCCGCAGCGGTGAATTCATTTCCTGCAATAAACGGGGAAAAACGAACGACTCTGGAGAGAGCTTTTGCTCCTTTTCTTAGAGATTCCTCGGTGAGTTTTACGGTTTCAGGAGGGATGTCTTTACCTTCTACTATAGATTCATAAAGCCTTCTTGCCGGGATATCAATATAGTTCTCTACAAAAGATATAATCGTTCTAACTAAAGCCGCTTCAAAAGGATCGGAAGGGAATAGATGTTTGCTATTCGGATAAGCTTGCTCTAAGAATTCCAGGATCGCGGAGGACTCGCAGAGAAATTTTCCATCAACTTCTAAGTACGGAATTTTTCCCATCGGGCTTTTTTGTAGGAACTCCTCATCCTGGGAGAAGCCGGTGCGAATTTCTTCGAACTCCAAACCTTTTTCCAAAAGTGCCAATTTGACTTTATTCGTATAATTGCTGATCGGATAACCGTATAGTTTTATCATAAGAGCTTAGGATCATCCGAGGATAAGTCTTCTGGTAAAGTCTTTTTCAGTTTTTTCATTTTCTACTTTCCGGAAACGAAAACCCGATCTAGAATTGGCATCCTAAAAATAGAATCTTTACTCTTCATAAGGAAACATTAGGAATCATGAAAAAAACTGCACTGATCACTGGCGCAACCGTAGGTATCGGTTATGAAATCTCCAAACTCGCTGCTAAAGACGGATACGATCTTATACTTGTGGCAAGAAATACCAAGACCTTGAACTCAGTAAAAAAGGAAATGGAAAGTTTAGGTGCGAATGTAGAAGTTCTCTCTGCAGATCTATCCGATCCTAAATCTCCAAAAAAGATCTACGATTTTGCGAAGAAGAAAAAGGCTCTTGTGGATCTTTTAGTAAATAACGCGGGATTTGGGACCAACGGAAAATTTCACAGTTTAGATTTGAAAGAAGAATTGGATCTCATCCAAGTCAATGTGACTTCACTTGTGGAGTTGACCCATCTTTTCTTGAAGGATATGAGAGAAAGGCACGCTGGAAAAATTTTAAATGTCGCATCTACTGCTGCATTCCAACCAGGACCGATGATGACGAATTATTATGCGTCCAAAGCATATGTATTATTCTTCTCCGAAGGTTTAGCGGAAGAAGTTCGTAAAGATGGAGTCACTGTGACCTGTCTTTGTCCAGGACCAACCAAAACGGAATTTTTCAAACGTGCGGAAATGGATAAATCTGCGATCTTAAATAGCGGACTCGTTCCGAAATTAGAAGCGGCCGATGTGGCTAAGATCGGTTACCAAGGAGTAAAATCCGGAAGGACTGTAGTCATCTCAGGAGTTGCGAATAAGGTGATGGCACAATCTGTCAGGATCACTCCTAGATTTCTCGTGCGAAAATTGGCTAAATTTTTAAATACAGTGAATTAGAGAGTTGGAATATGCAAGAAACGATTTTAGACAAGGCTGTTCCCTTTTTTTTGGGTTTGGCCTTGGTAGAATTCCTTTGGGGAAGAAGAAAATCCATTTATAGATGGAACGACTCGGTTTCCAATTTGGCGACAGGGATCTTATATACTTTTACTGGAGTTGCGGTAACTCTTTCTGCGATTTTTCTATATGAAAAAATCAGAATATACTATTCCGTTCAAACAGTATTTCATCTAGGAGAATTTCCTTCCTCTTCCCCTTTGGAAAAAACCGTTTCAGGTTGGGAATTTCATTTAAATCCGTTTCTTGGGTGGATCTTTGTTCTCGTGGCTGTGGACTTTATCTATTATTGGTTCCATCGCGCTACTCATGAGATCCATTTTCTTTGGGCATGCCATGTTACCCATCATTCGAGCGAAGAGTTTAATCTCACGGTCGCATTGAGGCAATCCATGTTTCAGAGGGTTTTTGAATACGCATTCAATCTTCCCTTGGCTCTTTTAGGAATTCCATGGTGGATGTTCTTTATCTGTCATGGGATCCTGAAAATTTATCAGTTCTGGGTCCATACTCGTCTGATTGGAAAATTGGGCTGGATGGAAAAAGTTTTACTTACTCCTTCTCACCATAGGGTCCATCATGGAAGAGATCCAGAGTATTTGGATAAAAATCATGGAGGGATCTTCATTCTCTGGGATCGTTGGTTCGGAACGTACGCGGAGGAGAAGAAGGAACCGATCTACGGATTGACGGAGCCTCTTCCTACATTCAATCCGATCTGGGCAAATCTACATGTATATCTTTCTTTATGGGATCTGCTTAAGACTACTCCTGGTTGGAAGGATAAACTTCTCATCTTAATTAAAAAACCGGATTGGAGACCGAATTCTTTGGGAGGTGAGAAGAAGATCCCGGAAATAGATCGTGGCCGCTATACAAAGTATGATCCGAATATCTCTATTTCTAGAAAGGTATATGGGGTCTTACAATTCGTTTTGCTTGCAGCATTCTCAGTATATCTATTAAAACTTTTGAAACTAGGAAAACTTTCTTTAGGTTTATATTATGGCTTCGGAGTTTGGTTTCTATTTGCTTTCTTGAGTTTGGGACTAGTGTGGAGCGGAAGATCCAAAATGGAAAAATGGGAAATCCTCAAATTTGCTCTTTTACTATTGTTGGTCTGGAGCGTTCCGAAATAAGAACCGAAAGTTTTAGTTCGTGTGGCAAACTATTCATTTCCTTCTTAGGATCATAGAAAGCTTCGCTTGATCAATCGATCCGTTTTTACAAAGATTGCCCTGGAATCTTATCTGAAATTGAAAAAGAAAGGTTAAAGGAGGCAGTCTTTGAGTTTACCGCTGCAATTTGATTTACCCGAGGAATTACAACAACTTAGGGATCTGGTAAGGGACGTAGTAAGAAAAGAAGTCGTTCCAAACCGGATGCATTACGACGAAAACAACGAGTATCCGAAAGCTATTTTACAAAAATTTAAAGAAGCCGGATTATATCAGGCTCTGTTCGATGAAGAGCATGGCGGTTTAGGTTATGGTATGATGGGAGGGATCGTTCTCGCAGAAGAAGTTTCCTGGGGATGTTTAGGCGTAAACACTGCATTCACTTCTACCAAATTAGGAGCTCTTCCGATCGATGTAGGAGGAACCAAGGCTCAAAAAGATAAATGGTTACCTCTTCTTGCGAGTGGAGAAAAAACAGCCGCATTCGGTCTATCCGAACCTGGAGCAGGATCCGATGTGCCTGCAATGGCAACTACTGCTACGAAAAAAGGGGACCGTTATATTTTAAACGGGACCAAACAATGGATCAGTAGTGCAAGCCAAGCTGATATCTATACAGTATTTGCGATGACGGATAAAGGAAGAGGCCCAAGAGGAATTTCCTGTTTCATCATAGAAAAAGGTACCAAGGGATTTTCCTTCGGGAAGAAGGAAGACAAACTAGGGATCAGATGTTCTGAAACAAGACAATTGATCATGGAAGACTGTGAGATCCCGGAAGAAAATCTTTTAGGTGGAAAAGAGAATATGGGATTTCTTCATGCATTCAAAACTTTGATCCTATCTAGACCTGCTGTTGCTGCGGGAGCAGTCGGTCTTATGCAGGGAGCATTCGATGCCGCAATAGAATATGCAAGAGAAAGAGAACAATTCGGAACTACGATCGCTTCTTTTCAAGCGATCCAACATATGCTTGCTGATATGGCCATCAAGATAGAAGGTTCCAGACTTCTAACTTATAAAGCGGGAGTTTATGCTGAGTCTTTCCATAAGGACGCTGCAAAATTTTCCGCGATGGCAAAATGTTACGCTTCCGACTCTGCAGTTCAGGTCGCATCCGACGCTGTACAAATTTTCGGGGGATATGGTTATACGAAAGAATATCCTGTGGAAAAATTTTACAGAGATGCGAAGATCCTACAGATCTACGAGGGAACAAGTCAGATCCAAAGAAACGAGATCGCAGCAGGTTTGATCAAGGACGCTGCATCCAAAACGAAGAAAGCCTAAAATTTTCGTTTAGTCTCCGGAAGGAGAATTTTGACTTGCTTGCTGATCAGGTACGGTCAAAGTTTTCCCTCCGGTTTTTAGAAAGAGTGAAACTGTTTTTATACATTCAGAATATTCTCTCCAAGAGAGTTTTTTGGAAACTTTCTCTCTCCATTTTTATCCTATTCGATTCCGGCTCTATTTTTGCATTTGATCCTTCTTCTTTACCAAAGGATGGGATTTCTCTCGTTCCTTATACTGAAGTTTGGGAAGATGAAGAAGGGGAAACATCCTTTGCAAATGCCCAAAAAAAAGAGTTTTATCCACTTACATCCGGCTCTCTCGGTTATTCTAAGAATGAACATTGGTTCAGGGTCCCTGTAGAAAATGGATCTAACGAGAAAGTTTCCTGGATACTTGAGATCCATTATAGCCAATTAGATAAGGCGGAATTATTTTTAGCCTCCCAGGGTGATAAAGTACTCTTTAAAGGTGGAGATCGTATACCCTTCGGGGAAAGACCTATCCAATATAGATTTCCAAGTTTTCCTTTGGAACTTTCTCCCCACGGAAAAGATATAATCTATATTAGAGTTCATACATATAGTTCGATGAATTTCGCTGCGTTTGCGTATAAGTCCCCGGACTTTTTTGCAAATATCACGAATGAACAAATACTTCTCGGGATCTATTTCGGTTCCTTGCTTGTAATGGCTCTTTACAATTTATTTTTATTCTTATCTACAAAGGAAAAGACCTATCTTGCATTTTTTGCATACGTGAGTTCGGGAGTTCTTATCCAATGGTCTTTGCACGGTTATTCGTTTCAGTTTTTCTGGCCCAATTCCGTAAGCTGGGCAAGTCATGTAGTAAATTCTCTTGCATTTTTGATCGCAGGAACCACGGCAGATTTTATCCGACTTTATTTTGATGCTCCTAAATTATATCCGGGAGCAAATCGGATCCTAAAAGGAATATCAATTTTATCTTATGCGCTTATTTTGGTCGGATATTTTTTCCCTTTCCCGTTGGTTTTGGGATTATATGTTTTCTTATCCACAATTACTTTAGCCGCCATCTTGTATTTGGGATTCCAAGGATTTTCCAGGAATTTACGACCTGCTTTATTCTTTTTAGGCGCCTGGTTGTCTTTGATTTTAGGAGCTTTCGTTTTTATTCTTAGATTTTCAGGTTTTATCCCTCATACGATCTCAATTGCTTATTGGGGAGTGGAACTTGGGACTGCATTGCATATTCTTCTTCTTGCTCTTGCCTTAGCGGACAGAGTAAACGATCTCTCTAAAGATCTCTCTTCCAAAGTGGGGGATTTGAACGAGGCAAAACAATCTATCGAACAATCCGAATTAAGATTTAGGAATTTATTCGAAGGTGCAGAAGAACTTCTCCTTACATTAGATCAAGAGGGAAGCATCAAGGATGCAAATCGTACTCTTTCTAGATTAACAGGTTATAAACCTTCCGAGGTAGAAGGGAAAAATTTTTTAGATCTGATCTATTATTTGGAAGGCCAGGAAGAATCCATCGTATTCCTACTCGCTAAGGAAAAATTAGAAGAACATTTACGGACCAGAAAAACTTTAGAATTCCATTCTGAGTTCAAACAGAAATATGTAATGGAGCCCAAACCTGTAAAAATACGTCTGCAGTCTTTTGAGAGCGAGGCCGGAAGAAAGGTGCTCGGTAAAGTTTCTGAAATTTCCGAAGACATTCTTTCTAGATTTTTGATCTCTGAGAGTATGCATTTTACGGTAAATAATTATCTAAGGAATGCGGATATACTAAGTAGGCAACTTACCTCTAATCTGAGTCAGTTTGCAGGTTCAGAAGTGATCACTGCGATCCGAACCTGTTTACGAGAAGTTTTGATCAATGCGATAGAGCACGGGAATCTAGGAATCAGTTTTGACGAAAAAACAGAATCTATGAGAGCCGGAAATTATATGGAGTTCATCCAAAAAAGGCAAAGAGAAGCTTTTTACGGGGCAAGGAACGTGAAGGTAGCTTATTCTTTAAATTCCAAAAGGATCGGTTTTGAAATAGAGGATGAAGGGGACGGATTCGACCTGAAAAAGATCTTAAATTTGGACGGAGAAAAATTAAACGAGGAAAGTTATACTCATGGTAGAGGGATCATGATGACTCGTAAAGTTTTTGACGTGGTAAAATTTAACGAGAAAGGAAATAAAGTACTTCTGATCAAATATCTTCAAAAGCCACTAAAGTATAAAAGAGAACCAAGTTCTCTGGATATAGACTGAACAACCGTTTAGAAAACCATTCATTAAGATCGGAAAACTTCGGAAATTTGTTTTTTCCGGTTGATCGGTTATTTCATCGGAGTATAGGATTTGTTTCGATTTCAATTAAGAAATCCAAATAAAATAGAATACGGTTAGGGTGAAAGCTTATGAAAAAGATAAGTTCTCTTCTTCTTTTATTATTCCTTCCTGCGAGTATTTTCGCCTGGGAACTAGAAAAGGAGAAAAACGGGATCACTGTACATACAAGAAGTGTAGAAGGTTCTGAATTAAAAGAGTTTAGAGGAAAGGCCAAGTTAAAAGCAAACTTGAGCACTGTTATCGCTCTTATGGAAGATAATCCGAATTACGTGACTTGGTTGAAGGATTGTAAAAAGGCGGAAGCAGTCAAAGTCCTAAATACAAAAGAAAAATATATTTATATTTTAAACGGAGTTCCTTGGCCCTTGGATGATCGTGACTTTGTGATCCATTCAGTCTTCAATCAGGACAAGACTACAGGTGCGGTCACTTACACAATGAGACCTGTTGCGAGCATTGTTCCGGAAAAGAAGGGAATCGTAAGAGGATCGATCAAAGGTTATTGGAGATTTGTGCAAGTAGGGGATGAGGTAGAAGTCACCTATCAAGTCCATAGTGAACCAGGAGGAAGTATTCCGACTTCGATCGCAAATATAGTGGTAGTGGATATACCTTATGAAACTTTAAAGAAGATGAAAGAAAGGGTTACGGAGGAGAAATATATCAATTCTCCTAAACATCCGGATCTGATCCTTCCAGCGGCGAAATAGCCGATTAGAATTTATAGTTCACGCCAAAAAACAGTCCGCCGTATGCGGACTGCATATCTAATTTTCTGGAATATTGATTAGATAATAAAATATTGTCTTGGTTTGCGGATTCTGTCAGAGGAGATACTCTTCCGTCTTGACGAACATAGAAACTCGCAGTGTCTCCGTTAAACGAACCATCGAAAGAAGTAATATTGACCCAGGAAAGATAGGTCCCGAAACTTAAACTAACTCTTTCGTTGATCGGGTGAATGAGAGATCCTTCTAGTCGGAACTCCAACCCGCTTCCTTTTAGATTTCCGTTCTGTTCGTAATATTCTTTTCCATCGGTTGCGTATCCTTTTGTGACCCATAATGCTCTTGTGACCCCGAGCCCAAGGCCTGCTTCCCAACGAAAATATCGATTGAATCTTCCTTCTTGCCAAACCATTCCTAAAAGATAGAAACTTTCCATTTGAAAGTTTAGCTGTGTGACAAACGGTTCCGAAGTGATATTTCTAAGACTGAACGGGTCGTAATATCTATATCCGCCGATCATTCCAATCTTAAAACCTTCGCTCAACCTAGTCCTTGCCAGAAATTCTCCTTGGAAACTTCCTCGAGTGTTCTCTTGTTTCGTTTGGCTCGCTACTCTTGGGTCCAGGTTGGAACTAAAACCATTTAAATTCTGATCGAATCTATTCGGCCCTCTCATTCCAAAACCGAATCTGGCGCCGAATTCCCAGGTATCCGGAGTTTCCGGGGCCTTATTTTCAGGTAATTCTTTTAGTTTCGGAGGATTTACCGCAGGTTCCTCTGCAGAGATAGCCGTAAGACTTGTAAGAAGTCCTACAAATAAAATAGAATAGAAGCTTAGCTTTCGAGCCCTCACAACCGACTGCTTTTCAAAAAGGAGTGGTTTTAGGACTGTATGCGTGAAAACTGTGTTGGAACCCGGCATGCTAGCAGATTTTTCCGGGGGTAGAATTCTAAAAGCCTTTATTTTAAGGAAAGTGGATCAGGGATGCTGACGACTAAATTATTTCCGTTCTTAGATTTGGATCTTTTAAAACCATATTTTTACTTTTTGGTTTTTATCGGATTGTATCTTACCATTCGATTGAAGTTCCCACAGGTTCGGTTTCTTTTCCTCGCGATTAAAATTTTTTCAGGGAACATGGATTACAAGGGTTCCCGAGGTCGTCTGGTCCATTCACAGGCATTTTTAGCCGGGACCGGTTCTTCTTTACTTCCGGGAGCGGTACTCGGTTCCGCACTTGCTCTAGTACTTGCAGGTCCTGGAGTATTGTTTTGGATTTGGTTCACTAGCTTTCTTATCATGCCACTTCGGTTTGTGTCTTCCACACTTGCGATCCGCTTCAGGATCAAATTGGAAAGCGGTAGATATCTTTCCGGACCTATGTATTTTATCGAAAAAGCGTTAAGAGCAAGATGGCTTGCGATCGCTTTCTCTTTGGCATGCCTTTTGACAGTACTTTCCATGGGAAGTGCGATACCGATCTTAGGAGCTTCCTTCCTTGCTCAAAACGGTTTAGACATACAAGGCATGACGATTCCATTCTTGGTTTCGATCATCGTCGTCTTTGTTGTATTAGGCGGGATTAGAAGGATCGGAAAGGTTTCTTCATATCTCGCTCCGATCGGACTTGTTTTGTTCTTTTTAAGTTATGCACTTTTATTTAGAGAGCATCTCGGGAATTTTTACGAATTTTTAGGATTAGTATTTAAAGACGCAATGCAACCTTTCTCCTTACTTTTTGGAGGAGGATTTTCCCTAGCTCGGATCTTCAGTACTGGGACAGGAATGTTCTTCCTTTCTACAGAAACTGGGATCGGAAAAAGTGCGGGAGTGGCAGGAGTAGTTCGTACGGATTCCGCCGCGAAACAAGGGATCGTAAGTATGCTCGCGACCTTTTTCGAAGGATTCGTAATTTCCACACTTGTGATCTATGCACTTTTCTCTTTCGGAGTTCATGATCTTGAATCCGTAAAAAATTTCCTTTCCGTTCTGGTGAATGGCCCGACTGATTCGGCAAGACTTGCGTTATTCTTATCTTTCTTGGTTTTTTATATAGTTGCGATATCAGGTTGGTTTTATACCGGAGAACAGAACGCGAGATATATATTCGGAGAAAAATTCGCAAACGCGTATCGTATCTTATTCATAGCTTCCTTATTGGGAGCCGCTTATGCGTACGTTCAGTTCGGAGAAGAGTTTTTACTACAAGTATTCGGGATCGGTTATAGTTTAGCCCTAATCACCGCGGTTCCAGTGCTCATCAGTTTGGTCCTTTTAGCAAAAGTTGCACAAGGAGAGCTCAGGAAGTTTTTGGAAGGCGGAGCGCATTACGAGATCTTTAAGGACTTTTATCTTCTACTTCTTTCTATCCTTCCTAAAAACTTAGTGTCCTTATTATTCGGACTACTTGCTTCCTTACGTTTGCCTAGATTCATTATGATCCCTAGCTTAAAAGCTTTTGCGAAGGCATATAAGATCAATGTGAACGAAGCTGAATTGGAGATCCAAGAATACAATTCTTTGAACCAATTCTTTACGAGAGCGTTAAAAGCGGGTGCAAGGATCATCGATTCTGCAGAAAATGCGGCGGTTTCTCCGGTAGATGCAAGGATTACAGGATTCGGAGATATCAACGACCAGGTGATCTTACAGGCGAAAGGTGTGGATTATAATTTGAAGGAACTTTTGGGAGGAGAAAAATATCTTTCCAAGTTCCAAAACGGAAAATATATCACATTCTATCTTTCTCCTCAGGATTATCATAGGATCCATTCTCCCGCTTACGGAAGAATATTAGGATATTATTATGAACCTGGAAAACTATTCCCAGTAAACGAACTTGCGGTTTTCGGGATTAGAGGACTATTTCCTAAGAATGAAAGATTGATCACTTTCCTTCAAACTGAATACGGTTTGATGGCAGTCATCAAGGTCGGAGCTTCCAATGTAGGAAGGATCCGGGTTACTTATGACAAAAAGATCATCACAAACACTCTTATCAGAACCACTAAGGAAGAAGATTATAAGGATGTTTCCATTATGATCGAAAAAGGGGCTGAACTCGGAAGATTCGAGATGGGCTCCACAGTGATCCTGATCTTAGAAAGGGATACTTTCGATTTCGCGGAGCTTCCTTTGAACGAAAAGGTGACTTATGGAACTCCGATCGGAACCTTCCGTAAGCAAGTTTTAAAACTTCCTAGATAATATGAGCTTAAGTTTAAAAGCGACTACTCCTGAAACCATCGGTTTCGACGAGAATATTCTAAAAATAGAATGGAAGGACGGGGTAGTCTCCGAATTTTCACTTCTGGAATTGAGGAAAAGGTGTCCCTGCGTAGTATGTAAGGGAGGTCACGGCGGTAAAGTAGGAGCTACTACCGGCGGGATCAAAGAGGCCAAACTTTTGTCCTTTTCCAAAGTCGGAAGATATGCGGTAAATTTGGTCTGGGGTGACTACCATAATACAGGGATTTACAGTTTCGATTCTCTTCGTTTGTTTTGGCAGGGGGAGAGCGGAGATCTGGGAGATCCCTGATTTTCGGATGGAAAAAATCCAATCTTTAACATTTGAACCCGTTTATTATGCTCTTTCGGAAGCCGAAATTAATTAAGAGCGCGAGAAATACGGGGACATAAAAGGGTGATCTTTAAACTTTCTAATAGAATCGTATTAGTCGTTCTCATTTTTTCCGTATTTACCTCTCTCTCTCCGGAAAAGAAGAAAGATCCGCATTCTCCCTTAAATCTTATCATTCCATTCGATTGGTTCCCAATGGAACCTTTTGCAGGTGGGATCTTCGCTGCCAAAGATTATAATGAATCTGCAAGCGTTTTGATCACTCGCAAAGAATTGGCTGAAGTTGTAGATAACGGAGCTCTAAATCGTGAGTTCCAGGTCGGTATCATAGATTCCATAAAAAAGGGAAACGGACGGATAATCGAATTCGGAGAATTGGAAGTCGCGAGTCGCCCTGCCTTCCGAGTTTATTACAAGGACAAGGGAAGTAATCTCCACGTATTACATATTACCATATTTAAGGAAAATGTAATGTATGGGATCATGTTCTTCTGTTTGGGAGAGGATCCGGGCCAAAGATACGATGTCCAAAAGATGGTGAAAAAAGCCTATTTTAGGGTGGATACCTGATCTATTTAAGCGCTATGTAAGAACATCTTATAAGCAGGATTATCCGTTTCTTCTTCGTAGGGATAACCTAAACTTTTTAATTTTTCCCTAAAGCCGTTCCTGTCTTTTTCCGGAACCTGAAACCCGACCAAAACCCTTCCATAATCCGCTCCATGATTCCTATAATGGAATAGTGTAATATTCCAATTAGTGCCTACCGATTCCAAAAATTTCAGTAGGGCTCCCGGTCTTTCCGGAAACTCACATCTTAAAATAATTTCATCGGCTAATTCGGAGACCCTTCCACCTACCATGTAACGAATATGAAGTTTTGCAGTTTCATTGGAGCTAATATCCAAAACTTCGTAGTTTAAGGATTCTAGTTCTTGGATGATTTTTTCCTTTTCGGAATAGGAATCCTTCAGTTTTAATCCTACAAAAACGTAGGCCTTTTTATCGGAAGCATATCTATAGTTGAATTCTGTAATAGTCTTATTTCCCAAAGTTTGGATGAATTTTAGATAACTTCCAGGCTTTTCAGGTATACTGACTCCAAGTAAAATTTCTCTTGCTTCACCTATCTCGGCTCTTTCAGCCACATGGCGAAGTCGATCAAAATTCATATTTGCTCCGCTATTGATAGCGATCAAGGCTCCTGTCCTGTTAGGATTTTTGAGTGCATAAGATTTAAGACCTGCGAGAGAAAGTGCTCCTGCAGGTTCTGCGATCACTCTCATGTCTTCGAATATATCTTTTACCGCAGCACATATTTCATCCGTACTTGAGACGAGTACATCGTCTAACAGTTCTTTACAAACTTGGAATGTTTCTTCGCCGGCTTGTCGTACTGCAACCCCGTCAGCAAAAAGTCCTACTCGGTCCAAAACTACACGTTTGCCCGCTGCAATCGCTTCTTTCATGGAAGCCGCATCTGCAGGTTCCACTCCGATCAGTTTAATTTCCGGTCTTAAAAATTTAATATAAGAAGCGACTCCTGCTGCCAATCCTCCGCCCCCGATCGGGATAAATACTGCCTCGATCGGATCCGCATACTGTTGTAAAATTTCTAATCCAACTGTTCCTTGACCTGCGATCACGTCCGGATCGTCGTAAGGATGGATGAATACATATCCATTTTCTTTTTCTAATTGTCTCGCGTGGGAATATGCTTCATCGAAAGTGTCCCCGAATAATTTGATCTCAGCTCCGAAATATTTTACTGCCTCGATTTTTATGGAAGGAGTAGTGACCGGCATTACGATCACGGATTTGATCCCTAATTTTTGAGCGGATAAAGCGACACCTTGCGCGTGATTTCCCGCTGAAGCGCAGATGACTCCCGAATTTTTCTCCGCGGAAGAGAGTCTTGCAATTCGATTATAAGCTCCTCTGATCTTAAAGGAGAAGATCGGTTGGAGGTCCTCTCTTTTTAAGAATACGGAAGAACCTAGTCTCTGGCTCATACGGATCATCCGATCCAATGGGGTATGGACCGCGACATCGTATACTCTTGCGTCTAAAATTTTGCGGATATAATCGATCACTTGTTTCCCTAACGGACTAAAAAAGCCCCGTTAGGGATAGGATCTAATTTACTCGGATTTACTTCCAAAGATTTTTTGGTCGATAGAGAATCTTCCTGCACCTACTGTCAGAAAAACCAGTGCAACAGTGAAAAAAACTCCCGCTAATTCGAAGGATCTCCCACCGGTAAGGTTCACGAAAGAATCTCCCAAAATAACAGAGTGAAAGTAGGCAGCTACGATCATTGTGCATACGATCCCGAAAGATGCGAGCCTAGTCAAAAGGCCAATGACCCAAGCAATTCCTCCTCCAAATTCTGAGAGTGCTCCTAAAAATTGGAAAAAAGCAGGCATAGAAGATTCAGGGCCCATCCAATGGAACGGATCTTGGATCTTTCCCCATCCGTGAAGAATAAAAGCATAGCCGCATACGATCCTTGCGATCAATATCGCGACATCCGCCTTTACATTTAAACTTTCGTTTGCGAATATTTTTAAATTCATTTATAAATCCTTTATATAAAAATTCCGATTATGGGTCTTCTTGGAGCCTGCGTAAAAACTCTGCAAGCCTATCCAATGCTTCTCTCCAGCCTTTGGATTCACCCTGATCTATATTCAATCCCTCATGCTCTATCTCTATTTTTGTGTTTTGATCTTCTGTTGTAAAATGTACAGTGATCTTCATTTCTAAAGGAAAGCCTAGTCTTTCCACTTTGTTCCCTTCCGGATCTGAAAAGTAACTGGTGAAAACGATCCTTTGTTTTGGAACGATTTCTTTATAAACTCCCTTGATCCAAATTTCTTCTTTGGAACTTAGTCGATGGCAATAATGAAAGTATCCGCCTACTTGCACATCCATCTTGCAATAAGGAAGAGAGGAACCTTTTGGGCCCCACCAATGTTTGAAATATTCCGGTTCAGTCCACATCTTGTATACCAATCCTATAGGTGCGTTAAATTCTCTAGATAGATTCAGTCTCAGGTCTGGCATCGTTTTATAGAGTAGAAGGTTAACAGTGGATTGAAACATTTTCAGATGGAGTCCCGTTCGATCTTTCATTAGATCCGAACGGGACCTATATCATAGACAGAACGATCTTTTTATCGATCATTCGAACTTATATGTTCAAAACTTCCTTCTTTTGCGAAGAGGGAAGATGATGATCCAAAAGTCCAATATTTGCAGCCAGTTTGTTTTCATTTGTAGTTTCCTATATTTATTTTTGTTCGGATTATATTTCCTTCTTACTCTGTATTCACGATTACTTAGTGAATAATGCCTGGAGTTTTTCGAAAGTTTGGCTCCATCCTTCTTCCATTCCGTTGATTGCATCTGCAAGTTCCGGATCGACTTTAACCGGATGAGCAACAAGTTTGATCTCAGTTTGAGAGCCTTTGTCTATAAAAAGGAACGTGGTGAGGATATTTGCCTCCGGTCTTTTCCCATCCATTTCGAAAGAGATTTGGGTTAGTAAGACTAACTTTTCAGGAGGATTGATCTCTTGGATAACACCATTCATCGGATTAATGTTTCCTTCGGGATCCTGCATATGTACTAGATATTTTCCTCCTACACGAAGTTCTAATTCGCAATACGGAGCCGTGAAACCGTGAGGTCCCCACCACTGTGCCAATAATTTGGGATCCGTCCATGCCTTCCAGACTAGATCCCTTGGTGCATCGAAGGTCCGAGTCATATGCAAATCTTTGTATTCGGTCTCATTCATGGTTTTCTCCAAATTTTAAGTATTCTTAATGTACAGCTTTCTTTTCTACAAATTCACGAAGGCGCTCCAGAGTTTGTCCGAGGCCTTCGATCGCATATCCCTTGACTTGATCCAAGTTTTCCTTGGTAGGGAATTTGGAGGTCATAGTCAGCTTAGTCTTGGAACCTTCTTTTTCGAAAAGTACCGTAACATGGAATTGTTTCGGGTTAGAATCATCTCCATGATCATAGACTAATTTTTCGTATTTCACTACCTCAATGAATTGGATATGATTTGCGTAATCGGTTCCGTCCGGTCCATGCATGGTAAATCTCCATACTCCACCAGGCTTTACATCCATCTCATAGATCGTATTCGTAAAACCGTTCGGTCCCCACCAAATCGCGACTTGTTTCGGATCGGTCCATACTTCCCAAACAAGTTCCCTAGGCGCGTCGAAGGTCCTAATTCCTATAATTTCCGTTTCAGTTGTTGTAACTTGAAAATTCATTTTATTTTCCTTATATTCTAAAAAAATTATCTAGCCGCTTGGTCCAAGGCCATATTCTCTTCGTTTTCCGGTTCTGAGCTCTTTTTGTTTCTGAGAATGGAGAAGATCAATCCGGCCAAAACGATACAGATCGCTACACTTATCCAAGACACGAAATGTAAAGAATCGCTAAATGCTTCACGGGCAGTATTTATGAGTATATTACCCGTTTCTTCCGGAAGTTCTTTTGAAACTGCAATAGCGGAAGCAAGAGTGTTTCTCGAACTTTCCGCTTGTTCCGGAGTTAAGTTCGGTAAAGAAAGAGAATTGATCCTACTCTTAAAGATCGCCACACCTATACTTCCTAAAACCGCAATCCCTAGAACCCCGCCAAACTCAGCAGCGGTTTCTGAAATAGAGGCCGCAGCTCCAGCTCTCTCCGGAGGGGCGGAACTTACGATGATATCGGTCCCTAAGATCACTACAGTACAAATACCAAAAGACATGATAAGAGATCCGATCACAATGAGTAAGATCCCGTTTTCATTATTGATCTGAGTATATATTCCCATTCCAATTGCGAGTAGCACAAGACCACCTAACATTACGTATAACGGCTTAATATTACGAACAAGTATTGGAATCGTGAGTGAGCCCACAATATTCCCTACTGCTCCAGGAAGGGTCCAGAGACCTGCTTCCAAAGGAGAAAGTCCTAATACTAATTGCAGATATTGAGAAATGAATAAGAAAGTTCCTAACCCTACAAAAATAGTCAGAGTGTTTCCCACGACTGCCGCGGTGAAAACCGGAAGTTTAAATAACTGAAGATCTATCATAGGATCTGCCAAAGTGGTTTGTCTTTTGATGAACACGGCTCCAACAGTTAATCCTGCAAAGATCGTAAGGATAGGAATAGCTCCCCATCCATTCTCCGCGATTTGCTTTAATCCATAAATGATTGATAGAACGGAGATCAAAGATAGGATCGCACTTGGAATATCCATCTTACCCGCATCCGGATCCTTGAATTCCGGAAGTAGTTTAGGCCCTACTAAAAGAAGAAGGATCATGACAGGTACACTCATTAAGAATACTGAGCCCCACCAGAAATGTTCCAACAAAACTCCTCCTACGAGAGGCCCAATTGCGCCTCCTAAGGAGAAACTCATTCCCCATATTCCTATTGCAACTGTCCTTTCTTCCGAATCTAAAAACATATTACGAATTAATGATAAGGTAGATGGCGCCAATGTAGCCGCGGTGATCCCCAAAATCGCTCTAGTTAAGATCAAAATTTCGGAACTAGGTGAGAATGCCGCAAGAACAGATGCAACTCCGAATGCCGCCGCTCCATACAATAAAAGTTTGCGTCTTCCGATCTTATCTCCCAAATTTCCCATAATAACCAGAAATCCGGCCACGAGGAATCCGTAGATATCCATGATCCATAATTGTTGAGAAGGAGTAGGATTCAGATCCGCAGTAAGTTGAGGAGCCGCCAGATAAAGGACAGTCAAATCCATCGCATATAGCAAGCAGGGCAGAGCGATTACCGCGAGCCCGATCCACTCTTTTTTAGTGGCTTTTTGTGTTTTTTCTATCTTTTCAGACATTCTAAGTCCCTTACTTTATATATTTATAATATTTCTTTTTGGATCGTAAAAGGTTACATTTGCCTTTACGGTCCTTCCGGGTTTTTGTTCTCAGCTTGGATCTGTCGCAGATATGCATCCAATCGATCGAAACTTTCTTCCCAGAAATGTTTATAATGATCGAGCCAACCAGAGGCTTCTTTTAGACCATCCGGTCTGATCTTACAAGGTCTCCACTGAGCTTCTTTGCCTCTCTCAATAAGCCCCGCTTTCTCCAAAACCTTAAGGTGTTTGGAAATTCCAGGCAGGCTCATATTGAAAGGTTCTGCCAATTCCTTAACAGTTGCTTCTCCGGAGACCAAATAGAGAAGGATCTCCCTTCTTGTGGGGTCAGCTAAAGCAGCAAATGTATTGTTTAGCCGCTCAGATTCTACGCCATATTTAACCATTTAGTTAATTTACCGATTGGTAAAATGCAATGCTTTGAATCGCCAGTCAAGCTCAATCTATGCAAAAATGTGAAAAAAAAGAGAGAAAAACGTCGGTCGGTGGGAGGTGCGGCTTATGCGAAGGTGCGTGAAGGCCGCCGAAACTGGGCATAATTGTGAAGTGTAGTAACTTCGACGTCTCGCAGAGGTGAATTTACTCCCGATCAATCTATATGCCATGGATCATAGATTCCGGGAAGTTTAGGTTCGATTTTTCTTTCTTTTGCAGTTTCGGATTGCTGGGACTGGGGTTCTTCTTTTTCTATTTTGTCTTCTGGGATAATGTCCATGCCATATTAGTATATCCAGCCAGATGCTTATCGGTTTGCAGAAATCTAGCCTCATCTTTCGAAAAATCTGTATATGTTAGCATTGTCATTGAGCTCTGAAGAATCTATATCTCAGATTGCTGAAGTCCGGAGGATGCAGAAAATAGCTTGTCTTCTGATTCAGGATAGGCTCCAATAAAAAGGTCAGTCTCCCGGCTCTTCCCCTCCGTTTTTCTAAGCAAGAAAAAAAAGGGTCGACAAATTTCTTTTTATTATGTCTCCTAATCCAAAACTAAGAGAGAGTGCCCAAAATGGGTGAAGGATCCCTTTCCCAGGAAGAAATAGACGCCTTATTAGCAGGCGCCAACGACACATTCGATCCAGGCAGCAGCATGGCGGCCGGAGGCGGATCCAAGGAAGCTGCCGGTTTATCTCCGGTGGATAGAGATCTTCTGTCCGATTTCCTTTCTCACTGTTTCATGACTGCAGGGAATACTCTCGCAGCCATTCTTTCAAAAACTTCTAATTTTATGAATCCAACTTCCGAGGCAAAATCCCGGAAGGATGTGGAAGCAGAATTAAAGTCCAACGCGTTTTTATTATATTCTACCTATTCAGGAAATCTGAACGGTCGGGTCGTGCTTGCTATGGGCGCAGATAATGCAGCTCGAATTGCAAATATGATGATGGGTGGATTCGATTCGGGAGGACTGGACGAAGGACAGCTCCAAACTCTTAGAGATAGTTTAACTCCGATCATGGGTGCTCTCCAATCCCAGATCGCTGCAAAAACCGGCGGAGGAGTCAACGGTTCTCCTGCGGAAACAAGACATGTAACTTCTCCTGCTGCCTTAGTTTTACCTGAAGGGGATCCTTTAATCAGAACATTCTTCAACCTAGCGATCGAAGGTCTTCCTTCTTTCAGAGTCCAGTTCATTCTATCCTTATCCATGGCGAATGATATTCTCTCTCTTTCCAAAAGATCCGGAGGAGGGGGAGGAGATTATGGCGGCGGTGGCTACCAAGGCGGAATGGGCGGAGGCGGAGGAGTTTCTCAGGTCGGAATGAAAGGAGTTTCCTTTCCGAACTTGGCAACCGCAAGCGGTGCCCAAGGAACTCCGAACCTAAATCTTCTTATGGACGTTCAGATGTCCGTAACTGTGGAACTCGGAAGAACCAAGATGTATATTAAAGATATCTTAGGTTTGGGAGAAGGTTCCATCATAGAGTTGGACAAATTGGCCGGTGAGCCGGTGGATCTTTTGGTAAACGGAAAGTTGATCGCGAAAGGAGAGGTCGTGGTCATCGACGAAAACTTCGGTGTGCGTGTGACGGATATCGTAAGTCCGGCGGATCGGATCAAGCCGGAGTCGGGAGGCGGATGAACCGATTTATTCAAACGTTTCATTCTTTTTTTTCTCGATTCGGCTCCCTCGCCTTGGCGTTCGGAGTCTTTTGTATTTTATCGGGTATGGCCGAAGGTTTGTATTCTCAAGGTTCCGAAAGAGAGCAAATGGATGAGGCTCTTAAAAGAGAGTTAGGAACTCCTGAAAAAAAAGCGGCAGAGCCTAACTCTAAGGAGACTTCTCCCAAGGAAACTACTAAGCCCGCAGTCGCTACCGAGCCTACTCCGAATCCGGTAGAAGAAAGATATAAGCCTGTATCCGACGGACCTAGTCTTGCTGGTATTTTATTTCGTATCGTTCTTGTTCTTGGAATACTTTGCGGTGCTGCGTATTGGATCTTAAGGACTTTGGCAAAGTCCAGAGAAGGAGCTCTTCCTGTTCGGGGAGAGATGAATCTCTTGAGCAGTTTGCAATTGGGAACCAATAAACAACTGCAAATTGTAGAAGTGACCGGACAAATTTTTGTCTTAGGTGTTGCGGATAACGGGATCAATCTGATCTCGGAAATTACGGATACTGAAACTAAGGCAAGGCTTCAGAGAATGAAGGACGAGTTCCAGCCTCCTGAAGGCGGATTCTTGGTCACTGTTCTGGAGCAATTAAAAGATTTGAATATTCGAATTACTGGAAAGTCAGAGGAAGAGGAACAAACGATCAGCTCTTCTCCGAAAGAAAGAAAAGAAAGACAGAAAAAATTAAAAGAGAAGTTGGACGAGATCAAAAAGGAAAGGAATAATCTGGAAAACGGATTATTCGATTTGAACTAGGGGGGAAAGTGGGAGAGGGTCTTGTTTTACAGACAGAGAATCGATCTTCAACAAGTATGAGACATAATAAGGTTATGTGGAAGATACTTGGGGGAAGCTTATTGTTTCTCCTAGTCTTTATGGCTTTGCCGGATGATATGTTTGCACAAGCGAACGCTCCTCGGATCCCGATCCCGAATTTGAATATCAATGTGAACGAGGCCAAGACCCCAAGAGAGACAAGTCTTTCTCTTATGATCTTGTTTTTGGTCACCATCCTTTCTCTTGCTCCCGCGATCGTGATGTCTCTTACTTCTTTTACTAAGATCGTAATCGTTTTGGATTTTGTAAGAAGAGCTCTTTCTATCCAAAACCTTCCGCCGAACCAAGTGATGGTGGGACTCGCACTCTTTATGACCTTCTTCATCATGGCTCCTACCTTGAATACTGTGTATGAGAAAGGTTTGAATCCTTATATGGAAGGTAAGATAGACACGAACGAGTTTTTCGATAAGTCTATGATCCCTCTTAGAGAGTTTATGATGCGTCAAATCGGGACCACTGGTGCCAAGGATGTGGCCCTGTTCTTAAAGATCGGAAAAGTAGAGAATGTAGAGTCCTTCGACGATGTTCCGAATTACGTTTTGATCCCAGCATTCATGTTGTCTGAGATCAAAAAGGCATTTTGGATCGGGATCATCATCTTCATTCCATTCATCGTAGTGGATCTTGTAGTTGCATCTGCACTTCTCTCCATGGGCTTGAATATGCTTCCTCCAGTGATGGTGAGTTTACCGTTTAAATTGATCTTATTTGTACTTGTGGATGGTTGGAATTTAATCGTCTACGAGCTCGTAAGGAGTTATAAATGACGGAAGTCGATGCAATCACTCTCATTCGAGATGCACTCTTTGTGACTCTCAAACTTTCTTCTCCGATCCTTTTGACTGCGATGGTTGTGGGGTTGGTGATCGGTATTTTACAGACCACGACTTCTATTCAAGAGCCTACGATCGCGTTTGTTCCGAAGTTATTATCCATTTTTGCAGTGATCGTGGTCTTTGCAGGATGGATGCTCCAAACCATGACGGATTATACCAGAGATCTTTTTCTGATGATAGAGAAGTTTTAGAGTAAGAAATGGAACTCTTTGTAGGAAATTTTCAGGTTTTTCTTTTGATCCTCGCAAGGATCGTGGGGCTTCTCTCCGTAGCTCCTGTGTTTTCCTACGCCGCCATTTCTTTTCCTCAAAGAATGACTTTAGGTTTTTTGATCGCTACAATCCTTTTTCCAGTAAGTGCGGCTTTTGTCCCTCCAATCCCAGGGAACATGACTGACTACGGACTCGTGACAATCGCAGAAGTTTTGATCGGGATCCTAATGGGATTTATGGTAAGCTTAGTATTCTCTTCGTTCCAGATGGCTGGAGAATTTTTTAACGTACAACTCGGTTTCGGTTACGCTGAAATTTTGGACCCGATCTCTCAGACAAGTCTTCCTGTAATCAGTACTCTTAAGAATATGTTAGGTATGCTTCTATTTCTTTCTTTAGGAGCGTACCGTTTTCTATTCGAAAGTCTTGTGTATTCCTTCGAAAAAGTTCAGGTATTGAAATTGGTTCCCGAGATCCAAGACGGCTTATATAAGGCAATGGAAGAAGCGATCGGTGCGATGTTCTTAGTCGCATTCAAGATCTCTCTTCCGATCTTGGGAGTTCTATTTCTTGTTACCGTTTCAGAAGCGCTGATGGGAAAGGCAGCTCCTCAGTTGAATATACTACAGCTTAGCTTTCCGATCAAGATCGCGATCGGTCTTGTAGTGATGATTTTGATCGTTCCATTTTTGATCACTCAGATGGATGGGGCCTTCCAACTTTCTTTCGAAAAAATGAATCTTATGCTGAAAGGATGGCCGAACTGATGATCATCCTTTTGGATAAACTGTTGGAATTCCTACAAAGTGAATTCCGTTTTAAGAACGAGCCTGAGTTCCAACAGGTTAAGGCAGTTTCAAATTCTGCAGTTCCATTCCGGATCGATCTGCAATTATTCGCAGCGGAAGACGAGGGACGTACTCAACCCGCCAGCGAAAGAAGAAGAAGAGAAGAACGAGAAAAAGGAAATGTTCCGAAAAGCCCGGAAGTTGCCTCTGCGATCGTTCTTCTTTCGGGTATTGTTCTTTTATATCTCATGGGAGAATATTTTTTCATGAGATCCTATTATCTTTTGCGAAAATATTTCTTCGGGATTCGTTCTGCGAATGTGGTGAGTTCGGAAACTGTCACAGAACTTTTGAACAATGCACTTTGGGATATAACAGGTCTTCTTCTTCCATTGATGGGGATTACTGTAGTTGCAGCGATCGTAGGGAATGTAGTCCAAACAGGATTTTTATTCGCGCCTAGAGCTCTTGCTTTCAATTTCGGAAGGATCCGCCCGAACTTCAAAAAGATCCTACCGAATCGCCAGACATTATTCAGTTTAGGAAAGTCTCTCGTAAAAGTCGCGGCAATCGCTTGGGTTTCTTATTTCGTGATTGAGAAGGATTTTTTCAAGATCCTGATGCTTGGGAATATGGGATTAGAAGAATCCCTTGCTCTTGTTACTTATACTGCATTTAAAATTTTCGTAGTGGTCGGAATACTCTTACTCGCGATCAGTGTGGGAGATTATTTCTTCCAAAGATACGAATACGAAGAAGCACTAAAAATGACTCCTTCCGAATCCAAAAGAGAAATGAAGGAACAGGACGGGGATCCTTCTCTCCAGGCCAGAAGAAGGCAGATGGCGAGAGACCAGATCAAAAAAAGCAAGATGCTCGCCGAAGTTCCTAAAGCGGATGTGGTCATTACAAATCCGACCCATTTTGCCGTGGCTTTGGAATATAAACCTACAAAACATAGAGCCCCTGTCGTGATCGCTAAAGGTGTAGATGATTTCGCGCTACGTATCATCCGAGTCGCCAAAGCGAATAATATCGTAACTGTAGAAGATCGTCCTATGGCTAGGACCTTATACGATGAGGTAGAGATTGGACAGGAAGTTCCTGCGAAATTCTATACCGCACTCAGTGTGATCTTCACGAAACTCGAATCTTTCCGGAGGGCATTCCGAAACGCTTCTTAAGCCTAGGAGAATATTATGGATAAGAAATGGTATACACAGTCCGACTTCATCCTGGGCGCAGGAGCAGTTGCAATCGTTGGAATGCTCGTCGTTCCTTTGCCTGGATTCATTCTGGACATTCTGATCTTATTCAGTTTGGCTTTGAGTTTACTCATCGTTCTTACTTCCTTATCCATTAAGGAGCCTTCTGAGTTTTCGATTTTCCCGAGCTTACTTTTGATCACTACAATCTATAGATTGGCTTTGAACGTATCTACGACTAGACAGATTTTATCCAAAGGACCTGCGGTCAACAGTGCGATCATAGACGCTTTCGGTTCCTTTATCGTAGGAAGTGAATCCGGCTTAAGTAAGTATGTAGTCGGATTTATCATCTTCTTAATTTTAGTGATCGTTCAGGTTCTCGTGATCACTAAAGGTGCGACCCGTATCTCGGAAGTTGCAGCAAGATTCACTTTGGACGCATTGCCTGGAAAACAGATGGCAATCGATATGGAACTTTCCACAGGAAATATCAACGAGGCGGAAGCTCGAAAAAGAAGAAAGAAGATAGAAGCGGAAGTGGATTTTTACGGTTCCATGGATGGAGCGAGTAAATTCGTACAAGGGGACGTGAGAGCCGGACTCATCATCACCGCAATCAACCTCATCGGTGGAGTCATCATCGGAGCAAGTATCCGAGGAGAATCTTTTATCTCCGCCATCGAAACTTACGGAAAATTCACCATCGGTGACGGACTCGTTTCTCAGATCCCAGCTCTTCTAACAACAGTTGCAACTGGTATCATTGTTACTCGTTCTGGATCCGAAAGTGATCTCGCAAAACAGTTCAAAACACAATTATTCGCAAACTCTAAAGTACTTTATGTAGTCGCTGCCTCAATGGGACTCGGCGCATTCATTCCTGGGCTTCCATTCTTCCCGATGTTACTTCTTTCTGGAGGACTTGCTTACTTAGCGTATTCTCTCGAAAAAACAGTACAGGAACAATTGGAAGTATTGGAGAAGAAGGAAAAAGAATCCGTTGGAGACCGCAAACCTAGAGATTATTACGACGAACTTAGGATCGAACCGATCGAGATCGAATTCGGATATCATCTGGTTCCATTGGTGGATGCTGCTCAGGGTGGAACTCTTATGGATCAGATTTCCAACCTAAGGGGGAAATTTGCTCGAGAGAGTGGGATTGTCATTCCTCCGATCCGTATATTAGATAATTTGGAAATACCTCCGGATCAATTTACGATCAAAATCAACGGAGTAGAAGTCGGTTCCAGCACAATTCGGCCGGAAAAACTCATGGCGATGCCTTCTGCGGAAAGCCAAGATCTTTCTTCTATAGAAGGAGAAGCTTTCGTGGAGCCTGCTTATGGAAGGACTGCGAAATGGATCTCCGCTGATTCAAAGGGAGATGCTGAGTCCAAAGGGTTTATCGTCGTAGATTCTTCTACAGTCATCATCACTTATTTAAGAGAATTACTTGCGACCCATGCCTCCAGTTTACTTGGAAGAGAAGAGGTCAAAAAACTTTTGGATCATTACAGATCTCAATATCCAACTCTTATTCAAGAATTGGAAGCGGACAAACCAGGGAATTTGGGAATGCTCCAGCAAGTACTTCAAAATCTTCTGCGAGAAGGTTTGGGGATCCGCAATCTGGTTCCGATCTTGGAAACAGTTGCAAACAAGATGGGCAAGTATCCGAACCCTTATGTTCTTACGGAATTCGTAAGGCAGGCAATTTCAAATACGATCGTAAAAGATTATATGGTGGATGGAAAACTCCAGGTCATCGTGGTAGAGGGAAGGGTTCTCGACAGATTGAACAAATCTCTCGCCCAAGACCGTTTGGAAGGAAGAGATATTTTGGTGCTCCCTCCTGATTTCCAAAGAAGACTTTTAGAATCCGTAGCGGAGATGAATAGAAAAGTCCAGGAAGGAAGAGGGTTCCCGATCTATGTGGTCAATAGGGAAGTGAGAATGCCATTCGCATATTTCTTAGCGAAGGAATTCCCACCGAGAAACTTCGCGGTCCTTGCATTAGAAGAAGTGCATTCTTCCGTTCCTACGGTAATCGCAGGAGAACTCAGGATCGCTCAAGCACAGGCCGCAGAACCCGCGGAAGCGCTTTCATAAAACGTAATATTAGCATAAGTGGAAAAATAGGAGGATCAGATGGATTTCGCAAAGATTAGAGGCAAGGACTTACAAGATTGCCTAATGCAGATGAAGATGAAATACGGACCGGAAGCCCATGTGATCGAACATAGGATCCTAACCGAAGGCGGTGTTTTCGGAACAGGTCTTATGGCTCGTAAGATCGTGGAGATCCAAGTAGGAATTCCTGAAAAAGCGAGTTCTCGTGAGAAGGTGGAGAAAAAACTCCAAGACCTAAAAGAACTATTAAAGCAAAAATCCAACCAAGCTCCTGAGAAAAGAAGAAGTCTAGAAGAACTTCCAAGCTGGGAAGAAAGATCTTCTCGTCCTAGGGTTTCTTCACTCCCGAAAGAACTTATCGAAACATCCGCAGAAAATTCGGATAATGATGAGATTGGTCTTTCCTTCTCCAAAGAATTCGAGCCTAGAATTTCCCGCCCAGTCAGACAGGAGCAAGACTCCAATATCCTTAAAATGAGGGATAAGCTTGTCAAAGAAGGAATGAGCGAGGCATACGCGGAAGAAATTATTTCCCAAGTGGAGCAAAGACTTTCTCCTTTGGATCGTTCTAGAACTGCAGCGGTTCAGGAGAAAATCGTAGAGGTTCTTTCGGAAAGAGTTCAAGTAGAGCCTGACGTTTTCAAGGGAACCAGAAGAGGACAGAGGAAAGTGATCTTCTTTGTGGGACCTACAGGTAGCGGAAAGACTACAAGTATCGCAAAACTAGCCGCTAAGTATCATCTTCATATGGGAAAATCGGTCTCTCTGTACACTACAGACAATTATAGGATCGCTGCGATCGAGCAATTGAAACGCTACGCGGATACCATGGAAATGCCTTTTTATGCCGTAAAGGACCTGAAACGTTTCCAAGAGACTTTGGCAAGAGATGGTTCCGAGTTAATTCTAATAGATACTGCGGGTTATAGTCATCGCAACGTGGATCAGTTGAGTAAAATGTACGGATATCTTTCCGCTTTTGGAGAAAGGGACAACGTTGAAAATATCCTTGTATTATCAGCGACTTCTTCGTATCATCACACCCACTCCGTAATGAAGGCCTACGAACCCCTTGGATTCCGTAGAATTTTATTAACTAAACTGGACGAAGCGGAATTTTTGGGTGGATTTCTGGAACTAGCCGATACACTTAATAAGGGTTTTACCCATTTGAGTGTTGGTCAAGAAGTTCCCTTCGATATGATCCCTGCGGAAAAACACCAACTCGCTGAATGCGCAGTAAGTCCGGAAAAAATCGTCGAGATCAGAGGAGAGGTTTTCTCCGCTTAAGGTCTTTCGACGCTTAAGTCCCAGAGAAAGAGGTTAGGATGGACCAAGCCACTCAGTTGCGGAAACTTACCGAGGGTAATACCAGTTTGAAGCTAGTGTCTTCAACCAAACCTATGACAAAAATTATTGCGATCGCTTCCGGAAAAGGCGGGGTCGGTAAAAGTACCATATCCGTAAACCTTGCTATCTCCATGGCGAAGGCTGGCCAAAAGGTTCTAGTATTCGACGGAGACCTTGGGCTTGCAAACGTAAACGTCATTCTCGGGATCATACCGAAATACAATTTATACCATGTAGTCAAGGGACATAAAAGTCTAAAGGACATCATCATCCAAGCTCCTGAAGGAGTGGATATCATTGCAGGTGCTAGCGGTTATTCTCAACTAGCAAACCTAAACGATACTCAAAGAAATAATTTGATCAAGGGATTCGCAGATCTGGATTCTTATGATTATATGATCATTGATACAGGTGCGGGAATTAGCTCTAACGTGATCGGGCTTACACTTCCTGCGGATGATGTGATCGTAGTTACTACACCTGAGCCTACTGCAATCACTGATTCTTACGGACTCATCAAAGCGATCGTTTCCCAAAGCAGGGACAAAAATCTGAAGATGGTAGTGAACCGTGTGCGTTCTGCTATCGAAGGAAAAAAAGTCGCGGACCGTGTGATCGACATCTCCGGACAGTTCTTAGAAGTAAGAGTAGAAAATTTAGGATTTATCTTCCAAGACGACGAGGTGGAAAAAAGTATCCGGGAGCAAAAACCGTATATCATCCACTCTCCAAAGAGTAAGGCTTCCGCATGTTTGAACCGGATCACTTACTCACTTCTCAACCAAGAAATGGATAACTCTGACGATTCCGGGATCACCGGCTTCTTCAAAAAATTCTTCAATTTCGTAGACGTTCGAGAAAAACAAATGAGCGAGGAAGAGTGAACCTACAAATCGGTTTTCTCGCTCTTTTTTCCTTTTTAGGACTAATCATAAGTACAGTTTGCGGGATCATGGTCGGGAATTACCTCGGCCATATCATCTTCATTACTTTTTTGTCTACGGTCGGGATGGCAGGTTTCGGATTCGGGGTATATACCGTTTTGGAAATGAAGGTCCCTGAATTTTTAGAACTACTACGCAATTTTACCGGGGGATATTCCGGCGGGGACGAAGACGGACTTGAAGGGGGAGGTAGTTCTTCCTACGGATCTCATTCCGATATGGACAGTTCTTCTCCAGGTTACGATTCTCCAAGCAGCCCTGATGAAATGAGAGCGGCAGCGAGTGGAATTCCTCGCAGAAAAGCAGATAAATTCGGGGATCATATCATCGTGGAAAATATCGCGATCAAAAACGAACCGAAACTCATGGCGGAAGCGATCCGAACCATGCTCGCAAAAGACGATGGCAACGCGGAGAAGTAGGAAAGTTTTTTCGGACGGATTTCCCGATTTTACTAAATATTTTCCTAAAATACCCGCTTGTTGGAACTCCAACGGAGACAATTTAAGTCGATTTCCGGTCTAGAAACCAATGAGACAAAAAACTGCTTGATTTCCCTTTTTTGAGACAAAAAATGCTATTGCAAATCGGTTTGGTCCACGACACTCTTAAGCAGAGGACCAGCCAATTCCGTAGTTATGTCCAAACTTTTTGATAAATACAATAATACGGATGAAACCGAACTTTGGAAGTCCTATCGGGACTCGAAAGATCAAAATATTCGCAGTTATCTTGTAGAAAAATATTCTCCTCTAGTCAAACACGTGGCTGGTCGTATTGCGATCGGTATGCCTCAAAACGTAGAGTTCGACGATCTAGTTTCTTACGGAGTTTTCGGACTCTTAGACGCGATCGAAAAATTCGATCCGGAAAGACAGATCAAGTTTAAGACCTACGCGATGACTCGTATTCGCGGTTCCATCTTCGACGAGCTTCGTTCCATCGACTGGATCCCTCGTTCTATTCGCCAAAAAGCGAAACAGTTAGAGCAGATCATCGGGATGCTCGAGAACAAAGAGGGCGCTCATGTAGAAGACGAGGCCATCGCCAAAGAAATGGGGATCAGCGTCG
Organism: Leptospira sarikeiensis; assembly: GCF_004769615.1. Taxonomy (GTDB): domain Bacteria; phylum Spirochaetota; class Leptospiria; order Leptospirales; family Leptospiraceae; genus Leptospira_B; species Leptospira_B sarikeiensis. The sequence goes on along the minus strand of NZ_RQGF01000025.1, from coordinate 27,589 downwards.
AAGAGTTCAACAGTCTTCTTACTAAGATCAGCGGAACATCTCTCGTTTCTTTGAATGATATCTGGTTCCTCGGAGATGAGAATGATGAAGTTTCTTTCATGGAAACTTTAGAGTCTCCGATGAACATGAATCCGGATACGATCATCGAAAAAGAAGAGATCAAAAACGTGATCGTGGAAGCGATCAAAACTCTTCCGGACAAAGAGAAAAAAGTAATCGTTCTTTATTATTACGAGGATCTAACTCTAAAAGAGATCGGAGAAGTTTTGGAAGTAACAGAATCCAGGATTTCCCAATTACATACTAGAGCAGTCGCAAGGCTTAGAAGCAAACTCGGAAAAGTAAAGTCGGTTATTAGTAAAAAATAATATACTAAATGTGCAGGGGAATGCCTTCCCCTGGCCTGAGCCAAGGTCTCAGGCCACCCCATCTCCGGGGAATCCGATTTTCCAAACCCCCGGACCCGACTGTCAGAGGAGGAGTTACGTCTTTGAGTCTTACATCCTTTCTTAAAGACCAATCTAAAGAACTAGACAAGCTTGAGAACGAGCAGGTCGAAGTCATAGCTCCTACATTAGAAAAATGTCTTCAGATGGCTGCGGCCCACTTGAAGAGAAAATCACACGAACTGGATTATATAGTACTCAAACGAGGAAAGAAAAAACTATTCGGATCGGAGCCTTGGCATATCCGAGCCTCCGTTCTACCGGAAGATACATTCCTAGACGAACTTTCGGAGCTGGATAAAAAGTTAACCGGAGGTTCCGGTAAACTAGTCTCTAAAGATCTGAAGGAATTCCTACAACCTAAGGATAGAGACGGAAGAGCTCTTGTTCAAATTTTACGTAACGGTGTATATCTAACTGTATTCCCTCCCTCTGGAGAAGGAAAGGCAATCGATATGGCGGAAGTTTCCAGAAGACTTTCCGTTCGAGGAGTTGCTCAGGTAGAAGATAATCAAATCCGTAAAGTCGTAAAAGATACCAAAGGGGAACCTGTTTATATTTCCAATATGAAACCTCGCCAAGGCGCCGAGGGAAAAATGATGTTGGATATTTCTCCGGATAAGATGAGAGCCAAAATTACTTTCGTTCCTCCTAAACCGGGCGGAAGAGATCTGGAAGTCAAAGACGTAGTCAATTATCTCAAAAACGCAGGGATCAAATACGGAGTAAAAGAAGAAGAGATCCAGAAAAAACTGGAAGATGAATTCTTCAACCAACCTTTCACGGCTGCGGAAGGCGACCAACCTCTTAACGGTAAAAACGCAACCATCATCTATCATGTTCGTATCCAAAAGAAAGTAGTCTTTAGAGAGGACGAATCGGGCAAAGTGGACTATAAGGACATGGACCTGATCGAGAACGTAGTAGTAGGTCAGCTTCTCGCGGAAAAAATTCCTGCGGAAAGAGGGAAATACGGACGCACATTATTCAACGAACTTCTACCTGCAAAAGACGGATTGGACACCGAACTCAAACAAGGAAAAGGAACGATCCTTTCAGAAGACAGGACCAAACTTACTGCGGAAGTAAACGGCCAGGTAGTTTATGCGAGTGGAAGACTCTCTGTCGAAACAGTTTACAGAGTGAACGGAGATGTTGGAATTAAAACAGGGAATGTTACCTTCCTTGGTTCAGTAATCATCACTGGAAACGTAGAAGATAATTATTCAGTAAAAGCAGCAGGCAATATCGAGATCTACGGCACGGTCCAAAAGGCAAACGTAGAAGCGGACGGAGACATCATCATTCGCCAAGGGGTTTCCGGAAGGGACGAGGCTAGAATTGAATCCACTGGCGGGAACGTAATCGCTAAGTTTATCCAGAACGCAACTGTAGTCACTGAAAAGGACGTGGTTGTCCAAGAAGGAATTCTACACTGTTTTGTAAGTGCCGGTGGTAAGGTAATCTCCAACGGAAAACGAGGACAGATTGTAGGAGGAACGATCCGAGCATCGGATACGATCGCAGCAAAAGTGATTGGATCTTCTGCAAACCCTGCCACCGAACTGATTGTAGGAACGGATCCGAAAGTCCTAAAACAAATTTCCGAGTATGAGGAAAAACTCGCGGAGAACCAAGATAAGTTCGAGCAAGTTTCCAAAAGTTTAAAAACTCTCAAGGCCAGAAAGGAAAACGACCCTGCATCCTTCACAAAGGATCATGAGCAGCAGCTTTCCAAGACCAGCAAGGCTGTCGAAAAATTGGAAGTTCGGGTCCGAGAATACGAGAACGAGATCCAGAACTTAAAGGCTTATATAGAAGAAAGGGCCGCAAACGGCAAGATCAGCGTAGAAAAGACCCTATTTGGTGGGGTTACGATCAAGATCAAAAGTGCAGACTTCAAGACCCGCAATGAGATCAAACATAAGACCTTTGTGGAAGAGAATGGGGTCATTCGCCAATTGCCTTACCAAGATCCCGAGCCGGATAAAAAAGACTGGAGAAAAAACAGATCTAGAGGAAAATAAAGGATATGAGGCTAAACGAACCTCTATCCGGATACGGCGCTACGAACGATCTAGTCCGAAGGGCTATGGTGGAGAACCCCCATACTCTCTCGAACGTAATTGCTCAAAACGAAAAGGCGGTCCGAGAGTATTCAGTAGATAAAAAGTATGCGGTGCAGATGTACACCGAGACTTTTTCCTTATCTCCCGAATACAGAGAGAGATTACGTAACTCATACACCCAAAGGATCGGAGAAATAGAAAAAGAAATCCGTTCTTTTAAAGGGCCAAAACCCGAGGGTGGAAAGGAGAGGATATTCTCCTACGATAAGAGCGGAAGAAAAACGGAGATCAGAACTCCTACTCGCTCGACAGTGGATTATATAGCTTAAGTAAAAACCTGGCGGACTCCCGAGGAATGTTGTTGGAACTCCTCGAACCGGGGTTGGAGCTATGGAACTTTTTACAGTCCTATTCTTAAATATGATCATAGCCGCAGGCTTGTACGTCGGAATTTCCGCACAAGTCACGAAAAGGATACGTTCTCATATGATCCGACGGATCAACGAAGAGATCCGTAGTCTTGTGGACGAGGTCCAAACAGAAACGGAAAGTCAGATCGAACTTCTAAATTCTAAGATCCAAGCATATAAGATCCTAGTACAGCGTTCAGATTCTCTGGAGGAAAAATATAAAAGTATCCTCCAAAAATTGGAATCTCTTCCTGATCGTATCTTCGCCGGAGAAACCAAAAAAGTTGAAAAACAAGAAATCGTCTCCGAACCGATCTTAGAATTTGAAACGGTCGAAGACGAAGACGAAATGATCCAGCCGATTTCGAAAGAGATCCAAATCTCGGACGAGGAAAAATTCAAAAACGAATATCTAACTTTAATCCGTGAAAAACAAAAAGAATTAAAGACTGGCCCTACCGATTCTTTGGAGAATAGAAGACAGGAACTTGCAGCAAAAGCGGGAGAAGGTGTAGGAAGATTATATAAACAGAATCTGACCGAATCCAATATTCGAGAAACTCCTAAACCTTTTTTGGATCCAGATAAGAAGAATATTAAAAAAGAAAATTTAGAACCTACTGAAACAGAATCGGGAACACTTGGTATCCTAAAAAACTTCGGCAAAAAGATCAAAGACGTAATGGGCTGGAAAGATGCCGAAGAATTAATGGGAGAAATTTCTCCTACTAGGACTCCTCAACCGATGTACAATCCTAGTTCTACCTTTGATATTTCTTTGGATGGGGATCCTTTCCAAGAAAATAGAATCCAATTTTCGGAAGATATCAGTGGAGGATCCTTAAAAGCGGGTGCCGAATATTCTCCTGAATTGGATTTGAAAAAAACGAGTTCTAATCCGAAAAAGACGGACAATAAAATTCCATTGGAAGAAAACTTCGGAAAGATCCTAGAAAAAAAGATGAGCGGTTACGCTCCTCAAAAACAGGATTCCGTAAAAATTTCCTCCGAAACCGCGCTAAAAGACCTGGGAGAAGGTGCGAGTAAAATTGAGAAGGTAGTTTTCCTCTTGAAAAAAGGATATTCTCATGAAGAAATCTCAGAAGCCTTGGATCTTGCCACTGGTGAAGTGGATATAATCGAAAGATTTAGGTTGGAGAGAAATAGGAGGACCTAATGTCCCAATTTAGCGTCTTGAATGTTGGTTTTGGAAACATAGTGATGGTCTCCAAGATCGTGGGTATCATTCATTCAGATTCCGCTTCCGCAAAAAGGATCCGGAACGAAGCCAAAAGTAATAACAGTTTGGTCGACGCAACCCAAGGTAAAAAGACAAGGTCCATTATCATTACAGACTCCAATCATCTGATCTTATCCAATCTTCGCGTAGAGGCACTCACTCGTAGAATAGAGAGTAGGGACAATTCAATCGCAGAAGAAGAGGAAGAAAAGGACTGAATACTCCCAAGCTGATCGTTCTTTCTTCCGTTGCAGGCGGGGGCAAATCTACATTAATCCAAATGATCCGAGCCAAACATCCAGATTTGGCTTTTTCAGTCTCTTGTACTACAAGGGCTCCTCGTCCAGGAGACAAAGAAGGGGTAACGTATTTTTTCCTTAGCAAAGAAGAGTTCGAATCCGGAATAGAAAACGGAGAATTTCTGGAATGGGCGAAGGTCCATGATAACTATTATGGAACTCCTGCAAAATTTGTAAGCCAATGTATTTCCTCCGGTAGATCAGTGATCATGGATCTGGATGTCCAGGGAGCGGCTCAAGTAAAACAAAAACTTGGCAAAGAAGCGATCACCATTTTTATTTTACCTCCCAACGAAGAAGAATGGGAAAGAAGGCTTAGAGGTCGAGGCACAGATTCCGAAGAAAGTATTCTAAAAAGGATACGTAACGGGAAGGAAGAACTCGCTCGCAAGGATGAATTCGATCATTTAATCATTAATGATACATTGGACAATGCCTTAAACGAACTGGAAAAAATCCTTTTTTAATAACGTCTTTTTAGCTTAATCTTAAGGATCTCAAATTTACTATTGCAGAAAATTTAGACTCCCATATTTTTTTAGAACTCATGAACACGGAAGAACAAAGAATTTCTAAGTTAGCAAAATTCGCGATTATAGGATTTATTATCGTTCAATTGTTATTGGCATTATTCCAAACTTTTATCGCCCCGAACGATCCTGATAGAAAGTCCGGACTATATAAATATCAATCGGGCAGTTTTTTTAAGAATTCGAATCCTGATGGTAATCCTTTTCCGGAATCGGAAAATACCGCTTCCATACTAGAGACTTCCTTGAAAACATTCGGGTATCTTTCTTTAGCTTTTTTCTCAGGGTATTATTCTTTCGGTTGGGTGGAATTGTTCACAATGGGGCTTTTTATCTTAGAACCTTTCTTAGGTAATTTTTCAATCCTTAGAAAAAAACCTCTACTTTCTTCTATTGAAAAATATCTTCCAACAGATAACCAGGCTAAGGGACTGATGTTATTGATCGGAGCTCTACCTATCCTAGTGTATTTCCTTCAGGCTAAGGTAGTGGCTAGTTATTCCACGGAAGAACCCGCTTTTCAAAGTTTGATTTCTTACTCGATAAGTTTTATTTTGATCCCAGTTAAAGCGATCTATTGGTGGGGATTTTTGACCGTGATCTGTCCTATGGATCTTTTCATAAGACAACCAAATATAAATATTCTAAAGTACCTTCCAATCTTCTTATTTCTGACCTGTGTATACTTTTTTTATTTGGAACATTTACTCGGAACGGTGCAATTATTGTTCGGTTTAGAATTTTTGAATTCTTTAGGAGAAGTTCGAGCATTTGCGGCCTATATAGGTGCCGTTCTTCCTACACTTCTTTTATTCTACCTTTTCTCAACGAATAAGGTTTTTGGCTCTTTGGACAAGTTCAGGCTTCAGGTATCTTCCTTGGTTACCTCGATTGTTTTAGGGTGTTTGTTTCCATTTTTATACTTCGTTGGATTTCTACAGAATCCGGATCTTGCTCAAACATTAACCTCTTTTGCGATTGTTGGAAGTTGGTTATTCTGGATCTATAGGTGGAGAAAAGCCACTGCATAAAATCGGAACTAAATCTTCTCTATAGGTTCTCACTATTAAATATTGTTTTGGATATTCAAATGAGAAATGGTGCGAAAGTTCTACCAAGAACTGCTTTTTTTATAGGAATTCTATTATTAGGTTCCAATTGTTTGTTTCTTTTGAACCCAAGGAATTCTTTTGCAGAAAGTAAAAACTTAAATTCTCCCAACTATTCCAATCTGGATGTTTGGTCGGCTCATCCTGAGAAAAAGGATACCGCGGACGAGATTCCCAAAGATTCCGGTCTAAGGGAAAATCAAGCGGATGCAAAAGTAGATACTTTCTATATCCATCCCACTACGCTATTACTTCGTCCTAAATATTGGAACGGGGATCTAAATGATCCTAGTTTAAATGAGAGAACGGATAAAAATGCGGTAAGGACCCAAGCTTCTGCGTTTAATGAAATTTCTAGAGTATATGCTCCCAGATATAGACAAGCTGCTTTGGTCGTTTTTACAAAGGAAACTCCGGAAGGTAATGAGGCTTTGGACCTAGCATTTCAGGATGTTAAAGCTGCATTCCTTCATTATATGAAACATTGGAATCAGGGTAGGCCGTACATTATCGCTTCTCATAGCCAAGGAACTCGTCACTCGGTCCGCCTTCTAAAGGAAGTAATCTCGACGAATCCGGAATATAAGAAAAATTTGATCATTTCTTATTCTGTCGGATTTCCATTTGCGCAAGAGGAAACAGGTCTGCCCGTTTGCAAAAATAAGACGGAAACAGGATGTGTTGTAGGTTGGAACTCCTACATCTGGGGAAATTCTCCAGGACGTTTATTGGAAAGGTATAGTAAGGATCCTGTTTGTGTGAATCCTTTAAGTTGGGATCAAAATGAAGAACATTCTCCCGCTTCTATGAATTTAGGAAGTGTGAATCGAAGTTTCGATAAGTTTGTTCCGAATGCGGCGGATGCAAAATGTAATAGTGGAGCTCTGTGGATCCATGATCCAAAAATCAAAATAATATCCTTAGGGAATGACGGGAGCTTGCATACAGGAGATTTTCATCTATTCTATGGAAACATTCGCCAAAACGCGAAGGAAAGAACTGAAGTTTTCTTAAAGGGAAGATAGGGTTCGCACGGAGCACATAGAGATCACTGAGTTTTAAAGAGGCGCAAAGATTTAATTCCACGCAGAGCCGCTAAGTCGCAGAGATTTTTTATTTTGAACAAGTTTCTCTGTGAACTTCGTGGTCTCTGTGCGAAGCTAGTTCGAGCAATAAGTTTGTTCTACTACGATGGAAGGCATATCTGTTCTTTTACCGTCCAGATCTAACTTTTTGTTTTTTAAGTAAAATCCGCAGACTTCTATATAAGATCCTACATAGACTCTATTCATGAGTCCGGAATCATCCGAATCCAATACAACAGGTTTTCCTGAAAAATGAACTACGAAGCGGACCGAATTCCCTTTGTATAAGACATGGGTAACTGTTCCGGCAACTCTTACAGTTTCTCCCACCGCTTTACTCGGATTATTTACCAGTTCTTCTCCGCTTACGTACTTTGGTTTGGGAGGAGTTGCCGCCTTTTTACTCTTTGAGTAAACTTCAACAGTAGATAAAACTATAATGAAAATCAGCGCAATTTTGATTCTATTCATAAGATCCGTTTTTCTTAAAGTTCTTCCGATTCCGAATTGGATTCAGGGGCCTTGATCACATCCGATCTGGACAACCATTTATTGGTTATATTCGCTCTTCTTTCCGCAGGAAATAATGTAAGAAGATAAGTAGTGATAGTCTGCCTTCCGTCTTGTTCTGCGTCCTTATCCATTTGAATGAATACGTCTATAATATCCTTATCCGGCCAGTTGGTTAACATTTGAACTGCGTTATCAGGAGGCATATTTGCAACCTTCTCCGCCATGACCTTTACGAGTTTTCCTCTGCTATTCTTCTCGGACTCTGAAGATTTTAGTTCGTTTTCCTTGGAAGTAAGACCTCTTTTGAGTTCTTCTATTTTTTCCAACTCTGCTTCTAAACGTTCTTTTTCTTTTTTAAGTTCGTCTTCTCTTTGAGAGATCTCGTCTCTGTCTTTTGCGAGTCTCTCCATCTCTTTACGAAATTCTAATTTTTCCAGTTCGGAAGGAGACTCAGAATCCGCGTTTACGAGCCCTGGCTCGGTTTTTAAGAAAGGGAATATTTCTGCAGCGTCAATGATCTGAAAATAATGGAATGCGAAAAATCCGATCATGACTAAAAACATGATCAGAAGAACTAGATAAACAGCTCTTGCTTTGTCGGTTAAACTTGCCACTTTTATACCCGGATATCTAGCCTAGAACCGGAAATCCTTTTTTCCAATTCTCCGGCCTTATTTTCCAAATGAGAAATTTTATCTTGGAGGTTAGACATACTTCCTATTATAGGATCGGAAGATTCTACGGTTTTACGCACTTCCAAAAAGGGGAGGTCACTTTTTATAACGCTCGTAAAGTTTTCTGAGCTCAGAAAGTCCCGCATCTTCTGTACCTGTGCGCTCGATGCCTCCCGTATCATAGGTAAATACTTTCGGATCCCGTTTAGATCTATCGCCCCCATATGCTTCCTCCCTTTGTTTTCTATAAAGATCTGTTAATAATCGCTCTTCTGCCTGGACTCTTTCCGCTTTTCTATAGGAATGCATATACTCCTTGAAGCGGGTTTCTTTTAGAAGTTCCAACACCTTCTTCTCTTTTCTTGCCTCTGAGACTTCTGTTCTTTTTTTTTCTACAGGTTCATCGAAGGAACGGATCTCATTTTCGAGCTCCGAATTTCGAGTGAGCAATTGTCTCATGTATGTTTGTAAGTATGAATACTCTCTTAAGTCGGTGCTTCCACTAAGTTCGGTGGAAGATAAGGATCTGATCCTTGTTTCGTTGGAATCTATTTCAGATTTTCGAAGATTGACTTCTGCAACTAGTTCCGAGAGTTCTTTTAGTTTTTGGTCTTCTTTGATCTTTTTTAATCTTAGGACCGGTTCGAGCCTGAATTGGAATCTTTTCATTTATTAGAATTCCTCTTCTTCTCTTTCTTCTTTTAAGATATCTCTTAAGCCACTGACTGTTTGTGGAAAAAGACTTCTTTCCATAAGCCTTTGTTTTAGATAAGAATCTATCTTATCCTTTTTGCGGATCGAAAGATCCACTTTCGGGTCTGAACCTCTTACATACGCGTTCAATAAGATCAATTCTTCCACAGAATTATAAGTGGAGATAAGTTCTCGGATCATACCTGCTCTCATGAACTGATCTTCTTCTACGATCGATTGCATGACCCTGGAGAGCGAAGCAGGAATATCGATCGCAGGATAATGGTTTCTCTCTGCAAGTTTACGGGAAAGAATGATATGCCCGTCTATATAACCTCGTACTGCGTCAGCGATCGGATCTTCCATTTCGTCCGTATCCGTTAATACAGTATAAAATCCTGTAATACTTCCTCCGGATTTGGAAGTACCGGAACGTTCTACAAGTTTTGCTAATTTAGTAAAAACGGATGAACTGAATCCTCGAGTGATCGGAGGCTCGTGGTTTGAGACAGAGATCTCTCTATTTGCATGTGCAAAACGAGTTAAGGAATCCATCATTAAGTTTACGTGAAGTCCTTGTTCTCTGAAATATTCTGCTACGGATGTCGCGAGTAGGGCGCAGTTGACCTGCTCCATTTTTGGAGAATCTGAGGTCGCTGCAAATACTACCGATTTTGCGAGACCTTCTTTTCCTAAGTCTCTTTCTAAGAATTCATTTACCTCTCTGCCTCGTTCTCCAACGAGCGCGATCACATTCACATCTGCATTTGTGAATCTTGCGATCATACCTAGTAAGCTGGATTTTCCTACTCCGGATCCGGAGAAGATCCCGACCCTTTGTCCTCTTCCTACAGTAAGAATACCGTCTATCGCTTTGACACCAGTTAATAGAACGTCTCGGATCACCGGGCGATCAAGAGGATTGATACTTTCTCCTTCCGGAGATTTTTCTTCCGAGGTAATGATGAGTCCTTTTTTATCGATAGGGCGTCCTACACCGTTGAGAACACGACCTAAGAGTTCTTTTCCGACAGGAACATTCAAACTTCTTCCGGAGGAGAATACGAATGCATCTGGGTATACTCCCTCTACAGGACCGAGAGGCATAAGTGTATATACATGGCTTTCGAAACCTACGATCTCACATTGTAGGTATCCTTCTGTTCCCGCTTTTTGGACTTCCATGATCTCTCCGATCTTGGAGTCTGGGGGGCCTTCTGAATAGATTACGTTTCCGGAAACTCGAACGACTCTACCGGATTTGCGGATGGTTTCCGTGCGGTCCAAGATCAGGAAATACTTGGAGATGACGTCTACCTTTTCGTGAAACTTCTTCTCTATCATGATCTTTTTGTTCTTAACCCAAGCATACAGTCCCCGAGATTTTGCCCGGAGTCAAGTGATAATGAGAATATAACTGAATTATGTCGCATTCTAACAAAGTAGAAAGACTGTCGAAGTGCCTACAAAGAAAACCCCCCTGACCCGACCGCCTCGGTTTCAGGCGGCCGGGTAGGAGACTAAGTTTGGACGTGAATGGTAGATTAGATCGGCTCCGCATTTCGGATCGCTTCTTCGATTTCTTTGAGCTGAGTGGAGATCCTTGCATCGATTGCACCAACATCTGTCTCGATGATGACTCCTCCTCTGTCGACTCTTGAGTCTTCGTAGATATTGACCTTGCGAAGAGACTCCATGAGTTTGATAAGTTCGTCTTTGTGGGCGGTGGTGATTTCCAAGTCTGCGAAGTTGACTCGGATATCCGCGCGGTCCCTGTCCTTGATACGTTTTAAGGCTTCTCTAATATTATTGAGTACGATTTCTTTACGTTCAATGATCTCGTCTTTTATGATCTTACGAGCAATGATCAGGATCATCTCAACCATCTGTTTTTCGGAAGCTTGAATAAGTTCCGCGCGGATATCGATCGCTTTACCAACGATTGTTCCTAAACGGTCAATGAGTCGTCTGACCTCACCTTGGCCTTTACGGAAACCAACTTCTCGTCCAGCCTCGAAACCTTTTAAGTAAGCCTCGTGTTCGATCTCAGCCGTTTTCATTTCGGCTTCTTTGATCATTCTTTCGGCTTCCATCTTGGCTCTTTCCAAGATTTGTTCCGCTTTTGCTTTTCCTGAATCTTCCTCGAGTTTGATTTTCTCCTTGGAGTCCTGGATCATTTGGAAGGCTTTTTTACGACCTTCTTCCTCGATTTCTTCCGACTTACGGCGGGAGTCCTCGAGCATTGTTTTGATATTTTCTTCCGTTTCTTCTTTATAACGGTTTAGCTCCGCCTCGATCTCTTCTATGGAAGGACCTTGGTATTGCTCTATAATATTTCCTTCTTGGTCGACTTCGAACTCTTCGGCGTCTTCATCCCTATGGAATTTTTTATATTTATCCGGGATCTGCAGTTCTACCTGATCCTGCATGTCGGCGATCTGAATAGGTTTGAAGACTAGTTTTGCCATTTTAGTTCTTTCTCCGGAACTTGATTCTTCCTGATTCTACAGATTCCTTGAAAATTTCAAGTAGTCCATTTTGGGCGGTTTCAATCTCAGCGAGGGAAACCGGGCCCATAGAATCTTCTTCCAATCGGATGGAGGAGGCGAGAGTTGGATCCAACCTTTCCAATAAGATCTGCTTCGTTTCCGGTTCCGTGCCTTTAAAAGCGGTCGCGGTAACGATAGGGTGGATCTCGCCCAGGAATTTGTTTAATGCATCCCGGCTAAGGTCCATCAGATCCTCCATTCGGAAGAAATGCTTATTTATATTTTCGGCAAACGACTGGCTCTTTTCGCGTATCCGCGAGAATAATTTCTGGGAATCTTGAGGGTCCAATTTGCCCAAAAGTTCGGCAGCCCTTTTTCCGCCTCTGTCCCTTGTAGGAATTCCTGCATCGGAGGATTTTAGGACTTCTCTTTTAAAACGTAAGAACCTCTCCAGGGAATCGATTAAGCCTAAGGAAGAAAGATCCAGGTTTCGGATCGCTAGTAGGATCTCCTCCTGGGTATCTTCCGGGAATTCTTCCAAGACCCGAGCAGAGGTATCCGGATCTGCATGGCAGAATACGAGCGCGATCCTATCTGCAGATTCTCCTGCTACGATCTTGGAGAGTTCTTCCTTGGAATAACCTTTAAGTTCCTCGGACCATTCCGGCTCGGAAACTATGTCTTCTCTTAAGATGGTTTCGAGCTCTTGAATTAGGGTAAGAGTATCTTTATCGATCCCTTCCTTCGGAACGCTGGAGAGACCTTCCAAGAAAGAGCCCAGAAGTTCTCTTTCTCCTTTTGCTCCCAGCTTTCCCGATTTGTGAAAACTTTCTAAAAGTTTCGTAGTATCTTGGGGGCCAAGATGACGAAACACTTCCGGGGGAAGATGCTCCCCCAGGATTCGGAGGAGCTGTCCCGCCCGGTTTCTTTTTCCGGACAGGATACTCATTAGGTTGCTTCCTCTTCAGAGAGCCAGGTGCGGAGAAGTTGTGCGACTTCTTCCGGTTTTTCCCTGGCGAGATTGATCGCGTTTTCGAGAAGTTCTCTTCTGAGTTTTTCGTCCAGAGAGAGTTCTACTTCCGCGCTTCCATCGTCCATGACTCGGAGTGCTGCTTCTCTCATCATTTGCTGCATTGCTGCGAGTTCTTCTTCGCGTAGTCTGCGGCGTCTTGCGATTTCTTTTTTGATCGCTCTGTAGATGAGGATGGTGAGTATTAAGAATAATACAATGATAAGTGATGCGATTACCATTTGGCGGATCGCTTTCTGTTTTCTTAATTCTTCGTCTTCTGCAGCAAATTGTGCCGTACGATCTTTTGCCATACTAATCACGGAGATTTGGTCTCCTCTGGCCTTATCGATCCCTACTGCTGCTTCTAAGTTTTTACGAATGGTCCTTAAATCGTCATCGGAAACAGGGATATAAGTTCTGTCGTAACCTGTGCTGTCTGCGTTTTCTTTTTTAGTCCATTGGCCGTCTACAACTACCGAAAGATTCACTTTTTCGATCTTCCAAGGTTGTTTTTGGACTTCGCTTACTCTTCTGTTGAATTCGAAGTTATTGATGTTTTCGGTTTTCTTATAATCCGCTTTTTGATAGTCGGTGTCTTTGTAGCCTGGAGGAAGGTTCGGTTCTGTTCCTGCAGGTCCGTCCGGTGTGAATCCTCTTCCTGTGAATTGTTCACTTGTTTCTTTGGAAGAAACTTTTAGGCTATATCCGTCTACGATCTTTAATTCGGAATATGGAGTATTCGGATCATCCGGTCTTTCGATTACAGGGGAAACTTGATTATCTTTATAAGATTCTTTATCCCAGTTTAACATATACTCGAAACGGGTAATATCTACTCTGTCTTCTCCACCTAAATACCAGCGAAGAGTGTTTCGTACGTCGATGAGTCTTTGGATCCTTTGTTCTTCTTGGATCCTTAATTTCTCTTGTACTACTCTAAGTTCTAATCTTTCTTTTTCCAAATCTTCTTCGAAGTCGGAGATGATCTTACCGTCAGCGTCTGCAACTGCTACGTTTTCAGGTTTCAATTTTGGGACCGCTCTTGAAACCAAGTTTACGATACCTTTGACTTCTTTTTTAGAAATTCCTTCTACACCAGGAATGAAATGTAGGATAACCGACGCTTTTACTGGGGAAGCGTTCGAGTTGAATAGCTCATCTTCCGGGATCGCTATGTTTACGAATGCTTTATCTACCGGTCTCAAGGTCATTAAGGATTGTTCGATTGCACCTTTAAGGGCTCGGTATTTCTTGATGTCCTTGTCAAACTGGGTTTCCGTGAATTTCTCCACGTTGAAGAGTTCCCATCCTTGCACTCCTGCAGGGATTAGATTCTCTTGAGCCAGTTTTGTGATGATTTCCTGTCTTTGCTCAGGATCCACACTGACAATGCTTGTGTCTCCCGTGCTGTAGGCATATCCCATTGAATCCAGCTTCTTGGTGACTTCTGCAAAATCCTTTGCAGTTAAGTTTTGGAAGAGGATTACTTTATTCTTTTGAGAAGAGATAGTCGTCAAAAGCCCTAAAGCTATGACTACAGTGAGGGCTACTCCTCCTAAAATCAGCTTTTTCGTAGTATCCAAAGAACCAAAGAATTCTTTGATATTATTCAGGATCTTTTGCAATTGCTCGGGCATTTTCCTTCACCACCGGACAAGATAGGGGACATAATAGATTTTCGGAAACAAAGTACAATCCCTTTTTAAAAAAACTTTAGAATTTTTTTATTTTCGCCCGATTTTTTGTATTATGCCTTTTTGAAACTTCTATCCAATAAAAAATAAGATTAGATATACATATTTGCTCAATATATGTTTAGTGAAAATTGGAGCCGTGTCGAAGCTTGCCTAGCAAAAGAAATATTTCTGCCATGAAAACTTCTTCAGAACATTCAAATTTTATAAATCTAGAAGAAGCTAAGAAGATTGAAGAGTATTTTAAAACTCTTATATCTCCGGAAAAGATATCAAAAATAGAAGAAGTGGTCTCCTTTCGTACAAAGTACTTAACAATTGTAATGGAAGATATATTCCAACCTTATAATGCTAGCGCTCCTGTAAGAACTTCCGAGTGTCTAGGGCTAACGGATATACATGTTATAGAAAATCGAAACACTTACAAACCGAACGAGGGGATCGCTCTTGGTGCTCAGAAGTGGCTCCAGATCCATAAATATCAAAAACCTAACGAGGATAATACTAGACATTGTATAAGCGGTTTAAAGGAGAATGGCTATAAGATCGTCGCAACTTCTCCTCATAGTTATGAAAATTCGTATGAATTGGATACTTTGCCCTTGGGGCAACCCCTTGCGATCCTATTCGGTTCGGAAGAAAAAGGGCTCTCTGAGTATGCGATGGAACAATCGGATCTGTTCTTGAAACTTCCAATGTATGGTTTTACGGAGAGCTATAATATCTCAGTAACTGTTGCGATTGTTCTTTCTCATCTTGCTTTTAGAATGAGAAAGGAGGTATTCAATTGGAACTTAACCCCGGAAGAGCAGGTTTATATTCGAAATTCCTATTATAAGAAAGTATTGTATAAGGGAAATTTAGTAGAATCCGATCTACTGCAGAGAATACGTTCTGAAAGGTAAAGAGTGTAAAAAGGAAAATTTTAAAATACTTTCTGTTTTGCGGAAAACTTTCTCTTTCATACGGGTCTGAAATAGGAACATTAGAAGGAATTATACTAGAATGGAACGACTGAATGAAATTTCTAAATTTATTAAAAAATTCTCTTTAGGTTTTGCATGCGTATTTTTAATCCTATTCTTATTTCGTTTGGCTTATAGTTATGCGATCGGTTCAGAATCCCAAAATGTAAGCCAAGAGCAGGGTTCTTCTACTAATTTTGATTACGGACGTAAGAACTACGCATCCGAAAAATTTTATTCCCCTCAGGACGCAAAACTCACTCTTTCTTCTTCCCAGAAATATGAGAAAGTAGCGGCGATCTCTTCCAAAACTTCCGAGTTCGAGGAAGATGAGAAAAAGATCCGAAAGAATGTAGAAGATGCCAAGGGAGTGATCCAATACGAACAGAGATCGGGATTGGCCGGCAGAAGAACTCTACAATTAGGAATTGGTGTGAATCCGGATGGGTTTGATTCAATGGTGGAATCCATCCAAAAGATCGGAGTGATCGATTCTATTTCAGTAAACAAAACCGATAAAACCAACGAATACAAGGACATTACTGCCACTCGTATTTCGTTAGAAAAATCGAAAGCAGGTCTCTTAAGTTTAAAAGGAAGGAACGGAAAGATAGAAGAATTGATCTCATTGGAAAAGGAAATCTTAGAGATCGAAGGCAAGATCCAAGACTTGGGGGTTAAGTTAGGTGAATTTGATCAGGAGAACGAGTTTTGTACGATCAAATTTACTTTAAAGGAGACAGGCGCAGTCTCCGGAGGTTTTGTTACTTTTTTAAAGAAATGTAAAATATCCTTAGAGTGGACCATCAAATACGGCTTATTTTTCTTTTTCTTATATTCATTTGCTGCTGTAGGAGCCTGGATCTCTTGGTTTTTGGGGACTAGAATATTAGATTATTTGAAAGCTAAGGGAATTTTATAAAATTTAAGAAGATGAATGTTTTAATGATGAATTATAAAAGTTTTTCTGTTTTTTCAATTAACGCAATTATCATGATTTTATCGATTAATCTTGATGCGTTAGATTCCGGCTATTGTAGACGTATTAGCAATAGTGATCTTGAAAATTTGTGCAAGGCTCAAACGAAGCAAGACTCCTATATTTGCAACCGTATTAGTAATAGTGATCTTCAAAATTTATGCAAAGCTCAAACGAAACAAAATTCCTATACTTGCAGCCGTATTAGCAATAGTGATCTTGAGAATTTATGCAAAGCTCAAACGAAACAAAATTCCTATACTTGCAGCCGTATCAGCGATAGAGATCTTGAGAATTTATGCAAAGCTCATATAAAACAAAATTCCTATGCTTGCAACCGTATTGGTAATAGTGATCTTGTGAATTTATGCAAAGCATTAGCCAATTAATTCGTATTTCATTTGTAAGAAAGTTTCTTAGAGTTCGTAGTTAATTCAATAAACTCCGCGGCTTTGTGTCTCTGCGTGAAAATACTTCTTTGTATTTTTCAATTCAGATTCGATTTAGAAAAGAAAAATTGTAGGAGTTTTCTCATTTGATTTGTAGGAACTCCTGCACCCAAATATTCACCATCCACCCAGATCTCAAAGTGGAGATGGATGTTTTCGTCGTTCCCTTTCGCCTCTCCCATTAATCCGGAATTGCCTGCATTCCCGATCTCTTCGCCTGCCTGTACTTTTGCTCCGGGTTTGATCCCTCTTTTGATTGAGGAAAGATGATTGAATGAGGTCATTACCCCGTTCCCGTGGTCTATCCAGACCTGCCTTCCTCCAAAATCTTTTTCTACATAGGTGACCCCGTTCTTCTGAGCCAGAGAGGAATATTTTTGGAATTCGGATAATGTCATCGGAGAATAATCCAAATCTGCGCGGATAATCGTTCCGTCTGCAGGGGAAACAAGCGTATCTTCGAAAGTTAAACGTCTAGGAGCTCCTATTTTTTCTCGTTTATAATAAATATCTAATCCTTTATGGACACCATTCCTATATTCTCTCGGCGCGCCTGGGAGTTGATAATCCTTTTCGGGAAGTAGTCCGTCCGGAACCGGATATTGATATCCAGTAAAACGGTTTGAAACCGAATTAAGAACGACGCCGTTTAGTAGGATCTTGAACTCTCCGATTACGATGCTCTTATCCTCTTTTTTGGGGAAATATAATCTTAAAATGGAGGCGTCTATGGGAGGAATATTATGGAAATTTAATAATTCTGCTTTCTCGTTCCGAAAAATAGTTTTCCAATTATCTTGATATAAAACTTGGACTTCATATTCTTCGGCGGCTCTTTTTCCTCGGAATGTCGGAATAAGTACTTCGATCGCGTTGATAAGTCTTTTGGACCCGAAATCCACAATGATCCATTCTGGTTTGATCTCGCTTGAGGAATACCAATAGGATTTAGGATTCGAATCGAATAGGTTGAATGCACCGTATTCCTCATCAAAAGAAGAAGATACAGAATAAGAAAAAGGAGCTACGGTTACCTTTCCGAAATCTAAATAATCAACTTCCGAACCCAAACTTCCGTAAGTTTTGGGAGCTGCAGAAGCTCCGAATGACGCAACTAAAAGTAAAATACAGAATTTTCGGATCATATTAAGAATGGAATGGTTCTCCAGATTTGGGTCCTTTGCCTTTTTTGACGAGGGTATCTGCTTCATTCAGTTTCCAGGAATCAAAATAGATGTTATCTTCTTGGCTCAGGTCTGGGCGGAGCGCGATAGGATTTCCGTTTGCATCAGCGTATAATCCTCTTCTTCCGAAAAATCTTCCACCTGCCTCTTGAGGTTGAACGATTTTTCTTTTTTCCCCTCTCATCTGAAATGCTGTTTTAGCATTTTCTACATATGATTTGAGTTCGTCTGG
This sequence comes from Leptospira sarikeiensis, assembly GCF_004769615.1. Classification (GTDB taxonomy): domain Bacteria; phylum Spirochaetota; class Leptospiria; order Leptospirales; family Leptospiraceae; genus Leptospira_B; species Leptospira_B sarikeiensis. Next base: position 9,517 of record NZ_RQGF01000025.1, on the reverse strand, counting down.
ATCGACTGAAATTGTATGGTCTGGACCAGGGAGGGCTTTATCCAAAGTAAAATGTTTTTCTAATACACTGGCTCCTAAACTGACTGCTAAGGCTCCAGCCAAACTTCCCGCGGTATGATCCGAAAATCCCACAGGACCTTGAAATATATTTTTATAATATTCGATCGTTTCTAGATTTGCTTTTTCTGGAGGGGTAGGGTATAGAGAAACACAATGGAACAAGACTAAATCCTTTACTTTCTCCGCTTCTAAAAATTCCAAAGCACGAATCACTTCAAAACCTTCCGCGGCTCCGCTTGATAAGAATAATGGAAGGCCTGTCGAGGCGGATTTTTGAAGAAGTTGTTTATTTACTATATCTCCGCTTGCGATCTTTAAAGCTTTCACTCCAATACTTACCAGAAGATCTACGCTTCCGGTGTCTAAGGGAGTAGAGAAGAAGAAGAGGCCTTCTTGCTCTGCCGTCTTTTTGAACTCGATATGTAATTTCTCTGAGAGCTCATAGGTTTGGAAGATATCCACGAGAACTTTCGCTTTCGGATTTTTTACGTCTAAAAAGTTTCCGGTTTGATAGGTTTGGAATTTTACCGCATCCGCTCCGGCTTTTTTGGCCGCTTGGATGGTCCTTTTCCCGAGTTCCAAATCCGCATTATGATTTAATCCGATTTCTGCGATGATAAAGGGAGCCGAATCACGACCGATTTCCCATTTTTCTCCTACACGAAAACTTTTCGAAAAAGACATTCTCTCTCCTCTTTCAACTAAGATCGGAATAACTGTCAAGAAAGGGAAGAAATTCTCTCCAGATTTAGATCGAATCGAAAGTCAAGAAAATAAAGAACGCCTTGATTGTAGGAGCTCCTACAGATCTGAGATCTAAGAACGAGTTGTAAAAAGTCGGATTCTGTGATATGGAGTCGAAGTACTCCACCACACCGGCCCCCCTTCGAGCGACCCTTAGGGAGCGAGAAGCCCGGAGGGTTGCTGAATGAAATGAAGCAAAATCTATAACGAATGCGATCAGACTAAATGAAATAAAATACGCAGCGACCCGTAGGGAGCGAGAAGCCCGGAGGGTTGCTGAATGAAATGAAGCAAAATCTATAACGGATGCAATCAGACTAAATGAAATAAAATACGCAGCGCCGTAGGGAGCGAGAAGCCCGGAGGGTTGCTGAATGAAATGAAGCAAAATTTATAACGGATGCAATCAGACTAAATGAAATAAAATACGCAGCGCCGTAGGGAGCGAGAAGACGACCGTTCTTAACGAGTCGATGACCGAGAGAATTGAGGTCAAACGAGATCTTAGATTAAATTAACACGACCCGTTTTATCGAAAATTTTTTGGTACCACCGCACCGGCCCCCACCCAGGCAGGGTGGGGAGATCTTCGACTTACATAAATGCCCAGTACCAAAGATATATTCGATCAAGTGTCGCTGCGAGTTTGTCTCGATTATTGTGCAGTTTGTTAGTTTGAATTTTGACTTTGCTTCGCATCAGTCACCGACTCAGCTGCGCTGGTCGTTTCCTCGCTCTCTATGGATCGCTGCGGAAAGCCCTTAGTAGCCTGGTTCGAGCGAAGCGAGAAGCCGCCCAATTATTTCTCCGGAAAGATCCGGTTCGTATTTAAAAGTTCGTAGCTTAAATTTAAGAATGCCTTCGCTTTTCGTTCGTATTCGTCGCAGGTATCTTTTATAGAAACACATTTGGATTTGGTTTCATTCCAAGGCATTGGATATACTTCTCTTAGTTCCGCTTCGGTGGAGCGATATAATGCATTTTCGTTTTCTATCCATCCGATCACACTTGAGAACGCAAAGTAGGAACCGTAGTTTTTTTCTTTAGCTCGGGTAAGAAGGTCTCTACCGAAAGAAGCGAATCTTACTTTTTTTCCTACAAGTCCGAGAATCGTAGGGATCACATCCAATTGAGAGGAAATTTGAGGATCCATTGTAGGTTTTATATATTTAGGAGAATAAATTAGAAGTGGGATATTTCTATCTTCATAAGGATTTAGATCCCTATGATGTGTATGGTCCGCGACGAAAACAAAGATCGTATTTTTGAAATATGCCGATTTTTTAGCGTTCTCCATAAATTTTCCTATGGATTTGTCTGCGTATGTATACGTATTAAAATAATCGGAATCCTTCATGGAGCTCGGATAAAGATTTTGTACTGTTTCAGGGACTTGATACGGATAATGAGTGGTTAAGGTTAGGCTGACTGCGGCAAATGGTTGTTTAGCATTTTCTAAAGTATGATGTAGCTCTTGCAGAACATCTCCGTCGTAAAATCCCCAGGCGCCGGAAGTATATCTTTTTGTTTTCTCTATTTCTTCTTTTCCTAAAATAGTGTCGAATCCCCAATGAGGAAATAGAAAACTCATATTATCGAATCCTACATCTCCTCCATGTACGAAATATGTGGAGTATCCTAGTTCTTTTAGGATAGAGCCGAGCCCGCCGAAATTTCCTAGTACCTGATGAGTTCTTACTACAGTAATCCCGGGGCGATCCGGAACTCCGGTAAGCACGGACATGAGTCCGTTTACGGTCCTTCCTCCTGTCGCAAAAAAATGAGGAAAATATCTTCCTTCTTTTAGCAAAGAATTGAAATAAGGAGTAAGTTCTCTTTCGCCTACGATCCCGTTTCCGTTTGGTCTAATAAATTTTCCAGTCCAGCTTTCCAGAAGGATTAAAACAATATTTGGAGGAGTTTCTTTTCTTGTTTCGATCGTTTCTCTCAAGATCGGGAATTCAGGATCTATGAATTTCGCTCCCGGATAATCGATCTCTTTTTGTACGATCCGGACGGATTCTTCTTTAGATATTTGTAATTCAGGAAGAATGGACTTGGACTTTAAGTCCATTATGGTCGTAAATACTCCATTCAAGGGTAGTTGATTTAAGAATTGGTTTTCCGAATGGATCGCTTCCGTAGATCTGAGAGGCCTGGATTGTAGTCCTCCTCGGAATAATAATAATAGTATAAGTATAGAGATCGGGATCTGTAGGAGTTCCCACTTTTTGTTCAAAGAGGAAAATTCGTACCCGTTGTGTTTAATAAAAAGATAAATTAAACTAGGAAGTCCAATCGAGATCCCAGTAAGTCCCAAAATTACGGTAAAGGTATCGTTTTTTACCGCAGCTTCTATCAGTATAAGAAGGTCTTTCCCTAAGAATACAAAACCTTCGTAACCTAAATGTTTATCTGCTTCCCCGAAATAGATGATGTCCCCGATCAAATGTCCGGTCATCCAGAGAAATAATGTGATAGGAAGTATTCCCCAAATATATCTATAGGACTTCCAACGGTTGAGTGGATGGATAGAGGATAATAACCAGGACGGTCCGATCACGATGGAGATGACACAGAGGTCGAATCGGATCCCGATCAGGAAAGAATAGATTACTTCCGAAATGGAAGAGTTTCCCAATTTTGAAAAATAAACGAATAAGAGTGCGAATCTAAAAACGGTGAGTAAAACGAAAAAACAAAATGAATAGAATAGTACGATCCTGAGATTATCCGGAAGCCTTTTAATCATGGATCAATTCCAGCCTAAAAATTTAGAAAGATGAAATACTAAAAACGCGGAAGAATATGCAAGGATCGTCATATACGTGAATAGAAAAAACGGCCAAAAGAGGGAGTTTGTTTCCTTTTTTACTACTGCAAGAGTTGACATACATTGGCATGCAAATGCAAAGAAAATCAAAAGACTTAATGCACTTGCAATCGTCCAGATCGGTTTTCCCGTTTCGGGATCCTTGTCTTTCCGTAGAGCAGATCTTAAGTTTTCATCCTCAGAATCTTCTCCTTGGACCCCGTAAACGATCGAAAGAGTGGATACCATCACTTCTCTCGCTGCAAAGGAAGTGATGATCCCGAGTCCCATTTTCCAACCGAATCCGATCGGTGAAAGCACAGGTTCCATGAGTTTTCCCATTCTGCCTGCATAAGACTCTGAGATTTGTAACGACTTGATCTGAGTTGGATTTAAACTTACGGTTTTAGATTCTTCTATTCTTGGATAGTTTGCTAAGAACCAAAGGATGACTGAAATAAATAAGATCACTTTTCCGGCATTCTCAATGAACGCTTTGATCTTCTTATAAACGGTAAATACCAAACTTTTAAGAGAAGGCCATTGGTATCTCGGAAGTTCCATTAGGAAGTAAGCAGGTTCCGATCTGAAAAAAGTTTTCTTAAACAAAAATGCGGCTCCCATAGAGGCAAACATTCCTAATAAGAATAAACCGAATAATGCGAGTACTTTGGTTGAGAAGATCCCAAAAACAGGATCGGAAGAGAATACGGTCCCGATCACTAAAATATAAACAGGGTATCTGGCAGAACAAGTGATGAGGGGAGAAACTAAGATCGTAGTAAGCCTATCAGATTTGTTCTCTATAGTTCTTGTTCCCATGATCGCTGGTACCGCACACGCTGCGCTGGAAAGAAGTGGGATGAAAGATTTTCCGGAGAGTCCGAATCTTCCCATGAATCTGTCCATTAGAAAGGAGGCTCTCGCGATATATCCGCTTTCTTCCATGATCCCGATGAATAAAAATAACAAGCTGATCTGAGGAACGAATACTAAAACTGCACCCACACCTCCGATCATTCCTTCTTGGACTAGAGATCGGATCGGTCCTTCCGGTAGAAAATTTCCGGTCCATTCTGCAAGATCTCCGATCCTTGATTCTATCCAATCCATTGGGACTTCCGACCAAGTGAATAAAGCTTGGAATACTAATGCCATGAGACCTAAGAAAAATACGAGTCCCCAAACAGGATGAAGAAGTATTTTATCCGCAAATCCTAAAATTCCTTTTTCGGAAGATTCCACTCCTGAGAGGGCCTTGGATAAAAGTTTTTTGATCCAAATGGACCTTTGGACCAACTCTTCTCCATAAGAAAATTGTAATCCTGATCTTTGCCATTCGGAACGAATGAATTCCTTCGTTTTTTCCGGAAAAAATTCCGCACTGGGAAGTCCTGTTTGTAGACTTTCTCCGCTGAATTCTTTCAAAGTATTTTCTAATACGAATTTTGCGGAATCAGGATCCGGGCTGGAAAGTTTAGATAGAATGGAATCTATTAAACCTGATCTTTTTTTGTCCCAGATGAAATTCGGATTTGGGATTTGGTAAGCGGAAGTTTCTACCAAAATTTTTTCCAAATTTCCTACACCTTCTCCGGATCTAGGATTTACGAAATAAAAAGGAATACCGAATGCTTTAGAGAGAGTTTTCAGATCTAAACGTACTCCTTTTTTTTCTAGAGTATCATTCATAGTAACAGCTACAAACATCGGGATCTTTAAGGAAGAAATTTGTAAAAGAAATTGAAGTCCTCTTTCTACCGCAACCGCGTCTAAAACAAAAATTAATTTATCTTCCCTATTTCTGGAGAGAAGCATTCTTGTAGTAACTTGTTTGTCTTCCGATTCGCCGCCTAGGCTGTATGCTCCGGGAAGATCTACGATAGAAATACTTCCATGATCTGTATGGATCTCTCCTTCCGCTTTTTCAACGGTGACCCCGTGATAGTTCCCAGTTTTTTGTCTTAAGCCTGTAAGCCTGTTGAATAGAGTAGATTTGCCGCAGTTTGGATTTCCGGTTAGTAGGATCCTATAGTTTTCTTTTTGTATTTCTAACTGAGTTTTTTCGGAAGATAATAATTTCATAAATTAGTTTAGTTCTAAAAGGTCAGCTTCCAATTTTCGGATCGCAAGTTGTACGAGCCCAAGTTTTACGATCATCTTGTCTTGTTTCGGGAATTTTTGGAGAACTGTTATCTGTGTTCCAGGTAAAAATCCCATATCTAAAAGATTTCTGACTAGACCTGTTTTTCCGGATTCATTCTTGATCCCGATAATTTTACCGGTTTGTCCTTCTTCCAATTCGAAAAGTTTGGATTTCATCTGATGAATTTTTCCCTATCTCGGATCAGATCCAGATCCGGTGCGAAAGATTTGATATAACGGTCGAAGTAAAGGATCTGTTTAATCAGAAGTCCGAATTCTTTCGGGATCTTTAATCCGTTCCGGTCCGAAATATCTCTGAACTCGAAAAGGATGGTATTCATTTTCTGCTCATCGAAGGCGTCTAATTCGCCCATTTGGATATCCAAGACCATCTTACTCATCTTCTCAAAGACTGTTTCTAGATCTTTTGCGAGTTTTTTCTCATCGATTCCTTGGGAAGTTCCATCCATACGGACAAGACCGCTTGCGATCCGATCCGTTCTATTTAATGCAAGACCTTCTAAAAAGATCATGAGGCCTTCCCAAACCTTGGAGGAGATCCTACCTACGATCCCGAAATCTATAAAACCCACAGTACCGTCCCTGAGGATCATTAAATTTCCTGCATGCACATCTGCATGAAAAAAGCCCGATTTGGAAAGAGTGGAGAACCAGATCTCTAAAGCTTCTGAAAGAGTTTTGGAAGGATCAGAGCTGAATTTACGTAAGGAAACTTCGTCAGTAATCGGCGCTCCGTAGAATTTTTCCATGACCAACACCTTTTTGGTGCTAAGACTTCTATAAATTTTCGGGACTCTCGCTCTTGTTTCTCCTGCAGAGAGAAGATATCTTTCGAATTCTTCGCAATTATCAGCTTCTTTCACAAAATCAATCTCTTCTAAAATAGAAGACTGGAACATTCCTACCATTTCGGAAAGTCCTGATTTGTTTAAACCTGGCACGAATATCTCGAATAATTTAGAGGCTAAGAATAGAAGATTCAGATCCGCTCCTAAAGCAGACTCTATATCTTGTCTTTGCACTTTGATCACAACATCCAAGCCATCTTTTGTGATCGCTGAATGTACTTGTGCAATGGAAGCGGATGCCATTGGGACCGGATCAATACTTTGGAATAAGTCCTGATAATTTTTTCCCAATTCTTTCTTTAATGTCTTTTGGACCTCGGAGAAGGGGATCGGCCGTACGGAATCCAAACATTTTTGCATCTCTGTTACGATTTCTTGAGGAAATAAGGATGGAGCGGACGCTATAAACTGGCCCAATTTAATGTACGTAGCGCCTAACTCTTCAAACGCTTCTCTCAATCTGACCGGGATGTTCCGGGCTGTTGTACCTCCTACAGCCAGGTCTTTTAAAAGAAGAAGGGTCTTTGTGGAGAAAACATAACCGCTTGTTACGATCCTTGTAGCGCTGTTTACCCCTTGGAGTATTTGGTCGAGAAAGCCGGACATTTCCGCTCCAGATTAAGAGAAGTATAGAGGAACACAATCTAAATCGGGGAGACTGGCTACTCATTTTGGGATAAAGGAACCGACCGGGAGATAGTCGGGTCTATTCAACATGTTCCGAGGAGAAAACCGTATTTTGGTTTACGGGAACGGCGAGAATTAGAGTATGGCTCTCGAACGATATATTCGGTCAGTGGTATGAGTGGCGAATCGGTTTTATTGCAAGAATTAGAAAAACTCGAACTGAACGACCTAAAGAAGACCGCCTCTCTCTGGAACATTCCCAAGCTCCCGTTCAAGGAAAAGAATAAGAACGTTAAGTTCCTTTATGATAGTTTCCTAGACGAGTTCTACTTAAAAGGGGTTCTGGAAAAACTCACAATCCTTCAAGTCAATATCTATACTTCCATCTTAAAGAATAAGAATGTGCTTACTTTAGGAGAGATTTCTCGTAAGGTAAATATTCCACCGATCAACGTGGAAATGGAATTAAATCTTCTCAGAAAATATCATCTGGTCTATCAGAGAAAGAATAGAGAAAGATTAACCAATAACCTGGATAAATACCATGCATACGATGAGCTCGCGGCTCTCGTATCCCTGGAACAGAATCTGAAAGGAGACAAATACAAAGTCTCCGTCGAAAAACTTCTAGATCGTAAGAAACTTACGGATATTTCCAACGAATGGAAAAAGACCGTAAAAGCTCCTGCTAAAATAGATAGTATCCGTAAGTTCATCACTCATGCGACTTCTGACGAAGCATATGAGTCTGCGATCCAGTCCTTGTCTGAACTGGAAAGAGATACAGTTGTACGTATATATTTGAGCGGTGGAGCCGCAGACGCTGACGATATCAGAAGTTTTATCGTAATGGGCAGAGGCAAATACGAGACGGTTATTCCCGCTTTAACCGAAAAAGGGATGATCGCAGACGTTTGTTTCGTGGAAGAAAAGTTCGTACGAATTTTTGCTCTTCCGGAAGAACTTTTAAAATATATCCAAAACAATCCGATCCTTCCTTCCGTAAAAAAAGGAACTCGCCAAAGACAGGAAAAGCTGGCTACAAACGAGTTGGATTTCTTCCTGAATACCAAGAAACTTCTTTCTTATATCAGCAGAAAAGGATTGGTTCTCGCTAAATCAGGCAAGGTAAAACAAGCCGATCATAAGCGCACTGAGCAGGAACTCCTCAATCCGGATATTAGTATTTTCCCTGAGAAAAGCCAGATCTATCAGATGGAACTTATCCTTCCTATCCTGAAACTCCTGAATTTGGCGGATATCAAGGGTGAGAATATTATCCTGAGAGGAGACTTGGACGGTTTCTTAGCTAAGGATATTTTCGAGATCATGAAACTCGTCATCCATGAGGTGAACGAGGCAAGAATGAAACGGGTCAATCCTCCGGAAGTCTTTCAACCTACGGAAATGCCTTTTTATGATAAAATGATCTTGGATAAATGTGTGAACTTGATCATCAAGTCCAAGCGCATTCATCTTTCCGTTATTTTCTCCAATATTATCCGGGAACATTTGATCTTCAGCCCAGGCTTTAGAACCAAAAATTTCCAGACGGACCTTGCAGATCTTCGTAAAGAGATCATGAGCGCGATCTTCTATCTGCATTTATTCGGTTTATTGGAAGTAGAATACCCGAATCGTTTCCTTACACTTTCCAAATTGGGAGAATATTTCTTCCAAACAGGAGAACTTGCTGGAGCAACAGAGAAGGGTGGAATTACGATCAACCCTGACTTCTCAGTGATCGCATTCCCGGAAAAAGTTTCTATTTATGGAATTCATCTTTTAAAAGCGTTCACTGAATTAAAAGACTATGACAGAGTTTATACATTCGTTCTTACCAAAGAAGCTTACCAACTAGGGATCCTCTTAGGTTATAAAACAAATGAGTTTGTAGATTTCTTAAAAGCATCCAGCAAAGCGGAACTTGCACAAAACCTTCTGTTCTTATTAGAAGATTGGGGTGGAAATCTACCTGTTGTGGAAATTGCAGAAGATTGTGTCCTAGTAAGGACCAAAGATCAGAACGTGATGGAACTCCTACTCGGTCAGATCAAAGGTAAGAAGATCGTTTTAGACGAGATCGGACCTACTGCTGTTCTTGTAGATAAAACTCGAGTCCAAGACGTGATTACCGTCGCAGAAAAACTCAACCTGATCATCAACTTAACTAGATAAGATTTTCTTTCTCACAGAGGGCACGGAGAAAAAATAAGAAACGTTTCATTTCCCTAACAAGGAAACCCACCTCAGTGAACTC
>NZ_RQGF01000009.1:0-227500 GCF_004769615.1 Leptospira sarikeiensis | reverse complement strand
TTAGGTATCAATAATATATGGATTTATCCAAACTAAGATCTTTTATAGTCGTAGCGGAAGAATTAAACTTCCGAAAAAGCGCCGAAATTTTGGGAATGGCACAACCTCCATTAACGAGGATTATCTCTTCTTTAGAAGAAGAGCTTTCCACTAAATTATTCGAACGGACTACAAGACAGGTTAAGCTGACCGGTGCCGGTGTTTACTTGTTAAAAGAAGGAAGAGAGATTATAGCAAAAGCAGAAAATATTGAAAAGGAAGTGCGTAATATCGGTAAACTCAAGGCTGGAGGACTGAGCATTGGGTTTTCGACTACGACTTTTATGGCGAGTTTACCGCAGATCATCAATGAATTTCAGGATCGTTTTCCCAGGATCAAACTCCAATTACATCAAGAGTCCAGAAATAGGATCATAAAGGGTTTAAAATCCGCTCAATTCGATATTTGCTTTTTGGAAGGAATTACCTCAGATCCTAGTTTAGAAAAACTTCCAGTCCATGACGAGGAGCTTGGAGTTCTTGTACCTAAAAGACATCCTCTTGCAAAGAAAGAAGAGATCGAACTTAGGGAATTAAAGGACGAAACTATCATATTACATCCCAAAAAAGATGCAGGAAGTTTTTACGATACGATTTCCCAACTTTTTAAACAAAGTGGTATCAAGCCCAAGGTTTATATAAAGAACGAAAGGGAAAGTTGTCCTATACTGGTAGCGACTGGAAAAGGAGTTTCTTTAACGATTTTAGGAGCTCAGAACTTTGCGCCTGCAGATACCAAATTTGTTCCAATCAAACGATTATACTTGCCGGTTTCGGTATTTTGGATCTCTGAAAATAAAAATCCTTCTTTAAAAACTTTTTTAAGTTTCGTAACGGAGAGTAGTTTTATCAAAAACAAAAATGCAGAATGTTTAATGGATGTAATGAGACTTTAGGAAAATAAAAACCTCGGATCTTTATTTTCCGTTTATCTATGCGGAAGAATACCAGAGGTTTTTTGCTTTAGATCTTTATTCCGTCCAAGCGACTTGGATCTCTCTTTCTCCCGTAAAAGGTAATCTTCCGTGGGAGACAGAATAATTATCTATATAAAGGATATCGTTTTTCTGCCAGGAGAAGATCTGTATATTTCTCCAAAAGACACCTAAGATCGTTTTAATATCTTTTTGAGAAATTTCAGATCCGTCGCCGTAAGTCGCATGAACATCAAGTTCCTCCGAACTTTGGAATGCCTTTTTAATAAAAGTCAAAAGATTCAAGATCAAATATACTCCGAACCCTCTCAAAGTTTTTTGTCTCTGAAAAATATATTTATATTCCAATCTAGGAGAATCTATATGGAAAGTTTGGCTATGATTATGCCACGCTTTGGAACCTGAGTTAGGATGTTTCCTGATCCCGACTTGGGAATTAATTAATCTTAATTTATTTCCAGGTAACCACTCATGTTCGAAATTTTGTTTTTTAAATTCTTTCTCAGCGATCTTTTTGTCTTCTGTTTTGAACATCTCGCTCCATCGTTTTGTTTTCCAAAGACTATAACGTGAAGAGCCGGGCCCGTCGTAGTGACGAATATACTTGATGCCGAACTTCTCCGCTTTTCCTGAAATATGTTCCGGCATTTCTCTCAGAACGGTCCTTAGATCGGTGATAGGAGTTTCTCCGTTTTTTTTCGGAGCAATTTTCGCGTAGAAGAAAAGTTTCTTAGGAGGGTGATTTAGAAAACTCATTTCTGCGTGTTGCATGATCGGATATGCGGAAGGAAGTTCGCTTGCTGTATGAACAAATTTCGTTTTTTTATCTCTAGGAGAAGTCCCTAAATACGCCTCTGAAAGATTCGAATCTAACCCTAAGGCAACTTTTTCAAAATTTTCGGAGGAACCGATATCAAAACCTCTGAATAAGATCGCGCCGTATATTAAAAGATCTCTTTGAATTTCTTTATGATTCTTGCGGATCCAATCGGTCAGAAATTTCAGATTTGCAAATTGTGAAGAAGAAGGAGAATAAACGATCGGTAGGCTTAACCCCTCTATATGGCTTTTCAGGATCTCCTTTTCAGCTTTCGGACTTTTTTGTTTCTTAGTGCTTACTGATCTTTTGGAGCTGTTAGATTTGGATAATGTGCTTGCAGGCATATAAATTTCCTTCTAAAGCCAGTTCAGTAAAAGCCCCGTTTTAGCTCTATAATTATTTCCAATATATTGGAAATAAGAATCGTTATTTTGGATAATGATTTATTCATTTGTGCAATATATTGATCATTTGTTAAATCAAACCAAATGAGAGTTTGAGAAAGAAATTCAATACTCTTTCCGGATTCTTTCGCCTTTTCGAAAAACAGTAAATGTACTCTTCCATTTTGTTCGGGTCTATTCATTCTGAAAAGCGAAGATTGAAAGTCATATAATATATATTATGTAAATTTAATATATATTAATTATAGGAATTTCTATTTGGCGATGGCTTACAATCGGTTTTGCATTCAAACGAAATGAGTTTTGCCTTTAGTGGTCATTTGAAAATTGATCGACTGCTTATGTTTCCTGGTAAAACTTCTGCCCATCTATGAAATTATCTAAACTATTAATTGCGAATCGTGGAGAGGTTGCAATCCGGATCGCGAGAGCTGCGGGATCTTTAGGCATAAGAACTGTTTCTATTTATTCAGAAGATGATTCTAATTCAAGACATAGATTAGTTACCGATCTGTCTTTTCCTTTAAAGGGAATCGGACCTAAAGCTTATTTGGATCATGAAAAGATCTTATCGATCGCTAAATCTGAACATTGCGATTCGGTGCATCCTGGTTACGGTTTCTTGAGTGAGAATTCCGATTTCGCAAAAAGCTGTGAATCTTTCGGGTTGATCTTTATAGGGCCGAGCGGATCCGTATTGGAAACGTTAGGTGATAAGTTGAAGGCAGTGATCCTTGCGGAATCCTTAGGAGTTCCTACATTGCCGGGATTGAGAAAGATCGTAAATATTTCGGATGCTGTGGAATTTTATTCTAAGTTTGGAGATTTTCTCTTCAAAGCCTTGGCAGGAGGAGGAGGGAGAGGAATAAGGCTGATAAAAAATCAAACAGAGATCGAGGAACAATTTCGTATTTGTTCCGAAGAAGCAAAACATTCATTCGGAAATCCCGATCTATATATCGAAAAATATCTTCCGGAAGCAAGGCATGTAGAAGTTCAGATCTTAGGAGACGGGTCCGGAAAAATATTACATTTTTGGGAAAGGGACTGCTCCTTACAAAGAAAGAACCAAAAATTACTAGAGATCGCTCCTGCTCCATTTTTAGATCCGGATATTCGCAAAAAGATATTAGAGTATTCTATAAAAATCGCTGAACATTTATCTTATAAGGGTTTGGGAACTTTCGAATTCCTGATCGATCCTAAGTCAAATATCTATTTTATAGAATCCAATCCTAGACTTCAGGTTGAACATACGATTACCGAAGAGATCACTGGATCAGATCTAGTAGAAGTTCAGTTACAAATTGCGGGAGGAAAATCTTTCAAAGATCTGGGTTTAGAACAAAAGGATATTCCTGAACCGAAAGGATATGCTCTCCAGATACGGATCAATTCCGAAACATGGAATACTAAGGGAGAACCCATCCCATCAGTCGGGAAACTACATATCTTCGAACCAAGTTCCGGCCCGGGGATCCGAGTGGATAGTTTTGCATATTCAGGATACGATATAAATCCGAATTTCGATCCGTTACTTGCGAAACTGATCGTTCGATCTAAACATTCGGAACTTACTTCATTAATTAAGTCTGCGTATCGAGCACTGTCTGAATTCCGGATAGAAGGTTGTTCTACGAATCTCCCGTTTCTTCTTAATCTATTACAAAGAAAAGAACTCGGAACTTACTCTGTTGGAACAAAATTTATTGAACACAATATTGCAGAATTGATCTCGAATGAGGGAGCCGCTCATAAAAAATTCCAATTCGATCTTATTCCCAAAAGTAATTTAGAAAATATTAAAGAGCAAGAAGAAGTTCCGGAAGGTCTTGCTCTATTTTCTTCTCCTATGACAGGGAATCTTTTGGAAATTTATCCTTCTGAAGGCGATCTGGTCCGTAAAGGCGAAAAGATCGCTCTTCTTTCCTCCATGAAAATGGAACATCTATTACATTCTGAAATAACCGGGTTCATTGAAAGAACAATTATCTCCCCTGGAAAAGTGGTATCGGAAGGAGAAGCTCTATTTTGGATCCGTCCTAGTTCTGATGAAAATTCCATTGGGCAAAGATCTGAAGAAATTGATCCGAATGAAATACGTCCAGACTTAAAGGAACTTTTGGATCGCCTTGCACTAAACGAGGATAGATCCAGGACACAGGCAGTAACAAAAAGGCATAAAAGAGGACAAAGGACCGCGAGAGAGAATATAGCTGATCTTTGTGATCCTGGGAGTTTCGTAGAATACGGCGCTCTTGCGATCGCAGCCCAAAGAAGAAGAAGATCTTTGGAAGAATTGATCAAGCTGAGCCCTGCGGATGGATTGATTGCAGGGCTTGGAACTGTGAACAAAGATCTATTCGATCCTCATCAATCAAGAATTTCTGTATTAGCTTATGATTATACAGTTTTTATGGGGACCCAAGGAGCAATGAATCATAAGAAGACAGATCGATTTTTGGAGATGGTTGAAAATCAAAAACTCCCTTTGGTATTTTTTACGGAAGGAGGAGGAGGACGTCCCGGAGAAGTGGATGTTCCTGCAGTCGCCGGTTTGGACTTGCATACTTTTCGAAAATACGCAGGATTAAGGGGAAAGAGCCTCAGAATAGCGATCGCTTCCGGAAGATGTTTTGCCGGAAATGCTGCTTTATTCGGAGCGAGTGATATCCGAATCGCAACGGAGGATTCTAATATCGGGATGGGTGGTCCTGTAATGGTAAAAGGAGGCGGACTCGGAAATTTTTCGGCAGAAGATATCGGACCTGCCGAAACCCAAGCGAAAAACGGAGTGATCGATATTCTAGTTCGAAATGAAGAAGAAGCAGTAATTATTGCAAAAAAAGTTTTATCTTATTCTCAAGGAAATATTAAGAATACAGAATGTAAAGACCAGAAATTCCTTAGAAGTTTAATTCCTGAAAATCGCCTGAGATCATATGATATTAGATCCGTAATCGATACTCTATCAGATACGAATTCCGTGGTCGAATTCCAAAAAGATCATGCAAAAGGAATCGTTACCTCCTTGGTCCGGATAGAAGGGCGACCTTTAGGTTTAATCGCTAATAATCCTGCTCATTTAGGAGGGGCGATAGATGCGGAAGGTGCGAATAAAGCAGGAAAATTCTTAGAATTCTGTGATCTTCTAAAATTACCTATATTATTTCTTTGTGATACACCCGGGTTTATGGTGGGGCCGGATGCAGAGAAAAAAGGTTTAGTTCGTAAGGCGGCTGAATTTTTCCAAGCGGGTGCCTCTTTAAAAGTTCCAGTCTTTACAATTATTCTTAGAAAAGGATACGGTTTAGGAGCGATGGCTATGGCGGCGGGAAGTTTTCATTCTCCTGTGTTTACTATCTCTTGGCCAACGGGTGAATTCGGAGCGATGGGTATAGAAGGGGAAATCCGTACAGGTTACCAAAAGGAACTCGCCGAAGTGAAGGATTGGAAAGAAAGACAAATTTTATTCGAACGATTGGTAGCAGAGGCTTATGAAAGAGGGAAGGCAATCAATATGGCTTCTTATCTGGAGATAGATGCGGTCATTGATCCTGCGGATTCCAGGAAATGGATACTAAGAGGATACGATTCCTGCATTTAGAGCCATTCCATATGGAAATAAATGTTTTCATCCTATCTATAAATATCTTGCTAAGATTCCCATGTATGTTTTGATTTTCCCCTCACGTGGAGGTATTCATGTTTAGAAATCCTAAAGCCAAGATACTGGCTTTATTTACCGTGATCGTTTTGACGGTTTCCTTCTCTTATTTAAGTGCGCAGACATCGAATGTTTATGGTACTTACAAAGTAACAGGAACCAATCCGGACGGAAGTAAATACAAAGGAAGTGTCACGATTACTTTAAACGAAGACGGATCTTATAATTTTCAATGGACTGTAGGAAATAGTTTTACTGGAACAGGCTCCTTGAGCGGTAGCACTCTTACTGTTGATTGGGGTGATACGTATCCGGTGATCTATACTGTCAAAAATGGTGGCAATCGTTTGGAAGGCACCTGGGGCAATGGCACAGGTACGGAGATACTAACTAAATAAATTCTTGCTCCGAAATAACAAAATCCCTACCTCTCTGAGAAGAGTAGGGATACTATTTTTTTTGGGCCATGTCGGATCCGAAAAGTTTCCTATCTAATTTTCTTTCGTTTGTATCTCCAGTTCTGAAGTGTTCCATTCTCCTTCCGGCAAACTTGTTTGTATTAATTTGATACCCCGGTTAACGGATTCAATAGGTCTTTCGATGATCCCGAACGGAGAATCGCCGTATGATCTAGTCGAGAATAGATTCAGTTGAGATTTGCTTGCGATTACCTTTATAGAATCTTTTCCGTAAGGTTCTCCCGCTGCCAGAATATATCCCGATTTTCCATCCGGAACGATCAGATCGGTATTCGCTTTCAGGAAATTATTCGAATTAAAAGCGTTTGGAAAGAGTAAAATCGTTTCACCATCACTTTGTAGAAGTATCAGATGAATATAACAATCTTCCGAACTACGTATCGTAAATTGTACTGGATCGTTCGTAAAATAGACAGGCCGGGAAGAGGACAAACTGATCTTAATATCTGAGTTCTTAGGCTTCAAACCGTTTAGATTTTTTAAAAGAAGATTCTGAGTGAGATATCCTAGTAATTCAGTGTAAATTTTTTCGGACTTTTTTTCCGTAAAACTTCGAATGAATTCTGATTTAGAAGATTCCACATCCATAAGCTCCAGGGAAAACTTTTCCTTTTGTCGCTTAAGATAGACCAACTTTTGAACGGATAAAAGTTTTCCGAGTTTTGGAGAATTTCGGGTATCTGTGATCCCTGTTTGATTTAAGGAGAGTTCGTTTAACGCGTCCGCGGTTTTTTTCCGATCTGCAAGATTGATCCTTTCCGAACGAAGTAGGAGTTCCTTCAAATCGTCTTCTAAACCGGTTGGAATTCCTTCTTCGCTTATTAAGGCTAGATTGAATTTGTCTATAAATGATGGTTCTGATCTATTTTTTTCCGGTTTCGGATTGGATCTTATGTTCGAGGTTTGAGTAACGGAAGAAGAAGTTACACAGAAAAGATGTATAAAAAAGAGGGGAATGAAGAGGAGTCTTGGATTTATCCATCCATTTTCGCTCCTGGCCTTCTTGGCATCTTGAACGAAAATAAAACGGACCATCTGAGTTTCTCCCCAAAAGAAATTTTAGCTTTATAAGCTTATTCCATTTTGGACCGACCCGGACCTGAATTTTACTCCATCCGGAAAAAAATTTAGGATTAAATGGAAAAATCTTCCATGTATTCCACATATACCTTCGCCTTTCTGATCCGAAGATATACAGTCTCACCTGGAAGTAGATTCAGCTCTTTGAAAGCAGATTGATCCAATAAAGATTCGATCAGAGTACCTGAATCCAATCGTTTTAATTCGATCCGAACATTTCTTCCTGTGGAGTGGATATATTGTATCTCTGCCGGAATTCCTTCGGAGGAAGATCTGGTGATTTCCACATCATAAGGTCTAACGTATGCTACTGCTTCCTTGTCTACAACGTCCGAATGTTCAGGAGTATCTACATGAAGATCTCCGATCTTTGCGGTCCCTTCATTGATCCTTCCATGGAATAAGTTCACGTCTCCCAAGAAATGGAATACGAAAGGAGTTTTAGGTTTATTATAAACTTCGTCAGGAGTACCGATCTGTTCGATCTTTCCTGATCTTAAGATCACAATAGAATCACTTACTTCTAACGCTTCTTCCTGGTCATGGGTTACGAATACGCTCGTGATATGGATCTCGTCATGTAATCTTCTGAGCCAAGTGCGAAGTTCCTTCCTTACCTTTGCATCCAAGGCTCCGAAGGGTTCATCCAAAAGTAAAAACTTAGGTTCGATCGCAAGAGCTCTCGCCAATGCGACCCTTTGTCTTTGCCCCCCGGATAATTCGAAAGGAAATCTATTATGGAAATTTTCTAATTGTACCAATTTCAAAAGTTGGAAGACTTTTTCTTTGATCTCTTCTTTAGAAGGTCTTGTGGATCTGGGACGAACTTTCAGGCCGAAAGCGATATTTTCGAAAATCGTCATATGACGGAATAATGCATAATGTTGAAAAACGAATCCTACTCCTCTATCTTTGGAGTTTTTCGTTTTAGATTTTTCTCCGTTGAATAGTACTTCTCCTTCGTCCGGAGTATCTAATCCAGCAATGATCCTGAGTAGAGTGGTCTTGCCGCTACCGGAAGGACCGAGTAACGCGACTAGATCTCCCTCCGGAATTGTCAGGTCTACCTGGTCTAAGGCTTGGAATTTCCCAAATCGTTTGCTTACATTTCGAATTTCAATAGACATTCTTTTCTCCTAAGATTTGGCAACCTGAGTATTTTTTTCCGGAGCAATCGTTTCTTCTGAGTCTTCTTTTCGGCGAAGGTTTCTTTCCAAAAGAGTTTTTAGGATCAATGTAAGTAAGGAAAGAAACACAAGTACCGACGCCGCAGAAAAAGCTCCTACTGAATTATATTCATTATATAACATTTCTATCTGCAGAGGAAGAGTATTCGTTTTTCCTCGTATATGCCCAGATAGAACGGAGACCGCACCGAATTCTCCCATTGCTCTTGCATTACATAGGATCAAACCGTAAAGCAGACCCCATTTGATATTAGGAATGATGATCTTTATGAATGTTTGTGGAAGAGAGGCGCCTAGTAGTATTCCGGCTTCCTCTTCTTCTTTTCCTTGGCTTTGCATAAGAGGGATCAATTCCCTGGCTACGAATGGTAATGTGATGAATACTGTTGCGATTACAAGCCCTGGAGTATTAAATACGACCTTAATATTCCATTCTTCTAATGTATCTCCGAGCCAACCCTGTCTTCCGAATAACAAGAGAAAGATTAGCCCCGAAATGACCGGAGAAACCGCAAAAGGAGAATCTATGATAGTGAGTAAAAGATTTTTGCCGGGAAATTCGAATCTGGTCAAAAGAAATGCCGCTACTAAACCAAACGCGGTGTTGAGTGGAACCGCGATCCCTGCGACCTTTAATGTCATGAGCATTGCGGAAATAGTATCCGAATCCTGGAGACCTTGCAGATATGCGTCCCAACCCTGTGCAAAAGCTTCTAAGAACACAACGGTGATCGGTAATATCAGAATGATAAACGCTAACCCCAATACGGAAGCGATTAAAGCGAAGCGGATCCAGATAGACTCAGACTCTTTCATCCTAGCCTCCTAGATGCGCGGTTTTGTAGATAATTGATCCCGAACATGATCGTAAAAGATAATACTAACATGAGCACTGCGATCCCGGTCGCCTTTGCGTATTCGTATTGTTCTAACTTTGTTACGATAAGTAGTGGAAGTATTTCCGTTTTACCGGGTAAGTTCCCTGAAATAAAAACAACTGATCCGTATTCTCCGATCCCTCTTGCGAATGCCATACTGGTCCCTGCGAGTAGAGAAGGAATGAGTTCGGGTAAAATTACTTTTGTAAATGTTTGGAAACGAGTCGCTCCTAAACAGTAGGCGCTTTCTTCCAATTCTTTAGGAAGGTCTTCCAAGATAGGTTGTACTGTGCGAACAACAAATGGGAATCCGATAAAAACTAAAGCGATCACGATCCCTATCGGAGTGTACGCGATCTTAATTCCATATGGTTCCAGATATTTTCCAATAAAACCATTTGGTGCGTAGATTGTAGTCAATGCAATCCCCGCAACGGCCGTGGGAAGAGTGAATGGAAGATCCACAAGAGAATCTAGGATTTTTTTGCCCGGAAATTCATATCGAACCAAGACCCATGCAAAAAGAAATCCAACAAAAAGATTGATGATAGCTGCGACTCCACCGGCCCCGAAACTTAAATACAAAGCCTTTTGGATCCTGTCTTCGGAGAATACTTCCCAGAGGCCAGAAACTCCTAAGGTAGCGGATTTGAAAAATAATGCAGATAAAGGAATAATTACCAGAAGGCTCAGGTAGAACGTAGTGAGGCCTAAAGAAAGACCGAAGCTTGTTTTTGAATATGGGCGAATGATCAGTTTCAATCTAGAGGGACCCTTTGAAGTCGATTCTTGGGAAACACCCTATTTCGTCAAACCAAGAGCCGCCCTAGGGCGGCTCCGATTTTCATAAAGAGTTTCGTAGGAGTTCCTACTTATTTCTTAGCTTCGCCGTAGATAGAGTCAAAAAGCCCTCCGTCAGCGAAATGTTTTTTATGAGCTGCTGCCCAAGATCCTTCGATACTTCTTACATCGAATAATTGAAGTTTCGGGAATTTTGCTACGTTTGCTTTCAGGATCGCAGCGTCGTTCGGGCGGAAGAAATGTTTTGCGATGATCTCTTGTCCCTCTTTAGTATATAAGAAATCTAAATAAGCCTTAGCGATCTCAGTAGTTCCTTTTTTCGCAGCAACTTTCTCTACGATTGCAACCGGAGTTTCCGCGAGGATACTTGTGCTAGGATAAACCACTTCGAATTGAGCGTTTCCACCGTTAGCTTTTCTGGATTCGGATAGAGCAAGTTCTGCTTCGTTTTCCCAAGCAAGAAGAACGTCACCGATCCCTCTTTGAACGAAAGTAGTTGTGGAACCTCTTGCGCCTGTATCAAGAACGGAAGTGTTTTTATATAAAGCTTTTACGAACTCGATCGCTTTTTCTTCTGTTTTGTATTGTTTTTTAGCGAATCCCCAAGCTGCTAAATAGTTCCAACGAGCTCCGCCTGAAGTTTTAGGATTTGGTGTGATCACTCCGATCCCTGGTTTTACAACATCGTCCCAATCTTTGATCGCTTTCGGATTTCCTTTTCTAACTAAGAAAACAATGGTAGAGTAGTATGGAGTGGAATGGTTCGGGAAAGATTTTTCCCAGTCCTTAGAAACAAGTCCGCCGTTTGCAACGATACTATCGATATCGTAAGCTAAAGCAAGAGTTACTACATCGGCTTCTAATCCGTCGATCACTGCTCTTGCTTGTTTACCGGATCCGCCATGGGATTGTTGAATACTCAGAGCCTTGCCGCTTTTTTTGGTCCAGGATTCTACGAACTTCTTATTGATCTCTTCGTACAATTCACGAGTTGGATCGAAAGAAACGTTTAAGAGGGTATCATCCGCGTATGCAGAGAAGGAAACAAGAGCCCCCAAAGTAAGAACCGCGAGGCCTTTGCTGAAAGAGCGTATTAGCGATGTGGTAGATTTTGCTTTCATAGTATTCAATTTTACGTCCCTTCCGATTGTAATCTCGGAAATTTAATCCAATTTATTGGATATTTTTCTGTTATAGTCGGATGAGCTTCTTTTTTGTCAAGAAGGGTTTTATATTTTCAAACAAATTTTTCCTATTTTAAACGCTTTTTTAGCCCTTATGGGAGAAGGTACTTTTAAGACCGAAAGTCGCTTTCGCCTCGGGATAAATTTTGCTTTTAAGTTCTTCTTCTTATGAAAAAATCCCAAGGTCCTAAGCCGCCGAAATCGGTTTCGGTCCAAAGCGATTTTGATCCAAATGAAAAACCTTCTCACCTGTATTGTGTTCTTATTTTTTATGGCCGGGCTCTCTGGATGCTCCGATGGTTCGGAAAAATCGGATCATCCTTCTGTGGTCCAAGGCTTTTTAGAGATCAAAGATTACGATCTAAATACCCAAGGCCCGATCGTACTTTCAGGGCTTTGGAAATTTACTTGGTTGTATTGGAAAAGTTCCGGAAAAGAATCCCAAAATTCTCATGAGATCGTAAGCGTTCCTTCTTCTTGGAACGGCAGAAATGGTTCTAGGCTCGGAGAAGGATACGGAACCTATGAACTTACGATTAAACTGGATAAAAATTACGGAGACTTGGCATTTATTATCCAAGAACAAAGTTCTTCCTACTTTTTGTATGTGGATGGAAAACTTTTAGCTTCCTGCGGCGAAGTGGATATTCCTTCCGGAGCCGATATCACGATCTTCGAAGTCCAACCTGCTTGGTGCAATCGGTTCGTAAAATTTTCTCCACAGGGAGAAGAGATCAAAGTCGATATGCAGATCGCCAATAAGGATCATAGACTAGGCGGTTTTTGGGCTCCGATCCGATTCGGGACAGCTTCTTCTTTAGAGAAAACCTGGCATGCGGAACGTTTTCTGGATATGTTCCTTGCAGGAGGGCTTTTCTGTATCGGTTTACTCCATTTAATTTATGCGGTCGTAAGAAGAGGAGAATCCGCCTCCATGTATTTCGGCCTATATTGCGTGATCATGGCGGGGAGAGGCCTTTTTTCCGGGACCAGGATCATTTCAGAATATCTTGAATTTCTAAAATACCATCATTACGTAAGAATAGAATATATCACCTTTTATCTCGCGATCCCTGTTTTCCTAAGTTATATCCTTTCAGTATTTCCTAGAGAACTCAAAAGGATCCTCGTGGACCTAGTTTGGTGGATCGCGATCGGTGCATGTCTTGTGGTCCTTATCTTTCCGGTCCATATATTCACATTTACGATCACTATCTATTATCTTGTGGCATTTCTTGCCGGGACCTTAGGATTATTCTCCCTTACCAAGGCAGCATTAAGAAGAAGAAAAGGTGCATTGATCATACTTGCCGGTTTTGTATTCGTGTATGCTGCAATGATCCATGATATTTT
This sequence comes from Leptospira sarikeiensis, assembly GCF_004769615.1. Lineage (GTDB taxonomy): Bacteria > Spirochaetota > Leptospiria > Leptospirales > Leptospiraceae > Leptospira_B > Leptospira_B sarikeiensis. The sequence continues at coordinate 214,673 of NZ_RQGF01000009.1, read as the reverse complement.
ATACGCAACTTTCTATCTGGATACGGGATATTTTACGAATATCGGTGCATTCATGTTTTTAGTGGCCCAGTCCGTATTCTTATCCATTAGAAGTTCGGATAGTTTGGATAGACTTTTGGATCTTTCTAGAAATTTGGAAAGAAGAGTGGAGGATCGGACCAAACAACTTCGAAATGCTCTTAGGCTCATCCAAAACGATCTGAATGTAGCAAGAGAGATCCAAAAAGGGCTTTTACATCTCGAAGACCGGATGGAAAAAACGGTCGGCCAAACTAAATTCAGGATCCTGCATAAACCTTTGGCGGAAGTGGGCGGGGACTTATACGATATAGTAGAATTTCCTGACTCTAGGATCCGGATCTTTCTTGCGGATGCCACAGGCCATGGGATCCAAGCCGCACTCATCACTATTTTGATCCGAAGCGTTTATGAGGATCTGAGAATGAAGGAAGAAAGTCCCGGAAAACTTTTGTCCGAGATCAGTTCTGAATTTCATGGGAAATACGGAAATGTTTCCACATTCTTCTCCGCATCCATTTTGGAAATTTCTCCTGACGGGAAAAAACTCACGTTAGCTCTTGCGGGTTCTCCTCCGGTTTTAGTACAGACCAAGGATGAAGAGCATGTGATCGAATGCGAAAATCCTCTTGTTGGTCTTCTTGAAAATTTCGATTTCGAAGATAAAGAGATCTCTCTTACACAAGGATTCAGGATCCTATGTTTTACGGATGGACTTACGGAATCTTCTAGGTTGCCCGGAGATTTTTACGGAATAGAAAGGGTGCTTGCTTTCCTAAGAACAGGAGATTCCAAAAATTTAGAGGAACTTCTGGGAGGAATAGAAGAGGATCTTCTAAAATTTTTAGGAAGTTCCGAACCAAAAGATGATATTTTAGTTTTGGGGATAGAAGACCAACGTAAGTAGAGCTTTTCAAAATGGAAAATCACTCGTGCTTTCTAGCGAAGGCTGTTCGTTTTCTAGTTTTATTGTTTAGAACCATAAAAATGATGGTTAGAGAATACGGTAAACGGGCTTATTCCTTAAGAGTGATCCCGAAATCCTTACCTGGCAGAGGACCCTATGGCATTCAAGCTCGACGGGGCAAAATTCCCCACCTTGGAAGAGTTGATTACGGCTCTTTATCCATTATATGCGGACAAGATGAGCGAAGCTGAGTTTAGAAAGTACGTTCAGGAGAATGTAAAAGAGGAGTAGCCTCCTCTTTTTGCCCCGAAAATCCATCGGGGCGAATCCCGAATTTCCGGTTCTCTTTTGCTTGTCAATTCCAGGGGTTTTCCTTACCCTCTCGGCATGCCTTTTTTTCAGAAAAAATGGAGACTCGCTCCGGCTTGGCGAAGGCCTTTATTATTACTCGCCTCCTTTTTTGTCTTAATCATTAAATTCAGTTTTTTATTTAGCGGAGATACCCTTTCCGGTTGGAGCCTCCACGCTCAAACTCATTTAGCTGAGATCTATGATTCACTTTTGGATAATGGGCAATCCTTGGGATATGATAGTCGTTGGTTTTCTGGGATGCCTGTGTTTTTTTACCAGCCCCCTTTTTTCTACTTCTTGGTCGCGATCCTGCATAAGACCGTATTTTTTTGGGCTTCACTTTCTCTTTCCTTCAATGTAAGCGTTCTTCTTTCCATCTTACTTTTTACATACGCGTTTATCAAATTCAGTCTTTTACTCTTAAGCGAGACCAATCATAGGGCGAATACAGTAATGCTCGCTATGTCCGGGCTTCTGTTTTTCTTTTTATGTGCTGGAGAAGAGCCATTCGGGCTTTCCTTAGTGGGACTTTTTAGCGGATCCGTAACTGGATTTTTCGGACTAGGCTGGAGTTTATTAGGTTTTTATTATTTAGAAAAATATAGGACCACAGGAAAACTTTCTTCCCTATCAAAATATTTGGTGGTAAGCGCCTGCGTTTATTACTCCGATTTTCCATCTTCTCTTTTCTATTTGGTCTCCCTTCTCATCTATTTCCTATTTTTGGGAGAAGAACTCGGAAAAAGAGCGTTCTCTATCGCATTCTTCATTCCCTTGCTAGTCGCTTTACCCGTTTGGTGGAATTTTCTAAAATATTCTTCCTACAGGGCGGAGACATTTCCGATGGATTCCACTCCGGGCCTTATTTCCATTTTGGGATCAGGAGCCTTAAAACCGATTTGGGAAGGAAGCGGATTAATCGCCTTCTTATGGAATTTTATCATAGGCCTACACTGGATCCAGGCAGTTTTTCCGGTGCTATTTCTATTAGGAATTCGTTCTATTCTAAAGCGTAAAATTTTCCCTCCCGCGTCTAGATTCGTATTTTTTGCAAGTTTGATCTTTTATTGGATCGGAGTGGATACTTCTCTCTCTAAATTTTTTCCAGGATTAGGATTTCCATGGTATAGAGCCTTGGATCTTTCTCTTTTATTCTTAACTCTATCGGGCTTGGAAACTGCAGTTCATCTTCTGAAAAACAAATCCACTTCTTGGGTCGCTCAATATTCTGTAGGAGCACTTTTATTTTTTGCTCTGGTCCGATTCTTTCTTTGGCATCCGGAGTTGGAATGGAAGGAGAATACTACTTTTTTGAAAGATAGTTTTTCCGCATTAGAGATGAAGGATGTGGAAGTTGCACTTGGAGAATTACCGAAGGATTCTAAAATTTTTCCTGAAATAGATTCTCATAGGAAATGGGGAGATAGTCCTTTTACTCTCGGGCTTCTAATCAGAAGGGCAGGGCATAGGAATCTTTTAGGAATGGAAGCGGACGCTTCTTTGACTTCTCTTGCCGTTCAACCGTATTTGAGTCGTTATCTTCCTTGGACCGCATGGAAAAAAAATCCAGGCTATGAAGAAGAACTTTCGTTAGAAGATGCGGGCGTCGGACTCCACAGATTTTTGCAGGTGAACGGGGTTTCTTATATCATTGGGTCCACAGAAAAACTTTATAAAATTTTAAAATTGAATCCGAATCGATTCGAACTTCTGAAAGGTTGGGTCAACAGAGAAGGGTTCCGCACAAACGATACTCCTTCCGAGCTGTACGAAAAGGAATTGGAAAGTAAGTCCTTCTTATTCCTTTTTAAAGTGAAAAATCCTGGTACCGACCTTGCCGTGTTGACCGAAAAACCTTGGGGAGTGGCGGATTATAAAGAGCTAAGCGGTGGAAAGGCACTTCGCCCTAAACGTTTTTTATACAATACGAATGAAGCAATTTTGCATGAAGGTTTGGATCCAGGTATCGTATTTGCCAGGATCGGTAAGAATGAAATAGAGGCGACCGGTCAAAATTATAATAAATGGTTCCAAGGTTTACTCGTATTGAATGTTCCGGCCGAACATACGAATTGGAAGGAAGAATTTAAGGCGAAGTATGGAGATCTTTCTTTCTTGGATCGGAACGAATTTTTAGGAAGATTTTTCCCTGTAAAAGATAAATCCAGACCTGAGCCACTTCTTCTTTCCGAAGCCTCCTTATTACCTAGGATCTTTTCAGATGAAGAAGTTTTTGCAGGATCCGAAGTTTTTCGAACAGAAAAGCAGGATAAGAACATATTAGAAAACCATAATTGTAAGATCGTTAGAAGGTCTTACTTTCCGAAATGGGAAGACTCGGAGGGAGGGATCCTCTTTCAAACCCAAAGAAATGAAATTTTGGCCTGTTCTCAGAACGATCAATTGGATATCAAATTCGGGAAGGGGAACTCTATCTTCTTAACCATAGTCCTTTTTCTACTTCCGGTATTTTTCTTATTATCGTCCTTCGTGAAAGGAAGGTGGTTTTTCCGTTGATCGTTTTGTACGGAAACAAGCCGTACTCTAAATTACAATTCGTCTCGAATTTTCTTTTAGTTCTATTCGGAAGTATCCTTCTTTGGGGACTTTGGGACGGATGGAGTCGTTTTATCTGGGGAAATATTCTAATCCACGGTTTGGAAGGTGGACTCGTGGGTGCGATCTGCGATTGGTTCGCCGTATGGAAAACATACAAGGCTGTAGAATCAGAAAGCGAAACGATCGCAGAAGAGATCGGTCGTTGGGTATCTTCCGATCTGATCAGCGAACAAAAATTGAAATCTTACATAGGTGGAATATTGGATGAGCCTGAGAATATTCAGGCAGTCCGAGCACTTTTAGATACGTATCTAAAAGGAGAAAAAGAGATCAGAGAATTCTTAAATCTGATCTGGGATAAGATAGAAGAAGATATAGTAGTTTATGTTTCGAATTTCAGATTCTCGGGCGCGGATAAACAAATACTTCATGAGTTGAATAGCAGAAAGGAAATACTTTCGACTGTCCGATTTTTGGTAGGAGAAACGCTCATGAAAGTTTCAGATCATGAGGACTTCGGAGAAAGGATACAGCGTATCACCAAGGGACTTTCTTTTCTCGCAAAACCTTTGATCTGGCTCATCGACCCAAAGAAAAGAATTAAGGAATTCGGAGAAGGTCTGAAAGAAGGAAAAGACTTCGAAACAGAAGAGGAAGAAGTTCTTTTCGAATTGTATTCCATATTTTCCGAATGTGCTGAACTCTATGTAGGGTCTTGGAATGAACTTCCGGTTGCCAAAAGAGAGGAAGCAGTTCGGGCCTTAGCGGATTTCGTGAGAGAACAATTGAATCGACTCGCAAGCGAAGTGGTTTTAGCCCATAAGGAGGAAATTTCCAAGCTGGAAAATCTGAGAGAATACGGACCGATCCGTTCTTTTCTGGAATTCTTAAGCTCTAAAACGAATGAGTCCGTTTCCAAATATGTGGGAGATCAGATCTCCAGAGGATTGAAATTATTGGAGCCCAAACAATTTAGAGAGAATTTGGAGCTCAAAACAAGAAGGGTCTTGGAAAAGATCAGAATCAACGGGAGTCTTCTAGGTTTTTTAGTGGGATCTTGCATAGGATGCCTCGTCTTATTATTCGAAGGGAAGTTTTGATAAACTCTCTTGCATCTTCTGGGTTGGTGAATTATTATTGTCCCTCATGGATCTGAAACGGTACTGCTTTTTTCTTTTATGTATCGTATTTAGCGGCTGTTATTCGAGTACGGTATTCTATTTTAATAATTTAAGAATGAGACCTCTTCCCCCTCAGGTTGAGGAAAGTTTGTACAAACAAAACGAAAAAGCCTGTGGCGAAAAGATCCGGAATATGATCGTCAAGATCCCGGAAAAAAATCCTACAGCAACCCATGTTCGGGACCTTGAGATCTTCCAATACAATAACGGCATAACTACAAGCTGTTATAGAATGTATTATGGTTTGGAGATCTCTCAATGAAGGTTCTTCATCTATCTATTCTAAGTTTTCTACTATTTTTATTCTCTCAATGTAGTGGAGCAGAGACATTGATTTACAGAGTGGAAAGGATCCGTCCAGCAAAGGAAAGACCTGTCTATTCTCCTAAAAGAGTAGAGGGAGAGGATTGTGTGGTCCAGATATTCCCTTTCATGTTCGCCAGATTTGCACCGGATCTACAAAGCGCATACGATCATGCAATGGAAAAGGCTCCTGCGGGAACTCAATCTTTATCTAATGGAGAAGTGTATACGAAGGGCATGTATCTTCCTCCAATTTTTCTATTTAGATGTATCGTTGTTAGCGGGACTCCGAGTTTTGAATAATAGGATCTAAATTTTTCGGATTTAATAGAAATTGTATTTTAATAAATACTTTAAACGTGAACTATTGGGAATCCGGTCGGTCTAAAAGATAATCATCCCCAAGAGGGGAAAAGGAGATAAAATGGAAGCGGTAGTTCATAAGGCAAACACGAGAGGAAGAGTGGATTTCGGTTGGTTGAAATCAAATCATACGTTCTCTTTCGGAAGCTACATGAATCCTGATAGAATCAGATTTGGAACTTTACGGGTATTGAACGATGATATAGTCGCCCCAGGAAGAGGTTTCGATCCGCATCCTCACCAAGATATGGAAATCATCTCTATACCGATCAAGGGTGCGTTGGAGCATAAGGACAGCATCGGAACTTCAGGCGTGATTGAGTCCGGAGAAGTGCAAGTAATGTCTGCCGGAACCGGTATCGTTCATTCGGAGTATAATCATTCGGAAACTGATCCGGTGAATTTTTTACAGATCTGGGTTTTACCTGATAAAAGGGGAGCGAAGCCAAGATACGACCAAAGGAAATTCCTTCCGGAAGATCGGAAGAATAAATTCCAAGTCGTGGTTGCGCCTAAGGAATCTCAAGAGGGTCTTTGGATCAACCAGAACGCTTGGTTCTCTTTGGGAAATTTGGACGAGGGTTCCGAATCGGAATATACCTCCAAGAACAGAGAGGGTGGAGTTTATGCTTTTCTAATATCTGGAAAAGTGAATATAAATGGGAGCGAACTTTCTGCGAGAGACGGAGTTGGTTTTCCGAGAGCAGAGATCTTAAAAGTCAAGGCTTTGGAAAATTCCGAGATCCTTCTAATGGATGTCCCTGAAATACAGTAAGCGCTTGAATGGTTCACACGGAGATCACAGAGGATTTATTTTTCTCTCTGCGAACTCCGTGTTCTCTGTGCGAAAAAAGTTTACTCTTACTTCAGTTCACCAGGTTCTATGAAGAAACTTCTCATGGAACCGTCCCTTAATAATCGAATTCCTAATTTCCTTCCGATCGAAGTCTCATCCAAAATTTTATGAAGATCATCGATTGTATGGATCTCTTTTTCATCCAGGCCAATGATCAAATCTCCATTACGGATCCCTACTTTATCTGCGGGAGAACCTGGTTCTAAGGACATGACTAAAATACCGGAATCGGAATTTAATCTGTTCATCGATTTAATAAAGTTAGGGATTTTCTGATTTTGTCCCGCGATCCCTAAATATCCTCTTTTGACTGCTCCATTCGTGATCAAACGAGTGATCACATACTCTGCTGTGTTCGAGGCCACAGCAAAGCAGATCCCCTGGGCCGGAAGAATAATCGCAGTATTGATCCCTACCACTCTTCCTTGAAAATCTACTAAAGGCCCGCCAGAATTCCCGGGGTTTAACGCGGCATCCGTTTGGATCACATTATCTATCAGGCGCCCATTACGAGATCTTAATGTTCTTCCTAATGCACTTACAACTCCTGCCGTAACCGTGGATTCGAACCCATAAGGATTTCCAATCGCTACGACCAATTGTCCAACTTTCAATTTTTTGGAATCGGTAAAACTGGAATGAGGAAATAAGCCTCCATGCACTTTTAAAACGGCCACATCTGTATGCGGATCATTCCCGACGAGTTCAGCTTCTCTACTAGAACCGTCCGCGAGATTTGCCTTAATTTTTACTGCTCCATCCACTACATGGCTGTTTGTTGCGATATATCCGTCTGGAGTGAGGAAGAAACCGGAACCACTTCCACCTTCTCCTCTTTGATTTGTCACTTGTAGATGGACTACACTCGGTCCTACCGAATCCACCGCGTGGATCACTGATCTGGAATAAGAGTCTAAAATTTCCTCTTCCTTCTTCTCATCCAAAGAAGTTTCAGAACGAGTATCGTTTCGAACGGAAGAAATAAAGTCCGCGCTATGATTTGTGAATAATACCATATATTTTCGACTCCTGTTTCTAATAGAATGTCCCTAAAACTGCAATGTTGCTCATTCTAAGATCTAAAAATACTTCGGTTTTGAACTTGCAGTTGGACTCAGTCCTAATAAAAACATGTTCTCGTTCGCTTTGATCAGGAGATAAATGATGAGTAAGGAAAAATTCGAAATTTCCAAAAAAGAAGGAGAACATTTCACACTTTCTCAATTAGAGGGGGAGTGGGAGGGGACATCCAAGTTATGGTTCAAACCGGATAAGTTAGAAGGCGAAACTAAGACTGTAGGAATAATTCGGCCAATTTTAGGAGGAAGATTTATTCTCCATGAATACGAAGGAAGTATCGGTGGATCTCCTATGCAAGGTGTCCTTATCTTGGGATATCATATAGATAGGCAAAAAGCGGAATGTGCTTGGGTAGAAAGTTTTGGAATGGGAACCGGGATCATGTTCAGTGAAGGAACTCCTACAGAAAAGGGTTTTTCCGTCCTTGGAAGTTATGGCCAAGATATGTTTCCTGAACCTTGGGGTTGGAGAACTGAATTCGAGATCGTAAGTAAGGACCAAATTATCATAAGAGCGTATAATATTAAGCCTGGTGAGGCGGAGACAAGAGCAGTCGAAACTATCTATTTTAGAAAAAAATAATGGTTTAATTTACGAGCCAATTTTTGTACACCGAGTCCAAATTTAATCTTATATCTCAATTACTTCTTCCAATCCTCCGGTTTGGGAGAAAGTGGTTTATAATACACTGTTGTAGTGCCTTGCGAAAACATTTCAGGGACTGTTCTTCTCCAATTTACGAAATGCGGAGTTTCCAAATGAGCCTTACGTCTGGATTCGGATTCATAGGCTTCTATGATCACAAATCTTCCATCGTCCCCATCATTTTGTAATAGATCGAATCTATAAACACCGTTCTCTTTTAAGGACTCTCTTGAGAGTTCCTCGCTGATTTCAGTAAATTCTTGGATTTTTTCAGGAAGGATTTTGTAGGAAGATACTGTAACGATCATACTTCCCAGTTTAAAGATCCGATTTTCTTCTGCCAGAAAAAAAAGATAGATGGAATCAGGTTAGGATGAAAGCTTCTCCCTTATGAAAATAAAAACTCCAGTTACGGAGATGCTTGGAATCGATTTGCCCATCATCGGGGCGCCCATGTTTCTCGTCTCATACCCTGATCTAGTCGTTGCAGTTTCTGAAGCCGGAGGCCTTGGAACATTCCCATCCCAAAATTACCGTAGTGTAGAGGAATTAAGAAGAGGATTGGAAAATATCCGCTCTCGAACTAAGAAACCGATCGGTGTTAACTTAATTTTACATAAGGCTCATAACCCGAATTGGGCAAAACATCTGGAAATACTTTTAGAATTCAAAGTAGAACTTATCATTACAAGTTTAGGAAGCCCTCGTTCTATCATCAATGAAGCAAAGTCAGTCGGAACAAAGGTATTTTGCGACGTAACTACTTTAAAACATGCTAGGATAGTCGCCAAATCCGGCGCGGATGCGCTTGTTGCAGTTGCACAAGGAGCAGGTGGACACGCTGGAAATATTTCTCCTTTTAGTTTATTCCCTTATTTAAAAAAGGAAATCGGTCTTCCTGTACTTGCAGCTGGAGCGATCAGCGGAGGAGCGCAGATGGCTGCCGCTTTATCTTTGGGTGCGGATGCAGTTTATATCGGAACAAGACTGATCGCTTCTCAAGAAGCCGCGGCTTCAATAGAATATAAGAATATGGTGGTTGATTCCGCTCCGGAAGAAATCGTTTACACTGAAAAAATTTCAGGGATCCCTGCAAACTGGTTAAAACGTTCCGTAGAAAAGGCGGGAGATAATTTCCATAATGAAAGCACTGGAGATATTGACCAAGAATTCAAACGTTGGAGAGATATTTGGTCTGCAGGTCATGGTGTCGCACAGATCGATTCCATTCTTCCTGCCGGAGATATCGTCAAGAACATGGCTTCCGAATATCTGGATATCGTAGGAAAACTTCCGCGATCTGTTTAAGATTTTCTAATATTCGCCCCCGCGAGTAGCGGGGGTTTTCTCTGTTCGATTATTTTTTATCCGAAAAACTTACTGGAATTAAGTGGAAAACTCCGAAGAAAAAAACCTGGATCGCGTCCGGTAATTTAAATCCTCCTCTGTCTCCTGCCCTGAAAGAATAAATTCCTACTTCGATTACATGAATTCCTAAAATTACCCAACCGAGAGTAATAATGATACCGTTTAGGCTAGGATGTAAATTTGTAAGCTCGACAATTCCGCTTAAAGTTCCAAGCCATAAAAGCCAGAATGCTCCTGTCGCAGCCTTGGAAACGTTATTAATTAAGTTCATTGATTTCCTCTTGAAAAAGCGATTCGGAGTATCCAACAGGACGGTAAACATCCGGTCAAGAACAAGTTCTATACTTTTTATGTTGGAACAATGTTCGGTAACGGATGTTTACACTCAACGGGAGAAGTGAATAATCTGATTAATTGGCTTCGGTATACTTTTTGAAATTATCTAGGATCGCTTGCCAGCCACCTCTCTGCATTTCAATCGGATTTACAGTTTCCGGATCGAAACTAACTGTTACAAAGGTTTGTTCATTTTTACTTTCGAATTGAACTGTCGCTTTTCTACCATCGCCCATCGTATAGCTTAAATTTTTTTCAGGGACAATCGTATCGTAAATCGCTTCAAATTCAAAACCGAAGCTTCCGTCTTTTGCTTCCATTCTTGCGCTATACTTCCCGCCTGGTTGCAGATCATTTTTAGCCCAAGGACATTGCCAATCATCTGTGGCGAAATTCCATTTGGTGATATGTTCAGGTTCTGTGTAGTAATCCCAGGTTTTTTTAGCATTTGCCGCAATAGTAGATTGAACGGTAATTTGTTTTAAATCCATTCCGGGGAATGTAATTCATTTACCCAATTTAGGAAATCATTTTCTAAAGAATGATATTCACGTTTTGATGAAAATTTGGCGTATTTACTTAGGTGCAAGAAGGCAGAAGAAATCACCTTAAGAAGTAAAAGCGGACCTAAGGCGCACTTGGAATCAAAATTCCAAGAGAAATTGATATAGTGATAGAGAATATCATAAAAATATGATATAGTGTCCGAGCTTCTCCCACAAGCCCACCACCTCCACCCGAACTTGGGTGGGGGCCGGTTTTCCAAAAATGCCTTATACGGAATGTTGCGCGCCGATTTAAACTGCCGCCTGTTTGACTTTCAGTCATCGACTCGATGGGGCTATCTCTATCGTTTCTGCGTTTAAGATCCCGATTCTACTTCTATTTTTTCGTCCTGTTCTGCTTCGTTTAAGACCGGACTTTTGATCTGGTCTAAAAGGGACTTTAGAAGATCGTAATATGGAAGTACTTTTGGGCCGATGGATTTACCGAATTTACTCTCATAGTTTACTCTCAGCGTGGCTTCTTCATCTCCACCCAAGAAATAAGAAGAAGAGGCGAGTCCTTCCCAGAGAACTTCTTTAGATCCACAGTTTTGGATCTTTCCTTGGATCGTAATCCTGATCCCGTCGGAAGAAGGCCCGAATAATGCGGGGCTTAGCCAAACTAAAAAAGAAGGAGTACTTCCATTTAAAGATTCATCCAACTTGAGCTGTAAAACTCCTTGGGATTTTCCCACAGGAGATGCACAGTTTTGATTTTTGCTATTCGGATCCGGATAAACAATATATTCCTTATGGTGAGCCAGTTCTTGCTCTGCCATTGATTTTACTAAAGAGCTTTCTGTTTTGTTTATCTTAGAATTTGAATCGATCGCAACAGTGAGTCTTTTGAAACGATCCAAAGAAGATTCGAAATTCGGAGCGGTCCTGATCTGTTTCACCGCGCAATTCATAAAGGATATGGAAATTAAGAATAAAAGGGATACTCTGGAGTTCATTTTTTCTTTCCCGTTTTCTTTTTAGCCGCTGTTTTCTTTTTCGCGGTTTTTTTGGCTTTCGGTTTCTCTTCTTGAACAAAGAACTCTGAAGAAGCGAGAGTAGATTCTTCTTCCGGGCCGAGGCCTAAAGGAATCGCTTCCGAATCTTCTTGTTTTCTATTTCTATAAGCCAATTCTAAAATTGCGGGAAGTAATGTGAGTGCGATCAATAGACATGCACCTATCCCGATGGTTGCTACTTTTCCGATGGAATGTAGGCCTCTTTGGTCTGCGAGTAATAATGCACTCCATCCTACAAGAGTAGTCAATGTAGAAGCGATCACTGCAGGTCCTACCATCGCCATCGCTTTTACGATATCATGATCTTCTCTAAACCTATAGTAAATGTAGATCCCGTTTTGGATCCCGTATCCTATGATCACAGGGAAAACGAGCACATTCATAAAATTTAATTTTAGATCTATGATGGACATGACCCCGACTGTGACTACTATTCCAAGAAGAAGAGGAATTAATGATAGTAACGCAGGTAAGAATGCCCGATAGAAAAGGATTAAGACTAAGATCACAAGAACTAAGGTGATGAAGAAGGCCGCTACTCCTTCTCTTTTTACGATCAGGATCAGGTTCGCAAAAAGCATCAAACTTCCTGCGGTATCCGTTTGGAAAGTATAGGATCTCGCCTGGGCAATATCCTTATAAGGTCTATGTTCCAAAATAGTATCTACAGTTCCGGGTAAGATCTTCAAAGAAAGAAGTTTCTCTTTCGGATAAGAATTTAAAGCCGTTAAAAGTGCTTTTGTTTCTACAGGAGAAAAATTCTCTTTTACCGGATCTATAACGGCACTTTTAGGAGCGTTCGTAGAATACAGGATCACATTTAAAGTTCTTCTGGAAATTTTCGGAACTTCCAATCTTCCTACTGCGGCAAAGAACTCCAAAAGTTTTCCGCCATGCCATAATGCAACCTTCGGATAAAGGAATAATAGATGGCCTTTGACTTGAGAACCGGGGACTTCTTTGAATTGAGAAGAGAAGTAATCCGGAACTGCGGTATAGTCATACGGTTTTACCGATAGGAATAGTTTTGCCTTCGGTAGATATTTTCTTTGTTCCGGTTTTAGAAAAGAAGCTTTGACCGGTTTCATATCCTTTGCGAGTTGATCTAAAACTTTACGGTTTTCTAATTGTTGAGGGTATGGCGGAACAAAGTTCCAAAGTGATACTACTTGATCTACCGATCCTGCGAGTGATTCCGGAACGTGGCTCAGGTAATCGAATACAGCTTCTGATTCTTCCAGGCTTTTAACTACGATCGCTTGTGGATCGGAAGAAATATCAAATCTGTCCGCTATCTCATCATACAAGTTTACGGATTCCAGATTTTCCACCAGAAGATTTCTTCCATTCACATCGAATTGTACTTTCGGCGCGAATATTCCGAATAAGATCACGAGCAAAAGGACTGAGATCGATAAAGCTCCGGGTTTGGAATAAAATTTTCTAAGTAAACCTGATGGAGTTTGTTGAGCTTCGTTAAGGAGGAAAACTTTAGATAGAGAAGGGAACCATTTTAGTAATAAAGCGATTTGTAATGCAGTCACTCCATACATTGCAACGGCGATCAATATGATCCCGTATGTTGCGATGATCCCGAATTCGCTAAATCCCCTGAACTCGGAGAAAGAAAGTACTACGAATGCGGAAGTGGTAGTAAGAGCGGAACTGAATGATGCGATCCCTGTATGATAAATAGTATCTTTGATCGCTCGAACGATATCCTGTTTTTTGGTAAATTCTTCCCGGAATCTATACAAGAATTGTATCCCATAATCGATCCCGAGTCCCATTAAAATGGAGCCAATGATACTCGTGATACTATTCAGCTGTCCTATTGCAAATCCTGTCAGTCCGAAAGTCATGAGTAGCCCGCTTAAAAGCGAGAATAGTAGGATTACAATAAATAAAGGATTACGGAAAAATAATAGAAGAAGAAGCCCGATCCCTAAGAAGGATGCGATCCCGATCGGCTTTAACGCCTTGACTAAGGTCTCATAATCATCTTGATTGAGTTTATAAGCTCCAGTATAACCCGCATAGATCCCGTCTTCTTCTATCCCGAGACTTTTTACTAAGCCCTGGACTTTTTTATCTATTTTTTCCAAGAACTCTATGTCGACGAAGGAGCCTGTAGGTTTGATCAAAACGATCAGCATTCCTTTTTCAGGAGAAATATTATATTCGTCGAATATATCTCTTTTGGCGAGTTTCTGGTATTTAGAGATGATGTCCGTAAAGTCTGGATTATATTCTTCATTCGTTAGTTTGATGAAGAACGGATTTGCTTTTTCTATCTCATCATCAATCTTACGTTTTACTCTTTTGCGGATCTCTTTTAGATCTTCCGTCTTTAAAAATAGGGGGAGCCTGTCCTGTAAAAAGGAAACATTATATCTATAAGAAACGTATCTGACTAATTCTTTATCTTCTAAAACAGCCTTAGCTAATTTATCCGAGGCTTTTTTAAGCGCGATCTCTCTCTCTTTATAATAAGAGATATTCTGCTGTTTTACCCGATCGGCTAGTTCTAATTCTTTCTTTTGGGTTTCCGGATCACCGTTACGTTTGGCTTGGAATGCTTTGGTTAAATGTTCCGTCATTCCCTTATCATCTTTGAATTTGAGAGCGACTGTATAGAACCCGCTTCCGCCGATCATTTCGATCACACGTTTTGTTTGGACTACAGAAGGATTATCTGACGGTAAGAGTTGGAGGTTATCGCTATTGATGGATAACTTTGTAGCATAATATCCGGAAAGGATTAGGAAAATAAAAAGTATTGCGGAAGAAGCGGCCGGTTTGGTTAAAACCAACTCGGTCGCTTTGGAAAGAAGTTTTCTCATCAGTTCTTAGCTGCTTTTTGTATTAGGGAGATAGTTCCCTTAATTCCGTTTTTCTTAATAGACGGGTCTATGTTCTTAGTTCTATTGATCTCGGTAGCAAGTTTGCCTTCTGTCTCGAAATCGCTTATGTACCAAGCGCCTTCCGATTCAAAAAGGATCCATGCAAACTTGATCTGGTCGGAACCCTTGTATAAGATAGAAGATCCGATCCTGGCTTGTTTTCCGGTCACTGCAGGTTTTTCGTAAGTGATATCGATCTTATCAAAATATTTTAAAGCGACAGGGAATGCTTTATTCACAATATATTCTCCGATCGCTTCTTCGAATTCTTTTCTTTCTGAAGCGGAAATCTTATGATCTCCTAAAAGTTTTTCGGAGAATTTTCCGACATGGATCAGGGCCAATGCTTTATCATTTTTCTTATATCGAATGAAACCGATCAGCTTTTTAACTGCGGCTAACGTTTGGTCCTCTACAGATACTTGGGCAGAAGCGGTTTCCGATTCAGTTTGAGTCGTGGATTCTTGAGCGATCAGAGCTCCGGATGATAGTAAACAAAACAATAAAATTTGAAATAGTTTCACTGATATTACCTAAGGAAGGGGCGGTCCGATAAATTTTACAATCTGGTAAAATAGACTGCATTCCGGCCGGGTAAATTTACAGTAACGGGAAACAGAGGCTTAAGTCAACGGAAATTAGACCTAATCCTGGCGCAGAAAATTGTAGGCTGCTCCTCCGCAGGAAAAAGATAAAACTTTTGGAGTCAGACAGGTTAGCAGGTGGGGATTTTTGTCCTTAAACTGTTCCAACAAAATTTGGACAGTATGTTCTTTAGCAAGGCTTGCTGCCCAATCATGGTAGCTGATAGGCACACCAGGCAAAACCAAATTTAGGCTTCTATGACTGTCTGCCGCGTCTTTGTTCAGGCATGCATGGGTTGCAAAAGTATAATGTCCGTTTAGGCCTTCTTCAGCGTCGAAACAATGACCCGCTTCTTCCGTATGATCCACGATCGGAAGAAGATTATAATATCCTGTTTGGATTTCCTTAAGGCTTAAGAATACCCAAGGATGTTCTATTGGTGCCAAAATCCCAACGAGTGGATAATTTTCTGCCCAATTAGAATGAGAATAGAAGTCCTGTGCAATATGTAATGCCATTCCCAATTTCATTAGACCTGTAATATAATTTGTTTCCCTATAAGCGTCGTCTTTTAGGGTCCTGAACCTATCTGCACAACCGAGTATATTATTATTATCGCAATGATATGCGTCATTGTTCATGTAAGCTGAGTCTGCTCTTAGATTTCCTTGAACGATTAATTCCATACAATCTAACCTAAGATCCCAATCCGCTTTTTCCATAAATTCCCCGAACGCTTCTTGGGTAATGCTAGTATGAGTATGGGGTCCTTTTTTCCCGAAAGCCCTAAGAGGATTCAGGGAAACTGCGAAATATACTGAAAAACAAATCACTAAAAATTTTAAGAATATAAAGTTTGTCTTCTTGCTCATATATGTAATCAAGCAATTACATATATGAGACCCGGGATATTTTCTTAAGTAATCAAATAATTACATAAAAGTGAATAAAAAATTACAACGGAATATAGTCGCCGGTCGAGACTTTGGTCTATAGACTATATTCTATTTTGATAATGTATGAGGTTGGAGTTTTTGAGATATTGTCGAGAACTCAGTAGATTTTTTAGTTTCACTGAGTTGATTTGTATTTAAAAACTTAAAGTCGACTTTAAGTATTGTTTAGGACCCATTCTTCTTCCAATCCAGGATTCCCTTGGATTCGAAATATTCTAGATCCTCTGCTTCATCCAGATCGGAAAGAACTGGAAGTAGTCCCACTTGTTTTCTGGCCCATTGCAATTTTTCTAATGTTCTTGCAAAAACTGTATCAGTACTCCACTCAATTCCATGAAACAATTCGGGAGTATCCGACTTCAGACCAATAAGATAATATCCTCCATCCTTTGCCGGACCAAGGATCACATCTTTTTGATCTAAAATTTGAAAGGCTTCTTTCAAATGTAGTAGGTCCAACTCAGGACAATCACTTCCGATCAGTACTGCGGGACCTGAACCGTTTTGAAAGCAGTACAAAAATGCATTTCTCATTTTTTCGCCCAGATCTTTTCCTTCTTGTTTACGGATCAAAAGAGGAGAGTGACCCCAACTTCCCAGGTCGGAAGGATTTGGAAGAAAAGAATCGAACCAAAGAACTTTTGGAACATCCAGATCCTTGCATGCTTCTCTTGTTTTTTCCACGAGAGCTTGGTATACCTCCAAGGCAGCTTCTTCCCCTATAACCTTAGCTAGGCGGGTCTTTACTTTTCCCGGAACAGGATTTTTTAGAAATATGTTTAGGATTGGGCCTTTCATCTTTATCTCCGGGGAAATTTTGGATCCTATGGTATCTATTCCTTGGGGGATGTTTTCTCCAAGAAATTAAGTAGAATGTACTGCGGTTTTACAATAGGGAAACTTTCTGAATAAACGTCTTAAAAACCATAGAATGGGCTCTCAGATCGATTTTTTTCTCTCGAAATTTAATCGAGTTCTGGTAAGATGCGTATACAATTAGAACAAGCTCTTAAAAATCAACCCCCATCTGAAAAAAATCAAATCTCAAATGTTCATATTTCTGTAAGGAGATACTTATGATCTTAAACCTAAAAAGAGGAATTCTATTCTTAAGTTTAGGAATCATCCTCACCGGTATAGTAAGCACAGCATGTAGCAAACCGGGAGGTGATACAATTCCACCTTTCTTATTTAACACCGGATACTCATTGGAAAAAAGTAAAACCGGATTCTTTATTATCGTTCCCAAAGGAATTGCACAGTGAAGATTAAAAATCGTAATTCTATCATTTCAAAAATCGTTTTGGCCCTGCTCGTATTCTTCGGGATCACAGCAGGATTTCAATTCCGTTCAGGGGCGAAGAAGGGAGAAAATCCAATTCCTTTCTCTTTGAACGTTTCCTTGCTGAGACCATTGTATGCGAGCGCGGACCAATGGGGATTCGTGAGAGGATCCGCTAACTGGGCGAGAGGAAATTCCCTCTTTATGGATGATGTGATCGGATCCATTCAGTCGAATGCAGGATTAGTTTTATTAGCAAGTGGGACTAATGGCATTTCCCAACCGAATTTTTCAACGACCACTGGAACAAGTTTCACAATCTCAATCAAACTAGCTGGATCGTTTTCTGCCTCATCTACTGCGTATACCGGTTCAAAAACTTTTGATAATTATCTTGAGCTCAAACTAACGGGGTCTACAAGCCCCGATGACATCGCATTACAATTCTATTGGGATAATAATCCAAGAGACCCCGATCAGGATGGGGCTCTTGTCCGATATAGATTACAAATGTTGAATCCATCTCAGGACGGAGGATCATCTGCAGATATTGAAAGTTATGTATATATGCCAAAACTTACTGATGTTAAATACGATCCAGCAACTCATAACAATGTAGTCCAAGGACTTGTCCAAGTATATTCTTGGGATGATAAGTTAGCAAATGACAACGAGATTTCTTTGCATGCTCGTCACGGAAGAGTGATCTTGGAAGAAATGGATAACCGTACTGTATTTTGTTTCAAGGCTCTTGTTCGTATAGATTCAACTGCCAACTTAGTTCCCTCAAACGCAAATGCAGGGCTTTGTAGTGGCAGCGCGAGTGATGAATATTATAAACTCGCATATAGCCAGAAGTTGACCGGAGATCTGGAAGTGACTGCGAAATCTGGCTGGCAAGAAGGTGCGATCACTTCCGGAGACGGCAATCTTTGTGGTCTAATTTCATTAAACTATGGGTTGTTTAATGTAAACGGATTCGTAAAGGACTTCGTGTCTGCAGGAAGTATTCCATCCGGCTACGTTCCAGCAACTCGTGTGGACAATTTATACGCGAGGATTGGAACATCCGGTAAATCAGGAGATACTGGAGACGATATGAACGTTCTTTGGGATGATTTGAGAAAAAATACAATCGATAACCTGGATGTAGTTTTTGAGGCTTCTCCTCCTCCTTTTGATTGATCAAAAATAAAGACCAGAAATGAACTGTGAAAAACCCCCGAACTTCGGGGGTTTTTTATTGCCTCTGCCTAGGTTTCTTGTCTGAAAATTTCGGGATGATCCAATTTGTTTAAGATCTCTTCTTCCGGAAACTGTCCAAAAAAATCAGAATTTGATTTTTGGTCGGGGAAATTCGTATAAAGAATATCGAATGAATGCCTGCTTCCCCCATAGATCCCTCTATGGATCAGATGTGCAGAGAATACTAAAAGATCTCCGGGTTCTTGAAGAATTCTCACAGAACTAGGGAGATCCTCATAGTTTTTATGAGGATCCTTTTCCATACGGACTTTATATTCTTCATCCGTATCCCATCTACTTTGGGAACCGGGAATAAATTCCAAACCAGGATCCGGATCAAAAGGAATACGGAAATGATATACCTTGGAGCTTTTTAGGATCTCTTTTTGTTTTTCTTCCGACACCCCTAAATATTGCAAATCTCTATGCCAATAGTTCTTTTTATTGGGGGATCCAGGGTTAAAGAATAACTGTGTGTTCAAAAAATAGACTTCTTCTTGTATAATGTTTTTTGCAAGTTCAAGGATCTTTATCTCCGAAACAAAACGAAATAATGACTCTCTATCTGTCTTACTTTTACAGAAGTCGGGACTTGTTAAATAGGCGCTGTTGACCGAATTCGGATCCGGAAATCTGATCTTCCATTCTGAGTTTGCTTCCAAACAGATCTTACGAATTGGCGTGAGTTCTTCCTGGGTAAAGAAGTTTTGGAATAGAAAGTATCCTTGTTCGAGTAGAGAATTTATTTGAAAGGAAACGATTTCGTCGGTAGGCATTTTAAGTCCCGCGTAAACTTTGAAAGGTTTACGCGGGTTGTAAAGTGAAAGAGTGTTGCTTAAGCCGCCTTACTCCGGATCTCTTTTACAGGATCAATGTCTTTCCATTCTGAAAAGGCATGTCGTTGAGAGAAGAACCATGCAATAGATAATGCTCCGATACCTGCCACTATAAACAAAGTCCCGGTAGAAAATCCGAGTAGCAGAGAACTTCCTACTAATAGAAGGACCCGGATCGGTTCCAAATATAAGGTCCAACGTTTTAGATCTAGGATCCCACCTACAGTAGTAAGTGAGAATAAGCTAAAGAAGAAGATCATGTAAAGAAGACCGGTCGGGATAGAGTTGACCTTAACCAGCATGGAGAATGTTCCAACAAGGGTTAATACAAACCAGGTGACTGCATATGTCTTCAGGCTTCTTGGAACAGAAATATCATACTTTTTGAATGTTTTCTCGTCCACTTCCGGGATAGGATATTGTCCGCCTAATTCTTGAGGTCTCCAGCCTGGCATTGCTAAGAAAGCCATGATCTTATCTTTTATACGAGGGCTTTGTTTTGCTTGTTCCCACATCTCTACCCAGTAATGAACGTTTGCCCAAATAGGGTTGAAACTTTTGAGAGGTTTTACCGTTCCATATACAGGAGTTTCTTCTTCTACTTGGAAAGTTCCGAACCATCTATCAAAAACGATCAGCGTTCCCCCGTGGTTTTTATCGATATATTTCGGATTGATCCCGTGGTGAACTCTATGATGAGAAGGTGTATTAAAAACAGCCTCGAACCATTTCGGGAATTTATCGATCGCCTTTGTATGGATCCAAAATTGATAGATCAAATTGAGTTGTCCGTTCAGGACCATCACGATCGGTGAAAATCCTATAATCGCCAGAGGAATATAGAAGATCCAGGTAAATAGTCCGTGAAAGCTAGCCTGACGCAGAGCAACTGTTAGATTGTATTCTTCGCTTTGGTGGTGAACCACATGTCCTGCCCAAAGGAAATTGACCTCATGACTCAATCTATGAAGCCAATAATAAGCCAAATCATATAACACGAAACAGCTTACCCAAACAGCCAACACGATTATCCAAGACCAGGTAGAAGCGGAAAGCCCCAATACTTCCGAAGAAGGCATCCAAGAAACTGGTTCACTTGGCCAAGAAGGCAGATTAAATATTCTCCAATTCTCATATACCCATAGATATGCGAAGAAGGTGATCGTCTTAAATATGATCCCGAAAATTTGGCTAGAGATCCCAGTACTGAGATCATTGATAGAATCGTTGAGACGATAGAGTTTTCTTTTATGATACCAGGAGAACGCGAGCTCTAACCCGATTAGCAAAAAGAAAAACGGAATTGCGATTGTGATAAGATTTATTTTTTCCATGTGTTACAAGCCGATCAGCTTCTATCATTCCTCGGAAACAAACTAGGTCAATCGAAAACTAAAACAGACTCCATTCCTCAGGATCTTTACCTATCAAATGTGTGAAAAAAAATACCACCTTCGGAGTATGGAGATTGACGAAATCCGGAACAGAGCCTTAAGTTCCTACTTATGGCAACTACCCAATGGATGATCTATGGAGCAAACGGATATACCGGAGAATTGATCGCGAGACGTGCAGTTTCACGCGGATTAAAACCGGTACTCGCGGGACGTAACGCTTCTAAGATTGAAGAGCTGGCAAAAGAACTTCGTTTGGAGTATAAAGTTTTCGATCTGCAAAATCCAACTGAGGTCGGTTTCCACATCCAGGGATTCCAACTCGTTCTACATTGTGCAGGGCCTTTTGTTCTGACATCCGTTCCGATGGCTAAGGCCTGCATCTCTAAAAAAGTACATTATCTAGATATAACTGGAGAGATCCCCGTATACGAATCTTTATATTCTTTGGGGGAAGAAGCGGAAAAAGCGGGAGTTTTATTATTACCTGGAGTAGGTTTCGATATAGTTCCTACAGATTGTCTGGCTGCATCCTTAAAAAAATCCATTTCTAATCCTAAGTTTTTGGAATTGGCATTTGTGGGTTTAACCGAGGTTTCTCCAGGAACAATGAAGAGTGCTCTTGCTCAATTGCCTTATGGTTCTAAAGTGAGAAGAGATGGAGAAATGGTAGGAGTTCCTCATCTGAGTCGGAGTAGAGAGGTGATCGCAGGGAACAAAACATACCAAGTATATGGAATTCCTTGGGGAGATGTATTCACTGCTTATCTATCAACTGGGATACCGAATATAGATGTTTACACTGATATTCCTTCCGGGCAAGTAAATGCACTCCGTTATTTTAAACCGATCATTTCTTTATTAAAAATTCCTTTTATACTAAAAGGTGTCCAGGCACTTGTAGGAAAAACAGTGAAAGGTCCTGGAGAAAGAACTAGGACATTAGTCAAAACCACAGTCTGGGGAGAAGTCCGCTCAGTTGAAGGAAAAAGATCCTCAAAGATCCTGGAATGCAAAGAAGGTTATGAATTCACTGTGGAGTCTTCGTTAGCTGCTGTTTCAAAAGTCCTTTCCGGAAAAGGTGGGAAAGGTTTTAAGACCCCGAGTCTTGCATTCGGTTCCGAATTTGTTTTAGAAATTCCGGGATCGAAATGGAAAGAAATTTCAAATTGAAATTGGGTCCGTTTTATAGGATCCTATTTTATTCTTTACATGTCGCTTGAGAGTTCTAGATTTAAATAAGATATTCCTCATGTCTTTTTTTTCTAGATCAATTTTACTCTTCTTTCTATTCATATACCTAGTCGATTGTGTTTCCATTAAGGTCCATGTTCCTAAAACTCTTTCGGGAGCTTATGAGATCCAAGAGCATTGGACTGAACTGCAAAATTTTGGAGCAGATCCTTCTGAGCCCAAAATCTCCGATATATCTATAGAATTTCCGGGCGAAGATCCGGAACGTTTCGTACTTTTTGAGGACGGATTCACATCATGGACAGGTTGGGGAACGAATTATAAAAACGTTTACGGTCCGATCTCCAAATTGATCCTAAAAGAGTTAGAAGATCATAAAGAAGAATATCCCGGAAAACACAAAATTACTATCCGCAAATTCAAGTTAGAATCAATCGATCACTGCACTTATAATAATGTGAATGTTGAAATGGAAGCTGATATTATTTCTCTCGGAAAACCTTGGCGTTATGAATACAAGGATGGGATAGAGTCCAAGGCAACAGATTGTATGGCAACTTTAGCCACTCTACCTTTACTCTTGGGTTGGATCATCCATCTTCCTTATCTAGGCCATAGAGGAAATCGGGAGGATCAATTGAACCAGATGGGCAAAGTGGCGATCCTGGATTTTCTGGACGAATTGAAAAAACATCTTCCTGAAACTAAAAAAGCTCCGGTTCGGAAGGTAAAATAGAATGAAACAGATATTTCTAATATTCTTACTCTTCTCAATTACATTCCAATCTTGTTATTATTCTACCGAAAAAAGATACACAGTTGCCCAGCCCTACGGCCCGAACGATAAATTATATTACGACGAAACCAATCCACAATTCGAAGAGGGAGAGCCTTATTCCGTTCTGGATTTTATCGGAAGTTGGATCTGGATCGAAAGCCTTTTGGCAAAAGTTATGATCTGGGACAGAAGGATCCAAAACCATAAGATCTCTTTCGAAACGAAAAAGTATCTCATGGACTATATCCGGGATAATAATCTAAAAGATGTTAAGGTTCGTTTTAACCAATACGCTCCTTGGGACGATCTAAAACGTCTCTATCATTCCAAATCTGTGAATCCGCTTTTAAAATGGACTATCGGAGTTTTCGCATATCTTGTGAATGACGTATTGCTTGTAGGCCGTATTTTCGGCGGAGATCATTATAATCCGTATTCGAATACGATCCATGTATATTCGGATATTCCTGCAGTAGTTGTGCATGAAGGAGGGCATTCAAAAGACTTCGCCCAAAGAGAATATCGCTCCTGGTATGCACTCGGGTATGCTGTTCCGATTTTAGGAGCATTTTATCCGGAGGCGAGGGCATCCGATGACGCGATCCGATATTTTAGATATCGTTGCGATAAGACGGAAGAAATGACCGCATATCGCACATTGTATCCTGCTTACGGTTCTTATGTGGGAGGGGGGATCTCGGATCTATTGCCTGCTTCTCCTTATGCACTTTTGTATTCTTATTCTATTCTAACTGTTGCTGCAAGCACGGGGCATGTAGTAGGTTATGTGCGCCAAAAACAAGTAGAGAAGGAATGGATCCCGAAAGAATGCCAGATTGCAAACGAGCTAGAGAAGAAAAAATAACTATTCGTTTAGATCTTTTCGGATCATTTCTTCCAGGATCTTTCCTGACTTCGAATTCATATGAATTCCGTCTGTCATAAAAAGCTGATTAGATTGTTCCGAAAGTTGATCCCAGGACTGAAAGAATCCGTAATGTTTGAATATGGTCCAATACAACCGGACGGTATTCCTAGTATAAATGTTCTCAGGCCTATCCGGATGTTTTTGCAATTCTGCAAGTAATGTTTCGTTTAAAGGTAAATAAGAAGAATTTGATCCTTCTGCGATCTTTTTTATGATTTCCGAATAATCAACGGACCTCTTTAGAGGAATACTATTCAATACTTCTCCTAAAACTGGAAGAGAGATCAAATGGATCTTTGCTTTGGTGTTTTCTTTTAAGGAAGATACGATTTTTCTCAAATTTTTTTCGTAGCTTGTTATACTTGGGACTTCCGGAAGTTTCCATAGAGAATTGTACCCTGTATACTCTTCTTCACTTAAAGCGGATTTCGCATCGTTTGTCCCGATCAGAATGAAAATATGCTCCGGATTTAGGCGTATTGTATCATCTACTTTTTCTAATATTTGGTAGGTGAGCCTACTATTGATCCCTTCGTTTACAAATGTGAAATGTTTTAATCTAGGATCCTCGGATAAACTCTGGACATAGTCGTAACTTACCGTTCCGTGAGTTATGCTATCTCCTAAGAATACTACGAATCTTTCTGCCTTCTTATCTTGAGACTTCAAAAATGAATCTAGATTATTCGTAGGGACCTTATATGCAGATTTTATTGTATAGATTACCGAGCCAATGAAATAGAGAAGTGCGATGATAAGAGAAGTATAGACGAGTCGTTTCATATTGAGTAAGGAAGCTCTCTTTGAAAGTCAGGATTGTATAGTAAAATATGTTCCGACGAGTAGAGACGAAAGTGCGAAAAATCTACCTAGCAAACGCTGTGCTTCGTTTTTTCGATTTCGAGGGAAAATTAGATTTCTTTTAAATCACTTGGATGAATATTTTAATAAAATGTTTAATAATTGAGCAATGACAAATAATCGGTATAAAAAATAAGCTAGTAATTCAATTTCTGCTTGTTTATTAGGGGCAAAAATCGTCTCTTTCAGATAGATGGGAGGGAGATGCCAATGCTCCTGACAAATTACCAAACAGATTCATTTTACGACGAGATGTTCTCCGAAGAGGGAGGCATTCGCCAGAGTTATCATACCTTAAAATCCAGGATCGAGGGAATGGATGATAAGGAGCTTTTGAAGCGGAAGGCATCCGCAGAAAAAGCCCTACTTTCTCTCGGGATCACATTCAACGTTTACGGGGATGAGGAAGAAGAAGAAAGGATCATGCCTTTCGATATCATTCCTAGGATCGTAACTTCTTTCGAATGGAAAAAAATGGAAGAAGGCCTTAAACAAAGAATACGAGCTCTCAATCTTTTTATCCAGGACGTTTATGGGGACGAGAAGATCATCAAAGACGGGATCATTCCTGCTGAGATCGTCTATAGTAGTTCCGGTTATTTAAAAGAATGTAAAGGGATTAAACCTCCTAAAGGGATCTGGATCCATATCACAGGAACCGACCTGGTAAGGGACGGGGACGGTAGAATGTTGGTACTTGAGGATAATCTTCGTTGTCCTTCCGGAGTTTCTTATGTATTAGAAAACCGTGAAGTGATGAAAAAGACCTTCCCGGAATTATTTGCGAGTCTTTCTGTTCGCCCTATCTACGATTATCCGATCCGCCTTCGCGGTATGTTGGAACATCTTTCGGATAAATCCAATCCGAACATTGCGGTTTTGACCCCCGGGATCTATAACTCAGCATATTATGAGCATAGTTTCTTAGCTTCTCGTATGGGAGTTCCTTTGGTAGAAGGAACCGATCTAACCGTTAGAGACGATAAATTGTATATGAGGACCACAAAAGGACTCAAACAAGTGGATGTTCTTTATAGACGGATTGATGATATATTCATGGATCCTAAAACATTCAGAAAGGATTCCCTCTTAGGAGTTCCAGGTATATTCGATGTATTCAAAAAAGGGAATGTAGCCCTTGCGAATGCTCCAGGTACTGGAGTCGCAGACGATAAAGTGATCTATTCCTATGTTCCCGATTTTATTAAATATTATCTGGGAGAAGAGCCGATCATTCCGAATGTTCCGACTTATCTCTGTTCTAGAGAAAAAGACCTGAAATATGTTTGTGAAAATATTGGGAACCTAGTAGTAAAAGCTGCGAACGGTGCAGGTGGTTATGGAATGATCATAGGGCCTGTAGCGAGCGAAAAAGAAAAGGAAGAATTTGTAGGGAAAGTAAAAGCGGATCCTAGAAATTATATCGCACAACCTGTATTAAGTTTGTCCCGTATTCCAACATTGATCGAGGATAAATTGGAAGGCAGGCATGTGGACCTAAGACCTTTTATCTTATATGGAGAGGAAATTTACGTGATGCCTGGAGGTTTGACTCGAGTAGCTCTCAGAAGAGGATCTCTCGTTGTGAATTCTTCTCAAGGTGGAGGCTCTAAAGATACCTGGGTCATGGGATGATCTAAAGAGAAGAACTGGCAAAAAGGGGGAATCCCCAAGCGGAACCGAAAAAACATCACAAAACTAGAGAGGTTTCCTGATGCTGAGCCGAGTTGCAGAATCCGTATACTGGATGAATCGTTATATGGAGAGGGCCGAAAATTATTCCCGTTTTTTGGACGTGAATTTTCAACTCTCCTTGGATCTAAACGAGGATTCCAACAGACAATGGATGCCCCTTGTATATACTACTGGGGACAATGAATTATTTTCCAGAAAATACAATTCTCCAAGTAAAGAGAATGTGATCCATTTCATGAGTTTGGATACTGAAAATCCGAATTCTATCATGAATTGCCTGATCAGAGCAAGAGAGAATGCTAGAACCGTACGCGAAAATATTTCCACTCCTATGTGGGAAGTGATCAACGAATTTTATCTTACTATCAAATCCAAACGTAAATTCGAAGAATCCGATATGCCTGGGATCGCGGAGTTTTTCAAAGCGATCCGAAATCAATGTCTATTGTTCTATGGATGCCAGGAGGCTACTATCTCTCATGACGAGGTTTGGCATTTTGCTCTACTTGGAAGGCTTTTAGAAAGAGCGGATAAAACGACCCGTATCTTGGACATGAAATATTTTATCCTTCTTCCTGCGAGAGAAGAGGTCGGCTCTACCTTGGATCTGATCCAATGGCTTTCTTTATTAAAATCCGCAAGCGCTCATGAGATGTTCAACAGGTTTTATACAAGGATCACTCCTAAAAATATCGCGGAGTTCCTGATCTTGGATAAAATTTTTCCAAGAGCGATCCGTTCCTGTCTTGCTAAGGCATTCGATAGTTTAAAGATACTAAGCGGGACCGAGAAGGATAGTTACGGGGACGAGACAGAAAAAAGGGTAGGTGTACTCTTGTCCGAGATGAACTACGCGTCTATTGATGAGATATTTTCATCCGGAATGCATGAGTATTTGGACCAACTCCAGGTGAGATTGAACGGGATTGCGGGCCAATTGGACGAAACCTATTTTAGGAATTAGATCGGTCCTGTTTTAAGTTCTTTTTATATTCGTTTTATATTAAATTTGAAAAGGCGATTCTTTAAAGTATGTCCTTATTAGTTTCCCTCACTCATGAAACTTCGTACGAATACGATAGGCCTGTCGCCTTATCCCCTCATATCATACGTTTGAGGCCGGCTCCTCATTCTAGGACTAGGATCGTATCCTATTCTTTACTTGTGGAACCTTCAGAACAATTCCTGAATTGGCAACAGGATCCTTTCGGGAATTATCAGGCTAGACTCGTATTTCCCAAGAAAACTGAAAAACTGAAAATACTCGTGGACCTAGTCGCAGAGATCCAAGTCATCAATCCTTTCGATTTTTTCTTGGAGCCTGATGCGGAAGAAACTCCTTTTATTTATTCCGATTCTCTCAGAAAAGAACTTCTTCCTTATTTGAGTGCGAGTGATGGAAGTAACTCCCTCGCAAATTATATTTCCGGTTTAAGAAAAGACGGGATACTGAAACCGAAACGGACCGTGGATTTTCTAGTAGGTTTAAACCAAAGAGTATACGAGGACATCTCCTATGTGATCCGAATGGAGCCAGGAGTTCAAACTTGTACCCAAACCTTGGAAAGAAAATCCGGTTCCTGTCGTGACTCTGCATTCTTACTCGTTCAGATCCTAAGACATATTGGTCTTGCCGCTAGATTTGTTTCTGGTTATCTGATCCAATTGAAACCGGATGAGGTGGCGCTTAACGGACCTGCGGGGCCAAAAGAAGATTTTACCGATCTTCATGCATGGGCAGAAGTGTTTTTACCTGGGGCAGGATGGATCGGTCTTGATCCTACATCCGGTTTATTTGCAGGAGAAGGACATATTCCTTTAGCGGCTGTGCCCGAGCCTGGTAGTGCATCTCCAGTATTCGGTTATTCAGATCCTGCCGAGTCCAAATTCGGATTCAGAATGGAAGTCAAACGATTCCAAGAATCTCCTAGGGTTACTAAACCTTATTCTGATCCTTCCTGGGATCGAGTGTTGAAGATAGGGAAACATCTGGATGAAAGATGCAAAAAAAATGATATTCGCGTCTCGATTGGAGGGGAACCGACTTTTATTTCCGACACGGACAGGCAAGATCCACAATGGAATACCGCGGCTCTCGGAAAAGAAAAATTAGAATTCGGAGAAACACTTCTTTCCAAACTCCGTAAACAATTTTCTCCAGGATCGATCGTTCAAGTCACTCAAGGAAAATGGTATCCTGGAGAACCTTTACCTCGTTGGTCCTTGAATACTTTTTGGAGAAAGGACGGAGAAAAATTATGGAGTAAAGAAGAGTTATTCTCTTCTTCCGCAGAAAATAAAAAAAGTGACCTGGATGAAAAATTAGAAAGTTCGGAAACTTTCGGAGACGAGATCTGCAAGGCTTTAGGAATTTCTCCCAAACATAAGGTTTCTTTATACGAGGACGGTTTTTATTATCTTTGGAAAGAAGGTCAATTGCCTGAGTGGAAAAATCCTAAGGACAAGGATTTTGAATCCGAAAATTTTTCTTTCGAATCTTTAGAGAGGAAGAAGGTCCTTTCTCTTATGGATCGGGACTTTAAGCTAAAAAAAGCGATCGCGATCCCATTACAATTTAATTATGCAAAATCGGAATGGGAAAGTTCCGAATGGAAATACAAACGGGAAAAATTATATTTAATTCCTGGGGACGGGCCTGCAGGATTCAGACTTCCTTTCTCTTCTATCTCGGATAATTTTCGTCCGAATGCAGTGCTTACCGATATTTCTAAAAGTAAAAAACTTAGTTCCAAAAAAGATCTACAGAATGTTTTAGAAAAAAGATATAAAAAAGAGCCTAAATTTTTTCCGGAAGGAAAAGAACTTCCGATCAGGACAACTTTGGTCATCGAGCCTAGACTTGGTGCAATCCGGATCTTTTTACCTCCTGTAGAAGGAATAGAACCTTGGTTGGATCTAATTTCCTCCTTGGAGTTTGCGGCGGAAAAAGCAGGGATCCAAATCGTATTAGAAGGTTATGAACCTCCTTCCGATCCTAGATTAGGGCTATTTCGTATAACTCCTGATCCAGGGGTGCTGGAAGTGAATTTACATCCTTCTTCCAGTTTTAAGGAATTGGAAGAAAAGACCAGAATTCTCTATGAAGAAGCAAGAGAGCTAGGCTTAAGTGCAGAAAAATTCCTGATCGATGGAAGACATACCGGGACTGGAGGCGGAAATCATATCACCGTGGGTTCCATGTCTCCGGATGATAGTCCTTTCTTAAGAAGACCGGATCTCCTCAGAAGTTTAGTCAGCTATTGGCAACATCATCCTTCTCTTTCTTATTTATTTTCGGGATTATTTATAGGCCCTACATCTCAGGCTCCTCGTTTGGATGAAGGAAGAGACGAGATCTTATATGAATATGAATTAGCGGCTTCTCAATTAGATAAAATTAAAGAACCGAATCCATGGCTTGTGGATCGATTGTTCCGAAATCTACTCGTGGATCTGACTGGGAACACTCATAGGGCCGAAATTTCCATAGACAAACTGTATCCTCCTATGGGTTCTCGTTTGGGCCTTGTGGAATTAAGAGGATTTGAAATGCCTCCTCATTACAAAATGAGTGTGGTACAACAACTTCTGGTACTTTCTTTACTCTGTAGATTTTGGGAAAAACCGTATGTGCATCCTCCGATCCATTGGGGCACTGAACTTCATGATCGTTTTCTGCTACCTCATTATGTATGGAGCGATTTTAAAAATGTTCTGAAAGATCTAAAAGAACATGGTTTCGCCTTCCAAGAAGAGGAGTTCCTGCCTTTTTTCGAATTCCGTTTTCCTGTGTATGGTAAAACCCAAAGGGAAGAAGTTTTTATGGAACTTAGAATGGCCTTAGAGCCATGGAATGTTTTAGGTGAAGAGTCTTCTTCCTTCGGGACATCTAGGGCCGTGGATTCTGCATTAGAAAGATTGCAAGTAAAGGTAGAAGGTTGGAGCGATCGTTATATTTTAAGTTGTAACGGATATGAAGTTCCTCTTCGTTCGACAGGAAGAAAAGGAGAAGCTGTTTCAGGGATCCGATTTAAGGCTTGGACTCCTGTTTTCACATTACATCCGAATTTACCGGTACATACTCCTCTTGTATTCGATGTATGGGATACTTGGTCATCTCGTCCATTGGGCGGTTGTAGATACTACGTTTCTCATCCTGGAGGAAGAGCATACGATACTTTTCCTGTGAATTCTTTCGAAGCGGAGTCTAGAAGAATTTCCAGATTCTTAGCGGACGGACATTCTGCAGAGAACGGTTCTGCCCCCAAACGTTTGGATCATGCAAGCGGATATACGATGGACCTTCGTTGGATCTAGTTTTGTATCAGTAGTGTCACGGCATGATCGATTTTTTAGAATCGTTTCATTCTTAAGGGTAACTTTCATCCGTTTATCATGTAAGATTGTCCCTTCGTATTGAAAACTGAGACCTTATCTCAAAAAATGTTGCCGCCAAGCCTAGGCATATAATCTTGATTCAGAAAGATAAAGCCCAGCCGAGGGAATATGCGACGAAGCCAATCTATCCTTAGCGGAAATTTTAAAGGCCGCTTCCGAAATAAACTTTCTTTAAGTTTTGTTTCTATTCTTCTTTTCCTTTCTTTCTCTTCTTCTTGTTCTCATAAAAACTCCGCATCTGCTGCAGCTGGAACGAACGGATATCTATATCAGATGTTCAATTCATTCGATCCTAGATCTATTCTCCAAAATTTAGGAACGAATACGATCCCTCCCTTATTTGCAAATTTGGAATTGAGTAGGGCAGCATTAGTTGATGCAACGGATGATGTTTGCGGGGGAGATTCTCTATCTTCTGCTCAGGCCGCCTGGACAAATCATATGAGCGATCTGAAAAAGGTGGAGCCTTTTAGGTTCGGAGCTTCTCTTGCTCATTTCTCCAGAATGGATCCTTTTTTGATCAATTATTTAGTGGAGTCTCCACCTAACAGTGATGAGTTGGATTTTTTGGACTCTTTCGGAGGCGTGGACGTTTCTGACGCTCAATTATACATCAATCAAATAAAGAATAAATCCAAAGGGATCAGTGCGATTGAATATTTGCTATTTAGTAGACCAGGAGTAAATCGTGGAACTTCTCCTAGTTGTTCCGATTTTCCTGGAAGCCCGAATAGGGCGGCACTTGTTCGAGCCTTAGTTTTGGACTATAGCGGACATGCGAAGAGTGTAACCGACCTTTGGGATATTTCCGGAACAAATCCTTACGGGGCTCAATTGGCGAATGCAGGCAGCGGAAATTCTGCCGTTTTTCCGAGTTCCGGTTCCGCGTTAGACGCTATTCTTTCCGGAACGGTTCAGCTTCTCACTACAATGAAAGATGGAAAGTTGGAGATGCCTGGAGGATTTTCAGGAGGGGGAAACGGCTCTTCCCCTAAAACATATCGAGCAGAATCCAGGTTTTCTGGAAATTCATTTCAAAATCTAATAGATAACCTAAGCACTTTTAAAGCGATCTACACTGGAAACGGAACTGGCGTCGGGCTTTCCGATTACGTGAAATTTTATAGTCCTGCCTTAGATTCTGAGATCCTAATGGAGATTGCTGAATTGGAAACTCATTTGGCTGCGATCGTTCCTGCTTCTGCATGGGGAAGTCCCAATACGTCAGCCATCAAAGCATCTATCTCCGACCTTAGCGCTTTATTAACTATTTTGAATACTGAATTGGCTGCCCTTACCGGTTCCGGACCAGTTTCCGGAGGACCTGGAGGGGACGGGGATTGATGTTTAAAAAATTTGTTCGTTCTTTTTTCGTTTTAAGTATTTTATTTTTTTCTAATTCTATTCTTTTTTCCCAACCAAATGGAAGTTCCGCTGAAACGGACGAGTCTCCCAAAACGGATGTTTCAAAGGAAAACGAAACTCTCGCAGAAAAAAGAAGAAGGTTTTTGGAAAGTGGACAGATCAATGTGATCGGATCCAAAGACGACGATATTAAAAAGATCCCAGGCTCCGCAAATGTTATCGGCAAGAAGATCCTAAAGGAAACAAACCCGATCGATTCTATGGAAGCATTGCGTAGGGTTCCGGGAGCTACGATCCGTTATCAGGATGCGGTTGGTTTGACTCCGAATATCGCATTTAGAGGTGTGAGTAATGAAGAGTCTCGAAAAACTTTAATTTTAGAAGACGGAGTATTCACTTCTCTCAGTCCCTACGGACAACCTGAAAGTTATTTTATTCCTCATATCGATAGAATGGAAAGGGTGGAAGTCGTAAAAGGTTCCGGCTCCATTTTATTCGGACCTACTACTTTGGGTGGGATCGTAAACTATGTGACACGCAAACCTCCCGAAAAACCAACTTTCAGTTCTAAAGTGATCGGTGGGATGAACGGTTATGCTTCCAGTTTACTCCAATATGGAGGAACTGTCCAAAATACGAATACCGCTTATGATATTTCCTATATGCATAATCAAGGAAGTGGATTTAGGGATTATCAAGGTTTTAGAGTAAACGATCTGAACTTAAAGTTGATGCAAAAGTTGGGGGAGAAGGATTCTGTTTTTCTAAAATACCAATCTTACCAGCAAGAATCTCAATCCACATATTTAGGATTAAGCCAAGGTCTCTATTGGAAAAATCCAAGGATCAATCCTGCTCGTTATGACCAGAAATCGATAGAAAGACAGGCTGCTGTAATCGGTCACGATCACACATTCAATGAAAATTGGAAAATGATCACAAGAGCCTATTGGACAAACGTGGGTTTCTTATTTAGGCAAGAATCCTATTCTTATAATAACCAAACCGAATTCGGTTTTGCAGCAAGGCCTCCAGAGAATGCTTTCGGAGTATATGCACCGGATCTGATCGGAAATCAGCCTGGAGATGTGATCTATATGCTGAATTCCACTCCCAACCGTCATTCTTTCTTTAGAACAGGCGGTTTGGAGAGTAAGGTAGAAGGTAAGTTTAATACATTCGGATTGGATCACGAGATCGCTTTCGGCGCAAGAATGCATTATGAAACGGTAAATGCAGCGAATAACACGTTTCCTTATCCGAATATGACAAAGGGTCTTACTACTCAGCAGCAAAATAGAAATGCGAGAGCGTACGCTTTATACGTTCAAGACTCTATCAAGCTCACTGATAAATTCAAAGTAATCCCCGGAGTTCGCTACGAACATATTTTCCAAGGTGTATACACTCATAGAAGACTTGCGACTGCAGATGATGTGAGTAAAGGAAATGCAAATACGGTAGGACAATCCATCTTAGTAAACGATGCGAATGAAACCTATACTAAAGTGGTCCTGCCTGGGATTGGATTGACCTTTGATATAACTGACAAATTTATCTGGTTTGCGGGAGCACATACTGCATTCTCTCCTCCTACATTCTCTACAGTTCAAAACCCTGCATTAGGTTTAGGTTATAAACTTAGTGCGGAAAGATCCAATAATTACGAAACAGGATTTAGAGGAAATATCACTAGATACTTCTACACTCAAATAAGTACATACGCTTTATATTTTTCGAATCAGATCGTAAATACGAATGAGGCCGGTTCCGGGATCGGCGCGGTCCCGATCAACGCAGGAAGATCCGTCAACCGAGGTGTAGAGAGTAACTTCGTATTTGACTTCGGAAAATTCGCAGAGTCCAGATGGGAAATTCCATTGGAGTTTACATATTCTTATACTAAGGCGATTTCCACAACCTATGTGCCTGTAGGAACGATCCAAAATCCTGATGGAACAGTAAGTATCACGAACCAGCCGTTATACACGATCAACTCCGCGGGGAATTTGATCAAAGTAAATACGAACGGGAATTATTTACCGTACGTTCCGATGAATACTTTTATTGGAGCGATCGGATTTAAAAGTCCTCACGGATTTTACGCAAGAGTAGAATACCAATACTTTGATAAACAGTATTCCGATCTTCAGAATACGAAAAACCAAAGCACTGATGGAAGCCAAGGAATTGTTCCTGCCTACGGGATTTGGAATGCAGATTTTGGATACGAGGCTCCAGGAGGAAGATGGTCCATTTTCGTGAATGGAAAAAATCTGGAAGATAGAGTCTATATTTCCGGAAGACTTCCGGTAGGGATCCAACAAGGACCTTATAGGCAGATCAATATTGGAGCGACTCTAAAGATAGATTGATCTTTTTCTTCTTCTTTTGTTTTGCATTCCTTCTATTTTTTACGCAAAATGCGGAGCGAAAATCTAGGTGAAAAAATTTAACTTTCGCCAACACTTTCAGCGCCCTAAAAAAATCCTGTCTGATTTTTGAGCAAAAACTTCCGGGAACCTTTCGAAAGGATGGAAAAAATCTGACGGGGAGGGAAAATGTCTCCCGGAAGATGAACCAGAGAACTTCCCAAGCCGCTAATTTACTTTCGGGGTACAAGCCTAGTCCCGAAGTGTATGATGAATTATGCCTTCCGGACGGAAAGTCCCGGGAGAAATACGAATTTTTACTTCGTTCTCTGAATCATTTGGGCGGAGCGGAATTAAGACGCAGAAAAGAAGATAGTCTTCGTATCCTAAAGGAAAGCGGAGTAACGTATAATGTTTACGGAGACGAGAGAGAAAGAGTTTGGGGGCTAGATCTTTTTCCTCTTCTCATGGACAGCAAAGAATGGGAAGGGATTGAAAGAGGGCTTGTCCAAAGATCCGAATTACTTAATGAAATTTTAAAGGACGTATACGGTCCTAAACGATTATTACTCGAGAAAAAAATCCCTCACGAGGTGTTATTCCAATCCGGAGGATTTCTAAGGGCCTGTGCTCCTGTTTATGATTTTACGAATTTCAGATTAGCATTCGTCGCAACGGACGTAAGCCGGGATCATCAAGGGAATTTTTATGTGATCGGAGATCGGGTCCAGGCACCTTCAGGTTCCGGCTATGCTTTAGAAAATAGGATCGTTCTTTCTCGTATATTTCCGTCCTTATACAGAGACTCTCAGGTGCATCGGGTCGCATTATACTTCCGTGCGCTCAGAAGAACATTAAACTCTTTTGCTGCGAATCGAGATAGAGAACCTCTGATCATTCTCTTAACTCCAGGTCCTGGAAACGAAACGTACTTTGAACACGCTTATCTTGCAGGATATCTAGGATATACTCTTGCCCAGTCCGAGGACTTGACTGTTCGAGACAATAGAGTTTATCTCAAAACGATCGAAGGTCTTCAGCAGGTGGATGTGATCTTCCGTAGGGTAGATGATTGGTATATGGATCCTTTGGAATTGAAAGGGGATTCTTTACTCGGCGTTCCTGGGATCTTGGGAGCTGTTCGTGCGGGGCATGTGACTGTAGCAAATCCGATTGGTTCCGGATTTTTAGAGAACCGTGCTGTGCATGCATATCTTCCTAGTTTGTCTAAATTTTATTTGGGAGAAGATCTCATTCTTCCGAATGTTCCAACACATTGGTTGGGAGATGAAAGATCCAGAGAAGAAGTTTTCTCTAATCCATATAAATATGCGATCAAACCGGCCATTCGTTCCCCACTGGATCCTTCTATCTTCCTTTCTACCTTAAGCGAGAAAGAAAGAGAAGAGTTAAGGCTAAAAGTGCAAGCTAGGCCGGAGAGATATGTTGCGCAGGAGATACTATCCGGCTCTACCTGTCCTATTTTTTCGGGAGACTCGGAAGAACTTCTTACCGGGAAATCCGTTTTAAGAACATTCACCTGTCTTTCCGAGAATGGATACACTAGTATGCCTGGTGGTCTTGTGAGGGTTTCTCCTAAACCGGACGAACTTATCATTACCAACCAAAGAGGTGCGATCTCTAAAGATCTTTGGATCCTTTCTTCCGAAGAGAAAAAAGAATTCAGTCTTATGCCTGGTCAGATCGGAAGGATCCCACTCAAAAGAAAGGGTTCCGGAATTCCAAGCAGGGTCGCAGACAATATGTTCTGGATGGGACGTTATGCGGAACGTGCGGAGAATATGTCCAGATTACTCAGAGAGGCCGTGCATAAGATCCTAGAAGCTGAGGAATCCTATGAGAAGGAACAATATTCTATGCTTCTCGGGATCCTGGATCAACTTTCAGGATATAGTATAGGTTTCTTCGATCCTTCCAATGGAGCTGAATCTATGGATACGATCCGAGAGAAGGTATTCCAATTGGCGACTTCTCCGTATTCTTCCGGAAGTATCCGTCACGATCTGAATTTCTTTGTAGGTTCTTCCAAAGCGGTTCGAGACAGGATCTCTGACGATACACGTTATCTGATCTCCAAACTAGAATCCGAATCTCCTCGAAACTCCAGTTATGATGAAGTGTTGGAATACCTACAAAAATTAGTGAACTTATTCGCTTCTCTATCCGGACTCGCAAATGAGAGTATGAGCCGTGAGACAGGATATTACTTCCTGGATATGGGAAAAAGATTGGAGAGAGCACAATTTCTAGCTAGGTTTGTGCTCTCCGCGATAGAAAGATCTTCTTTATATAATAAGAGTATGTTCGAAAGTTTATTGAACGTAAACGATATTCGGATCACTTACAGAAGACGTTATAAATATAGAATAGAAGCTGAATCTGTTTTGGATATTCTTCTATTTGATGAAAGTAACCCTCGCTCGTTAGCATTCCAGTTGGAAAAATTAAGAGAGAACACATTGTTCTCTTTCACAGGAAAAGAAGAAGAGATCTCGGAAGAGATCCAAAGATTGACCGATGTCTTGGTCCGTTTCTCGGAAGAAGATGCGAAACGTATCTTCGAATACGCGGATCCTGCGGGAGGTCTTCGTAGATGGTTGGGAGATATTTTAGATCAGCTAAAATCCGTTTCGGATGCTGTTGCAGGAAAATATTTCCGTTACGTGGAAAACCAAGTCAGATTGGGAGGACCTTATGGCTGAGTATTCCGTTCGTCATTTAACTCATTATACTTACGAGAAAGAAGTGTCTCACTGTTTGAACTTGGCCCATCTTTGTCCGACTTCTAACGATAGACAGATCTGTAGGGAATTAAAGATCCAAATTCTTCCTAAACCGAAATACACCGAATTCAGAACGGATTATTTCGGAAATACTGTATATTCTTTCGCGGTGGAAATTCCTCATAAGGTATTATCCGTAACCGCTGAGGCAAAAGTTTCCACTTCGGAACCGGAAAAGAAAAAATCCCCGGTTTCGATCACTGCGAATGAAATATTAAAAAAACTGAAATCAGTCCAAGAGAAAGATGATATAGAATCGATGGAATTTATAGGAGATTCTCTCTTCGTGAATCGTTCGACATCTTATAGGAATTTTTTAGAAAAATATCTTCCGATGGATAAACCTTATACCGAGGGAGTCCTGGAATACGTGAGGAGATTTCGGGAAGATTTTAAATTCAAAGCGGGAAGCACGAATATTTATACTCCCCTCGACGAAGTTTTAGAAAAGAAAGAAGGAGTCTGCCAGGATTTTACTCATTTATCCATCGCGGCTTTTCGTTCTATGGGACTTCCTTGTAAATACGTTTCCGGTTATATAGAAACATATCCTCCTCCAGGAAAACCTAAACTAAGAGGAAGTGATGCGACCCATGCTTGGATCTCTGTATATTGCCCGGGAGAAGGTTGGTTCGATTTCGATCCGACAAACGGCAAAGCGATCACGGACGAATATATCCATACTTCTTTAGGCAGGGATTTTTCCGACGTTTCTCCTTTAAAGGGGATCTTGTTCGGCGGAGGAAAACATAAACTCAAAGTGGAAGTAGATGTTTCTCAGTTAGGAGATCCGACAGTAATCGGAAATCATATCTGATGTGTAGAAATAGAGAAAGTCACAAATAGAGTTTTTTCTCTTCACTAAACGATACAAACCGGAGACGTGGGTAACAAAATAGATCGGTTACAAATGGTTGGATTGCTGCTGCAAAGGTCATACGTTGGGCGGCTCCTTCGGACCAGGCTGCTACGGGTTCGCGCATTCGCGCTCATCCGGTAAACCGAACTTAAGCCCTTCGCATCCTTGCCGCGGATGTAAAACCTCTGTGATCTCAGTGCCTCTGTGCGAACCGAAAATACGCAAACAAGTTTCGCACAGAGTTCACGGAGCACACAGAGTATTCCACGCAAAGCCGTGAAAGGAAGAAAATTCTTCCGTTAGATATCCAATACCTTTTTATCTTCGCGTTTTCGCGTGAGAAAAAGAATAGAGAAAATGATGAGAAAGACAATGAGCATGAACTAGTAAAGCGACAGGGATCGTAGCATAAATCCGGCGATGCGCCATGGTGATAACACGAGTTGCTAAATTAGAAAAGGGTAATGGTGCTTCGCTGATTGGAGCGTAGAGCCCGGTCATGACGAAGTCAGGAGTCGCCTTAGGAGTCGAATAGAATATTATGTAGGAATTCCTACATTTGCTTAAGAGAATTGAACCTATAACGAAAAAAGCCCTCCTTTTTAGGGGAGGGCAATGGATCAGGTACTGGGAATAATATCAGACAGGTGCTAAGTCGCCTGAAACGAATCTTTTCCAAGTGTTCAATGCAACTTTGTAATCCGATTCCGCTTCTTTAACCGCTTTTTTGCCTGCTTCTTCTTTTACGGACTTTAGATTGATCAGTCTTGCTTGAGATTCCTGAACGGAATTACGTAAAGCTTCCAATCTTTCTTCGAATCCTTGGCTTAAAGTTTCGGATTTAGCCTCGAGTTTATCTCTAAGAGATTTTTCATCCATAACCATTTTTTTACGAAGGATCTGTTCTTCTGAAATAGTTTTTCTATCACTTGCGAGCCCGAAGAAGGCGAAAGTATTGATCAACCATTTGGTAGGATCATAATCGAACCAACGGATCCCGTTTCTGTAGTCCGCCTGGAACTCGTGGTGGAAGTTATGATATCCTTCTCCGAAAGTGAAAAGAGCGATGATCCAATTATCTTTCGCAGTATGTTTGTCAGAGAAAGGTTGAGCTCCCTTATAATGAGCCAAAGAGTTAATGAAGAAGGTCATATGATGGTTGACCGCAATTCTTAAAGTTGCAGCCAAGAATAACCCGCCCAAAATATCTCCCCAAATCGCACAAAGGATCATAGGGAAGAAAAATCCCATGAAGATAGCGATCAGGTAATAATAGTCGTCTTGGAACTTCACCCATTTGTCTTCGTATAGATCGTTTACGTTTACCGGAGTTCTATGATCTCTGTTCTCGAATAACCAAAGAATATGAGCATACCAGAATCCTTTAGTGATCGCATACGGATCTTCTTCTTTGTCCACATATCTATGGTGGATCCTATGATCTGAACTCCATTCGATTACGGACTGTTGGAAAGCAGCAGCTCCGAACAATAGATAAAAAAGTTTTACCGGTAAAGAAGCCTTATAAGCTCTATGCGAAAATAGACGGTGGTATCCGCCAGTGATCGCAAGCCCTGTGGCTGCGGTCATAAAAAGATAAACAAGCCAAGTATTTAAAGGGATACCTCTGGTTAATAATAGGTATCCTGTCCCAATGACTCCGATGATAGGAGTCGCTATTAAGAAGATTGTGGTCTTCAACGCAAATTTCTTTTTCGTTTGTTCCATGTCGGCTTTTCCCGTCTTGGTTTTTCTGATAAGAGCGTAAACCAGGTCCCAGGTTGCGAAAAAAATCCAAAATTTGGAATTTTTCCGGCTCGGGTCCTATACCGCTCAAAAATCTGTTTTTTCCTGGGGAGTTCCTACCATCATGGAAATCCGGGCTTAAGCCCGAGGGAGATCCGCTTTGAGGGAAGAATTATTTCAACTCATTCAGACCCACGCCTATAGGTTCAGAGAGGAACCGTTCACCTTGGCGAGTGGTCGTAAATCCAGGCATTATTTTAATTGTAAGGAAATCACTCTTCATCCTCAAAGATTGGAATTACTTTGTAAGTATATTGTCCAAAAACATCTTCCGGAATCCGGTCTAGATAATGAAGAAGCCTTCGGTGGCTTGACTATGGGCGCGGACCCGATCTGCTTTGGGATCTCTTTGGAGTATCGAAAACAGTCTAAGGATGTGTTTCCGTTGATCGTTAGAAAACAAGCCAAGGATCATGGTACGAAAAATTTGGTGGAAGGCGGAGTGAATGCAGTCCGTTCCTGTGTGGTGGTGGACGATGTGATCACTACCGGAGGTTCTACCTTACAAGCGATCAAAAGCCTAAGGGATGCTGGTTTAGAAGTGAAAGCGTGTATTTGTATTTTGGATAGAGAAGAAGGTGGTCGCGTGGCGATCGAAGAAGAAGGGATCAAAGTATTCCCTCTATTTAAAAAATCAGAGTTTGGAAGTTTAGAATAATTTATGTCCTCCTTTAAATACGATTCTCCCGTTTTTCGTAAAAAACTTCTGATCCGTACAGGGCTTGTTCTTTCTGTATTTATCGTTTTTATCGCAGTCAGCTTCACTCAGGTGGAATTGGATAAAAGAACTACATTCCTTTCTACGTATTGTCTTTTGAGCGGAGTTCTTATACTCATCCTTCTTAAAAATTATAGAAAACAACTAAAGATATTAGAAGGGGCTAAAGTAGAACTGGATCGTTCTTCTTTAAAACAATGGAATGCAAAAGGCCAGTGTATGGAATTTGAATATTCCGATCTGGATTCTATCGAAAAGGATAGATTCAGAGGTTACGAACGTATCCTTCTAATCTCCAAACAAGGAACTTATATCCCGATCTTAAATTTGGAGAATATGGACGAGTTCCTTAAAGAGTTAGAGCAGAAATCCGGTAAGACAGCAAAAATTTTCGAAGAAAATACTAAGGTGCTTAGTTGGAAAACTTTGATCGCATTTGTTCCTTCTATCGGAGCTGCGATCGCTTACGGAAGCGGGTATTGGAAAGAAAAACAAGACGCTCTATTCATCGTATTTATAGTAAACGCTCTACTATTCCTATTATATTTCCCTAAAGATAGAATGGATACCGGATATTCCGCGAGAAGGCGTTATATCTTTATCCTAGTAGTCTTACTAGTCGTGTTTGTAGCTCGTTATTTCGAGATTGTTTAATGTTGGATCGATCCTGAATTGGTAATACCTTTCAGGATATTCATCTTTTTCTGAGCGAGTCTTCTTAGTTCGGTCATTTCATCCGTATAATTTCTGAGAAGAGGATCCAGATGTGTATGGTTTTCCATCGTATGGATACTGTCTCTGACATATTTCAGATCTTCGAAAGTCACAAGTTTCCCGCTTAAGATCAATTTACGGATCGTATCGAACTCGTATTTTCTTAAGTGGATCCTCACTAAAAACTCTACCGAAAATTTAGAAGTTAATCTGGACCAAGGACTTTTGGGATTGAATGCTACTTCGTTTGAAGCGACCGCATCTGCTGCTCTTTTGAATCCGAGAGGGGAACCAGAACTGTTTCCTCCGATAGAAGAGATCTCGTAATCCGGAATATCCCTTGCAACAGTTACAGGAGTTCCTGCCCTTTCTAAAACTTCCGCTAGTACGTTTCTGCGCCTATTATCGTCGTAATCGTTTGGAGCAGCTGTCAATACTCTTTGGTATTCTTCCAACATCACTGCGATATTGATGAACCTTCCTAAAGGAGTGTTATTATGTTCTTTGATCTTTGGAAATAATTCTCGTGTGATCTGAAAAGGTGATTTTCTTTTGTAGTAAGTCGCTTCGTAGGCTTTTTCTAATTTTTTCTCAGCAAATCCTTTCAGATCATTTACGATTTTTAGATCCGCATAGATATAAGCGTCGACCCCAAGATCTTGTTCTCTGGAATTTTTGGAAGATTCAGGCAATACGATCTTTATAATGAAGATGTATTTTGCTTCCTTAAGCATTTCCAGGGTTTGGCGAATTTCATAAATGTCCCGGGAAAAAAATGCGATCATATCCTTCAAAAAACTATCTGAAGAAGGGATCCGGTTGTCCTCTTGTTGATTGATCTTCTTGATCTCTTCCGCAAGTTCCAGAGCGATTTCTAGCTGAGTAGCCATAGAAAAAATACCTTACTTCCTGGCTTTCTGGGAATCAAGAGAGTTTTACTCATTCCGGGCTGAGTTGGAAGCTCATTTTTCTCAAGATATAAAGGGGATAAATGGAAGAAATCCAGCCTAAAATCGGGGCGGAAAATAGGATTAGAAGGGGAGTTTCCGGTAAAAAAGAAAAATGGAGAGTCCATCCGAATGCGTTTTTGTTCACTACGTATAAGATAATCGGCGACATGATCAAAGAAGCGATAATGCCGAAAAACGCCCCGAAACCGGTCAAATAAACGGATTCAGTTTTTAGAATGGTCCCAAGTTGGTCTCCGGAAGCGCCCAGATATTTTAATAATCCTAGAATTCTTCTTTTATCGTAAAGAGTATGAACGAGAGAAGAAAGAAGGGAAATCACTGAAATCAGGATCGCTGTCGCTTTTAGGGAATCCAAGACGCTGAATACTTTATTGATCTCGTATAAATAAATCTCTCTTAATTGCACCGAATCCAATAGGATTAGATCTTTGTATTCAGGATCCGATTTTAGAAAATCCAAAATTTTATTTTTGGAATATTCCATCCCGGAAGGATTAGAATATTCCTCTTTCAGGAATAACTTGATGGAATTCAGCGATTTGAATTCGAAATTTTTCTCATAAGAACGGATATCCATCATGATCGTTCCTCGTTCCGAAAAAAAATGTTCCTTGATCCCTTTGATATAAAAGTTCTTTTTTCCTTCGGGAGTTTGAGAGGCTAGTATATCTCCGGGTTGCAATTTTTTCAAATGAGCCATATTCGAAGAAATTAAAATGTCGGTTTCTTCTTTTACTCTATTCTCTATCCTTTCCGGTTTGTCTGAATACACTGAAAAATCATATGCGTGGATCATAAAATTTCCCTTATCCGTTTCAAAGGAAGTATTCACTAAAAAACCGTCTAAATAGGAACTGACTCCTAGGCTTCTGATCTTCTCGGGTAGATCTTTAGGAACTCCACCGTGAATTCCGGAATGAAAAAAACGATCGTTGATGATCGTGAAATCGGAAGGATATTCCGAATCCACCCAATCGTTCAGGGATTTTTTATAACTATCAGTAAGTACTGTCAGACAGAGCACAAGAGAAGTCGCAAGCATCACTGTTGCTGCAGTCAATGTGTTCCTACCCGGATTTTCTTTTAACTCCTCTAGGCCTATCCTAAAGAAAGGAAAACCTTTATCACTTTTATCCAGGATCTTGGAAACTGTAGAGCTGAATAATGCAAGTAAATATGGAAATGCAAAAGTGATCCCGATCACTACTCCTCCGACTCCTAATAAACCGGGCAGGGGAAGCTTCCATGGAGAAGGAATATTAGAGATCGCTAAAGATACGAAAAAGATGACAACTCCGTAGATCGCTAATTTAGAGCTCGGGATCTTCGATCTTGAATTTTGAGAATCTCTTAAGATGGAAAGAGGAGGGATCTTTCCTGCTCTTATCGCAGGATAAACGGAAGATATGATAGATCCTAAAAGTCCTAACCCTCCTGCCAGAGCCAGATCCAAAAATGAAATAGAATGATATGTGGATAAAAGATTTTTGTCTACAAGTCCCGATTCAGGGCGGAAAAAATCTAAACCAGAGAAGAAGATCCCGAATAGAATTCCTAAAACGGTTCCTAAAATCCCAAGTAGAACAGACTGACTTAAAAATAGAAAAATAGAAGATCGAACATCCAGGCCCAATGTCCTAAGTATCCCGAGTTCTTTTTCTCTACTTAGATATAATCCGGTCATCGTATTCGATACCATAAAGAATGCGATTAGAAGCGAGATGAATGAAATGATGAGTAGATTTAATTGAAAGGAACGAAGAGCATTTGCCGATCTTTCTTTGATCTCGTCCGATGTTTCTATTTTTACCTTCGTTCCCAATATGGTCTGTAGGACTTCCTTCGTTTTGGAAAGATTTTCTGTCCTTGATTCTATTAGGAGATAATCGGGGCCAAGGATCTCCGGATTTTTTTCTTGGATCAAAGAGAGATCCTCTATGATCAGGAACCCGCCTTCCATTTCTACCGGAATATATTCTTTAAATTCCTTTGATTCTCCGTTTAAAAGAAGGGTAAAAGGTTTTCCTTGGAATTTGTCCGATAGAGTTTTAGATACATATGTTTTTTCTAATGGACCCGATACCTCCGTATCCATTTTGGACCCAAGCGGGATCCCAAGATATTCTTTGGTGAGATCCATTC
This sequence comes from Leptospira sarikeiensis, assembly GCF_004769615.1. GTDB lineage: Bacteria > Spirochaetota > Leptospiria > Leptospirales > Leptospiraceae > Leptospira_B > Leptospira_B sarikeiensis. Next base: position 170,339 of record NZ_RQGF01000009.1, on the reverse strand, counting down.
CGATATAAAGAACTCTTAAATTATCAGAGGAGATCCCTTCTTTTTGGATCCTGGGGCGGACTGCAGTGATCGTTCTCAAATCAGGATTAGAATGGATCTGAGAGAGAATTCCCCAATCCAATGTTTGGCTTACGCTACTTGGAGAAACTTTTAAATTAAAATTCCCCTTCATGTATCCCATGGAGAAATCGATCAGGGACTTTTCCGCCTTATTCGCATTACTTGTTGTAGAAAGAAATAAACCGACTCCTAAAGAGATCCCCAATAATGCGAATATGAATCTAGGAAGATGGGTTTTAAAATATTCGTATAAAAAAATAAAATACAGGGTCATACAAGTCCCAGAGCGGGATTTTGTTCAGGAAGTATGAGTCCATCTTTCATTTTCAATCGGACTTTTCCTTTTTCTCCGATCTCTCTGTCGTGAGTCACAATGAATAAGGAGAATTTCTCCTTCTCTTGTAACTCTAATAATAATTCTAAAATTTTTTGGGCGTGGTAAGTATCCAAGTTTCCTGTTGGCTCGTCGGCAAGAACTATGCTTGGGCGTTTTGCTAATGCTCTTGCGATCGCCACTCTCTGTTGTTCTCCACCTGAGAGTTCATCCGGTTTATGATGGGATCGATGAGAGAGTCCTACTTTTTCCAAGGCTTCTTTCGCGATCTCTCTCGCTTTGGATTTTCCTATGCCGCAAATGTATAAGGGGAGGGCGATATTTTCCAAAGCACTTAGATAAGGAAGTAGATGAAAAAATTGGAATATGATCCCTGTTTCATTTCTTCTATACTCAGTGAGTTCCTGTTCGGATAGGGCACTCAGGTTTTTTCCACCGATCCAAACTTCTCCGGAATCTGCTTGGTCGATCCCTGCAAGAATATTCAAAAATGTGGATTTACCTGAACCGGAAGGACCCATCAGGGTGAGAAACGTATCTGCTATATCTAAATTGATCCCTTTCAGTACAGGAACTTCTTGTTTTCCGTTCTTATAGGACTTAGCTAAGTTTTGGATGAGAATGCGGTTTGTCGGATTCGACATAGGACCATTTTGGATCTTTCAACAGAATAGCAAGGAAAAGAAGAGTGAATTTCTCACTGAGATCTTAGAGAGCAAAGATAGACGATCCGGAAATATAATGATTTTGTAGATTTAAAATAAGTTTGGGGACAAAGTTTTTGGAAAGGATGTTTAGTTGCACACGGAGTTCACAGAGAGCACTGAGGGTTTTAATGTAAGTTTTACAAACTCTGTGCTCTCAGTGTTCTCTGTGCGAAAAAATTATCTAGTAATTCTAGCGAATTCAATTCCTTGGTAGTAGTGACGAATGATCTCTGAGTAACTGAAGTTTTGTTTTGCCATTCCGAAACTTCCCCACTGACTCAAACCAACTCCATGACCGGAACCCATTCCTTTGATCAGGAATCCTTCACTTTCTCTTTTGATCCCGAAACGAAGAGATTTTACGGAGGATCCTAATAGACTACGGAATTCTTTTCCTTTCATTTTAGAAGTTCCTTGTTTTCCGATCACTTCTATAAGATCAACTCTACCGGAAGGGGTTCTGGAAAGTACCTGAACGGATTGAACGGATCCGACTCCTAAGGAAGAAAGGGCTTGGTCTAACTTGTCCTGGCTCAGAACTTCTTTCCAAACGAAATTATCTCCAGCTTCGTCGAATCTAGAAGGAACTGATTCCAAATAAGGAAGTCTTTTCCCTCCCCAGACCTGGTCCGGAGTTTCGGTCCTTCCTCCACTATTGGAATGAAAAAACATATGGATCGGATCATCTTCATATACTGCAAGAACACCTTCGGTATCTCTTACTGCTTGGGTGGTTTTCGGATTTTCCTTATCCATTCCTGCATATGCTTGAGAGTTTACTGTCGCTTCCACATCATAAGCGACATCCTTATCTCTTTTATTTAAAATTTCTCTTACTGCGTAAGTTCTAGAACAAATTGCTTGTGCCTTTAAGGCTTCGGAAGGCCAGCCTGCGGGAACTTCGGAAGGAATAACAGCATATAGATATTCTTCTAATGGAACTCGGTTGATCACTAGAACATTCCCGTTTTTATCCGGTTGTAAAAGGATCTCTCCTCTTAATTTTCTTCCCTTGTATTCCAAACCTGGATTGTCCGCTACAAAACGGATAGGCGCCTTTAGTTTTTTTGCATCTAAAGAAACCGAATCATAAGCACGTTTGATCAGAAGATCGTTCACATCATAAACGAAGATCACACCGTCTGCTTTGATCATCAGATCAGATTCTGCCTTACCTAAAAAGACCCTGATTTTTTCGGAAGTTTTTAAGGCATTCGGAGAATTCCAAGGACGTATGATCACTGTAGTACAGCCCCAAACAGCCAAGATCAAAAATAGAAAAAGTGCAAAAGAGAGTCGTTTCATGGATACCTTCGAATTTGTATACCTTTGGGTACTTATATCGAAGGAAATCCGAAATCCCTTCAGCGATTTTTAGGGGAGAATACCGCTACCGCTTCCATATGAGGGGTTTGGGGGAAGGGATCACAAAGTAGGAACTCCTCCAATTTGTAGGAACTTTCCAGAATTGCGATGTCCCGGAGTAGATTTTGAGGATTACAGGAAATATAGATAAGCTGGGAAACCGGATTTGAATTTAAAAATTCACATAGTTCCGGTGATAGACCACTTCTAGGTGGGTCCGCTAATAGAACCGAATCCTTCCAAGGAAGATCTGCAGCTTCCATTTTGGCTAGACCTTTTTTGTGGAATAGATCGAATGCCAAAAATTCTATCTTTTTATCCGGAAAAATTTCCTGTAAGGATTCTTCTCCCGCCAAAACGGAAGAAGGAACGATGTCTATTCCTAAGATCCTGGAAAAGTGTTCTCCGAATAAGATCGAAAAGAAACCGCTTCCGCAGAAAAGATCCACTAGGTTTTCGGGCTTGCCGATCTTAGACCGAATAAATTCTAAAATTTTAATGAACTCTTTAGGATTTGGCTGGAAGAATCCATCGAAAGGTACTTTGAAATTTTTTCCCCAGATCTCTTCTATCAAATACGTATTTCCACGAACTGCGATCGCTTCACCGGAGGCGGAGATCTCTCCTTTCTTTCTGTTGAAACAAAAAACTATATTTTTAGCACCGAATATTTCTTTGGATCTTAGGGCAACTTCTTGCATCAGTTCCGTATTTTTAAAATCTTCTGTAAATGTAAGAATACTCATGGAGTCTTCGTTGAAGACCGACTTTCGTAGAGTGAAATATTTCAAATAGCCTGTTTCTTTTTTTCGATCATATTCCAATCCGGGAAACAGATCCAAAAGTTTATGAAGAAGGGGCATTTCTGAATTCGCCCAGTCCGTTTGGATCGGACAATTTCCCAAAGGAATGATCCTTCTAAAATTTCCAGACATGCGCAATCCGACGATACGATCCGGAAAAACCGCAAAATCCATTCTATTTCTATACGAATAAGAAGAATCGGCATGCGATATTTGTGTCTGAGCAGGATTATATTTTTCTAATTCTTTTAGGATCGGTTCGGACTTTAGATCGAATTGTATAGGGTAGGGTAAATGTTGCCCCGAACATCCCCCACATTCTCCGAACTTAGAACATCTAGGAGTCGCGGATCTAGGTTCTATGTTGGTAGGGTTCCATTTGAAAAATACCTTTCTTTTTCCGAATTTATAAACGTCGTATACATCTCCGGGAAGAGAATATGGTATTTCTATTTTTCTTTTTCCTAATGTTCCCTCTCCTCTCAAGTTCGGGAGGAGTTTTTCGATTTCTAAGACTCCGAACGGTTCTTGATCGAACATGGATTAGGATTTGATATCGATATTCTCCAAACCTTGGTTTGTGAAAATCTCTTCGTATTTACTAATATAAGGGGCTTCTTTTTCGATCCTTTCTTCGATTGCCATTGTAGCAACTCCGGATTCTCCATACTCTTGTAAGAAATCCCTTCTTGCCATTCTATGAATGAGTTCGTCCCAAAATAACTCGTTATCGTAATCGGAAATTATATCGAATATATCCGTCTGGTCCTCGAATTTTCGAGTAGGGAAATATACGTCGTCTGCAGGATCGTAGTCTACGAATTCCTGCTTTCCAAATTCTTTCGCGAAAGAAAGTATGTATTGCTCGAGTTCGGCATAGGAATTTAATTCCTCGTCACCTTCATTAAATGCGTTGATCATCCAACTGGAGATCGCAATAGATTTGAGTAAGGTTTCGTACTGCTCGGGTGTGAACTCAATTTTCATGAAGAATCCTCGGATTACGGTCAATTTTAATCGGACTAATCAAGGAGCTACCAGATTTTTTAAGAACTTACGCTTCTTTAGATCTTTCTTGTTTCTTGGTCTGGGAATTTTTGGTTTAAATTTTTGTACGGACATTTACCGATTTGATCAGCTTAAAAAACCGAAAGAAGATATCGCTCTAACTTATATTCTACGCCCGTCAATGCCCGGGCAGTCCGTATTTTCCTTTAAGGTAGAATTGTTTCGGTTTCCAGGTTCTTTTAAGGAAGGAAGTCAGGTCTTATACAATACTTTTCATTTGGATTCGGGAGAATACAGGATCTTGGAATTACAACCAGGGTTTTATTCTATTCGATCAAAAGATTTCGAAAAAGTTTTTTATGCGAAAGAAGGAAAGGTTACCTTTTTATCTTTGCAACTTTTTAGCACCGGAGCCTTTTCTTTACCAGACTTATTTATCAAAGATCTAAATGCGGAAGAAGCTCTTAGAATATTATTGGAAGGAGAAAGAATGTATCGCCTTGAAAAAAATTAAGAGTTCCAGTGAGAAATTAGTTCATCCAAATATTTCTGAAATTTTTTAGCCCCATTCGATCTGCCCATATCCATCCAATCCAAATGTCCCGCTCCCTTGATCTCCCAAAAAATTTTAGGATCCTTTGCTTTCTGAAATAATTCCATCCCGTTCGGAAAAGATACGATCTCATCTGCAGTTCCATGAACTATGAGTAATTTCACCGGTGAGATCTTATCGATCGTATCTCCCGGGCTATATGAATCCGAAAAAAAGAATCCTACGATATGATCCATTGGAAAGAAGGAAACTCTTTCAGCCACAGCCTTCGCAACATGAGAATAATATGCGAATGTCCCGTCACCGACAACCAGAGCTATGCCGTCTTTATTTTCCAATTCAGAAACGGAAAATAACCCGATCGCTCCTCCTAAACTTTGGCCGTACACTACCCATGGGATCCCGGCATTTTTTGCCCTAGATTGTTGAAATTTTAAGACTTCCTTCGAGTCCTCTATCGCGGAACCTTTATCCGGTTCTCCTCCGGATTCTCCGTAACCCCTATAATCCCAGGTTACCAATTCATATCCATTTTTGACCAACCATACTAAACTCAAGTAATGACTGGACATATTCTCTCCATTTCCATGGAACTGAAGGATCGTAGCTTTAGGTTTTTCCCCGGAAGGTTTAAAGATCCAAACTTTGATACTTGTGCCGTCTTTCATTTTGAGTGAGACTTTTTCGGGTTTAAATCCTATCTTTTCAGGTTGAACATAAACTTCTCTAGTAGGCTGGAACAAAAGTGCGGAACATTTCTGTACCAGAATGGAAAGTAGGATACACTGTATTAATTTTCTAAAATTGATAAACATAAGAGAAGCTGACTTCATTATAATTCCTTTGTGCTTTTGTTTCCAATCGTAATTCATGATTTACTTGTATAGCGTATCTGAGCCCCAATTGTGCCTTATAATCATCATGTACATTATAGATCGAGAATGCATAATAATGAGCAGATAAAACCGCTTTAAAGGAACCGAAGTTCGCGATCCAGTATAAAGCCGCCTGAGGAGCTAGTATTGCGTTCGTATCGTATTTTCCATTATATCTTAATTTTGCTCCGGCCTGTATGGAGAATAAAAACCGTTTTGGTCCTTCTGAAAATTCGTCCTGGAAACTATACCCAAATGTTGTTTCTAAATTCGCATTCGTTATTCTTTCATATTTTTCGAGATTGGAAAATTCATTATATCGATAAGCGAGAAGATTTAGATTATCCGGCTGGGAGATCGCCATCCACTCTAAAGCTTTTTTCTCTCTGCTTAGATTTTTCTCATAAACAGATGAGTCTGCGCCTGAATCAACAAAATAGGACATGGATCTTCCTAAAGAATTATACGGTGTCAAAGAAAGTATCCTGACCAAATGAAATTCTTCCAAATGGAGTTTCTTGGAATCCTGATAATACCTTGCCTTCAAAGAAAAATAATCTACGGAAGAATTGGGCGGGTAGCCGGTATCCGTATTTAAAAGATCGTGAACTGCCGCTCTGTATCCGAATCCTAAAAAGTTCCCGAGATTGGAGGAGCCTACCTCGTTATAGAGCGCAGAACTTCCATGTCCTATATGTGGACTTTGAGTGACCGGAAGAAATCCGGATTCGTCATAGTTTGTAGGAAGTTTTGTCCTATATAAAAGTAATTTTCGATAATTTTGATCCGAGTCCTTTGTCGATTTCCCTTCCGATTTTTTATAACGAAAGGAGTCTATGATCGTGTCAGCCAATAATGGAACCCTGATCTGATCCGAGACTTTAGTATCGGTCAATTGGGAAACGTCCCCATCTTCGATTATTTTTTTATAAAGTTCTTTTTCTTCCTCGTTCATGGTCCTTAGTTTTTGGACTATCTTACTATGGAGAGAAGGTCTATAGTGAATTTTTCTCACTAATCCTTCCTGTTCTAAGTATTTCTTTATCGTATCTCCCGGAATAACAAAAGGAGCCTTATTCCTTAAAGATAATTTTGGCCTCGCGACTTCGATCAATGAGAGTAAATGGTAGGAGCAATTCTCATCCAAAAAATAATAGTCGAACGTTGCGGAGCCCAATTCCCAGAGATGTCTTGTCATTCGATTGATCTCGTCCTGGTTTAGATCCAATTCGTATTCCCAAAGATCTCTACTTTCCATATCATTATATTCTGAAATTTTCATATAGTAAGGAAATAGAGAAAAACTACCCGGATATCCTCCGAATAATCCTAATACTGAATAAATGAAAACATTCGTGGAATTTGGATCAGAGTTTGCCGCATAATTTACGGAATATTCCAATATTTCTTTTCGATCTGGATGTCCCGAATCTAGTTTAAGTAAAGTATGGCCAAAAATGGATGCAGGAGCGTTCATATAATAAGAAGCGAATACTACCTTTGCTCCCTTCGGATTAAGAGTAGAAAACCATTTCTTGAATCTGGAACAATCCGCTTTCGGAAAATTTTCTTCGGGTATGGAAAGTCTTTCTTGGAGCCAACGTTTTCTTTCCGGAAATTTACAAATAGGATGCATCCAATTCTCATCTCCTGGAGGAGGTGAGTCTTCCGTTAAGATCGCTTTTAGGCTCGCGAGTAATTCTTCTTTCGGACTTTTTTTGCCTTGTTCGGAAAGGAAAAAGGAAGGGGAATCCGCCTCGCTGACCCAATCCCCGAAACTTGTTTGAATATAATGAACGAGTAATATCCAATATCTATCTTCCCAGAGTTTTTGGGAGATCGCGCTATTTTCCCATTCTTGGATCCGATCGGAGCCATCCGAATGTATCGGATTTGTGAGAGAAACTAGACTGAAGAATATTATAAAAAAATAAAACTTTTTAAGCGGCAAACTTATATATGTGAATGAGATCCACCTTCTCGTATGGAGAAGGTGGATAATTTAAAGTTTAGATCTTGCAGGATCCTGCAAGTTCGGAGTTATTATTTACTTCGAATCTCATTTTTTCCAGGAACGAATCCGGGGTATTGCTATCGAATAGGTCGGAAAATTTTTGTTTTCCCACTTTTCCGAAAGTTTCCAGATCAGAACATCCCATTAGAGAAGCGAACGCGACCATTTTTTCACCTGAACCTTTCGCGAATTCCTGCTCTAAGGATTCGTAGTTCATATGAACAAAGATCTGTTGTTCCATTTGTTTCTGGGCGAATCCGTCCGTTTTGCAGTTCAGAGTACCAGTCGAGATCCCGAAAGATTGGTTGGAACTCCATCCGTTAACAGTGGCAGCAACTATCTGGTCCACTTTTTTGTTAGCAGGAATTACCACTGCTCCGAGCCCGCATCCGGCAACATTATAACCGTCTTTAGCGGAAACCTGTCCAGGAACGGAGAGTGAAATGACTGCGATCGATATGATTAATGCAAAATACTTTTTCATGATGCTCTCCTTAAATATTGCAACTGCGAGAAAGTTTCGCATCGGATTTGATCTCTTCTTTTACAGCGGCGAGTAAAGAAGAAGGAGTTGCCTCTTTATGGAACAAGGAAGAATAATTCTTTCTAGTCAACTCTCCGAATTCGACTGTAGAATCGCCTGAACAGCCTAATAATCCGGAAAGAGCTTCTAATCTTTCCCCTTTACCGTTTGCCATTTCTTGTTCCAAAGATTCGAAGTTGAGCGCTACGAATGCTTCTTGGGTCTTTGTAGAACTGATCAAACCGTCTGTTGTACAATTTAAGGTTCCTGTTGTAATTCCAGATGTTTGGTTTCCGGAAGTTCCGTTCGTAGTTGCAGACAGAACTTGTTGGAACGTCTTATTGTCTTTAATCAATAAGGCGCCGATTCCGCAACCGGAAACGCCGTAATCTGCAGCAGATACCGAAATTCCCGAAGCTAGGCTAAATAGTCCTACTAGCCCGATCGCTAGAAGTTTTTTATTCATAAATAAACCTTTCCTTCTTTTTTTCGGAAATATAAAATTACGATTCAACGGAATGTCAACAAGAATCACCCAAATAGGGTACGCTTAAAAAAAAAGTTTTTTCCAAGAAATCGATCGGATTTTATCGGAACAATTTTTATCCTTTTTCTCAGGGCAAGAAAGAAGGGTAGCCTATGGTTCATTTTGCTACATTGAACTAATTCTTTCGGAATATTTCGCAAAAAATGTCCCAGGCCACGAGATGGAGGGTTTTATTTTTTCGGGACCTTGTGTCGATGCAAATGCATCATATTTTGTTAATGTATGTTTGAGATTTATATTATATTATGAAAATATAATATAAATGAAGTGTTTCTGTTTTTGGTAGAATTTTATGCGCTAAAACTTCCACAATCTATCTCATTTAGGGTAGGACAGAGACATTAAACTATCCAATTTTGCGGTCGTTACAGTCATCTTTTTTTGTAAAAAATCAAGTTTTTAAGCAGATTTTGTTTTTTTAATATCGGTTGACGTATTTCTTCCATCAGACTTATTTGTTCCAATCAAAATTTTGAGGAATCTCTCAATGAAAAAATCACTAGTATTAGTGTTAGCAGCGTTTGCAGCATTCTCTATGAATTGTCTGTACAGCTATGCTGTTAAACACCCTACTTCTATTCTTGTGACAACTGGTTCTAACGTTGGTCAATACACTAGCCAAGGGACGATTACAATTCACGAATCAAGCCTTGGATCAGCTACTTTCGGTTTATCTGTATATGCAGCCGGACCTGAAGGAGTTGCTGCTCGTACTCCTGAGACTGATGAACTTGCAAAAGAATTGAACGATAAACTTGTTGCTAAAGCGAAAGAATTGGGATCCAACGCGGTTATCAACGTTCGCTACGGATATTCTAAGTTTCCGATCTTAATTCCGTTCTTAGGACCAATTGCGATCACTCATTTTGGTGTTACCGGAGAAGCTGTTACTATCGGCGGAACTCCTAAGAAGTAATTCTTTTACCCAAACAGGATTTTCCTGTTTGGGTAATTTCCTTTATTCCTTTTTTACATATTACAAAATTGTTTCAAACTATAGCGAAGCCTTATTTATTCAGGCTGATCTCGTTTTTATTTATTCCTTTATTATTTAGCTTCTGTGCGAACGAAGCTTTTGTTGAATTTAAGCCGAATATTTCCAATGCTCCTTGCGACAAAACTTGGAAAAGTCTAGATCATCTATGTGAAGAAGATCTAGAGGATCTAAGTTCAGGATCCACTCTTTTTAAGAATACCGATCCTTGGTCTATAGATTCCAATATTCTCCAAGGTCTTTTAAAAGGAGGCAACTCAGTCGACTCTTTGAGTGTTTCCTATTATCACGCGTGGGAAAACCAACCAATCTCCTCGAAAATTTTACAATTTTTGGCAAAAAGAAAAAAGGAAAAACTTTCTTCGGAAGCATCTTCCGTTCGTAAGAATTATTTTGTAGGGATTATTCCGGGGATGTTTTATAAAGATAATCCGGTAACCGGCGCGGACGGGGGACCTGTAAGGGAAATTTTGAAACAGGCTGGGATCCCTAATGGAAATATAGATATAGATCAGATAGGTACTCTGGAAGAGAATGCAAATGAGATCTGTAAATTTATTAAGAACTATGATCGAAGCGAAACTTTGATCTTATATTCTACAAGCAAGGGCGGAAGCGATTTTAAATATTCTGTTTCTAAATGCGGGAAAGAGCCTTATTTTTTAAAAGTTAAGGCTTGGTTGAACGTTGCAGGCTTGCTAAAAGGCACTCCGCTTATGACCAATCGAACAGATACTTGGTTAAAAAGGTTTATTTTGCGGATTGGGATCCCTCTTTATGGATACAGATTCGACTCCTTGTTCGATCTTAGGAGAGGTGAAGAGGCTCCCTTGGATGCAGATGTTAATATTCCAAATTCATTATATGTTTTGAACATTATTGGGATCCCTATGGCGAGGCATGTTTCCTTTAGAGGATTCCCTAATTTTACGGAACTCGCGATCATTGGCCCAAATGATGGGCTAACCTTATTACCGGATTCTCTCCAAAAAGGTGGCGATGTTCTTCCTCTTTGGGGAAATGACCATTATTTTTTAAAATTTAGGGATCCGGCTCTCTTTTTGTCCGTTCTGGACTGGATCATCTTAAATATTGAAAAGAAATGATATCTAATTAATACCGGATTCATTCCGCTTCCGCAAGAGAATATCCAGTTTCCAGATAAAATTTAAAAGTCCTGTCTAAACTATACGGCCCCGAATATTTAGAGAGATCTCTTTCCAGTTCTTGGGCCTTTAAATTCTTATACATCTCTTTCCATTCTTTGGAAATGATCCAAACTCTTTCTTCAGGTTCGGTTTCAGAAATGGATCTGAGAGCGAATACGAGGACTTCCCAACTGAAAGAAGAATGTTTTAGTAGAACATTCCATTCTTCTACGGATAATATTTTTCTGTTCTTAATGACTTCTTCTAAAAGTTCCGTTCCTAAGATCCCAGGATCGGAACCGATCTGAATATAATATCTTCTTAAAGGAAGAAGGTAATCTTTTTCCGGGAAAAGAGTTTTTCGTAGAGAAAGAAGTAAGGCTCTTCTACCCAATGCCGCGGATTCCAAAAATCTTCTTTGATCCAGATATTCCATACTTAGAATATGATGAAAGATAGGTTCTTCTCTGAATATATTCGCTCTTTGAAGTAAACCTTCTTCATAAAGACCTGAGTCCTTGGATTTATAGGAAAGTATACAAAGCCTATGTAGGTTTTTATTTCTTGGAAAATAGGGGAGGAACCGTTTACATCTTGCGATTGAATCCTCTATTTTTCCTGTTTTTTGAAAATTGGAGATCTCATCTAAGAGAGCTGCCTCATCCGCTTGGTATGGGTTAGATGATTCTAATTCTTGTAATCCGGCTCTAAAATATTCCAAATCTCCGATCCTAGAAGACCATAAAAGAGTTTTGTATCTTAGGTCTCTATTCTCCGGATCCTTTGCTAAAAGTACCCGAGCAGTGTTTAGTGCCTTATCCGGAAATCTAAGAGAGTCGTATAGATCCGTCATTTCTTGGAGAAGTTTTGTTTGGTCTGGATTCAGTCTTAGGCTTGTTTCATAACTTTTGAGGGCCTCTAATTCTTCTCCCTTTCCATGTTGGGCTTTGCCTAAGATCCAGTAATAACGGAAGTCTCGAGGCTCACCGGTTTCGTCGGCGATTTGTAATTTTTCCAGGGCTTGTTGGTATCTTCCTCGCAAAGCCTCTTCGGAAGCCTGCTGGATCAGCTCTTCCCAAGAAAAGGTTGAACTCAAGGCCAGGACCGATTTTATAGTGCAAATAACTAGAAAGAACCAAATGGACAGTGTTCGTCTCATTCTGGGCGTCCTCCTTTAGACAGGAGCACCCGATTGGAAGAAACGGCTCGGATTTCCGGAGCAATTCTTCTCACAGCTTTGATAAACACGGATCCCATCTTTTTAAACCATCGGAAATTTTAAAAAAAAACAAGAGGTTTCCCTGAAATGAATTCGGTAACCATTATTCTGGCTTTTGCCTTCCTGGCTATTTTGACCGCCGTAGTTTACGCATTAAAGGTCACCAGGATCCAAATCGGAACCGAGGGCGGAAAGGACAAAGAGTCCCTGAAATTGATCGAAATTTCGTCCGCTATCTCCGAAGGCGCAATGGCATTTCTCGTGAGGGAATACAAAACTATTTCTCTCTTCATCGCCTTTATGGCCGTTTTGATCTTCTTCCTTTTGGACAATCCGGAAACCCCGGATTTTAACGACGGGTTGTTTACTGCTATCGCTTTCGTAGCAGGAGCACTTATTTCCTGCCTTTCCGGATTTATCGGAATGAAAATCGCAACCGCAGGAAACGTTCGTACCGCTCAAGCTGCTAAAACCTCCATGACAAAAGCTTTCAGAGTCGCTTTCGATTCCGGAGCAGTGATGGGATTCGGTCTTGTTGGCCTTGCGGTTTTAGGAATGATTGGGCTTTTCTTACTCTATACTCATCTTTTCCAAAACGTTAGCACATTATTCCTCATGGAAGCTCTTGCAGGTTTCGGTTTAGGTGGTTCCGCAGTCGCTCTTTTTGGAAGAGTGGGCGGAGGAATTTATACTAAGGCTGCTGACGTAGGAGCCGACTTAGTCGGTAAAGTGGAGAAAGGGATCCCTGAAGATGATCCTAGAAACCCAGCGACTATCGCAGATAACGTAGGTGATAACGTGGGAGACGTTGCAGGTATGGGAGCCGACTTATTCGGATCCTGTGCAGAAGCAACTTGTGCTGCTCTTGTGATCGGTGCTACTGCAACTGCATTGTCCGGAAACACTGACGCTCTTCTTTATCCACTTCTGATTTCCGCATTCGGAATTCCAGCTTCTCTTCTAACTTCCTTTATCGCTTCTGTGAAAGAAGGTGGAAATGTGGAGAAGGTCCTGAAGATCCAACTTTGGGTTTCTACTCTTCTTGTGGGAGTGGCTATGTATTTCGTAACTGATGCATACATGGTGGATTCTTTCGAGATCGCTGGAAAAACGATCACTAAATGGAATGTTTTCATTTCCTTAATCGTTGGTCTTTTCTCCGGAATGTTCATCGGACTCATCACTGAGTATTATACTTCTCATTCTTATAAGCCTGTAAGAGAAGTTGTGGATGCATCTAAAACCGGTGCCGCTACCAATATCATTTACGGTCTTGCATTAGGTTATCAAAGTTCCGTGATCCCGGTTATTTTACTCGTAATCACTATCGTTTCTGCGAATCTTTTAGCTGGAATGTATGGGATTGCGATCGCTGCTCTTGGAATGATCTCTACTATCGCAATTGGTCTTACGATCGATGCTTACGGCCCTGTTTCTGATAACGCGGGCGGGATTGCTGAAATGGCTGAGCTTGGAAAAGAAGTTCGTAATCGTACAGATACCTTGGACGCAGCTGGAAATACTACTGCTGCGATTGGAAAAGGTTTCGCGATCGGTTCTGCTGCTTTAACTTCTCTTGCTCTATTCGCGGCATTCATCACCAGAACAAAAACAACCGGTCTGGACATTCTAAATGCGGAAGTTTTCGGCGGATTACTTTTTGGAGCTATGCTTCCTTTCGTATTCACTGCTCTTACTATGAAATCTGTAGGTAAAGCTGCAGTTGATATGGTGGAAGAAGTTAGAAAACAATTCCGTGAGATCCCAGGAATTATGGAAGGTAAGGCGAAGCCTGACTATAAGAGATGTGTGGACATTTCTACCACTGCGGCTCTTAGAGAAATGATCCTTCCTGGATTACTTGTTCTTACTACTCCGATCATTGTAGGTTATTTATTCGGTATTAAATCTTTGGCAGGTGTTCTTGCTGGAGCATTAGTTGCCGGCGTGGTTCTTGCGATCTCTTCCGCTAACTCCGGTGGTGGCTGGGACAACGCTAAAAAATATATCGAAAAAGCTGCTGGTGGAAAAGGTTCCGACCAACATAAGGCTGCAGTTGTAGGAGATACCGTTGGTGATCCTTTAAAAGATACTTCCGGTCCTTCGATCAATATTTTGATTAAATTGATGGCGATCACAAGCCTAGTGTTTGCAGAATTCTTTGTTCAACACGGTGGAGTTCTTCTTCGCTTATTCCAATAAGAATTACTCAAATTCTAAATTAAGAAAAGGGATCCGAAAGGGTCCCTTTTTTGTTTTGAGGAGATATCTCAGTGTTCTCTGCGTTCTCCGTGCGAACAAAAAAGTTTCGCACAGAGTTCACGGAGATCACAGAGTTAGGAATTTGGAAAATTAACTCGGCGCCTTAGCGGCTCTCGCGTGAAATTAAAAAACTTTTAAAACAATTTTCACGCGAAGAAAGAGAAGATCTTGTTGGAGTTCCTACGAAGATATCTCTGTGTTCTCCGTGCGAATCAAAAAATTGCACAGAGTTCACTGAGATCACAGAGTTAGGAATTTGGAAAATTAACTCGGCGCCTTAGCGGCTCTCGCGTGAGAATATTTTCTATCAAACTAATTTTCTGAATCTTATGTAGAATGGATCGAAGCCCATTTTTTTCCAGAATTCCACGGCACCTTCGTTTTCGGAGATTGCTCTTAATTCTATCGCTAAGATCGCGTTTTCTTTTGCAAATCGGAACGCTTCATCTACCAAAGGTTTCATAAATCCCGATTTTCTTTTGCCTTGTTTGGTGATTGCCAGATCGATGAATAAATTCTTTTCTTCATTTAAATACGGTTTTTCTTCTATTCTTGCGATTAATAGGGACACTAATTCTTCTTCTAAAAATCCGCCTATAAAAAGGACTTTGTCCGTTCCCCTAAGTTTTAGATACACATCCACCATTTTAGCGGCCGCTCTCGGGCGGATCTTGAATATCCCATCCAGGGGCATTTTATTTAGCATTCTAAAAAATTGATTCACCAACTCTATGGTTTCCTCCCTATTTTGGGGGAGAATGGGACGGATCTCTAAAACTTTTTGGGACATTAAAATAAGACTTTTCAAACAATTGGAGTTTGAGGAGTATTTTTCAGTTAGAACAGAGAAAGTTTTCGTCTCTTTTTTAAAATATATAAAAAAAGAAACAATTCCGGTTGTTATTCTTAGCAAAGGCACTGAATGATCTTTCGTGTAGTTTTATTCCTTTCGCTTTTATCTATCATCAATTGCGAAAATCATAAATCAGAACTTCCGCCTGCAGTACTCGGATACATTGCTCTGGATTATTTAATTTTGTCGGATCCTGACAGATCTGCGGTTTATTTTTCTAGCGTCAGATCGGCTGGATTAGAAATCGCTTATGAACCTGACGCAGAACCTTTTACCGGGAATTTTACGATCGGTGGTTCCGATATCTGGAGTGTTGTTCAAAATAATCTGGAAGATGTTTTTGCAGATCGAGGATATACGGTTTCTATTTCCGTTCCGAACGATCTATCTTCTATGACACAGATCCCAAGCCAGGGTAGATCCGTTTGGAGTGTGAACCAACTTTTGGATTTGGTCCCTCGATATAGAAGGCAAGCCTCCGATTTTCAATCTACAAGTTTTTTTATCATATATTTAAAAGGGCAAATGGCGGATGCACCTGGAGTGATTGCGGTCACGATTTCGGGAGTTTTCGGTATAGGTCCTCCTGTGGTTTTTGTATTCAAGGATATGGTGAATCAGTTCGATTCCGGAATTTCTCCCGATAAAGTGGAGAAGGCGGAACAAATGACCGTGACCCATGAACTAGGCCACGCATTAGGACTTGTGAACGCAGGGATCCCTTTACATAGTTCTCATCAAGACAAGGAACACGGAAATCATTGCACGGAAGAATCCTGTGGAATGTTCTGGGCACTAAGCGATACCAAAGTAGAGACCTTCAGTCCCAGCACGAATTCTTTGATCTTGGGCCAGGAATGTAGGGACGATATCCGGAATTACAAACCTTGATTAAAGTATCTTATCTGCGAAGTAAGCTTTTAGAGTGCTTATAGAGATCCTTTCTTGGGACATACTATCTCTTTCTCTTACGGTTACTGTTTGATCCTTTAAAGAATCGTAATCTACAGTGATACAATACGGAGTTCCGATCTCATCTTGTCTGCGATATCTTTTTCCGATCGCTCCACCTTCGTCATATTCCATATTCCCCAAAGCGGATAGATCGTTATAGATCGATTTTGCAAGTTCAGGAAGCCCGTCTTTTTTCATGAGAGGGAAGATACCGATCTTAACAGGTGCGATTTTAGGGGAAAAACGAAGAACTGTCCTTGTCTCACCGTCAGGCAATTTCTCTTCTGCGTAAGCGTCCGAAACGGTTGCGAGGAAGAGTCGATTTAAGCCTAATGCAGGCTCTACAACATACGGAACATACTTTTTATTTGCGACCTGGTCTTGGTATTTCAGATCTTCTCCGGAGAATTTCTCATGTTGGCCAAGGTCATAATCGGTTCTGGAAGCGATTCCCCAGAGTTCTCCCCAGCCGAATCCATATTTATATTCGATATCTGAGGTAGCTTCGCTATAAAAAGAAAGTTCTTCTTTTGCGTGTTCTCTGATCTTTAGATTTTCTTTTTTTAAACCCACATGATCGATCAGGAATTTTAAACAATAGTCCACCCAATGAGAGAACCATTCTTTCTGAGTTCCGGGTTCGCAGAAAAATTCCATTTCCATTTGTTCGAATTCTCTAGTACGGAATACGAATTGTCTGGCCATGATCTCGTTTCGGAAGGACTTTCCGATCTGAGCTATCCCAAATGGGATCTTATTTCTGGTAGTAGATACTACATTCTTAAAATTGATAAAAATACCTTGGGCGGTTTCGGGGCGAAGATAGATATCCTGTGAATCTTCTGCGGAAGCCCCGTGAGAAGTTTTGAACATCAGGTTGAAGTCTCTCGCTTCCGTAAATGTACCACGATTCCCGCAAGTAGGGCAGGCAAAGTTTCCGGCCTTGATGACCTCGTTCATTTTTTCCAGAGTAAGTCCTGTGGCCGCGCCTTCTCCGTTCTGATCTTCCAAAAATTTGTCTGCGCGGATCCTTGTTTTACAATTTTTACAATCGATAAGAGGATCGTTAAAATTGGAAACGTGACCGGACGCTTCCCAAACTTTAGGATTGAGTAGGATAGAAGAGTCAAGACCCACAACATCTTCCCTTAGATGAACGAAATGTTTCCACCAGAGTCTTTTTAAGTTATGGAGAAGTTCGGCTCCGTAAGGGCCGTAGTCGAAGGTGTTGGAAAGACCTCCGTAAATTTCAGATCCGGGATAAACAAATCCTCTTCTTTTACAAACCGACACGATGTCTTTGAGAGAGGAATCTAAGGTTTCTTTTTTCTCCATAGGTCCAAGGATTCTCGAGTAGGATTCATGATAAAGTATTAAATTCGCGGGAATTTCGGCCAATTCTTGTTTGCTTCCGGAACGAGCTAGGGTCCAATGGACAAGGATGTTCGGATGAAAAAGGAAATTTCGCAAAAAGAAAAACTGGTCTTCCGGGGGATCAATTTCCTTTCCTGGGCTTCACCACTTTCGATGATCGGGTTCGGGATTTTTTTCCCTCTAGGTGTCATTTTCCTTTTTCCGAAAGAGGATCGTGTACGTAGACCTGCATTTCATTCCATTCTATTGCAGGTGATTCTAGGAACCTTCTTATTCTCCTTAGAATTTCTGTTCTTATTCTTTCCAAGCTTAGAAGATTTTTTTTCTCGGTTCATCCTTGTGGATCCGAGCGAGAAAAGTATGTTTGGGCTATTGGTCTTAGGCCTGATGTTTTTCACTGGGCTCGCGATCTTCTTCCTACAAGCTAAGTTCGTACGAAAAAGATTAAAACCTTCCGAGCCACAACCGCTGATCCTAAATCCGGTCTTAGTATTTCTGATCGTTTTATGTATTGTGGTATTTACGAATTATCTGACTTACTCGGATGATTTCAGTGCAAAGTTGTCCACCTTCTCCACTTTTTCAGAAAGTATCTGGATCTTTTTCGTTACTACGATCGGGCTCGTGGAATTTTTCTCGGGTAAAAAACCATTCTTCTTATTTCGGAAACCTTGGGCATGGTTTATCAAACAAAGTAAGGATTCTTTTGCATTAGAGAATGAAAATACGAAGGCCGCAGAAAGAAAACGCAGGAATGCGAAGATCAGGGACATCATTCTTCCTGGCTGGGGCCATATTTACACGAAACATGTATGGAAGGGATTTCCGATCCTATTCGTGTATTTACTCGGTCTTTTATTATTCGCATCATTTTTCTTTTCCTGGATAGAACCTGCAATGGGGATCCGCTTTTTGGCGAGTCTGGGATTGAAACCTGGGATCTCCGACAAAAAGTTTTTTGACGTCGCGTCTTCTATTTGGATCTGGATCACGATCTTTGGAATATTAAGTTTAGTGAATTTATTCTCAGGATGGCTGCTTAGAAGATCCTTCTATAATAAAACTCCTTTATTCGGTCTAATTCCTGGATTTGAGAATAACGTTGCTCTTAGTGTTCTCGCGCATTTAGTGATCATCGCACTCGTTCTTTTTATGCCGACCACTATCATTTTCCAAAAATCCGAAAATAAGTCTAGGCCTACGGAACATTTTCAGCCGGAAAATCATGCAGAATTCTATTTTATAGATCCGAATCTTCCGGACGAAGTAAAAGGATTAAACGGGGGAGTGATTACAGGAACGGACACCCCAAATAGTAACGAGGGAGAAAAGGTCCCGGATGAAAAACCTGCGGACGAGGGAAGAGTAAAGGGAGAGGTAAAGCGGATCAAAGGTAAAAAATTACCTGCTACCTATTCGAATTATATCTCCGCGAAAATGAGGACTTATGAGTCTTTCATGGATTATTGGAGAAGTGCTCCTCAGAATTATTCCTGTGTAGTCGCTTACACAATTACTCCGGATGGGGAAGTTGTGGATGTAGAACTCGTGGAAGGTTCTTCTTATCCGGAACAAGATCGACGCACTTTAGAATTGATAGAAAATTTAACTCCTCTCATGCCTCCTCCGGGTACGAAAGGTTATATTAGAGTTACGGAACTTTTCTGGAACGGGCCTTTGGATGCAAAGGCGATGCCCACTACGATGCAACAGGAATTGGTGAATATGTTCGACGGCCGTTATATGGAGGAATTATAATGGAGGTATTCATCCTTGTTTTTGCTGTAATCAGTATTCTTCCATGGGGATTTTTCCTAGTATATACCCAGCCAAATTCAGGCAGGGATAATCGGATCATATTCATTATACTTTTTGCATTACTGCTTGGATGGCTTTCCACTGAACTCGTTTTAAAGACAAATGCTCTATTTTGGCCGGAAGCAGATATCAAAACGAAGGTTTCCAAACATATTCTTTCAGAAATCGCATTTATGGCATTTGTGAAAGCGGGAATGTTAGAAGAGTTATTTAAATCACTTCTGATCTTAATGCTCGCATTAGTCTTATCTTACGATTGGAAATTGAAAGTGTTCCTTCCTGAAACTTTTCTGGTCGGAGGATTTGTGTCCTTGGGCTTCGCCGGAATAGAAAATTATCATTATATTTTTCTTGCGAACGAAGGCGGCCAAGGTTTCGATAATGTGTATAAAACGTTTATATTGAGAACTTTAAAATCTTCTAATGCACATTTGCTCATTAACCTTTGCTTCTCAATGTTCTTGATAAAAAGTAATAAGAAAAAATTTCCAGACAAGTATTGGTACATATTTTTTGCATTTTTGCTTGCTGTGATCCAACACGGGCTTTTCGATTTTTTCGTGATACCTATCGGAAGATTCGGTTACTGGGCTGCGACTGCATTATTCGTTGGGATCTGGGTTTGGATCGTAAGAGATAGAAGGATCTATATGAGCGAAGGTGAACTTTTCAAAATAGAGAAGGAAACTAAATCTTCTCCGGAAGTATTAAAACCAAGTGAACCAGAGATAATCCGTTGAAATACAAAGAGATCAAAGTTTCCATCCCGAAAGATTTCGCGGAGGAATTCTCGGCATACCTAGACGAATGGCAGGTTGCTGGATATTACGAAATATTATTCGATAGAGAAGAACCCAGAAAGCCTGGAGAAGAGATCATTTCCGACAATACTCCTATCAGAGTTTATTTGGCAGAAGATGATATTCAGTCAGAAGCAAAAATCTGGGTGTATTTGCAAACGGTCGCTGCGGAAAATTCATTTGCTGAATCCAGATGGATCGAAACCAAAGAATACGAAGAAGCTTATAAAGAATTTTATAAACCTTTTTCCATAGGAGTATTTTGGGTAGTTCCTACCTGGGAAAAAGAAGATTGGGAGAAAAAAAGTCCCTCCGACGGGAATGGTTCTGTTCCTGTATATATCAACCCTGGACTTGCATTTGGGACAGGGCATCATGAGACGACTAGGCTTGTTCTATCCAGGCTCGGTTCTATCGATTTAAAGAATAAGAAGATCGCGGACATAGGGGCCGGATCCGGGATATTATCCGTGGCAGCGGCCAAATTGGATGCTGCAAAGATCATCGCAGTGGATATAGATCCTAATGCGGTACGTTCTTCAACGTTTAATCGAGATGAGAATGGGATCTCCTCTGAACTTTTAGCGGTGGAAGAAGGAGGATTCGATCATCCTATAGTTTCTTCCGAGACTTTCGATCTATGCGTTGCGAATATCACTTTTGCAGTCTTAAAGGCGAATATGGAAAAGATCGCAGCCTTACATACGGATCATTATCTTTTCAGCGGTGTGATTACCGAGAGAAAACAGGAATTTTTGGAATTATTGTCCTCCCAGGTCGGCGGTGAACTCGTCTATGAGGCATCTTGGAACGGATGGGAACTGATCGAATGGATCAGAAAATAATATCTAGTTTTTATAATATATAAGATCGGAGAAAAAATGAAACATTACGACGTATTCGGGATAGGGAACGCACTCGTGGATATTTTAGTCCCTGTCGAGGATTCTTTGTTACAAAAAATGGGTTGGACCAAAGGGATCATGACCCTAGTGGATTCTGAAGTTCAGGGTGGAGTTCTTGTGACCCTGGACGGACATAAAAAAGAATTAAGATCCGGAGGAAGTGCGGCAAACACTATGATCGCTCTCGCAAATTCCGGAGGGACTGGAACTTATACCGGAAAAGTAAGCGAAGACACTTACGGAGAATTTTACAAACAGGACATGGAAAAGGCAGGGATCTTATTCGAAGTTCCCCCTTCCAAAGAAGGACATACAGGGACCTGTGTGATCTTGACCACTCCGGATGCGGAAAGGACAATGCTGACACATTTGGGAATTTCCACTACTCTAACAAAGAACGATTTGGACCTGGATAAATTGAAAAAATCTTCCTACAGCTATGTAGAAGGATATCTCTGGGACGGCCCTTCTACCAAGGAAGCATGTGTGCTTGCAATGGAAGAATCCAAAAAAGCTGGGGTAAAGGTCGCCTTTACTTTCAGCGATCCTTTTTGTGTGAATCGTTCCAGGGAAGATTTTCTCAGGCTCACCAAGGATTATTGTGATTTAGTTTTTTGTAATGCAGAAGAAGCCAAGGCACTTGCCGCAAGTGAGTCCAAAGAAGAGGCCTTAAAGTTCGTCTCTAAACTTTGTCCGAACGTAATGATGACAGACGGTTCTAATGGAGCCTATGTTTCCGAAAACGGGACTATTTCTCATGTAAGCGGGTTTGCAGTCCAAAAACTATTGGATACGACCGGAGCCGGGGATTCATTTGCTGCCGGAGTTCTATATGGACTGACTCATGGATTCAATCCGGAAAGATCCGCGAAATGGGGAAATTACGTAGCCTCCAGGATCGTTCAGGAAATAGGTCCAAGACTTTCCGTCAGACTCATGGGCAGACAGGAAGAAATACTAGGTTAAACTTAATTATTTCGCACAGAGGCCACTGAGGGGCTAAACGTATATGTCGGTCCCTGAGTGCACGAAGCGTGTATCGCGCGGAAGCGTCACGAAGTTAGGGCCGTAATATAGATGTGTTTTCTATTAGGTACCCTCTATACAAAATTCGCTTTGCTCATTTCACTCGGGAACCGATTTAATATCTGCTAATTCAACTCCGCAGCTTTGCGTGAAATTGCTCTGTGCTCTCCGTGTGCTCAGTGCGAACTTAAAACTCAAGGGCAAGAGTAGGATAAGTTTATCGTATTCATGTTCCCGTTATCTGGAACGGAGAATGTTATAGGAGTTCCGACGATCGTATCCGGAAAGCCGTCCAGGTTACCAGTATCAGCAAGGCAATAGAGCTTATGTGTTCCTGGATTGATATATTTAATTTTAACAGTTCCATTTCTCGCCGGAGTAGCAGCTAAAGGTAATTTCGTTAAGATATTCGTTTCATTCACTCTGAAAACCGCAAAGTAATGAGTTAAATTTCCGGCGCCGCCGGTGATCGCAAGAGAAGACGCATCGCTCGGATAAATCGTTCTGGACCTGGATAAAATACCACCGCCCATATCCGACTGTCCTTCATGATTCACTTTCCAGTCGCTGATTGAAATTAACGTGGCAGCCGTACTTCCGTCAGCAGCCTTGATGGAATGAACCATTAGATTTTCCTTAAGGTTCATTCTTACTTCGAAAATATAAGGTTCATAACCTGGGTAAAAGTTCATATCGTCTTCACCCGGTTGGATCGAATACAGAAGAGGGAACACTAACGGATAGCCTGATTTATCGGTGGTCCCTGCAGCGTATGCAAGCCTTGGAACTATATTAAAACCGTATACTCCATAGTTATCGAAAAAAGTGACCTTAGTCAGATCTACGCCGGGAGAATTTCCCCAGCCTGTAACCAAAGAACGGATATAAGTTCCGGTATAGTAGTATTGGCTCGGTTGGCCTGTGTTTGTTCCCGAGGTCGGATCATTGGAAGGAAATTCAGCACCTTCTCCGTTCAAGAACTGGACCATCTTGAACTCACCATTGAGCTGCCTACAAGTATTCGAATTTAAAGTATAAGGTTGAGTACAATATACTTCTCTGTTTGGTGCTACGTTGTCCCAAAAGGCCTTGGCAGCTGCAGGTGTCCTGATCTGGGAAAGATTATTCAATCCATCCTGATATTTGGAAGAAATACGGATCTCACCTATATCGATATAGATAGGAAGATTTTGCATCTTGGGTAGGGCGCTTAGGTTGAATCCAGGATCCCCCGCCATATCTTTATAAGCGTCCCCAGTCCCATTATTATATTCTGAAAATTCAAGAGGGTTATCCGTAGCGTAAGTTCCCTTCATCAATAATAACATTCTGTTATTGAATAAAGTACTGATGACCGGATTGTCGGTGGCGTTTCCTTCCCAATGACCTACTTTACAATCCGAACCGAATACGAACGTAAAAATGCTGATAAATAGAATTCGATTCGTTTTTAAGATCATAGGAATACGCTCACCATCAAACCGAAATGAAAAAATTCAGTGTCCACTTTATTATAGTAATAAGGATTATTTAAACGGTTATCCACGGTTGGACCTACGTAAGGATATTTTGTTTCCGCAGGGGAATTTAAATCAGACTCATAAATTTTATTATAGTCCAATCGGATCCCGATTCGTATCTTTTTTCCCGCCACAAAGCTGGCCTCGAATCCTGCATACAAGGTATCGTTCCATCTGGAAGTGTTTGCAGGTCTTGCGACTACGTACGTTTCTCCCGCACCCGCTTTTACCATGAAGGTAATCGGAAGTTCTAAAGGTAGTTTATAACAGATAGCAGCATAGACTGGGATCGTGGTCAAAGCCCTTTCCGATCTGGAAAGATAGTTTGCATAAGAAGCCCCTGTTTCCAGATAAAAGATCCAAGGCCAAGGAATTCTATAGAATAAACCTCCACCTAAGGTGGTGTCCAAATATTTCTGAGCTTCCGATCCTGGGAATGGATTGGAGGCTCCAACCCAAGCTCCGATCTCCGGTTTTCTATTATCATAGAATGTAGGAAGTTCTTCTTCTAATTCTTCGTCATCGGTAGAATCTTTTTTATCGCTACGTGTAAGTCCGGAAGAAGGAAGGTTTCCTCCTGCTTGTGCAAGTATGAGTTCTCCGTTCCGAAAACTATTTCCGATCTTATTAAAATCCATCGGAGTCGTGACCGGTTTGCCGCCCATGTATTTAACGGCTTTCTGATCCACTTGGTCCGGAAAGGAGAAGGCTTGGCTCAATGGAAAAAATAGGCAAAAGATAGGGAGGATCTTTTTCATCTTGGAACTCCCCCGAATTCTTTCCTGTCCTGATACATACGCTCTATCTGTGGAAAAGAATCGTAGTATGCTTTCAGAAAATACAATCCATAAGGAGGAAGTGTGATCCCTGCAATTGTTCTATCTTTGGAAGAAAGTATTTTCAATATATTCGTCTCTTTGCGCTTCTCGATCGCTATTTCAAAAAGTGTTCCGGTTAGGATCCGAACCATATTATGCAGGAAGCCGTTGGCTTTGATCCGTAAGCGAAGAAGTCCGGGCTCTTCCTCACTTTCCAAAAGGGTAGCATCATAAATGACCCGGGTAGTGCTCCTACGGTTCCGCATCGAAGTGGCTTTTGCCAGGCTCCGAAAGTCATGTTCTCCCTTTAGTAGTTCCAGTTCTTCCCTTAAGCGGGAAACGTCAATCCGATGTTGATACCAGAATGCCCTGTTTTTCCAAACCGGACGGGGAAATCTAGCGTTTACCAGAAGATATTCATATTCTCTGGCTGTGCAGGAAAATTGAGAATTAAAATTCAAAGGAACTTCTGTGATCTCATGAATTGCCAGACCCCGGTCTGTGAGCGCGTTCATCCCGAGTAGGAACTTCGACAAATTTTGGATGGGCGAATCCGTCTTAAAATTTACGATCATTCCTCTCGCATGGACTCCGGTGTCCGTTCTTCCTGCTCCCCAGATCCGAGTTGCCTTTTTTAAAAGAACTTCCAAAGCCTTTTCGATCTCTTCCTGAACTGTAGGAGATTGTTTCTGGCTTTGGTATCCGAAAAAACTTCCCCCATCAAATTCGATCAGAAGTGCATAGTTTCTGGGATCTTCGGTCATAGGAGAACTCTTCCGAGAGAAAGAAGGAATGTGAAATTTCGGAAGGGAGAAAGGAGAAACAATTCTCTTATTTTTCTCCGCCCATTTCTTCTATGATCTTATTGTACTCATCATAGAGTTCTTTTGCCATATCGATAATGACGGATGGTTTGGATTTGGATGCCTTACCGGAACCGTATAATCTGGAAAGAGTTCTTTTTGCGCGGATGAGAAGATTCAATTTTGCTGCAGGATCCGGAGCTAATTCTTCCTTGAACTTCATAGTGAGATAAGCGGAAAGATAAATGACTCCATCAAATCCCCAGTTCTTATCCGTATCCGGACCGAGCAGATAAGAAGCTGCGTCCACAGGTTCGGAACCTGATTGCATGATTTCCATTGTGTCGGTATACCAGCCCGCAGCCTTTTGGTAGAGAAGGTCGCGGATTTTATCGTAGCCCATTCCAGGAAACTCTGTATTTACATCATCGTAATACCAAGCTCCTCGAACTGCACAAACTGCCTTTTTAGGAGTAGGGGCAACGGTCACTTTTCTGGACTGATAACATTCTATTGCGAGAAGATAGGATGCAGCTCCCAAGATCAGATTTCTTTCTTGGTAGAAATCCATAGGTCCCATGATGGATTCTATGTTTTTACGTCTGACTTCCGCAGATTCTCTTAATTTGATAAGTTCATCCGCGTCTAAGGTAGACCAATCCTTTGGAAAAGCGGTATAAAGACAGCGAGGGCAAACGTTTAGAACGTAATCATTTGGGGAAACTCGCCCGAATTTTTTGTTCTTTTCGTATAAGCGACGTAATTCCTGGGTCAGCTTGCCGGCGATTAGCCTTCCTCCTCCTTGGAACATACTTTCCCTCTGGTGGACTTCGCTACAGATAGGGCAGACGGTGTCTTCCTTGTTCCGAAACGAGATTTTTTTACCTTGGGCTAATGCGGTTGCTGTCATATGAAGAATTTCCGGAAAAATCGTGCCGGAAGCGTCAATTCTCACCGTATTCTAACCGATAGACTAAGAAGAAAAGCACGATTTTCGGGTTGAACCCGATCTCCGCAGGGAGAAGCTAAGGAAAAGGTCCGCCAATGAAAAAACTTCTCGTTTTCATGATCGCGATGTTAGTCGCCCCAGTTGTAATACACGGTGAAGCCGTTTCTATGAAATCGTATAAGAAGCGGATTGAGCTGTTAACATATTTAAGAGCGATCGAACCGATCGTCAAAAATTATCCGGGAGAAGTCAAAGCCGCTGCAAACGGTCAGACCCAAGCGGATGGGGACAGGCTCGCGAAGTACAAAGAATTAAAAAGATTGTACCAAGAAGGTTTATTATACTTTTTCGAAGGAAACTACGTAAATTCCTACCGCAGATTTTTAGAAACCCAACTCGGGATGGAACTCCTACTGGAAGAAACTTCTCAAGCATACGTAGAACGTACGGAAGAAATCTTAAAAACAGCGATCGAAAAGAAAAATCCGAACAATCCTACGGATAGAGCCCTTGTGGATATCTCCGTTGAATACGGAAAAACAAGTTATATTCGCGCGGATATCAAAGAAAACCGCGAAGCTCCTTTCACTCGCAGAATGTACAACCCAAGAGAATTCCATTACGTGGTGAATAAATACACGATCGAAAAGAATATGGAGCTCGGGTATCAATTCCTAGGAGAAGCTAAGGAAGCGAGAAACAACGCTCTTAAGATCGAAAAACATTTGGAGAAACACCAAAAACTCCAACCTGAGCATAGAAAACATCGTATCGAAATGTATTTGGGAGCGATCAGTCTCTGTAAGGATGCAAGATCCAATGCGATGAACATCTTCAAACTCAAGTATCCTTATGATAATTATTATCTGCAAAGATCGGATGCTAAGTCGGAAGAAACCAGGAACGAGATCGGAGAGATCACTCCGGGAGAAGTTGTTTCTGTAGAAGGAGTTACTTACGACTTCTCTTCTAACCCGCTTGTTCGTGCAGATGCTAAGATGAGCCCGGTATTCGATAAAAGAATTCCGGACGAGTATCGTAGAGACGCAGTTGATATTTTAGGAAGAGTTTACGACGACGAGATCGACAATAAATTGTATCTTCGTTGGGACTCAGACACTCGCAAAAAACTTTTGGGAGATAAGGTTCCTCCTGGAAGCAAAAAAGGAAAACAACAAGCGGCTACTCAACCGAACAAATAAGAATTCCTTTTTCAAAAGAGCGCCGGTTTTCCAAAAGGATCCGGCGTTTTTTTATGCCTTCTTCTTTTTACCCTAAAGCGAACGTCGTAAGTTATAGAAGCCGCAGAGTTGTAAGAGGAGCTGAGTTTTTTCACGCAGAGTCGCAAAGGCGCGGAGAGTTTCATATAAGAAACGCATTCACGAAAACTTCCCTCTGTGGCTCAGCGTCTCCGCGTGATAACCGTTCCTAAAACTTAATATTCCGTTTAAAGTCCTTCCAAGAATTTGCTTTCCTTGTTCGACGGACTGCTAAAGCATTGTTCGCATGAATCCACTCAAGTTTATGGAAAGCCGATTGGGCAGGTTTTCCCCACAATATCGTAAGCTGGTTTTACGCACCTATGTTGTAACATTGAGATTGGTCTTAACTGTAGCTTTTCCTTCTATGGTTGCCGGGATCTTTTACGCGATCATCGGTAAAAGAGAAAAACAATACGCAGCATTCCTAAGAGGTTCCAAGACCTGGGGAGCTGCAGTCATTAAGATGACTAAAACTGAATTGATCCTAAAAAACGAGATCCAAATCCCTGAAAAAGGCCATATGATCTTCTTGAATCATGTGAATGAGATCGATTTCCCTTATGATTGTTTGATCATAAATAAACCTTATCTTGCAAATCAGGTAATTAAAAAAACCTTAATCGCTTACTGGTGGATGAAGGCGATGGGTTCACAAGTATTCGAAACTTCTAAAGCTGCAACGATAGCTGTATCAGTTCGTAATTTATTAAAAGGCCTTTCTACAACTTCTTATATCGTATATCCAGAAGGTCATAATTCTTATTCAGAGATCATTCAGCCTATGCAAAAAGGAATGATCAAACTTGCGTATGAGAATAAGATCCCGGTTGTTGTGGCATTAAAATCGGGGATCACTCGATACCAAACGGAACCGATGTTTACGAAAGTGGGATATAAATTCATAGGAAGATATGAACCGTGGACTTTTGATTCTTGGGAAAGTTTTAGGGATTTCTTATACGAGACCATGAGCAAAGAGAAAATTTCTCTTGATTCAGAGATCGGAACCGTTCGAGAACCGGTTGCGGCAAAATCCAAGTGATCAAAAAAATACTCATCGCAAATAGGGGAGAGATCTCCCTTCGTATCCAAAAAACCTGCCGTAAACTCGGAATACAAACCGTAGCGGTGTATTCGGATGCGGATAAGGATTCTCCTTTCGTAAAAGAGGCGGACTTCTCCTATTATCTGGGCCCGCCTGAACCTTCCAGATCTTATTTAGTAATTCCTAATATACTGAAAGCTATTTCCGAAACGGGTGCGGATGCTGTCCATCCAGGTTATGGATTTTTGTCCGAAAAGGCCGAGTTTGCAAGAGAACTTTCTAAGGCAGGAATTTCATTCTTAGGCCCTAAGCCTGAAACTGTGGATTTAATGGGAGATAAGATCCGTTCCAGGGCTGCGATGGAGAAAGCAGGAGTTCCTGTAGTTCCCGGTTATGAAGGGGATTCCCAAGAGCCTAATGTTCTTTTAAAGGAAGCCGAGAAGATCGGATTCCCAGTAATGATCAAGGCCAGTGCAGGCGGCGGTGGAAAGGGAATGAAGAGGGTATTCTCCAAAGAGGAGTTCCTTCCATCGTTAGAATCCGCGCAAAGAGAAGCAGGGAATGCATTCGGGGATTCAAGAGTATTCTTAGAGAAGTATATTATAAATCCTAGACATATCGAGGTCCAGGTATTCGGGGATACATCCGGAAATGTGATCCATCTATTCGAAAGAGAATGTTCCATCCAAAGAAGACACCAAAAAGTAGTAGAGGAATCTCCAGCTCCAAATCTTTCTCCTGAAATAAAGAAGAAGATCTGTGATGTTGCAGTCAAGGCCGCCTCTTCTATAGGATATATAGGAGCCGGCACTGTAGAATTCATTTTGGGAGAAGACGGCGCATTCTATTTCTTGGAAATGAACACAAGACTCCAAGTGGAACATCCTGTAACTGAATCTGTTACCGGATTCGACCTTGTAGAATGGCAGATCCGAATTGCGGAAGGCGTTTCTTTAGAAAAACTAACCGGCGGAAAATCTCCGTCCCAGAGTGGACATGCGATCGAAGTCCGCTTGTATGCGGAAGATCCGGAGAATGAATTTTTACCTTCTATCGGAAAAATAGAATTAGCGAAGTTTCCTGAGATCCAAAATATCCGAGTGGATTCAGGAGTTGTCACAGGGTCCGAAGTTTCCTTGTATTATGATCCTATGCTTGCGAAACTCATCGGGATCGGAAAGAATAGGGACGAGGCTCGTAAAAATCTAATCTCCGGTTTGGAAGAGACTATTATATTCGGGCCCACAACTAATTTAAATTATTTGAAAGCGATCTTGGAGCACTCCGAGTTTATAAACGGAAATACAAATACTCATTTTTTAGAAAAACATAAAATAGAATGGGAAGAATCCGGAGAAGAAAAGGAAGCACTTATGAAAACAGCTTCTTTTCTTGCAAATCGGACAGTTAAGGCTTCCTCCATATGGGATGTAGTAGGTCCGCAAGGGATCTGGGGAGAATTGTCTTGAACCGTTTGTTTCGTCTCCGCTGGAAAGAAAGAGAATACGTTTTGGATTTGGGAGAATTTTCTTCTAGATTATTAGGACCCGAAAAAAATTGGGAATCACTTCTCGCCCATTACTCCTGGAATCCTGAAAAAGACGGATCTTATAGTTTGCCTGATGGTTCCATCGCACTTTTGAGAAGTGGAAAACTTTTCATTCATACGAAAGGTAAAACATTTCAATTTTCTATTAAAGGAAAAGAAAGTTCCGATTCGAGTTCTGTGGGATTAGATATCAAGAGTCCTATGCCTGGAAAGATCATTAAAATGGAAGTGAAACCGGGAGACACGGTTCGTAAAGGACAAACTCTTGCTGTAGTCGAAGCTATGAAGATGGAGCATGCCTTAAAGGCGGGCCTAGATGCGGAAGTAAAGGAAGTGATCTCGAATGCGGGTGATATCGTCGCCCAAGATCAAATCCTAATACGTTTAGGCTAATAAAAAATTTCCATATACGCTCGTTCAATATGAGTGAAAGATTTCAGTCTCGTTAAAAGTTTAATTTCTTATTTCGAACAATTGATAGAATAATTTTAGAATCGAGTTCGATCTCATCGCGCTGACCCATATTCGAAAGAAAAGGTTCCAGGAATAAATTTGACAATGGCTCCAATGCTATTATATCTTGCGAATTCTATAAAAATTATTAGGTTTTTGCATGAAGCATTTCCTCATTCGCTTGGGCTTGATCGCTATATTGGCCTTTGCTTCGACTCAAAGTATTTCCGCAGATGACGGAGTTTTGGAAGGTTGTAAAAAACCTCCTGAAAGAACGGACTTACCGTTTTATATCAGCCCGAAAAGACAGCTCTGTTTAAAAGATCTGGAAAAGAAGAAGGAAGGTTGGTTTCCTACGGGACTTCCTCTTTTGAACTCGGATCCGAATACAGGTGTAGGTTACGGAGTTCGTGTATTCGCATATAATAATGGAAAGAAAGAAGATCCATTTTTCGAATATACTCCTTACAAATTCAGGATCTACGCTCAGTACTTTAATACGACCAAACAACGTCAGTATCAGGATATCGCATTCGATGCTCCTTACGTTTTTGGAACTCAGTGGAGATTGAGAGGAGAGGGTGTATATGATGCAAACCCGAACACTTTATTCTTTGGTTTGGGAGAGGCTTCTCTTCAAACATTGAGCTATCAGGATAGAAACCAGGATGGTGGAACTGTTCACACGAATGCAACTTTCGCTGATCAGCAAAGAAACTTGGCTTACACTAGACCTGGTGGTCCTGGAGATCCGGTTGATATTAACGGAGCGGTCTATAATGGATTTCCTGCTCAAAACGGTTTCAGAGTAACAGATACCCAATACAATCGATACAATTTGATCTCTCCTACCGCAATGTTGAGCGGGGAAAGATCCTACGTAGGTGGAACCGTTCGTTTGGTCGCAGGGATGAGAATGTCCCAAAACATCGTTAAAACTTTTGACGGAACTTTGGCGAACGGAACAGATCCTCTTTTGGATGGACTAGGAATTAATTCCAGTGGAAAGGCATTTAACGGTACTACTAAAGTCACTGAAGATAATAATGCAGGAAAAATTTTAGGGTACCATGGTGGTATCGTAAATACTGTACGTCTTGGAGTCGTTTACGATACAAGAGACTTGGAGCCGGATCCAAACCAAGGTGTTTTCTTGGAAGCTACGTATGAAAGATCTTCCAAAGCAGTCGGTTCCAACTTCGATTATTCCAAATATTTCGCTCAAGGAAAATTTTTCTGGAGTCCATTTCCTAAAGTTTTTGATAAACTCGTAATCGCAGGACGAGGCGGTTTTTCCATTACGGAAGGAGATGCTCCATTCTTCGAATACCGCAATATGTGGGGAACGGAAGGTGTGATCTCAGGACTCGGAGGTAGAACCACATTAAGAGGTTATAAACAAGACCGATTTGTGGGACGAGCAATGGGTTGGGGTAACATAGAGTTACGTTGGAAATTCGGATCTCTCTCTGTAGCAGGACAACATTTCGCATTTAACTTAGTTCCATTCCTAGACTTCGGAAGGATCTGGGATGATGAACATAAGGTTGGGACCAAAGATTATAAATATTCTAGAGGTCTCGGACTTAGGATCGCTTGGAACCAAACCACGATCATTATGTTCGACTATGCGGTTTCAAAAGAAGATAAACAATTATTTGTGAACTTCAACCACGCGTTCTAAGGAAAGAAAGAGATGAGAAAATTACTAATTATAAAATCATTATTCACCTTACTCGCAGTCGGATTTTTGTCGATGGGTTGTGAGGAGAAATTGGATCGTAGTCCTTACGGTTTTCAAGAAGAGGACGATAGCGATCTGATCGCCGGAGCAATCTTCTTCCAGAGTTTTACGAATGTGGGAGATGGAACGGTCACAGACAGCACGAGCGGTTTGATGTGGAAGACTTGTAGCCAAGGCCAGGTATTCAGCGGAGATGCAACCAGCTATAGCTGTCGTGGGGCAAGTGGAACACTTTCTAACCCAAGTAGTTTCGGGGCTACAGAACTTCAGTATTGTAATGTAGATCTGAATGCTTGTAATACATTAGGTTTGCCTCAAACTTTGAGTACGACTTCTCCTATTGGGATAGCGGGAAGTTCAGAAGCATATGATTCTTGTGCAAACGATAACACGGGTGGTCATTCGGATTGGAGAGTAGCTAGTTTCTTAGAGTTGAAATACTTAAGCTCTAATAGCCGTAACTTCATGATCTTAAAATTCCCTGACACAATAGAGTCTTTCTATTGGAGTTCAACAGCGAATGAACAGGATGCGGGTGGTAAAACTGCAAGAGCAGTATCTTTCTCCCGAGACAGATTCGGAGAGGACGAGGCATTCAGTAAGACAAGCCGCTACTTCGTTCGTTGTGTGAGATAAACTTTTAGACTCGTTTCGCACGGAGCACGCAGAGATCACTGAGGGACGAACATTGTTGTCCTTAAGTTTGCTTTTAAAAACTCTGTGTCCTCCGTGAACTCTGTGCGAATCTGATTGGTATTATAAATATTATAAATTCATAAAGTATATCCCATTTGTTAAGCGACCTTCTCTTATATGTCACTTATATTTAGGGCTAAACTGTGGTTTACTATTGTATAATTTGCTAAAATTTTAAAAACCCTTGTGATGAAAGGGAACTTTTACGTGTTGAATGGGGTCCCCTGAGGCTCGATCCGAAATTTTCAATTGACATAAGCTTTATTCGATCTGATAACGAACGAACTCAAAATCTTAGATCCGGAGTGTACATGAGGATTAAAGAAATTAAATCGTTGGTGCTAACGATTTGTTTTGTAGCAGTAAGTTTCAATCTAGAAGCTCAAGATTTTATTCCTGAACCGGGATGTGAGAAGCCAGCTCCTCGCAAAAATTTACCGTTTCATATGGATTCTTCTAAACAGCTTTGCGCAAAAGACCTGTCTATCAAACGGGAAGGCTGGTATCCAACCGGATTACCGCTAATCAACTCTGATCCGCTTGAAGGTGTCGGTTTTGGTGTCCGCGCATATGCATACAATAACGGTCTGAAATCAGACCCGCTATTCGATTATACTCCTTACAGAGTAAGATTCTTCGCTCAGTATTTTAATACGAGTAAGAACGCTCAGTATCATCAGTTGAGCTTGGATATGCCGTTTATTGCGAATACTCAGTGGCGTTTACGTGCTGATGCGTTCTTAACGATCACACCTACTACTCTTTACTTTGGTATTGGTGAAGGTTCCTTAAAGTCCTTGAGTTACTATGATCGTAACCAGCCGGGCGGAGATTATTATACAAACGCAACTTTTGCGGATCAAAGTCGGAATAATAGTTACTATAGACCGGGAGGCCCTCAAGATCCTGTCTCCTTTGGTGGGAATACCTACTACGGTGTTCCGAGCCAGCCTGGTTTCGTTGTTACGAATAAAATGTACAACGGATATATCATAGAGACTCCAATGGTGAACCTAAGTACAGAAAGATCCTTCTTCGGTGGAACTGTTCGTTTGGTCGCAGGAATAAAAGCATCTGAAAATATAATCAGAACCTTTGACGGAAAAAAAGCGCCAGGTTATGATCCTGTTCTTGGTATGGATTACGGAGCGAATGTGCCGAACGCCAAAACCCGTCTGACAGAAGATGCGGAAGCAGGTAAAATTTTAGGTTATAATGGTGGATATGTAAACGCAGTTCGTCTTGCACTTGTGTATGACACTCGAGACTTCGAGCCTGATCCGAACAGCGGGGTGTTTTTAGAAGGAACCTTCGAAAAGAACAGCAAAGCATTCGGCTCCGATTTCAATTTTCAAAAATACTTTGCTCAGGGAAAATTTTTCTGGAGTCCATTTCCTAAAGTATTCGAAAAACTCGTGATTGCTTCCCGTTTTGGTGCGGGACTTTCCGAAGGAGATGTTCCATTCTTCGAATATAGAAACATGTGGGGAACGGAAGGTTTGATCGGAGGACTCGGAGGAATTCGTACCATCCGTGGTTACAAACAGGACCGTTTCGTAGGAAGAATGATGGGCTGGGGTAATATTGAAGTGAGATGGAAGTTCGGATCCTTAAAGGTCGGAGACGAATACTTCGCATTCAATTTAGTTCCTTTTATGGACTTCGGACGAGTTTGGGACGATGAACATAAAGCAGGTCTTAAGGATTACAAATATTCACATGGTCTCGGACTCAGGATCGCTTGGAACCAGGCAACGATCATCATGATCGACTGGGCAAAATCTAAAGAAGACGAACAATTATTCGTAAACTTCAGCCACGCGTTCTAAGGAAAGAAAGAGATGAGAAAATTACTAATTATAAAATCATTATTCACCTTACTCGCAGTCGGATTTTTGTCGATGGGTTGTGAGGAGAAATTGGATCGTAGTCCTTACGGTTTTCAAGAAGAGGACGATAGCGATCTGATCGCCGGAGCAATCTTCTTCCAGAGTTTTACGAATGTGGGAGATGGAACGGTCACAGACAGCACGAGCGGTTTGATGTGGAAGACTTGTAGCCAAGGCCAGGTATTCAGCGGAGATGCAACCAGCTATAGCTGTCGTGGGGCAAGTGGAACACTTTCTAACCCAAGTAGTTTCGGGGCTACAGAACTTCAGTATTGTAATGTAGATCTGAATGCTTGTAATACATTAGGTTTGCCTCAAACTTTGAGTACGACTTCTCCTATTGGGATAGCGGGAAGTTCAGAAGCATATGATTCTTGTGCAAACGATAACACGGGTGGTCATTCGGATTGGAGAGTAGCTAGTTTCTTAGAGTTGAAATACTTAAGCTCTAATAGCCGTAACTTCATGATCTTAAAATTCCCTGACACAATAGAGTCTTTCTATTGGAGTTCAACAGCGAATGAACAGGATGCGGGTGGTAAAACTGCAAGAGCAGTATCTTTCTCCCGAGACAGATTCGGAGAGGACGAGGCATTCAGTAAGACAAGCCGCTACTTCGTTCGTTGTGTGAGATAAACTTTTAGACTCGTTTCGCACGGAGCACGCAGAGATCACTGAGGGACGAACATTGTTGTCCTTAAGTTTGCTTTTAAAAACTCTGTGTCCTCCGTGAACTCTGTGCGAATCTAATAATTATAAAGGAGCCTGCAGGTCACCGTGCACGAGATCGTTGATTAGGATCGTATCGTGACGAGAAGGGGATCTATTCTCCGGATAATCCGTGGAGTAATGAAGCCCTCTACTTTCATGCCTTGCTAATGCGGAACGGATAATCAATTCTGCAACTAAAACTAAATTACGAAGTTCTAATAGAGGATTTGTGACTATTGTACGGTTGTAATAGTCTCTTACTTCCGCATAGATCAGATCCATTCTTCTTTTTGCCCTTTCTAAACGAAGATTAGAACGAACGATCCCCACATAATTTGACATCGTATTCTTGATCTCTGAAAGATCGTGGGAGATCAAAACCCATTCTTCGGTATTGACCAGGCCTTCTTTATTCCAAGAAGGGATCAGTTCGTGTTCAGGTAAAAAGTCAGGAGGGTTTTTGCGGATCTCATCTGCGATCCGATTGGAGAATACTAAACATTCCAAAAGACTATTGGATGCTAGGCGATTCCCTCCATGAACTCCTGTGCAGGAGGCTTCTCCCGCTGCGAATAAATTCTCTATCCTTGTTTTTCCCCAAAGATCCGTTGCGATCCCTCCACACATAAAATGTGCCGCGGGAACGACCGGGATAGGATCCGTAGTAATATCGATACCCAATTCCAAACATTTTGCATGGATAGAAGGAAAAGCTTCTCTAATCTCCGAGGCAG
Source organism: Leptospira sarikeiensis (assembly GCF_004769615.1). Classification (GTDB taxonomy): domain Bacteria; phylum Spirochaetota; class Leptospiria; order Leptospirales; family Leptospiraceae; genus Leptospira_B; species Leptospira_B sarikeiensis. The sequence continues at coordinate 134,024 of NZ_RQGF01000009.1, read as the reverse complement.
GTTTATGGGAAATATCCAGCCAAACATGAGGATCACCAGACTTCTTCATCTCTGCGTCGATCGCTCTTGCCACGATATCTCTTGTAGCAAGATCTCCCATCGGATGATATTTTTTCATGAACGGCTCTCCGTCCATGGTAAGTAATACCGCTCCGTTCCCTCGAACCGCTTCTGAGATAAGGAAAGAATCTCCTTTTTCATGATAAAGAGAAGTAGGATGGAATTGATAAAATTCCATGTTCCGGATCTCTGCACCCGCTCTATAAGCGCAGGCAACCCCATCCCCGGTCGCGATCTTAGGATTTGTTGTATGAGAATATACCTGCCCGGATCCACCGCTTGCTATGATTGTTTTTTTAGCAAGGATAGGGATCACTTCTCCGGTATGATTGGAAAGAACGTATGCTCCGAAGCAGATCAGACCTTTTCTTTTTAGATGGTGGGGAGTGATCAGATCTACTACTGTATGATATTCTAATATTCTGATATTCGGATTTTGTTTTACCACTTGTAAGAGTGTTTTTTCTATCTCGTGGCCGGTTCTATCATGTGCATGAACGATCCGATTTGTGCCGTGCCCGCCTTCTCTGTGTAGGTCAAACTCTCCCTTAGGGTTTAGATTGAAAGGAACACCGTATTCGAGAAGTTCTTTGACTAAAGGTGGGCCTTCTTCTACCAAAACTCGCACTGCCTCAGGATCGCAGAGTCCTGCCCCTGATTCCAAGGTATCGGTAACATGGTCTTCGAATTTATCCCCTTGGGCGAAAACGGAGGCGATCCCTCCTTGAGCATAATTGGTATTGGACTCGTAATCGGACTTTTTAGTCACGATCACCGTTTCGCCTACTTTAGAAAGTTTTAAAGCTTGGAAAAGACCGGTAATACCGCTTCCAATCACTAAGAAATCGGTTTTAATTCTAGGCATTCGTATATTAACGGCGGCCTTCGCCGCCTATAGTTTTACTTACGTTTTGCGTTTGTGCTTAAGAGAGCTTCCACATAGTCGATGGAACGGATGAGCTGGAAGTCCGGTTTGATCGGATCATTCTTATGTTCTTGGATGAACTTCTCCGCTTTCCCGTTTGTCTTAACCCAAGTATCCAGTTTTTTAGTATCGAAATGGCTCTTCTCCTCTGCGGAAGAAGGAAGTTCAGGAAGGTGATTCCACATATTCTCTTCTCTATAATGGAAAGGGAAAGTGCCGTCTTCTTCCGCCGAAACATCCACGTCAGGTTTTACTCCTACAACTTGGATGGTATTACCGGAAGGCGCATAGTATCTAGATTGGGTCAATTTGATATAATACGCTCCGTTGCCACGTAACTCTTGGAGTTTTTGAACGGTTGCTTTTCCGAAAGATCTTTCTCCTAGGATCAGACCTCTTCCATGATGTTTTAATGCGGAAGCAACAATCTCGGAAGCTGATGCTGATTTAGCGTTGATCAGGACTGCAACAGGAAGATCAGTAAGATCTTTTTTACCAGCGTTAGAATCTTCCGGACTTCTATTCGGACTTTTTACGGAAACGATTAGACCGTTGGTCACAAACATATCAGCGAGATCGATCGCAAGATCCAAATAACCTCCTGGATTATTTCTAAGATCTAAAACTAAAGCTTTTAGTTTCGTTCCTTTCGCTGCGGATTGTTTTTCTAATTCTTTAAAATGTTGTACGAATTCTTTATCCACCGAAGGATCTGATTTTACGAAACCGGTCAATTTAATATATCCTATATGAGGATAGTTGTCCATGAGCTTGCTTGTGATATTTCTGATCTCGATCGTATCTCGGATCACTTCTATACTCAAGGTCCCGGCCACACCTTTTCTACGGATAGTAAGAACTACTTTGGATCCTTTTTTTCCTTTGATCCTTTCCACAACCTTGTCTAGGAGCATTCCTTTTGTGGACTTTCCGTCTACAGCAAGAATGATATCTCCTGCTCTGACTCCTGCGTTAACAGCAGGTCTTCCTTCTAAAGGATTTTCTACGATGACTTCTTTATTACCACCACCACTTAAGATCGCTCCGATCCCTTCGAAACTTCCGTCTTCGATCTTAGCCATGGATTCTTCCCAGGCTGCTTTTAGGAATACTTGGCTATGAGGATCTAAGGAAGAAAGATAACCGTTCGCCGCGGCTAAATACACGTCCTTAATGGTAAAAGGTTCTTTCTCTTTAGGATCTTCTTCTCCGAACGGATCTTTTAGAGGAGGAGTAGTGTAATTCTGGATGCTTTTTTCAATATATGCGAGAACACGATCGAAATCTTTTTTGGAAAAATTGGTTTGTTCCCACTTCGCAGTAAGGACTTTTTTACGAACTCTTTCTCTTTCCACGAGTTTTAATACTTCGTCGTTGGAAAGTTTCGGTTTATTGGACTCTTCCTTCAGCTTGCGGTCGCGGATCTTCTCCACTTCCTTATAGTCCGGATCGAAAAGAACGAATTTATCATCCGGAGAAAGTTTGAAGGATTTGCCCGGAAAAATATCATCAGCCTCTTCATACTTTTCTCTATCTGTAAAATAACTTTCCGGATAGAGATAGAGCCCGTGAGGGAGAGATAATAATGCGAAAACCGCTGCATCTTTATAAGCGCGGTTTTTATCTATATTTTTATCTATATAGTTTCCCTCAACAGTCTTGACTACACTATCAAAATCTTTGAGAGTGAAATCTGCCGTGGTCTTGGAATTTCCGGAAGAAGGTTGGCAGAAGAAGATGCTCGTACATAAAATAACTGAGAGAAAGGATAAGGAGAGGGATCTCATGCTTTTCAAATCGGGTCCTCTTTTTGCAAGGTTGATTTTCGATCATTTTCCACCTCGAACAAGCATTGTCAATCTATTCCCCCGAAAACTATTCTCAGATCAGGGTTTCGTAAAGAAGTCTTTCGCCCTTTGGTTGCTTGGTTTTTTCTGTTTCTCGGGAACTTTTTACTGCACTTCAGTGTCGGTGCCAGGAGGGGGAAGATTCGGGTCGGAACTCATACAAGAACAGGCAATCCTTGATTTTTATGGAACGGAAGAAGAAAGAAAATCTTCTTTGGAATTATTAAAATCTTCCTGCAGATCCTTGAGAAAAGATAGGGGTCTCGCTTGTTATAACTTATCCGTTTTATACGATTCTTTAGGGGAAAATGGAGCAGCCTGGGAATACGCTATTCGCGCAAAAAACGCCGATCCGAAGGATCCATTGTACCAAGAGTTGGCATTCTCTTCTTCTCTCAAATTAGAAGTCGAAAAATCCGCATCGGAAGATTCGGAAGAAAAATTATACCAAATCGCAATCAGCGCCTGTAAAAAAGGAAATTCATCCGAAGCTTCGGAAGCGGTCTCTAAGCTGATTGAGATCCAGTCGATCACCAAAGAATCTTTGAGTAAGGGTATCTTTTTTGAATGTGGATTGGATCAAAACTTGATCTCAAAAGCAAAACCGAATTCGTTTAAACCTTCTTCCGAATATTATAAATTTCTGGAAAAGAACCATCCTTACAAAAAAGTTTGGGATCTTTCTGGAGAATTCGGACGTACTCCCAAAGATATTGTTTCCGGGAACAAGGCGACTCAGTCCTGGAAGGAACTGAAAAAAGCGGTTTCTTCCAAGGACCAGGTCTCCGCCAAAAAACATCTCTTAAGTTTTAAATCCAATTTGGAAGAATTAGCAAAGGCGAATGCGGAATCTTCTCTTCTTTCCGCGAATTTAAAAAAAGCGGCCTTCTTATTACTATCCGAAGATTCCAACTATTCCGGCTTTAAAGAACTCGCCAAAGAACTATCGGACACTCCGACTAAATAGATTGGTTCGCACAGAGAACACAGAGATCACTGAGGGTTGGAAGGGAACGCAGAAATTGTCTTTGAATTTATTAAAAAAACTCTGTGTTCTCCGTGAACTCTGTGCGAAATTAATTTAATGCCTTTAGGTATTCTTTCACAGCCTTCTCGATCCCGATCTCAAGTGCATAGGACATGAGCCTATGGCCGATGGAGACTTCCTGTAGACCTGGAAGGCGAGAGAATAGGGGAAGATTAAAATGATCCAGATCATGGCCTGCATTGATCCCGATCTTTTCGGAAACTAAAAGTTCTGCCGCTTTTTGAAAAGATTCGAATGCATTTTTTCCTTTTTCTGGAGACTGATCGAAAGCATGCGCATAAGGACCTGTGTAAAATTCTACACGATCCGCTCCCGTATTTTTCACCAGTTTCAAATTTTCTAGATCAGTTTCCATAAAGATAGAAACCCGGATCCCTGCGTCTTGGATCTTACGAATATAACTGGCGAGTTCTTTAGAATCCTTTTTCAGATCGAAACCATGATCCGAAGTGATCTCTCCTGGGGTAACCGGGACTAACGTTGCCTGGTCCGGTTTAGCGGAAAGAACAAGATCTAAAAATCGAGAGGAAGGTTCTCCTTCCATATTGTATTCTATTTTTAGTCCTTTCTCCTTATTATAACGTAAAAGGAATTCCTTTAGATCGAACACATCCTTCTTTTTGATATGCCTTTCATCTTCTCTGGGATGAACTGTAATTCCGTGAGCGCCTGCTTCTAAGATCAATTTAGAAATATACAGTAGATCCGGATGATTTCCGCCTCTGGAATTTCTTAAAGTGGCTATTTTATTAACATTTACGCTCAGATGGACCATAGACCCTCATATTCTTTATCCATTCTTTGGTTGGATAAGTTAACGGAAACTAGATTTCTGGAACCATTTTCTGCTTGAATCAGAATACGTGGCTTCCAGCATGGTCAATTCCGATGGCAACAGCTAAGAAAACGGCTAAGAAAAAAGCTGCACCGAAGTCCAAAGCTCCGGTTAAAAAATCTGCGCCGAAGAAAAAAATTCCGGCGAAAAAGAAGGAAGTGGCTAGCGCAAGTAAGCCTGCTGCGGGGACAAAAAAGTCTTCCTCTTCAAAATCTTCCTCTCTAAATCCCCTGGGTAAAAAGTTTACCTGTCATACTTGTGGTACTAAGTTTTACGACTTAAATAAAGAAGTTAAGATCTGCCCTAAATGTGGTGCAGACCAGAGCAAACGTCCTCCTTCTAAATCAAGGTCCAGAGTGGCCAGGGTGGAAGAAGAAGAGTTTCCGGAAGAAAACTTAGATTATGATGCAGAAGTAGGTTTCGAAGAAGAAGAGGGAGGTATCGTTGAAGAACCTCTTGAGGACGAAGAAGAAGAGGAAGAGGAGGAGGAATAATCCCAACTTCCAATTCCATACTTATTCTCACAGCTCCCACTGGGGCCGGAAAAACGGCTCTGGTGAGCGAACTGGACCCGTCCCGTTTTGAAATTATCTCATTCGACTCCAGACAAATCTACCAAGAACTAAGCATAGGGACAGCAGCCCCAAGCCCCCAAGATTGTGAAAAGATCCCACATCATATGGTGTCTCTTCTTCCTCCTTCCGAATCCATCCATGCAGGAAAATACGTACAACTCGCAGAAGAAGCGTTAGAACAAATTTTTGCCAGAGGGAAAGTCCCGGTTTTAACCGCGGGCACAGGATTTTATCTGAATGCATTCTTATACGGAATGTTCCCGGTCCCAAAGATCACGGAAGAAGTGAAACTAAAAGTGGAATCCTTGAGTATGGAAGAGAGGATCCAAGAATTACAAAAGTTGGATCCTGCGGCTCTTCAGAAGATCTTTCCAAATGACAATTACAGATACGGGCGGGCCTTAGAAGTGAATTGGATGGGCGCACGTTGGTCAGAACTTAAGGTAGAAGAGGGAGCCGGGGCCCTAATTTCCAAAAATTTGAATATACTTGGGGCCTACTTTTTGGACTTCGATCGAAAGGAATTGTACGAACGGATCGATTCCAGGGCTCGGAAAATGATAGAATTTGGAATGGGTGAAGAGGCCAAAAGAGTCGCCGACAAATACGGAGAAGATTGTCCCGGGCTTCAGTCCTTAGGTTATAATTTCGCGCTTGAAAATATTAAAGGAACGTCCAATCTTGAGACATTCTTTGGGAATTTAAGCCAGTCCCATAGGAATTACGCCAAACGTCAGATCACTTGGTTCCGAAAACAAAAGATATTGGAACCGATCCATCCGAAAGAGGCGTACAAAAAGATAAAAAATATAAACGGATAAAAATCTATGTCTGCTAAAAATAATATACAGGACCAACTACTCAATACGGCTAGAAAAGAAAAACTGGAATTGACCATCTATCTTTTAAACGGAGTTCCTTTGAAAGGAAAGGTAGTAAGTTTTGATAATTTCACGATAGTCCTTGAGCAGGAGAATAAGCAGAGTTTGGTTTACAAGCACGCGATCTCTACGATTATTCCTTCTAAAGTAATCAAACTTTATACAGAAGAAGCAGCGAAAGAAGCTCCTTCCGCCTAATGTTCCGAAAGGTAGGCCGGGCCCTTTTCATTCTATTCATTATAGCGGGGATATTACTAATATCTTATCCGCTTTTTGTAATTAAAGAAGGAGAAGCCCTGGCCGTCTGGGGAAGCGAATCTAAACTAATATCCTTTGTCCGAGGTCCCGGTTTCGTATACGAGATCGGAGCTGCCCAGTTTTGGGAAAAATCCACAGAGAAAGAATCTCTTAACTCATTGGCTTTGCAGTTGGAGATCCAACATGATCTTTCTTCAGGATTATTCTCCGAAAAATCGGACGAGGGAAAAATTAAGGCTCTCTTGGACGTATCCTTCCATTTAGAAGGAGAAGAATCCAAAAAGTATTTTTTATCCGGCGGAAAAACGGAAGCCGGAAGATCCAAATATTTAGCGGGTATTTTTCAGTCCAAACTTAGAGCTTCGATAGAAGACGATAAGAATATAAACTTAAACAAGGAAGCGATTTCCTCGTTTCTGAGAACAGATCTGGTCAGGAACCTTTCTCAAGAGATCCCATGGCTTAAGATCGAATCCGTTCGTATCATCAAATTGGAGATCCCTGATCCGATACTGATAACGAATATTTTCCGTAATCCTAACTTCATTCTAACCAAAAAATTGGAAAGAATAGAAGCCTTAAAAAAGGCAGAACTGTATTCTATACAAGAAGAAGCAAAACTTGCGGTTTCCAAGAAAAAATGGGAACAATATAAGGATTTCTTAAAGAAGAATCCGGATATGAAAGAGTTTCTGCTTTATGATAATATCGGAGAAAATGTGGAAGTATTACTTCTTCCTTCCGATACCGTGTTCGGTGATCCGAAAACTTTGAGTAAGAAAAAACAGTCCGCCCCAAAACCTAAAGAGGTGGAATAGATGACACAAGAAAAACCCGTAGTTCTGATCATGGCGGGAGGAAAAGGAGAAAGATTCTGGCCTAGATCCAGGGTTTCTACTCCGAAACAATTACAGAAAGTATATTCTAAAAATACTCTTCTGAAAGAAACATTAAACAGAGCTTATACGATTACGAGTCCTGATCGTGTATTCATCGGGACGAACGCTACTCTAAAAAAAGCGATCCTGGCCCAGGAAAGAAGTTTCCCTGAGAATAATTTTATCATAGAGCCTGAAGGAAAAAATACGGCACCTATCATCGCACTTGCTTCCTTGTACTTTCAGGAAAAATTCGGAGATCCAGTTCAGGTAGTTTTATCTGCGGATGCATGGGTGAATTCTGAAAAAGAATTTGCTAAAACAATCCAAAAGGCTCTCAAAGAAACGGACGAACATTTGGTTCTTTTAGGGATCAAGCCGAATCGTCCTGAAGTTGGTTACGGATATATTGCTGCTGGAAAACCGACTAAACACGGATTCGAAGTGAAATCGTTCTTCGAAAAACCGGATGTAAAAACAGCGATCAAGTATATTAAAAAACCGAATTTCTATTGGAACCCTGGGATCTTTCTTTGGAAGACAAGTTTAATCCTCCAAGAGTTTGCAGAACATTCTCCTAAAATATTAAAACCTTTAAAGGATAGATTTCCTTTCAAGAAGATGGGAGATTTAGGAGAAGCATTCAAACTTCTTCCATCCGATCCGGTGGATATTGCGATCATGGAAAAAAGTTCCAAGATCAGAATGGTAGAATCTAGTTTCTCTTGGGACGATGTTGGATCTTGGCTTTCATTGGAAAGAGTTCTTCCGGGTGATAACCAAGGCAATAGGCATATCGGGAAAGAAATTCTATTTTATAAATCCGGCAACAACGTCACTCAGACTAAAAAAGAATTCACTGCTCTTTTAGGAGTTCAAGATATCGTTGTCGTAGAAGAAGAAGATGTTCTCTTCATCGCTTCTAAAGAAGGCATCGGTGATATCAAAAATATGGTAGCCGAGATCCGTAAAAATAAAGGTTTACAAAAGTACACCGAATAATTTCCTGGCAGGTTAGGAACCTAACAGGAGAACCGAATGCCTTCCGGTAAAAAAAGAAAGCGAAGAAAGATCGCGACTCATAAGAGGAAGAAAAAGAGAAGACAGAATCGTCATAAGAAGAAAGGCAAATAAGATATCTTAATCTGATGTCTTGAAAGACCGGGAATTCGATCGAGGACCCGGTCTTTTTGCCTCACCTGCCTAGATCGGGAGCTCTCCCGAGCACAGAATTAGCAACTTCAAAGCCTAAAGCAAAATTAGAAAATGACCGATCTTGTTGCTGTATGGCCTCCTTCCAGGACTATTCTCTTTTAAGACGTTGGTGGAAACCTGAGTTTCCTCCTGCGAAAGGATATACGAAATCCTACCAATCGAAAACTCCCGATGGAGATATTCTCCAAGCGGATTTTCATTATCATGATCGAAAGATCCGCCTCACCTTGGAAGTTGCAGGGGAGAACGGGCGCATCTATGTCGCCACGATTCGAGACGGTTCTATCCTAAAAGAGACGGACCTAACTACCGGAAGATCTTATCCTTTATATTCCAGATTTGCACCTTTTAGAGATCTATTATCTTCTCTTCCTGACAAGGACGCTCTTCAAATTATGGGCGGTGCCTACGGAGTTTCTCCTGAACCTCTAGGCGGACCCGAAAGAAGGAACCCTAAACCTTGGGAAGTTTCCACTAAGTATGATCATATTTTCGGGATAGATCGTAACCCTAGATCTTGGAAAAGATTTTTTGAAAGAGAGAAAAAAGAGCCCTTATGGACCAGGGTAAAGAGAAGATTCTGGGGAGATTTCCAGGACTATGCCTTAGGTCTCGGTTCTGCGCTCGGGATCTGGTATGCTTACATGGATTTTTATTTGCTCGGATTTTCACTCGCGGTTTTCGGTTTGCTTTTTGGCGGATTGGACTGGATACTGAGGAAACGCGATCCGCTTTTCTCGAAAGTTGCACTCTTTCTTGGCTCCGGATCGTATTTTTATTATTACGGATTCACCCGTTTCTAAGGAGGGGGAATGTCCGCCGAGATCGAACACCAATACATTCTTTTTAGTTTAGGAGAAGAGGAATATGCTCTTCCCATCGTGCTTGTGGATGAGATCATTAAGATCCATAACTTGGTAAAAGTTCCCAGGTCAAAAAACTATTTCGCAGGTATCATGGATATCCGGGGTAAGGTTGTGAAGATGGTGGACCTCGGTGTTAAGCTGAATATTCCTCATTCTCATGAACAAGAATACGATCGTGCGATCGTGGTTAAAATTGGCGGCGAGTCCGTAGGCATCATAGTAGACAAGGTAGCTAACGTAGCTCTTTTTCCTCCTGAAACGATCAATCCTCCTCCTCCTTCTATCAAAGGAATTTCCTCCCGTTACATCACGGGAGTCGGTAAGAAGGATGATAGATTCATCATTCTGATCGATATCGAAAAAATCCTAGGATCAGAAGAATTAGCGGAGTTGGGTGCTGGGGCGAAATGAAACTTGCCCGCTTGCAAAGGGGCGCCTTTCTCTTACTCCTTTTATGGTTGGGAATTGGCGTCCAAACACAAGCGGACGAACAGGATCAGAGACTAGATCCAGCAGGCATTTATAAACTTCCTCACGAAGTAATTCCACCGGCTAACCTGCGCCAATTAAAAGAAAACTTACTCAATTCTTCCGAATCTGTCGCTGATCCGATCACGAGCATCCGCCAAGTTCTGGATCCGTACTATGCACAGTTCGTGGATCCTAAAAGAACGGAAGAAGAAAGAAGACTAGGTCGTATATTCACCGAAAAAACGGACCGTAACACTTTAAGACTTCTGATCTTAAAAATGTTAGGTAAGATCACTCAGGCAAATCAACTTAGGGATTCTCCTATTCTATACGAACTCCATTGGTTGCTCGCAGTAGAATATTCCAAAAAGAAACAAAACTTCAAGGCGTTAGAAGAGGCGGTTGCAGCTCTTAGATATAGGGACTTTTCTCATACGGAAGAGGCCTTCTCTAAGGAAGAAAGACTTAGAGAATTATATGATACGAACGAGGTGGAGAGGGCAAGGCAGCATTCCAGTTCCAAAAAAGAATTAGAAAAATCGAATGTAGATCTGGAGAAGGCTAAGGATAGAGTTCATTTACTGGAAGCGGCTTCCGTTCGGGAGAAGGAGTTGATCTTCGAGTCTGGTCCCCCTTCGAACAGAAAGGTGAGTGCAAATGATATCACTCTCGCAAAGCAGGATGTAAAAACTGCAGAAGACGCTTTGAAAAGGGCGGATAATTCCTATAAAGATTCCTTCGAAAATAACTATTATCCCTTCTTTAAGAGAAAATCAAGAGAAGACTCGGATGCTATCTTTACTCTTGCAAAATACGTAAAAGAATCCGAGAACGAAAACAAAGAAAGACTAAAAGTGGTCAATAAGACCTCTGTGAGTGGACAGGGTATCTTCGTTTTATTCGATTATAAAAGAAATACTGATTTTTTCGCCTACGCGGCTTTACTCGAACTTGCATTCAAACTGGATCCGGAATATTCCCCCGTTGTTTTAGCATTGGCAGAAGAGTTAAAGGCGTCCGGAAAAAAAGCCAAATCCTTGGACTTCTACTTAAAATATCTGGCTCTTGCTCTAAAAGAAAATAAAACTCCAGCAGAGATCGCATCCGTTTATCGTTCCATAGCTTCTTTGCATACGGAACTCAAACAATATGTTTTGGCAGCGGAATTTTACGAAAAATATTATTTATCTGAACCGGATCCGAAGAAAAAGGGGATCTACGCTTTTGAATTAGGGAACTTCTTCGAGAGCAAATTGGGGAATCTGGAAGCCGGTAAAAAGTATTACCAAGACTGGATCGAGATACGTGATCAGGAAAAGGCGACTTCCGCAGAACTTTCCTTTCCTGAATCCCAAGAAAGGATCCGGATGGAAGTGCTCGCTTATTTAGGGATCTCTAAATTATATAGATACGAGAAAAAGCCTCCTAAAGAAAAAGACGAACTAATTAAGTCCATTCAAGCTTATGACAGGCTCCGTGAAAATTTGAGGCTGGAAGAAACAAAATATTCTCAAGGTAAGAAAGAATTACTCCAGATCAAAAAAGGACTACTAGAAAGAACAAACGATCAGGATATGGCTCAGTACAGGCTTAAAAGTTTAGAGATGGAAGAATCCAAAGAAAAAATGGATATAATCCGCACGAAGTTAGATGCTTCTCCAGGGCCGAGAGCAATGCAAAGATTATCTATCCTCTATGAGTTTGAAAAGAACTATGGGGAATCTAAAAGAATGAATGAAGAGATCCTAAAAGTAGGAAATCAGACTGAGATCAATCTTGCTTTAAAAAATATAGAAAGGATCAATAAGATCCTGGAAGACGGGATGCAAAGAGATCCATATCCTAGGGATCCTCTTGCGGGAGATACGTATTAATTCAGGACTTTTTTTGCCTTAGTGTATTTGTCTATATCGTCTATGCCGGATTCTTTTTCTTCTTCCTTTCCTTCCGGTTCGATCACTCTGAATTCTACATTATCGATTACTTCTCCTTCATAGGAGACTTTCATTAGATATTTTCCAGAGATCAATTCTTGGAAACTCCCTGTGATGCTGGAGCTCGAAATTTCAGGTCTTTTGCGTTTTACTTCTATTTCGTTGAAGCCTACTTGGAATCTACTTAAACTTACGTAGATTTCCGCTTCCGGATTCGGCATTCTGGAAAACTTATAAAGATACACTAAGGTTTTGTCCGTTGGAAAAATTAACTTTTCCCTGGTTAATGTGAACTCTTGGACATTGAAGAATTTTTTTTCCAATTGGCCTTGTTTGGATTCGTCTACGAGCGCCCATCCGAATTCTCCGCTCATTCCTAAACAAGAAACGAAAAATAAGGAATAAGATAGGATCAGTAGATTGGAAAATCGGATCTTCATTTGTTTATTCTTCTTTTCCAACGACTCTCCCCTTATCGGAAATATCTTTTTCTCTAGGAGAATATTCCCTCTCTGGAAATACCACTCTGAATCCGGAAGTTTCCTCCCTATGAGGAAATAATAATCTCTGTAAGAACCTATATGTTAAGTATGCGAATATTATAATTAATAAGAGTTTCATTCTGGGGGAGGGATCCTTTTTGTTTTGTAGATTTAGACAGTCTTTCCTGAGTATTTGAGACCGTCGTTCAACCTTCCTCTTTCCCGGTTTTTGGCCGGGCCTAGGTCGATACTAACCGGAAAAGTGATTCCGGCAACCCGATTTCGGAAAAACAGGCTTGAAGCCTTGGGTAGTATCATTACCTTTTAGGAAATTACGGGAATACCCGAATGTGAGCCACTCGCCCCCTTGGAAAACCAGGAGGGGCAATTTTCCCCTTATAGCAATATACATCTTAGAAAATAAAAAGGATCGGGGTCCCTGATTCGTAGAAAATCAAAGAGATCAAATGAATCCGGATTCGCTATATATATAGTTTTTTAAGTTTTTATTCTCTTCTTCTGTTTTTGCGATTTTTGCTTTTACTGCGTCTCCGATGGAAATGATACCTACCAATCTATTCCCGTCTAAAATAGGCATATGTCGGATCCTTTTTTTTAGCATAATAGATAATACTTCATCCACTTGGTCGGTAGGTTGCATCGTTGTTAGGGTAGTGGACATTAGATCCGCTACTGTTTTTTCGAAGACAGCTTCCCGATCCGTAGAAGCGAAATGAAGTAAATCTCTTTCTGTAAAGATACCGGCGAGTTTCCCTTCTTTTAGCACGATTACGGAGCCTATATCATACTTGGTCATAAATCGGATCGCTTCCCAAACGGTGGTATTCGGTTCCACCGAAAGGATCTTGCGGTCCTTTTTTTCCAAGATATCTTTTACCAGCATGGCCACCTCTAGGCCCAAAGTGTAGTTTTCATCGACCTTCGATTCAAGGACTTTTTTTGGAAAAAAGAGGTCGGATCTATGACATGCTTTTGGTGATTTTGGGCGAATGGGCGGAAAAATAAGGATTAAAATCGCAAAAAAAACAATAAAAACCGAGAGTATAGGAATTTGGAACAAATAGGTGATTTCTTCTTATATATCTAAATGGTAAAATGAGATCAGGAAATTTTTTGAAAATTTTAAGGAATCAATCATATTCTGAAAAAAGGATTTCCCAATAAACTCCTAACGTGGGAGCATAACGCAAGCGTTGTGATTTTTACCACTCCAGGAATATATTATCATCGAGTATGAGTTCTTCTCCAGAACAGCCGAATATTCTAATCGTTGAAGACGAGTGGTTACTTTCTTTCAACCTTCAAAAAACCCTTCAAAATTTAGGATATAAAATTGCTGGAGTGGCTGCAAACGGCCAAGACGCACAATCTATATTTAAGGAAACGGATCCGGACCTAGTATTAATGGATATCTCTATCGAAGGAGATATGGACGGTATCCAAACCGCTCAAAGTATCCAACGGATCAAAGATGTTCCGATCGTTTTTATGACGGCTTATACCGATGATTCTACTTTTATGCGCGCAATGGATGCAGCTTCCACTTATGCTTATATCACGAAACCTTTTCAGAACCATCAGTTAAAATCTTCCATCGAGATCGCTCTTAGACAACAGAAACGTTTAGGGATAGTAAAAGAGAGCGGCAAAGAATTTAAGAATGTGATCCAAAGTATTTCCGAAGGTGCGGTTTCCTTAGACGGAGAAGGAAATATTATATTTCTAAATCATGCCGCGGAAGAACTTACAGGTTGGAGTTTGGAAGAGGCTCTTGGAAAACCTGGAGATGTTGTTCTTTCTTTTATCCAGACCCAGATCGGTTCGGGAGAACATCCTGATAATTTAGGCCATAATCTTAGATATATTCCTGCTGTGCTGGTCAGGAAAGACGATAGAAAAGTCAGGGTTGGATTCAGGGTCTCTCCGATCAGAGACGAGGCTGGAAGGATCGTAGGGAGTATTGTTACATTCTCCGAATTGGATCTTCTTTCCGTTTCTGAAAAAAGGATCTCCGAAATGGAGAAGGTGATCCAGTCCGAAAAAAGGATAGAGTCTATCCAGAAACTGGCTGCGGGGATTGCCCACGAGATCAATAATCCTCTGATGGGTGTGATCAATTACGGGAATATTATTCGGAATAAAAAAGATCTTCCCGCTGATATCCGAAATTATGCTAGAGTGATCATAGAACAAGGGGAAAGGATCTCCGGGATCATCCGAAACCTGATCCTATTCTCCCGTTCCGATAACGAAGAACCTGTTTGGTGTAAGTTGGAAGATGTTCTTGTAGGAGTAGAAGGGATCATCTCTGAATTATTAAGGTCCAAGGATCTTATATTAGTTAAGAATATTTCTACTGATATGCCTGATATTTTCTTAAAACAAAATCAAATTAAAGAAGTTTTATATTATCTTCTCTATTTTTACGCGGAAGGTGTCGGTTCCGATCTGAAAGGTAGCACGATCCATTTGAACGCGAATTTAGAAGAGTCTAAGTCTGGTACCGGTAAATATTTGGATATCCGCCTGTCCGGAAACTTAAGAGGAGAATTGGACCCTGAGAATGCATTCCAACCTTTTGAAAGGATCCAGTCGGATGACTCTCGAATTGGAATGGGTTTGTCGGTTTGTTACGGGATCATTCAATCCAATCATGGAAAACTGGATGTCCAAAAGTCCAGCTCCGGAACCGATTTCCATATTCGCATCCCGGTTCAGACAAAATAGAAGGCTTGTTTAAGCCTATCTTTGATCAGGCCTTTGGGGTCGAAAATCGATGGAAATTTTGGGCTTCGCCCCAAAACTAGTCACAGATCGATAAAACCAATAGGTATAACTGGAATGTTAGATAAAATCAAGAGCGCATTAGGTGCGGAAGCGGATTCTCTTTTAAATCATGTCTCTAAAACCATCCCGAAAGAAACACTGACCATCCCTGGGCCAAATTATATTGATGATATTTTTGCAAAGACGGATCGTAATAACACCGTTCTTAAAAATTTCCAATCCATTTACAATACAGGACGTCTTGCTGGAACAGGATATCTTTCTATTCTTCCTGTAGACCAAGGCATTGAGCATAGCGCTGGAGCTTCCTTCGCTAAGAACCCTGCTTATTTTGATCCTGAAAATATAGTAAAACTCGCGATCGAAGGCGGATGTAACGCAGTTGCTTCTACCTTGGGAGTTTTAGGATTGGTATCCCGTAAATATGCTCACAAAATTCCTTTCGTAGTTAAGATCAATCATAACGAACTTTTAAGCTATCCAAACAAATTCGACCAAATCCTTTTCGCGAATGTAGAACAGGCATTTGATATGGGAGCTGCGGCTGTAGGAGCTACGATCTATTTCGGTTCAGACGAAAGTTCCAGACAGATCCAAGAAATTTCCGAAGCTTTTCATAGAGCTCACGAGTTAGGTCTTGTTACTATTCTTTGGGCTTACCTTAGAAACGATGCATTCAAGAATGATAAAACGGATTATCATATCGCTACCGACCTTACTGGACAAGCGAACCATTTAGCTGCTACTATCCAAGCTGATATCGTAAAACAAAAATTGCCTGAAACCAATTTAGGCGGATTCAGAGATCTGAAATTCGGCAAAAAAGACGATAAAATGTATACTGAACTTTCTTCCGAGAACGCGATCGATATGGCAAGATACCAAGTAGCGAATTGTTACATGGGCAAGATCGGTCTGATCAACTCTGGAGGACCTTCCGGTTCTAACGATTTGGGTGACGCGGTTAAGGCTGCAGTGATCAACAAAAGAGCAGGTGGAATGGGACTCATCTCCGGAAGAAAAGCATTCCAAAAACCGATGAAAGACGGTGTTGCTCTATTGAATGCGATCCAAGACGTGTATCTATCCAAAGACGTTACAATCGCTTAAGATAAGGATCCTTAAGCTCCGTAATACGGGCATAAGATCGTAAATATTTCCATTTTTCCGGAACAAAAACAAAATCGGAAAAATTCGAGGGGGAAAGTAGATCCATGAACAATGGGTTTGCTTTCCTTTTTTATTTTTACTGAATTATAATATTATAAAGAGGCTAATATGAGTATTAAGAAAGGTTTTGCGGATTCGATCGGGAATACTCCTCTCATTCGATTGAATCATTATTCTGATCAAACCGGCTGTGAAATTTTAGGAAAAGCAGAGTTTATGAACCCTGGCGGTTCCGTCAAAGACAGAGCCGCTTTATTTATTATAGAAGAAGCCGAGAAAAAAGGTCTTCTCAAACCTGGTGGAACAGTTGTAGAAGGAACTGCTGGTAATACTGGGATCGGGCTCGTTCATATATGTAATGCCAAAGGTTATAAATGTCTGATCGTAATTCCGGATACTCAGTCCAAAGAAAAAATCGATTTGTTAAGAACCTTGGGTGCGGAAGTTCGAACTGTTCCTGCGGTTCCCTATAAGGATCCGGGAAACTATGTAAAAGTTTCCGCTCGTATTGCGGAAGAAACTCCGAATGCGATTTGGGCAAATCAATTCGACAATGTTGCGAATCGTTTGGCTCATTATCATACTACAGGTCCTGAAATTTGGGAACAGACGAATGGAAAACTGGATGCTTGGATCGCTTCTTTAGGAACAGGCGGGACTTTCAGCGGCACTGCGTTATTTTTCAAAGAGAAAAATCCTAAGATCAAAACGATCGCTGCAGAACCTTACGGTTCCGCAATTTATAATTTTGTAAAGAAGGGCGAGTTGAGTTCGGAAGGAAATTCTTTTACCGAAGGGATCGGTAACGGAAGGATCACTGAGAATATGAAAGACGCTCCATTTGATGATGCAATCCGTGTGACCGATGCAGAATGTTTAGATATTATCTATACTCTTCTTCGTAAAGACGGACTGTTCTTAGGGGGATCTAGCGGGATCAACGTGGGGGCAGCGGTAAAATTAGCGAAGGAATTGGGACCGGGACATACGATAGTCACCGTTCTATGCGATAGTGGGGCTAGATACCAGTCCAGGTTATATGACCCAGACTGGTTGAATTCTAAAGGGTTTTCAGTTCCTCAAGTTTAGAAAGTGCTTACATAATTTAGGTCGGTGCGGTATTCCCAAAGAGAACTTCCGGCGCCGGCCGCAATCGGTAAGTAATTACTTTTAAAATTAAATCCTTCCTTCACTGATTCTCCGGATGGGGTTTGGATGATATTATGAGTCGCCCATTTTTTACCTAAGAAGTAGCTTTGTGCTAACTGGGCTAGATACAATCCCACTCCTAAATATAAACCGGTCCTACTATAAGTTTCATACTGGTTTTCTTTACTCTTGGCTGAATTGTATTCGGAAATACTATCAGATTGCATTTTTGTGACTACAAATGATGCTCCAGTAATTCCGGAACCTTGGATTTGAGCATAAGTAACTGGATCTTCGATCAATATTTTGCCGAGGCGATTCTCTGCTTTATTATGTTGTTCAGTTGCTGCTTGGCTTCCACCTATCGCTACAATGATGGAAAGGCCGATAAGCACCTGGTAGGTCCTCGCGTAGTTCTCATGTTTCATGGTAGAGAGTCCCCAACCAGGAAGGATTGCAGATTTCCAAACCGGTTCCCAAGGATTTCTGTTCTCGGAAATATATTCTTCCCAACTAGAGTCTTGCTCATCTATGTACTTTTCGATTAAGGCTAAACGTTTTTGAACCGTTTTGTAACTGTTCTCCTTGATCATTTGTTCTAATAGAAGAGTATCCAATTGTTCTTCTTTTTCAGGTTTTTTGCCGTCTTTATTTAACTTCTTCTTTTCAGTTTCGAAAAGTTTGGCGATCTCAGCTTCGTCTTTGATGTCTTTAAAGATAATTTTAAGGATTTGAGACTTAGGAATAGCCTGTCTTTTGGTTTCTTTGAGAATGGTAACAGTATCGGTAGATTGATCGATCACTGTTCCATAAGTTTTTTCGCCATTCTTGAAGAGGATGGTTTCTGCCGAAACTTGAGTGAATGCGAAAGTGACTAAAGCGAAGTATGCCAGTGCGAATTTTCTACCGGCTAAGAAGGAGCGGAGGTTTTTCATTTGGATTCCTATTCGGTCTTTTCTCCCTTTGTCACCTTCGGAAGGCCCGAGAGTCAACGTAAAAACTTGACCATACATTTTGAATTCCGGATTTTTCTTGCCTTAGGAAAGAAATAATCGGATAAATCTGAACATGAGATCTTTTCAGGTTCAAATTTTACTTTTTCTGATTGTTATTATCTGCGCCTCTATATCTGTTTTCGGAGTTTCTCCGGAGCCAAAGAAAGATCCTAAAACTTCCGAACCTTCTCCCAAAAAAGAGAAACCTTCTAATTCAAAAGGCTGTTGTAAGATCAAATACGAGGGAGGCGGATTCGATTATTTTCCTGCCACAGAAGAAGAATGTGTCGCCAAATCCGGCTATCAAAGTTTTGAAAAAGACTCAGTGCTTTGTTTTCAGTCTCTCTGGGATTGAGAAGATACCATCTTGCGTTAAAACGAGAGCACAGATTCGCACAGATTCGCACAGAGTTCACTGAGCTCACAGAGATAAAGTAGCGACTTTATTTTAGGCTAGTCGAGATGAAAAGGGAAGCGTCTTGGCCTATGAAAATATTTTTGCCGTGATGAAATGTTTGGATCTCTATATTCTTAAATCCTGCATTCTCAAACAGAGACTTCAGTTCTTCATTCGTAAATCCATTATGCACTTTCGGATGATTGATCTTTTCATTCTTATTAAAATCTACGATAATAAGCTTTCCATTCGCGTTTAATATAGAATAAAGCTGGCTTAAGGTCTCGCTAACGGCAGGTATATGAAGAAGGACCAGAGAGACTATGATTATATCTACTCTTATACCTGCAGTAGAGCCGTGTGGAATGACTTCTGCATTTTTTATATTACCTTGGATGATCTTCTTATTTATTATCTCCAACATCTGCTCGGAAGAGTCGGTGAAAAAGATTTTGTCTACGAATGGGGCTAATTCCAAACCAACAAGCCCAGTGCCGCAGCCGAAATCCAACAGGGATTTGTTCTTACTTTCCTTTAATTTCGGTTTTATTGCATTCGCAATGATCCTAGCTAATTCTTTTCTTTCTTCCGAATCATAGCTATTTGCGATCTGATCGAATATATTATCTTCCATAAATATTTCTTAACTCTCTGTGAACTCAGCGATCTCTGTGTGAAACTATCTTTCAATATTTTATGTTCGCACGGAGCCCACGGAGAACACAGAGGTTTATCGAATGATAGTAAATCAAAAATACTCTCTGCGGCTTTGCGTCTCTGCGTGAAAAAAATCTACTTCCCTAAATCGTCCTCAGATTCGAATTCTTCCTCTTCCTTCTCTTTTTTAGAAGAAGAATTTCTCCATTCAGGAATTTCGAAAGAAATAGAAGTAGTGATCGCATAATCATATAGCCGGATATCAGGGTCTCTGGTTAATGGAAGACGGCCTGCTATCGTGAGATAAGTGCCTTTAGTAAGAGTGTAATTAAAGCCTGCACTGGCTTCTCTGAATGCTTTTGGGAATTTTTTTTGGGTTTCAGCATCTTCTTCTAAGAGACTTCCGCCTCCGATCACATTTACGTATGGAGTTCTGTAGAGCAAGCCACCGAATACGCTGAAGTCTTTTGTCCAAAAATATGTTACGTAAGCGAACCATTGGGTGATCTTTTGGATCTCGGGATGTTCTTCCGTAGTTTGGGTGGATGGGCTTTGGGCCCAGTAAGGAAGTCCAGATTGTTCGTTCAACTTTGCATAGTCTTTAGATAAAGGAAAGATCCCCGAACCTCTGACTACGAATAAAAACTGTTTCCAAGTTGCACCTAGAGTAAGATTTGCGATCCCGGAATAATAATCTCCTCCCACGAATTTATCCGTGTCCGCGCCGGAAGGAAATCCTAGCCTTCCTTCTAAGATTATGAAGAAGGGAAGTCCTGAATCTACTAACGGATTCCATTTTGCTCCTACAAAAGCTTTTCCATATCGAGAAGCGTCACTTCTATCTTTTTGTTCGTAATAGATCCAAGGCACGCTGAAGTTCGCAGCGAATTTTCCACCCGAAAAATTAAATTCACCGAAGAGCGTAGTTGTGTGAAGATTGGAATTATCTATAGTTCCCTTCTGAAAATCCTGACTAATCAGAAAATAATCGGAAGGTCTTTCTCTTTTGCCGGTAAAAGGGTCCACAAATCGGGTAGAAGATACCATGTTCTGTCCCTCTCCGGCATGATGAGCAAAAATTTTTCCACTAGTAGGAAATATTAATATTAGAATGAAGGTGATAATAAAATGTTTTTTGAATATTATAAACATGAATACAATACCAGAACTTGGCCTGACGTTTCGAGATTTTCTATGATCTCTGCGTATAAATTTGCGTTTTGAAAATCATTGATCGTGATTTCAGAAGAAGGAAGTGAGAAGATCCCGTCCAAGATCGAAAAAGAAGAACCTGGTCTTTGCGAAAGTAATCCGTCCGTCCTGAATCCGATTGAAAAAGGAGTTTGTTTCTTATATGGAATTTCCAGGTCACAAGAAGCTTCCACTTGAATTTCCGCTTCCCTCAATTCTAAATGGACTGTTTTTGTGGATCCGTTCGTAATTTCGAATGTGAGAAATAGTTTAGAAAATTCTCCATAGATATGTTGTAATGTGCCGTATGGGACGGCGGGGAAGGGAGATAAACTTTGTCTTCTTACGGGACCGGTCAAACTTGTAAAATTGGAAACACTGATATCCCCGGGAGAAAAACTTCCTTTGATCCCATATCTTTGAGCATAAGAACCGGTTCCCGGGATCGGCTCAGAACCTCCGGAATGGAAAATATGGACTTGAGAGCTCGAAGAAGTTTCGGATTGGACTGAAAGAGAATTTTTCGGAGCCTGGAATAGCATAGAAATGTTTTCCAAGACTAGTTCATTGTCCGTTAATTCCACATGATAGGAACCTAAATCGAAAGTTCCTATATCGGAATCTCCTTGGTCGTCCGAATAATAGATCCATGGAGAAATATTCGCTCTTCTCTCGTCCAGGATACGGAATAACGCTTGTAGCTCGGTAGATTCTTCCCCCGAGGAATTTCCTATTGTCCCGAAGGCGCAGGCCTGGAATATAATTATCAAAAATGCCAAGCAAATTCGTTTGTATTGAAATATTGTGTTCATTCTATTTTTATAATGTTTCAGAAAGGATCCTGATGTTTTGGATCGTTTACGAATTCCGTGTCGGTCAGGCTTTTGAGAAATTCCACTAGATCCTGTTTTTCGGATTCACTCAGTGAGAAATTTCTGACAAAAACATCCCGATTCGGATTGGTAGTTCCGTCTCCGGTCCCACCATTCGAGTAATGATTGATCACTGACAATAGATCCGGAATGGATCCGTCATGCATGTATGGTGCAGTGAGTTCTACATTGCGTAAAGAAGGGGCCCTGAATTTTCCTCGGTCCGCTTCATTCAATGTGAATTCATACAAGCCGCCGTTTACTCCTGCGTATCTAGAAGAATCCAATCCGTTATTATGAAAGGTAATCTCTTCGAATACCGTCCCTGTATGTAGGATGGTGTCCGTAAAATTGAAGCCACCATGGCAATGGAAACATTCTCCTCTTTCTCCGAAAAAAAGGTTTTTGCCTCGAATGGCGGACGCGCTCAATGCGGATGTATCTCCAGCTTGGAATCTATCGTAAGCAGAATTTCCGGAGATCAATGTCCTTTGAAAACTCGCGAGAGCTTTCGTAATATTTAATATACTAAAAGGCTCTTGGTCGTTCGGAAAAGCCGCTTTAAACTTAGAAACATACTCAGTGTCGTCCTTTAGCCTTTGGAGAAGTTGACTTTCCCGATCTTTCATTCCGAGTTCGACAGGATTGTCCCCGAATATAGGAACTCTTGCTTGATCCTCTAATTTTTTAAGAAGTGGATTTGCCCAAGTTTGGCGAACATTATACACGACGTTCGATAAATGTTGTGCATTCCTAGGATGATTTTGACCGGTAGAACCGATTGATACTGCGAGACCGTCCGTGAATGCTTTAGAAGGTTTATGACAACTTCCGCAGGATTGGGTTTCGTTTTCGGATAATCTAGTATCGAAAAACAAAAAATGTCCTAGATCCACTTTTTCCACAGTGATCGAATTATCGTTCGGTATTCTCGGTTGAGGAAATCCTGATGGAAGATCCCAAACATAAGGAGTTCCTTCCTGAGGATTTGCGCCGAGCAACAATAAAAGACTTTGAGTATTATCTTTTTTCTCTTCTACGATGCCAAGAGGCTCGCAATTCGATATAATAAATAAACTTAATGAAAATATAATGAATTTCTTCATATGAAAACTCCGGTCCCGACACAATAAATGCCGAGACCCTAGAATTTATTTGGATACTACACCAAATACGGTTTGTTCGGTTGAGCCTTGGTCTCCGGTACTATAGTCGATACCGAAATTTGTGAATACGGTAGGGCAGTCGGTTGCGTCCCCACCCATTCCCATAGAATGGCAACTTTTGGAACCTGTGCTGATATCCCATCCGGTAACTGCTTTTTTTAGATCGAACTGGATCTTCTGAGTGAAAGGATTAAATCCTCCCACTGGATTCAATTCTATCCTAGGCCGATTTGCTTTGGAGCATGCGTAATCTGCCGGTCCCGAGCCGGTGCATCCGGAAGAACCTATATGTAAAACCGCTGCATTTCCTAAGGTCGCGGCATCATTGGATAAAAATTCTCCAACGAAGAATCTATAACCCATTAACCATCCCCAGGCCAATCCGGATACGTTTAGAGGACTAGGCGCATTATTATAATCGATATGATTTAAACTTTCCGGAACTCCTAATGTAAATCGGATCGTTTTGTATGTTTTGTTTTCAACCGAGGCTAAAACAGAATCATTTGTAGCAGAAGTTCCACTGCAACTTCCTTTATTATTCTCAAAATCTAAAAGGGTTACTCCTCCGTATTGCCAAACTCCTGTATCCGGAACACTGACTGTTACTACATTGTCGTTTTGATCCACCAATTCGAATTCGGAAACATAGAATCTAAGGTCTTTTAAACCGATGGGCATTACTCCCGCTACGTGTTGGATCGTAACAGAACTCGAAATACTGTCCCCATGCCCGCTAATATCTCCTCCGCAAGTTGCTTTGCTGTCTCCGACTACAGCGCTGAACTGAATGGAAGGTTGAGCTTGGGTTGCTAAGGCTAAAAGAGCGAGGTTTTGATTAGAGGAAGAACCGTCACAATTCGAGATGGATATAGCAAAAAATGTTGTAAATGTGATTGTATATAATGATTTCATAATATTCTCCTGATAAAAGGTGAGATCACCTTTTTTGTTTTTCGTTTAAGGATACGGCGTGAAACGATACGTTTTTGCGAGTATAGATATACTTGCTTGAATAGAATTTTGCCGATCCGAAGATTCTTTCCCTAAAGAAGAGAAAGTTTAGGAGAATTGAGGAGGTCTTTCTAGATCGAAAGAGATGAGGACTCCATTGGAATTTTGAATGCGACCGAAAGATTCGGAGCCTAAAATTCCAGGAGCGATATTTTCTAATTTAGTATATGCAAAGAATTGAGTGCAGATAGTGCCGCTGAGAGTAGAAGCCTTGTCTTTGGCTTTTTTACACGCACATTTATGCACTTCCCCGGACTTAGCGGAATGACAGTCGGGTAGGGAAGACTTCGGAGTTTCATGATCTTCTCCAGAATCAGCAAGTTTATTGGAGAATCTTGAGTCTTCCGAGTCGGAATGTTTTTCCTTTTGGCTCGCGTGATTACAATGGCAGAGTTTAATTTCTCCGGCGAGCATTCCGCAGAACCAACCGCTTCCGAATACCAAACTTTGGAATAGGAAACATTGGGTCAGAATGAGTGAAATTGTCTTCATTGTAAGGAGATTTTCAATCGATTGAGAACGTTTTTAAGTCCCTCGCTGGTTTTGATTTCCACGGGAACTCCTTTCGTTTTCAATTCCGCCAATAATTTTAAGATCCTATTCAGGATGAGAGAAGGAATTGCGACTACGTTTTCCAGATCCAATTCAACAAGATTCGGTTGGATCTCTTGGATTTTTTGGAGGATCAGGCCGATTTCCTCGGTTTCGACAGAACATACGTTTCTTACGAAAACGACTCTAAACCGTTTTTTATCCGCATAGACATGGGTCTCGGTGAATTGGATTGCGGAGGAAGTCATGGCCTTGGAACCAAATTTTCTACCCTGAAATCCTAAGGGAAACAAAAAAAGCTCCTTCGAATTGATTTGTATCGTCCGCTTTTATCACTTTTTTAAAAAGGTTTAACCCTTATGGATCCGGTCTACCTATGAAGTATCAGAAAAGTATCTATCTCGCAGGACCGGAAGTATTCTTACCAAATGCTATAGAAGTTTTAGGATCCAGAAAGAGGACCTTAGAAGAGCAAGGGTTTATCGTCTATTCTCCATTTGATGGTGATGTAGAAGCAGGATCTAAAAGAGATCTTTTTTTGGCGAAACGTATCTTTGAAGAAAATTGTAAACTCATTCGCCAAAGCGATCTAGTCCTCGCGAATTGTGACGGATTTAGGGGCGTTTGTATAGACGATGGCACTTCTTTCGAGATCGGTTATGCTTACTCTCTTGGAAAGCGGATCTATGGGTATAGAGGATCCGATTTAATTCTTCCTAAAGATGTAGAATCAAAACTCGAAACATTTCCTCATCCAAGCGGATATAAGATCGATCCACAAGGATATTTATTGAACGAAGACTTCGGAAATAAGATCAATCTGATGTTGGAGTTTTCAATATCCGGATCCGGCGGAGAATTATTCTTCGGGACATTCGAAAGTATTCTCCCCGAATTTATAAATGCAGAATCCGGATACGACTGATCACATACTTCTTCTATACTGTCCTCCGACTTCGTATAGGGAGTGTGTCATCTGCCCGAGAGAACATACTTTTCCGGCCTCCATTAACGCCTCGAATCCGTTCTGTCCGGATAAGCATGCTCTTTGTAATTCTTTCAGAGCAAGTTTAGTTTCTTCTTTGTTCCTGAATTGGAACGCTTCCAAAGCATTGATCTGATCTTTTTTCTCTTCTTCCGTGGAGCGAATTACTTCGTCCGGAAGAATTGTAGGAGATCCATCTTTTCCTAAAAAAGTATTCACTCCGATGACCGGGATATCTCCCGTATGCTTTTTATGTTCGTATTCCAAAGATTCTTCTTGGATCTTATTTCTTTGGTACATTCTTTCCATCGCACCCAAAACGCCTCCTCTTTCAGAGATCCGTTTGAATTCGGTGAGGATCGCCTCTTCAACTAGATCGGAAAGATCATCTATGACGAAGGAACCTTGGAGAGGGTTTTCATTTTTTGCGAGCCCGAGCTCTCTATTTATGATCAATTGGATCGCCATAGCTCTTCTTACGGATTCTTCCGTAGGAGTGGTGATGGCCTCGTCATATGCATTTGTATGAAGACTATTACAATTATCATAGATTGCATATAATGCCTGTAAGGTGGTTCGAATATCGTTGAATGCGATCTCTTGTGCATGCAAGGATCTCCCTGATGTTTGGATATGATACTTTAACATCTGAGAACGTTCCGATCCGCCGTATTTATATTTCATACTTTTTGCCCAGATCTTACGGGCAACTCTTCCGATGACAGCATACTCGGGATCGATCCCATTAGAGAAGAAGAAGGAAAGATTCGGAGCAAAATCGTCTATTTTCATACCTCTAGAGAGATAGTATTCCACAAATGTGAAACCGTTCGCTAGAGTGAATGCAACCTGAGTGATCGGATTTGCACCAGCTTCTGCGATATGATAACCTGAAATGGAAACGGAATAGAAGTTTCTGATCTTATTCCAGATAAAATATTCCTGGATATCTCCCATGAGTTTGAGAGCGAATTCAGTAGAAAAAATACAAGTATTCTGCGCTTGGTCTTCTTTTAATATATCCGCTTGTACTGTTCCTCGAACCGCAGAAAGTGTATCCTTCTTTATCTTTTCATAAACATCTTTGGGAAGGATCTTGTCTCCTGTAGTTCCTAAGAGTAGAAGTCCGAGTCCGTCGTTTCCATTCGGGATCTCTCCTTTGTAAATAGGGGCAGGAACTCCTTTTTTGGAATAGATCTCTGAAAGTTTCTTTTTGGCTTCTTCTACTTTTCCTTCGGAACGAATATATTTTTCGCAGGATTGGTCTACTGCTGCATTCAAGAAGAAGGACAATAACATAGGAGCAGGTCCGTTGATCGTCATGGAAACGGATGTACTTGGGTTACATAGATCGAAACCAGAATATAATTTTTTAGCATCGTCTAAGGTTGCTATACTTACTCCTGAGTTTCCGATCTTACCGTAAATATCCGGTCGGAGTCCAGGATCTTCTCCATATAATGTGACTGAATCAAATGCAGTGCTCAATCTTTGAGCGGGCATTCCTTGGCTTACATAATGGAATCTTGCGTTTGTTCTTTCAGGTCCGCCTTCTCCCGCAAACATTCTTGTAGGATCTTCTCCGGTACGTTTGAAAGGAAATACTCCCGCGGCAAATGGAAATTCTCCCGGGAAGTTTTCAGTATAAGACCATTTTACGATCTCTCCCCAGTTCCTGAATTTTGGGACCGAGACTTTCGGGATATCAAGATTACTTAAAGATTTTGTAAAGTTCGGGACCTTGATCTCCTTGTCTCGAACCTTGTAAGTGAAAAATTCTCCGGAATATTTTTCAAGTTTAGAATCCCAGTCTTTCAGGATCTGTTTTGTATCTGGATGAAGTTTTGTTTCTAATTTGGAATATTCTTCTTCCAAGTCGGAGACATTTTTTCCTCTTTCTTTTAATACATCTATAGTACCTTTGATCCTGTATAGGATTTCGGCGGTTTCGGATTCTTTTTGGACGAACGCCTCATATTTATCGCATTCTTCGGCGATCTCGGCTAAATATCTTTGTCTATCCGGAGGGATAATATGGATCTTTTGACTTGTTTCAAGGCTTGCAGAAAGGTTGGACTTCCAACCCAAATTGAATTTTTTATTTAGATGTTCTATTAGAGAAACATAAAGATTATTCGTTCCGGGATCATTGAACTGAGAAGCGATTGTACCGAATACTGGCATCTTCTCCGGAGACTGATCGAAAAGTTTTCTGGATCTTTGGAATTGTTTTTGAACGTCTCTAATCGCATCCAAAGCTCCACGTTTATCACATTTATTGACAGCGATCAGGTCCGCATAATCGATCATATCGATTTTTTCTAATTGTGTGGCCGCTCCGAATTCAGGAGTCATTACATAGAGAGAAAGATCTGAAACTTCCGTGATCTCTGAATCACTTTGTCCGATCCCTGCAGTTTCCACGATCACTAGATCGAATTCGGAACTTTTGAGAACATCCAAACTTTTTTTTACGTTCTTGTTAAGCGCGATATTCGCCTCTCTAGTTGCAAAGGATCTCATATACACTCTCGGGTGAGAGATAGAGTTCATCCTGATCCTGTCTCCGAGTAGTGCGCCTCCTGTTTTTCTTTTGGAAGGATCGACTGAGATGATCGCTATTGTTTTATCTTCGAAATCATGAAGAAAACGTCTGACGAGTTCGTCTGTAAGGGAGGATTTTCCTGCTCCTCCTGTTCCAGTGATCCCTAAGATCGGAATTGTCTTTTTAGAGATCGGAAAATTTAATTTTTCAGGATCTGTGAGTTTAGTTTCATTTTCGGAAGATTCTACAAGAGAGATTGATTCTGCGATCGCGATCGGATTTTTCTTTTTAATCTCTGAGAATAGATTCCCATTAAAACGATTTGGCGGGATGAAATCAGATTTTTGTAATAGATCATTGATCATTCCCTGGAGACCTAAAGAACGCCCATCATCTGGAGAATAAATTTTGGAAACTCCGTAAGCTTCCAATTCCTGGATCTCGGAAGGAAGAATTGTTCCTCCGCCTCCGCCGAACACTTTGATATGAGAGCATCCTTTTTCTTTCAGAAGGTCTATCATATATTTGAAATATTCTACGTGACCTCCTTGGTAACTAGTGACCGCAATCCCTTGTACATCTTCTTGGATCGCACAATCTACAATCTCTAAAACGGACCTGTTATGGCCTAAGTGGACCACTTCCGCTCCTGAAGATTGTAGGATCCTTCTCATGATATTGATGGATGCGTCATGTCCGTCGAAAAGAGAAGCCGCAGTCACAAATTTTAATTTATTACTAGGTATGTATATTTCAGGTTCCATATTATATTCTCCTAATGTTCGGTTTCGGGCTTATGTTTGCCGAACTTCGTTTGTTTTCTCTTTTGGAGAACGATCGTTCAATAAATTACGTCTATATATCTATCATGTCGTAGGAATAAGAATATATCAACCTTGATTTTAGTGTAAACTTGCTTTGAAAGCGAGAGGAATTTCTCCAGAATCGAAATGTAAATGAGGTCTCGAATTTCTCGGATTTTTAAAAAATCGACTGTTCTAAATCCGAGTATGGGGTAGGGATCCTACCGAAATACTTTTGCGTTTAAAACCGAAACTTTATATGTTCGTTTTTATGACTCGGGACAGCTCCCTTTGGACGAATATTTTATTTTCTAATGGGCCTTTAGAGGCTCTGCATATTTCCTTTTTGAAACCTATATTAGATCCACTTACGATCTTATTCCATTATTTAGGTTCTTCTCTCTTTTTTATGGCCTTGGTTTCAGTGATCTATCTTTGTGTGGATCGGAAACTAGGACTTAGGATGACCTTAGGTCTGTTATTTGCGGGGATCGTAAACGGAACATTTAAAGCTCTTCTTACAATGCCTAGACCGATCGGTTTACCTTTTCCTTCGGAGCTGGGTCTCATCGAAGGTTCTTATGGATTTCCATCCGGTCACGTGCAAACTGCAGTCGTGTTATACGGATCTTTGTTCCTACATATAAGAACTCCTTGGGTCCGGATCCTCACAGCTTTCGCGATCCTTTTCATGCCGATCGCAAGAATGTATGCAGGTTTACATTTTCTGGGAGATACTCTCGGCGGATTCGTACTCGGGTTAATCGTATTATTCGGACTTGAATTCTGGTACAAAAAAGATCCTGGAATTTTAGAGCCAAATTTTTCGGAACAAACTCCTGACCAGAGAAGATTAAGGTCTCTCATACTGTTGATGATCGCAGTTACGATACCGAGTGTTCTCTTGCACGATCCGACACAGCCTGAATCCACGAATAAATCTTGGGATCAGGTAATTTCTGCGGCAGGGGCCTTGGCGGGTTTCGGGATCGGTATCTTGTTTAATAAAAAGGCAAATGTAGATTGGAGATCTGCTTCTACCTGGGCGGAATTTTTAGTGAGGGTCGCCATTATCATTTTAGGGATCTTGGTTTTCTACCTCGGTCTTGGAAAGGTCCTCTCGATTGTTCTGGGGGAAAATCCGGTTGCCAGATACCTGAAGTATGGGATCGTGTGTTTCTACATTGGCTACCTCGCTCCCTTTCTTTTAAAAAGAATTCGCGGAGGCACCTATCTGATTTAACTTCATGATTCGCCTTGGATCTTCCTTACAGTTCATTTCCGAAAGTATCGGAAGATTACGGAGCTCCGGATTTATCCGTAGTTTTTTTTCCGTAGGATTTTCCAAGGTAATCGCTTCTCTTTTAAATTTTGTCTTCATGGTGTATTCCGTTCGCATTTTGAGTAAAAATGAGAACGGGATCTTCCAATATTATTCAGGCTTCTTACCTGTCCTTCTTGCCATTGCAGAGTTCGGTCTTCCTACAGCCTTGGTGAGATTTTTATCTCCCATGACCGAAGACAAAAGGAAGATCGGGGTATTACTCGCTTCTTCCTTATGGATCAAATGGGCAGCATTATTCATTTTGGTGCTTGTAACTTCCTTTGCGGCATACTTCCTAAAGGAAAATGCTTTAGCCGCATTCTTACTTGTGTTTGGGAGTTTCGTACTTTCATTTAATTCTTATTTCGAAAGTATTTTCGTTTCTTTCGGGCAATACCAATCTCTTTCGATCTGGTATCCTCTTCCGAACCTGATCCGAATTTTGATCTTATATCTTGTAGATCAGTTCTCTTCTCATGCTCTCGGGCATTTGGATATTCTCGCGATCTTCTCCGTGGCTCCGGTATTTACGATCGTTACTTTCTTTTTCTTATTTCCGAGGGGAAAATTACATTGGGCAGGGGATAAACAAGAGGTCCGACAACAAACAAGAGAACTCGCTTCTTTTAATCATTACGCATTCTTAGCGTCCTTATTTGCGATCGTTTCAGATAGAATGGAATTATTTTTTTTGAACAAATACCATTCTAACGAAGCTGTGGCAGCATACGGAGTCGCATTACAGCCATTCAGCGGATTTGTGATCTTATTCTCCGTATTGAATTCAATGATCTATCCCAAGCTCTCCAGGTTGACCGAGAACAAAGAATTTACCTCTTACTTAGGAAAATCTATCTTAGTTGCAGTCGTCTTTGCATTAGCCTTGGGGCCTTGGGTGTTTTTAGGAGACTGGTTCTTCTCCGCTTTATTCTCAGGAAAATATCCCGAATCTGTTCCTGTATTTCAGTTACTCTATCCGAATTATCTATTCCAACTTGTATTCTCACCTTTGGGAATGGCACTTTTTGCGCTCGGGCAACCTAGGTTACTCGCGATCCTAGCATTCGTACGTCTGGTATTCGGTTTGATCTTGGATAATCTTTTGATCCCTGAATATGGCACCATGGGAGCCGCAGGGGCTTTCTTTTTAGGGCAGATACCTTCTTGGTTCTTATTGAGCGGATATTTTCTTGCGTATTATAAACCGTCTCAAAAATAAAATATTCTAAATTTTGAATATTCTATTCTTATCCCGCGGTAACTGCCTCTCTTAATTTTTTAACGAAAGTGACCTTGTTCCCTTTTTCATTATAAGAAAGAGAATCCACATTCATTCTGACCAAAAAGATCCCTCTTCCGGAAAGTTGGCTTGCATTCGGGTCTTGTACAGGATCCGGAACTCTTGCAGGATCAAAACCTTCTCCACCATCTTCCAAGCTGACCGTGACTCTTGTGTCGTCGTAATCCACTTCTACTTGGATCCATTCTTCCTTTTCCTCGCAGATCTTATCCACATAAGAGAAGTAATCGTTTTCCTGGAACATCAACTCTTGTTTTTGATGGTAAGTGATCCTTGCGCATCCGTGCTCGATCGCGTTCCCGATCAATTCATATAAAGCTACTTTCAGGGAAAGTTGGTCTTCGTTACCTAATGCGGGAAGATGAGCAAGGGATCTAAGGATTAAATGAACGTATTGGTTTAAATTTCCCAAACGGGGAAGAAGAGCGAATTTTTGCCTGGATTCCCGAACCTGGAACATACGTTTGTCCACGAGGTCTTTGCCGGCATAAAAAAGATTTTTAAATCTAAGAAGAGAGTAACGGATCGCTTCCATCCGGAACGGTTTCAAGAAGAAGTCTACCGCTCCGAGTCTAAGGGCATTGATGGATATCTGAATGTCCTGGTTGCCAGTGATTACTATAAAAGGCGTTTCAACTCCCTTTTCCCTCAATTTAGTGATGAACTCTATTCCGTTCATCCTTGGGAGTCGTATATCTGTAATGATCAGATCGAAAACTTCAGATTCAGCTAAAGTTAGACCTTGTTCTCCAGTTCCAGCAAGTACCAACTCATATTCGGTACCGAAAATTTCCTGGAATAGATCTCGGATAACTTCTTCGTCGTCGACGAAAAGGATTTTCATAATAAATTCCTAATTCAGAACTTCCGAATGGACTTAGGGCTCCCTGCCTCTTCTCGGAAACAAAAGAAAAACCGGAAAAGGTATTCTAGTCAAGAATTTTGTCAGCGGATATTATCTAAGGAGTCCAAAGAATATAAGGATTTTATCCTTTCATCCAGGTTCTTTAATTCCGACTGATCAAAAACTGCCAATTTATTTCCTGAGAATCGAAATACCAAGAATTCATCCTTATTCTCAAGGATTGCCGCCTTAAGACCTTCTACAGAATCTACAACTTTATCGTTCACCGATTCTAGGATCAGATCTTGGAATTCTTGATAGGCCCTGTTCCTTTCATCCGGAAAAGCTCTGGAAAGTAATACGATGCGACTTTTTTCGGGATGGAGTTTTTTGGAAAAACTTTCAGCTAAGTATACTAACTTTCTGTCTCCTGAAGATTTATATTTTTCTCCGTATTCCTTTAGATATGTATGGGTCAGTTCTGTGAACAAAAGTCCACCTGCGATCAAATACTTAGGTGCGAGTTTGTCGGAACTCTCAGGGATCAAAAAAGAATCCTCGTTATACGGTCTTAGCTGATAGCGGATCTCTCTTTTTTTACCGTCTCTGTATAAGGTTAGAGTGACCCATTCTCCCGAATTAATATACGTTCCACTCTTTGAAAGTAGGATATCATACAAAACTTGCTTTTGTTTGGAAGCGACTGGCACTCCGTTGACTGAAATGATCGCGTCTCCCGCAAAAAGATTATGCATAGGACCGATCCCGGGTAAAACCTCGGAAACAACTGTGCCCAAACTTCCTTTCGGAAAATAATACTCTTCTTCTGCAGGAGTTAGAGAAGCTTCCGCAGTGAAGCCAGGGTGAGGGAACGGGGAGTTGGAACTGAATCTACTCGCGTAAAATCTTTTTAGAAGATCCGCTCCTGCATTCCAAGAACCGTCTGTAAATCCGCATACTTTTTTGCCTGAATAAAGAAAACTACGTGTTCCGTCCGTATTCTCCTTTCTGGAAAGTTTAGAGAGAGGTAGGATCGATTTAGAAAATTCTAAACTTCCCCATTCTAAATTCGTAAAGAAAGAAGAGCAAGATCCTTGTCCTCTAGGATGATCTTCCAGGACCGCAATCGGAGAAGCCTTCTTGGATTTTCCGAAATTTTCAGGAAGTAGCACGATCCCGATCCCGGTATCCAGATCTACTTTTTGGAAATACGCCTTTCTTCCTGCGGATTCTTCCGGATGGATCTCCGCGAATAAAGGAACTTCCCCCGGTTTTAATAATGCGAGTGCAGTCCTTTCATCCAAACGGATCGCAGGGATCTTTTTTTGGAATGGAGTTCCTTTCTGGAAAGGATTATGATGAGAATATTTTCTGAAATGAACTAAAAGAGAAAATTCAGAATCCGCCTTCGCTTCCAGAGTTTGAAAGCAGAATGCAGATATAAGAAAGAAAAGAATTCCTTTATAAGATCTCATTTTCCCTCCTTTGCTTCATCCGATTTCACATCGAATCTTTTGCGGACCCTTAGGTCGATTGTGCGGACAGTTTTTGCATCCAATACTAAAGGAAGTCCAACACCTCTGAATTTTAATACCACTGTCCCGTTAGAGTATTTTTTCCAATAATCCCTGAATTCGGAAATATTCGCCGGGGTCTTTCCATTGATGGATTCTAATATTTTAAAACGATAATTTAAGTATTTAGAGTTTAAAGGATCCGGAAAGATCGTAGTGAGTATCAAATCTCTTTCTGTGAATTTGAAAAGATCGTCTTGGATAAAATAACTATAATGATATCTGAGAGCTGTTTCCACTCTTTGGCTTTCTTTTCCGAATAAGGCACGATTGACAGGTTGGAAGAGTAATCCCGCTCCTAAAAAATTCCGGATCTGTCTGTCCCTATAAAGTTCCAGAGAATCGGTCTTTTTCAACTCTGCCTGTATTTTATAGTTCTTACCGTTTCTATAAAAATAAAGGGTAAGTTTTTGTCCTACAAATCCCGGCTCAATCAGATCCACGATGGTCCTTCCGGTAAATTCCAGAAGGCCCCCCTCGTTATTCACATAGGCTTCGTCTATCTTATACAAAAAATCGTCCGTTTGCAAAACATCGGAAAAAGAAGAATTCGGATATACCTTATTGATCAATACACCCTGCAAGTTTTGAGGAATTCCCAAATACTTTTTAACTGATTCTGAGTTCCCGTTTTGGAAAGTAAATCCTACGAAAGGAAATCCGTCGTATTGTCCGTCTTGGATATCCTTTAAGAAATGTTGGATCACTTCCGGAGGGATCAAATACGCGGTATTGCCTTGGACTTGGCTGACTTCGAAAATAATCCCTGCCACTTTTCCGTTTTGGACAGCTGGACCACCGGAATATCCTGGAAGAATATTTGCACTGACTCGGATCACTTTTCTATAATCTAAGCCTGTAAAAGAATATCTGATCCTTTCCACACGATTCACAAGACCGTTTTCCAGAGTGAGATTTTCCACACCTTCCGGATATCCCAACATCAAAAGATTACTTCCTAAAGAAGGGGACTCCTCCGAGAGTTCTAAAGGCTCTACACCCGAAAAGAATTCCTCGTCTTCTACGGAAATAAGTGCCAGATCACAATCAAATCCTATAAATTCTACTTTAGCGTTATAATACTTACTACTATTGAAACGTTTTACTTTAAGATATTTGGATTCTGAGATCACGTGAGCATTTGTTAATATTCTATTTCCGGAAACTATAAAACCGCTACCCACATCTCTGGAAAGATCCTGTTCTCCGAATTCTAAAGGATCTCCTGCGTCCGGATAAATATCACTTCTGACAATGACTACACCATTCAATAGGTTCTTCAGATCCGAGTTTCCATTCGTTTGGGAAGAAACTGGAAGATTAGAAAATCCGAATAGGATCAGAACACAAATGCGAAGAAAGAAAAACCTATTCATGAAATAACTCCGCGTCGGACCATACGATCTTATCCTTCTCGACTGATTGTAATTTAATTTTTGCAAGGAAGCGTGCCCCTTCCTGTAGATCTTCCGTAGGATGATTGTCTACGAGAACATTCCCACCTAAATCTGCTTTGATTCGTATCCAAGAATAAGGAGAATCCGGTAGACAACTCGCTTGGAAAGAATAATACAAAGACTTATCCCAATAAAAATCCGCGTCCTTTCCTAAATACAAAAGAGGGCAGGAAGAATCAAAAAAGATCTCTTTTCCCTTAGGAGTGGGGCGATCTCCCGGATGTTTGGCGATACTTAAAAAATATTGCAGGCTGAAATTAACGGTCGATGCCTTGTCGTTAATTTTAGATTCCTTATCGGGTTTTTCTTCTTTAGGATGTTTTGAGCCGGCCAGCTTTAAAGTTTCTGCAGATAGTTCCAGCTCCCAATAAACCGAATTCCCCAATTTTACAGGACCCTTCACTCGAAAAGAATCTATCTTCTCGGGAGAATATAATCTTTCTTCTCCCGAAAAAAAGAACCCTTGTAGTTTTTTTCCGGGACAATCGAGATATAGATACTGTAATTCACTCGAATCAGGAAGAGATTTAAACTTACACTGTCCGATATGCACCGTTCCATGAAGTTTGAACCATTCTTTTAATGGCCTTGCATCCTTTTCTTTGGAATATTTTCTCCAACCTTCTTGAAATTCTTTCTCAGCGAAGTCTCCGATCCTAGAATTTCCTTCTTTCTGTTCCAATTCTTGTCCGAAACGTACGGAAACCGGAACCCAAAGGCATAAAATCAGAGGAACTCCTAAGCAAAGTACATCGCGTAGAAGTTTTCTAGGCATAAAACTGAAAAAGGTCTGCATCGGAGAAAACATTCCTAATTATTATCGGTTCGGGAAAAAGCGGATTTTACAGATCTGAAAATAGAAGAGGAATTTCCGTAGAATTCTTAGGATTATGTCTCGAATTTCAAGGAATACGAAAAAAAAGTTAAACTCTGAAACGGTAGTCTGGAATATGGTTAAAACTAAGAGTAAAAAATAAACGGTAGCGTATCTTGTCTCACTGGAGTTTTTCAAAAACAGACCTGAACGAAAAGCAGGACTTATACATCGATTGCCGCTCCCAAGCGCAATACCAGGAATCCACCTTAAAGGGTGCGTATTATTTTCCATTTGTGAAAAAGGCATTTGCCTCCGATCCGGATTCATCCAAAAAATTATTGGGTCCGATCGAGGAGATACTTTCTCTCGCTAAAAAAGAAGAGAAGTCAAGGATCATGGTCTTTGACGAAGGGATGGGAATGTTCGCATCCAGACTCGTATTTCTTCTTAGATCAGCCGGTTTTCAAAATGCATTTCTAATCGGACAACGTTGGCCTGTAGACGGCCCGAAAGAAAAGGGCTCCAAAGAATTGGATATAGGCCCTTCTGCTAAAGTCCGTAAGTTGGAAGGTGTTATAGACAAAGCCTTCTTGGAAAAAAACCTAACTCGTCTTCAAATCTTCGATACTCGCACACCGGAAGAATACGATGGAAAAATGCCTCGTTTGACCGCTCCGGAGCCTGGAAGTTTATGCGGAAGATTACCTGGAGCTTTCTTATGGGACTGGAGAATGTTATATGACGCGAACGGAGAGCTCGTGGATAAAACCTTCTTCAACAAAAAGTTAAGAGGATTTCCTTTTATGCCGGAACGTACTACCGTAATTTACGATTATAACGGCGCAAGATCCTCTCTACTCGCAATGATGTTGAAAGAAGTAGGATACAATGACGTAAACGTATACGTGGGCTCTTGGTTCGAATGGAGAAAATCCAATCTTCCTAAACAAGCCGCGAATATATACGGCCAAACCGGAGCAGGAGCATCTGCACCAAGAGTGGGCGGCGTAGACAGAAAAAGTTAAAAAAAGAAAGACGCCTACGCATTTATAAAAAGAATCTCTCGTTAGCTTCTTAGAGGAAAACGATGAGATTCTTTTTTATTACCTTAACCTTACTCCCGTTTTTATTCAACTGTCAGTCTAGATTTCAAAAAATAACACAACTGTCGTCTCCGCCTAAAGAATTCGATCTTGGAAACGGAGTAAAAGCGATCTATCTGCCGAGTGAACTCTCGTTCATTACTTCTAAAGGAAAACTATTAGAATTCTCACTCAAAGATCCTTTTTTATCGGCTGCAAAAGGAGAACAAATTGTAGGATTTAGAAAGGCGACTTTTAAGATCAAAGATAAGATCTTATCTGAATGCAACGAGCAGTCTATTGAAAGTTTCGGTCTGGAGAAGGGAGCATTTTCGCTCAACGGAAAATTGATCGGAGGTGGATGTAGCACTGACTATTCGATCCGATTCGTTTCCACTTCTCAATCTGGCTTGGATTGGAATGTAGAGATCTCTAATCCGGAATTGAATCGCACCTATATCCGATTTAAATCAGATGAGTCAGAAAATATTTACGGACTCGGAGAACAATTCTCTCATTTAAATCTAAAAGGAAAAAAACCTTTCTTATTCTCTGAAGAACAGGGTGTAGGAAGAGGAGATCAGCCGATCACCTGGGGAGCGGAATTATTAGAAGGTGCAGGTGGAAATGAATACAGCACTTATACACCGATCCCATTCTTTCTTACTTCTAAAAACAGAGCATTCTTCTTTGAGAATAGCTCTTACTCAGTTTTTGATTTTGAAGAAGATTCCGAAATTTCAGTAGAGTTTAGAGAAAGAGGACTTTCCGTTCGTTCTTGGAAGTCTACAAGTCCGAAAGAGATCTTAAAATTATACACTTCTTATACGGGAAGATTTCCAAGTTTACCTGATTGGGCGTATGGGACCTGGCTTGGGATCCAAGGTGGAAAACAAGTCGTATTGGAAAGGATAGAAGAGGCCAAAAAAGCCGGAAACCCGATCACGGTACTCTGGATCCAAGATTGGGTAGGGCAAAGAAAAACGGTTTTCGGTTCTCAACTCTGGTGGAAATGGCTGCCTGACGAAAATCGTTATCCTGATTTCAAAAACTTTGTAAAAGAATTGAATAAACAAAACGTACAAGTCTTAGGATATATCAATCCGATGCTCGCGACCGAAGGGCCGATGTTTGAAGATGCGGTCAAAAATAACTATTTAGTAAAAGATAAAGAAGGAAAAGATTATATAGTACAAACTGCAGGATTTCCGGCAGGATTACTGGATCTTACAAATCCTAAAGCAAGGGTTTGGATCAAAACGATCATCAAACAAAATCTGATCGGGAACGGTCTCTCCGGATGGATGGCAGATTTCGGAGAATGGTTGCCAATGGATGCAGTTTTATTTTCCAAAGAATCTGCAGAACTGTATCATAATAAGTATCCTGTAGAATGGGCAAGGCTCAATCGAGAAGCAATCCAAGAAGCGGGGAAAGAAGGACAGGTCGTATTCTTTAGTAGAGCTGGATACAGTTACTCTAATAAATATTCCACATCTTTTTGGGCGGGAGATCAGATGGTAAGCTGGGGAAGACATGATGGGATTGTATCTTCTCTCATTGGTATCCTAAGTGGTGGGCTTTCCGGGATCAGTTTGAATCATAGTGATATAGGTGGATACACTACGATTCCAAGTCCGATCAGAGATTATTTCAGATCCAAAGAATTATTCTTACGTTGGGCAGAATTAAATGTATTCTCTCCGATATTCAGGACCCATGAAGGGAACCGTCCTGCAAAAAATCATCAACCGTATTC
Organism: Leptospira sarikeiensis; assembly: GCF_004769615.1. Taxonomy (GTDB): domain Bacteria; phylum Spirochaetota; class Leptospiria; order Leptospirales; family Leptospiraceae; genus Leptospira_B; species Leptospira_B sarikeiensis. The sequence continues at coordinate 95,288 of NZ_RQGF01000009.1, read as the reverse complement.
GGATCCGGAGACGATCCAAGAATTTGCAAGATACGGAAAGATGCATCTCGCCTTAAAAGAATATTTGAAATTTCTAAATAAGGAAGCGACCGAAACAGGACTTCCGATCCTACGACCTCTATATCTTTCTTATCCCGAGGATTCCAATACGAAAGATTTACAAACTCAGTTCTTGTTGGGAGAAGATTTACTCGTAATTCCAGTCCTGGAAAAAAGAGAAACATCCGTACATGGATATCTTCCTAAGGGAGAATGGGAGCATGTTTGGACAGGGCAAACATTTGTAGGAGGAGTTTGGTTGGAAACAGAGGCTCCTCTCGGGTATCCAGCGATCTATCTGAAAAAGAAATCTGCTTGGTATGAAAAATTAAAATCCAGCTTTCTCCCTTTTCAGAAAACGAAATAAAGAAATAGAATCCGATCTGTAAATAGTCTAAGAAGAAGAGTGAATTTGAGAGAGTATTCAGAGCCAATCGTACTTTTTGACGGAGTATGCAATCTATGTAACGGGGCAGTGAATACTCTCCTGGACTTGGATCGAAAAAAAAGGCTGAAATTCGCTTCTTTACAATCAGAATATGCAAAAAAACTGATAGAAGATCGAAACTTAGAAGAACAGATCCGAGGAATAGACAGTATTCTATTCTGGGATGGGCAAAAAATTCATATTAAATCAAATGCTGTCTTGGAAATTGCAGATCATCTAGGCGGATTTTGGAAAATTTCCAAGCTTGCTTATATCATCCCTCGACCTATCCGAAATCTATTCTATGATCTGATCGCAAAAAATAGATATAGACTCTTCGGTAAAAGAGAATTCTGCAGAATGCCTACCTCAGAACTGAAAGACCGTATCTTAGGCTAAGATTTCGCACAGAGCCCACGGAGAACACAGAGGTAAGTGCCGATCGGTTCCTGAATGATTTGAGCAATGCTCGAATCGTATCGAAGGAACGTAATATAAAAATTTCTTTGTACAGAGGCACTAACTTCGTGACGCTTAGCGTGCGATACATCCTTCGCCAATGGCTTGGGACACTCAAGGGGAAGACCCCATCATTAAAATTCTTATCTCTGTGATCTCGGTGAACTCTGTGCGAACCGTTTCCCGTCGGTGTTAAAGGAAGAATTCCGATTATAGTCCCTAAAATTGCCCGGATTTCTGGCCGTTAAGTGCAAAGCTTTATGTCTATTCCACCTGGATTCCTGGTAAAATCCGCGACGAAACTTTCCTAATTTCTACGAAAACTTTTCAGTATTTTTGTATTTTTTCGGGACTCTATTACTTGAGAGCTTTAAAAAAGTATGAAAACTCGTAAAAACACATAAAAACTATGAAAAGAGGGATAAAAATAATTAATTTCATTAGGATTCGGTCGAATTCATTCAATATCGTTAATTCTGCAGGATTTAGGTGGAGAAAAATCCTTGTCCCGAGATTATGGACCAGGAGGATAGGTTGAACTTTCGGGAATTTACCGCCGATCTTAGAACTAAGAGTTTTGTTTTAAGAGAATTTTTGGCGGCGCAAAAAGGAAAGAACCAAATGAAAAGAAAAACTATTCTTTCGATAGCAGGCGTTTCTGCCCTCATCGTCCTTTCCTGGAAATCTTTCGCAAATACATATTTGGAAGAAGTAAAGGTCGATAACCAATTCATCCAAACTTATCAATCTAGAGAAGGGATCTGGATCGTACCTGGAAAGGTAAAAGAATCCTTAGAAGATCTATACCATAAATTCGGAACTTCAGAAAGAGAAGTTCGTTTGCTGAACGGAATTCACGATAGCGGCAAAATCCAAAATTCAGAGCCTGTTTTCTTCCCATACAATGCAAATTATATCCGGAATCTTCTATTGGAAGATAAAGGAAGAGAGATTTTTACCTCCGATTCTCGCGAGCTTGTATGGCCTTTAAGCTTTAAATACTCCAGAGTGACTTCTCGTTTGGGAAGACGTTGGAACGCCCTTCATGCGGGTGTGGACATTGCTTGCCCGAACGGCTCGGTTGTGATCGCGGCTGCCGATGGACTCGTAGTAGATTCCAAGAGAGATGGTGGTTATGGACTTAGAGTGGTCCTTTCACACCCTCAAATCAACGGGATCCAGACATTATACGCTCATAATTCATTACTTTTTGTGAAACAAGGCGATAAGGTGAAGAAGGGACAGGTGCTTGCTCTATCCGGGAATACTGGACATACGACAGGCCCTCACGTTCATTTCGAGGTTCGTTACCAAAACGTGGTCCTGAATCCTGAACATTATCTTCCACCTTTCTTGGCTGATAAAGAATCCCAAGTTGCAATCGCAAAAGAAACCATCCAACAATAATCCATTGTTTTCCAAGTCCGATTGGTCAGACGAAATCTTTTCCTATCTGGAAGAGAACCTAACCGGTCGGAAACTTCACACTGTTCTATTCGATTTTGATAATACTCTTGTCCGACACGATTTCGGAGAAGCGGTCATGTGTGAACTCCTACTTGCAGGAGTTCCATGGATTAAGTCCCTTTCTCCTTATTTTCCTGAAAAAGATATCTGCGAAAGATTGGAACATCTTAGAAAAGCGGATCCTAAATCCTTTATGGATGGGATCTGGCAATATTATGAATCCAAGATAGAAAGAGAAGGTCTTGGAGTAGGATACAGATGGTCTACTTGGATCTTTTCCGGCAGATCTGCAAAAGAATTAGAAGAGACTGCAATCTCCGTTTGGGAAAAAAATCAGAAGGACACAACTGTAAATGCAGTCCAGGCCTTTCAGCCAACGTTTGAAATCGTAAAAGCCCTCGCCCAAGCGGGGAGTAAAATTTGGATCGTAACGGCTTCTCCGGAGCAAGTGATCCAGGCTGTCTCAGAAAAATGGGGGATCCCAAGAGAGAATGTTCTCGGGATGCGTTTGGTAGAGGAGAACGGAATTCTAACCCCAGGCCTAATCGAACCTTTTACGTACGGGATCGGTAAAGTAGAATTACTCAATCTAGCAAATGGGAATTTAGGATACGATCTTGCGTTCGGAGATTCGGAGAATGATTTTCCGATGCTCGCAAACACCCGCTCTAAAGGTATCTTCTTAGATAGAGGAAAAAAATCCCCACCCCCAGGTGCATTCGTCCAATCCGTTCAAAACTGGAAGACAATTTCGCTTTAAGAGTTCTGTTTCGCACAGAGCACACCGAGATCACTGAGGGGTGTTTTTCGATATTACTGAAATTCTGATATAAGTAACCAAAAACTCCGTGTTCTCTGTGATCTCCGTGCGAACTATTGGTCTCTTAGGAAAGTCCCGCACAGAGGCCACTGAGTTCACAGAGTTTAAGATAAATATAATAACTTTGAGTAAAAGCCTTCTTAACTCCGTGCGAAATTATCTGTTCTTCAAATACTCAGGCATTTCAGGAAGTTTATCTTCCGTCCAGATCCAATCTCCAACGAGTGAAACGATCGGTGCCTTTTCTCCTTCTAAAATTTTTAAAAGAGCGATCTTTAGGTCGTTTGCCTCCGTGATCCGGTAAGGGATCCCCGGAAATTTTTTTGCAAAACTTTCATTTTCTTTGGATTGGATATAATCAATGAAGAAGTCTCCGAATTTTTTCCCGGAGGCTTTTTGTTCTTCCATGAGTTTTTGTAAATCGGGATGGGGGGAAGATTTAGCAAGTCTTTGTAGGATGATCGTGATCCCTCTTACACTTTGGCTAAAAAAAGTCCCGGCCCGGATGATCTTTCTGGATTCCGGTTTTTGGACTGCCCATTCTTCCATCTTCTTTTTGATATAAGCCAAAGAACCGTAAAATGTGAGTAGATGCGGAAGATAATAATATGCTGAGTATCCGAGAGTAATTTTTGGGCTTAGTTTTTTCTCTAGATCCAACATCGGATCAAAACAAAATTTCGCGGTATCAATGATATCTTTGTCTGGAGTTTCGGAAACTGGATATCCTAGGTTCCCTCTGGCAGGAGTATAAATTAAATAGTCTACTTTCAGGTTTTCTTTAGTTAAGAATTTTTGAATATTTGTAACAGCTTCATTTGGCTCTTCTAATTTTATGAATGGGATCGTTTGATCCGCTCCTAAAACCTGAGTTTCTCCGGAAGTAGTGGAGATTATTTTCCAGTTCTGTCCTGTTTTTGCAGAATATTCTTTGAATGCTTGGATTGCACTTTGGCCTGCAGCTCCGGATCCGCCTACGATCAATGCTAAAGACTCGCTCATATTTCCCCCGGAAGTGAGGACCAGCTTACTTATTCAGGGAATCGTATACCAGAAAAAAAGTGAATATAGGGATGAAAATCGGAAGGAAGATCCGAGACGATCCGAACATCTTCTTCGAATTCATTTTTGAATTTTAAAAGATAAGAATGTAATAGAAAACGATTTGGTCTTGGAACTAAACTTTTAGAAGAGAATATATATCCGTAGGTCTCGTCTCCTAAGATCGGAATTCCGATGGAGGAGAGTTGAAATCTAATCTGGTGTCTTCTTCCCGTGACAAGTTTTGCAGCAATGAGAGAAATGTTTTTCTCTTTGGAAACGGAGAGAAGTTTAAAGTCCGTGATCGCCTTCTTCCCACCCGAACGAACGGCGCTTACTTTTCCTTTTCCGTCTTTTAAAAAACATTCCAGTCTGAATTCTTCTTCCTTTGGAATTCCGGAACAAATGCATATATAAGTTTTTTCCGAATCGGCAAGGATCGTGTCCGCTTCTTTATTTTTATCCGGATCCTTACAGAATAGAATGATCCCGCTCGTATCTAGATCCAATCGATGCATCAAACGTAAAGAAGGAAGGTTCTCCTGCTTTCTTGCCAGGTCTTCCAAATTCGGGCGATTCGGGTCGAAGGTTGCCTGGGCAGGAACTCCTGCAGGTTTCTCCAACGCTAATAAAAACCCTTTATCGTACCATTTCTTTAAGGGGAGAGGAGGAAGAGTAAATTTGGGTTTAGGCCCTGGCATATGCTGCCTCTTGGACATTTTTTAATTTGGATTCAGTATTGTTTAAGAAATGAAATTGGATTGACACTTCTTCCGTTATATTGGACGAATTAGGTATGAAACAGGCCGATGCCGAAGAACTGGACGGGAAGGATCTCATCTCCAGCGAACATATAACAGAAGTCGTCAAAGAAAACCTAAAATTAATTCGCCATACTAAAGGACTCTCATTGGACAAATTGGCATCTCGCTGCGGAGTCAGTCGCGCGATGCTTTCCCAGATTGAGCAAGGGAAAAGTGTTCCTACAATTGCAGTATTATGGAAGATCGCAACAGGTTTAAATGTACCTTTCAGCGAACTTCTAAAAGAGAAGGGAACAGAAGGAGTTTTTCTTCTTAAAGCGGAGAATACTAAAGTCTTATATTCCAGTTCAAAGGTATATTCTAGTCGTGCCTTGTTTCCGTTTATCGGAGGCAGAAGGGTAGAATTTTACGAACTGATCCTGAAACCGGGTGGGATCGAAGTCGCAGAGGCTCATAAGGCCGGAACGACAGAGAACCTAGTTGTGGTCCAAGGAAAATTGCGCCTCCGTGTGGGGGACAAGGTGGTAGAACTGGATGCGAAAGATTCTGTTTACTTTAGGGCAGACGTTCCCCACGAATACATCAATCCTACAGACACAGAAACTCTCATGTATCTGGTCATGGAATATACGGACGAAGCTAACTAAACTTCTTCTTCTAATTTCCTTCCTATATCCGGGCGTTCTCTTCTCAGAGTCGCCCGATCCTATTACAGGTTATTTCGGTATCAATCGATACGAAGAGCAAATCTCCTGCCATCCCGAAGATTGTATCCGTTACACCCTCGACGAGCTGAATTCTAAGGGTGGAAAATCTGAGATCAGAAAACTTTTAGAAGAGAATGCAGGCAAAGTCCTTGTGGACCTTTCCGGAAAATCCTTAAAACTTTCAGACGAGGATCTGGACGATCTGCGTGATTATCTATTAGAAATTTCTAAAAGAGATGGAAGGGTCGCGATCGAAAAATTGCATATCGCGATCCGAGGTTTGGAGATCCCGGAACCTCCAATTCTAAAAGACGTGGGTTTGGTTGGTTGGGGAGTTTTTAAAAGGATCTATAGAGGGATCTATTTTAAGAGAACCGGAGACTATAACGCGAAAGTCCTCTACCATCCGGGAAACGGGAATATTAACTTAATCTTATTTGTTCATAAAAGATACGGAGATATCTGTGAGACCGTATTTTCTTCCTGTAATGAGATAGAATACTTGGACGAGGACACTTTCGATCTACAGCTATCAACCGCTCTGAAAGAATCTAAAGAGAAGGGCACACCAGTCAGAGTAAATTTTAAACAGGTGGAAGCGAGCCTTCCGGATACGAAACTGGAATGGGATAATCTGAAAAGTATGGGAAGATCTGCAAGAATGTACAAATGGCTTGCACTTCCCAAAGAAAAAGAAACAAAACCCTTGGCGAGATCCAGATTCCTTCCTTTCCAAGCGGCTTTGACTGTGATCGATTATTCTATTTCGGTATTCGATTGGGTAAATAAGATCATCATGTATAAACCTGCGAGAGATACAAAGGCAGAAGTATTATACACTCAGAAAATTTCAGAGGATGGGACAGTCGGAGCCAGAACTCTCCATTCAGTTGTATTTTTGCCTGTAAAGGAAGAGTGAATTTTTCCGCCTCCGACTGGAAGCGGAAAAAAGTATTTTGGATCTTAGAGGAAGAAGATCCAGGTCAAAAGTAAGAATGTAGGAAGAAGAAGTAGGAAGGAATACACTACGTATCCGCCGAAACTTGGCATCTTCACTTTATTCTCTTCTGCTACCGATTTTACCATGAAGTTTGGAGCGTTCCCGATATAGGTCAATGCTCCCATGAAAACCGCACCCACAGAGATCGCTTTTAGAAGTTCTTCGCCCACAGGATCTGCTAAGATCTGAGTTACATTAGAATATCCTAATAAACCTTTTGCAAGGGATAAGAATGTCAGGTAGGTAGGGGCATTGTCCAACACTCCGGAAAATCCTCCAGTTACCCAGAAGAACTGCCATTTTTGAGTGATCCCTAATTCTTTTCCGTGATGTTCCAAAAGAAGAAGAGCAGGGATCATAGTTAAGAAAATCCCTATGAATAGATAAGCCACTTCTTGGATCGGGCCCAAGGTGAACTTATTCTTTTCTCTAAGTTTAGGATCTGAAGTCACTTTAGAAAGTGCGATGAGTCCGATAAGAACCGCTTCTCTAATGAAACCTAAGAAAGGATACTCTGCGATCGCAGGAATATAGTTTTGATTCAAGAAAGCGACGGAAAGGATCACGCCTAATAACCAGATTAGGTTGATTTGTCCTTCTAATCCGATTGGCTGTCTATGAGTATGATCGTAACGGATGTCCTTCTTGGTCTCTTTTCCGTGCATGATCGTGTCCCAGATAAAATAGATCACGAGCAGAATTCCGGAAGCGATGAGCATCTCAGGGAATAATTTAAAAGTCCAGATGAAAGGAACTCCTTGTAGGTATCCTAAAAATAATGGAGGATCTCCGAGAGGAGTGAGGGATCCGCCGATATTCGAAACAAGAAAGATAAAGAAGATCACAGTATGGACCACATGTTTTCTTTCGGAGTTTGTTTTCAGAAGAGGTCGGATGAGAAGCATAGAAGCTCCTGTCGTTCCGATAAAGGAAGCGAGGAATGTTCCTACGATCAAAAATAGAGTGTTATTGACCGGGGTTGCTTCTATATCTCCTTTCAGAACGATCCCGCCTGAAATATAGAATAATGCCGCAAGTAGGATGATAAACGGGATATAATCGAATACCATCGTGTGGAAAATTTTTCCCCACCAGCTATGCGCCATTAAGATCCCGAAAGATACTGCTCCGAGGGCCAAAGACAATAAGAGCTTATTATTATTATTTTCCCACCAATGTTCCGTGGTATGGGAGATTAAGGGAAGAAGAGCGATACTGAGTAAGATCAGGATGAACGGAATAACGGACCAGATCGGAAGATCGTCCCCTTCCGCATGAGCAGTTGCCTTCTCTTGGTGCTCTGTTCCCGCTCCATGTTCCCCGTGCTGAGTCTCGGCCTGGGCCAAAGAACCCGTTTTAGGGGAGGTCCCTGCGGTTTCCGCAAGCAAGGAAACGTTTAGGACCAGGGAGAGAAAGAGTAGGGTAGTAAAAAATTTGTTTCTCATCATTCTCTGCTTTTCGAAGATTTTTCGTCAGGTTATAGAGTTTCAGATAGGTTTCAAAGGAAAATCCATCGGTTTTCGGGTTTTTTTAGGTCCATTTTTTTGGATTGCATAAATCCTTCCTTTTTTACAAGATTCTATCAGGAATCCATATCTTCTAGACTTTTTGCTTTATATTAGGGCGCTTAAGACCGTCAGATATATAGGCCCAGAGAGAGAACCGACAACCATGACTGTTTTAGGTAAACAAAAACAATACTGCCTGACCCCGGACGAAATAGAGAGTAGATTAAAATCGGTATCGATACAACCTACAATGCAAAGGATTTCCATTTGCCAGTACGTTCTATGCGAGGCGGATCACCCTACCGCAGAAGAAGTAAAAGAATGGGTAGATAAACGTTCTTTGAAAATGAGTTTGGCTACGGTTTATAATACTTTAAACGTTTTGGTCTCTGCAGGACTATTAAGAGAATTTAAATTTTCTTGTTTGGGCAAATCAGTTTTCGACAGTAATATCGACGATCATTTCCATTTCTTTGATGAGAAGAGCGGCAAGTTCCATGATCTGGAAACAAGCCTTCTTACGATCGATTCCAAACTCCCTAAAGAGTTTAAAGTGAATAAGATGGATATCCTATTCACCGGATCTTTAGAAGAGTCTTCTAACGTAACCGTTTAATTGCGGTTAGATATTGATCGCTTCCCCCAAGGCCTGTCCTGCTGCTTCCATTACGGCTTCGGAAAGAGTAGGATGGGAATGAATTCTTCCGGCTATTTCTTTTAAAGTCAGTTCCGATCCCATTCCAAGGCTAATCTCTCCGAGTATCTCAGTCACATTCGGTCCGATAAGATGAGCTCCTAAAATTTCTCCAGTCTTACGATCTGCGACTAGTTTTACCATTCCTTCTACTTCTCCCAAGGCTTGAGCACGTCCATTCGCTCTAAAGGGGAATTTTCCTACAACGACATCGATCCCTGTTTTTTTAGCCTCTTCTTCCTTAAGGCCAACGGAAGCTACTTCCGGATGGCAGTAGGTGCAAGCAGGGATCTTTTGATAATCTAACGGTTCATAAACGAGTCCGTGAGGATTTTTATTTTGGATAGAGATCGCTTCCGCAGCCTTAACGCCTTCGCTGGATGCGACATGTGCGAGTAAAGGAGCTCCTACACAATCACCGATCGCATATATATTCGGAACTGTAGTTTTGAATTTAGGATCCACTTTGATGAATCCTTTTTGTAGAAATACACCGTTCTCTTCTAAATGGATCCCTTCAGTATTCGGAGAGACTCCGATTGCAACAAGAACCTTATCGTATTTTCTTCTTTCTCCTTCTGCGGCTATCCCTTCGCCTTTTAGAAGAATAGCGACTCCATCCGATTCTAATTTAGGTTCTGAAACTCCAACGCTTGTTAAGAGTTGTATCCCTCTTTTTACGAAAGAACGATTGAGTAGATTCGATATTTCAGGATCTTCTAATGGAAGGATCTTGTCCTGCATTTCTATGATAGTGACTTCCGTTCCCATACTGGAGTAGAAGTCGGCAAATTCCACTCCGATCGCTCCCGCTCCAATGACTGCCAAAGTTTTAGGAGGGGAGTCTTGGATCATTGCATGTTTACTGGATAAAACCTTTTCTCCGTCGAAAGGAAGTCCCGGAAATTCTTTTGGTCTCGCTCCTGTTGCGATGATAAAATATTCGGATTGGATCTCTTCTTTAGAAGTGTCCGGAAGCCAAATCGTGTTTTTATCTTTGAAAACCGCGCTTCCTTTTTTTACGGAGATCTTATTCTTCTTCATTAAGAACTCGACCCCGTTTGACATTGTATCCGCAACTCCACGGGAACGTTTTACAATGCTCGGAAAATCCGGAGAAACTTTTTCTACTTTTAAACCGAAGGATTCGGATCTACGAATGGATTCTAAAAGATGCGCGGACTCTAAAAGTGCTTTTGTAGGAATACATCCCCAGTTCAAACAGACTCCGCCTAGTTTCTCTTTTTCTACTAGACAAACGTTCAATCCAAGCTGAGCGGCGCGAATTGCTGCCACATATCCTCCAGGACCTCCGCCGATCACAGTCAAGTCGTAGTTCTCTGCCATCTCATTCCTCCGGATGGCAATTCTGCATTTTAACAGAAACTCTGGGAAGAAAAAATTCAGGATTTTCGGGGAAGGCTTAAGCTTGAAGAAATAAGGGAGTTAAGGTTTCGCACGGAGCACGCAGAGATCACGGAGAATATATGAATAAAAAATTGCAAAAACCTCTGTGCTCTCAGTGGTCTCTGTGCGAAAAAACTAATTCCCTTTCTTCTTTAGGACTACGATCATTCTGCTCGCATTACTTTTGTATTTTACTTCATTGTAGTTGGAGTAAACGTTTAAGATCTCCATCCGATGTTTTGCAAGTATTCTTTGGAGTTCTACAAGAAAGTAGGCTCTCATCAGATGTTTGTCTTTGATCTCTTTTTTGTTCAGATTATAGATATAGTTCACTTCTACGACTGTGGACTGGTCCGCACGAACAAGTCTGAACCCTCTATTTCTTTGGATAGTCGCATTCTTGGCCTTGATCTGAGCGACTGGTCCGATCGGTTTTCTTTTGATCTTGCGAAGAGGTTCTGCATTCCAAACTTCTAAAACAGCAATTCCTGCAGGTTTTAAGTTCAATTCCAGGTTTTTAAGTGCTGCTTCTACTTCTTCATTGCTTAATAAATAATTGAAGGAACCGAATAAGCTGATGATCGCGTCCCATTTTTCTTGGGATTTATAGGATTGCATCGCTCCCACTTCGAATTTGCAATGAGAGTATCTTTTTTGGGCAACCTGGATCATATGCGCAGAAGAGTCTACCCCTCTGGATTTGTATCCGAGACTTTGGAAATGGGTTACATGCTCTCCGGTTCCGCATCCTAGGTCTAAAATATTTCGGACCCTATGTTTTCTGAAAAGCCTGTCTATAAACTGGGTTTCCATCTCGAATTTTCGAGCGTTCTTTTCTATGTCGAAGTAATATTCTGCCAGTTCCGAGTAGAGTTTCATAGAAAAATCGTTTGAGACGAACCGGGGAAAACCCGTTATATATAGTAACGGAACTCAAATACCCAAAATGGAATTTTTCCCCGATTTTTTTACTATTTCAGAAGTTTTTCCTATGGCCTCCACATCGATTTCCACCTGGATCGACGGAGAAGTTTTGGCTTTGGGTGGGATATCTTTCACTCTACTTTCTTTGTTTGGATACGTGGTCCATACTCAAATAGATAGAAAAGAGGAGAAGTTCGAAGAGACAATTTTTTCGGATACGGAAACTTCTTCACAAGTAGGAACAAAAGAAGAAGTTAAGATAGAAGAGTATGTTTCTTCTCCAAAGGAAGAGATATTTTATCCGACTCAAAGACAGGAAGAAGAGACAGAAGTTTCTTTTCAGTCTTTTTATTTTCCTGTTCGTGGGAAAACCTACGAAGTGATCCGATCCTTTTTAGATTCTTTACCTATCCAAGAAGATATCTGGGAAGTTCTATTATACGATACAAAAGGAATTCTACAAACAGTCGCAAGTAAGACCGGAAGTATCTCCGTATTTCCTTCGGAAAGAAAATCCGTTTCGGAACCAGGTGAAGGTTGTATCGTTTGGAAATTGGAATGGGACTTCTTCTTTTTGGGAGAAGTTAGACAGACTAAGAGTTCCGGATCCGATTTTTCAGTTTCTGAAATATCACTTCGATTGGATAAACTCGTAGAAGGCCTCGTACTCGCGGGCGAATCCCAGGACGGGGAAACCGGTTGGAGTTCCTACTCTGTATTCTCCCAAAATTTGGAAAGGGAAAGATACGAAGGGGAAGATACTAAAATTTTGGCTTTTCTAGAATTCGAATCCGACAAAGACTTAGTCTCCGATTTTAGGAGTTTTGGAAATTGGTGGAAACAAAGATTCGGAGAATCTTCGCAAGTATACAGGATCCGTAAAAATCGTTTAGCGAGCGTATTTACTCCTGAAGATTGGATAAAATTCCAAAATTCATTGTCGGGCCTTATGGAATTTTTAGGCCCGGATAAGACCAGGCTCAATGTAGGCGCCTCGGTTCGGGTCAGAAAAGAGGATCCTGAATGGGAATCCAGGGCCAAAAAAGCATTACATTCTTCTAAAGAAGAGGGGCCAAACCGCTTAGTATGTCTTTAAACATAGATCCTTTATTGGATGAAAAATTCATACTTACTATCTCACAGATCTTTCCAGAGTTCTTAGAAAAGAACCTGTCTGTGCATGCAGTAAGAGAGGCGTTCGGCCCATCCAAAAACGAAGGATTATGTTATGAAAATTGTACGTCTGTGGAATTCCAAGGAGAAGCTAAAGGGAAACTTTTTTTAGCCATGGACGGTTATACCAAACTGAAACTTCTCCCTAAGATCGCTAAATCGTTCCATATTGACCCTACGATCCGAAGTCATGCTGCCTCTATCATGTTGGAATTTGCCAACCAGATCTGTGCCGAGTTGATCTCGGAAATGAAATTGGGAAGGTTCCAGATAGATATTCTTCCCCCTGAAAATCTGAATAATAAACTCGTACCTGTCGATTTAGAAAACCATAGGCAATATATTCTGATCTATTTTCTAAAAGACGAAGACGCAAAAGAATATTTGGGTAGGATCTATCTAGTTCTACTCATGCAAAAATATTGATCTTTCAGCCCGAAAATTTAAGAAGATACTAAACTTTAATATCGGAAGGATTATGATTCGGTACTCGTTTCAGGGACTCTCATTCTTACTTAAATACGCGGATATTACCGATTCTCCAGAATCAGAAATTCAGGAAGAACGTTTGGTCACCGCGGAGCGACTTCGATTTAGGACCAAAGTTTTCCCTTCTTCTCCAAACGCTCCCGTGATCTTTTTACAACATGGAATGAGCAATCGAGGGATAGATGATCCTCGGATCCTAGTACTTGCGAAACATCTAAAAAATAGCGGAGCTAAAGTTTATCTTCCGGAACTGAACGAGGTCAAGGGCCTAGAAATTTCCTCTAAGACCGTTTCAAATATACGTTCTATTTTTAAAACGATCGTAGAAAGAGAGAAGAGGCCGATCTCATTTTTATCCGCGAGCTTTTCTGCAGGAATGGGTATGGTTGCTTTATCCGGAAAAGAGGAACAGAAAAACTTAAAGTCTATTCTGCTTGTTGGAACATATTCTGATTTTGCCAAAACCCTTCCTTTCATTCTTTCGAACTACGATGTCGATCCGTATGCAGTACATGTTCTCCTTTATAATTATATTTCTAAACTTCGTCCTCGTCTTTCCGGCTTAGAAGAGTTCTATTATGAGGCTGCTCTGGACAATGGATTGAAACGAGAAGGAGAGGGGGCAAAGTCTCCTAAACTTCTGCAAAGATTGGGAAAGAAGGAGAAGGAGTTTGTATTCTCCATCCGCTCGGACGCCGCATTTAGAATGAGTTTAGCAGATCCAATCCTGTCTGTACTTCCAAAGGGTTTTATACTCCATAATTCTCCCCAGAATTTTTTAACCGATTGGAGGGCTCCGATCGCCTTATTGCATGGTTTTGACGACGCAGTCATCTCTTCCGAGGAATCAGAACAGTTGTTTGCTTCTTTGAGGGAGTTAAGATCCGACTCCAAGTTGCTTTTAAAGTCCAAATTGATCACTCATGGAGACCATCTTCCCTTTTACACTCAATTAGGTGAGATCCCGAAGCTCGCAGAACTATGGGGATTTTTTCTAAAAAAATCCGGACTCTAATATTGTTTACGTTATATTTTCTGAAAATATTCCGTCCTTAAGGATAGGCCCTCTACGTCTTTTTTTAGGCTCCGGACCCTTGTATAATCGGAGCAAAAGGATATAGTGGTCTATCGTATAAAAACGCGAAAAGGAATAACCGGCAGATTCAAAATCGATCTTTTTAGGGGATTTGTAGGAGCTCCTAAAGGGGAATTTACTTCGTAAGAAAAAAAGGCGAAGGAAATTTCTTTTTGAATTGTTAGCTAGGTAGTATGGTTGTGAGTACAGAGCAAACTTCGGGTGTATCAGATCAAGAGACAAGTTGGGAGAGTGTATTCTCCCTCAAGATAAGTTCGGATAATTTAGGTGCCGATCTTACTATTCGTCCCGGGATGATCAAGGGCAGAGCTCTGTCCACAAGTATCGTTATAGAATATCTACATAATAAGGATATTTCCCAAGAACGTATCATCGGGGATAATATCTACCAAGCCCTAAAACAACTACAGAGTGCCACAGGCAGGATGGACTTTTCTCCTGTTTCATTTGTTGTAGCCCAAGGTTTTCCTCCCGTAAGAGGAGAAGACGGTTGGGTGAAATTCTACCATCCTCAAGCTCAAAGAGTAAAGATCGGAGAGGATGGGCACGCGGATTATAGAAATATCGAAAGATATATCTATGTAAAAGCAGGAGAAAAACTTGCTACATTATTCGAAGGGATTCCCGGAAAACCTGGAATAGACGTTTTTGGAAAACCGATCGCTCCTCCTCCAATCAAAAGACCGAAACTTACGATCGGAAAAAATGTACAGGAGAAGGGGCTTGTCCAAGACAATAAACCCTTTATTGAGTATTTCGCTACTTGCAACGGTGCGATCTTCTCTACTGAATCTTCTATCACTGTTTCTCAAGAACTACAGATCGATTCCAATGTGGGTCTTGGTACAGGGAATATCAATTATGACGGAAACGTTTTAGTTAAAGGAGATGTGGAGCCTGCGACTTCTATCAAGACACAAGGGAACTTGATGGTCAAAGGAAATGTTGAGACCTCCGACTTACAGATCTCAAGGGATTTGGAAGTGAGCGGCGGGATCAAGGGTGACGGGAAGAATGTTGTTAAGATCGGCGGGCATCTTTATGCAAAGTTTATAGAGAACGCTGAGATAGAAGTAGACGGTGATGTAATCGTCGAGGGTTTTATTCTGAATTCTAAGATCCATTCTTTAGGAAATGTGATCCTGAACGGATCCAGCGGGAACTTAGTATCTTCTACAGTTTCCGCATATATGGGTTTAACCTGCGCGAATTTGGGATCTCAAGCAGAACTGGATGTTACAGTAGAGTTAGGATTTCATTTTAGGAATGAGAGAAGTTTCGAAGATCTGACAAAACGTTTACAAGTTGCGGAGAAGGAAATGGAGAAGATCCTACCTCGTGTCCAACAGATCAAACAGTTAGTCCAAAGATCTAGAGGCCAGATCCCTGAAGATAAGAAAGAAGGTTATAGAAAAGTTTTCGAAGAATACAACCAAAAGAATAAGTTCATAGAACTTGTGAAACAAAAGTTGGAAGTACTAAAATCTTCCCGTTTTAATCCTGGAGAAGTACAACTTGTAGTTCGCAAGGGTGCTTATAAAGGAAGTATCATGAAGTATAGAAGACAGGTGGAAAAGATAGAAAAATTCCAGTCTGCCTTTATGATGCGTTTCCAACCTGGCCAAGACAAGGCCGCGATGGTTGCTATCAAACCTCAGAAATGATTAGCCAAAAAAATCTTTGATCTTATCCGGAAGAACAATTCCTTTCTCCGTGATAAAAGCTTTGATAAGACTTGCAGGAGTTACATCGAAAGAAGGATTGAGTGCCTTTACTCCGACTGGAGCGATTACACCTTCCGGAAGGATCGGTTCTCCTTTTTCGTTTTTCAAAAAATTCAAACGGGTAACCTCGTCCTGGGTTCTCATTTCTATGGGAATCTGGGAACCGTCAGCAATCTTAAAATCGAAACTTTTTTCTGTAGCCGCGATATAAAAGGGGACTCCGTGATGTTTTGCAAGGACCGCCAAAGGATAGGTCCCGATCTTATTCGCAGAATCTCCATTAGCTGCTACTCTATCCACTCCTACGATCACTGCGTCTATTTTTCTGGATGACATAAGCCAACCCGCCATACTATCTGTGATCAGATAGTTTTCGATCCCTTCTTCCATGAGTTCCCAGGCAGTGAGTCTTGCTCCTTGTAGATAAGGTCTTGTTTCATCTGCAAATACTGTCAGATCGTGTCCGAATTCTTTGAGAGAACGGATTACTCCGAGTGCAGTCCCATGCCCAGCAGTTGCAAGAGCCCCTGTATTACAATGAGTGATAATATTCAGTTTAGAAGGAGAAGAAGGAAATAAAGAGACCCCATTTTTTGCTAGGGCGAGATTATTTCGAATATCTTCATCGAATACTTGGATCGCAAATTCCTCGGATTTTTGTTGGAGCTCCGACAAGGAAATTTTTTCGAAAGTTTCTTTGGGGAATAAGGAAGAAAGTTCTTCGAATGCTCTCCGCAAATTTACTGCGGTAGGTCTGGATTCCAATATTTGAGAAAGTATATTTTGGAAGGTTTGGTAATCAGGTTTTAGAGAGAAATTTTTAAGTTCTAGAACTGCACCGAACAATCCTGTGATCGCGATTGCAGGAGCTCCTCTCACTACCATTTCTCGGATCGCAAAAATTGCATCCTTGGAATTTTTGGCCACGTACCATTCTTTTTTTCCTGGGATTTGCCTTTGATCTAGAAGTTTGAGGCTGTCATTCTCCCAAAAAATAGGACGTAATAGATCTTTTTTCATTTTTTTACTCCCAGAGGCTAAAGCAGGCCATTCCTTTCTACGATGATAAAACTGTGATTGAAATCATCCACCGACTCCCCGGAGGATGAGGACGAACCGGGGCAGATCCCGCCCCGGCTTTGCCTACTTGACTAGGATACCAGTTCCCTGAATCCTTACATAATGGCAAAGAGAAATCCGACCTCTGGTCCGAAGCTTTTCGGATTCTCACTGATTCATCCCTTAAATCTTGTCTTATTCTTCAATATTTTTGTATGGGCCTTACTCTTGATGGAAGGTGGCAAAGGGATCCTCACTCATTTTTTTGGATTAAACCCAAGCCTTGTTATCGAGAAGAAAATGTACTGGCAGGTCTTCACGTACGGATTCCTTCACGTTGTAGGAGGAGATTTTTTCTCTTCTCTCATTCATATCGGAATGAATATGTTCGGTTTATTCACCGTCGGTTTCTGGCTATGTAGGTATATCGGAGGATGGAAATTTTTATGCGTATACCTTCTCTCTCAATTGGGAGGAGGACTATTCGTTTTAAGCTTCTCTTATATAGGATGGAAGACCGGATTTATTCCTGAAAATTCCATCTGGGACAGTTATCATTCCGCAACTATAGGCGCTAGCGGTGGGGTATTCGGAGTTTTGGCCGCATTCAGTCTCATGTTCCCGGAAGCTAGATTTGTTTTCCCACCTGTGCGTGCAAAATTTGCTCCTTGGGTTTTGATCGGTTTTGGATTTTCTTTGGATGCATATTATCTTTTTCAATACCATTCCAGCGGTGTGATGTCCCATGGATTTTTCGGAGCGATGAGTAATTCTGGCCATTTGGGAGGAGCTGTTTTCGGTTTGCTTAGTCTACTCGGACTTCAGAGGTTCGGAAGGAAAACTAGGACCCCGGTATTTGTTAGAAGATGGGAGAAGCCTCAGGAAAATCAGGAAAGGGTAATCGTACGAGCGAAAATTTCAGGGGACCCTTTCGAGGCTCAGGTCCGGAAAAATCGAGACCTATTAAGCCAACTTTATGGAATTTCGGAAACGAATGAGAAGGAAAAACTTCTTCTTCCGCTGCAAGCAGAGAATACGAATCTCTGTCCTCCGGCCGACTATAATCCGGAGGATTTATTTTGTTTGCGCTGCGAATGGTTGCAGAATTGCGAATTAAGAAAATTAAAGGGTTCCGATCCGCAACTTTGAAAGAATTTTGCAGGACTTTTACGTCTATCTCTTAATAACAACAAACGGGCGGAAATTTCTGGACATAAATTTTATACGTCTTTAGAATAGGTTCCGTCCGAAACTTCGGACAATTAGACTTGGGGACTTCAGTAACATTGGGGATTAAAAAGAAAACCGTTCTTCCCGACGTGTTGATGCGGGAAAAATTACAAAAAATCGCCATAGATGAAAAATCAAAAGCAGCCCGGGTAGTAGGGTCGGATAAGGTTGCATCCGGTTCGGATCCCAAAAAGGACGATGGTCCCGGGTCTAAAATTTATAAGGCGATAGACGAGTCTCTTGCTGACCTTCGGTATTATTTCCTAGAGGGAGAATACAGAGATAAGGTAGCAGAACTTTTTAATAAGAACGAAGGCCAGTTCGATAGGCTTGGAATTACTCCTAGAAGATTTTTGGATTTTGCAAGAGAGTCTTTTGACAGATTCAAACAACTCCAGAAAAAAATGCCTTTGGAACCTATGAACAAAAAAGGTTGGGAGTATCTAGAAAGAAGTCTTTTGGAGCTGATCGGAAAATTAAATGAGAAGTTCAATAAGTAGCATAGAGCTCAGATAGGCGAGTTCGGATATAGGAACTCCAACTAGTTAAACTTTTAAGTGAACTTTTTGTTCTGAGTGAGAAACCTTCAAACAATAAAAAAGCCGCGAATGTTTCGCGGCTTTTTCGTATCTAAATCTTGGTTTAGATTAGAAGAATCTTTTTGCAGCTTCTTCCGGAATTGCAATACCGGTAAGTTTCGCTTTTTGAAGAACTTCCCAGAAATAACGGTAAGTTGCTCTGTCGTGAAGATCTCCGTCGTGTTGGATCGGTCCCCATTCTGCGTCTTGTGCTTTGACAAGGATCGCAGCGGAAGTTTGAACTTCGCTATAATCCGGAGACATTGCATCCAAGATCGCTTGGATTTGTGTTGGATAAATGGACCACATACGAAGGAATCCGAACTCGTCATGAGCTCTTTTAGCATCTTTGTAAGTTTGGTATTGGTTTTTAAGATCCAAAGTTACGTTATGAGCAGGAATAACTCCATGAGCAAGAGAAGCAGCTACACAGGAAGCTTTCGCTCTTCTTAATAATTCGTGATCGAATTGTCCTGGGCTCTTCATACAAGAAGCAGGGATTGCTCCGTGGTGACCGGAGATGAAGTCCATCAATCCGAAATCCACAACTTGCATCCAAGGAAGAGCAGCGATTTTGTCTACATCTGCCAAAGCTCCGTGAGTTTCGATCAGAACGTGGATTGGGATCTCTCTAGTGATTCCTGCTTTTTTCGCAGCACCTTGGATATAAGTGATCATTTCTTCCACTTGGGAAGCTTTTGTAGGTTTAGGAATTGTGATGTATGCGATCTTGTTTCCTGCACCTGGAACGATGATGTCTACGTCTTGTTTCCAGAAAGAGTTGGTATAGTCGTGGATCCTAACGCCGCTCATATTATGTTTATTGAGCTCGGAGTTTTGGATACGGACGATCATTTCCGCGTGTTCTTTTTCTTTTCCGGTTTGAGCCCCGTCCTCGCAGTCCATGGTGATGTCGAAAAGACCGCCGAGTTTGTTTTGGAGTTCTAATGCTTTAGTGATGAGTTTTTCAGATCCGGCAAAATGCTCGCAGGCAGGGATAATGGGGAAGGGTTTCTCTCCTTCGAATAATGCATCCTTAGGATGGGGCAGTTTGGACATACAAGTACCTATTGTGTTTCCGATTTTTAGCCAAGCTCGGCTGTCTTAGAACAGGGTTTTCGGGAAAGGCCTTCCAGGCAACGGATTTTTGGAGGCTTTGTTCTAGGCTTCTAGTAGCTGTAGGATGACCGCTTTTTGGGCATCCAGACGGTTCTCAGCCTGTTGGAAGATAATGGATCTTGGGCTTCTGACAACTTCTCTCGTGATCTCGTAGCCAGAATGGATCGGCATGTCGTGCATTACCTTTGCCTTTGTCTCTTTTAACAAAGCTTCGTTGATCTGAAAAGGCATCATCAGGTTCATTCTTTCTTTTTTCTTATCCGCAAATGTTGGATCGTTAAAGAACTCCATGTCCACCCAGGTGTCTGTATAAATATAATCCGCATCTTTTACAGAACGGATCAGATCTGTCCCCCATTGAATGGTCCCTTTTTTCTTGGCCCTTTCTACGGTTTCCGGATCTATGTTTTCAGTTTCTGCGATCGGGGTAACGAGCGTCAGTTCCATTCCCAAGGCTGAGGTGATCCCGATGAGAGAGTTTACCACGTTATTATGCACACCAATATACGTGAGTTTGAGATCCTTTAACGGTTTTGGATTGTCCATTACGATCGTAAGAATATCTGCCAAGGACTGGCAGGGGTGAAATTTATTACAACAACCGTTGATTACGGGGACCTGTGACCCTGACTTGAGTTGTAGGAGGTCCTCATGTTTTCTCATCCTTGCCATGATGATAGAAACGTTTCTGGAGAGATATTCCGCTTCCAGATCGATATCCGAAAGTTGGAAATTAGAAGTCATCCAGTCTAGATAGATCGCATGACCTCCCATCTCCGTCATTGCGACTTCGAAGGATACCCTTGTTCTCGTACTCGTTTTCTGGAAAAGCATGGCAAGAGTTCTGCCAGTCATATGGCCCAGATAATTTGCTCTATGGTTCTTTACATAAGTGGCGAATTGAAGTAAGTCTAGGACTTCCGCGTCGGACCAATCATTCCAAGAGATCAGATGTTTGATTTTAGGAGTTTCCATAGATTGGTGAACCATTCCAGTCTAGAAAATCATTCCGGGTGGATTCGACAATCTGAAAACTCGGGGAAGCAAATGGGAAGGAAAAGGGGGAGGGATTCAAATCTCCCTCCCTAAGTGTTTTCCGGGGAAAAAAGCGTTATAAAGATTCTTTTCTAAAAAGAATTCGGGCGAAAGAATAAGACCTTTTGGTTACGCCGGTTTTACCGAAGCAATACGAATCTGTGAAGATTTAGGCTTAGTTTTCCTGCTGACAAGGGCCTTCGTTCTAAAAACGTTTCCCTTAGAGAGGGCAACCGTGTCGGAAATCGTATCAGGCCAAACAACCATTGAAGGGGAAACCAAACGTAGGAGAACCTTCGCGATTATCGCCCATCCGGATGCGGGAAAGACCACCCTGACCGAAAAATTGCTTCTGTATGGAGGCGCGATCCAACTTGCGGGAGCCGTTAAGGCGCGTAAGAACCGTAAGGCTGCTACTTCGGACTGGATGGAAATGGAGAAGGAGAAGGGGATATCAATCACTTCTGCGGCTCTCCAGTTCGAATATAAAAATCATGTATTAAATTTATTAGATACTCCGGGCCACGAAGACTTCTCCGAAGATACATACCGCACATTGATCGCAGCGGACACCGCAGTGATGGTGTTAGATGCAGGAAGGGGAGTCGAGCCCCAGACAATCAAATTATTTAAAGTATGTAGGGACCGCGGGATCCCCATCGTTACATTCGTAAATAAGATGGACCGCCCGACTAAAAAGATGTTCGAACTCTTAGATGAGATCGAAAAAGTTTTGGGCATCACCGCAATTCCAATGGTATGGCCTATCGGAACCGGAGTGGATTTTAGTGGGGTGTATAATCGTGTAGATAAGAAGATCTACACATACGACAAAACTCCGGGTGGTTCTCAAAAGTCTGCTTTCCAAAGTTCGGGAATAGAAGATACAAATCTTGACTCTATGTTTGAGGACTGGGTCTTAAAACAATTTAGGGAAGAAGTAGAACTTGTAGAAGAAGGGATCGGCGCATTCTATTTAGATGAATTTATAGAATCTAAGATCACTCCCGTATTTTTCGGATCTGCAGTGAATAACTTCGGTATTCAATTGTTCTTGGATCATTTTTTACAGATCGCTCCTCCTCCTTTATATTTTCCTTTGAAGAACGGAGATCGTTTGGATCCGATCACAACTCCTTTTAGCGGATTTGTTTTCAAGGTGCAGGCGAATATGAATAAGGCTCACCGAGATCGGATCGCTTTCTTGAGAGTATGTTCCGGTAAGTTCGAAAGAGGATTGAATGTGAATCATGGAAGACTTGGAAAGGCGGTAAAACTTTCTTCTTCTTTTGCATTCTTTGGACAAGATAGAAATACTGTAGATGAGGCTTATCCCGGTGATATTATTGGCCTCGTAAATCCGGGAACTTATTCTATCGGAGATATTTTAGCAAGCGGCAAGGTTCCCGATCTAAAACCTTTACCTGTCTTCGCCCCAGAAATTTTTGCGACTCTTTCCTGCGTAGAGACAGGTGCTCTCAAAAGTTTCCGCAAAGGAATAGAACAATTAGCTGAAGAAGGTATATTGCATTTATTTACTTCTCAAACTGTGGGTGGTGGGCTTCCTGTGATCGGAGCAATGGGCCAATTGCAGTTTGAAGTCTTTAGAAGAAGGCTTCAAGACGAGTATTCCGCTCCTACCAATATTAATATTTTACCTTATCAAGTATCTTGTTGGTTACCTGAGGAAGATATTGCAAAGGTTCCTCCCGGCGCAAATCTTGTGACGGACAGTTTAGGAAGAGCAGCTCTTCTATTCGATTCTGAATGGGAAAAAGGATATTTTCAGAAGAAGAATCCTGAGATCCGATTGTTAGATTATCCAACTCAAGATCTTTCCGAGTTAGAGACGGAGTATTAGGATTTAAAAATCTACAGCAGAGAGCATTGCTGAATACGGATTCCACGTTCCGCAGGTGAATGTAAAGTTCGCCCCCTCCCTGTTTTGGGTGGGGGGAGTGGCCCGTGGGTTTGCTCGGATTCGTATATCACAGAATCAGATTTTTTACAAGTAAAATGTTTCTGTTAATTTGTAGGAGCTCCTACATGAATTCGCGATCGGAATTTATATTTGCAAAATCTACCTTTTTATGCTAAGTGGAGCTTCTTCTTGAACGCGTACCACCGCCCCGGCCCCCACCCAAAGTAGGGCGGGGAGAGCTTGGACAATATTCTACTCGCTCAGTTGATATCGTTTATTTCTTTCTGCTAAATTCGCTTGAAGAAATTTCGGACGAAGAGTCTCATTTCTTATCAATATATAAATTTTCAGGTGATCCCATGCGACGAATACCAAGTTTCTTTCTTCTCCTATTATTCATCCTTCTTCACGGAAACTGCAGAAGCCTACCAGGCTACGACGCACAATTTAATGTGGGTAAAACTGCATCTAAATTCAAAACGGCAAAGTATGTAGTATTCCCTTTCGAGTTTGCAGAAGGACTGGAATTGACTGACGCTCAGGAAAATTCTCAAAAAGTAGTGGCTCAAAGAAATCGGGAAAAAGCGGAGAAAGCTTTATTTCAGGCGGGCTTTACGGTTTTGGAAAGAAGTAAGCTGGATAAGCTGATCAACGAGATCACCTTAAGTAAAACAGGGATCACCGAATCTGAAGGTTTGAATTTGGGAAAAATCGTAAATGCAAACTCTGCGGTGTTTGGAAAGATCACGAATTATTCAGTGGCAAGGCGTAGGCTTCGTAAACATTTTGTGGCAGAGATCATATTAAAAGGTGTGGATATAGAAACCGGAGAGATCATTTGGGAATCTACTTTGAAAGGTCATACTCCTTTTACGAACGGGCAACAAACGTTTTTGGATACTGAAAACAATTTATACGACAAGTTTGTGAAAAAATTACAAGAAAAAGTTTCGAATCCATAAGATTCGTCTACTATAATTATTCATTATAAAAATATAATATGATATTTAAAACAGTGGATTCTGAAAAAGGGGAGCTTGCATATTTCGAGAGAGAAGGAAGTATCGTATCCGCGTCCGATTTTTTAGATATCCTTTTTAGTTCCCCGGCAGATACGATCATTCTCCGTAAAGAGGATCTTCCGGATGAGTTTTACGATCTAAAAACGAAATTCGCGGGAGAGATCCTACAAAAACTCATCAACTATAGAAGAAGGATGATCGTTCTCGGCGAGTTCGGAAATTTTTCTAGCAAATCCTGGAAGGATTTCGTCTATGAATCGAACAAACAAGGCAAGTTCCTGTTTTGTAGTTCGATAGAAGAAGCGATCCCACTTTTAAAATAATAGGTTTTTGATTTTTGGCCGCCTCCTCGCCTAAAGGCTCGGACCGGGCTGCTACGCGTTCGGGCATTCGCCCTCATCCCTTCGAAAATCGCAGAAAAGAGAACTTTTCAGTCAAAGCGAAGGGACAAGCGCTTCGCATCCCTGGCGGAACCTCTAATCCATTGTATCTAATGTTTCATGCCCTTAAGGGATGTCCAAACATCGTTCATTTTATTTTTTGATCTAAGATTTGTAGAAAATAAATAATTTCCTGTAACGTGGCGGGAGTTCCTGCCGTCGTATATAATGTATTTGCACCAGATGATTCAGGGCGGGATGGGAACATTCCGCTATTTTTTTGCCCTCTTCTTAATGGTGTAAATTCTCTTCAAACCTGACCTCCGGATATCTTTCCTAACGTGTAATTGGAATCAGTTTTCCGGGCCCTTTTCATTTTCTAAGTGTAGAGCGGCGCTTTTTCTGATATAAGGGATCCGAGCCTTCCCACGGGCCACTCCCCACCACCCGAACTAATGCGGGGCTGAGTTTTGCAAAAAGCTTTCGATAATATGGAATGTGCTGATTCTAATTGCAGACTCGTTTGACCTTTGGTCACGGACTCAGCAAAGCTGGTCCTCTTCTCGCTCCCTACGGGTCGCTTGCGAAGGGGCGGGGGCCGTTTTTAAAAATTTATCTTCGATAGAACGGAGTGTGTTAATTCTTAGGGCCGCCTCGTTTGACCTTTGGTCACGGACTCAGCAAAGCTGGTCCTCTTCTCGCTCCCTACGGGTCGCTTGCGAAGGGGCGGGGGCCGTTTTTAAAAATTTATCTTCGATAGAACGGAGTGTGTTAATTCTTAGGGCCGCCTCGTTTGACCTTTGGTCACGGACTCAGCAAAGCTGGTCCTCTTCTCGCTCCCTACGGGTCGCTTGCGAAGGGGCGGGGGCCGTTTTTAAAAATTTATCTTCGATAGAACGGAGTGTGTTAATTCTTAGGGCCGCCTCGTTTGACCTTTGGTCACGGACTCAGCAAAGCTGGGCCCTCTTCTCGCTCCCTATGGGTCGCTGCGAAGTATAATAAAAAAGCCCCGGTGGTTAAACCGAGGCTTTTTAGAAAGTGGATCGAACCTTTTCTTATTTCAAGTTTTCCGCGATTAACTCCGCGATATCCTTTACTTTTACTTCGTCGATCTTTCCTTCTTGTTTTACTCCGTCTGTAATCATTGTGATACAGAAAGGACAAGCAGTCGCGATTGTGGTCGCTCCCGTATCCAAGAGCTGATTGGATCTCTTGAAGTTGACCCTTTCTCCATGCTCTTCCATCCACATCTGAGCTCCACCGGCTCCGCAGCAGAGTCCTTTGGAATGGTGATCTACAGCTTCAGCAAGTTTTCCACCGGAAACCTGTTTAACCAGGTCACGAGGGTTCTCGTAGTTGTCGTTATATCTTCCGATATAACAAGAGTCGTGGTAAGTATATTTACCTGCGTTTGCATCTTCTGCAACTCCAACTTCGATCTTACCATCTTTTGCAAGTTCGTTAATGAACTCTGAGTGGTGAACCACTTCGAAATTTCCACCGAACTGAGGATATTCGTTTTTGATCGTGTTATAGCAGTGAGGACAAGCGGTTACAACTTTTTTCACATTGTATCCGTTCATTGTATCCACGTTTGATTGTGCTAATGTTTGATAGAGATATTCGTTACCACCTCTACGTGCGGAATCTCCGGAACATCCTTCTTCAGTTCCTAAGATACCGAACTTAACATCAGCTTTCTGCATAATTTTTACGAATGATTGAGCGATCCTTTTGTTACGATCATCGTAAGCTCCAGCGCAACCTACCCAGTATAGAACGTCCACATTGGAATCTTCTGCCATGGTTTTCACTCCAAGGCCTTCTGCCCAATCCGCTCTGGAGTGTGCAGCAACTCCCCAAGGGTTGGAATTGTTTTCCATGTTTACGAACGCTCCTTGTAATTCAGCAGGGAAGCTGGATTCTACAAGAACTAAATGTCTTCTCATTTCTATGATCGCGTTTACTTGGTTGTTTCCAACGGGACAAGCTTCTACGCATGCATAACAAGTAGTACATCCCCAAAGAGCTTCTTCGGAGAGTCCTTCGTATTTTCCAATAACAGAAGTATCTAATGCAGCAACTGCATCGGCTGCTCCTTCCGGATTGGTCTCTCTAATAGTCACAACCTCAGGCATTTTGTCCATGAGTGCGTGTTTTAGATCAGCGATAATTGCTTTAGGGTTCAGTACTTTTCCTGTGCGGTTCGCAGGACATTGCACCTGGCAACGGCCACACTCGATACAAGAGAGTCCGTCCAATAGGTTCGGCCAAGGGAAGTCTTCCGCTCTAGTAACACCCCAAACTGCAGTCTCGTCTTCCAAGTTTAATTTGGAAAGTGCGCCCTTAGGGGTATCAGATTGTAGGAAATAGTTGAACGGTGCGAAGATCAAGTGCGCGTGTTTAGATGTAGGAACATATAACATGAACGCAAATACGGAAAGAATATGTGTCCACCACATGATCTGGAAAACCAGGTCAGCGGAAGAGTATTCAATTCCGATCGCTTCCCATACGGACCCGATCGCGGATGCGATTGGTGCTGCGTCATGGAATGGGTTTGCGTATTCAGCCCCTACTGCTCTTGCTCCTTCTCCAAGTAATGTGGAGATCATGAGAAGAGAGATCATGCTGATCACGATCGCGGAAGCAGGAGAATGAACATCCAGCCCTTTCGCTTTTTGAACCCAACGTCTCCAAGCAAAGAAGCCAAGTCCCACGAGTACTAAAATAGAAACCACTTGTAGAGCCGCTTCATAATAATGATTAGCGGTCTCTCCGAATAAACTTCCTACCAAGGTGAATTTGTACGGATCATCCAACG
Source organism: Leptospira sarikeiensis (assembly GCF_004769615.1). Lineage (GTDB taxonomy): Bacteria > Spirochaetota > Leptospiria > Leptospirales > Leptospiraceae > Leptospira_B > Leptospira_B sarikeiensis. The sequence continues at coordinate 68,381 of NZ_RQGF01000009.1, read as the reverse complement.
CATATCCAAACACACCGGAGATAAACTGGCTGGTAGTATGCAGTAAGTAAGTTACGAATCCGTAAAAGACAAACGCGTGCATGATACCGCGCAGAGGTTCTTTGAAGTTCTTTTTTTGTAAGATTACGTTTAATACGAAACTTTTGATCCGGAATCCCCAGTTTTTATGTTCGAGGAAATTTTCGGTCCCGTGTGCTTTTCTTGCGTTAAATACAAGATTTAATCTGTAAAGAACGGCGCGGACGAACACAACGTTTGCTACGATAAACAGTGCCGTGAAGATCACGTGGAAGGCGATTTGAGAAATAGCCATAGTTTTTCAGGTTACCCTTTGTATTTGGATGGTCTTTCATAGCAGCCTAATGACGGGGAATCGCCCTGTCCAGGAAAAAAGATGGTATTCGGTCTTGTTGGAGTTCCTACGTTTTTTGTTAGATAGGCTGAAGTCCATTCTTAGAAATAGCTAATATATTAACTGCGACTCAATCGCAATAAAAGAGATGGAGAATCAAAAAGGACGTGCATTTTTGATGAAATAGAAAACCTTGAAGCATAGGAAGTGATCTTCCCGGTCCAGATGAGCAAAATATTCCAACAACATTCCACAGATCCCATTTTAGAAAAAGCTTTAGACGGAGAAAGGATCTCTCCTTCCGAAGCTTTGGAATTATATGAGTCCGGAGACCATCTTAAGATTATGGCTACTGCTCGAACTCTAAGAGAAAGAGTTCTTCCTGCGAGCATTGCAAGCTACACTATGTTTAGAGTAGTGAACTATACGAACTACTGCAATGTCGAATGCAATTTTTGTTCTTTCATGGATGAGATCGGGAATGGTAAAGGATACGTTTTATCCAAAGAAGAAATTTTAGAAAAGATGGACTACGCCGTATCAGAAGGCGCAGACCAAATGTTCCTACAAGGTGGAGTGTATCCGGATCTTCCTTTCGATTATTATTTGGATGTGATCTCTACAGTTAAGTCCAAATATCCTGACATGCATATCCGTGCATTCTCTCCGGTTGAGATCATCAACTTGGAAAAGATCACAGGTAAATCCTTATTCGAAGTTTTGCAGATCTTAAAATCAGTCGGCTTAGATTCTGTTCCAGGAGCTGGTGCAGAGATCTTAACTGATAGAATGAGAAACATCATCTCTCCTAAAAAAGCGACTACAGAAGAATGGGTTCGCGCGATGGAAACCTGCCATGAAGCAGGTTTGCTCGGGAGTGCAAATATAGTTTTTGGTTCGGAAGAAACGAAAGAAGAAGTAATAGAACATCTCACAGTAGTCAGAAATCTTCAGGATAGGACCGGGGGATTTCTTTCTTTTATTCCTTGGACATTCCAGCCTCAAACAAAACGTTTTAAAGTAAGAACTGTTCCAACGACTGAGTATCTGAAAGTTTTAGGGATCTGTAGGATCTTCTTAGACAATATTAAACATATTGAAACTTCTGTCATGGTTTTGGGTAAAGGTGTAGGGCAGTTGGCATTGTGTAGCGGAGCCGACGACATTTCTTCGGTTGTAATTGAGGAGAATGTACTTCGCTCTTTCGGTTTGAAAACGGAAAAAGAAGCTGTGAAGTTTTTGAAAGAAGGCGGATTTACTCCTAAAAGAAGAGACCTTCTTTATAATTACGAAAGATACGAAGGCAGAGAATTGTCCGCGGTTTAATCCTTTTTTCAGATTTCTATTGCAAGATTTTTCCAAAAATAATAAATTTACTCGTCCGTAAACTTTCCTAAATAGATAGATCCAAACGGAGGAAGAATGAAAAGATCGGTGAGTTTTAAAATTCTGCAGGTAGCCTTAATCCCTGCATTTGTATTTTTGTTATCAAACTGCCTGGATTCTCATAGAGAAAGGGTCCATATGGATACAGGAGTTAGCGTAACAAATTTAGGTCCTCATAAATACCAATTCATAGCGATCGGAAAAGCGTCTGTCCCTTCCGTGGAAGAGCAGGACTTTTTCAAAATGAAAAAAACTTCTTGTGAAGCGGCAAAACTACAAGTCACCCAAAGATTGGATGAGTTGGAAGCGGACCAGAAACATAGACAGTTTTTCTTAGAACAAAAAGCCCAAAAGTATTTCGGAGATGGAGAATACTGCGAGCTTACTTATATATACGAACTTCCTCAGGCCAAGAAGCAGAAAGAGCAACCTTAGTATCCAGCTTGGTAGCTTCTACTATCGTAACTCTATTTCTACCTGCAGCTTTAGATTTATATAATCCGGAGTCTATGGATTGGTATAGATCATCGAAAGTGAAGTCTTCGTCGTAAGAAAGAATAGCGGCTCCGATAGAGACTGTGATGTTTACAGGTTTTCCTTCGGAGTTTCTGACTGAGAGCGGATGAGACTCCACTCCTTTTCTTAAGGATTCACATAATGTCTTTAGACTTTTTGGATCCACAGAATCTAATAGAACACAAAACTCATCTCCTCCGATCCTTGCACAGATATCCGTAGATCTTACTCTGGATTTCATTACAGCGGAAAGAGTTTGGAGCGCTTCGTCCCCGGTCATATGTCCGTATTTATCATTGATCTCTTTCAAATGATCTAGATCTAAAATTACAAGAGCCATTTGGAATTTATGGCGCCTTGCTCTTTTTTTGAAAATATCGAACTGTTCTATAAGATATCTACGATTGTATAGATCCGTAAGATCATCCAAGTTGGAGATCATGCGGATATGTAGATTTTTTGCCTTTAATCTGAGAACCGCACCGGATAATTTTCTTTTATCACGGTAATCCATGGTTCTCCAATAGTTCATGATCACGTTCCCGAATGTTCCTACAAAAAGATAGGTGAGTAGGATCGGGAATTCTTCCATCGCTTCGATTGGAGAATCTCCCAGATAACAAACTCCTAAGAACATCACACAGAATACAAGATTCGTTGCAACTGCAGTCGTAGTGGTCAGCCAAAGTAGAAGATTCATACTGAGTAAGATCGCAGATGCTTGATGAAGGTATACATCGTAATGGATCTTATCAGAATATAAAAATGGGAAAAAAGAAATTAGAAGTGTGGAAGAAGTCCAGACTTTGTAGAACTCCAGTTTTTTAGGTACCCAATCTTTTTTACGAGCATGTCTCCATAAAAAGATGAGAGATAGAACGATTAAAGTAATCCTACTTGCTTGTAGAAGGATCAGATGTTCTCCCTGAAATGTCCTTGTGCTTGGGAGAATATAGGTTATTAAGCTGATGAGTATACAGAGGGAATAATGGGCCACCAAGGATTGTCGGATCTCACTCCAGTTGGTCTCTAAGAATCCTTGAGGGTATCTGTTGAAGAAAATTCGCTTAGATAGAAGACGAATCCTTCGGTCTATGCCTGGGAACCACTTGAACATTTGTTTTCATTTCCGCATGGAAGGTTTTTGAAAAACCTCCATAATAAGACCACGGTTCGTGCATAACGTGTCTTGGAGCAAGAAAGAATCAAAATCAATACGAAAAAAATCTCGCTAAAAGATTGTCGTCTTTGTCAGAAGAAAGGAATTCCAATAGTTCTTTGATAAATAAGAATTTTACTAATGATAACCAATTGGAAACTTTCTAAAACTTACCCCTTTTCGGGTAAATTTCTGAGTATCGTTCTATCAACATAAAAAGTTCCGAAGGGAAGAGCGCATGCGACTGCAACTTTCCAAGTCCTTTCTTTAAAACTCCAAGAGTCTGCAATAGAGTAATGGAATGTTTGTAGAAGGAATAGTAAGAATAATCCTCCGTGGATCGGTCCCATCAATTGAACGAGTTCAGGAGTTCCAAAGCCGTATTTTAATGGCATTCCTAAAAAGATCAGAATGAGTAGGGATGTTCCTTCGAAAAATCCTACGAGTCTTAATCTTCCTAGATCTGTTGTTAGAAACTTCATCGTTTAAAATCCTCTTAAATAAGGTCTTGTTGCTAAAGGAGAGAATGGCCATGGGATCGCGATCAGTATCAAGATCAGGGCGATTGAATTCCAAACCAAAAGGTTTTTGAACTTATCAGGTTCTTCTTTCTTACGTTTAGAGACCGCTGATCCGACTGTGAGTAAGATTACGGATATAAACATCAAAGAGATATGGATCAAGGTGAAAAATCTTGAGTCCGCGATTACTAAGGATCCTGCCGGGTCTGAAAAAAATGACCGAACGATCGGACTTTTAAAATATAAAAAGAATCCCAATACTAATTGGAAATGAGAGAATGCGATCGTTAGAATTCTGAAAAGATGATCCGGCTTTGTAAAATTTCTTTTGGTAATTAGGCCATGAATGCATAGGACCAAAGAAGATATCATTAGGAATAATACGATCCATCTGGTAAATGAATGGAATACTAGTAAGTAAGGATACATGATTGCCTGTTCTTTTTTACAGAAAAATCGGAAGTAAAAAATGGAACAGTTTTATTTAGAGAGTTGCGATCTTTCTAGGATTTTTGGTTAGAACTTCAGGGATAGGAAGTCCTACACCACCCAAAGAACGGACTTGTTTTCCGTTGATATAGAGTCTAATTCCTCGGAGTTCCGAGTTCTCTAAAATGCTATAACAGATTTGGTCTACTCTATCTTTTAAAAGTTCAGGACCTGCTCCCGCTTCGAAGTCCGGACCAAGGGATAATTTTAAGATACCATTCTCTACAGAATATTCTTTGGAGTATTCCATACGATTAGGAAGTGCGTTTAAGACACCCTGGCTTTTTTCTTCTTGGACCGGACCCTTGGTCAATTCTTTCATGATGAATAGGATCTTGTCTCCTTGTTCAAATCTTCTTTTGATCTGAACAAGTCTAGAGTGGCTTTTATTCCCTTTGCCGTAAAATTTCAGAAAGTATAGTTTTACTTCTCCAGGAGAATGATTGAGCTGAGGTTTAGAAGGAGTATTGGATCTAATATCTGGCTTGGGCATCTCTACGATCGGGATGAACATTTCCTCCGGATCATTCGGATCGGAAGAGGAAGTCTCTTCATTAGAAACATCTCCAGTCTGCATGAGTTCTGTTAAGATCTCATCTTCCGCTTGGTCCATGATCTGCTCATGAGTTTGTTTTCCCTTATTCTCCGAGTTCGGAGCGAGTGGGCTATTTTTTCCGATTGTGTTGAATCTAGAAAAGAAAGAAGGGGATTCTTGTCCTGTAGGAGTTCCAACTTTATTCCCCAAGGACTTATCCAGTAATACTAAAACAAATAGGGTCCCGGTCAGGATATAGAGTAGGGATTTGAGTTTATCCGATTCGGGCACAATACAATTTTCGGCTGATCCGAAAATGCCCTTCTCACTTTTTCCTAGGAAAATGGATCAGAATATTTGGTCTAAGTCTTCCAATTGGGCCAGGCTCACTTCCCAATCCGGGATTTCTCCCTCGGGTGCGTGGCCATAGGCACAGAATGCGAACGGACTGCCGTTTTTTCGGGCCGCTTCATGGTCCGAACTTCTGTCCCCGATCATCAGGATCTCGTCCGGGGAAAAGGAGAAGTCTCGGATGTACTTTGCGACTATATCCGGTTTGGTTCGGATCTGATCATTGTCCAGGACTAGGATCGGCTCGAATAAGGAGAGAATTCCGGAAACTTCTAAAATGGTTTTCACATAAGGCATTCTTCCGTTGGAAGCGGCTAAGATCAGATATCCTTTATTTTTGAGAGAGGTTACTGTCTCTTTTACCTTTGGATAAAACTCACCTTCACCCTGTCGTATCTTCGATACTAAAAGTTCCAACACGGAGTCGGAGATCTGGTCCCTTTGAGATTCTTGGAGCTCTGGAACCAGGTTTAAGAAGATGGTTTTGACCGGTTTTCCGATCTCGAGCATAATTCTTTCTCTGTCCGGGACTTCTAAAGGGATCCCTGAATTCACGGAAAATCTGCGGATCGCTTCCGCATAGGTTTCTAAAATGATTCCTTCGGAAGAAAATAGGGTTCCGTCCACGTCGAAGGCAAGCGCGCGGATCCGTTTGGGATTCCAATCCATGAGCAATGTCATAATTTCGCCTAGGGAATTCGCAGCATTCCTTTTTTGCTTCGCTTGATTTTCCTCGCCTGGGCATAAGGATGGGAAAAGAGTTCCAAATGGAAAGATTGGAGAAAAGTATAGGTCCTTTAGGGTTGGAATCTCCCGAAGATTCCAGAAAATCCTTATATTCTTCTTTTCAATGGGAAGATTACAAAAGCCAACTCCAGAGAAGAGTAAAGGCGGAAGATCTTTCCAAGTATTTCCATTTAACCGAGTCCGAAAAGATCGGGATAGAAGAGACCATTCGATTGAATGTAGGAACTACTCCCTACTATCTTTCCTTATCTGATCCACAAGATCCGAATTGTCCCATCCGTAAAATGATCATTCCAAGAAAGGAAGAGGCTTTCTTTTCTCCTGAAGAAACCTTGGATCCTTTGCATGAAGAGGAACTTTCTCCTGTGAAAGGTCTCACTCATATGTATCCGGATAGAGTATTACTTTTTTCGAATCATGAATGTTCCGTTTATTGCAGACATTGTATGAGAGGAAGAAAGGTATCTGACTCTACGGAGAGAATGGACACCGCTGATCTGGAAAGATGTTTCGAATACATTCGAAATCATTCCGAAATTTCGGATGTAGTCATTTCCGGAGGAGATCCTTTAAATCTTTCCGACTCCAAGATCGATTGGATATTAGAAAGTTTGGAAAAGATCCCTCATGTGAAAATTTGCAGGTTGGGAACACGAAACCCGGTCACACTTCCGATGAGGATCACAAATGATCTATGTAGGATCATAGAATCCCATAATACGGATCGTTTATCTATTTTTTGTAATACTCAATTCAATCATGAAAAAGAATGCACTGGCGAAGCGAAGGAGGCGATTTTAAAACTTCTAAAAGCTGGTGTTAGCGTTGGAAATCAATGCGTGATCCTAAAAGGGATCAATGACGACGGAGAAACAATGCTTCGTCTTCATAGAAAACTTTTAGAACTCCGAATTCGTGCTTATTATATGTATGATCCTGAATTGATCCCGGGTTCCAGAGGTTTTAGAACTCCACTTGCAAAAGGCATTCAAATTATTGAATATATGCGGGGAAAAGTCGCGGGGATGGGGATCCCTCAGTTTGTGAACGATCTTCCTGGGGGCGGGGGAAAAGTGAGTCTCGGACCGAATTGGTATTTAGGATTTCATAAACCTTCTCGCAATCATGTTTTTAGATCTGCAGTTAGGGGAACCTATCATTTGAGCCCGGAGCCAGTGGACAGCGAATACGAAGAATTTTATCCAGTCTTAACCGAAGAGATTTGGTCGAAGATACTACAAAATTCCTATTCCGCATTTAAGGGTCTCGGCCCACTTCCTGGAGAATCTGGAAAATGAATTCTGCTCTTCCAACCGTTCTAATCGTCGCAGATATCCAAGATCCGGATTTGGATCCAAAGGATATCCAGGAATGGGAAGATCAATCTTCCGTTTTAGAGATCAAACATGTTTTGGAAACGTCCGGAGAGATTGCGGAAATTATAGAATCTCCGTCGAAGCTACTACAAAAACTCATCCAGTATTCGAGCCTAATCCCGGAGGAACGCCCCGTTCTATTTCATTTGGTAGAAGGATTTCGTTCTAGAAATAGAGAAGCATTACTTCCTGCAATCGCAGAATATTCCGGATTTCCTCACACAGGATCCGATGCATACGCACAGAATTTGAGTTTGGACAAACACCTTTCTAAACTATTCGCAGTTTCTGCCGGAGTTCCTACCGCGACCTGGGGAATTTTAGAAAAGAATTCAGGGGAACGAACTACAAATTTGGATTCAGCCAAGGCGCGGAATTCGGATTCTCTATTCCGAGGGGCCAGGCTTCCTATGGAATCTGAATTCCCGATCTTCTTCAAACCAAGATTCGAAGGTTCAAGCCTTGGCGTAGGAGAGGAAAATCTGATCTCGGATCCTTCTTCTCTCCAAAAGTTTTTAAAATCAAAATTCGATTCTTATTCTTCTTGGATCTGGGAAACCTATTTGCCTGGAGAAGAATGGACTTTGGCAGTGATCGGTTCTCCTTCCATCGGATATAAGGCGAGTAAGGTCGCAAGGATCGGATTAGAAAATTCTCCGGAAGAAGTATACGGAGAGATCACGAAAACGAAATTAAGTATGCCTGAAAAGTTATATTTCGATGTTGCTCGAGATCTTTCTGAAAAAATCAGAAATGATTCATTAGAATTATGTAAATTATTGAAAACTTCCGGTGCGGTTCGCCTGGATTGGAAGTCTGACTCGGATGGAAATCCACAGTTTATGGAATGGAACTTTACTCCCGGGCTTTCTTCTTATTATAGTAGTTTTCCTATTTGTTACCAGGAAAGTTTCGGGACTTATTCGGATCTGATGAAAGAGCTAATCCGAATCGCAAGAGAAGAATTTAAGAGTGAAAGATTTTCTTATTCTAAATTGAAAAAAGAAAAAGAAACGAGCGGGACCCGGGGATGAAAGGATTTAGAGAAGAATTAATCGACCAGGTAAAATATCATCCTGTTCTGACTTCGAATCTATGGTTGGAAGAAAAAGAAGAAAGAATGGAGAAATCTGATCTTCTTCTCTGGCTGAAGCAGGAATACTTCGTTTCAGTCGAATTCGTAAACTGGTTTTTGAATACTGCAGCACTTACTAATTTTGTTCCTTCCAAGATCATTCTTGTGGAAAATATTTGGGAAGAACTAGGAGAGGGAAGGGAAGAAGACGCCCATGTATCTATCCTAAGAAAATTTTTATCTGAAATGGGCGAAACAGTTCGCGAGGAAGATTTGTTACCGGAAACGGATTCTTATCTCAAACTTATGAAAAAGATCACTACGACTGATTTTTATTCCGCATTAGGAGCTCTTGGGCCTGCTAATGAGTATCTTCTGAAATTAGAATATTCCAGAATGTATAAGTCTTACTCGGATTTAAAATCCAGGATCTCACTTCCGGAAGGAAAATTTTTCCAAGTAAATTTGGAAGCGGACGAATCTCATTCCGAAAAATTATTTAAGCTGATCGAATCAGTGGCAACGGATCCGGAAAAGAAACAAAAAGTAAGAGAAGGATCAAAACTCGCTTTAGATGCTCGTTTAGTATTTTACGAGGGTTTGAAGAAGGTGAATTCTAAAGTATCTTACTGAACTTTAGATCGGATCGATTTCAAAATACTCATCACGAACATTCCTAAGATCGGAACTAATGGAAGATATAAGATCGGAGACGCCCATCTCCAACCTTTTAAGGAATGAGAAAGTCTTCTTACCGCAAAAAAACCGGGATATCTCATGTTTCCGTAAATATACTGCACATTTCCTGCCGCGAGTTTTTCATTCAAACTAGGATGTAGTTCCTGCAGTTCCCTGGAAGATAATGTCCTAAAACTTTTGAATTCAATATTCGGATCTAAAGATAATCCGGAAAGTTTTGTCGCGAGGCCTGAACAAAAGCCGCAGTCCCCATCGTATAAAAAAATATTTTTACCCATACGGAATTAATTCTGATGTTTAGATTCCAAATCTTCCGGAAGGTTTCTCAAAAAATCACAAATAGAAGGAATTTCTTTATCTTGGACTCCGATCCAGAAATAGATCCAAATCCCTTCTTTTTGAAGGCCGCTACATTCTTTCGCATACCATTTAGAGATCGTATTTTCAGCTCTCGCCCTCCAGAAAAGTGTAGGGGTCTTTTTTAACATCTCATCCCAGATGTCTCTTCCTACACCTTCACCCCTTGCGATCTCATTGACTGCAAACTTGGAAAGAAAAGTTCCCCAAGGAGTATTTTGTATAAGTGCACAACCCTTGTATTCGGATTCTAAAACGATCCCTGAAAATTCTTTTTCCCAAAAGCCCGGTTTTAATCCTCTTCCAAAAGAATCTTCAATCAATTCGTTTAGTCGTTTAGGATCGATCTTTTTGAGATCATGATGGAATTCTATTTTGTTCTTTTTACGAAGAAGAGTCCCGCTTCCTTTGATCGTGAATAATTCTTTTAGAAGTCCTGGGGCAGATGTGATCGCTATCTGCAAATTCGGATCATTCGTATATTCGAAAATCCTTTTGCATTCCCCAAAAAGAATCTCATCCTCTTTTTGGAGAGAGTCCTTGGATTCGAAGTCTATAATGGAGATTTTTTTATCTTCCGGGCTATATAAACCGCTTCTTGCAGTGAGTAGGATCAGTTTTTTAGTCTTCAATTCCTTACAAAGATTGGATAAGTAAGGATAAATCTCAGCCCCCCCCTGGTCCGTCACAAAAACAGGGATTTTCTTTTCCTTTAAGGAAGAATTGACTGAATCCAATGCATTGCTCGGATTCCGGAACCATTTAGCGGGAAGATTTCTGGAGCCTGGTAATTCTTGGCCTTCTTCTAATTGATCCTTGATGGACTCTAAACTGATCTTGGAAGAAGGAGAACGATAGAAAAGATTTGCGTAAGAAACCCCATCCTTCTCTAAAACTACGACCGGGAACAGTTGTAATTTTTGTAATAGTTTTAAATTGTATAGGAAAGCTTCTGCAGACTCAGTAAGAGTTTCGGAGCTTGCATGAATAACTGCAAATTTCTCCGGCTCCAAGGAACGGAATAATTTTAAAAATTGAAAACTGTCCTTGGAGTTTTCGGTGACCTCTAGAAGTTTAAGGAGTATCTCCTGGGGATTCATCTCTCCCGGGAGTCTGTTTTAGTCGATTTGGTAGGCAACTAATTTTCCTTTCAACTTTGCGATCGTAACGGATTGTTCACGATCCGCTTTAAGCTTTAGAAAGCCTAAAAGGGAAGGATCTCCCGCCACGAGAGATACGTAGGAACCCGAGAAATTCTTCTTTAAGGCTTCTCCCCAAGTGGAGTACAATTCGGAAACGGATTCCCTATCTCCTAAACGGACCCCATAAGGAGGATTGGTCACGATTTTACCTTGTGTAAAGCCTAGATCTGTTCCGAGTTCTTCTGCGGAGCCGACTTTCCAACGGATCAGGTCTGCGACTCCCGCTTCTTTGGCGTTTTTCTTCGCGAGTTCGATCGCTTCCTCAGAAATATCGGAACCGAAAAGTAGGATCTCCTTCGATTCGGATTCTTCCTTAGCCTTGCATGGTCCGAAGAGTCTCGTAAAGATAGAAGATCTGGATAAACTTTTATAATTCACCCATCCACCGTTTCTCATTCTAAGAGCCGCTTCGATAAGAAGGGTTCCTGAACCACAGAAAGGATCGTATAATGTCTCTCCAGGTTTCCAACCTGAAAAACGAAGTAATGCTTGGGCCAAGGTTTCTCTGAGTGGAGCTTCTCCGCCTTCTCTTCCATGACCTCTTCTTTGCAACGGTTGGGCATGAAGTGCTAAGAATAATTTTACTTGGTTCATTCTGGAACGAAGATAAAATAAAACCTCAGGCTCTTCTCTGTCAGCCTCCGGAAGCTCTAATCCTTGAGCCCTGAATCTATCAAAGATTGCGTCCTTGAGTCGATAAGTAGCATAACGTGAATCGGAAAGGTTGTCTTTTGTCGCAGCATCTATTCTGAATTTCGTTTTAGGAGAAAGTAATTTTTCAAAAGGGAACATCGCAGCGACTTCATATAGATCGTCCGGTCCCTGAATGTCCTGCCAGGAAGAAAGTTCGAAGCTGATCCCGGAAGCGATCCCGGAGCTCAAACAAAAATCCCTGACTTTTTTAGAAGGCCCTCTGAAGAACACTCCGCCTCGATTGTCGGATAGAACTTCAAGACCCGCTTCTTTTACTTCTTCTTTTAAGAGGAAGACAAGCCCATCTCCGCATGACGCATGATAGGTGAGTGCTTCCGGGCGATCAAATTCGGATAAGGATAATTTAGAAGATTGCCAGCCTGCGCGGATCCCTTCTCTGTAGGAATCTTCTTCGTACGAATCGGAGCTTCTTTCGGATCTAAAGCCTGATTTGCCTCGTGGAGAAAAAGATCCTCTATCTTCTCCGCCTCTTTCTCTTCCTCTATCGTTGAAAAGTTTTCTTTCTCCGCGATCGCTTGCTCGAGAGAACGGTTTTCTTTCTCCTCGATCTGAATCGCGAGTATAAGGTTTGCGATCTCCTCGATCCGAATCACGAGAGAATGGCTTTCTATCTCCTCGATCATTGTCTCTGGAAAAAGGTTTTCTTTCTCCGCGATCGGAACTTCTACCGAACGGCTTTTTGTCTTCACGGTCGGAATTTCTGGAGAATGGTTTTCTATCTCCACGATCTGAGTCTCGAGAGAAAGGTTTTCTGTCGCCGCGATCGTTGTCTCTTGAATAAGGCTTTCTTTCTCCTCGGTCTGAATCACGGGAGAATGGTTTACGATCTCCTCGGTCTGAATCACGAGCGAATGGTTTTCTATCTTCACGATCCGAGGTTCTTGAAGAAGGTCTTCTGTTTCCTCGATCTGAATCACGAGAGAAAGGTTTTCTATCTCCGCGATCGTTGTCTCTTGAATAAGGCTTTCTTTCTCCACGATCTGAATCACGGGAGAATGGTTTACGATCTCCTCGATCTGAATCTCGAGCGTAAGGTTTTCTTTCTGGTCGATCCCCGCTTTTAGAAAAAGGTTTGTCTTCTCTATCTTTATAAGGGCGTCTTTCTGAATCGCCTCGGCCTCTTCCGGAATCTTTTTCACGGAAAGGTCGTTTGCCTTCGTCTGAAAATTTGCGATTTCCAGATCTGCCTGAGTCCCTTTCACCACCTCGGAAAGGTTTTGGTCCTCTTTCTTTTTTGAAATCGGAAGAAGAGTCTCTATCTTCTCTCTGTTTATAAGAAGGTTTGCTAGAACGTTTTTGCTCCGACGAATAACGTCCGGATGAACTTTCGTCTCTGGAACGGCTCGGTCTTTTGGAGTCGTCTCCTTCTTTGGAGCGATATGGTTTACGGTTTCCGTCCTTTTCGGATTCGGAATCTTTTGGGCGTCTTGGTTTGGAAAAAGAGGAGCCGGATTGTTTTGGCCCCTTCTTTCCGAAGCCGGAGGAAGGGGACCTTTTAGAAGAAGGTTTTTTGGAATTCAATGCTTAAGCGATTTGTTGGGCCAAATAATTTTGGACCCCAATGGTTTTGATGATCTCTAGCTGGGCCTCGAGCCAGTCGATATGCTCCTCCTCGGACACGAGGATCTTCTCGAGCAATTCACGGGTGCCGTTGTCTTTGTTCTTGGTGGAAATTTCTATCCCACGATTCAGTCGTTCTACGGCGTTATATTCTACGTCTAAATCGTTCTTCAGGATGCTTTCAATATCCTTGCCTACATTGATCTTCATATATCTTTGAAGGTCAGGGATCCCATCTAAGAATAAGATACGCTCGATCACTTGATCTGCGTGATTCATCTCTTCTATGGATTCTTTCTTCATGTAAGAAGCAAGTTTGTCGTAACCCCAGTTCTTGTTCAACTTAGCGTGGATGAAATACTGGTTGATCGCTGTGAGTTCGGCGGAGAGTACTTCCGCTAAGATATCGAGGACTTCTTGGTTTCCTTTCACGTCGTTTCTCCTACCTGAGATCACTATAAACGAGAGTGCCTATTTTGAAAAGCGAGATTCGAAAAAACGCTTCGGATCGTTTCGATTTTTGACTTTGCCCGAAATCCTAAGCGGGAAAATTAGTAGGAATATGACCTCGGCCTATGTGCTCGACTCTCATTTAAGTAAATTTGGTAAGACTGATTCCGACTATCAATCGCTCTCCTATGAGACTGCGATTCATTTACTTAAGAAAAACCCGGATTTCATTCCAGAATTCTTAATTTTCGCCTCTATGGCTCCTGAAAGATATACTGGGGAAATTTTTTTACCGGCAAAGATCAAAGAAGACCTGGGACTTCCGTCCTTATTCGCGATCCGTTCAGAGACTGCATCTTCTAGCGGAGCTTCCGCCTTACATATAGCTCGTTATCTTCTTCTATCAGGAAAATTTAAAAGAGGGATCGTGATCGGAGCCGAGGTGATGAGTAGGCTTCCTAGAGAAGAGAATAATCTACTTTTGGGGTCCGTTCTTTCTTCTCAGCAAAGATCTCTTGCTATGTCCATGGCCCAGGGTGGGGCCTTGACTGCTACCAGGTATTTAAAAGATTTTGGATATACCAGAAAGGAATTATTCAGGCTTTCTAAAAAATTGCATGATAACGGACTCGAGAATGAGATCGCTCATATTCGAAAAAACTTAAGTGAAGAGGAATATTTTTCATCTCCATTATTCTCCAGTCCATTATGTTTATATGATATTTCTCCTCTTTCCGACGGGGCCTGCGCGATCCTTTTGGAAACAGATGTTTCCAGGCTGAAGAAGGACCATAAAAAAATATCCATCACAGGAACAGGACACGGTCTTGGACAAGTAAACGGTGTCCCGGGCGGACTTAGCTTTCCCGCTTCCAAATCCGCATTCTCTCAAGCCTATTCTGAGTCGGGCAAAAAACCTTCTGATATACAAGTCGCTGAATTACATGATGCATTTACCATTTTTGAAATTATAGCCGCGGAAGATTCTGGCTTATTCCCGGAAGGAAAGGCACTCGCAAAAGTCGCGGAAGGGATTACTGATAAAAGAGGAAAACTTCCTATCAATCCTTCCGGAGGTTTGAAAACCAGAGGTCATCCGGTGGGAGTTTCCGGTCTAGCACAAATAGCGGAACTTTCTGAATTTATGAATTCGAATGATTTACATGTTGGACTTGGTCTATCTATAGGCGGATTGGGTGTGAATAATTTTGCAACGATCTTAGAGGCGAAGGATTGATGACTGAAAATATCCTAGTCATACAAACTGCGTTTCTGGGAGATTTAATCCTTACGACTCCTTTGTTTAGAGAGATAAAGAAGAAGTATCCAGGCTCCAAGATGACAGTCATCGTAAACAAAGGGACGGATTCCGTGTTGGAAGGCAACCCTTGGATCGATGAGATCATTCCTTTGGATAAAAAACAGATCAAATCTTCGATATTCGGATTTTGGAATTTTTGTAAAGAATTAAGAAAACGTAATTTTACTCTTTGTATTAGTCCTCATTTTTCATTTCGTTCTTCCATTATGGCTTTTTTAAGCGGAGCCCCTAAGAGGATCGGATACAAGACGGCAGGCTTCTCCTTTTTATTGAACGAAAGAAAGTCCAGGCTTTTGAGAGGACCTCACGAAGTGGACAAACTTCTTTCTCTTTTGTATTCGGAAGAGGAAAGAAAAAACATTTCCAAACAACCGGAACTGTTTTGGAAAGAAGGATCTGTAACTGGTATCCGCGCCGAAATGAAAAAGTATGGTTTAGAAAAAGGAAATTATATATTAGTATCTCCTTCTTCCGTATGGGAAACAAAACGTCTTCCTGCAGAAAAGTTCAGAACAGTATCCAAACAATTATTTGAAAAGACAGGATTAAAGATCGTTCTTACAGGTGGGAAAGGGGATCTACAACTTTGTGAAGAAGTAGGAGAGGGTTTCGGGATCAATCTCTCAGGCAAAACTTCTCTTCCTGAAATGAGTTATTTGATGAGTGGGGCGGCTCTTCTCGTGACCAACGATTCTTCTCCTATTCATTTTGCCTCTGCATTTGATGTTCCTACATTGGCGGCTTTTGGCGCTACGATCCCTGCCTTCGGTTATACTCCATTAGCTTCTAAAACATTTATTTCTGAAGTAAATGGGTTAGACTGTCGTCCTTGTGGGATCCACGGGGGAAGGGTTTGTCCTAAAAAACATTTTCGTTGTATGTTGGAACAAGATACGGGCAGAATGGTAGAAGAAGGGATCCGTCTAATAAGAGGATAATATGGACCAAAGCATTTTTCGTAAACGAATCCGGAGTGTTCAGAACCTTTTAAAAGAGTCGGAGGTTCTTCTTTTATTTGCTGCTCCTCAAAAGATCCGAAACAGGGATGTAGAATACAAGTTTAGACAGGACTCCGATTATTATTATCTTACAGGTATAGAAGAAGAAGATGGGGTTCTTGTTTTACGCAGGGACTT
Source organism: Leptospira sarikeiensis (assembly GCF_004769615.1). Classification (GTDB taxonomy): domain Bacteria; phylum Spirochaetota; class Leptospiria; order Leptospirales; family Leptospiraceae; genus Leptospira_B; species Leptospira_B sarikeiensis. The sequence continues at coordinate 52,435 of NZ_RQGF01000009.1, read as the reverse complement.
CTCCTCTCATTTTGCTCTTCCTAAAGACAAAGAAAAAGAAATTTGGACAGGTATCCGACTCGGAAAAACGGAGATCAAAAAAGGCTTAGAATTGGACGAAAGTTACGATCTTTCAGAATGGAATTCGAAGATCGGTGATTTACTTACCAATCAGTTTACCTTATATCATTTTTTCGGAAAGGACTCCAAGAGAGATTCTGAGTTACTCGAACTCATTAGCTCACTCAATAGAAGATTAAGAGAAGGTAAGTTCGGTCCTCAAAGATGGGAGATCCCGAATTTTCTTCATGAGATGAGAATGTTCAAGTCTCCGGAGGAGATCGAAAAATTAAAAGAATCTTCCCGCATTACCGCTCTAGGTCATGAGAGATTATTTAGAGAAACTCGCCCGGGAATGTATGAGTTTGAATTGGAGTCTATCCTAGAATCCGAATATTTAAAACATGGAGCCTGGGGCGGAGGTTATGGGCATATAGTAGCAGCGGGAAAGAACGCAACCATTCTTCATTATACGACAAACCGTGCTAAGATAGGCGATAATGAATTGATCTTAGTGGATAGCGGTGCGGAAAAAGATTATTATACTGCGGATGTGACTAGAGTTTTTCCTTCCGGAAAAAAATTTACTCCTGAACAAAAAGAGATCTATCAATTAGTATTGGATGTCCAGAAAAAAGCGATCTTGGATACGAAACAAGGTGTAGAATTCAATTCGGTTCATGAAAAAACGGTACAGAACTTAACTTCAGGTTTGATCGATCTTGGTTTATTAAAGGGAAATCTTTCCGAGATCATCGAAAAGGGAGAATATCGTAGATTTTACATGCATCGAACAGGACATTATTTAGGAATGGATGTCCATGATGTAGGAAGATATTTCGAGAACGGAAAAAGTAAACCGATGCAGAACGGTCTTGTGGTAACTGTAGAACCGGGTTTATATTTTGATCCTACAGACGAGACGATCCCCGCTGCATTTAGAGGGATCGGAGTTCGTATCGAAGATGATGTTTTGGTTAACGGAGATTCTCCTGTGGTCCTCACTTCTATGATCGCAAAAGAAGTGGACGAGATCGAGGCTTTAAGAAACTAAACGTTCCCATTTTGATCTTCAGATTTACGTCCCGAAACTTTACGCCTTAGGATTTAATCTTTCCTTAAGGCGAAATAAATTCAAAAAATTTAATATACTTCTGATTTTTCCTTGAGGGGTTTCTGTTTATTTTATGGATTCGTTCCCATATTTAGGAGTAAATATGGAAGAAGTTTTTAAAAAGAAGATAATATTAAACCGAGGTTTAGTGCAAATCGATTGGAGGATCCCTTTGGAAATGGAATCGATCTGGAGGGACGCAGTCTTACAATTCGGAGAGCCTAAACATATCCTACATTCCGTTCTTTCTTCTCATAAGAGCAGAAAAGAAAGAAGACGGCTCCCAAAATTGGATTTTGAAAAAGTAAAAGGGATAGATTCCAGAAAAAGGATCCGGGTTTACGGTTCCGACTATTGGCAAGCGATCGAATATGCTAAAGAAAGGAATGTTTCCACAAGTAGCTTTTTATCCTCAGTCTTGAGAATGGAATGGATCTTAAGTTCCGGTTTTAAAAACATCAGTATCCAAGATCCGGAACCTATTCTCAGGAAAATCCCTCAATGGAAAGAAGAGGGATTACCTTGGGGAGCCTAATTTTTTTCTAAATAAAGTCGGATTGCTTCTTTCATCACGGACAATCCGATCGGAAGAGAACTTTCGTCCAGATCGAATTTGGAACTATGATGAGGATGAACAAAACCTTTTTCCTCATTCATAGATCCTACAAAGAAATAACATCCAGGAACCCTCATCAAAAATGCGGAGAAGTCTTCTCCTCCCATTGTTTTTGCATGTTCTTCTGTAATGGAATTTTGGCCTAAAATATTTTCGGAAGCATTTCGGACTATATTTGCCATTTCAGGATGATTGATCGTAGGTGCGTTCGTTCTTTCATACTGAATGATCGCTTTTGCGCCGAATGCTTCTGCAGTATTTTCCACGACTCTTTTGAAAAGTTCCGGTGCCTTATCGAACATTTCTTTTGTAAAAGTTCGAATTGTCCCTTTTAGTTCTGCGGTTTCTGAGATCACATTGAATGCGTGACCCGCATGAAAGGCTCCCACGGTTACCACGCAAGAATCCAGAGGATCCGTATTTCTGGAGACGATACTTTGGAGAGCTGTCACTATATGAGATCCTACTAAGATCGGGTCAACCGTATGTTGGGGCATTGCTCCGTGACCGCTGATCCCTTGGACAGTGATCTGGAACTCGTCCACTGCCGCCATCATAGGGCCGTCTACGACTCCTATTTTGCCTACGGGGATATGATTCCAAACATGAAGCCCGAGTGCCGCATCTACATTGTATTTTTCTAATATACCTTCTTCTATCATTCTGTCTGCACCCTGACCGCCTTCTTCTGCCGGTTGGAATACCAACAGGACCCTTCCTTTCGGAATAATGGAACTTAGATCTTCTTTTAGTTCGGAAGCAAGCCCCATCAAAACCGAGGTATGAGCATCATGGCCGCAGGCATGCATAACTCCTGCATGAACCGAGGTATAGTCCACTTTGTTCTCTTCGATGATGGGAAGAGCGTCCATATCCGCTCTTACTAATAGAGTTTTTCCAGGTTTTCCGGAATCTATCAGACAAGCGATCCCAGTCTTTGCGATCCCTGATTGGAATGTATATCCTAATGATTTCAGATGTTTTGATACAAAATCCGCCGTTCCGACTTCCTCATATTTGAGTTCCGGATGTTTATGAATGAATCTGCGGTATTGGACGAGTTCTTCTGTCCTTGTTTTGGAGACTGTTTTCATGATCTTCTCTAGGATGATTTACCCTGAAATCGATTTTTAGTCCTTTCTTTTTTCTCTTTTTTCATAGGGAAAAATGTTCGGAATAGGCGCTTACTTTCGGGGAATGAAAAAAATTTCCAAAGGAGAGAAGCAGTTGCTTTGGAGTTGTTTTTTCAATAGAAAGGAAGAGAATTTAATCCGGATGAACGTATTCTTAAAAGTTCGTACATATCAAATCATACTTCTGATATTCTTCTGGATATCAAGCTGCTCTAAGCCGGACGGGGATATTTTTCCGTTTTTACCTTCTAATTCCATTCCTTGCGCGAAAGATAGGCTCCCTCCTTGTTTAAAATTAACCGAGGTTGTTACCGGTTTAAATTCTCCCTTATTCTTAGTATCTCCTGCAGGTGATACGAGTCGTATTTTTATACTAGAGCAGGGAGGTAAGATCCGTTTATTCAAAAACGGAAGTCTTCTCACATCTCCATTTTTGGATCTAGGAGCAAGCGGAGAAGATCTAATCTCATTCTCCGGAGAAAGAGGTCTCTTAGGTCTAGCACTTCATCCAAATTATAATTCAAATGGAAGATTTTGGGTGAATTATACCCGTAAGTCGGACGGAGACACAGTAGTTGCAGAATATTCCAGATCTTCAGGAGACCCTGATCTTGCAAATCCTGGATCCGCTTCGATCCTATTTACGATAGACCAACCATTTCCGAATCATAATGGAGGAATGATGACTTTCGACTCGGGTGGATTTCTTTTAATCGCGACTGGAGATGGAGGAAGTGGGGGTGATCCGAATAATAACGGCCAAGATCTAGAGTCCTCTCTCGGGAAAATCCTGAGAATTGATGTGGATTCTTATCCGACTCCTGCTCCCGGAAATAGACCTGCGACAGGATTAGAAAATCCTCATATATGGGACTGGGGTCTTAGGAATCCTTGGAGATTTAGTATGGATCGTACTACGGGAGATCTTTATATTGCGGATGTAGGACAAAATAAATTCGAAGAAGTGAATATTGAGGCTGCAAACACCGGGATTAAGAACTACGGCTGGAGAATAACCGAAGGAAAACATTGCTTTAATCCTTCCTTTGGATGTAATACTTCAGGGATTACTTTTCCGAAATTAGAATACGATCATTTTGTAGGAAGTTCCGTCACAGGAGGGTATGTTTATAGAGGGTCAAACTTTCCTGAATTAAACGGAAGATACTTTTTTGGGGATTTTATATCCAAAAAGATTTGGTCCTTTGTTTGGAATGGAACAAAGGTAGAAGATCTGATCGATCATACTTCCGAAATGGGTTTAAACTCCAACATATCTTCTTTCGGAGAAGATGCGAATGGAGAAGTATATGTAATCGATTATTCCGGAAAAATTTTCAGGATAGATATCAGATAGAACTGGCTTCTATAAAGTGCGATCGTAATCGCTCAATTCTCTCTTCCAAACTTGAGTTCCGCAGAAATGATCTCCTTCCGGGCAATACGGTTTGATATCACCTTGGAGACGGATCCAGCATGGAGCCTTGATCCATTTTGCGATCTCAGGTTGGACCTTAGCTAGATCCACAAGTTCATTTACGGAAGCCTGGAAAATCTCTTCTTGAGCATTATAACAAGTACGAGCTCTCCATTTATGATGAAGATTTAATAGATCCCCACTTTCATAAAAGCGGATCGGGAATGCGTTCGGAAGAAGGTAAGAAGCATGTTCCGGTTTTCCACCTGCGTCTATAAAACGGTTCAAATGTTTGAAGATACCGTCCATTCTTCTTCTATATGTTTCTTCTAATTGAGGATATTTTAATACAACTTTCGGAACGATATAATCCGGCATTCCGGTATATTGGCTCATAAGAACAGGACGGGAACCAGGAACCATTCTATGCCTTTGGTCTTGGCTATCCGCAGAATGAGAAATTCTCTTTTTGAAAGAGTAATGAACATTGAACATCGCTCTAGAAAGAGGACTCATCGTAGTCTCGTTCAGAGTAGAAGTCAGATGTTTGTTTTTGGAAGGATCCATCACCATACGGATCGCTTCTTCGTCGTTCATGGAACTTTTAGAAAGACCTAATACGGAACGAACAGATGCGGCTAAAACCTCAGGGCCGTTGGAAGGATAAGAAACCAAACGAGAATAACGATTGTCCATATCCTCGTCGAATTCTCTTACAAAGTTTTTAGCAGCTTCCGGTCTGTATTCTAAAGATCCATCCTGATAAAAATCTCGAAAGAATTGATACTCTGCAGTTTCCTCGAGCGGGATCGGATCATCCATCTCATCCACATAAAGAGGATCTAATTCTTTTACTTTTTCGATCATCTCTTCCACAACAAGACGCTGTTCTTCCGGAACATCGAAAGAATTCATGAGTCTATGATATCTATGAAGAGTAAGACCGTTTACCGAATGATATAGATACGTATAAGTCCCTAAAGGAAGAAGATAGCGCGCTACTTCCAGGCATTTTTTCTTGATAGGTTGCTGCCATTTTTCAGGGTAATTCGCTCTTGCTTTATAAACTAAGAAATATTCGTCCTGGATAAAAGGATGTAGTAACTCTACATATTCAAAATACGCGTTAGACGCATATTCAACCGCTTCCAGATATAAGTCTTTCAGTTCTCCGGATAGAGTAGGGGGAATATAATAATTCTCTTTTTTAACTTCTACATATCTTTGGCTGACTTGTTCCGAGTTATAATACGGATGAGAATGTAGAAAAGACCAAACGAACTGTCTGGACACCTTGTCCAAAGTGAATATAAAATGAGGGTGTTGTCTAGTGGTAAGATGGCCCGCCTTCTTGGTAGACTTAGCCACCTTATCCCTGATTTCTAGGGATTTTTCAGTGCGGATCATATCCTCAGGAAGTAAAATCCCCTTGGATGAATAGCAAGTCCGAGCGGATGCAATTGCCAGGTTGAAAGGCTCTCTAGTTGCATCTAAAAGTTGAACGATCGGCTTTTGGTGATCCATGGATTTGCTACTCCGGAACGCTAGAATGGTATTATGTCGGAAAGCGAAAAGCAAGAAATGTGGGAACTCCCACAAAAAACTGTTTAGAAAAAGCTTGCAATTTAGTTACAGATTATAAAAAATGTAAATTGTAACTAAACGGAGGTTTTCGAATGAAACAGAGAAAACTAGGCAAAAATGGCCCAATGGTATCCGAGGTTGGCCTCGGTTGTATGGGAATGTCGGATTTTTACGGGACTAAGGAGACCAGAAACAGGCAGGAATCCATCGCAACGATCCATGAGGCATTGGATTCAGGGATCAATCTGCTGAATACCGGAGACTTTTACGGAACAGGTCATAACGAACTTCTTATCTCGGAAGCTTTGAAGACTAGGGCGGAGAAGCCGATGATCAGCGTAAAGTTCGGAGGACTTCGTAGTCCATCCGGAGCTTTTATCGGATACGATTTCAGACCGAACTCTGTGAAAAATTTCGCGGCTCACTCTCTCACAAGACTCGGACTAGATGTTATAGATATTTATCAACCTTCTAGGATCGATCCTGAAATTCCTGTAGAGGAAACTGTGGGTGCGATCGCAGATCTTATTAAGGAAGGATATGTGAGATATCTGGGACTTTCGGAATCTTCTCCTGAAAATTTGAGAAGGGCTCATAAGGTCCATCCGGTGACAGCACTTGAAGTGGAATATTCTTTGGCGACTAGGGTCATTGAGAAGGAACTCCTACAAACTGCAAGAGAGCTAGGCATCGCTGTCATCCCTTACGGAATTGTAGGAAGAGGACTTCTAACCGGTAAGATAGAAAGTTCTTTGAAAGTTGCTGATTTTAGAACTAATTCTCCTCGTTTCCAGGGAAAAAACCTTGAAGCGAATTTGGAGCGTGTGAGTCTGCTTCAAGAGCTTGCAAAGAAGAAAGGATGTACGACTGCTCAGCTTGCGATTGCTTGGGTGCTTCATAGGGGAGAAGATATTGTTCCTCTGATCGGTTCCACAAGAAGAGAAAGCCTTAGAGAAAATCTGACGGCGCTTTCTATAAGTCTGACTGCTGAAGAACTCCGTATCCTTGATGAATCTTTTCCGGAAGGTGCCTTCCAAGGAGATAGATATCCTTCTCATTTGATGCAGCTCGTTGTTAAATGAGAGATGCCTAAGACAGGTTTAAAACCAGAAGAATTACAAGAAAAAGTACTCGATGCCGCAGAACTGGAAATCAGAAGGAACGGCGTCGAGAGACTGAAACTTACGGACGTGGCTAGGAATTTAAACCTTAGCCACGCTGCCTTATATAAACACTTCGCAGATAAAGAAGCACTTTTAGATTCGATTTCCAGAAGATGGTTGGATCGTATCGATATCGCTCTCGAAAATATTTCTCTTAAAGTCACATCGGTCGAATCCAGAATAGAAGAATGGCTTGTTACACTTCATCAAATGAAAAGAGAGAAGGTGCAGTCAGATCCCAGGATTTATACTGCTTTTAATATTTCCTCCGAGAAAACAAGACCGGTGATCCAGAATCATATTCAAACTATGTATGACCAATTGGAAAGAATGGTCCAGGAAGGAATGGATAGCGGATTATTTTTTTGTAATACTGCAAAGGAAGGCGCAAAGATCATTTTTGAAGGAACGGTTGCATTTCATCATCCCAGAATGGTCTTCGAAAGGATTTCCGAAGACCGGGTGGATTTTTTAAAAGCCGTTTTAAATGCCTTACTTACCGGCTTGAAACAGAAAAAATAAACAAGATCAACGATTCGATCTTTTCTTAGCCCCGTTTTTGGAACGTTTAGATTTGGGGACGGTTTCTGCTTCCTCTTCTACTATCTCTTCCGAATCCCAGGAAACTTCTTCCAAACTTTCAGGAATTCTTTCTTGGACCCTGGATGCTTGGAATTCTGCCTCTAATTTTATTTTACGGGCATTCTTTCTTCTTTCTTGGTCTTGATAGATATTCAGTAGGAATTCCATCACGATAGGTAGAAGCACCCTGGAAAGGACTGTTGCTACGATAACTCCAAAGATGACCACTGTTGCAAGAGGTCTTTGCACTTCTGCTCCTGCCATCGTAGAGATCGCCATCGGGATAAATCCGACCGCTGCAATAATTTCAGTAGTCATTACTGGTCGAAGTGAATGAAGACCCGCTGCGATCACCGCTTTAGAAATTGTGATCCCCTTTTCCAATTCTTCCTTCAAAGTAGAAGCGTAAACGACCCCGTTCAATACTGCGATACCGCTTACGGCGATAAATCCTACACCCGCAGGAATACTGAATGGAAGTCCTCTGAGCACGAGTCCGATGATCCCTCCTGCAACCGCTAAAGGAACTACGATAAAAACTCCCGCTGCATAATATATATTTCCGAAAGCAGCGATAAGCATTACGAAGATGATCGCAAGAGCGATCGGTACCACAAGCATTAGCCTGTTTTTCGCTCTTTGGAAGTTTTCGAACTGTCCTCCCCAATCCGTTCTGTAACCTTCAGGGAGAGTTTTTTCGATATCTTCCGTGACTTTTTGAGCTTCATTAACGAAACCTACTAAGTCTCTTCCTCTTACGTTTGCTTCTACCATGATCCTACGTTTTAAAGATTCTCTATAGATCGCGGCAGGCCCTTCTACAAATTCGATAGATGCGACTTGTCCAAGAGGGATCGTGACTCCTGTAGAAGTCATGACCGGAATATTTTCGAGTTTATCCAGATCAGAAACATCCAACTGAAGGCGAACAACTAAGTCGAAACGTTTGAATCCTTCGAATACTTTTCCGGCCTTTCTTCCGATACGAAGTGATTCCACAGTGGTGAGTATCTCTTCTGCAGCCACTCCGTATCTTGCCATTTTTTGTCTGTCGGCTTTGATCTCGATGAGCGGAAGACCTAAAACTCTTTGCACCCTTAAGTCTGCAGCTCCGGGGACCTTTTTGATCCGATCTGCGAATTTTGCAGCGGTGTCCTTTAAGGTTTGGAGATCGTCACCGTAAATTTTAATTACAACATCGGCTTTGGATCCGGAAAGAAGTGCGTTCACCCTGTTCTCGATCGGCTGAGAAAGAGAGATCGTACTGGAAGGAACCGATTTTAAGATCGCGTCCTTCATCTTATCCATGAGCTCGTCTCTAGAAGATGCGCTTGTCCATTCTTTCGGAGGAATAAGTTTCACCATGGATTCTCCTTCCTCTGTTCCGATCGGTTCTGCAGCGGACTCTCCTCGGCCCATCTTGCTGACTACGCTTGTTGCTTCCGGAAATTGTGAGATCACCTTTTCCATTTCTGTATTTGTTTCTCTGGAATAATTGATGGAAGTGGAAGGAAGTCTTTTGATATCGATCGCGAACTCTCCTTCGTCGATCCTCGGTAGGAATTCCGACCCCAATGTGGAACCTAATATTAAAGAAACTACAAATACTCCGAGTCCTGCTCTTAGGAATATTTTCTTATTCGCCATACCGAAATGGAGCAATTGAAGATACTTCTCTTCAGCAATATCCCAGAACTTACTATGATGAAAGATCGGTTGTTGGAATAGGATACTTGCCGCAGCGGGGAAAGTAGTTAAAGAGAATAGAAGTGCCATAGCAAGAGAGATCGCAACTGTCATCGCCATCGGTTTGAACATTCTTCCTTCCACACCTTCTAAGGTCATGAGAGGTAAATATACGAGAAGAATGATCCCTACGGAGAATGTTGCTGCTCTTGCAACTCGTACACAGGAATCGGTAATGATCTGTTCCGCTGCTAACTTTCTATCTTCTTGAGAGTTTTGTTGTTCGTAAAATGCCTGTTTTAAAATGAAACCGTGAAGAACCGATTCGAGCATCACGATGGTTCCATCCACTAAGAGTCCGAAGTCCAGGGCTCCGAGTGACATCAAGTTTCCTACGATCCCGAACATTCTCATAAAGATCGTGGCGGCAAGCATCGGGATCGGGATCGATAAACTTACCAAGAGAGCACCCTTCACTGTTCCGAGTGCAAAGATCAGGACTATGATCACGAGAACTGCGGCTTCTGCTAAGTTGGTAAAAATTGTGCGAAGAGTTCTTCCGATAAATTCGGAACGATCGTAGAAAGTAACGATCTTCATTCCTTCCGGAAGTCTTGCTCTTAGTACTTCTATTTTTTCTTTTACTTTTTTTACGACTTCTAAGGAGTTTTGGCCCATGAGCATCATCGCTGTCGCTCCGACCACTTCTCCTTTTGCGTCTTTTGTCATAAGCCCGAAACGAAGTGCGGGTCCAGTTTCCACTGTTGCGATCTGTCCTAGTAGAAGAGGAACTCCGTCTCTTTCAGTTTGCACTGCAACGTTACGGATCTCGTCCACGGTTTTGAATTGGCTTTCTCCACGGATCACAATCTGTTCCGCACTCTTAGTAATATAACCGCCCCCAGTGTTCTGGTTGGCTGTCTCGAGTTTATCACAAAGTTGGGATAATGTAATATTATGAACTGCTAATCTTTGTGGATCGATCTTGATCTGATATTGTCTCGCTTCTCCGCCGATAATGTTTACGTCGATGATCCCTTCAGTGGACTTGATCTCTCGTGCGAGTTCCCACTCCATATAAGTCCTGAGTTCTTCAGGATTATGACGATCGCTTGTAAGAACGAATTCGTAAATATCTCCGAGCCCTGTAGCGATCGGAGAAAGTTCCGGAGAACCATATCCTTTCGGGATCACCGCTTCCGCGGCCCTTAGTCTTTCATTAATGAGCTGCCTTGCGAAATAGATATCCGTCCCGTCTTTAAAAATGACGGTCACACTACTTACCCCCGTTCTGGAAATAGAACGGATCTCAGTCACATGAGGAACTCCTGTAAGTTCCATTTCGATCGGATAGGTGATGAACTGTTCCACCTCTACGGGAGAAAGTCCAGGAGATTGAGTTACTACGGAAACCTGAACGTTTGTAATATCCGGGATCGCATCGATAGATAGCTGATACGCATTATAGAAACCTACGATCGTGATCGCAGCGGTAAGTATCAGGACGAAAATTCTATTTTTTATGGAGATACGTATTAGTTTATCTATCATGGAGGGGTTCCGGGCAAGGATACGTACAAAATCCCAGTCAGTCCGGACTTGTCGAATGGTTTTTAGGAAAAAGGACTCTCGAAAACTTTTTAGGATCCGGAACCGATCCCAAACCATGAGGTCTAATTAAGACTTTTCTAAAAGTAGGAATATCATTCCGTTCTTTTCATCTTTAGAGATTGGTTCGAAGTTTTTTTCGGAAAGATATCTTAGGACCGAGTCTACCGGAAGGATCAGTTTGTTATACGAACTCGAAGAAACCTTCCAAATTCCTTCCGATCTTTCATGAAATATGTCCGTAATCTTTACCTTATCTTTTCCAAACTCTAACTGGCAGGAGAAAATTTTGGACTCTTCGGATTTGACTACGAATATGTTCCTATCTCCTTCTTTTCCGTAGCTTAGATCCCTGTATCCTAATAGTAATCTACTCCCCTTGGAAAGAAAATTGGACCATAGGCTGACTACGGATTTCCAGTCAGATCCAGACTCTAAATGAGTGATCGTATCTCCCATACAAACGAGTAATTCGGGAGAAGTTCCCATGTATAATTCTTCGGATCTGATATCGAATACTTTTGTTTCGATCCGAGTGGAAGGTTTTCTATTTTTGATTTCGTTTAACAATTCGGAGCTGAAATCGATTGCAAACACCTGAAATCCAAGTTCTTCCAATGGAATGGATTGGATCCCGCTTCCTGCACCTAAATCCCAAGCGATAGAATTCGTTTTAGGAGAGATCCCGAATGATCTAAAAATTTCGAGCTGGTCTTTTTCCTTGAGGGAAAGATCCCCGAGCATCCAAGAATATTTTTCTGCTAAGAAGTTTTCGTAATGTGATTTTGGGGAGTTCATGCGCTGAATTTATAGATAAGTACTTCTTTTTCTCTTCCTTTCACTTTTACTGGAGGAAGTGACTCCGCCTCTAAGAAATGTTTTACATGCTCATAGACAGAATCCGTTGCGAGTATCTCGCTTCCGAAATCCTTATTCAGTTGTTCCACTCTGGAGGCAAGATTCACAGTGTCTCCAATAATCGTGTATTCCTTTCTTTGGGAAGATCCTACACTTCCTGTCATCGCTTCTCCGAAATGTAGACCGATCCCAATTTTTGTTTCCGGGATCTTTCCTGATGAGTTCATCTCCACGACTTTTCTCTGGATCTCTAAAGAAGCAGCGACCGCATTCTTGGCGTCTTTTCCATTATCCGAAAGTGGTGCGCCGAAAACGGCCATAAACCCGTCGCCTAAGAACTTATTTATAATTCCGTTATGTTTATTTACGATCTCTATCATGTCCTCGAAGAGAGTATTTAAATAAGAGATCACTTCTGCGGGACTTTTATCTTCAGAAAATTTAGTGAAGTTTCGGATATCCAAGAACATCACACAAACATCTTTGTTTTCGGAAGCTGTATCCGCTTTTTGGCTCATGAGTTTGTCTACTACGGAAGGAGAAACGTATTGGCCGAACATTCCTAAAATTTCATTCCTTTCTTCTAAACGTTCTATGGAATTTCTAAGTACTTTTTTCAATCTAAGTCCTACAAGCCCCGCGACGACCCCGGATCCTAAGAACATTCCAGCGCGGATATAAGTTGGGATCTTAGAATAGAAGAAACTATAAGCAGATTCTCCCGCTAAAGGTGATTCAGGAACGAAAAACAGGCCGGTGATCAGATATTGGGCCGCAGCGACCGCGCCGGTAAATAAGGAAAGGCCGAATTCCATCCTGAGCACGGATAATATTATAAAAATTAAATATAAGTTCGAGATCGGAGAATTTAGCGGAACTACCGGATGAGAATGTTTTTGAACCAGGAAGAATAGAACGATCCCCGGGATGGAAGTTTCTATGAGAGCATTCCCGAATCGGGGTAAAAGAGGAAGTTTGAATTCTTTTTTTCTTAAATACTTGAGTAGTTTTAAAAAGCCTAATTCGTAAACCGCTCCGAATGCAATTGTGCCGATCAAAATTTCGAATGGGAACTGTATTCCAGTGCTTTCGTTAAATTCTTTTTCTACAAAAAGAAATAGGATCCCCCAGAATACTGTCGCAATAGAAAAGATCGCGAGTAGTATCTTACTTCGGATCACCTCACTCGCTAAGATCTCTTTTTCCAAGGTATTCGCCAAGGTCTCGAAATGTTTAGACAACATATTGTTTTTCCTCTACTAAAAGAAGTCTGGAAAGATTTCCGAAATATTCCTTTGACTAGCCAATCTAAGCAAGAGAAAATTCAGGGGCAAAGGATCTTCGGAAACTTACCGTATTTGGACCTTCTTCTTTAAAAATGTCTCCCAGAAGACTGCTCCGAGCACCAAAGAATATTCTAAAATTAAGACCCAGGTCCTATCGTAATAAGGGAGAGAAGAATACGTTGAATAAGAAAGTATCCAGACCCCGGAAGCGACTCCCGGCCAAATGGATCCTGTAAAAACAGATGCTCCTAAGATAGGAAGAAAATACCAGGGATGCACTGTGCTAGAGAATAAATAATAGATCCCGGATAATTGGATCCATACGTTGAAAAGAAATACGAGTTCGTCTTTTCTTTCCCTTGCACTTGTTGTGAAAGAATAGAAGGAGATTAGGATAAAAGAAAGAATTCCAAGTACGATCCCTGTGGAATAAGGATACCAGGTAAATCGAATGAGAGATCTGACTAGATAATATAGTCCTCCATGAAATTCGAATAACGTGAAATATACTCCGATCCCTTTTCTCCAATGTTCTTGGAAAATATTTTGCCCAAATTCCGAAGTAAAAAGCCAAACACCAATATTTCCCAACAAAAAGAATAATATTAGAAGGGTGAAGAGAATATTTTTTGTCTTCGTCCTTCTACACCACCAAAAGAAAATAAAAGGGGCCAGTAATAAAGGAAGGATTTTTGTTAGAATAGAAGCTAGATAGAATATAGCCGACCGAAAAAATTTTTGTTTCTCCCAATATACAAATAAGAGAAATAAAAAAAAGAATAAGATCGGCTCCGGATGCCCATTCCCGAGTCCTTCCCAGAGAACAAGAGGATGAAGCCAGTATTTTAGATAAGAGGTTTTGGTCCGATTCTCATTCTTTCTAAATAAATAAAGAATTCCTAATTCAAAAAAAAGTAAAATACCTTTCCATACTCCAATCGCTGCAAGGATGGAGACACCTTGTTTCAAGAGAAAAGAGGGAATGATAAACAATCCTTGGAGTATAGGAGGGTAGACCGAATAGTAATTGGCGGAATTCATTCGGGTGAGTAATTCTTTTCCGTCGTATACATTCTGATAAGCTTCTATATGGATCGGAAGTTCCGAATATGGAGAAACTCCATCCAGGACCAAAAGCCCATCCCATAAAAAACGAAACGTATCTTCTGACAAAAATACTGGAGTGAAAACTAACCAAACTCTAAGAAGTATCCCTGCCCAGACCCCAAAGCTTTCCGAATGAGAAGAGAAAAATCGAAAGAATAAGAAATACTGTAAAAGGCTAAAAAAGAAGAAACCGCATAGAAACCATGTATCCGATCTCGCGAAGAATAGAGGAAAAGCTGCGAGTGGGAGCGCCCAGGCTAGCAAAATTGTCGAAGTGACTACAAAACCCCGACAATTATTTGAGTACTGTTTTATTAAATTAAACATATCGTTCAATATAACGAAAAATTTCTTGTATTCTCAGGATGTAAAGTCTAACTAGGCGAAAGGAAGTCGTAGAAGAAATTATGATTCGAATCGGTAATTTTCCAGATACAGTCAATGAATACGCAGCGAGAACTGTTGCGGGCCTAGTAGTCATTTTAAGTTTAACTGCAATTTTAACACAATCGCTTTGGGTTGTGGGAGCCCTATTTTACGGATTTCTTGCAAGGGTTTTATACGGACCTAAATTTTCTCCCTTCGCGAAACTTGCAATTCACGGGATCGTTCCGTTACTCGGACTCGGGACTAAAACCGTGGCAGGACCTCCTAAAAGATTCGCACAATTCGTAGGGGTCATTTTCAGCGGAACTGCGTTCGTACTTTTATATTTCGGACAAGTTTTAGCTTTCCAATCCGTTCTGGCTGTGTTAGTACTTTTTGCGAGTTTAGAATCCGTTATTGGATTCTGTGCGGGTTGTTTTGTTTTCGGATTTCTAATACAATGGGGATGGATCCCGGAAGAAGTTTGTGAGAAATGTAATAATCTGCAATTTGCGGATAAAAAATAAGATAAAGCACGCACCTTTTCGTTTTTTATTTAAGTGAAATAGTATATTCTTCTTTTTGCATGCGAAAATTCTAAACTTCTTTCTTGCTAGAAAGATAAAATAAAAACGATGGAGGCCTTTTGTGGCACAGGAAACAACTTATTATAAACCGGAAGATCTAAAAAAATTCGGGAACATCGGAGAATTCGAACCGGATCTAGCGAAAAAATTCTTCGAATATTACGGAGCGGTTTTTGCTGACGGAGCTTTAAGTGCTAAGGAAAAATCTCTTATAGCACTCGCTGTAGCTCATGTTGTACAATGCCCATATTGTATCGATGCTTATACTACTGACACTGTCGAAAAAGGTGTAACAGAAGAACAAATCTGGGAAGCGATCCATGTGGGTGCAGCTATCAGAGGCGGAGCAAGCTTAGTTCATAGCGTACAAGCATTAAATAAAGTTAAAGAACTCGGAATTTAGGAGTTTTTAAAGTATGAAATCCCTTTTAGCAAGGGGGAGCGAACTCGCTTCTTCCAAAGAACAGTTTAGGATACTTGCAGAGGTTTCCGAAAAAAAATCTCTTCCAAGTTTTGCGGATAAGTTGAAAGAAGCGGGACTATACCCGTTGCGCCCTACAGGGGTGGACATACTACAAGTGAACGTGGGGAAACTCTGCAATCAGACTTGCAAACATTGTCATGTGGATGCAGGTCCTGATCGCAAAGAGTCCATGACTAAGGAAACCATGCAAGATTGTTTGGTAGCCTTAGCAAGTCCCGGGATTACTACCTTGGACATTACCGGAGGAGCTCCCGAAATGAACCCGAATTTTAGATGGTTCGTGGAGGAAGCTTCTAAACTAGGTAAGAAGATCATGATCCGCTGTAATTTGACTATTCTTCTTGCTGGAGACAAATACAGGGACTTACACGAGTTTTTTGCAGAACATAAAGTAGAAGTAGTTTCAAGCCTTCCTTATTTTCAAAAGAGAAGGACCGATTCCCAAAGGGGAGAGGGTGTTTTTGATCGTTCTATAGAAGCATTAAAAAAACTGAATTCAGTTGGATACGGTATTCCAGGTTCAGGGCTTGTATTAAATTTAGTTTATAATCCTGCGGGAGCTTTTTTACCCGGCGGGCAATCCACATTGGAAAACGATTTTAAAAAAGAGCTAAGAGATGTTCATGGAGTGCAGTTTAATTCTCTCTTTGCACTTACAAATATGCCGATCAGTCGTTTTCTGG
Source organism: Leptospira sarikeiensis (assembly GCF_004769615.1). Taxonomy (GTDB): domain Bacteria; phylum Spirochaetota; class Leptospiria; order Leptospirales; family Leptospiraceae; genus Leptospira_B; species Leptospira_B sarikeiensis. Next base: position 36,122 of record NZ_RQGF01000009.1, on the reverse strand, counting down.
AGTTCCTACTTGATACTGGAAATTTAGAAGAATATCTAGAAAAGTTAGTTACATTCTTCAATCCTGTTGCTGCTGCAGGTGTTATGTGCCGCAATACTTTAAGTGTGGGTTGGGATGGTTCTTTATACGACTGTGATTTTAACCAAATGTTGGATATGAAATTAGAAGGGAAAGTTACCCGAATTTCAGAATTCAACCAAGCAGTATTAGATTCGAGAGAGATCCTTTTGGAGCAGCATTGTTATGGTTGTACTGCGGGAGCAGGTTCTTCTTGCGGGGGTTCCATCGCCTAAGAAAAAATTCAGAAAAATCTGACTTTTTTCCAAAATATCAGCCGAATTGACAGAAATTTATATCAGTTTCTGCTTTTTTGTAAATAATGAGATTGAAACTCAGACCCGTTCTTGCGAAACGAGTATTAGGAACAACCGTTCTGTGGAGACAAAATCAAATGAAACAAAAATCAATTTGGTTATTACTGGTGCTTTTTCTTTCAGCTTCCCTAACTGATTGCAAAAAAGACGAGGATGACAGCCTTACAAATATAGCAATTTTAAACGCACTTGGTGGTGGGGGAGACTGTTTAGTCGATTTCCCTGGAAAAGCTGCTGTGGGTGTAAACCGTACAAGAACTACTAAAAACGGTGGAGCAGCCACTGTAACTTGGGGAAGAATTCCATTCGTAAATCACCCAATTGCGATCATTGAAATTTTAGGTGCTCAGGTCGGTGATACTGTAACTCTAAATGGTGCAAACGTAGTAGAAAATCCTCAAGCTGCTGGCGAAGCTACTGTATATGAGGCAACTGATTGCCCACTGGCAGAAAGTGCGATCGTAGATGGTCTTTCTAAATTTAACAACCCGAACTTCGGAGATCCAGCTCCGGACACTTTCGTTTGGACGAACACTGTCGCTGGTTCTTATTACTTCCTACTTTATATCGTAGGAACTTCGGAAATTTCGACTACCGTAAACTACCAAGATTAATTCTTATTCGCGAATCTTTCCGATCTTTTTTGGTCGGAAAGATTATTTCCTTCCTGAACTCTTAATAATAGAATCTACCATCTCAGGCAAATCGTCCAACGCGGAAACCTTTCCGGTTAGTTTCCAAATCTGTAATACTCCTTCATAACAGGCAAATACCTTACGAGCAAGACTTTGTGTGTCCGCGGCCTTTGGGACTTGTCCTTTCTTTTGCATCTCTTTCATATAATCGCCTAAATATGAGATTGTTCTTTCTGAGATCTTTTTGACCTCTTCTGAAATTGGAGGTGAGTTGGAAGCGATCTGCGCTACCGTATTCGCCATAGGGCAACCTGCGAATTCGCTATTTCTAGTTTGTCTTCTTAGAATTTGGGTCCAGGCAAGTATAAATTCCTTAGCAGTTTTGGATCTGGATCTTAATTTATCTAATAGAACTAATTGTTCTTTTCCATAAAATTCTATATAAGCCTTTCCTAAATCGTCTTTGGAGGGATAATAATCGTAAAAACTTGCCTTGGCAGTCTTGGATTCCTGGATAATCTGATTGATACCTGTATTCCCATAGCCCTGGACTTGGAAAAGTCGAACTGCAGTCTCTAAAATCCTGTCTTTTACCCCTTTTTCTTTGATTGACATTTAATTCTTCTTGAGATCCAATAACAGACAGACTTGTCTGTTCGGATCTCCTGGTCTATTGATACTACCGGGTTTTCCAAAATGCAAGTCAAAATCGGAGGCCTATATGTCTTCTTTACCTTCTGAAACTGAGTCTATTGATATTTCCGGGATCGCTTCCAGCACGGAAGAAGCGATTTTTACCCGCCATAGTATTCGTGATTATTTATCGAAACCGATAGAGGATGCCGTTCTACAGGAATTATTCTCCAAATCTTTACGAGCCCCTAGTTGGAAAAATAGCCAGCCTTGGAAAGTGCATGTAGTAAGCGGCGCTAAAAAAGATAGAATGGCGCAGTTACTTCAAGAGAGAGCGAAACAATCCGAGACTCCAGTTCCGGATACGATTTGGCCAACAGGTTTTCCTGCGGATGCTAAACGTAGGATGTTCGATCTTGGTATGAAAATTTACGGTGCGGCCGGGATAGAAAGAAAAGATAAAGAAGCAAGAGATAAGTTTATGCTTCGTAATTTCGAATTCTTTGGAGCTCCTACAGGTGTTTTTATTACTACAGAATTCGAACTGAACTTTTATATCGCTCTGGACATAGGCTGTTTTTTGAATACGGTTATGCTTCTTGCCAGAAGTTATGGCCTAGGTTCTGTTCCTCAAGCCGCTCTTTCCGCTTTTCCGGAAGTGGTTCGAAGTGAACTCGGTCTCTCCGAAAACGAGAAAGTGGTATGTGGTTTAAGTCTAGGGTATCCTAAACCGGATTCTACTTTGAATACGTTTCATACTCCGAGGGAACAAACTTCCGATTTAGTTAAATTCTATAGCTAAGATGCACAGTAGGCGCTAGATTCTCACGCAGAGACGCGGAGCTGCTAAGGGTTTGAAGTATAATCGAGCTCTTCTATGTGAAAAAACATAGAAGCTCTTCTTTACTTCGCGGCTTTGCGTGTAATTTGATGGGTTTTTTAGTTCACGCTAAGACGCAAAGAAAAGAAGATTTAGAGAAAGGCTAATCAACAAAATCTTTGTGGTTTGGCGTGGCCTTGAGGAAAAGTTTCGACTTTGTGGCTTCTCCCAAATCTTAACGCGTTTTTAACGCGAAAGAATCAGTTCCTCATGTAGGTTCGCATTGACGAATTCTTAAAAACCGGTTAGGTTTTTCCAATCGACGGAAAAAGTTTTTGGCCCCGTCTGGAGGAATTTTTGTCATACGGTTTTCTAATTGTTTTAGTCATTGTACTTTGCTGCTATCTCTCCTTCTCCATTCTTCAGCCGGAAAAGTTTTAGGTGATCTAGATGAGTGGAAATGATTCTATCTTCTTCTTTTTATATTTTGCGGTTTTCTTTCTGATTACTCCGATCCTCGGGATCTATATTGCCAAGGTAATGCAAGGAGAGATCCCGAAATTGTTTAAACCGATCGTCTGGTTCGAGTCTTTGATATATAAGATCTCTAAGATCGATAGGACAAAGACCTCCGGAGCAAAGGAATATATTTCTGATGTGTTGCTCTTTACCGTTTTCGGACTTATCCTAATCACGATCGGTTTACATTTTCAGAATATATTTCCGGGGAATCCGGAAGAGAAACCGGGACTTTCTTGGGATCTTGCCTGGAATACCGCTGTCAGTTTTGTTACGAACACGAATTGGCAGGCGTATTCGGGAGAAGTTTCTCTTTCTTATTTTAGCCAGATGATCCTTTTGGGAGTGCAAAACTTTGTAAGTGCCGGGGTCGGGTTCGCCGTGATCGTAGCAATGGTCAGAGGTTTTGTTTCTAAGTCAGGAGAATCGGAAGGACTCGGGAACTTTTACGTAGATCTTACTAGAAGTATTCTATATATCCTTTTGCCGATCTCTTTTATCGCAGCTTTGGTATTCGTTTCTCAAGGAGTGGTCATGGATTTTTCCAAATACGTGACTTCTATCGGGATAGAGGGAGCCGAAGTGAAAATTCCTTTGGGGCCTGCGGCTTCTCAGATCGCGATCAAACAATTAGGTACGAATGGAGGGGGATTTTTCGGTGTAAACTCTGCTCATCCATTTGAAAATCCTACCGTATTCTCCAGTTGGATCCAATCCATTCTGATCTTATTATTGCCAGGAGCATTACCTTTTGCTTATGGAAGATGGACCAAGTCTTGGAAAGCGGGACTGTCCATTTTTATTGGAATGACTTTATTATTTTTCTTAAGTCTTTCCATCTCTCTATGGTCCGAGAGTATTTTTGCAGGTACCTGGGAGGGAAAAGAGACTAGATTCGGTTCTGCTGGGAGTATTCTCTGGGGAATGGCGACTACTGCAGCATCCAACGGCTCCGTAAATTCTATGCATGATAGTTTTTCTCCTTTAGCAGGAGGAATGGCTGTTTGGAATATTCTTCTGGGAGAAGTTGTTTTTGGAGGAGTAGGTGTAGGATTGATCGGAATGTTATTCTATGTGATACTTACCGTATTCATTGCAGGTTTGATGGTAGGAAGAACTCCGGAGTATCTCGGGAAAAAGATAGAATCCAGAGAAGTTAAACTCGCGCTAGTTGGAGTTTTGGTCCCGGGGCTTTGTATCTTATTATGCACTGCTTTTGCAATTACATACGGATCTGCTCTTTCTTCCAGGTCTAATTCAGGGCCTCACGGATTGACTGAAATCTTATATGCTTTCGCTTCTGCCTCAGGCAATAACGGGTCCGCTTTTGCGGGTCTAAATGTAAATACTCCATTTTATAATATTCTACTTTCAGTATGTATGTTAGTAGGGAGATTTGCGGTGATCCTTCCTGCTATCGCCTTAGGAAGCGCTTTGCTTGGGAAAAAGATCGCTCCAAAAGGAGAAGGTACTTTTTCTACGGAAAGTCCTTTGTTCGTATTATTACTTCTTTCTGTGATATTCCTTGTGGGAGCTCTGACCTTTCTACCGGTTTTGATCCTAGGCCCCGGTGCAGAACATATACTTCTGCAGCACGGAGTTAAATTCTAAGGTTTAGAAATTTATGAAAAACAAAAATACTTCCTTTTTTCAAGATAAGACCCTGGTTCTAAAAGCTGTTCTGGATTCTTTCCGTAAATTGGACCCTAGATCCCAATGGAAAAATCCTGTGATGTTTTTGGTATATGTCGGAGCGATACTTACTACTTACGATCTGTTTTTGGAAAATCAAAATCTTGGTTTTGCAATACAAGTTTCCTTTTGGTTATGGATTACTGTTCTATTCGCAAATTTTGCGGAAGCCTTAGCGGAAGGAAGAGGAAAGGCCAAGGCGGAGTCCTTGAAAAAAACGAGAAAAGAGTCCCAGGCAAATAAGATCGGCGGATCTTCTATTATTACTATACCTTCTTCCGATTTGAGGACAGGAGATCGAGTGGTTTGCCAAGCGGGAGATCTGATCCCTGGAGACGGAGAGGTGGTCGAAGGGATCGCATCCGTAGACGAGTCTGCGATTACAGGCGAATCTGCCCCTGTGATCCGAGAATCCGGAGGAGATAGATCCGCAGTTACTGGAGGAACAAAGGTATTGAGTGATCGGATCGTAGTTCAGATCACTACGGATCCGGGAAAAACTTTTATAGATAAAATGATCTCTCTCGTAGAAGGAGCGTCCAGGCAGAAGACTCCGAATGAGATCGCGCTTTCTATCCTTTTATCTTCCCTGTCTTTGGTTTTCCTGGTTGCAATTACCGCTTTGGTCCCCGTGGTCATTTATAGTCGTAATGAAGGAGGCGGAGAATTGGGACTTGCAGGATCTCTTCCTGCGTTAGTTGGTCTTTTAGTATGTCTTATTCCAACTACGATCGGAGGTCTTCTTTCTGCGATCGGGATCAGCGGGATGGATCGATTGATGAGAAGGAACGTGATCGCAAAATCAGGTAGGGCGATCGAGGCCGCAGGAGATATAGATGTTCTTCTTTTGGATAAAACCGGAACGATCACTTTAGGGAATAGAATGGCGACAAGATTCGTTCCTGCTCCCGGTATTTCAGAACAAAAATTGGCGGATGCTGCTCAGCTTGCTTCTCTTTCGGATGAAACTCCTGAGGGGAGATCAATCGTTGTTCTTGCGAAAGAAAAATTCGATTTAAGAGGTAGGAACTTATCTGAGTTAGGAGGTCGCTTCGTCCCATTTACTGCAAAAACAAAAATGAGCGGTGTGGATTTTGATCCTACTGAAGGAGAAAGTAAAAGAGCTGGTATCAGAAAGGGTGCTTCTGAATCGATTCGAAATTATATAGTAAGTTTAGGCGGAGAATATCCTAAAGAGATCTTTGATATAGTTGAAGAGATCGCAAGAGAAGGGGGAACTCCTCTCGTAGTTTCCGAAGGTCGTGAGATCTTAGGAGTAGTACATCTTAAAGATATCGTCAAGGGTGGGATCAAAGAAAGATTTGCACGTTTGAGGCAGATGGGGATCCGGACTGTGATGATTACAGGGGACAATCCATTGACTGCGGCTGCGATTGCTGCGGAAGCAGGAGTGGATGATTTTATTGCGGAAGCTACACCTGAGACAAAATTAAAAAGAATAAGAGAAGAGCAGGCTGGCGGAAAACTCGTCGCGATGATAGGAGACGGGACCAATGATGCTCCTGCACTTGCGCAGGCCGATGTGGGAGTTGCGATGAATACCGGGACTCAAACTGCAAGAGAAGCCGGAAATATGATCGATCTGGATAGTAATCCTACTAAACTCATTGAGATCGTAGAGATCGGAAAACAACTTCTGATGACAAGAGGGTCTTTGACTACATTCAGTATTGCGAATGATGTATCCAAATATTTCGTGATCCTCCCTGCGATGTTTGCGGGTTTATTTCCGGTCGCAGGTATCGGTGCATTATCTGTTTTGAATGTTCTCGGGTTTGCAAGTCCTGAATCCGCAGTATTGAGTGCAGTGATCTTTAACGCACTGATCTTAGTGTTCTTAGTTCCTTTGGCATTGAAAGGTGTGGGTTATAGACCGGCAGGCGCTGATTCTGTTCTTGCGAGAAATGTCTTTCTATACGGATTTGGAGGGCTTATTCTTCCTTTTCTAGGGATTAAGCTGATCGATATAATTCTTGGTTTTGTGAAGGGAGGATTTGTATGATCCGAGCATTCTTGCAACTTTCTATTTGGACTTTAATCTGTGGGATCTTTTATCCTGCCTTAGTTTATGGATTCTCTAAACTCAGTTTTCCGAAACAAAGCTCCGGCTCTTTAGTGGAATTGGATGGAAGGGTTATAGGTTCTGAATTACTGGCCCAATCATTCGAATCGGAAAAATATTTTCATTCCAGACCTTCTGCCGTAGAATTTAATTCATCTTCTTCGGGAGCTTCAAATTTAGGACCAACAAGTTCCGATTTGGCGAAGAAGGTTGAAGAAAGAAGAAAATATTGGATAGGTCGTGGCGGAACGGAGCCTGTTCCTGCGGAACTTCTATATGCGTCTGCGAGTGGATTGGATCCACATTTGAGCCCGGAAGCGATCCGGTATCAAATTCCTTTGATCGTTAAGGATACTGGGATCGGTGATGAGGGTCTAATTCTTTTAAACAGATTTGTAAAAGAGTCTGTCGAATTTCCGGAGTGGGGTTTATTCGGTTCTTCTAAAATAAACGTTTTAAAACTGAATCTAAAACTAAAGTCCATTTACTCGGAAGAAAAATTTCTTAAAAACGATAAAAGTATAAAGTGAGACCTCCGGAAGAAAATCGACCCGATCCTGATGAATTATTATCCAGGATAGGTGCAGAAGATACGAAGCCAAGGGGAAAGTTTAAAATTTTCTTCGGTATGGCCGCAGGCGTAGGTAAAACTTTCGAGATGCTTCGAGATGCTCAGAAAGAAAAGTCCGAAGGAAAAGATGTATGGATCGGTTATTTAGAAACTCATAATAGACGAGAAACTGAAAAGCAGGCGGAAGGACTCCCTATCATTCCGAGAAAAAGATCCAAATATAAATCCGTTGATCTGGAGGAGATGGACTTGGATTCCATCCTGGAGAAAAAACCGGACCTTGTGCTTGTAGATGAGCTTGCACATACAAACGTTCCTGGTTCCAGGCATCCGAAAAGATATCAGGATGTTTTGGAAATTTTGGATCATGGGATCGACGTTTATTCCACATTAAATGTTCAACATTTAGAAAGTAGGGCAGGTATTGTGGAGGAGATCTCAGGTGCTCCTGTAATGGAAAGGATCCCTGATTCCATTTTGGAGCTAGCCGACGAAGTAGAATTGATCGATTTGGTTCCGGATGATTTGGTTAAAAGATTAAAAGAAGGAAAGATCTATCCGACAGACAAAGTCCCTCAGGCGCTTCATTCTTTTTTTAGAGTCCCGAATCTTACCGCACTTAGGGAATTATCCCTAAATTACACTTCCAAACTTGTGGATCGTGAGTTGTCTAGATTAGAACCAACGAAAGACCCCAAGATCTCGGATAAAATTTTGGTCGCTATTTCAGCTTCTCCTCGTGCCGCGGATTTGATACGTTATGCGAAACGAATTTCCTTCGGATTAAAATGTCCTTGGGTAGCTGTACATGTGGACGAAGGGGAAAGTTATTCTGCAGAAGAAAAAGAACTTCTGAGAGAGAATCTACATCTTGCAAGGGAGCTCGGAGCAGAGATCTTAAATTCTTCCGACAAGGATCCAGTTTCCGGAATTATCAAGGCGGTGCATAGGACTAAGGCTACACATGTAGTTATAGGAAGAAGTGGTAAGGGAAGACTATCTAGGATTTTTAGAGGTGGGTCCTTTATAGATAAATTGAGCGAAGAAGCCGGAGACTTTCAGATACTTCTTGCGCCTACTATCATTCCAAAAGAAAAGATCGCTATTTCCAATATTCCATTTTTAAGAAGGACTCGTTCTAAGCCGATCCAGTATTTTCTTTCCTTTTTGGCTCTACTTGCGGTTACCTCTTTCAATCTTTTACTGAATACGTTTGCTGGTTATTGGTCTATAGGGCTTATATATTTATTTTTTATAATGTTTGTTTCCCTCTTTGTAGGAAGGGGGCCTGTTGTCATCATTTCCGCATTGAGTGCAATATTTTGGAACTTTCTATTTATTCCTCCTAAATTCACCTTTTATATAGAAAAGTTGGAAGATTGGATGATGTTCGGGACATACTTCATTCTCGCGATCATCTTGGGAGTTTTGACCACAAGATTAAAAGATAAGGAAGAAGATCTACAAACGGGAGAAGAGGCGCTATCCGGTTTATATCGGCTTTCTATTTCTTTATCCAAGATACATTCATTGGACGAGATCGCTTCAGTCGCTGTGGAAACGATACGAGAGACTTTTCATTGCCAAGTACTATTATTATTAACAGACTCGGACTCCTTATTGAATCGATCTCCCCATCCTAAAAGTGATTTTATTCCGGACTCTAAGGAGTTTGCCTTGGCTGCCTGGACATTCCAAAACAGAAAACCGTCCGGGAAAGATACGGATACGGTCCCCCTTTCTATCGGTTTATACCTACCTTTATTGACTCAAGGCGGTTGTTTCGGAGTTGTCGGATTAAATTTAGATACTCGAACAAGTTTAGAATTAGAAGAAGAAAATCTTCTCTTTTCCATTTTGAACCAAATCTCTCTCGCGATCGAAAGGATCCAACTTTTGGGGATACGTGCAAATGCGAAATTAGCAGAAGAGTCTGAAAAGTTTTATTCTGCGTTATTCAATTCGGTAAGCCATGATTTTCGCACTCCTCTTACTGTAATTCGCGGTTCCTTGGATTTGTTAGAGACGGGTCTTTCCGAAAAGGAAAAGTCGGATCTATATTCGGAAGTAAGGATTGCTTATAAGAAATTGGATCGTCTCGTAAGCGATCTACTTGATATGTCGAGGTTAGAGACTGGCAGATTGAAATTGGATCTACAATGGGAAGATCCGGCGGATCTTGTGAATGAAACCATTCGGATTTCTGAATATGAAAAAGGAGAACATTCTCTGGGATCTAAAATGGATGAAAATCTTCCATTAGTTAGAATGGATAGAAGATTGATGATCCAAGTGCTTGTGCATCTTTTGCAGAATGCATTTATGCATGCGGGGAAAAAATGTAATATAATCATTCGAGCCAGTGTTCCTAAGGATCATTTACTCTTAACGGTAGAAGATGACGGAATAGGGATCCTAAAAGGACAAGAAGAGAAAATTTTCGAAAAATTTACCAAAGGTTCTAGTTCGGAACATGGGACAGGGCTCGGACTTTCCATTTGCAGAGGACTTGTAGAGGCTCAGGGAGGAAAAATTTGGGCGGAAAATAGACAAGAAGGTGGAGCAAGGTTTTTGATCCGAATTCCAGTGCTTACTTTCCCACCTTTGGAGGATTCGATTGTCTAGTCCTGTGTTGATGATTGTGGACGATGAGATCCAAATCCGAAGACTTCTGAGAGTTGCTTTCGAAAAAGAAGGTTATAAGGTAGAAGAAGCGGTCTCTGTGGATGATGCATTATCAAAAGTTTATATGGCTCGCCCGGACGCGATCGTTCTGGATCTCGGTTTACCAGAAAAGGGAGGGGAGGAGTTCCTACAGAGGATCAGAGAGTCAGGTTCTAAAGTTCCGGTTTTAGTTTTGAGTGTTCGTGACTCAGAGAAGGATAAGATCTTATTATTGGATTCTGGTGCGGATGATTATCTTTCCAAACCTTTTGGTGTAGGAGAATTACTCGCAAGAATTCGAGTTCTATTAAGACATTCTTCACCTGAAAAAACGGATGTAAAAGTTCGGATCGGTTCCTTGGAATTGGATTTTGGTACAAGAAAGGTAACTAAAGACGGAAAAGAGGTCCGATTGACTCCTACAGAATATTCCTTTTTAAAATTACTTGCTACCTATCCCGGAAAGATAGTAACTCAAACACAAATTTTAAAAGAGTTATGGGGCCCAAATCAAATGGCGGAAGCAGGATATTTGAGAGTGTATGTGAATCAGATCCGCAAAAAAATAGAATCCGACCCTACAAATCCTGAGATACTCATCACAGAACCCGGAGTCGGATATTTTCTAAGATCTATAGATTGATCTTATCCTTTATATCGGACTAAGAATAATCCTGAACCATCTGCAAGTTCCCAATTTCGAAACTCTGTTTCTTCTTCCCAGGTTTCTAATCCGCAAACGATAAGATCCGCTTCGGATAATACTTGCGGATTCTCTCCCTTTAAGATAGTGATCTTTTCTTTCTTTAAAAGATTTCTATCTTTTTGGCTGAGATGAGGAACTCTTCCTTTAGGATCCCAAAGAGAAAGTTTAGCTCCGATGTTTTTTGCCAAAGACAATGTGAAGTTCAGAAGTCTCATGTCTCTGTCTGAGTAAACCGCTAAGGTGAAACGTTTGAGTTCTCCCAATTTTTCCGCGACTAAGATCCCCGCGTTCGTTTCGGATTCGGAGAGAAGAGTTCGGATTTTTCCTCCAAGCACATCGTCGCTAAATAGAGACCTTGCTCCTCCGGTCAGAAATACATTATAATTTCCTGATTGTATTGTCTTTAATATATCTCTGGTAACATTATCAGACGGCTTGTATAATGTGTTTAGTTTGATCCCAAGTTCTTTAGAAAGTTTGAATAGAGGTTCGAAGCTCGTTTTTTCATATTTTTGGGCAGTTTTACCCGAGATCCAGGAATCAGGAGTAAGGTGAAGCGCAGTAACCGCTTTATTTTTGGTTCCATTCGGGAATAATCCGGAGGCGAGTCTTAATAGATCTATCCCTCTAGAATGTAATGCGAATGCGAGTAGTATACCTTCTTCCTTTAAATCCTTTCTGACAGCAAAGACCCTTTCTATTAGATTTAGGGTTGGGCCAGTCATGTAGGTAGTGACCAATGCCATTAACACCATCATGGAGAAGATCTGGGAAGACAATACTCCGATATCGTAACCTATATTTAGCACGATCAATTCCATTAGTCCTCTCGTATTCATAAGAGCACCTAAGGAAAGAGAATCCTTCCAGCTATTTCCGGAAGCTTTTGCTGCAATGGAACTTCCTGCAAACTTACCTGCGATCGCGACGAATAATACCAGGGCAAAATCCCACCAAAGATTTCCTTGGTTTAAGAGTCCGATTTGTGTACGTATTCCGGTTAACGCAAAGAATAATGGGAGAAATACGGCGGTACTTACATCTTCTACCTTTTCAGCGAGTAGAGTGCGTAATTTCGGTTTGTCCGGCATTACCACTCCCGCTAAAAACGCTCCGAATAATGCATGGATCCCTATGGATTCTGTGATCCATGCGGAAGCGATCGGGAAGAGCAAAAATAGTGCGACCGCCATTTTGGTGAAAGCTTCCCTATTTGTGAAGATCCGTCCTGCTCTATGCATTGCAGGTTGTACAACCTTCCACATGAACAACACATATACTAATGCAAGTATAATGGTGAGTAATGCAGGAAGAAGTCCTCCTGCTTGCACTAATGCGATCACTACTGCCAAGAGGCACCAAGCAGTTAAATCGTCCGAGGCTGCACATGTAAGTGCGAGTCCTCCTAATTTAGTTTTTGTTAATCCTCTTTCTTGAACGATCCTTGCAAGCACAGGAAAGGCAGTGATACTCATACCAATCCCCATAAATAATGAGAAAGAAAGGAAAGTTATATTAGGAGGAGCTAATGTTTCATAGATTGAAAGAGCAAGTATCGCTCCCAATAGAAAAGGAAGTAGAATACTTGCGTGAGAGATCAAGATCGCAGAGTCTGCTTGGTTTCTAAGGACTTTTAGATCCAACTCCATCCCGACTACGAACATAAAAAATACTAAACCGATTTGGCTTAATAGTTGTAAGGAACTTAAAGAAGCTTTTGGAAATAAGAATTGGTATTGTTCCGGAAATAATAAACCGAATAAGGAAGGTCCTAATAGAATACCTGCCAGGATCTCTCCGATCACGAAGGGTTGTCTTGCGAATACTGCAAGCTTTCCCACGATCCTTGTGGCTATGATCACTACTGCGATCTGTAGTAATAGAAGAGGTAAAGGTTCGTGAAAGCCCTTCCAGAGTTTGGACCCGGCTTTTTTCCAAGTTTCGATCGGATCATCCAGGTTCTCGACCGCAGTTTGGGCAGCAACCGTTGCGGAGTCGATCTTATCCGCCTCTAAAAATTTACCCTGTTTTGCTACAAGGATGAAGGCGCCAAAGGATAGTAACAATAATGTTATATAGAAAACCGCGTTTCGTTTCATTCTTAGAACTAGAGACCTCGGTGTTTCGTAGTTATTCCCATATTATAAAAATGAAGAAATGTAGAAAAGAAGAATCCTTAATTCGATCCTGAGAAATATTTTTCCCAGATCCCTTTTTCTCGTAGATAATCCGTTCCAAATTTTGCCGCTTCTATTTGGGAGAGAGATTCCGACTCGCTTTCGACTCTAGAAAGGAATAGATACGACTTATTTTTGATCTTCCAGAAAAACCAATACCAAGAAACAGTTCTTCCTCCTCCATAACCGGTCCCTGAATCTGAATAGAAAGAAGAGTAGGGGCCATAACTAATATCTAAAGTATGGGTCCCTGTAGGATTTTTGATCTCTCCCGGAATTCTTTCCAAACCTTTGAGTATAGAGTTTAGATTTTTTCTGCGGATATCCAATTCTCCATTAAATACTTTCCATAGGAATAGATAAAACTCTTCCGCAGTTAGTACATATCCTCCATCCATCCAGAAAGTCCTAGTAGTGTCTAAAGGGATGTTTGTAGGAAGTCCTACAGATTGTAACCAAGGTTTTAGTTTAGTATTCCCGGTATCCGTCCAGATCTTCTGGAAATACCAGACTGTGGAACTTTCTAAGGAAGCTTTTAGGTCCTGTTCCTTTTGCCATCTTAGGTAGGGGAATTTCGTTTTGTCCCAAGGGAATTTTCCATGAGGATCTTTTAGGGTCCCTAATTCTAAGGCCGCCAAAGCGAGAACAGGTTGAAATACGTACATGGAAGGAGAGGTGAGTTTGCAATTTTCTTCTCCTACCTTTAATAAGGTGCCTTCTTCCAATTCGGCAAGGAGTAAACAAACTTTCCGATCCGAAAGATTTAGTTCTTCTTTGGAGAGCCTAGGAGAATCCGTTCCGGTTTTAACGGAACAAGAAATGAATACTACTAAACAAGAAAAACTGAATATTGCCTTCATGTAAACCAGGCGTAGACCGTGAGATAACTTACGAAAATTGCAATAGGGATATAGAAGAAAAGGAAGATCCTTCCGATCTTTCTCCAATTGATGGAGGTATTTTTTTGGACGAACTCCGCTAGCTCTTTCTCGTTCATGGAGTATAGTTGGCTTGAGTCGTTCCATCCGAAAATATTGCGTCCTAAACGTCCTAAAATTTCCTCTTTATGGGTTTGGATCGTCTCCCAAGAAGAATCCCTTTCGGAGATTTCGGAAGATAATAGACCTAAGAAAACTTTAGGTACTAAGAATACTCTCCCGATCATCAGGCTGGAAGCCCTAGTAAATAAACCGAAAAAGAACATAGCCGCGAATAGCGGATTTTCATTCTTGAATCCGAATACGATCCCTAAGCTGATCACATACGCCCCGTAACCTATATAATACCCTGAGAGTTCGAATCTACGATTCAATTTTTTTTCCTCCAGGAATTCGGAATATAGGGAAGCGACTGTTTTAGGTTCAGACATTTTTTCTTAAGCTCTTTCTGTTTCGAGATTTCTAGATCTGTAAGCTAGGTTTTTTAGATTTCTTTAGGAGACAAGTATTTCTAATTCCACTTCCCCGATTCCTTCCTTATGTCACAGACGTAGCGAACAAGTTTTTAAAAAGCAAAACTGAAAATCCGCGCTTCTTCCGAAAATAAGAAAAAAGAAAAGGCGGAACGGATGAGCGGCGCAGTTCGAAAAAAAGAAAGAAAGATACTCACCGGAGAATTTTGGACTTCCAAACAAAGACAATCGCATCCGATCCACTACGTGGTCAGCTATAGAGCCTCCTTCAAACCGGAGCTTCCCGCTTTTTTTATCGGGAAATATTTGGATCATAGAAAAGGAATCGTTTTCGATCCGTTCGGAGGAAGAGGAACAACCGCGGTTCAGGCAAACCTAGAAGGTTATGCCGCGATCCATAATGATATCAGTCCAATGTCCTTATATTTAGCGGGGGCTAGACAAACCGTTCCTTCTATGGAGAGATTGGAAAAAACTTTGGATTCTTTGGATCTAAACTCCAAGATCAAGGAGGAAAAAGAAGACGAAGGCCTTTTACATTTTTATCATAAAGATACTTTAAAAGAGATCAAGAATCTGAAAAAGATCCTGATAGGTTCAGACTCTCCTGAACTCAGATATTTGGGACTAACCGCTCTGTCCAGGCTTCATGGACATAGCAACGGCTTTTTTTCAGTTTATAGTTTTCCTCAGATCTCCATTCCTCCTTCCGCTCAAAGGAAGAATAATGAAAAAAGGGGAGTTGTTCCGGACTACAGAGAGATCAAACCTAGGATCTTGCAAAAGATGAAGAGAGATCTGAAAGAATCTCTCACTCCTTTTTATCATGAGTTTTCCTCCAGAAATCGTTACACAAATCATTCTTCCTTGGATTTATTCGGTTTGGAAGATGATTCCGTGGATCTTGTCGTGACCAGTCCTCCTTTTCTGGATAAGGTAAATTACGAAGAGGACAACTGGCTTAGATATTGGTTCTTAGATATTGAACTAGAGAAGGACCAAAAACCTAGCATCTTCGCAACACTAGCGGGTTGGTGTGAATTTATCCAAGGAACCTTGTCGGAACTTTCTAGAGTCGTAAAACCTGGCGGGACAGTTGTGATGGAAGTCGGAGAAGTTCGTAAAGGGAAAACTGTATTCAACCTGGACGAATATGTGATCAAATGCGCGGAATCTACCGGCCTTGTCTGGGAAAACACGTACATCAATGACCAGAAATTCACAAAACTTGCAAATTGTTGGAACGTCTCCAATAACGAAAAAGGAACCAATTCCAATCGTTGTGTAGTATTCCGTAATCTTAAGTAAAAAATACGAAAGTTTCACACAGAGCACACAGGGTTCACTGAGAAGTAAACTCTTCAATAATTATGCTCTGTGATCTCCGTATGCTCTGTGCGAAATAATTATCAACAGTTGATTGTAGGAGTTCCTTCACGCGGTAAGGATGCGAAGGGCTTGTCCCGCCGGAGGCGGGATGAGGCGAGCTCGCTTCTGTGCTAATTAAAATAATGGTGTCCGACAAAGATTTTGCATCATTGTATTCAGCAACCCTACGGGTTTTTCGCTCCCTATGGGTCGCTCAAAAACCCGTAGCAGCCTGGTCTCGGGTTTTTCAGATTTGATCCAGGAATTTTAGAAAACTTTTCCGAGAACCGCACTGCCGAAAAACCGGGATTTTGTCTCAAAAAAGCCGAAATACCCTGAGGAAATTTTTAGAATGTCCGATAGGTAAAGAGATCAGAGGTATAAACTCAAATGATGCGTTCTCTTTGGACCGCTGCGACAGGAATGATCGCGCAGCAATTTCATATCGATACGATTTCCAACAACTTGGCAAACGTGAATACCACCGGTTTTAAAAAGAACAGGGCGGATTTTGAGGATTTGGTATACCAACATATGGTTTTGGCAGGAACTCCTGCTACTTCAGTGAGCGAGATCCCTACCGGTGTGAACGTGGGTCACGGGGTGAGGGCGGCTGCTTCCCAGAAATTATTCGAGATCGGTTCCTTCCAAGCGACTGGAAATAAATTGGATCTTGCGATCACAAGCGAAATGGGATTTTTCAAGATCCAAATGCCTGATGGTAGTTTCGCTTTTACCAGAGACGGTTCTTATAAGATCGATTCCAACCAACAAGTGGTAACATCTAACGGCTATTTGTTGGAGCCTCCTTTGATCCTTCCTGAAGGTGCAATTTTGAATACACTCATGATCTCCGAGCAGGGAGAAGTAACTGTTAAGATTGGTGCGGATATTCGTCCTACAGCGATCGGTCAGGTGGAACTTTATCGTTTTGTGAACCCTGCGGGTTTGCAAGCGATCGGTAAAAACTTATTCCAAGAGACTGTTGCTTCCGGCCCTGAAATTCCAGGGACTCCAGGTATGGAAGGTTTCGGAAATGTTCTTCAGGGCTTCTTGGAGATGTCTAACGTGAAAATCGTGGAAGAGATGGTGAATATGATCGTTGCTCAAAGGGCATACGAATCCAATTCCAAGGCTATCCAAACTTCAGACAACATGTTATCTACTGCGATCGGTCTGAAACGTTAATTAGTATGAATTTCCGCTTTTTTATCTTATTCTTTCTTCTTGCCGGACTTTTTGTTTCCGGTTCGGAAAAAGTAGAAGGTATGGAAGCGGTTTATTTACGCGGAAAACTTCTGACCCAGAAAAAGGAAGTTTTATTGTCCGAGATCGCAAAACTCCCTGACGGGGTTCAAGATAAGATCGTAATTCGTAATTTACAAAATCCTGTTATAGTTCGCCCTGAAAGTTTGAAGGAAGTCCTACCAGGGGTTCCTGTTTCCGGAAAAGAGACTTTGATCCTTCCTTTAAATTCCGAATTGGATCCGGAAGATCTGGAAGACAGTTTAAAAAAAGAAGTTTCTAAACTCCCTCAAGATAAGGAAGGGGATTTTAAAATTTCCTACTTAAACGGGGATAGATGGATCCCAAGTCAAGGTGTGGATCTAAAATGGGCCGGTCTTCCTCAAGTGATCCATCCGGGACAGATCGTTGCGTCTTTAGATTTTTATTTCGAGAATAGAAAGGTCCATACTCAAAGGATCAAGTTCAAATTAGAAAGAAGAATGAGCGCTCTTTTTGCTAAAAGAGAGATCCATAAGGGACAAAAGTTAGTCTCTGAAGATCTGGAAGAAAGAACTGTTTATATGGAAGAATCTTTTACCGACGGACTTTCCGAAAAGGACCTTGGCTCTACCGCTCTTAGAGATATGCAGGCAGGAGAACTTCTTCGCAAAAAACAGTTTAGATTCCTTTTCGATGTACAAAGGGGCGGTGACGTGAACTTAGTATATACCAAAGGGAATTTGATGATAAAGTCCAAGACGAAAGCATTAAGTTCCGGTAATATAGGTGAAATTGTGGACGTTTCTTCCCATTCAAAAGAAGGAAAAATTTCCGCTAGGGTTGTGGAAAAAGGAACCGTACTTTTAGAGAATTGATATGATCCGAAATCTAAGTCGAATACTTCTATTTGTAATTTTATCCGGTATGATCGCCGTTTTCTCCCAGGAACTTTCTCAATGGCAGGATAAAAATCCTTATTCTAGAAGCCAAAATTTGAGAGTGGGGACCGCTATATTCGTAAAATTGAAAGAAGGGTTCACTGCAGATTTCGAGATCGAATCTACCGCAGACGAGAATATCACGATCAAAGCTGTTCCGGATAAAAAAGTGATCCCGGACAATCCCGCTTACACTACGGATCGTACGATCGTTCACAAGAATAAAGGAAAGATCAAATCTATCGGTAAGTTGAAAGGTAATCTGACTGCGGTTGTGACTGCTGTGGATCCTAACACAGGTCTTTTGACCTTACAAGGACAAAGATCTTCCACTTATAATGGAGAGCCTTCTCAGGTAATTTTAACCGGAAGACTTGCTCCTGAATTTATTTTGAGAGATAATTCTGTAGATGCCGACAGGATCGCTGACTTGCAGATCCAATTTACAGGAAGAATAGAACCTAAAAATTTACAACCTCCGATCGTTTTGAAAACCGTCAATAATCCGGATGGAACAGTAACCGTTAAAGCGGAACTTTCGGAAGAAGAAAAACAAAGATATATTCTGGAACAACTGAATCGTCTTTTGGGAGAATCCAGATGAAAAAAGCGATTTTACTTTTTCTAATATTCTCCACTTCGATCTTCGGTGCGGAAGTTCGTTTAAAGGATCTGGCTAAGATAGAAGGGATCCGAGATAATCAAATTACCGGTTACGGTATCGTTGTCGGTCTTCCTGGAACGGGGGATTCTAAAACTCCTATGACTACTGAGAGTATGAAAAATTACCTCAAAAACCTGGGAGTAGAGGCGAATCTGAAACCGGAACAAACTAAGAATATCGCATCTGTATTAATTACTGCTAATATTCCTTCCTACGCAAGAAAAGGGGACAGGCTGGACGTAACCGTGTCTTCTATCGGAGATGCAAAATCTTTAGAAGGCGGGGTCCTTTTACAATCTCCTTTAAAAACTGCGAATGATAAGATCTATGCTGTTGCGAGCGGAGTGATCTCCTTTGGCGGAAAGGAGACTAGTACAGGACTTGGAAGAGCTTCTAAAAAAACAGTCGGTATCGTTCATGCGGGAGCACTTGTAGAATCCGAACTTAAGGAAGATTTTTTTTCCAGCCAAAGAGTAGTTATCCGTTTGAATAGCCAAGACTTCTCTCTGATGAATAATGTAGTGAATCGTATCAAGGAAACCGTTCCGGAAAAATTCGGATTAAAAGCGGATTCCATCCAAGCATTAACTCCTTCCGAGATTGTGATAGAAGTTGGTGCTGGATTTTCTGCAAAGTCTCCGGGACTTTTAAATCTTCTTTCTGATCTGGAGAACATTACAGTAGAGTCCAGTTCTAAGGCAAAAGTTGTGATCAACGAAAGATCCGGGGTCATCGTGATGGGCGGAAATATCGCGATAGACGAGGTTGCAGTTGCGAGATCGGGCTTAAGTCTCTCCGTTACTGATAAGAACAGAAGAAATACACGTCTTACTTGGGAGAAACCTCCTACAAAAGAATCCTTCGTGATAGAAGAAGCAACCCAAGTCTCCGATGTTGTAGAAGCTCTAAATAAAGTAGGAGCTTCTACAAGAGATATCATTGCGATTTTGGAAGCGTTAAAGGCTGCAGGTGCATTACACGCAGAGTTGGAGATCCAATAATGATAGACAAGATCCAAGACTACCAGAACAGGTTGAACTTAACCGAAAGACCGGAAGTGCAAAGGCTTTTAAGAGAAGAAAAAAATGTAAAGCCAGGCCAAAGTTTTCCGGAAGCTCTAAGAGAAGAATTTAACGAAACTTTATCGGGTAAAGTTTCTTCTTCCGAAGTGAAGATGCCTCATAATATCAAAGAAGAAATTAACACTGATCCGTATCGTAAAAAATTATACGATGCATCGGTTGAATTCGAATCTATCTTCGTTAAGATGATGTTGAAAGAAATGAAATCCACAGTTCATAAATCCGGCTTAATAGACGGAGGTTATGCTGAAGAAATTTTCGAAGATATGTTGTATGATGAGTATTCTAAGAACCTTTCCGCGAATTCTTCTTTGGGACTTGCAGAACAGATCTATCAATCTTTATCTTCGAATCTGCCACCTATTTCCAAATTAAACTCCAAAGTTTAATTTTCGTTCTTCTCCCAGGCTCTAACAAATCCTTTTGCGGAAATGTTTTTTGCAGCCTGAGGACTTACTCCGAAACTTTTTAATACAAGAGTCATCATTTCCCGGTCATGGGTAATATCTTTTGCACGGTCTTCCAGAATATTACGAATCCCATAATGTAATGCTCCTACAAACAAACCCAGAGCGGATTCCTCCGATTCGATTTGGAATTTTCCGGATTTAATCCCGTTCTTTAGATCGTTTCTCGGATAACTTAATAATAAATCGCTCATTCTGGGAGCGACTGCCGCGATTCGGATCAAAGCCCAAGCCCAATCGAAATCTTTTCTGGCTTTTTTGAAGAATAGGATCCCTGCGAGTGCCATTCTTTCTGCAGGATCCTTTAGGTCTTTCATACCTGTTTCCACTTCTTCAGCGAGACCTTCGATCAACGCAAGAGAGGAGGCTTCTAGTAATTCTTCCTTCGTTTTGAAATAATTATAGAAGGTTCCGTTTGCGACTTCCGCTTCTGCACTTACTTCCGCAATAGAAGTTTCTGCCGCGTCCTTTTGAGCGAATAGACGTAGCGCCGCTTTCATGATCTGTGCGCGGGTTCTTTCCCGTTTTGGGAGTAGTTTCTTTTTGGGGACTGAGGGCATTCCTTGAATATATACGAGTCTATCTATCTTTCCGCAATTACATTTTTGAGAGATCTCTCAAAAATGTAATTGACCTTTCTTTTTGAATTTGATCTAGTCCTCATTTATGAGGAATTACTAAAAAATGAGAGATATCTCATATTTTTCTCAAACGGAAAGGCCGAATGTGGTGATTGTGGGGGCGGGGCCCGTAGGAATTCTTACGGCGAATCTGCTTGGTATGTACGAAATTCCGACTCTTGTGATCGATCAAAACCCCGGGATTTTAGAGATCCCGAGAGCAATTTCTTTGGATCAGGATGCATTAAGAATTTTACAGGCTATTGGTTTAGAAGAAGAAGCAGCTCGTACTATGCCTGCGATCTCTGGAGTAGAAATGATTTCTCCCCTGGGAGGGCCCCTCGCGAAGATCAATTCGTCCGGTTCTCTCGATGGACATCCTAGGCTTGTTTCTATTTATCAACCTTCTTTGGAAAGAATACTAAGAAAGGGGTTAGAGAGATTTGATCAGGTAAGTCTTTGGTCAGAATGTATCTATTTGGATCATAAGGAATATGATCCCGAAATCGCGGTCAGGGTAAAATGTAAAGATGTAGAATATAGGATCAATACCGGATTTTTACTAGGTTGTGACGGAGCTCATAGTTCCGTGAGAACTAAACAAGGCTGGAAACTACAAGGATCTTCGTACAAAGAAGACTGGTTGATCTTGGATGTAGCAAACCTTGGGAAGGTCTGGGACACTGTTGAATTTTTATGTGATCCTAAAAGGCCGGTCGCTCATGTTCCTGGACCGAACGGTTCACAACGGTGGGAGTTCCTACTAAAGAAAGGCGAAACCAAGGAAGAAATGGAGAAGCCAGGAAAGGTAGCGGAACTCATGAAACCTTGGGGTGATGTTTCCTCGATGAATGTGGAAAGAACTGCTGTATACAGATTCCAAGCCAAGACTGCGGACTGTATGGGAAAGGGAAGAGTTTATCTTTTAGGGGACGCAGCTCATCTCACTCCTCCTTTTGCAGGCCAAGGACTTGTAAGTGGAATGAGGGACGCATTTAATTTAGGATGGAAGATCTCTGCTGTTCTAAAGGGTACTGCTTCTCATAAAATTCTTTCCAGCTATCATTTAGAAAGGAAATCACATGCAAAAAAGATGATACGATTGGCTGTGTTTTTGGGGTCCATCATTATGACCCGGAACAAGGCGACCGCGCTCGTCCGGGATCTTATCTTTAAAATTTTATACTATTCTCCTTTGCGTCCTTATCTCTCCGATCTGAGGATCAAACCAGATAATTCATTCAAAAAAGGTCTATTTCTAAAAAAAGGAAAATTACGAAAATCTGATGTTTTGCCAGGATCTTCGTTTCCTCAATTTCCTGTAAAATTGCCGGAAGGGCAAATCGTGTTTTCGGATCTTCTTTTGGGAAATGATACAATCCTTATAGGTTACGGTAAACATCCATTATCCGTAATGAATTCGGGATCAAAAGAAAGATGGGAATCGATAGGTGGAAAGTATTGTTTTCTGACAAGCCAGCAACAATTGGCGGAATATTATCCCTCTGACGCGGAAGATATCACTTCTTCTTTTTCACGTTATTTCGGCGGAGTGGATCGTTTCGTCATCGTTCGCCCGGATCGGATCATTGCTGCCGCATTCTGCATGGAAGAAGCTAACGATATGATCTTAAAATATCTGGATATTCACCAAGGAAAATCGCCATGAAACAAATTCAGTCAGCTTGTCCTGTTCGATCCGATCATCCTCTAAGCAAGGCTGCAGACATCGCTTATATAAGATTAGGTAGGAAAAATTTGGGATCTGCCACCGAATACTATCAAGATTTCGGATTAGATCTAATGGAGAAAAAAGAAGACCGGATCTTGTTTCGTGGAAATAGCTCCGATCTACCCTGTTGGTCCTTGGAAAAGGCCGACAGGGACTTTTTAATCGGTTTAGGAATTTATGTAAATTCTTTAGATGATTTCGAAAGGTTGAAGGCGCTTCCTAATGCAGAATTTCTGAGAGAAGGGCGTATCAATTCCATTCCATGCGTGACTCTAATAGATCCTTCCGGGCTTCCAGTAGATATAATGTATGTTTCGGAAGAAAAGAACAAAAATCAAGTCGATCCATCTAAAGAACTTTGGAATTATCCTGGAGAGTCCTCAAGAGCCAATCTTCCAAGGTCTTATGAATCTAGGCCTGCAAAAATTATTCGACTAGGACATGCAGTTTTCTTTAAACAGGAATTTCTAAAGAATGCTTCTTGGTACTGTGATACTTTCGGAATGATCCCTTCCGATATTCAGATCCTTCCGGGATCCAAGGAGCCTGTAATCGTATTTTTAAGATTCGATCGAGGAGAGACTCTATCGGATCATCATTCCATAGTAATCGCTTCCGGGGTCACTGATAGTTTGGAACATTGCGCCTTCGAATTGGATGATCTGGACGAAGTTGCAAAGGGAAGAGAATGGCTTTTAGAAAAAGGGCATCGCTCTAGTTGGGGGATCGGAAGGCATTTACTCGGGAGTCAAATTTTCGATTATCATAGAGACCCTTCCGGTATGTTAGTGGAACACTATGCCGACGGAGATAAATTCGATAACTCGGTCCCTACTGGGATCCATTTGATAAATCGAAAAAGCCTATATCAATGGGGAGAAGATATGCCTAAAGATTTTTTAGACACAAAACTTTCTCTTCGAAAATTGCTGGAATTATGGAAAGGGATCCTTTCCGGAAGGCAGATCTCTATACGTGTTCTGATGGAATTGAAGAAGGTCGCGGATATTTCTCCTAGAACTTGGATTAAATATTAAGGAAATCTTATGGCAAAAAATTTTATACGTTTCAAAAAGAATGACAGTATCAATTGGGGAGAATGGAAACAAGGAAAAGTTTTTCCTCTAGAAGCTGGAGAATTAAATACGAGAGAGTTTCTGGAATTTTTTAAGAACAATCCGTCTGCAGGTCCAAAATTTTATTCTCCGGAAGAATTGGAGATCCTTTCTCCGATCACTACACCTTGCCAAGTGGTTTGTCAAGGTGCAAATTACAGACAACATTTGATCGAATCCGGATTGGACCCTGATGAAAAAAATTATAATTTATTCTTCAGTAAATCGGATGCTTCTTTGACTTCTCCACTTGGAAAAGTGATCCGTCCGAAACAAGTCCAGTTATTGGACTATGAGATCGAATTGGGCCTTGTTTTCGGAAAATCGATCCGAGAGCCTTGGAGCAAAAACTCGGGAGAAGTTTCGGAATACGTCGCGGCCTTCTTTATGGCCAACGATATATCAGCAAGGGATATACAACTTCCACAATTACAATGGTACAAAGGAAAATCCTACCGAACATTTCTACCTGCGGGTCCGGTACTTTCCGTTTTAGAGCCGGGAGATTTTCAATTATGGAAAAATCTGGAACTAACCCTTCTTGTGAACGATCGAGTAAGACAGCATGATACTGCGGCTAATCTGGTTTTTAATCCTGAGGAAAGTATAAAAGAATTATCTCATTTTTGTAATATAGAACCTGGTGATGTTCTTCTTACAGGAACTCCTTCAGGTTGTGCATTGAGGGCGCCAGGAAAACTTTTACAGAAAATTGCCGCTCTTCTGCCTGAAAAAAAGAAATGGGAATTATTCGTAAAAGGCCAATTGAAACGATCCGAATACCTTCAACCTGGAGATACTATACGTTCCTTTATTCGTAGCGCAGATAGAAGGATCGATTTGGGAGACCAAATACTTAGAGTGGAACAGGGATCCTGAGATGGATACAAAATTTGGATCTTTCTTTGAAGGGAAAACTGTTTGGATTACTGGGGCTTCTTCTGGAATAGGAGAGTCATTAGTCGGCGAGTTAAAAGGTTCCGGTGCTAATTTGGTTTTATCTGCAAGAAGGATCGATGAATTGGCTCGAGTTCGCGATGAGGCCGGATGGACGGAAGAAAATTCTCTCGTTCTTCCGTTAGATTTGGAAAACTATCATTCTTTGGAAAATTTACCTGAGCAAGTGATCACTAAATTCGGAAAAGTTGATGTTCTCATCAATAATGGAGGGATTAGTCAACGTTCATTAGCGCATGAAACTTCCATGTCTGCATATGAATCTATTTTGAAAGTGAACTTTTTAGGAAATATTGGATTAACTCTAGCCTTACTTCCTCATTTTAGAGAGAACAAAAAAGGTTGGGTGGTTTCTATCTCAAGTGTTGCAGGAAAATTCGGAGTTCCTCTTAGATCCGGTTATTCCGCGACTAAATTCGCATTAACGGGATTTTATGAATCACTTAGAGCAGAAAATCATCATGATAATTTGAAAGTATTACTCGTTTATCCGGGATTCGTGAAAACCAAAATATCGGAAAACGCCCTCTCTGGAAACGGATCTAAGCATGGAAAAATGGATGAAGCTATACAGAACGGAATTGATCCGAATGAATGTGCGACCGAAATCCTGAATGCGATCGTATCCGAAAAAAACGAAGTGATCATCGCTGGCCCGAAGGAAAAATTCGGGATCTTCCTACACAAATATTTCCCGAACATTTTTGCGAGTTTCATAGCAAAGACAAAAGTCACTTAAGGAGAAACGATTATGAAGAAGATGAGTCGCAAATCATTTTTGATTTCTGCCGGATTGTTAGGCTTATCTGGAATCGGTTTAGGATATACCTGGAAAAACGATCTTTTTTCCAAAAGGATCCGTGGACAATTTGCAAAAAGAAAATCGAAGCAGCCCAATATACTTTTCATTTTGACTGACCAGGAGAGGCATCCCTCATTACTTCCTTCCGGATTAAAACTTTCTCATCGAGAAAGATTGTACGAAAAAGCTACGCGCTTTTCCGGCATGCAAAACGTATCCGGTCTTTGTTCAATGGCGAGGGGAAATATTTATACGGGACTTCATTATCAATATAATGGGGTTTACGAAAATGTTCCTATCCCATTCGCCCACGATCTCTATTCTCATGTTCCTACGATCGGAACTATGCTTCAGGATCTAGGTTATGAAACCGCGTATTTCGGAAAATGGCACCTAACACATCTTCCTTGGGACAGGCCCATGGGAAAAGACAAGATGAGCTCCTTGTTTCGTAGTTACGGTTTTGAAATTACAGATCAAGATTCTGAAATAGAAGGTGTTCAGGGAGGTCATAAAAAAGATTATAAAACAGCCTTTGCCGCATCAAAGTTTCTTGAGAAAAGAAAATATTCGAAAAGACCTTGGTTCGCCGCTGTCAATTTCCTGAATCCGCACGATATCATGTTCTTTTTGGCAAGCAAGCGTCAATTAGAAACCTATGTTTATAATCCTATGATCGGAGAGAGCATTTCTAAGGCCCCGAACCATTTTTTATATTCAGAAAAACTGGGATTACCTTTGCCTGAAAATTTTGGAGAAAAAGGGGATTTTGATAAACCGAAGGCACATAAAATCTTTAAAGATGTTATGGATGTGACTTTGGGTCGAATACCGTTAGACGATATTGAAGGGTGGAAAAATCACGAAAACTACTATTTGAATTGTTTGAGGGATGTCGATTCTCATATCGGAACTGTTTTAGATGTATTGGACAATAAAGGTTTATGGGATAATACTATAGTGGTGTTCAGCTCGGATCATGGAGAACTTTCGGGTGCTCATGGATTAAGAGGAAAAGGAAATACTATCTATAGAGAAAGTGCCTCTGTTCCTTTTGCTATTTATCATCCCGATATCAAATCTGGAAATGATACGAATGCTTTAGCCAGCCAAATTGATATTGTTCCTACCTTACTCGGTTTTGCAGGCCTTTCTTCTAAGGAGAGGTTAGAACAATTCCCTGATTTGAAAGGGGTAGATCTAAGTCCGGCAATGACTCCGACAAATAGAAAAGATATATATTCAACTGGACGAGATTCTGCGTTATATCAATGGGATAGTCGGGTGTTCGGTTCTGCCGAAACCGCGGAGCTGATAGCAAAAGCATTTCAAGAAAAAGGTTTTCAGAGGGCCTGGAAACTTATAAATCTACCTGTCATGAAAGGGATGAAAGAAAGGCATTCGATGAGAGGAATATTCGATGGAAGATATAAATTTGCCAGGTATTTCCGCCCTCTAGATCATTCACTTCCGAAAACGGAGCAGGAATTATTCGAAAATCATGATTTAGAATTATATGATACTCAGAAGGATCCGTTGGAAAAAAGGAATCTTGCGAATTTGCAGGAAAACAAAGGATTGGTATGGGAAATGGCTAAGAAGGCGAACTCCTTGTTTAAAAAGGAAGTAGGAGAAGATGAGGCTCAAATGATGCCGGGCCCTGACTTCTTATGGACCCGCCAAGGATCCTAATTATAGTTGAATCTATTTGATTAATTGGGAGGTCACCTAACGATTGGAAGTTATGGACACTTTGAGTTATAATGCTCCCGGGATACTTTTCCCGGCGATATCACTTCTCATGCTTGCATTTACAAATCGGTTTTTAGGATTGAGTTCACTTACTAGACAATTGTTGGATAAATATAGGGAATCAGAGGATCCGAATATCGAGGCCCAAGTCCGAAATCTTGTAACACGAATTTCACATATCCGATTCTCTCAAACATTCGGGATCTTAAGTATGACATTCTGTACAGCATCGATCTTATTTATCGCGGTTTGGAATATAGGAGCTTGGATCTGTTTCGGGCTTTCTTTATTTGCTATGCTGACTTCTTTAGTATATTCTTTGTTGGAGATCCGACTTTCTGTGAGGGCCTTAGAGTTAGAAATACATGCCGTATTTCCTTGGGATTCGCCCCGTTAAAATTTTAGCCGTTCGCTTAGGGTTTGCGGCTTTTTCATCCGTTATCCGTTACAGAAGGAAATGTTTTCCGAGCTGAGGTTTATTGAAAACTGAATTGACTTCGCCGCTTTGGTGATACACAATCCTTTTTCGGTTTTCATGATCCAAATTAGCGAAATCCTAAATCTCATTTTTGATACGATCGGTCTTGTTACGATATTTGCTTTGTATCGGATCGGTCTCATTCCTAAGTATAAATTTTTATTCTTCGGATTCGTCTGTGTTTGGTTCAGTAGCTTGTTCACCGTGTTGGAAGGTTTTTTCTGGCCGGACGCTCTGAATTTTTTGGAACACGCGAGCTTTTTAGTTTCCGGTATATTCTTTCTGTCAGGCATTAAGATATACTTTGCGGATCGTAGGGAAGTTTGAGATGAATCCGATCGCAGGTCTAAACGTAATCACCTTCTTTTTGTATATAGCGGCCCTAGTTCTATTGATCAAAAGTATTTTAAGAAAACATGTTTTAGTCGGTCCTGGATTTTTTGCCTCTGCGGCTTTGATTACTTGTTTTTTCGTATGCGTTTCCAATTTTCTGGAACATTCCGGGATCAGTGATATATTGGACGATTACGAAGGTTTTGCAAAAGATCTTTTTGTAATGTTCCTATTGATCTTCTTGTACGTAGATTCGATGCATAAAGAACAGACAAAAAGAGAGAAGGACCAAAAAAGGATACAAGACGAATTAAGAGAGAAGGCATTTTTACTCACAGAGATCCATCATAGAGTGAACAATAATTTGCAGATCGTTTCAGGGCTTCTTTCTATGCAAGGTTCCGGAAGAGGGACTGAAAATATTTCGGAAGCTTTACGTATAGCTCAGAATCGAATCCAATCAATCGCGAAGATCCATCAGATGATCTATGATTCCAGTAATTTGTTACAGATATGTGCGGATTCTATTTTAAAATCTGTGATCCAAAATTTAGAAGTTACTTATAAAACAGATTCGAGTAAGATTTCTGTAAAAGCCGAGATGGATAAGGATATTAAATTGGACCCTGACCGCGCAATGCCATTGGGATTGATATTGAATGAGCTTGTAACGAATGCACTAAAACATGCTTTTTTTGAAGGTGAGGCCGGAGAAGTTTCAGTTCGTTTGGAACAAGATGATAAAAATATAATATTGAGTGTTTCTGATTCTGGAAAAGGTTTAGCGGAGCCCGCAGTGTTGCAGGAAAATGTAGGGATTGGAATGAAATTGGTAGAAAGTTTGGTTTTACAGATCCGAGGAAATGTAAGGGTCGATTCTAAACAGGGGACAAGTATCCGAATTATCATCCCTAAAGAAGGAAAACAAGGTCTTATATTTTCTCTTCCTTAAGGACGATCAGGGGTTAATTATTTCGGAGGAGTTCCTTCCATCGCAAAAACTTCCCAAACATGGCCATCCAAGTCCTGGAAGCTATGAGCATACATAAAACCGTGATCCTGAGCTTCGTTAAAAGTATTTCCACCTGCAGAAACGGCTTTTTGAACCATCTCATCCACTTGGCTTCTATTTTCTACGGACAACGCGAGCAAAACCTCCGTATTCTTTTTAGGGTCGGAAGGTGGGTTCGGAGCGAATTCTTTAAATTTTGCTTCCGTGATGAGCATCGCGAAAATATTTTCTGAAATGATCATACAAGTGGCTGTCTCGTCCGTAAAATCCTTGTTAAATGTAAAACCTAACTTTGTAAAAAAGTCGACAGTCTTATTTAAATCTTTTATTCCTAGGTTTACGAAAAGTTGTTTTACCATAACATCCCTACTTTTAGTTCCGAAGGATTTTCATTCTAATTAAAGGATTCTCAAGTACTTTTCGAAAGAAATTTACTTAGATTTTATTTTTACGACGGAGAGAACAAATGCGGCGATCCATCCGATCCCAGTCCAGCCTGCAAATACATTGATCAGAATTACAAGAGTGAAATTGTTCTTTTTGACCCAAGCAATTATGGAGGGAATGAAATAGATCCCTAATAGAAAAAGAATAAAGATCAATTCGAATATACCAAGATTTGCAATAAGCGCTAATACCATGTTTTGTCCCTATTCAATCAAGTCTCTGAAATGGATGGAGTCTAGATCTTTCTGTAGGGAATTTTCTGCTTTCTCCATCTTCTCTTTCACTTTTTCGGGATATACTTTGAAAGAAGCGTCTTCCCTTAAAAGTGGTTCAGGGATCCTGCGGTAAAAATCTCCTAAGCTCAAATCTTCTCCAGAAACAACCGGAAGCCAAGCTCCACCTTCATTTGTTTCCACAAGTAGGCCAACTTCGGATAATGTTTTAGTTAACCGCGGGATTTCTTCTGCGTGTAGTCCTGATCGTAAAGCGAGGTCCTTGTTTCTCGGAGCTACTTTATTTTCTTTTTGCACTGAATAGACCGCTTTTAGAACCCCAATCAATTTTCTGAATTCGTAACTATAAGAAGTGTGATGTTCTTCTATTAATTGGAAAGGTGCGTAGTATCTCTCAGGAAATTGAACGCATGCAGTCACTTCTGCCCCGAAGAGTACGATTAGAGATAGGGAGTAGATCCCGATCAAGAAGATAGGAATCGAAGCCAATGCCTTATAAACGATCATAGTGGTTTCGGAAAAGGAAGT
This sequence comes from Leptospira sarikeiensis, assembly GCF_004769615.1. GTDB lineage: Bacteria > Spirochaetota > Leptospiria > Leptospirales > Leptospiraceae > Leptospira_B > Leptospira_B sarikeiensis. Next base: position 6,082 of record NZ_RQGF01000009.1, on the reverse strand, counting down.
GATATACACCTTGAATCCGTATAAAAATGCAAGAAAGATCACGCTCGTGAAACCTGCTCCCCATGCAGATGCTCGAATTGGAACTCTGGTATTGGGGATCAGTGTGAAAAGAGCTAAAAAGAAAAGCCAGATCCCGATCAAAGGGAAGAAGAATTTTAAAATATTATAAGGCGAGAATACTGACTCTCCTCCTTGGAGTATCAAAGTCTCGTATTTTACATCCTTATATTCTGAAAGACTAATCTTTCTGTATTCGCCTATATTCAAAAGGCGGAATCTTCCATTTTCACTTCTGTCGAGTAATACGGATGCAAATACTTTTCCCCTGGCTGGGACATAGAAAGTATTCCAATGTTCTCCCTCATCAATGGAAACTAGGATATTTCCAAGGGCATCCAATAAGAATATATCTGCAGACTCTTCGTTTTCTACCGACCATACTTTACTAAAGGTATAACGTTTATGGCTGAGGTTTTTCCAGGAGTAACCTCCATCTTCCGTTTTGAAAACGGAACCTCTTTCTCCAGTTACGAAAAGTTCTCCAGGTTTGGTCCTATGGATATCTTTAAGCCCGTGACCTGTGATTTTAGTAGAGTTCCAATTATAGCCGCCGTCTTCGCTTTTCCAAACATGACCGTCCTCATCTGCGATATAACCTAGATAGGGTTCCGGGAAATAGACTCGGTTTGCTCTGATCCTGAGTACATTTGGGAAAACAGGTTTATAACTTCTTCCTTGTGTAAAGAAATGTAAAAGTTCTCCGTTGGAGAATATGAGGTAAAAATTACCTTCGTTAATATATTCGAAATCTTTAAAGTTTGAATTGTCGAAATAGATTGCATTCCAAACTGAACCGTCCACAGGTTTGGAAAGAAGAAGGCCTTTTGCCGAAAGCGCGTAAATTTTTGAATCCTTTACTAGAACTCTTACGAAGTTTTCTTGGGAGATATCCGGCTTTTCACAGAAATCCATTCGAACACCGAACGAATCCAGGCATCGAATATTTTTCAGATCTATATCCTTTTCATCCAAATAATAATCCTGCTTTAAACCCGCATCTAACCGAAGAAGAGTTCCATTTTCCCCAGAGATCCAAATACGATTTTCCGGATCCTTATCCATACTTAGATAATGAGGAGGGCGAAATACATCGGTTACTTTTTTAGCAAGATTGTCCCCGATCACCAAGAGCAAGGGACCGATGGAGAGAACGAAAAAATAAAAAACGAATTCTTGTAGAAGAGATCTTTTTTCCTCGATCCTCCAGATAGAATTGAAGGAGTTTTCCAATGCTCTTAGGACAGTGGTGGCGGAGAATACGAGTAAAATGAATCCGATCGCTCCGATCTGTCTTGCTGCGTCTATCAATTCTCCTAAAGTATCCAAGTAAGGATTGATATCCAGGTTGATATTATTGCTCAAGAAAAACGCATTAATTTTATCGAATATTTCTTCTTTTCGATTGTCCAATCCGGAGGTGATCGTGAGAAGAGAAAGTGCAACCACGAGCATTGGGATTAAAGACACGATTGTGGTATAAGAAATCCCGGAAGCCTTGATCAGACATTCGTCTTTGACAAATCTATATGCGGAAGCTGCAAGAACTCGAATGCTAAAATTGATCTTTCTCCCAAAACTTGCGTCCGGAATATAATCGAAAACTTTACTATACTTTGTATTCGGATGAGAATTCATTTCTTAATCGCGTAATGTACCATAGAAGACGTAAGAGGTTTTCCTTTTTTGGAAAGTTTACTTTTGAAATGATAGAATCCTATTCGGAACCATTTCAAATAATCTTTCCAAGAGGAAAAACTACCTCTGGACTTCAAAAGTTTTGCAAGAAGTGGGAAGTCCACTCCGAGGTAGGTAATTTGTCTTTCAAAGCCTCGTCTGGCAAGAATTTTACGAAGTAAATTTGCAGAATAATAATACACATGCCCTGGAAGATAATAATGGTATTTGTTTCCTGAGTTTATTGCCTGCCACGCATCAAAATTTGCAGTTTGAATGAGAAGTAATCCGCCCGGTTTAAGGACTTTTGAAAGTTTATCGAATACTTTTTTAGGATTCTCTAAATGTTCTATCACTTCAATGAGTGTGATCACGTCGAAAAAATTTTCAGGAATATCCGCGTCCAAAAATTGACCCTGCCAGACCTTGAATCCTCTCGTTTCCGCTTGTTTAGCCGAATAAGGAGAAATTTCCACGCCATACGGAACATAACCTTTTTCTTTCGCGCATTGAAGAAGACCTCCAAAAGAACAACCTATATCCAGGAAATTTCCGTCGGATCTAAATTTGGAAATATTTTTCAAACGAGAGAACCAAACATAACGATCGAATTTTTCGGTAATTCTTTCGTCTTTGTAAGTAAAGTTTTGATTCCCTGTATAATATTCTTCGGTGTATAAAGATTCAGGCTCCGGTCTTGGGAACTGTGCTTGGAATCCGCAGGTTTTACAAACTTGGATAGGAAGATTGAAATCCCCAAAATCGGAAGTATATAGGGACTCCCATTTGCAATTTCCTTCGAGAGGGCATTCCGATTGGATTACTTTTTCGCTAGAAAGATCCAATGGCAGATCCTCTCATCCAATTTGCCCAAAGGAGTTCTTTCAGTATAACCTAGTTCGAAAGAAGAAAAGTTTTGAAGTAGATCTTGAATATTTTCTTTGGAATAAAACCAAGTAGAACCACCGGCTAGATCTGTAGTTCCGATCTTTCCTTTTTCCGCTTTTAAGTGAGTATCTCCTTCCGCTCTAACAGAAGCTGCGAGATAACCTCCTTTTTTTAAAATACGGAAGGTATCATCTAACATCGATTTGGCGAGATCCGGAGAATTATAATGTAGAACTCCCCAACTTACTATGAGGTCGAAATCATCATCCGAAAAAGGATAGGGAGGGGAGTTTAGAAGAAATGTTTTTGCCCAAGGATAAGAATCTTTTACGTTTTGTATTGAATTCTCACTGTAGTCCGCAGCGGATACTTCATAACCGAAATCTTTTAGTAAGATACAATGTCTTCCGGAACCGGTCCCGAAGTCTAATGCTTTTGGATTTGAAGAAGAAGGGGAGATCCTGGATAACATTCTGACTAAGTTTTCGTCCGGATAAGAAAGTTTTGCTTTAGGTCTAGTGTAATGAGTTTCCCAAGCTTCTTTGGAAGGATGATCAGCGGGCTTCATAATCCGCCTTCAAACGATTTCTGACTGTTCCATTCCATTCTTCTTCGGAATGAGAACCTTTGGTTTTTAAACAGATCACTCTGGTCCTAGTTTCATTTCCAAGAGAAGTATCCAATTTGGAACCTAGTTCTTTCAAATTTTCATTAAGAAGCAGGGTCTCTCCATACTGTGATGGAAAATTCTCCCAAGATTTTAAAACAGAGATCCCTCTGGGAGGGATATCGAAACGTACTTGAGATTTTAGTTTTTTAGGAATTTCTAAACTAGATGGAGGAGGGGTGATCGGCTCTCCGACCAAAAGTTTTACCAAATTGGTAAAATAATCGTAACCGGAATAACCAGGCACCAAAACATCCGCGAGATATTCTCCGCCTACTTCCGGAGCGGCTTCTATAAGCACTAATTCCCCATTTTGGTCTAAGCGGAATTCTGCTACGAAAGGACAATTTTTTAGGCCTGTTGCCTTTGCGATTGCACGGCATAACATCTTGATCTCTCCTTCCAATTCTGTTTTTGGAAATGGAAGTCTATGAGCCGCTTCCAAAAAAGGAGGAAAAGAAGAAGTTTCCTTTAAGGAAATATTCACTAAATGAAAATCGTTTTGGTCTACGAGACCGAGCACAGTATATTCAGGACCCGGAATATATTCTTCTAAGATCCAGGTTTCTTGGTGAGGAGAATTTTCGGAAGTTTTGGATTTACTCGGTTTTTTAGGAGAACTTATATTAGAGATCGATTTTAGATCCGAATCAGATTCTACGAGTTGGATCCCGGATTTACCGCTTCCTTGGCTCGGTTTTACGATCCAAGGATAAGGAAAAGATTTTGTCTTTGCTTTGATCTCCGAATGTGGGATCTCTTTTGGAACTCGGATCCCTTTTGGGGCCAAGGTTTCTTTTAATATATGTTTATCAGAAAATTTCAGAACCGATTCGGTGCTTGCATATTTAAGTTTTAATTTTTCTGCAAGATAGGCTGTGCTATAAGTTGCCTTTCCGAAAGATCTAGTCCCGATCCCAATGATTGGAGTAGGCAATGGATTTTCGGCAACCGCTCTAAGGATCCTTCTGTATTCGAAGGTGGACTCTATGATCCGAAGACTTGCGAGTGCAAATCCGGGGGCCTTATCGTTTTTATCTACTGCTGCTACTTCTAATCCGAGTGCCTTTGCAGCAGAGATCAAGGGTACCTGGTTCTTACCGGCTCCTAAGGAGAGAAAATACCCTGTTTTCTTCATTACCCGGATAAATAGCTCTCAGAGGGAGAGATGTCAAAGGTTTTTTAGAAATGAGACAAAATACGGGCTGTAGGAACTCCTACAAGCGGGGCTGTTTTCTTTTTCTCTATGGGCCCCTTTTGAAAGAGAGCCAGATAAGAATAATCTTGCTCAAGTCGAGCATCGCTGAATATGGATTCCGCGTTCCACACAAATTTTACAAAACGGCCCCCGCCCATTCGCAGCGATCAATAGCGAGCGAGAATACGACCGCATAAGCGAGTCGGTGATCGCAAGATCAAACGAGTCAGCCCTTATCATTGACAAACTGGACCCTCCACCGAACACAAATTTTACAAAACGGCCCCCGCCCTAGTTTGGGTGGAGGAGGTGGGCCCGTGGGAGGATTGCCTTCGGCACCTATATCAGAAAATTTTCACATAATCAAGCATAGTTCTCGGGTTCAAAATTCGGAATGTGGATTCTGGATTCCGGTGGGAGCTTCTATTTTCGTAAAGATCCTTCGATTAGAACCCGCCAGGGATGCGAAGGGCTTGTCCCACCGAAGGTGGGATGAGGCGAAAGCCGAACCAGTAGCAGCCCGGTCCCGCCTTTTGGCGGGAGGCGGCCAAAATGTAGGAAGAACTCTTCTTATTTTTTTAGATTATGTCTTAGAAACTGTAATGGGATTTTTTAAAAACACCGATCCTTATAAGGAAGCGGGGGAAGTTTAGAATGCTTAGAGGAATGTACACTGGCTCAAATGGGATGATCGTCCAACAAACTCGTATGGATGTGATCTCGAATAATTTGGCGAACGTGGATAAGACCGCTTTCAAAAGGGACACGACTCTTTTTAAAACTTTTCCGGAACTTTTAATTCATAGATTCAACGAAGACGGAGTCGGGAAGGTTCCGATGGGTTCTTTTGATACTGCACCGGTTGTCGGCAAACTTGGATTAGGTGCCGAGGTGAATGAAATTTATACGAGATTCGAACAAGGTGCGGTGAAGAAGACCGATAATCCTTTCGATCTGATGTTACAAGATAGACCCGGCACAGAACATCCTGCATTTTTTAGCGTATTGACCAATCGTGGAGAAAGACTTTCCAGATCGGGTGCATTCGTTTTGAACACAGACGGTTACTTGGTGACTCCTCAAGGTTTTCCTTTGATGGGAGAGAATGGTCTCATCAAAGTTGCCAGAGGAAATTTTTTGATCAAAGAAAACGGTGAAGTTTGGATCAACGGTGAGATCGGGAACGATCCTCGTAATTCTGTTGGTGCTGATAAGAATAGATACGAAACTCCTGTTCTTCTGGATCGTATTAAGATCCGCACTGTAGAAAACCCTCGTCACTTAGACAAAGAAGGGGATTCATTCTATAACGACACTCAAGAGTCCGGTGAACCAAGACCGTTTTTATTACAAGAAGAACCTTCCGTTCTGCAAGGTTATTTAGAAGCTTCTAATGTAAGCGTAGTGACCGAGATGGTGGAAATGATCGAGGTCAACCGTTCTTATGAGGCGAATCAGAAAACTGTTCAGACCCAAGATCAGATGCTCGGGAAGCTCCTGAGTGATGTATTAAGGTAGAAATCCCTTCGCACCAATCCTCACAGGCGCCGCTTGCGGCGCATGAGTAGAAATTGGCGCCAACACATCGAGTCCAA